>CAJYDM010000001.1 GCA_913757435.1 Syntrophomonas sp. DTU019
CTTCTTTAGATGTAACTCTAATGTTTTCATGCTCTTCCAAGTCATCGAATGTCGCAGCCAATAATTTATCAAGTTTCCCCACTTTGACAGCAGGTCTTGTATCGACGCTCTTGAAATGCTTACGACTGATTCTGTTTTCCGTATCAAAACTGAAAATATAGTTCGTTGCAATATGATAGATTATATCGCTGGGTGCAAGCCCATACAGTTGCTTCTATGTGCTTTAATCGCTCATCGTTATCAGGTATCTTCTCTTTCATTACCGGGTTGTTGAACAGGCGTTTTACCAATTCTGTAATGTAAAGTCCGGACTTCATGAATAAATCAATAAAGGTCTTGTCGGGATCTTCAAATACATGCGGGTCTTCATCTTCGAGTTTCTGCACCATCATTATCTTTACAACCTGTTTTGGCGTGAATATCTGGTTGGTCTCCTGCGGCGGTATATAATTGAAGACATCCTCCTCATGGGATTCATCAAAATAATCCGCGAGTCTCTCGCGTATATTTAGGAATTCCCGTATCGCCTCATCGAAAACTATTTTGTTGAACAATCCCCCGCTATAATATTTACAGTTTTTCTCCTAGTGATATGGGTTTTGGCATCGGAACGCGGCCTGCATATATAGAGCCGGGCTGGAGACATTGCTCAGCATCATTACAGCTGTCCATTCGGGTATAGTCACGCCGGTGGTAAGCTGCCCAACGCTGATTGTTAATTGTGTACTCATTTTCGGCAATGGCCTTCCGCACACACAACAACAATCATGCAGAAGATAGCACTCATGATAGGCGCACCAAAAGCAACAAACCGCGCCGGATAGCGCGGTTTGTTGTATTGTCTCAATTTGGGCGCATTCATATTTGCGAAATTTATCTTACATTATCTTAAACACATCGCTCTTTGAGTCTTCCAATCAATGTCCTCCCATATTAGTTTTTCTTGTCAAGAACATCTGAATATCTGCCCAGTTCCTACTATTGATGACTTGATATAGATTGTAATTGTTTGATGTGACAAGAACGTGTCATTATGTAAGGTAATACTGGAGGCAAATATTTGGTAGGGGGAGTAAGGACATGGCTCATGAAGTGGAATCGATGTTCTATGTAAGGGAGGTCCCCTGGCACGGATTAGGGATCAATGTGGAGGTAGCCCCAGATAGCGCTGCCGCATTGAAGCTTTCGGGATTAGATTGGAACGTGCTGCGGAAGCCGGTGCAAGTCAATGGTAAAGACGTTGAAGATTATTTTGCTAATGTCCGCGATTTTGACGATAAGGTTCTGGGCATTGTGGGCAAAGACTACCGTATTGTTCAGAACCGGGAGGCCTTCGCTTTTACCGATATGCTGCTGGGCCAGGAAGGTATCCGCTATGAATCAGCCGGAAGCTTAAAGGGCGGCAAAAGGATTTGGATGCTGGCCCGAATGGATAGCCGGGAAATCCTGGGCGATGAAGTCGTTCCGTACCTGCTCTTTACAAACGGCCATGATGGCCGCCACGCGGTTAGGGTAGCTGTCACTCCGATAAGGGTGGTCTGCCAGAATACCCTCAATCTTGCTCTGCGAAAAGCTGAACGGTCTTGGGCTACGATTCATATCGGGCGGCTGGAAGATAAGCTGCAGGAAGCGTCTCGTACTCTTCGGCTCACAACACGGTATGTTTCTGAACTCGGCCAGGCCGCCGAGATGCTGCTTAAAACCAGGGTGAATGATGAGCGACTTGAGGAGTTGATCGAGATGGTATTACCCCTGCCTAAAGACGGCCGGCGTCATAATAGGGTGTATGAGCTGCGGCAGGAATTGCTTACCCGTTATCATAATGCACCCGACCTGGAACGGTTTCGGGGAACCGGCTGGGGATTTGTAAGCGCGGTCAGCGACCTGGTAGGACACAGCAATCCAAAACGTGAAACGCCCACTTTCAAAGAGAATAGGTTTTCCAGGGTAACCGGAGGAAGTGCTGAACTAGATCGGGCGGTTAGACTTCTGGCGGGATAGATTTAGAATGCGCTCATCCCGAGCGCATTCTAAAATACTCTGGTTACATTTTCGCTGTCACCCTGCAGGGAAGGTTTTTTAGGTTGGGAGTGCCGAATTCCCGTCCTAATTTGGCTATAGAGGTCAGGTTGTTAAAGTTGGATTTCTGCCAATCATACTGTGTATCGGGGCTGCCTTCCGGGAACCACCATCCCACAGCGGCACAGACCACCCCGGGCTGGACCCGGTCGGTAACATCAGCATGCTGCACAATCTGACCGTAAGGAGTTGATATTATAACTTCATCTCCGGCAGTTATACCGTACGCTGCAGCCGTTTCCGGATTTATCTCGACCATTGGCAGCGGGCTTTTTTGGCGTAATTTCTCCACCCAGCGGTATGAGGAAAGGAGATTATGGGGGTCTTTGGCGCTTATCAACAACAGCGGATAAGCAGTACACTCATCCTCGGGCAGCCCGGTGTAATCCGGCAGGGCTTTGACTTTGAACTTATCTGCCCGACTAAGCTTTAACTCCACTTTCGTGGTTGGTGTTTTAAATCCTTTCTGCTCATGCAGTTTGAAGCGGTCCGGGCCTTTGAGGTAGCCAAGTTCGCAAAACTCAGCGAAACTCAAACCAGACGGTTTCAACACATCTTCCAGGAATTCTTCATAGTTTTCATGCCAGAGTTCAGGCGGTGAAACGCGTTTGCCCAGTTCATTGAGGATTTTCATGTCCGGCCAGCAACCTTCGGGAGGGTCCACCACCTTAGGACGGGCAAAGATCATACCGTGCCCGAGGCCGTAATGGCCGATGTCATTGATTTCATATTGGTGGGCTACGGGTAGCACAATATCTGCCATGGCAGCGGTGGGGGTCATAAACAGGTCGGCTATGGCAATAAACTCCAGCCGGTTAAGAGCTGCATAGGTGGTCTGGCTGTCCGCCCAGATAAGCAGGGGATTAGTGCACATGCCATAGTACCCCTTAACCGGATAAGGGTTCTCAGTTAATATCGCCTGTCGGAAGTAGGCCGGTGGAACCGTCATCATACGGGGGATGGTGCCATGATGGGCTCCGATCATCGTCTTGGCTTTGTCGGGAATTAGATCAGCGCGAACGAATTGACCTAGTCCCATGATTTTGGGGTCATGGGCATTTATATTGCCTCCCGGGACCTCCAGATTGCCGGTGATGGCCATAAGGCAGGCCAGAGCCCGGGCAGAATCAAATACATGAAGATCGTGTTCGATTGCATTGCCCCATTGCAGGGCGGCCGGCTTGCTGCCAGCATAGAGGCGAGCCCCCTCCTTGATGAAATCAGCCTTAATGCCAGTGATAGCTTCTACCACCTCAGGGGTAAAGCGCTGCACATGGCTGCACAGATCTTCAAAACCAAAGGTGTAATTTTCCACAAAATCACCATCGTAGAGCAACTCAGTGATAATCACATGAATGAACCCCAAGGCCAGAGCGGCGTCAGTCCCCGGCTTAAGCTGCAGGTGTAAATCAGCCCGATCAGCCAGTCTGGTGCGGCGCGGATCGACCACTATCAGTTTGGCGCCGTTCTTGAGTTGCTGCAAGGTCAAGTTGGAAATCTGGCCTTCTTCATTGGTTTCTAAGACATTGCTGCCCCAGGCCATTATCAGGTTGGTGGGGTTGTGCAGGTCGGCCACCGGATAGAAGCCGCAGGTGTGCATACCGCTCACTTCGCGGGGGGCATGGCATACGTCCTGAGAAGCGACCACATTGGGGGAGTCAAACAAGTTGGCCAGGCGGATCAGGACGAAATGCTCCAATCCTTTGGGCATGCCTACCCCAAAGCCCACCGCGCGGGCTCCCCAGCGCTCTTTAATATCCAGCAAATTACCGGCGATCTCCTCTAAAGCCTCATCCCAGGTGATCTGCTGCCATCGGCCCGCGCCGCGTTGTCCAGCCCTTTTTAAAGGGTGGCCTAACCGGTCGGGATGGTTGAGCCGGTCAGCTGAAACGCGGCCTTTGTAACAGGTATAGCCTTTATTAAGATAACCGTCCAAATCACCTTTAATCTGAACAATGCGGTTGTCTTTCACCCCCACCTGCAGGGTGCAACCACCATGGTCCATCCGCCCGCAGTGAGTCCTGATCCATTTTATATCTGCCATGAAACCAGCTCCTCTAAATCTTCAATTATTTAGCACAACGCAATTCTTTGTTTTTCCCCCGATAACCCTAAGATGTTTCGCTAACTTAAGTTTGGTGTACTAAGCAAAATGCTACCGCAAATCAACCCATCTTAAAAGGTAATAACTGGTATGTTTAGTTACTGTTCCATTCTACCCGCCTAACCGATAGGTGACAAATCACGCAAATGTAGCGTCTCACTGCCTATCCGGGCATTAAAGCGGGTATTTCCCCTCATCTATGGCAGTCTACTAAATGATGTCGGATAAGCATCTTTATTAGACGCTGCCATTTGATGGCAACGCCTATTTCCAATACTCTCTAATTAATGACCCAGCCATCATAATCCAAGGAATTTTCTTTAATATGGCATAAATCCGTGAAGTCCGCAGCTTGCTAAAACGGGGCTGGCTGGAATGTCCTTATAGGCCTGGGAAAAAACTTGCACATAAGGAGACTGATCACGAAGCGGGAAATATACAACCATTACCGGTCGTGCCAATAAATACAGCGGAAATCGCGGTTCCAGCAGAGTTCTGGTGGAGGGCTCATACTGGCGTTATCGAAATGCAAAGCCTTGACCTCAATGTGCTGAAGCTTAAAATATTCCATAGCCGCATCAATATGGCTAGTTGGTAAACCGCCTGCTGAGGCGCGACGAAATCTGCAGATTCGGTTAGGTCTGCGGTTCTTTTTGATCAATCGATATATTTGCTGTTAAATAAGTCGAGCAGCTTTTAGGCAGCATTGGGTATTATGTGGATATGGGAAGGAGGCCGGTCATTGTTAAAGGAATTAAATCAGGTCATGGATTATATTGAAGCTCATTTGACCGATGATCTATCTCTGGAAGTAATTGCTGAATATGCCGGGGTTTCTGATTATCATTTTAGAAAGATATTTTTCTATCTTTCCGGGTTTACGCTCAGTGAGTATATCAAAGGCAGAAAACTAGCGGAAGCCAATAAGGATCTATTGAATGGAGAAAAGGTAACCGAGGTCGCTTTCAAATATGGTTATCAGTCAATAGACGGCTTTACCAGGGCATTTAAAAAATGGAGCGGGTTTTTGCCCTCAGATGCAACCAAAAAAGGCCTGAGCAAATCGTTTCCCAGGCTATGGTTCGCAATAACCGTTAAAGGAGGAGTTTCCATGGAATTTAGAATTGAAGACAAACCAGCTTTTAATCTGGTGGGTGTGAGCAAACGAGTTCCTATGCAGTTTGAAGGTGTTAACCAGGAGATTGTAAAGCTTGCCGAAAGCATAACCGCTGAACAAAGAGCAGCGATGCATGCCCTGCAAAATATGGAGCCTTATGAAGTTGTCAATGCCTCTTATGATGCTGACGCCAATTTCTTAAAAGAAGAAGGGGGTCTAACCCACCTGATCGGTGTTTTGACCACTGAAAATCAGGTCAGCGAGCTATTGGAAAAAGTGCCGGTCAAAGCCTGTACTTGGGCCATATTCCCCAATGAAGGACCATTTCCTTCCACTTTACAAAATACCATGGCCAGAATATATGCGGAATGGCTTCCTGCTTCCGATTACGAAGTAATCAATCTCCCCACCTTTTCATTTACTAAAATGAATGAAGATAAGAATAATTACGCTTATAGCGAGGTTTGGATTCCGGTGCAGAAGAAATAAACCAAAAAACAGCAGGGGGTTATTTTCCCCCTGCCTCTCCGCTGGCTGGCACCTGAGTATGAGCTGTTCCCAATGACTTCTTTCCGTCAGGTCGTTTGATGCTGAGGTTAAATCCCAGGGCCACAATGGAGAACACCAACAGCATTATAAAGGTTGAGGTGAAAGAGCCGGTTTTAGTCACAAATGAACCCGCCAGAGTGGCCACAAAGGATGTCGGAATCAAAAAGGTGTTAACAATACTGAAATTCAGGGGGAAGTTCTTGCTTCCGTAGAAGGAACTGATAACCACCGATGCGGTGGTAGGCACACATCCATAAGAAAAGCCGCAGAGGCACAGTCCGACTATCACCAATGGCACACTGCTGTAGAGGACCGCGGCCAGGGTCACTGCCGGGGCAGCAATAGTGATACCATTGGCGATCAACATGGTAGTGCGCCGCCCTAAGGAATCGAATAATGCTCCTGCCATGATCCGGCCCAGGCCATTGCAGACCGCCAGTACCCCTACCAGAGTTGTTGCCAGAGCTGCCGCTGCCCCAACTGACATGGATATGTCCCTGGCAGCGCTGATGACGGTGGTGCCAATAGCCGCAGTAAGAATGGAATAGAAATAGAATCTCCAGAATGTGGCGCCACTGGTCATTTCTGCGGCGGTATAATCCTGGGGTTTAAGGTCTTGGCCTTTAATAGATTTGTTTGTTGCTGCCTTAGGCAGCGGCAGATCAGCGGGAGCGAATTTGATAATCATGCCAGCGGTCACGAGAATGGCACCGATGGCAACAGCCAGCACCACGTAGGTGTTTCTCCAGCCAATCGATTCTATCAGGCTGCTGGCTATAGTGCCTAATAGCAGGGTGCTGGCACCGAATCCCATCATGAGTGCTCCGGAGCAGGTACCGGCTTTATCTGGGAACCAGGACATGGTTCCTGAAATAATGGCATTATAGGCCATTCCAACCCCGCATCCGGTCAATACACCGTAGCTCAGATAAAGGTCTGTGGTGCTGGCACCGCTCATGCGTGAAGTGAGAAAAAAGCCAAGAAAAGTCAGAATTCCACCAATGATGACCGGCACCTTCACACTAAATCTTTTGGTTACAACACCCGTGAGAATACCGCCCACACAGAAAAAACACATCATGATGGTGAAATTTAGGGCCAGGGCAGCCGGGGTCCAGTGGAATTCGGCGGCCAGAGGAGCTTTCAATATCGACCAGGCGTAGATAATTCCGGCAAATAACATAGTGATCACACCGACCACTAAATAAATCCATCTATTTACTGTTTTTGTTGCATCCAATTTCTTTCCCCCCGATTTGCAATCCTTAGTGAAGAGTGCTGCTTATTAAAAAAACCCCGAACCTGATTTGTCTATGTTTATCTCCACCTCCGCTAACAGCCCAATTATTAGCTGACCGTTAAACTCAGGTCCCCTGTGCTACTGCCCTCAGCACCTATAATATATCGATCAAGCCTTATATCGAGGATTGATAAATAGACATATATTGGGCACTCGAAACCTATGATCACATCCGGCTAAACCTTAAAGGCTCTATGGTATTTGATGTATCTTCTTTATATCTCAACACAGTTTCTATCCTACCAGCCCATATCTGAGCTGACAAGATGTATAACCTCTTCGCATCACAGATTTGCAGGAATCCCACCAATATGGGACGGCGATCTTAAGGTGGCCTTAGCTGCAACCCTACTTATAAAGGGATGTTTGGGGAATACCGCTTTTCACCCGATCCGCCTTTATCAACAAGCCACAGTGATGCACCATGCTCGCAGCGGGAGCTTCTCCAGTATAATTTGTACTGCAAGAACTTAACATATAAGGTCAAAAAAGCATGTTCTGGATTCAGCAGCAATTCCAGAAGCATGCTTTCAAGTAATTGATTTAGTTAGTCTGGCTACACTCCAAGAAAGCGCACCGCATAGTGCTCAAGCCGGTGGCAAGTACCGCATGGAGGCGTGCAGATTTCAAGCATGATTCCTGTACCAGGGCTTGACTCCTGTTTATTGTATCAAGGCCAATTTTCTTTCTGCATCATCTATAGATCGATCATGGGCAAACCGCAGGCGGTGAAGTACTCTTTTGCCAGTGTGAGTCCGTTCATATTTCCCAAGTTCCAGGGAATGGCCATCGCCTCTGATAAAAGGGCCGGCCTGATTTTAAGCCGGCATGGAGGGAAAATATTGATATTAAAAAATCGGCCCGGCCCGGGGAGGGTGGGGGGATTATCCTGTCCCGGGCCCGTTGCCAATGAGAGATAGGGACTTAATATGCATTAATATTGCAATATGTGTACCAATTTTAGCGAATTGGGAGAATGTCCGTGTAAACTTGAGGTTGCATAGACGGAAAGAAGTAGGCTGGGACGGTTACTCAGGACATCCTTTGCCCAGGTATTTTGAAATTAATAACTATGGATTGGACCGGGCCATGACATTAAGATCTACCCTTTTGCCTTCCACCATGTATATCACCATTTCACCTACATTAGTAGCGTGGTCTGCTATCCTCTCCAGGTGCCCGGCAGTGAGCAGCAAGGCGGTTGCCTGAGGAATATGGCCTTGATCACGCATCATATATCCCAAGAGTTCAGTGAAAACTTCATTGTATAGATACTCCACTTGCTTTTCCATGTTCACCAGGCTCATAGCCAAGTCAGAGTTACCATCTATAAAGGCTTTCATAGCGGTCATTACCATGTCCTGGGCAATTCCCGCCATCCTGGGTATATCGATGAGCGGCTTCATATAGGGCTGCTCATAAAGCTGAATGGCGATCTTGGCGATATCCTCAGCATGATCCCCCATGCGTTCCAGGTCCACGATGATGCGCAAGGCGGTGCCGATAAAGCGCAGGTCCTTGGCCATGGGTTGTTTTAGAGCAATCAAGTAGAGGCATTTCTTTTCTATATCTAATTCCTTTTGATCTATAATGTCGTCCCTGGAAATGACTTCCTGGGCTAATTCCAGGTTCTTTTCGGTCAAGGCGCGGTTGGCTAAGAGGATCTGCTCTTGCAAGAGGAGCCCCATCTTCAATATGTCTTCCTTCAATGACTGCAACTGGTTTTCCAATGATTCAATGGCCAAACGAATTACCTCCTCCATATATCTAATATATAATCATCAACCGAATCTGCCGGTGATATAATCTTCTGTCTGTCGGTTGGCCGGGTTGACGAACAGCTCACTGGTGGTGTTGAATTCGATCAAGGCGCCGCTCAAAAAAAATCCGGTATAATCTGAAACCCGGGCGGCTTGCTGCATATTGTGGGTGACGATTACAATGGTGTAGTTCTTCTTGAGCTCGCTAATCAATTCCTCCAGTTTGGCAGTTGATATGGGATCTAAGGCCGACGCAGGTTCGTCCATGAGAATGACCTCGGGGTCGACCGCCAGCACCCGGGCTATTACCAGGCGCTGTTGCTGCCCTCCTGACATGCGATTGGCGGGTGAATTCAATCGGCTGCCCATTTCATCCCAAAGATTGGCGGCCTTGAGGCTCTTTTCCACAATCTCATCCAAATGGCTGCGGTTCTTAATACCGTGTATTCTCGGTCCATAAGCCACGTTGTCATATATTGACATAGGAAATACGGAAGGCTTTTGAAAAACCATCCCTACTCGTTTCCTCAATCCGACCACATCAACCTCTTTGTCATAGATGGGGACTTCATCGAGATACACCTGACCTTTGATGGTAGTCCCTTCCACCAGATCATTCATTCGGTTTAGGGTGCGCAAGAATGTGGATTTTCCGCAGCCACTGGGTCCGATCAAGGCGGTAACGCGGTTGGCCGCAATGTTCATATCTATACCGCGCAGAGCCTGGTATTGCTGATAGAAAACTGCCAGGCCTTCACTTCTCATTTTCATTTTTTTAGGCTCCATCATGCTCCTCCTTCAGCGCACCGCCTGTGAAAATCTCTTTAAGCTTAGATTGGCCAGGTAATTGATAATCACGATGAGAATAACCAACAACAATGCAGTTCCAAAAGCCCTCTCGGCGGAGATACCTTCCATGGCCATCAGGTATAGATGCACTGCCATGGTGCGGGCCGGATCACTGGGGGCTATAGGCATTCCCAGGGAACTGCCCGCAGTGAGAATGATGGCCGCTGTTTCTCCTACCGCTCTGCCGATGGATAAGATAATCCCGGTTACGATTCCCGGCAAGGCCGATGGCAAAATCACCCTGCTCACCGTCTGCCAGCGGCTGGCCCCCAGAGCCAGGCTGTTTTCCCGGTACTCATGGGCAACCGCCAGAATGGCTTCCTGGGCGGTGCGGGTGATTGTTGGCAAAATCATGATCGCCAAGGTCAGGCTCCCCGACAGGATCGACCATCCCAGGTCCAGGAAGACCACGAAAAATACAAAACCGAACAGGCCGAAAACTATTGAAGGTATCCCGGCTAGAGTTTCAGCGATCAGGTTGACCAGTCTGCCAAATCGGCTCTGGCTATGGGCATATTCCTGTAAATAAATGGCGCTGCCCACCCCTACCGGCACGGCTATCAACAAAGACATCAAGGTCAAATATACCGTGCTGACAATGGTGGTGGAAATACCCCCGGCCCGCCCCGCTCTGCTGGGCGGCTGTAAAATAAAATCCAGGCTGATAGCAGATATGCCCTTTACGGCAATATAAGCTATGATGCTGGCTAAGATTAGGACTATAAACAGACCTGCCGACCAGAAGGCCGCCGTTATCATACGATCATACCATTTATTTTTTGCCATTTATTCCACCTGCCTTAGCGACTCGATTGACTACCAGATTTAAAGCCACTATAAATACAAACAGTACCATGCCGGTAGAGAATAGGGCCCCTTGATGATCTCCACTGGCATACCCCATTTCCAAAACAATGTTGCTGGTCATGGTTCTGACCGGAGCCAGTATACTATTCGGGGCAACGGGCGCATTCCCTGTCACCATTACCACTGCCATAGTTTCCCCTATGGCCCGGCCCATCCCTAAGACTATAGCTGTAATAATCCCAGAACGGGCTGCCGGTATGATTACCCGGGCTATGGTCTGGTGATGGGAAGCACCCAGGGCCAGTGAGCCCTCAGCATATTCTTTTGGTACCGCCAGTATGGCATCACGGGAGATATTAATAACCGTCGGCAAAATCATAACCCCCAGAACTATGGCCCCGGCTAAAACGCTGAGTCCGTTCCCGCCCAGATGCTGGCGTATAAATGGAACCACTACCAGCAGACCCACGAAGCCATATACCACTGAGGGTATTCCCGCCAGCAACTCCACCAGACTGCCCAACATCCTGCCTATGTGGCCTGGGGCGATTTCCGCCATAAATACCGCAGTCGCTATTCCTAATGGCACTGCCCATACCATGGCCGACACGGTCACCGCTATTGAACCCAAGACCATGGCACCTATCCCAAAAATGCCTCTGGTAGGCCGCCAATCGGTATCGAAAATAAAATCCTGCCAGCCCACCTGCAGGAATACTGGCAGCCCTTTGCTGAAAATAAAAATGGTGATAACAGCAATTACCATAACGAATAGGCCAGCGCTGAAGGCCAGAGTCTTTTCGATAAAGCTTTCTTTATGGGACCGTCTTTTTTTTGCTGGACCCCTTTTCATGTTTTCTCCCTTACTCGCCCCGGTGCCAGCTCTGGCACCGGGGATGATCGCCATTCCACCTGATGTTGGGAATAAAATGCTTTCTCTCATCTTATTACTTCACGCTGACGGCACCCTCTTCGACTATCAGCTGTTGACCCTCAGGGCTTAATATGAAATCGATGAATGCTTTGCTGAGTCCAGTCGGTTCGCCTTTGGTAACATAGATGAAGGGCCGCTGCAGTTTATAACTGCCATTTTTGACGTTGGCCTCGGTAGCTTCAGTCCCATCTATGGGCAGTGCTTTAACCTCCTGGTTGAGGCTGGATAAGGATACATATCCTATGGCATTCTTGTCACCAGCCACGGTAGTTCTGACCGCACCGGTAGAGTTTTGCACAATAGCTGTCTTGATAGTATCCTTCTTATTCATGACTAAAGTGGTGAAGGCCTCTCTGGTGCCGGATCCATCTTCACGGGAGACCACGGTGATGGGGCCATCGGGTCCGCCCAACTGATTCCAGTTCTTGATGTTGCCCAGGTAGATATTCATCACATCCTCAGTTTTGACTGAGGCGATCGGGTTGCTGGGGTGAACTACTACTGCGATACCATCCAGGGCGATGGTGGTATCAACCACACCCTTACTCTTTTCTTCACTGCTTACAGTCCGTGAAACTGCCCCTATCTGGGCGGTTCCTGACACGGCAGCCTCGACCCCTACACTAGAACCTCCGCCTTGGACATTAATCTGCGTTCCCTTATGAGCGGCCATGAACTCCTCGGCTAAGACCTCACTGAAAGGCTGCACTGAGGTTGATCCCGCCACGGTCAGAGAACCGCTTAGAGCGGCACCATCCTTGGGGGCGGCACTGGGGTCTGTCTGGCCGCAGCCGGCCATCAGCAATACCGCTGAAAGTAACATTCCTACCATGAGAATACTACTGTGCTTTCTAACCGTGTATAAATCCATGCTTGCTTTCCTCCTTATCAATCACTGTTAAGTATTCATCACCTATAGAATAGGCGTTCAATGTAAAGGATAATCGCAAGCTGTTTTGCAATTGGGTAAATCCTATGTAAATTTTGTGTAAATGTGGGTTGGTATTATTGAGGCGGATCGGTTTGATTATTTGAAGAAGGTGACCGAAAAAGTAGAGCCGATACCCAAGGTACTGTCTGCACTCACCTGTGCCTTTAATACTTCCGCCAGGTGTTTGACAATGGCCAAGCCCAAGCCGGTGCCCCCGGTTTTGCGGGAGCGAGCCTTATCCACCCGATAAAAGCGTTCAAAAATCCGTGGTAATTCGGATACCGGTATACCTGGGCCATGATCTTTAACCCTGACAATGGCCCGGTCAGGTTGATCTTCCAGTTTAACTTCGATGCTGCTTCCCTGGTGGCTATATTTGATGGCATTGTCCAAAAGGTTGGTTATAATCTGCTCGATAGACTCAGCGTCACTACATATCTCAACAGCTCTTGGCAGTTCAGGATAGTGAATACTCACACCTTTTTGCCCCGCTAAAATAGCCATCCTGCTTACCGTTGTGGCTATAATATGATTGAGATCAATCTTCTGCAGATTGAGGTTTACCGTGTCTGCCTCCAACCTGGACAAGGTCAATAATTCATTTATTAAAGTGCTCAGACGCTGAGCTTCATCGTAAATTATGCGCGAGAATTCAGCCACATTGGCAGGATTCCGGCCTTCCTCATCCCATAGCGTTTCGGCAAATCCGCTGATGGTGGCTACCGGGGTTTTCAGTTCATGGGATACATTGGCCACGAAATCCCGGCGCACCTGTTCCAGGCGCTTCATTTCAGATATATCATTGAAGACCAGCAGGATATCTTGACTGGTCTCGCCCTCGTATATCACCGGTACCACATTGACTTCCACGGTACGATCTCCACGGGTGTGAAGGACGATGCTCTGCTTATTCTGCTTTCGACTCTGCCTAACCTCATCAACCATCTGCAGAATTTCAAAAGCAGTGAGGGTCTCAGTATAATTGCGGCCAATAGAATCAGCCTCTAACCCCAGAAGCAAGACTGCAGCAGGGTTGGCATATATTAAGCGACCCTCCCGCCCGATCAACAGGATACCGTTTACTGTGTTGCTGAGAATCGCCTCCAGGCGATCTTTGACCTCTGAGATCTGTTGCAGGTTCTGTTCTATATGCTGCCCCATGTCGTTAAAGCTAGCGGCTAGTATTCCCAGTTCATCTTCGCTATGCATAGAAATGCGCCGATTATAATTACCCCTTGCCATTTCCTGTACGGCCGAAGTTATCTCCCGGATAGGCCGGGAAAAATAAGGGATAAGCACGAAACTCAATAAGAATGCCAAGCAGCCACATCCTAAGGCCACCATCAAAATCCCCATAAGTGCGTGGTCATAGATGGTCTGCAAATCAGACAACGGCATTGCCATGCGTACCACGCCGCTACTCTCCTGGTTTGAGAAAGGCACCGCCACATAGAGCATATCCATCTTAAGGGTATCACTGTAGCGGATCTCCACCCCGGTTTTGCCTTGCAGGGCGGCGTAGACTTCGGGACGGGTGCTGTGGTTATCCAATTGTTGGGGAGATACCTCAGAATCGCCCCATACCATCCCTTGAGAGTTGATTATCGTCACTCGGGTGGAAGCGTCCCGGGCAGCGCTCACACATATATCCTGATAGCTGCGCACCAAGCCGTTATCCTGTGTGCGGTACCAGCACATGTCAGCCACCAGATAGGCTTCTTTGACCAATCTGGCTTCAAGGCTTTGCAGATAATAATTCTTGAACTGGTAATAACCCAGTGCTGTCAATAAGCCCAAAAAGATGAGAATGGTAAGCAGGAAAGCGGTAAATAATTTATAGTGATAACTCTTATTCATTCCCGTCTTCCTCAAACTTGTAGCCCACTCCGCGTACGGTTTTGATCAATGCGGGCTGACTGCTGTCGGCTTCAATCTTGTCGCGCAGTTTGCTGACGTGAACATCCAGAACCCGTGTGGAAACTCCTGCCGGTGAATCCCATAAAACTTGCAGCAGGTAGTCCCGCTTCATCACCTTGCCCCGGTTTCTGAGTAATAGTGAGAACAGTTCGTATTCCTTCAATGTCAGCTGCAAAAGCTGACCATGGCGGTAAATCTCGTATTGTTGAGGCCTGATTTCAAAGCTGCCGACCTTGACACAGTCTGATAGCGATTGAGCTTCCGCTTTTATGCCTTTGCGGCGCAAAACCGCCTTGACTCGGGCTGTCAATTCCCTCACGCTAAAGGGTTTGGTTACATAATCGTCAGCCCCAAGCTCCAATCCCAGAACCCGATCAATTTCTTCATCCCTGGCCGTAAGCATTATTATCGGTATTGGTAAGCCAGCAGCGCGCATTTCCCGACAGATCTCCAGCCCGTCTTTACCGGGCAGCATCAAATCAAGGATAATAAGGTCAGGCTGCTCGTGATAGATAAGTTGGCAGGCATGCAGTCCATCGTAAGCGTATACAGTTTCAAAGCCAGCTTTGTTCAAATTGTATGTAATTAGCCTGACCAGGCTGTCTTCATCATCAACCACTAAGATTTTACCTGACAAAGTTCTGCTCCAATTTGTTTAGTTTTCTACTCCTGTCCGCACTCTGAGGAGTCGCCCTTCAAGGTGTCCAATCCATGAGGCAAGACCGGCAGAACGGCTTCCAGGGATTCCCTCACCCCTTTGACACTTCCGGGCATATTGATTATCAAAGTCTTGCCCCTAATGCCAGCCACACCGCGGCTGAGCATGGCTTTGGGTGTCTTCTCCATGCCGATGGCGCGGATAGCTTCAGAAATGCCGGGAACTGGTTTCTCGATCACTTCCATAGTGGCTTCAGGAGTCACATCGCGGGGGGCAAACCCGGTTCCTCCAGAAGTCAAGACCAAATCCAGCCTCATCTCATCACACAACATTTGCAAACGCTCTCCAATAATAGTTTTTTCGTCGGGGATCATAGCATAATATTCCACTGAGAACTGATTTCCCAGCATGGTCTCGATCTGTTTGCCGCTTTTGTCTTCGCGTTCTCCCCGGCTGCCTTTGTCACTCATTATCAGAATGCCGGTCTTATAGATCATATCGATTCCACCTCGCCTTTATCAATAGCATACCGCTCTTACGCGTTTCTGACTATCTGTCCGCATCTTGCGCCGCTCTAATTCAGAAGCTTGCATCATAGAGGACCATCCAGTGGTCGATGGCCTTGCACTTATCGTAGTTATGAGGGCGGTGCTGACGTTCCTCCCAGCTTACATCTCCACTACGTTTTTACCGCTGTTCTTGGGTTACCCGGAATATTATAGTGCATTCCAGGCCTAAAAGTAATCCAGAGCCGCTCAGTAACCACCTCCGCTCTGATACCTCTTAGGCCGGTTGTCCTGGCCCACCTGCCATCATATGAAGCTTTTACGGTTTATCAAGATAACCTTTACAATGACTGCTTATTCTCAATCTCAGTGACACATTCGTTTTTGATTTTGCCGACCAGAAATTGCAAGGCCTCGATAACATGGGGCCTGATATCGCCACCAATCAGAACATACATTATGTCGTCGCCGACCTCAAGATGGCCTTCATTAAGCCATACCTTTACGAAGAAGATACCTTCCATGGCATAGGTTTCAGCAATCACCACCTCAACCTGGGCTGCATCGTAGGTAAATTCCATTCCCAATACAACGGAACCATCATCCATTCCTTGGCGCACCTGGGCTTTGGGCGTCTCCCGCACCACCCCGTTATGGACTAAAAACATTCCCGCCTGGGCTGCCTTGGGATGCGCTTTGGCTTCTTTCAACCATTCATCAACAGATGGTCTTGCCTTTTTGCTGTTTTGATTCACCATGCTTAACACTCCTCCCAGAAAAAAGCTCCCCGGAGAGTTCCGGGGAGCTTGCAGTAGTTCGGCTTACCAGCTATTTCTGCGCGGTGCCGGTTTGTAGCAGTCTCTGCAATAAACCGGTCTGTCTCCGCTGGGCTTGAACGGTAAGGTAGTGTCTTTGCCGCAGGTGGCGCATACTGCAGCGTACATCTGGCGGTCTGACTGACCATATCCGCCGCCACGGTTTCCACCCATCTGGGACTTGCGGGCAGCACGACATTCGGGACACCGGCCGGGCTCATTGGTGAACCCTTTCTGTGCGTAGAATTCCTGCTCGGAAGCAGTGAAGTCAAAATCACGACCACAATCCTTACAGTTCAGAGTTTTGTCAGAATACATTAAAAAAAACCTCCTTGATTTGTTGCCCTACCAAGGGAAGCGCCTATCATCTGTTACTCCCCTAAGTTGAAGCAATCGAGAAGGTTCGTTCATCCGCATGGGTATAGGGCTAAAATCAGTTTAACTGATTATTCCAAGATAATCAAATACTTGTCGTATATTATTTTTACAAATTATTTAATAATTATTCAAAAATCCTTATGACAGTTTTATACACCATGCTATCTCGGTAACAACTCGGTGTAATTATGAATACATTAACGGTAGAACTGGCAGATTCATGTTTTATTCCAAAAAAGTGTATACAAATCCAATCTTTAAGTTAGGAGGTAATATTAGTGGCTGAATTCAAAACGCCGCGTCATGCTATCCCCTGTTCCGCTGATCCTGAATACACCCAATCGGTTAAAGATCATGAAGATTTCTGCTGCCCTCCAGAACCGAGGCCTAATCCAAAGCCCCAGCGGCACCATAAAAATAAGATCAAGTTTGCTTGCGGGAATGGCTCCGGCCTGTCTCTGCCAGTGTTTGGCGGGGTATTATTATCTGCAACACCAGGTGCACCGTGCAGTTTCCCGTCCCTGATAGCAGGCAGCGTAAGTCTGGATACGTCTAAATTGGTTGATCCAACTGTAAAGATCGACTTTTCCAGTATTGTAAATTTTATCATCGACATTAGTGCTTACCAAGCAGGGGTTTTGATTTCCATCGATTTCCACCTTATCAAAATCTGCGATGGCAACAAAGTGCCACTCGGTACCTGGACTTATCATAAGTCGATCAACGCGGGCGGAGGTCTTCCAGGGGTGCAGTCGAACGGTGGCTTCGGGATTGAAGTCGATTTTAGGGAGCCTTTTAATTTCTCGTGGTGTGAATGTCAAGAATGCCCGGGCTGCTGCACTTATGTAGTCGAGATCAGCAATGTGAATTCATTTGGTATCGCCTCGGCCTCACTGACCAATGTCAGCATCAGCGCCCTGGCTGTAGGTTAAGCTCCCCGCCTATTTCCTAGAATTTAATTAATATTGGGAGGTAGATACAATTATGTCCAAATTTAAAGTCTCACATGAAAAAGACCATCATGATAAACACCCGGTCAAACAAGAAGTAGTACTCTCCTGTGGCACCGGCTCTGGAGTGGCCTTACCCTCCAATTCGGGTGTACCTGTATTGATTGGCGCCCCTCAGTCCGAACTGGTAGTGGGAATCGTTACCCTGGATACCAGGGATATGGAAAAACCATCCGTGAAAATTGACTTCTCCAGTGTGGTCAATTTTTTGGCTGAAGTCAACCTGGGCGGGGTCTTTATTTCTCTTCTGTTCACCCTCAAAAAGATTTGCGATGGCGATAAAATCCCGCTCGGCACCTGGACTTATCAAAAGGCAGTGTCTTTTGGATTCATACAAGGGGCTGTAGAGGATGGCGTACAAGTGAACACCCAGGTCAATGGCGGCGTTGAGATTGATTTCCGCGAAAGCTTTGGGTTCACCTGGTGCGAATGCCAGGACTGCCCGGACTGCTGCACCTATATTGTAGAGGTGGCCGATTTCCAAACCTATAACGTGCAATGTGCCTCCATTACCAATGTCAGCCTCAGTGCACTGGCGGTAAGTTGTTAAATTTTGCTTTTAAAGGAGGTAAAGAAATTGCCCAAAGTTAAGAAACCCTATTATGCAGAGCCTCTTCAGCCTGACCCGGACTATTCCCATATCAAACCAGATGATGATGCTGAGGACCACAAGAAAAAGATTAAGCTGGCCTGCGGCAATGCCTCCGGTCTGAGTTTGCCGGTCAGCGGAATTCCCATCTGGCAGGTTGCCGGCATCGGCCCGCCCAGACTGACAGCCGGAACTGTCACTTTGGACACCTCCAATATGGTTGACCCGGCCGTTAAAATAGATTTTTCTGGAATAATCAACTTTTTGATCAATCAACAGCAGTATGCCAACAGCGGCCTCTTATTGTCTGTCGACTTCCAATTGAGCAAAGTCTGCGCTGGTGACAGAATCCCCTTAGCTACCTGGAATTATCAGAAATCGGTCCACCTGGATAATTATGTCCCTGCTACGGCCCCCGCATTAGCTATCGGCTATGGTCTGCAGGTCGATTTCCGCGAATCGTTTAATTTTTCATGGTGTGAGCGCCAGACCTGCCCTGCTTGCTGCACTTATGTGGTGGAGATAGTCAATGTAAATTCCAACCAGATCGAGTCAGCGTCGATCACCAATACTAATATCACTGCAATGGCGGTAGGATGCTGATGTTTTCCATAATGTTACCGTAAGTAATAAAAGCCTCCTAAAAGGGGGCTTTTATAATGCCATTATGTCATCTGCGGGCGGAGCAGAGCCCCGCCCCTACTGCGGCGGGCGGAGCAGAGCCCCGCCCCTACTTTTTCACTACTGCATCCAAAAGATTTAAGGCCACCTGCAGGACAAACCACTTGGAGGCAGCATCATCGGGCTCATGTGGGGAGGTTACCAAACCGTTTTGGGCAGCTCTATCCATGATATTGAGTTTCCATTGCTCCACTACTGGATTCTCCACCGGTCTATCCACAAAATCGTTTAATCCATCAACTATCGACCGGGCCAGGCGAGCCTGACCTTCACTGCTCTTTAAAATAACCTCCTGTGCCGGGTTGCTGATGAAGCCGCATTCACAAAGAACAGCCGGCATCATGGTCTCCCGGGTCATGTGCAGGTTCTGTACCCTGACTCCACCGTCTGGCCACCCGGTGGTTTGAACCATCCGGGCTTGAACCTTTTCCGCTAACTGCTCAGCCTCTCCGCCCGAGGCCTGCACAAATGTACTTATATAATTGGGCCTGGGATTATTAGAAGAATTACAGTGTATACTTATGACATAATCGACTTTGGCACCATTGAGCAGGTTGGATCTGGTCATCAGGCTTTTTGAACTGTCATCAGTGCGGGTCATAACGGTCTCGATTCCCATCCGCTTGAGGAGAAATTCAACCCGCTGAGCTATGGCCAAGTTAACATCTTTCTCCCGGGTTCCGTACGCACCCATTGCACCTGGGTCTTCACCACCGTGACCGGGATCAATCCCTATTTTCATTATTATCCTCCCTCCTATGCTAGATTCCGTCACTACTAGCATATTCAGGAGCCCTCCTTGACGAACCCAGGCACTAAAATAAAGTTGCTGCAACGGCTGAGGTTTCAGCTGATAATAGGTTTCTACAATCCCCTCACAGCTTAAATATACCGAGAAAAAGCCAAGACAGCGGCTCAATCTCCAGATGAAGCTACAGCTCGAATTATCCGCCAATAAAGCCGGGGCCTGCAGCTATTTTTCCCTTCAGCCGCGATCCGTCCGGAAACCCGTATTTTAATGCCCCCGATGGGCAGCGATCGATAGCCTTGATTATCTTCTGCGGGGCATCACCGTCTATGTTGACCCAGGGGCGGCGAGCCGGGTTAAAGACGGTTCCCAGAGTATGGAAACAATTGGTATCATGGGTGCACATGGCCGGATCCCAGTAAATGACGATATCTTCATTCTGGTAGGTCCTGGGGTAATCTTCGGCTGCCTTATGAGAGCCGTAATGGGGATTGATTTGTATTTGGTAATGCAGGTCGGTCTGCGCCTGGCCCAATTCCCCCTGCAGGGCTGCGGCAAAACTCCGGCCCAGGGCGCGGGCGGCCTCCAATTGCTCCGGGGTAGGCTTAAGACGCACCCTTAACCCTGGCAGGAGGTGCATACGCAGCATACGCAAGCGGGATTCGACATGAGGAACCCCTTCCCCACTCCAGCCGTAGGAGCCAAAAGCAGCGGCGATCATCCCCCCGTGAGTCACCGGGGAAAGGTGGGCCAAAAGCTGCCAAACCGGTAGAACGGCATCCTTATTCAATGTGGGGGTGCCAATCAAAAGCCCCTGGGCACCCTCCAATTCAGCAACCACCTCTTCAGGGGCCTTTTCCACCAGGTCGAACCATTTAACGGTTAGGTCACCTTGCTCCAGTATTCCTGCTGCAATGCTCTCACCCAGCATTTTGGTGTACCCGTAGGCACTGGCATAAGCGATCACCACTTTTTTATGCAAAGCTGTAGGTGGAACCGCCCATTGGCGGTAAAGTTCGATATATTGACGAGGATTGAACCTCAATACAGGTCCGTGCCCGGGACAGATGATGTCAATGTCGACACGCTGCAAACGGTCCATGGCCCTTTCCACATAGCTGCGGAACGGCGCCATGATGCCCTGATAATAGTATTTAAAAGCTGGTAATAATAAGTCAGCCTTAATCTCGTCATTGAAGAGTTTATCAGCGGTGAAATGGCTGCCAAAGCAATCCCCGCTGAACAGTATCTTGTCCTCTCTCAGGTAGGTGAATATATTATCCGGCCAGTGCAAGAGCAGGGCGCTTAGGAAAGTCAGGGTTTTACCCCCCAGATCGATTCTAAAGCCCTTGTGAATGGCCTGGCAGTCGAAAGGCCGGGCACAGATTTCACTCAGAAACTCCAGAGCGGTGCCACTAGCTACCACAGTCAAATGGGGCATTACATCCAACAGTCTCTCCACGGCGCCGGAATGGTCAGGTTCGGTATGGTTGATAATCAGGTATTTAATCTGTTCAAGGTCAACGACTTCACGCAGCGAACTGAGGTATTCATCGAAAAATGGTTCTTTCACAGTATCAATTAAGGCGGCTGACTTGTCACCCTTGACCAGATAAGCGTTATATGTAGTACCTACATCGGTGGTCATAACTATATCGAAATGCCTCAGCTCCGGATCCTTTACCCCCAGCCAGAACACGCCTTCGGTGATCGGTATGGCCATATTTATCCCCCACTTTCCAGGTTGATGGTGCTGTATTAATTATACCGTAACTGGATTGTCGTCTAAGCACTCCCTATAAAAAATTAGAAGGCCTGCCAGCGCTATAACTGGAAGGCCTCCCTGCAGGTGATTACCCATTGATGTCAAAATGTACGACTGATTTTGCAGCTGGTTTAGTACGTCAGCATCCGTTCCGCTTACACAATTTTGTTGCTGCGGTGCCAGATGCCCATATCATTGGCCTGTTTGACCAAGTCATCCCTGAACTGCGGATGGGCGATATTGATGAGTGCTTCCGCCCGCTCATAGGTGGATTTGCCCTGCAGATTGACAATTCCGTATTCAGTGACCACATAGGTGACGATAGTGCGCGGCACGGTGACGATGGCCCCGGTGGGCAGAGTGGGAACCACTCGGGAGATGAGTTCGCCGTCTTTTCCAGTAACCGTGGAACTGAGGCAAATGAAGCCTTTGCCGCCTTTAGATTTGAAAGAGCCCATAATGAAGTCTAGCTGCCCTCCGGTCCCAGTTATATGCCTGATGCCGGAGGATTCGGAACAGACCTGCCCATACAGGTCAATCTCGATAGCGTTGTTGATAGCCATAACATTGTCGTTTTGACCGATGACCCAGGGGTTGTTGGTGTAGTCCACCGGATACATGGCGCATTCAGCGTTGTTATCCAAGAAGTCATACAGTTTGTTAGTTCCCATAGCAAAGGTGAAGACCATCTTTTCCCGGTCAATTTGTTTGCGCTTGCCGGTTATGCGTCCCGCCTGATGCATGTCGACATAGGAGTCAACCAGCATTTCAGTGTGCACTCCCAGATCCTTGATGTCCGATTCGGCTATCAATGAGCCGATAGCATTAGGCATGGCCCCAATGCCCAGCTGTATGCAGCCTCCGTCAGGGATCTCGTTAACAATGATCTCGGCCACTTTGTTATCCACATCAGTTACAGGAATGGTAGGAAGTTGTATCAAGGGCCGATGGTCACCTTCGACAATGTAATCCACTTTAGAGATGTGGATGGTTTCGTAATGGCCTCCAAAAGTGCGGGGAACCGCATTGCACACCTCTACAATGATTTTCTTAGCCACCCGGGTGGTTGCCGAAGTTATGGAATGGGAGGTGCCCAGACTGAAATAGCCGAATTTATCCATGGGGCCTACTTTGATCATGGCTACATCAACGTCAACATAGCCGCGTTTGTACCATTCCGGGGTGTAATGATAGGTCAGGGGGGTATAGTAGCACAATCCTTTATCGTGCAATTTGCGGCTGGCCCCGCTGAAATGCAGGTCGGTGAAGGTGAAGTGTTCCATTGTCGGGTCCACCTGTGCGATCTGCGCCGGGAATGGACATACCACGGTGCTCACCTTGACATCGAACAATTCGTCTTTACGCTTGGCCAGGGCGGCATCCAGCACATGAGAATTCATCATAAATTCTCCATACTGAACCTTGTCTCCAGATTTGACAACTTTAACAGCTTCATCTGCGCTAACCAGTTTCCGTTGATATTCCTCCGCAAAACTCATGTAAGTCTCCTCCTCCTCTTCTTTTTGTTGGGCTGATTAGAACGGGGCGGGTGTCTGGCACCTCAAATGCCCCGCTACAAACATTATCCTCTTAAGAGATCACCGGCAATAACCAGTCTCTGCACCTCGCCGGTACCTTCATAAATTTGGAATATCTTGGCGTCACGCATCAGTTTTTCCACCGGGTATTCACGAGTATAGCCATATCCGCCAAACACCTGCACAGCTTCTATGGCGTTCAGCATGGCGGCATCTCCGGCAAAAGCCTTGGCTAGAGAAGCCGCCTTACTGAAACGGGGCACATCCATATCCTGCAAAGAAGAGGCCTCGTAGTAAAGCAAACGTGAGGCTTGCACGCGCATAGCCATGTCAGCCAGCTTGAACTGAATGGCCTGGAAACTAGAAATAGGTTTGCCAAACTGAGTGCGCAGCTTTGAATAAGCCAGCGACTCGTCCAAGCAGCGCTGGGCCACCCCCGTAGCCATGGCGGCGATACTGGCCCGGGATATATCCAAGGTCTTCATAATAATATAGAAGCCCTGGCCTTCTTTACCGATTAGATTCTTGGCCGGTACTTTGACATCCTCAAAAATCACCTCCGTGGTGTTGGAGGTCCTGATGCCCAGTTTGTCTTCTACCTTGCCTACCGTGATGCCTGGGGTATTGCGATCCACCATGAAACAGCACATGCCTTTGGTACCCATTTTCTTGTCCAGTGTGGCCAGTACTGTGTACATCCCTGCGGTGCCACCGTTGCTGATGAATTGCTTGGAGCCGTTCAGTATGTACTCATCACCAACCTTGGTGCATCGGGTGGAGATTCCAGCCGCATCTGAACCTGCGCCAGGCTCGGTTAAACAGAAGGCCCCCAGTTCTCCGTCTACTATACGCCCAAACCACTCCTTCTTCTGTTCTTCATTGGCGGCCACATGAATGGGGTCGGTGGCCAATAGGGAGCTGGCTACCATGATGGTGCCAACACCGGCATCTCCCCAACAGATTTCTTCAGCTACTATATTCTGAGTAACATGGTCGAGTCCCGGGCCACCGTATTCAGCAGGTACGCCTATAGCCATAAACCCCAATTCCTGCATTTTGTCAAGACAATCTTGGGGATATATGTGGTTATGATCCCATTCACTGGCGAAAGGTGCGATCTCATTGGCTGAGAAATCGTGCGCCATGCGTTTCATCATCTCTTGCTCTTCAGTTAATCTAAAATCCACTTTTCTACCTCCTTAATGCTGCCGACCCGGTTTATGGGCACGGCCGACCGATTACAACTAGATCTCGCGGCTCCATAGTGAACACATGGCCGGGCCGCCTCCCACGCACAGAGAAGCTCCGCCCAGGGTAGCGCCCATCTTCTCCATCTGGTAATACAGGCTGACAACGATGCGCAGCGCAGTACACCCTACCGGATGTCCCAGGGCAATTCCGGAGCCGTTGAGGTTGCATTTATTCATATCCAGCTCTAAGCCGAAGTCTTCCTTGAGCATGCGTCCAACTCCCAAAAACTGTGCGGCGAAGGCCTCATTGATTTCCCAGTAGTCAATATCTTCGAATTTAAGACCAGCCTGTTGCAAGCAGCGGGGAATGGCCAGAGCCGGGCCCAATCCCATGACTTCCGGGGCCACACCGGCATGGCAGACATTGATCAGTTTCATCAACGGTTTAATCCCCAATTCCATGGCTCTGTCTTTGGACATGAGCACTACCGCGGCGGCGGCATCATTTATGCCCGAGGCATTAGCAGCGGTAACCACCCCGCCCTTTTTGAAGGCCGGCGGCAGCTTGGCCATCTTTTCCAGGCTGGCATCAGGTATCATATGCTCGTCAGTGGCGTAGAATGTGCTGCCTTTTTTGGTTTTAATCTCGAAGGGAACGATTTCTCGTTCAAAGGTACCGTCATCCCTGGCCCGAGTAGCCCGCTGATGGCTCATCAAGGCCAGTTGATCACACTCTTCGCGGGTGATGCCATATTTCTCAGCAACATTCTCGGCGCTAATACCCATGTGCCCGGGTATCATGCTGTCAAACAAACCGTCATGGATCATAACATCTTCTAATTTACCTGGACCCATGCGGTATCCCATACGCCCTTTCAACGCCATATAAGGGGCGTTGGTCATGCTCTCCGCCCCGATGACCAGGGCTGCATCATTGGACCCTACCTGTATGTTACGGGCCGCTACCTCCAGGGCGCGCATCCCCGAAGCACAGTTCTGGTTCACATTGACAGCAGTGCTGTCAAAGGGCAGACCAATGCCCATAGCCACCTGGCGTGCCGGCAATGAGCCCTGCCCGTGTGGATAGACCTGCCCCATGCATAATTCTTTGACCAGGGATATATCAATGCCAGACCTCTCAATAGCTGCTTTACCGGCGGCGATGGCCAGTTCTTTGGCCTGCACATCTTTCAAGCTGCCCATAAACGCACCTATAGCAGTCCTGCATGCACTTACCAATACGATTTCCTGCAAATTACAAACCTCCTCAATTATACATTCAGTAGGCCTTCCCCTCAATCATCTGTTCTTAAACTGTGGTTTGCGTTTTTCCACAAAAGCCCCCAGACCTTCGTTCTTATCCTCAGTTGCACAGCACATCCCGAACATGTCGGATTCGATACTCATGGCGGTATCAATATCCACCTGCATGCCTTTGCCGATGGCGAATTTAGCGTATCCTACTGCCAGTGGGGCTTTAGCAGCGATCCGGCTGGCCATCTTTTTGGCTTGATCCATCAATTCCTCGGCCGGATAGACATGGTTTACCAGCCCGATACGGTAGGCTTCATCTGCTTTAATGTTGTCAGCGGTATAAGTTAACTCTTTAGCCCGGCCTTCCCCGACCAGTCGGGGCAGCCGCTGCGTGCCGCCGAATCCTGGGATTATGCCCAACCCCACCTCAGGTTGCCCGAACAGAGCGTTTTCTGCAGCCAGACGAATATCGCAGGCCATGGCCAGCTCACACCCGCCTCCCAGGGCGAAGCCATTGATCGCTGCGATCACCGGCTTTTCCATGAGTTCCAGTTTGCGAAAAACCTTTTCCCCCATATCGGAAAAATATCTTCCTTCCGCAGGGGAAAGAGGCAGCATGAAATTGATGTCGGCACCTGCTACGAACGCTTTCTCGCCTGCACCAGTAATTATCAGCACCTTAGCTTCAGGGTCACGGCTGACCTCGTCCACCGCCTGGGAGATCTCTTCCAGTGTCTGAGCATTGAGGGCGTTCAGGTATTTGGGCCGGTTGATATACAAAATGGCGATGTCCTTCTCCCTCTCTAAGATCAGGTTTTCAAATGACACGATTATCCCCCCTTATCACTCACCCAAGCCGAGGCTATTTTTTGCTGTAATCATAGAAGCCTTTGCCGGTCTTCATCCCCAGCCAGCCAGCGCGCACCATTTGTTTCAGGGGCGCAGCGGGACGGTATTTCTGATCACCGGTCTCCGCGTGCAGTGTCTCCAACACCGCCAGGGCGATATCTGCACCTACCAGGTCGCTCAGGGTCAAAGGACCCATAGGCCAACCGGCGCCTAGTTTCATAGCGGTGTCAATATCCTCGGCGCTGGCCAGGCCTTCATTTAGGATGAAGGCTGCTTCATTTATGCTTGGCACCAGAATACGGTTGACCACAAATCCTGGCCCTTCCTTGACTAGAACCGGGGTCTTGCCTATAGCCTTGGATAATTCCATTACGATATCGATGGTTTCCTGGGAGGTCTGGGCGGCGGGAATCACTTCTATCAGTTTCATCACATTGGCAGGATTGAAAAAGTGCATACCGATAACCTTGGCGGAGCGTTTGGTTATCGCAGCGATTTCGGTAATGGAAAGTGATGAAGTATTGGTGGCTATAATGATGTCGGGCTTGAGGATGGCGTCCAGGCGAGTGTAGACATCCTTTTTGATCTCCATTTTTTCAAAAACGCATTCTATAATAAAATCTGCTTCAGCAAGCTTTTCAAATTCACCGCTGGGCTCGATCTTGGCAGTAATAGCTTCAGCAGTGCCGGCCGGCACCTTGCCCTTTTCTTCCTGTTTGGCCAGGCTCTTGCCGATGGCCTTGATAGCCCGATCACAGTATTCTGGATAAATGTCAAACAGTATCACTTCTTTCCCTGCAGCAGCCAGAGCCCAGGCAATGCCTTGTCCCATCGTGCCAGCACCCATTACCGCGATTTTGTTTAATTCCATTTATTTCTTCCTCCTTGCATAAATCGTTGTTAATCTTTCTACAGATTGCGTTTTGCGTTAAAGCCCTTTTATCACCTCCTAATAATGAACTGGGTCTGTATTGGGACCTATTCAATAATCGTGCCAGACACCGGGCAATCTGCCCAAAGGCCTATATTACGGGTTCCTTTAGTGTTACCGGTGGCTTCCCGCCTCGATATCAAGGGCGCCAGTAAGCCGTATCTCACCTATTCCGAATGGCCTTTTCAATATTTCTCGGGCAACACCTGGAAAGGTCAGCATTTGCAGGTTCATCCCAATTTGAGAGGATGTCTCTTAAAAGAGGAGACCGGATGCAAAAAGGGGATCTGAGCCAGCCCGAGCTACCCCGGACTGGCTCAAACTCGGTTAGGTGTAGGGAATATGGGCTGCCACTTTAATAATTAAAAGACTCACTGGGAATATCCACAACTGAAGTATCTTCACTGGCCAATAACTCAGCGATCAGCCATACATTGGGAACAACATTGAGCAGATAATACCGGGCCGCTTCCACTTTGCCTTGATAAAAGGCCCGATCATAATGATCAGCTGGCAATTCCCCGAGACGCTTTTGGGCCAGGCAAGCCTGGTCAAGAATAAGATAGGCCCCGTATAGCTGGGCAGTAGCTGTAAGAATTCGCCGGGCATACACTGCAACCAGATTCATTTGCTGATTGCTGGCAAGCTTCAGCAATATTTTCTGCATCTGTCGGTAAGCAGTTAATGCCTTTTCTAGATTGGCGAATTCCCGGGTAAATTGCCCCTCATTTCGCGGGGCGGAGCAGAATTCTGCAATATTTTCAATAAAGGCCGTAAAAACGCTGCCTTTCTTCATAGTCATCTTGCGCCCCACCAAGTCTAGAGCCTGAATGTAATTGGTTCCCTCCCAGATGGAATAGATCTTGATGTCGCGGGCGATCTGCGCCACCGGGTATTCCTCGCAATAGCCGTAGCCGCCATAGGCCTGTATGGCTTCTCCACACAGCCACCAGCCTTCATCACTGGGGTAGGCCTTGCATAATGGGGTGGTCACTTCAATCAGATCATTGGCCTTCTCACGCCGGGCAGGATCGGGGTCATGGGCGCGCACGTCAAAGGCGAAATAGGTCTTATAAAGCATGGCGCGCATCACCTCAACATGGGCTTTGCCCATCAACAAGGTACGTTTGATGTCTTCATGCTTCATAATGGGTACCCGGCCGGATTTGGGGTCGGTCAGTAAGCGCCCCTGAATACGCTCGCGGCAATAATCGCGGGCGTTATAAAAGGCGTTAGCGATGCAGGACAAGGCCAGGTGCCCGGTCTCCATGCGAGCCATATTCATCATCTGAAACATCATGGCCATGCCCTGCCCCTTGCCTTCGTTTTCCAGGGGATTGACTCCTAAGAGCCAGCCCCGGCATGCGTCATTCTCTCCGAAACTGAGGGCGGCGGTAACCGAACCGGCCTGTCCCAATTTGTGCTCCACCCCGGTAGTCTGTACGTCATTGCCAGAAAAACTGCCATCATCATTAACCCAGTACTTGGGTACGACAAACAAAGATATGCCTGCAGTTCCGGGTCGGGCGCCTTCTACTCGGGCCAGATAGAGATGAATAATATTCTCGGTGAAATCATTGTCCCCGCCGGTTATGAATATCTTCTGCCCTTTTATCTTGAAAATCTCCGGGGTTTCGGTGGGATAAGCCCGAGACAGGATATCGCCCACATCAGAGCCTGCGCTGGGTTCAGTTAAGCACATGGTTCCCGACCAGGTTCCGTCCATCAGTTTGGGTAAAAACATATCTTTTAACCGACGGCTGCCAAAACTCTGGATCAAGCCGGCCGCGCCGCTGGTGAGGATGATGTACGGCCCAAAGGTAGGATTTGCTGCATTAAACATTTCCCAAACCATGGCATGCAAGATATGGGGCATAACCATAGCATCTTCAGATTCGTCAATATTGCTGGTACCCCAGCCTTCTCCCTGCAGTTTGGCAAATAGAGGCCCGAAGCTGGGCGGGGTTTTGACCTGACCGTTTTCAAACCGCACCGGGTTTTTCTCGCCATCAGTATTTGTAGGTTCTATGACTTCTTTGCACATTTTCAGAATCGGTGCTAAAAAGGTCTTGACCTCATCTTTGGAATAATAGGCCGCAAATCTTGGATAATTGAATATCTGCTCGGTAGGCAGCCATTCCTGTAGAATGAATTCAAAGTCACGGGTATTTTGATAAGCAAAATTAGCTGACATTTTGAAATTCCCTCCGTTCCCAGGCTGCTATTCTCGATCAAGAACAGCAATCCAGTATAAAAAGCCGAGCCGGGTGGCGGCAGCTTGCACAACCGCCACCCGTATACCAAAAAAGAGGAGAGGTATATGGTTAAGGGTTAATTGGGTAATCTGGTAATCACAGGCCTTGCCATTTATATATCCCTGGTCCACAGCGAGGCCATGGCCGGGCCGCCACCCACGCACAGGGAAGCTCCCCCAACGGTGAGGCTCAATCTTTCCATTTCATAATAAAGGCTGACAATTATCCTGAGCGCGGTGCATCCCACCGGATGTCCCAGGGCGATTCCAGAGCCGTTGTGGTTGGTCTTTTCTAGATCGATCTTCAATCCAAAATCCTCCTGAATCATACGCTCAACCCCGATGAACTGTGCCGCGAAGGCTTCATTGATTTCCCAGTACTCCACGTCGTCATACGCCATTTCCGCCTGTTTAAGGCATTTGGGTATGGCTACCGCGGGACCCAGCCCCATGACCTTGGCTTCCACCCCTTCGGTGCAGACGTTGATCAACTTCATCAATGGTTTGATACCCAGCTCTTCAGCCTTCTGTTTGGTCATGAAAATAGCTGCCGCCGATCCGTCATTAATACCGGAGGCATTGGCTGCAGTCACCACCCCATCTTTTTTAAACGCCGGGGGCAGCTTGCTCATGGTCTCCAAACTGGCTCCGTTAATAGGATGCTCGTCATTTTCGAAGCTGATACTGCCTTTTTTGGTCTTGATATTTACAGGAACAATTTCCCTCTTAAAACGCCCTTCGGCTATGGCCTGCGCAGCCCGCTTGTGGCTTAAGACCGCCAGTTCATCACATTCAGCCCTGGTAATGCCGTATTTTTCGGCCACAATCTCTGCGGTCAGGCCCATATGGCCACCTGCTAAAGCGCATATCAAGCCATCTGATAACATGGCATCCTGGGCTTTGCTATCCCCCATGCGAAATCCGCTGCGCCCCTGTTGCAGAATATAGGGGATGTTGCTCATACTCTCTGTGCCTACTACCAGAGCGATTTCGGTCTTGCCCAGGGCCAGGCTGTATGCCGCCACCTCTACAGCCCTCATGCCTGAGGCGCAATTCTGACTGAGCATGGTCGATCCGGAACGAGGGTCCATACCTATAGCCATAGCCACCTGCCGGGGAGGCAGGGAACCATTGCCGTGATGCAGGCACATCCCCATTACTATTTCGTCGATCATTTTAGAGTCGAGGCCGGCCCGCCTGATGGCTTCAGTCGCAGTGATCACCGATAACTCGTTGGCTCTGACCGATTTTAGTGATCCCAGGAAGTCTCCAATGGGGGTGCGGCAGGCGCTGACCATTACAATTTCATTGATTGCTGACATGCATTTTCCTCCTCCTAATCCTTTTCAGATCAATAGAGCAATAAGCATGCCAAAGAAACCCGATAGGGGACAATTCCCGGAATAACGGGCTTTATAAGCTGAGAAAACATGTTTGGCCGCGACTTAAGAACCGCTATTTTATCCTATTCTGGGAAAGGGTAAAACATTGAGGCATTGATCGCTTAATGCGATATTCGGTGTTTTGGGGATTTGAGGGGCAAGGAGGTAGTCTTCCAAAACAGGAGAAACTTGGCGCACCATTTTATCTGGAATCATTTCTTCAGTAGGTCGCCTTACTTTTATATCGATGTGGTGATAGATCAGTCATCGGTTAAGTCCGTATTTATCAAGTTTGCGGTATAGGGCTGAGCTGTGAATGCCCAGGATCTTGGCGGTTTTGGATCGATTGCCGCCGGTTTTATTCAGGGTGCGGGCAATGATCTCTTTTTCTATCATTTCCACAGTTTGGGTAAGCCCCTGTTCCAATTGCTGCGGAATGACAAATGGAACAGCATCTCGCGGGGATAGAGAAGGAAAATGTGCAGGTTCTAAACGGTTGCAGGTCTCCATGCTGGCCAAATTTACGGCCCGCTCCAGCAAATTTTCCAATTCGCGTACATTTCCCGGCCAGGAATAACCCTGCAGGAGTTGCAATGCTTGAACAGAGATATCGGCAACATTAGTCTCCAAATTGCGGTTTATACGATTGAGCAGATCGTCTACCAGCATAGGCAGATCCCCGAGGCGCTTGCGCAAGGGAGGTATCCGCAGCCTTACCACATTCAAACGATAATAAAGGTCCTCACGAAACTCACGCCTGGCCACCAACTCCTCCAGATCACGATTGGTGGCCGCTATAATGCGGGCATTGATCGCAATCGGAGTGGTGCCGCCCACCCTTTCTACCACCCTTTCCTGCAAAACCGAAAGCAATTTGGTCTGCATGGTAAGGGGCATATCACCGATTTCGTCTAAAAACAGTGTGCCCCCTTTAGCCAACTCAAACTTTCCAGGCTTGCCGCCTTTCTTAGCCCCGGTGAAAGCACCTTCCTCATAACCAAAAAGTTCGGATTCCAAAAGGTTTTCTGGCAGAGCGGCGCAATTTATGCGAATAAACGGCCCAAAGGAACGGCTGCTGGCATCATGGATGGACTGGGCGAACATTTCCTTGCCGGTACCGCTTTCACCGGTGATCAATAGAGTGGATGAAGTAGCTGCGAATTGGCGGGCCATGTCTTTGGTCAATGAGAATTCGGCACTGTCACCGACCAGGTCGGCAAACTGCCAGCGGGTGCGGTACATCGACCAAACCTCGTTCTTATAAATGTTCAATTCCTTTTCGATCTGCTCCAGCTTGCGGCTCATGATCTTAGCCCCGGACATATCCAAAGCCACACTATGTCCTATAGCCCCGATTATCTCACCGTTTCTCACAATAGGCTGGCGGTTGACTACCATCTCACGGCCATTAACGGCCCAGTAGTCCGCCTGATAAACTTTGCCGGTTTTCAAGACTTCCGGTAGTTTAGACTGGGGAGTGATCTCCAGGATGTGCTTGCCTATTACGTCGGAGCGCTTTTTTCCCAGGGTATCGAGATAAGTTTGGTTCATGAAGGTTATCGTGGCGTTCTTATCAACGATCACATACGCCAGGTAGGGGCTCTCGATCAATCCGTTGATAACCGTCACAAATCGTTGTTCGCTTTCTTCCAACATATTCATCAATATCTGAGCACCGGACATGTCCAGAACGAAATAGTGAGCGATGGCGCCAGTTATTTCTCCATCCATTCTGATAGGCATGCGGGTAACCAGGGTTTCCTGGCCATTGATATGCCAGAGTTTGGCATTATCGATGCGCCCGGTGCGGAGCACCTCCGGCAGCTCTGAATTAGGGATGATATCCAGGATATAGTGGTTTAGAGCGGCTTCTTTGGGTAAATCGCCGAGCAATTTCAGGAAAGGGGAATTGATGCGGGTTATAAGGCCATCCTTATCCACCATCACGAACCCGATATGAGGGTTTTCAAAGAGTGTATCCAGGATTACAGAAAATTCATGTTCGGTCTGTTGGAGGCGTTTCATTATGGCCTGGGCCCCGGACATATCGAGGAACAGGCTGCGGGATAAGGCCCCTACCACCTCTCCCTTGTGTACAATGGGCAGAGCAGTAACAATAGTCTCCTGGCCGTTTATGGAACATATGTCGGCGCTTACCACCCGTCCGGTTTTTAAAACCCTCGGCAACTGACATTCAGGGATGACATCCAGAATATATCTTCCCAGTACATCTTCTTTACGTAGTTGCAGAACATCTAGCAAAGTCTGGTTGATGTTTCTGATAAAGCCCGCTTTATCCACGATCACATAGAACATGTACCAGCTTTCAATAAGCCCGTTCAATACCTCGGCAATCTCTTCAAAGTCTAAGGGCCATTCTGACAAGCCTAGATCACCTCCACGCAATACTTACCATAATATTGTGTCTTTCAACCTTAAGCCAGGCAGTATACCTGTTGCGAAATGTGTTATCCGATGCTTTAGAGGGCTTAATAGATGATTAGTCTAATTATAACTGAACGAGCCGGTAATTGATCGAAAACTCTTCGCTTGTGAAAATTATACTATAGTGGAAAATTGTTGTACCATGTTGTCTATAGCATGTGATTGCGGTACATTTCTTCCTGAAATATTGCAGCCGTATCCCACCAGCCGTAAGCGCGTTCCAAGGTTTTGAAGCCTTCGATCTCCAGGGTCCGGGTATATACTATGGCGCCTCCCAGACTCTGATAAAAGCGCTGGTAGGGATTATCATGCAAGGCCCACACCATCAAAGAGTGTATCCCCATTTCCATCAAACGATTTCGGGCTGCAGCCACCAGGCGGGTGCCGATGCCTTTGCGCTGGAAGGCTTTTAGAACATATATTACATACAGTTCCCCTTTGAAGGGCAGATTGCCTACCCGTTCCGGGCCGAAGGCCGAAAATCCAACTATCCTACCATTTTCGGTTTCGGCTACCACTATGCCCTTGTCAGGAGAACTGATAACTTCTCTAGCATAACGGACCCGGTCAGGAACCGTCACCAGAGCGAGCTGATGCGGAGGCAGGATCCCATGATAGGTGCTGTTCCAGGTATCCACATTGACTCGGGCAATTCCAGCCGCATCAGACAGTTTTGCTTCTCTGATTAACACAACAACCTCCTGCTGGCTTATTTACAATATAATATTATAACACCGGTGGTTTTAGGTAATTAAATGCCTGCCCCAAAACCGGAATACGCAAAACGATGGCGCCTTCCGGGCACAATTCCTGACAGCAGTAACAGCGAATGCAGCAGTCATAATTATAGACGGGCGGAACCTGGCGATCATTCTCGGAGTCCTCCTGCTGCCACTGCAGGGCTTTGGGGGACACCGGACAGACCTGCACACAAATCCCGCAACGAATGCAGGAGTTCTCTTGGATTTCGGGTCTTTCTACCACCGCATTACGCAGGCGGTGGTTAGCCATCTGCATGATTCTGCGGGCATGGGCCAGCTCGAAGTCGGCTGCCACCAATGGGGTCATAGCATCTCCCAGGAGGGTGATGCCCTGTTTATCCATGACTCCCAGACCCAACTTTTGGCCGGTGCGGATCATCTCCACAGTCTCCGGCACCACGCCCACCATCCTGGCCGCAGTAGCATCGATTGCGACCGGATCAGTGCTTAACAGTAACGCTCCGATCTTTCGTGGCTTGCCGTTACGGGGCCCATTGCCTTCCATGGCCATGATAGCATCCATTACAAACAGGCGTGGTGCTACCAACCGGGTCAGGTCCACCAGCATGGTTACGAATTGTGTCATTTCGGTGAGTTTGGCATGGTATTCCCCTTTGAGAAGACCGGGAATGCAGCCGAATTGGTTTTTTATGGCGCCGGTCAGGGTGGTGAGGGCATGCGCTTTCAGCTTAGGAAGGCTGATTATGCCCTGGCTGTGTGCAGCAGCCTGAGCGATGACAAAAGATTTGTGCTGAACTCCTGCCTCAAAGATGAGGCGCTCACCTACCTCAAAATTTCCAGTTTCGATGCCCATTTTATCAGCGACCATGGCCAATCCTGATTTTTTGGCGGCCCTGGCCATTTCGCCAATACCCGGAGAGTCTCCGTAGGTGAGCTGGGCTCCCTGCCTTTGGAAGGCCTGGGCAACTGCCGCGAACACCGCCGGATGAGTAGTGACACATCGTTCGGGAGGGTCAGCCGCCAGCAGATTGGGTTTCAAGAGGATTCTCTCCCCGGGGCGGGCAAATTGTTCCACCCCGCCCAACAAATCCAGGCCTCGGTTTACGGCAGCCTGCACCTTATCGCCCTGATAATCATCACAGCGTATTATCGCTACTGTCGACATATCTTCTCCTCTGTAGATCGGTCTTGGCACTATTACACCATTATAATTCTTTAAGTCTCCTTTGGGTACTCGATAATTTTTCGGCCAAAACCTGACTTTCAGGCTAACGAAATTCCGTTAGAAAGCCATCCGCATAAATTGCAGATGGCCTGGTTGGATTATTTTACCCGGTTGATAGCATAAAAGTATAACTTAGGCTGCTATAGCCTATTAAGACTCACCTCCAGAATTCTGCCCGGAACCTTGAGCGCCCTGTTGACCGGAGCCTTGCTGATCCTGCCCCGAACCCTGGCCGTTTCGCCCGCCGCTCTTCCCGCCGTTTTTCTGTGTGAGCTGCTTCCTTAAATCCTCCAGGTTCTGTATGGCAATTTCAGCTTTGATCATCACCAACTGTCTCTGTTGCAGCTCCACCGCACGCTTGACATCGTTAAGTGAGTATTCAGTCTTGGTAAAGGTTTCACGGTTCTGGCCTTCATCCTTCATCTTTAACATTTCCCAATGGGGGATTAAGGTATCGGCATGTTGTTTAGCCGCTTCCCATTGGGATGTGTTGGCCAGGGCAGCGATTGTCATGACCTCGTACTTCACCCGGTAATAAGGCGGAGGCAGTTTGGATTTAAGCGCAGAGGCCATATCCCCGTAGTGACGGTAAAGCTCAATAGCCTCCAGAAGGCTGCTTTGGGCCTTTTTATCACTTATGCTCATGGTCAAGTCTTCCATGGTTTTTTCGAATCGATCTCTTACTTCAGGGGCTAATCCGGCTTTAATAGCTTCCGGTTCCAGGCTGTTCCACTGTTGATTGATCTTGCGTATACTCTCTTGCTCTTGGGCCCACCCAGCAGTGCCTTGCTGCTGGCCTGGCAGCTGTTGGCCTTGCTGCTGCTGGCCCTGCTGCTGCTGCCCTTGCTGTTGTTGACTTTGCTGCTGCTGGCCTTGCTGTTGTTGACCTTGCTGCTGCTGGCCTTGCTGCTGTTGGCCTTGCTGCTGGCCCTGCTGTTGTTGACCTTGCTGCTGCTGGCCTTGCTGCTGGCCCTGCTGTTGCTGGCCCTGCTGTTGCTGGCCCTGCCGCTGTCCGGATTCAGATCCGCCCTGTTCCTGGGTCGGCATTTCAATAAAGTTGGTCTTGTTGCCTAATGCCATAATCAGAGCATCCGTTTCTTTTACTATATTGGTGAAACTTTCCGGTTCCTTAGACTCACTCTGTGTGTTCTGACCCTGGCCTTGAGGCTTTTGTTCCGGTTCATTTTTAGAGCATCCGCTCAATGTAGTGAGTAATACCAACAGCAGGAGCATAACTGTGTTTTTATGACAACGGTATGCCTTCATAAGTTCACCTCATCATAAAGGACTACATAATACATGTGGATACAGATTTAGATTATCCAGAACGTGCGCCTATCATTCCCGACCTCAATTGTTGGTCAGGCGCATGCCAAAAAAAAAGAGGAAAGTTTCCTCTCCTCTGCGGATCAGGCACGCTGATCCATATCCTTTCGTCAATCCACCGCTGTATTAACCTCATGGGTCAGGCTATTTCATAGCGGTGGACCAAGCTTTTTAAGAGACTACAGCCCAAGGCTGCTGCTGCAGGCCTTATGTAATACCTGCAACCTTAATTGGCTTGTGCCATCTGGTTCATGCTCTCTATCTTGCGACATATCTTTTTGATGGTGCGGGGATATATTACCAGATTCCCCGTTTTGTACTGTTTGATATAGTCTACCAGTTGATGGCGGCCAAGAATCGGGACTTCTAATTTTTTCTTCTGATTCTGCCGTAAGGTGATACGATCGCAGGATAGGACGATGATACCCTGGGTGGGTAGATTCTTAACTCCTACTACCTTCATAAGAAATCCGCGCAGTCGGTATTCATGTGAATCAACCTGGCCTATCGGATTGGTAATCATTTTTGAATATCCACTCTTCTTGTGAAGAATCCAGTTGTCTTTGCTGTCAATGTCGATAATTCCGCCCCGTTCACCGCCATAATTCTTGGTTTCAATGTGAAATATACCATTGGGGCCGACAACTACTGTGTCATATTCATTGGTGTGCTCCGGATCAGGACCCAGTCTGATATTATGATAAACCTTATATCTCGATTTTGGGCTTTCCAGGCTGCCCAAAACTGCGCGAACCTTGTGTTCGCCTCTGTCTCCGCTGGCCATGATCTGCTTCTTGATCTGGTTCTTCTTGTCGCGGTAGCGAACCGCATAAAAGAAGTAGATAGCAGCGATCAAGACCACCACGATCGGAGACAAAATTATAAAAATATTCACTTTTCTCTCCTTTCCTCATTTATTCCTGGAAACTATATCACTATTAATTATATACATATCCTGGCATAATGGCAAATGCTGCTCCCATTAATATCTTGACAATGCTCGATTATATTGTTCAAGGGCTGTAATTAGTTCGGTTGAAATATAGGCATAATCAAGGTATAATACTCAAGTACAATCTAATCGGCGGATGTGGCGGAATTGGCAGACGCACCAGACTTAGGATCTGGCGGGTAACACCGTGGGGGTTCGAGTCCCTTCATCCGCACCATGCAAGACAAAAAGGAGGAAACCCTCCTTTTCCTGCATTATTAGGGACAATGGCCGCAACCCCGGTTTTGTCCCACCCCTCTAATAATCTTCTTCTTAGATATGTGCAGGTGGTTATGAGAAGAAATTACACTTCAAAAATCATGCTATATTGCACTGTATACACTGTACATTGACGCTGAAATGCCGCTATGCTAAGATTAATTGAGTCAAAATCAATTGAATAATATCTTATCCAGAGCGGCCGAGGGACAGGCCCAATGACGCCCGGCAACCAGCCAAGATTTATGGCAATGGTGCTAACTCCTGCAGATTAAGTGTCTGGCAGATAAGCGTGAGAACAGCCATCTTACCTCTTTGCATTGGACAAAGAGGTCTTTGTTTGTTGAGGAGGATTCTTTTTGATCGAAATCAAGCACCTAACCAAGATATATCATACTGCTAACCAAGATATACTGGCTTTAGATGATGTCAGTTTATCTGTTAACCGGGGGGAAATTTTCGGTATTATCGGCCTCAGCGGAGCCGGCAAAAGCACCTTGATCAGGTGCATAAATATGCTGGAAAAACCCAGCCAGGGTTCCATCATAGTCGATGGTCAGGATGTCACCGCTTTAAAACAGCGGGAACTACGGGCAGCCCGGCAAAAGATTGGCATCATATTTCAGCAGTTTAATCTGCTCTCCTCCCGAACGGTATTCGACAACATCATGTTCCCCCTGGAGATAGCGGCTGTTCCCGGCAAAGAGGCTCGTGATAGGGTTAATCAACTCTTGGAGATGGTGGGCCTGACCGATAAGGCCCGGGTTTATCCGGAACAGCTCAGCGGTGGCCAGAAACAGCGGGTCGGCATTGCCCGGGCTCTGGCCAATGATCCCAAAGTCCTTTTATCCGATGAAGCTACCTCAGCTCTGGACCCGGAAACCACTCGCTCCATTTTGAAACTGCTCAAAGACATTAATAGGCAGCTCAATCTCACCATCCTGCTCATCACTCATGATATGAACGTCATTAAGCAGATTTGCGATCGGGTAGCCGTGATTAATAACTCCAAGATAGAAGAAGTAGGCGATGTATTATCGATTTTTACCAATCCGCAGACTCCAACCTCGCAGAGCTTTATCAAGGCCATTATAAACAAAGGCGACTCCGAAGAATATATGCAGGACTTATTGAAAGAGCACCGCGGCAAATTCTCCAAACTGATCAGGGTATCGTTCATCGGCGCTTCAGCAGGTGATCCCATTATCTCCTCGATGATAAAAAAGTTCGATGTGGACGCCAATATTCTGCACGGAAATATCGATCGGGTTAAGGATGTGCCTTTTGGCCACTTGACTTTGGAGTTGATCGGATCTCAACAAGGAATTATTGAATCCATGGAGTATCTCAAAAATAGTGGCTTGGATATTGAGGTGATATAAATGATTATATTAGCGAATACGGTATTGAACTCTTTTTGGGTAGAAAACTCCTGGATTATGGAAGAACTGCTCACCGCCACCTGGGAAACCCTATATATGGTATTTATTTCTACGGCCTTAAGCTACCTGTTCGGCCTGCCCCTGGGGGTTATTCTGGTGACCACAGAAGCGGGGCATGTGCTGGAGAATAAATGGGTCAACCGGGTCCTGGGCGTGATCGTCAATGCCACCCGTTCCATACCCTTTATCATTTTCTTGATCCTGGTAATTCCTCTTACCCGCTTGATAGTAGGAACTCCCATCGGCACGGTGGCATCGATGGTGCCTTTGACCTTAGCGGCCATACCTTTTGTAGCCCGGATGGTAGAGACTTCTCTGAAGGAGATTCATTGGGGATTGATAGAAGCAGCAGTATCCATGGGGGCCAATGCCTGGCAGGTCATCACCAAGGTGTTGCTCCCCGAAGCCACGCCCTCGATTATCCTGGGAGTGGCTATCACCACCATTAGCCTGGTAGGTTATTCGGCAATGGCTGGTATAGTGGGAGGAGGTGGATTGGGAACTCTGGCCTATTACCAAGGCTATCAGCGTTATGAGAGTTTAGTAATGTGGGCTACGGTTATAGTGCTTATTCTATTTGTTCAGTGTATTCAAATCCTGGGTGACAAAATGGCAGCCAAAACGATTAACAAGAGGAGGTAAACAGACCGTATGAAAAGAATACTTATACTGGCAGTCTGCCTTACATTGCTGCTTTCCAGCGTAGTGGGATGCAGCCAGCAGCCTGCGGCTGAAGGTGACAAAAACGCAGCTCCGCAAATGACCAAATTGGTGGTGGGGGCAACCGCCAAACCTCACGCTGAAATTTTGGAAGTGGTCAAACCCTTGCTGGCCAAAGAGAATGTTGACCTGGAAATTAAGGTGTTTACTGATTATGTATTGCTCAATCCGTCCCTTAAAGACGGACAAATCGATGCCAACTTCTTTCAGCATATCCCCTATTTAGATGATTACAATGCTAAAAACAAAGCTGATCTGGTCTGGACCGTTAAAGTACATAATGAACCCATGGGGGTATACTCCAAGAGGATTAAAAGCCTGGATGAACTGCCCGATGGCGCCAAGGTGGGTATCCCTAACGATGCTACCAATGGCGGCCGGGCCTTGATGGTCCTCGACCAGGCCAAAGTCATAAAGCTTAAAGAAGGGGTCGGGGTTACCGCAACTGAGAAGGACATAGTAGAAAATCCTAAAAATATCGAAATAACCCAGATGGATGCGGCTATGTTGCCCAGAACCCTGGAAGACGCCAGTATCTGCGTCATCAATAGCAACTATGCCCTGGAGGCCAAGCTGAATCCAACCACCGACGCCATTTTCTCCGAGCCTAAGGATTCACCTTTTGCCAATGTACTGGCGGTAAGACCAGCCGATAAGGATAAAGAAGCTATCGTTAAACTGGGTAAAGCCCTGCAGTCCCCGGAAGTGAAGAAGTTCCTGGAGGACAACTACGCAGGCAGTTGTGTACCTTCATTTTAGGCTTGATCGAAAAGCTCATAAATAACAAAACTGCCGGACTAATAAAAGCCGGCAGTATTTTTTATCTATGCAGCATAGGCCGCTGTGCCATTGTTGTATCATATGCGTGTCAAGCGGCTCATGTTGAGACAGCTATGATACACACCTTAAACCTCTCGCTTTTCTCCCCCAATATTATTCCTTTTAAAAGAATGCCGTTCTTTCGCACTATAGCATATGTGCTAACATTTTTTTCACAAGCAATACTGAAGTGGCACGCATATTGCTAATTTGATATGCAAGCAGGCCACACGACACGGAAGAAAACGCAGTTGCTACTATTGTTGGAACAAAGTGAACATCCAGTCAGGAAAGAGGTGTTGGTCGATGAAAGCAACGAGTACCCAGTCCGGGGCAGCAGTCCTTAAAACGTATCCTGACAAAGTCGGTACCGGCAGGGAGCCAGTCACCAATAAGAAGGCTTTCGGCACCTTAATCAAAATTGAACAATGTCCACGAAATGTCAGCCATGTTTATGCTCTAGGTGTGAGACTGCAGAACTACATTGTAGACCGCTATCTGGAATTGGCAGCCACGCAACAGTGCATGGGAGCGAGTTGTGAAGCTCTGGCGGGTCAGCGGCTCGAGAGCAAAAAGCAGATCGAATCCATGGCCAATCACCACCTCAATCAGTTGTTGACTTACTTTTACGATAACGGCGGACCAGTAATAGAGGACCCCGTATCAGAACAGGAAGCCCGTTTGATATTGCCCTTTTTCAGCCGTATAATGACCAATTTTGAAAAGCACCTTCATTCCATATTGATAAAAGCGGTAGCACAAAAGATTTCTTCCGACCAGTTACAAGCTTCTATTAACGGTATGTTGGTTTCAACTTACAGCGCTATCAGCGACCTTTATCAAAACCAGGATATGCAAAGCGCTTTTATGGATTTGTCAGAATTAAGCAGATAATCACACTAACAGTAATTGGAGCGGAGGTTTTTATCTCCCTACAGAGAAAGCGAGGGATTAGATATGTTAACCAAGAAAGAAGTAATCATGAGATATATTGCCTGCGTCATCTTGTTCTTCCTTTCCGGTAGTGAAATTGTCACTGGATGGGCAGGCACTATGTGCGGAGTGCTTGGTACCATTGAATTGGCTACGGCTTTGTTGCATTATTCGCCACTGATTGAAGCCTTTACCATGCTGCGTCCGGCTAAAACCAAGCAAATCACCTTTACCGCAGATCTGAGTGTACCAGTACATCGGGTACCATAACTATCACAACCCTCTCTATGCTATAGCATCCAAAACGGGCGGCTCCCCTCAGCCGTCCGTTTTGGCGCGGATATGCATCGGCCGTTCCCTTAGCTCCTTCAATAAAATCCTTCAATAAAATCATAGTTATTCCTACAGACGCTACAGTTTCGACTCCCTTATGCGGTATATGCAGCCCGGGCGAAATAGAAAGACCAGCAATTGCATTTGACTGCCTGCTGGCCTTCCTATTTTGTGTAGTTGTACAAGAGAGGTAATCCTCCTTTGTTTTGTCACCCTGGCCCCAGGCTTAGCATTGCCTGTCAACCAATGCGCCTGCTTCTGATTGCTAACAGTGCTCTTGACAGCAATGTCAGTCAAGCTTCCTGTTCACCTCTATGAGGTTTGCCCGATACTCCTGCACCTTTAAGGAATCTACCAGAATCAACCGGATGCACCTCGCCTACATTGCAGTCATCTATCGGCACTTGCCTTTCCACGAACTACATTGTAACCTTCGGTGAGGAGAACTCTCTGGGCCTAATTTCACAATGCTCTCAGAACCTCCAGGGCGTTCCCAGGCTACAACTTCCTGGTGCTTTTATAATAAAGCAGCCAACTACACCAAGTCAATAAAATCGGGCTGTTGTGAATGCTTTCTTTTTCTTAATCCACCGGCCGGGGTTTTTGCCATTCTATTAGTAACTCGGGTCTTTGACAGTTGAATAGTAGAAAAAGGTTAGAGAAGCCCGAAAAGGGCTAATTTTTTTGTCAATTGTTACACTTTTGTGTTGAGTACTTTTGAGTAATGTGTCATAATATAGGGGATGGGAGGTGTTTTCTATGCGGCTAAAAATTTCTAGGTCAAAAAATGCTGCTTCGCTTTATGTCATAAAGTCCACCTATGTCAATGGCGTTCATTCTTCCAAGATTGTTGAAAAGCTTGGTACATATGATGAACTTAAGAAAAAATTGGGCGGGCAAGACCCGATCGAGTGGGCCAAGGAGTATATTGCCAAACTTAACGAGGAGGAAAAGCTTAACAAACGCGATGTCCTAGTTAAGTATTCCCCGATCAAGACTATTGATAAAGGCCAGCAGCGCTTATTCAACGGCGGATACCTCTTTTTGCAGAAGATATATCACGAACTGAAGCTTGATAAAATGTGCAGAGCTATCTCTAAGAAGTACAAGTTTTCTTACGACCTGGACTCCATCCTATCCAGACTTATCTACGCCAGGATTATCTACCCTTCCTCTAAGCTTTCTACATTCCAACTTTCCTCAAGGTTCATAGAACAGCCATCGTTTGATCTCCACCAAATCTACCGTGCGTTGGAGATAATTGCCAAAGAGGCTGACTCTATCCAGGCGTCTCTTTATTCCAACAGCCTGGCTGTGTCAGAGCGGAACACGCGGGTGCTGTACTATGACTGCACCAATTACTTCTTCGAAATTGAGCAGGAGTCAGGCATCAAGCAATACGGCTACTCCAAAGAGCACCGCCCTAACCCCATTGTCCAGATGGGGCTTTTCATGGATGGGGATGGGGTGCCTTTAGCCGTATATATTGGCAAAGGCAATACTAACGAGCAACTGACGCTAAAACCGCTGGAGAAGAAAATACTGTCTGACTTTAACTGCTCCAAGTTCATCGTCTGCACCGATGCAGGGCTCGCTTCCAATAGTAACCGTCAATTCAACAACCAGGGCGAGCGAGCTTTCATCACTACGCAGTCGGTCAAGAAGCTGAAGAAACACCTAAGAGAATGGGCATTAAGCCCTGAGGGCTGGCGCCTCCCGGGCGATACCTCCGTATACAGTCTGGACAAGCTTGATGAAAACAAAGACATGGAAAAGACTTTTTACAAGGAGCGTTGGATTGTGGAGGATGGGCTGGAGCAGAAGCTTATTGTGTCTTTTTCGCTCAAGTACCAAGATTATCAACGCAAGGTCAGGAACGCCCAAATTGAGCGTGCTCGCAAAGTCCTTAACACGAATTTGGGGAAACTTACGAAGGTGAACCAAAACGACTACAAACGTTTTATCAAGAAAACCAGCATTACCCCTGAGGGTGAGGTTGCCAGCAAGGCGGTATATGAAATCGATAACTCTGTCATCCAGAAAGAGGAGGCTTTTGATGGTTTCTACGCGGTTTGCACTAACCTTGACGGCGACGCCGCTGCTATCCTTGCGGTAAATAGGAGGCGCTGGCAGATTGAGGAGTGCTTCAGGATCATGAAAAGCGAGTTTAAGGCTAGACCGGTATACCTTAGCCGCGATGACAGGATAATGGCGCATTTTATTATATGTTTTATCGCGCTGGTGATCTACCGACTCTTGAAGAAGACGTTAGGTGAGCAATACACCTGCAGTGAGATCGTTCAGGGGCTGCGTGACATGAATTTCTATGAGGTCAAAGGGGAGGGTTTCGTCCCCACCTATATGAGAACGGACTTCACGGATAATCTTCATGATGTGTTTGGCTTCCGTACTGGGTTGTGAACATCCTTCAGTGTAAATGGAATAATCATCCTAAAATTTGACCATAATATTATTGCAGCATAAATCGGGCAACGCTGAGGAGCGACCCAACGCTCGCTGTGGCTTATACGGTGAGACGGCGGGCAATGAGTCTGCCGTTTTCTGCTTCACCGGTAAGCCCTGAGCGGGTAAACCTCGGGAGTTTGAGGGCAGAGCCCTCAAGGCCTTATGCCACTAACCTGTCTGCAAAGAATATCATAATCTGGCTGTACGCCATTGCCCAGTCCCTTGATGGCTGCGTCCACTTCTTCGTGATTTCCTTAGTCGAAAGAAATACCACTTTCCGGATTGAGTCATCTGTGGGGAAGATGGATTTTGTCTTCGTAAATTTCCGCACCATCCTGTGGTACGCTTCCACTGCATTTGTCGTATAAATCAAATGCCGGATCTGTTCAGGATAATTGAAAAACGTGGTGAGTTCTGCCCAATTAGCATCCCAGGACCGCAAAATGGAGGGATACTTCCTATCCCATTTTTCCCGGAATTCTTCCTTGGCATACTCTGCGTCGTCTAAATTTACTGCACCGTAGATTTTTTTAAGGTCAGCGCAAATTGCTTTTCGATCCTTATACTGCACAAATTTAGTGGAATTGCGAATCTGATGGACTATGCAAAGCTGTTGCTTTGTCCTTGGGAAAACCGCATTTATGGCTTCGCCAAGTCCTCTCAGGTTATCATGACAGGCGATAAAAATGTCTTGCACGCCGCGCTTTTTCAGGTCGGAACAGATGGATGCGTAAAAGCTTGCGCTTTCATTCTCGCTGATCCAGATGCCCAGGATGTCTTTTTGGCCGCTCATATCAATGCCTAGCACTGAGTAGACGCATTTGTTGATGATCTGACTGTCCTTGCGGCTTTTGAATACGATCCCGTCAAAGTAGATGATCGGGTAAATCGACTCCAGCGGCCGATTCTGCCACTCGTTCACTTCCGGGAGGATTTTATCTGTTATCTTAGAAATCAAAGCCTGCGATATTTCTGCCCCGTAAATCTCCCGTAGATTATCTTCAATGTCGCGCTGGCTCATTCCTTTTGAATACATCGCCATGATTTTATGTTCGATTTCATCCGTCCGTGTCTGCCTCTTTTCGAGGATTTTAGGCTCAAATTCTCCGTTGCGGTCACGGGGCACGGCAATTTCACTCTCGCCGTAATCGCTGATGATGGTCTTTCGGTTATACCCATTGCGGGAATTACCAGTGTTGTTTCCTTCGGTGCTGTGCTTTTCGTATCCCAAATGATTTTCCATTTCGGCTTCCAGCATCTGCTCAATTGTTCCCGCAAAAAGGCGTTTTAGCTTCGACTGAATGTCACCCGTGCTTTGGCAGTCCTGCATTAATAGGCTCACTAATTCCATTTCCTTGTCCGTAAGAATGTTTTTTGACTGTCTCATTTTAATAACCTCCATTTTGTTTTATATGGAGATTATTGCCATTTACACAGGTTCTTAATCAGCCTCCCGTACTGACTACCAGATTCTCCCCATGCGACAGATGAAAAAAATTTTCAAAGCTACTAAGTCTTAGACAAATAGTACTCACTTTTTACTAACACGTGAAAAGCTCGCAACCCCCTTGTTTTAGGAGTTTACGAGCTTTTTTCTCTTCACTAAGTGTCAAAGACGGGATTAAAGCAGCCAACTACACCAAGTCAATAAAATCGGGCTGTTGTGAATGCTTTCTTTTTCTTAATCCACCGGCCGGGGTTTTTGCCATTCTATTAGTAACTCATCCTTCAACTGGCGCAAGGCCGCTTCAATGAGGCCTCTAATCTCAGCCTCGCTTATGGTGAAGCCATACCGGTTGATCTGTTCAGTTAGCCAGGTGGCTGCCTGCTTATATTTATCTTCTCCGTGCAAGTCCTTGTAGGCTTGTTCCACAAACCGCACTGCTATTAAAGCTAGTTCTTTTTTGCTGCTGATTGCCCGGTCGATCTGTTCCATTTTCTGCAAGCCCATATATCGCCTGATAACTTCCACCGCCATGACAGCTATAACCGGTATGACCAGGGCCAGGAAATTATAAGCCAGATCAATAAGCACTGTATCCATATGATTCACTCCTTCCGCTAGGATGCTTCAGCCACCCAACATGGTTCCTGTTTTATAAGCATTTTTCCCGCCGCGCATAGGCCACCAGTTCATCCAATTTGGTCTCCTGCCGGGTCAGTGTTACCTCTATCATAGTTTCCAGGCGATTCAGGGCGGCGGTATTATTCTCAATGACCTCTGTCACTGCGGCTACGGTTTTGATCATCTCTGCTTTATCGCCTTTTTTTGACCACATGCTGATCACCTGTGAGAACAGGTAAATCAGGCCTGCTACCGCGAAAAAGGCGATACCGTACTCTGCTATTGACTCACCCGGCATGTCTGCCACCACCTTTCTAATACCCAGCATCATGTTTCTTAGATAGGTTATTCCTGGTTTACCTTAAAGGTGCCAATAAAAACCAGCGCGATTAGTCAATAGCATCAGCAGCATTTCAGGCACTGTGACCATGGATACCGATCCCAGAGGAGGTGGCGGGAGATATACAGGATTCAATTTGATGCCGAAGAGACCCAGGTGGTCAAACAGGCCACCGCAGTTAATTGGTCTGCGGACCTATGCATATCGATGATGCGGCGTCCAGTTTCCACCTCATGGTCGGTGATGATGAAACCTACATTGTCCTGGCCAATCTTGTACTGCAACGTCTGAGGTGCCACCTTTCGGAAAGATACTGTATACCCCTGGAAAGCGCCCGGTTAACGGCAGCTGAAATGGCGGATAACAGTATTGAGCAGGTACGGAGTTTACCGCATATAAAAAACCCGGTCCGATATGGACCGGGCAATGCCATTTTTGATATATGAGACAGGCACTCAAACCAATTGGCTGAATTTAACGTCGCGATCTCAGCTCAGAGAATATATCCGGCAGTTCAATGCCCTGCTCCACCAGGAGGACCATCAGATGGTAGATGAGATCGGCACTTTCGTAAACCAGTTCAGGTTTTTCACGGTTCTTGGCGGCAATAATAACTTCGGCGCTTTCCTCGCCGACCTTTTTCAGTATTTTATCCAACCCCTGGTTGAACAGGTAACTGGTATAGGAGTTTTCTGGTCGAGTTTTCTGGCGTTCGCGAATCACATCCATCAGTTCAAACAACACACCGGGACCTTCCTTATCTGGTCGCAGCCATTCCTCCGGCTCGAAACGCATTGGTGCGACCTGCTGACCGTCCAGATCACGGTAGAAACAGCTATAATGGCCGGTATGACACGCAGCCCCGATCTGTCGTACCTTTATCAACAGACAATCCTGGTCACAGTCGAGGAGAATCTCTTCCACCTCCTGCACGTGCCCGGAAGTCTCGCCTTTCATCCACAAGCGTTGTCGGCTGCGGGAGAAAAACCAGGTTTTGCCGGTGTCTATGGTCTTCTGCAGGGCAGTCTCATTCATATAGGCCACCATTAAGACCTGACCGCTGCTGGCATCCTGTATTACAGCCGGCACCAGGCCGCCCTGTTTGGCGAAATCAATATTCTCAATCATTGCGTACTGCCACTCCTTTGTTTCTCAGGTATTGTTTGGCCTCACGGATGGTATATTCACGATAATGGAAAATAGAGGCACATAAGACGGCATCAGCATGGCCAATCTGCACTGCATCATATAAATGGTCAAGGTTTCCCGCTCCTCCCGAGGCTATCACCGGTATTCCAGCCTGATCGCTGATGGCGGCGGTCAATTCCAGGTCGTAACCGTCTTTGGTGCCATCTTTGTCCATACTGGTCAGAAGGATCTCTCCTGCGCCCAGCGATTCCACTTGACTGGCCCATTCCAGAGCGTCTATCCCGGTAGATACCTTGCCGCCGTTAATAAATACCTCCCAACCCTGTGCATCCTTACGGCGGCGCGCATCTATGGCCACCACTATGCACTGACTACCAAAATGGCGCGCCGCGTCGGTAATCAGGCCGGGGTCGCGTACCGCTGCAGAGTTCACCGAAACTTTATCCGCCCCTGCAGACAGCAAACTGCGGATATCGTCGATAGTGCCGATGCCCCCGCCCACGGCAAAGGGAATAAATACCTCCCGGGCGGTGTTGCGCACCACTTCAATCATGGTCTTGCGCTGTTCATGCGAAGCGCTGATATCCAGAAAGACCAATTCGTCGGCACCCTCCCGGTCATAATAAGCGGCTAATTCCACCGGGTCGCCAGCATCGCGCAAATCCACAAAATTAATGCCCTTTACCACTCGGCCTTGATGAACATCCAAGCAGGGAATAATCCTTTTTGCCAGCATTTTCGATCCCTCTCTATTCGTTAGCAGCAGCCAGGGCCTGAATAAGGTCCAGTTTGCCGTCATATAATGCCTTACCTACTATAGCCCCTGAAAGCCCTGAATTGCTCAAGGCTTTTAAGGCCCGGATATCCTCCAGGCTGGAAACCCCTCCCGAAGCTATGATGTTCAGTCCGGTCTGTTGCAGCATGGTAGAAATGGCCTTCAAGTTCGGTCCCTGCAGCCTGCCGTCGCGGCTGATATCAGTATATACCGCCGTGCGGATGCCCAATTCATACATCCGTTGCCCGAACTCTACTGCCTCCAGGTCAGATACCTCGACCCATCCCTGCACCGCAACCTTGCCATCACGGGCGTCGACACCCAGCACAATGCGCTCCGCACCGAAACGCTGCAGCAGTCTCTGCACAAATCCTGGACTATGCACCGCTTTGGTCCCAATGATCACCCGTGCTGCTCCCAGGTTCAAGGTATATTCCACATCCTCTTCGCTGCGCAATCCGCCCCCCACCTGAATAGGTATCTGAACCGCTGCAGCTATGGCCTTAATAGCCTGACGGTTTTTGGGGGTGCCGCCAAAAGCCCCGTCCAGATCCACTATGTGCAGAAATCGGGCTCCAGCAGCTTCAAAACCCTGCGCAATCAGTTGCGGATCACTGGAATAAACGGTTTTTTGATCGGCCCGCCCTTCAATCAGGCGCACACAACAGCCATCTTTCAGATCGATGGCCGGATAAAGCATCATAACTGTCTACCTCCCCGGTTTAATGGAAACAGGGCCCGGTGCCGCCTCCAGTTCTGTACGGCCATAATGCACAGATTTTACATGCAAGCGAAATTGTTCAAGACCTTTAAGCCCATATCCCCAGATTTCTCGGGATGGAACTGAGCAGCGAACAGGTTTTCCCGCTCGTATGCACACACGAAATCATAACCATAGTTGCATCTAGCTCCGACCCATTTCTCATCCTCGATATTGACATGATAGGAATGCACAAAATAAAAGTAGCTGGAATCTGGCACCCCCGAAAACAGCCGGCTCTTTTCCGCAGGATGGATTTCATTCCATCCCATGTGGGGAACTTTGAACTCCGGCGGTAACTGAAAACGGGTGACCCGGCCGGGAACCAGGCTTAAGCCCCGGTGTAGGCCGTTTTCTTCGCTCTCATCGCAAAGCAGCTGCATTCCCAGGCAGATGCCCAACAGCGGTATGCCCCGGAATACTGTTTCTTTGATCGCATCGTCCAGCCCTTTTTGGTAAAGATTTTTCATGGCCTCGGCAAAGCTGCCCACCCCAGGCAGTATTATTTTACAAGCCTGGCCCACCTTGTCAGGATCGCTGCTGATCTCACAGCTGTGTCCCAATTTATACAGGGCATTCTGAACACTGCCCAAATTGCCCATACCATAATCGATTATTAATATCAAATTCGCATCCCCTATGACATAAAGAAGTAGATCACAGTTTGCCTTTGGTCGACCAAACCCCCTCAATACGGGGCTCGCGGGCAATGGCAACCTTGAAAGCCCGGGCAAAGGCCTTGAAAACCGCCTCAATTATATGATGGCTGTTTTTTCCGCGCAGCTGGTCGATATGTATATTCATGCCAGCCTGATTGGCGATGGCCCGGAAGAATTCGGCCACGTTTTCCGTGGCGAAGTTCCCGATCTGATCACGTTCCAGGCTGACCTTGTAAACCAGGCAGGCCCGGCCGGACAGGTCCAGAACTACGCGCACCAGGGCTTCATCCATGGGAACGGTCGCTTCCCCGTAGCGGTTTATGCCCTGTTTGTCTCCTACTGCCTGATTGATGGCTTGGCCCAGACAGATACCTATATCCTCCACGGAGTGGTGATCATCCACTTCCAAATCTCCTCTGGCCGCGACTTTCAGGTTGCATAAGCTGTGCACCGCGAACAGGGTGAGCATATGGCTGAAGAAGGGTATCTCTGTATCTATCTGATGCTTGCCGGTGCCATCCAATTCCAATTGCAGCAAAATCTCAGTTTCATTGGTTTTCCTCAATACTTCAGCGTTTCGCATGGTGTCCATCTAGCCATCACTGCCTTTCCTGAGCCGCACCGAGTTGGCATGCGCGGTCAAACCCTCAACAGTAGCCAATTTGATTATGTGGTCGGCATCTTCCTCGATCCCCTGACGGGAATAGTAGATGATGCTGGATGTCTTGGTAAAGGTATCGACTGTGACCGGTGAGTAGAAGCGTGCCGTCCCCCCGGTGGGAAGTATATGATTCGGGCCGGCGAAATAATCGCCTACTGGTTCAGGGGTATATTGACCCATGAATATGGCCCCCGCATTATGAATTTTGCTTAAAAGATCGAAAGGGGCCTCCACCATCAGCTCCAGGTGTTCAGGGGCGATCAGGTTGGCTACTTTACAGGCTTCCTCGATATTGCTGGTTATGACAAAAGCTCCGTTCTTCTCTAATGCTGCAAGGATCATATGGTGGCGCGAAAGGCTTGCCACCTGCCGTCTCAGTTCCGCCTCGACGCGGTCCAGCAAGGTGGCGTCGGGGGTCACCAGTATACTCCTGGCGAGCACATCATGTTCCGCCTGCGACATCAGGTCTGCAGCTATATAAGCTGGATCAGCATTATGGTCAGCTATTATCAAAATCTCACTCGGCCCGGCTAGCATATCTATATTCACATCCCCATAGACCATCTTTTTGGCCAGGGTAACATAGATATTTCCGGGGCCGCTGATGAGGTCGACTTTTTTTATTCTGGCAGTCCCCCAGGCCAGGGCAAATACCGCCTGGGCCCCCCCCACTTTATAGACTTCCTCCAGGCCCAGTTCATACGCTGCCACCAAGGTGTAGGGATTCATCTTGCCCCGACGGTCGGGAGGGCTGACCATGGCGATCTGCGGCACTCCTGCCACCTGTGCGGGAATGGCATTCATTAGCACTGAAGAGGGATAAGCAGCCGTCCCGCCCGGCACATATATGCCCACACGTTCCAGGGGACGGTGCAGTTGTCCCAGAATAACGCCGCGTTCATCCGGTTCCATCCAAGAGTTTCTTAACTGGCGGTTGTGAAAAGCGGTGATATTTTCAATGGCATTACGAATAGCATAGATGTATTCGTCGTCTACCGCTTCGTAGGCTTCGTCAAATTCAGCCTCGGTCACCAGCAGGTTGGATTCATCTACGGGACCGTCAAACCTGCAGGTATACTCAAATACCGCCTCGTCACCACGGGCCTTGATCTGTTGGCCGATGGCCCGGACCTGTTCTTCATAGGTCTGCAGGTTCTCCGCGCCGGCAGCCGCCAGGCCTTGCAGAGCTTCATCCTCGGCTTTGATCCTCTTGATATTCATTTACTGTTACCGCCTTTCGCTAGAGATTGCAGCCTTTCTATAAGCGGCTGGATGCGTTCATGCTTGGTCCGGTAGCTGACCCGGTTGCAAATCAGACGAGTGGTGGAATCCATTATCTTGACCAATTCCACCAGATTGTTCTCACGCAGGGTACGCCCTGTGGAGACGATATCGACGATCATATCCGACAATCCCATCAATGGCGCTAATTCGATATTACCATGCAATTCTATGATTTCCACCTGCAGCCCCTGGTCGCGGAAAAAGCGCTCCGCTGTCACCGGGAATTTAGTTGCCACCCGTTTGTAATTCAGGTCGGCAAGTCTGAAGTTTTCCATTTCTTCCGGCACTGCCACCACAAAGCGGCAGTAGCCATACTGCAGGTCGACCATTTCAAAAATATCCTTACCCTGCTCCACTATCACGTCCTTGCCGACTATACCCAGGTCTGCCGCCCCCTGTTCCACATAGGTGGGCACATCGGTGGGACGGCACATGATATATTTTATCATGGGCTGTTCATAATCGAACACCATGCTGCGACTGTCCTCTGTAACACCCTCGCAAGGCAGCCCAGCCCTCTCAAAAAGCTCCATGGTGGGCTTTAATAAGGTTCCTTTGGATAAAGCTATAGTCAGGTATTGCTGTTCCATCTTGTTCCCCCTGTCGTCTGTGGAACGGTTCGCCACTTAGTCGTCGAGATATTCCAGGCTCCAGTTATCCCTGGACTCGACTACTGCCTGCAGTTCTTCGCGGCTGCGCCCCAGTACATCCATCTCCGCCACCAGACCAGCCTGTCGCAGTTCTTGGCAGTGTTTTAGCACCTCGTCCATATTGTTCCCCCCGACCAGGCAATGGTGGGGTTCAGCTTCACGGCATTTTAAAACCAGGGCCAGGCGATCGATGCCTACTGCAAAACCGGTGGCCGGGCAGGAGAAACCGAATTGTTCCATCAGTCGGTCATAGCGGCCGCCGCCTAGAAGTCCATAGCCCAGGTCAGGAGAGTAGCCCTCAAATACAAGGCCAGTATAATAATCCAGACGGCGCAACACGCCCAGGTCGATCATGATTTCATCCAAGACACCATATTGACCCAGAGCCGCGTAGGCCTGCAACAGTTCTTCCACTGCAGCAGATGCCGCCCGGTTCTTTTCTATATAGGGGATGCGTTTTATTACCTCCAGGCCGCCGTGAAGTATGGGCAGACTGGCGATGGTTTCTTTGAGGCCATCGTCTATGCGCATAGTACTGAGGACCCGGTTCAGTTCTACCAGGTCTTTGCTCTCCACCAGGGCACGGATTTGTTCCCGTTCTGGACCGGATAAGGCCTTGTCATCCAATAGCGCGTTGAATATACCGATTTGATTGATGCTGATTTTGAATTTGCTCAGTCCCAGCTCGCGCAACAGACGCACGGCTATGTTGATGATCTCGGCATCAGCCCAGGGCCCGGGAGCCCCCAACAATTCCAGCCCGGCCTGCCAGTACTCGCGGTACTGGGCTAGATGCGGCTGGACATGACGAAAAACGTTGCTAATGTAGAAGAGCCGCTGGGGCATCTCATCGCGCAAATGGGTTGAGGCCAGCCTGGCGATGGAAACCGTCACCTCGGGACGGAGTGAAAGTATGCCCCCTTCACGGTCCAAAAAGAGGAACAGTTCCCCGCGGATATTCTTACCGGCTCCGCTCTCGATAACCTCCAGGAACTCAAAAGTGGGGGTGATCACCTCTTGATAGCCATAACTGTTGAACAAGCGGGCCGCTTTACGTTCGATATTGCGTTTTACCTTGACCTCCTCAGGCAGCATATCCCGCAAGCCCTTGGGTACTTCTCTTTTCTTCATGGTCTTCTCCTTACCGCTTTACAATAACTTAGCATCATTTATCATCAGTTCAAATTGGCAGCCCAGGTACTCTGCAGCCCTTCTGCTCATCATCATCTTGGTGAGAAAGATTTCAAAATATTCCACCACCGAAGTGACTTCGATGTCAATAGTGATCTTCAGGCTAATCAGCCTTTTCTTTGCGTCCACCTCCAGATGTGAATCAGTAACCGCATAATTGACCCGGTCGCGGGGGGTGAAGGCGGCAAAATCCCTTTTTCTGACGCGAGTCCGTTTTACATCGGATTTATCCGCTAATATCAAGGCGGCCGCGACATTGTTGACGCTTTTCCCTTCGGCACGTTCTTCATGGTTGCCTATGGCACCCATTATGATGGCGATTTCTTCTGGGTCCATGCCCATATCCAAGAGGATGCGAAAAGACATCAAGGCCCCTGACATGCCGTGGCCGTAACGGTTGATCAGATTGCCAATATCATGCAGATACCCGGCTATGGCGGCTAATTCCGCCTCGCGCTCTGGAAAACCCAGTTTGCTCAGGATGTCCCGACTCAGCTGTGAGACCAGCTCAGCGTGGCTGATATTGTGCTCAATAGCGCCGATGGTGCCTATATAGTCGTTGCCGATCAGCATATAGGTCTGTACGGCTGGATTGTTTTGGATGTCTTGCAGAGTGATCAATTCTAAGCTAGCCTCCCCATTCTTTCTTGAGCTTCTCGGCTTGGACGGCAGCCCGGGTGCCAGGGGGGATACTGTTCAGCACTTCCAGGGCTTGTTGACTTTGGCCATCCTGGTTGAGCTGTTGGGCTTGCTGCAGCAATTGGGCCGCATAAGACTCCTTCTCCACCAGGGCAATACGCTCGTTCATATCCTGAGTTTTTCCTAATGCTTCCAGATCACGATAACGCTCAATGGCTTCCTGGTAACGCCCCTGGCCCAGTAACTCGCTGCCTTCCATAACAATGCGGCGCACCTCTATGCGCTGCGGCAGGGAGTACAAAAGGTACAGATAAGCAGCGCCGATCACCAGCAGCAGGGCCGCTGAAATCACATAGGGCACAGAATAACGGCGCTGTTTGACCAGATACCCTAAAACGAATATAAAAGGTACACCCAGCATGAAGGTGACCTTGAGGAATTCACGGGTAGGCAGAAAAAACAGCATAGCCACTACTATAAGCAATACCGCCCAACGCAGGGCGATCTGCTTTGACCAGTTCAATAATTAGTCCTCCCTTACGAGAGCTTTACGCCCGATATCCTTGCGGTAATGCATGTTTTCAAAACTGATTTTAGCGGCTTCCCTATACACCTTATCAATGGCTTCACGGATGGTGGCGCCGGTTTTGACCACATTCAAAACCCGCCCTCCATTGGTCACTATCTGGCCTGATTTTTTGGCGGTGCCCGCATGAAACACCAAGGTGTCATGATCCACCGCATCCAAACCTGTGATGGGAAAGCCCTTTTGATAGCTTTCCGGGTAGCCTCCCGAAGCCAGCACCAGGCACACACAGCTGCCTGGCTTAAGACCCATCTCAACGCCCTTGATATCTCCGCGGGCTGAAGCCTCTAGGACTGGCAGCAAATCTCCTTCCAACATAGGCATGATAGCCTGAGTTTCGGGGTCCCCAAAGCGGCAGTTGAATTCCAGCACTTTAGGTCCGTCAGCAGTGATCATCAACCCCGCGTATAAAACCCCCTGATAGGGACATCCCTCAGCCTGCATGGCATAAATGACCGGTTCAATTATCTTATTCAGAACCTCCTGGTGAAGCTCCGCAGTAAAAACCGGGGGATTCACATAAGCACCCATTCCGCCGGTATTGGGACCCTGGTCATTATCAAACACCTGTTTGTGGTCCTGAGCGGCAATCAGCGGCAAATAATTTTGCCCGTCGCTGATGGCAAAAAAGCTGACTTCTTCGCCCTCCAGGAATTCCTCTATTACCACCTGGTCACCGGCGCCCCCGAATTGACGTTCTTGCATCATACTAATCAAGGCCGTCCTAGCCTCAGCTTCGGTTGAGGCAATAATCACACCTTTGCCGGCGGCCAGGCCATCAGCTTTGATGACCACCCGGCGCCCGTTGCTAACAAATCCCAGGGCAAACTCCAGGGCTGGGTCAAAGCTCTCAAAGGTCTCATAAGCAGCGGTAGGAATGTTGTACTTGTGCAAAAGGTTTTTGGCAAACACTTTGCTGCCTTCCAGTCTGGCAGCCATAGAGGTAGGACCGAATATTTGCAGGTCATGGTCGTGGAATAACTCTACGATGCCTGCCATCAAGGGTACTTCGGGACCTACCACAGTGAGATCGATTTTTTGGCTCCAGGCAAAATAAAGAATCTCACTGAGATCGTCAACCTCAATATCCTCACATTGGGCCAACCCGGCCATGCCGGGGTTGCCTGGGGCGGCATAAATCTTTTCCACCTCGGGACTTTGGGCTAGTTTCCATACCAGGGCATGTTCTCTGCCGCCCTGACCGATCACCAGTATCTTCTTACCCATTCTTACCCCCCTCATACGCGGTCTTATACAGACGGTCCTCGATAATAGTCCGAATTTAAACTGACACTGTTACCATCTCTGCCAGAAATGGTACAGATTAATAGATACCATTAATCTTTCTGGGGTTAATAAGTATTAGTGCTTAAAATGCCGCACCCCGGTGAAAACCATAGCAATTCCATGCTTATTGCATTCGGCGATGCTCTCTTCATCACGGATGGAACCGCCCGGTTGTATGATAGCTTTGACGCCTGCAGCTGCAGCAACTTCCACTGAATCTTTAAAGGGGAAGTAAGCATCGGAGGCCATAACCGACTGATCCGCTTTATCCCCGGCCATTTCTACGGCGATGCGGGTCGAACCGACCCGATTCATCTGCCCGGCTCCTACCCCCACGGCTTGACCGGCTTTGGCCAGAACGATGGCATTGGACTTGACATGTTTGCACACCTTCCAGGCGAACAGCAGGTCTTCAATCTGTTCCGGGCTGGGTTGAGCCGTCGTTACAACCTGCAGATCGCTGGCCTTGATATGATCCTGGTCTGATTGCTGAACTATGAATCCCCCATCTACGCTCTTCACCTGCCAGGACGCGGGAGGGTTTATTTCCAGGCGCAATATGCGCAGATTCTTCTTTTTGCGCAGGATTTCCAAAGCCGACTCATCGTATTGCGGCGCGATTATGACCTCCATAAAAAGTGACGCTGCCTTCTGCGCAGTCTCCTGGTCAACCCGTCCATTGAAGGCCACTATGCCTCCGTAGGCGGAAACCGGGTCAGCAGCCAGAGCCCGTTCATAAGCTTCGGCCAACGTGCCCCCTAGAGCGGTGCCGCAGGGGTTGTTATGTTTTATAATCACACAGGCTGGCTTTTCAAATTCGCGCACCAGATCCCAGGCTGCCTGAGTATCGATGATATTATTATACGATAGTTCTTTGCCGTTCAGCTGCTGGGCATCAGGCAGCCCTGCCGCTGATGGCAGCACATCCTTATAAAAGGCAGCCCGCTGATGGGGGTTTTCCCCATAACGCAACGAATACACCTTTTCACCGGCATTAACATAGATGTCAGCCAGATCGCTCCCGGTCTTTCTGGCTAAATACGCACTTATCATGGCGTCGTAGCTAGCGGTGTGGCGGAAGGCTTCCAGTGCCAGGTTCAAGCGGGTTGTCTCATCCACCTCGCCGCTCTGGAGTTGCTGCAAGATCAGCGGATACATTTCAGGGTTGGTCACGATCAGTACATGGCGGTAGTTCTTAGCAGCCGCCCTGACCATGCTAGGCCCGCCTATATCAATATTCTCGATGGCTTCTTCCAGGCTCACTCCAGGTTTGCTCACCGTGGCCTTAAAGGGATATAAGTTTACCGCTACCAGGTCGATAGGTGTTATCTGGTTTTGCTCCAACTCAGCCAGATGCTGCGGATTGCGCATAGCCAGAATGCCACCATGTATTTTGGGATGCAAGGTCTTCACGCGCCCATCTAAAATCTCTGGGAAACCAGTCACTTCAGCCACCTTGGTGACTGTCACGCCCGATTCCTGCAGAGCATTATAAGTACCGCCGGTGCTGATGATCTCATAGCCCAAATCGCTTAGGCCCCGAGCGAATGCAATCAGACCGCTTTTGTCGGATACGCTTATCAAAGCCCTTTTGGTCATAACATTACCTCCTTTAGGAAATCAACCTATTATTATCAACTTGCTTATACCACTGATTTTATACTCTAGCCGAGTTCAAGTCTCTGTCTCAACGTATGAATACGCGCCGCCCCTCAAGGTAGACCCGTCCTTCCGCAATCAACTGCAAAGAGCGCCAGTAGATTTTGTGTTCTTCCACCAATATCCTGGTGGCCAGGCTGTCTTCATCATCGTCTTGATATACCGGTACCACCGCTTGCATAATTATGGGACCGGTGTCCATGCCAGTATCGACCAGGTGCACAGTGCAGCCGCTGTATTTCACCCCATACTCAACCGCCTGGCCCTGGGCGTTTAAGCCCATAAAAGAAGGCAACAAGGCCGGGTGAATGTTTACCACCCGATCCTTAAAGGCACTCAGCATTACGCTTCCCAGTATGCGCATGTATCCAGCCAGAACCACCAGGTTGACCGATTCAGCCTGCAGCAGCTCAACCAGGTGTTGTTCATACTTGCTTTTACTTTCAAAATCACGTGGGTTGACAAAGTAGTTTTTGACATTACGTACTGCAGCCTTTTGTAAGACTGCTGCGTCACGGTTGTCACTTATCACCAGAGCCATGCTGGCGTTCAAATCCTGGCGGATGATGGCAGCCATTATGGCATCGAAATTACTTCCCCGCCCCGAAGCCAGTAGACCCAGACGCAATTTGCCGGCTTCCATCAAGCGCTTCATAAAAGCTTGACTCCTTCCCACTCGTCGCTCACCTTCCCGATCACCAGAGGTCTTTCCCCCTGTTGGTCCAGAACCTGCATGGTCAGATCAACATCGGCGGCGTCCACAACCAGAACAAAACCAATTCCCATATTGAAGGTGCGATACATCTCGTCTTTATCCACTCCGCCATAAGCAGCGATCAAATCGAATATTACCGGGACAGAAACAGCACTGCTGTCGATTATCGCACCCAGGTTCGATGGCAAGACCCGGGCGAAGTTTTCCACTATTCCTCCTCCGGTGATGTGGGCCATGCCATGCACATCTACCTGTGACAACAGATGCAGCACCGGTTTTACATAAATACGAGTAGGTGTCAAAAGGATTTCCCCCAGTGGCCGGTCCAGATCCCCAGGCTTTGCCGACAGGTCCAGGGCGGCGTGTTCCAGCAAGACTTTGCGGGCTAGAGAAAACCCGTTGGAATGCAGCCCTGATGAAGGCAAGCCGATGAGCACATCTCCGGCGGCAATCTTGCTGCCCTGGAGCAGTCTAGGTCTATCTGCTACTCCTACCGCAAACCCGGCCAGGTCATATTCGTCTTCACCATAAAAGCCGGGCATCTCTGCAGTCTCGCCACCTATTAGAGCGCACCCCGCTTGTACGCACCCCAGGCTTACGCCTTTGACCAGCATTTCAATAACTTCGGGCTTCAACTTGCCTACTCCGATATAATCCAGGAAGAACAGCGGCTCAGCACCGTGCACTAGGATATCGTTGACACACATGGCGACCAAATCTATTCCTACTGTATCATGTATATCCATCAACTGGGCTATCTTTAATTTGGTTCCAACCCCATCGGTGCCTGACACCAAGACCGGTTCACGGTATTTGGAGGTGTCCAGGGCGAAAAAGCCTGCAAAGGCGCCGATGTCATTTATAACCTCGGGTCGTCTGGTCATTCCCACCCATTTTTTTATCATTTCCACCGAAGTGCTGGCGGCATCGATATCTACTCCAGCCTGCTTGTAATCTAAGCCCGGCTTTTTCATGGTTTTCTCCCCCATTCATAATTTCGATCATTTATCCGCAGGCTGAACCGGGATCGAATCCCTCTACTGCAATCGGATAATCTCCGTTGAAACATGCCGCGCAAAAGCTGCCCGACCCTCCTGCCATGGCGGCGAACATGCCTTCCGTACTGAGATAGTGCAGGCTGTCGGCGCCGATAAAATTCTGTATCTGTTCCACCTTCATGACGCTGGCGATCAATTCCTCACGCCGTGAAGTATCTATGCCGTAAAAGCAAGAATAACGTGTCGGGGGCGAGGCCACTGCCATATGCACCTCTGTCGCTCCGGCGTCACGCAGCATCTGCACGATCTGTCGGCTGGTGGTGCCTCTTACAATAGAGTCGTCAACCATGATCACCCGCTTATCCTTGACTATCTCTTGCACCGCGTTAAGTTTGATGCGTACGCTGATCTCACGCAGGGCCTGCGTGGGTTGAATAAAGGTTCGTCCCACATAACGATTTTTTATGAGCCCTTCATGGAAGGGCAGCCTGGCCTCTTCCGCGTAGCCTAAGGCTGCTGAGGTGCCGGAATCAGGCACCGATATCACCATGTCAGCTGCCACGCCGCACTCTCGGGCCAGCTGACATCCCATAGCCCGCCGCGCATGGTAAACGTTGATATTGTCGATAGTACTGTCCGGGCGTGCGAAGTAGATGTATTCGAATATGCATAAGGCCTTACGCGATGATGGCGTATGCTGTACAGAGCGCAGCCCCTGGCTATCGATGGCCACTATCTCCCCGGGTTCAATATCCCGGATCAAGGTAGCGCCAATAGTATCGAAAGCCACCGATTCCGATGCCAGGACATAATTACCGTTCAGTTCTCCCAAACATAACGGCCTGATGCCCATGGGATCGCGGGCCCCCAGGAGGCGGTCATCAGTGGCTATCACCAGGGCGTAACCGCCCTTGAGATCGATCATGCATTTGGCCAGGGCCTGTTCTATGGGGTCATGGGAATAGCGTGCCAGGAGGTTGGCTATGATTTCGGTATCAGTGGTGGTTTGAAAAACCGAGCCGTAGGTAGCCAACTGCTGGCGCAGCACCTGGGCATTGACCAGATTGCCGTTATATGTCAAGCCTACCATACCCTGCAGATAATGAAAAACCATAGGCTGACTATTGACCACATTGCTGGCCCCGCTGGTTGAATAGCGTACATGACCAACCGCTATATGCCCGCTCAAAGCATTGATGTGCTCGTCCTTAATGACCTCTGGCACCAATCCCATGCCTTTATGCAAATGGATCTGGCGGCCGTTGGCGACTGCCAGGCCAGCGCTCTCCTGCCCGCGGTGCTGCAGGCCATATAGGCCGTAAAAGGCTGTGCGGGCGGCATCAGTAGCGTTTTCCGGACAGTTCAGAAATATCCCGAAAACCCCGCACTCATCATGGAAATGATCTTTAAACTCATATGGCATGCTATGGAATCCTCCCAACTGCAGGCGGCCTGTTCAATCCGACAACCAGCCAGTTATCACCTATGCTAAACTGCAACTGGGATCCTTCGTCCTTTCCCAGAGGAGTTCTCTCGCTATTCTTAGTTTTGTCTCTTCGGGATAAATTAGTCCAGTCCGCAACGTTTGAATATATAATCCACGTTCTTGAAGTATATCGACATATCGAAGACTGCTTCTATCTCCTCGAGACTCATGATATTCATGATCTTCTGATCCTTGAGGACCAGTTCTTTAAAGCTGCAGCGTTCAGTCCAGCTCTTCATGGCATGGCCCTGCACCAACAGGTAGGCGGTTTCCCGCAGCATACCCTTATCGATTAAATGCAGCATCAATTCCTGGGAGAATATCAAACCCCCAGTCAGGTTGATGTTGCGGGTCATGTTGTCTTCATATACTACCAGGCCTTGGATAACACCAGTCAGTTTTTCCAACATATAATCCAACAGAATGCAACTGTCCGGTATAATGATTCTTTCCACTGAAGAGTGAGTCAGATCACGCTCATGCCACAAGGCTACGTTTTCCATAGCAGCCAAGGCATTGCCGCGCAGAACTCGAGACAATCCCGCCACCCTTTCACTCATCATGGGATTCCGTTTGTGAGGCATGGCTGAAGAGCCCTTCTGCCCTTTGCGAAATGGCTCTTCCACCTCCAGTATCTCGGTTCGTTGCAGATTTCTGATCTCGGTGGCTATCTTCTCCACAGAAGCCCCTATTACCGCCAGGATGTTCATAAAATGGGCGTGGCGGTCGCGCTGGATTACCTGTGTGGATACCGGGCAAGGCTTTAAACCCACGGCTGCGCAGACATATTCCTCCACCTGCGGGTCTATGTGGGCAAAATTGCCCATAGCACCTGAAATAGCCCCGTAGGCGATATCCTCTTCGGCCTGCTCCAACCTGGCTGCGGCTCGCCCCAAGTCGGAGTACCACAGAGCCATTTTCAGGCCAAAGGTGCTGGGTTCTCCATGCACTCCATGACTGCGTCCCATGTTCAAAGTATATTTGTATTTGACCGCCTGACTGGCTATCACCTGCCGCAGCCCCACCAGTTTGGTCCTGATGATAGCTGCCGCATCTCGCATCTGCATGGCTAGTCCGGTATCGAGAATATCTGAGGAGGTCATGCCAAGATGTATATATTTAGAGGGTTCGCCCACATGTTCAGCCACATTGGTGAGAAAGGCGATAACGTCATGATGGACTTCAGCTTCGATCTGCTCGATGCGCGCGGGATCATAAGCGGCTCTGGCTTTAATGGCCGCAAGCGCCTCAGCCGGGATATTGCCCAGTCTGGCCTGGGCCTCACAGGCAGCGATCTCGATCTTCAGCCAATTCTGCAGTTTGTTTTCCTGTGACCAGATGCGGCCCATTTCAGGAAGGGTATAGCGATCAATCATCTATTATATCTCCTCAGCCTTCAAGGTAGGCTTTAATTCCCAGCTGGTTGAGCTTACGGTCTTTGTTGAGTACTGCCTTCGCCATCTCACGGCGGTAGTCCTGCAGGGCCTGGCGCAATGCGGCGTTTTCCATAGCCAGCATCTGTACCGCCAATAAAGCCGCATTGGCACTGCCGTTGATGGCCACGGTAGCCACTGGAATGCCCCGAGGCATCTGCACGATAGCATAGAGGGCATCAACCCCTGCCAAAGCACCACTCTGGATCGGCACCCCAATAACCGGCAGAAGAGTTGAGGCCGCAATAACACCGGGCAGATGGGCAGCACCACCGGCTCCGGCGATTATGACTTCCAGGCCTCGATCGATGGCGGAATTAGCATAACGGAAGGTTTCCTCAGGCAAACGGTGCGCCGAGCAAATGGTGATTTCATAATCAACCCCGAACTGACTAAGGATCTCGGCTGCATCTTTCATGATTGCCAGATCAGAATCACTGCCCATAATTATTCCTACTTTAGGCATTAAAAAGCCTCCTTTTCTGACAGCTTATACAAAAAATAGAATACCCAGACGAACCGTTTCGTAACCGAAACCTGTCCGCCTGGGCTTTTATCCCTATACGGTGTAGTGCCTTTAGCACCTGTACCACTCGGACCTGTCCATCCCTTTATGATGCGGAACCCTAGGCACACTTTCGCATTTTTTCGCCATATTTTATTACAATTTGATATTAGCAGAGCTGGTTAATAGTGTCAACCAACCCTTCCACTGGTTGGCTGCAATTTTAACAGGCAGACTCAGGCTGTAAAATCGCGGTTCACTTCTAACAAACGCTCCTTCAACTCCTGGATCTGCTGCTGCAGGAAAAAGGCTTCAGCTCCAATCTCTTGACTGCTTTGTAGACGCAAAGCTTCGAAGTCGACTTCCTGTTCGATATCATTTAGTTGACTGACCAGACTATTCACCAGTTCCTTGATCAGGTCGTTCATATAAGCCCCTCTATTCTGCGGTTGATCAAACGCCATCTTATTGGTAGATTATTGCCTCTCAGGTTAAGGGGTTATACTAATGGAGCCGGATTATTTTCAGGCAGAGTATGTGGTTGTGGTCATTCCCAACCGGAGGCTGACATGGTTATGGTACTCTATGATAAACGCTTGAAGCAGACCTTGAACGCAGACTTTGATAATTGCCCTGACTTCAGCAGGAATACTCGGGGGGTTAGGTTGAACTATAACCTTGGGAGTATCCATTAAATAGCATCCCGCTCTGTGGGAACAGATAATCTTGATAATGCGCTCAACTAGAGGAGAATACACAGTGAATGCTGCTCTTTTGCTATTGTTTCCGTTGGTTACGGTATTTCTGACAGAAATACTCAGTCGTGGCGGTCTGAACCATATGCAAGTGTGGATAACTGAACATCATACCCAGTTCATCGTCAGCTATGCAATTGCATTTGGGCTGATTAATATCTTTTATATACTGCCACGAAGATTCTATGGTGCGGTTGGCGTCGTTATCACAGCCTTATTATCTGTAGCCGCTTTTATCAGCCGTCAGAAGCTTCTTTTCAGAGGAGAACCCCTGCTGCCCTGGGACTTCATAATCAGCAAAGAAGCATTGAATATCACCAAAAGCGCTTCCTTATTGGAGCTGATGCCAGCTGGATTATGGTTGGGGATAAGTCTGCTGGCGGTGGTTGTCATCGCTGGGTTCCTGTTGTTGCCCAGAGAAAATTATCGTTTTGTTGATAAAGTCTCAACAGCTTTGCTCAGCTTGTTACTATTCGTAACCATAATTCAGTCTGCAACAACGGGAAAAGCATTTTCACTGAATGTAATCGATTGGAACCAGACAGCCCACTATGAAGAAAATGGTTTAATACTTGGCACTATACTTAATGCAAAGTGCCTCGGTCTTCAAGAGCCGGTATGCTATCAAGCAGAGACTATCGAGAGTATTTTAACGCAGTGCGCTCCTGCCTATAGTGTGGATCCAGACTTTACTCCCAATATTATTATTGTCATGAGTGAAGCATTTTGGGATCCCACAGTGCTTCAGGGCGTGGAATTCAGTGAAGATCCGCTGCCCTATTTTCATTCCCTCAAGCAAAAGCATAGCAACGGTGTAATGCTTGTTCCAGTTTATGGAGGAGGCACCGCCAATACTGAATTTGAAATCCTGACCGGATTCTCCACCCGTTTCCTTCCCCAGGGGATCGTTCCTTATGTTCAGTTTGTAAACAAACCGCTGGAAGCTCTGCCCGCAATTCTGACACGGCAGGGATACGAAGCTACTGCAATTCACACCTACAATGATTGGTTTTATCGTCGCAACATCGTATATCGGAATCTGGGCTTTGACAGATATATAAGTAAAAACTCCTTTAACAATCCCGAATATAGCGGTTACTATATTCGGGATACCGAGCTATCTCAAAAAATACTTCAGGTTTTGCGCTGTACTTCCAAACCCGATTTTGTTTTTGCCGTGTCCATGCAGGCCCACGGCCCATATTCCAATGAAGAAAACCCTGAAGCAGTCATAAAAGTGGAAGGCAGGTTGAGGAACGCAGAAACCCGAAATATTCTCGAGAACTACACTAATATCATTCATGACGTTGATAAGTCTTTAAAACTGTTGATAGAAGAACTAAAACTCATTGATGAGCCTACCGTAGTGGTATTCTTGGGAGATCACTTACCAATGCTGGGAAATGAATTTGATGTTTATAGAGAGGCTGGTTACTTTGAAAATGAGGATAGTTATGCAGATTATCTGAACAAATACAGTGTCCCGATTTTAATTTGGGACAACTTCTCCACTGCCAGAGAGGACTTAAGATTGTCTTCCAACTTCCTGGGTTCTTACATATTGGCCCATACCATGAAAACAGGCAGCCCTTTGACTGATTTCGTGTGGACTTTACAGAACAAAGGCTGTAGTGTGATTGCAGCTCCTCAATATTTCTATCATGAGAGGATTAATGAAGAGGAGTTGACCCAATATGCACTGCTGCAATATGATTTCCTGGCGGGCAACGAATATGCCTATCTTTTCAATCCGTTTTACCGGCCCGGGGAAAACCTTCGTTTTGCTTTGGATCGTGGCCCAGTTGTTATAGACCAGGCATTATGGCCGGGGGATAATATGATTGAGGTAATAGGTATGGAATACTCCCATAATCATAAAGTATATGTCAATGACATCCCAGTTGACACCGATTTTGTCAATGACACCGTACTCAAAGCCACTCTTCCGGTCTCAGAATTGGATGATTTGGAAACCATCGCTGTTCAGGTTAAATTGATCGATAATATGAACAACATTATAGCCGAATCGAACCCATATTATATCTAGGTGCATCACCTTTTGTCTAGATACTTCTGGATACTCATGACATTGCCAAGTGGTTTTCGCCCCCTTAATGCACTTAACGAACCATCTCTTGTAAAGATTCCTTATTGGCCGAGGCATAGGTCAGCAGGCCGCCTTTATCGCGGCCGTCATACGGATAAGTGGCATAGCTCATCTCCAGAATACCGAAGGGATAGTCACCCCGGTGCTGGTTAAGGGTTTCGATCATCTTGCGCATGATTACTCTGGTTCCTGACTGATCCGAAAAGGGGCATAGAACCACCAATCGGTTTTCAGCCCCGATGAGTATATCGGTTTCCCTAAATAGCGGGCGCAAAGCATCGTAACAAAGATTCATCATTTCCTGAGGATCATACTGAGAATTACGGCTGGCCTCATCAGCGTCCAGAGAGAGCTGAATAATGGAAAAAGGGTAATTGCCTCGCCTGGCCCGGGCGATTTCGAAGTTTATAAGCCGATTCATGTCCAATTGGATGGTGTCAGGATATTGAGGCTCGGATGGCACTGGAAAAAGGCTTAAGAGCCGCTTGACGCGCTGGCATAAAGCTTCTTCCTGAAGCGGTTTTAAATAATAGTCATCAATATCTTGCTTAAACAAACGCATCACATCTTCAGAGCGCGGCGAGGCGGAAATCACCATGATGGGGATGCGGTATTGAGTTGCCCTTCGACGTATCTCCTGAATTATCGGGACCACCCGTTCGTCACCCAGACTATGGTCCAAAATATATAAGGACTGTTTTTCGACTTTAACCGCCATGTGGTGCAAATCTCTCCAGGACGCCACACAAATCAGCTGATATCCCCGGTTTTTCAAAGCCTCACCAACCAACAGCCGGCTGGCTGAAGAGGGACTGACAACAATTATGTTCAACATCTGACCCACCTCATCGTATGCTACTTCAATTATCGAGAGTTAAGCAGCAAACATTTATGATCAATTGGGAATTTCGACTCTTGCTATCAACAGGACTGAATTTTTGTATTTAATTGCTGCAGCCTTGCCATACTGTTCCAATAGGAGGAATAATCTGTATATAGCGGTGTAAACCATGTTAAAATGTATTCAACTGGTAAGCAAATTAAAATAAAGGAAGGTGATTAGTAATGTGGCAGGAGTTTAAGGATTTCGCCATGAAGGGAAATGTCCTCGACCTGGCGGTGGCGGTGATTATCGGAGGTGCTTTTGGCAAAATTGTAACCTCACTGGTCAATGACCTGATCATGCCACTGGTTGGTCTGGTGATGGGCGGCCTGAATTTTTCCGAGCTGCACCTACAGATGGGCAGCGCAGTGGTAAAATATGGAGCTTTTATTCAAAGTGTAGTGGACTTCCTGATCATCGCCTTCAGCATATTCTTGATTGTAAAAGCTGCCAACAGCCGCAAGAAAAAGGAAGCTCCGGCTCCCGAAGAAGCCCCTGTGCCCAGTGATGAAGTGCTGCTTTTGGCAGAAATCCGTGATCTCCTGAAATCCCGATAAGTTCTTAAGTGAGTTCAGTAACAGGTTGAGCGAACCTCGTAATTATGTTCAGGGCATTTCTTTTTAGCCTATTAGTTTTATGCGCTGGTTTGCCACACTTGAATCTGGATAGATTAGATCCCCGGCATACAATCCGCTTATATGGAAAAACTAAATCATGTACATTTCAAAAGGAGGTAGGCCGGATGAATCGAATCATTATCAGTGCCGCGATATCACATATCCGAAATGCCAGAGAGGAGATTGAAAAGCTGCCCAATCACCGCATGGACGCACAGACCAGGACAGAGATCAATCAGGTTTGTCAGTCCCTGGAAGACACCATCAGCCGCTGCCAGGACCTGTTCAGCCCTTCTCATATGCAGGATTAATCGTTTCAGCCCTGCAGTTGGAGCATTCGCTTCAGCTGCTTTTTTCTGTCTGGGTATACCTACACATTATGCCCCCCTTGTTGATCCGGGGCCTTACCGTCAAAAGCACTGGTCTGCCAGAAAAAATGATGTGGTCAGGATTCTGGCCACATCATCAACCTCGGCAACTATATAAAACGCTATTTACCATATTTAAAAACGATTTTTATCCCTGACTTGACTGTAGGGGAAGGTTTTACCACACTAACAGCGGGAATATCTGTCGTATTAACTTCCTCTACCACCGGCAATTCATCTTGTACGGAGAGGATTTCCAGAGCCGGTTCTCCCTCCAGCAGCCCGACCGCATAAACAGTATATCCTCTGCCACTTCTGAAGAGTAAATTGTCCCGGGCCACAATAAGGTCACTATTAACGCTGGGTCTCAGCTGTACGCTATAAGTATCCGGGGATATACTGGAATAATCAGTAACCTCTTTATATGCTACATCGGCAATCACCCTGCTGTCGTTCAGAAATAGATCCAGTTCAGGTGAGTCTGGAGAAAGGTTCGCTAACCGCACCCTCGCTTCATTAGGCCCGATATCTGCAAATGGCAGTAAAACTTGCAGTAATTGGGCATCTGTTATTTGTCCTATTAAAGCCAAGGTTATGGCTTCGCTGGGGGGGAAATCCACTTGCATGTCTAGAATGGGATCGGTTCTGTCACCAGCAGGAAAGACCTGTATTCTGTTGCTGCCTGGTCCTATGGGTATATATCGGCTCACATTTTTATAGGCCAGGTTTCCTTCCAGCAATTCCTCATTAACAAAAACATCGACATCACCAGCGCCGGGCAGGGCATGCAAGGCCCTCACGAATGAGTTTATGGTGGGAATATGAATCACATCCTTTTAATTTGTTTGTTAAAAGGTATTCACAAAGGGCTGCAAACTTGCTTCAATGATCAAAAATATCAATTCCAAAGAAAAGGACGGGGACGGTAACCGTCCCCTCTGTGCCAATGTGCCTTGCTTTTAATCTATTCCCACTCAATAGTCCCGGGAGGTTTGGAGGTGATGTCATAGGCCACCCGGTTAATGCCCTGCACCTCATTGACTATACGGCGGGACATGGTATCCAGGAGCTCATAGGGCAGCCGGGCCCACTCCGCGGTCATGGCGTCATCACTGACCACAGCGCGTATGATGATGGGATGGGCATAGGTGCGTTCATCGCCCATTACGCCTACACTGCGCACCGGCGGCAGGACTGCAAAAGCCTGCCATATCTCCCGGTCCAGGCCAGCCTTGCTGATCTCTTCGCGAACTATGGCATCAGCCTCTTTCAACATGGTCAGTTTGTCCTCAGTGATTTCCTCTAAGACCCTTACGCCCAATCCTGGCCCTGGAAAAGGCTGGCGCCACAGAATATGGCTGGGAATACCCAACTCTTCTCCTAAAAGGCGCACCTCATCTTTGAATAGGGGGCGCAACGGTTCCAGCAGTTCGAAGTCCATATCTTCAGGTAGTCCCCCTACATTGTGATGGCTCTTGATGGTATCAGCGATGTGGGTACCGCTCTCAATGACGTCGGGATAAATGGTGCCCTGCACCAGGTATTGTATATCACCCAGTTTGGCCTTTTCTTCTTCAAAAACCCTTATGAACTCCTCGCCGATGATTTTGCGCTTCCTCTCAGGTTCGGTAACCCCGGACAGTCTTCTTAAGAACCTCTCCCGGGCATCAGCGAAAATCAAGTTCATGTGCATCTGGCCTTTGAAGGTGTTTATAACTTGTTCAGGCTCATCTTTGCGCAGCAGTCCGTTGTCCACGAAAACACATACCAGTTGGTCCCCCACCGCCCGATGTACCAGGACTGCCGCCACGGAGGAATCAACCCCGCCGCTCAAAGCGCATAACACCTTTTTGGAACCCACTTTGGCCTTGATATCGGCCACACTCTCGGCGATGAAGTCGCTCAATTTCCAATCCCCTTTTAAGCCGCACACTTCGTAAAGGAAATTACGCAGTATATCCAATCCATATGCGGTGTGCTTGACCTCAGGATGAAACTGCACTCCATACAGTTTTTTATCCTTATGACACATAGCTGCTATCGGACAGTTGGAAGTTGCGGCGGTTTGCACAAATCCCTGCGGGAGTACATGTACTGCATCACCGTGGCTCATCCACACCTGCATGTCCTGCGGCACACCGGAAAACAACAGGTCATCTCGAGTCACTGTCAATTGAGCGCGGCCATATTCGCGGTGTTTCCCGCCCTTGACCACTCCCTCCAGGGCATGGGCCAACAGCTGCATACCGTAGCATATTCCCAAAACCGGAATATTCATCTCAAAAATACGATGGTCACAGGCCGGGGCATTTTCCACATGAACACTAGCAGGTCCACCGGTGAGGATTATCCCTTGCGGGTTCTTCTCCACCACTTCCTCATAACTGATGTCATAAGGAAATATCTCACAATAAACCGACAGCTCACGCACCCGGCGAGCTATGAGCTGACTGTATTGCCCGCCGAAATCCAATACCAGAACCATTTCTCTTTCCATTATTGCACCCCTATTTCTCGTATACCCAGGGCTTCAATATGCAAACCGCCGGGTAGTAACGGTAACGTTCAGCATAATCCAGTCCATAGCCTACCACGAAGTGGTCCTCTACAGCATAACCCAGATAATCCGGGGTCACCGGCCCCTTGCGCCTTGAAGGCTTATCCAGGAAGCAGCACAGTTTGACACTTAAGGCACCTCGCTTTAATAGCAACTCTCTTATATACCCCAGGGTAAGTCCGGTATCTATAATGTCCTCAACCACCAGCACGTGCTTACCCTCTACAGAAGAATCCAAGTCTTTTAAAATGCGCACCTCACCGGAGGATTGACTGGAAGCGCCGTAACTGGAAACACTCATAAAATCGAGCTGCAGGTTGACCCCTTCTATCTTTCTTATCAGATCGGCCATAAATATGAAAGCACCCTTTAAAATCCCCAGAACCAGCAGGTCTTTACCAGCATAGTCTGCCGCGATCTGCCTGCCTAATTCGGCCACCCGAACCTCAATCTGGGCCTGGCTGTATAGTATCTCGACCTCATTTAAATTCATGCCTGTCCCCCCCTTATGAAAGGATTATAGCAATTTTATCGATATCGGTGCAATTTTGTAATCAGCGGCCAGCAAAAGATCTGCCAGAATCAGCCCCTAAAAAAAAGAGGGGCATGCGCCCCTCAGTTGGACTTTGTAGGTTAGCTGCCGGTTGGCGGCTTAATTTCGATCTCACCGTTGTGGTCATAAAAATGGACTTGTAACTGCAAACTGGTATCAGCATTCTGTTGATTCTTAGCGGTAAGAGTCGCTTTTCTGATTAAATCCTGTTTGTAATCAACCCAGAACTGGTAGTCGAATTCCTTCCACATGGTTTCTAAAAGCTGACTTTCAACCGTGGGTTGACATTTGACCACCAGGCATTCCGCACCATCGATCTCTTCGAAACCGATCTTCTGTACTTCGCCGATGGACTTCAGTCTGAAGTTGGAAAGGGGATTAAGTTCCGATACCAGCAACTCCTCGCAATTGTTGGTGTCGCTGTCGATCACCAGCCATTTATTGGCAAAGGAATCGTAATTGTAGATGGTACGATTGAAATAATAGATGTCTACCGGTGTGTTTACCATCTCCCCCTTTATATGAGTATTTCCGTCGGCCTTTTCGCCGTCGACCTGACTTATCACCTCCTCATTCTCATTAACTGTAAAACCTGACTTCAAATTGAAGCGGTAGGTGTTTAAATTGGCCATATTATCACAGCCCGTCTGCAGTTCCTGTGACGGCACCAGTTTACTTTTTACATAGCGATCATGTATGGTTTTCGCGGACAGCGCCCCTGCGGCGCTGATGATGAGTAGGATCGAGAGCAGGATGATCCAGAAGCGCTTGATATACCTCACCCCATTTTCTTAAAGCCTGTGATGAAGGCCTCACCAAACATAAGTAATATATTGTATTAAGCTGGAGTGGCATATATTACAGTCGGCGGCTTTTTCCTGACTATCCGCTTTATCCGGCAATCCTGGTTCACCATGCAACTGGAAACATCTTCTTGCATTTTTTATACTGCATAAAGCCCTTTTATGAAACGCCGCTATCTGCTATAATTTGCACGGTGATTATAAGCCAAAGGGGGCTAATGAGTGTTTAAGAATTACGCAGAGGTAATTAGTTACTGCCAGGAAAACGACATAAAGATGATCGACTTCAAAATGATCGACCTGAATGGACGGTGGCGGCATCTGGGAATACCCACCGCTCGGTTCACCCCCGATACCTTAGTGCATGGGATCGGATTCGACGGTTCCAATTACGGGTTCGCTCCAGTAGAAAATAGCGATATGGTCTTTATTCCCGACATCTCCACAGCAGTGTTTGACCCTTTCACCGAGGTGCACACACTGAGCATGATCGGAGATGTTTTTGTTATAGCCCAGCCGGACAACTACCGCTTTGACCAGGATCCCCGCGCCATAGCCTACAAAGCCGAGGAATTCATGGCTTCAACCGGTATTGCCGATGAAATGCGTATTGGTCCGGAATTTGAATTTTTCGTTTTTGACAACGTCACCTATGAGTGCAACCCCCAGCGGGTTGGATTCAGCATAGATGCCGAACAGGCTATATGGAACAGCGGCGATCAGGAGTATGAGAACCTGGGCTACAAAGTTCCCCACAAAGGGGGGTATCACATCACTCCTCCACAGGATGTGCTCTATGACTTAAGGGCGCGCATGTGCCTGTTGATGGAAGCTAATAACATCCCAGTGAAATACCATCACCATGAGGTAGCCGGTCCCGGTCAGATCGAAATAGAAGTAGAATTCGGCGGCATGCGGGAAATGGCCGACAAGACCATGCTGGCCAAATATTTGATCAAAAACCTGGCCTTCCAGGAAGGCAAAACGGCCACCTTCATGCCCAAGCCGCTATTCGGTGAGGCAGGCAGCGGACTGCATGTGCACATGCATTTGTTCAAAAACGGCAAGCCCATTTTCTACGATAAAAAGGGCTATTCAGGATTAAGCCAGGAAGCCCTGTATTTCATCGGCGGTCTGCTCAAACACGCTCCGGCAGTGTTGGCCTTGACCAATCCCAGCACCAACTCTTATAAGCGTCTGGTGCCCGGTTACGAAGCCCCGGTGAGCATCTGTTTCGCCACTTCTAACCGCAGCGCGGTCATCCGCATTCCGGCATATGCCAAAACCCCTGAAAGCAAGCGTTTTGAATTCCGTTCCTCTGACGCCACCTGCAATCCCTATTTGGCCTACTCAGCCATTCTGATGGCAGGCATCGACGGCATCAGGAAAAAGATCGACCCCATCAAGGAAGGCTTTGGGCCTTATGATATGAACCTCTACAATTTGTCAATAGAAGAACAGGCCAAAATCAAGGGCTTACCCAGAAGCCTCGACGAAGCCCTGGATGCCCTGGAACAAGATCATGCCTTTTTACTGGAAGGCGGGGTTTTCCCCCAACGTCTGCTCAATATTTGGATCGACAACAAACGCAAAGAGGCCCGTCGAGTCAATGACATCCCCCATCCGCTGGAATTCGAGCTTTATTACGACCTGTAGGGAGAACCCGAATGGGCAAACATAATGTCATTTAAGGGAGGGATAAACCCTCCCTCTCCTTTTGTTTTCTATGACGCCAGAATAAATTGGAAAAAGTTTTGCTAGTTTACCTGGGATACGAATATAATTAAGCAAATGCTAGAAAGGGGATATATAAATGCCGATAAGGTCAGAATATATCAATGATGTGGCTGATTTTCTCAAACAGCTTCCCCTGGGGGCTTTTTTGACGGTCAAGTCGGGCAACAAGATAAATACCATGACTATTGGCTGGGGATCCATCGGATTTATCTGGAGACGGCCGATGATGATGGTGATGGTCAGATACTCCCGCTTTACCCATGAGTTGATAAAAGATGCCACCGATTTTTCGGTCAGTGTTCCGCTAGATGGTCATCTCAAGAAAACCTTGGCCGAAGTAGGCAGCAAGTCGGGGCGGGACCTCAATAAGTTTGACGCCTTTGAAATCACCCCAGAAGCGGCCAGAAGCATCAACAGCCCGGTAATTGCCGACTGTGGCCTGATCTACGAGTGTCGTATTCTATATAAACAACCTATGGAACCGGGGATTTTGGATGAGGTCTTGGAAGACAAATGGTACCACGATAAGGACTATCATGTGCTTTACTATGGTGAAATCGTAGCCAATTACAAAAACCGGGGTTGATCGGCAGAGTATAATCAACCTGTATATACCTAGACATGCCATGATCACCTCAAAACAATACGCCAATCGCAGAATGTGAAGCCAGGGCCGGTAAAGCCCTGGCTGTTTTAATGGGTAAGAACAGGCTCAAGGACAGGACTTACTCTTCCTGATTAATTCCTGGTTCAGGGATGGCTCAGATTTTTATCAGGTCTTTGTGCAGGAATACATTGCCGGGAAGGTTTTCGTTACCAGCCCGTCCTCCAATCCAGAAGTACACCATAGCACTGTCGGTTCTAACCTGCACCTCGAAGTAGTTAAAATTGGTTATAAATTCTATATCATTCTGGGACTTGGGTGCTACGGTGAAGGTCTCATCAAGCAGGACTGTCTTGGGTACAGGGTCCAGGTCATAAATAATAACCCGGACTTGGTGCTCCCTCTGACCGTTATTTAAGGCCAGCACGCGCACATTATCACTGCCTTCGCTGACACTCACGGGGCCGGTAGTATAGCGGTTGTCTAGTATTGCCATGCTCTCTCCTCCTTGTTTGGATTCTATTTATTTGTATGCTCACGGAGTATGCGTGGTTATCTTTTTAGCCACCAAATAAAAAACTGCCGTTGATGCGGCAGCTTAATCTAATCTGATACCAGCTTGCTGGCTGCTAATCTTCACCCAGCCGTCAAACAGCCGGTATAACCGGTGCGCTTTCTGTAGGGTCGGCATCCCGATCAGGCTCGGGGGCTGATTCCACAGGTGGTTGAGGAGTGGTATCACCCGGGTTTTTATTGGGATCAGTCGGGTCTTCCTGGTCAGAATCGTTTTCCTCCCCATCCTCGGTTTTTGTACCCGGTTCAACTTCATCGGGTTCTGGTTCGTCATTATCCTGGGTATCCTGCGTCTCTCCATCCTGCTCCGTGGTTTCTTCTTCTGCCGGGTCAATCACCTCAGGCTGGCCGGCTTGTTCAAGTTCCTCTAATGCCTCCGGGGTTTTCTCCACTGGAGGGGCTTCCCCTTCAGCCGGTTTAACTTTGGGCAATTGCGCCACCCAATTGGGAGGGTCTTTAATAACCTCAAAGGTCTCCCCGGCAAAGAGGGCGGTTATGATGCGTGGAGTGATTTTTTCATCGGCATGCCAGTAACTTGCCCCGGATGAGGCCTCCGTATATGAATAGCCCGGCAGCGTCTGGGTGATCACATTGCCGGAATGGAATTTCTGAGCTAGACTGGCCAGAGCAGTTACTTCCTTAGCAGGCAGGTTGGTTTTTACCTGTGCCATCAATTGAGGTACTAATTCCGGCAGCTTGAAGATATTCTTGGTGGTGAACATCTCGGCGACCAGCGCTTTGATGAATTTCTGCTGCCTTGCGGTACGGCCAATATCTGCTGTAGGCCCACCCCGGTACCTCACATAGCGCAGAGCATCGGCTCCATTGAGCACCTGCGGCCCTTTGCTCAGATTGATATTCAGGGTTGGGTTGGGGTCATAGTGACGCATATCGGTCTCAACATTGATATGAACGCCGCCCAATTCATCAATTATCTTAGAAAACCCCTGGAAATTAGTCAGTACATAATAATCCACCGGCGTGTTAAGCAGATTACCCACAGCTTTACAAGCAGCTTCTGGTCCTTTGAGGGCATTGACACTGTTGATCTTGTCGTAGCGGCCTTTGCTAATCTCGATGCGGGTATCTCGTGGAATCCATAACAAAACCGCTTTGTTGCTCTGCTTGTCGATACTGGCCAGGATCATAGTGTCGCTTCTGGCATTGGTCTGTGGCGACCTGGCATCGATACCCATAAAGAGGATATTCACCTGCCCACCACCCAGCCATCCGATTTCGGGCACATGGCTGAGCACTCCCAATTTTCCTCCCAACAGCGAACCGATGACGAAAAAGGCCAAATATACCCCTACCAGAACTGCTGCCAGGCTTATTCTATGCCGATTGATCTTTTTCATGATTCCTATGTACGCCTCTTTTCGGGACTAATCTCCAAGTCCTCAGAACCCGGACTTCAACAAAGTAAACCTCTGTTCAGCTCCCTAGGTCTATCTGCCTCTCAGTTGGTGGCGACCCTTCAGGCCATAAAGCCGCTTCAACGAACGAGAGCAGCTCAGTGATCCCCTGCCCGGTCAGCGCGGAGATCCGCGGTACAGACCCATGCCAGTCTATGTCGCTGGTCTTGTCTATTTTGTTGAACACCATATAGACCTGCTCCGGGCTGGCGCCCAACTGTTCCAAAACCTGATTGACAACCTCCACCTTATCAAGGTATGCTTCATCGGAAACATCGATGACATGTAAAATAATGTTCGCTGCAATGGCCTCTTCCAGGGTGGAACGGAAAGCGGCGATTAGATGCGGAGGCAAGTCCTGGACGAACCCTACCGTATCACTGATCAAGGCCTCGTGTCCACCGGAAAATTTGATCTTGCGGGTGGTGGTATCAAGCGTCTGAAATAGGCGCTGATCGGCTTCGGCCTGATTCTGCCCGCTGCTGTGGGCTTTCTGGCAGAGTGCGTTAAACAGACTGGACTTACCGGCGTTGGTGTAACCGACTAAAGATATGGTCTTCAAGCCCCGCCGCAGGCGCTGTTTGCGGTGCAAATCACGGGTATTCTCTAGTTTAGCTAACTGGCGTTTTATATCGTTGATGCGCCGCCTAAGGTAGCGGCGGTCCAATTCCAGTTTCTGTTCGCCAAGGCCCCTGGTCCCGATGCCGGCGCCGGTGCGGCTGAGCAACTGGCCTTTGCCTACCAGGCGGGGCAGCTGGTATTCCAGAGCCGCTAGTTCTACTTGTAATTTGCCTTCCAGGGAATGGGCCCGGGTAGTGAATATATCCAGAATCAGCATAGTGCGGTCAATGACCTTAATCGGGAGTTGTTCTTCCAGAGAACGCAGTTGGCCGGGGGATAGTTCCCGGTCGAAAATCACCAAATCGGCATGGCTTTCTTCCACCAGATACAGCAACTCGGTAATCTTGCCCTTTCCAATGTAGGTGCGATGATCGGGTCTCTCCCGGACCTGCACCAGGGTTGCTGTTACCATGCCCCCAGCCGCTTCAGCCAGAGCAGCCAATTCTTTCATATAGCTGTCAAAATCCTCCATGTTGCTGCGGCTGCTTCTTATCCCCACCAGAACTACCCTCTGGATTGGCTCGATTTCCTTAACTATTAGCTTCGCCTCCGATATTATAAAGCTCTTCCAAAGTCTCCTGGGCGTCTGTCCAATCCTGATAAGATGCCAGGAGTTCACTCTGGGTTATTTCGAGTTCATCAATGTACCGCGCCGCTTCGGCCTGGTTCTGATAAATCTCTGGATCAGCCAGGATCGCAGACAGTTCCTGTTGACGCTGTTCCAGGTTTTCTATAGCCTCTTCCAGCGATTGTAGGCGGCGCTCTAATCTTCGTTTATCGCGCTCATATTCTTTTTGTTGTATACGAAATTGCTGTTGTGAGCTTACATCTGCAGCCACACCCAGGTCTGTTTTAGGTCCTGGTGCCAATATCTTCTCCCGATAGTAACTATAATTGCCGGGATAGTCAACCAGTGTTGCTGTATCGAATACCAGGGTGCGGCAGGCCACCTGATCAATGAAATAGCGGTCATGGCTGACCACCACAATAGTTCCCTCATATGCTGCCAGCATTTCCTCCAGGGCTTCCCGTCCAGAAATATCGAGGTGATTGGTGGGCTCGTCCAAAAGCAACAGATTGGCGCCGGAACATATCAGTTTTAATATTGCCAGGCGGCTCTTTTCTCCCCCACTCAACTTTCCTACTTTCTGATCCACGGTGTCGCCGTAAAAGTGCATCATCGCCAGCATGTTGCGCGATTGCTGCACATTGAGCCGGCACTCATAGATCATCTCTTCCAGCAAGGTGTGCTCCGGATTCAAGTCCTCCTGCCCCTGCGAAAAATAGCCCGCCTTCACCCCGCTGCCCAGTTTCACCGTGCCCGCATCTGCCGGGACCTGGGAAGTGATGATTTTCAACAGGGTGGTTTTTCCACAGCCGTTAGGGCCTAACAAGGCCACTCTCTCCCCACGCCTGATGAGCAGATTGAGCCCGCTGAAGAGCGCCCGGTCATCATAACTTTTACTGACCTCATGTAATTCAATCACTATTTCGCCGCTGTTGTGGCTGGTTTTTAGGGTCCAGCCTCTTGGTCCGGGTTCTTGCCCCGGCTTCGCTACGCGTTCCAGGCGGCTGAGCTGCGACTGCCGCCCTCGGGCTTGGCGAGCCTTGATGCCGCTTCGATAGCGTTCAATATACGCCTCGGTCTGGCGGATGTGCTCTTGTTGCTTTTCATAAGCCTTGAGTTGCGCCTGGTCTTGGGCCGCAGACTTGATCACATAATCAGAATAATTGCCATCGAAACTGCGCAGCTGATGTTGGCGCAGTTCGAATATACGCTTTACCACTCGGTCCAGAAATCGCCGGTCATGGGACACCACCAAGACCGTGCCGGAATAGTCCTCCAGGTAATCCTCCAACCATTCCACCGCTTTTATGTCCAGATGGTTGGTGGGCTCATCTAAGAGCAATATGCTTGGCCTGCCCGCAAGCAGCCGGGCCATATCCAGCCTGGTCTTCTGGCCCCCGCTGAGAGAGCCTAGACGCAGTTCGTACTGGCAAGGGTCAATGCCCAGCCCGGCCAGGATGCGCCTGGCCATGGTCTCACAGGCATAGCCGTTACGGTCGTGGTATTCATCCTGCAAAAGGCTGTATTTCTTGAGCAAGAGGTCCACATCACCACTGCCCGAACTCAATTCCTGCTCCAGTTGGGCCAGACGCTGGCGGATGTCCAGCAGGTCGCTAAAGCTGCCCATCATGGCTTCCCATAAGGTCTCCTCAGGGTCGCGTTGGGGAAGTTGCTCCAAAAGGCCCAGCCCCTGATGCTTACCAAGAGTAACAGAGCCTCGCTCTGCTTCCAGCTGTCCGCTCAGGCATTTTAACAGGGTAGTCTTGCCGCTGCCATTTACACCCACCAGGCCTGCTTTATCGCCTTCCTGCAGAATCATATTGATATTGTCCAGTATAAGGCGTCCCCCCAGGGATTTGCTTATCCCCGCCGCCTGTAAAACTATCATAAAATCACCTGACCATTTTTTCCTATACAAATATAACATGATAAAGTCACCGGGTCATCTTCTGCCAACCGGCTTTTATCATTGGTTAAACCTGAAGGGGAGAGAACATAATAATCCCAATAGACCTATGGAGGTGGGATTATGCAGTCTTGGCATGGATTTGTAGGGGGCTGGTGGCAAAAAGAGATTGAGGTGCGGGATTTTATTCAGAAGAACTACCGACCTTACCAGGGCGATGCTTCCTTTTTGGAGGGTCCCAGCGAGAGGACCCGCACATTGTGGAGCCACTGCCAGCGCTTGACCCGGGAGGAATACCAGCGCGGCGGGGTCTTTGACATAGACGTCCAGACCCCCATTACTATTAACAGTCATAAACCAGGCTACATCGACCGCGAGGCGGAGGTGATAGTGGGCCTGCAGACCGACCAGGCTCTAAAAAGGGCTATTCAGGTGTATGGAGGACTGCGGACCAGCATCAAGGCTTGTGAAGCCTATGGATATCATTTCAATCCGGAGATGTCGGATTTTTTTACCCATTATCTACGCACCCATAATGAAGGAGTGTTTTCCGCCTACACCTCCCAAATGCGTCTGGCCAGAAAGGTGGGCATTATTACCGGTCTTCCAGATGCTTATGGGCGCGGCCGTATTATTGGCGACTACCGCCGAGTGCCGCTCTATGGTGTAGAGCGCTTGATCGCCGCCAAGCAACACGATCTGCGCCGTTTAAGCAATGCCCTGGATATTGGCAGTATTGGCAGACGCGAAGAATTGTTTGACCAGATTCAAGCCCTTAAGGAAATGCAAGCCATGGCCTACGATTATGGTTATGATATTTCAGGTCCTGCGGGAACTGCCCAGGAAGCAGTGCAATGGCTATACTTTGCCTATCTGGCTGCGGTCAAGGAACAGAATGGTGCCGCAATGAGCCTGGGACGCATTTCCACCTTCCTGGATATCTACCTGCAACGTGACCTGGAACGGGGGCTGATTGACGAGCAACTAGCCCAGGAGTTGATCGACCAGTTGGTTATCAAACTGCGCCTGATACGCCATTTGCGTACCCCCGAATACAATCAGCTGTTTGCCGGGGACCCCAACTGGATTACCGAAGCCCTGGGGGGCTGTGATGTAAACGGACGCCCGCTGGTTACCCGCACCAGTTACCGCATGCTGCAGACCTTATACAACCTGGGTCCCAGCCCGGAACCGAACCTGACCATACTGTGGTCGCACCTCTTGCCCCGCCCTTTTCTGGAATTCTGTGCTCAAGTCTCTATAGACACCAGCGCCCTGCAGTATGAGAATGACGACCTGATGCGGCCCCTCTATGGCGACGATTATGGCATCGCTTGCTGCGTTTCGGCCATGGCTATGGGTAAACAGACTCAGTTTTTCGGGGCTCGCTGTAATCTGGCCAAACTGCTGCTCTACGCCATCAACGGCGGCCGGGATGAGCTGAGTGGAGAACAGGTGGGAGTGGAGATGGAGGTCTACCCCGGAGAGATACTGGTATTCGATGAGGTGATGCGGCGCTTTACGATACAGATGCAATGGCTGGCAGAATTATATGTGCAGACCATGAACACCATTCATTACATGCATGACCGCTATTCCTACGAACGGGTGCAGATGGCCCTGCACGACAGCCGGGTGCACTATTTCATGTCCTTTGGCATTGCCGGCCTATCAGTAGTAGCTGACTCCCTCAGCGCTATACGCCATGCCCGGGTAAGGCCTGTAAGAGGCCCTTCGGGTCTCATCATAGATTTTGTGATTGAAGGTGATTATCCGAAGTTCGGGAACGATGACGACCGGGTTGACAGTATTGCTGTCGATGTGGTCAGAAATTTTACCGGGTATCTGAAACAATACCCCACTTACCGCCAGGCTGAACACACCCTTTCCATACTCACCATCACCTCCAATGTCATGTATGGAAAACATACCGGTTCCACTCCTGATGGGCGGAAAAAAGGAGAGCCATTGGCCCCAGGGGCCAACCCGCTGCACGGGCGGGAGGAACGCGGTGCCGTGGCAGCATGCAATTCAGTGGCAAAACTGCCCTATGAAGACGCCAGAGACGGTATATCCTTCACCTTTTCCATAGTACCTTCGGCTCTGGGGCGCGTCGGCCAGGAACAAATCAACAACCTTTTGGCACTTTTACAGGGTTACTTTGGCCAAGGAGGGCATCACATGAATGTTAATGTAGTGCGGGTGGAGACCCTCAAGGAGGCCATGGATCATCCAGAACGGTATCCCGACCTTACCATCCGCGTCTCCGGGTATGCGGTACATTTTATAAAACTGACCCGCGAACAGCAGGAAGAGATCATCACTCGAACCTTTTACGGACGTATGTAAAGATCCAGGTTACTTTTGAGGAGAGCTATTATGCGTGGCCGTATTCATTCCATAGATTCCTTTTCCACCCTGGACGGTCCGGGCATTCGCATGGTGGTCTTCCTGCAGGGCTGTAATCTGCGCTGTAAATACTGTCAAAACCCGGATACCTGGGATGCCCATTCCCAACCGGCTCTGTCCTGTTCAGTCGAGGAAGTGATGACCTTGCTGCGCAGGGGTATGGGTTATTACGCAGCCTCTGGCGGGGGCTTGACCTTTTCCGGGGGAGAACCCCTTCTGCAGCACTGCTTTGTGCGGGAAATGTTCCAGCGCTGTCATCACGAAGGAATCCACACCGCCCTGGATACCTCCCTTTATGTGCCTCCTGACCGGGTAAAGGATGTGCTTCCCTTCACTGACCTGTTCCTGGCGGACATCAAGCATATCGACAGCAGACAAAGCCAATTATTGACCGGACAGCATAATACTCTGAACCTTTCCAACCTCCGGGCTGTCGACGCCGCCGGCGCAAACCTATGGATCCGCTATGTAGTAGTTCCAGGCTACACCGATGCTGCCGAGGATATAAAGGCCCTGGCCAATTTCCTGGCCACCCTCAACAACCTGAGCAGGATTGAGCTGCTGGCCTATCATACCCTGGGAGTACACAAATGGGAACTCTTGAACCTGAAATATCATTTGGAATCGGTGCAGCCTCCTGAGCTTGAGGAAATGGTGCGCCTGCAGGAGATGGTGGCGGCCATTACTGGCAAACCGGTTTTCGTCTCTTAACAAATCTGGCTAAAATGCTGAATGGCTCACCAAATAATAGCGCGTCAATACGGTTAGGTACATCTAATGAGCATCCTTACGGTTTTGGCTTCAAATAGGTATTATTTAACCGTTTTCTTCGCAGGCTATGGTTGAAAGGAGGTATGGGGATGGCTAAAAAGGGCAAATCGGATAAAACCATCGATCAAGGCAACTTCACCTCATCCCACGGTGAAAACGTAATGCCGTCTGATAATAAGAAAGCATCCAAGAAATCAAAAAAATCCTAACCGGGGACGGAGTTGTTGACAACATTTTGTCAGGGGGACAGAGTTGTTGACAACATTTGGCGCTGAGACTCGTTGTTACTGAGACGGTTGTTATTAACAAGAGAAGAGATTAAAGGGCAATGCAGCCGGGCCAAAGGGTCTGGCTGTTTTTTACCTTTAACCCGGGATCTGCTATGGAAAGGAACCCTTGTATATTGCGGATCAGACCTTTATAATATGAATGGTGCAGCAAGGCTCAGGCACATTATCATCTGGGGGCGTGGCTCAGCTGGGAGAGCACCTCGTTCGCAACGAGGGGGTCAGGGGTTCGAATCCCCTCGTCTCCACCAAAATGATAAGTAAAACGGGGTTGTTGATATTAATCAACAACCCCATTTAACTCGTCCGGCTTAATGTGCGGTCATGGCCGGGCCTATCGCGCTTTCAGTCGCAAAAGTGCTGTCAGTACAAATCTACGACGGGGTAAAAGTGGTCTCAATAATCATTAAAAAATCGTATTGGCTGACCTAGATGGGTTTGTAACTATCGGACTCTTCCCAGGATTTTACTGTACTCCTGTTTATCAACGGATTTTTGTTTGCAGGTGCTGCAATAATAATCAGGATTATTATCGGTGAGTCTTCGGATCTTTTTATGTTCTTCTACACAATACTTGCAGTACAGTTCAGTCGGACCCATCTCAGGATCGTAATACGCAAAACCTCGATATATCTGTAAGCCGTTGGCAGCGGCTACGTCCAGATCCGCTAGTTTCAATTGGTCTATTTCCATTTTTAGGTTCTTATTTTTGTATACCAACAAGCTTATAGCAAGCAGTGACAACAATAAAACTAGAGCTAGGTTATAACTGCTAACTTTCAAACCGATTAAATATAGCTTAACGGGTGGAATCAGTATTAAAAGCAATCCAATTATTGGTAGTATTACTTTGGAATCCCAAACAGGAAGCCATATACGTTCCCTAATGAACTCTTTCATAATGATCACCTCATAAACCTGGTTCACTTCCTACCTTTAACTGCTCGCAACTGTTACCAGTATATGGACTTATTTCCTTTTATTATTTTAATACGAAGTTATATTCTTGCCAATTTCCATCTAACATTTTTAGCGAAAAAGCCAAATACTGGTAGTATTTGTACTGACTCATTACAGGCCGTAGTTCTTTATCATGCTTATGAGTTTGGCTTTCACCATCTTTTCACCTATCAGTTCCCTGAAGCGCATTGATTTGGTTCTGCCCTGGGCTGCGCAGTTTTTCCATTTCTTCCGCTGTTTTTAATTGACTCTCCAGGAGGTCGGTGTAGAAATTTTCGAACCTGGCCAACTTGGTGATAGCCTCTCCGATTCTCTGGACTACTGTTCCCAAGAAAAATTGGGAAACCCACCTCATGCCCTCTCATCATCATGATCAAACAGCCAGCGGTGTCTCCATTCTTTACCTTATTTTGTATACAATTGTGAGTAAATGGACTTATAATATTATGGTAAAATACTTTTAGGTTAACAGTTGAAAGGGAGGTAGAACTATGAAACGAATGGGTAAGCTCTTATTGGTTTTGTGTCTGGTTGTTTCATTAATGGCGATGGGCCTGACGGGGTGTACACAAACTAAAAGCCCTGCTGACCAGCCAGCTGCCGAAAAGAAATTCATTAACATTGCGACGGGCGGCACCGCTGGAACTTACTATCCCCTGGGTGGAGCTATGGCGGAAATTCTTAACCAGAATATCCCTGGTGTGAATGCTACCGCACAATCTACCGGTGCGTCTGCTGCCAATATAAATATGCTGGCCGGCGGTAGTGTTGACCTGGCTTTGGTGCAAAATGATGTAGCCTATTACGCGATTAACGGAATCGAATTGTTTAAAGATAAGAAGGTGGAAGGCCTGCAGGCAATTTCCACGTTGTATCCGGAAACCTGCCAGATTATTGCTTTGACCAAGTCAGGCATCAAAAGCGTAGCCGATTTTAAGGGCAAGAAGATAGCAGTTGGAGCTGCTGGCAGCGGCGTTGAAGCCAATACCCGCCAGATTTTGGCTGCTCATGGTCTTACATATGACGACATCAATGCTCAGTATTTATCCTTCGCCGAAGCGGCCAATGGGTTGAAAGATGGCAACATTGATGCTGCTTTTGTAACTGCAGGTCATCCCACTGCTGCCATTCAGGACCTTGCCGCCCAGCATGAAATCACCTTGATCCCCATATCCGATGAAATCGCCGACAAATTAATTGCTCAATATCCTTACTATACTAAAGTTACTATCCCGGCCGACACCTATTCCAGCCAGAAGGCAGATACTCAGGCATTGGCCGTTAAAGCTATGTTGATCGTCTCTAGCAAAATGGACGAAGAAACTGCATATAACATTACCAAGTCGATTTATTCGAATTTGGATAAACTGGCAGCCACTCATACGGTCGGTAAGCTGATAACTGTCGAATCGGCTAGTGATGGCCTGTCAATACCTGTTCATCCGGGTGCAGCCAAATTCTTTAATGAAAAAAAATAGGTAGTTGATATCTGTTGAGTCCTTTTACCAAATCCCGGAGAAATGCGCTGATATGGATTATGATACTGGGTTTGGGAGCGGGCCTGTTCTGGCCCCTCCCCACACTGGTTATACGCCAACCTGATTCCGACCATCAGTTGCTGATCCCACTGCTGCAGAATAAAGGATTTTCCCTCTATTTTCTACACTCGGTACAGAAAACCCCGGTGCGGGAAAACTACATTCTTGCACCGGGGAATAAACTGCGCCTGATATCTACTGACTATCAGTCATACGGCGTAGGTTTGCCTTTTCTGCCCGAGGAGGGAGTCTTGATAAACGATGATGGGATATTCCGATTGACAGGAATAAATCGTCTATATGACAAGATCGATATGGGGTTTATGCCCCTGGCTGATCATGCCTTGCTTTATGGAAGTAAGCGTTATGAGTTCGACCGATACTTTGATGAGGGTTCCCTGCTACAGATAACCGTAAAGGGTTATTCCCCTTTTTTATTGCTATGGCGGATGCTTGAAGGAGGAAGAGTGTGAAAGAACAGGAACACCGTCCCGAACATCATAGTGTAAACCTTAAAGAGTTTATGGCTCAGTATGATCGTGAGTCAGATTATGTGCGCTATAAAGGAGTTAGTAGATGGGTGGTGGCTGTCATTGCCATCTGCTTTTCCCTTTTTCAGCTTTACACCGCCACTTTTGGTGTCTTTGATGCGCATATTCAACGGGCGGTGCACCTATCATTCGCGATGGCCCTGGTCTTTCTCCTTTTTCCATTACGAAAATCCTGGTCCGGCGATGGTATTCACCCGGTGGACGCTGTCATAGCCCTTATTGCGGTAGCCATGCCTTTATATGTGGTCATCTTTTACAAAGATTTGGTGATGAGGGCCGCTTTATCCACGCCTCTGGATACCTTGATAGGGGCTATCGGGGTCTTGCTGGTGCTTGAAGCCGCCCGCAGAGTGGTGGGTTGGCCTATTGTGATCGTAGCTCTGGTGTTTCTCGCCTATGCCTTTGCAGGGCCAAATATTCCGGGTGCTTTCGCCCACCGCGGGGTTTCATTAACAATGCTGGTAGGCCACCTATACTACACCACCGAAGGGGTTTTTGGCATTCCCCTGGGGGTTTCAGCTACCTTCATTTTTTTGTTTATCCTATTCGGTGCGTATTTAGAGAAATCAGGTCTGGGAAAGCTGTTCATCGATCTGGCCAACTCAATTGCCGGTTGGGCTTCAGGTGGCCCGGCCAAAGTAGCAGTGATATCCAGTGGTCTGATGGGCACCATCTCGGGTAGCTCAGTAGCCAATGTAGCTGGCACCGGCAGCTTCACCATCCCTATGATGAAAAAACTCGGCTATCGGCCCGAATTCGCCGGCGCGGTCGAAGCCGCAGCTTCAACCGGTGGCCAGTTAATGCCTCCTATAATGGGTGCGGCTGCTTTTTTGATGGCAGAGTTTGTAGGCGTTCCCTATATAAGTGTTGCCAAAGCAGCTGCTATCCCCGCGTTGCTTTATTTTACCGGCGTCATGCTGTGCGTGCATCTGGAAGCTAAAAAGACGGGCTTAAGGGGCCTATCTGTTGAGGAGCTCCCCAAAGTAGGCGCTATACTGAAAGAAAAAGGCCACTTAATGCTGCCCTTAATAGTTATCATATATTTGCTGGTTTCCGGCTACACTCCTATGCGAGCGGCGCTATGGGCAATTGTATTGACCGTGCTAGCTTCCCTCTTGCGCTCTTCCACCCGCATGTCGCTTAAGGATATTGTCAAAGGACTGGAAGACGGTGCCAGGTCAGCTCTGGGGGTGATTATCGCCTGTGCCACTGCCGGCATTATTATCGGTGTAGTGACCAAGACCGGACTGGGGCTCAAACTGGGTTCGGTGCTCATTCAACTGGCCGGAGGCAAACTGCTCCCCACTATGATGTTCACCATGATAACATCAATAATCCTGGGTATGGGAGTACCGACCACCGCCAATTATGTCATAACCTCAACCATAGCAGCCCCAACCATCATTCAATTAGGGGTTCCGGTATTGGCAGCGCATATGTTTGTCTTTTATTTCGGTATCATCGCAGATGTGACGCCCCCGGTCGCATTGGCCGCTTTCGCGGGATCAGGAATAGCCAACAGTGATCCGTTGAAAACCGGGGTGCAGGCATCCAAACTCGCCATAGCTGCATTCCTGATTCCTTACATCTTTGTACTTTCACCTGCTTTGCTGATGATCAATACCACGGTGGCGCAGGTACTACTTATTATTACTACTTCCACGATTGGAATGATCGGTGTGGCCGCAGCCGTTTCCAACTATTTTATGATTAAAACCAGCTGGCTGGAACGCCTCTTATTTCTTATAGGAGGCCTTATGATGATAGACCCCAATCACCTGACCGATTTGTTGGGTGTAGGCATATTGGCAACCGCCATCATAATCCAGTTCATCCGCAAGCGGTCGTCGACCCCATCAGAGCGTGATGGCTATGAGCAGGATACGGCCTAGTAATATTTTGTAAGCAGGAAAAGTTGTGGTAGGCCCAATCATCAGCTTTTTATCCCATAGTGAGGGTTTTATCAGCAGGGTGGCTGTATGCCATCGATCGAATCTCATGCCATTGCTATAGACCATAAGTCTTAATCATGCTTATGAGGTTGGCCTTCACCATCTTTTCACCCATCAGTTCCCTGAAGCGCACTGATTTGGTTTTTCCTTGGCCGCGCAGTTTTTCCATTTCTTCCGGTATTTTTATTTGACTCTCCAGAAGCTCGGTGTAGAAATTTTCAAACCTGGCCAACCTGGTGATAGCCTCGCCGAAATATCCGTTGATGCCATGCTGAATGTTGGTATCATCCACAACATAAGACCCATCATCTATTACTCTGGTCAACCTATCCAAATCATTTCACCCCCTATTTATCAACCGTTAGACTCCACAAGCCATCTAAAACTCAATTTCATCCAGGAATTTACCCACCTCTTAGGGGTATCTGGCTTTATCCTTCTTTTCCTGACTTCCGGTCTTTTTTACAGCTGGGATTAAAGACTCTAGTGCCCTGGCGGTTTCCAATTCTGTCCCCCCGGTAAACTTGAATCTGTGCGAGAAGGTCATGCCAACCGCATAATACTTTATTATAGCACAGCGGTTTTTCCCGGTTCTCTTGAGCCTGAGTGATCATGAAGTGTTTTTCCCGGTTATGGGTGTCAAATATAAAGTGAACTCAATACCTATATTCCAGGGGAACAACAAATCAAGGGGGGTTTATGTTGGATACCATTGCTTTTTTTCAACTGGCTACCGGGGCATGCTGGTCATTAACATATTTGCTCATCATATACCGGGGGTTTCAGGATAAATCCTATGGAATGCCCATGGCAGCCCTATGCGCCAATCTATCCTGGGAGTTTATCTTCTCCTTTGTATATCCCCACGGAGGATTGCAGGGCACCATTGATAAGGTATGGCTGGCTCTTGATGCGGTCATTTTAATTCAATACATCTTATATGGAAAAGGTGAATTCACCCGAAGACTGCCAATCAAGTACTTTTATCCTGTTCTTTTGCTGACTTTATGCCTTTGCACAGCCATAATAATGGCTTCTGTGCCCGAATTCAGCGACCCCCAGGGCAAATATGCGGCATTCTCCCAGAACCTGATGATGTCGGTGTTATTTATATCCATGCTGCTCAGTCGTGGCAACAGCCGGGGGCAGTCTTGCGGTATCGCTTTCTTCAAGATGATCGGCAGTCTTATTTCCGCAGTGGGCTTTTATATGTATTTCCGCTCCGACCTCATAACCATAATCACTGCAGCCACGCTGCTGTTCGACCTGATTTATCTGGTTATGATAACCCGGCAGCGGAGGGTAGAGGTATGCTTCAAACCCAGTATAAATACTCCAGGTTAAAGTTGATGAATTGTGAGCTGACGATTTGCCATTGTTAAAGGGGGCCATTGGAGAATAATCCATGCCCCTTTTCAATGCTATCGAACTAGTCATGCAATAATGCCCGAATATTTAGGCGAAAGAAGCCAATGAATTGTGTGATCATTTTAATCGGTTTATTATACTTTATATATTTTGAAAAATAATGTTGCCGGCTTCCTCCAGTTTGCTGCTGGAAAAAGGGTACTGGTCGATATTCTTAGTCGGAAATACCTTCATTAGGAGTTCTTTGAGCAGCTTAATGGCCTGCCGAGCGTCCTCGTGGTTTACTGACCTCATTCCGTGGTTGTTTATGGTATAATTGCGCTTTTTAGCCAAGCTGTTTAATTTATCTTCCAGCCCGGGGGATAATCTTTTTTTCCCGAATTTATGTTCGTATAATTCAGCAATTTCATATAGATTTAGGTTTCCACGGTTCCGTTTGAGTGCTCTAAAAACCCAATCGACACCCCTTTGATCCTCCAGCTTCCTATTTGGCTGGATTTTCAGCTCTTCTCTGGCTATATAGTACCAGCACCCTTCATAAATCCTTTTAAAACGGCTCAAACACTCTATGTATTGACCCATTTCGAAACGGCGGCAGGCATTATGATACAAATCGCAAAGGTTCTCAAAACCTTCTTTATCGTCAAACTGAATGATTTGCTCTACAATTACCCGTTGTTCCTTCACTATCGCCAACAAGGCAATTATGCGCAATCTTTGCAAGTTTTTTTCCACTTTATATAGCGATTCCAACGCCCGTTCATGTTGATAGAGATCTATATAATGATACGCGGAGAGAAGGTCGCTGTATATTTCAGCCAGTTTGGAGCGTTCCAATTTGCGTGTACTTAAAGCTATATTAGTCATTTCATCGGCGGCGCTGGAGAAATAGTACTTAGAGTAGAATATCTTGCTCCGATTAATCTGGTTCTCCTCCTCGATAAATTGAACATCGATTTCTCGAACTCGCTCCTGACCGGCTTGTACATAATGGGGGTCACGAGCCTGGTAAAGGCGGGCATTTATACGCTGACTGCTCACCAGGAGCAAAAAGGAAGCCTGGATTTGTGGGGTCGCCGAAGAAATCCCTATGTAATAGTCGGGCTGTGATTGGCTGTAATAGTTTTTAATCTCATTGATTTTAGGAATTAACTGGGTCAATATGTCATGATGATCGGTAGGGTCGCTTAGATCTAAAGGCACTTTTCTCACCGCTATCTTAGGCAGCATTTTTTTGAGCTCAGCCTCTATGGCGTCGCAACGGTCTTCAGTATAACTAAGTTGGTCGTTGAGTTGTTTGCGTGTCGGGAACATTATAAGGATATCTGGCTTTATCTCCTGGGCGACAGTAAGTAATGGACCCAATGAGCTTTCTTGGGTGTTCGGGTCAATAGCAAACGCATCACGGTTGCCAACCCCACTGAGCATAATCTTCATTGTAACCTCCCCCTTTGCCAACCGTAACATTTAAATAATCACAACTTCTTCTTCCTCAACCAGTTCTACAGTTCCCCAGGCCTTAATATCAGCGTTACTGGTAAGTTTGTATACCCTAATCTGATCCTCAGCACTTATTAGTGAAGGTATCCCTTTGACCAGCTTTTCATATTTAGCTGCGGTTAGGATGCACTCAAAGGCGGACTTTTGCACCCGCACTCCAAAACCCTTTAAGTATTTAGCAAATGCACCCCGACGGCGGTTGTCAACAATATCATAGATTACTACCACCAAGTATTTTCGCCTCTCTTCTGCAATGAATTCATCGAAAATAAAAATTCGAGTGCTCTTCTCCATCACCTTATCACCACCGGTTGATAAATAGAGGGATCTCCATCCTCAATGGCGCGGGCTAACCGCTGACATTGCATTTCTATTCCTCTGCGAAAGCTCACGGGGTAATCAACATAGTTAATATACTGGGAACGGGTGCGTACCTTTTTTTCGTATTCAGCTATAAAGGTCTTTGAAGCGCTCGCGTTCAAGTACACCCCACCCTCTGGTTGAACCTTTTCAAAATCAGTGCGCTTGATTATCCCCTTACTGGTAACGTACAATGCCAATGAATCAGCTAGAACCGCACGCCACTCTTCCATTAAATCTGAACACAATGCTGGATGACCTTTGCGAATACTATGTAAATAACTAGCATAAGGGCTTAGACCACGGTTGACTGCTGCTGTGTAAACATCGTACATCAACAGGGTATATGCGAAGCTTAAGAGCGAATTAAAGGGGTCCCGGGGAGGTTGCCTGCTTCGGCCGTTAAAGGCAAATTCTTGATCAACCAAAAGGCCCAGGGCTTGATAATAATTACGAGCGGCCAGACCTTCATGCCCCATAAGTACATTTATACTCGTATCCTGTTCTATGATCGGCAGGAGCCTTGAAATTGCCTCGATATTGCTTTGCACCGGTGCTGCCTGCCTATTGCGCTGATAGCGCCGCAAAATGGTAATCTGATTCTTAACTTTTGCCAGTACAATCTTCTTAGATAATTCTAAACAGAAAGTCTCATCCTCACCACAAGCAAACTGTCTTCGCTGCCGGTGAATATCCACACCACGAGTGGATTCAAGTCGACCAAAGAATTTACCCTTGCTTGATAACCAGGTAAGATTGATATCTCTTTCTAAGAATTGCCTGACGCTGCTAGTGCTCAGGGTGGCGTCACCGAAAATAACAATATTTTCTACTCCTTCAATTGGCAACGTCCGCTTGATGTTCTCTTTCTCACTCTCTATTACAACACAGTTATTCTGTACGCCGATTTTAGCTCCCCTTTCATAAACATAAATGAAACTCATAAAACCCCTCCTTTTATTAAGAGCTCCGTCCCCGTAAAGGGGTCTTTATCTGTCAATGGGCCAGAATGTCCCAGGAAGCACTGGCTAAAAAACTGTTTCCGTCCCCGTGAAGGGGTCTTTATCTGTCAATATGTTTTACCCTCATTTGTCACTGATTTTGGACAGCAACGGGTTTCCGTCCCCGTAAAGGGGTCTTTATCTGTCAATTTTGGATTGACAAGTCCCTTACGGGCTAGTTTCCGGATTCTTTCCGTCCCCGTAAAGGGGTCTTTATCTGTCAATGCTACCGAAACTGTGGCCCTGTCTGGATTCCACTTCCGTTTCCGTCCCCGTAAAGGGGTCTTTATCTGTCAATCTAGGATGCACTAAACCTAACCTGAAACGCATTTAAAGTTTCCGTCCCCGTAAAGGGGTCTTTATCTGTCAATGGATGTCGTCCTTAGTGCTACGCATGTTTCGAAGATCCCGTTTCCACACCCGTAAAGGGGTCTTTATCTGTCAATAGGATATAAAAATGGCATTAACAACACTAAAGAAGTACGTTTCCGTCCCCGTAAAGGGGTCTTTATCTGTCAATCCGGTGAACGAAGTTCTGGATGCCATCCAGGACTGGAAGGTTTCCGTCCCCGTAAAGGGGTCTTTATCTGTCAATTAGATGTGAAGTGTGCTATACAACGGGATTTAAGGATGGTTTCCGTCCCCGTAAAGGGGTCTTTATCTGTCAATACGCCGTTTTCACGGTGATGCCAAACCTAAGTTCTGGTTTCCGTCCCCGTAAAGGGGTCTTTATCTGTCAATTTGCCTACATGGCAGCAGGAGTGGTGGTGTTGACAGTTTCCGTCCCCGTAAAGGGGTCTTTATCTGTCAATATGCCACAAAGGTCCTGGAACAGAGAAGGCAGGAAACAGGTTTCCGTCCCCGTAAAGGGGTCTTTATCTGTCAATGGTTTGTGGGAATGCCATTGAGGCATATACCATGACCGTTTCCGTCCCCGTAAAGGGGTCTTTATCTGTCAATAATCACGCCGCTCGCCAAGTGTGCGACTTGAGCCTTAGAGCGTTTCCGTCCCCGTAAAGGGGTCTTTATCTGTCAATAGACTGCGGCAAAGAGTTTAAGGGAGAAGATTGTTTTACTTTCCGTCCCCGTAAAGGGGTCTTTATCTGTCAATGGGTTAGCCTAATGACGATACACCGCCTCGAGAACAGCTTTCCGTCCCCGTAAAGGGGTCTTTATCTGTCAATTCGGATCATAAACCCCTCAGTTATGCCCCGGAAGAATTGCTTTCCGTCCCCGTAAAGGGGTCTTTATCTGTCAATTATTTGTTTTACCTTTTATTATTGGATTTTCCATTGACTTTCCGTCCCCGTAAAGGGGTCTTTATCTGTCAATAATTGGAGATGAGATTCACAAAGCGGCAGGTCATTGATTTCTTTCCGTCCCCGTAAAGGGGTCTTTATCTGTCAATATGACAGAGTCCACACGATAGTTTTTCAGGACGGGTCCTTTCCGTCCCCGTAAAGGGGTCTTTATCTGTCAATTATGGAAGCCCTGCCACATTATATAACTGCACGGAAAACTTTCCGTCCCCGTAAAGGGGTCTTTATCTGTCAATCTGTTATTGGAACTATCATGTTCCAAGTGGATTGCCTTTCCGTCCCCGTAAAGGGGTCTTTATCTGTCAATAGGAATAGACTACTGAGAAATGTTTTACAGCTTGCACTTTCCGTCCCCGTAAAGGGGTCTTTATCTGTCAATGCGACGAACCAAATCCGAATAACTGCCTTTGCGGCTTTCCGTCCCCGTAAAGGGGTCTTTATCTGTCAATACCATGAGAAATTTGGATATAGATTTTTTTTAAGCTTTCCGTCCCCGTAAAGGGGTCTTTATCTGTCAATTGATTTTGACGCATGTGGGACCGGATATCAGGGCATCTTTCCGTCCCCGTAAAGGGGTCTTTATCTGTCAATACAAGTGCGGGACGGTGTACGACCCGATAGAAACTTTCCGTCCCCGTAAAGGGGTCTTTATCTGTCAATACAATTATTACATTCAATGCCTGCATTACCTTTTGGCTTTCCGTCCCCGTAAAGGGGTCTTTATCTGTCAATTGGTATCCGCTCGGAGTATATCAGCCGCATAGAGCGGAACTTTCCGTCCCCGTAAAGGGGTCTTTATCTGTCAATGCGCAGGTAGAAGCGGTCATGCAGGAGCGGTACTGCCTTTCCGTCCCCGTAAAGGGGTCTTTATCTGTCAATCTTTCCGGGCATTGGCTCAGTGCCCGGGCGGGAGGATTCTTTCCGTCCCCGTAAAGGGGTCTTTATCTGTCAATTAGATGTCCACCATCGCACATATGCAAACAGAGGCCGGCTTTCCGTCCCCGTAAAGGGGTCTTTATCTGTCAATAGATTTACGAAAAAACAGATCATTGATTTGGCAAAACTTTCCGTCCCCGTAAAGGGGTCTTTATCTGTCAATCCTGCCAGCTGAAAGCCGCAATATGCTTGGGCTCAAAAATGGTTCTGCGGCGCTCGCCACGAAATTTCCAGTTACTTACATTGAAGCCCTGTGAACTCATCAAGCCGAATGGGTTTTTATCGTTTTTCTCCATTATGCTCTAATTACCTCCACGCGGCGCTAAAATCAAGCTTGTTGGTCGGGCAAGCGCGGCTGAATCTGCCTGACAATTACTCCACCCATACCCAGGGCTGTCTTAATGCCCACGCCGCTGTATTCGGCAAAAGAAAGTAGAGCCCCAGCCAGTCTGGCCAGCTGCTCAGGACCGTTGATCACCAGGGTTATACGGCCCATATATCCCGTTATCTTGGTGTTTTCCAGATAGTATACAGCAGTACGCAGAGAGTAACGAACTATACGCAAGTGAGCGGCCACCTGCTCCATGGCTTGGGGATCATCCAACGTAACATCCTGCATAAACGCGCTATAGCGCTTACTTAAGCTGTTGATAATAAGCCCCGGGGTGGGGAACAACACATAGCTGCCATCCTGTTTATGAGTACAGGGGGTCAGGAATTCGATTTCGTAACGGCGGCATGGGACATCTGCTGTGAAATGCCTGGCAAAAAACTCCGGCACGCTCAGACTGCTGCGATTAACGCTGACGACTTCAAGGGTCAGCCCCTTTTGCTCCAGCTGAATGCTGTCTAGCGGCATGATGGACCTCACTATGTGACCGGCTATCAACCCATCCCATAACCCAATGGTCCAGGTGAGCTGTTGTTCAGATTCAGAAGTCACAAATTGGGAAAAGGGCCGCAACTGACCCTGGTGAAGCAAGTCCGCTACTCCATCCGGCAGGGCTTTGAACAGAAAACCATGAAAAAGCGACCCCCAATTGTAATTGGCTTTGTTTTCCCCACTATATCTGCACTGTAAAACAATCTTTTGTAGCATGATTTCTCCCCTTATGCCTCATCAAATCACTGCCATAACAACTCGCATCTGCCCATAGGGTAATACTCCTCCCTGAATACCGTGGTCTTTAATGTGTGCGGCGATACTTTGTAGCGGTTGACATCACTATTGTGGTTGTGTCCCGGGAAATGCTTGACCATTATCTTGCTTACTATGCGCAAGGCCCGCTCCCTGTCAGGGAACAGGTTGTAGGTTACGGTTTTGGAAACATAGCCTGCTCCGCCACCCAGGATAACATCCACTCCTTGCCGGGCTGCTGTGTCCGCATCCTCTGGCAATTCCGCAAAGTACTGCTCAAACCTGGCGTAATGCTGTTCGGCGAAATAATGCAAGGCTTTTTCGATTGTGTCGGCATCCATCCCTACCTGGGCCAGCATCGGCAAATCCAGGGTCATTTCCAGACAGGCCTGGCTACTGGGCATCAAGCATTCCCTGAATATCGGTATGGGACTTACGGTTCCATCAGGCTTACGGTCGTATTTACCGACCAGTGTCAGGTTATCATAGCTCAGGGGCCTACTGTCACTGATGCGTATGGCCTGCATGAGATCATTGACGGCATTGTTGATTTGTTGCCCCTGCCGGTCTCTTCTGTTAAGGCGATAGAAAATCCTCCGCTCCAGTCTGTCGCTTTCCCGGGACAGGTACCTGCGCGGTGCTACCGCACTATCGGCCTTTTCAACCATGCTCCGGTCACGTTCCCAATCGCCTTGCTGCAATAACCAGGCAGCTAAAGCGGTGCGGATGGCGCCTTTCAGGCTGGAACCGGGGATGTAGGGCTTTCCTTCCGGGTCTTTGACAAAGATCAAGACTTCACGGAAGTTGCCGGCCCGTACGGCTTCACCCGCATCGATGCTATACTGCACAAAATGACAATAATCATCCGCAGTTACCCGTCGGTCTGCCAAAAAGGCCTGAAGATCATTAAGCCGGGGGTTGGCCAAGAAGTTTTCATAGGCCGACAGCAGGGAACGTTTTTTCAAAAAGGATACCAGACGGGGCAGATCAGGAAAATGAATCTGCCGATTTTGGACGTCAAATATGTACTCTTTTTTATTGAGTCGCTCACCCGAGCCGATAAATACCGGCGATAAGGCGCGCAATACAAGGCTTACCCTTTCCAGGTGGCCGTATTTCATAAATTCACCCCCACAAATAGAGTGCTGCTGTTGCGGTAAATGGGATGACTGCCGTTATCAGACAAGTCGTGCATCTTCCCCCGAAAACGCCTGCGCAGGCAGGAGCCTGGCCCCAGCATGTAAATGGTTTTTTTCTTTAATTGCCCGCTGGCATATCCTTCAGAGTGGATAAAGCCTCCCCGCCTAATCAGGGTAAACCAGCTGTCCTGAAGGGTCTCCTCCAGTTCAGCTTCAATGGGCAAACCCGTTCCCAGCATCATTTGATATTCAGCCTCGCGGTCATTGAGCAATTCCATCATCAGGGCGGGAACGCTGTCCTGCTTAAGCTCGAATTTGCCCCATCCTGAGGTTTTCTTTCCGCCAATGCCGGAGAGGCCCAGGCTGTTCAGGGCCGAAGTCAGGGTTTTCAGGGCATTTTCATCTTCATAGCCAACTACTATATATAAACCGCATCCTGGGGCAAATCTCCACGAAGCCACGTGGTAAGGCAGAGGAGGGTCATTGCCTTTTATAGCCACCCTGGTGCTGGTGGAAAGCTGGCCGAAATCGTATTTGAGTTTTTCCATCTCTATAGCCGGCTGGTTAAGATTGTCCAGGTAACTCCGAAACTGCGACAGGGGAATAAAATCCAGGCTTTTCAGAGCTTTTTTTAGCCCTGCATCGCCTTCGCGCTTTTTATGGCCTGTAAACAGGATTGGTTTGGGGAGAAACAGTTCCTCAGCGGAGAATGGCAGAGCATTGGAAATAACCAAACTACCGTTGGAAAAGCTTTCTACCAACTGTGTCATCCGCCGGTCATGGGCAGTTTCACAGCACAAAGCTGAAAATATGGTGTCGGCATGAATTGTCATCTGGCCATCATCCAAAGAGGCTCCTCCGGAATCCCGGCCTATATGCAAAGCAGTGGTGAAGTTAAGCCTGTAAAGAGAATACTCCATATTCCTCCACTTCCTTTAACATATTCTGCAGCAAATCCAGTTCTAACGGACAGGAACCATCTTTGAGCAGCACTTCAAAGTTGGTGAAGCCAACCCGGCCATAGCCCCGCGAGCCGTGTCCGCCCAAATAGTCCATGGACAATAGTTTTAAGCCCTGGGCGATATTAGTAAAATCCTCTATAATGTCATCGGCCTCTTCCATATCGTAAACCATGTTGACGGCAAACACTGAGCCTCTTACCACCCGCTCTATCTGGCGCGGATTGGCAACCCCAGTCAGCCTCACGATGGTGTTCTCGAACTTAACCTCGGTAAGCCCGCCCCGGTTCTTCATAGCAGCGGCATTAATCAGGAAAGAATCGGCAAACTGCAAGCGGGCTGCCTTGGGATTCTCCCTTCGTCCCTTGTCACCAGCCGAACCGAACAACCGTTTCAACACTGGCGGATCATTAGCGCATTCCTGGGTTATGTAATGGTTTTTGAAAGACTTGGCGAGCAGGGTGCGCATTTTCCCCTTGAGGCTGGAGCCAGGCAGCATGGGTTCTCCGGTCAAAGCGTCCCGTATCACCGGGCTGTCCACAGCACCTATTGATGAAAAAGCGGAAGAACCACCGATATGCATACCGGTAAGAACAGTCATATGGCATTTGATCCATAGTTTACCGTACATCTATAAATACCCCCTTAAGATTCTTTGCCACCGTAGAAACGATGGTAGGCTACCAACGCTTCCATATAGCGGGCAAAATCTATGAATTTTTTCCGGCTGTCGCCAATGTCACTCAGTAGTTCCAGTAATCCTGCCTTTTTCACAAAGGGCTTGACCACCTTCGGCTCACGGCCGCATTCGTAAGCCAACCGCACTTTTAGGTATTCTATTCTGCTTTGTATCTGTTCATCTAAAACATCTTCCGGTTCGGCCCGGACATCGTTGTAGATCTCACTGACCATGGACAGGATATTCCTTATCTTGCTGGTGGTGAAGTTCTGGAAATCACGCCCCATCTGGTTCTTTAAATCCTTTATGACCTGTTCCGCTTGGTCAGCGTAGTTTTTCTGCAGCACAAACTTATCAACAGCCTGTGCCGCTGTGTTCTGGGTTTGTTGCTTTGTAGAAGACTTGAACCCTGCTTTCTCGAAAGCGCTTTTAATATCGTTAGGCATGTCGGTTTACCTCCTTTTCGCGATTGTAATATGAATACAATATGATGGCGGTTATTAATTGTCTCCGGTCTTCTTCTAATAAAGCCCAGTTGTAAATGCTCTGAGTGAAGGCGGCATATTTTTGCTTCACCTCAGGTTTGGCATTCTTGTCCGGTTCATGCCGGGCTAACAGATAGGCCAGCCGTGCAATGTTGATTCCGGATTGGTGTGATTGGCGCAGCAGCTCCAGGATGTTATACAGGAAACTGTTGCCATAGGCATCACTTCCGCTGAACAAGTAATCTATCAGGGCATACTTTTCACCCATAACCCGGTTTTCAAATGTATCCCAATCATAGGTATGATAGGCCTTTAACTGCAGTTCAGCCTTGTCCCTCTGGAACTCTATATCAAAGTCAGGGTGGGGCTGCTTTGGCATCCATTCCATACCCAGCAGCGAAATGGAATTTTTGACCCCGCCGGCATACTGATTGGCTTTGGCCTGGGCTTCTAGTTGGGCGGTTTCAGCCGCCATCCGGGCAATGGGGTAACCGGGCTCGAATATGGCCATACCGGCTGACAGGGTCAGGGAATTTCCGGTATATCGCGCAAAGGCTCGGCGGATATCAATAGCTGCGGAGAGGACTTGGTTCCAAGCCCCGACCAGGAAAAGGTCATCCCCGCCGGAGTAAACCACCACAATGTGGCGTTTCCCTGGTGAGGCTAACCGGCCAGGCTCACCAGGGGCCAGGATGCCATTAAGATAGTATTTGTAAAATATGGATAAACTGCGTGAAAGTGTGGCAGTACGGGACAAGGTCAGGTAACGGTATTTATTTTCAGCCTCATTTTCCCTGATGAAGCCGCTGACAAAAGCAGTACCCAGGTCGTCGACATCAGCACGGAGCACCCCAATCCTCTCTATACCGTGTGAGGCATCAGCCAGTTCTTCAAAGGTCTGCAAATCACCCTCTGGACTTGTAGTGGCATAATCCCCCAGCCATATCTTGGCAGCCAAAGAGAAACCGGTGTGAAAAGTGTTTTTGCTGTATATGCGCACTACCCTTTCCGGGCTCCCCTTCAACATCTGTTTGACTTCATCAGCCGTGCGAGCATAGAAGAAGTGCTTTTCCCCCTGCCCGGAGAAAAGCGGCAAAGCTACCCCGCCCAGTTCCTGATTGGCGACCACAAACACCGCATCGGGTTTAATAAGCATGCGGGATATATCCTCAAAGGCTGCGCAGGCCTGGCAGATAACACCCCCATTCCGTTCCACCAGTTGGCTGGATACACCACAGACCCGGCATTCACGCCCTGCTTTGTCCGGGAAATTGTGGTTTAATTCCATGATTTCACTAGCGGTATAACGGCGTAATTTGCCTGCCGAGATTTGCGAAGATACACTGCGGAAAATGTTCAGATAATCTTCCGGGTCTCCAGTCTTGCTCATAAGTTCATTGGCGGAGCATTCCTGCATTCCATAAGCAACAAACAGCCTGGTTCCATAGAGCTTGAGCAAATTTTTGTTCAGGTTTCTTATTACTGCTGCTGCCCTTTCCCGGGCTTCAACAGTGTTTGGCAGCAGTATGTAGGCATGACCGCCGCCAGTATAGATAAGATTGGTGCGGTAAAGGGTGCAGCTCGATAGAATCTCGTCTGCCAGGTTTTCTAACAGCAATTCCAGATAGAATGACCTTGACCGAAGTCCCTTTAAGGCGCCCTTGGATGAAATGGTGTAGATGAAGGGCTGCACCCCGGAAATATCGCAAGAGAACAGGCAAAAGGCCTTCTCCTGATAAAAGCCGTGACGCTTTTCAAAAAGTTCAAGACGATAATCATCTCGACCCAGACTGGTCATATATAACACTATACATGCCGCCAGGGCGGCTGTAATTTTGGAGTGGTCAAAAAGCGAAATATCAGATACCTCTCCTAAATTGGTGGAAGAAGGCACATAGGACAAGTAAGCTTCTGTTAATTCCAGCAAAGAATTAACATATTCCCCTTTGTATTCAACAGCTCTCAGTCCCTCTGCCAAACCGAAAATTATCTTATTGTAATATGAAGCTAAATCGTGTTTTTCGAAATCTGAAGGGTAGTTTATCTTCTCATCAAGAGTGGTCAAAGCATGGACAGCTTTTGCGTTGGAATCGTTCAAGAGGTTGTATATTGACTCCAGAGGTCTGTTCTTATCAAATCCCCCGAGAGCCTCTCCTTCTATATCCCTGCGGTCAACGCCTGAAGCGATGTTGTCGGCCAAATATACAATGTATGCCAGGCTACCTTTTTCAATTTGGGCCTTTTCAATGTCCTGGTGATGATGATAGCGGATGCTGTTCAGAATGGCCGGATTATCAATATACTCCTTCACCCAGTCATGGCCGGATATGCTGTGGGCGCGGCCATCCACATTTGCTCCCCTATGCAGGACTTTGCCAATATCATGCAAAAGGCCGGCCATCGTTACACTTTTGACTTTTTCATACAAATACTCTCCCCCCTAATTAACATTTCGCCCTTTCCTATATATTCCGTGTTATACCAACATTTTCCTCCCGTTAACGATAGAATCTTACATAATTGACATGCTTTTTGATTATTAATCATCTGCAAGACATTACCGTGTCACTTAACAAATCCTCATGGATTTTTGCCACGAAAAGCGACAACGGGCTTGGCCCGTTGTCTGTCCTTTCTTATTCAATTGGGGAGTTTAGCGCTCTTCACCCAGGAAGCATACAGCCAGGAGTTAGGTCAGGGCATAGACATAATAGCAATGCACATACTACAGGTGTCGATTTGGTCTAAAGGAGGTATTGAATTGGACGAGAGAAGAGTTATTGCTTCAGCCATAGTACACATAAAAGACGCCAAGAGCGGAATCGCAGGGATTGCGCAAGAAGACTTAACCTCGGAAGCAAAGCAAGCTCTCAATATAGCTTACCAATCACTGGACCAATGCCTCAAACACTGCCAGGCCATCTTCGGCCCGGCTACTGTGGAGGCGGAACGAAGGTTGTAGGAATTCAGCAGGGTTGTTTGCCAACCCATTCTGGTGATCGGGCCGAGCATGAGAGCATCTATACAATACTTCTGGAGGTGAAGCAGCTTGAATGACAAAGCAGTACAATCGGTAATGGACCATGTTGATCAAGCCATCAGGGAAATCAAGAAACTGCCCCGGAGCGGGATGAGCAACAAATCCCTGGCTGAAATGGATATGGCCTGTGAATTGCTCAATGACTGTCTAATTCAGTGCAGAAAAGCATTACAAACGTGAAGTAGAGGGCCAGGTGGATGGCGATTCGGCACGTCTGCCTCTAGCGAGTATGAAATGGCGGTCAGGGGTGGTTTTTAGAGCATTTGGCAATGTCTAAAACCATCCCGCCGGCCACTCATTATCATAAAGAGGTTTAGAAATCTCGGGCTAGATTTTCGGCCTCTTTCATAGCGTTTGCCATAATCGCCTCCACATCCTGACCTATGACGTCGAGGTTGTTGGCGGCAATGGTTTTATAATCGGATATTCCCAGGAACCCCAGAATGGTCCTCAAATATCGGTCCGCCATTTCGAAGGAAGCCATAGGCTCCCTGCCATAATCCCCTCCCCGGGTGGTGACGTTTACCGCTTTCTTTCCGGTGCACAACCCTACCGGTCCCCTGGCAGTGTACTCAAATGTAATCCCGGCTACACTTATATAATCGATATACGCCTTGAGGATAGCTGGAACCCCCAGATTCCAAAGCGGTTCGGCGAATACATATTTGTCTGCCTCCTTAAACTGAAAAGCATATTTCAGTATGGGATGGCTGCGGTCTTCACACTCCTTGCCGTGCATCTCCATAATCTCCGGGGTCAGAAAACCAATCCCTTCGTGATATAGATCCAAAGTAACCACTTCATCCTGGGGGTGGGTTTCACGATAAACATTGATAAACCGGTCTGAAATGCGGTAGGTCCTGGATTTGTCTGCTGGCTTGGCATTGGCTTTAATGTATAGAAGTCTGCTCAATTTATCCCTTCTTTCTGCTGAAATAAATTCTATTGATTATGATTCGCCTCTTGCGTTACGATCATTCCACATCTATTAGTGAGAATCCAAGGCTGCTGTTTTGACTTCAACCCGGCTACGCTGCTTTGCCAGGTGGTATAATGGAAAAAACCGGTCGAGGTACACTGCATTGAAGTCAGAGCACCCATCTTCCCCATCATTAAGGGATTATACTTTTTTCGAAAGCACCACCAGCATCTGCCCGCAATGTATGAACACCGTTGCCGCCAAGGTGGTTGTTCGTAACGGGCAGGTGTTTCTCCTGAAATACTGTGCTCATCATGGCGAGCAATGGGAGTTGCTGGAGGAGAGCGCTGAATATCATCTGCGCAAGAGGCTCTACGATAAGCCAGGTACTAAAATGAAGGTTCACACCACAGTCAGCCGGGGCTGCCCTTTCGACTGCGGAATCTGCCCGCAGCACGATCAGCACGCCTGCATCGGCTTAATAGAGATTACCAATAGCTGTGACCTGCGCTGCCCGTTATGTTATGCCGGGGCTGGCGAGGGTGAACATTTGACCTTGACTACCATCGAGCGGATGATGGATTTCTTTTTGGATTCTGAGGGCGGCCAGGCCGAAATCCTGCAGATCAGCGGGGGTGAGCCCACCCTGCACCCGCAGATTATTGATATTATCCGTCTGGCTAAATCCAAACCATTTAAATACGTGATGCTCAATACCAATGGTCTGCGCCTGGCAGAGGATAAGGCTTTCGTGGAGGCGTTGCAGGAATTCAGGGGCGGCTTCGAGGTTTATCTGCAATTCGACGGCTTTAAAGAACAGACTTATCTCCAACTAAGGGGGCGTAATCTGCTGGAATGTAAGCGGCAAGCTCTGGAAAATCTGGCTTTTGCCAAGATACCCTCAACCCTGGTCTCAACCGTCAGTGGAGGGATAAATGAGGAGGAAGTCGGCAAGATATTCTTGTTTGGCCTTAAGCAGCCGTATGTGCGGGGGATTAATTTTCAGCCGGAGGGTTTTTTCGGACGCATCCCGGATATAGGCAAGAGGAAGCGGGTGACCCTCTCCGGGGTCTTGCAGCGACTGGAACAGCAGAGCAGCGGCATGTTGAAAATTAGTGATTTCATCCCCCTGCCCTGCAACGTAGAGCGCGTAGCCATCACCTTCCTGTACCGTTCCCAGCAGGGCGGCTTTCTTCCCATCACCCGCGATGCCCGCATCCAGGACTATCTGCACCTGATCGACAACACCTTCGCCTTCACCATTGAAGACGCGCTTAAGAATGCCGGCCGGAGTATTACGGATATCAAAGCCAGCCTGGATTGCTGCAAATTCATCAGCGATTTTCGTCACATCATACCTTTCAATTTTTTCGCCAAATCCAAACAGAGAAAGATGGAATACATTGATGAAAATACCTTTCGTTTAAGTGTGACCTCTTTTATCGACAGATACGATTTTGATATAAAATCAATGCAGAAAGAATGCGTCCATGTGATCACCCCGGATTTACGCAAAATACCTTTTTCTGCCTATAATATGATACATAGGGGTGACAAAACATGAGGGGGTTTCCGCCGGAATTTTCTCTGGAGCTAGTCATATCCCTGGTGATTTGTTTATGTGTGGTGTTGATATTTACAGCGGTGATTGTTGATTTTGCGCTTTTCTCCAGGCGTGAAAGAGTGCGCCGGGAAAAGCGCTCCTTAGTGGACACAGCCACTATGACGCTTTTTTTCCTCTTTTTCTATGCCATCCTGCAGAGCGGGAAGGGTTACCTCCCGACAGCACCCGGCTGGGGCAAAATGGCCTTCATGATTATAGGAACCTTGCTGGTAGTTGTCGGCTGTCTGGTCAATCTGGCCGGGCGGCGTAACCTGGGGGGCAACTGGGCCAATCATATCAAGATCTACGAAGATCACTGCCTGGTGACCAGCGGGATGTATAAACTGGTCAGGCACCCCTTGTACGCTTCTATTATAATGATGTTTTACGGCGCCTCTGTGGCTTATGTCAATGTTCTAGCTCTGGCTGCGGTGACGCTCATATTCGTTCCCTTTATGATTTACCGGGCCCGGCAGGAGGAGGCCCTGCTGCGCGAACAATTCCCGGATTACCGACAATACCAGTTACGGACCGGTATGTTTTTTCCTAAATTCGGAAAAAGGAGGATAAATCATGAAAGAATACCACCCGGTTGAGGTCCCCTCGGCTGCGTTTGCCTTCTGTAAATACAGCCTGGCTTTGCTGCTGTGGGCGGCCTGGATCCTGCACATCAAAGAACTGGTGGGTGTGGTTTTGCTGATCTTGCTTCTATCGGCCTGGTTGGGAGTAGAGCGAGCCCCTCTGGTTCTGCTGTACAGCCATACTATCAACCGCCTCCTACCTTCAAAACTGGAGCTGTTAGATGGAAACGCGGTGCGCTTCGCACATCTGGCTGGTTCATTCCTAAATGCGACTGCTCTGATATCTCTCTATTTTATCAATCCACAGGTGGGATGGGCTATAACCGGGCTGACCGCCATTCTAAAAACCTCAGGGGCGCTGGGATTCTGCGGAGGAATAAAACTGTATGAATGTCTGAACAGCCCCAACGGGAAATGTTGCCGCTTTGGCAGGCAATTGAAAAACCTGCAGTGTGACCCGCGGTCCGGCAAAGGGGGCAATACACTATAGGCAGCGATTGGGGAATTAGGCCGGTGTTGTTCCAAATCAACGGTTTCCCGGTTGATACTTACCCAGTTATGATAATGGTGGCACTTTTAACCGGGATACTGCTCTACCGGCATCAGCTCCGGCAAGACCGGATACAGGGCTGGGAAGCGTTTTATATCGCAGTATTGGCCTTATCAGGAGGCATACTGGGAGCAAAACTGCCTATAATCATCATGCACTGGCAGGAGCTCAACTCTGCTCCTCTGTCCTGGGCCACGATCTTGTCAGGACGCACCATAGTTGGAGGACTACTAGGCGGTTTTGCAGCCACCTGGGGCGGCAAGAAACTATTAGGCATTGAGGGGCGTCTGGGCAATCAAATTGCCATTCCTGTGGCGGTCGGCATGGCAGTGGGCAGAATCGGCTGTTTTCTGCGGGGCTGCTGTTATGGAGAGGCCACCACACTACCCTGGGGAGTGGATTTCGGAGATCATATAAGGCGGCATCCTACTCAGGTCTATGAGATAGTTTTCGATATCATCCTGGCTGGTTTCTTAATTTGGAAGAAACGGTACGGGGTGGTACAGACGGGTGAATTGTTCAGGATCTTCCTAAACAGCTACCTGAGCTTTCGTTTTATGCTGGAGTTTATCCGGGTAGAACCGCTGGGCGCACTGGGTCTGACCGCTTTTCAATGGCTGTGCCTGGTGTCCTTGCTGTATATGAATCGAAGTTTTATCTGGCAGCTTATTAATTGGAGGAGGAGCAAATCATATGAACTATGAGAACAACCCCGGAGATGATGATAAGCTTAAAGGCGCCCGTAATGGGACGCCTCCGGATGCCGATCAGAGCAACCCGGAAGAGCCTGGCCCCAACTCGGAAGGGACAGAGATTCCAAATTCGAACGGGACAGAGACTGGAGATTATTCCTCTGCAGACGCACCACCCCGACGCAAGACTGCTGTGGAGGTAGCGTCCGGCCTGGGTATAGCTGCGCTGGTATACGCCCTCTTGTGGGCGGCTTTCGCTTCACAGGTGGGCATCATCATTGTTGTGCTCAGCCTGGCCCTCTTGGGAGGAGGCGTGGTATGGAGCGTTAAGCTGATGAGGAGCGGCCGCACCGCCATGGGGGTGACCATGCTGGCGGCTTTTGCCCTCCCGCTCTTGGCCCTTTTGACCGTAGGCGCCTGCGTCTTGCTGTTTATACCTTTTTCGGGCTAGGATATACTCTACCATGACCTACTGCTTATGAACTGAGAGCCGCGTAATACCTGATGGGTCTTGACTTCGGTGATACCGTCCCTGGTAAGCCGTATGCTGGGCAGATGAGTCGATGACAGAAATCTCAGGGTATAGAAAGGTTCATGGTGGGGATAGCCAGCTGCTACCAACACCCGTTCTATCTGCTCACTGGCCTCGATAACATGGGGCATAGAGCCGGGGTTCATGCTGCCTCCCAGAGGCAAGGCGAGTTCTGCAGCAATATTCCCCTTCTGGACGACTACTATGCCTCCGCCCAGCTCATGTATGCGCCGCAACGCTAACCGCATAGCGTCGGTATCCTGCCCCACAACTACCAGATCTGATGATGCGGTATTGGAAGCGGCGATACCATCCAGTTCCCTGGCAAATCTAAAGATGATACCATGAGTGACTGACCGATAATCGCGGCTGATCAAGGTTGCGTAACAGAGACCCTGACCTTTTTCAACGTGCAATTTTCCGTTTGCGGGTCTGATCTCCTGGCCCAGCTTATAATTGCGCTGCCTGGTGATAACCGGGTCAATCAACTCCATTACCGGGAAAATGGCTTCCCCGCTGAACAAAGGCTGCAACGGCACGTCCTCCATACACACCGAAGGTTTTGACAAGGGTTTAACCCCCAGTCCATTCCAGTCCAGATGCACCAGGGGGTATTGCCTGTCTACATTCAAGCCTTTCCTTTCCACCACCAGTTTGCCATCTGCCCAGACCATTGTCGGAGTCGGCTCATTCAGGCTGTTTAACACCAGTATATCTGCAATCCGTCCGGGAGCTAAACCGCCGATTTCATTATCCAGCCCCAGGTAAACCGCAGGGTTTCTGGTCACCAGTTGATAGGCAGTGATGGGATTAACCCCCTGCTCCAGGGCAATCTTGATCAAGCGGTCAGTGAAGCCATGCTTCAAAAAGGAAGGCTTGGGAGCATCAGTAGTCATCATTATTCTTTCCCAGGCCAGATGCTTGTGTTTCAGCAGTCCTTTCAATAAGTCAACCAGGTCCGGACGAAGCGACGAATTGCGCAAGGTGGCGTACATCCCCATACGCAAACGCAAGAGGACATCATCTGCATTGATCGATTCGTGGCAAGCCGTCACCCCCGCTGCTGCCAGGGGATTAAGGGTTCTGAGCGAGGCCCCGGGAGCGTGACCTTCGGCTCTTTTCCCCAAAGATAAGGCCTCCAAGAGCCATTCTTGCATGTTCTTATGGCCTGTGATCAAGGATGGCCAGTCTGTAAGTTCCCCTACCTGCACAAATCCTCCATGCCTAATCAACTGGCTCACTGCTTCCCTGGTAAAGCGCGCTGAATGCTCGGGGCTGAAAGTCTGCGGATCCAAACGGGCGCTCCACAACATTTTATGGGGATGATGCTCAAGGATGTTCTCCACCATGGATATAATCTTATCGGGGGACATAAGGTTCATGAACAGGAGGTCGTCATTGACTGAACAGGTGGTCCCCCGGCTCAACACCTCATCAGCAAAGGCCAGCGGATGGTGCATGGTGAAGGGATGGGCGTGTGGTTCTATGTAGCCCGGCACCAGTACCCGGCCTTCAAGGTCGATCACTGTGGTGGATGCTCCCTGCATCGCGTCGGATGGGCCAATATATGCGATCCTCTGCCCTTTTATAGCCAGATTGGCTTCCAGCAGCTCACCGTTGTATACATCCAGGATGTATCCCCCGGTGAAATAATAGTCCGCCGGTTCCAGTCCTCTAGAGACCGCAATGACGCTTCTCATTATATCGATATTCCAAGGTCTCAGTCTTCCTCTGGTCATTTAAGTTTTGCCCCCCCGGTCTTCGCAAAGAAAGCTGCGTCGTTTTAGGTATCAGCTTCAAACTATTGCTCATTTTACCATATTTGACCGCCATAGGACCGCTGACTGCTGGCGGCACGGGTAAAGGTGCACTGTTATACAGGAGGCAATGATTATGATGCTATAGATTCAGAGCGTTTGTAAAGTGCCCCGCGGATATCTGGGGCTGACTTTATAATTCATTTAAGATGTTAAAGATTTGGCTAATTCGTTATGCGAAAACGGCCTGCAAGCAGGACGGCCTTGATTGATACGGTCTTGTCCATGCTGCAGGCCGATTAAGAGTGATCGGTGCGTATAGGATAGGGTTCTATTTACTGTTTATTCAAAGATACGGGCTTCGACCGCATTGGAACATTGTTCAGCAGCGTGCAAAATATTGAAAGCTGGTCCTTCTACAACCTCACCGGTGTAACTGAACCTGGAGCCATGGCATGGACAGTCCCAGGTCCTTTCGGCATCGTTCCAGTTAAGCTCGCAGCCCAAATGTGTGCAGGTAATATCAACAATATGCAGCTCACCTTTATCATCGCGGAAAGCGCCATACTTTTCTCCGTTTATTTGAATAGCCTTGCCTTCCCCATTGGAAAGCTCAACACCTTCAGGGAGCCGGGCAATTTTCCCTGCCACCAGGTTCCTGGCCACATTAAGGTTCAGCCCCACAAAGGTTTTCACCGAGGTCAGGTTAAACCTGGAGGGATTGTAAACCGGCGCCCAGGGACTATCCCCTCTGACTATCAAATCGTTTAAAACCATGGCAGATGCGGTTCCGTTGGAAATGCCCCACTTATCAAACCCGGTTGCAACGTATATATTGGCGCTTTTAGGGGTGAGATGGCCTACATAAGGAATGCCATCCAGGGTTTGATAATCCTGAGTCGACCAGCGGTAGAGCACATCTTTAACCTCAAAGTTTTCGTGCGCAAAATCTAAGAGGTTTTCATAATGGGTGTTAAGATTGGTTCCCTCCCCGGTAGGATGGCTTTCCCCGGCTATCAGGATCAGTTCCCCGTCTTCATATGGTTGGGAGCGAAGTGAACGGGAGGGGCTTTCCGCGCTGATAAACATTCCTTCCGGGAAGGCCTCCTGGGCCTTTATGGCGATTATATAAGCGCGCTGCGGGTCCAGTTTGCTAAAGTACATACCCCCTCCATCGAAAAAGGGGAAGTGTGAAGCAATTATGATTTTATCTGCCGTGACCTTTTGGCCCTGGCGGGTGAGTACTGCCAGGGGATTCTCATCAATTCCCACTGCAGTGGTTTTTTCCAGAATGTAACTGCCCTGGTCTGGAATCTGTCGGGCCAGACTTTGCAGATATTTCAGAGGATGGAATTGGGCTTGATTATCAAACCTCAGCGCCGCCCGTACAGAAAAAGGCAAGGGGCTGTTGTCCATATAGCTGGCCTTAATACCCAGACTGCAGGCCGCCTGGGCCTCGTCCTCCAGATCTTTTAAATACTGTTCAGATTGGGTGAATACATAAGCTGGACGCCAGGAAAAATCGCAATCAATATTGTTTTCGGCAGCAGTGCTGGCAATCAAGTGAATGGCGCTCTCATTGGCATCGGCGTATTGCTGGGCCAGTTCCTGCCCCACCTGTTGTTTCAGCCTGGCGTATATCAAGTGATGCTGTGAGGTTATTTTGGCAGTAGTATGTCCGGTCGTTCCTTGCAGAATTCGATCCGCTTCAATGATTGCCACCTTTACGCCTTGTTTTTTCAACAGGTACGCAGCGGTAATGCCAACGATACCACCGCCGACTATGGCCACATCCACCTTTAGATCTTGTTGTATTTCCGGATAACCAGTGGACGGAGTAGAAGTCATCCAGAACGAGCTTGGTCTATCTTCCATAACAAATTACCTCTTACTGATTTTTTAATGCTATTAGCTTGCTTCAATTGGGGGCGTTTATACCCACGATTATGCTTATATGCAGGTACAATGGAGTACGGAAGCGCGGGAACGTTTTTTTCTTCAACCCCAAGGAAGCAAGACTTCCATGAACCGTCAGTTTAAAAACGTGCATAAAGATTCTATAATAATGTGTTTGGATGCTGTCTCCCAAGCCGGATGATATGTGTAGGCGGTCGTGCGTAGATCAATTCTTTACTGGTGGCATACCCCGGAAGCAAACCCGGTTGCAGAACCCAGGGCAAGAATTCAGCCTGATGATATTTCTACCAGCCAAGAATTGTAGAATTGGCCTGCAGAAAAAACCAGAAGCCACCCCCCCAGGAGTGGCCTCTTGAGTATTCTTGCATACGTTTATTGGGCGGGCTGATCAGGCATCTCAGCGGCCATTTCCGCCATAACCTCTGCCATAGACCTGGCATCGCTAACATCAGGCACTTCAAACTCCACGCCATAGTCGTAAAGCTGGTAATCGGCCTGCTGTTTAATGTTCATTTGCATCGACATGGCTTCGGTACCGGCCTCTTCATTGGCGGGCACATCCAATGTCATATCCATGTTCATATCCATATCCATGGAGATGGCAAGATAGGTTTCATAGTCGAAAACCATGCTATAGCTGATATCAGCTTTGAGGCTCTTCATCATCTGATTTATCATTGCCGTGATCTCGGTGCCATTAGCTGCTGCACCGCCAGTTGTGAACAACCCGGTGTTTTCTAATATGTCGTTGAGGTATTCGCCCAAAGATTCTTCATCCATGGCAACGCCAATAACTCCATAGTTTTTGCCGTCAATCACCTTATCTTCCTCATAGGCTATGACTGCGCCGAACTCTTTCATCTGCATGATTGATTGAACCGGATCCTGACTGCCATACTGCTCCATCAACTGGTTAAGATCCAGGCCTTCCATTTCCATCTTCACCCAGCCATCGTAACCAGGCATGGTCATGAACATACCTTCATCATTCATAACCACTTCGCTCTTGAGGGCCTCGGGGGGAATGGCTTCATCTGTTCCAGTTAGGTTTTCCACTTTCATTTCAGTAGTAACATAGGCCAGCAAAGGTTTTTCCTGAATAGAGCCTGAAACCTGTCCGGACATATCAATGTTTTGGGTCTGCCCGTCAGCAGTCATTTGCATTTGCATAGTAGTGTCAGCCTTCATCTTATACCTGCCCTGGCTGGTCATGGCCTGGGTTATTTTGCTAAGGGTCTGCTCAGCGGTCAGGCCATTTTTCAGAACCGGAGAGGTGACGGTAATTTCATAGGTGCTGGCATCCCATCCCACTTTGGCCCCTAGGTTTTCCAGCACGAAGCGCAACGGAACCACAACTTGTTCTTGGTCTGTCTGGGCTGCAAAAGGCATAACCGCCGCCTGGCCATTTACCAGCGCTTGACGGCTTCCCAATTGCATGGATATAACCTGGTCATTCATGGTGATAGCTATGTTATCACCATCCACCTTAGTCGTAACCGGCATCGCCTGTTCAACGAAACTTAAAGGCACCACTGTATTGCCCTCATAAACCGCAAAATATCCGTCATAAACCTGTCCATTCGCTTTAATCACGAACGTCGACGAAGCTGCCGCCGGGGCTACTGCCATAGCCAACAATAGTACTGTCAGAATCAAAACCAATGTCTTTCGCATCACAAAACCTCCTTTTGTCTAAACACCTTCTAAGCACAAAAAAACAATCTATTAGTTATGACGTTTATCTTCTAGATTTCTTTCCGTTTTTCCCCCTAAGATTTTAGGTTTTTATGGTCAACAGCCATTGGGCGAAAAAGACAAAGGGGCAAAGGGGATGATTTACTGTCCCCTTTGCCCTTTTGTCTATGCTAATACAACACCTGTATCGCGATTTCAGCAAATTGTGATAGCGGCTGAGGATAGATGCCGATGATCAGAGTCCCAACCAGACATACCAAAAGCGCCACACGGGCCATGGCTGGCACCGGCACGGACTGTTCGCTGCTCTTGCCGATATACATGAGCCTTGAAACATTGAGGTAGTAATATACTGAAACCATGCTCATAATGAGCCCTATGAAGGCCAGCCACAGGTAACCTGACTGTATGGCTCCTGAAAACAGGTAGAACTTACCGGCAAACCCGGCCATAGGAGGTATGCCTGCCAGGGAGAGCATGCAAATGGTCATGATCGCAGCCAGCATCGGGGCTCGTTTGGCCAGACCGCTGAAAGCGTCAAAATCTGAGCTGCCGCTCTGCGTCTCCACCAGGGTGGCTACTGCAAAAGCTCCTATATTAGAGAACACATAAAGCATGGCATAGAACAACACTCCCTTGAATCCATAGACATTGGAAGCTGCCAGCCCAACCAGGATATACCCGGCCTGGGCTATGCTGGAATAAGCTAACAGTCTCTTGACGTTTCTCTGCGCCAGCGCAATAAGATTTCCCGTTATGATTGTCACCGCAGCCAGTATGGCCAGGAGCATGGTCCAGTTATAATGTGCCGCCGGCAGGGCTGTCACCAGAATGCGCAGTAAGGCTGCAAAAGCGGCTGCTTTGGAACCAACCGCCAGGTAAGCCGTCACCGGGGTCGGTGCTCCCTGGTAAATGTCCGGAGCCCACATATGGAACGGCACCAATGCTATCTTGAAGGCGAAGCCCGCGATCAACAGGATTATGCCTGCGATCAATACTGGCTGGGTCACAACCTGAGCTTGCAACGTCTGGTAAACCACAGCAAATACGGTGGATCCGCTGGAAGCGTATATCAAGCTTATGCCAAAGAGCATTACTGCCGATGACAAGGCTCCCAGAATGAGGTATTTTAACCCCGCTTCGGCGGAGCGCCCGTCATCCAAGAGATAAGCGCTGAGGATATAGAAGCTGATAGTCATCAATTCCATTCCGACATAAAGGGTTATCAAATCCCCCGAGGAGGCCATTATTATCATCCCCAAGGTGGCGAACAGCATTAGGCTGTACCATTCACTCTGCCGTTCGCTAAAAAGATGCAGGTAATTGCCCGCCATGGCAAAGATTATTAAGGCGGCGCTTAAGAATAGCACCCGGAAAAAGTGGCTGTAGGCGTCAATTCCATAAACACCTTGAAAAAACTCGGCCTCATATCCAAACTGCCAAAAGACTACCACAAGTATGCCCAGCGTTCCGATCATAGCCACCGCTCCGGTAACCTTTTTACCTCTCTGGGGCAGAATCAAGCCCAGGGCCAGGACTACAATCCCCAGGACCGTCAACAACATTTCCGGGGCCAGCAATAAATAACCCATTATAAGCTCCCTCCCACCTGTATGAGATTGGTTGAGGCCAGAAGTTGTCCCATTCCTCCGTTGATAAGATCCATAACGGTGAAGGGCAGGACCCCTCCAATGATAATAGCCAACCCCAACACGATCAGAGGCACCATCTCTACCCCGCGCAAATCCTGAAGGTGATCCCATTCAGCTTTACGCGGACCGAACAATACATCACCCAGGGTGCGCAGAATATATACAGCGGTGAGCACTATGCCTGATACCGCAATCACTGTCAATACCCGGTACTCATTAAACGCTCCCACAAATATGGTGAACTCGCCCACAAAATTAACCAGCCCGGGAAGGCCTAAAGAAGCTAGCCCGGCCAGCATCAAACCGAAAGCCAATCGGGGCATCTGATGGGCCAAGCCGCCGAAATCAGCTACATTGCGAGTATGGCTCTTATGGTACAGATTACCGATCATGGCAAAGAACAGTGCAGACATAACTCCATGGGCGAACATCATCATCACCGCACCGTTTAAGCTGATTAAATTCAAGGCGGCGATTCCTATCAAGACATAACCCATATGACTGACTGAGGAATATCCCACGATGTATTTCAGGTCCTTTTGATTCAAGGTCACGAAAGCCGCATACACCACATTGGCGATAGCCAAAACCGCTATTACCGGGGCCACGAGCTTCGCCCCGGCTGGCAATATGAAGATACCAATGCGAATCAAGCCATAGCCTCCGATTTTCTTTAACACCCCGGCATGTATCATGCTGACTGCGGTAGGGGCTCCGGCATAACCATCCGGTGACCAGGCGTGGAACGGAAACATGGACAACAGAGTGCCAAAGCCCAGGGCCATCAACACGAAAACCAGGACCTGGAACTCCACCGGATACTGCACAGTTGCCAGGGTGGCGATATCCATGCTGGGGTAGCCCAGCATAGCCTGAGCTTTCACGAATAAAGCGATCAGACCGACCAGCAGAAAGGCGCTGCCGATCAATAGATAAATAGTCAGCTTCATGCCGGCGTATTCCTTAGTCACCCGTTTGGAAGACCCGAAAACGATTACCAGAATATAAATCGGCACTACTACCACTTCATAGAACAGGAAGAATATGAACAAGTCGGTAGCCAAAAAAGTACCCATGACTCCGGCGATCAACAGCAGCAACAGGCTGAAAAACTCCTGCACCCTCTCTTCAGTGTGCCAGCTGGCATAAACCGCACTGAAACCGATCAGGTTGGTCAACAGCAATAGCGGAATACTGATACCGTCAACCCCCAGTGCAAAGTTCACCCCCAGGTCACCCACCCAGGGCACTGACTCCACAAATTGCATCCCCTTGACGCTATGATCGTAACCGAAGAAGACCACCAGCGACAGGATCAGACTGATAAAAGTGCTTATGGCAGCGATGTATCTGATCAGCTTTTCGTTATTCCGGGGGGTCAACATTATCAGGACCGCTCCCAGCAGAGGGGCCATGAGGGTTACGGTTAGAATATGAAATGATTGCATAACTGCCACCTCCTAAGCCAACACCGTATAGTATACGGCCAATACAGCGCCCACTAGAATTACCAACACACCGCCGAACAGGTAGAGCGCATAGGTCTGTACCTGGCCATTCTCGGTATAGCTGAGCTGTTTTCCTGACCAGCCAGTAAAATAAGCCAACCCATTGACCAGTCCATTGACGATCTTCAGGTCCACCCACTCCAGAACCCTGGCGCTGCCATCGATAAACACCGCCACCAGCCGGGCATATAACTCATCAATATAGTACTTGTGATACAAAATCTCGTAAACAGATGCAAACCTCTGTTTCAGTTCCAGATGGGAAATGACCTCTTTCTGGTATATCAGCCAGGCCAAGAATATCCCGCCTGCAGCTAAGAGCGATGAGACCACCATTATAGCGATATTCATTTCATGGTGCGCTGCTCCCGGCGCATTGATATATTTTCCGAATACATTCCCCAACAACGGGGAGCCTACAAATCCGGCCACAACAGACAAGAGCGCCAGTATTAACAACGGCCAGGTCATCACTGGCGGCGACTCATGGGCATGGCTTCCTTTGGTACCAGAGCCGAAAAAGGCCACGAAGATGAGCCTGAACATATAGAAAGCGGTCATAAATGCTACCAGTGAACCTAAACCATACAAGAACAGGTGGCCGCGGGAAAACGCCCCCAAAAGGATCTCATCCTTGCTCCAGAAGCCTGACAAAGGCGGAATCCCTGCCAGAGCCAGGGCTCCGATCACAAAAGTCCAAGTGGTTACAGGCATCTTTGCTGACAAACGTCCCATCTTCCAGATATCCTGCTCACCGTGCATAGCATGGATAACGCTGCCAGCTCCCAAAAACAACAGGCTTTTAAAAAAGGCATGGGTCATGAGATGGAACATCCCCGCAGTCATGGCCCCGATACCCATGGCCATTACCATATAGCCCAACTGGCTAAGCGTCGAATAAGCCAGGATGCGTTTGATATCGATCTGCACCAGGGCAATAGAAGCTGCAAACAAAGCCGTGAATCCGCCTACCACGGCGATTAAATACATAGCCTGAGGCACCGCACTGAATATAAAGAAGGCCCGGGCTAAAAGATATACACCGGCTGCCACCATGGTGGCGGCATGGATCAGAGCGCTCACCGGAGTAGGGCCCTCCATGGCATCCGGCAGCCAGACATGCAGCGGGAATTGGGCTGATTTGCCGACCGGGCCTGCAAACAGCAGCAGAGCGATGGGCAGTAATACTGCCAGGTTATGATAATCCGTCAGGCGCATGGCCAGATGCTGATAGTCCAGATTGCCGAACAATACCGCCAGAGCGAGGATGCCTAAAAGGAACCCGAAGTCCCCCACCCGGTTGGTTATGAACGCCTTTTTGGCTGCTTCTTTGGCAGAATCGCGCCCAAACCAGAAGCCTATCAAGAGGTAGGAGCACAGGCCCACCAGTTCCCAAAATACGAATACCTGGCCGAAGTTGCTGGATAAAACCAGACCCAGCATGGAACCGGCAAAGATGCTGTGGTAGGCGAAATAGCTGGATAATCCAGGGTCACCTTCCATGTATCCCAAAGAATAGATCTGCACCAGCAAGGCTACTATGGTAACCACTAAGAGCATTACTGCACTTAAGGGATCTATTAAAATACCCATATCCACTCGCAGTCCGGGCATCTCCAACCAGCGCACCGCTGCCGTAAAAACCTGGCCGGGTGCGGCAGTGAATACCTGTATGGCAATCAGTATCGACCAAAGAGTAGATAAGGCCATGGCCAGGATGGAGGTATATGCCGCAGCCTTAGGCCAGCGATGCAAGAACAGGCCGATGGCTGCAAAAGCCGCAAACGGCAGTGCTACTATTATCCATGAACCTGAAAAAAGGTCAAACATTACTTACCTCACCCCTCACCATTTCATAAGATTGAAATCATTCAGATTTGTTGAGCTGGCATGCCGGTAAATGGATAGGATTAATGCCAATCCTACCGCAACCTCAGCTGCAGCTACGACGATGACAAATATGGCAAACAACTGCCCGATAGCTTGATCAGGCCGGATAAAGTGATTGACCGCCACAAAATTGATGTTGGCCGCGTTCAGCATTAACTCCACCGACATCAAGACCGCTATGGCATTGCGCTTGGATAAAACCCCATAAATACCGATGCCAAATAAGCAAGTGCCGAGTATCAAATAATGATTAAGACCGATCATGATTGCTTAGCTCCTCTCGCCAGTATAATGGCGCCCACTACCGACACCAGCAGCAGTACCGCAGCCGCTTCAAAGGCAATCACATAATTGCCCATGAACAACTGGGCCAGCATGCCTACTGCGTCTTCAACCGTCTTGCCCTTTATCTGTGGAAGTTCACTGAACCATATAGCCAGAGACAGAGACAAGGTTAAGAGCGCTGCAATGTAGGCCCCGGCCAGATGTGTTCCCAGACTTGTGTTGAAGAGATTGGTCCGCGCCGGTTCACTGTGCATAACCAGCATAATGGCGAATATGATCAAAACTGATATTGCTCCGGCATAGACCAGTATCTGCACCAAACCCAGGAATCCTGCTCCCAGGTTGAAGAACAATGCCGCCACACCCAGGAAAGTCAGGATCAATGCCAGGGCACTGTGCACTATATTGCGGCTTAGCACCATCCCCAGAGCGGAGAGCAGAGTGAACCCCGCGACAGCCACAAACACAAGGTCATTGATGATCATGCCGCTCATTGTTTTCCCTCCTCGGACTTGGCTTTATCACGTTTTTCCTTGGCTACAAAAGCTGTGGCCACCTTACGGGCCTTATCCTTATCATCAATCATTAGTGCCGCCATTTTATCCTGCTTCTTTTCGTCTCCTTGCAAGATGATCAGGAGCAGGCTGGCATCTTCCTCAGAATCCACGAATTTAGCCAACACCTTACTATTGCCTTTGGATATGGCCCCCTTCATAGCTTGAACCTGCTTGAGGCGCTTAGCTTCAGCTTCAGTGTCAACTTGATCTGCCAGGGCTTCAGGGGGTATGATTACAGCTTCAGATTCCCCGTCTGCAACCGGTGTGCCAGGCGCTGGGGTGTATATCCTTTTTATGGCGCCGCGCTCAGCGGTGGACAGTTCGAAATGGTGCGTAAAATAAAGGGTATTGGTAGGACAGGCTTCCACGCACAAGTTGCAGAACATACAATACTGCAAGTCTATGGTATAGCTGACCAGTTGTTTCTTCTTAGACCCGGGCATGGCTGCACTTTCTAAGCTGAGCACATTGTTGGGGCAGGCCTTGATGCACATTCCGCATACTATACAGTCTTTGGGATCAAATTCCAGACAGCCGCGGTAGCGCTCCTGCAAATAAGGCATTACCTCAGGGTACTGTACGGTTATATTCTTTTCTTTGCCATGCTTAAAGGTGATCCCCAGGCCTTTCAGTAATCCCTTGCCGATCATCAAATCACCATCCCATCCAGCGGAATAATTCTATCCCGGCACCGGTCACCAGAATATTGGCCAGACTGACCGGGATAAGCACTTTCCAGCTAAAAGACAATAAATGATCCATGCGGATGCGGGGAAAAGTCCACTTCGTCCACATAAATACCAGCATTATCAAATAGGTTTTTATTATTATCCACAACCATGAGGGCAGCCAAGGACCATGCCCGCCGCCTAAGAAAAGCGTGGCTGCCAGGACTGAAACCGCCACCAGATTGGTATACTCCGCCAGGAAGAACAAAGCCCAGCGCATCCCGGTGTATTCGGTATAAGCACCTGCAGTAAGTTCCTGTTCAGCCTCCGGCATGTCGAAAGGCCCGCGGTTCAACTCCGCAGTAGCTGCGATGAAATAGATTATAAAGGCTACCGGTTGCAAAATAATAAACCACACCCGGTTCTGTGCCGTCACGATGTCTGTCAGATTCAATGAACCTGCAATCATCACCACCCCTAAGAGTGAAAAAACCAGGGGGATCTCGTAGCTGATCATCTGCGCCACTGAGCGCATCGCTCCCAGCAGCGACCATTTGTTATTCGACCCCCAGCCTGCCATCAGCAAACATATAGTTGACAAGGAAGCTAGAGAAATAAAATAAAACAACCCTACATTAAGGTCGACCACCGCCATATTATTGCCCAAGGGCAGGACAGCATAGAGCATGACCGACACTATGATAAAGAACATGGGTGCAGTTTTAAAAATCAGCTTGTCCGCCCGAGCAGGAACGATGTCTTCTTTCGTAAGCAGTTTCAAAGTATCGGCGATGGTCTGAAAGGCTCCAAAAGGCCCCAGCCGGTTAGGTCCAATACGCTCCTGTATAAATCCCGATACTTTCCTCTCCATCCATACCAGAACGATAGTGTTGACAGTAATTATTAAGACTATTATCGTCCATTGCAGTATGGTGATGATCAGGTCGGCCCAAGGCTGCGCCAGGCCCATTCCGACCATCCAGGAGGTGAGAAATTCTTCAATATTGATAAAAATTGTCTCCATTTACTTTAACTCTCCTCTTTAACGGTTAACGGTCGGATTCACCCAGAACCGGATCCAAGGTGGCGATATTAGTTATGATGTCCTGCAGTTTGCCGCCACGTGATACCAGAGGCAATGCCATCAGGTTTACGAAAGATGGGGCCCGTACATGGACCCGATGGGGTTTGTCAGTGCCATTGCTGACGATATGGTATCCCAGTTCACCCTTGGAGGACTCTATACGGTGGTATACCTCCCGGCCGGCCTGAGGCTTGATTATCCGAGGTACTTTGGCCTGGTAATCCCCTGTGGGCATATCCCGCAAGGCCTGGGCAATTATACGCCCTGATTGTTCGATTTCTTTAATCCTTACGATATATCTGTCCCAGGAATCACCGGACCCTCCTACCGGGATATCAAATTCGAAACGGTCATAAATACCGTAAGGATCTTCACGGCGTATATCATAAGCTACCCCGCAAGCCCGCAGGTTGGGCCCGGTTACTCCGTAGGCAATGGCTTCATCAGCAGACAACACCCCTACCCCTTGGCAGCGCGCCTGCAGAATCTCGTTGCCACTGAGCAAGCCGTGATATTCCGAAACCATGGCTGGCAAATCCTTTAAGAAGCTCTCTACCGCCGGGTAGAAACTATCGGGAAGGTCATGGCTGACTCCGCCGATACGCATATATGATGCGATCAGACGCTGCCCGCTGCTCATCTCAAACATATCCAGGATACGCTCCCGATCCCGGTAGCAGTAGATCATCCCGGTAGTGGCGCCCAGATCGATGGCCAAACTGCCAGCAAATATCAGGTGGGAGGCGATACGGGACAACTCCGCAACGATGACCCTGATATACTCAGCCCGCTCTGGAACAGTTATCCCCAGCAATTTTTCCACTGCCTGCACATAGCCCAGAGTGGGCAGATGAGAAGCCAGATAGTCAAGACGCGAAGTATACGGAACGAACTGCGCATAGGTGCGGCTTTCAGCTATCTTTTCCACCGAACGATGCACATAGCCGAGATGTACGATCACATCTAGCACGTCTTCCCCATCCATAATGGTTTCCGCCCTCAGTCCCCCATGTGCGCTAGGGTGCTGGGGGCCAATATTGATAGTGTACGGTTCGGTTTTGATCATTGTCCGGCCTCCTTTCCGAAATCCTTGCGCAGGGGATGACCGACAAAATCATCCGGCAGCAGTATGCGAACCAGATTGGGGTGACCGCTGAAACTGATTCCCATCAAATCATAGGCCTCCCGCTCCTGCCAATCAGCGCTGGGAAAAACTGAGATCAGGGATGGGACCTGAGGCATGTCACGAGGCACTCGTACCTTGACAGCAATTTTCCTGCCATTGTCGGGAATAGCATAAAGGTGGTAGACCAGTTCAAATACATGTTCATAATCGACTGCACTCAGATTAGCCAGGTAATTCATGCCCCATTCATTGAGGAGGCCTTGCATAACCGCAACAAGCCGGGCTGCGTTGACTTTTAGATAGACAAAATACTCATCCTGGCTGATCTCCTCGATGTCGGCTGATCCCTGCAGAGCTGCTAAAAACTCCGCAAGCGGTTCAGCAGCGAGGGAATTATCATGTGGTGCCATTTAATACTCACCCCGCTCCACTTTCTTTTTTAGTTCCAGGAGGCCATGGAACAAAGCCTCGGGCCGCGGAGGACAGCCAGGCACATACATGTCCACCTTGAAAAGGGCTTCAGCCCCGGGGAGGATGCTGTAACCATCCCTGAAGGGACCGCCGCTGGTGGCACAGTTACCCATAGCTAGAACCCATTTGGGAGACGGCATCTGCTCATAAACCCTTTTTACCACCGGGGCCATCTTAAGGGTTATAGGCCCGGCTACTATCAACAGGTCGGCCTGACGGGGAGAAGCTCGAAACACTTCGTACCCGTAACGGGCGATATCAAAACGGGCCGCACCTGAGGCCATCATTTCTATCGGACAGCAATTGCATCCGTAGGATAACGGCCAGAATGACCGTGCCCGGCCCCAATTCCATATTTTTTCCAGAGTTGTTACAATAATATTGTGTTTCTCCATCTGCTCAATATCGGAAGCCATATCAGCTGATCCGTTCTTTAATACCACTTCAAAGCACCTTCTTTCCAGGCATACCATAGACCCACTACCAGGATGGCAATGAAGATGATCATCTCCACAAAGGCAAACAGCCCAAGGCTTTGGAATTTTGCCGCCCACGGATAAAGAAAGATAGTCTCCACGTCAAAGGCCAGAAATACCAGAGCATAAATGAAGTAGTTGATCTTAAAGCGCATTTGGCTCGGTCCCTGTGTATCGACTCCACACTCATAGGGGAGCAACTTCTCCTCACTTGGTTCGGGCTTGGCCCTGAACAGCCAAGCGGCTATCATGGCCGCAATCGGGAAAACCAGAGTTAAGATCAGGAAAACACCGATGGTGGCGTGTTCTGACATTGTATTCAATCCTCCTCACCTGACGATCTGCCCAGCTATACTATTAAGACCCTAAACCAGCTGGCCTTTATAAAACCAGCTGATCCTTATTAGTATGGGCAATAGTTAACCGATTCTTAACATCCCAGGCTATGTTGTTGCCTCAATCAGCAAATAAGTGCAATTATGCATAGATTTTTATCCTAGATAATACCTCAACAGAGGCTAACGCTTGTAAAAATAGAAATAGATCCCGAGTAGGTGACAATGATCTTGCTCAGCTACTGGTACCTGGAGTATATAATGCAAACTTAGTGCCAAATTCCGCGAACGCCAATCTTAGCCTGGTCCGAATTAATGCCTGCCCCTAAGTCTAAATTTGACCCCATACCCGCAAAATCGGGATAATATGCGATAGCCTGTACAACGGCTAAGGTGAAAAAATGTTCATCCCATGACAATTGGGGTCATATTTTACACATCTGCCACAGTATAATTTTACCTGCAAGCGTCACTTTACTGAGTAATATTTGTACACTAATTGTACACTTTTGCACACCTCTGAGACACCGCCATGTCTTCAATAAGTCTCGCGAATCACCGTACGCCAGGGCTGGAAACTGAACCGGGGCTTCATCGAACAGATAGTAGTTCTGGGTAGGACAGGGTAGTTCGAAAAAGGTGGGAGAAAAATCACGGGCTGCTTTTATGCAGCCCATTTAGCATATTCAGACAGTACCGGCGAACCGTAAACTATCGGTGAGTTAGGAATGCTTTTCCACTACCCCATATTGGCCATTCTACCATCCCCGCTGCGCGTACTGGTCCTGGAGTTTATCGATTTCCAGTCCCACCATGGCTTCACCCAGGCCTGCCGACACCTCAGCCAACACCACCGGATCATTGTAATAAGCCGTGGCCCTGACTATGGCCTGCGCCCTCCGGGCGGGATCCTCTGATTTAAAGATGCCCGAGCCGACGAATACGCCGTCACAGCCCAACTGCATCATCAAGGCTGCATCTGCGGGAGTGGCAATTCCTCCGGCGGCGAAGTTGACCACCGGCAGTTTTTTGTTTTCGGCCACATATTCCACCAGCTCGAATGGAGACCCAGTCTCTTTAGCAAAGGTCATGCGTTCCTCGCTGGGAAGCATTTGCACGGTTCTGATTTCAGCCATAATCTGGCGCATATGCCGCACTGCCTCCACCACATTACCAGTTCCGGCTTCGCCTTTGGTACGAATCATGGATGCACCTTCACCGATGCGCCGCAGGGCTTCGCCCAAATTTCTGGCTCCGCATACAAACGGAATTTTAAAGCTGCGCTTATCGATGTGAAACATATCATCAGCCGGAGTTAATACTTCACTTTCATCTATATAGTCGATGCCAAGGGCCTCCAATATCTGCGCCTCTACAAAATGTCCTATCCTGACCTTAGCCATAACTGGAATACTAACCGCCGCTTTGATCTGCTTTATCATAGTCGGGTCTGACATACGGGCCACACCACCCTGTTTGCGGATATCGGCAGGGACTCTTTCCAAAGCCATGACCGCTACCGCCCCTGCGTTCTCAGCGATCAGGGCCTGCTCAACATTGGTCACATCCATGATGACCCCGCCTTTTAACACCTGGGCCAGGTTCTTGTTGAAATTATGACTTACCTCCATTTTGGCGCCTCCCTTGTATGCTCTGAATAATTTTGTTAAGCTTAATGTACCGATACAATTTATTGACTTTCCATGACAGTATTTGCCGTAATGTAATACATTATTGCACACACCCCATTTGGTGTCAACGAGGTGGCCCATAGTATGCAGGATACATATGTATCGATACATTTACAACGAATTCATCCACTGCCCCTCTACCAGCAGCTTTATCAGCAGCTTAAAGAAGCTATACAGTCAGGGCGCTTGGCCAGCGGGAGCAAAATGTGCCCCATCCGCCGTCTGGCCGAACACCTGGGGGTGAATACGGTTACGGTGGTTCAGGCATATCGTGCCCTGGAGCGTGACGGTCTGGTGTCTTCGCAGGTGGGCAGGGGAACCTTCGTATGTGCACCCACTGAAATTACGGGCGCCTCTTCCTGGCCGGACAGCACAGTGCAGAGAATGGAGATACAGGCAGACAGCTGGCAGGTTCCGGTGTCTCCACAGGCCATCAATTTTGCTACTCTGACCCCGGCGGCAGAATTATTCCCCGTAGATGATTTTCAATCCATTATCAACCAGGTATTGGACCGGGACCGTGGTCAGGCCTTTGGTTATCAGGAAAGCCAGGGCTATTACCCCCTGCGCTGCAGTGTGGCTGAATACCTGGCCCAAAGGGGCATCATCTGTGATGCCGAGAGTATACAGGTGATCTCTGGGGCGCAACAGGGCATAGACATTATTGCCCGTTCGCTGCTCTCTGGCGGAGACCGGGTAATGACCGAAAGCCCCACTTATACCGGAGCCCTGGCTTCCTTCCGTGCCCTGGGCGCCCACGTTATCGCGGTTCCTCTTCAGTCTGACGGCATCGATATTGATGCTCTGAAGCATCGATTAAAGCTACACCAACCCAAATTGTTGTACGTTATGACCAATTATCAAAACCCGACCGGCATCTGTTACAGCGTGGCCAAGCAGCAAGCCCTCCTGGAAATATGCCGACAAGAAGGGGTGGTGTTGATAGAAGACGATTCTTTCACCGAATTGGCTTATGACGGCTCCGAGCGGCGGGCCATTAAGGAATGGGATGAAGACAACCGGGTGATTTATATAAAGAGCTTCTCCAAAATACTCATGCCTGGTTTGCGGTTGGCTTTTATGCTGGCCCCACAACATTTACAGCTACGCTTGATGGCTGCCAAGCACATCGCAGATATATCCACTTCCGGTTTGTTGCAGCGCGCTTTTGACCTGTATCTGCGCCAGAGGTTGTGGAAAGGCCATTTGGAATATATGCAAAAATGCTACCGCGATCGCTACCAACAGACCATTCGGGCTATGCAGATCAGCTTTCCTCCTCAGGCTGACTTCTCCGCTCCAGGGGGAGGACTCTGTATCTGGGTAAAAGGCCATCCCGAGCTATCCACTGACCGGCTTTATCAATCCTGCCTGGCAAATGGCGTGGTGATCGCTCCAGGAAGCCATTTTTTCCCTGACAAACGCGACAGCAACTTCTTCCGGCTCAGTTTTGCGGCCCTGTCGGAGGATACTATAAGCCAGGGCATTCCCATAATAGCGCGGCAATTGCAGCTGCTGGATAATTCCAGCCCTAAGACTCGCAGGCGATTCAGCCCCTTGCTGTAAGCAAAGCGCAGGTTAAGCTCGAAGATTAACATCGCTGCTTGTGCAGGAATACAATACGATATAAAGCCTGAAACGAGTAGGATGATGTGTAATGAGCAACAAAAAAGTCTTTGAAAATGTCAGCCGTAAGCGTTTTGCTGCCATGAAGGCTATTATGCATCGCCGGGTAAGTGCTTACGCCCGGCAAAACGGCTATGAAATCCAACGCTGGGTGGTTCCCGAGGCTGCAGAATCAGTGTGGCATATCACCCTGGCCAGCAAGAAAGGTCACAAGCCGAAACTGGATTTCGTGGCCCGAGTCAAACACGATTCTGCCGCCAATCGCCTTTCCCTGATACTGATACGGAAACCCTGGTTTATCACCCCGGATAAGGCACTGGCTCAGGTCAATAGCGTTTACAGAGCTACACGTTACTAATTTTCGTTAAGGTCTTCACTCATGATAACTGGGATGCCCTTCAGGTACTATCCCCCAGGAAGAGCCGTCCGCACTGCGGCAGATCACCTTATAAATGCCCGCATTGAGGATTATCCTTTTGCATAAAAAGCAGGGCTCTGCATCCAGCACGGCCCCGCTTTTCACATCATACCCGGCCAGGTATAGAGTCGCTCCCAATGCCTTCCCGCGGCCTGCGTTGATAATAGCATTCATCTCCGCATGCACACTGCGACAAAGCTCATAGCGTTCCCCCCTGGGGATGTTCCTGACTTCACGCTCGCAGACTCCCAGATCACAGCAATTAGGGAGTCCCCGCGCCGCGCCGCTGTAGCCAGTGGCCACAATGGCATCATCTTTCACCATCACCGCCCCGTAATTCCTGCGCAGGCAGGTTCCCCGCGAGGCCACATCAAGAGCGATATTGAGATAATAATCGGTCTTTCCTGGTCTGGGCTTCATTTCAACCCCCCCTGTCCAGCTATGCAATTACTCTTTACCAGCTTAATATAGACCGATATCGGCCTGAAATCCTCCTCCCGTGCCTCAGTAAGACCCATTACCGGTCATAAATACCCCGATCCCATGTATGTCAAGACGTCAAAACATCTACCCCGGTTTCAGTGACCCTTACAGTATGCTCCCATTGTGCGGATAATGATCCGTCCGCAGTCACGGCGGTCCAGCCGTCCCCAAGCACCCGGCAGTGGTAATTACCCGCATTGATCATCGGTTCGATGGTAAAAACCATATTGGGGACCAAAACCATACCCCGGTTGCGGCTGCCATAATGGGGGACAAAAGGGTCTTCGTGGAAGGCCACTCCGATGCCGTGACCACCATAATCGCGAACTACTGAATATCCGAACTTTTTAGCATGCTGTTCGATTGCATAGGCGATATCCCCGGTGCGGTTCCAGGGCTTTACCTGTTCGATGCCCAGCTCCAGACATTGTTTAGCTACCTCCACCAGTTGCCGGGCTTCTGGCGAAGGCTCACCAACTAAGTACATCCGGCTGATGTCACCATAAAAACCATCCACTATAGAGGTTACATCGACATTTATGATGTCGCCATCTTTTAATACATGATGCTGTGGAATACCGTGGCAAACAACTTCATTGATCGAAGTGCAGCAGCTCTTGGGAAAGCCCTTATAATTCAAAGGCGCTGGAACCGCCCCGGCAGATACAGTTTGATCATGTACGAACTGATCGATCTCCTCGGTCAGCACTCCGGGTTTAATCAATGGCCCAACCCGGTCCAGAATGGCCTTGCTGATTTGCCCGGCTCTGCGGATGCCCTCGATCTGCTCCTCAGTTTTTATAATACTCGCATCTGGTACCGGGATGCCGCGTGCTTTCAACTCTAACAGCTTCTGTTCTTGCTCCATATGACATTTTTTATATTTCCTACCACTGCCACACCAGCAGGGGTCATTTCTATTTATACGACGGAATAACATAGCATCACCTCATAATCAAGCTTTCCAGCCTCCATCCAGGGCTAGAACGCTCCCATTTACAAAAGAATTCTGCGGAGACAGCAAAAACAGACAGGCTCGGGCCACATCTTCCGGCTGTCCCCACCGACCTGTTGGCAACAGAGAAAGCAGGTCTTCCATTTCTCCTTCATCGAGGTCGGCTCTCAACATATCAGTAAGCACAGGCCCGGGTGCAATTGCGTTGACGGTGACGCCCGAAGGCCCCACCTCGCCGGCCAGGGATTTGCTCAACGCGATCAGCCCGCCCTTGGAAGCTGCATAAGCACCTTCACATGAACCTCCGCAAATCCCCTGCATCGAAGCAATATTGACGATACGGCCAAAACGCTTCTTGATCATAGATGGCAAGGCACGCCGTGAACAGAGGAATGGTCCGGTCAGGTTGACCCCTATCAGCCGTTCCCAGTCATCATCACCGGTATCGGTTAACAGTCCTTTAAAAGCCACCCCGGCATTATTCACCAAAAGATCGACCGCGCCCAGATGCCTTTCTATATAGTTGAACATATTGTCCACCTGAAAGGCATCACTGACATCGGCCTGTACTATTAAGCATCGTCCCCCCCGGTCAGTCAACTGATCAGCCAGATTTGCCGCAGCCTGTTCGGAACGATAATAGTTTAGGGCCACATCGGCGCCCGCACCACTGGCGGCCATCGCAATGGCCCTCCCTATGCCCCTGGAAGCGCCGGTCACCAAACAAACCAGGCCGTCGAGGGGGTTAGTCCTTTTTGTCATGATAGTCCCTGCCTCTACCAAGCAACTCAAAAATTTTACTTACTGTTCCTGCGTTTCATTCAAAAGCCTTTTAATTTGATTGACATCAAGGCCGCCGGCCATACGTGGCTGGCCATTGATAGCGATGATGGGGAAAATGTATCCCATCTGCACCACCCGGGATATCAATGGGAATGAATTCAAATCCCGGTTGGTAGTATCAATATAATCGACCTCGACCTTCTCGCCATAAAGCTGCAGCATTTCTTCTTTTAGTTTTTCAACTGATTCCGCAACGGTTGATCCACAACCGCCCTCGAGTGAACAACCCGAGGAGCAGCTTCAACCCGACTGGACAATGCCATCATAAATCTCAATCTTAACCACATCTTCGCTCAAATTACGACCTCCCTGAATGTGAAGAAACTTCCTTTTGTACCACTAACATATATTATACCGATACCTGGAGCTCTTAACCACCACATTGGAGGGGGCCTTCATTAGGAGGAATGCAATTAACAAGCCCTGGCCTCACAAATTTTGTCCATATTTTCTCTGCTCTCTACATATATATAGCAATAAAACCATGATACAAGTCCCTGGAGAGTGAAGCATATTGACAAAACCCGATATCTCCAATAAAATAAAATCACTTATGTATAGAATATACACCCATTGAATACAATTAATAGGTTAGCCAAACATATTCACTGTTTTAGTATAGTGTAAACGTGAGACCCGGTTTGGGGTATGATTACAGGTTAAGATTTGAAGCTTCCTCCAACTGAATCCTCGATTTCAGGAAGGAAAGGCAGAGGAGATCGCAGAAAAACCGGAAATGCTGTATTCGTCGAAGCTACTAACAGCAATAATCATAGCCTAGATAAACTATTAATTGCCCAACCTCAACTACCTGTCATGGATAATACCTATCCCGTGGCGTCCTCAACAGAGACAGAAAGAGGAGAAAACAAACGCCACAGTCGATCTACCAACCTCTAACCCGGTGACACTGTTTTGGGCTTTTAGGGGAAACCATTTTGCTCCGGAGAGCCCATTGGATTTCTGAATAAGGAGGTGAACTGAGCCTAACGGAATCCTGAAATTTTAAGAAGAGGAAAAAGGAGGAGTTTAGATGTCAGGTAATTCATCTTGGGCAAATCCTGCCCCTGCAGGATTGGTAGCACTAGCAGTTGCATGTTTTACGTTTTATGCGGTTTTAACGGGCAAGGTAGCCGGGACCGCAGCACCTTTATTGGGATGCTGGATTATCGGTGGCTTCGTAGTGCAGTTGGTAGTGGGATTAATTGAATTGATGGAAGGCGCCGTTACTGGTGGTAATATCTTCCTGTTCTTCTCAGCATTCTTTATGCTGGTCGGCGGTCTGGAATTCTTTGTAAAGACTTACTCTGCAAAGCTGACTGGGATTGCACCAGACGCCCGTATAGACGGCTGGGCCTGGATGGCTCTATGGTTCGTGCTATGGCTATGGACCCCATCCTATTTTAAAGCTCCCCTGGTCATGACCATCCTGGTATTGGCATTAGACGTCGCAGTACCGCTAGTATCTCTGACTGACGGCCAGTGGCTGGACAAAGCTACGTATGCTCCCATCGCTGGTATCTTCCTGCTGATTTCGGGTATCTGCGGCATTTACATGAGTGCAGCGATTGTGCTTAATACAGAGTTTAAGAAAGTAGTACTGCCGGTCGGCAGTCCCATAATCAAACCCGTAGCAGCTAAGATCGAACAGTAATCGATTTTAGGCTGTTATTCCATTCTTCAGGGGATGGAATTGAGCCCCTAAGGTCTCATAAGATTATCGGGGTACTCGAGTAAAACGATGGTTTTAAATAGGTGGGCAGATTCGCCCACCTACTTTTTATGCTTTGATCATGGCAAGATGCCCGGTATCTACCCGACCCCGGCAGTGCTGTTAAGTGCGGGCTATCTCCCGTACGGCCTCGATCACCGTGTGGATATCACTGACCGAGGTGAAGCAACCCGGGCTGATTCGGCATGCTCCAATAGCGGCAGTCCCAATAGTCTTATGAGCCAGGGGAGCGCAATGCATTCCGGAACGGGATATAATACCATATTCCTGGTCCAGCCTCAAGCTCACCTCTCCGCAATCCATGCCACCGATATTGAACGAGACTACCGCTGTCATCCGTTGGCTGTCGCCCGGGCCATATAAGGTCAGGCCGGATATGTTCCGCAATTCTCGGCACAAAATATCTGTAAGTTCCTGTTCATGACGGCGGATGTTATCTATTCCGGTCGCCAAAATAAATTCTACCCCAGCAGCCAACCCTGCTATACCAGGCGTGTTAGGAGTGCCTGATTCCAAACGATCCGGCATGGTCGCAGGTTGCTCCAAGAGCTCCGAAGCAGAGCCTGTGCCTCCCTCTCGGAGCAGGCGCAGCTCCAACCTGGGGTCAACATAGATACCTCCCGTGCCCTGAGGACCTAAAAGGCCTTTGTGCCCCGTAAAGGTCAGAATATCAATATGAGCAGCTTCTACGTCGATGGGCAGAACCCCTGCAGTCTGGGCGCTGTCCACCATAAATGTCAGGTCGTGACGTCTGGCAATCAGCCCCACCTCTTCGATGGGCAGAATAGTGCCGGTCAGATTAGAGGCATGCAGCATACAGATCATACGAGTATTGGCCTTGATAGCTGGCACGATATGGTCCGGGTTCAAAGAACCATCGGCCCTACACGGAATCGCGGTCCACTCCACTCCCAGCCGGGAGAGGGCATGTAAAGGCCTGGCCACCGCGTTGTGCTCCATGCTAGTGGTGATGATGTGGTCGCCGGGCCTTAATATTCCCTTGAGGCCAATATTGATGGCATCGGTAATATTAGCCGTAAAAGCGATCTGCGCCGCATCTTTGACATTAAAAAGGCGGGCCAGCAGTTCACGACATTCCAGCAAAATTGCGCCCGCTCTAAGTGTAGCCTGGTGACTGCCCCGTCCCGGACTACCTCCGAGGTTGCGGTTAAAATGGTCAACCGCCTGGTATACCGCTTCCGGTTTAGGAAAGCTGGTGGCGGCGTTGTCCATGTATATCAATTAATGGCCTTCTCCCTTCATTAAATGGTGAGATTTCGTGGCGTGCTAGTCAATATCTCCATAGCGTTATACATGTTGGTGATCGTTCCAACCGCCAGTTTATCCTTTTTATTGTAGAAATCCAAACAAGTCCCGCAGCTGAGCAAGGATACTCCCAAATCTTGCAAAGCCTGCAACTGATCTAATACCGGGGAACCTGCCACAGTAAGCAAGACCCCACGATTCATGAATACAACATATTTGATGTTGGCGGTCTCATTGAGGGTGTAAAGAAAGCTTTTCATCAACACCTGACCGAGTTCAGGGTCACCATCTCCAAAGAGATCACTCTTCACCAGTATGGACACCTCAGTTGGCCGGTTCTCCTGCCCCGAATCACTTGCAGGGGAAACAAGCGGATCTGGTGCAGCCTGTTTTTGCATAGTTATCTGGAAAAACCCTTCCTGTGGTTCTACGGTAACATCATAACCTTGACTTATGCCCAGTTTGCTGACATTCTCCCGGGCCGCCAGATTATCTACAATTATTACCAGCCGCTCCTCACCCTGGTCAATGCTTTTTTTGGTGAGTATTACCGGCTCCGGACAGTTTAAGCCCCTGGCATCGATATTGAATGACAACGATCTCATCCTTTCAGCGTTATAGTCCTAATATACCACATCTTTAATTATACATCATATAAAAATTGGTTATGCAACACAAAGAAATTGTCCCCCATAAACGCAAAGGGGACATTTTCCCGTATCCCAATTATTGAAGAATGAGGATGGGTTTATGGCAAATCTGGGACAGCAGAACCACCTCCAGAATGATGGCATAGGCCGAAATATGCCGGGCATAAGATATAATAAGCTTGCAGCACTAAAGAGGATTGGGGACATTTGGAGTGATTCAACGCGTTTTCCGAATTTGATCTGTCATAGGAGTGGAGAAGCATTATGGGATTTGAATTTCTGCCAGCAATGGGGATAGTGGCCTTGTGCTATCTGTTGGGGAGCATTCCCAGCGCTTATCTTCTGGGCAAAGCATTTTTTGAATTAGATATCCGAGAACACGGTTCAGGCAACATGGGAACCATGAATACCCGTCTAATTATGGGTTGGCTGCCAGCTCTGGCTGTATTGCTGGCCGATTGCGGCAAAGGGGCTCTAGCCGCCTGGCTGGCTCAATATCTGGGTGCCGATGCCCTATTGGGCGCGGCTGCTGCAGTAGTCGGGCATATCTGGCCGGTATGGCTCAAATTTTCCGGAGGCAAAGGGTTGGCCACCACCCTGGGGGGCCTGTTATGGGCCATGCAGCCCACTGCCATAGCAGTTTTTATCATCGCCTGGTTGTTGACCTATGTTTTATGGCGGCAAGGAGATCCGTCTTCAATAGCGGGTGGCATCGCCATGGTAGTCTATGCTCTCAATATGGGTCCATTACTGTACATAACTGCCATCGGTGCAATTATTGCCGGCAAGCATTACCTCAGTTATCGCCACGCCCATCGCTAAGCAGCCCGTCTCTAGCCAAGACAGCTATCCATATCATCTGTGTATATCACCTGTGTATGATAAAGGCATAGTAGAAATCAAACCCGGAGCTTCAACCTCTCTATGCACTGCTGCAGCCACAGCTTGATGGGCTGGTAGTCGCGTTGTATTCCCCGTCCCAAATAATCGGCTTCAGAGAGCAACAGCAGCTCGCTGATATCAACTCTGCCTAAAAGCCTTCGTATCGCCTTATCACTGATCTTATCTCTCTGTTTGAACAGCAGTACTGGCTGCATGTGCTCTCTAACCAATTGTTGCACCGCTTCTATCAATTTCTGGGGAGCATGGAGTTCTCGAAGAAACCCTGTTGCCAATTTACTGCCGGTCACATCATGCCCATAAGAGGTCACCTTGCCCTTATGATAACCAGTAGTCACTGGTTTGCCGATGTCATGCAGCAGTGCTGCCAACATCAAGGCCTGGGGGTTTTGAGACAGATGCACTCGTCGCCGACACTGGTCGACCACTAACAGGGTATGCTGAAAAACATCACCTTCCGGGTGATGGCTCTTCTCCTGCTCACACCCCAACAGCGCATGGAGCAGAGGGTGAACCTCCCGCAGGATACCGGTTTCCTGCAAGCATAGTATCCCTCGGGAAGGCTCAGGCGCTTTGAGCAGGTATCGACTCAGCTGATACAAAACCTGCTTACGATCCAGTTTTCTGAAATAACCTGATGGCAGGCTATTAACCGGTAAACCTTCTATGGGAATAGAAAAGCGCCCGGCCATTAAAACCAGACGGTATGCATGCATGGGATCTGCTTGCAAGCACTCCGGTCGGGCCAGTATCTGTTTTAAAATGCTACCTCTAATCATGCTTAGACTAGCCCCCGCGCGTAAACTGAAATCACTGGTACTTGTCGATGAATCCCTGTATAGCCCCAAAATAACGAGGGATATCACGGAAGATAATATCATTGTGGGAGGCCCCCGGTACAGTAAGCATATGCTTATCACCCTTGTTCAAGGTATCATGTATCAACTTGCCTTCACCCCAGGGAACCAGCGTGTCCCGGTCGCCGTGGATTACCAAAGCCGGTACTCGTATCTCTGCGATCATTGCCAGGCATTCCTCCTCAATACCCTTTAGCATGGAATTGGGGGCCATTATGCCCAGGTGGGTAATCAGGCGGGTAACACTTGCAAAACCGCTCTCAATTATGAATCCCTTCAATTCTTCAGGGTATCGGTGAGCCAGATGAAGTGCGGCGATACTCCCCATCGAGCGTCCCATGACCCAGTCGAATGATCGATTATAACGCTTTAAGACTTCTTGTTGGACCGCCTGCCATACCTTTTCTGCATCACTTACCAGGCTGTTGACAGTGGGCTGGCCCTGACTCAAACCATAACCACGATAATCAGCCACTGCCAGATTGATGCGGCTGAGCTGGTAAAACGAGGCTATTTCATCATAGTCAGCGGCTATCTCACCATTGCCATGAAAATACAGCATCCAGGGCCATTCAGGATCAGCCAGATAGAAACGGCACGACACTCTGATATTAGCCTCTACATTTATAAAAACATCATAGCTGCCAGGAGGCCCACCGGCATTATCAGGTCGGGGATAAAACAGATACTGCAGCAACTGAGGCTGGTCCACATAAGTATAATCTGGCATAGCATTCTCCTTTTCCTGTTTTAATACAACAATAGCATCTACTTAAGACACTGAGAGTCGCAGTTCGGGCCAAAAAATCTGAATTGTCCGGTATTGTACAGGCTCCGATTAAGGCCGCTTAAACCTGATAAAAACCTCTGTCAGAAGGTGCAACATGGAGTATAATACTTAAAGCGCGCTATTCGATAATAGGGGTGGTTATATTAATGAAAATATTAGTATTTGGCCTGGGAGCCCTGGGAACAGTATATTCATGTTTGTTGAAAAAGGCCGGACATCAAGTCAGCGGTATCGACTTACCTGCAGTAGCATCTCACATAGAAAAGCAAGGTGTACAGGTCACAGGCATCTGGGGGGAGCACCACGCCTTCCTGGACCAAACTGTAGACTCCTTGAACCGGCTAAAGGACACCGACTTTGACCTGGTTATTATAACCGTTAAGGCTTATCAGACCGCGGCGGTTTCCCGTCTGTTGAAGGCCTTAATTAAGGATAACACCTATGTGTTCCTGGCGCAAAACGGCTATGGCAATTATGAACAGGCGGTGGAATTCATACCACCTCAGCAACTCATTTTGGGCCGCATTATTTTTGGTGCAGTGACCATAAACCCGGGCTCATCAGAGGTAACCGTCATCGCCGATGATGTTCTATTGGGACATCCCCGCCAACTCATCGCCGCTGCCACCCTGCAAGCATGGGCTGACGTTTTTCGCCAGGCGGGCATACCTACCCGTTATTCCCCTGACATAATGCCATATGTATGGGCCAAGATAATATATAACTCTGCTTTAAATCCTTTGGGAGCTATACTGGAAGTGCCTTATGGCCGGCTGGCAGAAATGGAATGGAGCCGGGAGTTGATGGATGCCATCATTAATGAAATTTTCGAGGTCTTGAAAGCACAGCGACAACCTACCCCGTGGGAAAATGCCGTTCTATACCGAAAGGATTTTTATGGTCAGATGGTACCCTCTACTGCAGCTCACCGGGCTTCTATGCTGCAGGACATACAGGCTGGAAGGAAAACCGAAATAGATGCCTTGAATGGTGCGGTAGTAGAATTGGGTCAGCAACTGGGGGTAAATACCCCGGTCAACCGGGTTATAACCTCGCTTATAAAATGCAAACAGTCGCTGGGAATGGATGGTATTAATTGATCGGTCTATGAAGAAGCAAGGGGGGCAATACTATTAACATTACCATTCAGAAATATCAAGTCTATTAGTGAATTGAGACCCCTGCGGGGTCTCATGTTTTACTGGTTACAATTCAATTCACGTATTTTCGCAATGGAAATATCGATTCCAGTTCATTCAAGGGCACATGAACCATATTCTCCTGGCCGATAACCGCCAGGATAACCATTTCCTCGCCGCTATATTCTTCACTGTATACCCCCAGAACACAGACAGTCATAACCACCCCATCGAGATATACAGTAAACAGGTCACCTTTATTCACTATGCTCACCCCACAGTAAACCATCCACCATAACCTGGCGGATTCTGGAACGGAATTCCAGGGGATGCCCATCGAAAATGGCCAGATCAGCGCGCTTGCCGACGGTAATCGTTCCCAGCCGATCAGCAACCCCGATTATTGATGCGGCTTGTGATGTGACAGCCTGCAAAGCCTGTTCTTCGTCAAGGCCCTCCCTGGCCGCTAGGGCCGCACATACCCTGAGCTGTTCAATAGGCACCACCGGGTGGTCGGTTATCAGGCAAAATTTCACTCCCAGTTCGGCCAGACGAAGAGCATTTTTGAAAGATACTGCCTTCATTTCCACTTTAGCCCGGTTGACCAGGAGTGGCCCCAGGCAGACCGGCACCTGATGCCGCTTCAACTCTTCAGCTACCATGAATGCTTCAGTGCCATGCTGTATAATCAGGTTGAAGTCATATTCGTCTTTAATACGCAATGCCGTGAGGATGTCATCGGCACGATGCACATGCAGCAGTAGAGGCTGTTCTTTTCTCAATACCCGCATCATCGGTTCCCACTTAAATTGCTCGGCGGATGAAAGTGCAGCTTTTTTCTTCATAGCCCGGGACGCAACGTAAAAAGCCTCCCGCAGCAGACTTGCACTCGCCATTCTAGTAACCGGAGTCTTCTTGAGTTCGGAATAAACCCGCTTGGGATTCTCTCCCAGGGCGGCTTTGACCCCCCAGGGATTGCGGTCGATCATCTGCGTGGCTTGCGGGGCCAGGTGCTTCAAGAGAACCGCCTGGCCACCGATGATATTGGCGCTGCCAGGCATGCACAGTGATCGCGTCACCCCACCCCGCAAAGCATCATTAAACCCCAGGTCATAATAATTGACCCCATCAGCAGCCATCAATTGTGGAGTTACCGGTTCATGGACCTCATTTACATCGTCACCTTCGATTCGGTATATCTCTTCCTCCAATCCGAGATGGGTATGAGCGTCAATCAGACCCGGAGTGATATAGCTTCCTCGGGCATCGATTACAGTGCACCCCGGCGGTATCTCCACTTCACTTCCCACACTATGGATAATCGGACCATCAACTACTACTGTGCCTTGCAAAGCCCCACTGCCATCCATCGTTAGGAGGGTTCCACCTGTGATCGCTATCATGAAAGGACTCCTTCCCTACTTCATATAATATGTGTGCAAAGTCGCCTCGGTTCGCCTAAAGATCTAGCATAATCTACCTGCCCAATTATGCCGGGGTTAATTTCGGCTAACGGCCAGACAATTCCGCAACGGCCACTAATTCTCTAAACAGGGCTTGTGAGCATTTATCCTCCAAGTCCTCAGGGTGCCATTGCACCCCCAATACAAATCCTGCAGTGTTGATTTCTATGGCTTCTATAGTGCCATCCAGGCTGGTGGCACTAACCTTGAAGCCCGGTGCCAGCCTGGCAACCGCCTGGTGGTGGAAGCTGTTCACCCCGGCCTGGCAGGTCATATAGATCTGTCCCAGCCGACTGGTCGTTTCAATAAATATATCATGAAACAGCTGGGTGCGCGGCGCATTTTGTTGGTGGTTCATCCCGGTCTGCAAATCCTGGCACAAGCTTCCCCCGGCAGCTACGTTTATTACTTGTATCCCCCGGCAGATGCCCAGGATAGGTTTTCCTGCCGCCAGGGCTAGATTCGTCAGGGTGATTTCAAAATAATCCCTGACTGGACTTACATATCCTAAAGCGGGTGAAGGCGGCTCTCCCCAATAGCTCGGATCCACATCCCCCCCACCCGTCAAGAGAAGGCCCTGGCAAAATTCCAGGCATGTCTCGGCCTGGCCGGGCTCTCGTGTCGGCGGCAGAACCACCGGGATACCACCGGCCCGGATTATTGCATCCAGATACTGTCGGCGCAATGTAAGCAAACCATTTTCTACACCGACGTCGCAGGTCAGACCAATAACTGGTTTCATACATACTCCTCCCGCTGTGATTATGTTTCTATCGTTCTTACAGACTATGCACCTTTACTGACAAAAAAAGCAGGTCCCAAAGACCCGCTTTCATTATTCTTATGTAGTTTGGATTATGTATCAGATGTCAGTCAAACCTATGCTCACACCCAAGGCCTGGTCCACTCTGTGCATTACCTCCTCGGTCAAGACCGAGATACGTTGCTTGAGGCGGCTTTTATCTACAGTCCTAATTTGTTCCGCCAGAATCACCGAGTCCCTTTCCAGGCCGAATTCCTCACTTTTTAATTCAACATGGGTGGGCAACTTGGCCTTATTTATCTGCGAAGTTATAGCCAGAACAATGGTGGTCGGGCTGTACTGATTGCCTATGTCATTCTGCACCACCAGGACCGGCCGAATCCCGCCTTGTTCCGAGCCTACCACCGGGTTTAGCTGAGCGTAGTAGATTTCGCCCCTTTTTATCATGGAAGCCCTCACTCCATTAATTTTTCTATGCAGTTTGCCAAGGCCTCTTCTTCTCCTATATTTTCGCACGCAATGCTCAAATTTATCTGTGCCATTTCCAGGTAACCTTTTTTCATCTGCTCCCTAGCCAGGATCCGCCTGCGTTCTCCCAGATAAAAGCGGATCGCTTCGCGTACGATTTCACTGCGATTTTTGCTCTCGGTCATGGTCACTGAGTCCATCTCAAACAGCAGGGCTTCAGGCACCGTAATAATAATTCTCTTCGAGGCGGGCAAAACGAACACCTCCGGCTAAAGTCAATCCCGATACTATATTATAGGGTCAGGCTTGGCTCAATCGCAAATCCAATAATTGCCCATTACTGCTTGTATGTGCGGGGCACTCTCGAGGTTATGGTGGTAACAATCTCATAATTGATAGTTCCTATTATATTAGCCAGGTCATCAGCAGTGATGCCTGTTTCGGGCCTGCCAAACAGAATAACTTCATCCCCGACTTTGATATGCGCTCCTTTGGGCAGGGCAAACATACACTGATCCATACAGACATTGCCGATCAAAGGGGTTCTGATTCCCTTGATCATTGCATAGGCCTGGTTGGATAATAGTCGGTTGTATCCATCCGCATAGCCGATAGGCACCGTGGCCACATCAGTATCTTCGCTGCAGCAGAAGGTGCGCCCGTAGCTCACTGACTCCCCGCAGGCCAATGTCTTAACGAAACTAACCTTGCTCTTCAGTGTCATGGCCGGAATAATATCCAGGTTTAAATTCTTCATGGACTGAGAGGGATAAAGCCCATAAATCATAATGCCAGCACGCACCATATCGAAGTGAGCCTCAGGAAAGCTCACTATAGCAGCGCTGTTGGCACAGTGTTTGATCGGGATGTGAAGTCCCCGGTTCTCCAGTTGGCAATTGAAGTCCTCAAAGCGGTGAATCTGTTCCAGGGTATAGGTCCGATCCAGACTATCTGACTCTGCAAAGTGAGTCATCAAACCCTCTGGTTTAATTCCGGGTAAATTAGAGGCTTGCACAACTTTATCCACACCATGACTGCCTATTGGGAAACCCAATCGCCCCATGCCGGTATCGACCTTGAAATGGACCAGGGCCTCCTTGCCGAGGCACTGTGCAGCCTGGGACAGGTCTCGAGCGTAAGAGGTCTCATATACTACAGTTCTAATGCCGTGTTCGATCACCTGCTGCGCGAATTCACCGGGCACATAACCCAATACCAGAATAGGCAGTTTGAGACCGGCCTCAACCAGAGGCATAGCTTCATCCAGAGTAGCTACACCCAGAAAATCCACTCCCTTATCCACACACAGTGCTGCTGTCTCCAGCATGCCGTGGCCGTAGGCATTGGCTTTTATCACCGCCATCATTCGGGTGGTTGGTTTAAGGTATTTCTGCACGGTGGTTATATTATGTTCTATAGCGGAGAGGTCTATCTCCGCCCAGGTTGGCCTTCTATTGTCCATGTTGGCTTACCAGGACTTTCAATACATCATTGCGGGTAATTATCCCTACCAGTTTGTGGTTGCGCACCACCGGCACACGGTTGATGCGCTTATCCTGCATGATTTTTACCACATCGGAGACCGGAGTATCCTCATCCACGGTAATTACTTTGGTGGTCATGGCATCTTTAACTTTAGTGGCAGTATACTTTTTTACCTCATTATTAAATCTTATGGGGTTTTCCAGAAAGATAATACTGTCAAACAAGGTTAAATAAAAAGGAACCCGTAATTCCTTGGCTCGTATCATTAAGTCTTTTTCAGTGATGATGCCCACTACATGATTTCTGTCATCTACAACAGGAATGCCGCTGATCTTATTATCCAGCATCAGATGGGTGACGCTCTCCACCTTGTCGTCCGGCTTAGCCGCATGGACCTCCCGGGTCATAATGTCTTTTGCCAGCATAATTTTTCCTCCTGTTATTATACATCTATATTTAGTGTGGGTCGTTTTACCTGGTATTAATGATTGACAGCCAATATTCCTTTAATCAAAAGCTGCTTTTTTCAAATGCCATAAGTATATCAGGCAGCGCAGCAATCAGGTCTCCAGCCACCAGGCCCCGCTGTCCTTTATGCTCGGCCACCTGGTCTCCGCAACGGGCATGAAGATAGACCCCTGCTACAGCAGCCTCGGTAGCCTTTAGGCCTTGGGCGATAAGTCCGGTAATGATCCCGCACAGAACATCTCCGCTTCCAGCTGTTGCCATACCCGGGTTGCCGATAATGTTGACAAACAGGTTGCCCGCCGGGTCAGCTACTACTGTCTTATTGCCCTTCAAAACCAGGGTTACACCCCATTCCAGAGCATATTGACGGGCTATCGCCAATCTATGGGATTGGATTTCGGCTATACTCTTTCCAGTCAGACGGGCCATTTCCCCTGGATGCGGAGTAAGCACTATCGGGACCTGACGCTGCTTGAATACTTCGGTGTTCCCAGCCAGGGCGTTTAGGCCATCGGCATCTATCACCAAAGGAATGCCGGAATGCTGCAGAATGTGCTGCAACACCGCCGCGGCCTCAGAGTGATCAGACATGCCAGGCCCTATAGCGCCTACCGACACAGTGTTCATGAGATTATCCAGAATCGCCAGAGCCTCTAAACCGACTACAGCCTGACCGGTTTCCGGAAGGGGAGAAGTCATGACTTCAGTCATGACCCCATCCACGACTGGCACCAGGGACTCTGGCAGCGCAGCGGTAACCAGCCCGGCCCCGCAGCGCAAAGCGGCATATGAAGCCATCACCACTGCCCCGGTCAGGCCTACCGAACCTCCGACTAAAAGGGCGTGTCCGAAAGTGCCTTTATGGGACTCAGCCGGCCTGCGCTTGATAAGCGGCCCTACCATATCGGCAGTAATAAGGTTGGTCTGGAGACGGCTGTCCTCCAATAATTTATAAGGGATAGATATATCCGCAATGCTGAGTGTGCCCACATAGTCTTTGCCGGGTTCCAATACCAGGCCTATTTTAGGCAGTGCGAAACTGATCGTATGGGTCGCTTTGATGGCAGCACCATGCACCAGGCCAGTGTCAGCATCCACCCCCGAGGGGATGTCCACCGCCACTACCGGCTTATTACACCAATTGACCATGTCTACCAGTCGGGCTTCGTACTCACTCAGGCTGCCTTTAAACCCGATTCCATAAAGAGCGTCCACAATCAGATCACTATTCAACAGACAGAGCAAGAGACTGTCCAGGTCTTCTTCCTTTTGCAGTAGAGAGAACTGTCCCCCCATATTCTTAAAGATCTCATAGTTGGTCCTGGAATCAGGCGGAAGCACTTCAGGTGGGGACAGGGCAAAGACAAAAACGTGGGCTTTGGCGTTTAGCAGATGTCTGGCTATCACCAGACCATCACCGCCATTATTCCCCCGGCCCACCAGAATTACCACGGTTTTGCCTGCTGTGACGCCCAATATCTCCTCGATCACTTCGACACAGCGGATGCCGGCGTTTTCCATCAATACTATGCCTGCAATCCCATATTCTTTAATGGCATTATGGTCGATCGCTTTCATCTCGCGGGAGTTTACTAGTTTCATGCCTTCATCCTTTCGTACACACTACTGCTGCCACCGCCTGTTGGTCTGAATGGGAAAGGCTTATGCTGGGGTCGGCCAATCGGGCCTGCAACTGGGCCAGTCGGGCCTGACCATGCAAATAAAGCTTAGGCATGCCATTTAGGTTCATGCAGACTTCAATATCCTGCCAGGGGCACGAGGCCAGAGCCGGATGGAGTTTACGCACTGCCTCTTTAGCGGCAAAACGGACTGCCAGAGATGGATAGGGATTTTTCTTGCCCAAACAGTAATCCCGCTCTGCCGCGGTATAAACCCGGGTTAAGAAACGGGGTGTTCTTTGAACAGCCAGTTTAACCCTGTCAATATCAATTATATCTATCCCAATTAACATTATATACCCCCATTTTCAGCGTTAATGCCCATTACACAGAAAGCCCCGAAATCCCAAGGGATCTCAGGGCTGCAAAAATAATCCTTCACCTTTAATTCACGGCGAAATCATACAGCTCCGTTCTTTCGCCCTCATTTAATATTTTATCCATATCCAGGAGAATTAAAAGCCGTTTCTCCAATTTGCCCACACCGGTGATATAGTCAGAAGCAATGGCGCCCATTACTGCCGGGGGCGGTTCAATACAATCCACCGGCAGACGCAAAACCTCGCTGACCTCATCTACAATTATGCCAACCGTTTTTCCGCCTACTTCCACCACTACACTGCGGCTCTCCGCTGTTAAGTCAGATGTCCCCATGTTAAAACGCCTTTTCAGGTCTATGATAGGTATCACCTTACCGCGCAGGTTGATTATACCTTCAATAAAATCAGGCGTTTGCGGCAGTCGGGTAGGTTGTGTCATGGGGATGATTTCCTGCACTGAGGTCACGCCTACCCCGTATTCGCAAGTCGAATCCTGTTGTTTGAGTTTAAACACCACCAGTTGGATTTCGTCGGCCATTTTTTGTCTCCTCCATTATCGAAATCACTTCATCCTCTATGGTATTTATTCGGTTAAACCCCCTGATTAGATTAGTGTTTTTCGTGGCCTGGCCCAATTTGTTTTAGAAAGCCAAAATTGCATCGTTTGAAACTGCTGTGTATTTCATGCCTGTTTAGCGGTCGTTCATGTTTGTTTTGCGGCAATTCATACCCGGCAAAAATTGGTTTTGTAAAGAAGAAACACTCAATTTAGGCTTTGCAGCAGGATAATGTTGCTTTTTGTGGTAAATTGATTATGGGTTGGTTTTTAATTATGCTATGAAAGAGGGAGCTATATGATTTCCATCTCCTGGTATTTAACGTTAACTGTTGGCATTCCCGAGTCCCTACTGATGGTCCTGGTGGGATTTCAATTGTACAACCTAAAGGTTAAAATTGAACATGCCGTCGTGATCGCTTCTGTTAGCGCAATAATATCCTATTATGTTAGACAATTACCCGTTGTCTTTGGAGTACATTCTCTCATTGGAATAGTTGTGTTGATTTCGCTTTGCTGGCTTTTTACCAGACTTCCATTATATAAAGTGATTTGGTCAGTTTTGACCGGGTTTGCGGTGTTGGCAGTAACGCAATCAATTCTGATACCGTTAATTCTATGGCTAACATCAATCGACTATGAGCTAATAAAAAATGATGTACTGATTAATTCCTTACTGTTTCTAATTCAAGCCCTAATTGTTGGTGCAGCCTTGGTTTATTGCAAAGTCCGAAAGATATATATTTTCGATTTGAGTGATGGAGATCAAAATGCCAACCAACAAGCCAATAATAGCAATTTCGACGATATTACTTGAAACTGCATTCATTGCTATCATCATTCTAGCAATAGTCTTTTTCCCTGACATTGAAGGGCTAAAAAATCTCTTGCCTATTGCTAGCTTGGTGATAATGTTATTAAGCGGATTTGTCGTAATATCGATCCGGCAAATAGATGAATACAGCCGAAAGCTGGTTGAAAGCCAGTTGTTGCGAGAACATCTCCATAACATCGAAGACCTGATAAACAGTCTGAACAGCCAGCGGCATGAGCACACCAGACATATTCAAACCCTGCAGGCTATGTTGTATCTGGATGAGGTGGACCAGGCCCGCCACTATCTGGATGGGGTGACCGAGCAGTATTGGGAAACTCAGGATCTGGTCTACGTTGGCAATCCGGCCCTGACCGCCCTGGTTAATTCGAAGCGCAAGCTGGCTGAGACCAAGAATATCCATTTTGATTTCGCTGTAAAATGTGAGGTCAATGAGATGGGTATTCCGCCCTGGGATCTGTGCAGTATAATCGGCAACCTGATTGATAATGCCCTGGATGCTACCCTCAGAGGACAGCCTCCGCGCCGCGTATCATTGGAGTTAAAGTATGAGGAATCACAGTACGTGATCTATGTTTACAATAGTGGGGCTAAAATACCCAAGCAACAAGAAAACCTCATGTTTACCCCCGGTTTTTCCACCAGCGGTTCCGCTGGTCGCGGCTTTGGCCTCTATATCGTGAAACGGCTGGTCAATAAATACGGCGGCAGTATCCGCATAGTTACCCAGCCAAAGACTACTTTCATAATTAATTTGCCTGACCGCAGGAGGATGCATGAACAAGTGGCTTTCATCGAAAATAGCGTCTGACATCGGCCGCCATTTGGGCAGCAGTTCAGATGAGGTCGAAGTGTATGCTTATGGCTTGGAGAATTTTCTGAACAATATGCTGGAATTACTGTTGTTATTCGTGTTCGCGTCGCTTCTGGGTCTATTGATCCCGGCTTTCCTGGTATTGATCGCATATGGACTGATAAGAGTCCCTGGAGGAGGCGCTCATCTCAAGACCTTCCCCCGCTGTCTGACTTGCAGTCTTTTGTTGATGTTGGGCCTGGCTAAACTGAGCCAGATGCTCCCTTTAAGATTCGAGTGGGCGATGGTTGCTATCATTGTGCTGGCTGCAGGCGGACTGAGCATCATCAGAGCCTGGGTGCCGGCTGGAACGGAGAAAAAACAGGTTACAGCAGTTCATGAAATCAGACAACAAAAACAGATAACCTCACTAACCTTGTTGCTCAATGTTCTGATAGCCGTAATTTTACTTTACTGCGGTTATAACAGTCTGGCCAATGCCGTACTACTGGGTTGGCTATGCGGTCTGTTGGTTATAACCCCCTGGGGATATAAACTATTTCATACTCTTGATCACGGTATGGATATCATGGAAGGGAGGTGTGCAATGTGAAAGGCAAATTCATGTCCAAAGCTTATTCAAGCCTGGCTTCCTTCGCTGTGATGCTGGCGGTGTTCAGCGCGATTAAGCCTATGTGCTGGCTACTCGTATATGAACCAGACATCCCCCAAAGCCTTAAGAAGTAGGAACTGAACATGTTTAAAGTCTTAATCCTAGAAGATGAAAACTATACTTTACGATTTCTCGAGAAGCTGATTGCAGAGCATGTCAAGGTTGAGCAGGTGATGGGAACCTCCAACAGTCAGGAAGCAATTCGTTTGGCCGGTGATTTTATGCCAGACCTGGCGTTTTTGGATATAGAACTGTCTCCTGAAGACCACCTGAACGGTATCGATGTCGCCCGGGCCATTAATACCGTCAGTCCGCGCACTGAATTCATCTTTGTGACCGGTTACGCCAAATACGCAGTAGATTCATTCACTGTACATCCTTATGATTATCTGCTGAAACCGATCAAACGTGACAAAGTAATGCAGGTTATTTCCAGCCTCGACACCGAACGCGAAGCTGTCAGTCTACAGAAAAGTCCCACTGACCGCCTGGTCTTAAAATCGGCGGATAGCATTGTGTTCATTAATATTGATGATATATTTTTTATTGAAAAGCAGGGTAAGAAAGCCTTCATCCACTCGCTCAGCGGGGTAAATGAGAGCAACTGCATTTTCAATGAATTGGAGTCATTGTTGGGGCCTAATTTCCTGCGGGTGCACAAATCATATGTGGTCAATATGAATAAGGTGAGCCAGATCAAAGATGCCGGCAATCAGTCCTATACCGTGCATTTTGATGGTTATAGCGGCATGGCTATTATGAGCCGCAACCGTTTTCGGGTGCATATTGATAAGTTTACGCCATCTTTTTAGAATACGATCAGCCTTTTAGCGTCGGCTATTTTCTCAGTAATAGCGAACATATTGCTCACTGTACCGACTCTAAGCTTATCCAGTAATTGATAATAACTCAAACAGGTGTGGCTGGATACTATTTCCACGCCACATTCCTGCATGTGCTGTAAGTAGCTTAATACTTCTGATCCTTCTGTGGTAAGAAACACACCGCTGTTAATAAAGATCACCGTTTTTAAAAATCCTTCCAGCCGCATAAGGGAATAGACAAAACTGGTCATCAACTGTCCTCCCCAATGGTCTTCGCCTTTTCCCAGGGAAGTGCTGCTGATAACCAGAACGGTTTGACCGTATTCCGCCGATGCTATGCGCAGAGCTTCTTCGGCAGCCTCCTGTTTATGGATGCTGATATGGAATTGGCCCTGTTTTTCCACTACCCGGGCCTTGAAATTCATTCCAGCGATGAGCTGGGTGATTTCTTCTTTGGCGCCTAGGTCGTCTACTATAGCCAGAACCTCGTCGCATTTCCTATCAGACAAGGCTGCGCTGGTAAGAAGCCAGGTCTCAGGTAATGAAAGCCCGCGAGCATCCACGGTTTTTTTCACAGCCAGTGCTCCTTTTGGTTATTTTTGTTCATTTTAGATTATTGTATCATACCTCGGGTAATATTGGGCATATCCAGGCCGACCTAACTCTTGGCCGCTTTTATCAGTCCCATCATGCGATAAGTGGCTTCATCCATTTCTCCACTAGGGTCTAGACCATGCCAGGCCTGATAGTACTTGACCGCCAACACCGTCATATTCCCATAACGTCCATCGGCACCACAAAACTCTACTCCCAATTCTTTTAAGCGGGCCTGCACATATACTACCGCCTGCCCCGAGGATCCTTTCTTCATTTTTACTGGCTTCATTTCCTGAGGAACCATAGTACCATTGTTGACGATCTTCACCCGACAACCGGCGGGGACCAGCGGATAAAGCTTCTCAACATCGCGATTAAACATACGGATGCAGCCATGGGAGGCATAGGTCCCAATCGAACCGGGCTTATTGGTGCCGTGTATGCCGTATATACCCCATGGTACATTGAGGCCCATCCAGCGTGTCCCAAATCCGCTGCCCCAGTTGAGAGACTTGTGCACTACCCGCCATTCCCCAATCGGGGAGGGCGTGGAAGCTTTGCCTACCGCAACCGGGTATTTACACAGCACTTCCTTATCCTTATATAGTGTAAGGGTGCGGGTCTTGACATCAATTACGATTAACATCTTGTCCTCTTTGTTTTTTACAGCAGTTATGCAGGAGGCATCAGGTTCCTGAGGCATTAATGTGATCCATTCATCTTCATTGATGATACCGTCGTTGGGCAAACCATGAGCCACCTGAAATAGCCTCACGGTGCTGCTGGTAAAAGCATCATAAACCCCGCTCGGTTCAATATCATAACCGATCTCTTTCAGGCGCGCCTGAACCATCCATACCGCCTGTCCCTGGAGGTTTGGTTCGGTCAAATACAGGGTGGGAAAATCAGTACGGTCAATCAGGCTAGGCGGGGGATCAGGGGTGGAATTAATCGTCTGGGCAGGGGTAACCGCTGGCATCAAAACCGCAATACAAAGCACTGTAAGCACGAGTATAGCCGTCCATCGATGTTTGCGCAATGACCGCAACCTCCAATTCCTTATTTCTATAAAAAAACCAGGGGGATGCCCTGGTCGTAGACTACTCTTTTTATATATGTGCCAGACCAGCCGGCAATATGCTTGGAAAATAAAGTGAAGCTCATTTGATTGGATAGCTCTGCCCAAATTTGTCAAGGTGTACGAATTCATTCAGGGATTTCCGCGGCGGCGCCTTGCTCTCCCGGGCAGCGTAGCCCAGAGGAATGATAACCACTGATTTAATGTCCTCAGGTAAGCCCAACACGGCATCGACCTTCTCATGATCGAAACGGCCAATATATACGGTCCCCAAACCCTGATTATGAGCCGCCAGGCAGAAGTTCTGGCAGGCTAGGGCGCAGTCGAACATCGACCAATCACCCTTGATGGTTGCGTAGGTCCCGTTTTTGGTTCCGGCTATCCCCTGGCGAGAACAGAATACCATTACCGCGGCTGCTTCTGTGATTGCCTGACTGGCTCGATTGGCATTGGTGGCATCCACCAGTTGTTGCCTGATGTCCGGGTCTTTAACCACCACCACCTCCCAGGTCTGGGTATTGGCCCAGGATGGTGCCCATCTCACTGCTTCAAGGAGTTCATGTATGATCTCCTCCGATACCTTGTCAGCAGTAAAATGGCGAATACTGCGCCTGGTAAGGATACACTCCATAGTCTCCAATTTTCAAGCCCCCTTTATATTTATACATGAGTGGTAGCGGCTACCCGACCTAATAACTCTTCAGCGGTGAAGACCGGTTCCTGACAGGAAAAGCCCTCACAGATATACCCAGTCACCCGGTCATCCACTTTTTGCATATCTTTGGTGAACGGGATCAACTCCTCTAGCAGGCTATCCTGGCTGGTCTTCAATGCCAGAGTAGTATCGGGTGCAAATACCTGATCCAGGACAGAAACCATTTCCCGGACGGTCTTTTCGTGGTGATCACCGGTAATGATCACATCTTTTCCAGCATAATGCCGTGACATAAGGGCCAGCAGGAAATAGGTATGGGCCCAGGGATGCTGACTTATCTGATCGGGAAAAGCCTTCAATATCTTATCCCCCTTCTCTAGGATGTCGGCATCTCCGGTTAGTTGGCCCAGCCATAACAGGTTTCGCGCTGCCAGTGAATTCGGCGCAGGGATGGCGCCGTCGTAGACCTCGTGCGGATTGACCAGGAGTTCCTCTCCATCCCTGCCGTAATACAGCACTGCACCCCGGGACTGATCCCAAAACAGCTCTATCATTTCTGCATTGACCTGAAGGGCTTTTTGCAGATAAGCAGATTCCATAGTACTGCGATGCATCTCCAGAAGCCCCCATACTAGAGCAGCGTAATCCTCGGCAAGAGCCGGATGGGCAGCCTGCTCTTCCCGGTATCTCAGCATATAGCGGTCTTTAACCCGCATATTATCTTCGATAAATGACAAGGCTCTCCGTGCTGCTTCAATATAAGACGGCTCACCCAGCACTCGCCCGCCCAAAGCCAGGGCGGCAATCATAAACCCATTCCAGGACAGCAGGATTTTATCATCTTTGAAAGGAGCGATCCTTTTGGCACGGTGATCAAAAAGCTTGCGCCGGGCAGGTTCCAGTTGGCGGCGCTGCTCACGACTAAGCTCGGTATCCAGGAGGTTGGGTATGCTTTTACCCTCAAAATTGCCTTGCCGTGTTATGCCATACGCTCTACAGAATTCCATGCCTTGAGTCTCTCCTAACACCTCCAATATCTCCGCCATGGACCAAACGTAGAATTTACCTTCCACGCCTTCAGAATCGGCGTCCTCGGCGGAATAGAATCCGCCTGCGCTGGAAGTCATATCGCGGAGCACATAAGTGAATATCTCGCGGGCAATATCGGCGTAGAATTCGTTTCCGGTAGCCTGATAAGTCTCCACCCAGGCCACCGCTAACAAAGCATTATCATAAAGCATCTTTTCAAAATGGGGAACCAGCCAGGCACGGTCAGTGCTGTAGCGGGAGAAGCCATAACCGATGTGGTCATATATGCCGCCCTTGTACATGGCTTGCAGGGTTTTTTCCACCATTTCCAGAGCCAGGTCTTCCTGATGGTAATACCAATAACGCAGAAGAAAATACAGGTTATGCGGACTGGGGAACTTGGGGGCACTGCCAAACCCGCCGTAAACCGAATCAAAAGTATGAGTAAAATACTGGAAGGCCTTATCGAAGACATCGGGGCTGATTTCCCTACTCTGCCCGTCGCCTGATTCATTGCCCTTTTTCAGCCATTCCTGGATGCGTTCCCCCATATCGCGGCAGGCCTGTGGATCGTTTTGCCACATCCTGGCTATCTGTGGCAAAAGGCTCATCATGCCGGTAAGGCCCTGGCGATCCCGCTTGGGCAAATAAGTCCCAGCAAAGAAGGGCTTTTTATCAGGAGTCATAATAATTGTGAGAGGCCAACCCCCATGTCCGGTCATGCCCTGACAAACATTCATATACACGGTATCGATGTCCGGTCGCTCTTCACGATCGACCTTGATGCTAACGAAATGTTGATTAAGGATCCGGGCTACCTCGTCATCTTCGAAAGATTCCCTTTCCATCACATGGCACCAGTGACAGGTGGAGTAGCCTATACTTAAGAAAACCGGCTTGTTTTCCCTCTCAGCTCGCTTAAACGCTTCCTGCCCCCAGGGATACCATATCACCGGATTGTAGGCATGCTGAAGAAGGTATGGACTCTTCTCATTTATTAGCCTATTAGGTATCTTTGTACTTTGGGTACTTGACAACGAACCACCTCCTTTGCGCAAGTTTTTTGTTATTTTTCCTTTATTCCCAGGGCATCACTATTCTAGTTTGGTTATATTCACATCGTCTCTTTATTGGCGTTTGGCAATTAGATCCCGGTCATTTCAGGCTCTCTGACCAGTTTGGATTCAACTATGGTGGTGCCTTTCATGATGGTATCTTTAATCGGGCAGGCCTTGACTGCATAATCGACTATCTTGCGAACTTTATCCGGGTTGTCGGGGGAATCCACTCTGACCTGATAACGGATCTGCTGAAAACCAGGCCTAATACCTGAGCTGGAACTGCTCATCCCTTGGGGATCATAGTCACCCTCAATAAAAATGCGAATGTCATCGATGGTTATACGCCGTTTTTCAGCCAGGCCACTTATAAATACGATTATGCATCCTCCCAGAGATGCCAGGAATACTTCCATCGGAGAGGCTGACCGGTCTTCACTCTGACTGGTGATACCCTTGCCCATTTCCACGATGGTTTGCCCTGCTCTGCGGGCTACTGATTTGACCCCAACATGGTCCCAGTCTACAGTCAGTTGAATGGTGTTCATGAATAAAACCCCTTTTCATTGCGAAATTAGATGAGATTATAATCGATTTTTACCGCCAGCGGGCGGCATTAATCCCTCAGATAGTGAGGCAGCAACAGTATCAGCAAGAAACAGATCTCCAATCATCCTACCAGCATCAATATACCGCAAATATACTTTCCTGAATCGGAAACAAAACCGAAATTCCGAGTCGGTCCAACCAGGCCGAATCCTGCTCATATATTGCCTATCCATGTAACAGAGGAAGTGAAAGCACTGATGATATCCAGGCCCGCTGACTCCATACATATTGTTCCCAGAGCCAGAAACATCATGTACAAAAAGAAGACTGTAGGACGTTGATAGGCAGATCATCACTGCCAATTCTCCCGGCAAAGCGCTGCGGCAGGAACGTTTAAGGATGGATCAATTTTTATTTCTATGGAAGCGCTGTGCTTGAATAAGATAACGCCAGGGGTTCATATTGCCGCCGGTTGATCCGGCACATCCGCCTACAAACATCATCAAAACAAGAGTCCCGGCGGCCAGAGACGCTTAGATATCGAAGCCAGCAGTGGCAAATCCGGCGGTAGTCAACGAGGAAACCACCTCAAGGGCAGCTGCAAAAGCCTTTCCTCCCTGTTTAATAACCTCTGAGGTTTCGATATTCATAGCCTCCGGGTTGTGCCCGCTCGGAAGGATATACTCAAAAGCTTATCTTAATTGAACCTCATTCACAATCTAATATAAAGCAGAATTTTACAGAGCTTGTCTACCTGCCAGGGGATTTCAGTATAAAATCGTTGTCAGTGGCCTGTTTGCAAACAGAAGGGGCAGCAACAATCGCCCCCCTTTTTAAGGTTGAATCTTGTGGGCATTAATCTAAAAAGAGGCAAAAGGAGGAGCTCAAATGCTCCTCCTGAGGTTTTTCAAAATGGTCGGGATGACAGGATTCGAACCTGCGGCCTTCTGGTCCCGAACCAGACGCGCTACCAAGCTGCGCTACATCCCGTAATACTATTGCGGCGCCCAAATCAGCAAAATCCTGGCGCAAACAATATTGTACCTCATAGCCGACAGATATTCAAGAAAAACCATTGTACCCGACCACAAAACATTTTTCAGACCCAGCTCCCGGTTAATCAAGCCGGTGCTTATAGATCAAATAATCATCACAAATCCCTCTCAAAATTTGAGAGGGATTTCCATCGTGCTTACGGGTAATATTACCTGATACGTCTACGTCAGATCATCTTGAAGGAGAATAATTGTCGATTTGCGGTTGATAGCCATATTGACGCTGAATATCTACGATCTCCGCCGACCAGGAGCGCACCCGCTGCTTCATATCGGCATCTTGGACCTGATCGACGACCAACACCATATCGTCACCGATCTCAATGGCGATGTTATATTCACCACGGTCGGTGTCGCCGCTGACTATCAGGCCTTCATATTCTTCTTTGGACCAGGAGCCTTTTTCCAGAAAGCTATTCCGGTTCATAATCATGCCTTTATTGATCTGCATATAAAAACCTCCTTTTTCAGATGTTCTTTAGATATCTTCTCCAGGAGGTATGGATTCTATGTAATTGAGCCGTTCCTGCTCAACAAGCCTTCTTTGGCTGCTTTTTTCATTCTTTTGATGGCCCATTCGCGTTTCAAAGCACTGTTTTTATCGGGATGTTGTTCTGCATAAACCAGCTTTACCGGCCTTCTCCCCCGGGTGTATTTGCTGGCCTTACCCTCTTGGTGTTCTTCCAGGCGCCTAGTCAGGTCTACTGTATATCCCGTATACAGACTGTTGTCACTGCATCTTAAAATATACACGAAAGGCATATTCCACCCCATTAAGAGGGGACAGCGTGCAACTGGCTGTCCCCGGAAAACCATTTCTTGTTGGCTTACGGCTAAAAGCGGTGATGGGAAACTTTTAGGGGCAGTTGAAACTTATGAGTGATGGTATTGGCAATCTGTTCAATATCCGCCATGGTCACATCAATGACGATGCATTTCAGTTTGGAATAAATCTGGTAGGCATTGTCCAGTTCTTCGGCTACCAGCTCATCAAGTGCTTCCAACTCTATAGGCTTATCGAAGCTGCGCATTCTCTCCCGACGCAGTTCAGATAGGGTCTCCAGGTCAATGGTCAAGCCGACCATCGGCTTTACGCCTTTCAAGTCCATTATCTCTTGGGGTATCTCAGTATCCTTGACTATCGGGTAGTTTGCTACCTTGATCCCAACATTGGCTAGGTGCATGGCCAGGGGGGTCTTAGAAGTCCTGGGCATTCCCAGTATAATTAAATCGGCCTCGTTTACTGTTTCCAGATTCTGCCCATTGTCATGTTCGATGGTGTATTCAATGGCTTTCATGCGATTGAAATAGGAATCATCCATTTTGTGAGTAAGTCCTGTTATGTAGGCGGGCTTCAATCCGGTTTTGGCCTCCACAACCGCAAATAACGGTGCCATAACATTAATGGCGGTTACCCCTTTCTGCTTGGCTAAATCATCGAGATAGCATGACAGATCAGGCTTAACAATGGTATAAATAACGATTGCATCTTCTTGCATAGCTCTATCGATAATTTGGTCAACCTGTTCCTTTTTAGTTACCCTGGAGAAGCGTGTAATGCTTCGGTCTACTTCAAATTGGAGCACAGAAGCTACTGCGATTTTTTCAGCAGTTTCCCCGACCGAGTCGGATACGGCAAAAATATGAAGTTTTACCATGTGAACGCCCCCTTTGCTGCTGATTTGTTAAGATCATCTGTTATAACTATATTCTATAATTGCTGCTGTAACTCCTCTTTCCTTAGGGCTTTTTCTACAGCTTTGAGATCTAACTCCATATCTCCAGAATGCCGTTGTCTTTACCGTTCTGCTCCTTTACGGTACGATTGTCGGTACTGAGTAGGTTGCATATTTCCCTAATATCTGCGCAAACCGATTTGCCGTTGGTGAAGGGAGCTTCAACAAAAAAGGCTTCTTTGTTATTGACCAGGTAGCGACGGTCGCCCATCTTTATCTTGATGGATTTCCCCCCGGCAGGATCGAAGCTAAATAGACCGTAGCCATACAAGCGGTCAAACCCGGAAGAGCCAAGATCTATAGCCTGATAGTCAATAATATTACGCACCGTTTGCGCATCAGGATTGCTTCCAAAACGCTGCTTCCAGCGCGAACAGATCAATGCCACCGCACCGGCAATGTGGGGCGAGGCCATGGAGGTGCCGGATAACTTGATATATCGGTTGTCAGTATAGGTGGAATAGGTTTCTACCCCTGGGGCCACGACGTTGATCTTATGGTTGGAATTACTGAAATTGGCAATACCGGTCGTCAGGTCGATAGCCCCGACCGCGATGGTTTCAGGATAATAGGCCGGATAGGAAACCTCGTCGGTATTGGGATCTCCATCCCCGGAATTTCCGGCTGCGCATACTACTGTTATGCCTTGCTGGACCGCTTTGACTATCTCGGCATGCATGGTGGAGTTGGGTAATGGTCCCCCCAGGCTCATGTTGATAACGTCAACCTGTTCCCCATCTGGTCCGCGCCAGTTCCGGGCCCAGGCAATACCACGGTTGATATCTCCGATGGTTCCGCTGCCATCTCCATCCAAGACCTTGATCGCCAGCATTTTGCATTCTGGTGCCACTCCCAGCAATTTGCCGTTAGCTCCAATGGTTCCAGCTACATGAGTTCCATGGCCATTGTCGTCCATATAGTCCTTTACTCCTTGCACCGTAGAGACTCCGCCTATCACATTCGCAGCCAAATCGGGATGACGATAATCCACACCGGTATCGATAACCGCCACCACGGCGCCTTTGCCTCTAGTGCTGGCCCACATCTTGCGTGTAGCCATAAGGGCTACTCCCGGAGGGGTAAACCCCTGTTCCGGCAGTTCCATACTGTTGATAATCACTTGTTTTACAGGCACTATATACTTAATAGAGCATCCCTCCCATGCTCTATACTAAGCAGCCAGGGGTGAGATGTTTCCAACCGGAAGCAACTAAATATACATAAATCAGACCTTTGTTAAATAAATAACAAATATAATAGGAACACTTTAGTGAATCATGCTATTATATTAGTAGACATAGAGTTAGGGTGGGTGATCTCTATGAGTCCCGGTGCTACTGTAGTTGTGGTCATCGTGGCCGTATGCCTTGGACTGAGTATCGTAGCCGCAGTAGTTGGTGTATTCTTATTCCAGGGTTTTAAATGGTGGGATAAATTCTAGCCTCCATTGAGCATAGCAAATTAACGCAACCCCCCAAGGTGGCATGACAATGCCACTGTTTCTGTTTTTAGGCCCAAATAGTCCCATCGGCGTCCACCCGCACAAGCCCGTGAGAACATTTGTTCCCAGGGGCTTTTTATGCTATGCTAAATATTAAGCAAACTCAGAGGTAACTATTATGAAAACCGGAACTGCCGATCTGCCCCTTCACGGCGGCCAGTGCCCAGCCTGGTTGTTCACGCATATGAAGCAGCTATGCCAGGCCATCGTGGAAGTGATAATAGAAGAATTTGGCGTCGCTGAGGTGCTCAAACGGCTGTCTGATCCTTACTGGTTTCAGGCCCTGGGCTGTGTAGTCGGTTTTGATTGGCACTCTTCAGGGGTCACCACCACAGTGTGTGGTGCTCTGAAAGAGGGTTTGCATAATATCGGTCCGCAAGCAGGACTATTCTGTGCCGGGGGCAAGGGACGCACTGCGCGCCGTACTCCTGATGAGATCCGTAGTCTGGCAGACCGATATCCTGTCGCGTTCGACGCCGAACTTCTGGTCTATGCCAGCAAAATGGCAGCTAAAGTAGATAGTGCCGCAGTGCAGGATGGCTTTCAGATCTACCATCACTTTTTTGTGTTTGACCAGGTCGGCACTTGGGCGGTAATACAACAGGGCATGAACGATTCGGTCAAGGGAGCACGGCGCTATCACTGGTTAAGTACAGAAATGGCTTGCTTTACTGAAGAACCCCAGGCAGCGGTATGCAGCGACAACTTGGTGCCAACCTTGAATCTGGTGTCACAAACAAATCAGTCCCTGAACCGGCTCTGTGCCGACCTCAGTTGCCAACCCCCGGAACAGCTGATTAGGGAATTCCAAACCATCACCCGTCTGTCCCGCCACATAACCTTACCCGCCCAGCATGGCATCCCAGCTACTACTTATCTCAATAAGGCCTTGCGGGCAGCCTATGAAGAACAGCCCGGGGATTTCGAACAACTCCTCCAGGTACCGGGGGTGGGTGCTTCCACGTTGCGCGCACTCTGCCTGGTAGCCGAAGTGGCCTATGGGAGCAGGCCCAGTTACACCGACCCGGTACGGTATGCTTTTGCCCATGGAGGTAAGGATGGCATCCCCTTCCCGGTAAATCAGGATGACATCGCTAATTCCTACCGGACCCTGCGCCGGGCTGTACAAAAGGCTAGACAGGGCCGATCCGATCAGCTTCGCGCTCTGCGCCGCCTGGCTGCCTGGCACAGCGAGATGATTAAGGCCAGGGCTACCCCGTCTTCCATTAGCAATGATCAGACAATTCCCACAAACAACTCGCAATCTCCTCGATTCAAAGGGCAGGAAATGCCTTATTGCCAGCCCAGTCTGTTCTGAGCCTATTCTTATCTGATAGCAGATGAAATCTGAGGTAGTGAGGCTGTAAGTCCAAAAACGTTTTTTTGGATCCCTTCATTAATGGTCAAAATGGTTTTATCTGAGCCGAATGGTTTATTATTATGCCAGTTTACATTAAAATAATGTCTATGGTGTCTTATTTTGTCACAAATGGGACCCACTCATAGAGAGGAGACATTTAGTATGACAGCAGCATCCGAACAGCATCAGGTTCTGGTCGTCGCCTCTGGTAAAGGCGGGGTAGGCAAGACTACCACCGTGGCCAACGTCAGCTGCGCCCTGGCCAGGATGGGGCACCGAGTGGCGGTGGTCGATCTAGATATCGGCTTGAAAAAGCTCGATTTGATCATGGGTTTGGAGAATAGAGTTATTTACGATATTGTTCAGGTTATTGAAGGGGAGTGCAGTTTAAAGCAGGCCCTGGTAAAAGACAAACGTTTTCCCGGTCTATACATGCTTCCGGCGGCGCAGACCCGTAATAAAGATGACATCTCCCCCGAACAGGTCAAAGGGGTCTGTTCACAGCTCAGGGAAGAGTTTGAATACGTGCTGGTAGATTGCCCGGCAGGGATTGAGCAGGGCTTCCGCAATGCCATCGCTGCAGCCGACCGCGCTATCGTGGTGACCAACCCCGAGGTCTCGGCGGTCCGTGATGCCGACCGGATCATCGGTATGTTGGAATCCCATGGTTTTAAGGAGATCCAACTGATAGTCAACCGGGTGCAATGGGATATGGTGAGAAACGGGGACATGCTAAGCATTGAGGATGTTGCCGAACACCTTTATATTGATCTTATCGGAGTAATCCCCGAAGACCAGCATGTGGTGGTATCAACTAATAAGGGAGAGCCGATAGTATTAGATGAAAGATCTCTGGCTGGAGCGGCTTTTGAAAATGTGGCCCGGCGTATAAAAGGTGAAGAAGTTCCTCTGCTCCCCCCGCCAGAGCCGTCTTTATGGGTAAGGATCAAGAACTTCGGCCGCGGCCTGTTTGCCGGCCACTAAGGAGGTAGGGTTATGATAGGTATTTTCGACAGGCTATTTAACCGTTCCAGTTCCTCCAGCCGTGCCCAGGCCAATCAGCGCCTGCAAGTGGTCCTGGCTAAGGATCGCTGCGCTGCTTCGACGGAGACGCTGCATATGATCAGCCAGGACGTTGCCCGGGTAGTGCGCAAACATTTGGAAATTTCCGGGGAACCGCAGATCCGCCTGCTGCGCCAGGGACGCCAGACTGTAATCGATATTAACATCACCGTCAAAGCGAGGTAGCGCAGTGGAGCCATTGACCATCAAGGGGTTAAATCATGCCCTGATTGTGATATTTAACAAGGACTATGGCTATGAACAGTATCGCCATAGCCTGATCAAGCGCCTGGAATCCAACCCCAAATTGTTCTGGGGATCACCGGTGATGTTCAAAGGGCCTGGGTTAAGAGAACTCGCCTATAATGACCTGCTTGAGCTGCAGAGGATCTGCTTAGAGCATGGCATGATATTGGATAATATGCATCCCACAGCTACCGCACCGGTGCCAAGGGATGTATTCCTGCGCCGCCATGTGCGTAGCGGTCAGTGTGTAAATGCCGACGGCTCAGTATTGGTATGGGGCGACGTACATGAGGGCGCCGAAATCCATGCCGGGCAGGATATTGTAATCCTGGGAAAACTGGCAGGCCTGGCCCATGCCGGATGCTATGGCAACCCCGCCGGTATAATCTTTACCCTGGAGATGGCCTCACGCCACATCCGCATCGCGCGGATGAATCTGGCAATCGATGATCTCAGCGGTTCTGGCATACCTACGGTAGCCTTTATAGAAGATGGCCTGATCAAGACCAGGAGCTACCGCACCAAGGAACCTATCGAACTGATGTTTAAGCCTAACGGTTGAGTTCCAAGCCAGAAACCCAGCGCTTCACCGTCTTTCTAGTCTCCGCCAGCATCTGCTCGCGTTCCTGATCAGACACGCTCGGCACCGCATAGAGGTTGATATGCTGGCAGGAGCCGAATCCACAGGTGCCCAAAATGCCATTAAGGGTGATCTTTAACACATCCAACATGCCATATTTCTCAGCCTGGGCCTGGTCAGCGCCAGAAGTAGTAATTACCAGGGCTTGCTTCTCGGTCAGCAAACCCACCAAACCTTGAGAAGTGACTTTATAAGCAAACCCTGCGCTGAATACGCGATCAAAATACCCTTTTAGAATTGCCGGGAAATTCATCCACCATATAGGAGCTATGAACACCAAATGGTCAGCCCAGGCTATATCGTCCTGCTCTACCTGAATGTCATGAGGTATTTCCCCCCGCCGAAAAGCTTTGAAATCCTCTTCTCCCAGACAGGGATCGAAATTCATGCCGTAGAGATCCTTTATTTTTACCTGTGAGCCCAGCTTTTCCATTTCCTCCTGTACCACCTCGGCCAGAGCAGCGTTAAAACTAATGGGGTTGGGATGGGCATAGATAATGACCGTATTCATAGTCCTACCTCCTTTATATCTCATCCTCTGAATATTCCAATATAAAAATTATAATAAGCCGATAACAAATCAATCACTCCCGCACGACCAAAATACCCTTACAGGTCCAATTTAGCTACGGGTTGGTTGAGCGAATGGGTTGGAGCCAACTAATCAGGCAAATATACAAAGCAGCCGGGTTTCACCCCGGCTGCTCTAATCTGAAACTGAGTCTTTACATCATGGGAGGCATTCCGCCGCCACCGCCCATGCCCATGCCCATGCCTTTATCCTCTATGGGCTTTTCGGTAATGACTGCTTCGGTAGTCAACACCATGCTGGCGATGCTGGCCGCATTCTGCAGGGCCGAACGGGTGACCTTGGCAGGGTCAATGATCCCGGCCTTGATCATGTTTTCGTATTCACCGGTCAAAGCATTGTAGCCGATGCCGATTTCAGAGGTGCGTACCTTTTCAACAACCACTGAGCCCTCTTTGCCAGCGTTATTGGCAATCTGCCGCAGCGGTTCTTCCAGAGCTTTCTTAACCAGGTTGATGCCGGTCATCTCATCGCCTTCAGCTTCCAGGGCATCGATAACCCCGATGATGTTAATCAGCGCAGCGCCGCCGCCGGAGACAATGCCTTCTTCAACGGCCGCCTTGGTAGCAGCCAGAGCGTCTTCAATGCGATGTTTCCTCTCTTTCAGCTCGGTCTCAGTAGCAGCACCGACCTGAATCACTGCAACGCCACCGGACAGTTTGGCCATGCGTTCCTGCAGTTTCTCTTTGTCATATTCGGATTCGGTTTCTTCAACCTGTTTCTTGATCACTGCAATACGTCCCTTAACGTCATCTTCGGAACCCGCGCCGTCGACTATGATGGTCTCATTACGGTTTACTACTACCTGGCGGGCTCTTCCCAGCATATCGATGGTAACGTTCTCCATCTTAACGCCGATATCTTCCGATACCACCTGCCCATTGGTCAGGATAGCAATATCCTCCAGCATGGCTTTCCTTCTGTCGCCGAATGCCGGTGCCTTAACGGCCACACAGTTGAAGGTGCCGCGCAGTTTATTCACTACCAGAGTGGGCAGGGCTTCTCCATCGACATCCTCAGCGATGATGAGCATGGGTTTGCCGGTTTGTACCACTTTTTCCAGAACAGGCAGAATCTCATTAATAGAGGAGATTTTCTTGTCGCTGATCAGAATATAGGGATCTTCCAGGACCGCTTCCATCTTTTCGGTGTTGGTTACCATATAAGGTGAGATATAGCCACGGTCAAAGCTCATACCCTCTACTACTTCCAGAGTAGTGCCTACTGACTGGGATTCTTCTACGGTTATGACCCCATCCCGGCCCACTTTGTCCATAGCGTCAGCTATTAGTGCCCCGATTTCGGCGTCATCTGCTGAAATGGCGGCAACTTGAGCGATAGCCTCTTTGGAATCCACTATGCGGCTGATGTTTTTGATTTCTTCGACACCGGCTTTAACAGCCTTCTCAATTCCGTGTCTCATGATCATGGGATTGGCCCCGGCGGCAACATTTTTTAGCCCCTCTTTAATCATGGCCTGAGCCAACACGGTGGCAGTGGTGGTTCCGTCACCGGCTATGTCGTTGGTGCGGATGGCCACTTCTTTGACCAGCTGGCAGCCCAGGTTTTCCCAGGGATCTTCCAGGTCAATGTCTCTGGCTATGGTTACACCGTCGTTGGTGATGGTGGGAGAGCCAAATTTGCGGTCCAGTACTACGTTGCGGCCTTTGGGGCCCAGGGTTACTTTTACAGCATTGGCCAGGGTATCTACTCCTCTTTCCAATGCTCTGCGGGCGTCTTCACTGAATTTAATCTCTTTGGAAGCCATCTATGTATCCTCCTTTTATTAATTCCGTTCTATGGTGTTTTGTTAGGCTAATTTGGCTAAAACATCCCTTTCAGACAGGATTAACAGTTCTTCGCCATCCACCTTGATGTCGGTACCCGCGTATTTGGCATAGATGACCTTGTCGCCCACGGCCACATACATCGGGATCCTCTCGCCCTTGTCGTTTAGGGCACCGGGACCTACTGCCAGGACCTCGCCCACTTGCGGCTTGTCCTTTGCAGTATCGGGAACATACAGACCGCTTTTAGTTTTCTCTTCGGTGTTCTCCACTACTTTTACTACCAGTTTGTCAGCCAATGGTTGAATGTTCAAAGGTATACCCCCTTATAAAATGTTACGTTGAGGTGTTATTAGCACTCATCATTTGCGAGTGCTAACATCTATTAATAATATTAGGCAAGACCAACCAAGTATTCAAACAGAAAACTCGGTTGATTCTGCCCGATATTACTAATTAGTATTATGTTGCGAAGATTTTCTTTTTATACCTTTGAATAACATTAAATTTCACTTTTACATTATCCGCAATGACGTCTAGCGACAAACTGCGCAAATAAAAACGGCCATTATCAAAAAGGCCGTTATCCGGTTGCTGTTTTCCGTATCTCAATCTATCTCAGGGCGCCTGACGTGCCCGCTTTTGCCCCCGCTTTTCTCCAAAAGACGAACGCCAGTAATCTCCATCCAACGGTCTACTGCTTTGCACATATCGTAAATGGTCAGAGCGGCAGTCGCCGCCGCAGTGATGGCCTCCATTTCCACGCCGGTTTTACCAGTGGAAGTGACCACAGTCTCTATGATCAGTTCGCCAGCCTCTTGATCGAAAGCATATTCAACATCCACCGCGGCTATCATCAGAGGGTGGCACATGGGAATCAGGTGCGGGGTTTGTTTAGCTCCCATTACGGCAGCTACCTGTGCCACAGCCAGCACATCCCCCTTGGTAATGGCCCCTTGTCTGATAGCCTCCAGGGTTGCAGGCTTCATCCTGACTACCGCCGCGGCCCGGGCCTGGCGAATGGTATCCGCTTTGCCGCTGACATCTACCATGCGAGCCCGGCCGGCCGAATTAAGGTGGGTGAATTCCACTTTTATCCCCCTATTTGATACATCTTGCGATTATTGTTGGCGCCCCAGCCGCCATTCATGTAATGCCGTTCAGGTTTACGGATGATAGCCTGGGCTATCATTTGGGCCAATTCGGCCCGGTTTATGCCTTGCAACAAAACCGATTTGAGATCGGTTTCATGATGATCGTAAAGGCAGGTCCTGAGCTTGCCTTCCGCAGTCAGCCGGATGCGATTGCATTTGGCACAAAAATGGTTGCTTAATGGACTGATAAAACCGATTCCGCCCTGGCCACCTTCGAGACTGAACTGCTCAGCCGGACCATTGCCCACCTGCGCGGTATGAAGCAGATTATACTGCTTAGTAATGATGGATTTTACTTCCCGTATGCTGATGACCTTGCTCTGATCCCAAAACAGCAGATCTCCAACCGGCATAAACTCAATAAAGCGGATCTGCAGCGGAAACTTATATGCCAACTCGGCGAAATCCAGAATCTCGTCATCGTTGAACCCTTTGATTATCACCACATTTACCTTGACCGGATGCATACCGATCTCCATAGCGGCCAATATGCCCTTCCATGCATCCTGCAGTGATCCTCCTCGGGTTATGAAACTGTATTTCTCCTGCACAAGGCTATCCAGACTGAAGTTTACACGCTTCAGGCCTCCTGCGTGCAAAGCTCTGGCCATCCTGGCAAAGAGAGTACCATTGGTAGTCAAGGTAACTTCTTCAATGCCCTTTACCGCGGCTAAGCACTCCACCAAGGCGGTAATCTTAGTCCTCACCAGAGGTTCCCCCCCGGTAAGCCTGATTTTACTTATGCCAAGGTCGCTAACCGCCTCCGCAATAGCAATTATATCCTCAAATGACAGAATTTTGGAGTGTTCCAGTTTTTTAATTCCCGATTCAGGCATGCAGTAACGACAACGCAGATTGCAGCGGTCGGTTACCGACATGCGTATATAACTTATACTACGTCCATAGTTGTCAAGCAACTAAGACCCCCCTCCCCGGGCTAGTCTTATTTCTACCCTAGAAACATCCTAATTCACAGGCTGATATCTTTATTCCGACCAGATCGCACAGAGTACCCATACGCGACAACTCGATCTGCATTTCTTTGGCAAATTCTCTAGCTTCGGCACAGCTGATGCGCTTGCCTGGGAACTTGTCCAATAATACTTGGGCGATCTCTTCGTCTCTCATTCCCTTTCCCTCCCTATTTATATTGCCGCACCACCCCAGACCAAGCAGGAAGGTATATCACCTTCATGCCTGGAATGGCCATCTGTAGATACGGCTTGGTGATTTCTATTATACACTGCACAACTTATTTCTACAAATGAGGCTAGCTTTCGTCAAATACCACAGGAAACCAGCCACTTTCAGGCTGACCCGGATCCAGCCGGGGTGTCATATCAAGATTATGGTCCCGTTAAGTCTTAATTTATTAATCAACTTATGAAAGTATCGCGTCTTTTGGTATAATTTATATATATTTCTATATAAACTTGGTACTATTGTTATACGAAAATATAATAAGGTGTTCCTTAAATACCACCAAGGAAAAAGGCAAACCCATCGAAAGATGGCGACGCAAAGCTATAGGGGCTAAAACGTGCGTATCGTAAAGCCAGCCAGTTGCCGGTACAGGTTATCCGCTCTTCCACCTATCCGGTCAATGGCCGGATAGTTTGCTGAGAAAGGGGCGTTTAACCTTATGAAGCGGAATGGCAGCATAGTATTGGCCTTATCTATTGGTTGTTTCCTGTGGCTGTCTTTAATCACACCTATAGCAGCAGAAGCCGCCTATAGCATAGGCTTCAGCAATCGCTTTATCGACATAAGTTCTCCTCAACAGAGCAACCTGGATTGTTCAGGCACTATCACCGTGACCGGGTCGAGCTGTTTGCCCGCGGTATGGTTTTGCACCCGGGGTCCATCCCAGGAATTGGCAGCCTACAAAGCCGAAGTTGAAAATGGACATTTCAGCATAGATATCCCGTTGCGCTTCGGAGAGGGCCAATACACTATCTGGGCTGGGGATAACGGCACCCGTTTCGATGGCTCCATCCGCTTTTTGGTCACCAACATCAACTGCGCCGACAATCGTTTTTCTTCAGCCTCAAATTACATTAATAGCGATGATGAACGTATCGCCGCGCTGGCAGAAGAACTCAATCTGGTCCAGCTGGGGGATCGCGAAAAGGTACAGGTCATTCATGACTGGATTGCTGCCAACATCGAATATGATTGTGCAGCTTATTTCGAACATCGTGTCGAACTGAATTCAGCTACCGCCGTTCTGGAACAGCGCAAGGGGTTATGCCGGGATTTCTCGTTCCTTTTCGCAGCCTTGAGCAGACACTGCGGAGTGCCCTGCAAAGTGGTATACGGACAGGTCTGTGATGGCAATAACGACCAAAGCCGGCTGCATGCCTGGAATGAAGTGCTGATCGATGATGAATGGGAATGCGTCGATGTGACTTGGGATGCCGGTTATATTACCGGCAGCAGGTTTGTTCAGTCTCCGTCCAGCAAATATCTTACCCCGGACAGAACCTTCTTCGCCAGGTCCCATTCCCCTACCTTGGTAACAGCCCATTAGGCCTGCGGTCCACCAGAAAATGCATGATTGCAGCGTAAAAATAATCTCCGCTGTTGTATCATGCCATCGTGCAAAAGCTAAACCGGGCGTATGTCTGCCCCCAGCAAATACGCCAAGGCTTCGATGCGGTTGCGCACCTTTAATTTTCTAAAGGAATTGCGCAGATGGGTTTTAACAGTTGATTCCGAAATACACATGGCAGCTGCTATTTCCTGGTTAGATAAGCTTTTGCCTAGAAATGAAAGCACCTCACGCTCTCGTGGGGTTAAATTCTGAATGTTGCCTGTTTCGTTAGCAGTCAGCTGCTGTCGCGATGTTATGGTCGTATTTATGCGGGGCAAGCAGAGGATACCGGCCACTACAATGAGGTCCACCGCGTTGACAATCTGCCGGGGAAGCATGCGCAGCGGCAGACAACCCCTGACACCGCTTTTAACCAGATCTGCCATGCTAAAACTATTGGGGTTTTCTACTATCATGATCGGCAATTGGTAGGGACAATGTCTTTTAAGCTGCATCACCGCAGGCAGCAGATCTGCATCATCTAATCTTAGAATGACCACATCTGGCTGCATACCGGTAGCGGCATCAAGCAAATCGCTGTAATCGACCTGCCCGACTACTTGAAAACTGTGACTTTGTTGGAATGCCACCGCCAGGGTTTGATTATACAGCATCGAACTGCTACACAGCAATACTCTGAACTGGCTCATCCACATATCCTCATTCAGTATTAATCCTGGTTCAATTAATATGCTATATTCTAACCGATTGCCTAATATCTGGCAATAAATGTAGTCATAACGGCTGACATGACAGACTTATCCTGACCTTTAGGATGAATGGCAGTCACCTGCAGGCTTGCACGGGATTGCAGCAAATGCTGCAACAAATGCCTGGTATGTTGTATATCGTTTATACTGTGGATCATCTATAGAGCCTGGTAGCAGATGGATTATTGGATAGGTGCCAATTTAAAAATAGGCTTCGTCTATCATCAATTCGGAACGTTCGGTCATTATCCAATCAACCGGAAAGTCAGCTTGGTGTGGGTTGCAGGAGGGGATCACCTGAAATTCATAACACACTCCGCAGAGAAAGGCATTTTTCCTGAGCTGAGGCAAGAAACGATCATAATACCCCTTACCGTACCCGATGCGGTAACCCTGATAATCAAATGCCAAACCCGGCACCAGGACCACATCGATCTGCTGTGGGTCCCAAACCGGGCCCGAAGGTTCCAATATACCAAAAGCGCTCTTTTTCAGGGCACCAGGACCGGTGTACTGTACAGCCTGGATGTGTCTTCCTTCGACCCGGGGCAAAAGCAAGATGCGGTCCGGTCGGGTGAAGTGCTCCAACACCAAGCCGATGTCAACCTCATTGTCTATGCTCATGTACCCCATTATTACGCGTGCTTCACGCAAAGGTTTTAACTGCAGCAGCCTTTTTGCTATCTGCAGACTGCAGGTCTGCACCTCACTGGAGGGCATTCCATCACGGAGTTGCCTTATTTCTTTTCGGATCTGTTCTTTATCTATATCTGCCTGAGGATGATGGTTTATCATCATAACCGATTCCTGTTTCTAGGCACATACACAGCACTTCCACACTGTTTAAAGCGCCAGTAGTAGAGAGCTAGCCCCACTGCCAGCAATCCCAATGTGTATATCTGCCCCAGAGTGAACGGGCCGACATAATAAACACTAAAGCGGAAGAATTCGATTATAAAGCGGTAAACCCCATAACCTAAAAGGTAGGCTAGAAACACCTGCCCATTGTAGCGGCGACGATCATACAGCCACAGCAGGTAGGCAAATAAAAGCAGGTTCATGGCTGAACTAAATAATTGGGTGGGATAGCGATAGAAATTATCTATATATGGAAACACCATGCCCAGGGGACTCTGAGTTATATTGCCATAACAGCAGCCCCGCAGGAAACAACCGATGCGCACCAGAGCGTACCCTAGTGCCAGGTAAGGACTGAACATATCGGCAATTCTCCAAAATGAATGATTTTTCTTCCATATATATAATGCGAAGACTGCCAGCCCACCGATAAAGGCTCCATACCAGATCATACCTTCGATGCCGCTGGGACCGATTTTAAATAGCACCAGGGGGTTGGCGATAAAAGCCTGCCGATCATAGATAATAAAATGAGCCAGTCGAGCCCCTATCAATCCTCCCAAGACAGACAGGATAACCAGGTCAAAGACCATGTTGTCGTCGTAACCCTCGCGCCGGGCTATCCGGCTGATGCCCCATATGGCTGACAACACCGCCACAGCCAGCATAGCTCCCCAGGAGTAAACCGTAAACGAACCTATTGTAAAGAGTTCCGGATGCAAAACTCAATTCCCCTCCTATAGTTATCCACAACCACTTTTCGAGCTGATTGGAAAGATTTTTGATTAACCTTGATTATAACAGATATACCGCAATTTTAGCCGTCTATATCTTCCATTTATCAACAGACTTATCCACAATATCCACAGGGATTTTTCACAGGGACAATAGGCCGGGGTAGGCATTGAGGTCCAGTCCCGCAAAGTCTCGTCTCATATACTGAACATAAGCCCGGCCCGCGATCATGGCAGCATTATCGGTGCATAAGGACAGTGAAGGATAAAAGACCTGCATACCTTGAACTTGCGCCTTCTCTGCTATAGTGCTCCTCAACAAGGAATTGGCTGCCACTCCCCCAGCCAATAGCACAGTTTTCACCTGAAATTTTTTTGCCGCGTGCAGCGTCTTTTCCGCCAAAACCTCAACCAAGGCGGCTTGAAATTCAGCAGCCATGTTATTCACATCGGCCTCACCGCTTTTCTCTAGTTTCCGCCACAGGTTCATAACTGCCGTCTTCAGACCGCTGAAGCTAAATTCGAAGTCATCCCGATCGAGAAAGATGCGGGGCAATTTGTATAAACCCGGTTGGCCTTGGAGGGCTGCTTTCTCCACCGAAGGACCTCCCGGGTAGGCCAGGCCGAGGAAACGGGCTACTTTGTCGAAGGCTTCTCCGGCAGCATCATCGCGGGTCTCACCAATAAGGTGATATTCATGATGAGAAGGCATATAGAGCAGACTGGTATGCCCCCCGGAAACCACCAAACAGACACAAGGAAATGCTATTCCGGGGTTTTCCAAAAAATTGGCATATATATGGCCATGAAGGTGGTTCACGGCGATTATGGGTTTGCCTAAAGCGTAAGCTAGAGATTTGGCAAAGCTCAAACCCACTAACAGGGCTCCAATCAATCCCGGCCGGTGAGTAACCGCTACCGCATCAATGTCCTGGTAGGTAAGCGCGGCCCGCGCAAAGGCTTCCTGGGTTACTGCGGTTATGGTTTCGATATGTTTGCGCGAAGCCACCTCAGGTACTACCCCGCCGAACTTCTGGTGCAGGCTTATCTGTGACTGCACTATATTGGAGAGGATCTCTTGGCCATTCTTTACGATGGCCGCAGCGGTTTCATCGCAGGAGGTTTCGATCCCGAGTATGTTGATGTCATTCATATGTAATCCCTCAGTTTATCTGCCTCATCATGACGACAGCATCCTCATTGTTGTCAGAGTAATATGCCGGCCGCCTTCCGGCAGGCTTAAAGCCCTGCCCGCTGTATAGTTTGCGGGCGGCATCATTGGAAACCCTTACCTCTAAATAGATCCGGCTGGCCCGCTTTTGCCGGGCTGCCTCCACCAGGGCCTGCAACACCCTGGTTCCCATACCCTTCCTGCGATGTTGCGGCGCAACCGCTACGTTGGTTATGTGCGCTTCATCAGCAACTACCCAGATACCACCATAGGCTGCCACGTCTCCTTCGCAGTCAGCCACCATATAGGTAGCATATTGGTTGCTGAGCTCATTTTCATAGGATTGTCGCGACCAAGGCAAGCTGAAAGATTCCAATTCTATCTGCATGATCTCGTCCAGGTCACGCCCGGTCATCTTGCGTATCATATACTCCTGGATCACAATTATGATACTCCTTTTTGCAGTCGATATTCAGCTTCAGACAAGCGCAAGTATATCGGCTTGACAGTCAAGCTGTTATCCAATTGGCCTTTATCCAGGGCCTCCCAGGCCAGACTGGCCAGGGCTGCGGCCCGGGGCAGCATAACATGGGGGCTGACCGGTATTAGGTATTGGCCCAGGATGTCCGTAAAATAATCATGGTAAGAGGTTGCACCGTCTCCCAGCAGGATTACCTGCTCGCGCCCAGTCGCCCCGATCAGATCCAGTATTTCACGGCCAGCTTGCTGTGGGGGACAAGCCTTCATAGGCAACAGCATTCGCGGGAAGCGGTCTTGCACATCATAGCATGAGAAATAGACTTCTTCACGGCGGGCATCAAGCATGGCGGCAACCAGGGCCGGGCTCCTCACTACATTATGTGCCAATACGTCTAGTGTGGATATGGCTGCGATAGGCAAACCTGTGGCCAGGCTCAGTCCTTTCACCGTAGCCATGCCAATGCGCAGGCCAGTAAATGAACCTGGGCCCGTAGTTACTGCCAGGGCTGCGATCTGCGACCAGTCACACTGGCTGTCCTTCATTACCCGGTCAATTTTGGGCAGCAGGATTTCGGAGTGGTTGCGCTTGAAGTTAACAAACTCTTCACAGACCACCCGGTCCCGTCCCGCCAGGGCCACGCCTGCCACCTGAGTAGCGCTGTCAACAGCCAGTATCAACAATCTGTTCCAACTCCTTTATTTTGCGGCGGCCTTCTTCTCCTCCGGCCTCTATTTGAACCAGCCTTTCCCGGTCATAATCTTCCTCGGCCAGGCTGATATATATGTGCATCGCCTCCCCGGGAAGAACACCCGAGCCGACTTCCGGCCATTCAATCAAACACAGCTCCTTCTGCAGGTAATCCTCCATCCCCAGGTCAATTAAATCTGCACCTTCCAAGCGGTAGAAATCGAAATGATGTATGGGCTCCTGGGCCTGGTAAATATTCATCAGGGTAAAGGTAGGGCTGGTCACCCGTCCCTGGTAACCTTTGCCCCTGGCAATACCTCGTACCAGGGTGGTCTTGCCCGCCCCCAGAACACCATGCAGGCACACCACGTCCTGTTTGTTCAAAATTCGGGCCAGTGTTTCGCCCAGTTTATTCATATCCTCTTCCGTCCTTATAATCAGTTCCAAATCGGTCACCTCAAAAATATTGCCATCTATCTGGGAGCTAACTCCTGGTAGGCCTGACGTAAAGCCTTAAAGTCCTCCCAGACGGGGCGTTTATAAGCCGCATTGCGCAGCAGGGCGGCGGGATGATAGGTAGCGATGATGCTCCTGCCCTGGCGAGTAAACCAGGTTCCACGAATCCTGGTTATCCTGGCCCCGGGGTCAATTATGGCCTGGCTGGCCGTTGATCCCAGACAGACTATAATGGCCGGGTCAATAATCCGAATCTGTGCCTCCAGATAATTGCGGCACTGCTTAACTTCATCAGGATTGGGCAGCCGGTTGCCTGGAGGTCTGCATTTTACAATATTGGCTATGTAGACCTCACTGCGATGTAAATCTACCGCAGCCAGGATTTTGTCCAGCAATTTTCCCGCCCGTCCCACAAAGGGCAGGCCCTGTTGGTCCTCGTCTTGGCCCGGACCCTCACCCACCAGCAAAAGGCGGGCATGAGGATCGCCTGCACCGAATACTACCTGCTGGCATCCCTCCCGCAAACGGCATCGGCTGCAGCTTAGGGCGATGTTTTTTAATTCATCCAGCGTTCTTACATGGGGATAACTGTGATCGCTATCAACTCCGGGCAGAAAAGCCTGGTTTGGCAATGCCGCCTGCGGGGATGCTTTACGAATCTCTGCCCTATCCGGCAAATCAAACAATCCCGGTTGCTCTGTTGACATTTTCCCCTCTCCCCTCGGCTTCTAATCCATATTTCCATGTAATTGCCATTAATATTATAATATATAAGGCCTACCCCGACCAGAGCGCTAAACCATGAGGGCCAGGCTACACTCAGTGTGCCTGGCCCTCGGTTATACTATGACGTTCTGTTTACTGACTAATGGCGTAAAACCTGATAAAGGTCGTCGAATCCATTGCCGATGCGCCAGAATGCGATACCGCCCAGGCGGTTATTGGTGGCCTGGTTCAGCTTTTCGGCCAGACTGGCCTCGTTCTCCATCCAAATGGTATGCTTTTTACCGTTTTCATCGGTATACGTATAATAGGGACTCATGCTGGCGGTGTCGAAGCCTCCCTCTACGCGGTATTTGCGCTTGATTTCCTCCAGCCGGGGCCTGGTAACTGTCACTGCTCGACTCCCAGCGGCCCAGTTATATCCATAGGTGGGCAGGCCCAAAAGGATTTTTTCCCGGGGTATAGTGGAAATCATGTAGGCAGTCACGTCCTTGACCCACCATAACGGTGCCACTGGTCCCGGTGCACTGTCGGCATAGGAATGATCATAGGCCATAACCACCACCCGGTCGGCAATTTTCCCGATCTCTCTGTACTGGTAAGCCACCGGCCAATTCTCCTTGCCGGTGCGGGCGAATACCGCCACTGAAAGCATCTTGTTCTCTCCTAATGCAGCCTTAAGTTCGCGCAGGAATTGAGTGAAATAGGCTGCGTCGGTGCTGGGAATGAATTCAAAGTCGATGTTCACCCCATCATATTTGTCCGCTGCTACCTTATCGTTCAGCTGCTTGATCAGATTGCGGCGGGCAGCTGGATCGCAAAGCAAGCTGTGCAAAGCCTCCTTGTCCATTAAGGCCACTCCCAGATGGGCCTGTATACCCCGCTCTCGGCAATATTGCATGACTTTTTGGTATTGATCCTGGTATTCATAAATCAAATCTCCCCGGCTGTCGGTAATGAACCAGCGCAGAGCTATATCGGTAAATAGATCCGCATTGGCGGAGAATTCATCCCAGGGGGTGTAATAGTAATAAGCAAACACTTCGGGATGGTAGCTGAAGGAGATATTGACCTGCTGTTTGCTGCTGTCCCAGCTCACCGTGGCGCCAAGATTCTCAGCCAGAAAGCGCAAGGGGACATAAGTTCGGTCCTTATATATGAGCGGGGCCGTATCCAGCTGCCTTGCCACCCCATCGACTTTAGCCTCTTTCCTGCCGATAACAAGTTCCAGGTAGCGTCCGCGACAATCCATGGCGACTTTGCGCTGAAGGCCGTCCCAGTATACGGTGCCCTGCAAAGCCGGATCCTCTACCACAAAACGCACCGGCACCATGGTCCGCCCCCCCAACAGTATAGCCCCAGGTTGAAAATGCCGCAGTTGCCCTTCAATACATATCGAGGGGCTGATATCGGCTGATACCGGCAGAATAGATGGGGTAAACATCAACATGGCTATCATTAACACAATAACTGCTTTTTGGCCCCGCATCTCACTAACCTCCAATACAGGCAGATGTTATTTGTTTAGACGAGATTCTGCCAGTACTGGTTCCTGTTGCCTCGCAGCATATAAAATTCCACCTGGATTAGCCGGTAATTACGATTTACCAAACCTCTCGGTCCATTGTGGGCACAGACTGGGAGGACGCAGGATTGGGCTTTTTTTCCCTGACCATCCAAAACTATTTAAAAACAAAAAAACGCTGCCTGTCTCAAAAGCCAGGCAACGTTTCTGTTTCTGTTTGATCGTAGTTTAGCGCAAAACGTTTCCGGCGATGACCATTCTCTGCGCTTCCGAGGTGCCTTCGTAGATCTCGGTGATTTTGGCATCTCTCATCAGGCGCTCCACCTTCTGTCCCTTCACATAACCATACCCCCCGTAGACCTGAACCGCTTTAATGGTATGGCGCATGGAGCACTCGGCCGCAAATAATTTGGCCATGGCGGCTTCTTTACTGAATGATTTACCTTGGTCTTTAAGACAACTGGCATTATAGGTCAGATAACGGGCCGCAGCCACTTCGGTTACCATATCGGCTATCCACCATTGCACAGCTTGATTCTTGCTGATGGGTTTGTTGAATTGGATACGCTGTTTGGAATATTTTATGGATTCGTCCAAAGCTGCCTGAGTTATGCCGACAGCCTGCGCAGCTATACCGATGCGGCCATGGTCAAAACTGTTCATGGCGATCTTAAGGCCATCGCCGATCTTGCCGACCAGGTTATCTTTGGGGATGCGGCAATCTTTGAAGATGATTTCTGAAGTCTGTGAGGCTCTCAAGCCCATCTTGGCAAAATGGGCTCCTACGCGCATACCGGGAGTACCCTTGGGAACGATGAAGCAGGTCATAGCCCGGCCGCCCTCTTCTTTTTCGACCCAGGCAAAAGTAATATATGTATCCGCCACCGGGCCATTCGAGCAGAAGGTTTTGGTGCCATTGATGACCCACTCATCCCCATCCAAAACCGCGGTTGAGGTAGCCGCACCGACATCGGTTCCAGCCCCCGGTTCAGTCAGGGCAAATGCCCCCAGGTGTTCTCCTTTGGCCAATGGAGTCAAGTATTTCTGTTTTTGATCTTCGCTGCCGAACAGGTACAGCGGCATGCAAACCAAGCCAGTATGTACAGACATGGTAAAACCTGTGGCAGCACAGCAATAAGACAGTTCTTCCACCGCTATGGCATAGGTCAGATAATCTGTGCCTGCGCCGCCATACTCCTGGGGTATGGGCATACCCATCCATCCGCCCTCGCCCAGTTTTTGAATGACCTCGGCGGGGAAGCGGCTGTTCTCGTCGATCTCTACCGCTATCGGGTCAACATAGGTTCTGCCAAACTCTCGCATGTTCTCTCTAACCAGTACTTGCTCTTCGGTTAATTGGAAATCCATTACACTCACTCCTTTTAACGTATACTTCCACCTGAATTTGTGAACACAGGCGGACGTTCCCCCTCTAGTAACTGCATTGTATTAAACAGGCAAATGCTTTGTCAATCATTTATTTGTATGCAAAGTAATGCCCCATAATGTCATCATCAGGTGGCAGGCGAATCTTGTAAATTAAAGTGTGATCTCTGCTGTGTGCCGGGTAGGTATATTGTCGGAATAGGCAAGGTTGCTATGATACGTGGTTCAGTTCTTCCAGCAGTTTTTTAAGTAAAGCCGATTCCTGAGGATTGAGTTTTTGCAAAGCCTTTTGGTTGGCACTTTCAATAGCGGCATTGACCGGTTCTTTTAGAGCCCGGCCCTTTTCCGTCAGCATCACCCGGACCGCACGACGATCCTTAGAGTCGGGCTGCCGGTTGATCAAAGACTTATTCTCCATACGGTCCAGTATTCCAGTGACGGTTGATCCGTCCAGATAAAGCCGTTCGGAGAGCTGTTTGGCAGTCTGACCATCTCTATCCCAGAGGCACTTTAAGACCGCATATTGGCCAGGGGTAACCCCATAAGGGGCCAATTCGGCCTTAAAAAGCTGTTGCACAGCGTTCTGAGCTTTGGTCAGCACGAAGTTCACGCATTGTTCTAATTCCATTAGAAAACTCCTTATCTCTATATCTCTATATAGTACAAATTATAACATACTGACAGACAATTCAGTTCGACATTGTCAGCCCTAACCTGGCCGGCTGCAAACAGGCCTGAAAACCGGCATCATTTGTCCTCCAAAGGTCTGCAATGTCATCTCCACCGGCATATCGACAGCTGCCTCTTGCAGGCCGCAGTCCACGATCCGAGATGCCATGCGCACACCTTCGTCCAGGGTGATCAGGGCATAAATATAGGGTACTTCCCCATCTCCTCCCAGACTACTGACCCGAATCACGCTGTAACTGTATATCCGCCCTTTGCCCTGGCTCCGGTGCCATTCCCAGTGCTGGCTCCAGCAGCCCGGGCAATGACTGCGCGGATAAAAAATATAGCGTTGGCACTCAGGGCAGTATTGCAGCCATAATTCACCTTTATTGAGATGCTCGAAATAGAACTGGGTGGGATTACACATATTCCGTCCTCCCTAATATTAGACTGCTTTCAGTGCTCATCACGCCGCCGTTGCCATTCACAAATGCCAGATGATTGCGGGCCACCTGCCGCTCCCCGGCCTCTCCCCGCAACTGACGCACCGCTTCTATAACATGGGACATACCTCCGGCAAATGAAGCCTGCCCCATAGACAGCTGCCCGCCGTGCGTATTGCAGGGTCTATCCCCCTGATAGCTGAGGTCATGTTGGGTTACGAATATACCTCCTTCACCCTTGGCACAGAAACCGGCATCCTCCAAGGTTATTAAAACCGTTATGGGATAGCAATCATACAGGGACAATAGATCAATATCCGCCGGCTCGCAGCCCGCCATGCCAAATGCCCTATGCGCTGATTCTTTTACCGGGCTGGTGGTGATCTCTTCCGCATATACTATGGAATTATGACTAAAGGCCTCTCCCCAGCCAAGGATACTGACACTATCATGCAGACTTGCGCCGCGCTCATTGCTCACTACCACTGCAGCCGCGCCGCTGCAGGGGCGGACTATTTCCAGCAGGTGTAAGGGGTCAGTGATCAGCGGTGATTGTAAAACCTGGTCGACGGTCAAAGGGGCCTGGTTGAATAAGGCCAGGGGATTAAGCAGCGCACTCTTGCGCTGATCGACGGCCACCTTGGCCATCTGTTCGGGGGTAGTACCATAGAGGTGCATATGGCGATGGGCTATCAGGGCATAACCGGTATTGAAGCCCAGAGGTTGATAAGGCAATTCGAAATCGATTTCCGCCTGTGACATCACTGATTTTTTACCCTGCAAGGTGTTGAATACCTGACTGTCCCAAACCCCGCCGCTAAGGCAAAGGCAGTTTTTTACCAGGCCGGCTTTTACCAGCAATGCAGCTCTGGACACTGCACCCACCGCACTGGCTCCGCCCAGTTCCACCATATTTAGCAGTGACGGCCTGATCTGCAAATACTCGCATACCTGGGCTGGCCACATGAAAGCGCTGTCTTCGCTGGGCGGGGTGACTAGCAGTCCGTCGATTTGGGTGTTGTGCAGGCCGGCATCGGCAATGGCCAGTCTGGCCGCCTCTGCCAGTAAGGCCAAAGTCTTTTGCCCGGCAGGATCCTTGATGGGTGCCAGTTCTGAAATACCGGTGATCATTGCATATTTGCGTTTCATTCCATGCCTCCTCTCGGTCCTCATGATTTTGGATGAGGAATGGCTGTACAAAGCAGGCCACTACCATAGCCATCCTTTACTCACAGGCTTTAATAAGCCTGCATAATCATAGTGAAATATCAAAAAGGGCGGAAATATCCGCCCTAGTGCCAAGTTTACCATAACTGCAATTCATGGCATTATTCCTGAGAATTGTCTAACTGCGCCTTTATCTCGTCAATCTGCTGATAAAGGGCATCGATCTTCTGGCAGATTTCCATCAAGTCTGCCTCAGCATTAACATTGCTGCGATAAGCGGTATACAGCTTATCGCCCAGCTCGGTTTTAAGCTGGGTGATGTCCCGCTCCAGGTTGGAGATGTTTAGTTTCAGCTTGCCGCTCTCTATTAGTTTCCCGGACTTTTGAGCCAGTTTGTTGGCCTGTTCCTCTAATTTTTCTTTGCTAAATTTGAACATATTACTCCTCCTCAACAGAATGTAGATAATTCCATTTTATATTGCTGCCATAGTTCTGACAACGTGTAAAACCGCTGCACCCCAGGGTCTGGGCCTGCATGGCCGCCAGACTTCAGACCCTTCTCCTAACTCAGTTTATGGATGAATATGCCGCTTCTGAGCTTGGGTTCAAACCAGGTCGACTTGGGAGGCATTATCTGCCCGGCGTCAGCAATGGCCATCAAATCATCAATGGATGTGGGATACATAGCAAAGGCGACCTTCATATCACTGCCAACCCTCTCTTCAAGTTCTCCCAGGCCTCTGGCCCCGCCCACAAAATCAATGCGCTTATCGGTACGGGGGTTGTTTATACCCAATACCGGTCCCAAGAGGTTGTTCTGCAGTATGGAGACATCCAGCCGGGCTACTGGGTCAGTGGCGTCATAGCTGCCGGGCCGTGCTTTGAGAATATACCATACCCCCTCCAAAAACATGCCGTATGTCTTGGGCTCTTGCGGCTGATAAGGCCCAACCTGGGGATTAACTTGTACTTCAAAATCTTTTTCCAGAAGGGTTAGAAATCCTTCAGGGGTGAGATTATTGAGATCACGGACCAGGCGGTTATAATCCATTATATACAGATCCTTGTCGGGAAAAACCACCGCCAGAAAGTAATTGTACTCTTCTGTGCCGGTATACTGCGGGTTCTCAGCCCGGCGCTGCATCCCCACCTGCACTGCTGAAGCGGACCGGTGGTGCCCATCAGCGATGTATAAAGCACTAACGGAAGAGAATAGCCCTTGTAAGCGCTCAATGACACCACTGTCGTCTATTATCCATACGGTGTGGGCGATGCCGTCCTCAGAAATGAAATCATATAAGGGCTGGTGCTGGCTGGCCCAATTGTCGATAAGAGAGGCGATCTCCTCCTGGTGGCGATAGGTGATAAAGATCGGTCCAGTCTGGGCATCGCACCTATCAACATGGCGGATGCGGTCCTGCTCCTTATCAGCCCGAGTCAGTTCATGCTTTTTGATGGTATCACTCATATAGTCATCTATGGACAGGCACGCCACCAGTCCAGTCTGGGTGCGGTGTGCGAGCTTTTGGCGGTAAATGTACAAACACGGTTCCTGGTCCTGAATAAAAACCCCCTCCGCCGTCATTCTATCCAGGTTGTTCCTGGCTTGGGCGTACACCCGATCATCATATATGTCTGTACCGATATCCAAATCGATTTCGGCCTTATCTATATGCAGAAATGAATAGGGATTACCTCGTACCATATCCCGAGCTTCATCACTGCTCATCACATCGTAGGGCAAGGCCGCCACCTTATCCACCAACGAGGGGATAGGACGGAGCGCTCTGAACGGTCTGATAACTGCCATGTTGATCCTCCTTTGAAAATTGATCAGGCCTGAAGTTTCAAGATATCCTGAATATGCCCTAAGAGCTCTCCGATATCCTCTACAGTGTGATCCCCCATGTGAGCGATGCGGAAGGTCTTGTCTTTCATTTTGCCGTAGCCGTTGGAAATCTGGAATCCACGTTCACCCAATTTTCGGTTCAGATCTGCCACATCTATATTACGAGTATTGGTAATAGCGGTTACGGTATTGGACAGATAGCGTTCATCAGCAAACAGGGCGAAGTACTTCCTGGCCCAGGCCCTGACTATTTCAGCCATCTGCCAGTGTCTGTCAAAGCGCGCCTCAAGGCCTTCGGTCATTATGCGCTCCAACTGATAATCCAGCGCATACATATGGCTCAGCGATGGAGTTGAGGGGTATTGGTAATCTTTATCACGAATATATTCATACAGCTGCAACAGGTCCAGGTAGTAGCCACGGAAGGGGACCTGGGCAGCTCTATCAATGGCTTTGCGAGAAAATGTGCAGATAGCCATTCCCGGGGGCAGACCCAGGGATTTTTGTGTAGAGGTGATGCAAATATCGACTCCCAATTGGTCTACATTTATGGGGGTGCCTCCAGTGGAACTCACCGTATCCATACAATAAACTACCTCAGGGTATTGGCAGGCCACTGTAGCAATCTCTTCTACCGGATTCATCACTCCGGTAGAAGTTTCATTATGGGTAATGGTCATCAAGTCATAATTACCCGTGGCCAAGACTTGTTCGATCATCTCTCGGGTATTGGCCTGACCCCACTCCACCTCGAAAAGATCAGCGGGGATGTTATTATTGACTGCCATCTCGTACCAGCGCTTGCCAAAGGCCCCCATGGAAAATATGGCTGCCCTTTGTGCGGTGCAGGATCTTAGCGCTCCCTCCATAAGGCCGCTGCCAGAACTGGTAGATAGTAAAATCTCATGCTGAGTGGACCATAGAATTTTCATCTTGTCGCTAATGCGGCGCTGTAAGGCTGAAGCCTCTTTGCTGCGATGCCCGATCATGGGGCTGGCCATTTTCTGCAGCACCTCTGATCGCACCTCGACCGGTCCCGGGATGAACAACCTTTTATACATTTTCTATAGCCTCCTAGACAATCATCTTAACGGTCTTTTACCATTCTACTTATTTCCAGGTTATTTCTCAATATGGCTTTAATTTACCCTATTTTACCTGGGTAAATGCCGGCTACCGGTAACAGCTGATAAAACACCATGGGCTTCAGCAATAAAAGCATAACACAAGCGGAGAATAATTGTATGATATACTATTAAAAGGCCAATCCCGGCTGGCTGTTTTTTGGGGCTTTATTTCCATCGCGCCGGTAGGAGCAAGCCATGGTCGCAGCAACAGTTAGCAATATGGAATAATTAAGGATAATGCATCACTATGTGGGACTCTATCGTCAGCCTTCTAGAACAATACGGTATCTGGGGTCTGCTTATTACCGCTTTTGCTGAATCATCGTTTCTGCCCCTGGCACCGGATTTTTTTCTCATACCTTTGGGGCTGGCCATGCCGCGCTGGGCACTGGCTTTGGCTTTGATCACAACCACGGCCTCTATCTGCGGATCAGCCTTCGGCTATTACCTGGGTTCACGCATCGGACGTCCCTTGCTAAAAAAACTGGTGTCGCGCCGCAGCCTGGCACGAATCAAGATAATCTTCAACCGCTATGGAGGCTGGGCTATTCTGGTAGCAGCCCTTATTCCGCTGCCTTTTAAGCTTTTCACCATATCGGCAGGCGCATTCTCAATGCGCTTTTCCACCTTCCTGATCACAGCTTTGATCGGTCGAGGCATCAGGTTTTTCGGGGAGGCTCTGTTATTGATGTATTACGGTCCCAAAGCACTGACTCTCTTGCAATCAGACTTGTCTGACATCAGCCTTATCCTGGTCATAATAGCCATCGCTCTGATTCTGCTCTACTATTTCTGGCGCAGTCGTAAACCCCGCCTCAAAAAACAAGCCCTGGTTTAATTGATTAGCTTACCTGCGCGCCGAAATAACCTCTGCTGCTCAATGCGCTGCCCCATGTACAGGGCAGCGTTTTGGCCCCTAACCACTTCGGGGTTGATTAAGGTCAGGCTGGACATGTAGTATCATAATTAAGATAGCAATCCTTCCCATCAATCCGCTTGTTCTTATAAATGGAGTATTTTAATGGAATGGCTGGAATACTTATACCATATCGCAACCACATATATAGATGCCTGGGGTTACTGGGGACTGATCATCGGGATGGCGTTGGAGAGTGCCTGCATTCCCATCCCATCTGAAATAATCCTGCCCTACGGAGGATACATGGTATCGCGGGGCTTATTGGGATACTGGCCCGCTGTTCTGGCGGGCACCTTGGGCGGCGCCATCGGTTCCAGCCTGGCCTACTGGGTAGGATCAGTTGGGGGGCGCCCTTTCGTTCTGAAGTATGGCCGCTACATCCTGGTCACTCCCCGTGATATGCAGATCGCTGACCGCTGGTTCACCCGTTATGGGCATCTGGTGGTGTTCTGGGCCCGGCTCTTGCCGGTGGTCAGAACCTTTATATCGCTGCCGGCGGGCATTTCCCGTATGAATTTCAAACGATTTTTGATGTACACCATCCTGGGTTCGATCCCATGGAGCATATTATTCGTTTATCTAGGGGTTAAATTGGGACAGAATTGGGATCAGGTACGCAAGCTATTTGAAGAGTTTGACATTATTATACTCTCTGCATTGGTGGCATTGGTTGCGATCTACATCGCCACCAAGATACGCCACAGTCGTTCTGGCCCTGCTTGATCGCGCTGGTGGTTATTGACGCAGTCTTTTGGCACGGTCGATACGCATCGGTGGGTACAGCTTATAACCGGTTAAGCTGATAATAAAATAATGAGGTGATTTATTATGGATAATAAACCTTCCCCAGGGTTGTGGCATGACATTCTGCGCAGCTTCCGTCATCCCCGAGAAGCTTTCAGCAGCTACAGTCACTTTGCTGGCGCCCTTTTGTCTATCATAGCCCTGATCGCTCTGCTTCTACAGCTTCCCCAAGGCAGCGGACCTGGCGCTTACATATCGCTGGCGGTTTTTGCAGCCAGCATGTTTTTGCTCTACACCACCAGTGGCTTTTATCACCTGGTGGTTTCATCCCAAAGGGTGATAGAAGTGCTGCGCCGTCTGGACCATATTATGATATATATGCTCATTGCCGGCACCTGTACTCCGGTATGTGTGATTTTCCTCTCCGGAGGGTGGCGCTGGGGAATGCTTACCGTCATATGGTCACTGGCCGCGGCTGGATTGGTTTTCAAACTGCTGTGGCTTTCCGCGCCCCGCTGGCTATCCACCCTGAGCTATGTGCTGATGGGTTGGGTGGTGGCAGTGGCGATTCTGCCGCTCTCCAGGTCGCTGGCTGCTTCCGGCCTGGTCTGGCTGATCATGGGCGGTTTGTTATACAGCATCGGAGCTTTGTTGTACGCTACCCGCTTCCCTCGGTTAAGGTTTCGCGGGTTCGGTTTTCATGAGATATTCCACTTATTTGTATTGGCTGGCAGTGGCAGCCATTTTTGGATGTTCTTCAGCTCCATTTAAGCTGATATCAGGCTCATAATCGGCTCTTCACCGGTACCCCTATCTCACTCTTAAATTCCGCCAGGTCAATTCCTGGTTTAGGTTCCAAGTGAAGATATAACCCGACGGCACGTTGCTGTAATTGAAATCGGGCAGAATTTTGTATTTAAGGCATAGCAATAAGCAAGCAAAAAGATCGGCTCCATGATACCCCCAATGCTGGGTATTTGAAATGAGATATAATTATTATTATCCAGTAAATTTGCTCATTGATAGAGGTGATACATTGTTTGGTAAACGAAGCAAGCATGATATCAAAAAAGCCTGGCAAGACTTTCAGAATAATAAACCGGTGGGAATTGGTCATGTCCGTGAGGTAATTCTTGATTCATGGGAACGCAGCCGGCAGTATGGCGTAAATGCCTTACATCAGAATAAACAGTTATGCTCTCCAGAAGAACTAATAAATAGACAAGCTAAAAACATAATCTTATTGAATGCTGCACATGATTACTTGGAACATCTCTATTCCAAAATTCTTAATAGCCAGGGAGTCGTGGTTTTGTCTGACGCAGAAGGCACTATTATTTTTGCTCTGGGCGACGAAAAAACCATGCGGAAAACTACGGCACCTGAACCTGGTCACGATTGCAGTGAAGCAACCATGGGGACTAACGGAGTAGGGACCTGCTTGGCATTAGAAAGGCCTATCCAAATATGGGCTGCTGAGCATTATTATCAGGGCAACCATATATGGTATTGTTCCTCAGCCCCCATTTTTGATCCGGCCGGAAATATGCTCGGATGTTTAAACGTTACTGGTACTTCGGAAAGCGTGCATGCTCATACCTTAGGCATGGTACTGGGTATGGCCAATGCCATTGAAAGACAAATTAAAATTAACCAAATTACAGAAGAAAACCAAAAAGTTATTCGGAAGCAAGAAATAATCCTGAATTTGATCACAGATGGGGTTTTAATAGTTGATCCAACCGGTAAAATCACCGAGATAAATCAACATGCCCTGCAAATGTTTGGCATGGCTAAAAAAGAGATTGTAAATCAGCCAATAAGCAAGCTTATCCCTTCTGGATTGGACATTGATGATATTTTTATCAAGCACCGAATGCTTAAGAATAAGGAAATTGACTTTGCGTTACATGATAAAGATTTGTCCTGTTCCGTTTCTACGGCTATTAGTAGGAACGAAAAAGGACTGCTTGAAAATTTAATCTTAACCTTTACTCCCAGCAAGAATATCCATGCCTTGGTCAACCAAGTGACAGGTTCCTGGGCCAGATACACTTTCGAACAAATGATAGGTCACTCATCAGCTTTTCAGGAGGCCATCCGTCAGGGTAAGCTGGCAGCCTTGGCCAATTCCAACGTCCTAATTACCGGAGAAAGCGGGACGGGGAAGGAACTAATGTCCCAGGCTATTCACAACGCCAGTAACCGCTTTCATAAGCCTTTCATAATTATAAATTGTGGTGCTTTGCCACGTGGATTAATAGTTAGTGAATTATTTGGCTATGAAGGAGGATCTTTTACCGGTTCCAAGAAGGACGGTAATCCAGGCAAGTTTGAACTCGCAGACGGAGGCACCATTTTCCTGGATGAAATAGGCGAATTACCATTGGATGTCCAGGCTACTTTACTCCGGATTATACAACACAAGGTAGTAAACCGGATTGGCAGCAGCAAACCCAAACCGATCGATGTCCGGATTATTGCCGCCACCAATAAGAATCTAGCGGAGGAGGTTCTAAACAAAACCTTCCGCCAAGATCTCTTTTACCGCTTAAATGTTCTGGCAATCAATATGCCTAGCCTTAGAGAGCGTAAGGAAGATATTGAAATCTTGATAAACAGTACGATGGATAGAATAAAGAAACAAACTAACAAATCCTCTCTGACCATTGAGAGCCAGACCATGGTTTTACTAAAAAATCATGAATGGCCTGGTAATATCCGCGAACTGGAAAACGTTTTGGAAAGGGCGGCCAACATATGCGAGGATTCTGTTATCAGGTGCAGCGATTTGCCAAATTACATTACCGAGAAGGGTTTTAAAGCAGTGCCAGACATTAATATTATTGAACAAACCGAAATGACTTTAATCATGGATACGCTGCGGGAGACCCACGGAAATATTAGGCGAACCGCTGAAAAACTGGGTATTGCCCGCAATACGGTTTACCGCAAAATGAAAAGATATAACATTGCTAGGAATATCGGAGAACAGTAATACAAGCAGAAGGTGTAACAAAATGGAGCATGTCCAATGGGACATGCTCCATTTTGTTACACCTTCTTATAGTTTCCTACTCTGCCATAAACCATAATATCCCATTAGATTCACGCTCTATTCGTTAGCACTTACCTGGCATAGATTTTGCTTAAATGCATTAGTAACCATATCGAGATATATATCCGATATTGTGAAAATTATAATTATGGGGGGAAAATCTATGTCGAACGAGTTTCAGGGGAAAGTCGCTATCGTATCCGGGGGGGGGATCCGGAATCGGTGCTGAAACGGCTAAAATTCTTGCTGCCGGGGGCATCGAGTCGTTCTGTCCGACATAAGTCTACCATTGGTCATGGAGGCTGTGGCGGCTGAGATCTTGAAGGCGGGGGGCAAGGCGGCGGCATTTAGGGAAAGCTGATGTGGAAAAGCCTGAGGATGCTGAAGCTACCGTCGAATTCGCCAAAAAAACATATGGCGGCCTACATCTGGCATTTAATAATGCCGGCATAGTAGGTGCTGAGAAACATGTCGACGGACTCACGCCTGAAGAGTGGAACAGTGTCATTAACATCAATTTAAATGGGGTATTCTATGCCATGCACTACCAAATCCCAGCAATTCTAGCGTCGGGCGGTGGTGCAATCGTAAACACCTCATCGATCGCTGGTTTTATTGGGATCGAGAATCTGAGCCACTATTGTGCCTCTAAGCATGGAGTCGCCGGTCTCACCAAAGCAGCTTCGATTGAATTCGGCTGCAAAGGTATCCGTATCAACTCGCTGCACCCGGGTTATATCTTGACCCCGCTCATCGCTCAGTGGACGGACACAGAATTGAAAGACACTCTGATTGGGCTGCATCCATGCGGGCGACTAGGTGAACCTAAGGAAATCGCCGAAGTTGCTTGCTTCCTACTTTCGGACAAGGCTTCGTTCATGAGCGGTTCTCAGGTCGTTGTTGATGGTGGATTCCTTACCGTTTAAGTGGAACATTATTCCCAGGGATCTTCACATTACTATCAAAATCAATATTTAGAGCCGTTTGGCACCGCCCCTACAGAGGCGGTGCCAATGGTGAATTAGATTCATATTGATCTAATATAAAGCACAAGAGATGGCCTAATAGGGGGTAGACTTCTTATAGAATGAGAGTGTATTTATTTAGATCTTATCAATCATTTTAACAAGATATATGATTCCAATCATATATATCCTCAGGATTCATGTTCAAGCCAAAAGGCCTTTCTACCCAGAAAGGCCTTTTGGCTTTCTGACATCAACAGCGAACGTTTCCTACTTGGTTGTTCAGGGTTGGGATGCTCCCAATGCCCAGAGAGCAAAGAAAAACCTGTGAGAGTTTTAGCTTTGGCTTACCCTCACAGGTTTTGATTTAACCATTCTGCCCGCATCAATACCGCTATGGAACCATTATTCCACCGTCACGCTTTTGGCCAGATTCCTGGGCTTGTCAACATCCAAGCCCCGCATCACGGCCATATAATAGGCGAATATCTGCAGCGGTATTACCCCGATGATAGGTGCTAAAATGGGGTTAATATCAGGCAACAGAATCTGTTCGTCACATTCCTGGCAGGCCTCCTGCAAGTTATTCTTACAGATAGCTACGACTATTGCTCCCCGGGCTTTGACCTCTTTGATGTTGGACATGGACTTTTCCACCAGGTTATCCTGAGTGATCAAGGCTAAGACCGGAACCCCATCATCTATGAGGGCCAGGGGGCCGTGTTTCAATTCACCAGCCGCATAGGCTTCAGCATGGATGTAGGAGATCTCTTTCAATTTCAAAGCACCTTCCATGGCTACTGCGTAGTCAAAGCCGCGCCCCAGGAAAAAGGTGCTCTGCACGCTGGCATACTTGTAGGCCAGGGCTTTGATTTTCCCCTCTTCAGCTAACACCTGTTCCGCCAGAGTATCAGTATAAAGCAGGTCGCTGTATATGTGCTGCAGTTCCGGGGTGCTCATCGTACCCCTCACATCAGCCAGATATATGGCCAGAAGATACATTACCACCAACTGAGTGGTGTAAGCTTTGGTGGAAGCCACCGCGATCTCTGGCCCGGCGTGAGTGTATATCACCTGATCGGCCTCACGGGCTATGGCGCTCCCTACCACGTTAGTGACCGCCAGGACCTTAATGCCTTGACGCCTGGCTTCCTGCAAAGCCGCCTTGGTGTCAGCTGTCTCCCCCGACTGGCTTATCACGATCATTAAATCATTAGGTTGCCATAACACCTCGCGATAACGAAATTCGGAGGCAATGTCAGTTTCCACCGGCACCCGGGCCAGTTTCTCTATAGCTACCCGTCCTACTAAACCGGCATGATATGCTGTGCCGCAAGCCACTATGAAAATCCTGCCCAGGTTTTTAAACACCTCATCCAGGCCTAGATAAGAGAAATCAACCCGCCCGTTGAGGGAAGTGCCCCTTAGGGTGGCGCGTATCGCTTCTGGCTGCTCATGGATCTCCTTGAGCATGAAATGCTCATATCCGCCTTTTTCGGCAGAGATAGGATCCCAGGTCACAGTAAATACCTCTTTGTCAACCGGATCACCTATCAAATCAGTTATAACTACCTCGTCTGCCTTGACTACAGCAAACTCGTTGTCTTCCAGAATATACACCTGTGTAGTCCGTCCCAGAATAGCAGGGATGTCGGAGGCCACATAGTTCTCACCTTCACCCAGCCCGATGATCAATGGACTGTCTTTCTTGGCCACCACGATCTTATCAGGTTCATCTTGATGAATCACCGCCAGAGCGAAAGAGCCGTGAATGACCGCCAGGGTCTGGCGCACTGCCGCTTCAAGTGAATGGTGATAATATTTTTCCACCAGGTGAGCGACCACTTCGGTATCGGTTTCCGATACGAAATCATGGCCCTCCAGTATCAGTTGTTTCCTTAAGGAAGCATAGTTCTCGATAATGCCGTTATGCACCACCGCAACACGCCCGCTGCAGTCGTTGTGAGGGTGTGCATTGCGGTCGCTGGGAACCCCATGGGTAGCCCAGCGGGTGTGCCCGATACCCAAAACGCTGGCGGGAAAATCCTGTAGACAGTCGACCAACTCTGCCAGGCGCCCTTTACGTTTAAGCACCTCCAGGTGGTCGACTGCTCCGTTGCGGTAAACCACGATCCCAGCCGAATCATAACCTCGGTATTCCAGTCGGCTCAATCCCTCTATAATTACCGGCACAGCATCAGACTGGCCGATATAACCCATAATTCCACACATATATAATTTCGAACCTCCGTCAGATATAAATTCAATTTAGAGAACGCCATAAAACAGGCCGGGAACGTGGTTCCCGACTCTTCCAATATGGGCTTCCACATGAAGGCCCTTTGTCGCAGGCATTGCTGCCTGTTTTACTGGCCTCCTGACGGTGGTGGGCACCGGGGCATCCGCCGAACGATTCGATAAACCTCCTCGTCAACCCGCAGTATAAAACAAAGCGGGTCCAGGCGCTGACTTTATTGTTTGGCTACCTCTTCCACTGCTTTCTTGATATCATTGATCACTTCCTTTAACAGATAATGGTCCGGCCTGAGCCATAAGCCTGACCAGCGGTTCAGTTCCTGAAGGTCTCAACACCAGTTTGCCCCATTCCCCAACCTGGTTTCAGCATCGGCCAGAGCGGCTTGCACCAGATCATGGCTTAGCACCGCTTCCTTATTCTCGATGCGCATTGACCAGTAATTGAGGATATTTCTCCATTTCCGGCCCAGTTCAGACAGACTCAAACCAGTCCGTTGCATCACCTCCACCAGTTTGATTGAAGTCAACAGACCGTCTCCGGTGTTGGCATACTGTTTGAAAATAATGTGCCCCGACTGCTCGCCACCTAGCAGAGCTCCGGTTTCCACCATTTTTTCCAACACATAGCGATCCCCCACCTTGCAGCTGTCGACCCTCACATTCTCCCTCCGCAGAGCGATCTCAAAGCCGATATTGCTCATTACCGTAGCCACCACTGAGGCAGGCTTAAGAAGCTTCTGGCGGCGCATATCCAGAGCGCAGATCAGCATAATATGATCGCCGTCAAGTTCATTGCCCTTTTCATCTATGGCAATGCAGCGGTCAGCATCACCATCATATGCGATGCCTAAATCGGCGTGGTAATGCAGCACCGCCTTTTTCAACGGCTCGGTATGGGTGGAACCGCAACGGTCATTGATATTGATGCCATTCGGCTTGTCGCCAATGCTTATGACCCGTGCGCCCAGGCGCTGCCACAACTCTGGAGCTACATGGTAAGCCGCCCCGTTGGCACAGTCTAGAACCACTGTCATGCCCTGTAGATCCATGTTCCCGACGCAGCAGGAGCAAAGATGCTGCAAATAACTCTGGTTGGCGGCTTCCACACTGTAAACCCGGCCTACATCAGGTCCCTGCGGCCTGCTCAAGCCTTCGGTACCGTGTTGCACCAACTCCTCAATCTTATGTTCTATCTCATCGGGTAGTTTATATCCTGCCGGGCCGAAGAATTTGATGCCATTATCTTCAACCGGGTTGTGTGATGCAGAAATCACTATACCGCAATTGGCCTGATATTTTTCTGTCAAATAGGCCACCGCCGGAGTAGGGACTATTCCTGCGGTCAAGACGTCCGCACCGGTGGAACATATTCCCGCTAAAAGGGCGGATTCAAGCATATCCCCGGATATGCGGGTATCTTTACCTACTAAAATTCGCGGCCTTCCCGCAGGATTCTGCTGCGCCAGTATATAGCTGCCCGCCCGCCCCAGTTTAAAGGCCAGCTCGGCTGTTAAATCCAAATTGGCGATGCCTCTGACTCCATCTGTACCGAATAAACTCCCCACGGTTGTAATCCTCCTGCATGAACGTCGTGTTGATTGCTAGAGCATAACCTTATTATACTTTTTTGTCAATACGCTTTAGCAGCTCTAGTCTTGCAGATTGCGGGCCGGGCATAGCGATTGATGCTGCAAGAGATGCGCCTGCTCAGGAGGACTGTACCTGGCAATGATGGTTTCCGCAGCCTTAAGTCCATCCACTGCCGAGCTGATAATACCTCCAGCATAACCAGCGCCCTCCCCGACAGGGTACAAATTGTCAATATCCACCGAATGCATGGCACCATTCCGAAGTATACGCAGTGGCGCTGAGGTGCGGGTCTCCACTGCCGTCAATACCGCCCGGGGGTGTATAAAACCGGGCATTTTCTTATTCCAGGACAACATAGCCTTGGTCAGGCTGCTGCACCAGGAAGGAGGCAAAAGCTGCCACAGATCGCTGGGAGTTACCCCAGGCCGATAGGTGGCTATGGAACCCTGCAGGGTATTACTGGGCTGCCTGGAAATGAAGTCAGTCATCATTTGCGCCGGTGCCTTATAGCTCCCCTGACCCATACGATAAGCCCGATTCTCCAGTTGCTCTTGAAGATACATCCCCCCCAGGGCAGTGTGATCCCAGTCTCCCGGGTTGACTGTCACTACCAGGGCAGCATTAGCTATGCCCGAGTCACGACCGCTATAACTCATGCCGTTGGTAACCACCTGCTCTGCTGCTGAGGCCGAAGCCACTACCAAACCTCCCGGACACATGCAGAAGGTATACACCCCACGTTGATTTTGCTCATCCTGAAAGGTCAGCTGATAATCAGCCGAGCCCAGACGGGGATGCCCCGCATATTTTCCATACTGGGTAGAATCCACCCAGGCCTGGGGGTGCTCGGTACGCAGCCCTATGGCAAAAGACTTGGGGGTGATTGATACCCCGCGTTGATGGAGCAGCCGGTAAGTATCCCTGGCGCTGTTGCCTACCGCCAACACCAGCAGAGAACAGTCCACCTCCAGGCAGTTATTTATTATTATGCTTTCAATACATGCATTGTTAATTAAAATGTCTGTGAGCTTGGCATCGAAGTATATCTCTCCGCCAAGATTTAGTATCTCCCGGCGGATGCCTTTGACTACATTCCTGATGCCATCAGTGCCGACATGGGGCTTTTTCTCATAGCGAATGGCAGGTGACGCTCCATGGGCAACAAAGACATCCAGGACCTGACCTACCCTCCGGTCCCAGCGCGGGTAGTCAGTTTACCGTCTGAGAACGTACCCGCCCACCCTCGCCGAACTGAGTATTGCTGCGTTGATCCAGAATCCCTTCGCCAGAATCTTTTAACCCGATCAACCCGGCGATCAACATCTCCTCCCTGTTCAATCAATATAGGCCGATAGCCATGGTAAGCCAGGAGCCGGGCAGCAAACAAGCCTGCCGGACCGCCGCCCACGATAATTGGGGGAGTGCGCAGAGAGGCTTCACCCGGGACAGGAACCCATGGCACCAATTCCTCCAGTGGAGCAACCTGAGGATTATTTTCAATCACCACATCTTCAGGCAGTTCCACCCCCAGGGTGACATTGAAGTGCACCTCCTGGCGGCGGGCGTCCACAGCCTCGCGGAGCACCCAGACCCGACCCAGGTGATGGGCCAATAATTTCAAAACCCTGGCTGCGGCAACCCTAAGATCGCTTTCCTGATAATCCAGGGGCACTTTGACATTTTTTATTCTGATCCTCATGACTGTTCCTCAGTGCTGCTTCTTACGGTGACATTCACTATAACCCGGGCAGGAAACACAGTGATCCCCTGCGGAACCGTAAGCTCTATTTCCTGTTGGAAAGATTGGCTCTTTTCAGTCAGATCTACCATCTCCGTTGGGATAAAAGCCAGGTTATCGACTACGCTGCTTTTTCCCATAACCTTTACTGCAGCCGGTTGAGCTGACAGCTCGATCACCTCAAAACCGGGTGCTATGATACCCCCGGTGACCACCGTAACCGGCAGCTCTTTGGCGGTCTGTCGGGGGGCCACCACCGCGTGTATGCTGGCCTGGCGCGGCATAAGCTCGAAACTGCCACCTACCGACTTGCCATTAACATCCCGGGCTGACAGATTCACCATTTGGGAGGTTATATCCGCAGTCTGGCTTAAATCTATCTCTGCTACCACATGATCGATATTTCTGATAACGGCTTCCTCCCCCCTGACCAGGCATTTGTCAGGATTGACCATGATATCTAACAATTCATAGTCTGAAGGAGGGTTGCGGGTAACACGATGAGTTATGTTGAAAACACGTTCCTGCTGGCCGGCCAGAAGAACCTGCACCGTTCGTGGCTGAGGTCTGGTCAGAATGGCTCCGGTCCCCGGTTCCACCTGCACCGCAACATCATAGACCCCGGCTTCATAGCCATTGAGATCGACATAGGCCTTCACTGCGGCATTCTTTCATTATCCCCCACAGCTTGATGGTAACCTGCTCCGGCCCTTTAGCGTTCAAACCGGCAGGTACATTGCCGATACTCCAGGGCACCACGGCCCTGGTTCTGGCCGGTAGCGGCCCTGCCCTGATTTACCACGTAAGCCCACAGCAGTATGGACATAATTACGGAGATTATTTTAAGTCCTGTCTTTTTCGGTTTATTTCCTGGTTCATATTGCCCGAACCACCTCCTGCGGAAACTTTCACTAACTGGGCTTCTGTATGAACTCAGGTTCAATGCCTGCCTGGGTGATTCTCATCTGGGAAAGTAGTCAGCTGTCCTTCCGGGCCAACGATATCTGGCCGGTTTCTTCCGAGACTATCACCGCCAGAGCATCGGAAATTTCGCTGATCCCCAAGCCGGCGCGATGCCGGGTGCCCAATCTCAGGCTGAGGTTGGGATTATCGCTTAAAGGCAGGAAACACGCAGCCCGCTGCAGTCGTCCTCCGGCTATCACCGCAGCTCCGTCGTGGAGTGGGGAATTAGGCCAGAATACATTTACTAACAGGCTGCTGCTGACCACCGCATCCAACAACACCCCGCTGGCGGCATGTTCCCCAATGCCAGTCTCCCGGGTGAGTATCATCAGCGCACCCATACGGTTACGTGACAACAGGCCGGCGGCACTGCTGACTTCAGCCAGCACGTTGTGCATGGCTTCTGGGTCCCACTGCAGATGGTGCCCAGAAAAGAAACTGCCCCGCCCGATTTGTTCCAGCAAACGGCGCAGTTCGGGCTGGAAAACAATCGGCAGGGTAATGGCAAATACTATCCACAACTTTTCCACTAACCAGGTTATCATAGCCAAGTTCAAGTAGCTGGCCAATACGGAAAACACCAGGAGCAGCAATAGTCCCCGCAGGAGCTGTTCTGCCCTGGTTCCGCTGATCAGGCCCAAAATGCGGTATATCAGATAAGCCACGATGGAGATATCCACCAGGCTTAAAAGCAGGTTCCACGGGCTGGCAAGCAGGCCAGACAGGAAGTTGAAATCCAAATCCCTATCCTCCGATTTGTGATTAAACCACTTCTATTATAAGTATTCCCCTGCTCCTTGCCAAATCAAGCCAGCCGCTCTGCTGACTTTAAAAAATGAAAAACCGCCAGGACTCCGTCTTCAACACTGATTTCGCCACATTCATCGGCTAGAGTATTAGATACCGTATAGGGATTCTTCTTTTCTAAGACTACATTTTCCAAAGGGTACTCGAAGCCTTTTTCGCACACCCCCAGAGCTTTTTCACTGAGTGGCAGCACAGATACCACATCGCCTTTTTGGCCGGTTATTATGATGCGACGCGCCGTCAGATAGACGATGCAATCCGGAGAGAAATGGGTCACCTGTTTGCCCATGATGGCCATTTCAATGCCGCTGTACAGATTGCTCAAGGTATGGTCCAGTCTCTTGCCCAGGGTACCCAGGAATAAAACCTCATCGGCCTCCAGTTCTTCAGCCAGGGATAAGGCCAATTGTGTATCGGTGAAGTCTTTGCGCCGTGGGTATTTCTTCACCACTGCCCGCTGGGCTTCAAAGTATTCCTTTACCTCCGGCCTGATGGAATCCATATCACCGACGATATATGCTGGCATAAGGCCTAATTCATAAGCATAATTGGCCCCCCCGTCGGCACATATGATAATATCGCCTGCTGATATAACGCGGCGGTATTCCCTTAAAGGACCGTACTCGCCATTGGCGAGAACCACGCATTTCATCACTAATCACCTATTCTTCTAATATTTGTGCCTAAATTATCCATATTGTCTTATATTATATTATATCGACAGGTTTTGTGAGGACTTAAAGCTAAATACGCCATATTAATAATAATTTAGCGACGACTCGGCAGCTTTATTCTATTTAAGCAAATTGACAAGGAAAAACAGTATCATTATAATTCATATTAGTGCAAATGGAGCAAAGGAGGCGAATCCAGTGGCCTACGTCATTAATGATGATTGTATTTCATGCGGGGTATGTGTAGATGAATGCCCGGTAGAGGCAATAAGTGAAGGGGACGACAAATACGTGATTGACCCTGATCTGTGCACCGATTGCGGATCTTGTGCCGATATATGCCCAGTTGATGCACCACAGCCGGAAGAAGGCTAATAAAGGCATCATTAAAAAACCCGTTCGCGGGTTTTTTCGCTTTTTCTGTCAAGATATTACTTTATTCCGGGGAAACCCTGTTGACGTAAGGCCTCAAATAGCAGTATTGCGGCGCTGTTGGCCAGATTTAAAGATCTTCCCAGATCGCGCATAGGTATGCGAATGGTGTATTCACGGTATTCTTCCAACAAATCCTGGGGCAGTCCCTGAGTTTCACGACCCAAAACGAAAAAATCGTCATGACGATACAATATCTCGGTATACCTTTGCCCCGCCTTGGTAGTAGCCAAATAGAAATTACATTCCTTATAGGCCGCCCTTACCTCTGCGAAGTTATTCCATACCTTGACCTCCACCTGGTCCCAGTAATCCAGCCCCGCCCTTTTTAAATAACGGTCCTCAAGAGAGAATCCCAGCGGTTTAACCAGATGCAGAACTGTACCAGTCAAAGCACAGGTTCGGGCAATGTTGCCGGTATTCTGCGGTATTTCCGGTTCTATCAATAATATGTGCATAAGCCCTCCAAAAAACTAAAATGCAAACTGAAAATATTATAACCCTTTGTTTCCCAGTAATAGCAACCCAGCAGTCGGAAAAACTAACGAAAAAAGGTGGGATTTCATTGCCCAGATCGAAATCGTATAAAACTCTGGCTGTAATAATGGTCTTTGGCCTCTTAATGGCTCTGGGAGGCTGTCAGCAAGCTGCCAAAAAGCCGGAACAACCGGGGCAGTTGGCCCCAGAAGTGCAGAAATACAATGCTGAACCAACCATAAGCCTGTATCGTAGTGATTCCGGCAAGGTTGACAACCTGAAGCTGGAACAATACGTTAAAGGTGTGGTAGCCGGTGAGATAGGGCCCAAGTTTCCCATGGAAACCTTAAAGGCGCAGGCTATCATCGCCCGCACCATGACTTTGACTCTCTTAGAGTATGAGAATGGAACCCGCGGCAAACACAACACCGATGCCAGCGATGATCATACCGAGTTCCAGGCGTATAACGAAAAAGCTATCAATGATAATATCTCCAAGGCCGTCGAGGAAACCCGGGGCCAGGTTATGACCATCAATGGCAAGTTCGTTTATGCGCTGTTCCACTCGGCTTCTAACGGTAAGACCGCCAGTATTGAAGAAGGCTTTCCCAAACTGGCCGACGCCGCCCCTTATCTGGTTCCAGTTGCTACAGACGGGATAAGCAAAGCACCTGAAAAATACAAAGCCTGGACAGTGCGTGTGCCGCGCAGCACGGTTAAAAAGATTATGGGTCCAGCAGCCGGCAACCTGAACGATATCAGCATTGCCCAAACCGGCCCTTCCGGGCGGGTAACCACGATTAAAGCCGGTGAAGCCACTATCAGCGCCGTTGAGTTAAGAGAAAAAATCGGTTTTGACAAGTTGTACTCTACCCAAATCAGCAGTATCAAACCCCAGGGTAATTATATAGTCTTCACCGGTTCCGGCTGGGGCCACGGGGTGGGCATGGATCAATGGGGAGCCAATCTTATGGCTGAGCAGGGCAAGACCGCCCGCGAAATCGTGGAGCATTATTATCCACAGGCGCAGATTACACAGCTCTATCAGTAAATAGCGCCAGCCCAGTGTTATCGGTTGGACTGTATTTTTAGACTAACGCTCCTGCAGCTTCTGACTTTATGGTCAAATAAGCGGCGATATACATTTACAGCCGGTGGCAACCTTTGTTTTGTGGTTCCCAAATAGGCATAAATGCAGATTTCCAGCCCTGGGTATGGCCTATATCCAGGGTGTCAGGGGGAAGAGGGTTATTGACAACACCATAACCCTCTCCCCCCGACATATTTTACCGATTGTTAACAATCCCGTGTTTAATCCACCCCGCTCAGCACAATCGACCATTTGGTAGTAACCGTATCAATTTCATCCCAATCCTCATAGGCCAGCGGCGTATACCGCATACGATTGTCCTCACTCTCCATGCTTATTCCTCAGCCGCTTAAATACATCATCTCCATCCAGAAGGGGTAGGCCTCCTCAACCTGGCGTTCAGCGGCACCGAGCTTCCGATAGATTTCCAAAAGCCCCATTTGCTTGTCGCGGGTATCCATGCTCATCACAACAAGGTGGCCGGTATGGTTTTTGGTGATAAAAACCGGTTCATTTTTTTGGCAGCACAGTTCGGAAATATTTACGGTGTCACACAAGTCAGCCATTGGTCGAATCGTTGGCATAACAACCAGCTCTTTCCCACCTGTAGAAAAGCAGAATTATAGGTAACAGTTCAAGCATAGTTATGACTGATCTTGACACAATTTAGTGTCGTTACGCGGCTTGTTGCCCCAGCTGATCCATTTATTTTGAAGAGCGGGTAAACCTGGCAAGCTTAAGTGGTCAGTATGGTTTGATTACACAGCCAAATTCTAAGATATTGATAGATTTTGACAACTCGCTGCGCATACCCTAGGATATTTACTGGAATGGCTTCTCAAATGAAATGGATGTGAATGATGTGACAAACCGTTCTGCCAAGCCGCCGGTGGATGCAAGGAAAAAACCTTTTGGAAAGGATTCTGAAAATGGTTTAAGCAAGACCCCTCTCATCGTGGCTCTCATGCTGGCTATGTTTTTAGCGGCGATTGAGGGGACCATTGTAACGCTGGCTATTCCCACCATGGTGAAGGATTTGCAGGGTTTTGAGCTTATCAGCCTGGTTTTTTCAGCATATTTGTTAACGTCCGCCATAGCTACCCCCATTTACGGAAAACTGTCAGACCTATATGGAAGGAAAAATATGCTTTCCATCGGCATCATGATATTTCTGCTGGGAAGCTTTTTATGCGGGTTGGCCCAGAGTATGTATGCCCTGATTGCATTCCGGGCCCTGCAGGGGCTGGGAGCCGGCGCCATATTTACCGTGACATATACCATTATCGGAGATGTATTTACCCTGGAGGAACGGGCCAGAGTCCAGGGAAGCCTGAGTATGGTTTGGGGGATCGCCAGCCTGGCCGGTCCATTCCTGGGAGGAATCATCATCGATTTACTCTCCTGGCACTGGATCTTCTTTATTAATCTTCCCTTTGGCTTCTTATCGGTTATATTGCTGCAAAGTGCTTTACGAGAAACCTTTGAGAAGAAAAAACATGTTATCGACTTTGCCGGCGCCATTATTCTGTCGGCAGCCATGATAGTATTCTTAAATATCTTTTTATCAACGGAAAACACGCCTGCCGATCGGTCTCTTTTGAATGTCACATCCGCAGTGATTACGATTATACTATTAGGCCTTTTTTTAAAAATTGAAAGCCAAGCGCCGGAGCCCATCATGCCTTTGGACATATTTACCAAAACCAACATCCTGGTCAATTTATCGTCTTTTTTAATTGCCGCAGTGTTGATCGGCTTAAATGTTTATATGCCTATATATTTACAGAATATACTGGGTTTTACAGCGACTATATCCGGATTGGCCATGCTTCCTATGTCGCTTTCCTGGCTTATTGCCTCGATTCTGGCAGGAAAAATGATGGTGAAATACGGAGGGAAAGCAGTGGTATTAGTATCCAACGCCATTTTGCTCGTTAGCACATTGTTACTACCTGCGTTGGGCATTGATTCTTCATTATCACTGGTGCTAATAATCGTTTTTATAAGCGGTATTGCCTTTGGCGGAGCGCTTACTACTCTTACCATCATTATTCAGGATTCGGTAGATTATAGTAAAAGGGGGGCTGCCATTGCGGTGACTTCATTGGTCCGGACGATGGGGCAAACTATAGGGATCAGCGTATTCGGCAGCATTTTAAATCTATGTATAACGAAATACTTTGTTCAGTCTGGTATCAAAGGAGTAGACCCGAGTAATTTATATAACGCCCCGATCGCTATTGAGCAAATCAGGCTTTCTCTAAATATTTCGATGCATGTCCTATTCCTTATATTCATCTTACTATCCGGCCTCTCTTTAGCTTTATCAATAGTAATGCCAAAAATAAAAGGGAGTTGATAGTCCAGAGCTGGACTGCTGTGTCCCCTCTGAAGGTATAGTCGGAGCGGTGGTTGTTGGACGAAACGTTGGTATATTTGAATTACTCTACGAACGAATTGAAAGCTTTGCCCTGGACGGTCAGCTCAAAGCGCTCCCTGCAGCTCTATCCGCGGGGAGCGCTATTTATTAATAAAACCCGATGAATCCATGAAAGGCTTTAAGGGGATGTCGCAGTAATCCTGGGCCTTAAGAAAATGTTCCAAGAGCGGGTCAGCGCAATATTGATCAAAAAGTTCCAGAAAAAGTCGGTCCATACTGCTTATTGCTCCGCCTGGGGGCTCCAAAATTCCGTTCTGCCGGGCGTATACATGGGTTGCCGCCATGCCCGTACTGCTTAAAAGATAGATCAATTGTTCTGTGCTGCCCTGCATAGGGGCGCACAGATAAAAACGGCAGATCAGCGACCGTACCGGGTAAATTGAACATAGCTTTTCCTTAAGGAACACACAGGGATTGGGAAGCATGCGCAGGAGACCAATGTTTCTCTTTTCAGGCTGAAAATAGGTATCAACAAGCTCTGCAGGACTGAAGTTCAGATGAGCCGCCATCTTCTTAAAGGCGATTATATCAGGTATCACATAGGCGGTATCACAACAGTTGTGAGTACAAGCCCGGCAAGACTGATCACTATTGGAAGCATACTGCTTGGTAAATGCAGTTTGGTCACAGAGCGGCTGCCAGGCATCCAGGAGTTCCTGCAGATCGGCTTGAGGATCGATATGCAGCCCTATGCCCTGATCTTTTGCGGTATCACCATAATAAGCCTTTACCTTGGGCACATCGATCTCCCTTTACTCAAGTATTGCTGGGATGTTAATGCTGTTCGGCCAGTTCTTTGATGGCCTGGCGGGCCAATTGATCGCAGCGCTCATTCCAAACGTCTCCGCTATGTCCTGCCACTTTGGCAAAAGACACCCGGTTGAGCTTCATTAACTGCACCAACCTCAGCCACAAATCCTGATTGGCTACCGCTTCTTTCTTGCTATTTTTCCAGCCATTAGTCTGCCATTTTTCCAGCCAACCCTGGTTTACAGCATTTACCACATAGGCACTGTCTGAATGGATGACCACTTCCCAACCTGTCACTTTAAGCGCCATCAAAGCCTGCAGAACAGCGGTGAGTTCCATGCGCTGATTGGTGGTTTCCAGTTCCCCGCCTGACAATTCCTTGATCCGGTCCGCATGCATCAAAACCGCTCCCCAGCCTCCCGGGCCGGGATTGCCGGAACAGGCCCCATCGGTATAGATAGTGATCATTTTCTTCATGGTTTTAGGCCTGCTTCGTGGCGAGGATTGGGAGCAACTTGTTCAATGGCTTTGGCTAGGGCTACCAGCACTGCGATATAGGTATTCTGATCCAGGCTATCGGCCCGGGCCAGGACTTCCCCTTTGGTGCTGGTGACATAGCGCGGCTTAAGGCTGTTGAGGGCTACCGCCGCTATGTCAGCACGGCATTTGAAACAGGTGCAGATGCCATGATTCTCCTCCAGGACTTTGGCCATCAAGTCCCACACCGTTTTTTCTATTACATTGATCACCCGGTAATCCATTAGTTGCTCACCCCTTTTGCGGATAGTCACACCCTATGTTGGGCGGTTCACAACACCGGCTTAAGCCTCCTGGATCTTTCTGCTGGTCTCTTCCGACTGCTTGACATATGATTTCACATCTTTATCCAGAATAGCTTCATTATCTTTCTGTCTTTCTTTGTTGATGCTGCGGGCCCGATCTTTCAAAGCCTTGTTATCCGTTGTATAAAAACCGGGGCCTTTAAAGGCTATCCCGATATCACGGCTTACCAGCCTCTCCACCTCTCCGTTGCAAGTGGGACAGACTGTCAAAGTCTGCTCCGAAACCTTTTGCAGCTTTTCAAATACCCCACACCGCTGGCAGCGGTATTCATATAACGGCATAGCTTCAACCCTCTCTCTTAACTAGTCTAAATCTGTATTTTAAGCATCACCAACAATGCCATGATGCCGTTCCAAACCCCATGGGCGGTTATCGGTACCAGTATGCTTCCGGTCTTTTCATAGAGATAGCACAGGATGGCCCCGCCAATAGCCAGGGGTAATGCCCGCCACAAGTCCCAATGAGCCAGCCCAAAAACCAGCCCGGCCAGGATGAATCCCCAGCTTTTTCCCACCATCCCACGCAGGAAGGGGTAAATCATAGCTCGATAAAATATTTCTTCCGAAACCGGGGCCAGAACCACACCCATTAAAAATAATAACATAAAATCAGGGCCGTGACCTGCATTGCGCAACATGGTCTCAAATAGCTGTGGAGCAATGTCCGGATGCAGCCTGTTCAGAGGCCAGCTCAAAGCCAGCATCAATATCAGCAATCCCACCCCGGCCCCACAGCCGTAAACCAGCATCACTGGGGCTGAAACCTTTCGCAGTCCCAATTCTCCCCAGGAGGCCTGTTTGGTTACTACTGTAAACACAATAACCAGAGCTATTGTCATCAAAAACTGTACTACAGCCACCAGCGCGAACTGCAGCAACGGCCTGCCTTGCACCCACCCGGAATGCATGCTGTACAAGCCTACCAGATTGGTGATCACAAAGACCCCCAAATAAACCAGGACGATTTCTGTTAGACCCCACCGAGTACGGTTATTGCCCGACTCCAGAACCATCACTCCTTATTTCCCACAACTATGGCTTCTCAGATCGCCTTTTAACTGCCACTGATGTAATTTATAAACTGCTGCGCGGTTCTTCCTGAAGGACCGTGTTTGATGCGTTCCCACTCCAGTGCTTGCCTTCTCAATACTTCGGGTTCGATTTCCAATTCCTGTCGCTGCGCCAGGCCTTTCACAATAGCCAGATATTCCTCCCGGTTGGGGGTGGAAAAAGTCAAAGTAATTCCGAATCGGTCTGCCAGTGAGATTTTCTCCTGCTGTGTATCATAGACATGGATTTCCTCGTCAAGATAGGAACGGTCCTGAAAATGTTCTTTGATCAGGTGGCGGCGGTTGGAAGTGGCATATACCAGTATATTACTGCTTTGACTGTTGAAGCTCCCTTCCAGAATAGCCTTTAGGCCTTTATACTCAGTCTCGTAATCTTCAAATGACAGGTCATCGATAAAGAGGATAAAGCGAAGCCGGTAATTACAAAGCATCTCCGCCAGCAAATGCAGGCTCTTGAGACTGTCACGTTGCACTTCTACCAAGCGTAGCGGCTTATCATGATATTGATGCAATAGTGCTTTGATCATGGTCGATTTTCCAGTTCCGCTGCTGCCATAGAGCAGGACATGGTTGGCAGGAAGACCTTTCAGAAATTTTTCCGTATTGCGGCACAGCTCGCTTTTTTGATAATCGTAACCCACCAGATCCTGAAGCCGGGGTTGATGCGGATGGCTGATGCCTTGTAGCCCGGAGTGGGCATCCCACCTCAAAGCCCTGAAGCGGGTCATGATCCCGCGCGAGTTAGCCTGATAATGAGCTATTAACCGATCTATCTCGCCGGGCCAATCCACTGCTTCTTGAAGAGGGTTGTCAACCCCGGTCAGCCCGTGGCATCCCAGTTGTTTCAACTTAAGATGATGTTCTGCTGGCGGGGCCAATTCGGTGAAATCGGCACAAGCAACCTTCTGAAGCAGTTCTAAATCACGGGCAGCCAAATTTCTGAGACCATTTTCCACTGTTCCATGGGTTTCGGCAGTCCGACTGAAAACATTGTCATCCTCCAGTATCAGTCTCTGCAGATGACAAGACAGGCATTTTCCGGTTTGGAGCAATGCATAGCAGAAATGATGGTACCTGGAGGTGCTCTCCACATAGTCGCAATCCTGGCTCTGCAGCCAGGCATCCATTGCGGTCAGTACAGGATCTTTTAATAAATTGCGATATATAGCCAGGCTGGCTAAATACAATCGATATTGAGTATACACCTGTTTCCTCCAGTTTGGGTCAGGTCAACCAGAGCAGTGTCAACAGCACAATCAACGAATGCGTAAAGAATCCCAGGGCACTGATGCGCTCCAACTTCCAATTAAAAATATTCGTAGAACTGATGCGGCCCGCCAAAAAGTGGCGTATATTAATCGAGATCACTAGCAGGTGCCAAGTCTCGATAATTATTATCATAACTGTCAGGGCCAAGGTAACCGGGTTGGTAAGGGTGATAAACACTAGCCCGAAATATATTACCTCGATCAACACCGAAGCCCATAACAACTTCCACAGGGTAGTCGGCCTGCTTTCCTGTAACCAGTTCTGCAGGGCGTTCAATAGGTTAAGTTCAAATTCCTGAGGGCTGCCCTGGATGATCTTAACAAAATAAATGCTGTAGGTAGTCAGCAGTACCGCAGCCATCAAGCCTAATAGAATTGTCACCACGCCACACCTTTCAACGATATGTCTCAATATATCATAACCGGGCTGTCAATCAAGAGGATTTATACTAATGTTGCGGTTGGCAGAAAAACTTTGGACATCATTAATCGGGAACAGGCTCCGACATGCACGGAGCCTGCTGCTACAAATGATATATGAGCGACCATGCATCTCGCTTTTTGAACCGGAATAATACACTGCCACTTCACAGCTCCGACAAAATCACTCGGCTCCCCAGGCAAGCCAAAGCCATCGCAGTATGCCCAAAAAGCCCTTCCGTAGGGAAAGGGCTTAAAGCATCATCTAATCGTTCGGTATTTTTATGTTGCCCGTGCCACGCGCTGGCGGCTGCGCAGTGCAGAGACCGCCTGCTCCAGACCATCCAACGTCAATTCCTGCATCGGGAAAACCTCGTTGATCTTCTTGATGGTGTATGATCCCTCCACCCACTCCCAGTATTTACGGGGAATCGGGTTAAGCCAGACCGAATACTCGTACTGATGGCGCAGATCTCGCAGCCATTCTATACCCGCACGATCGTTGTAAAGATCCCAATCGATAATGCCTCCCTGGCGCAGCAGCTCAGACGGCGCCATGCTGGCATCACCGACAATTATTACCCGGTAGTCCCCGCTCAGGTTGTTGAGAATATGCGAGGTGCTGGTATAATCATTAACGCGGCATTCCGGGGTATGATACAACCAATCATATATGCAGTTGTGAAAGTAATATACTTTCAAATCCTTAAAATGGCTGGAACGATGCACCGCGCTAAAAAGCTGATTGCACAACCTGCTGTAAGAGATCATGGAACCTCCCGCATCCATCAGCAGCAGCACCTTGATGCTGTTTTCACGGGGTCGCTCCCAGACCAGCTCCAAACGGCCTGCATTCTGGCAGGTCTTGTCGATAGTGGCGTCCACATCCAATTCGGTTTTGGCCCCCTCCAGCCGGGAGGTAAACTGGCGCAATTTGCGCAGAGCTACCTGGAACTGTCTTACCCCCAGAGTCTCATCCGAACGGAACTCCTGAAAGCGCCGCATTCCCGCCACCTTGACTGCAGAGAAGTTATTGCTCTGCCCGCCAATCCTGATACCTCCGGGATGATAGCCCGAATGTCCAAAAGGAGACGTGCCTCCGGTTCCAATCCAGTAGTTTCCGCCGTGATGCTGTTCCTGTTGTTCCTTGAGACGTTCTTCCAACATGCGTTTAAGTTCATCCAAATCCAGCTGCTGGTGGTTGCGCCGCATCTCTTCGCTGATCTCCCGAGCCGGCAAGGCTTTATTGAGCCATTCCCAGATCTTATCAGGAAGGCCTTCAGGCGTTTCCACCCCCTCAAAGAAGCGGGCAAACGCCAGATCAAAACGGTCATAATGCGCTTCACTCTTCACCAGCACCGCCCGGCACAGGAAGTAGAATCCGGTCAGGCTAGACCCGCTTAAGCCCGCCTCAAGAGCTTCCAGCAAGGCATCCCATTCATTCATTGACACCGGCAAGCCCTGGTTTTTTAATTCATAATAAAAACGGGTAAACATTATTTGACCCCTCTTATCCAAATTAGCGGTATGCTCTTAACGGTAACGGCTCATGGCATTGCGGGATTGTGATTTTCCGGCCAGTTGCTGCAAGATCAAATCCAGATCCTCATTTTTCTTTAGCAGCACCCCCAAAAAGGGAAGTTCCTTTTTGATACGGTTGGGAGAGATGCCTCCTATTACCAAAGCCTGCAGCCAATCGATCAATTCGCTGGTACTCGGTCTTTTTTGTATATTGTGCAGACTGCGCAGCATGTAGAATGAGTCCATTGCCTGTTCTAAGAGCTTCCTCTCCAGGTTGGGATGGTGCACTGCGAGGATTTTCTCCATGGCTTCCGCATTGGGAAATTCAATATAATGAAAAATGCAACGGCGCAGAAAAGCGTCAGGGAGTTCCTTTTCGGCGTTGCTGGTTATTATTACGATGGGACGGTGCTTGGTTCTGATGGTCTCTTTAGTTTCAGGAATATAGAAACTCATCTGATCGAGTTCCCACAACAGGTCATTGGGAAATTCCAAATCGGCCTTGTCGATCTCATCAATCAAGAGCACTACCGGTGATGGAGCCAGAAAGGCTTCACCCAGTTTCCCCATCTTTATGTAGCGCTTAATATCAGAGACGTCTTGATCGCCGAATTGGCTGTCATAGAGGCGCTGTACGGTATCGTACACATAAAGGCCTTCCTGGGCTTTGGTTGTCGATTTGATGTTCCAGATTATGAGTTCCATACCCAGGGATTCGGCAATGCTCTGCGCCAGCATGGTTTTGCCAGTGCCTGGTTCACCTTTTATCAGTAGCGGTTTCTGTAAAGCTATAGCGATATTTACACTGTTTCTTAATTCATCAGATACTATGTAGCCGGATGAACCGTTATAAGTGCCGTTCGGCCTCTTCATGAAATAATGCCCCCATTTTGTAAAATATTTCACTAAGTAATGATAGCAGACTGCAGCAGTGTAGTCAATGAGCCTGACCACCTCATAACCGGGCTGCAGCCTTTCCTGCGACAAAGCCGGTGGAGAAGGCGGCCTGCAGGTTGAAACCCCCGGTATACCCATCAATATCCAGGATTTCCCCGCAAAAATAGAGGTTCTCTACCAGTCTGGATTGCATCGTACGTGGATCAACCTGTAAGACATCCACCCCTCCCCGGGTGATGATGGCCTCTTTGATAGGCCGGGTAGAGGTAATGGTCAGAGGAAGGTTTTTGAGCAGCTGCAGAAGACTTAAACGCTCTGTTCTGGTAAGCTGATGGACTGGCTTATGGGGGTCTATCTCTGATAAGTCAATTATAACTGGAATTAACAGCCGGGGCAGTAAATCATCCAGGGCATTCTTGAACTGCTTGCGCGAATACAGGTTGAAATCCCGCTGCAGGCGTTCATCCAGTTTATCCGGGGATAAGGCCGGCTTTAGATCAATTATGAGTCTGACCAGCTGTCCCTTTTCCAACCGTCGGGCGATATCACTGCTCATAGTGAGAATTATGGGGCCGGAAACCCCAAAATGGGTAAAAAGCATCTCTCCACATTCCTGATTAATGATGTCGCCATTTGCTTCATAAGCCGTGGCCTGTACATTTTTTAAGCTCAAGCCCTGACATTGCCTCACCCAAGTCTCGGCAGTCTGCAGAGGCACCAGGCCAGGGCGAGGCGATATGATGTTATGACCGGCCTGGGCGGCCCATCGGTAACCATCCCCGGTCGATCCGGTTCCCGGATAGGAGAGGCCGCCGGTGGCCACGATGAAAGCATCTGCTGCCATCATGCCATGGTCGGTATTTACCGCAGTGATCCTAGCATCCCTCATCAACAGGTCTTTGACCTGACAAGGCTTGATCACCTCCACCCTGTAGTGGTGCATAGCTTCTTGCAGGACTTGTACCACATCCCCAGCCCGGTCAGAAGCCGGGAACACCCGCTGTCCTCGCTCTACCTTGGTCTTTACACCCCGCTCCTCCAAGAAGTCGATCAGATCGAGGTTGTTGAATTGATGCAAGGCGCTGAAGAGAAAACGCCCATTAACCGGATATTGAGCTATAAAATCCCGGATGGGACGAGCATTGGTAATATTACAGCGTCCCTTTCCAGTGATGCTCAATTTCTTGCCCAGCGTAGGTTTCTTCTCTAACAGTTTGGGCTTGGCGCCCTCCGCAGCGGCGCTGATTGCCGCCATCATACCAGCCGGTCCCCCGCCGATCACCACTACCGTTTTCATTGCCAACCTCCCGTCGCAAGCTTAAAGACAACATCAATAAATCTAGCTAAGCTGCTGTTCCGGTGCAAATAAAATTTTTCAATCAGGTCCAATAGTGTTACAATCAACTAAATGATTTTCAGGAGGTGCCCATTTTGAACCATCCCCAAGCGCACAAGCCAGGTGTGCCGAAATTATTGCCTGTACTTATTGTAGCAATTTTGGCGGGAATGTATTATTTCGCAGGTTATGTAGATATATCCACCCCGGAAAGAACTGTGCAGAGTTTTTATAAGGCCTATTTCGATAAGGATTATGAGACTGTGGCAGACCATCTCAGTGTCTTCTGGGCAGCCAATATACTGCCTCAATACCAGAATCTGAGTCCTGCTGAACTGCTGGAGAAACGGGATGCAATCGTCACAGAGACCGGGACAGCACTAAGGAATATGGAAGAGAATCAGCCGCCCCAACCAGGCCTGTCGATAGAAGTATTGAAGGAATACTCCAAAACAGGAGAATACAGCGCCTTGATTATATACCAGGTCATGGAGCAGGAACAGCCGATACAAAAGGAAGTGGCTTTCCTCATTAAAGAGGCTGCAGGATATAAGATAATCAGTTTTTCACCTATCGAAGACTCTGACCTGGAGTCGATCAATGAATACAACCTGGATCAATTGGATGCCAGTTTTAAAATACTGCTGGGTGTGCACTAGCAGTATCCCTGATTTGAGGGGACGGCGATCCCAAGAACCGTCCTGATTCATCCCGGCACGTCGCTTGGCTCCAGCCAGCGCCGTGCCGATTATCCCTGTTCTAGCTGAAGGTCAGACCCGGAAGAATGAAATACCTTGGCATGGGGCGGGACCTGTATGCCTGTAGCGAATACACATCCACTGTTTACAACCGCGCCGGAGGAGATCCACACCCGCTCTCCCAATACGCAGTCGCTTCCCAAAAGGGCATCCTCAATACGGCTATCCCGGCCGACAACGACACCGCCCCACAGAACCGAGTTGGATATTACAGCCCCTTCCTTTATCACACAACTGTCTCCCACCACATTGGTGCCGTGCCAGTGCACCCCGTCCGCTATAGACACGTTGTCACCCAGCAAGACCCTGGCTCCATTGGGCATAATCTTGAGTTCACCGGGAGTGGCAACATCCACCCTGCCGGTGAGCGCATCCACCTGAGCTTCCCGGTAGCTATTGATGCTTCCAATATCACACCAGTATTTGGTAACCGGCATGCCAAAGAAGGGAGCCTTGATTTTAACCAGGTGCGGGAATAGTTGTTTGCCGAAATCATAAAAATGGCTAGCTGGTATATATTTGAAAATCTCCGGTTCAAATATATAGATGCCCGTGTTGGCCAGGTTAGAGCATGCCTCCTCGGGACGTGGCTTTTCCTGAAAACGTTGGATGCGCTGTGCATCATCAATTACTACTATGCCGAACTGTTCCACTTCTGCCACCGGCTTCAGGGCAATGGTAGCCAGGGCTCCGTTTTTCTTATGGAATTCCATCATCTGCTGCAATTCGATGTCGGTCAAGGCATCACCGCTTACTACTGCAAAGGGCTCATCCAGGAACCATTCGCAATTCTTTACCCCGCCGGCCGTACCCAGTAATTCGCTTTCCGGTGAATACTGCAGGTTTACTCCCCATTCCCGGCCGTCTTCAAAATAATCACGGATCACTTTAGGATGATAGTGAAGATTACAGATCAGCGAGTCAAAGTCCTGGCCTTTTAGCCAGCGCAGAATATTATCCATTAAAGGCCGATTGGCTACCGGTATCATTGGCTTGGGAACATGCATGGTGAGGGGCATTAATCTGGACCCAACACCTGCTGCCATTATCATCGCCTTCACACCAACACCCCCTGATGGTTGTAGATTTACAATGTTAACTATACCACTAGGCCTAAAACCTGCAATTCATGGGAGGGTGGGACGGGTCAACAGGAAGACCGTCTTTTGGCTTAGAACCTTTTCCCCCTTTTAATCACAAGCTGTGTTGTTTCAGGAGCATGTAGTTGATACTGTCTGCCAAAGCCTGGAATGACGCCTCGATTATGTTTTCCGATACCCCTACGGTGCTCCATTTGTCAGTTCCATCCGTGGTTTCGATAAGCACTCGGACTCTGGCTGCGGTAGCCTCACTGCCGTCTAAAACCCGTACCTTGTAATCGGTCAGGCGCATATTATTTATGGCTGGGTATACCTCGTTCAAGGCCTTGCGCATGGCATTATCCAGTGCATTTACCGGTCCATCCCCATCTGCTGCGGTATGATAGACCTGCTGGCCCACCTCGATTTTGACCATGGCCTCAGAGGTGGTGGGTTCTATCTCGCTCTTTTCCAGGATGATTTTAAGGTTTTTCAGCTGGAAATATTCCTCAAACTGGCTGAAGGCCTTGCGCAATATAAGTTCCAGGGAAGCTTCCGCCCCCTCATACTGAAAGCCCTGATTTTCCAGTTCTTTGATCTGCTTTATCACCTTGCGGGTCTCACTGTCATAGGCATTCACATCTATGTTAAATTCTCTGGCTTTATATAACAGATTGGACAGCCCGGATAGTTCCGAAACCAGCACTCGGCGGTGGTTGCCCACATCCTCCGGGTTGACGTGTTCATAGGTCAGAGTGTCTTTCAGCATGGCGCTTACGTGTATGCCCCCTTTGTGGGCGAAAGCCCCATGGCCAACATAAGGCTGATGGTTGTGATGGGGCATATTGGCAATCTCGCTGATATAGCGGGAGACCTCGGTCAGCCTTTTCAACCTTCCTGCTGGCAGTGTACATAGTCCCATTTTTAATTCCAGATTTGGTATTGCCGTACAAAGGTCTACATTTCCGCAGCGTTCCCCGTACCCGTTGACCGTCCCCTGCACATGAGTGGCTCCCATCCTGACTGCCATCAAAGTATTGGCCACGGCCAATCCGGAGTCATTATGCACATGAATCCCCAGGGGGGTGTGGAAGTTTCTTCTGACGTCTTCAACGATGGCAGCCGTTTCCCAGGGCATAGTGCCTCCATTGGTATCACACAGCACCAGGCATATCGCCCCTGCCTGAGCGGCCTTTTCCAGAACCTGCAGGGCATAATCGCGATTGTTTTTATAACCGTCGAAAAAGTGCTCAGCATCGAATATTACTTCCAGTCCCTGACTGGTGAGGTAGCTGACGCTGTCTTTAACCATATTGAGGTTCTCGGCCAGACTGGTTTCAAGGGCTTTGACGACGTGGAAATCCCAGGTCTTGCCGAATATGGTGGCGGTCTTGACCCCGGATTCCAGTACTGCGTTGATATTGTTGTCCATGCTGACCGTCACGCCCGGTTTGCGGGTGGCACTGAAAGCGGTTACCTTTGAGGTGCTGAGATCAATCTCCCCAAGCCGGTGGAAGAATTCCATATCTTTGGGATTGCTTCCCGGCCAGCCGCCTTCGATATAGGCAATACCCAGATAATCCAATTTGGCAGCGATCTTCAGCTTGTCATCTACGGTCAGGGACATCCCTTCCCCCTGGGCGCCATCCCTTAAGGTGGTATCATAAACGGCTATCTGCATTCTATCCCCAATTTCAAAATCCTCCTGTTTTTATGACATACTCAATCGACGGTCTGGATGCGTTCAGCGACCAGGTCTCCCATGGTAATAGTATCCACTGGCTTAATTCCGGCATCCCCCACACTAGCCTGCACCAGGTCAGGAGTGCGGTATCCGTCTTCCAGAACACTGCGCACTGCAGTTTCTACCAACTGGGCTTCCTGGTTCAGCCCGAAAGAGTGCCGCAGCATCATCGCGGCCGAAAGTATGGTGGCCAGCGGGTTAGCCTTATTCTGTCCGGCTATATCCGGTGCGCTGCCGTGGGAAGGCTCATAGAGGCCGACCTGGCCGCCTATGGAGGCACTGGGGAGCATCCCGATGGAACCGGTCAACATGGATGCCTCATCAGTAAGTATGTCGCCGAACATATTCTCGGTGACGATCACATCAAACTGTCGGGGGTAGCGGATCAACTGCATGGAACAGTTATCCACATACATATGGGTAGTTTCAACATCAGGATACTCAAGGGCTAAATCACTTACCACCTCTCGCCACAGGCGAGATGATTCCAGGACATTGGCTTTATCCACCGAGCACAATCGTCTGCGGCGCTGGCGGGCGGCCTGGTAGGCAAACCTGACAATGCGTTCTATCTCGTAAGTCGAATAGGTGAGTATGTCAGTAGCTTGCTGTCCACCATCTGGGGTTTTTTCGCGTTTTTTTTCTCCGAAATACAGCCCTCCAGTCAACTCCCGGATTACCAGAATATCCACTCCACTGATGACTTCTTCCTTCAAAGTAGATGCCTGCAATAAACCGGGGAAGAGAATGCAAGGCCTCAGATTGGCGAACAGGGCCAGTTCTTTACGCAAAGGCAACAAAGCCCCGATCTCGGGGCGCAGTTCCACCGGCAGTTGATCCCATTTTGGTCCTCCGATGGCACCTAAAAGCACTGCATCGGAACGCTTGCACAAGGCCAGGGTTTCAGCTGGCAGGGGATGACCGAACGAATCATATGCAACCCCTCCTACCAAAGCTTCCGTATACTCAAATTGGTGTCCACAGCGGGCGGCAACGGCCTGCAGAGACTTGACCGCCTGGGGCACGATTTCAACTCCGATACCATCCCCGGGCAAAACGGCTATTTTATACATGACAGATCCTTTCCTTTCCGAGTGACCATGATCGATCTACATCCACTAGCTCAACACTTGTCTCTTACGTAGTTTATCAGGCCGCCTTTAGCCATGATCTCCTGCATAAAGGCCGGAAAAGGCTGGGCTAGATAGGAAATGCCGGTTCTCAGATTGGTAATTCTGCCACGTTCCAGATCAACTTCGATCTGGTCGCCTTCCTCCATGCCGTCGATAGCCTCCTCGCACTCCAGAATAGGAAGCCCTATATTGATACTGTTGCGATAAAAGATGCGGGCAAAAGAACGTGCCACCACACATGATACCCCGGCCCCCTTTATGGCGATCGGGGCATGTTCGCGTGAACTGCCGCATCCGAAATTCTTGTCCGCTACGATGATATCACCAGGCTTCACCCGGGACGGGAAGGTGGGATCAGCATCTTCCATGCAGTGTTTGGCTAGTTCTTCAGGATCGAAGGTATTAAGGTATCTGGCCGGGATTATGGCATCGGTGTCTACATCAGCACCGAATTTATATATCTTGCCTGTGTATTTCATTGCTAACACCTCTTTATGCTAATTTCTGCGGGGAGATACGGTTACACCTGCCAGGGCGGGGTGATCTCCCCGGTAATAGCGCTAGCGGCTGCAACTGCAGGGCTGGCCAGGTAAACCTCGCTCTGCGGGTGTCCCATTCGGCCTACGAAATTGCGATTAGTTGTAGCCAGAGCGCGTTCCCCTTTGGCCAGAATGCCCATGTGCCCTCCCAGGCAGGGTCCGCAGGTGGGTGTGCTGACAATTGCTCCAGCTTCAATGAAGGTTTCAATATAACCCCGGCGCATTGCCTCCAGCAGGATCTGCTGAGTACCCGGGAATACGATTACCCGCATCTCCGGGTGTACCTTTTTGCCTTTTAAAACACTCGCCGCAATCTGCAGGTCTTCTAAGCGCCCGTTAGTGCATGACCCGATTACCACCTGGTCCAATTTAACTCCCTGAGCTTCACTCACCCGCCTGGTGTTTTCGGGTAAGTGGGGGAAAGCCACTACCGGTTCCAGCGTGGATACATCATATTCTCTCACTTCATGGTAGGCCGCGTCTGGGTCCGACTGATAGAAGCGGTACGGCCGTCGGGCGCGTTTTTTGACATAGGCCTCGGTAATGTCATCAGGAGCAATGATGCCGTTCTTGCCGCCTGCTTCGATGGCCATGTTGGCCATGGTGAAGCGGTTGTCCATAGACAATGCGGTGATGGCCTCACCGGTGAATTCCATGGCCATATAACGTGCCCCATCCACCCCGATGTCCCCGATGGTGTGCAATATCAAGTCCTTGCCTCCCACCCAGGCGGGCAGCTTACCGTAATAAACCATTTTTATAGTTTCGGGGACTTTGAACCAGGCCTCCCCGGTAGCCATGGCAGCAGCCATATCGGTCGATCCTACTCCGGTAGCAAATGCTCCTAATGCACCATAGGTACAGGTGTGGGAATCCGCTCCGATTATTACATCACCGGGCAAGACCAGACCTTGCTCAGGCAGAAGGCAGTGTTCGATGCCCATCTGCCCGATTTCAAAATAATTCTTGATACCCTTGGAGCGGGCAAACTCACGCATCAGTCTGCATTGTTCAGCTGACTTGATATCTTTGTTGGGAGCGAAGTGGTCTGGCACCAAAACGACCTTGTCACGGTCATACACCTCTTCTTGCCCCAGTTTTTCGAATTCAGAAATGGCGACCGGTGCAGTCACATCATTGCCCAGTACTATATCCACCTTGCAGTTGATCAATTCACCAGGCTCTACCGACTTTTTCCCGGCATGGTCAGCCAGTATCTTCTGGGTTATGGTCATTCCCATGTACACCTTACTCCTTTCGTGGGAGGTCATATAATTTATTCTCTTTGCTGTAGTTCATAATAATGCTTGTTAATGGCGTTTACATATGATTTGACACTGGCCTCGATGATATCGGTGCTCAAGCCTCGCCCGGCATATACCTTACCGCCGATTTGAATGCGGCTTACCACTTCTCCCAGGGCATCTTTGCCTCCGCCTACCGCACTGAGCTTGTAATCCAGCATCTTGCCGTACAGATCGGTGATCCTATCCACTGCCCGGCAGGCGGCCTCAACCGGACCGTCCCCGGTGGCTGCGGCATCGAAAACCTTACCTTCGATTTTCAAACGCACTGTGGCGGTAGGCAGCACCGTACTGCCGCTGACGACATGCAAGTAATCCAGGCTGAAGCGTTCTGGAATAGCATAAATTTTATCCTTGACCAGGGCTTCCAAATCATCGTTGGTGACCTGTTTCTTTTTATCGGCAATCGTCTTGAATCCGGCAAAAGCCTTTTCCAGTTCATCATCATTGAGTATGTAGCCCAGCGATTCCATGTGCTCCTTGAAAGCGTGGCGGCCCGAATGTTTTCCCAGAACCAGCTGGCTCTGGCTGACCCCGATAAGTTCCGGGCTCATAATTTCATAAGTGGTTCTCTCCTTGAGCATGCCATCCTGGTGGATGCCGGATTCATGGGCAAAGGCATTTTTACCTACGATAGCCTTATTGGGCTGCACCTGCATGCCGGTAAGGCTGCTCACCAGACGGCTGGTGCGATAGATTTCAGCATGATTTATGGCAGTGGTCTTTTTCAGCAGGTCATAACGGGTGTACAAAGCCATGATGATCTCTTCCAGAGCAGCATTCCCAGCCCGCTCTCCGATCCCGTTCACAGCACACTCCACCTGCCGGGCGCCGTTCATTATCCCCGCCATAGAGTTGGCTACTGCCAATCCCAGGTCATCGTGGCAGTGAACACTTATAATGGCCTGGTCCACATTTTTTACCCTGCTCATGAGCGTTTTGATGAAAAGGCCAAATTCATCAGGGATACCGTAACCCACCGTATCGGGCAGGTTAACTACCGTAGCACCCGCGGCGATCACACTTTCAGTAACCCGGGCCAAGAACTCCAAGTCCGAGCGGGAAGCATCTTCAGCCGAGAATTCTACGTCATGGCAGAAGCGTTTGGCATACTTGACGGCCTCTACGGCCTGAACCAGAACCTCTTCGCGGGATTTCTTCAGTTTATATTTCAAATGGATCGGTGACGTAGCTAAAAACGTATGTATGCGGGGGGTTTCGGCGTCTTTAATGGCTTCCCAGGTTCTATCGATATCTTCCCGATTGGCACGGCATAATCCGGCGATTACCGGACCTTTGACCGCTCGGGCGATAGCTTGAACAGCGGCGAAATCACCCTGTGATGCTATCGGAAACCCCGCTTCGATAATATCGACCCCCAGGCGGGCCAATTGATGTGCGATATCAAGTTTTTCCTCTACATTCAAACTTACTCCCGGGGACTGTTCCCCATCCCTGAGGGTAGTGTCAAACAGATAGATTCGGTCAGTGGCAGACATCCTGCACCCCCTATAAAATCATTGTCTTCAGAGTGCTTATTTAGTTTCTTTGAGCCAGGGCATCATAGCCCGCAATTTCTCCCCGACCTGTTCAATGAGGTGTTCGCGGTTACGACTTTTTAGGGCATTGAATTGTGGTCTCCCTACCTGATTCTCCAACAGCCAGTTTTTGGCGAAACGCCCTTCTTGAATATCGGTCAAAGCCTCTTGCATTGCCTGGCGTACTTCCGGTCCGATCACATCCGGCCCTTTAGTATAATCGCCCCATTCTGCGGTGTCGCTTATGGAGTAGCGCATATAACTCATACCGCCCTCATACATCAGGTCAACGATCAGTTTCAGCTCATGCATGCACTCGAAGTAGGCTATTTCAGGCTGGTAACCGGCTTCGACCAGGGTCTCAAAACCGGTCTTCACCAGTTGGGTCACCCCGCCGCAAAGCACGCATTGTTCACCGAACAAGTCAGTCTCGGTCTCTTCTTTGAAGCTGGTCTCGATAACCCCTGCCCGGGTGCATCCTATACCACAGGCATAAGCCAGGGCCAGATCTCTGGCCTTTCCGCTATAATCCTGTTGAACCGCTATTAAACCTGGTACTCCGGCTCCTTTGGTGTACATCCTTCTAACCAGATGGCCCGGGCTTTTGGGAGCCACCATGAAAACATCTATAAATGCGGGAGGGACGATCTGGCCAAAATGAATATTAAAACCATGGGAAAACCCCAGGGCATTGCCTTCTGTCAGATAAGGCTGGATCTCTTCGCGGTACACTCTGGCCTGAGTTTCATCGGGCAGCAAAATCTGAATTATATCGGCTGCCTTGGCCGCTTCGGATACGGTCAAGGGTTGAATACCGGCGGCAATTACCTTGTTCCATTCCTCTTCAGTAAAAACATCGAAGGGCTTCCGTAAACCTACCACCACATTGACTCCACTCTCGTGCAGGTTCTGTGCCTGGGCATGGCCCTGAGAACCGAAACCCATAACAGCTACGGTTTTCCCTTTGAGCAGATCCAGGTTGGCATCAGCATCATAAAACATTCTGGCCATTTAACTTCCTCCTTATTATTGTTGTTTTCGCGGCCGCTGTCGCGGCGGTCTATGTCTGCTAGCAGCATAACCCAAATACCTTTTTTTATCCCCGGCAACCACGCAGCATGGCGATTTTGCCGGTTCGCACCAACTCGGCGATGCCGAATGGCCTTAGGGCTTCTTCAATGGCATCAATCTTGCCGGAATCCCCCGTCACTTCGATAATTAAATTGTTTTTACCGATATCCACGATACGGGCGCGGAATATCTCTACGATTTGCATGACCTCAGTGCGCACGCTGGTATCGGCCTTGACCTTGATAAGCACCAGTTCACGTTCCACGGTTCGCTCATGGGTGACGTCAACGATTTTAATCACATTGACCAGTTTATAGAGTTGCTTGGTAACCTGCTCAATGATCTGGTCATCGCCTTGCACCACAATAGTCATCCGCGAGATGCTCGGATTTTCCGTAGCCCCAACGGTAAGACTGTCTATATTGAACCCCCTTCTGCGGAACATAGTAGCCACACGGGTCAGGACTCCAGGCTGGTTGTCAACTGTTACCGCCAGAGTGTGTTTCATTACTCGTCACCCCCCATCATATTTAGCAGCGGTTCTCCTGGGGCCACCATCGGAAATACATCGGCCTCCCGCTCCACTACGAAATCGATGAATACCGGGCGGTCATCCACTTTCATAGCTTCACGCAAAGCATCTTTGACCTGGTCAGTCTCAGTCACTCGCAAGCCGACCGCTCCATAAGCCTCAGCCACTTTCACAAAGTCCGGCTGCAGACTGATGTCGGTATTGGAATAGCGGCCTTTATAGAACAGCCCTTGCCATTGCCGTACCATACCCAGATACTGATTATTGAGAATGCATACAATTACCGGGACTTTATACTGCATGGCAGTACCTAACTCCTGAATGTTCATCTGAATACTACCGTCTCCGGCGATGTCGATAACAGTCTTGTCGGGGCAGGCTATTTTGGCGCCAATGGCTGCCGGGAAACCGTAACCCATGGTCCCCAGTCCCCCAGAAGTAATAAATGACCTGGGGTTTTTAAATTTGTAGTATTGCGCCGTCCACATCTGATGCTGGCCCACTTCGGTAGTGATGATAGCATCGCCCTGGGTCAGGTCATAAATGCTTTCAATAACATGCTGGGGCATTATGCGCCCCTCTATAGAGGCTGGATAGCGCAGGGGGTACTCCAGTTTCCAGCGGTCTATAGCCTGGTGCCATTCAGACATTTCTTCCACCACTTCCAGACGCTGGTTGATGGCATGCAAGACCTCTTTCACCTGGCCTACAATAGGTATGTCCACTGCCACATTTTTGCCTATCTCGGCAGCATCGATATCGATATGAATGATCTTGGCATGGGGAGCAAAAGCTTCGATCTTACCGGTCACCCGATCGTCAAAGCGCACCCCCACGGCGATCAACAGGTCAGATTCAGACACCGCATAGTTGGCGTATCTAGTGCCGTGCATACCCAGCATGCCCAGGGACAGGTAATTGTTGCCGGGAAAGGCTCCCATACCCATCAGAGTGGTAGTCACTGGAATTTTGCGCTTTTCCGCCAATTCTCGTAGTTCCTCCGCAGCATCCGAGATAATGACCCCGCCACCTGCATAGATTACCGGGCGCTGGGCTTGTTTGATCAATTCCGCCGCGTTTATCACCTGTCCGGCATTAAACCCTTTCATGACCCGGTAGCTTTGAATATAGGCCTCGGAATCGTCAGGGGTGTAGTCTATAAATTTGTCCATGATGTCTTTAGGCAGGTCGACCACAACTGGACCCGGTCGATTGGTCCTGGCGATGTAAAAGGCTTCTTTTACTACCCTTTCCACATCTTCGGTGCGCTCCACCAAATAGTTATGTTTAGTTATAGGCAGGGTTATGCCAGTTATGTCAGCCTCTTGAAAAGCATCCCGGCCTATCAGGTGTGAGGCTACCTGCCCGGTAAAGAAGACTACCGGTATCGAGTCCATATTCGCAGTGGCGATCCCGGTCACTAGATTGGTGGCACCAGGGCCAGAGGTGGCGATACAGACCCCGGTTTTTCCGGTAGCTCGTGCATACCCGTCGGCAGCATGAGCCGCGCCCTGTTCATGACGGGTCAGTATGTGCCTCACATCAGAATCGTACAGAACATCATAAATAGGCAGAACCACCCCTCCGGGATAACCGAAGATAGTGTCAACGCCCTGTTTTTTCAAACTGTTGATAAGGATTTCTGCGCCTTTACAGTTCATAAACTCACCTCCAATAATTCTCCCACATCCCTGTTAACCTGAGGGTACATAAATTCTAATAAGTTCCGCATTTATACAACAAAGGCGGGCTCGTGGCCCGCCTTTATAATACGCTTGCCATATGGGGTCATTCCCTGAATATGGCTCCTGTACTGGCTGATTGCACCAACTGAGCATACCGTTTCATATATCCTTTTTTTATTCGGGGTTCCGGCTCTATCCATAGAGCTCTCCTCTGTTCGATAATATCATCATCTACCAAGAGTTGTAGTCGGCACCCAGGTATATCGATTTCTATTAGATCACCTTCTTCAACCAGGCCAATCAAGCCCCCTGAAGCCGCTTCGGGGGATACGTGCCCAATGGATGCTCCCCGGGTAGCCCCCGAAAATCGCCCATCGGTAATTAATGCCACCTCCTTATCCAAACCCATACCGGCAATGGCTGAGGTTGGAGTCAGCATTTCCCTCATACCCGGTCCGCCTTTGGGACCTTCATACCTGATAACGATCACGTCTCCAGGTAAAATAGCCTGATTGAGAATAGCCTGCACCGCTTCTTCCTCACAGTTAAATACCCTGGCTGGTCCTTTATGCTGCATCATTTCCTCGGCTACAGCACTCTTTTTGACAACCGCTCCTTCAGGCGCCAGGTTGCCAAATAACATAGCCAGCCCGCCACTTATGCTGTAAGGTTGATCTATAGGCCGGATCACATCATAGTCGCGAACTACGGTGCTTTTGATGTTTTCTCCAACCACTTTTCCAGTTACGGTTAAAGCTTCTTTGTTGATCAAACCCTTTTTATCCAGCTCCTTGAACAAAGCCTGAATACCCCCCGCATGGTAGAGGTCTTCCATGTGATGATGTCCAGCCGGGCTAAGTCGGCAGAGATTAGGGGTTGACGCACTGATTTCATTGAAAAGACTTAAGTCTATCGTTACTCCCGCTTCATGGGCAATGGCCATCAAATGCAATACTGAATTGGTGGAACAACCGATTGCCATATCCAGACGCATGGCATTCAAAAAGGCAGCTTCATTCATAACATCGCTGGGCTTGATATCTTTCTCTACCAGGGTCATTATTTGCATGCCGGCAGTTTTGGCCAGGCGGATACGTTCGGAATAAACCGCGGGGATAGAGCCATTTCCAGGCAAGCCCATACCCAGGGCTTCAGTCAGACAGTTCATAGAATTGGCGGTAAACATACCAGCGCAGGAACCACATGTCGGGCAGGCGTTTTCTTCCAGCAGGGTCAGCTCCTCAGCAGTCATGTTTCCGGCCGCCGCAGCTCCCACACCTTCGAACACCTGTGTGAGGGTGAGCCCTCTTTGTCCTGACTTACCTGCCAGCATGGGACCACCGCTTACAAAGATGGACGGCAGGTTGAGACGCGCAGCTGCCATCAGCATACCCGGCACTACCTTGTCGCAGTTGGGTATAAATACCAATCCATCGAAGGCATGAGCTGTAGCCATTATCTCTACCGCATCGGCGATAAGTTCACGGCTGCCCAAAGAATATTTCATGCCCAGGTGATTCATGGCGATGCCATCGCATACTGCGATGGTTTGAAATTCCAACGGTGTTCCTCCGGCAATCCGCACCCCTGCCTTGACTGCTTCCCCGATTTTATCGAGGTTTATATGACCGGGTACGATTTCATTGTGCGAGTTGACTACACCGATCAAAGGGCGTCTAGTCTCTTCATCGGTCAGGCCGATGGCCCTGAATAAAGATCGATGGGGAGCCTTTTCCAGCCCCAATTTGGTTGTGTCGCTTTTCAACCGCTTCACCTTCCTTAGTTCAAGAAACCGTTCGCTCTGCCTCTTAAGGCTATAAAAGAATACAAAAATCCTCTCGCCCCGGTCAGGGACGAGAGGATTTTCCCGCGGTACCACCCTGTTTGTCGCCTATGCGACCACTTACAGCGCGTGCCATCAAGCACGCTGTCTTGTTAACGGACTTTTGCGTCCGGCTGCACCTACTCGGCCAGGCCTTTCAGAGAGCTACTCCGGGAAGATCACCACCAAAAATATTGATACTGGCTTTCAGCTTATATCCAGTTTCTCTGTCATCAAGTGATTTCAGGTGTCAAGCCCCATCATCGTGCTGAATATTTCAATATCTAGTATTTATCAAGTATATTGAATCATAGCGGCGTTTGTCAATAGTTTGCAGGGCACATTAAGGTTCATTTCTGCTCTATTTTACGAATATATTCTTTCAATATGATGTTATTAGGCTTGCCGTTCAGAAAGCGGCGGCTTTCCTTGCGCTTGATCTTCTTATACAAGGCCCACAGGAGACGGTTGCCTTCCTCTGTCTGACAGGCTTCAAAAGGGCTCATGCCCTGCAAGGGACTGAGCCGGGAATGGACCCATTTGTTCAGATAAAGCTCTTTGAGAATAGCCGGCAATTCCGGGCAGTTCTTTTTGAGGTCGGCAGTTAACACATCAAAGATTCCATCTTCCCGGATTTCCATGCCATCGAACTCCAGGCATCCGAGCATATTGGCCTCAAATTGGTGTCTCACCCGGGTCATGTCGCTGTCCCCGAAAGTGGATAGCGCTACCCAATTTGCTCCCAAGATGAACTCAGCCTCAAACGCCGGCCCGTGACTGGAAGGCTCAACCTGGTAATACACCTGGTAGTCATTACCTTGAAAACAATACTCTCGGGCTAAAGACTGCAGACGTTCCACTACCCGCAGCCGGTTCTTTATGAAATAACGGGCACTAATCAGGCGCATGCCATCTTCGCAAATGGCCTCGTTGCCCTGTTCCAACAAAACATCTTCAAAGCTTATGTATTGACCACTCAAATAGCGGAATGCGGTCAGGACGTTGACCTGGTAGTCTTTTATCAGCAGCACACAGTTGCCCTGCTCTTCTTCCAGGACATCATGCAAGTCATAGATATTATTTTCATCCCGGCAAATAACCACGAATTCATCCCCATTCACCACCAGATCCGCCATTACTCCGGTCATAAAAGATACCCCGCTGTTGAAGTCCTCCTCCTGATAGGTAAGACGCATGTGCATGCCATAAGGTATCTCTTTTACTTCTCTGACCCCCTCCAGGTCATCGAGCCTACCAAAGAGTAGTTCCAGGTCGACAATCTCGTACACCCGACAATAGGCCGGGTCGCAAAAAGGATTGTATTCCGTGCTGCAGCAGCTGCGGTGATTCTCCTGGAATGATTCCACCAACCAGGTATCGCGATTCTTTACCAGCCGGACCAGGTATTCACGATAATAGAACTCGCCCTCTTCTATGACGATAGAATAAGCATAGACCTGTGCCCGCTCTGTGGTGGACTGCACCTTGCGGGCTCCTCCCTCGATAAATATGGCTGTGGAATTCAGAACCTCAACCAGGTCAAAATCATTTCTCACCTTGAATGTAGCCGGGTTGAGCAAAGACTGAATATAGCTAAAATCCTGGTATTTGTAGGCATGAAATATGCTGTTGACCAACTGCCGGGGGGTCAGTTTTACTGAAAGCTGGCGGATCAGGGCTCTCTCCTGATCAAAAGACAACCGATTTGGCCTTTCCAGGTATTTCCTATACAGGAAACGGCCTAGTGCAGGGCGGCTCATATTACGCAGGTTATGCTGGTAGGCCTGCGCAATTAAAAAACAAGCCTCGTCAAAGCGGATTTCAACCATATCCTGCAGGACCCTGCGGTCCCTTTCATATTGCGTCTTAAGCATATTCTCCATCAAGAAAAAACTGTGGATGCCATCGCTGTTAAAGGTGAGATAGAAGCATTCAACATGCAGGCTTTTGCGGTCGGTATTCCAGGCCACGTCCAAAGTTACCCGGCCGGTGTGCCTGCTGCAGGAAGCATAAGCCCGGTAGAATGTACCCTGGAAGGGCTCTATTACTGATTTGGCCATGCCCGCCAGCTGCAACTTCTCCAGGACGCGGTTGCAGTGCTGTTCATACTCCCCGCCATACTCGAGCTTGATCAATTCCGCGAATTCTATTACCGCCTCTTCACGGAAAGAAGATAACCCGTCTATTATCAAGGGTCGGGCCTCATGAGGGACCTCCTCAAACAGGTCCAGCATGAAAAGCCGGCCTTCATTGCTTCCGGCCAGGTGGCGAAGATCAGATACTATGTCCTTTAGGTAACTGAGTGGCAATCCTTTGCGAGTCTTCATACAGCTTCCTTTGCTACTGATAATGTAATTGTAATTTACCATGTCACGCTTAGTAAGGCAAACCGTCAAAAGTAGGCAGTAAGGCGGCAGATTTCCACATATCTCTGCTCAATCGGCCTTATTCTGGTACATTATGTTAATTATTTCTGAATGCAAGCAGGAACAATGACATATATAAAGAAATAATGGGAATAATGACATTCTTTGCTGATCGGGTGGTATTTTGAGAAGGGTAAGAATAAAACATCTCAAACCAAATATGGTAGTGGCCCGTTCGGTCTACTACGGTGACGCCCATGTTCTGGCTCAGGCAGGTATGGTGTTGACTCATGATGCCATCAAGCGCCTGGACGAATTGGGAGTCGCTTCGGTATATATCCGCGAGCAATATATCCCCGAAATGGTTGAGCCAGAGGATGTGATACCCGAAAAGGTCCGGGCTGAGACTATAAAGATGGTCAAGGCTAGTTTTGGCAATCTTCAGAATCATCTCAAACTGGATATCAAACGGGTTTTTAACAAAGTCAACAGCATAATCGATGAGCTTCTGACCAATGACGATATCCTGGTACAACTAACTGACATCAGGACCTTCGATGACTATCTTTTCGCTCACTCGGTCAATGTTTGCGTATTGTCGATAATGACTGGCATTACTGTCCATTTCGACCGGATTAAGCTTAATGAACTGGGAGTAGGAGCCTTGTTGCATGACATTGGCAAGACCAAAGTGAATCCTGACATCCTAAACAAACCCGATGATCTAAACCGGCAAGAGTTCGACGAGGTTAAGCGTCATACCAACTATGGTTTTGAAATTCTCCGGAATTACCCCGATATTTCACTTTTGTCAGCCCATATAGCTTTTCAACATCATGAACGCTGGGATGGTCAGGGTTATCCCCGGGGCTTGAGGGGAGAAGATATACATGAATACGCTCGCATAGTGGCTGTCGCTGATGTCTACGACGCACTCCTGGCCGACCGCCCTTACCGACCGTCCTACACAGTAAACCAAGCCCTGACTATTTTGGAACGCATGTCCGGCGTTTACCTGGATCCTAATCTGGTGACCGCACTGGTTTCTAACATAGCTATTTATCCGGTGGGAAGCCTGGTGGAGATAAGCACCGGCTATATAGGAATGGTCATGGAAGTCAACAAAGCTGTACCAACCCGTCCGGTGATCCGGGTGATAGTGGATAACCTGGGCCGACGTCTCACCCGAACTCACATGATCGATTTGTCGCAGTTTGACACCATCTTGATCATTAAGGCCTTAAACGGTGAGGATATCGACAAATTGAACCTGCGCGAATACGTATTAGTTTAACCCCCTCTTTTTCCAACTGCTAAACCGCATATTTGTATATCTTTCCCGGCAAGCTAACAAAAAGCCGGAGGTGGTTTGATGCTGGAAAAAATTATTGCCCTGATTCTAATTTTATTTTTCGGCGGCACCCTGTTATTCTTGCTGGTAAAAAAAGTTATACCCACCTTGATTAACAAATGAGGCCATACATATCCTGATATAAACCACTTGCATATGCTTAAACTACTCTAAAGGAGGGAAAGCATATGACCAGATACCGTACTACAGACGGAAAAGAAGACCTGAAACAAAAGTTCCACTGGTTCGGGGCTATGGCCATCCCCTTGGCTTTTGTCAATGGCTTGTTTTTTGGCGGTTATGCCTTGCGCAAGATCAGACAATACTGGGAAGGCGGTCCTATGGACTAATTGCTGGTTTTATTTTAACTCCGTAACATCTGGTTCATCTTTTTGCGGGATGAACCATTTTTTTATCTATTAGCTTATTATCGTTTGCGCTTCAGCAGACGCAGGATTGCTTGCAGTGCATCCCCGGTATGATCAGCCTCTATTTTAACCAATGCAGCATGATCCAGGTGAGTCGGCCCCTGGTTTATTATGATCAGATCTTGACTCAGCGTACTAAATGCCTTCACGAAACCGGCTAAAGGGTATACCGTCAATGAAGACCCAATGACCACTAAAGTGCGAGCACCCATGATCAGATCCTGGGCATCGGCAAAATCCTTAATAGGTTCGCCAAAGAGAATAACATCAGGCTTTAAGACAGCCTGACACAAATCGCAGGTAGGCACAACCGCGCCCTGTTGTTTTACCTGGGCCGAACTGTATCCCTCTCCACAGTCGCGGTTGGTGCAAACATATCGCTCACTGTTGCCGTGAATTGCTACCACCCGTCGGTTTCCAGCCCTTTCATGCAGACCGTCGATATTCTGGGTAACAATCCCCCGAATAAAGCCCTCCCGTTCCATGTCCGCGAGAACGTAGTGTGCAAGGCTCGGCTCAACTGGAGGAAAGACAAAATACTGATTATAAAAGTCATAGAACAGTCTGGGGTTATCACGAAAAGTGTCAATGTTGATGATATCCATCACTCGGTCTTCACCCAGCTGACGATAAATCCCATTTTTGCCCCGGAAATCCGGTATACCCGCCTCGGTGCTGATGCCTGCCCCGGTAACCACTACGGTGTTGGGTGAATTGGCCAGGCAGCGCACTACCTGATCGATCTTTTTATCATATTTCACAAATTCCAGACCCCTTATTTATAAACAGATTAGCCTTTTATTTCTACAATACGCTCAGCAATTCCTTGTCACCTGGTGAAATGGTGATTTTCCGCAATCAGCTGCAAATACCGCGAACCAGTAAGCAATCTGGGCAAGCCGGCCAACTCCTTTCCCAAAACCCAACAATGATGATAGCAGCAGGCTCCATCCGTCCTTGGACTCAAAACCTGGGTAGTTATAGCATTGACTCAGGGCCTCAGCCCATACTTGGAAGGAGGTGATTTCTATGGCCTTAGTGGTAACGCCCATTGCCAGTGATCTGCTTCTGATACTGGACGCCGGGCTGGATGAATACGGTCAGCAGATGACCAGGCGGCGGCAATACGGCGATCTAAAGACCTCGGCCACCGACCAGGATGTGTTCGATGTGGCGGAAGGCCTCATCAGTCTGCAAGAGGCCGCCTGTCTGGCGGTACAACGTGTAAACACTGTGGAATTGACAGAGGAAGTTTAACCTGATAACGAGTCTGATGGAGAGGAGGGATGGACATGGGTGTAGAACGCACCATAGAGCTGGGGTTTAATACCAGCCTGAATAAAACCCATACCGTACGGGTAACCGGAGCCAGGTCAGACGCAACCGCACAAGAGATCTCAGCAGTTATGGATACTTTGGTGGCCAGGGATGTCTTCGCCGGTAATAATGGCTCACTAAGCAGTAAAAAAAGCGCTCGCCTGGTGACCAGACAGATCGATGACTTTGATATAACCTAAGCGCAGGGGCTGATTTTCAGCCCCTTTTTCTATTTCCACCTGTCCTGATATCCAGAGCAAATGGATTATAACTGATGCCTAAGTCAAAGGCCTCTGACCCCTCAATCCTCTTCAGCCAACCCACCAGGGCATAGGTAAAAGGAGTGGCCAGGACTTCATAAGCCACCTTCCAGGAATACTGAACAGCCACCATTCCCAAAAATATCGGTGTGGAGTATATGCCATAAAAGGCTGCCATCATAAATATAGTGGTATCCAAGGCCTGGCCTACCAGGGTAGAGCCAATGGTCCGGGTCCACAGCCAACGCCCCCTGGTATACACCTTCAACCGCGAAAGTATGACCGAGTTAGAAAATTCACCGACCAGATAGGCCAACAATGAAGCCGCCACCAACCGCGGGGTAAAACCGAGAACAGTCAAATAGGCTTGCTCTTGGTCCCAGAAGCCGGGCCCGGGCAGCTTTACGACCGCTATGAAAAATATGGCCATAAAGAGGTTAGCGCCAAACCCCAGCCAAATGGTGAGACGTGCTCGTTTAAAACCGTATACTTCGGTTAGCACATCCCCAAAAATATAGGTTATGGGGAATAGGAAGAGATCCGCAGTTAAGACCATATCTCCCAGCTGAACCAGTCGCCCGGCAACAATATTGGTAATCAAGAGGCAGGTTATAAACAAACAGGTGATTAATAGGAACATAACTGAAACTGGTGCGTATCGCGAATGCACTTGAGAATTGTCCTCCTTGTTTTTTTAGGCGGGTAGGCTGCGACCGCCGTGTCCATTCTAGCATATTTTCGTATCCCTGTTTAATTAATCAGTGCAGGTGCTGCGCGATACTGCCGCATCCTGAAAAGAGTGTATAAAGCTATATTTGGCGAGCGGGATATTTTGGTTTATTGCCAATAGTAGTAAAATAAGATTAGTATTGCCTGTCTAAAACTATTGAAAGGAGGGTAGGAGAACAACTTTGATGTTTGTGGGGACTTAAGAAAAGGGTGAAAGTTGAGTGAGAGATTCATATGTAGAATGTGCCAGTTGTGAGGTATTTGGATTCTGCACTCAGACTGAGTACGAATGCCAAGCCTACTACGCAGGTTTCGGCTGGGAACAGATAAAAGAACCCCCCAGCTGCACAACCTGCTCCGTCAGTATGTGTAGCCAGACTGCCCAGGAGTGCCATGCCTATAAAGATATGAACGGCGTTGGCCAGGTGGTTTTTGGCGATGCTGACGATCAGCAAAACCAGTTCCACAAACTACCTGCCAACCTGGGTTTGATGAACTGGTTCACAGGCGTTATAGAAAGGATCAGTATCGGCGATGTTATGGCCTTAGTAACCATTCGCTGCGGTGATCAGCGTTTGACATCCATGCTTTCATTGCAAAAGTTTAACGAGATGCAGTGCAAGATCGGAGACACCATCTCGGTTGCTATCAAGGCGGTTAATGTTGTCCTGATGCGCTAATTATATATGCCCCCTAGAACATGTCTAGGGGGCATATTTCCAGTCTACCAAACCGATTTTTACACCTTGTTTTTTATGTACCTGTTCCAACGTAAAATTGCTATTAAATAATCAAAACCGGTATTTTTGAAAGGCGAATAACTTTATCTGTCACACAAGATGCAATCAAAGGTAGCGTTTCCTGGATTCTGTTTAAGCGTCGGCGTTCCATGATTATTAAATCATAACCACCTTTTTGGGCTTCTTTTAATATGGAATCGGCGGGATCTCCGGCTAAGAGCAATGTCTTAACCTCGATACCCTTACTTTTTAATTTTTCTTCATAACATTTTAATAACATCTGGGCTTTCTGTTTTAAAATCCTTTCTTTGTCATTTGCATTTCGTTTTGAGTAATCAACCTTATAGTAATTCCAGATAGCAATGACGCATATATCACCTAGAATGTTTCTTGCAACCATCTGCTCTATCTTGTGAATCACGCGTTCAGTCGCATCGGAATTATTAACAGCCACTAAAGCCCTATTAAAGCACCTCTCCTCCATGGCCTATACCCTCTTTCACTCCCTCTATATTGTTATTCTATGCAAGTAAAGCTAGAACAGGAACATATAATAGATATCATGTTATTACGCGCTTAGGCAACCCTATAAACAAAATTTCACTGCAAAATTATCCCCGAATTTAGTATTTGCCGCTGAAATATGCTCAATAAAAGAAAGGACAATTGACTACAAATCTCAACCGTCCCTTATTAACACGAGCTATATAGATAGTATTATTTAGTTAGAAGTAACAGTTAGAAGTAACTCATTCGCCGCAAAGGTTATTTAACTACCAAGACCGGTATCCGGGAGAGGCGGACGACCTTATCTGATACGCTGGAGGATACTATTTCTTGAAATTTGCTTAAGTGCCTGCTTCCCATAATTATCAGGTCGTAGTCATCTTTTTGGCTTTCCTCTAAAATAGTATCGGCAGGTTCTCCAGCTAACAGCAATGTTTTTACATCAATACCCTTACTCTTCAGTTGCTCTTGATAAAAGTTTAACAAAGCCAGAGCTTTTTCTTTTAGCATTTTTTCTTTGTCGGAAGCATGTAATTTCGAGTAATCAATATTATAGTAGTTCCACATCGATATGATGCATATTTCGCCCAAAGCGTCTTTGTCGGCCATTCTCTTTACCTGCTCAATCACCCGTTCAGATAAATCAGAATTGTTGACCGCCACTAAAACCTTGTTAAAACATTTATCATCCAAGTTTTACACCCGCTTTCATATCTAATTATACTGTCCAGAACAGGATTATATAATACATTCCCATTGTTATCAGACCTAAAGGCACGCCCCACAGTGCCCATTCCTTACTGCTAATCTTTAATTTAGAAGCAGATATGATATTGGGAATGTTGCCCGGAATAAGCATTCCGCCACTGAATAATAAACCCATGATTATTGCCTTTACCTGTTCATCAGACATCTGTCTGCTGATTTCCGCTGCAGTTAGAGTGGCGTTGTCCAGGACGGCTGAAACCATATTAACCCAATACAGTAATTGTGGAGTTAGTCCGAGTACATATTTATCGATGAGAGGATAAAAACCCTCGCCCAAGAAAACCAGAGCCATCACAAATAGATAAACTTTTAAAGCCCGAATAATAATGGTTCTGATATTATCCGGTTCAAGTATCACGTCATCATCATCAATGTCCATCCCGTTGTTATTGCCGTTTTTGTGTCCACAGTATAGTAAATAAACCGATCCTAGTATACCGAAACCAATGATAGCCGGAATCACGTAAATGCTCAATAGATGGAATAAATAAAAAAATCCTTCATCTAACTTTGAAATCGCGATTGTCGCTAGCGGCTCACCGATAGGGGTTAAAGCAGCACCTGTCCCAATCGAAAAACAGGATAGGATGCACACTACAATTTTTTGCTTTCTCTTGATAGGCAACAGGTAAATTATCTCTACAAGAATAATTGAAGCTACAATGGCGGTAATTATGCTGGACAAAAGTCCTAGAACAATAATGATTACCGCTACCAATACGGAAATATTTACTTTTGTCAGGATTTTGTTAATGAAGTTTTGAAAGGGCTTATTCAGCACAAAAAAACCGGCCCCCGCTACTAACACCGCCAAAGTGATCATAAGCGGTTCTTCCAGTGCCTTAAGCACCAATTCATAACTCATAATTCCAGAAATAATACTGGCTGCCACACCCATGACAAACAGAAAAGGTTCTAAATTTTCTTCCACCCTCTTACTGATGAAGGGAATAACCAAAACCATAAGCAATACGATAAATAATCCTGTTATGACCATTGCAAAATCTCCCCTCAAGCATACCCCCAATAATTACCCTATACACTGCTTATCTTAAGTTTTCAGATCGATACTTGGTATTGTAAAAGCCTGTCCCTCCCTTCATAACCATAAATCCTAACCGTCCCTACTTGACATTTACAACTTGGTAGCCTTATAAACGCCAGACCGGTTCAAACCCTTGAGTTCTACCGCCAGTCCGGATATCATCAAGTAAACTTCGTCGGCCCATGATGCCATTATCTGATTGGCACGCCCCATAATATCACGATAATCCCGGGACAATACATCGGCGGGTACAATACCCCAACCGACCTCATTGGTAACCACAAGTACCTGAGCCTCTGAGCGGCGCGCGATTTCGGCTAAACTCTCCACCCGCCGCAGGATTTCCTGATGAGACCACCCGGCTGAGCTTAACAGCCAATTAGTCACTAGCAAGGTGAGGCAGTCCAACAAGAATATTCGCCCCGGTCCATCGTATCGTTGTATAGCCCTTCCCGGATCCTCGGCTTCTTCAAGGGTGATCCAGTCATCAGGACGCCGCAAGCGATGGTGTTCCACTCTCTCCAGCATTTCCTGGTCCTGAGGGACCAGGGTGGCAATAAAAACGACTGTCTTAGTTGAATTTCTAGCCCATTGTTCGGCAAAGTAGCTCTTGCCACTGCGCGCTGCTCCGGTAATCATAATCAGGCCTTTATGACTGGACAAATGGCAAATCTCCTTCCAAAACAGCCACAGCTTGTAATGGATCCTCAACCACATGTACCCCGCTTTGAAGCAGCTTATTGTATATGATGGAAGCCTCACCGCCGGTGTAATCCCGCTCCTCTATTTCGCCTGAGTCGATCACGATCACCGGGGCACCCTGTTCAGCCATTTCCAGTACAGCTCTCAGATTCAGCAAATTGCCGCTGCCAAAAGGTATCGGGGCTAGAATAATAAAATCAGCTTTCTGCATGGCTAAACGGTTAAGCTGGTCCTCCTCCAGGCCGATCTCACTAAATGGGGCTGCTTCAACAACCTTGAAGCCATGGCTTTTGGCTTCCTGCCAATCAGAATCACCGATATTGATGACCCCAGCCGTGACCTCCCAGCGGCGCTCTTTCAAGCAATGGAACAGCAGCCCGCAACAACCGCCTCCCCCTACTACATGAACCCGGTAATGGGTATTTTGAGGCCGATGGTTAAAAGGCTGAATGAGCAGCATGGGCCGACTGCCGGGATGCCGCTGCTCGACCTTGACTTCACAACCATAGACCTCCCTTATGAGATCTTCGTTCAATACCTGAGCCGGGCTGCCTGCGGTAAATATACGGCCGTCTTTTAAAACCAGTAGATTGTCGCAGTATTGAGAGGCTAGATTAAGGTCATGCACAACCATCACCGCAGTCAATCCTTGCTGGTAACGCAGCCGGTTTAGCAGTTCCATGATCTCGATTTGGTAATTTAAATCTAAAAAAGAGGTAGGCTCATCCAGAAACATCACCTCTGGTTCCTGTGCTAAAGCTCGAGCGATCAGCACCCGCTGCTTTTCCCCGCCGCTCAATTCAGTCACCAAACGTTCTGCCAGTTGAAGGGTGTTGGTCTGTCGCAAGGCCTCCCGGACTATTTCCCGATCGCGCTGGCCTTCTCTCTGGAAGCGTTTTAAGTGTGGAATGCGGCCCATCATCACCACCGCTTCTACTGTAAAGGGGAAGTCCAATCCAGCCTCCTGGGGAACCACGGCCAGGTGCTGGGCCGCCTGCGATGGGCGCATCTCATAAATATCATCTTCTTGGAGCAGTATACGGCCACACCTCGGGGGGAGAACCCGGCTCATGGCTTTTAATAAGGTGGATTTGCCAGAACCATTAGGCCCTACAATGCCTAGCAGCTCCCCCTTGTTAACCTTTAGAGTGGCATCAGCCAGCACCGGGGTCGACCCGTACCCACAGGTTACTCCCATAACATCCAGGATCAATTGTCTCACTCCTCAGTTGTCACACTAAAATGTCTCTATCTGTCTAATCTGTCTATATCTATATCTATATCTATATATTGACTTCTATCTATATATTGACGTCTTGTGTCTGCGCAGCAGATAAATGAAGAATGGCCCGCCTATCAATGCGGTAACTACACCAACCGGCAGTTCTTCAGGTGCTATGATGGTGCGGGCAACTATATCAGCTCCCACCATAAAGATCGCGCCAGTCAATGCTACCATAGGCAGCAGCACCCTATGGTCTGGCCCGACGACCAGACGCACCACGTGTGGGATAATCAACCCCACAAACCCTATCAAACCAGAGACCGAAACCGAGGCCCCGATCAACAGGGCGGAAGCTATCAGCAACATTATTTTGACTCGCTCTACATCGATGCCCAAGTGTTGAGCCTGTTCCTCTCCGATCAACATGCCGTTTAATTCGCGGGTATATACAAAAGCGATTACTATTCCAATCAAAGCATAAGGCATGAACATCCCTATATACTCCCATCCCCGGCTGGAGAATCCCCCCAACAGCCAGAAGACCACCTGATGCATCTGATCTCCACTGTAGAACATAGCCAGCGACTGCAAGGCGGAGAGAAAGGAATTGACCGCTATGCCGGCCAGCAGCAAAGTCATCACCGGCACCCTACCCCCGGTGCGGGCTAGACTGTACACCAAAAAAATGGTCAATATCGCGCACACAAAAGCGAAGGCCGGAATGCTGTAACTATACTTCAATCCTGTGCTGCCTAAAAGCAGTATGGCGGCTACAGCACCCAAGGCAGAACCGGAAGAAACTCCGATCACATACGGGTCGGCCATGGGATTGCGAAATAACCCCTGGAAAATGGCCCCGGCCACCGATAAAGATATACCCACCATCGCTCCCAGTAATACCCGCGGGAAGCGTATGCTCCATATGATGATATCGTGAGACAGTGTCTGTCCCTGGTAGTTGATGCTGCTGCCGTTGAGATGTCCATTTATCAGGCTCAGCACTTCACCGGGCGGGATCCAGACCGCACCGATGCCGATGCCCAGAATGATCAACACGATCAACACCAGAGTTAGCAAACCCATTATTATGGAGACTGGCTTGTTGTTACGCTGCATCGCTACGTTTCCTATTTGAACAGTTCTGGATGGATCGCCCGGGCTACTTGTTCCAGGGCATCAACTGATCTGGGGGTGTAGCGATTGACCAGATTGGCTTCCAGGCCGACCACGTTCTTATTCTTGACAAAAGTCAGGTGCTGCCAGCCGGGCCGGTTCAATACCTGCTCGGTAGAGGGAGACTTATTGTCACCGTGTCCGTAGGAATGCATCATAATGTCCGGGTTTTTCTCCAATATGATCTCTTCATTTATCATCGGATACAGATCCTTTGAGGCGCCGATTATATTCTCACCGCCGGATAATGATATCAGTTCGCCGATTAAGGTATGCTGGGAGGCGCTCATCAGGGGCTCATGCCATATTTCATAGAATACCTGGGGTTTTTTACCCTGGGCTTGAGCCACCTTTTGAGTGACCGCCTCGACCCGCTGGCGCAGGCCTCCTACCAGGCTCTGGGTGGCCTCTTGCTTACCGGCCGCCGTACCAATAGTGGTCATGGTCGAAAAAATATCTTCTATAGTCCTGGGAGTAAATACCAGTACTTTGACTCTGGCCGCTTCCAGGGCAGTTATGGTCTGTTGGTGCATATCCCCCGCCAACACCAAGTCGGGGCTGACCTCGATAATCTTCTCTACACTGGGGGTGGAGAAACCGCCGATTTTAGGCTTGGTTTGAGCTTCTTGAGGATAGTCACAGTAAGTCGTGACCCCTACCACACGTTCTCCCAAGCCCAGGGCAAAAAGTATTTCAGTATGGCTTGGCGACAGCGACACTATCCTCTGAGGCTGCTTGTCCAGTACTACTGTACGCCCGACATCATCGGTAATAGTCATAGGATAGCCTGCACCCGTATCTGGGCTGGTCTGAGGCTGGGTTTGACTTTTTTCACACCCTGTCGAGTGAGCTAATAGCAATACCATTAAACATAGAGCAGCGATCCTCTTCACTCTGCTATACAATACCACCGTCTCCTTTTCCCCCCGAATAAAGCATTCCCCTATGTACAAGAACCTTTCTTTTCATTTTATTGCAAGTGTTGCAGTTTGACAACTTGAAGCAGGTGGGTGGTAAAAGCTTTAGCAGACCAATTATACAGGCAATCCTGGGGAAAGCCTGCGGCGACCTGGTTCAGTCTCAGTCAGCTTGACCAGCATTGCCTGGCTTGCCAAAACCGTCTGAATAAGACACAATAAATCTAAGTTTACCTGCCGATTCAGGAGGGATGTGTACAATGCAATCAGAATCTCCTAAGACCGCACCACCCCAACCCTCTGATGAACTGCGTGCACAGGTTATCGGCTTCTGCCGTGAAAACGGGGCTGATCTTATCGGTTTTGCCCCAGTTGAGCGCTGGGATGAGTATGATGAAGTGCCGGTGCCATTTCGGCCGCAGAGCCTGTTTCCACCAACCCAAACGGTGATTGTCATCGGTATGGCTATGCCTCTGCCGATCGTTGAAACGACGCCATCATTTTTGCATAAAGAACTATACACTGCGGCCAATCAAGAACTGGACAAAATCGCCTACAATTTGACCCGTTTTCTGAATCGCCGCGGGCAGGCCTCATATTTCTTTACCAGAGATGGTTATGCCAGCCTGAGTGCATTGAAGCAGAAGCCCCAGGCTGCCTTCGGCCACGTAGCTGCAGCCCGCTATGCGGGGCTGGGCAGCATAGGATTGAGCCACAATCTGCTCACCCCGGAATATGGCCCCAGGGTCCGCTTTGTATCGGTATTTACCGCGGCTAAGCTTGATGGTCAGCCAGTTATGACCAAAGACCTGTGCATTAAATGCGAGGCTTGTGCCAAATGTTGTCCCAAAGATGCTCTAAAAGGGCGCGAAGACCAGATACTGGGGGATTACGACCTTAATGCCTGTATAGATCAGCACATTGATCTGGTAAGGAAGAAATGTTATCCTTGCGGGATCTGTATCAAGGTATGCCCCATCGGATCTGACCGCAAACTCTACAAACAGAAGGGCATAGTAAAAAAATACCTGAACGAAGCCGATAAGCTGGCGTCTGATCCCGACCATCCAGACTACCGGTCCTGGACCCATGTACGCCGCCACGGCTGTCGCTTGGTGGAATGAGGAGGATGGATTATGGATTCCTATCGGTTAGAGCATTTTATCGAAGATATGGAGGATTTTTTAGCTAAGCAGCCTGATCTGTCACAAATAATGGCTGAGGGTAAGCAATATGTTCAGAGCTTGCTTACCAATTCGGCTATACTGGATGATATTTTGACCAGCCTGGTCCTTGATGATGCTTTTTTACAGGCCCAATACCAGGCCATCGATCCTAATGATATCATAATTTACCGTAGTCCCCAGCGTACTTTCTCGCTGCGGGCTTACATATGGGAACCGGGAGTGCGTTACCCCATCCACGATCACGGTTCCTGGGGAATCGTGGGAGCATATCTCAACCCGGTGCGGGAACGCAAATACACTCGCCTGGATCACGGACAGGATGCCAATAGCGTAAGGTTAGAGGTCAAATCCGATGAAATACTGCCCCCCGGGCAGATAACTACCGTATTGCCTATTGATGATGGCATCCATCAGATGGAGAATCCCGGAGACCGCGTAGCGGTATCTTTGCATGTCTACGGTAAGGCGATACGCAAAGGCTACATTCAATATTACGATCCGCATTTCAACACCGTAAGACGGGTTTATCCGCCTAACAACTATACCCGCGCACTGGCCATCCGCACTCTCGGCGCCATAGCGCAGCCCTGGGCCAAAAAGGTTCTACAGCAGGGAACCCAGAGTAATCTGCCCGAGTACATGAAAGCTGAATGCCATGATGCTCTGCTGAGGTGATTTAATTTACAGCAACAAAAATACTGCCCACAAACTGCAAACACAGGCTGGATCGCTTCCCATCAGGGATGACCATCCGGCCTTTGACTTTCTTGAGCCATACCTGCCAGGGCCTGCCAATACTGCCAGAATATAAGCTGATATATCCAATCCAGCCAGGTCAAACTACATAGTGATACTAATTATGCAAAGGAGCCCATCATGAAACGAATCCTGGTGATAATGTGCCTTATATTGATTTTATTATCTGTATCAGCCTGCAACCAAGCGCCGCAGAGAAAACCTACTCTGGTAAATGATGATGTCCATCCCCGCGGGGGGCAGATGACCACAGAAGTATCTCCGGTGGCTTCTTCCCCAGGCACCCTGAGCTGGTACGTAATGCGCAACAAAGACCATCAACCTCCCAGCATAGACCGCAATATCGGCTTTAAGTTGAACGACTACCAGGCATATTACATCGGCAGCCGCAATAAAACTATCTTTCTCACCTTTGATGAAGGTTATGAAAACGGTTATACCGCCTCAATTCTGGATACTCTAAAATCCCATCAGGTCCCGGCGGCCTTTTTCGTTACCGAGCCCTACATCAAATCCAATCCCGATCTTATCAAACGTATGGTCAATGAAGGTCATCTGGTAGTCAACCACAGTAAAACTCACCCCTCCATGCCTTCAATGACCGGAAGTAAGGAAAAATTCAGCCGCGAACTCCTGGATACAGCTCAGGCTTTTAAGGATTTGACCGGGCAGGAGATGCCCCTATTTTTTAGGCCGCCCAAAGGTGAATATAGTGAAACCAGTCTTAAAATGACCAACGACCTTGGTTACAAGACGGTTTTCTGGAGTTTTGCCTATCAGGACTGGATGACTGATCAACAGCCCGACCCTGAAAAATCACTGCGCTTGATACTGGATAATCTCCATCCCGGTGAAATAATGCTCCTGCATGCGGTATCCAAAACCAACAATGACATCCTAAGCCGGGTTGTCAGCGGAGCACAAGCTGAAGGCTATCGTTTCGCGCCTCTGCATGAACTGGAAATGGTGGATTAGGAATAGGCATATATGATCACAAGGAATCGCATTTCAGTGTAGCCCCAACTGAAAAAGGAGTATCCTATGTTATTTCGCCGCCAGGTAGAACAAGTAATCGAACAACGCCGCAGCCAGAAATCTCAACCAGGCGAATCACACAGCGCTCTGGATTGGTGGGATCTGTCTCTGATCGGGGTGGGCGCAGTAATAGGTGCCGGTTTTTTCTTGGGCACTGCGCTTTCCATACAGCGAGCCGGGATTTCAATTTTAATAGCGTATATTATAGGAGGATTGGTTGCCTTTAAGGTCTTCAGTTCACTGGCGGAAATGTCGGCTCGCGATCCCCAGCGGGGTTCTTTCCGAGTCTATGCCCGCAAAGCATTCGGTCCTCAGATGGGCTTCACCAGCGGTTGGATGTACTGGTTGGCCGGCGTCTTGATCATGTCTACCGAGGTCGCCGCTCTGGCCATCTTCAGTCAGTTCTGGTTGCCGACTGTCCCTCTGTGGGTGTTTGCTGCTATTTATTCCGTCCTGGCTCTGGCCATAAATCTGCTCGGGGTAAGGGATTTTGGTAAAATCGAATCACTGTTCGGAATTGTCAAGATCTCGGCCCTGTTGATATTTATTGTTTTTGGGCTGCTTATGGCTCTGGGAGTAGTCAACCTGGTGCGCCCCCCAGCCTCGGACCTCACCAGTTTAGCGCAGTGGTTCCCGGATGGTTTGAGCGGGTTTTTGAGCGCCTTGATCTTTGTGCTTTTCTCCTACGGAGGTATTGAGGTTATGGGAATATTGGCCTACGAACTGAAGCAATACAAGGACATTGGCAAATCGGGGCGGATTATGCTCAGTTCTTTAACTGCGGTTTATGCTCTGGCCCTACTGCTGATTTTTGTAATGATTCCCGGATATGCAGTCAGTACGGCTGAAAGCCCTTTTGTTACAGCTCTGTCGACATTCGGATTCGGATTTGCAGATTCACTCCTCAACCTTATAATCATCAGTGCGGCTTTTTCCACCATGGTAGGGGCTTTATTTGCGGTTACAAATGTCCTGGTCTCACTGGCGGATGATTTGGATGCGCCTATTTTGATGGCCTGGAGGAATAAACGCGGGGTGCCGGTCCCAGCCCTCTCCCTCACCGGTTTGGGACTGCTTTTCGCCATCATCATGTCCTTCCTGCTGCCCAATACAGTATATGAATACCTGGCTACTGCAGCCGGAGTTATGCTGATCTTGAACTGGATTACCATCTTGCTCTCAAATCTTAAACTGGCTCCGGGTTATAGATACAAAAATGCGGACATGACCATGCACCGTCTTCAGCTGGGCTGGTTGTCCTATTTGGCTATTGGTATGATCATTGTCACTATCGCCGGGGCTACTATACATCTGAGCGAGCGAATCGGCGTGATGTTCAGCTTGAGTATGGCCGCCCTCATCTTCATAAGCGGGAAAATTAAAGCCCTGGGCGAACAACCCGGGTCACTGGCACCAGCCCGCAAACCTAACCCGGATTCTTAAAGATTTTTATAAGCCGTATCAAAAAAGGAGGCCTGACGGCCTCCTTTTTTCCAGGAATCGCTACTTGGGGGCGAAGGTGCTGCAATCGGTTTGATTTGAATTGCTGGCATTACGAGGTTGGATCTCAATCTGGGATGCCATGCAACAGTCTCCCTCTCCATAGTAATAACAGGAGTTGACAACACACTTGACCCCGTTCAGCATGGAGTCTTGTTTTTTTACTTTGCCCTTCAAAATAACGCCTCCTTTGTATAGGACTAAGGTTAGTATCTTTGAAGAACAAGGACAGTATACCTGAATCATGATTGTAAATATTTCATCCCAGCTATCATCTAAACGACAATTTACAGTTTCATTATTTGTAGGTCCGCAGAGTTTGGAGGTATTTATCCCTAATGGTTCAGGTCCCAACATAGCTCATCAAGTGTTTACCCTCCGCTGGCCTGCTGGTCTAAGCCTGCCAATACCTTATTGAGCATCTCTCCCAGGGTGGCTTCCTCGCTCTTATCGGCGTATTTTGCCTTGGGAACGTCCGGGAAGAAGCGAAAGATACCGTCGATAAGCACCTCGGAATGAGGAGGGCAACCGGGCAGGTGTAGTCCCAGTCCGGCATGGTGCTGCTGGCACAAACCCACAAAAACATTGTTCTGCTGTGGATCGATATCCGCATCCAGGGTGGGACCCAAAAAAATGTTGACCTTCTGCGGTAAGGGGCGATCAATGATCATGCGCTTCGGATCCTGGGGATCAGGTTTGCGCAGTTTGCTAAGGGTGAAGTGAAGATAACCCTTGCAACCCGGGCAAGCCTGGCCAGCGTGGACCACCACATCCTGACCGCTGCTGATATCAAGCTGGGGTCGTTTAAAGGCATCACACAGGGTCTCTGGATCGGGACCGAGAACATTAATGAGCTCGCTTTCGATCGGTCCGAAGCCCTGGAGGTAGGCCAGCAAAACCGGCGGTGATTCGGTGGGAGCGATGCCCATAACACGCATAGTGACAGCATCTACCGCCACCGGGTTGGTGCCCCCGATGAGCAGGTTCATGGCTTTGGGGGTGCCGGAGATAGGGCCGAAATCCTCCTGTGCGGTGGTTCCATCGATTATGATCAGGTCTGGTTTGACCAGATGGCTGATATTAACCAAGTTTTGCCAAAGCCCGAAGAAATGCGACATATATTTCTCCAGGGGTGGAACTGCTCCTTGCAGATTCTTGATGCTCAAAGACACGGTGGCCGCGAAGTGAATTTTCATCACCGGCATGCTTATTATTACATCAGCCTTTTCCAGGGTGACCGGAATCTGCCGGGACAACATGCGCTTGCCGCCCGGCACAGTTTTTTCAACCAGTTGATCGGTATTCAGGTCCACCAGACTGACTCTGGCTGGATCTAAGGCCACCACCTCGTCGTAGCCATAATGGACAAACATCTTGGTGGTGGCGCTGCGGTTGATGGAAGAGCCTTCAGCAATGATGACCCGTGCTGCAGTGGGCAGGAGTAGTTCCACCATGGCCTTAACCACCTTTTTGTCGGTCACTACCCCGCCTACTACCGTACCGTCCTTCTTTAAACCGTGGTCACTAACAATGTTAGGCTTGATCAGCACCGTTTGTCCAGGCTTCACGTAACGCTCCAACCCGCCCAGTTTATCTATAAGACTGCTCAAGGCTCTCTTGATCTCAACATACTCTAACGACTCGGCAACGGATTCAATAGCCACCGTTTCTTTGCTCTGATATGGCTTAAAGGCCGGTCGATCCTTGATCTTGTCAAGTAGTACGGCGGTGCTCAAATCCAGCTTGATGGCCTGCCACTTACCCCGCAGACACCTGTGAGTGGGGCGAAAGCCATAGTCCACCAGCATGTCATAGCGCTGCTTGTCCTGTGCCCAGACCTGGCAGGCTATCAGATTTTCCCTCTCTATCAGAGCATCTAGTATGGCCGTTTCCAATCCCTGACCCTGTTGCCGCCACACCCATAGTTCCGTAACCAGGCTGTTGTCCCGATCAAAAACCACCAGCCCAGTTTTTTCATTCTGATGGTAGGCCCAGTAAAACTCTATATGAGCCTGTTGCTGCCAACTCTCCCAGCTTTGTTGGAGGGAGTCCGCTTCTAACCCGAGCAGTTCATAGGCTTCCTGCAAAGATCGAAGCATCTGCGGGTATTCTTGGATCTCGGCCAACCTCAAATCGATACGCAATACTATCATCCTCCCCAGACCTTACTCCTCTGTTCTCTGTCTGTTACGGTTGCAACCGTATAGCGGTAATTTGGTTCTGTTGCCTCCCCTCCATATCGTCAATAAGACTCCATTTTCGACCTAGTTCTTAATTCTAGCATACTTGAATACTTGATTAGAATAAAGATGCTTAAGCCTTTTCAGTCAGTTGGTTATTTATAAAGGTTGGGGATATAAGGAATGAAAGTGAGAAGTGGGGTTTAGCTAAACCTCCAGATAACCACAAGGAATTGAGCGTATTGAGTACACTCCCCAGCCATCGGGTTATCCTAGAGTTGAAGGCGGGTGACGGTGCAGCCGGGCAGAGGTTCTTGCCAACCTGCTTGCACAATCCAGCGCGGCATCCCTGCGGTTGACCCGGACTCCCTTAATAATATATTATATGCTCTAATGCAAGCCGATCAGTTTAGCATATTAATAAACCAGTAGCCGTCTTCTTCAAACGGTTCCCCGAAGCGTATGGATAGCGGGGCTGAGAATATCGGACCATTAGTGACGACGGTATGGTATTCACCATTTTCACCTGCCGCATCAGCTCCCTGCGCCTCGATTTCCTCCAGCAGGTCTGCATCCAATTCACGCCCCAAGAAACTCTTATCCAGCTTGCTAGCCTGAACCACAACAATAGTGGCTTTGAAACCGGCTTCCAAAAAATCCTTCAACAGCTGTTTCCGAGGCCGCTGCCATAATGGATGGTGAGGCGTGATGCCAATCGGTTTACAGACGTCTTCGACCCATTGCAGATGATCGTCAATATCTATGTCACCAAAGACCCCATTGTCGATTTGTCTGGATTTGAATTCCCTTAATACTTCGGTGAACACAGAGGTGTAATCTTCCCAGGAGGCAGAACGTACCACCAGCGGAATTCCCAATGCCCGGGCTTGATTCTGCAAGACTGACAAAGGCAAACCATGGGAGCGCGATTTTTCTCCCCCTTCAGTCAACATGGTAAGCAGGCAAGCGGGCCGACCGCCTTTTAAGACCGCTCTGTATAAGGCCAGACAGGAGTCTTTCCCCCCGCTCCAGGAACAAAAAAACGCTTTATCCTTAATTGGCATAACATTATCCCTCCCAACTATATTTCCGGGGACCAACGGCTGGGTTCAGCTAGCAGCTGTATATGCCTGCAACAGCAAGCTTGCACTTTATATCACATATTCTAACAACAGGCCTTAAAACCCTTTTTTTCAGGAGACCTTTGTCAAAATTGATTCTATTTTCGAAAATTTCTGTTAATTCAAAGAAAGATTCTCCCACCATATTAAAATGAGTATCGAGCTGCCACCGATAACAGGAAAATCAAGCATTGACTGACTGTCTGAGATAGTGGCCATTCTCAATCAGGTCCGTACCGAACCAACCTGCCTTTGCCTTGCTTACATTATAATATAATAATAGCTAGCTAGAACCAACTGCAGGATCAGTATCATCGGAAGCCCATATTTAAAACTGAGATGGCGGGTTTTATGGCTGAACTGATACATAGCCAGGAGGCTGCCGAGACTGCCACCCAGAATGGACACCGCGAACAGGGTTTTCTCCGCTATTCTCTTTTCCCCGCGTTGTGAGTAGCCTTTGTCCAGTGCAAACAAAACATAGCTAAGGGTATTGATCGCCAATAAGTAATAGAGCAGAACTTGATACGCTAAACCGGTGTTGCTCATGCGTATTCCTCCCCCGGAAAACTCTCCCTTTTACTTGGCAATCCGCTGCCACCCCAGGCTTGCTGTGAATAAAAGCTTATAAAGGTGTGACTTTGGAGTTTTCGACCGGGTTCCCCTGGATAACCATATTATACCCAACAACGTTGCTAGCTGTGAATATTTTCGGCCATCAAAGCAGCAGATCTCCCGCTGCCGCAGAAGCTGAAATAACCATATGTTTTTACAGCCCGGTCCTAGTAGTTTAACATATAAGTAGCATAGGTGAATTCTGGACTTAGGTAGGTGAAATCTGCTTGCGTGAGGATATAATGGTAACATACGGTGAAGGCCGCCTGAGTATTCAGCTTCAGGCTATTCTGACCGCAGACGGGGTAGCAGTCACCCTTACCGGAGGCGAGAAACCTCATGTGGGCGGAATGGCGCTGAGTGTGCCCCGTCACCCCCCAATCATTCCGGCTCAACGTCCCCACACCTGGATCATTCCCCGCTGCGGGCATCGTGATTCTGATGTGGCTGCCCTGGTGGCCGAACAATTGTGCAAAGATACAGGTTGTTGCGTTGCTGTTATTGCGGGGATTCATATCGATTCGGCCACTCCGTCGGAGATTGGTATGCTGGTTCAGAACAGTCAGCAAGCAACCCGCCTGCTGGCAGATAGGATTAAAGAGATAATGGAGATTAGAGATGCATAACAATCTGCGTTCCTTCATGGAGCAATTACGGCGTGAAAAGGAAATCGTGGAGGTCAACGCCGAAGTTGACCCATACCTGGAACTAGCTGAAATCCATCGCCGGGTGGTCGAGGACAATGGCCCTGCCCTGCTTTTTACCCGAGTCAAGGAGAGCCGCTTTGCAGTTGTCACCAACCTGTTCGGATCCCCACGGCGCATGGAAATGGCCATGGGACCCAAACCGCAGGCCATTGTAAACCAGGCTGTCGATGCTCTGCACCGCCTCGTGCCGCCCCGCCTCCAAACCTTATGGCAGGAAAGGGGCTGGCTGCTGGATGTGGCCCGCATCGGCTTGAATTTCATTCCCTCTCATCGGGCCCCGGTGACCAGACAGCTGATGCAGCCCGTAAATATAAAATCCCTGCCCGCCATCACCAGCTGGCAGGAGGATGGCGGGGCTTTTTTCACCCTTCCTCTAGTATATACTGAAAACCCACACAACCGGGAACACAACCTGGGTATGTACCGTATGCAGGTATTTTCTGAAACTCAGACTGGAATGCACTGGCAGATCCACAAAGGCGGCGGATTTCATTTTCATGAAGCCGAGCGGTTGCAACAGGCCCTGCCGGTTACGGTGTTTCTAGGCGGACCTCCGGCTTTGACAGTGGCTGCGATAACCGCTTTACCTGAGCCTTTGCCGGAATTGCTGTACGCTTCATTTCTTTTGGGAGATAGAATAGCCATGACCAGAGTGGCGGGCCATCCTCATCCCCTCGTGGCTGAAGCTGAATTTGCCTTGTGCGGGGAGGTGCCTCCAGGAGTGCGTCGGCCTGAAGGCCCTTTTGGAGACCATTATGGTTACTATTCACTGGTCCATGATTTCCCGGTTTTCAATATCAAGCAGATTTATCATCGCCCGGATGCTATCTATCCTGCCACCGTGGTAGGTAAACCCAGACAGGAGGACTATTACATCGGGGAATGGATGCAGGATTTACTCAGTCCGATCTTCCCCTTGCTGATGCCAGGGGTCAAATCCCTGCGCAGCTATGCTGAAGCCGGTTTTCACACCTTAAGCGCGGCAGTGGTGAGGGAGAGCTACTTCCGCGAAGCGCTGGCTCACAGCTTCCGCATCCTGGGTGAAGGCCAGCTCAGCCTCACCAAAGTATTGTTGATAACCGATGTTGACCTTGATCTCCGGAATTTTCCACTGCTCTTGGAAAACATCCTGATGCGCCTGGAACCAAGCCGCGATCTTATCATCCTGCACCATACCTCAATGGATACCCTGGATTACACCGGGCGCCAATACAATCAGGGCAGCAAGGCTATCATTATGGGTATTGGCCACCCCATAAGAGACCTCCTCAGGGAGTATCGAGGCAAGCAGCTCCCCGGCGTCACCAAGGTAAAGGCCTATTGCGGCGGCTGCTTGCTGATCTCCGGTGCAAGTTACAGGGACAACCCGCAACTGGCTGCCGAATTGGCCCAGGCATCGCTGCCCGACCTGAAGAACTGGCCACTGGTGGTGCTTGTGGACGATGTAGCGGCGATTGCCGATCAAACCTCTTTTCTGTGGTCGGTATTTACTCGTTTTGATCCCATGCTCGACATATATGCGTGTCAACAGATGCGCCAGAATGCCATTGAGTACCGACTGCCCTTTATCGTCGATGCCCGCATGAAACCGGAATATCCTGCAGAGTTGATACCCAGGCCTGATATCGTCCGGCAGGTCGACCGACGTTGGAGTAGTTTATTCAACCATCCCTGAGCTATCGCACCAAGATTATGAAAAGCGGAAGCCGTCTCATCTATCAGATCGGTATTGAGTAAGCTGTAGGAGATGGGTAAAGTGGGCATGCAAGGCAAGAACCGTATCCAACTGGCCGCCATTTATGGTAAATAGCAGAGGCCTCAGCCGCTGCTATTTTCTGTCTTATAAGGACCTATATCTTAAGTCCTGTAAATATTATTACAAAGAACATCAATCTTCTGCATTTTTTATCGAATATATAAATAGAGGCAACATGGAAGTTTCTGATGCTGTAAAACTAGATATATTGATTATTACATATGGCCGCACTACCGGCCAGAAAGGATACTGCGATGAAAAAAACCACCTTTTGGCTTGCGTTTTCATTTACCCTTCTGCTTGCTTATATAGCAGTGGCTGATACATCACTGCACAGCTATCTGACCGGCATTACCCCCGCCAAGGCTTTATCCGGCAGCGAAGCCATACCAGCAACAGGTACCAATCAGCCCGAACAGGTTTTGCCTGAGGCAGAAAAGACTACTCCTCCGGCTATTGCCGATCCTCACCAAAGTCAATCCCCTGATCGTGCCTCTATGACCGAAACATCGCCTGACAGAATCGGGTCAGTGACACCTGTTCCGGCGCTTCCTGCTGGGGATCAGGCAGTTGGTGCCCAACCCCAGCCAGCACCTCCGGCACCCGCATCCCAACCTAAACCCCAGCCTAAACCTAAATCGGCCACCTCCCCGGCTGCACACGATAAATCGACGCAGCCGGCAGGTTATGCTCAGGAAATGCTGGGCTATATAAACACCGTCCGTGCACAGAACGGGCTTTCCCCGCTCACTCTCAGCAGTACGCTCTGCAATGGTGCTTATTTAAAATCTAAAGATATGGCGGTGAACAATTACTTCAGCCACAACTCTCCCACCTACGGGGACCCCTTCACCATGATGAAAGGCCAGGGCATAACCTACCGCCGGGCAGCAGAAAACATCGCTAAGAATTTCAGCGTTCTGGCCAGCCATAATGCTTTTATGGATTCCAGCGGGCACCGTGCCAATATCTTGAATGCCTCGTTTAAAAGGGTCGGGTTGGGATTCTATCAACAGGGCAGCTACTTATATGTAACCCAGTGGTTCACCGATTGAACCAGGCCATTTAATCAAAAAGCTCCCTTTTTGTGACAGCCGAGGTGGCGAAACGCCACATCATTCTGGAGCGGGAAAGCCATACCAGGCGTACATTGTTGCGTTGATTACTAAGCATCCGCTCTACCAGGTATTGAGCCACTGTTTCCGGTTTATCCCCCAAAATATTAAAAATCCTGCGGGTCTGTTTATCTACAGGCTGGTTATCGCGGGGTCTTTTGATGAAGTCAGTAACCATCATACCAGGGCTGAGGGCTCCCACCAGTATCCCGGTGCCTTCGGCCTCTCTGGCTAAAGCCCGTGTATAATAGGTCACCGCCCGCTTGCTAGTGCCGTAAAGGCTCATTCCCGGGCGCAGCATATCGTTGCTGCCAAAGCCTTCCATATTGAATATCTGACCACTGCCCTGCTTTAGCATGCCCCGCATGGCTACTGCGCAGCCGTACATTGTTCCCAAGAGATTGATACCAATTACGTTCTCGATCTCTTCATTTCCCAGCTTCCACAACGGCTGATGCAGTTGAGCGATGCCGGCATTATTGATCCAGTAATCGACCCGCCCCCATCGCATTTGAGCACTCTGCCACAGGTTTTGCAGTTGTTCGCTTTGCTGCACATCACACAATACCGCATCCACATTGCTGTAACCCTGAAGGACTTGTTGGGCCGCATTCAAATTGGCAGGATTCCTTCCTGATATGGTAACACTACACCGCAATTCTAAAAAACAGCGGGCCATCGAGAGTCCCAATCCCCGAGTGCTGCCAGTGATAACCACTTTTTTCATGCTACTCCTCCTCTGTTCATAGGCTTATTGTGTTGAAAAAGCAGCAATTTTATTATAACTCCTAATCGAGGGCGCAAGAAAAAAGGCCCGAAGGCCCCAATGGTATGGCGTGTATGGCTATGATTTCAGTGTATCATCAAGTTTGAAAATGGCGGCAATGGTCCGGTGTACATTATGCGGAAACCCTGCTTTAGGGTGATGCAGAAATACGCAAGAGTTGGTATAGTATAAGCCCATCTGCTGAGCCAGGCGCAGGACGGTATCATCTGCCGTCCCCTGCTGAAACCATACCCGCCTGATGCCCTTATCCAGGCACTGCGGCAACAGGGTTGCCGTTACCTGAGGATTGGTAAAGAATATCACCCCATCCACCTCAGGAACCTCTGTTAGCGATGGCAAACTTTTGATTCCTCCGATGTTTGTCTCTCGAGGGTTTACCGCCACCAGCTTGCAGCCCTGTTCAATCAAGAATTTGCAGGCCCCCCGACTGAATGACTTAGGGTTGCGCGACAGCCCCACCACCGCAAAGCGTTTATACTTGGTAAAGAAGTCTTTCACGGTAGTGCTCCTTTCCTGCTTATTGACTGGGTTCATCATAACATTTCCTTTTTATGTCATCAAGCTATGGCCCCTGCCGTATAAAACGGGGTTCTCCCCAATGCCAAAAATTTACTTCGAAGGCATTCCCTTTTATTTGGGCAAGTGGGAGCCAATGGAAATAGTGTTGAGACTGCACCCACTTTCCTCTTACACACAAATGGAATAAAAGAGAAGGCTGCCACTTTTGAGACAGCCCTAGCAATTACAGTTTTGTGGTCAGGCTGAGGCGGCCTGTATGTTGAGTCACTTTTCTTAGATGACCCCCGCAGAACGCAGATCCTTGACTTCTTGCTGTGAATAACCACCTACTGCCATCAAGACTTCATCATTATGTTCGCCCAGGATGGGGAATTTCAAGCTCAGTTGCCCCGGAGTCTCAGACAATTTGATGGGGATTCCGGTCATGCGTACGGTTTTCCCGGTATTGTTCACATTCTCAAGTTCTACGATCATTTCGCGCGCTTTGACCTGCGGGTGCTGGCATACTTCATCCAATCCCAGCACCGGAGTGAAGCAAATGTCACTGTCGGCAAAGAAATCCACCCACTCATCCCTGGTCCGCTGTGCGATTATCTCAGATATTTCGGCGATAATCTGTCGCTGGGGTTCTTTTTCAAACTGTTTTTCAATGAGATCGGGACGGCCGATTTTTCTGCAGAACTCGGCATAGAATTTTTCCTCAACAGCTCCCAGACTTACATATTTGCCGTCCTTGGTGGCATAGACCTGGTAAAAACCATAACCACCCGACAATAAACCATCTCCGGAAACCGGCAGGGTGTCCAGACCGGACCACTCACCCAGGGCATAAGCCATCAGACTTACCGAGGCATCCAGCATGGACACATCGCAGAGCTGTCCCTGACCGCTCTTCTGGCGGGCAGCCAGGGCTAACAGAATGCCGATGACCGAATGCAAGGTTCCTCCTGCAATATCGGCAATTTGAGTTCCGCATATGGCCGGCTGGCTATTATACACCCCGTTTACACCGGTGATACCTGCCAAACTCAGGTAATTGAGATCGTGCCCGGCAACATCGCGCAGGGGACCGTCCAGTCCATAGCCGGTGATGGTGCAATAAATAATTCCCGGGTTTATGGTTTTGAGCTGCTCATATCCCAAACCCATCCTGTCCATTACACCGGGTCTAAACTGGTCCACCACCACATCGCTATTGAGCGCCAGGCGTTTGAAAACCTCCTGCCCCTGCGGCTTTTTGAGGTCTAGGGTGATACTCTTCTTATTGCGGTTCACGGTAAAGAAACGCGCGCTTTCACCACCTATCAACGGCGGGAGCATACGGCCCAAATCCCCTCCTTTGGGATCCTCCACCTTGATAACTTCGGCCCCGAAATCGGCCAGCATCTGAGTAGCAAAAGGGCCGGGCAAATATCTTGATAAGTCCAATACACGGATGCCTTCCAAGGGTAAACTCATTCTCTCTCCTCCTCTTCATACGTTTCACTTCTGCTTGGCATGTAAGTCTAAAGACATCACCTCTCTTGCGGCGCCATTGCGCCTAAATTGGTATAGTCAGGCGGACCATTTTATCTGCCAGAAACATGGACAGGGCGTATCGCATTAACCCGTAGGAGAGCTTCCCCGGGTATGGCCTAAGTGTAAGTGCTGATCAAGTGACATAGACTATTATTACGATCCATAATATTCATAACATGGCAATATAAGCACAAAAAGCATACCCTTCGGTATGCTTGGTAGGATTAGGTAAATTCTAATACTTGAATACATTGTATAACAATCAATTTTTCAGTACAACACGCTCTATCTTGCCACTGCAGTCATTTGCAGCCGAATGCAGGGGTTTATACGAAATCCCTCGGGATAAAGTGTACCCTGTAGTTTCCGTAACCGATATTTATCGTTTTGACACCGATTTAATAATCCCCACAAAAAACCGGCCGACCAACGTTTGCTTCGGGCACCGACCGGCTGATGACCAATAATATTCGTCCAGACTGCCTTGCTTACATTGACACCTATAGCGCTGCAGCCGGATCTAAGAGCCTCCTTTTTATAGGCATTCCTGCACTCGTTTGATCAATAGATTCACACACAGGGTTATGTTTTCCGGGGTATATATCTGCAGGTCGCCACGATAATAATGCCTGAATAAGATGTCCACCATTTGCTGATGATCAATTCCGTTATCGCTCATGACTCGTATCCTTTCAAAGGCATCGCGGGCTGCACCCAGGGCGCGCTCATAGAACGCTGGAATCTGCTCCCCGGTCCACAGGGTGCCGTGGGCTATCCCAACAACCCGGGCGGGGTAGCCTTGTATGCGCTTTATAGAATCCATATACATCTCATAGCTCTGAAAGAATATCGGGAAAATGGCTTCATCAGAGATTTGAAATCCTGCCACATCAGATGCGAACAGCACTTTATCTTCGGGCATATATGCTGCCAGACTGCAAGGACTGTGCCCCGGGGCAGCGATTATCTTCAAGCGGCAACCGTCTCCGCTTTCCAGCATATCACCATCTGCTAGTATGATCTGTACCGGCAAAGGCTGGGGTTCCGGCACCTCAACCGCTGCCTCCAGCATTCCCTGCGCCATTAGTACCTTTACCATCTCCCCATCCTGAGTAAAAAATCCCTCCATGACCTGCTGCTTCTGCATCACCTTGCTGGCATAAGGGCTGGATGCCACCAGGGCTTGTGGAAACATCTCCCGCAGATAGGGTATACCACAAATATGGTCAAAATGGGCATGCATTGCCAAAAGGGTTGAAACTTCAGGCTGAGCACTGAGGCTATGCCATTGCTTCCGCAGATTGGCCACTGCGCCGCTGACTCCGCATTCTACAATGATAGCTTCCCGTTTGCCAACTACAAAAAAGTGAAAGAGGCGGTTGCCCAAACAACTGATGTTTTCTGTAAGTTTTTGGTTCATCAGGTTCCCCTCCTCAATTGCCCCAAGAAATAGTAAACTAATTCTATTATATTCCATTCAGCCGAGAAAATGAAAAGCAGCGCCATGGCACCCAGGGGAGTTCTCCTCATTTAACCTGCTGGCTCTAGGGGCTGCGGATTATAAGAATAGGCCGCTGAATTAGCGGGAAGGGCGATCATGTTAAAAAGAAAAATAAGTGAGATTGATCTTTTACGGGGTGTTTCTTTTTTAGCCATAGCATTGCAGCATGCTCTGGCCAGCTTTATCTACCTGCCGGCAACATCACAATCGAATGCGCTGATTTCGGCTTTTCTGTTATTGTTGAGCCGCTTTGCAGTCCCTATGTTCGTTTTCATCACTGGTTTGGTGTTGTTCTATAACCATGGCGATGACGCTCTCAATTACCCGGAGATGGTCAAACGCCGCTTTTCACAGGTTTTCATCCCCTATTGGGTGTGGACCATGTTCTTTTTTGTATGGACCGGTCTGTTATCGGGGCTAGATCCTAGCAGTGAAACCGATATACTGGCCCGGATCGCACAGCTGACCATCTCCGGGGATGGGTATTACCATCTATGGTTCATCGTGATGATACTGCAATTCTACCTGCTCTTCCCCTTATTCAGATATGTAATACGCCGTGGGAGCGTATGGGCGATATGCACTCTGCTGGTAAGTTTCTTGCTTTATCTGGCCTATCTGTGGGGGTATCACCACTTGGCCCCGCTCCTTTATGCCAACAGCAACTCGCCGCTTATTAAAGATATTCTGGATTATCGGGACCGCCTGTTTGTGAGCTGGTTTTTCTATTTCATGCTGGGCGGGTTTGCGGGCTTATACATTAAAAAACTGCGCAGTATGGTGCGGCGCATCCAGCGGTTGAATTGGGTGGTGAATATCACTGCTTTCGCCGTGATCTTCTATCAGATGTCCCAGACCCTGACGCTTACACCCGCAGGATTCTACACTATCAATTACCAACTCACCCTGCCTTTAAGCTATACTATGACGGTTTACCTGGTGTCATCTCTGATTACCGTTTACTACCTTGCCATTACCTGGCTGTATCGGGTCAGAAGGTTGCGGCAGCTGTTGCGCAGCTTCGGGCAATGCTCATTTGGCTGCTACTTTGCCCATCCCTTTATTCTCCATTACACCGATTCTTTTACCAGGTTTGCTTTTTCAGGTTTTAATACCATAATACAAATCATTATCACCTTTACAGCCTGTTCTGCGTTAACCCTGCTATTTAGTTTTGGCTTAAGCAGGATGCGGACTCCGGTAGGCGACCTGTTTGTAGGCAAGGTTCCGGGGGCGCGCCGCAAGGCAAGTCAAAGCCCAAGCCATTCGGCCTCTTTAACTCTGGAGAGGTAGTCATTACCCAGCCGGTTTACCGGCTTGTTTCATCGACAGGGCTACTTTGTGGCGCTCCTTATCCACCGTAAGCACCATCACTTGTATTACCTCCCCAACTGCTATTACGTCAAGGGGGTGCCGGACAAAGTGCTCTGCTATTTCTGATATATGAACCAGGCCGTCCTGTTTGATGCCGATGTCGACAAAAGCGCCGAAGTCGACCACATTGCGCACGGTGCCTGGCAATATCATCCCCGGGTGCAGTGCTTCTATATCCAGGACATCACTGCGAAACAGCGGTGGCGGCAGATCCTCGCGAGGGTCGCGATGCGGTTTTAAAAGGCAGGCAATAACATCACGGATAGTCGGTTCCCCTGCTCCCAACTGCTGGGCCAGTGCTCTCACATCCAACCGGGTGGCTTTCTCCTGCAAAGAACCGCCCCCGATCTCCACTACAGAAGAACCCATCCGGTGAAGTACCTCCTCAGCCAGCTGGTAAGACTCGGGGTGGATAGCAGTGCTGTCCAGGAGATTGTCCTGCCCATAAATGCGCAGAAATCCGGCCGCCTGTTGGAAGGCTTTGGGCCCCAGGCGCGACACTTGCAGGAGTTCATGGCGTCGGGCAAAAGGGCCATTACTGTCACGGTGGCGGACGATGTTGCGGGCGGTGGTTTTCGACAGGCCGCTCACATAAGAGAGCAAAGCTGCCGAAGCAGTATTCAAGTCTACTCCGACCTGGTTCACTGCTGTTTCCACCACTGTACTCAGACTTTCGTCCAACTCCCGTTCGGGCAGGTCGTGCTGGTACTGGCCTACCCCTATGGAACGTGGTTCGATTTTTACCAGCTCAGCCAGCGGGTCCTGCACTCGGCGGGCGATAGAAATTGCGCTGCGCTGTGCTGCATCCAGATCAGGGAACTCCTCCGCACCCAGAGGTGAAGCGGAATAGACGCTGGCCCCGGCTTCATTGACAATGGTATAAGGCACCTCTATAGCGTGATTTCTGATCATATCCGCCACAAACCGCTCTGTCTCCCGTGATGCGGTACCATTGCCGATGGCGATGGCATCCACTCCATACCTGTCAATAACTTGCAGCATTATGCTTTCAGCCTCATCATTTCGACGATGTGGCGGCGTGGGGTAGATAACCCCTACCTCCAACTTCTTGCCGGTGCTGTCAACCACCGCCCACTTACATCCGGTTCTGTAGGCAGGGTCTATCCCCAACACGGTTTTTCCGCGCACCGGGGGCTGCAAAAGCAGGCTGTTGAGGTTGCGGGCGAAAATGTCTATGGCCTGGCGGTTGGCCTGCTCGGTCAGTTCATTGCGCAGATCCCTCTCTATGGCCGGTTTCAACAGCCGAGCCAGGCTGTCTTCAACGGCCTTACTGATATATAAGGCTTTTTCCTTGGTTGCAGCGTATTGTCTGTTCAGTTTTTCTCGGGGTTTATCGCTATCATAAAGCAGAGCTACTTTTAAATAGTCCTCACGTTCGCCACGGTTGATGGCCAGTATGCGGTGAGCGGGGATCCTCTTCACCGGTTCCTGATAATGGTAATACATCTTATAGGCTGACTCCGCCGTGGCCTCCCTGGCCTTGACCGTTATAACCCCGTTATTCCGGACATAATCGCGCAGCCAACTCCGGTTGCCAGCATCCTCAGCCACCTGTTCAGCGATGATATCCATAGCACCCTGTAGAGCCTGCAGCGCATCAGCCACCTCTTGGTTAACAAATTGCGCTGCTATTTGCAGGGGGTCGCCATCCTGGGGTGAGAGCAGCCATTGCGCCAGAGGCTCCAAACCTTTATCTCGCGCTACCGCAGCACGGGTGCGGCGTTTGGGACGAAAGGGCAGGTAAATGTCCTCAATCTCAACCAGTCGAACCGCATTTCTGATTCTAGCCTCCAGGTCAGGCTGCAATTTACCCTGCTCACTGATGAGACGGATCACCTCATTTTTGCGGTTTTCCAGGTTGCGATGCCATTTGAGTCTTTCTTCGATGAGTCGGATAGCGACCTCATCCAAGCCTCCGGTCATCTCTTTACGGTAACGGGAGATAAACGGTACGGTGTTGCCGTCCTCCAACAATTTAGCCACCATACTGATCTGATGGGGCGGTAGGTTTGTTTCCAAGGATATCTGCTCATAAGTGAACTGCATTGATTCTGCCTCCATAACTGATAAAGCCAGCCCAGTTATTTACAATACTTTTAACTAGTGCTGGCAGCAATAATCATTTGTTTAGCCGGTTAAGATTGATTTCCCATTATCAGCGGAATTCAACCTGCCAGTATTCCTTAAATAATTGACATAAAGAATTCCACCTGCGGGGATAAGAATTCGAACCGCTTTTCTTGATTCTGAAACCTTCAAATTCGATTCGGACTACCCATTCACCGCCCTTGCCCTCATCTGCTTCATAGCGCTCCCCCCAATGGAGCAGCCCGGCGTCCTTGAGCCCATTTATAAATCCCTCTAAGTCAGGATGTTGCATATTGATGACCTGTTCTTCAAGGGCAGGTTCGTCGCTGCTGCTCTTGTTCCAGCATTGGTATTTACGCCACAGGCCACGCCTGGCCTGGATGTCGAGTTTCACCTCTACGGTATCTGAGTCCGGGTGGGAGGAGGCTGCGTGTATAAAGACAATGTCTCCATAATCCTTGTCTAACGGCACTTGGTCAACCCATATACACTCCTCACAGTCCTGGCAGGGGGGATGATGATGCGGATGGGCCTGTAAACACAGCCCGCGTCTTTTGAGCGGGCTCCCCTTCGAGCTGCCGGGTTGGAATGCTGGTTCCTGGCCAAATTGACTCTTATTGTCCTCTCTACCCATTGATATACCTCCGCAAATGTCTCTTTACCAATTCCAGGACCCGTCTGCGTTCCAGCGGCTGGGAGGCGCCTCAGCCAGACCTGTTTTTATCCTCAACCTGTCATTTAAGGTGCTCTTCTGCTTGAAATATCCTTGTTCGACGCACACCGGATCGGCCTGGTAGGATTTTTGTTCAGCTTCGGCCAGGCTGAGCGCTTTGAGATTGCTCTCATCCAGGCCAGCAGGATATTTTTTGCCTAAAATGTATGGGGGCGCATAATAAATACCGCTGCTCTGATCCACATAGACCACCGCTTGGGGCGGCGCTTTGTCAGCAATAATAATAAATTGGCCTACCAGTCCCAGTAAAATCATTATCCCTATCAGGATGGCCAATACGCTGTATACTCTCTCCGATTTAGGCATCTCCAATTGCATCGAATTTATCACCTCGCCAGTGTTATTATCTCAGTTTTATCCAAGTGTCAGGTTGTTAAGCATAAGACCCGCTAAAATTAGCAGGTCTTCCATAAAAAATGCGCCAATCTCGAATTGCTCTGGCCAATCCGACAGCCTACGCCTTAAGTCAACCGTTTTGGATAGCAGAAAAAACGCCAGAGTAGCCCTGCAACTGGTTTCCGCGCTCTTAATCCCAGCCTTAATGTATTTCGTCATGGGGATAATCGTTTCCTGCTTAAAATTCCAGCCACTCGGTGAATGGCACCCCAAGGCCGTAGCTCTTACTAACTACAGCTCGGGGGTAGGAGGCTGACCGCTTACGGACAGCCTCTTCAGTGCTCAACTACTGGCAGGCTATTCAATATGAGCCGCTTTGGCGAGGGCATTTACATAGGCCAGTGCACTGGCTTCAAAAATATCAGTGCTTATACCCCGACCAACCACCAGGCTGTTTTTATAACGTATCTTAACGGTAGCATCCCCCATGGCTTCTGACCCGCGGCTGACTGACTTGAGGGAATAGTCTTCCAGCTTTACCGTTTTGCCCACAATACGATCAACAGCTTTGAAAACCGCGTCCACCGGACCAGCGCCGCAAGCCGCATCACTGCTTACCTGGCCATCAATTTCCAATGTCACTGTGGCGGCAGCATGGGCTGCCCCACTGGAAGTGACTGACAGCTGCTTGATGGAGATGCCGTTGACTTCCTTAGTGGCATTGCCCATTAAGGCGTGCAGGTCATCGTCAAATATCTCGCTTTTCAGGTCGCCTAATTCCAGAAATTTAGCATATATATCATCCAGATTTTCCTGTACTCCGGTATACCCCAATTCTTCCAAACGGTGCTTCAGGGCGTGCCGTCCGGAGCGTGCACTGAGCACTATCCGGCTGCGCGGGATGCCCACCACCTCAGGGTCTATGATCTCATACGTGTTGCGCTCTTTTAGTACCCCATCCTGATGGATTCCCGAAGCATGCATGAAAGCATTGGCACCCACGATGGCCTTGTGGCTTGGCACCGCTACTCCGGTAATCCTTGAGACCAGGCGACTGGTAGCGGCAATTTCACGAGTGTTGATCATCACATCCACCCCATAGAGGTTCTTTTGGCTGTAAACCGCCATTATCACCTCTTCCAAAGAAGTGTTCCCGGCCCTTTCACCAATGCCGTTAATGGTACCTTCTACTTGAGAAGCCCCAGCCCTGATGCCCGCCAGCGAATTAGCCGTAGCCAGACCCAGGTCATTATGGCAGTGGATACTAATGACTGCATGGTCTATGTTGGATACGTGGTTCTTCAGGTAGGAAATCAACTCCTCATACTGCCATGGGGTGGAGTAGCCTACCGTATCAGGGATATTAACTACCGTCGCACCTGCCGCGATGACTTTGCTGACTATTTCTACCAGGAAATCACGCTCACTACGGGAAGCGTCTTCGGCGTAGAATTCAACATCACTGACGTATTTCTTAGCCCGCTTGACTGCTGCCACCGCGGCTTCGACAACCTGAGAAGGCGACATTTTCAGCTTTTTGGCCATATGCACCGGAGAAACCGCAATGCCAGTGTGAATACGAGGTGCTTCGGCATCCCTCAAAGCCTCGGCACATGTATCAATATCTTTTTCAACTGCACGGGTAAGACCACAAATGGTGGCCCCTTTGATCTCTTTGGCGATAGTCTTTACCGAATTGAAATCGCCAGGTGAAGAAGCTGGAAAACCCGCTTCAATAATATCAACGCCCAGTTTTACCAGTTGGCGTCCAATAACCAGTTTTTCTTTGACATTCAGGGTGATGCCCAGGGATTGTTCTCCATCTCTCAAGGTGGTATCGAAAATATACAGCTTGCGCATAGTGTAAGTCCTCCTTTTTAGTATTCAACGCATTTTTCACTAGGTCAGCAAGGTCTGCTTCCATCGCGACCACCTCCTCAAAAAATATAAAAACCCTTCGCTCAAAACATTTTGAGACGAAGGGTATACTCCGCGGTACCACTCAATTTAGCGACCCGAGCCGCTCACTCTTCTAGATACGGGATTATTAATCCGATATCCGCTTCCTTTTAACGGTGGAAGTCTCCGTCCGAGCCTACTTTATATTTCGGTCGGCAACTCCAGGGGGAGTTCGGTATATTGAACCGGCCGCCTCACACCAACCGACGGCTCTCTGTGTCTCCATCATATATACCTAATAATCCCTGTCATGGTCTTTTTAGTGATATTTACAATATTATACTTAATGCAATTGGGGCGGTCAATTTTTTTACCTAGACTTCTAATACTGAAATATATGCCACCGGGGTTGAATTATTCCCTATATGAATCTGATTTTGTATTGTCTTACTTTCCCCACAATGACTGGTCGACGGTCCCGGAAACAATACTTAGCTCAATTGACCATGCCAATTCAGCCTTCTACTCCGTGTTGTACCCTAAATAAACAAATACTTAGCGGTTTTCCATAATCTGCCCAAGCTGCTGGTAAATAGCCACTATGTCAGCGTCCTTGATGCGCACCAACCCACTGCTGGAGGGTGCCACAAAATCATCTACCCCAGCCACCATCTGCCAAGGCTGCAACCCCCATGAAATCAACTTTTTATTGGAATAAGCCTGGTATACTCCTTTTCCCACATAGCATACCACCCGGGGACGGTATTTATTGATCTTGTCCTTCAACATCTCCCTACCTCGGGCATACTCTGTTGGGTTTATATCTGCCGCCGCTCTGGTGGGACGGTCCACGATATTGGTCAGCCCAAAACCTAAATCCAGCAGGCAGTGGCCTTCCTCGGGTTTGTACTTGCGTGGGGTCAAACCGGAGCGGTACAATATGTTCCAAAATCGGTTGCTGGGATTGGCAAAGTGGTGTCCGGTTTGGCCGGAACGGATGCTGGGGTTAAAGCCTACGAAAAGTATATTTAACCCTGGTTTTATATAATCCGGCACTTTAAGCAAGTGTTTATCCATGCTTACCATCCCTTCTGCCCCGATGAGCTTTGATCAACTCCGATGTATGGTTATAGCCTTGAGGTTAGTTCTCCCACACGGTTTATCCCTAATTATAATCTTCTTAACACGAAATAGCCTCCCCGACCTAAACTAAAATTTTTGAACTATCCATTTTATTCATATCATGAAACATATTTCAATCTCTGACAGTCTGTAAAGCAGGAACAAGCCTATGTTAGAATTATTATATAGTTTCAACCGTTATTTCATCACTGTTTGTCCTTCGGGGGGAGAAGTATTGATTAGGCGTATTGCTGTAATGTTTTTGGTGCTGTTAGTTCTGATTGTAAGTGTTAGTTCCATTTCCGCCGGTCAGCATACATACCTTAATATCCCCTATGGTGAGTCATCAGCGCAGAAATTGGATATATTTTTGCCTGACGGTTTTGAGGGGCCCTATCCGGTCATTATCTCTATCCATGGCGGCGGTTGGTGCTCCGGTGACAAAGTGGGCCCGGATACGGAGATAGCCAAATCCGGCCTTAAACGCGGATATGCCGTGGTAGCAGTAAATTACCGTTTGAGCCAGGAGGCCCTGGCTCCGGCGCAAATTCAGGATGTCAAAGCCGCCATCCGCTTTATCCGCGCCAATGCAGATCGCTACCATCTGGATGCGAATAGATTTGCAGTCTGGGGAAGCTCAGCCGGCGGCGCCCTGGCTGCCTTGGCAGGCACTACTGCAGGGGTTGCTGCGCTGCAGGATTTGAGCATTGGCTGTGCTGATGAATCTGATCGCGTGCAGGCGGTAGTTGATTGGTGTGGACCAATTGATCTATCCACTATGGATGCGCAGTTTTTAGCCAGCGGAATAGACGGTGAAAAGATGGACCTGCCCACCTCATATGGCTCTAAATATGTTGGCAATAGGATCGGCCAGGCTAATGATCTGGTACAGCTGGTGAATGCCGCTAATTATATCACATCTGATGATCCCCCTTTTTATATACAGCACGGCACCGCAGACACCCTGGTGCCTTATCAGCAGTCTCTGCAATTTGCCAAAAAATTGGAGGCCATCCTGGGCGAAGACAAAGTTCATTTGGTTACTATGCCGGGAATGGGCCATGACGGCCGTGGCTTCACCAATTCCGAAAGTGTTGAAGAAGTACTGAACTTCCTGGACAAAGCCTTGCAGAAGTGATCTGGGCCAGTTTGAACCACTGTATATTTTGACCCAGGCCTGGTTCATCCATCTCCTCTATCTGCTTTAAATAATAATACCGTCAAGGCTGGGCCCAATATCAGGCAGAGTATTCAGCCAGCAGAGCAGAAAATGCGGAAGTTTCTTTCCACCTATGAAAGTTTGCCTTTTGAATTATTTATAGACCCCCAGATGAATATTCTTTATCATAGTAAATAAGGAAGGTCTTATTCCTCCGATCATTGATTTAATAACGAGCACTAAACATAATATACGTCACGCCATGTGCTGTTTATGGTTTTCATTAGACTACAGATAGAAAACCACAAGGGTAAGGGTAGGTATCAAACAGCAAAGGAGGCGGTTGGTCAAGTAAGCGAGTTACTATGCTGAGGAGTAGGTAAGTTTTAAGGAGGGGAATCAATGAGCGAATTCGTGGAAAAAGTCAAAGACAATGCAGCCAATAATTTTAAAGTTGGCCTCAACTGCGCTGAATCAGTGTTTAAAGCGGTTATGGATACCGGGGTGGCTCCTGAGTTTCCTGCAGAAGCAGTGGCCATGGCTACCGGCTTCGGAGGTGGAATGGGACTGGCCGGCAACAATTGCGGTGCCCTGGTAGGTGCGATAATGGCTGTAGGAGCGGTGCATGGGCGCAAAAATCCGCTGGAGGGTGAATTTGCTGAACGCGTGGATCGTTTATACGGTAATCCCGGACTGTACAGATTCTTCAATGGAATGTCACATGAATTTAAAGAAAAATATGGCGCTCTAGACTGCAAAACTCTTAACGAGGGCTATCCTGAGTGGCAGGACAAAGGTCGGTTTAAAGCCTGCATGAAGATGGTTATCGCAGCGGCAGGAATGGCGGCAGAATATATAGAAAAGGGCAACACTGAGGGTTATACTCAACCCTTCGGAGAAAACGTGGCTGGCAAAGTATAACCTATATTTTGGTCAATACACAAGTATAAGAAAGCGGCATTGAGCCGCTTTCTTATTTCACATTCTATGCAGTCACAGAACGTTTATCTGATTATCCTGGATTGCTGATGTCCAGACAAGATATCCCAATATTCAATGATTTATCTTTAATAAACCCAATCTTGCTCGGCGCTATGTACCGCTTCTGCAATTTGTAAAGCGGCTCCATTTGTGCTATTTTGTTATGTAGACCATCATGGGGATAATCAGTCACATATTATCAAAGACAATAACATGATCAGCATATGAGACAGTATTCGAGAGGCAATCCCATAAGAGTTTGGTTTATTTTGTTCCATTATATTAATAAATTAACTAAAAGCAGATCATCCAAAGTCACTGATGTTGGGAATAATAAACATGAAGGGTTATTAATAAGGTTAATTACGGGTAACAGAGGAATTGTACTTTAGTAAAACACAAATGGGATCAGAAGTGTTGTCCCTTTCCCGTAACGGAAAGGGACTATCTTTTCAAGCTAAAAAGAAGATTACCAGGCCATCAACGATGATAAACATGACACCTAATTAAGAAAAGTGACTGTCCGCAGTGAAGATATCTACTAAGCCAATAGGTTAAACATCTTCATCCTGGTCAGTATCGAGTTCCACGCAGGTAAAATCTTTGACAATATCCTCTATTACCTCTACCTGTAAGGTTTCATTATCTTTCATGAATTTATAGATGCCATTATTAAAATCGGTACCGATTTCTTTAAAAAAGATGCCTTCACAGACCGCATCTTTTGAGCATTTGAAAACCAGACGAAAGTGATCGTCTTCCTTTATCAAATAAGAGCGTATGCCTTTTTCGTAATTTAGATGAGGATCTTTGAGATAACGGGCTACTGATATGATGTGCAAGTCTACAAAGGGTATTTCGCGTAATAATAAATTTACAATCGATTCTTTGGTCATTTGTTCCCAGCGGCTTTGGGCGGTCTGGCCTATAATTATTTGAGTTATGTTTCTTTGCCGTGCAGTCTCGGCAATCACTTTATAGGTGGGCCGTCTATCATTATCCTTCAGGATAAAACCATCAGCATTCATCTCAGCCGCCAACTGTTTCCACTTGGAGATATAATTGGACTTTTCGGCATCCAATTCGTCAAAAGGTTTGGGATCTACAGTCAGAATATAGAGCGGGCAATCAAATATTTTGGCAATTGCACAGCCCCGCCGTATGAGCCGTTCACCATTGGGTCCATAATAGACACAAACGAGGATGCTTTCGTCCATGCGGTTTTTTTTCTTCTTCAGCATTTACATCTACCTCGGAATCGCTGTAAAGTCCGTCTAAACCCAAAGACAATTGAGTTAACAATGACTATAACTCATGGCACATCAACAGTCAATCTAATTTATCTCTTAGCAGTCCCTTAATAACCATCAGTAAGGAGGGAGGATCAATGTCCTGGTTCTATCCCATAATGTCTACACCATTTTTATCTGCTCTTCTAGTCCCTTTGTTATATAAGAGATTTAACTCTCGCATTCACACAGGCTGGTTCATCCTTCTGGTTCCGTTAACGATTTTTTGCCATCTTCTGTCTTATGTACGTATGATTGCTTTTAGAAAGACCTTCAATCTGACCCTTCCCTGGATTCCCTCCTATGGTATTAACTTAACTGTCAATATCGACGGACTATCCTTTATCTTTGGCCTAATCATCGCAGGGATGGGCTTTTTGGTCGTATTGTATTCCATCTATTATATGTCCAGGCATAAGGAAGCTCTGGACAATTTCTATATCTATCTGCTCTTATTTATGGGATCCATGCTGGGCCTGGTTTTTGTTGATAATATATTGGTTTTATACCTTTTCTGGGAGCTGACCAGCATTTCTTCTTTTTTATTGATAGCCTTTTGGTTTGAACGGCAGAATTCAAGAGCTGCTGCCGGGAAGTCACTGCTGATTACAATTTTCGGGGGATTATCGATGCTGGCCGGTTTCCTCCTGCTTCATATCATTACAGATACCTATAGCATTGGCGCAATGATGAGCCAGGCCGAGATGATCCGGTCCCATTCCTTATTTATTCCGGCCATGATCCTGATTCTGATTGGGGCCTTTACAAAATCAGCTCAATTCCCTTTCAGCATCTGGCTGCCAGCTGCTATGGAAGCACCTACTCCGGTAAGTGCTTACCTACATTCGGCCACCATGGTTAAAGCAGGAATCTATTTGGTGGCTCGCTTCACTATCATTTTTGGCGGCACTTCGGAATGGTTCTGGCTTGTATCTGGTGCCGGTCTGATCACACTGTTATATGGCTCCATCAGCGCAGTAAAACAGACCGATTTAAAAACCCTATTGGCTTACTCCACCATCAGCCAATTGGGGCTGATTATGACCTTATTGGGGTTGGGATCTGCGGCCTTGTATTTTGACTCCATACAGGAAGGAGCCATATATGCTATAGCCACCTTTGCCGCCATTTTTCACATGTTGAACCATTCTACATTCAAAGGTTGTTTGTTTATGGTGGTGGGCATTATAGACTATGAACTCGGGACTCGAGATATTAAGAGATTAGGGGGCTTGTTCCACTTAATGCCCATTTCTTTTCTACTGACCCTGGCCGGAAGCCTGGCAATGGCAGGCTTCCCCCCTTTTAATGGATTTTTAAGCAAGGAGTTATTTTTTGCAGCACTGTTAAACGCAGCCCAAATGCCCATTTTTAATATGCCCTATTGGGGTACTATATTGGCATTTCTGGCCTGGTTTGCGAGTGTGTTAACTTTTGTTTATTGCCTGACCATCCTGCTCAAGACCTTTATGGGCAGAGCAAGAGGTCATAAATTGAAAAAGAAACCCCGTGAAGCTTCGATGGGCATGTTGATTTCCCCGTTTATACTGGCAGCTCTGGTCATAGGGATCTTTTTCTACCACCAGGTTTTTTCCCAATATTTGCTTATTCCTGCTGGGGAGGCGGTTCTGCCCACATTGTCCGGCTCTATGCATATTGAAGTCAAGGCCTGGCATGGTTTTAGTACCGAATTATTAATGACCCTGGGAGTAATAGCGGCTGGAATATTGTTGTACATAACAATGAGCCAATGGTTGCGGATCTATAATTACTATCCGATGGGTTTGACCTTGAATAGTCTATATGAATTGTTTATGGAAAAGCTGGAAGGGGGTTCTCTGGCCATAACCAAAGGCTTTATGACCGGCTCGGTAAGGCATTATCTGCTTTATATACTGACATTTATTATCCTGGTTATGGGAGCCGCTATGCTGCTATTGAAAGGCATATCATTTGACTCATCCCAGGATGCAGTGGTCAGCTTTTATGAACTGGCCTTGCTGTTGGGAATGATCGCTACTGCCGTAACCGTTCTGTTGGCCGGGGCAAGGCTGACGGCAGTCATTGCTGTAGGGGCTTTGGGGTTTCTGGTGGTTTTCTTTTTTGTCCTCTTTCGAGCACCTGATTTGGCCCTTACTCAGTTGGTGGTGGAAACTGTAACCACGGTATTATTCTTGCTGTGTTTTTACCATTTGCCGCAACTGCGTAAGGAGAGCATTCCCATAGGCTCTAAGGCAGTAAATGCTGTAGTCTCGGTAGGGGTCGGTATGATTATGGCCGTTGTGGCTCTTTCGGCCAATGGCCTGCGATCATTTGCACCAATTTCCAGCTATTATGAAAACGCTTATGTGCTGGCTGGAGCCAAAAATATTGTAAATGCCATCCTGGTTGATTTTCGGGGATTTGACACCATGCTTGAAATCCTGGTGCTTACCCTGGCCGGGCTAGGGGTATATACACTGATAAAACTTCGCTGGGCAGGGGGGAAAGAGGATGAAGCGGCCTAATGATGTCATTCTGCGAACCGTTACCAAAGTAGCGGTGGTGATTATACTCACCTTTTCTATCCATCTCTTTATTTCCGGACATCATTATCCCGGGGGAGGGTTTATTGGAGGGCTGGCTTTTACGGCAGCTATTACTCTACTCTTCCTGGTTTATGGCATTGACACCATCAGGAAGAATATCTCTGTGGATTTTAAAGCTGTGGCTGCAATTGGGGTGTTGATATCTGTTCTTACCGGGGTGGGAGGAATGATGGCCGGGAAACCCTTTTTGAACCAAACCAGCGGGCCTGTGGATCTACCGCTTTTGGGGGACACAATGCTGGCCACTGCGGTTTTATTCGATGTAGGAGTTGCCCTAGCTGTCATAGGAACAGCTTTGACAATTATTATGAGCATAGGTGATGATCATTAAATGGAGACCTTAATGTCAATAGTGGTGGGGATTTTATTCGCCATTGGGACTTATTTGATCTTATCGAAAACGTTGTTGCGGATTATCTTAGGGACATCGATTATTGGCCACGGGGTAAATCTGCTGATTTTAACCATGGGCGGATTAAAAAAAGGCGGTCCACCTATAATCGGTTTAAATACGCAGTATTTTACCGATCCTCTGCCACAGGCCCTGATATTAACCGCGATTGTTATCAATTTTGCCACCACGGCACTTCTTCTGGTATTGAGTTATCGTGCCTATGCAGTAGTCGGAACCGATAACGTCGAACAATTAAGAGGGCTTGAGGATGAATAACTTAATCATAGGCCCCATTATTATTCCTATTATTATTGGACTGGTCTTGGTGGTTTGCAGAAACAGCCTTGGCCTGCATAGGTTCTTAAGCCTGCTCGCCACAGTCCTAATTGGGTTGGCAGCAGTTTTATTACTGGAGCAGATCAGAACCGGAGGGATGCAAATCCTCAATTTAGGCGGATGGGAAGCACCGTTGGGCATTACCCTGGTTGCAGACATGTTTGCCGTTCTGCTGGTTTTGGTAACAGCCCTGATAGCTTTCTGTTGCTTGTGGTATGCTTGTTCATCTATTGGGATGGGGAGAGAAAGACACTACTTTTATCCCCTATGTTTGTTCCTGATTGCCGGGGTAAATGGCTCTTTTTTGACCGGTGATATTTTTAACCTGTTTGTATGTTTCGAAGTCATGCTGGTAGCCTCTTATGTATTGATTTCCCTGGGGGGAACCAAGATCCAGCTAAGAGAGTCTATTAAATATGTTTTGATCAATATGATCTCTTCTTTTCTATTCCTGGTAGCGTTGGCTTACTTATATGCCATCACCGGAACCCTAAACCTGGCTCACCTGTCTATTCGGGTTGCGCAATCAGGACAAGGCGGTTTGATGACCGTGGTGGCCTTGTTGTTTCTAACCGTTTTCAGTTTAAAAGCGGCCTTGTTTCTTTTCTATTGGCTGCCTGGCTCTTACAGTGCCCCTCCTACCGCAATAGCAGCCATATTTGCCGCCTTACTGACCAAGGTAGGAGTCTATGCCATTGTCCGCCTGTTTTCCTTGGTTTTTTATCATGACCTTGGAGCAACGCATCTCTTCATCGGGGCTTTGGCTGCAGCATCCATGGTGTTGGGGGCCATGGGTGCTGTGGCCTATGATGATATAAAGAAGATCATCACCTATAATGTGGTGATATCAATTGGATTCATTTTAGCTGGTTTTGCTTCTTTTTCATTGGTGGGCATGAGGGGAATGGTCTATTATTTGCTTCATGATATGATTGTAAAGGCTTTACTCTTTCTTTCGGGGGGCACGGTAATACATCTGACCGGTACGGCCAAAATCAGGGAGGTGAGCGGCTTGATCCGCCTGCATCCCCAATTGGGCTGGATGTTCTTTATTGCCGCCCTGTCGGTGTCGGGTATACCCCCATTAAGCGGCTTTATCGGCAAGGTCTTCATCACCACCGGGGTTTTTCAAAGCGCATACTATTGGCTGGGCGGAATCGGTCTGTTTACTAGTCTCATGGTGCTGTATTCGGTTATGAAGATATTTATGAATGTATTTTGGGGACATACCAATCTTACCGAAGAGACGGAAAAGGGAACAACTCAAGGATTGCTGCCGCCAATTGTCGTCTTGACAGCTTTAACCATAGCTCTTGGCTTAGGAGCAGAAGGCATTCACGAGTATGTGGATTTGGCCGTAGAAGGGTTGCTGAATCCGAACCTCTATACAGATGCAGTTTTGGCCCAAAATGGAAAGTAAGGGAAAGAAGGTGACTTACCAATTTCTCTGCAAGTATTAATAAATATATTAATCGGCGTTTTATGGATGTTTTTTCAGGACAATTGGAGTGTTTTGAGTTTCACCAGCGGTTATTTGATCGGCTTATTGATTTTATTCGGTTTGCAACGCTTTATCAGCAGTAAGTATTATCTGTTTACTCTACTGGATGTGTTAAAGCTATTCTTGCTCTTTATTGCTGAACTATTTACGTCCAGTATGGTGGTTATAGGTAAGATTTTACAGCCCAAGATCAACATCAAACCTGGAATACTGTCTTTGGATACCAGTTTACAAGGGGATGTGGAGGTGACCTTACTGGCCTTACTGCTTACTTTAACCCCGGGTTCGGTGGTAATAGAGATTTCCCCTGACAATAAGGTTTTATACGTTCATGCCATGGATATTCCCGAACTGAGTGATGGTGTTCGCCGGTCACAAATCAGATTCGAAAGAGCGATTAAGAAGGTGACCAGGCCATGATACCGTGGATATTGTTTTTTTCCTTAAGTTTTTTGACATTCTCCATATTGGCAACAATTTACCGGTTGATAAAGGGGCCCACCGCTTCTGAGCGGGTTATGGCATTGGATGCCTTGGGAATTTATCTGATTTCAGGGGTAGCGATATTTTCCATTTTGCTTAAAAGCAGGGCATTTTTTGAAATAATACTCCTGATTGGCATTCTTTCTTTCGTTGGTACTATCGCTTTGGCAAGATTTCTTGAGAGGGGTGCTGTCTTTGAGCGAAACCAATCTGATTGAATTGGGTATTGCGATCATTGTGTTGGTTGGGACAATATTCGGCTTTATCAGTTCCATTGGCTTCATCCGCTTGCCGGATATTTACAACCGCGCCCATGCCCTTTCGAAAAGTTCTACTTTAAGTGTGCTATTTGTTCTTCTGGGGACTTTCCTTTTTTTTGTAATGGTAGAGGGATATTTTAGTATTAAATTGTTTTTGGGGATTTTCTTTGTCTTTCTAACCGCTCCTGTGTCTAGCCATGTTATCTGCCGGTCTGCATATCGTTGTCATGTAGAACTGGCCCCAGAAAGCGTGCAAGATGATTTAGAAGCGTTAATAGAAGAGTATACCTGTAAGTCATAAGGCAATACCAACATGCTGACAAAAAACATATTCCTTTAGGCCAGGGGGGAGTAGCCCAAAGGAATATGTTGTGTAGGGTAATCATTTGTCCATTAAAAGCCCTATAATCCCAGGTAGGCCTTTTTAATGTGAGGGTTGTTGAGTAGTTCAGTTGAAGGACCATCCATTGTAATAAAGCCGTTCTCCAGCACATATCCCCGTTTGCTTAGGCCAAGCGCTTTCTTGACATTTTGTTCCACCAAGAGAACTGTAATATTTTGCTCACTTATTTTCCTGATGGTCTCAAATACGGTTCCTGCCAGCAGGGGAGATAATCCCATGGACGGCTCATCCAGCATCAAGAGACGTGGCATTGCCATCAAGGCTCTTCCTATGGCTACCATTTGCTGTTCGCCTCCACTCATGGTGCGGCCGATCTGATCCTTACGTTCTGCCAGCCGGGGCAGCAGTTCAAAAACATATTCCAGGTTCTCTTTGACCTTGCTGCGAGAGCGGGGCAAGGAAGCCCCGATCAGGAGGTTTTCATAAACTGTCATCAGTGGGAACAGCCTCCTGCCCTCTGGAACCTGAACAATACCCAATGCAGTGATCTTATGAGGTGGAAGATGGTCGATTCTATAACCATCAAGCCATATTTCACCGTTATTAGGAGTGATTATCCCGGAGATAGTATTGAGGAGGGTGGTCTTGCCTGCACCATTGGCACCGACTATGCTTATTACTTCCCCTTCTTCAATGTTTAAGGAAATATCTTTTAGAACCGTTACATCACCATAACCGGAATTTAATTGTTTTATGCTAATCATTGTCATATTCATCACCCAAATATGCTTTAATTACCTCAGGATTGCTGGTAACCTCCTGAGGGCTTCCCTCGGCTATCTTCCTGCCGTAATCCAAGACCACAATACGGCTGCAAATTGCCATGGTGGCCTGTAAAACATGTTCGATCATCATTATGGTGATCCCATCTTCATTGATAGATTTGATTAGTTTAATCGCCTCTTCGAGTTCTGTAGGATTTAGTCCTGCCAAAACCTCATCTAGAAGCAGCAATTGGGGATTGGTCGCCAGGGCTTTGGCCATCTCCAGTCTTTTTCGTTCTGGAATGGTTAGGTTGTGTGCCAAAACGTTTTTCTTGGCTTGTAATCCCACCTTTTCCATAATATTGGAAGCAATCTGTCTAGCCCCCCGAGGGCTGGAGGTTTTAGCAAAGGCGCCAACCATAATATTCTGCTCTACGGTCATGTTGCCGAAAGGTTTAACCACCTGGAAGGTTCGCCCTATTCCTTTGTGGCATACCTGATAGGGCTTCAGGCCAGTAATATCCTCACTATTGAATAAGACTTTCCCAGAAGTCGGTTGATAAACCCCGACAATGAGGTTAAAAGCGGTAGTCTTACCAGCTCCGTTGGGGCCGATCAAACCGAGGGCTTCGCCTTCCTCAAGATGCATATTGAGATGATTAACTGCTGTGAGGCCGCCAAATTTGATGGTTAAATCTTTAAGCTCCAGAATCTTTGACACCGCTTACACCTCCTTCTACGGTTTTAGGGCCAGAAAAGCGCTGCACTATCTGTCCCAGCAGGGCCACTATTCCCCTGGGCTGATACATGATAACCAGCAAAACGATTACTCCATAAATGAATAGATGCAAGCCCATCAATTGACCGCCGAGATAAAACCGTATTACCTCACTTATTAGTGAAAGCAAAATCCCGCCAATGACTGGACCTAATATGGTGCCTGAACCGCCTACAATACTCAGGAACACCATCTGCGTTGACATGCTGCCGCCGGCAATGGCGTTTGGTTCCAGATAGCGGATCAATACAGCATAGAACACCCCGCCTAATGCAGTCATAAAGGCGCTGATCATAGCGGCAATCAATTTGTTGTTGCGCACGTTGATTCCCATGGCTGCTGCCGCGTCCTCATCTTCTTTCAGAGCGATCAGACAGTAACCCAGCTTGGAGGTTTTTATCCAGTACGATACGGCAATGACCAAAAACAACATGAACAGAATTAAATAATAATAGGGAATTTTAGAGCTAAACTGCAAGGCTGCCGCTGAATCACCCACCATTTTCACGATCAGCCCTTCAGCGCCGCCAACCGAGAATGGCCCCAGTTCATGAGTGCTGTTAATAATAACCACGATTCCTTCGGAAATGGCTACCGTGGCAAGAGCGTAATAAGCGCCGCGCAGGCCGAAAGTTGGAAACCCGATCAGCACACTGATTAATACCGCGGCCGCCCCGCCGACGAATAAACCTAACCAGGGTGAAATACCGAAAGTATTAAACAGCATCATAGTCACATAAGCGCCGGTGGCGGTGTATATCCCGTGTCCCAATGACAACTGCCCGGCAAAACCGCCAATAATGTTCCAACTTGAAGCCAGATATGCCCACAACAGACACATGATAATAACATGGAGAAAATACGGCCTGGTAACCATCATCGGAACCAGAAGCAGGATTACCACCAGACCAATTAATAATAATAATTTTTTATCGAACTTCACCATCTCACCTACCAATCATAACGGGAGCCAAACATTCCTGAGGGCTTGACAAAAAGCACCATGAGGAAGACGGCGTATACCAGAACCACAGTCAGAGTGGCAGTCATATACTGGGCTCCGATGGACTCGATCAAACCAATTAAAATGCCGCCTAGAATGGCACCCGGTACACTTCCCAATCCGCCTAGAACTACCACGATAAAAGCTTTGGTCATAAAAACCTGTCCTACCGAGGGATGCACATAATAGAAGGGAATTAAGGCTACAGCAGCAACCGCCAGCAATGCCGTCCCCAGTCCGAAGGCAATGGCAAACGTATTGGGTACATTTATGCCCATCAAGGCGGCTGCATTGCGGTCCTGGCCGGTAGCCCGGATATTGCGGCCAGTTTGAGTTCTTTGCAAAAATAGCCAAAATACCCCGGCGACAACTAAAGCGATAATCAATCCATAAAAACGTGCCGCACTTACCGTGACCGCCCCCAGAGCGATGGTTTGCTCAGAAAAGCTAGTTTTGGCCATAACATAATCGGCACCAAAAATCATCAAGGCTAAATTTTCCAAAACTATAGCCAGTGCTGCGGTCAAGAGCAATACACTAACCGGTTCGCGCACATTCTTTTCTGAATCAAGCACAGGCCTGACTAGAAAACGTTGACACAGGTAACCCACTACAAACATGATTGGCCCAACAATAAGGATCAGGATTAAAGGGTTTAGTCCGGTTAGTTTCCACAACCAGTATGAAATCATCATGGACAACATCAACAAAGCGCCCTGGGCAAAATTAATAATTTTCATGATACCAAATATCAGGGTCAGGCCCAGTGCAATAAGGCCATATATAGCTCCCATACTAAGACCGTTGGCGACAACTGACATAAATCCCACTTAGGTTTACACCCCTTTCCAATCGGGAGGAGGGGGGAGATTGACCAGGGTGCGGTTAATCTCCCGCCCATCTCAGGGTAGAATTACTTGCCTGCACCCGGGTATGGCCATACTATATGGGAGCCAACTCGAGCCTCTTCTTGCGGCCAAACAGTAATACGTTCCATTTTGCCATCGACCTTCTGATACTGGCAAATTACTATGGGGGCATTTATCATTTGACCGGTTTCGTCAAATTTAGTTTGGGCCGCATACATCTGGGTCACGCCTTGGTTAATATCCGTCGCTGCCAGAGCTTCCCGAATCTTTTCGGGTTCAGCGGAAGCGGCTCTTTCCAAAGCATCTGCTATTATATACATGCCTACATAGGCTTTTACCGCCTCAGCATTCATGGCATAGCCATATTTTTCTTTGAACTTATTATTAACATCTTGGGATGAGGGACGGTTGACATCGGGTTCCCAGGTTGAAATATCGAAATAGTACTCACTGGCATTACCGGCCAGGTCGTAGTAGGTAGGATCGGCAAAACCGCCGCTGGTGCCGATAAATGCCAAGGGTTTAACCTGGTGTTCAGCAAAAGTCTTGGTTAAAAGGGCTGCGTCAGATACATAAGAAACCATCATTATGATATCAGGTTTGAGCTGTTTAGCTTTCAGCACTACCGGTGTAAGGTCTGAAGAGTTGGTCGGATACGGTTCTTTCATAACGATTTCCAGACCAGCTTCAGGCAGGTATTTTTCCCAGGCCTTGACTGCACCCTGGCCCCAGGCAGTATTTTCATATATCAGGCCAACGGTTTTTACTGGTGTGCCGTATGTTTTCGCCATCTCGGTAATGAATTTGGTCTGGTCACGATTACGCCAACTAGTCTTTTCGGCAAGACGGAAGACATATTTAAAGCCGCGTTCTGTGATTTTATCTTCAGAAGGTACATCAACAAAATAAGGAACCTTATACCGCTCGGCAACCTCAGTGGATGGCATGGCAACTCCGCTCTGATAACATCCGGTTAAGAGTGCTACCTGCTCCATGGTGATTAAACGTTCGGCTTCAGATACGCCTGTAGCCGGATCGCCTTTGCTGTCCGCATAGATCATTTTAATCTGGGCACCGCCAATTGACTTGATACCGCCGGCGGCATTAATTTCTTCAATCGCCATATCGCGTGCCTGCTGGCCGATTTTTCCCAGAGGGGCGGCTGAACCGGATAATGGCAGTATCGTACCTATCTTAATTTCTTTAGCTTTATCAGCGCTATTGCCTCCGCCGCCGCAGCCTGCAACCAGAGAAATCAACATAACCATTGTTACCAACAAACCGATAAACCTGGTACCTCTTTTTTTCATCTGAAAGCCTCCTTAATAACTAAAGGATTCATACTGTGGTTAGAACTTGACCATAACAACATTGTGCTTTTGTGCAAATCACCTGCCTTATTAGACAAGCAGAGGGGCCTACCGGCGGACAACAGCATTAATCCATGGCATTTTACCCATCCACTCATTTTTTGGAAGGGACTATGAATCATCTACCAATACTTGTGTCGATTACAATTTGTTACCCTTCACATACATTCACAGTATTAATGCAAGCAATATGCCATTAAACACTTACGGGTTTCTTACGCAATATTTGTGATTATAATAACAATTATCTAACTACATTGACCCATTTTTGGTTCATATAAATCATGTTTTAACCGACTTTATTCCCATAATTACGGATTTATAGGCGAGTGATTCATTTTGTGTTCACCATTTGAGTTTTGAACCGTTTTTGGGTCAGTTATTAATTTAAACGGATTTTTATGGCTTTTCTGTATTTTGTAAACCAAATAAGGTTTGTCTAAATAAATGATTTGCCGCACATCTTCAGGGTACGAAAATCACCTAATCCTCTAGGAATCGGCCATAAACCCGTTATCTTTTTATCAAAATTGAAGTAATTTAAGTTATACTCACCAGCTAGCAATTGCATATTAACTGACAAACAATTAAAAAAGGCTGGTCATTTGACCAGCCTTTTGCAGAGCTATTTATTACTTGAATTCGAACCCCAATATATTATTGGGATCAACCAGTTTCAGAGCTCTCAGTTCTTCTTCGGTAGGTGGATCCATTACCGGTACGTTTGTCTCATCTATTTGCCACCCGGTGTTTTCTTTGACCTCTTCGAGTGTGGTGTACGGGAAAATAGTGTGAACCTTCAAATATTTCTCACCTGCTGGCTTCTTGAAGATGCACAGGGTGGTTATTACCGTGAACTCCTTGTTCACATCCGGTGAGGTGGTGGCGAATTCAACATGTTCCACAAATGTGCGTTTATCATGCTGTGGCTTCCAGATGATGGTCTTCTTAGTCACCGGAGTCAGGGTAGCGCTTCCGGCCCCTCCCGGTCCTCTCAGTTTGGGGTTGTCGTAGGTTCCACCCAGATAAGACATGGCGATACGCCCGCTTTTATCCATCTGTAAGCAGGATAGGAAGGCGATGTCACCTTTGCCGGAGGAATAAAGGTCAAAGATTTCATCCAAACCGAATGTGGCTACTGAACCCTCATAGGTGTTAGCGGTCAAGGTTGATGCTACCGTGGGCGGTTTGAGATAGTCATGGTCTACTCCATCGGACAAGGTGAGATAGGTGAAGGTTTTACCCATGGCCTTGGCGGCTTTCATGGCCACCATGGGGGTTGAGGAAGCCAGGCCGTGAAATACGATATCACCATCGGATATTGCTCTCATGATGGCAACAGCCATCATTTCAGGTTTTCCATATTCCATTGCTTAAAGCCTCCCTTCCAGCATCGAATCAGCATATTGCGGGACTTGACCCTCTTTTACAGCCTTCTGGTAGGCCTTGTGTTTAGGCCATTCCACAGCCTGGTATTCGGGGTAGCATATACCCGGCTTGGCCCCTCCAGGCAGTTCCACTACTGCTTCTACCAGGAAGTGAGGAACCGCTGTCAATTTAGGTTCTTCTTTCATACGGTAAGTTCCCACAATGCGCTCAGTGGTGACAATGGTCTTCTTAGCCGCTCTGGCCATCAGCGCATCTTGATAACTGGGGCCGAGTATGCGGCAGTTGCCATAAATATCGGCTTCCTGAACGTGGATGATAGCATAATCAGGCACCAAGGCCTTGACGCATACCACTTCAGTGCCATCGAAGGGGCTCTTGACGACCTGGAAGAATTCAGGACGTTTGGCCACCAGATCACTTCCCCACATACCACCTACTGGAAGGAATGGAACACCATAAGCTCCCGCACGGAGAGCGTGAATCATGGCCGTTCAAGAGCCTTCAATGGCCTTGGCTTTGGGATTATCACCTTCCATAGACTTGCGCATTCCAGGGGCTAATCCAGCTTCGTTTTCCAGTCCAAAAAACCCGAAGTATGCTGTGTCAGCCTGAAAGCTAGCGAATAGAATGTCCGAAGCCAGACCCGGGGCAGCTCCACAAACCTTAAGTTCTTTAACAGGTTTCTTGGTCAAAGCCAAGGAAAATATGGATGGCGTACGGTGCATACCGTTGCCGCCTATGGCTAGTAACATACCATCCTTAATCAGATCAGCGGCCTGACTAAGTGACATAGTTTTGTCATACAATTGATTTCCCTCCTTAGAAATAGATTTTTAACGATTAGCTAGGCTTTCTGGGGTCTTTTCTGCGTAAACATAACCGCCACAGCCACAACCAGAGCGATCAGGCAGAACATAAAAGCTGATCTGAATCCTGAAGAAGCTATGATCTTGTTTACTACCGGTGCCTTCGCAATGATTATGGAAGTAATCTGTTGGAAGGTTGCCCCGCCAACAAAAACGAAAGTGTTTAAGAACCCTGTTGCGGTACCTTGTACTGCAGGTTCAACATTTTCTTTAAGGTTGCCATACATTACCACAAACCAGCCGTTAAAGAAACCATAAAGGAACATCAACACGCTGATGGTGCCTTTGGAAAGAGAATCGACCATAAATACCATGGGAAGCCACACCAGAATGGAACAAATCAGCCCCAAAACTACGACCTTCCACTTGGATTTGAGCACCTTGTCAGCGATTATGCCTGATAAGGGGCATCCAAAAACCATTCCCAAGGCCACCAGGCTTATAATGCTGCCTGCTTCGGATTTAGTCAGACCATAGACATTGATCAACCAGGGGCTGGCCCACAAGCCCTGGAAGGCCATAATGGTGCCATACCAGATGAAGAAAGCAATAATTATGGTCCATACATTCCAACTTGAGGCAGACATTCCGATAGCCTGGCCGATTGAATAGGTAGAAGATGCCTTCGGCTCCGGGCGTCCTTCAATCTGCGCCGGGGTGGCTCCGCCCACTTCACCAGGCTTATTGCGAATAATCAGATAGGCCAAGACCGCGACCGCTATGGAAACCACACCTACTGAAGTCATGGAGGCTCTCCAGCCGATCCCTGCCATCAGCGCCACTAAAGGGGCTGCAGCGGCCAGTGCGCCCACATTGCCCACTGCCAGGAGAATGCCGGAGTAAGTAGCAAACTCGGTGGATTTAAACCAGTCTGCCAAAAATCGCATTGCCGGAACATAGACAAAGCCTACGCCGAAACCTACCAGAAAACGCCCTGCCAGCGCCATGTTGAAAGATCCAGCAGCGGCGAACAAAAGCGCACCTGCACCAGCCACTGCCATAAATATCGCCAAGGTACCCCTGATGCCAATACGGTCAGCCAGGATGCCGGCCGGCAGCTGGCCTAGAGCGTAGGCCCAGAAGTACATGGAGCCAAACAGTCCCAGGCTGGAGGCACCGATATTAAAAGCGGTGGTTAATTCCGGAGCCATAACGGAAGGCGACACCCGGTGGAAATAAACAAAGAAGTAGGCGAGGGCTATCACCAGGAATATAACATAGCGATAGGACATGGTTTTCTGGACTGCTTGGGGTGAGAGATTGCTGTTATCCATTCAAGGTCTCCTCTCTGATTTATTTCCCAGCCTTTCCGGGGGTGAGGCAGATAGCGCCGCCCCCCGTATGGCCCGGGATGCAACTTATTTCTTGCGCAGTGAACCGGTTTCGTCCACAGCCCTCAAATTTTCCAGCTCTTTTTCAGTTGGTTCAGGGATCATCTTGACATTTGGTGATACTTTCAGGTCCCAGCCGGTGTTTTCGATAATCTCTTCAACTGAGGAGAATACGAAATAGCTGTCCAGATAGAACTCTTTGGTTACCGGATCGGGTCGCAATATTCCCAGATTGGTTACGATTGCACTGGGTCCGCCTCCCGGAAAACCGTACTTTTTCCTGTCATCACCGCCGTTGATATAGCCCGGGGAAGAAATGTAGTCAACCTTTTCAGCAAAGCGTTTCTTTTCGTGTGCTGCCATAATGATATACTTTTTGGCTCCGACCGCGATCTCATTGGCTCCGCCGCTGCCATTCAAACGGACTTTGGGCAGAGTGTATTTACCTACTTTCCATGGCTGAGTCCCTTCTGTCCATATCCCCGTAGTATTAACGTTGCCGAATTTGTCTATTTGAGCCGCTCCTATAACGGCATTGTCAACTCTTCCGGAGGCAACCAGCATACCCAAGGCATCAATGGCATTAGTAAAACTGGTGGCATTAGCTGAAATGCGGTTGTCTTCAATACCCCAGGGCAAGCCGCCGACCGGGGTCGATCCATAAACACCGCCTTCGGTAAAGGCTATCATGTTGGGAGCGTGGTTTCTCTGTGCAAAGAAACCAGCCAGCATGGAGAGACCCACTCCGAATATTGCCAATTCTCCGTCACTAAATTCACGTCCGGTGGCAATAGCCATCATTTCATTTTTTGAATAATCCATGTTATTACCTCCCTCCCATCAATTCCTTGATTTCAGCGTCACTCTTGATCCATTTGCGATAAGGATCCACCAGGAAATTGGTGGCGGACTTGCATAGCTGATCAACCTTTTCTTTACCAATAACATCCAGGAATTCTTCGGGAGTGCTGTAGGATTTGACATATTTGTCGATGTATTCGACGGTGCCTTCCTCGGTCTTGAGAAGCTTGTTCATATAGAACATATGCTCTTCGTCGCTGTCATAGACACCTGTGGAACAAGCCGGCCAAACGCCCATAGGCCAATAAACCACAGCGTCAACGACCAGATCGGGGATGCGAACCAGGTTGGGGAATTGCCGCATGCAGTCGGTATCCACGATATAATCGGCCTGGATTACGACCTTTTTGGCAGCGCGGGAAAGTTCGAAACGGCTCCATTCGGTGCCAAGCATAATGCAATTCCCGTAGATATCGGCCATGGTGACATGGATACAGGCGACCTCCGGATTCAGGGACTTCATAGCACCCATGGTGACTCCGGTAAAAGGATCTTTAATAGCGGGAATTTTCTTATCATTTGGATAGGTGTCAGGTTCATCTGCGGAAGCCCAGGCTTGGTCTGAACCCCAGCTTACAAAGGTAGGAACGAATGGCCATCCCATGGCGCCACCAAACAGGCGATTAGGTATACCACCGTTAGAATAGTCTTCAAGAATGGTTTTTCCACTTTCAACAGCTCTCTTTAGCCCATTGGCAAAGCCATAAACTTCAAGGCCGGAAAATCCGACTTCCATCCTGGCCACACCACCGGCTGCTGCTAATAGATTGGAACCTTGCGTATTGCAGTTAGAGATCAGGTTTACGTTCTTAACTCCCTGGCGGACCATTTCACGGAAAAAGGCAATACAGTCGGAGCCGACCGGCAATGCGCCACCGTGGGCAAAGGTCATACCGTCCCAGGTATATTGAGCAACTGCTTCCTGCATGGTGATCAACTTGTTTTTCAATATAATCCCTCCCTTTTCAGGCGGTCTTTTTGTTTTCTTTGTTCTCTACGTAAAGTACAATATAATGTGAGTTTGTTTTTGGCTGACTGTAACCCGCAGGCGGCCTTTTTTTCACCTCCAATTGTAAATTTATGAGGCAGCGCAGTCTTTCCCGCTGCCCCATAATACATTTCCCTGCAGGTTGGGTTGACCATACTGGGAAAATCTTATTCCTTAACCAATCCTTTACTTTTAAGTAAAGCTGTCGGAGAATTGAATAGTTTATTTATACCCAATTGACCCGGTTTATACCCAAAAGCCAGGCCCATCAATTGAGTAAAATAGATAATAGGCATTCTAAAGTCCAGACCCATGGCTTTTTGCCGCATATCCAGATTACCCTGACACATCGGGCAGGCCACTACAATAGCGTCTGCTCCGGCTTTCTTGGCAGATTTCAGTACCTGCCCGCCCAGATCCAATACGATGTCAGTGTCAGAGGCGGCATATCCCCCGCCGCAACACTCCGCTTTGTGTCCCCAGGTAACAGTTTCGGCCCCCAAGGCTTTCAACAGATTGTCTAATGATACCGGCTGTTCAGGATCATCGAATTGCACCACCTTCTGCGGACGGGTTATAAGACACCCATAGTACGCAGCCACACGCAATCCTCGCAACGGTTTGACCACCTGCTGCGCTATGGCTTCCAGTCCGGTTTCTTCCACAAGCAGCTGCAAAAGATGCTCTACCTCTGGTTTAACCGGGGCCGGAGACTGCAACATTTGTTCTACTTCGGCCTTCATGTGGGGATTATTGCGGATCTCATGCGAAGCCGTCTTGAGCCGGCTGAAACATCCGGCGCATACTGCCATCACCTTGTCCATTTTCATATCCTCCGCAATGCTGAGGTTTCGGGCTGAAAGGCCTACCGCCAGCGAGTGATCAACGGAGTGAGCAGCGGTGGCGCCACAGCAATTCCAATCCTCAATTTCCTGCAAATTAATATTCAGATGTTTGCATACCAGACGGGTGGACATATCATATTCTTTTGACATGGAATGCAGTGAACACCCCGGAAAATATGCTACATTCATTCTGCTACCCCCTTTTGGCCAGGCTTCGGTCTGAACAGCCTTTTGACTTTATCCATCCTTTTGACCCGGGCCGGAATCGGGTTGAGTTTTCCTTTGAAAAACATCTGCGGTCCCAGTTCAGCATTATTAAGATACTGTTTAGACTTAAGATTGTAATTTAAAATTAGATACAGTTCGGATACTCGCCCAATTTTCTGCACTTGATCCAGCATCAACTCATGGAACAGCTTCACATTTGGCCTGGTTGGAACTATACCCCGGTCAATAGCCCTTTCGCGCAAGTAATCTATAATGCGGGGAATGTCGATCCCCGAAGGGCAGCGATCCACGCACAACTGGCAGGCCACACAGCACCACAATGCGTCCATTTGCAGCAGTCTATCTTCATTGCCAACCTTGATCAACTGCACGATTTTACGCGGCGTATAATCAAATATATGGGTATTGGAGCATCCACCCGAACATTTGCCGCATTCCAGGCAGCGTTCGATTTCCACACCGCAATTTTGCAGTATCTCCTGGCTCAGGCTATTGCTCTGCTCATCCAGCTGCAGAGCCTTAAAATACTGGTTAACTGGTGAGGTTGTTGCATTCATCAGCACTTCCTCCTTAATCGGCCTGATTCAACACGGCCATAGCCTGCGCGGCTGCAGCCGCCCCCTGCTGCAGAGCCCCTAGAGTCTCCACCGCAAAGCCGCATGATCCGGCCAGAAATACGCGTTCTTGGACCTTCACTGCCTGGAATGGCTCGGGCTCTATAAACCCGTAAGCATCAGTTTCCAGTCCGAACATCTCGGCCATCTCGGTAGTCCCCCGGCTGGGGCGTATGGCTGCTGCCAGGACGATGTAATCGGCTCTAACTTCAATTGGGACCCCCATCAGGGTATCTTCGCAGCGTATCAACAAGCGGTCATCTTCCGGCAGAACCTTGGCCGGGCGCCCCCGCACATAACGGACGTGTTTATCTTCTATCACCGAACGCACAAACTCTTCATACTCTTTCCCGCTAGCCCGGTAGTCCATGTAGAACACATAGCTCTTGGCCTCCGGAAGCAGATCTTTGACCAGACCGGCCTGCTTGGCGGAATACATGCAGCAGATCTTGGAGCAATACGGATACCCTTTAGAACGGTCTCTTGAACCTACACATTTGAAAAAGGCCACCACCGGTGGTTTTTCCGGTTTCTTTCCTGCTGACCATTCCTTTAATACGGCTTCAAATTCCAGTGAATCGTAAACATTTGGGAAGGCCCCATGGCCGTATTCACCATATCCTGATAAATCCATCATCTCAAATCCGGTGGCAATAATTACTGCACCTACCTGAAGCTCTTCAACTGCTCCGTTAATATTTTTAATTTGTACCTGGTAACCATTTTCAGTCTTCTGGCAGCCGATGACGGTGCTTTCCAATAAAACCTTAACTGAAGCACTCTGCTCAAGGTCCTTTATCCGCGGCTCTACAAACTTGACCGGGTCCTCCCAACGAGGAAAACTGCTGGCCAACTGATTGAGGACTCCGCCCAGACGGTTGCTCTTTTCAACCAGCACCACAGGATACCCAGCCTGACCCAGCATGCGAGCCGCCTCGATCCCGGCTGCTCCCCCTCCAATTACCAGTGTTGTTTGCTCTTTATGAACTCCCATCACTTAAGCTCCTTTCCCCAATCCAATTCGCTCCAAAACGCCTTCCATGGGAATGGTGTTGGCTGCAAATCCTAATTTGTCAAGATCAATACCCATTGCCAGCCCAATCAATTGACCAATGTCAATAACGGGGATATTATACGGCCCGAACCCTCTATTCGCCAGGGCCACCTGTTCCCGGTCCAGGGCAGTATTGCAGCCTGGACAAGTGGTGGTCATAAGTTCCACTCCCTCTTCTTTGGCGCTGTCAAACTTACGTCCCAAATGCGGTTGTACCACGCTTTCTTTATGCGTAAAACCACGTCCCACCGAATAGCCGCAGCACATTCTGCGTTCCTTGTAAAATACCGGGGTGGCTCCCAAGGCTTCGTATATCTCTTCATGGAAAGTAGGCAGATCACCATCGTCTAATATCTCATACTGCTGGGCCAAATAATGGCAGCCATAATGGCTGGCGATACGCAAACCATTAAGGGGGCGAACTACTTTGGCCCGGATTTCATCCAGGAGCAGATAATACAGCTCTTGAACGTGGCGTATTCTAACCTTGCCTTGATACTCAAAACCCCATTGCCCGACTATATCATTTGCCATCTTCATGTAGGCGGGGTGGTGTTTCAATATATGAGACAACTCGGTATTGTACCCGAAACAGCCATTGCAGAAACAATACATATCCAGCCCGGCATATCTTTGCTCCACAATGGAAAGATTGCGGGCAGTAACCGCCAGTGAAGGTTCGGGAGTATGCCCTGAACAGGTTAGAATATAACCTGAACAACAGGTCTGGTCAGAGTCCATAACCACTTCTATATCTAGCTTTTTCAAGACTTCCTTTATAGCGCTCTCGGTTCCCGGATATTCCATACTGCCGGTACAGCTGCGAAAAAGGAACAATTTCTCCGGTTTGGTACCCAGGCGCTCTTGAGGTGTGATCACCCTGGGACTATTCATTTACAATTCTCCCTTCCAGATAGCTCAAGCGCAACGGCTTCTGCTCAGAATCCTGAAGCTTCTCCATAAACTCTCTAGCTCCGGTTTGTTCAAAAATGGCCTGATATTGAGCTTTAGCCTCATCTGATACTGTCGGCCAGGGTTCTGCCCCAACGCCCGTTCTGAGGCGCCCAATTTTTTCTATACCTTTCTGCCCAGGCACAAAGGTTAGACCGTGATCAAAAGCTTTAAAAACGAATTTGTTTATGCCGTTTACATATTTCTGCCCGTATCCATTTTCCAAAGCCATATAGCGCAATTGCATCATCAACAGGGGATAATTAATGTCCACCGGGCATACCCGATAGCAATTGGCGCACCAAAAACAGCGCCAGATCTCCTCACTATCCAGCAGGCGAGTTATACTGCCTGATAAAACGTCATTAATAATCGCTCTGGGATTGTATGAGGGAGTGATGGCTGCCACCGGGCAATTGCCTGTGCACTTACCACACTGCAGGCATTGCTCCAAATTCTCCACCAGGTGGTAGCGATCCACTTTGTGAATTAGTTCGGGATCCCATTCCCGGTCATGCTCTCTAGGCATTTGCATCGCTCCTTTATTATTTGGGAATATTTATTTTGGTCGATCTATTGTCACTAGTTTGCATAAACCATGCCAACTCATACAAAGCCCTATATTTCACAAACCCAGCAATAATGACAATTAAAAAGTGTCAGGTTTCAGTCTTTTTGTCCTAATTCCTGACACTTCATTAAGTATGTTCAAATTAATATGCTTAATATGCGGTTTTTCGCTGGTTACAATAAAACATCAGCCTCCTGACTTTTGCAAAATAGAGGAAGAAGAAAGCTCTCCGCGCCCCTAGATGATAGGCAATTGAGAGCTTTTCTTTTAATTGTAGGATTGTATATCTAAGCTTTGCGGATGTCTTTCAGTTTACCATACGGTAAGATTTCAGGAAGTTGTAAAGTACTTAGGATTGCCGAAAAGTCTTCATTTGATTGGTTCTTTAGATAATATGAGCTGTTGCTTTTTGCATCATCAATAACAGTAAGATTAGCACTTCGAAGAGCATCTTGGATCTTTTCGGTAGACAACTCAAGTTTTTCTTTTCTGAGTTTGTATTCTAGATACCGCTGGATTACCAAAGCCAGGTAGCACATTACGAAATGGCCGCGAATACTCGATTCTGTCCAAACAAAGATGGGTCTGGCCTCTAAATTGCTTTTCATAACCCTGAAGCTCTCCTCAATCTTCCAAAGGCCTTGATAGATCCCTATCACCTGCGCCGCTGACAGGCTTTTGTCCGAGCTTTGAATTCCATAATATCCATCGAATTGTGCATCCATTTCAACCTGATTTTCGTTGAATGAAACGTGATCGTCATCAAAAATGGCCAGTTGCACATACTTTTTGCCACCCTTTTTCATTTCTGCTTTGAGACTGGATTTGGAGTCCACAAGGCGCCGGGACTTCTCTATCAATCGTTCGCGGTCTCTACGGTCTTTCTCAGCACGTTTAGCTGACCAAGTTATCACCATATTGTCATCGAGCAAGACTTTTTCGCCATTAATCTTAACACTGTTCTGAAAATTGCAGACCTTCCATTTAAATTGCGGGCTCTCCACAGTGTAGCCCTCGTCCCCAAGAACTAGGTTCTTAATTGCTTTACTTGCAGATCGGATTTTGTATGCCATGACATAATCAAAACCTTTTGACCTGAGGTAGGCCAGGTTCTGTTTAGAATTTAGCCCACGATCAGCGGTTATTATAATCTTCTTTATGCCATAGGTTTCCCGTAAGTATTCCATAACTGGCACCAGCGTCTTAAAATCATTGGTATTTCCGGGGAACAGTTCATAGCTAATTGGGATGCCCTCATCGTCAATTAAGAGCCCCATTACGACTTGGACCTGATTTACTTTGTTGTCTTTAGAATAACCGAACTTCTTAAGTTCATCGGCTCTGACTGACTCAAAGTAATAAGTGGTAACATCGTAGAAAGCAACTCCAAGGTTGCGTGTCATTTTAAGTGATAGCTGCTTGTTCAAGTGCCTTTCCAGAGATTTCTTTTCATTGGCAAGAAAAGAAAGACTCCGGTATATTTGTTCTAAATTCATTTCCTTGGAGTTGATAAAGAACTCCTTTTGTTCAAAGCTCTTTTTCTTTGATGCCGGTTTTAGCAGCCGGAAGTAAACGAGCATAGATGTCGTATCTTTGACTTTGAACTTAAGGTTGGAATCACGCTTCTGGCGATAATCGAAGAAGTAATCAAGTTTCAATTCATCCCAGATACTCTCGTATACCTTAACGCCGTAATTACGAATAGGAAAGCCTTTAGCAGCGTCGTTATCAGATCCTTCCAGGTAATGCTGGATATCTTTAAATATTGCTTCTTGTTTAAGACTCTCGTTGAAAGCCCTGGACTCCCGGCATTCTCTGCGCAAACGATTCAGAATTCCAGGCTCCTGCGCTTCCAATTCGTCTGCACGCCCTAATACCTTAAGTACCCTGGTCTTGGGCTTCTTATTAACTGGATCCCGATAAGACTCCACGATTCTCACATATTTGATCCCTCGGCTGTTATATACCTGTAGACTGCTCATGCCTGCACCCCTCGTATGAACCAAGTATAGTATAACCATATTATAACATACATACGTTAGATATACAGTAGAGGGATATAAAAAATACCCGATAAATACTAATATTACAGCATTTACACGGGTATTCTTTTCAGCTTATCTGCAAAAGTCAGGAAAAAGTGTCAGGTTTCAGTCTTTTTGTCCTAATTCCTGACACTTCATTAAGTATGTTCAAATTAATATGCTTAATATGCGGTTTTTCGCTGGTTACAATAAAACATCAGCCTGGGCCCCACGAAATGGATACTAATGGTTCTTCTCATAAAAGCAGTGATATCGGAATATATCTCTCAAGGAATTATGCCATAGGCAGTCGGGGCTCGGGCCGGGAGGGTTTGCCGTCAATATTTAAAGCCCTCATTTTATAATACAGGGTGCTGCGCGGGATCCCCAAGAGCTGCGCTGCCTTGGCCTTGTTATATCTGGTCTGCTGCAGGGCCTGGGTGATGGCTGCCCGCTCATGCTGATCCATGATGTTATCCAGTTGTGAGGTGGCCGCTTCCAGTACATGCCGGCTGTGACTCACAGAGCTTTTCTCTACACCTTGTAAGACATCCATTACCCCTGCTTCCTCCAGGGAAAGAGCGGTAATATAATCGTCCTCCATCAGTATAACCACACTCTCCAAGAGGTTTTGCAACTGTCGTACATTGCCGGGCCAGTGGTAATCAGTCAGCAGTTTCAGAACCTCACGGTCGATGCCCTTGATATTACGTCCATACTCCATGCCTAATTTGCGCAGGAATAATCTGGTCAGGCCAGGAATATCATCCCTGCGCTCCCTCAAAGGCGGTATCTCCAGGACTACGACACTCAGCCGGTAATACAGATCACTGCGAAACAATTTCTCTTCTACCAGTTCGGCCATGTTGCGATTGGTGGCAGCTATAATACGCACATCGGCGTTAATGGGAGAAGCCCCCCCCACTCGGTAAAAACGCCGTTCTTGCAATACCCTTAGTAATTTGGCCTGCATTTCTAGTGGCAGTTCGCCAATTTCATCCAGAAACAGAGTTCCTTCATTAGCCAATTCGAACTTACCGGCTTTTCCCTGCCGATTGGCCCCGGTGAATGAGCCTGATTCATAGCCGAACATTTCGCTTTCAAAAAGGGTTTCAGGTATAGCGCTGCAGTTGATCTCTATATAAGGGTTTTTGGCCCGTTTACTGTGGTTGTATATCACCTGGGCCATAATCTCTTTTCCAGTGCCGCTTTCACCCTGTATCAATACCGTGGCGTCTGTAGCAGCCACCCTCTTGGCCTGCTGCAATACCCGCCGGGTTTCAGGGTTGACAGTGTAGAATGGTTCATCCCCTAATATATCCTGAGTTTCAATTATGCGCTCCAGCTTTCTTACTTTAACCTGGGCATTTTCTAGTCTATCTATCAACCGGCGGATATGACTGACATCCAGAGTAGTGCAAACCGCACCCAAAAAAGCTTGGTCAGAAAAAACCACCGGCACTGCGTTACGAATTACGTATAATCCATTATTCAGTTCGGTAAGTACATGTTGATAGGACTGCCTATTGTTAATGACTTTTAAAAGCAGATCGTCAGGGAAAAAATCCTCTAGTTTACGGCCGATTATCTTCGCAGCAGGCACATCAAACAGCCTTTCGGCGCCGGTATTCCAGAAATTGACCCGACCGTCGCAGTCTATAACCTGAATACCTTCGGCTATGTTTTCCAGAACTGCGTACATATGCTCACCCAGCATCTCCAGCTTGGAAGAAAAGCCGTTACAGACATCGCGGGCAGTGAGGATGCCTACCACTTCGCCTTTTTCGTTAAGCACCGGAAGGCGGCCTATGTTCCTGGACCGCATGATGTCACGTGCTCGAGTCAAACCTTCATCTTGAGTAGTTGTAATGGTTGGGTGGCTGCACAGGCTTCTTATGGGAATGCCTTGAGGCAATCCATTAGTGACGGTCCGCACCAAGGTTTCTCTGGTAACCAGGCCCATAAATACCCCTTCATCATCGACCACCACCACTTCTCCCCAGTGGTTCTTAAGGATCTGGTCCAGGACGTTTTCCACATTTTCGTCATGTTTGACCAGCCCATAGTCCTGTGTCATGGCTTCCCCAACACACAAATCAGTTATGCGCAAATCTGGCATTTTATCACATCCTTGCTACTTAAGCGGTCTGTTAAGCTGTCCCTAATTCAAAATAAAAATAGCATTGTCGATATCTTGTCCAATAAAACCAATATATAACTCTTCCTAAAGTATGAATCCATTATGATTTATGGGTATTTATGCCATATTTTGTCGAATGTCTCTGCCTAGACTACAGCTTCATCTCGCATCTTTAAAGCAATACGGATTCCAGCAGCAATTGTATATATGCATGTCTGACTGTTTCATCCTTAAGATCTACACCCATCATTTCAGTAATATAACTTCCCATTAAAATGGGGAACGACAATGCGCTCAACAAATAAAGGGTGCGCATATAGAGGGCATTTTCATCTGCCTCAGGCTTGATCTCAGACAGGACCTGTTTGATTGAGGCTATACCTTCAACTTTTAGAAATGTCATGTATTCAGCATGCTTATCGAGCGGTTTATTGTGGATGGCATGGTCGATCATTTTTTTTATTAAATCGGGATACTTATTAATTATCTCAGTATATTGATTAATAAATGCTAACAGCCTGGTTGCCGCATCTGTTTGGTCGGAATGGAGCACCGCAAAGGTTTTTCTAATCTCACTGTTGACTGTTGCCAGAGCGGTATCGATCACGCCATCTTTAGAACCGAAGTGGTAGTTTACTGCGGCTAAGTTGACATTGGCTCGGGCGGCGATTTTGCGTATGGTGATATTATGAAACCCCTCTTCGGCGATGATGTCCATGGTTGTCTTTACAATTTTTTGTTTAGTGGTCAGGTTTTCCCAGTTATTCATTACACATCCCGATTTGTTTTAAACATGGTTTGATATCAGCATAGTACATTACCCCATCAGATTCAACACTGATAATGTTACTGATTGACACCACGGGTATTCTAACCTACCATAAGGATAAGCTGAATTCAAACATCGTTTTAATTTTGCTGGATTGGGGAGGAACCATGATGGGCAACCATCTTAAGATTGGACTTGATGTTGGATCGACCACCGTCAAGCTGGTTATAATGGCTGAGGATCAGGTGATATACTCTGATTACCGTCGCCATTATGCTGAAACCAGAAGGCATACCATAGAGATACTTCAAAAAGCCCGGGAACAAATCGGCAACCGGTCCTTCACTGCTTTGATCAGCGGATCAGCCGGATTGTCTATTTCCTCCTGGTCGGGCATTGAGCATATTCAAGAGGTTATCGCCTGCAACACGGCCATAGCTCGATACATCCCGCATACCGATGTCGCCATCGAACTGGGGGGCGAGGATGCTAAAATCACCTTTTTCCGCAATGGTCTGGATCAGAGGATGAACGGCATCTGCGCCGGAGGCACCGGCGCTTTCATCGACCAGATGGCAGGCCTGTTAGGGACCGATGTCAATGGTTTGGATCGATTGGCGGCCCAGGCCCGGACAGTGTATCCGGTAGCAGCCCGCTGCGGGGTGTTCGCCAAAACAGATATACAAGTGCTTTTGAATGAAGGCGCAATTAAGGAGGATATTGCCCTTTCGGTGTTTCAGGCGGTAGTGAATCAGACTATCAGCGGTCTGGCCTGGGGCCGGTCCATAACTGGAAATGTAGCCTTTCTGGGAGGCCCCCTGGCATTTCTCCCTCAACTGCGACGCAGATTTCAGGCAACTCTGGGATTGAGTGATGATCAGGCGATTTTCCCGCTTAATGGTCAGTTCTATGTGGCCATCGGAGCAGCCCTGGCATCTGAGCATAATCAACCTTTGCGTTGGCCGGCCTTGATGAAACGCCTGGAAACCGCCTGTCAGACTGACGACCAAAAGGCTCCCCCTTTAAGCCCCTTGTTCGAAGACGAGCATGATTACGCCCGGTTCTGCACCAGGCATGAACAGCATCGGATAAAGCGTCGTGACCTGGCAGACTTTATTGGGGACTGTTATCTGGGCATAGATGCTGGTTCGACCACTACTAAAGCTGCTCTCATCGATTCCGAGGGGAGTCTGTTGTATTCTTATTATGCTAATAATTCCGGCAGTCCCCTCGGTTCAGCCCTTAATATTTTGAATGATCTGTTTTCTTGCTGGCCGTCAGAGGCCAATCTAGCCTGCACGGCAGTGACCGGCTATGGCGAAGCTCTGCTTAAGGCAGCCCTACATACTGATGTAGGTGAAGTCGAAACTGTAGCCCACTATACCGCCGCCAAGTTTTTCAACCCTGAAGTCGACTTTATCCTGGACATTGGCGGACAGGATATGAAGTGCCTGCACATAACGGACGGGGCAATAGACAACATCATGCTAAATGAATCCTGTTCTTCCGGGTGCGGTTCATTTATCGAGGGTTTCGCCCATTCTTTAGATATAAGTGTACAGGATTTCGCTTCTCTGGCAGTCAGCTCCAAATCACCGGTCGACCTGGGTTCACGCTGTACCGTTTTTATGAATTCAATGGTAAAACAAGCCCAAAAAGAGGGGGCCTCGGTGGGCGACATCTCCGCCGGGCTCTCTTATGCGGTTATCAAGAACGCTCTATTCAAAGTAATAAAAATGAGGAGTCCCGCTGACCTGGGACAAAACATAGTGGTGCAGGGTGGTACTTTCCAAAATGACGCCGTCTTGAGGAGCCTGGAGATCATCTCTGGCAAAGAGGTTATAAGGCCGGATATAGCTCCCCTGATGGGGGCTTTCGGGGCCGCCCTGATCGCCAGGAATAGCAGCCGCCCAGGGCAGAAGAGCTCACTCTTGAGCCCCGACCAACTGCAACAGTTTTCAATTCAAACCCGCATGAAACGTTGCGGTGGCTGCGAAAACAACTGCATGCTCACTTTGAACAGGTTTGCCGACGGAGGGCGCTTCATTTCCGGGAACCGCTGTGAAAAGCCGGTCGTCAAAGGCAAGACACAGAATACCCCACCCAATCTGTTTGCCTACAAATATCAGCGGCTGCTGAGCTATCAACCCCTGCCTGAAACAGCGGCATCCCGAGGAGTTATCGGCATTCCCATGGTCTTGAATATGTATGAAAACTATCCCTTCTGGTTCACCTTCTTCACTGCCCTGGGATTTAGTGTCCGCATTTCACCGCGCTCTTCACGTTCGCTGTATGAATCGGGCAGTCACACCATTCCCTCGGATACTGCTTGTTTTCCTGCGAAACTGGCCCATGGCCATATAGCTGCTCTGATCGAGCAAGGCATAAGAGTTATTTTTTATCCTTCCATCATTCATGAGCAAAAGGAACAAGCCGAGGCCAACCACCATTTCAATTGTCCAATGGTGATCTCTTATCCCGAAGTAATCAGAAACAACATGGAAATGATCGGGGAGCAACAGGTTGTATTTATGAACCCCTTCCTCCCCTACAGTGATCCCAAGAGGCTCATCACCCGGCTCACTGAGGAGTTTAGTGGGTTCGCTATCCCTAAGGCAGAGGTAGCCCGTGCTGTGGCTTTAGGCTTGCAGGAAGACCAAAGTTTTAAAGCCGATATCCGCCGTAAGGGGCAGGAAACACTTGATTACATTCGTAACCATGGCATCCCGGGCATCGTCCTGGCAGGCCGTCCGTATCATATCGACCCGGAGATAAACCACGGCCTGCCGGAAATAATCACTTCGTTGGGCATGGCAGTCTTGACTGAAGATTCCATAGCCTACCTGGGACAGGTTGAACGGCCTTTGAGGGTTATTGATCAGTGGATGTATCATTCACGGCTTTATGCTGCGGCTAGTTTTGTCTCCACACAGCCTGATTTGGAATTGGTTCAGCTGAACTCCTTCGGATGTGGCTTAGATGCCATTACCAGTGATCAGGTGCACGAAATCCTCAGATCCCGAGGTAAGATATACACCCTGCTTAAAATCGACGAAGGCTCCAACCTGGGCGCCGCCAGGATCAGGCTGCGCTCGCTTCAAGCCGCCATCAGGGGCAGGTCGGGCGCAGAGGTAGTTAAAACACCACATTCCTATGTTCAGCAGAGGATAGTATTTACCACTGCCATGAAAGAGCAGCATACCATCCTGTGTCCGCAGATGTCACCTATTCATTTTGAATTGCTGCAAACGGCGATGCAGAGCCACGGATATCGGATCGAGGTTTTGCCCGAAGTCGACCGAGCGGCCATTGATGAGGGCGTGAAATATGTGAACAATGATGCTTGTTATCCGGCCATCATCGTTATCGGGCAGCTCCTTTATGCCCTGCAATCAGGACGGTATGACCTGAACAACACTTCCGTAATCATTAGCCAGACTGGGGGAGGATGCCGGGCTACCAATTATATCGGCCTCTTGCGCAAAGCCCTTAAAGAAGCTGGCTTCCAGGGGATACCAGTCCTATCCGCCAATCATTACGGGTCGGAAAAAAATCCGGGCTTTAAGATCAGTGCAGGATTGATCAAAAAGGCTTTGGTCGCGGTAGTATACGGTGATTTGCTGATGAGAGTGCTGCATCGTGTACGTCCTTATGAGATCATCCCCGGCTCAGCCGACATGCTCTATAAGAGATGGGTGAAGCGCTGCCAGGCCCAGATACACTCCGGTGACAGACATGAATTTGAGGCCAACGTGAAAGGTATAATTGAAGAATTTGACCGTCTGGAGATTTCCTCACAACTCAAGCCCCGGGTGGGCATCGTGGGGGAAATACTGGTTAAATACCACCCCGCCGCCAACAATAATATCGTTCGTTTACTGGAAAATGCCGGCGCTGAGGTAATTGTGCCCGAACTGCTGGATTTCTTCCTCTACTGCGCTTACGACTACCTGTACAATTACCGTTACTTATACGGAAAGAAGCGCTATCTCTTGATTGGTAAATACCTGATCAATTACCTGGAAAAGCAACGCCGCCTGGTCAACTCCCTGCTTAACCGCAGCCGCCGTTTTTCTGCCCCCGCTTCCATATATCACAAGGCCGAGCTAGCGCAAGAAGTAATGTCACTTGGCCACCATTGCGGAGAAGGCTGGTTTCTCACCGCAGAGATGATCGATATGATCATCAGCGGGATTCCCAATATTGTCTGTTTGCAGCCTTTTGGTTGTCTGCCCAATCATGTCACCGGCAAAGGCATGTTGAAGGAAATCAAGAGGAAGTATCCACAGGCAAATATTACTGCCTTGGACTATGACCCCGGGGCTAGTGAAGTAAATCAGTTCAACCGTATCAAGTTGATGCTGGCAGTGGCATTCGCCAACCTGCAAGACTCAGCCAGCCCTACTAAACCATCCGGCATATCCTCTTACCCTTGTCTCAGTGACCACTTCCCCAGTTGACACCATACCCTTATAATAATTTGTCTCTGAGGTTTCAGTTCTGAGTCAGAACTGCAATCTCAGAGACTAATGAATTACAAAAATGAACCCACCAGAGGAACCTTGGTTCCTGGTGGGCATCAAATAAATATATATGAAAAGGAGTTAGGGGGGAATAAAACATACACCAATTATTTATGCAACATTCGTGCCATTATGCAAAGATGAACCGAATGTGTTATAGGAAGCTCACAAATATATTGTAAATGGATCTTGTTGACTGGTTTTTTAATATCTTTGTTACTTTCCATTGCGGTTATTTGACAAATTTCGACTATTGTCAGTTGATATTTGTAGCTGAGGAAGAACACGCTCGTATCATTGTAGATACAATAATGCAAAAAAATGACCCACTAGGGGATGGGTCCTAACTAATATATATAAGGAGTTGGGGGGAATTACATTCACTACCGTCTCTATAGTGCAATTTATATGCCACAATACGATGAAAAGTACAAAAAAATTACCCACCGAAGAAGCGGCGGGCTACAAATATATTGAAGAGGAGTTTAGAAAGGCTAATTAATATTGTAAGATCATGTTAAATGATCTGTCCTAATTTGTCCCCAATCAAAAAAATATATACGGCTGAGTGACGCTTAAAGTAAAGACAACGCCATCCAATATTAAACTAATGCAACATCTGTGCCAATTAAATAATAGCATCAATGGTCCAAAATTGGCAACCCAATTTCGCCGAAACGTTTCTATTTGTTCTAAATTCCGACAAAAGTGTCCATTTGTGTTTCAGCATTTGTACACATACAACTGGCCTTTTCTATCAACCGAACTATACCCCAGGAAGAGACTCTACTCAGGTATATGTCCTCCCTTTGGGATAATCTCATTCTGATTCTGAGCCGCATAGCTGTGGCAGTGAGGCAGTACGTTCATTGGACTCTGCTTCAGGATCTGGCTGGTGGTCAGTCTCCCTCCGCAAGTTCTTCATTTCAAAAAATATCATGGTAGCGGACAGTGTAATTGCCAGGCCATCTGCAATCGGCGCCGACCGCCATACTCCTTCTGCACCCCAAAAGCGAGGCAAAACTAACAGCAACGGGATGAAAAACAGGATCTGCCTGGAGAGGCTTAAAACTGCAGCCTGGCGGGCTTTGCCCACTGCCTGAAAATAGGTGGTGCTGACTATTTGAAAACCCACCAGGGGGATCAAAGCCATGTATATAAGCATGGCATGGGTGGTAAAGGCAATCAATTCGGTGTCACCTTCGCAAAACATACCCACCAGTTGCTCAGGCCAGATATGCAGCGCCAGGTAGCCTATCAGTACTATGCCGGTGCCTGCCAGAACCGCCAACCTCCAGGTTTCACTGACCCTCTTATACAGCCGGGCCCCATAATTATATCCGATCAAGGGCTGGGCACCCTGGGCCACTCCAAGTACCGGCATGAACAATAATGTAGCTATACTCATTACTATGCCAATGGCAGACAGGGCCATATCACCGCCATATGTTTTCAGTGTATTGTTGAGAATTATCTGCTGTACGCTGGCCGCCATCTGCATAGCAAACTGCCCAAAGCCTATAGCCATGATCCCCGAAAGAACCACCCACCTGGGCCGCAGGTTAATTAACCGAATTTTAACCAGACTGCGACCGGTGACAAAATAAGCGATGACCCATAGAGCGGATATCAATTGGGCTAATATAGTGGCAAAGGCAGAGCCTTTCATGCCCCAACCAAAAATAAAGATAAATACGTAATTGAGAATAATATTGAACAGCGCACCTATTAATTGGGTGTACATAGCTACTTGAGGATTGCCTTCGGCACGGATAAAATTATTGGCCCCCATACTTATGGAACCAAACACTGCCCCCAGCATGATTATCTGGGTGAAGTCCATAGCATAAGGCAAAACATCGGGACTGGCTCCACAAAAGACCAGGATCGGTTCGGAAAAAACAAAAAACAGCCCTGCCACCGCTGCTGGCATCAATACCAGCATGGTCATGGCATTACCGGCGATCCGCTCGGCTTCTTCTTTTTTCTGCTCGCCCAGGCGAATGGAGATCAAAGCTGTTGCCCCTACCCCCACCAAGATAGATACCGCCATCAATACCACCATTAACGGAAAGGCGACAGTAACACCCGCAATGCCCAAAGACCCAATTCCCCTACCAATAAAAATGCGATCGATGACATTGTATAGAGAGTTGACCAGCATGCCGATGATGGCCGGCAGCGAGAAGCTCCATAACAGTCGGCCTATGCTTTTCTCCCGCAGTTCCAACGAACGATCCATAATTGCTCCTTCCCTATTTCAATGCTTATAATCTCTTCGTAAAATCCACCACATAACGGAGATTTTCTAAAAATCGATCCATTTCCTGGGGGGGCACATCTTTAAAAAGGTCTCCCAGCAATGCGGCGTAGACTTCCATGGTCTTTTCCATGTGCGCCATGCCCGATTTGCTCAATGACAATATCACCCTGCGGCGATCATCTGGATCAGCCCTGCGCACTATCATATCCATGGCTTCCAACTGGTCTATCATAGTGGTAAGGCTGCCCTTTTCGATATCCAGCCTGCGGCCGATTTCGGTTGCGGTCAATCCATCATAGCGGAATAACAGATTAATGATCTTAAACTGGTTTTTGCTCATCTGCTGACAGCAGGTTTGATTTTTGCGCATTTGGACAAACAGCTTTTCGTGGCAGAAGCCTAAAAAGCCCATCATCAAAGTATGGATCTCCCTGGTGCCCTCGTGATACATGGCTTACTCCTTGAAAAATTGTTAGATATCTTACTGTTAGAAAACTACTATATTTTATTACAAGCCAGCCTACCGGTCAACTTTTATTTAATCACTCTATGCTCAACCCGATTTGAGGACAGTTGCCGTGATATATAGGTACGGCGAAAAAAGAGCCTGATAGGCTCTTTTGTGGTTTAAATATCGCATATGCTGAAGATATGGATCCTAATGCTGTATCAACAACAGGCCGAGCAAACACAGCACTACACCGAATATGTTCTGCAGGGTGAGTTGCTCTTTATAAAAAATAATGCCAATTAACACCAGCAGTGCCGCTACCATCACGTTAGCTACTCCGGCAGCCAGACTGATTTTCCATCCTGCCCGGTAGGCCAGCAGAAAGCCGGCCTCAAGCCCTATTATAGAGAAGCCCAGGGCTATACTGGCCCAATGGATCTGTTTATAAAACGCTATTCCGGAGCCATTTCCCTGGAAGAAGGGCAGAGCTACCAGGCAGGCGATAGCAGCAGTCAGATAAGTTACTACCAGGGTAACCAGGGGACTAATATTGGATGGTATTGCTTTTTGAAAGATATGATACAGAACGTTTGATACAACAGCCAGACCTATTCCCAGGTAATTCATAGTCAACCTCTCATAGCCCGCGCAATTTTGTCTACGGATAGTACAGGCATTATTGCGATTATAAGAGACCCGCGAATTTTCGTCAAATATTGCATTACGATTAATGTTGGTAATACGCCATCGCCTGTATAAGTTGTCTTACTTCAGGGGCCTGGCGTATTTTCCTGACAAACCAGCAGCCATTAATTATAATGACACTAGGGTTGTTCGGACAAGTAATATTGGATAATAGGGATTATTGTTTAAGGCAGGAAAATTAGCTCTGATATGAAAAGTAATGCTATCGTGCTATCCAAGATTAATAAATTCTACGGTGAACAGCAGGTCCTCAAGGACATCGACCTGGAGGTACCTCATGGCCAGATATTTGGCCTGCTGGGGCCTTCCGGCTGCGGCAAGACCACTATGGTAAAAATTATTGCGGGCATTCTGGAGTCCACCTCCGGCCAGACCTATGTACTTGAGCAACGTATGCCCGACTTGAACGCAATGAACCAGATCGGATACATGTCACAGTCGGATGCTTTATATGAAAATCTTACCGCTGCTGAAAACCTTCATTTCTTCGGTTCCATCTATGGGATGAACAAAGCGGAGGTAAATAGTCGGGCGGTGGAAGTGATGGAACTGGTCAGCCTGGGTGATGATCTGCAGAAACCGGTTAACGCTTATTCGGGCGGCATGAAACGGCGGCTTTCCCTGGCTATCGCCTTACTGCACAACCCTCCCCTTCTGGTTCTGGATGAGCCTACCGTGGGTATTGATCCGCTGCTGCGCCAGAGCATTTGGAAGGAACTGAATAACCTGGCCGACCGAGGTGTGAGTATACTCCTGACTACACATGTGATGGACGAAGCCGAAAAGTGCCATCAGCTTGCCATGATGCGGGAGGGCAGGCTTATTGCCACCGGAACCTCACAGGAACTGCAGAGCCGCATCGGTGCCAGCAGCATCGAGTCAGCCTTTATTTATTATGGAGGTCATCAGCATGAGGGTTAGAGCCCTGGTTTGGCGAATATTACACCAACTGCGCCATGACCGCCGTACCCTGGCGTTGATGCTGGGCGCCCCCATCCTGGTCCTCACCCTGTTATATTTCATTTTGGCCGAATCGCAACCGATAGTTAAGGTAGCAATCATAAATGCTCCGGCAGAATACGTTGAGCGACTGGATGATTATAATATCATGGCCTTCCGCTACCCACCCCGTGAGGCCAGGCAATCCTTGGAGCAGGGGGAGGTGGTGGCCGTAATAAATATGGTCAGCAATGTCGCTCAGGTGGAAATTGACGCCAGTAATCCCTCCAAAGCCAATATGGTTTTATCAGCCATAGAACAGGCCAAAATGGTAAAGCCCGATGTTCGACAGGATCTGCAAACCGAAGTGTCCTATGTTTACGGCTTTGAAGACCTGCCCATGTTCGATACCTACGGGGCGGTTTTAATAGGGTTCATGGTATTTTTCTTTGTCTTCCTGGTAGCAGGGATATCATTTCTGCAGGAACGGACTTCAGGAACCCTGGAGAGGCTCTTGTCCACCCCCATCAAACGCTGGGAGATCGTGGCCGGATATGTGATCGGCTTTGGCCTGGTGACAGTCCTGCAATCGTTTATTATCTCCTGGTACTGTGTATACGTCTTGAAGATAGTCATGGTCGGGTCTTTTGCCCTGGTGCTGTTGATCACCCTGCTATCTGCCATGGTAGCCCTGACCTTGGGCATACTTGCTTCCACAGCCGCATCCAGCGAATTTCAGATGATGCAGTTCATCCCCATAGTTATAATTCCTCAGGTGTTTTTTAGCGGCTTATTCGATCTATCGCCAGCCCTGCAGGTGGTAGAGATGTTCATGCCTCTGCACTACATCGCTGACGCATTGCGGCAGGTGATGATAAAAGGACAGGGACTGGCTGCCATTAGTTTCGATCTGGCAGTTATGCTTGGCTGTTCAGTTGTTTTTATGGTACTCAACACCGCTTTATTAAAGAAATATCGGCAAATTTAATAGAAATGAGGGGAATGTGGTGCGACAGAAAACTACACTTATAGCCCTTTTCCTGGCCGTCTTATTGCTCAGCGGATGCTCGGGATCAGACTTGAAGCTGCACGGTATAGTGGAAACCGAGGTTTACTCCCAATACTGCGAGGTGTCAGGTAAGATCTTAGATTTTCCGGCAACATTGGGCCAAAAAGTCAAGCGGGGTGATATTGTAGCGATTATCGATGACAGCAATGAAAGATACCTTTTGGAACAACTGCAGTCCGGCTTGAACAAAAAGAAGGCAGCCCTGGCCGATTTGCAGAGTGCGATCGATCCTGCTGAAATTAAACAGGCTCAAAACAATGTCACCCTGGCTGAACAGGCTTATGAAGGTGCTCGTCTCAGCCTGCAGCTAGCCCAGCAGAAATACAGTGATATTCAAGCTTTATTCGAAGCCGGGGGCATTTCCCAAACATCCTGCGATGATGCCAAATATCAGCTCGATCTGGCCACCATTGCTTTCGCGTCGTCCGGATTGCAGGTCGACAACGCGCGCCAGAGGCTGATCATCCTGCAAAAAGGCCCTGACCGGGAGAAGATCACGGCAGCCCAGGCTGATATCGAGCTGACCGAGAGCCAGATACGTCAGTCACAGGCCAATCTTTCCAAATATAAAATAGTTGCCCTGAGTGACGGAATTGTGATCACAAAGAATTACCTAACCGGTGATATGGTAAACGTGGGTGCCAATCTAGCCGAAATAGCATCTCAGCAGGATAAATACCTGGTGGCTTATGTTCCAGTTGATTCGGCCAACCTTATCGATTATGGTCAGGAATTATCGATATTCAAAGGAAAAAATGAGTATAAAGGCACAGTCAGTTTCATTGACCTGGAGGCCAAATACACCCCCAAAGACATGCAGACCAGCGCTAATAAGAATAAGGACAGCATCAAGATCAAGATCAAGCTAGCCGCCGATAATCCCCTCAAGCCCGGGGAGATGGCAGAACTGGTGATCAGCCGCTGAAGATGTCCAAGAGGCTCCTCGATGCTTGTTTTCACTACCTCAGGACATTGCTGCGATAAGGATTATCCTCACTGATCACCACAGCCAGCAAAGTCCAGGCAGGGATATAAGCGGCCCACACCACATTCTGCATCCAGGGCTGGTATAAGGCAGTATACTGCAGATTAAAATGGACGTAGGCCACGGCCAGGTCGGATACGAGCATCAGAATAGCTGAGATTGCCAACAGCAAGGCGATCTTAATACGGTAATACCTTCTGAAAATGGTGCATATCGAAGTCCATGCCATATAGTTCAGAATCACCCCAAAGCATAATACTCCTACCAGTTTCCAGACGGGGATTTCTGAAAGCGGCAAAGTAGCCAGCACCGCCAGAGAGATACTTACCAACAATATAGCACTTATTACCTCCCCCACTCCGATGCGGTAATTCTTTCGATTGGCTCCTATTAAACACAAATATGCCGCGGCAAAACCCGCTGAACCTGCCACGGTATAATCAAATCCGGTAATAGTGGGCAACAAAACCAAAAATAAATCCGCAATGGCGACGCATAACAGAGCCAGACTCATCAGTTGCTGTTCATTTCCGATTTTATTCACCCATTGTGCTGCCAGATACAGCGTAACAACGGTGATATATTTTACATATTGCACCAGGTCGTATCCGGTGAAAAAATTATCCAGGATAAGGATAAATACGGTCAAAGGCAAATATACTGACAACAAAACCCGCTGTGCGTTGTTCACTTCAAGCTGTCCTCCATTATTTGCAAGCCTCGAACTTCCGTATATTTATACGCTCAGATGGCAAGATTAAGTCTACCAAACCCATTTATATAGCCCATGGCCGTTCAATAAAAGGTCCTTATATTGCCTGATTCTCAGTTTACTACCATTTTTGGTTGAGCATTTGGGCAATCCGTGTTACCATACCCATATAGGGTATATTCATAATGCTTTGAACTTGAAAGGAGGCATCATTTAACATGGAAGTTATAAAGGCAACTCCATCCGCCATTGAGGACTTAAAAGGGATCCTGTCAGCCCAGAAGATCGCAACCAATAACCTGCGTATCATTGCCAACGTTGGGTGAGGGGGCATGGCTTTTAATCTGGTTCTGGATGAACCAGCTGAGGGTGACAAAGTCCAGGAACACCATGGTATCAAATTTACGGTGGAAAACCATATCTATGAAAATTACGGACCTTTCGTGCTGACTTCAGTTAAACACGTGAACAGGTTTTTCTGCAGCTGAGGGGAGAAAAACAGCCTGAGGGAGGCGGGTGTGATTCCTGCACCTCCTGTTAACACAGACTCAAAGATCATAAATGATGTAAAGCCTGCCAGGATTGACCTGGCAGGCTTTTTACTTGTCTTGCAACATGCGAGATGGAAGTAAAGAATAGAATTGTATAATGTGGATAATTGCTGTGTTGATGTCAAATCACATCTGACATACCACTATATACCATACCCCTCCCACCTATAACCTCTATTACAGTATACTTCGCCCATTGCACCATCCTTTCACCTCCATCCAAAACAATATACCCATATTTACCAAAAGGTAGCGGCAGAAAAAAGTCGAATTATCTAGGCGCAGGGTGAAAGAACATTTCCTGGATTATTATCAAAACCGCCTCAGCTATGGCAGTCTTTCCAGGACTAAATGTTTTCACCCAAAGCAACTCATTTTTGGGAAACTTGCACTGATTGGAAAGGAGAACTAGAACAATGAAAAAAAGGATCGCGTTGCTGTTGTTGACAATCTTTATGGTTTCCACCCTGACCTTCCCAGCTCTGGCCGAATATTCGAGTTATAGCAGCCTTAAAGCTCGAAATACCTATGGCAGAGACTACAGGATCGTAACCCGGGACCGCGCTTCGTCTAAAGCGGTCATCGCCATCCATGGCGGGGGTATAGAGTTTCATACCGATGATATTGCCTCTGCCATAGCATCCCGGGGAGGCTACGATTACTATGGTTTTATCGGCTTGAGAAAAGGCTTCGGATTGCATATCACCTCCACCAAATTCAGGGAAGCCCGGGCTGTAAATTTGGTTAGAAAATCGACCCGCACCGTTGCCATCCATGGCTGCGGGGGTACCAGCCGGGCTGTCACCTATGTGGGCGGTCGCGACAAATATCTGGGCAACAAAATCAAAGCTGAATTACGGAAGGCAGGGTTTAATGCCGTCACTGCTCCCGCCCGCCTGGCAGGAAGTTCCAAGGCCAACATCGTCAACCGCAACAGGATAGGCAAGGGTGTACAACTGGAACTCAGCTCTCCCATGAGATCTAAACTTGCCAAGAACCGCACTCTGTTCAACCGCTATGTGAACGCCGTCAACCGGGCTATGTAGGTAAAACGACACCAGGGTGCATTTTCCCGTGTCAATTAAATCGCCGCATATAACGTGGGCACAAGGATTTCTCCGAAAAATCCTTGTGCCCTTTTATTTTCCCGGAGATCAATGATCACTCCGCTTTTCTCCGTTCTCCTCCTTGATATATCCGGTGGTCGGATGGCTTTTTGGCAGGGGTCTATGCATGAGTTGTACCATTTCCGGGAATGAATAGTAGACTGAAGCCGATCCCCTTATATACAATTGTAGGAAAGAGTTCATGAAGGAGCAAAGCATGTATGAACAGATCAACGCCATCGTCGCAAACTGAACAATTGTCACCTTTTATTGTCATGGAGGTCTTGGAGAAAGCCCAGGCCATGATGTCTCAGGGTGAGGACATTATCCATCTGGAGGTGGGCGAACCCGATTTCTCTACGCCTGAGCCCGTCAAGGAAGCACTGCTGCAGGCCATCAAGGACAATGACACCCATTACACTCACAGTATGGGAAAACTGACCTTGAGGGAGGCCATCTGCGAGCATTATTGGAATAAATACCGAGTCGAGATCACCCCTGAACAGGTACTGGTCACTTCCGGAACCTCGCCGGGAATGTTGATCATGTTTTCAGTCCTTTTAGAGAGGGGGGAGGAAATAATACTGCCTGACCCCTATTATGCCTGCTACCCCAACTTCATCAATTATGTGGGTGGTAAAACGGTTTTCCTGCCAGTTTCTGAAGAAGACGGATTCAAATACCGGCCCGATGTCATCAAACAGCACTTGAGCCCGCTTACTCGGGCGGTATTGCTCAACTCCCCAGGCAATCCTACTGGCGTGGTGTTTAGTGCTGCAGACCTAGAATCTCTGGCCCAACTTGATACTATTATTATTGCTGACGAGATTTATAATGGGCTTATATATGAAGGTGAACAACATACTATCCTCGAATACACCGACCAGGCCTTTGTGGTCAATGGTTTTTCCAAGCTCTATGCTATGACCGGATGGCGTCTGGGCTATGTGATTGCGCCTCGCCAGTATATACGAGCCATGCAGATAATGCAGCAGAATTTTTTCATCTGCGCCTCCTCATTTGCCCAGGAGGGAGGCATCGCTGCCCTGCGCCAATGCGAACCCGATGTGCAGAGAATGCTGGAGATATATAATAAGCGCCGCCTCTATCTGTTAAGCCGCCTAAAAGATATGGGAATAGCTACCCGGCATGATCCTCAGGGAGCCTTCTACGCACTTGCCAACGTCAAGCAATATACTGCTGACTCCTACCGGTTCGCTTTTGACATCCTCGAGCAAGCCAAAGTGGCGGTCACTCCCGGCATAGACTTCGGGCCCAATTGTGAGGGCTATATCCGCTTTTCCTATGCCAACTCCCTGGAGAACATTAAAGAAGGGCTGGATCGGCTGGAAGCGTTTCTAATAAGCCTGAAATAGAACGTAATAGCAGCGCTAGTATCGAAAAGGGCCGCAGGCACAAATCTCCTGCGGCCCAACTGCAATCAGCAAATGCCTTCGCTTAAGCTTTTTTCTTAGCCATCATGGTAGTCTGGTATTCAATAACCTGCTGACCACGCTGATTATAAGTCTTGTTCTTATAAATGAAAAGATTCATTTCCGGGTTCTTGGTAGGGCGGAAATCAACCACTTCGGCGTTTGCAGTCAGGGTGTCTCCGAAGAGGACCGGAGTAGTAATTTTAACATTGTCGATTCCAATATAAGCATAGATTTCATATCCGACATCTTCCAGCAAGTAGGCTATGGTATCGGCATGATGCACCAATCCATCAGCCACTGTAAAAATAATCGGACCGGCCAGAGAGCGTTCTTTAAACCAGGTATTTTTTGCGTATTCCGAATTGCTATGTACCGCCATATTGAACCAGGTCAGTTGATGAAGAATGGAAAAATCTCCTACATCAAGGGTACGGCTAACCTTACAAGGAATTTTGGTACCGGGTGCCAGTGTGCCATTACTCATTTAACTTCCCCTCCTTAATTTATACTGCCTATTTTATCCCCCGCAGGGAATTGCAGAACAAGCATGGACTCCGCCTTAATTCACGTACACCCCTCAATCAACGCTTGATTGCGCTTGTATACTGATTAAGGCCATCTGCTCATAACCTGTGCGGAAAGTCTCTAAACCCTTATTTGAGGCCTCGGCCGCATGCAGTGACCTCATCCCCATGAGTTCATTAAAGCCTGCCCGCCATACTAGGTACTCTCCTCATCTCCATCTTAGTTACCAGCTCGGCGCTTAACCACCACCTCCCCGGATCAGACTCTGCCAAGGGCTCTCCAGTTTAAAGCATTGGCCTGTCTCACCGCCTCAGATCAATAAGCCTGGGACAGGAAAAAGAGGACTGTCAAAGCCTTCGATTGGAAGGTTCTGACCCGTGCCGCTCAAATGCTTAAAATACTGTCTAAATGGTTTTATCTATATTAAGCGGAAATCGTTAGAAACGGGTAGTCATCCCACAAGTCTTACATTTCTATACTATACATTAATAGCTATTATTGGTGTGCAGGTCATGGTACATCTCTCTAAATTCCATCGCACTGCCGCTGTCCACCTAAAATATTGGCAGGAATAAGCTGATTATTATGCTATAAAGAGTGTGTCTGGTGGGTTACAAATAGCTTAACATACCCCTGGGCTTTAGTAAATTTTAATAAAATCCAAAAACACAGCTTATTTCTCTACCATCGTCACTGGCCTGAATCCGATCCACAGACTCCATGCCGTCTTTTTCCATTTTTCTTTCAATCCCGATATTCGGAGCGCTACCCAGCTCTGCGGGGCTTCGTGATCCTCCCGAAGTAGTATACCCGGTTAATAAAAGTTTCCTTTCACTCGGCACTTGTGCATTCATTTCGAGGTTGGCATTACTTGTCTAAGTATCCGAGTCCAAAGTGCTTCTTAGAGGTTGATAGCAGAGGAATATGTGCAAGGTTAAGCAAAATACGTAGTATTATATAAAGGCAAAACTTACAGGCAGGTGAAGCAGCATGATTTCCATATTCTTATTGGCAGTTGTGGTTGTGGTCGTATTCCTGGCCCTGGCATTTATATCGGCCGCAGCGGTAAAAAATGAACCTCACGAAGGAGGAGAAACGATGGTCAGAAAAGTCTATGTATACCTGGTACTGTTCGCAACCTTAATGATGATAATCGGTGGGAGCGTTGCCGCCTTTATGGCCGCGACCGACCTGATAGCCCCTGCCCCCTATCACCAGACTTACGCAGAGTTCAGACAGTTTGGCGGCAATGACAAAACCCTTAACCCCAGCTCACAGGATTTAACTGAGGATGAATGGATGGCCAGGTATCAGAACTTAGTAGACGCAGAAAAGCAACGGCAGGCTGACCGGGCAAAGAATAATCTGATCAAAAGCCTGGGCTGGGTTATTATTCCTCTGCCGGTCTTCATATTCTTCCAGCGCCGTTTCCTGGGTCAACCTGAACAACACTGACCAGACCGGTCTCAAGATGATCAGCGCCCTTCCGGTAGACTCTCTTTTTGAGCATTATTTTAAAAAAATCACCACTACCGCTTCTACCGAACAAAAAAGACCCTTATCGGGTCTTAATTAGGGTGCTGATTATTTTGTTTACTGTCCAATATAAAACCGGGCATAATCAAAAAGGCTGAGGGCTTCGCAGTCCTAAAATCATCCTGCGCCTAGCGGCTTGGAGTCCCCGTAAACTCCAGGTTTCTTACAGTTATCACCCTCTTTTTCAGGACAGTCGTTGTCCTGGGTATGTTTGAGCACTTTTTCAATCTTTTTAAGTTCATCTTTACCTGACATATTTTCCCTCCTTTGTGCATTTAGCTTGGATTTACTTTTAGTATTATTGTAATTCTGGTTTTCTATTCTACGTTCGCAACCTTGCACCACATCTCAAAAGCAGCCTATAAGTTTAGGTGATTTCCCCAACCTCAAGCCAGGGCGTATTTTTTGTTATAATCCTGTTAAGGAGGTGATTATATGCCAAAACTGCCAATTTTGGTCGTGTTGTTAGTGCTGTGTTTGGCAGCTGGCTGCAGCTCGGTCGATCCCCAACCCGGCAACAATAACACACCTATTGAAAAAACAGCTGGAAGCCCTTCAAGCAGCTCCGGAAGTGTGAAGCTGGTTGAAGCCTATCCAAACCTCACTTTCAATCAGCCTCTCGATTACCACCCCGCCAATGATGATAAGGGCAGAGTATTTGTTGTCGAAAAGACCGGCACAATACTGGTATTCCATAATGATCCTCAGGTTCAGACCACGCATGTATTTATGGACCTGACCAACCGAGTAGACAGCAGATCCCCGGAAAAAGGCTTGTTGGGTTTTGCTCTGCACCCAGATTATCAACACAATGGCTTTTTCTACGTAAACTATACCGATCAGAATAGCACCGTCATAGCACGCTACCAGGCAGATCCTGGCGACCCTAACCGGGCTTTGCCGTCCAGCGAAAAGATTATTCTCACCTTTCCCCAACCGTATGCCAACCACAATGGAGGGCAACTGGCCTTTGGTCCCGACGGTTATCTCTATATCGGCAGCGGAGATGGCGGAGCGGCAGGCGACCCCCAAAATAATGCTCAAAACCTGGGCAACTTATTGGGTAAAATTTTGCGTATCGACGTTGACCGTTCTGCTGACGGTATGGCCTATGCCATACCGCCGGACAATCCCTTCTTTGCGAATAAACAGGGTTTTAGAGAAGAAATCTATGCTTATGGGTTAAGAAACCCCTGGAGATTCAGCTTCGATCAGGTTCGTGGCTGGCTTTGGGCTGCGGATGTTGGCCAAAACAAGGTAGAAGAGATTGATATTATCCATAAAGGTGCCAATTATGGGTGGAATAGAATGGAAGGCAGTCTTTTCTATCCATCCACAGCTTCATTTGATACTACCGGATTTACCATGCCGGTATGGGAATACCAGCATCCCCAGGGCAATTCCATTACCGGCGGATACGTCTATTACGGCAAATCAGCTCCCAGCTTGAATGGATGGTATGTATTCGGTGATTTTGTCACCGGGATGGTCTGGGCGGTAAGGCTTGATGAAAATATGAAGGCAGAAAGTCGCACCTTGCTTGATACTGATTATAATATTTCATCATTTGGACTTGATCAAAATAACGAACTGTATGTACTTGATTATAATGGCAAAATATATAGACTAGTGGAGTAAAGCCCGGCAAATGTCGGTGCGGTAATGATGATATGTCTTACTGGCTTTTAAAAACCGAACCTGAAGATTACTCATGGGATGACCTTATAAAGGAAAAAGAGACGGTTTGGGAAGGTGTCAAGGCTCCTAAGGCTTTGTCCAATATTCAAAAGATGGAGCCCGGCGACCTGGCCTTCATATATCACACCGGTAAAGAAAGGGCCATAGTGGGGATAGCGGAGATAATCAGTTACCCCTACAGGGATGCTCAGGAATCGGGATTGGTCTTTAAGGTGGTCCCGGTAAAACCGCTGTCCCAAAGGGTGACTCTATCAGAGATAAAGGCCAGCCAGCAGTTTAACGACTGGGACCTGGTTAAGTTGCAGCGCCTGTCTGTGGTGCCGGTAACCCCTGAACAGTGGCATAGTATAATCAATTGGAGGTAGACACTCTGGTTAATCATAATAGCCCAGCGGACAGTGCGTAGAGCATTAACAGAATAACAGGCAGTGACAACCCGTTCGGGGTAATCACTGCCTGATGGTTGATTTGATACTCTAAGATCACTGCATATGCCTGGAAAATTGTTTAATGGTCATCCATATTTCTTCTGGGGTCATGCCTTCGGCACTGACTACCGGTGCGTCGATCCTGATGTCGGTCATACCCAGAAAGTTTCTGTCCATACCCGATAGAATCACCGCATCGACCTTCTGGTTTTGAGCGGCATCGATATCTATGATCCGGCATCCCTGCTCGCTCAGGTAATTTTTCACCGGTGCCAGTCCATCGTCAACTGCAACGACTTTGTTCAACCTGTCACCTCCCAGCCAAATAGTATCTATATTATGTGGTTACAAGACCGCCTTTATGCCTGGTCAGCTGGACTGCTGCCACCGGTTTTGTTGCCGCCGATATCCAAGTTGACATCATAGTTTTAGCATTTTTTTTGCTTTGGCACTTAAGGTCTGCTTGCAGCGGGGATATTCTTCCCATGGATCTATGCCTGATTTCAGCCGCTGGCTGAGGTTGGCAATGGTCCAATGCGCCCCTCCGCTTAACATGGGGAGTTCCTCCCAGGAGCAAGGCAATGATACTCCCAGGCCTGGCCGCGCCCTAGCTGAGAAGGCAGCCACTGTCGTTGCACCGCGGCTGTTGCGAATATAATCCACGAATATTTTGCCTATACGGTTGCGCGGACCGCTCAGGGAAGCGAAGCGATCAGGCAGAACCGCGGCTAGATGTTGCGATACGGCTCTGGCAAAATCCCTGACTGCCTCCCAGTCGTGGCGTGGAGATAACGGCACCACAATGTGCAGCCCTTTGCCGCCGCTAGTCTTTAAAAAACTGCGTAAACCCAATTCTTCCAGCAAGGTGCGGGTAAGTTCAGCAGCTTCTTGCATGGTAGGCCAACCGACTCCCTCTCCGGGATCCAGATCCAAAATCATTCGGTCTGGCTGGTCGATCTTACTGGTAGTGGCGTTCCAGGTATGAAATTCGATGACATTCATCTGTACGGCTCCGAACAGGGCTTTCACCGAGTCTACCTCAATCATGGCCTTATGCCCGGGATCCAGCTCCAGATCCAGGCGCTTCAGTTCGGGGATGTGCATGGTATCGGCATGCTTCTGGAAGAATAACTGCCCTTCCACCCCTGACGGTGCACGCAAGAAGGATACCGGACGATTCTTTAGGTGAGGCAGTATCCATTTTGATACCATTTGATAATACTCCACCAGATCCTGTTTCTTCAGGCCAGTACTGGGGTCTACCACTCGTTCCGGATTAGTAATTTTGTGATCAGCGGTGCTGGAAGAGATTGGTTTAGGTTCAACAGAAGCTCTGCCTGCTTTGCTCCTGGAGCGCGGCAAGGGCCCGGCTGCTTCACGAGTGATCGATTTTGCCGCTATGTCCTGGCGCAATCCGCGGTATACGGCCTGCCGCAGCCTGCCGTCGGGAGTCCATTCAGCGAAAGAAACCTCTGCCACCAGTTCCGGCCTGACCCAATGTCCTTTAACATCTTTCGGTTTCTCATGCAACGCGGTCTGGTCAGTTGCCAGACTGGATAGTTTATCTTTTAGCATACGCATAGTCTTATGGTCGAACCCCGTTCCTGCCTTTCCAGCATAGCGCAGCTTCCCCTCCTCATCATGAACCCCTAGAATCAGCGAGCCAATAGCCCGACCGGGATCCTTGGAGTCGGTATATCCTACCACCACAAACTCCTGGCGGTGATCGCATTTTAGCTTGACCCAGTTCGCTGACCGGGCGGAAACATAAGTGGAATCACGACGTTTGCCAATTATCCCCTCCAAGCCCATCTTACAGGCGCTTTTAAATATCTCGCTGCCGCTGCCTTCAAATGCATCGCTGAATTTTATCAACGGACTAGTGGATAGAGCCAGGACTTTTTTTAACAGCTCACGCCGCTCAGACAGGGCTGATTGGCGGAGGTCAAAGCCGTTATAAAAAGGCAGGTCGAACACAAAATAGCGGATGTCACCGACCCGGGAGGAATCGAAGGCATTTTGCAGAGCGGCAAAGTCAGGGGTGCCGTCTGCCCTAAGCATGACGATCTCACCATCCAGCCACCCCGGTTCGATCTTGAGCCCTCTGAGAGCTGCTGCCAGGCCTGACAACTTTTCAGTCCAATTGTTGCCATTGCGTGTATATAAAGCCACCCTGCCTTCATCAAAGTGGGCCAGAATACGATAGCCATCGAACTTTATCTCATAACTCCAATTATTATCTGATGGGATTTCCTCCACCAGAGTTGCCAATTGCGGCGCAAGAACTGACGGGACTGGGCCGGTTTTAGCCCCGGCGGGTATTAATGGAGCTTCGCTTTGAGTCAGCACACTCCCAGGCAGCCTGTCAACCACATCTTCCCCGGAATTCGGCTCGGCGAAATTGTCCTTTTCCTTTATGAGCAGCCAGCTTTCTTGTTTTACTTCCGTTTTTTCTTTAATGCGCACCAGAGCCCAAGCCCCGTTAAGCTTCTCACCACTCAGGCGGAATTTCAAATTTCCGGCAGCCAAGCTCTTAAACGGATCCCCCACTGGCTCCCATACACCCCTGTCCCAGATTATCATACTCCCGGCACCATACTGTCCGAACGGAATGATGCCTTCAAACTGGGTATAATCCACAGGATGATCCTCAGTCCTCACCGCCAGGCGCTTTTGTGCGGGATCCAGGCTGGGACCTTTGGGAACCGCCCAACTTATTAAAACCCCATTAAGCTCCAGGCGAAAGTCATAGTGGTGACTGCGGGCATCATGTTTTTGGATCACAAAGGACAGCCTGGAATTTTCCCTATCAGCATCACCTTCAGGCTCCGGAGTATTTGCAAAGTTTCTTTTCCGCTTATACGGTGAAAGCGGGTCGACGGATTTTTTCATGAGGTTCCCTCTTTTGCTGCTATTAACTGGTGATCAGGTTTATCTCCAGGCTCGGAAAACCGCGGTTGCTATCCGACCTTATCTTCCTTTGGGTGTTTCTCCCAAATTGCCAGCATCAAATATCACCGCCAAGGTGATTGTATTCATATGCTGTCCGATTTCAAGGGAAACAACGCGATAAAATCCAGTTAACTTATTTTTCACCTGAACGGTAACCCTTGTCATGCACGGCTAATATAATATGATACGGAAATGTCGCTTTCAGGCAGTTTATGGAAGGAGACCAGGTCGAGGATTTGTTGCAGGCGGGTGTGGTTGTGACCGGTTTTCGGAAGATTGGAGCATCAAGATACCTTAACGAGATGGAGGGATTGAAAATGTAGCGAAGGGAGGTGTTAGCATGACTGAATTACAACAGCATTTTCTGTTTTATGTGTTTGTTTATTACCTGATCAAAGGCGGAATCTATATTGCTCTCTATATAGGAACCATTATCGCCGAGCAGGTAGCCCGACAACGGCAGGAAGTCATAAGAAAATACTATCAGAAAAAAAGAGCCGACGAGCGGCAAAAATGGAAAGTGGCATATAGTTTATTTGATGACACCCAAGCTTTGCCAGCACACCAACCGTTAACCTTAGCTCAGCTGGTGAATAACCCCAAGTCTTTCACAGCGTATTCCTTTGTCGACAGCGATGGGCAAAGACCCATAATTTGAACTTCGCATAGTTGTTTTATTGACGGCTGATGGCAAATACTTTTGAGTCGCTATAGTCAAGCCGCTTTATCATTCCCCTCAACGAAGCCTGGCGGAACTGTGCACTGTCGAATGGAAGGAGGGGAAATCCTATGGAATTGTTTGCTTTGAGCGCTGGTCTGGCAGTATCCATCGCTGGCATCGGCGGCGGTATTGGTATGGGTTTGCTGGGTGGCAAATCCTTCGAATCAATAGCCCGGATGCCTAAAATCCGCGAAGAAGTTAGAAAGCTATTATTCGTCTCCTTGGCATTTATCGAAACACTGACCATTTACGGTCTGTTGATAGCGCTGATGCTGGTGGAAAAAATGAATTAATATAAATGGTAGTCTAGTATTTACTTTTCCCTATCAGGCGGGGTCAAGCAACTGGAGACCCGCGCGCCTGACAGGATTCTGCCGAGAGGTCGAGGGAATGGGGACCATCTAACCTCTGGGAGAACAATAGCATAAGGTTTTGACCATAGTAATTGCAGCTATAAATCGTCAGCGATTCCATTGTCCTAATTTGAGTGTTACAGATTTAACAAGCTCAATTGGTCTCTGATATTCTATTCAGGCTGATATAATTTTGTGCACCGATAACTGATATCATAAGTATTTTGTTATAACCCACTCAGGTATTATTAGGTTTTTTACCTCTTTTCGGAGCTGTCGCTCTGGTAACATCACCTCACCCGGCATTGTTATGTTTTTAACAAGCGTACTCGGTCTTCTAATTCCTATAATATGATGTATCAAGCCTTAATGTGCATTCATAGAGGGTTATAAATTTAATACTGACTGTTAAACAGATATGCTCGGAGCTGATTACGCTTAACCCCATCTAATAATCACGATAAATAAGTACCGGGCAGTGCGCATTATGCAGCACTCTGTGGCTTACGCTCCCCAGCACCATCTCTTTAGCCACTGAAAGTCCCCGGCTGCCCATCAGGATGCAATCATACTGATGCGCCTTAGCATACTCCAAAATCTGCACACCCGGGTCGCCGCAGACTACAACTGTATCAACTGCAACGCCCCCCCTTTCCAGACTGGCCTGGGCATTTTCGACCACCATATTGGCTAGCGGTTCTAGCTTGTTGGCATCAGCCACCATGAAATCCATGACCCGCAAAGGCAACGATTGCGCCTGGTCAACACTTATCAAGGTGACAGATGCAGCCATTCCACATTTGGCCAGGTTTTTAGCCAGTTCAATGGCCCCCTGCGAACTCTTGGATCCATCTACTGCTACTAATAATTTGTTAAACAACTGGCTTCATTCCTTTCGATGTTTTATACCCTGTTCACTCTCATACTATGTGGTCTAATGATGAAGCATATCCCGGACTGACATGGTTGCTACTATGTATCTCTGCCTTTAAATTACTATACTTTTGCCCGCCTGAATAGGCCATTTGCTCAATGCCATCGGGCATGGCCACTGCTACGAATGTTATCGGTTTCTGGAGCAGGCAGCACCAGCGGCTTTTACTTCCTGATGTTGAAGAATCGGCCTCCACTGCCGGAGCGGCTTCACTTTGGTAGTCTGCTTTGATGGGGTCTATTTAGTGCAAACGGCTTGGCAATCCCACCTGATATTGATAACACCGCCAAATTATAGCCGTCCCTTCCCTTAAGGTACCATCTGCTAATTCCTCTCATATGATAGCTTAGATAAACGCTAATGGAGGAACTTACTGTGCTCAGTCCATCGATGATCAAAATGGTACGCCGCCATCCCCACAAAATGGACAAAGAACTCCGCAACGCTATGGTCGGTCTCTATCACCCCTTCCGTCGGGTCCCCTGTTTCCTGCATTCCAGTCTGGAAAAGTTATTTAGAAAAACCAAAAAATATGCGGTGATTATTGAATTTCACCATGATCAAGGGGAATTTAAGAGCCAGGTAAAAAATGCGGACACCTTAATTGCTAAACAATTTCGATCCCAGATCAAAAAGCACTTCCCCAGTGTCTACAGTTGTTCTGCAGTACTAACCCCCGCCGCTCTGGAGAAATTGCTGGATAGCACCCCATCTATTAAGAAAATCTATATGGACCGGGAAATTCACACCCTTCTTAACGTTGCCCGTGGGGCGGTCAGAGCAACCGCATCCGCAGTCACTGAATTGACTGGCAAGGGCATCACCATAGCGGTTATCGACACCGGGATCTATGAACACCAAGACTTGGCCGGAAGGATCAAGGCCTTTAAAGATGTGACCAGCAGCAAAACGGCGCCTTATGATGACAATGGCCATGGCACTCATTGTGCCGGAGATGCTGCCGGTAACGGGGCCGCATCCAATGGCAAGTATAAGGGATTAGCCCCGGAAGCCGAGCTGGTTGGAGTGAAAGTGCTCACCAAAACGGGTTCTGGCTCACTTTCTGGAGTTATGGAAGGTGTGCAATGGTGTATCGACAATAAGGATAGATACAATATCAATATTATTACCATGTCGCTAGGCAGCAGTGCAGTCACATCAGCCAGTGACGATCCTATGGTAAAAATCGTGGAAAAGGCTTGGGATCTGGGCATGGTGGTGGTAGTTGCCGCCGGAAATGAAGGACCAGATGAGAAAAGCATTTCCAGTCCCGGTATAAGCCCAAAAGTGATAACCGTTGGGGCTATGGATGACAAAGACACGGTGAGTCGAGTTGATGACCAAATAGCCGCTTTTTCCAGCCGGGGACCTACTGTTGACGGGCTGGTGAAGCCGGATGTGTTGAGCCCGGGGGTGAATATCATCTCCCTGCGCTCACCCAACTCCTTTCTCGACAAACAGAACAAGACCGCCCGAGTCGATAATGACTATTTCAACCTGTCCGGCACTTCCATGGCAACTCCCATCTGCGCTGGCATCGTAGCCCTTATTCTGCAGTCCCACCCCCAACTCAGCCCCGATGAGGTTAAAAAGCACTTGCTGGAGACGGCAGAGAACTGGAATCTGTCGCAGTATGATCAGGGAAAAGGCTACTGCGATGCCGAAAAAGCGGTGAGAAAGCCGTAGCTGGGCCGATAATGATGATTGGCAAATTGCTTATTTCCCTCCGCGGTTTCAACACCAAAACCGATCAGCGCATTTAAGAAACCTTGAAAGCAGATGCCAAAGGGGCCTTGACAGGCCCCTTTATTATTAACAAAACCATTCTCAGGAAGCTCCCTCTTAAACATTACCGTTGTTGATTGGCTCCTACAAACACCATTTAACTTTCATTGTTGCTTGTGACTGCCTGCCTGCTTTATTCTATTGTCAACCCCCTCCGCCTCCAGCAATTACAGCAAGGCCCCGGTGTAATATTTCCAGCATGTCGATGCAGACTTATGTTGAAAGCGGCAATAGCCTAAGATTTAACAACAAATTTACCATGTTCTTATGATTAGACTAGCGAAATTCCTATTACCCATCCCGAAAAAAGTAGAAATTTTGTTTGATGGACCATTTTGGTGCAGGATTTATGGCAACATTGTTGAATAATGTAAATTGATAAGTGAATATACTCCGATCCTTTGAGCCTAAAGTGCCAACCAAGGTTCTCAGGACGATAGGGTAGGTCTGGAAACGGGTCTGCCTCCCGTTGGAAAGGAGTGGGCTGAATCGAAACCGCGATCACAGGGTGCTGTTTTTGTCATTGCACTATTATGATCAGGTTTTGGGATGCTATTAGGTAGACACTAAACCCGGCAGCTCCTGCTGCCGGGTTTTTCCGTGCAGCAGGAGCGCAGTATGAGATTAGTGCACTTGAAATACATGCGTAGACCGAGGAGAAAGAAGGGGGCTGAAACTATGCAGAGGTGGTTGTTAAGCGTAGCCATAGCTTTGCTTGGCGTGTTAATCCTGGGAGTGGGGATGGCATCAGCAGCAGAGGCAGGTGGGAGTGGAAGTGGGGCATCATCCGCATTTGCACTGGTTTCCTCATCGATTCCTGACGGCGCCCATGATGTGCTGCCTGATAGTCAGATACAGCTGAAGTTTTCTAAGAATGTCACCAACATAACTGTTAAAGAAAACAATCAGTCTTGTTTTTCAATGGTTGATAACCTGGGAAACAATATAGCTTTGAATGTCATTATGGCAGATGACCAGTTGGAGAGAGATAAGAGAAACGACATCGTTATTGCACCGGTCAACCCTCTAAGTGAATCCAGGCTGTACACTCTGACCATCAGTGAAAACCTGACCTGCAAGAACGGCCAAACCTTGGAGAAGCCGCAAACTATTACTTTTTCAACCATAGGATATGAATCAAATCAGGCTACAACTCTGCCCGGAACGAGTCAAACCGAGAGCAGTATCGCAAATAAATATCTTTGGCCAGTGACAGGGTTGGTAGTGGTATTGGTTCTGGGTTGGTTCTTACTGAAGAGAAAGCGCTAAGACACGGCATAATCGATGAAAAGCAACAAAATTAGCAAAAAACTATTATTTAGCGCCTGCATATGTATACCTGTGGTGCTGGTCTTTGTCTCCTTATTCATAGGACGATATCCCCTTTCGCTGACCGAGGTGGTGACAATTCTTCAGTCAGGGATAAATTCAACCACCCCGGGGGTTTCTTCCATAAAACATGCTGTAGTATGGGATATGCGTATGCCCAGGGCTCTTATGGCACTGACAGTGGGTGGCGCTTTGGCGGTCAGCGGCGGGGCGCTGCAGGGTGTATTCAGAAACCCCTTAGTGGATTCTGGACTCCTGGGTGTCAGTTCCGGGGCTGGTTTTGGTGCCTGTCTGGCTATCATATTGTTTGACAACATTTTATTTACTTATATTTTGGCCTTTGCTTTCGGCATATTAGCTGTTGTTTTAAGTTATGTCACTGGAAAGATATATAAGACTGCTCCCACCGTTACTCTAGTTCTGGGTGGGGTAATAATTTCGGCAATATTTGCAGCCCTGATATCTTTCACCAAATATGTGGCTGACCCTTATGAACAGCTTCCCGCCATTACCTTCTGGCTGATGGGAAGTCTCTCCCGGGCAAATTACCATGATCTGGCTATAGCCTTAGTTCCAATACTAATAGGTGTAACCGGTATTATGCTGATAAGGTGGCGAATCAATCTGTTATCTATAGGAGAACGGGAGGCAAAAACATTGGGAGTCAATACTGCTCTATGCAGAAATATCATCATTGCCTGCACCTCTTTGGCTACCGCAGGGGCAGTATGCATGAGCGGTATTATTGGCTGGATAGGATTGGTCATTCCTCATATCGGCAGAATGATAGTGGGAAATGACAATCGCATTCTGCTGCCGCTGTGCATAGCCCTGGGCGGGAGCTTCTTATTGATTGTAGACAATATCTGCCGCTCCCTGACTGAAGGCGAGATCCCCCTGGGGGTGCTGACCGCTCTTGTAGGCGGGCCTTTTTACATTTACCTGCTAAAAAAGACCAAGGGGGGTGGAGGATGGTAGCTGCTGTGCTTGAGGTCCAAGACCTGTATTTTGCCTATGATAACAACAGGAAGATATTAGATGGTATCAGTTTTTCCATAGGCCCGGGTGAAATAATGTGTATCTTTGGACCTAACGGCTGTGGAAAAACCACCATGCTTGACTGCATTCTGGGCCTTAACCGAGTGGAAAAAGGACAAATCTTCATTGAAGGCAGAAGCATATCGGATATGAAGATCGAGGAAGTAGCTAAATCCGTGGCCTATGTACCTCAAAAACATGAGCACACTTTCGGCTACACGGTCTTGGAAATGGTATTAATGGGCAGGACTGTTCATACCAATATGTTCGATTCCCCAGGAGAAGATGACATTGTTGTTGCCCTGGACTGCCTCAAGAAAGTCGGTATGTACGGATTTAAAGATAGAGTTTTCAATAACCTCAGCGGCGGAGAGGTACAACTGGTTAAACTGGCTCGAGCGTTGGCTCAGCAGACCAATTTGATTGTCTTCGACGAACCTACCGCCCACCTTGATTTTCGACATGAACTGAATGTGATCAAGTATATGACCAAGCTTATCAAAGATAGCAATAACACGATGTCCATGGTCATGGCAACTCATTTTCCCAACCATGCCTTTTACCTGGAAAGCCAGGGGGTAAAGACCACCGTGGCGATGATGGAAAATGGCCGTTTCGGTGCCATAGGCAGGCCCGGCGAGGTGTTAAATGAAGATAATATGAGCAGGATCTTCAAAATTAGAACCAAGGTCTTTAAGAATCTCGAAAAGGATACTGTGCTTAATTATATGATCCCTTTAGATTTTAGTGACGGAGGACAATGGAATGAATGCTAATAAAATCATTGCCATGCTATTGATCTTGGTTAACCTGGTGTTAGTCTCTGGATGCTCGAGTAGCAAGCCAGTTATGACCACCTCCCCCCAGCATACTTACATAAAAGTCATCGATTGTGTGGGCCGAGAGGTTGAGGTACCCCAAAACCCTGACCGGATAGCCTGTCTTTTTGCGGTATCCGCGCATATGATAGCTATGCTGGGAGACAGCAATAAAATCGTGGCTGTCTCTGAAGGCAACAAAAGGGACTATATGTTTTTAAACATTTATCCGGAGATTGAACAAGCCCGAACTCCCAAGGGCAATGGAAATTTCAACATTGAAGAATTGTTCAAAGACCCTGTCCCGGAAGTAGTCTTCTGTTATACTGATATAGTTCAAGACGCCAAGATGATGGAGAAAATTGAAAAGTTTGGTATCCCGGTCGTGGCTATTAGCTTTAAAACCATGCAAGAGCAGCAATACGCCATTTCGCTTTTGGGGCAGATAATGGGCCGGGAGGAGAAGGCACAGGCTTATAACGATTACTATAATCACATAATCGAACTGGTCTCGCAAAGAGTCCAGGATATACCCGATAGTAGCAAGAAGACCGTTTACCATGCCATCAACGAACTGCTGCGCACCGATACCAAGGATTCTTTGCCCGCCAATTGGCTGCCCTTGACCGGTGTCAAGAACGTTGGGGTAAGCAGCGGTGACGCTGCCCAGAAGAACTTCATATCATTAGAACAGCTATCTTTTTTAGACCCAGAATACATCATCATCAATGGAGTTGATGTAAAAAACTATATTGAGGCTTCGGAAAAACTGCACCATCTAACCGCATATCAAAAAGGGAACATTATTCTGATGCCGTTAGGTGTTTCAAGATGGGGGCATCCGTACTCAATAGAGACACCCTTGGCCATACTGTGGACTGCTAAAACCATATATCCTGACCGGTTTACGGATATAGATATGCTAGAGGAGACAAAGTCCTTTTACAAGCAGTTCTTTAATTACGATTTGAGTGAGGATGAAGTGCAAAGAATCATGGAAGGAAAAGATTTCAAGAAAATTGTAGGAGGAGTAGATGCCAGGAGACACTAAAGCAAAGCTGGCATCTACAGGTGTTAACCCCAAGCACCGCAATGTAGGAACAATAAGGTGCTATCAGGCAAAGGAGATAAAGAAATGACTATTTATATTGCCATAGATGATACTGACAGTGTTGATATTGGGGCCACCGGCCAATCAGCCAATGCCCTGCGTAAAATTATTAAGGATAAGGGCTGGGGGGAGTGCCAGCCAGTAACCCGGCATCAATTGCTATTACACCCAGACATACCATACACCTCTCATAACAGTTCGATGTGCTTTGTTTTGGAGCACAGTCCGGTTGATGTACAAGATCTCATCCGATGTGCAGCGGAATTTTTGGAGAATACCAGCGCACCGGGTTCTGATCCGGGACTTTGTGTAGCTGTGAGTACACAGATTAAGGATGTTGAGCGCTTAATTGCTTTCGGCATTAAGGCCAAAAAAGAAATTGTATCCAAGCAAGAAGCCTATCAGACAGCAGAATATTGTGGTATTCATCTGTCCGAGCATGGGGGCACCGGACTGGGGATAATAGGTGCACTGGCCGGAGTCGCTCTCCGGATGACCGGAAACGATGGCAGATTTCAAGGGAAAATGCAGCTTAAAGAGAGCGGAGAACCCATGGCAATAGGGGAGGTAATTGAGAATACCGAAATTGATGAAGTACAGTCCATAGAGGGGCAGACTTTGAGGCCTGACGATATCATTATTATCGGTGACAAGATAAAAACAGTTTTGCTGGATGGCAAACGCAAGCTGTTGGTGTATCGAAAAAACAATGCTTGGCATACCTGCACCAATAAACACCTGCAGGCGTATTAAAGGCAAGTTTTGGCAGAGCGGAGGTATATGGAAACTTGGAAATATTTGTAGGGATTGATGACTCCCGGCAACTCGACGGCTACAAGGCTGGAGAAACCGCCTCCTTGTTGACCAGGGCTATAGAGGATAAGGGCTGGGGCAAAAGCAAGATACCCAGTCGTCACCGGCTTTATCCCAACCCTGTCATCGGTTATAAAAAGCACAATACCGCCCGTAGCTTTTCAGCTGACATCGATGAGCAATACTTGAATCCTTTTATAACTTATGCCTGCACTATGATAAAATCCAATGTGGCTTCGGGCTGTAATGCCGGACTGGCTGTAGTGGTTCCTGAAAGGATGGTCAACCGCGATGACTTGATCAGCTATGCCTATCGGGTCAAAGAGGAACAGGTCAGCAAGGAAGAGTGTATGCAGTTGGCACAATGCCCGGGTATATATTTATTTGAACTGAGCGGCGACGGGAGGGGCGTAATCGGAGCACTGGCAGCTGCAGGGCTGCGCTTGACCGGCAATGATGGGCAATTTAGAGGCAAACTGAAGCTGGGTCATGAAGAATATTATGTAGCCACAGTTAAGGAGATAATAGATAAAACCTATGTCCAACAGGTCAAGAGCATGGATTTGGTGAGGCTGGAAGACGACGAAACGGTGCGCATGGGAGAAAAGGTAAAGGTGGTTTTGCTCGATAACCTCTATACCCTGATGGTTTTTCCCACTGACCTGGAAAACCCTAAATGGCAGACCAGTACCACCCACATGCTGCGCATGTTTTAAGGGCAATCTTAACATAATGCTACGACTTTTTATGCCTGAACTGGAGATGATTCACTGATGTGGCTGGCAAAAAACAAGGATGAACGTGAGTTTACGGGCGGAAAGACGGACTGGGAGGCGGCTGCCCGCATTGCCGAGCAGTGCTCTGGATTCGAACCGGATGACGAAGACGAACAGACAGCCGATGAGGCGGTGTCCTGTTATAATTGCCGTTATCGGAGATGGACCGTGAAGTCTTTTTCTTGTTTGTTGCCGACGTAGTTATAGGCTCGATGCTTCAGTTAGAGGTACGGCTCTCCCAGCGAATTGCGTCTTGTGATGATTAGAAGCGATTTTTCCGCAGCTTATAGTTGTTAACCCCGACTTCATTTCTCAGCTACCATAATAAGCCGCCAAGATTTTTGCCGGTTATCGGGGGGCCATATCAAACCCTGCATCAGTCTTTGCTGGCACATCTTCAGCATGGCAGCGGAATAATCGCTGCCAAAGACCTTAAAACCCATCTTAATTGGCAGCACCAGGTGCGGCCCGCGCAATACGACCACCTGCTATCCCTAGCTTAGGAGTGAGGCCAGGGGAGGCTGCTTCCGCCTTGGTTATCTGGTTATTACTTGCATTAAAGAAGGTGCGGTTCCAAACTTCAAAACCGCACCTCGAAGAGCGAAATTCTGTCTTGCAGTTTAATAATTAGCGCAAGGCCGCGCCAGCGATGATCATGCGCTGGGCTTCGGAAGTGCCTTCACCGATTTCGGTCAGCTTGACATCGCGGTAGAGGCGCTCCACCTTGGCCCCGGTCATGAAACCATACCCACCCTGGATCTGCACCGCTTTGGAAGTGTGTCGGCCGGCGCATTCTGAACAGAACAGCTTGGCCTTAGAAGCTGCCAGACTAAAGGATTTGCCTTCGTCCTTCAACCAGGCCGCGTACATATATAGGAATCTCGAGGCATCGACATCGGTGGACATATTGGCGATGAACCACTGAATGGCCTGCTGTTTAGCGATAGGCTTGTTGAACTGCACCCGTAGCTTGGAGTATCTCACTGATTCATCCAGACAAGCTTGGGTCATACCAGTGGCCATGGCAGCTATGCCTATACGGCCTACATCCAGCGCGCTCATGGCGATTTTAAAACCTTCGCCCTCTTTGCCCAGGACGCAGGAGGCTGGTACGGCACAATCCTTGAAGCCGACTTCAGAGGTCTGCGAACCTCTGACACCCATCTTGTCAAAATGTTTGCTCACGGTTAGCCCCGGGGTACCCTTAGGAATCAAAAAGGCGGTCATCCCCTTGGCACCGGCAGCACGGTCGGTATAGGCGAAGGCCACGAAAACATCGGCGATTAAGGCATTAGTGATAAAAGTCTTGGTGCCGTTTAGTATGTATTCATCGCCATTTTTTACTGCTGTGGTGGTGGCAGCACTCACATCAGTGCCTGCACCCGGTTCAGTCAGAGCAAAGGCACCAATAACCTTGCCTGCTGCCAGACCGGGCATATACTGCTGCTTCTGTTCTTCGCTGCCAAAAGTGAGGATGGGGTGTCCTACCAGACCATAGCTGTATGAATGGAGGAATCCGGTGCTTCCGCAGGAGCGGGCCAATTCTTCAGTAACCATCATGGTGGTCACAAATTTCTCCCCGCCGCCGCCGTACTCGGTGGGATAAGAAATACCCATCATGCCCAGCTCTCCCAGCTTCTCAAATATCTCTACAGGCTGACGGCAGTTGGCATCAATCTCTGCGGCTGCGGGTTCAACGTACTGCAAGGCGAACTCGCGAATGTTAGATTTGATAAGTTCCTGTTCTTCGGTGAGCTTGAAATCCATAATAACACCTCTTTCATCTTAAATCATACCAATACTTGCCATGACAAAAAGATGCTGAGACCGGCGAAATAAAGATATCTACCTTTCAGTTTATCAGCACTCTTGTCCTATTTCCATATACAAATTCAGCGTCGATGTCCCTGTCAGTAGGGCTGACAGGGTAAATATCCCATTTTTATGGGGACTTGTGAAGATGTCCTCCCCGCCCGCTGGGGGTCATATCTGATAAAAATCGGGACCATTTTAGCTAATGGTATAATTTACCTGCAAAAGGCTATTACTTCGCTTATAAATAATTGGTATAATTGAGTAAGGAAGTGTAGTTTCGATGGCGCAGCAATATCGGCCTTCGAAACTGCTTTTTTATTACTCTATAGGGATTTTGAGAGGTCTGACCTTCGTAAAGGAGGATGCTTAATGTTTAAAGTCAATGATTATGTGGTTTACGGCATGACCGGAGTATGCCAGATTTCCGCTATCGGCAAAGACGAGTATGATAAGGATAATGACACCCAATACTACGTTTTGACTCCGGTTTTCAGCAGCAATATGACAATCCGGGTTCCGGTGAACAGTAAAAAGCTGCATATGCGGCCGGTGATGACCAAAAAGGAAGTGCTGGCCTTGATAGCGTCTATGCCCGAACAGGAGACCCTGTGGACAGATGACGACCGGCAGAGAGCCGCCAGTTTTCAGACAGCACTCCGGTCCGGAAAAAGCGAAGAGTGGATAAAACTCATCAAGACGCTGCACACCGAAAAAGAATACCGCTCATCAATTGGCAAGAAACTCACCAAGACAGATGAGGATCTGATGAATAATGCGGAACGGCAGCTAAACCAAGAATTTGCCATAGCCTTGGGCATTGACCCAGAAGAGGTGCTGGACTTCATCCTGGAACATGTACCGAAAAAAGTAGAGGCTTAAGACAACATAAGGGCAATCCTGATACAACTTATGGCTGCATTTGTAAAAGCCCGCAGTAACGTCAATCATGTCATTTGAGGTTATCGCTGACCCCTATGCTTCTATAGACAAGATCCTCCAATTGTTATTTTTATGCCATCTGAAGGATTTCCGCTGTGATTATTACAGCTATTTAAGAGGCCGGAAGGCCTCTTAAATAATGCCTAACGATTGACTAGACCAGGAGCAGACCATCTAAATTAAGAACTTCGATCTTTCGGTGCGGTTTTTGCCTGATATATCCCGCTTCTTCAAACTCCGTTAATTTGCGGCTGATTGTTTCGGGAGTTGTCCCCAGGAAAGAAGCCAAGTCCCTTTTACGCATCGGCAATACAAACTCCAGCGGTGATTCTTCGCCGTCGAGACACTCAGCTATGAAAAGGGCCAGTCTGGTTTCGACCTTCTGAGTAGAAACCCTGGTGGTTTGTGTCTCCGCTTTTTCCAGCCGACGTGAAAATTCCGCTAGGAACTTCAAAGAGATGGAAGGGAATTTCAAAAGAAATTTCTGTAAATTCGTGCGCGTAATCAGGCATACTTCGGTGTTCTCCACCGCTTCTGCATAAGCTTCATGAACAGACTCACTGAATAAGGCCAGTTCCCCCGTAAAATCCCCGGGACCCAAAAAACGCACTAATTGTTCCTTACCTGTTTCAGATAAACGATAAATCCTTATTTTCCCTCTCCTGACAATATAGAGCGAGTCTGATTGATCTCCAGCCCGATAGATGATCTCGCCCTTTCTGTATGACTCTGACTGAATCGCAGCTGCTATTTCAGCCATTTGCCAATCTTCGAGATGATTAAATATCGGCACCAAATATACACATGACCGGTGTTCTTCAAAATCACACTCATGTTGGCTCATTTCAAATCTCCTGTCCCGCTTTATCCCAATCCGCTTGCTGCACGGTTTTTACTATTGAACCCGATCAATCTCATCGCATTCAGTATCACGATCAAAATACTGGCTTCATGGATAAACATCCCCGATGCCAAATGAACATAGTCCGATAATACCCCAACCAAAAGGACAATGACAATGGCGACTGCAAAAAAGGTGTTCTGCTTCATGTTGCGGACCGTTGCCTTGGCAAGAGCGTAGGCATGAGAGAACTGCATTAGCTTATCCGCCATAAGAACCACATCCGCTGTTTCCATGGACACATCTGTACCGCCTTCACCCATTGCCAGGCCTATATCCGCTGTTGCAATAGCCGGTGCATCATTGATCCCATCACCTGCCATTGCCACTACATGTCCGGCAGCTTTCAACTTTTTCACAAACTCCACTTTATTTTCTGGTAGTAATTCTGCTTGAAATTCATCTAACCCGAGCACATTGGCAACTAATTCAGCCGTGTGCCTATTGTCCCCGGTCAGCATAACCATTTTCTTGATACCATTCTGTCTCAATTCCGTCAAAGCTCTATGAGCATCTTCACGAATCTCATCAGCTATAGAGAAGACCCCGGCAACATGGCCATCTACCGCCGCAAATATTGCTGTGTTGCCTGCTTTTTCACGCTTGAGGGCATAATTTGAGACCTCATCGCTAACTTGGATATTTTCAGCATCCATTAGCTTACGATTACCAATCGCTAGAACATAACCGTCAACTTGAGCCCTAATTCCATTGCCTTTAATAACTTCACCGTTCAATATTTCTCCTTCCAGGCTTAAATTTTTCTTATTGGCTTCCTTGACAATCGTTTGCCCCAGATGATGCTCCGAAATGGTTTCGGCTCTTGCCACCAATTTAAGCAATTCCTCGCTCCCCAGATTATTGAAGGTCTTGATATCTGTTACCTCTGGCTTTCCTTTCGTTAAGGTACCGGTTTTATCAAACACAATCGTATTAACCTTAGATAAACGATCCATCACTTCTCCACCTTTGAGAAGGACACCGTTTTTAGCACCATTTCCGATTCCGGCCACAGTAGATACCGGTGCCCCGATGACTAGGGCACCAGGACAAGCAACAACCAGGAAGGTAATTGACAAATGAAGATTACGGGTAAGAGCAAACACAATTATGGATAAGACAACTACAGCCGGTGTATAGTAATTAGCAAACTTATCCAAGAATTTCTGAGTCTTTGATTTAGATTCTTGGGCTTCTTCGACAAGCTCGATTATTTTGGCAAAAGTAGTGTCATCCCCAACCTTTTCAGCGATAATTTCTATATAGCCGTTATCCACAATTGTGCCGCTATAAACCTTATCATCCGGTCCTTTTGAGGCCGGCACAGATTCACCTGTAATAGCCGCTTCATTTAATGTCGCTTTACCAGAAACGATACTGCCATCTACAGGCACCTTGCCGCCAGAGCGGATAATGATCCGATCACCTTTCACAACTTCATCCACAGGTATGGTAAAATTTCCCCCTTCACGGATGACATCTGCTTCCTGTGGTGCCATATCCACAAGTGCTTTTAATGATGAACGGGTTTTTTCCAGCGTATGCGCTTCCAAGTAAGCGCCAAACAAAAACAAGAAGGTAACAATTGAAGATTCGGTATATTCTTGAATATACAGCGCGCCAAGGACGGCGATGGTCACCAATAATTCTATACTAAAGGCGTTCATGCGCAACGCTTGGAAAGCCCTAATGGCGATAGGTATAATGGCGATTATGGTCGCCGTGAGCAGAGCCGGGTCCTTATAGCTTTCATATCCTACCAAAGGAAAAAGAAAACCAGAGACGATTAGTATCCCGGAAATGGCCATAAGCTGATTTTTTAATTTATTAATATACTTAACCATCTTCATATCTCCTCGTTTAGCTTTTTAAGCTTTACAGTGTGACCCCAGCTTAGAATCAGACCCTCTATATGCTCCGCATTTATCTTGGTCTCATCGAATTCCGCCCGAATCCTGCCCAGCCTCGGAAAAACCTGCACGGCCATGACACCACCCGCTTGTGATAATTTAGCTTCAATCTGTTTAACACAACCGGGACAGTTCAGCGGTGTTATCTGAAACAAGGCTTTGCTCACCTATACTCCTCCCTCTCGTTTCCTCTTGCTGCACTAATCATATTTCAAATCAGAGCATAAGCCATTGATCATAATCAAGATTTCATTATAAAAACTTGACTCGCTGATGTCCCTTCAAGCGCACCAACGAGCCTTGGTTTTTCTATGCCTGTCACTCTTAAAACCCTATACTTATGATAGTATAAAACAAGCCAGGGTCTCATTTTGGACCATGGCGAATAGATAAATCAAGAGCCTTTTGAGGCTATTACTGAATAACCTAAGTTTTCAATGGTAAGTTTCAATTTGTCGGCACTGGTTTGGGTATCATCAAATTCCGTTTTCACCTTACTTGAGTTGAATAATACTTTTACCGTATCGACCCCTTTGGCCTTGGTCAATGTGGATTCGATTTTTTTAACACAGGTCGGACAGGTCAATGGCTCTAATTGAAATTCTGCTTTGGCCATACTGGGTTTTCACTCCTTCCATTTGATTTTCCTCAGATCCAGCGGTGTTCACTAATTGGTCAAAATATTCTATACTTATGACGATCTTCAGTTATTCTTCGCATTCATTACTGTACTGATTCTCATGGCGATATTAGTAACGTTTGAATAGAACACTATTTTCTTTAGCGATATGAAGGAACACATCATCGGCTAACTCATGAAGCTTCTGATAAACCGTCTTAACTGTAGCACACGCATACTCTGGCGGCGTGAAATGGTCGGTTTCCTTGATCATACGCTTAATAATCCTTCCAGCACCATCGTGCTCACCTTCTAATTCGTTAATAAGTGATCGTATGGCTGCTAGATCTTCAGGTGTTTTATCTCCCTTTAGCATTGCCGGGAAAAGTTCCTGCTCCTCTTTTGCAAAATGTTCCTCCAGTTCCAGCTTCAGTTCACTGAAGCTCCGATGCACCTTGAGCATTAAGTCCTTGCCATGCTCATAATGGACCAGCAAAATCAAATTGACGAGCTTATCAAGCTCCTTCCATAAGGCACGTTCTGACAGATGATGAGTATCCAGGATGAGGTCAATCAGTTCCTCATCAGACAATTCAGACACAGGCAGTTCCCGATTTGGTCTCGCTAAATAATCACTGTATGCGTTCTGTACCTCAGTGATGAAATCTGGGGTAAGGCCTGCTTCTATTATAGCTGACTCAAGGGAGCGATCCCCTTGGCAGCAGTAGTCAATTTGCAGTTCATTTAAGCGTGAAGTAATGGCGGGAAAAAAAGTTACAAGTTCGCCCAACTCGGTTTGGCCGTTAATTGTAATGGTTTGCCTCATTATACTCCCTCCTCCGCATCTGTTTTTCGTCTATCGATACTCCTATTCTAATTCATATCACAGAAAAAACCTTGACTATTATCAATTTTCCCAATTAAGGCCTCTCCAGTATTATTAGAGCCTTATTACCTACCCTTAATTACTATGAACCGGTACTAATGTATGATAGCTTGGGAGTAAATCCAGCTTTCTTAAATCATAGTCCAGGGGTATTCGAGTGCTGTATCGGCATTTACGCGTTCTCCGCCGAAACCCGTGATAAAAGAGCGCAGAAAGAAACCGAAATGAGAGGCCTAATCAATTTCGGTAAATAAAGCCCTTGACGCATTCATTAATTTAGGCAGTAAAATGTCTAAAGGTCAGCTATATTGGGCCTGTTTTAAGTTTTATCCGGACTGCGGCTTAGCCATACCTACTGCGAACCTATCAAGTTCTGTGCTCTTATCCAGTAACCGGCAGCCTCGGTGCGGTTAGAGACATTCAGTTTCTTGAATATGCTGCTGACATAGTTGCGCACCGTCTTTTCAGATATGCCCATAACTTCAGCGATCTCACAGTTGGATTTACCCTGACTCAGTATTTCTATTATGGCTTTCTCTTTGCAGCTTAAATTACTTCCTTCGGCGGCAAGTTCACTATCATTGCCGGAAATATTGTTAAAAACACCTTCGGTTACGGTAACATCCAGAACGCAATCGCCTTCATGAACCCGAATAATGTTTTTTATCAGATCAAGGCTGTCGATGTTTTTTAGCAAATAGCCATCCGCACCTGCCCGGATGGTTTCTATGACCATCTGGTTTTGCCTGAACGCCGTTAGAATAACGACTTTGATATTGGGAAAGCGCCGTTTAATAGCCAGACATCCATTAACGCCGTCACCGTCCGGCAGCCTGAAATCAAGCAGTATCACGTCGGGATCCGTGTCTTGCAAAATATCGATTGCTTCCTGAAGGCTGCTGGCCTCTCCGCAAACTGAAATTCGGGAATCTGACTCCAAGATCAGTCTTAACCCGTCTCTGACTATATTGTGGTCATCTATTAAAAACACCTTGATGCTCTGGCTCATGATACTGTTTCCTCCCAGGGTATTCTCAGTTCTATGCGAGTGCCTTTGAGCAGGGATTCAATTTGGAAAAACCCATTCGCCCTTTGAGCTCTTTCTTTCATAGAACGGATGCCGAAATGCTGTTTCAAGTTCAGGTCTTGATGGGAAATGCCTTTCCCATTATCAATGATGGTGACATAAATAAAATCCGGGCTTCCTTCAAGCAATATTTCAGCATGATTCGCTTTAGAATGCTTGATTATATTGGTTACCGCTTCCTGGACAATATAATAGATTTGGGTAGTCTTCTCCGGTAATATATTGCCGCTTAGATAAGGTGAGATCTTCCACTGCAGGGTTATTGTTATTTTCTGACTGTTGTTATATTTGTTAACCAGTTCCTCCAGGCTGTCTTTTAATTTGGTCAATTCGATCTCATCCAAAGCATTGACGGAAATAAACGCTCTGGTCTTGTTAATAGCTGTGGTGAGGTTTGACTTCACCTCTGCCAATACGTTCATTTGCAGAGCCTGATCGGGGCATTTGGATACATACTCAAGTTTTAGGCCAGTGGCATACAATTCCTGAATAATGCTGTCATGTATCTCCAAACCCAATCTACCTCTCTCTTCCGCCGCTATCCTCATTTTTTCCAATTGGTACAGCCTTTCCTCCTGCTCCCAGCTAAAGGTGTCGATTACCTTGATAAGCAGAAGTACAATGATAAATCCAACTATGGCCTTAAAGGCAAGGGTCATATAGGAGAAATATTCTGGCACAAACAGGGTTTTTGAACTGAGCAAACCTTCTACAAAACCATACGCCAGTAAGACCAGGGCCAAATTCTGATACCTTCTCGATATTTCCACAGATTTGGCCTTAATCAAGCGGGCATTGAAATAAAGGGCTGCAGAACCTACAACACATGCGGGGATAGCCAGGAGGTATCGTACAGCAACCGTATTATACAGCTTGTTGGTCATATGAAACTGAGTTCCATAGATAGTTATGAACAAATCGAAAAATAACAGATACAGCAAAAAACCAACCAGAGGCACCCGCAGTAAAATATTTTTGTATTTGTTTCGGACCGGCAGCAACTCCAAGCCAAAATGCAACAAAAAAGCGAAGGATAAGGCCTTTAATATGAGATTAGCGTAATACACCTCAGTATGCAGGTAGGGATGGCACAACTCCAGTTTGATTATCATGGTGACCCATTCACTGATACCGTGAGCTATTCCGAAAAAACCCAGATATTTCAATGACTTGATCAGGGGAACATTCATTATTTTGGCATCTCTTTGTATCAGGGCAAAGATACCCATAATTATCATGGAGAATCCATACACAAGATATAGCATGAATTGAGTTATGGTCATATGATAAATCCATTCCCTTTTTCGATCATATAGAGCATAGTCATCAGTGCAGAGAGGCTGAGAACAGCCATCCCCTCAAGCCTGGTCATTCTGAAACTATAATCGAATATATCCTCGGCGTTTACTTTTTCCACCAACGCTTCAATGCTGTCCAGCTTCTGAAATGACTCAACTAGTGAGGCTACAATAAGCTGTGATATTCCATTGAACTTGGCCTTGATTTTTTGCTGCTTTCCCCCCACCACCGCCCGGGCGTGGTCCAGAAAGCGAGTTTTCATATCCTCCCCGCTGCCTTTCAAGTCCATTACAATGCACATAACAACCTTGAGGTAATCCTGAACCGGAACTTTCAATAGCTTCAAAGGCCATAATAGCTTATCCAGCAAACCCAGAAAAGTCGGCATGGGGGTGGTATAAATATAGAGCATGCTCACATACCAAATGATCAACAACCTAAATAATCTCAGAATTAACTCAGTAGTGTGCTGCTTGCTAACAAAGGCCGGATCATTCGTCAGATAATAAAGCAATAGATTTATTGAAATACCGAAAAGATACGGGATCAATACAATAATGCAATAGGATGCGGCACTGAGCAATAAAGCGCGATATTGGACCCTCAACGCCATGGATATAAACAGCAAATAAACCACAAACAGCCCATAACTGATCTGCTTCTCGACATAAAACGGCAGCGCGGCCACTACTATGGCCAGGAGGAATTTGATAGATCCATCCATTTCAGCGCAGTTACCTAATGCTCTGTTCATAGCTGATCCTTTAGTCCTTTAATATCCTGACAATAGTTCTGCTGGGCATGCAAATAGCCTGTTCACCAGGTTGAGTCAAGGTGCCGGTTTTGACACAAATCTTATCAGGGCAGTCAGCCTCTTTAAATCTTATTGACCCCTTTTCAGCCACAATAGTCACCTCAATGCCGTCATCGAGAGTAATATACTGCGGGGCTTGCACCGTACTGAGGTCCAATTCCGCCACTTTGCTGCCATTGCGGGTAACAACGGCTATAGATCGGTCATCAGGCTCGCCCTGGGCTGTTCCCGAGTTAAAGTAGAAACCGAGTGATGCCAGCACAAGTAATAGTCCCAAGGTAAATACAATAAGGTCGCCCATTTTCAATCTCTTGATTTTGTCCATGTCTAATACCCCGCCTAAATCGGTTATGGCTGATAAACGTATCCGCTGCTCTCCCCGTGAAAATCGAAACTATCCTTTAACCCTTCAGTTACATAGACTTTTTTGTCAACAGTGATAAAAACCGCCTCAACTCCTCCGAATTGCCTGATTAAGTCCCTCCCCTTCTCCAATCCTAAAATATATACAGCGGTGTCTAATGCATCCGCATCTAAAGAGGAATCAGTTATCAGGGTCACGCTCATCAGATCAGATTTGGCCGGATATCCCGTAAACGGGTCCAAAATATGATGATAACGGCGTCCGCTAGCGATGAAATAGCGTTGGTCGTCTCCGGCAGTCACAACTGCCTTGCTGATTACGTTGACGACTCCAATGTCCCTCCCCTTGTCCATCCCCTCAGGACGGGGATCGCGGATCCCCACTTTCCAGGGAGTACCGTCGGGCTTGCCTCCCAGAGTAACCACATTACCACCCAAATTGATAAAGGCTGATTGAATGCCATGCCGTTTGTATATTTCAATCACGGCATCACCGGCAAAACCTTTGGCAATGCCTCCGAGGTCAACCATTTGACCTTGGTTTTTAATCCTGGCGACATTATCATTGATCTCTATGTCCCGGTAATCGATAAGGGGCAGCAATTTATCCAATTCATCAGGTGAGGGAATATGTTCCCGGTCGCTTCCTATTCCCCATGCTTTTACCAGGGGGCCAACGGTGATGTCAAAGGCTCCGCCACTCATGGCGGACACCTGATTGGCTTTGTTTATGATTCGCGTTGTGATCGGGTCAACCTGTATGGCCTTAATTCCGGCATTATTATTAAGCCTGTAAACATCTCCTCGAGAATCATTAAATGTCAGCAATTGGTCCAACCTTTCGATCTCATGGGCAGCTTCACCGGCTGCGGCCTGACCGTTTGCCCCATATACCTTTTGAGAGATTACTGTTCCCATAGCAAAGGAATCGTGCTCAAACGCTTCTGCAGCACCCTGCCTGTCCGAGCCGTAGGCTGTAAATATCAAAACCACGGTGACCATAAACACCATCAATGGTGTTAGCAATGTCAAGGGTTTACGCAACATCACTCCTTCTCCCCCCTGCAAACGGATAGCTGCGCACTTCTTTACATCAGGCAGCTCCATTATTCTGTTATACATTTAATCTGGACTATTATAGTCATATATCTGATGCCATTTTAATCTCCAGCAGCCCGGTATTACAACCGGAAGTAAATGCCGGTATTGGTAAGAGTCAGCTGAATATTACACCATCCTTATTTAATGAACCAGCCTCGGGACAAATGTACCTGAGTTCGGGACATAATTCAGGATTTAAAATATTTCTCAGTAGTGTAAAACTCAATGTATCATATCAAATTTGATGAGGGGGATATTTAATGTCAAAGCTTAAGGTCGTTTCTATGGTGGTTGCCTTAGTGTTGGTTGCAGTTTTAATTACCGGGTTCATCACCCAGCCCAAGGATTTTACCGTTTACAATGGACAAGCACAAACATCGATTTTCCGTGTCGGCCCCGGTAAAGATGCTAACGGCGGACAAATTTACTCAATTAGCACGGTAATGGCTGACGCCACCTTTGACAAAGAAGGCAGAATCATCAGTGTACACTATGACGTATTGGAAGTTCTGTCTCCTAACGACGCCGAACATGAAGGGGTCCCGGTTTTCTCAGGCTGGCCCGGACAGGCTGGATATTTAACTGCTCCTGGCAGTACCAATGAATTAGCCGCTGAAGAAGTCAGTCAGTGGCGGACCAAACTGGAACGTGGCGACGAGGCTTACGGTATGAATATATCTGAACAGTATGCAGTATATGAAGAATTATTTAAGGGCAAAACCGTGGCTGAGGTTGAACAATGGTTCGCCAGAAATACCTCTGATAAGAATGGTCGTCCCTTAAAAGCCGAATCAACCGATCCTGGTGACCAAGCTAAATATGCTCAGCTCACCGATGCTGAAAAAGAGGCTCTGGCCGATGTAACCTCAGGTGCCAGTGTAAGTCTGAAAGACTCCCATGGCGATTTTATAGGTGCACTGAAAAAGGCTTATGACAACCGTATAGAGGTTAAAGTCCCGGCTAAATAAGCAAGTCTCAACACGCATCCACAACTAAAGATTTGAAGAGGGTATCCCCCACAAATGATTGCATTACGGGATACCCTCATTTTCGAGAAGGTTGTTGAGGTTCTTTTAGAAAGCAGGCCCAGTATGAACAAGAATAGAAGATATGCGGTCATCATTATACTGGTTACCAATGCCATATTGATATCTCTGCTGGAAGCTATCATTCCGGTGCCAATACCGGTCCCGGGAGTCAAACTGGGGTTGGCCAATATCATCACCCTTTTGGGGCTGGTATTTCTTCCGGCCGCAGATGTACTGTTGATTGTTGCAATACGTTGTTTCGTGGTGGCGCTTCTCACCAGAGGGGTAATGATGCTGGCCTTCAGTGTGAGCGGGGGAATTCTTAGTGCGTTGATAATGATCCTGCTTTATAAAAGATTCTCGCCATATTTCAGCATCAAAGGGATCAGCATAGCGGGTGCATTGATCCATAACACCACTCAAATCATGGTAGCCTCGTTGTTACTGGGCCAGTTGCTGGTCTTCTACTACCTCCCCATACTGCTGCTGTCAGCGCTCGTGACCGGTTATATCACCGGCAGAATCGGAGAGATTGCCATAGGTGAACTGATCAAAAAAGAAGTTTTCGATACTCTATCTATTCCTGAGGAGAGGAGATTGAAATGGATAAATCAAACCAATTAAACAAAATCAGCCGCCGCAGCTTATTAAAGATGGGCGCTTTGGCTGCCGGAGCGCTGGCTGTGGGTGTTTTACCCGGGCAAATTGCCGGGGCGGATCCCGATTCACCCAAATACCCCGAGCAATTAGGCTTTATGTATGACCAAACCAAATGCATCGGCTGCCGCAAGTGCGCCATTGCCTGTAAGAGTGCCAACAAATGGGAAGAAGGCGCCAAATGGCGTCGTGTCATGAGCGGTGCCCGGCCAGATGTTTATCTGTCCATGTCCTGCAACCATTGCGAGAACCCGGTATGCGTTGCGGTATGTCCGGTCAAAGCATATAAAAAGCGCGATAAAGACGGGATCGTTATACATGACAAGGAGGTATGTGTAGGGTGTAAATATTGCCTCTATGCCTGCCCCTACCATGCTCCTCAGTATAGTGAAGCGACCGGCAGGATTACCAAATGCCATTTCTGCTATGAACGCCAGGCTAAAGGCCAAAAACCAGCCTGTATAGAGGCTTGCCCCACTCAGGCGTTGACTTTCGGTAAACTGGTCGATCTACAGAAGACTCCGGGGGGTGTTGCGCAGATTCAATGGCTGCCGGCTCCTGAGCTGACCAAGCCCTCCCTGGTCATCATTCCGAAACAGTAAGGAGGTACTGAGCAAATGGATATATACTGGCATTGGTTAGTGGTTATATACCTATTTTTGGGGGGCCTGGGGGCAGGTGCTTACCTGACTTCGTTTGCCGCCGAGATGGGCTGGCTTGGGGAGAATTCCAGCCTTAGACGGGTCGGATACTATATTGGCGGACCTATAGTAGGAATCGGCACCTTATTATTGGTTTTCGATCTGGGGCAGGGGTTTTATAAGCCCTGGCTGTTGTGGAGACTGGTAACCAATCTTAATTCGGTCATGACCTGGGGAACCATAATTCTGGCGGTATTTATCGCAGTAGGCATGTTGAAAGGCTTCTTAACCTTTATCAACAGGCCTGTTCCCAGTGTGGTAACGTGGTCTGGAGTGGTACTGGCTATAGCCACCGCCGGTTATACCGGGTTTCTGATTTCAGTGATCGGCGCTATTCCCTTCTGGGATTCAGCTATAATACCAGTGATATTTTTTATCTCGGCGTTATCTACTGGTCTATCGATTACAGTGCTTTTGAGTTCCATTATTGAAAAAGCATCATCAGAAAATAAAGGCCGGGAGGATTTGACCCATATCATCCTGATTGCTGCAGAATTGGTCGCGGTGGTAGCTTTTGTTGGAATCATGGCTTCAGGAGTCAATGGCTTAGTAGCCCAGAAATCTGCAATCTTGCTTATTAACGGAAAATATGCGCTTTATTTCTGGGGCATATTTATCGGGTTGGGGTTAATATTCCCATTGGCAGTATATGCCGTTCAATATCTGCGCCATAGAGCCACAGAAGCAACCGTGGCAGTTGGCGGAAATGCTGATGGCCAAATGGAAGGACCCAGGCAAAAACAGTCGCTGTTGACCATGATCACCGATTTCTCAGTTCTAATGGGTGGCTTTGCCCTGCGTGCGCTTGTCATTTTCGCGGCTTTGCCAATATGGGATGGTATTAAGATTGGTTAACTGAACAACCACGCACATTCAATAAGGGTCGTACAGTATGAGGTTAGAAGCACATCTTTAACCTGTACAAAATGCTACAGGGTCCGGCTTGGATAGGTAAGCTCCACGCCGAACCCTCATTTTTTTTGTGAGACGCTGTTTACAACATTGTACTGCTGGATTTGTGGTCAGACACTAAAAAGGATTTGTACTGAGACTGTCGTATATAGGGTAATACTAGGGAAAAACGGCGCCTTATTGAGTGTTGAGGACTAACCGTCTGCGTTGACCACCGGCACCTGTTTTGGACTATTATTGGCGGAGGTGAACTACTATGGGTTATCGGGACAAACCGTATAAAAATATCATTCTCACCATAAAAGACCAAATTGCCATTATTCAATTTAACCGCCCCCAGGCTCTGAATGCCTTAAACCGCGAATTGAGTGACGAACGCAACGAAATACTTGTTGGTATAGCGGATGATCCCGATGTTAAAGCAGTAATACTGACCGGCGGAGAAAAGGCGTTTTGCGCCGGCGGAGATTTAGCTGCCTTTTCGAAATTTGGAGTCAATGAGGCCAGGGAACATGCCGAAAGAATCATGCGGGGGGAAAGACTGCTGTCCAACCTGCCCCAACCGACTATTGCCGCCGTGGCCGGACCGGCCCTGGGCGGAGGAATGGAAATGGTGCTGATGTGTGATTTGCGAATAGCAGCCGAGAATGCCAAATTCGGCCAGCCAGAGATAAATGTGGGCATCATGCCAGGTGCAGGTGCTACTCAGCGTCTGGTTCAACACACCTCCATATGCAAAGCCAAAGAATTGATATTATTAGGAGAGATCATCGATGCCCCTACGGCTTTGGATCTGGGGATAATTAACAAAATAGTCCCGCTGCCTGAGCTTATGGATGCCGCCCAAAAATGGGCCAAAAAGCTTGCTGCCAAGCCCCCGCTGGCCATGCGCATGGCCAAAACGGCCATCAATGCGGCCTGGAATTGCGATATCGAAACCGGCATGCGGCTGGAGGCAGACGCCTGGGCCATGCTGTATGGAACCCAGGATCAAAAAGAAGGTATGAACGCGTTTCTGGAAAAACGTAAGCCAGAGTTTAATGGTAGGTAAGTCACTTTCCTTTTGCCCATTTATATACTTCCACCAAGATTCTGAGCAACTATGTGCTACCCGAGAGTGGAACAAAAAAGACCCTGAGGGGTCTTTTTTTGTAGCTATATTATTACTAGGAGGCTCTCCATCCGGGGTTTATTACTGTAGGCATCAGACAGCAGGCTTTGCCTGCGTTTGGAGTCTGTGTGTGAACTAGGTTTCAAAAGCCAGAACCGTCCCCGTGTTTAACGGGGTTGACTATTGTCCTTTGCTGCTTCTTGCGGAGATTATCCAGGGGGATGGGAAGGGTTCCATCATCCTCTTGCTGTTTACCCGCGTTACCTCCACGCGAATGGCTTCGGTCCGCTCTAGACCGTTTTCCTTGAACAATGTCGGCAGCGAGGTCAAGACCTCGAAATCCAGGGTATAGATGACAAAATTCATAGCCGGGTTGACAGCCAGCAGACTTTTAATCTCGTCGCCGATCCTGGGTGACCCTACTATAAAGGCGATGTCCGGCACGGGCAGTTCATCCAAAATGTTATTATCCAAAGACTCCACGATGATAACATTATTGAGTCCGAATTTATCCACGTTACACTGCATGGTAGTCCGATCCTTGCGATCATATTCCACTGCAATCACACTGCCCTCGGCGGCCAAGATGGCGGCCTCCACCGCGATGCTCTCCCCGGAGATGATGCATATGTTATCCTGATCCCCCAGGTTGAGCTTGTTCATTATGATAGCCCGCACTTCCCGGCATACATAATGGACTGAGCCCGGAGAAAAACGGCTGTTTTCCATTCCGATGTGAGTATTGGTGGCGGCATGGGGATTTAAAATCAACATAGCCGCAGAATAATTGATGCCGCGATGGATCATGTCTGAGACTCTGTCGTGTTTGATCGGCCCGATTGGTTCGGACCCCTCATTGTACCATACTTCGCAGTCTCCCAGTTCGGCATTCCACATATCGTAGAATATTTCCGGGTGCCCGGCATCTACAAACACCAGGACGGCCCGATTGAACATAATGGTCGGAATCAGGTTTTTGTTCTTCCCGGTCATATCCAGCATCTTTAGTTTTGCCAGGTTGATATCAACGTTTTCCGAGAAATAATGCAGCCAGGACAAGATCATCTCATTGCTAAACATGGTCTCCTCCACAGGCAAAACCTCCTTGTTATCAGGTGCCCTACCTACCTACCGTAATTATACTAGGATTTCCTAATAGATTTAAGCACCACTACGCTCCAAGAGGCGCTCCCATCTCTGATCCACATAGGCTTGAGCAGCTTCAATCATCCACTCATTGCCTTGTTCAAACATATGGCGGAACCGGCCCTGAGGGCGCAGGAAGTCCTCCACCGGCAACTTTCGCTTCGGCATATAGCTCAGATGCCACACCCCTTCCTCAACTTCAAAAAGGGGCCACACGCAGGTATCTACCGCCAACTTTATGATTTCGGCCAGTTTAGCCATGGGGTAATCCCATCCCCTGGGGCAAGGTGATAATACGTTCATGAAGCAAGGCCCTTCGGTATAGATCGCCTTATAGGCCTTGGTGTGCAAATCCTTAAAATTGCCCAAAGGGGCAGTTTGAGCCACATAGGGGATATTGTGCGCCACCATAATATCGGTTAAATCCTTTTTTTCCTGTTTTTTGCCCTGATTCTTTGCTCCTACCGGCGAGGTAGTGGTGCGGGCAAAGCGGGGCGTTGAAGACGAACGCTGAATGCCGGTATTCATGTAGGCTTCGTTGTCGTAACACACATACACCATGTCGTGGCCCCGTTCCATAGCCCCAGAAAGTGATTGAAACCCTATATCATACGTTCCGCCGTCACCGCCGAAAGTTATGAATTTCACGGTCCCCTCCACCTTGCCACGTCGTTTCAAAGCATTGTAGGCCGCTTCCACTCCTGAACAGGTAGCTGCAGAGTTTTCAAAAGCAGAATGAATAAAACTGTCCATATAAGCGGTGTAAGGGTACATAAAGGTGGAAACCTCCAGACAGCCGGTGGCATTGGTCACTACAGCCCGGTCCTCTTTGTTGAGGGCCCGCAGCACCCCGGCCACAACCACTCCGGCCCCGCATCCGGCACAGAGCCGGTGCCCTCCCGTTAGACGGGGCGGTTTTTCTACTTCCTGTTTCAGATTGTATACCCTTTTCATACCATGTCCTCCTTGGAGCGCTGTCCCATATGGGTATATACTGGACCGGTTTCGCCGGTGGCAACGATATCCGCCAGCCGCTTGAACACTTTTTCAATATCCTCTACCTTGGCATCGCGCCCGCCCAAACCATAGACGATGTTTATCACATAGGGGCGGTCTTTTAAGTCATACAAGGCACTGCGGGTCTCGGCAAATAAAGGCCCTCCGTTAGCTGAAAAACCCTCCGACTTGTCCATAACGGCTACAGCTTTAGGCCCCGCCAGGACCTGAGCCAGTTCTTCACACGGGAAGGGTCGGAAAACTCTGATTTTGACCAGCCCGGCTTTTACACCCTGTTCGCGCAGCTTGTCGACAGCCGCTTTGGCAGTTCCGGCAGTTGATCCCATCAAAACCAGGGCCAGTTCAGCATCATCCATCTGATATTCTTCAAATAGACCGTAACTGCGGCCGGAGATCTTTTCAAACTCGGCGGCTACTTCCAATATGCGCGCCTTGGCCGCTTTCATAGCCTCAGCCTCTTGAACCTTGTGTTCCATGTAATAGGCGCTGATATCGTACGGACCTACCGCCAGGGGATTTTCTTTTTTGAGCAGGTAGTTTTCGGGATCATAAGTCCCCACGAAGGTGCGTACCGTTTCGGTTTCCAGAAGCTCTATGTTCTCTACCGCATGACTGGTTATAAAGCCGTCCATACAGGTCATCACCGGAAGACGCACGGCAGGGGTCTCGCCGATGGGCATGGCCATTATAAAATTATCATAGGCCTCCTGGTTATTTTCGGCATAAATCTGAATCCAGCCGCTGTCCCTTGCTCCCATGGAATCAGAGTAGTCGTGGTTGATATTGATCGGGCCGGACAAAGCCCGGTTCACACAGGCTAAAGTGATGGGCAGACGGCATGATGCCGCCACATACAAAAGCTCATACATCAAAGCCAGGCCGCAGGACGAAGTGGCGCAGACAGCCCTGGCCCCGGCGGCCTGGGCCGCGATGCAGACCGACATAGAACTGTGCTCCGATTCGACGGCCACATACTCGGTATTGACCTCGCCGTTGGCTACATAAGCGGCAAAGTATTCAGGTATCTCAGTGGACGGCGTGATGGGGAAAGCTCCCATAACATCGGGATTGATCTGTTTCATGGCATAAGCCACAGCCTCATTGCCGGATAAGCGGTCGCTCAACTGGGTACACCTCCGCTCACCATTGTGATCGCCCCCGGGAAAGGACAGACTTCCGCGCAGATTCCGCAGCCCTTGCAGTGCATATAATCGAAATCGAGACGCTTGCCACCCTTGACCGGAATAGCGCTGTCAGGGCAGAACGGTACACAAAGCATACAATGTTTACAAGCTTCCACAACAAATACCGGTGTATCGGTGCGCCAGGTACCGGTATTGAATTCCCTGGCCGTCCCCGGTTCGTAAATCTCCCCGCCAGGGGTCAAATCCTGCCAGGGGGTTTGTTCATTTATATACTTGGCCCGAATCACCCTATCTGCACCTCCTCCATGGATTTCTTCAATGTCGCCATGTTGCCGTCTATTATCCCGGGTTTGGCGGCAAATTTATGTTGGAAGGATTCTTTCATATTGGCTAAAAAACGTTCCATTTCCAGAATTCCGCTCACTTTGACGGTAGCAGCCAGCATTGGGGTGTTGGGGAAATTGGCGCCCAGGTATTCTTCTGAAATGCGGCGCGCATCAATGGTGCATACTTTACCATCCCAGCCCCTGAGCCTACGGCGCATCTCCTCAGGCGAACTGGGGGTGTTGATTATCACGGCGCCGTTGCTTTTCAGACCCCCGGTAACATCGACGTTGTCCAAAAGGGTCTCATCTACCACCACCACATAGTCCGGGTAGTAGATATTGGAATGTATGGAGCAGCGTTGTTCACTTATGCGGTTATATGCAGTAATCGGAGCCCCCATGCGCTCCGGACCATATTCCGGAAAGCCCTGTACGAATTTTCCCTCCTGCGCCGCCACATCCGCCAAGAGCAGGCAGGCCATTTTGGCTCCCTGTCCGCCCCGGCCGTGCCAGCGTATTTCCACCATATTATTACTTACCATAGCTGTTCCCTCCTGTTGCTAAGATAGCTTGAGACGAAACCGAACCGGTTACATCATTTCCTTATAGGAAAGCGCGCTGTCAGTCCCTTCATGGACGGTTTAAAGCTTTGCCCAAGCAATTGACAAGTGTTCGCCAGTGCAGATACGCTTTGGCGACACCGGCTTACATGCCATTTTGAATCTATCAATTGAACCAACTTTCAAAACTAAAAAGGCTTTCGTCCCGTAAAGGGACGAAAGCCTGAAAAGACATTCGCTATACCACCCATTAGTACGACATACCATCATATGCGTTCCCGCTTACGGGGGAAAACCGTCGGAGCCTACTGGATTTCTCGTTCGGTCCGCAGCTCAGGAGTGATCTTCGGGTTCAGACTACTGGTACCGGGCTTGCACCGTCCCCGGCTCGCTTCGACGTTCAACTGCAACCTACTCTCTCCGTCAATGCCTTTGAAGATTTGAATTACAATTAATATACTAAGGCGAGCCCGGTTTTGTCAATTGGTGTTCAGGAATTGCAAGTAAATGTCAGCAAAGCCGACCTCCACTTTGCTTGTTTTCATTGGCGTTTTCCTTAACAATGTATGTAGACCAAGTCGGGCTGTAATCAATATTAGCCTGATCGCCCCAAAGTGACCAACCAGGCCTTTTACCTCTTGCAAACAGTTCCAGGTAGGGGCCTGGACTACACGCCTCGATGATTGAGAATACTGCTTCAGGTTTACGCGAATGTTCCCTTTTACGTGACCGAATTAAATTGACTTGACTTCTGCCGGGCGCATAAGTCCTGGCGTTTTTACCCTTAATACCGAAGAGCAATATCTCGGTAACATTACGGAAGTAGAACCCTACGCCGCGACCGTCAGGTCCGCCATCTTTGCGAACTTTTTCCCAGATTAAATTGGTTTTGTAGTTGAATCCCCATGCACGCATAACCGTAAGACCATCAGGCAAAAGGGCGTTTGGCACCCACAAGTATAGATGACATATTGGAGCGGCAAGTTGACTAACCGGTAACTCGATAATGCTTTGAAGCGGCATAGTTCTATACCTGTTCAGTCTTTTATGCTCTGGTGCCACTTTACCGGTACGGTTTTGGAATTGCCAAGGTGGATCAACTAAGATGGTACCAAATCCTGTGATATCAAGGTCCTTGAACAGGACGGGAGTTTGCTGTAACACCATTTCCTCCCTCCATCCATTGAAAAATACATACTTGAGATAATTCCTGATTAAACGATAACATCGAACACATGTTCTGTCAATATTTAACTTTTGTATGCTGAAGGGTGGAGAGAACTGAAATAGTGAATTCGGAATAGGTAATTCACCTAAACCGTGGTGCACTGCGATAGCTATATATTGGCATATGTAGACCAGGTGGGATGATAGTCAATATTGGCTTGGTTGCCCCATACTGCCCAGCCATCTCGTTTACCACGTGCGAATAGCTCTAAGTATGGGCCATTACTGCAGGCTTCTATTAAATCATAGAATTCATCAGGTTTTCTAGAATGCTCCCGTTTTTGAGTCCTAATCAGATTAACCTGTGTTCTCCCCGGTTGAAGCGTTCTGGCATTTTTTCCTCTGATTCCGAACAATAATAGCTCGGTCACATTCCGAAAATAAAAGCCTACCCCTCTACCATCAGGCTGCCCGTCTTTGCGGACCTTCTCCCACACCAAATTGGTTTTGTAACAGAACCCCCACGCTTTCATAACTTCTAAGCCCTCCGCCAGAAGGGCATTGGGAACCCATAAGTATAAATGACTTACCTCATCGGCAACAGACTCTACCGGAAGTTCCATTATGGACCTTAAAGACATGGTTTCATACCTGTTTAGCCTTTTATGTTCCGGTGCCATCTTGCCGGTTCTATTCTTGAACTGCCAGGGGGGGTCTGCTAGAATGGTTCTGAATTTATCTCCATTACAGAACTCCAATAAAGCGAAGGCCTCTGGTGAGATTTGCTCGTTATTTTTCATACCCCGTCACTCTCCTGCTCTGACCAGTCTATTACCAACTTCTTCTTAATGCCCAACGCTAATACCGGGCATCCTCCATTACGTCTTGATTCAAGTCGAGGCACTAATTTCCCCATCCATGTTGTACTAGCGCCATATTTGTGCATTACCCCCAGGCTGCGAAATATATCATTGAGTTCTTCACAGCGAGTCACCAGAACACCAGCGCTAATTATTCCACAATCATGGAATGCCCGAAACGCATATAAATCCCGGTCAAACGTCTGGTCCTTGCTATTCCACTCTAAGTCAAATGCCACTCTGTTTTTTACATAGTCGATTTTATGACCATCTATGAAATTGCTGATTCGTTTTTCTGTTACTTTACTTTGGCGCTTGCCAGAAGCACTCAGCTTGACTACCAAATCACCCTGAATTCGGGTTTCCAGCCAATTCAGTGGGCGCAGCAACTCAGAGAACTTCTTGGGTATTTTTGATTCATTGCCACCCGGGGCTGTAATTTCAGCAGTAGTTATTGAAAACTCAGTTAAAACGCCCATGAGTTCAATAAAATCGTTGCGGCATCCTTGTGATAATACCTCCGCAGCATGGTTATAATTGTATACCTCGTAAAGGTTACGCACTGGCTGTGGTATCAAATCTAACCAATTCACACAAGAGCCTCCTTTGATAGCTATGCCTTACCACATTATATCAAGTATATAAACCAGGGTGGGAAGATAATCAGGAAATGCTCTCTTTGCGAACAGCTATTTAACCCTACCATTTACCCCTACACATCACCTGTCTGCAGTGAAACATCAGCGTCACCTGCCTCGGTAATAAGTACGACACCACCAAGGATTGATATTAGCCTCAATAACGCCAATGGAAAATTATTTACGCTTCATAGATATGACGCAATTTGTGATTTAAAAACTCCATCAGGGGTATCTTGCTTGATGAAGGTGCCCCATTCATGCTACTTATATATTGCACCTCCCATGCCTACCGCCTGCCCGCTTGCCAGGCTGCAGGATAACCTTACCAATAAGTACTCACTTATGCCTGCGTTGATTTATTTGCCCATATTTACCAAAAGGTAGTAAATAATTTTAGGCGAATGTTATACATGGGGCTCAAGCCTTAATGGTCTAGTGTTTCACATGAAACTGCGACCGAAAATTACTGTAGTCTTGTTGTACTGAATAAAGAAAGGAGATTCTATGCTGACACTACGCTGCAAGAAATTGGCTCTTTGGTCTTTGCTGGCTTTATTCATTTTCACTCTAATACCTTTGCCAGCGCAAGCCAGTGATTACGGAAACACAGACTTGTTACTAGGCAGTCAGGGTACTGCCGTCATCGAATTGCAACGCGATCTTAACACCTTGGGCTTCTACACGCATAGTATAGATGGATCGTTTGGACCAAGGACTGAAGATGCGGTGATTAAATTCCAAAAGTCGAAGGGCCTTAAGACGGATGGTATTGTTGGTCGTATCACCAAGGCTGCTCTCAATGATGCCATGAAAACAGTCGGATCAGGTGATTACGGCACACGAGATCTTATACTGGGTAGCCAGGGCCATGCTGTTGCCCAATTACAGAAGGATCTAAGCAAATTAGGCTTCTACACCAATGCTGTAGATGGGGAATTTGGACCTAAAACTCAAGATGCTGTAAGGAGTTTTCAAAACTCCCAGGGGCTAAAAACCGATGGGGTGGTCGGCTCGATAACCAAAAAAGCCTTGAATGAAGCCTTAAAGTGGATTGTGGTGCCTAAGTTGGCATCCTCGGCCAAGCTGCCCTCTGCAGCAAGTATAAGCCATTACAATAGCCATGAAAAACCGGTGGTTGACGCCTTCCGGGCCAAATATAACGGCAGCCCCGCACAGGCTCTGGTAGGCCGGGCTATATGGTACATGGAATACGGCTACATGAAGTATGGCCATACCAAATATGCTAGCAGCGGTTACATCGACTGCTCAAATTTTGTTTCGCTGGTATATAAAGATTTCGGCTATACCATCACTTCGGCAGCCAAAAACTATGGCTCGGTGGGGACTAAAGTGGCGGGTGTTTATGCACAAAAAATACCCGGAAAGTCGACATACACTCTGGTTGGCACCGAAAAACTGAAGCCCGGTGACATCTTCACCTTCTGGAATTCTGATGCTCCAGCCAGGACACACATCGGTCACGTAGCCATTTATATGGGCGAAATCAACGGCAAACCGTGCATTATAAATACCTGTTCAGGGAACCCCACCGCGATTGGAATCGTCAACAATTTTTCCTACTGGTATGGGGAAAGCCTTATCGAGGTGCGCCGGGTTTTACCGTCCAGCGCGTACGTAGCAGGCAATAAATTCACTGACCAAGGACCGGTAATTCCATCTGTATATCAGATCAAGCCTGATAAACCGATTATATTGCCTAAGGGTCTTGGCACCGGCTTCTAAAGAGTCCGCTTAGACCTCAGAGAAAACCCCGCTTAAACGCAAGATACAGCGGGGTTTTTTATGTGCACTTCAGTTATGACATAGGACATAGGAAGCGGTTCTGTCCACCTTACGCTGACATCATACCATCCTCATGTTTGCCTAAGCTTTACAGACCTTTACCGCAGCTATCCTTTTTTCTTCCACTTCTTCAACTCTAAAAACCAGTTCGTTAAACTCTATGGTAGGATGCTCCCTCTTACCGGGTATTCGGCCTAATTGCCCGATTAAAAAGCCGCTTAAGGTGTCGTATTCATCGGTGGGGAGTTTTACTTTAAGATAATCCTCAACCTCATGCAGGCTGGTGGTCCCTTTGATAATAATAGTGTTATCATCAAGTCTCTTGAAAGCTTCATCATCTTCATCATATTCGTCCGAAATATTGCCTACTATCTCTTCGATCAAATCTTCTATGGTAACAATTCCTGCCGTTCCCCCGTATTCGTCAATCACGACCGCAAAATGAATATTCTGTTTCTGCATTTCTTTAAACAACTCATCATTTCTCTTGGACTCAGGGACAATATACGGCTTGCGGATCAAGCCTTTCAAATCAAAACTATTTCGGTCGCCTTCATCAGAGAGTAAATAAACCAGGTCCTTGGCGTATAAAATTCCAATGATGTTATCGATGGTATCTTCATAAACCGGTATACGCGAATATTGCTCTGTTTTTAAAAACTCCGTGACACGGCTCAGACTTGCCGTGACAGGCAAAGCTCCAATATCAGTCCGATGAGTCATAATGTTGGCTACCGTCTTATTGTTGAATTCAAAAACATTGTTTATCATCAGTTTTTCAAATTCATCAATGGCCCCCCTCTCTTCACCCACATCTACAAGCAAACGAATCTCTTCTTCGGTGACCATCTCATCCTCTTCATGCGGATCAATACCCAGTAATTTTACAAAATAGTTGGTGGACAGGGTGAGCAACTTAACAAATGGTGCAGTTATTACGGATAGAACATTTAGAGGGCCAACCGCTAACATCGAGATTTGCTCAGCTTTTTTCATTGCCAGCCTTTTAGGCACTAATTCACCTAAAACCAGGGTAAAATAGGCGAGGATTATGGTAATCAGTATTACGGAAATGGTCTTTAGCCAGGTCTCAGGAAGTGTTATCCCGGCAAGCTTTATTAAATTCACAAGTTTATCAGCAAAGGTATCTGATGCAAAAGCACTCGCCAAGAATCCTGCCAGGGTGATGCCTATTTGAATGGTGGCCAAAAAGCGGCTTGGTTCATCTAAAAGAGTTTTTATCGATTGGGCTTTTTTGTGGCCTTCCTCAGCCATTACCCTTATTTTGTTATCATTCAGGGAAATAAAAGCGATTTCAGAAGCGGCAAAAAAAGCATTCAGAATTATAAGAATTACTAAAAATAAAATTGCCGAAAACATCTTTTTCCTCCATATGTGGGACATTGACAACAAAAAGGCATAAAGCCCCGATATCTCAGGTAATCATAGCCTTTTTAATAACCGGGGCTTAACTGCTTGCCTATTATTAAGAAATTAAAGCTGGCCAGGGCCGAATATTTCGCAACCTATACCACTTATTATTCACCTTATTGCCTTAATCAATAATATTATCATAATACATCTAAAAAAATGCCGAAATGCGTTTAAGTAGGCAAACTCAGCCTGCCGCCACACCTGGAAAAGAGATGTTTGATATCCAACCATTATGGCAGAGATAATCCTCCTTCACCATGCCTTACTGGCGGCCAGATCGGTCGAGCTGGCTGATAGTGTTTCTGCTATTTTCCAACCAATGCCGGCAGCAGCCAACTCAAAGGGGAGTTAATATGCTTGGAGATAACGGTAATAAATCAATGTATCCTATACTATCCTGAAGAGCCCACGGGCGACCATGACATACCATACTGCTATTAACAATACAGATACTATCGAGAAAATGAGGCCTATCGTTGGCAAATAGAAGGCAAGCCCCGTAATGCCTACCAGAATGCCCATCCAACCAGTTACTTTACCGAATACAACGCTCCGCAACATGACCGCACCGATTATTATCTTGGCAACGTATCCAAGGATATAGCCCACATGGAAAGCAGTGCCGTAGTAGGAAGCGAGCGCTGCCTCTCCTGCCGCCAGGAACATGGCTCTTTGTGCTTCTGTCACTGCGGCTGTATAACCCTGGCTGAGAAAAAGCATTTCAAAGGCTGTGTTCGATGTTAGGTGAAGCACTGTCCCGATCAAGGCTATAGCGGTAGCAATCACCATAGCAGAATGACCTGACTGTCTTAGGGCAAAGTAAAGGGCGAGATAAAGCGGAATACCCAGCACAAGGCTGATAACGATTAAGAGATCCAGGCCGAGGAGCCCCAGCAGCCAGCTGGCCTGAAATCGGGTGAACCACTCTATGGCGGCGCCAGGTGCCCAACCGGGCGGCGTCCAGACCATGTGGGCAATGATAGCCATTATGATCAAGGCGACTGTGATCAAAGCGGCCGTTCCGCCAACTTTATTGAGACACCTCCATTGGTCAGTTGCGGTACCTAACTCGGACTCAGGCTTGTATTGATTCGTTTCTGAAGGATGATTCATGATAACTCCTTTCGAATCGTGCGTTCTTTTCCCGCTTCCCCAACGACAGAAACTATATCAGCCTTTGACTGCGTAGCGATATTCACCAGATACTGGCTGATTCCTTAATATTGGCACGGCTCTCAAGCCAAATCGCACCCTCCTTGCAAGTGGTGCGACAAATACCACAACCGTAACATTGACGCGGATCAATGTCTACCTTTTTATCAAGTGCACTGTCAACTATTGCTCCGAATGGGCAAATACGCATGCCGGCGCGGCAGCCGCTGCATAGGGCAGAATCCACCCTGCCGACATACTCCGCCCTGAACAAGGCCGATGTATTGTGCTGTCTCGTGGCGCGCATGGCTTGCTTGTCTTGTACTCTGTCCATCGGTCGTGTAATGCGCTATGGTTTATCTATATATCTTTCCCGCCACTGTTTCTCAATTTTACCATGCTCATCCTATATTTGCTCTGATAAGGAGTTTGTTCCGTTCAAAATGTCTTGCATCAGCAATCCAATTGCCTTATCAGGCTGTTCAAACAACGGACTATGTGCTGAATTTTCAAAAGTATAGAATCCTTTTAACGGGGCTTGAATCTGTACGTAATATTCTTTTTGCAAAGAATATAAACAAGTATAGTCATGCGCTCCCGCAAAGAAATAGGTAGGTATATCAAGCGACGGCACATGCTCAAAAGCGTTGAAATGCTTGATTTCTTTAACAACGGCGGTGCTGCTGGCAAACGCTTTACCACGCCAAATATTGATCCGTTCCATCGGCGTATACACAGTACAACCTAAGGTTGGCAAGAAAATGCCTGTGATTACTGACCGCATATCGCGTGCAGTACCAACACCCAGATCATGCATGGCGGTATCTCGAAATGAGGAGGTAAAGTATCTTTCATATGCTTGATCCGACGTGAAAATTGGATAGTCTTCAAATTTTTTGACCATCTTTTCGTTTCCTGCGGCACGGTACTGATCGCGCATATAGCTGTATGCCATTTTTTCTGACTGGACTTGATTTACAATTTGTGCGAGAGAAATATACGCATGATAAAGTTCAGGGTTTTGTGCAGCCGTCTGAATACCGATGTAAGTTCCAAAAGAATGAGCCATTAGATAAATTTTATCCTGTCCAAAACGCTCACGCAGGTAGTCTGTAACTCCGATAACATCGGAAATGTATTGCTCTGTGGTCATAGTATCAGCTGATGTATTTGAATTGTAGGATATGGAAGTGCCCCTGTACTCCAAAAAACAAACAACAAACTCGTTTGCAAGGCCGGTAGGATATTTTTGTTCCAGAAAAAATCCCGGTATGCCTGGCCCTCCGCTTAGAAACAGGATGACCGGTTTGTTTTCATCCTTCGCCATAATAAACATGCCAAGTGGATCCCCGTTGATGTCTATGAAAATCTTCTCAGAAATACTGCCAGACAAAACATTGCCACTGTCATCAAGAAACGGTTTTGTTTTTCCAAAACTTGGAGGCAGAGTTAAACATGATACCATCACAATACAGAATATAACTGATGCAATAATCCACAACCTTCTGTTCCTCTTTTTCAATGATTTATTTTTCATTGGCGAAGCCTTTTGCCCCCGACATCAGAACACCTTCCCCTAGCGGATTTAAGTGTTGAGCTAATACAATTATATCTTTCGTTCCGATGCTTTCACACTGTCAGGTAATAGATATCAAATGCGGCTAGAACCTTCCCAATTACGGCCGGATTTGAAATCCGTGAATAATGCCAAAACCATTGTAAATCCTAAACAATAGATTTGTTAAAGGAGGTAGGTTTTTCATGAATCAACTTTCGACCAGGGAACTCCTGTATCTGGAAGATACCAGCAAGATGTTCGAATCAATCCAAAAGACATGCCAGCATGCCATGGGCGAATGCACTGATCCCCAGGTTAAAAGCCTCATCCAGGGCATGACAGGGCAGCATCAGCAGTGGATAATGAGTTCAGCTTCACTGGTTTCCGGCAGCAGAACAATGCAGTAAGGAGGAAGTTACTATGTCAAAAGATATGGAATGGATGGGTATTCTCCTATATGAACACAAGCTGGCTGCCAGTATGCTGACCAGCGGAGTTCTCGAAAGTGCAGACCCCAAGGTAAGGCAGCACTTCAGCAGCCTTCTCAATCAGACTTTGGACCATCAGAAACAGATATTTGATTTAATGAATCAAAAAGGCTGGTACAAGGTGGAGCCAGCTCCTCAGGAAGAACTCAGCCGCATCAAACAAAGTTTCTCAACCATGCAGCAGCAGCAACAGCAGATGTAGAGAGAATATCATCGGGCTAGACCCAAAGGCCGACACCTCAATGTAGCAAAAAACCCGCCAGAAATGGCGGGTTTAGACTTTCGCGTTATACGGCATCCCCATGTAAGCGTCACCGTTTCGTAGTTCATCAAGCATTTGCGCGAGTCTCTTTTGCCTGGTTTGCTCGCGTTTGCCTCGCGTAATCCATCCGATATAGTCGTTTTGCTGATATGGCGGGCGGGCCCGGTAACGCTCCCACATACTGCTGTGGTCCAGCGCTTCGACCACAAAATCGGGAATATCATATACTTGGCGAGTCATTCTGGAATTATCCAAATCGTTCTTCATTTGTGCTTCTCCTCTACCTGCTGCACTCGCCAGCGGGTGATGTCGGCGATCAACTCATAGTCAATCGGTTTACCGAGCGGGAGTTGTATCGTTCCTTTGGAGGTCTTATAATCCTTCAAGCGCTCAGAGAATACACCCACCGCCTCGCCACCGGGGTAAATGCCGATATGCTTTTTGGCCGCTGCGAAGTGGATTAGGTTCTCGCCCTGCCAGAAGGTAGGCATCTGCCAGGAGATCTTCTCTTTGGCATTTGGCGCAGCAGCTCGAATGGTTTCACGAATTTGCCGCAACAGTGGCTGAACGTCCTCATCTTGAGCAGAGATGTAATCATCAATAGTAACCATCTTACCGCAATAATGGGCTTGATCGGTGTTTTTGAAACTGCGTCCGCATTTCGGGCATTTCCACATTTTGGTTCTCCTTCTTGGTTTAGTATCTCCCAGTTTTTATTGTAAATCTGTTCTCAACCTTTTAAAACTAATCAGGCGTAAACGATTGAACTATGGACTTACGCCACAAGTAAGTCCCGCCTTTTTTCGCACTTGGCGTCTACATACCCTCATGGCAATGAAGAGGCTTTTATCATTATTCCCGGGCACCACACCAAGGCAACCCATAATTGCCTACCAGCTGTTGGTACAGCAATCTGCGTATGGTTTCAACAATAGATGTCAATGGCCGTTTTTCGGCAAAGACGCGAACAGCCAGCGGCATCGACTCGGTTGTACAAACGCCTAGCCAGACTTGGATTCTTACGGTTTAAAATGCACCTAAAGGATTTCTACATATCCTTCTGTCCCGTTCACCCGAATCCGCTGTCTGTCTTTAATCAGCCTGGTGGCATTTTCCACTCCGACAACGGCCGGCAGGCCGTATTCTCTGGCAATTACCGCACCGTGGGTCATCATCCCGCCTACTTCCGTCACCAGGCCCTTTATGGATATAAAAACCGGTGTCCAACTCGGGTCGGTAAAAGTGGTGACCAAAATATCACCTTCCTCTATGTCGGCATTTTCCATTCTTAAGATGACCCGAGCCCGGCCTTCAATAGCGCCGGATGAAACCGGTATACCCGCCAAAGCCCCAGACGGAATTTTCGTGTTGTCGTATTCCCCTTGTACAACCTCCCCCTCGGAGGTCATAACCCGAGGTGGCGTTAGCTTCTCATAAAACTGGTGTTCCTCTTTTCGCCGGCTTATGATGCTGTAATCCAGCTGGTTGGTCCTAACCACCTCGCGGAGTTCTTTAAAAGACAGATAGTAGATATCCCCCTTCTCCCGGATAACTCCCTTCTGCACCAGCTTGTCGGCTTCTTTCAAGAGGGCTTGTTTGATAACCCAGAAACGTCCGATCATTAAATACTTGGGGTATTCCCGGTAGCCCGTGAAATTGCGCAGAAGGCTGATCATCCGCTTTGTCTTTTTGGCCTTTTGTTTGCCACCGGGCAGCTGTTTTAAACGGTTTATCAAATCCTCTTCCTTCTGCCTGGCTTCCAAGAGCCCCTGCTCGAATATGGTTTTATGGGCACCTGGCTCAAAGTTCCTGATATTGCTGAGAATCATGGGGACGAGCATAGTGGGCTGTTCGCTCCAGCGAGGCCTGGTGACATCGATCTCACCGGGACAGCGCATACCGTATTTCTCCAGATAATCTCGTATGGATTGGCTGACCGCAGTGCCGCCTTCCAATTTAGCCAGATCCTCAAAAAAAGTCTCGTTATGGGCCTGTTTAAAATACTCCATTACCGCCGGATACTGCCTGACCACGTCGGCTACATCCAACAGGGCCAGCCCCATTTCAGAGGTGACGTTGTGGGCTACCGACTGGGAAAGTGAATCTGCTGCACTCTTTTCGCCCAGCCACTTTTCCATGTACTTATTGATCCAACTCACCGCATATACTCCTACATAAATCGCTGCCATGCCCTGCGCATCATACATGTCTGCTTTTAGTTGCTTATAAGCCTCTATAATAAAGTCAAACAGTTCCTCCCCGGACGACAGGTTGACAATCCTCTGCCGCAGGTTTCTAGTAGACTCCTCATTACGGGATATCAGAGATTCAACGATGGCTGCGTCGTTGCTGCGGTATATCTTGATAAACTGAACCGGCAAGGCCCAGGAGAAATACCCTGATCCCATTCTGAGGGCCCTTTCGCCGCGTGCTAAGGAGTTCATAAAGTCTTTGCGCTTCATTATGGTCTTGACGGCGTTAAGCGTGAGAGGGTCCATTTGGTTAGCCGCCATAAGTACCATTTTTCTTCCCAGGGGAGAAGCCATATCATGAGCCAGGTCGATGAATAACCTTCCTCCGGCTTGAATTAGGGGAAAATCATCAAACCCTACCTGGAAAAATGATATCCCCAAGGGTTTCATTGCATCGGTCATCATTTGCTGATGGCTGAAACACACATACACATGGTTTTTTCCATCCTGCACATCTGGTATAGGGTACAAGGTGGTAATAGGCCGGCTCTGCAAGATAAAAAAGCTACCATGAAGGTATGGGGACACACCTCCCGCGGAGGAATGTCCATTAAGGTGTGGGGACACACCTCCCGCGGAGGAATGTCCGCTAAGGTATGGGGACACACCTCCCGCGGAGGAATGTCCGCTAAGGAATGGGGACACACCTCCCGCGGAGGAATGTCCGCTAAGGAATGGGGACACACCTCCCGCGGAGGAATGTCCCCGTATAAGGCACCACTCGATGTCCTGGGGATAGCCGAAATGAGCCTCAATCTTTCGGCCCAGGCCTTCCAGCTGTAAAATCTGTTCGTAGCTCAGGGTCTGCATTTTCTGCCGGTCGGCCTCAATCTTCCACTCCTCCGTTCCTCCGCCATTTGAGGCAGAAACAGCCAGCTTCTTGGTCGAAATCTTCTTATCAATGATTCTGCCCTCACGGACCTTATAGATGTCCGGGTTTACCAGACCGGAGACCAGGGCCTCACCGAGCCCGAAACTGGCATCGATGGATAATACTTTCCGGTTAGAGGTGATGGGGTCGGCAGTGAACATGATCCCCGCTGCCTCTGGAAAAACCATCTTCTGGATGACCACGGACAGGTGGACCTTGCGGTGATCGAAGCCGTTTTGGATGCGGTAGACTACAGCCCGGTCAGTAAACAGCGATGCCCAGCACTTGCTGATGTGTTTTAGTATGGAACCTTTTCCAATAACGTTTAGATAGGTATCCTGCTGACCGGCAAAGGAAGCCGTCGGCAAATCCTCCGCAGTTGCGCTGGATCGTACCGCATAGGCATTATTTTCGCCGAGTTGGGCCAGATGATGAGAAACCTCCTTATCAATCCCTGGCGGAATCTCGGTGCTCTCGATGACCTGACGGATTATTGCGCTGATTTCGCCAATCCCTTCCCGGTTATCTGCTTTTAGCAGGGACAACTGATCCATCAGCGCGTTATACTCCTGGTTATTGCCAATAAGTTCCTTATACGCCAGGGTGGTAACGCAAAAGCCCTCTGGGACTTGAACTCCCTCAATTCTTGATAGCTCCCCCAGGTTGGCGCCTTTCCCCCCTACCAGGGCCAGCTTGGTCCTGTCGATGTCCTGAAAGCCGAGTACATATGAATTCATACATATTCTCCTTCCATTTTGCCGGTATCAAGATCATATATATTCTTCTTTGTAGAAGTTATTTTTAAGCAAATCCAAACACTCGTTCATTTCTTTGGATAAGGCATTATAATCGATTTCGCCCTCACCTGATAATTTAGTGCTATATCCCTCACCAATCCAGGTAAGCATCTTAACCAGCTTTATATCAATATTGTCCTTGAACTTGGAGGTATCCATGCCATCAAAGGCAATTTTATTTCTAAAATCCTCGAGTCGAGAAAAGCGTATACCAAAAGATCAGTCGAATACAGATGAGCTGAGGTATTGAACAGTCAATCTGAGATGAAAAGAGGGTATTTGGACAAATTTAATTATATGGTGAAGGTAGCAAAGGAGCGGTGCTTCCATCCAATTGCCGGTATATCGTTTCCGTGCCAAAGGAGACTAACAATGCCATAAATACTAGATTGTTCGCTGCGATTCATAAAAACCTCTGCAGCGATTGATATATAATAGGAGTGGAACATAATCAAAAAAGTTACAAAAATCGGATAATTTAAGACATTTATGTATTAGTGATATAAACGACCTATTAAGTAAAAAGAGGTGGATAATATTTGAAAGGAATAATTCTTGCCGGAGGCAATGGTACGCGCCTGTACCCAATAACACAATGCATATCCAAGCAATTATTACCGATATATGATAAACCGATGATATATTATCCGCTTTCGGTGCTTATGCTGGCAGGTATAAGGGATATTCTAATTATTTCGAAACCTGATGAGATCCCCCGATTTAAGCAGTTATTAGGTGATGGAAACAGAATAGGAATATCATTTACATATGCTGAACAACATTCCCCCGAGGGGCTAGCCCAGGCATTCATTATCGGAGAACAGTTTATTGGGAATGAACCGGTAGCTATGATTCTAGGCGATAACATATTCTATGGGCAAGCATTCACTCCTATGTTAAGGCGTGCTGTTAAACGAGAAAAGGGTGCAACAGTTTTCGCATATAGGGTAAAGGACCCTCATCATTTTGGCGTGATAGAATTCGATGAAAAGAAGCGAGCGATATCCCTGGAGGAAAAACCCGCCGAACCCAAATCAGATTATGCCGTTACCGGCTTATATTTTTATGATAATAATGTAGTGCAAATCGCCAAAGAGCTGAAGCCTTCAGCCCGGGGCGAGCTTGAAATAACCGATGTAAACCGTGTATATCTGCAAAATGATCTGCTCAATGTGGAAGTTCTGGGCAGAGGATTTGCCTGGTTGGATACCGGTACTTTTGATTCATTGATTCAGGCAAGCCTATTTGTAGAAACCATACAAAATCGCCAAGGATTTAAAATAGCCTGTCTCGAAGAAATAGCCTATTATATGGGTTATATAAATAAGGGTGAGCTATTATTACTTGGAGAATCGATGAAGAAAAATGATTATGGCCAATACCTTATAACCATAGCAAATAGTGGAATACGCCCTTTCTGGGGCGAAAAGATGCGCGAAAGTAGGCAATGGTAAAATAATGCACCAAAGACTTATTTACATACTTGTAACCGGAGGAGCCGGTTTTATCGGCTCAAACTTCATACCGTATTTTTTAGGGAAATATCCCAACTATTATATCATTAACCTGGATAAATTAACCTACGCTGCTAATCTTGATAATCCAGAGAAGGCAGATAACCGTTATCAACTGGTAAAAGGTGATATCTGCAACCGGGAGTTGCTGGAATACCTTTTTATGCAATATGACATCCGGGGCGTGATTCACTTTGCTGCCGAGTCACATGTAGACAATTCTATTACTGATCCTGGTGTATTTATTAAAACCAATGTAGAAGGCACCTTTACCGTACTGGATGTAGCTCGCAATTATTGGATGGAATCTCCTGGTAAATATAAAGCCGACTATGAAGGATCACGTTTTCATCATATTTCAACCGATGAAGTCTATGGGAGTCTGGGAGAAATCGGTTTGTTTACAGAGCAAACTGCTTACGCACCGAATAGCCCTTATAGTGCCAGTAAAGCCGCATCAGATTTAATTGTACGAAGCTATTTTCAAACCTATGGGCTTAATACAGTGATAAGTAATAGTTCCAATAATTACGGCCCCCGCCAGCATAACGAAAAACTTATCCCCACTATAATTCGCAAAGCCCTTGCGGGAGAGATTATTCCTGTATACGGAAACGGCATGAACATTCGCGATTGGCTCTATGTTTTGGACCACTGTAAAGCCATCGACAGAGTATATCATCTAGGGCGTGCCGGTGAATCGTACAATATCGGTTGCAGAAATGAACATAGTAACTTGCATGTTGTGCAAACCATCTGCGGTCTGCTCGATCAGGTTAAATCCGATAGATTGAAGACCATCGGCATCAAAAGCTTTGCAGAGCTGATCAGATTTGTCACTGATCGCCCCGGACACGACCATCGATATGCGATAGATGCTTGTAAAATAGAGACCGAACTGGATTGGAAGGCTGAGGAAAGCTTTACCAGCGGCCTCAAAAAGACAATTGACTGGTATCTGAACAGGGAGACCGAGGCAATTAACTAATCATGTTGCACTGGAATCATCGGAGCAAAAATCAGGGGATTTTTATGAATCTATATTCAGGAAAGAATGCTCTAAGGCATATAAACCGCCGAGGTAAGTTGTCTATTCTAGGGATCAAATTGTTGCTGAAACAGCTAACTAAGGATATATTCAGCCAGGATACCAGTCTGGGAGAAAAGCTGTGGGCCTATAAACGTGGTTTCTTAAGCATGCGGGTCAAGACTTATGGCATAACCGAAGCCAATTACCGTGACCATATTCCGGATTTCGATTACTATAGACTGCATCCTTTAAACGGTCAATACACCACATGGATCGATGACAAACTGATAATAAAATATCTCCTGGCCCCCTTTGACCAGTATCTTCCCAGGTATTATTTCCTGCTAAATCGTAATGAATTGGCGAGGATGATGGACTGCCCGGATGATATTGCCCCTGATGTTGACGGTGTTATTGAGTTGCTCAAAAGAGAAGGTAATCTGGCCGTCAAATTGATTGCAGGATCTTTAGGGAAGGGCTTTTTCCGTCTGACCTATGAGGATAGTGCTTTTTATGTGAATATGAACCTGGTCACCTTGCCTGAGCTAAGAGATTTAGTGGGCAGGTTAGAAGGATATTTGATTACCGAGTATGTGTTGGCCCACCCAACCCTTAAGGCCATTTATGGTGCCACCCCGAATACAGTGCGAGTCCAATTGATAAGGAATTCCGGAAATGAACCAGCAACAATAATGGGCAGCTTAATACGATTTGGGACAAAACAAAGCGGTGTATTGGAGACTCCGTCTGCTGGCGGGATTTTTGCAGGAGTCAATCATGAAAACGGGAACATTTACAGACCTTACTATATATCTAACAATCGCCTTATAAGCATTAAATTTCATCCTGATACCAATGAGGACTTGGAGATAAACCTGCCGGGATGGCATCATTTGATAAAAACCCTTCAAGACATCTCGGATTATTTACCGCAAATCAGTTATGTCGGTTTCGACATAATAATGACCGATAATTCTTTTAAGATAATTGAACTTAATTCATTGACTTCACCAACTGTATTATCATATTATTATCCATTCTTACTTGAGGAGAATGCGGCCAGGTATTTCTTTGGTAAGTTTAAAGCCGCGCCAAAGCTTTTCAAGAGAATATTAAAAGATGCCAAGAATAGATGAAGGTAGCCTAAATGAAAAGAATACTGTTATTAGGTGGCTCAAACCAACAGCTAGCGGTTATTAAGCATGTCAGATCACAAGGTTATCACACGGTATTATGTGATTATCTGCCAGACAATCCCGGGCAGTATTATGCAGACAGGTTTTATTGTGTAAGCACTACAAATCAAGAAGCCGTACTCGAAGTTGCTCAAAAGGAACATATAGATGGCGTAGTTGCTTACGCTTCAGATCCGGCTGCACTTACTGCCGCTTATGTCTCAGAACAAATGGGCTTACCAGCTCATCCTTATAAGTCTATCGAAATACTCACCAATAAGGAGAAATTCAGGGCCTTTTTGAGGGAGCATGACTTTTGTTCACCAATAGCTAAAGGATACCAAACCATTGAAGATGCCAAAGCCGATTTGGCTAATTATCGATTTCCCGTGATCATCAAACCGGTCGACTCGTCGGGGAGCAAAGGCGTAAGCCTGCTTAACGATACCAAGGATTTGGAATCGACAGTCAATTCCGCGCTTTCCTTTTCCAGGTCGAAGCGCTTTATTATCGAGGAATACGTTGAAAAGACGGGTTATCAAGTGGCTGGCGATGGTTTTTCCATTGAAGGGCAGCTGGTATTTCGCTGTTTTGCCAATGACCATTTCAATGGCGGCCTGGTTCCAATGGCAGCTAGCATTCCCTGCCAACATCCCCGGCACATTCAAGACAAAATCCACCGGGAAATCCAGCGACTGTTAACTTTGCTGGATATGAAAACCGGTGCCTACAATTTTGATATCCGTGTCGGCCAAGATGAAAAGGTATATCTAATGGAGATCGGGCCCAGGAATGGTGGTAATTATATCCCCCAGGTGACCAAGTATGCAACTGGTATCGATATGGTTGAATATACCGTAAAAGCCGCTTTAGGAGAAGACTGCACCACTGTCAAAATGGCTGAACCTGACGGATGCTGGAGCTATTATGCAATCCACAGCAACAAAAGCGGCATCCTGAAAGACATATGGATAAAAGAAGAAATTAAAAAGGATCACATCGTCGAAGCTTATATACATAGCAAAATCGGCGATCACGTCCCCGCTTTTACAGATTCCAGAGCAGCCATCGGAATTTTGATTATGAGATTTGCAGCGGTTGACCAAATGTTAGATATGTTGGACCACCCGGACGATTGGATCCGGGTAACCATTGAGGATGATCGCACGTGAGGGAAATTGGGGGTTATTTAGGATTAGAAGCCATCCATGGCAGCGAATACTATGGCGATCTGATCGCCCTTAATACAGGCAGAAATGCTCTTTTGTATTTACTGCGGGCTAAACAGATCAAAAAGCTATACTTACCGTTTTATCTATGTAACTCGGTAAGCCAATTATGTATAAACCATAATTATGAAATCGAATATTACGGTATTGATGATCATTTTATGCCTAGATTTAATAAGCTCCTTACAGATAACGAATACCTGTACGTAGTGAACTATTTCGGGCAATTGACGGCGGAGAGGATTCTTGGTCTAAAAGAGCAGTTTATTAGAATCATTGTGGATAATTCCCAGGCCTTTTTTCAAAGGCCCTTGCCAGGAATCGATACTATATATTCCTGCCGGAAGTTTTTCGGGGTGCCAGACGGTGCGTACCTGGCAACTGAGGTTTCGTTATCAGATAACCTGGAAGTTGATGTCTCCTATAAAAGGATGTCGCATATTTTAGGGCGTTATGAAGGGGCGGCGGCAGACTTCTACGAGCAGTTTCGGCAGAATGAAGAGTCTTTAAAGACGGAGCCTTTGAGAATCATGTCCAAATTGACTCGCAATCTGTTAAGGGCGATTGATTATGAACAGGTGTGTCGCATCCGCAATGAAAACTATGCCTTTTTGGACAGTAAGTTGCGGCGACTAAATAAGCTGAAACCGATTTACCCGGAGGGACCCTTTGCGTATCCGTTTTATGTTAAGAATGGTTCTGCAATCAGAAAAGGACTGGCCGATAAAAAGATTTATATCCCTTTGCTTTGGCCCAGTGTGCTCACCAACATACCAGTCGGAAGCATTGAATATGACTTTACCACTAATATCCTGCCCCTCCCTTGTGATCAAAGGTATAATCTTGAGGATATGAAACATATGTTGACCTGCATTGAAAAAGCTGTCCCAGGAAAGGGAGATAGGGATTGGATTTAAGAGGCAAAAAACTACTGGTACTGGGGGGAACCAGGCTATCGGGTGAGATAATCAAACAAGCCAGGCAGCAAGGAGTCTGTGTTCTAGTGACTGATTATCTGGAGGATTCCCCCGGGAAAAAGATCGCCGATAAAAGTTTTATGGTTAGTACTACCGATGTTGGGGCAGTGGTAAAACTGCTGAAAGAAGAGCAGATCGATGGTATGATAACCGGATTCATTGATTCGATGTTACCATACTATCAGGAGATTTGCGAAAAGGCTGGGATCCCCTGTTATGGCACCAAAAAGCAATTTGAGTTGGCAACTAACAAAATCCAATTTAAAGAACTGTGTCAAGCCTTTGACATACCGACCGTTAAGGGCTATCGACTTCCATACCCGTTTGATTTGCACAGCCTGACCCAGTTAAGTTATCCGGTCTTGACCAAGCCTGCCGATAATAGCGGAGGAAGAGGTATATATATTTGCAAAGACGCGGATGAGCTGCTAATAAACCTGGAAAAATCCTTGTTATTCTCGCCTCGCAAAAAAGTACTGGTTGAAGAATATATGGACTGTAAAGAAGCAACCGCTTTTTATATCATTCAAGATGGTGTAGTCTGTCTCAGTTCAATGGCAGACAGACATGTTAAAAAAGTGCAAGAGGATACTATCCCCTTGCCGGTTGCCTATACTTTTCCCTCTAAACATCTGAAGCGGTATCAAGAAACACTCGACCCGATAGTGGTTAAGATGTTTGAGTCGATTGGAATGCGCAATGGAGTAGTTTTTATACAGATGTTTGTGGGGGATGACAAATTTACCTTTTATGAAATGGGATATCGCCTGACTGGATCTTTGGAATATAAAATTATCTCCGCATTGAATGGCATTGATCCTCTGCAGATGATGATACATTTCGCTTTAACCGGATCAATGCATGATAAACCTATCAAACCCTTACTGAACCCGAACTATAAAGAATGGGGATGTAATCTCACCTTTTTATCGAAGCCGGGGACAATTGGAAAGATAATCGGTATAAACAGAATAAAAGCCTTAAAAGCAGTAATAGATGTGGTGCCGGCTTATGACGAAGGGGATACCATCCCGCTGTCAGCCCGGGGCACACTGAAGCAGGTGATCCTCAGAGTGTTTGCATCAGCGGAAAACCGGGAAAAGCTGGTTGATATCATGGATGAAATAAATCGATCTTTCCAGGTATTTTCGGAAGACGGGGAAAATATGCTTCTGGATGGGTTTGATACCAAGGAATTTTTAAATATATCTTAAGGTCGGTATTTATACACTATGCGCAAAGAAATTAGCAAGTCTGTTTTGATCACTGGTGCCGGGGGGTTCCTGGGTGGAGCTTTAATAGAGCAAATGTGCCGGCAAACCAATTATTCTATAATGGCCTTAACTTCAAAGCAAGAGAAACTTGTATCGCTTTATGGCAACAGAGTGCAATGCTTTGATTGGGGTGATTTTAGAAACCAAAAACTGCCTTGGCACAAGTTTGATACTATCATCCATTGTGCATTTGCACGAAAAAACAGATCAGATCAGGATATAGCCCAAAGCCTCGACTATACCAATGAGTTGTTCGTCAATGCTGCAAAAAATAAGGTGCCAAACATAATAAATATTTCGTCTCAAGGAGTATATGGCCAGGCCTGCAAACCATTGTGGAAAGAAGATACGCCTGTTGCTCCCAGGAATACCTATAGCCTGGCTAAATATTCAACTGAGATTTTATTGAGAAATGCCAAACACCTTAGTGGTGGCACAACAAATATTACCAATCTGCGTTTAGCCAGTATAACCGGGGGAAAAGCCAACCTCCGGCCGGAACTGGTGTCTATACTGGTAGTTAAGGCATTAATGGCTGAAGATATCATTATCATGGGCGGGAAACAGGTGGTCTCCTATATTGATATTAATGACGCAGTCGACGGAATTCTGGCCTTATTGTGGTCTGATCCGGCAAGGTGGAAGCAGGTATATAACCTGGGAAGCAATCAGCAAAACAGTATCGTGCAAATAGCCAGCATTGTATTAGATACAGCAAAAGACTACGTAGATAAACCAATCAAATTAATAATACAGCCTGCCGATACCGAGTTAATGGTGGGAATGGATTCAAGTTTATTTTTTGAAGATACCGGATGGACACCCCGATATAACATAAGGGATACCATAGCGTCCCTATTCAGCTACTTTACTAGGGAATCCAATATAAGAGAATGGAAAATGAGTTGACATGCGCGTGTGTTCGAAGGGTTTAGGATCGAGGATAATCCGTAATATGATCGGCTTCTAGTAAAATACGAAAGGCAAACCAATGCATAAATATCAGCATGCTTGTATTCCAGTGACAAAAACTGCCCTCCCCCCGATCCAGAAATATATACATTATATCGAGGGTATCTGGGAGCGGGGACAATTGACCAACAACGGCCCCCTGGTCAGGGAACTGGAGGGCGAGCTTCAATCATACCTGGGGGTCAGGCATTGCCTTTTGGTGGGCAGCGGGACTCAAGCCTTGCAGATTGCCATCAAAGCATTGCAGTTAAAAGGAGAGATCATAACCACTCCTTTCTCTTTTGTAGCTACCAGCTCGGCAATTGCGTGGGAAGGATGCCAGCCGATATTCGCGGACATCGACCCCCGCAGCCTATGCATAAATCCGGCTAAAATTGAGGCATTGATAACACCTTCCACCAGTGCTATCCTGGCGACTCATATTTATGGCATCCCTTGTGAGGTGCAGCAAATACAGGAAATAGCCGATAAACATCGATTAAAAGTGATCTACGATGGCGCTCATGCCTTTGGGGTCAGCTATAAAAAGCGACCTCTCCTGATTGCTGGAGATGTTTCGACCCTCAGCTTTCACGCCACTAAACTCTTCTATACTGGAGAAGGCGGAGCGGTTATCTGTAATGACGATGAGTTGGCGGCAAAGATGAAAAGGATGCGTGACTTTGGCATAAATGGACCGGAAGCATTTTTTGATGAAGTAGGCATAAACGCTAAGATGTCAGAATTCCATGCTGCACTCGGTTTATGTGTACTGCCAACTGTGGGCCAGGCCATTGCCAGGAGACAATACATATGCTCTCAATACGACCATCACCTGGCGAATTGTGGTTTGACTCGCCCTCTGATACCTCCGGAAACAAATTATAATTATGCCTATTACCCGGTGTTGTTTAACAATGAAGCCAGCCTGAAAAAGGCCCAAAAGGCGCTCAATAATAACAACATATTTCCGCGTCGTTACTTTTATCCTCTGTTAAACAGGCTCCCTTATGTGAATTCATCCGAGCTGCCGGTGGCAGAAGACGTGGCGGGCAGAGTATTATGCCTTCCCCTATATGCGGAACTTGAAAGCAATGATGTAGAGTACATATCGGATTTGATCAAACAATCAATTGCGTCTAAATAACAAGAGTACCAGTCCTTAAATGCGGAGGGTTTTAATTGGCCATTCTTGTCAGCATTACTTGCGTTACGTATAACCATGAAAAATATATTGCTGAAGCACTAGAGGGTTTTTTGATGCAGAAGACGGATTTTCAATATGAAATACTGATCTATGATGATGCCTCAACCGATAATACCGCAAATATCATCAGATCATATAAAAGCCGATTTCCTGATATTATCAAGCCAATATACCAAACCGAAAACCAGTATGCCAAGAAGCTTAAGAATAACACCACTTTTAATCTGCCCCGTGCGCAGGGTAAGTATATAGCTTTATGCGAAGGGGATGATTATTGGACTGATCCTTTGAAACTGCAGAAGCAAGCTGACTACATGGAAGAGCATCCTGATTGCAGTATGTGCTTTCATGCAGTCCAGGTTGTTAAACATGATGGCAAGCCAACCGGCAGAATAATAGCGCCATATAAAAACAACTGCATTGTGCCGATCGAAGACCTGATCACTGGAGGTGGCTTTCTTGGCACCAACTCACTCTTTTTCCCTAAAAAATGTATGCAATCACCTCCTGAATTCTATTGGCGTGCCCCTGTTGGAGATGTTCCCTTGACACTCTATCTGGCCAGTCAAGGGTCGGTTTATTATCTTAACGATGTAATGTCATCTTACCGTACTGGTGTTGAAGGATCATGGACAAGCCGAATTTCAGCTTCGAACCAGAAAAAAAGGGAATTCAGACTGGCAATGATGGAAATGATAAATGAATTTGATAGATATACCAATTATCGCTATACCGAAAGTGTAAAAACACGCCAGGCCGAAAACGAATTATTGCTTCTGCTTACCGAAGGAAATATTGCCAGGCTGAAGGAACCTAAATACCGGAAGTATTATGAGCAACTTGGGCTATATGTGGTGGCTTTGATTCTTTTATATAAATACTTTCCAGGGCTCTACGAAAAGTTGCGTATATTCAGAAAGCACATAGTATCAAAAATGGCAGTTAAGTAATATATCGCGAGAGGGCAAGCCGCCAGTACAGGGCGGATACCAAGTGGCAAGACTTGTGGCGTTAGAGAACATAGCAAGTTTGTAGGGTGAGGGAGAACAATGAATCATGCTTTAGACAAAATCGAGACCGATTTCGATACTGCTCGTCAAAACGCTCCCAGGACGAAACCGGCCATCGGGACCAACCGGCCCTGGCTTAAGACTCTGGCTGTGTTTGGCATGTTAATAACAGATATAGCAACCCTGCTCCTGATATTTTGGATCAGCCTGCAGATAAGACTGTACATACTGCCAAGGTTTGCTGATATCTTCCCCGCGCAGATCCCCCCGGATCTATCCGCCAAGGTTTGGTGGGTGATACTGATAACAATAATATGCATTGCCTATGAGAAGCTGTATACCCGAAGACTTACCTTCTGGAGGGAAACAAAAAGGCTGATAGCGGCAGTTTCGCTGGCATTTCTGTTGATGCTGGCGGCGGTTTCGTTGACCAAGATGGGTGGAGAAGTTTCCCGAACAGTAGTGGTTACTGCGTATGGGCTCAGTTTGATAATATTGCCTATAAGCAGATACGCTGCAAAAACGTTGTTAGCGCGGCTTAAGATATGGCATGAACCGGTAATTATCATAGGTTCAGATCCAGTTGGCCGAGAAGTGGCCCAGGCTTTGATCAAGGACCGGTATGTGGGTTATGCCCTGGTGGGATTTGTCGATAACAACGGTCAACATGCTCCGGTGATGGTTAACGGGCGGGAAATACCACTATTGGGACAGGTGCAGGATATAGCGCAAATACTACACCAAACCAGGGTTAAAACCGCCATAATTGCTATACCCCACTTGCCAGGAGGCGAACTTGTCAAACTGAATAACAGTTTGCAGCCCTATTTGCGTTCGATCCTAATTGTCCCCGACCTTTTGGGCATCCCGGTAATAGGCGGAGAAGTTGATTATTTCTTTGATGAACAGATCCTGGCGTTTCGCACCCGCAATAACCTGGCCAGCCGCATCAATATTATCGCCAAACGTTTATTTGACATATCCGTGGGCTCCATAATGCTCCTAGTCATGCTGCCGTTAATAATCGGTCTGGCTCTGGCAGTGCGGCTGGATTCAAAGGGAACCGCACTGTATATGGGACGACGGATCGGCAGACATGGACGAGAATTCAGGTGCTATAAATTCAGAACCATGTTTATGAATAATGATGAGATATTAGAGGAATTCTTGCATGACAATCCTGAAGCGTTGGAGGAGTGGCAAGTATATGCCAAAATCAAAGGGGATGATCCCCGGGTAACCAGAGTCGGCAAATGGTTGCGGAAGTTCAGTCTGGACGAACTTCCGCAACTAATAAATGTGCTCAAGGGTGAAATGAGTCTGGTCGGCGCTCGTCCCTATTTGCCCCGCGAAAAGGAAAACATGGGCGTGTATGTTGATACTATTCTGCTGGCGAATCCGGGCATTACCGGTTTATGGCAGGTAAGCGGCCGAAATGAAATTGATTTTGCCGGCAGACTAAAAATGGAAGCGTGGTATGTCCGCAATTGGTCGATGTGGCTGGATATTTCCTTGTTATTTCGAACCGTAGGCGTGGTCTTAAGCAGAAAAGGGGCCTACTAGCAAGGAGCAGTCTTTATGTGCAGTGCTATAAAAGGTATGTTGAAAATTCCGGGCCGCTATGAAATACAGATTACCGATATTGAGTATAGTGGGCGTATTGATATGTGGTTTGAATACGGACATATTCAGGTTTTAGGGGTCATTGACAACATTGGCTCTGGGGTTTTAAGACAAGGCCAACTGGGAGTTAATATGCCTGGGAATAACGGAAATATAAAATGAGCAAGGCCATAAAGAATACCATCCTCATATCTGCTGGCACCACCTTAAGCAAAATCTTGGGCTTCATTCGCGAAATGGCCATAGCAGCTTTTTTTGGTGCTTCTTACCTGGTAGACGCCTATCTGGTGGCACTTATAATTCCCCAGGTGTTGTTTTCTGTGATCAACAATGCCTTAACCACTACGGTCATACCTTTAGTTACCGAGTACAAACATAAAGAAGGACTGAAGTCGGTATTAAGCTTCCTGAACACGGTTACGGCGGTAATGGTGATATCCTTGGCACTGCTTATCGTAGCCGGGGAATTCCTGGCTGAACATATTGTCGGGTTGCTGGCTCCCGGGTTTAGCGGTGATGCATTTCAATTAACGGCAGCTTTAAGCCGGATCATGTTTCCCGCTATGTTGTTTATGGGCCTGGCCGGTTTAAGTGTGGGGATTCTGCAAAGCCAGAAGCGGTTCTTATACCCATCTATTATTGGCATCCCCAATAATCTGATTATCATTGCCTCGGTGTTTGCCCTGGGGGGTATATGGGGAATTAAAGGTTTGGCAGCAGGAACGCTGATAGGTGTTGTAGGTCAATGGCTGTTTCAAGTACCCGATCTGCGCAAGGCCGGGTTCAAGTTTAAGCTGCAAATGGATTTTTCACACCCCGGTTTTCGAAAAATGGGGCTTCTTATCATTCCGGTGATCATCGGCTCCGGAGCGAGTCAGCTGAATTTGGTGGTAGATCGCCTGTTAGCTTCCGGTCTGGTGGAAGGCAGTATCTCGGCATTGCATTTTGCTCACAAGTTAAATACCCTGGTATTCGGGATCATAGCGGTAGCGGCCGCCAATGCCATGTATCCGGAATTTGCCGAAGCAGTTGCCCGGCAGGACTACAAGGGTCTCATCAATTTGATCAAGCGGTCTCTCACCGGACTACTGCTAGTCATCCTTCCTTTCACGGTGGGGATGATCCTTCTTAGGGAACCTATTGTGCGCTTAGCTTTTGAACGGGGGGCATTCAATACGGAGGCAACTGCTCTGACCGTTACGGCATTATTGTTCTATGGTTTGGGGCTGCCGGCCCTTTCTTTAGGCCAAATCCTGCTGCGGACTTTTTACTCTCTGCAGGACACGATGACTCCCATGATTATCGGAATATTTTCAGTCGGGCTGAACATTGTTTTGAATCTGATCCTGGTCAGATACATGGCTCATGGAGGCCTGGCTTTGGCGAGTTCGATATCCACCACAGCAAGCTGTATATTGTTGTTATGGTATCTGCGCAAGAAAATTGGTCGTCTGGGCGGACAGGAATTATTGCTAAGTGGAGCTAAAATGACCCTGGCTACCGGTATAATGGGCATTTTGGTTCTTTGCTTTTATAATTTTCTATCTTCACGCCTTTCCGCAGGAATGATCGCCGATCTGATAGTCTTGGGCTGCTGTGCTTGTGTCGGTGCAGGGGTGTATTTCAGTATTGTTAGAGTACTACGAATCAAAGAGTTTGATTGGCTCTGCGACAAGATCAAAATGAAATATCATTCCTAAAGCCAAAAATAAACCAGGTGATACCCGGCAATCAGTTAGGAAGCATGGAATAAAAAACAGTTTAGTCTCATGGTATAATATGGTAGTAGCAAACACAGCCCCAACCCGAGCCGCTATGGCATAGCAGACACCTTTTTGGTGGCATGCTTTTTCTTACCCTGCACCATTTCATGTATCAGCCACAATACGCCTCCCGCGTTGTCACGTCTATTCTATTACCTCAGTGACCTATGCCCTTGCGGTCGTGGCATCAACGAATACCTCCACAACGATATAGACCATAATGGAACCAAAGGCTCCTGCCACCACCTGCGCCATGGTGTTTTCGCTCACATTGCTGACCACCAGACCGGCACTGTCCAAGGCGGCTAGCAGCGCGGAATTTGCAGTTGGAGAAAAATAGTTTTCTGAGTATATCAAAGTAGTATTAAAATCTTTTAAATCTCTTCCAGCGCTACTTGTCGGATAAATGTAATGCCCCCCATTGTCAAGACACGGAAAATGGATTTCTAAGTTAATCTCCTTTCTTGTTTTGATATAATCAGGCAGCTTGGGCAAACTGGCCATGATAAACCTGAGCCGGGCACAAGTCTCCGATTGAGGAATGAGGCCGGTATGTATTGTACTCGTGAATATAGCTGTTAATCGCTTTTCTTAGCTCTCTGGGACTCTCAAATTCATTTATGTAGATCAGATCGTATTTTAGAGTTCTAAAGAATCGTTCGGTTCTGACATTGTCTAAAGCCTGGCCTTTGCCATCCATTGATATTTTGACCTCGGCTGCTTCCATAAGTTTGATGTAGTCAGAGTTAGTAAAATGGCTTCCTTGGTCGCTATTGATTATCTCGGGTTTATGCTTGCTCAGTGCGCGCTTTAAGCATTCCATGACAAATGACTTTTCTAGGGTGTTTGAGAGTTCGAAATCAACGATGTATCTGCTGTGCCAATCAATTATGATAAATAAATACATGAACCCTTTTTGCATTCGGATATAGGTGATATCAACCCCCCAGACCTGATCCGGACGCACAATACTAAGATTTCTAAGAAGATAGGGGCGGATATATTGAGCATGATAGCGTTTACTAAGATTAGGCTTGGGATATATGGTGTAAATGCCCATGACCCTCATCATTCTGCGGATCTTCTTGCGGTTAACTAAGATTTCATCGTCGCGCCGGATTATCTTCGTGATTGTTCTATAGCCCCAGGTGGGGTGAGCAGTGTGTATTTCATCGATTCTGCGCATGATGAGCAAGTCGATGTCAGAAATGGCCTTCTCTTTTGGAGGATCACGATAAATACTGCTGCGGTTAATGCCCAAAAGTTCGGCCTGTCGGCTGATGGTAAGGGCTGAATCACTGAAATCAACGCATTTTTTTCTTCCAGTCAGGTCCGAGGATTTGTGTAGATTTTTTTTTCAACCAGTCTACCTCATAGGTAAGCTGGCCTACTTTACGCTCAAGTTCAGCGATATGCCCTTTGCTTTGTTCGAGTTCTTTTTCGGCTTCAGAAGGCCCTTTCTTAAATAACTCAGAAGCTCGTTCGAGGAACTCTTTCTTCCAGCGGGAGATAACCACCGGACTGATCTCGTACTTGGCGGCGATTTGATTGACTGTCTCTGCCTCTGAGAGAATCTCCAAGACAACCTTGGCTTTGAATTCTGGCGTGTAGTTGTTTCTTGCTTTCATGATGATAGTATAACTTAGATTTGAGATTTGTTGTCTCACCCTATGGGAGCATTATAGTTACCGCTTCAAACAAGCCCTCGCCAAACAGGCTTCTTCCTCTATTTTGCAAAAGTCAGGAAAAACAATGATATCCAGACGTTGATTCAAAAATACTTCTTGCAATGGTTGATGGCTCAGCGGAATGTGTCGCCGGAAACAATCAAATCCTATAGGGACACGTTTCGCATTTATTTCAGATATAATGAAACGTGTTGTGGCGTAACCCCATCCGAAATGTCTATCGCCCAATTTGACGTGGATCACATTTTGGGGTTCTTATCTTACCTGGACAAGGAACGGGGTAACAGCCCCAAGACTGTCAACAGCCGACTCGCAGCTCTGCATAGTTTCGTCAAGTACATGATCTTCCAATTGCCTGAGTACAGCGGACTGCTCAACAGGAGCCTGATGGTGCCGTTCCGAAAGACCGTGAAGCGGCAGATGGAGTTTCTGACGGAGGAAAGGTCAACACTTTTTCGGACAATTATCTAAGCAACACTTTGTAGATCCCGGTTTTGCAATGATTTCAGGTATTCAATTGGACTGAGGTACCCCAGTCGCTTCTGGACCCGCTGTCGGTTATAAAACACCTTAATGTATTCAAAGACGGCCTGGCGGGCCTGTTCCCTGGTCGGGTAAAAACGCCAATGAATAATTTCTTTTTTCAAGATCGAGAAGAAACTTTCGCTCCAGGCGTTGTCTCCTGGTTTGCCTACTCGGGAGAAACTTTGCTGCCATCCGTAACCAGCCACCTGAGCCATTGTTTTATCGGCCGTGTATTGACTACCACGATCACTATGAAATATGGTTCCAGCAGGTAAATGCCAGTAATCCTGAACTGCTTTTAGTGTACGCTGAACCAGCTCTGCTTTCATGGTTTCTGACTGGCATGAAGCTAGTACCGTATTGGTTTTGACGTCCCGAATCTGGCACAGATAGTCGAAACCCTCGCCAGTACGTATGTAGCTGATATCACTTGAAATAACCTGAAAAGGTTTGTTAATTTCCAGACCGATAGTCAAGTTTTTATACACATCGCTACGTGCCTTCCGGCTATCGGTCAACGATCGCTGCCTGCGCCTGCAGTGACAGGATTTAAGTCTTTTTTCCTCCGTGATTTGTTTTACTACCTGATATGATGCAGTTTGTCCATCGCGGCGAAGGATGCCGCATATACGCTCAACTCCATAGGTCCCCTTCCCGGACTCGAAGATCGAAATGACCTTCTGGGTTAGAGAATCTTTCTTCTGTTGGCGGCTTTCTCGTTCCTGCACCCAAGTATAATAACCAGAGGTTGAAACGCCTATAATTCTGGCCCACTTCACTTTGGCGTATTTATTCTGATTCTCAATAAACTGATAATATTCAGTCGTGCTTACTTTTGATTTTTTGCGAAGAAGGCCGTGGCTTTTTTTAATATGTAATTTTCCTCCTCAAGCTCCGCTATCCGGCTGCGTAATTCGCTCATTTCGTCTTGTTGCTGGGCTATTTGTGTTTTGTCACCGGCTGGTGTGTATTTCTGACGCCAGCGATATATCATATTCTTAGTAATGCCTAGACTATCAGCTACTTCAGTGACGGTTCGCTCGCTGGTATAGCTCATACGTACTGCCCGTTTCTTGAATTCTTCATCGTATTTCCTGCGTTTTGTTGACATTTTGATAAGCTCCTTTTCTGTTAACTGTATCTTATCAAACTGTCCGAAATTATATCACCCACCCGTATGACCTTAAGGCAAATCAGGAAACGTTAATCTCCGGTGGCAGTTTACAGGAATCCAGCCCGGCGATATACGGTGACAATATCGTTTGGGAGGACCGAAATAATGGCTCACTGGATGCCGATATTGTTCTGTACGATTTAAACAAAAAGGAAAAGAAATGGATTACCAGAGATAAATATTCGCAGAGAAATCCCCGAATATTTGACCATTATCTGGTCTGGATGGATGAAAGAAGAGGGTCATCTTCGACTGATGTATTTGAAAACGGAAAAGCCCCCAACTCAGATATTTTTATGTATGATTTGAGTACAGGAATGGAGACTCTGATGACAGGAAATGAACCGCAAATATTACCCGATATATCGTCAGACTGGCTTGCGTTTGTCACTTCCAGCGAGATTAATCCTGTTATAGAGTTTATTTGTTACTGCCACCCCATAATGTCCGGTGATAGACGGTGTAATTTGGCCAAAAGTTGACGGATGTGCTGACCGTTTGGGCAGCCCCTTAAGGGGCAGGGAGAACTAACTCAATTCTCCCTGAACAACTAGCTTAACCATATGATCATCAATAATGTTACGTTTGTTCTGAGCTCCATAAAGCAGACAATGAGTGCAGACCTTGTTAACCATTCGCGCTGCTCCACTTGAAAACTTGAATATCTCATCAACAGCGTTATCAGAGAAAATATCATGTTCGGCACCGGCATAAGCCAGGTGTCTTTTTACATATTCGCCAACCTGAGAGCGATCCAGGTGAGGCAGCTTGCATTGTATGTCGATGCGTTGCCTGATGGCCGAATAGGACTGAAGCTTAAGCCTATCCCAGAGTTCATTCTGGCCTACCAGAATCAAAGCCATCGGGCTTTTGGCGTCCATTTTGAAATTCAACAGGAACCTGACTTCTTCCAACATCTCTTTGTCCAATAGATGGGCTTCATCCACGATAACCACGGGCTGCAGGTGGTGGATACCCTGCATCAGTTCGATCTCTTTATGTAGTTGCCGTTTAGCGTCTCCCCGGTAGAATTTAGCCTCACAGCCCAATTGCTCTAATAGGCCTTTGTAGAAATGCCGAGGTGTTAACTTGGAATCAGCCAAGTACATCACCATATACCGAGATGTGTCCAGGATTTCTTTAAAGCACCTTATGGTAGTGGTCTTACCGGTTCCACAGTCTCCGGTTAATACTGCAAACATCTGCCGCTGGGCGGTGTACTCAAGCCTCCCCAGGGTTTCTTCCAGCAGGTGTGACTGATACAACTGATCAGTGGGTATATCCCTGGAAAAAGGTGTCTTTTGGAGACCATAGAAACTTTCAAACATGCCCTTCGCCCTCCTTGCTTACTGAACGATAGGAAACGGCGGGGGTATAGTTGTCTTTGCGCTCCTGGTGCTTAATAGCTGCTGCTTGGAGCAGCCTTGATGAATCAGTGGGTTCTTTCTGCATGAATTCGGGTAAGGGCGGTCTCTTACCCGCCCGTTCTCCAATCACCAGTTGCCGGGCTTTAAAGGGCTGGTGTCCTTCATATTCGATGGTAAGTTCACTAATATCTGCCGGATCGAAGATGACATCGACTTTGCAGCCGATAAAAGTCAGACCTACTTCGTATTTTCTGCTTTCAAAGCTGATACAGCCTGATTTATCTACCTTTCTTTCCTCACAGTGCATAAATGCACTGGCTAGTATTTCCGGATCAAGGTATTTCAAGGTCTTACGGTCACTCTGGTATGCCACTGCCGGACTAAGCTCACCCTCTATTCCGGAATGAGGCTTGTGCTGGTAGCATTCCTCCAGCCAGACTGTGAACAACTGATTTAATCTGTCTAAGGTTTGTGGTTCCTCTAATCTGGCCTCTGCTAAAAATGAGTCAACCACCCGGTTAAAACGTTCAACTTTGCCAGTGGCTTCGGGGGAATAGGGTTTTGCAAACAGTAGCCTGATTCCCATCTTGGCACAGGCTCGATTCATCCATTTGTTGCGGTACTGACCGCCGTTATCAAAGTATACTTTTTCCGGAACGCCGTATTTTAGGATGGCTTTCTTGAAACAGTCTTCAACAATTATTTGGTCTAATACCGGGTAGAACTCACCATGCAGAATGAAGCGAGTAGCGTCATCCACAAATGTAACCAGGTAGACTTGCTTCTTTTTACCTTCCTTGCCGATGGGCAGGTAGGGCCCGTATTTTATGTCAGAATGCCAGAGCTGGTTACGGTATTTCTGCTGATAACGTCTGGCAGCTACACCGGTACCGGTATACATGCGCATTTGCCGACTACTGTAACCTCTCTGGGCTAACTTTTCCTGCAGGGTGCTACGCTTGATCTGTCCTGGCTGAACTAAGCCCTCCCACTCCATGATCTGAATGATTTGGGATATGCTGCGACTGGGTACTTGGCGGCGCAGCAATATGGCCTGCTCCAGGACGTTAATGGGAACTGCTTCTTCGCTACACCGTTTGCCTCTGCCTTTGGGCTTTAGTCCGTTAAATCCTTCTTTCCTGTACAGGTCTAGATACCTGCGTAAGGTGCGCTCGGATATCCCGGTCTGTTCACATATCCGGGTTTTGATTACCTTAGCCTGTCCGGCATCCAGGCCTTCAGCAAGGAGTGGGGCCAGCATATGCACCCGCTGGGCCGCTATCTCTTCTGCCTTCTTGTCATTTCTCAATGCTCAAGCCTCCTTTTTAAGCTTTAACATTGAGTTTACCTTTACACTTTTATGGACAAAACGCTGAACGGGTATGTGACCATAAATTTAAATTGGCTATGGGTTTGACAACTCTGGCCAGCCAACCGGGTGCATCTCCTACATGCTGCCAGATCCTGTGGAGCTTGGACGGGGGAAGGCTGGATAAACCTCCCACAGATTCCTTTAGATCATACCTTAGGATTATTGATGTCAGGCAACTCTGGAAGTAGTCAGCTCTTTCAAAAAACCAGTTCTGCCACCGCTTAAGGGTAGACTCATCTGCAATTACACTCATCTGTCTTTCCTCGGTAATTGTAGTTTCTATACTCTCCCGCACATGGTGTTTGTAAGGAACTAATATATCCGGAAGTTCATGATGAATCCTTTTGCAGTCAACACATCTCAGTCTACGAATACTCAAAACTATCTTGTTTCCATGGGTATTGATACAGCTTCTTTTGCGGCTGCCTATCACCTTTAATCCCCCGCTGCAGCAGGGACAAGGAATCTGCTCCAAGCTCCTAACAGAAAACACCCTTGGAAGGGTTCTCTATCAGCTCATATTTTGATACAATAACCATACTTGGTGTGGACGTCTCTGGTGCTTCTGTTGGTCGCATTAGCACATTTATACAGAGGCGTCTTTCCTTTCTGTATAATATGGTCATTATATCCAGCTATTTTTGGTCAGGCAACTCCGTCAGCTTTTGGACGGGTTAGGTTGGCTTTAACATTTATTAACTATAAATAAGATCATTTGTCGCCGAAAGCCATAGTCTAGGAGTTCTCTGACATTGCTCCAAATACTTTGTTTCACGAGGGCTTTATAGTTAATTGATCTTTGAAAGGGGAAAGACAAGTCTTGAAACGATTGGGGATTGGAACAGGAATCTTTTGCGTAATCAGTATAGTCGGGCTAATTGCTGATGATGTGCAGTTAATTATTAATTTAGCTAGTGGAGCAGCTTTGGTGCTCCTAGCGTTGGCTGTTGTTTTTTCAGGCAGTCTCGGAAGTGGAGATAGGATTAGAGCGAACTATGGGCATGAAGACAATCAGGAACGTCAACGTAGAAACCAGTGGACATCGTCTTTGTTACTCATGGCTATACCCAATATATTGGGGGCTATGATATTGTTCTCCTGCTCATAATTAGCTTTAAAAGGTTTTGGACGAGCTACCCATTATCCAGCTGTGAGGCATTGCCCAGTTCAAGCAAACAGCATATTAGGCTAATAACACGAAGCCCGGATATAAGTTATGAAATACTAATTAGTTAATATTAAGTACGCACAGATTGTTAATGATACGTAGCTTTTTAATAACTTATTTATCGTCAGTGTTTTTTGGTTGAAGTAATAGTATTAAGCTATCCAACTTATTAAGTAACTGCGTTCTGTAGCCGTTTTGCTTCTGAAGATACCAAAATATTAGTACCACAATAGCAATCGGTATCAATATGTTTAGTAGTGACCAAAAGAAAACAAAGTAATTTGGGAAGTCAGGGGGGCTACCCACAGGCTGGACAATAGAAGTATTCATTCCAATAACCTCCGGAGTTAACTTATTTAAATAACTATAACTTATTTTACCACAATCACTAATGTGAGACTTTTGCATAATAGCAAAAATCACGTTCTTTGAAACTACAATATGGTATTAGAGCATAAAAACCAGTTGAATTTTGGTTAATTATGCCTTTAGTATCAACAAGGTTACTGGATTTATCTTAAAATGAACAGATTGACCCCTTTCCTTTAAAAACCTTAATATCTGCTTACTTTATGCAGCTATATCTTCAGATGATTTGGCTTTGTTTACCGCAACAACCGAAGCAATCATGGTAATAACACTCAGGTATGCATGGGTTTTAACCTTTTTAATACCTCGTACATTAAGTCCGGTTTCAAGTCCCAGATGCTCCTTTAAGCGCCCAAAACATCGCTCTACGCTGGTTCTCTTGTTGTATAGCAGCTTCCAGTTTGAAGTGCCTCGATGAGGCACTGTGAATAACCTGGAATCTTGTCTAGCTCTGGTTTTAACAACCATCCCATAATTGCTATCTGAGCACCAGGAGGAACCAAAAGGACAGTCACATTTGCCCATAACATGAGGGCATCGGAATTTGTTAACCCCATTGCTGCCGCCCCAATAAGCCATGCGGTATCCCGCTGAACATATGGGGGTTGCATCCCAATCCAGACCTTCTGGGGGCTCCTTTGCTCCTCGGTGATTTAGTGGTATTATTGCCTGTGCCTTGTAATCCTTGCGGATTAGTTCGTATATTGACTTTTGATCATAACCGGCATCCATGAGATAATACTGGGGTTTACTGTTTAAGTTGTTACTGCATTCTTCAAGGATGCTTTCGGCCATTATTCCATCGTTGGTACTGGCTGGGGTTATGCTCAATGCTACGGGTAATTCAGATTTAACGTCAGTAGCAATATGCAGCTTGTAACCAAACCAGGTTATCTGGTTACCATTGGTATCTAGCTTGCTGCCCCAGTTAGCTGATTGACCATCGTCTTTAATATTTTTACGTGGAACTGACTTCTCATTGGCATCTACTTTAGAAGCATCTATGGCAATGGAACTGGTATCAATCAAACCCATGGATTCAGCCGTTGTTACTTGTTTCTTAAACAGTTCACGAAGTACTTCTGACTGAGTCAATCGCTCATAGAAACGGCTAAAGGTAGCAATGCTGGGCACTTTACCAAAAACATCAAAGCCACAGTTATACCTGAGTACTGGATCATGGGTAAGACGTTCCACTAATTCAGTAAATGTAGCCATATTGTAAACACGCATTGCAATTAATGCATTGAGCTTGCTCTCAAACGGGTAACCAGTTGGCCCTCTATGTTGTTTGTTCTCTTTGTCAAGAACCGTAATAACGTCATCAAAATCGAGGGTGGCTAGAACTATCTCTAATCTTGACCGGGGCTGCAAATTTATTGCATCCTCAAAGGAAAATACGTATCCTTGCCGAATATTCATAGGTGACTTCCCCTTTCGTGTTTGTTTGGGTTTTGGTTTTGTCACCTTATAAATTCGGCAAATACGGGGGTGAAGTCCTTTTATTGTCCTCAAAAAATCCCAATATATCTGGGCTAATTAATATGCAAAATCCTCATGTACTAATTTATTTTATTTCAGAGTAATCCCGTTTTCTTATATTCTTAATAAGGTTAATTGTTGGAAAATTTATTTATCTACTTTTATTTCAGTTATGCAATTTATTTTTGGGTATATATTAATTACAAGTTTTTATAAAGAAAACAGCGATTAAGCGGAACTTCGCGTTATCCATTAAAATGGGGATTGAATTGTTGATAGATTAAAGGGGTTGATTATAGTGGAAATATCTTCGAGGGTTTTATTACGAATAGGATTGCAGATCGTTGGGGTGGTAACAATTATTACTGGCATTTGTCATACCATAGCAACCTGGGGAAATCTCCCTTCCAATCAGGGAATGATGCCCATGGGCATAATGGTGGTAAGTATTTTAATCCCTCTAGTTACCCTTGCAGCAGGAGTATTCCTAGTTTTTGGCACAAAATCGTTAACAGAAAAGCTTTACCCAGAAGAAGAAGAAAAAATGGATTCATCCCAGAATATTTTCAGCTTGGCCATGAAAATAACGGGTGTGGTCTTACTGGTCACAGCTTTACCTGATGCGGTACAGATATTGTCCTATGCAATATACATAAAAGCCTCCAGCCCGGTAATAAACAATTCAGTACAGTTCCAATTCATCTATACAAAACTTGTCTCAACATTATTATATTTTGTCTTTGGTTGGTATTTACTCCAAGGCGGGCAGTTGTTTGTACGGTTGGCATTTCATCATGCCCAGGATAAAAAAGCTTAGTACGTAATGGCGTGTGAATTAGTTTCCGGATGCATTGCATGGAATTTGCGGAACTCAACTAATTGGTCAAGAAAAGAAACCATGCGGCGTTTAGTGGATCAACAAAAAATAAAGGGAGGACATACATATGTTCAACAAAAGATTTGTTATTACCCCAGCAGTTATAGTTTTTATCGGTTTACTCACGCTTTTTATTTGCATGCCTGTAGCTAATGCCTATCAGGAGGTAGGACTGCAATTAGAGGGAAGTATCATTGAAACTGATCCCGCTCCATTTATTAATAGCAACCGGGTTATGGTTCCTGTTCGGGAAATTGCTAATGCTCTGGGGGCTGACGTAAGCTGGAATGAGGAGAAACAGGCAGTAGTGGTTGCTCAGGGAGAATATCAAATGACCATGTTTATCGGGGAACGCCATGCTGCGGTTAATGGGAAAGACGTTCAGCTGGATGTTGCTCCTGTTATTGTTGAAAATCGGGCTATGGTTGCAGTTAGAGTTCTGGCGGATGCACTACAGGTACCAATATCCTGGGATAGCGAAACTCAGGTAGTGAGTCTGGGTAAATTAGCACTGGTTGCAGGAAGTTCACTCGATTTTCCTCCATTTGAATTCAAAGAGGATAGTGAGCTGCGTGGTTTTGATATTGATTTAATTAAGGCTATTGAGGAAGTGTCAGGAGAAAATATTATCGTCAAAGACATTAGCTTTGACAGACTTATCCCATCTTTGCTGTCTGGACAGGTTGATTTAATCATTTCGGGGCTGACGATAATCGAGCCACGTCAGAAGATAATGGATTTTACTATGCCATATTTTGATTACGGCGATATCATCCTGAGTACTAAAGGCAGGCCAAGTGACATAACACTTGAGGATTTGGCCGGAAAAAAAATTGCGTTCCAGCTTGGAACTACTGGTCAGGAAATCGTCAGTTCGTTAGCGCAAAAACACCCCACTACACAGCCCGTGGTTTATGAGTCATTAGAGGAAGTTTGGGCTGCTGTAGAAGCGGGTCAAGCTGAGGCAGCCGTAGTTTCGTATCCTCTGACTGCATACTATTTAACTAATCATGGGGAGAGCAACCTGCAGATGGTTGGACCGGTGTAAACGGTAAAATAAAAGGGAGAAAAATTGGCCACTAAAAACGGAGAATATTTACCTTAATGTTCCAAACCAGCTAAAATTGTAGGGTAAAAGACTACAATTATGCGAGGAGAGGAACCAGGTGAAGGGGTGGCCGATGTATCAAGAATTACAGCAGCTAAAGGAGATGGGGCTTAATAAATCACAAGTTCAACGGCAGTTGGGCATAGATTGGAAAACAGTTGATCGTTATTGGGAGGTGACGCCAGACGAATATGACGAAATAAGAAAAAACACAAAAAGAACCAGAAAGCTTGAAAAATACGAAGAACAAATTGTGAGGTGGTTACAGGAACATCCCGACATGTCATCAGCACAAATACAAGATTGGCTTAAACAGCATTATTTAGATTATCAGGGAAAGGAGAGAACGCTTAGACGATTTATCAGGAGTTTACGGATTCAGTATAACATTAAGAAGCCTATTATCCAGCGTCAATACCAAGCAGTGGAAGAACTGCCCATGGGTTATCAGGCACAAGTAGATTTAGGTTTTACCACCCTGGTAAATACCCAGGGGCAGCGGGTAAAGCTCACAGGATTTGGGCTGGTTCTCTCACACAGCCGTTATAAATATGTTGAATGGGACGATAAGCCACTTACAGCAGCCAGATTCATACAGGTGCATTATCGGGCCTTTGAATACATAGGAGGGGTGCCAGAAGAAATTGTGTACGATCAGGACAGGCTCCTGGCTATAAACGAAAACTTTGGGGATATCATATACACAGCAGAATTCGAGAGATTCCGGCAGCAGATGGGTTTTAAGATATATCTTTGCCGCAAAAGTGATCCGGAGACCAAGGGCAAAATTGAGGCAGTTATCAAATATGCCAAAGGCAACTACGCCAGGCACCGGATATTTGACAACATTCAAGCATTTAATCAGGGGTGTATAGAATGGCTGAACAGAACAGCAAACGCCAATATACATGGCACAACAAAAAAGGTACCGGCAGAAGTGTTTAAAGAAGAACAAAAACACTTAAAACCGATACCGACCATAATTAATCAACCTGAAGAAATTATAACAAGACAGGTACGCAAAGACAATATCATTTGGTACAACAGCAACCGATATACTTTGCCCCTGGGCACTTACCATCCTGAAAGAGAAGTGAAGATTAAAGCAGACCAGGGCATACTAATCGTTTTTGACCTTGAAACCGATGAAGAGCTGGCCCGTCATGAAATATCTCTGGATAAAGGCCGATTGATCAGGAATAACAATCATAAACGCGACCATTCTGCCCGGATAGCCGAATTATATCAAGATACCCTGGCCAATATGGGAGGAAGTGAAATAGCAGCTGTTTTCCTCGATGGTATTCGTAAAGAAAAACCCAGATATGTTCGTGACCAGTATAATCTCATTATCCAAACGATTAAAAATTACTCTTTGGAAACAATATCCCAGGCATTAGATTATTGTGTGGAAAGGAGTATTTTTAGCGCAGTTGAATTCAAGACCGCCCTGGAGTATTTTGCCCAGCAAAACAACAGCCCGGCGGAAACTATACTTGATACGTCTGCCATACCTCTTGCCTATCGGATTAAAACCGAGATCAGAAATATTAGCGAATACGCCGCTATTTATGGAGGTATGAGTATTGAACAAGGCCGAAGAAACCAGGACTTATTTAAGAAGCCTTAACCTTTCCTGGTGCAGAGACAACCTGGATCAAACCCTGCAGACAGCAAGCAGTACCGACATATCCTATCTGGATTTTCTTAACCGGCTGCTGCAGGGAGAGATAAACTACCGTGAAAAAAGATCTGAAGAGCGCCGGATGAAGATGGCGGGGTTTCCCTTTGTTAAAAGCATAGATGAATTCGATTTTGCATTTCAGCGTTCTATTACCCGTAAACAGGTTAATCAATTGCTGGATATGCAATGGATTGAGAAGTTCTACAATCTGATTTTCCTTGGGCCTCCGGGAGTGGGGAAAACTCATTTGGCTGTAGCTATCGGGCTTGAGGCTGTGAAAAAAGGTTACAAGGTAAGCTTCGTAAATATGGATGATTTAATCAAGCATCTTAAGCTGGAAACTACCTCAACCCGGAGCCGCCAGAGGATGAAACGGATCATGGCTTCAGATTTAGTGGTAATTGATGAGATAGGTTTTGTCCCCATTACCAGGCAGGAAGCTAATTTGTTTTTTCAATTGATATCATCACTTTATGAACAGACGGCCTTAATAATAACTTCAAACAAGGGTTTTGAAGACTGGGCCGAATTGATGGGAGACCCGGTTATAACTACCGCTATCCTGGATCGAATCGCTCATCATAGTGAGATATTCAATCTGACCGGCGACAGTTACCGCCTTAAACATCGAGATTCTATACTAAGACTGTAGTCCTATGGAAAATTATTGGCCAAAATTTCTCCAAAATACTTGACCGCTTACAGAAGAAGGATATGGGCGATTTTCTAAGTGCTTTAGACTGCTTGTTTGCATTGGGGAAAATTGAACTAATCGATGAAGGGAGGGTACTACGCTATGTTGACAGAAATTCGATGTGATAAATTTGCACCTAAGCATCAAAACATCCAATTTAATTATGGACTTAATACGGTTTTAGGTAGTTCTGGCGGCAGTAATGCCATTGGCAAATCAACATTTCTGTGGATTATCGACTATGTGTTCGGCGGTGAAGGCTACTACACCCTTTCTGGTGACATTAAAAAAGAGATCGGCCCTCATACCATTTATTTCACTTTTCAATTTGAAGGACAGCCACATTACTTTTACCGGAGAACCGATGAACCTAAAAATGTATATCGCTGTGATAAAGAAGGCCATTTCATTACAAAGTTGTCGCTTGATGAATTTCGGAGCTTTCTCTTTCAGGAATACAAGGTTGGACTTCCAGCCCTTACATTTTCGGAGATTACAGAGCGGTATTTTCGTATTTATGGCCGGGAAAATACACTGGAGAAGTACCCCCTGCTCGTAAAGCCTCGTGAACAGGATGAAAAAGCAGTTGATTTTCTGATGAAACTATTTGGTCACTACAATATTCTTTCTGCCATTAAGAACATGGAGGAAGAACTTGGTGTCAAATACTCGCAGCTTAAATCGCGTAAGCGTCAGCAGGTTGACACCGCAAAAATTGAAATGAATCAGAAGACTATAGAGTCACTGAAGAAAAGGCTCCAGAAGCTAATGAAAAACAGTGAAGAGGCCCAGTTAGCGCTGTTTGGGTTTGATACACAGACATTTGAACGGATAAAAGCGGCTCAAAAAGAGTTGAACAAATTCATCCGCAAACGCAATCGTCTGCAATCTCAGCTTAATGCAATTTCGAGTAACATCGCTGACACTAATCCTGAAACCGCTAGTGAATTTGATTCTCTGGTGCATTTTTTCCCAAATACTGATATAAAGGCCTTCGAGGAAATTGAGCACTTTCATAAGAGAATAAGAGAAATTCTGGGCGAAGAAATGGCTCAGGAAATAGCACGTTTGCAACCGCTCATTGATCATTGCGATAAAGAAATCAAACGTTTACATCAAAGGATAGAGGAATCCGGCTTGGCAAAAGAGATGTCGGAACGAGTGCTCTCCCAATGTATCAACGTGTCAAAAAGCATTGATAGACTAGAAGAGGAAACAGCCGAGTTGATTCACCAGAAAGAATTGCAGGAAATCCGCGCCGAAGCAGAGCACAAGCTAGAAAGACTATTGCTACAACAAACCGAGAAGCTGGAAGAAATACAGGACAACATCAACCTACGTATGGCAACGATAAATGGTGTAGTGACTGAACACCAAGAAATAGCACCCATTCTGCAGATTACTCCCCAAAAGGAAATTACCTTTGAGACTCCTGGAAACACCAGTGAGGGTACTGCGTTTAAGAGCCTGGTGGTTTACGATTTAAGTGTGCTTGAGTTACGACCAATCCCTGTACTCATTCATGATTCTAATATTCTCAAACGCATTGAGGACATACACCTAGAACACATATTGGAACGTTATCAGGCCAGTGGACGACAGATCTTTATTGCGTTTGACAAGGCTGATTCTACAACCACAAAGGCACACAAGATTTTAGAAGCTACAACGATTTTGCGGTTGTCGGATGGAAATGAGCTTTTTGGCCGTTCGTGGAGTAAGAACGAAACGAATGATATTAATGGGGGGATCTAAAATATGGCTGCAATCAACGATTTAATAAGGCAAATCCCTGATACGTCTTTACGTATTCGCTTGGAACAGGAAGTTGCTCGCCTATCTAAGAATAAAAAATTTGGATTAGTTTTCGAAGAACACATCCCTGAATGTACTCCGCTTTATGATGTTGCTGTCAAACTTGGCTCGACCGTTGCACGAAAAACAGGACACATCAATGATTTTTATACAGTGGTGAAATTAAATGGCGATACTGCCCTTTGCCGTAAAAAGATAACAGGCGATGCTGTGGCCATCCCACTTACGGAACTTGTTTCGGTTGCCCAATTTGGCGAGCCGATATTTCCTATGCTTCAACCGATTGAATCTGTAGAAAATGCGCCTGATAGTAATCTATGGCACACACTCATTGAAGCAGACAACTACCACGCTCTACAATTGCTGGAATATCTATACCCCAAACAGGTAGATTGCATCTACATCGACCCGCCATACAACACAGGGGCAAAAGATTGGAAATACAACAATGACTATGTGGATTCCTCTGATAGCTGGCGTCATAGCAAGTGGCTGTCAATGATGCAGAAGCGGTTGAGGATTGCAAAACGAATATTATCAGATGATGGCGTGCTCATTACGACAATTGACGATAATGAATATGCACACTTGTGGGTGTTACTAAATGAAATTTTCCCAGAGTTCACACATACCTGTGTTACTATTCAGCATAATCCAGGCGGTACGCAGGGTAAAAAGTTTTCCGTAACTCATGAATATGCTATTTATTCATACTTACCGGGAAGCACCATTTTTCGAAAACAACACACTGGCGGTGATGTTTACAATCTTCGAAGGTGGGGTAGCACCTCTGGTCGATATGAAGGTGCGACATGTTTTTACCCAATTATACTTGACAAAGAATACCGCATTATCGGATTTGGTGATTTGCTGGATAGGGAATTACACCCGACGTCTGAAGTTGAACACAACGAGGACGGCACAATTTTCGTGTGGCCGATTGATAAAAACGGCATTGAGAAGAAGTGGCGTTATGCACGCGACACAGTTGAAACGGTCAGAAATAGGATGTTCATTGAAAAAAGAGGAAACCGCATAGAAGTCCTTTTACGCCGAGAAAGTGAACCACCTAAGACAGTATGGACTGATGCACTTTTCAATGCTGAGGCACACGGCACGGATATGATAAAGTCCATTATTGGAGGAGGTTTTTCATATCCAAAATCACTTTACGCTGTACGTGAAGCATTGGGGTTTGCTGTTTTAGGCAAGTTGGATGCACTCATAGTAGACTTTTTTGCAGGTAGCGGTACGACGCTTCATGCAGTCAATCTGCTGAACGCCGAGGATGGCGGCCACAGAAGATGCATATTGGTTACTAATAATGAGGTTTCAGTTGACGAGGCACGGGACTTGCAAAGAAACGGCTACCAACCAGGTGACCTCGAATGGGAAAAACATGGAATTTGCCGCGCGGTAACTTGGCCGAGGACAAAATATAGCATTCTTGGCAAACGTGACGATGGCACAGTTCTAACAGGAGAGTACTTTACGAACCAGACCGTAACAAAGGAAGTTGATCGTTCATTCTATCAGCTCGGCTTTGTAGAGAACCCCACAGAACTAACAACCAGCGCTAAAAAGCAGCTTGTTTCCTTGCTTCGTGGCAAGGATGGAAAGGCACAACTGCCGCAAACGTTGGTAAAAGCGGGCAGTAAATTTATTGTTTCGGATAAACATTCAGCGTCGGTTTTATTTGATATAAACGCTGTTGATGAATGGCTTGAAGCGTTGGAAGATCAAGACCACATCACCGACTTTTACATATTGGTCAAAGAGCCCGCGAAATTCAAAGCTATTAAAGCACTGGTTACTGATTTGCTTGGTCCCATTAGCGAGACAACGCAAGTGAAACGCCCCATGAGTGATGGCTTCCCTGCCAATGTCGAATATTTTAAACTTGGTTTTTTGGATAAAAACAGCGTGTCGTTGGGACAGCAGTTTCATGAAATACTACCACTGCTGTGGCTGAAATCTGGTGCACTTGGTAAGCGACCTGAACTGAGCAGCGATGAAGAACCAAAAATGTTAATTCTTCCACAGAACGGCTTTGCTGTTCTGGTTGATGAAACAAAGTTTGCTGAGTTTGCCGAAAAGCTCTCGGAAGAAGATAGAATCAAGGTGGTCTATTTCGTAACAAACTCCGAGGACGCATTCCGTGAAATGACCGCTGGCATAAAAGTAAATAAAACATACCAGCTATACCGCGATTACATCGACAACTTTGTGTTGGGGAGCAGGAGGGATTCATAAATGAGAGATACATTATTTCCGTTTCAGGAAACAGCTCTTGCTGAATTGCATGAAAAGATCAATAAAGCACACTTGATGTGGAGCGAACGTGACCCACAAGTAATTTCCTTTTCCGCACCTACAGGTTCGGGAAAAACAATCATCATGACCACACTCTTTGAAGAAATTCTATTTGGGAGTGCAGATAACATTGGCGAGCCGGAGTCAGTGTTTGTTTGGCTTTCCGATTCACCGGAACTTAATGAGCAAACGCGGCTAAAAATTGAAAGCAAGTCTGATAAAATCCGTGTGCGGGATTTAGTTACTATTGATGCAACCTTTAGCGCCGAGTATCTTGAAGGTGGCCGCATCTATTTTCTGAACACACAAAAACTAGGTTCTGACAAACTATTGACGGCAAAATCCGATACACGGCAATATTCAATTTGGGAAACACTTACTAACACTACTAAACGTAATCCAAAGCAGTTTTATGTGGTGATTGATGAAGCGCATAGAGGCACCTATACCTCCGTTCAAGCGGAGAACAAAGCGCAGTCCATCATGCAGAAATTCATTAAAGGCAGCAAGGATGACGGGCTCTGTATTATGCCTCTTGTCATCGGTGTAACTGCAACCCCTCAGAGATTTGATAATTTAATTGCTGGAACTACATCGACAGTTCAGAAAGTCATCGTTCCTCCTGAGCATGTGCGTGATTCCGGACTTTTAAAGGACAGAATCATCATTCATTTCCCGGATATTCAACTAAGTGCCGAAATGACCATGTTCAAGGGTGCAGTAGAAAATTGGCTTAAAAAGTGCTCTCACTGGAAAGCTTACTGTGAACGCGAAAACGAGAAAATGGTAAATCCTATTCTCGTTGTTCAAGTCGAAGATGGCAGCGAACGCGAAGTAACCCATACTGATATTGGGGCTTGTATTGATTTACTTGAGGAATCACTGGGGCGCAAATTACTGCCTGGTGAAGTGGTACATACCTTTAATGACCGTGGCACGATTAAAGTACGTGACGTCGAAATTCAGCAAATCGAGGCCTCTCGAATTGAAGACGAAGAAAATGTGAAGGTAGTATTCTTCAAAATGAACCTTTCCACAGGCTGGGACTGTCCGCGTGCTGAAACGATGATGTCGTTCCGCAGCGCACAAGACTATACTTATATTGCGCAGCTTTTAGGTCGTATGATTCGCACTCCTTTAGCGAGAAGAATTGCCTCCGATGCTGAACTTAATAGCGTGAGCCTTTTTCTTCCGTACTTTGACGAAGATACAGTGAAAAATGTGGTTAATGCTCTACGCGATAGTGAGTCGGCTATGCCCGCCGAAACAGGTACTAACAAAGAACTTGTTACACTTGGTCGCAATCTTGCCTATGCCGATGTGTTTGATGCAATGGATAACCTCGTCACTTACCGGGTAGATTCATCTCGCAAACAGGCACCTCTTAAGCTACTAATACAGCTTTCCCGAGCACTGACGATGGACGGCATTGATTTAGGAGCGCAGAAAACAGTTAAACATGCAGTTCTATCAAAAATGGATGAGGAAATTGCGCGGATAAAAGAAAGCGGAGAATTTAACAGCCGAGCTGCTGCGATCACCGGATTTGCTCTGGGTACACTGATATTTGAGTACGGAGACAATGCCTATTCCTTTGACGAAGCAACACAGACCATGACAGTTTCGGATTTCGATATTTCACGACATTTTGAACAGGCCGGAAAGCTGTTGGGCGAAGGCCTGCACAAAGAATATTGGATTCGGCACAGTAGCCGTGACCATATCGATATAAAAAAGGAGATCATCGTTCTTACAAACGACACGGACGCAATGGAACGAATAGAAGCCTTTGCAGAGGAAAAATTCATTAATCTCTACGAAGGTAATAAGCGCTCCATTGCAAAATTAAACGAGGCACGAAAAAATTTTTATGAAAGGTTAATCAATGCTTCTGTACAACCGATAGCTGTGCCATGGGTATTACCCGATTCAATCGATTTCTCTGTGCCGGAGGATAGCATTAAGTTTGAACAGCACCTATATTGTTCCGAGGACAGTACATTCCGAACATCACTAAACCAATGGGAGAGCGGAGTTATTAAAGAAGAACTTAAAAACGGTGCCGTCTGCTGGTTACGTAATCTCGACCGTAAAAAGTGGTCACTTGAAATACCGTATGAAGTTAGCGGTATTACCACTTCTATGTTCCCGGATTTGGTGGTTGTTAGAGCAGATGCACAGGGTTACGTTTTCGATATTCTGGAACCACATGACCCCAGTCGTAAGGATAATTACCCCAAGGCTGTAGGCTTGGCGAAATTTGCCGAGAAACATTGGGATAAATTTGGCAGAATTCAGCTCATTCGTCTAAAAAAAGGTGTAGATGGTCATGAACATTTCTATCGATTGGATATGGGAAAAACAACAGTCAGGAATAAGGTTCGCGGTATAACGTCAAACGAGGAGCTTGATAGAATTTTTGACGCAGATGCTATACGTGAAGACTAGATCTCTATCGGTTTTAGACTTAGCAATACGGTGCTGGAAGGAGATTATATGAAAATAACCTATGTACGGGTTTCTAATTATAGGAATATTGATGGTATCACCGTCAACTTCCATTCGGAACATAATTACATTATCGGAGAAAACAACCTTGGGAAAAGCAACTTTCTATCTCTCCTCAGTACTGTGTGTAGTGGTAAAGGCTTTGATGATAAGGACTTCTATGATTCTGAAAAGCCCATCGAGGTTGAAATGGAAGTCAAGTTATCGCCAAACGAACAAGGCTTCTTCGGCGACAACTTCTCCCCTGATGATGCCTCATTATTGAAAATACGGTATCGTCAGACGATAAAAGAGGCATACCCGACTATTGTCAGTGCCGATTCCAACGAGAGTATTCAGATAAAGCAATTAAGAAAAATTAACTTCTTGAAATATGAAACAACATCCATTCCAAGTAGAGAGTTGCGCCTGGACACGCAGAAAGGCGCAGGCTTGCTGATTAATGGCATCATCGAGAGATTCATAACGAGCGATGAGGAAACCCCTACCTTTCTGAATAATGAGCAGGTAGACAAATTGACGGAATTTATAAACGAACATCTGGGCAAAATTCGCAGCTTTAGGGATTACGCTATAAAAGCGACTGTTGCCCCTAACCCTACTGAGATGTTGACCAGCCTGTATTACCTATCAGATGGCGACAGGAAAATTGACACAACGGGTAGCGGTGTTCAGTATATGGCTATGGCTTCGATTAACATCTTATGCCAGATTATGGAGCTCTATAAAAGCAAATCTGCACCATTTAATGAACAGCTTTTCAGAGACAATGATGGAAAAATGCTTTTACCGATTGTTCTATCAATTGATGAGCCAGAAGTTCATCTACACCCTTATCTCCAGCGTTCGCTCATTGGCTATTACAAACGAATTCTGCAAAATGAGGATGCTGAATTTGCCGAGTTGCTGAAGCTGTGCTTCGGAATTGACGGCATTGATGGTCAGCTTATTGTTGTCACACACTCAACAGACGCTTTGGTTGGGGACTACCGCAACCTCATCCGCTTTTATAAGGAAGAGAACAAAACAGCAGTAGTTAGTGGTGCCACACTTAGATTCACCTCAGCAAACGAGAAACATATGATTATGCGTTTCCCCGAAATAAAGGAGGCGTTTTACGCCCATTGTGCCGTGTTGATTGAGGGTGAAACCGAATATGGTTGCATTCATAGTTTTGCCGAAAAACTTGGCGTATCGCTAGATGATTACGGCATCTGCGTTATAAATGCAAGAGGCGAAGAGTCAATCAAACCACTTCGCCAATTACTGGAAAAATTTAAAATCCCAAGCATAGCTATCTATGACGGTGATGTTAGGACTGGACATACCCCAGCTAATAACGAGTTTTTCACACAAGAACTCTGCTTTGAAATTGAAATTGTTAAGAAACTATTTTTAAATGGTCAAACTGCCCTGGTAAGGAAAATTGCTAAGGATTTATCCAGCAATGCAGAGTCTGTCGAAATGGATGCCGATTTCGTGCGGAAGCACTTCAAAAAGATGGGTATTGATATGACAGGCTATGTACCTAAGAAGCTATCAGATGTCAATGATGATGATGAGATTGAGTTCTGCCAAATGTACTCCGCTTGGTTTATGGCAAAGAAGGATGTTCTCCTGGGACGGATTATCGGCGAATTGCTACCAGCTGACCTCATACCTGCTTGTTATGCCGATGCAATTATCAAGGCGCGGGAGGTGGCGAGCATTGCCTAATGCCATTCTTGCAGAACTAAAGGCAAAAATTTCAAAGCAACATGAGGGCGATGAAAAACAACTTGAAGTTATCTTTTCAGACAGTCCACGCTTGATAGTGGAAGCACCTGCCGGGTATGGTAAGACGACCACTATGATTAGCCGCATTGCTTACCTGTACGCTTCAGGTGGCATACCAAACCCCAAGCGTATACTAGGACTAACCTTTAGCGTGAATGCCGCACTGAAAGTCAAAAGGGAAGTCGCAGAGAAATTGCCCGTACTCCTTGGCGAACAAAACAGTCCGGTTGCCATAGGCGAGAAAGTAACTGTCACGAACTACCACGGGTTTTGCAAGGGGGTTTTGAAAAAGTACGGCTATCTCATCTCTGACGTATTGCGAAAAGATGTCAATCTATTCAAGGCGATCAGCGACAGTGAAATTAGCAGACGCCAAGATCTGAATACTACTTTATCTGCATCAGAAACCCAGCGGCTTGAAGGTATAGAAACCTCGATTAAGGCTTCCAGTGCTCCTGATGCACAGACTATACACGAATACAATGACATCGTTATTAGGAAACTCCTGCCTTTGGAATACATTACACACAACGCTGTCATTCTGTTTGTGCTGGAGATTTTCGCCCGCTTCCCTGAGGTAAGGAAGTTCTATCAGAGCTACTACCCGCTACTCGTTGTCGACGAGTTTCAAGACACAAACTGCATTGCTTGGTCGTTACTGGAGTCAATGATCTCCGACCATACCCAATTGGTTTTTCTTGGAGATCCTTTGCAGCGTATTTACGGTTTCATTGGGGCGTTGCCTGATATTATGTCCACGGCAGCAACGAAATATGGTATGACCCAAATAGCACTTGCCAGGAACTACCGCTTCCGCAATAATCCGGAGATGCTTAAGCTTGACGCAAATATTAGGGCGAACGCAGCGACTTGCTTCGACCCGGAGATTACTGATTCTGATACTGCAAAACTACCAGCATTTTGGGGAAGCACTCAGAAAGAGGAGGCGTGCAAGGTTGTTGCGAAAGTACAGAGCCTTCTACAAGACGATATGGGTAAAATAGCTATACTCTTTCGCGGACGTGGAAAAAACGCCGAAATTGTCGAAGCGGAACTTTCAAATAACAGTATCCCGTATTTCTACGGTATGTTTACAGACGAAGACTTGGAATATGTAGAATTCCACAACAGATGCCAGGAAATGTTCATCAAGAAATTTGGCAAATCTAAGAACATAAATAAGAAAGCTCTAATCGCGTTTGCTGAAAGCATTAAGACTGCTTATTCACAATCAAACATGAAAACTATTGATTCCTTGCTTTACTTGCTTGACGCTCTAGTAGAGAAAGTATCGGTTGATTATTCTGATTTGTTATCTGAGGACAAATACACGTTGTTATTGGATATCTTTGAGAACAGACAACTGAAACAGGCAATGGAGTATGTAGATTCTCGGGTGATACTCTCGACTATCCATGGAGCGAAAGGGCTTGAATGGGATTATGTTATTCTATCTGATGTTGAACAGTGGGTTTTTACTTTCTTGTGCAGAGATTGTCCAAGCCTAAAAAATACATCAAGCAGTGCAGTATGCAAACTGCCGAAAACGTTACCTGAACAAATGAAGAACCCAATATTGGACGATCTTTGCGTGTTTTATGTTGGCTTGACAAGAGCTAGAAAACAAGCATATCTTTCAGCAAGTGGTGAACGGTTTAATGCACGAGGTCAGCAGTTCACAAACGGAAAAATCTGCTGTTTAGCTTTGGTAGATGGTGTTAAGCTGGTGGAAGCCGATTAGTTACGATTAAGGATACATTTCAACGATTACCCCTAATCTTTCAACGATTACCCGTTGGCTATGCACACCCCATGCTAACTATTAACGATTATCCCTGCCAACTCCGCCTAAAAATAACAGGGGTTTTGTTTATTAGTATAAAAATAACCCACCAGAAATCGAGAAAGCCGCTCCGCTAAAACCGCAGGAACGGCTTAAATACCAGTTTTTCAAGCAATATAAAAGCCACCCACTGATAAAATACTTTTTATCAATAGATGGTAGATAATCTGGTGGAGGCGGGGGGAGTCGAACCCCCGTCCGAAAGAAAGACCAGAAGAGTTTCTCCGAGCGCAGTCTGTGTTTTGAGCTTCGCCATCCGGACGCCCACGGACAGGCTTCCATTGCGCTATCCCCGATTAGTTTCCCCTTAAAGCCCCTCGAGGAAGAAGGCTTCAGGGTACCCTAACTAAGTGACGCCCTGCACCAGACCGTTAGGAAATCTGGCCGGACGAGCCGCTTAAGCGGCTAGTGCAAAATTATCTTCTGCAGTTATTGTTTCTCGCCTTTTTATCGAGCTGGCGACAACTCGGCTCGCTACTCAACCCATCTATTCCCCCGTCGAAACCAGTACGCCCCCTTGTAAATAATATGCTCATCGCACATGCAATATTAAACCCTGGAAGGCTCTTTGTCAACCCCGCCTGACTGTCTAAACATCGGCAAAACAGGGTGGATAACGCACTGTGCCGGTGATGTTGTCGAGGGCATTGGGCATAAGTTCCAAAACCATATAGACTTCATCGGGCACTGAAAAGGGTGATAGTATCCCTTTATCGGACGCTTTGACAAAGCCAAAGCGCGGGTAATACTCGGAATGCCCCAGGACTACTATCGCCGGGAACTGTGAATTCTCGGCGCGCTTGACTGCGCATTCAATCATCCGGGTGCCGATGCCTCTTCCCTGGTATTCAGGGATTACTGACATCGGGGCCAGGGTCAGGATGGGCATAGCGTCATTGCTATTTATCAGCATTGCGGCGCTCAACAAGATGTGCCCCACTATGTTGCCATCATCCACTGCTACCATAGACAGTCCGGGTACAAAGAACCGTGACCCCCTGATTAGATCAACTAATTTTCCTTCCACATCACGTCCAAATGCGAGCAGGTTGACCTGACGAATAGCGTCTTCATCTCCGGGCAATTCAGGTCTTACTGTGATCATTAAGCTTCATCCCCTATCTCCGATTAAGTGTGCATTTAGGTGTGTATTTTTGATTTGATCACCTGTTCGATATTGCGCCGAGCGTCACGCTCCGCGATGTCCTCGCGTTTGTCATAAAGTTTTTTGCCTACTCCTACGGCCAGGTCCATTTTGGCCAGGCCATCTCTAAAAAATATCTTCAAAGGAATCAAGGCATAGCCTTTCTCCCGTTGAAATCCCTGCAGTCTGTCGATCTCGCGGCGGTGCAATAACAGTTTTTTGGGCCGCAGCGGATCGTGATTGAAACGATTGGCTTTATCATAAGGACTTATATGGAAATTTTGAACCCACACCTCCCCATCTTTTACCGTGGCATAGGCATCCTGAAGATTGCCCCTGCCCATGCGCAGCGACTTTACCTCAGTGCCTGCCAGAACCAGTCCGCATTCAAAGGTTTCTTTAATATGATAATTGAAACGTGCTTTACGATTATCCACCACCGGCTTGATTCCGCCGTGCTTTTTTGCCATGATCCATCCCTCTATATTACTACAGTATCCCAGTTCGACAAATATGCCCCAACCTCGGCAGTAGATTCCAAGGCCAGGGCTCTCTAACCAAGTTTATATCTCTTATATCATAACTCACCTTCCATTTTCAAGCAATGATGGTCCATAATGTTACTTTAATGCCATAATAAACCGCATACAGCCCCCCGGGATACGGGGGGCTGAGAATATTATCTCCAATCAAAACTATGTTATTGATCGAACTTATTTTACCGCGTTCAGAATAACAGTCACTGCCTCTGCCCTGGTGCTGCCCTTTTGCGGCTGGTAGGTGTTGTCTTCGTAGCCGCTGATGAGCTGGTTGGTATAAGCGGTGTTGACATACTCCAATGCCCAGGCCGAGATCTGGTTCTGGTCGGCAAAAGTAGCGGCGGTTTCAGCAGGCTCCAGTTGAGCTGCTTTCACCACCATGACCGCCATCTGCTCCCGGGTGATACCGTCATCAGGGCCGAAGCTGTCGGCGCTGTAACCTTCAACTATGCCCAGCGCATTAGCAGTGGCGATCTCATTTTTGGCCCAATGACCGGCAGTGTCAGCAAATACCTTATCTGAGGCTGCTTCCAGTTTGAAAGCCTTTACCAGCACGGTGACGAATTCAGCCCGAGTTATGCTTTTATCCGGCGCAAAGGTACCATCTCCATAGCCGCTTATCGCACCCACAGTCACCAATTGCTTGATATTGTCCTCAGCCCAGTGTCCCTGTGTATCCTTGAATTCTACTTGCGCCGGGGGCTCAACCGGATCGGCTGGCGGTTCAACCGGCTCTACCGGAGGCTGAACTGGATCTTCTATGGGCTCTTCTTCCACTATGGTCACTGTGATACGGGCATCCTTATAAGCTGTAGCTTTGACCAGTATGTCATAATCTCCAGCCGCGGTGAATATTTCCGCAGGGATGGTGATTTTGTCGTCGACTATATCAAATTCTCCTTTATGGGATACATCGTTCACCTTGACATTGGTGATTTTGGCGGCCCAGTCAGCACTGCTGGCAAAAGTGATCTCGACCGCCTCACCTAGTATATACTGATCCGCATTCAGTTCAGGGGGCTGTAACGTTTCGCCCATCTGGTAAACAAAGCTCTCTACTGCCACACCATCCGCAGATTTGATCTGCAGGGCGGCATCATCGCTCTTGTTGTAGGTAATGGCAATGATTTGATCAGCAGTAGCCTTGGACTTTAATACCAGTTTGATTTTGGTTGGGGTATTGGTCAATTCTACTCCGCTCACCTCAACCGGAGCTCCGTTGATGACCACTTCAAACTGACCTTGAGTTCCGGCCGGGTCGGTCATGGTCTGGTCAAAGGTCAGAGCCAGGTCGCCTTTATTGCTCACTTCTGCCGCAGCCAGCTGCGGAGCGGTTGCTTCCTCACCTAATACTGGTGCCGATGTTGCCATCGTGGAAATGGCAAAGAATATGGCCACCAGAATAGCTATGGCCGCATTATGCCTTGTTCTCACATTAATCATTTTAATTCCTCCTAATATTTTTGTTTTGCACTTTTTACAGCGATGCCGTACCGTATCACCTCCATAGGCATTTATTTTCCTTTGCAAGTGGGAGACAGTCCTTCCCCGTTTGCGATCATTTGGTTTTGGGGGCCCGCATACCTGTGCCTTGCAGCATTTTTGCCACAGTGTCCTGATCGAGCTGCCAGTCGAAGAACTCATTGTAAAAATCCTGGGTGGCTTGGACCATGTCCCAGTCCTTGAATAGTTCAGGGTAAGCTAATTTGGCAGTCCACAGAATCACCAAAGGGGTCTCCAGGGAATTGGGGTGCCCCCAGCGGGAAACCCCGATGGGTAATGGCAAGACCCGGTTATTTTTAACCGCCTGCAATGGCCTCCAATGTTCGTGGCCCATTATATATCCCACCAGATTGGGATCATTGACCAGAATGTAGTCGGGATTCCACAACAGTATCTGTTCCAGGCCGGCATAATGGTTGCCATCACTGAATTTCAAGTTCTGGTCGACTGATACGTTCTTTACCCCAGCCGCATTGGTCCAGTCTGCAGCCAGCGTGTTGGCCGTATCGGTGCGGGTAACTTCGGCGGTGGAATGATAGATCGTGGCCCTGTCCTGGTCGGGAATATCTGCCACCCGCTTTTGTACCTCAGCCACGGTTTGTTGATAATACTCGGTATAACGCTGGCCCTCTGCCTCGGTACCCAGTATTTTAGCAATCATCTGCATGGCGTACTGCTGCTCAGCCATGCTGTTAAATTGCAGAGCGATTGCCGGTATGTTAACCTTGCGCAGTTTTTCCATCTCCGCCTCGTTGCTGGTGGTATCACCTTTGATTATGACCAATTCCGCTTTAGTGCTGAGAAGGGTTTCAATGTTGATGACCTCATCGCTTTTAGGCACCGGCAAACCTTTGATGCGCGGAAACATCTCTACCAGCAAGAGGTCTCGCTGCATTCCGCCTGAGGTGGCCACGATAGTGTCAGCCTTGCCATACATGGCAATGGCATATCCCGCTTCGGGGCACAGACAAGCGATTCGCTCAGGATTTATAGGTATTTCAACCTGTCGGCCGATGGTGTCAGTGATTACATGGGTAGGCTTGGCTGTGGACGGGGTGTTTACTGCAGTATTCTGGCAACCCGATACCACCGAAAAAGACAGTAACAACATGATCAGACCTGCTGTGGTCCAGCGTTTGATGCGCATTTTGGCTCGATATGTATTCAATTTCCCTGCCTCCTCAACTTGATCGATGATCGATAGTGCTGATGGGCACTACCTGTTTCAATAGCGCCTCACCATCCAGCTGGCAGTCGATGATACGGGTTTTTATGTGGTACAACTGCCCCAGATTTTGTTCCGATAACACCTCTGACGGTTTGCCCAATGCCATGATTTGCTTATTCTTCACCAGAGCGGCCTGGGTCCTTATACCCTGATTCTCAAAATAATATCCGTGGTTGGGCACATGGGTAGCCATCAACACTGCCAGCCCGGTCTGTTTGACCAACTCTACCACCGTCTCCAAGATCATGAGTTCATGCCGATAGTCCAAATGCGCAGTCGGCTCATCCATGACTACTAACGGGCTGTTTTGCGCCAGAGCCCGGGCTACCATCACCAGCTGCCCCTCGCCACCGCTCAACTGTGTATAGGGACGGTCTTTTAATCTGTAGATGCCCACCATATCCAAAGCTTTCTCGGCAATGGCCCAGTCTTCTGCAGAGGGAGTGTCAAACGGGCCTATGAACGACGCCCGCCCCATGATCACAATATCCCTCACCAGATAGGGAAAAGTCTTTTCATGGATCTGAGGTACATATGCTACTTGCCTGGCAATTTGAGGTGCGGACATGTCTTGTATAGGACAGCCGTTAAATAAAATCTGACCGGAATAAGGCTTCAACCATCCCAAAATACAATCCAACAAAGTGGTTTTACCGCAGCCATTAGGGCCTAACAGGCAAAACACCTCCCCCGGTTCGATATGGAAGCTTATATTTTCGAGAATGGTGGCTTGAGGATATTTAAAATAGACCTCCTTAACCTCCAGCAAAGCCATCTACCAGCCGCCCCCTTTGGTCTTCTTCAAGAGATAAACGAAGAAAGGCCCCCCAATTATGGCGGTCAATATACCCAAGGGTATTTCCGATCCGGTCAGGATACGGCCAAAATCGTCCACGATGACCAGGAAGGCAGCCCCTAGTGAGAAACTGGCCGGTATGAGGATGCGATTGTCATTACCCACCAGCATGCGTCCTATATGGGGGATGACCAAACCCACCCAGCCGATGATGCCGCTCACGCAGACCGCTCCGGCTGTGGCCAGAGTCGCACAGCCTATCACTATGGCTTTGTTTAGAGAGGTGTTTATCCCCAGAGAATGGGCTTCTCGGTCGCCCATCGACAATACATTGATTCTCCACCTGATCAGCATAAGTCCGCTTACTCCTATAAGCATCGGTATTCCGGCTATGTAAATATCGCTGTAGCGGGCTGACGCCAGGCTTCCCATCAACCAGAAGACGATAGCCGGCAGTTCATTCAATGGATCGGCCAGGTATTTGGCCAGGGACAGTAAAGCGGAAAATACCGAAGAGACTATGACTCCTCCCAAGACCAGCATGATTGTAGGCGTACCGTTATATACCCGGCTGATTATATAACTGAGGACAACCGCCAGGATGCCGAATACAAAAGCCAGAGTATAGATCGCGGCCACCCGGTGAAAGAGTATGATTGCTAAAGCCGCCCCGAATCCAGCTCCGGAACTGACCCCCAGAATCCCTGAACTGACCAGAGGGTTGCGGAATAGTCCCTGGAAAGCGGCCCCGCTAATAGCCAGGCAGCCACCCACCATAGCCCCCAGAATGGCTCGGGGCAGGCGGATGTCCCATACCACCGTCTGGTAAATGTCCTCTATATTGCAGGACTGCATAGTTATGCGGCAAAAGACTACGTTTACCACTGTGCCAATATCCACCGGATATCGGCCAATAAGCAATGATACCAGGATCACCGCCAAAGGTGCAGCGATAAAGAGCATCAATATCCAAAACTTTTTCGTCACAACTCACCCCAACAAACTGGTCAGTGGCATTGATAAAATACCGACAGCAGGCCTTTCGTATATGATTTTGATTACAGGCCGCGGCGTTTGCGATAAGCCCACAATGCTCCCAGCCCAGCCAGTACCACAATGGTCAAGTCGATGAAGATCCGTTTGTAACGGTAATCCTCTTGGGCAGCTACATCTGCAGTGGAATCTGCTGCTGCCTGCTGCGCGGAGGTGTTGTCAGTAACTACCGCGTCTGTTGGTGCTGGAGGATTGTTATCCGCAATGGCATCCGCCGCTTCCGCCGCCCCCTGCGGTAGTTCGCTATTCTGGCTGGCAGCCGGATCAGCTGCCGCTGCTTTTTCAGGTGGTACTCCCTGTTTTTCCGGTGGCACAGCATCATCTGCAGTAGCTGCTGGCTGATTGGCAACAGTGGTAAAGGTAATGGTAGCCTTCTTGCCTAAAGTGACCCCGCTTTTGGACTCCATATTAGGGGCAATCTCAATTCTGTATTCAGTCCCAGCTTTAAGCTGCTGCAGGGGTTTAATAATGGCATCATTGCGTTTGTCCCGCTCCACTTGATCATCGGCCATTATAACCTCAATAGGGATGCGAGTATTGCCCGCCCACATGGAAAAGCAGTTGCGGTTATTCTCACGCACCGTCATGTAACACACATTCTTGTTAAAGGTAATTTTGATTTCCGGGTCGAGGGATATACCAGTTGCACCGTCAGCAGGGACAACCTTTTCGACCACCAGCGGTTGCTGCTGACCTCCTCCTGAACCATCGCCAGCACCATCGCCGTTCGCCGCCGCTGCAAAAGCGGGCCAGAGCAGGCAAAACATCAGAGTGATACATAATGGCCCCAATATTCTGTAGTTTATTTTCATATTTCCAACCCCCATAAAATAAAATGTCAGTTGCGAAAACAACTGACTAAGCACCACGAACAGGACCTGTGCGTAGTGGTACCGTCTAGTTTCCTTTCCGCGTCGGGAGGCATAGCCGTTTCCCGCTACACCCTATCGGTCAGCTGCCCGTGGCGATCTTTAGGTACAGTGACTCGAAAACCGGACAAATGGTTATATAATTCAATCCTTAAATAATATTCGACATAATTGAGCTCATCCCTTTTGGAAAATGCAACAAAAATAACGAAGCATGGCAGCACTGCTCAAAAGGCAGCAGCCCAGCCATGCCCTGGTTAGATCCTATATCCTCAAACCCCGATTTTGGGTGTACTGCCCTGTTTGCGGCGGCCCAAGCGGCCGCTTTTGTCAGTCTGGGCCTTTCTGCGGCCCCTGTTCCTTTTCTCTCCGCTGTCGGCGGCCGTCATTTCCACTAGCTCGAAATCAATCTTGGCTTCGTTCACTTCCACCCGCACCAGTTTTACTTGGACCTCATCTCCGATAGCGAAAGTCCTGCCAGTATGGATACCGCGCAGAGTAAAGCTGCGGTCATTAAACTCATAGTAATCATCGGTAATACTGGAGATGTGTACCAGTCCTTCTATAGTGTTCTCCAGAGCTACGAAAATGCCAAAGGGATTGACCGAAGACACCCGGGCCTCGAATTCTTCACCCAAAAATTTCTGCATAAACTGGGCCTTCTTGATATTTACCAGGTCGCGTTCAGCCTCTTCCGCCTTGATCTCCTGGAAAGTGGAATGCTCCCCGTAAAAATTCATTTTGCTTTCCAATGCAGCCCGGCGGCGTTCGTTCATACTGCCATCCAGGACATGGCTTAATACCCGGTGCACGATCAAATCCGGATAGCGGCGTATAGGACTGGTGAAGTGGCAGTAGAAACGCGATGCCAGGCCAAAATGCCCCAAGGGCTGGGGCAGGTAACGGGCGTGTTTCATGGAGCGCAAGACCATCAGGGAGATCATCTGTTCTTCAGGTCGGCCTTGGATGTCCGTCAAGATCCGCTGAAATGTCATAGGTTCCAGTTTGTCGCCCTGTACTTTGTGTCCGAAAACCCCCAAAACCTTATTGAGTTTGATGAGAGCGTCTTCATCAGGCTTCTCATGCACCCGGTATAACAGTGGCATATGCATGCGGTTGAGATGCTCGGCTACGGTCTCGTTGGCCTTGATCATAAAGTCTTCGATGAGCATCTCCCCGGGTCCGTGTTCGCGGATTTTGATATCGATGGGAACCCCTTTTTCATCTGTAATTATCTTGGCTTCAGGAAAATCGAAGTCCAGGACCCCGCGCTTGAGACGAGCACTGCGGACAATATCAGACAGTTCCTTCATCATGTGGAAATCTTCCACCAGGTCACGGTAGCGCTCTTTCAAATCAGGATCATCCTGAGTCAGTATGCGGTTTACGGCGGTGTAGGTCATGCGTTCATTGACTCGGATCACCGATTTGAACAGTTCATAATGAACTACTTCACCGTTGAAGTTAATGTCCATTATACAACTCATCGCTAGGCGGTCTGCCCCCGCGTTTAGACTGCAGATGTCGTTGGATAATTCTCGCGGCAGCATGGGTAGGACTTTATCAACCAGGTAGACGCTGGTGCCTCGTGCACAGGCTTCTTTGTCCAGTTTGCTGTCTTCTCTGACATAATGGGAGACATCAGCGATATGCACCCCAAGTCGGTAGCCGTTAGCGATTCGGCTGATGGAAACCGCGTCATCCAGATCTTTGGCGTCCTCCCCGTCAATGGTAACCATCCTTAAGTCGCGCAGATCGCGCCGTTTGCTGATTTCCTCCGCGCTGACCGGCCGGGCTGCGGCCTGAGCCTCTTTGACCACACCAGGGGCGAAATCCACCCGCAGATTGTGCTTGCGGATCACTACCTCCACATCCAGCCCGGGCTCACCAGGATTACCTAAGACTTCTACGATGCGTCCTTCCGGTAATTTGTTCTTATCCGGCCAACTGGTAATGGCCACCACTACCCGGTCGCCGTTTTGCACCTTGAGCTTGCGGGGTCGGTTCACATAAATCGGATAAATCTGGCGGGGATCATCGGGTATGACTTGAATGGCATGCTTGCCCTTGTCGTAAGTGCCCACCAGGGTCTTGTTGACCCGTTCGATAGCTCTGACGACTTCTCCTTCGGGACGCTCTCCTCCATGACTGGTCTGGCACAGGCGCACCATGACGCGATCATTGTGCATAGCGCCATTGAGGTTCTTGCCGTAAACAAAAATCTCAGCACCTCCCGGATCATCAGGGACCAGAATTCCATAGCCGCGTTGGGAAAGGCGCATCACACCCTTAATCAGCTTCATCATTTCCGGCAAGCCGTACCTATTTTTGCGCGTCCTTAAAATTTCACCTTCTTTTTCCAGGCGCCCTAAAAGCTTGCTGAACTTTATCTCTTCATCATTGTCGATTTCCAAAACCATCAGCAGCTCCCGATAACTGAGGGGGCGGTAAGTATCCTGGCGCATATAGGCCAGAAGGGTCTCTTTGTTGACCATGTAATCCTCCTTCAAATGGGTCTTATTTCTTATTTATATAGTATCTCCGGTTTGCTCGCGCTTTTTTCTCAGAGTCCGATATCAGCGGCGATATTTTTCATATTTTCTAAGGCCACCTGCAGAAAGCTGTCCAAATCCATGCCCAGTTCGGAACAGGTAGCCATTTGCTCGCGGTTGGCGCCGCGGGCAAAAGATTTTTCTTTAAAGCGCTTTTTGAGCGATTTCAATTCAACTGCAGCCAAGGCTTTGTCCGGTCTTATCAAGGCAGCAGCGGTTATAAAGCCGCTGGTGGGGTCGGCGGCGTAGAGGGCCTGATCCATCACCGACCGTCGCGGCAGCCCATGGGCTTCGTTATGCACCCTGACAGCGTAGCAGATGTCCTCCGGCAGGCCCATCTCCTCCAGCATGGCAGCCCCTATTACGGAATGCCTTTGGGGATCGTCGGCAGTTTGGTCGTAATCTATGTCGTGCAACAGTCCTGCCAGGGCGAATTTTTCCTCATCTTCACCCAGATGCCGAGCCAGGCCGCGCATAATGGCTTCAACCGCCAGCGAGTGGTTATACAAGTTCTCCGATTGCAGGTGTTGTTTTAGCAGTGCTATAGCTTCTGTTCTATCCATTTACAGCTCTCCTTTTAGTTCTATAGTGTCACTGATAAACTGCGTGATATGGTTGGCAATCGTCTGCTTTTCCTCCCCCATGGTGGCCACATGGCTGGAGTTTTTTAATTCCCGGTAGCGCACCCTGGTGCGTTTCAAACGGTTGACCAGGTGTTTTCCGCTATTGGCGTTGACAACTTCATCCTGCAGGCTCTGCATCACCAGAGCCGGGCATTTTACTGAAGATAGGCTTCCCAAAACCAGCTTGCGAAGATGGAGCATGCTGCGGAATGATTTCAAAGGATAACAGTGATAAGCCTGACGGCCCTGTTTTTCGTATTCCTCGTATTCTTCGATCTCCTCCTTGGGATAGTATGGCTTGACCAGGCCTAATAGCGGGGTAAGAGCCGATACAAACCAGGAAGTGTTAATGGGATTTCTGGAAAAAACCGGAGCGTTGATACTTATTACTCCCTTGACATCCTCCCTTTGGGTGGCGGCGTAGAAAGCCAGCAATCCACCCATAGAAAGGCCTCCCACAAATAGGTTTTCATAATTGACCGCCAGGCGGGTCAATTCTTCATCCACGGCTCCCGTCCAATCACGCCAGGTGGTATTATCCAGGTCTTCTGGGGTGGTGCAATGGCCCGGCAAGGCGATACCGCTGACCGTGAACCCGCTCTTGCGATGAACCAATTCAGCCGTCGGGTAGACTTCTGATGGCGAGCCGGTAAAACCGTGCAAAAAAAGCAAGGCGGTGTTGTTGCTGCCCTGCAATTCAAATGGCTGTGCTGCGATTGCTTTTTTCATAGACAATCCTTCCCTTTCAGTCAGGACCATATGACTACATCTGCTGTGATGTTCATTATATACCAAAAGCAGGCACCTGTGGGCGCCTGCTTTGTAAGCTCTTTGATTTGGACTGCCCTAACTGACCAAGGCCAGCACCAGGGTTACTACCATGAAGGCCACTGCCAACCAGGCAGTGATACGGCTTAAGAGTTCATCCAGGCCCTTCTTTTTGCCCCCGAATATGGCCTGGCTGCCGCCGGCGATGCTGCCTGACAGACCCGCACTTTTGCCTGACTGCAGGATTATGGTGGAGATGAGAGCCAGCGATATAATCACCTCAACGATGATCAATACGGTTTTTAACAAATTTTCACCTCCATTTCAAATCATTGCATCAGAACAAATTTCATTTTAGCACACCCTATGACGAATTGACAAGCAAGCTGCAGATTAATTGCGATGTGCAGCGAAAACCTTGATTCCGCGATAATCGGCAAACTCATCCAGCTCCTCTTCGATCCTTAAGAGCTGATTGTATTTGGCTACCCGGTCGGTCCTGGCCGGGGCGCCGGTCTTTATTTGTCCTGATCCGGTGGCGACGGCGATATCAGCGATGGTCGAATCCTCGGTTTCACCGGAACGATGGGAGATAACCGTGGTGTATCCGGCCCGCATAGCCATCTTTACAGCATCCAGGGTTTCGGTCAGGGTGCCGATCTGGTTCACTTTGATGAGGATGCTGTTGCCTACTCCGCGTCTGATACCCATGGCTAAACGTTCAGTGTTGGTCACAAAGATATCGTCGCCCACTAGCTGTATCTTGTCTCCTATCCGTTTGGTCAACATTTCCCATCCCGTCCAGTCGTCTTCGGCCAGTCCGTCTTCAATCGATACTATCGGGTATTTGCTTACCAGGTCGGCATAGAAATCCACCATTTCTTCCGAAGTCAAGACCAATCCGTTGCTTGCCAGGTGGTATTTGCCGTCTTTGTATAATTCACTGGCAGCTACGTCCAAAGCCAGATAAACATCCCGCCCGGCCTCATAACCGGCCTCTTTGACTGCATCCAAGATAACCTCAATGGCTGCCTCGTTGGAAGGTAGGTTGGGAGCGAAGCCGCCCTCGTCACCTACTGAGGTAGCCAGTCCCCGTGATTGCAGGACTTTTTTCAGGGTGTGATATATTTCCACCGCCATGCGCAGACCTTCACGGAATGTTGCAGCCCCCACCGGGACCACCATGAACTCCTGAATATCCACATTGTTGTCGGCATGCTGGCCGCCATTTAATATGTTCATCATCGGCACTGGCAATTCACGAGCATTGACCCCGCCGATATACTGGTACAGGGGCAGATCGAGATGATTGGCGGCAGCCCGGGCCACGGCCAGGGATACTCCCAAAATAGCATTGGCTCCTAGCTTACTCTTGTTGGGGGTGCCGTCCAGATCGATCAAAAGGGTGTCGATATCTACCTGACGGCGCGCTTCCATACCGATGATCTCAGGGGCGATGATGTCATTGACATTGTCCACCGCTTTTAAAACCCCTTTGCCCAGGTAACGCTGCTTGTCGCCGTCACGCAATTCCACCGCCTCATGAACCCCGGTGGAGGCACCGGATGGCACTATGGCTCTACCCATGGTACCGTCTTCCAGGATGACTTCCACTTCCACGGTCGGGTTGCCCCTTGAATCCAACACTTCCCGTGCGAATACATCGATAATTGTGCTCATGCTTTGTCTCCCTCCAGAATTTGTGAAATAACGTCAGTCTTTGATTATAAGTGATCTACCCGTCATTTCTTCGGGCACATCAATATTCAGCAGTTCCAGCATGGTGGGGGCGATATCGCACAGGGCGCCGTCTCCCCGCAAGCGGGCTTGCTGATGATAGTTCGATATCAGAATAAAAGGAACTTTGTTACAGGTGTGAGCGGTAAACGGCCCTCCAGTAATTGGACATTGCATGGTCTCACAATTGCCGTGATCAGCGGTCATCAGTACAATGCCATTCTGGGCTAATACCGCCTCGGTTACCCGGGCCACGCATTGATCCACCGCATGAACGGCCTCCATGGCAGCCTCTAGTATGCCCGTATGGCCAACCATGTCAGGGTTGGCATAATTCATTATTATAACGTCGTAAATCCCCCGGTCTATGGACTGCAGGACCTGCCTGGTAACTTCCGGGGCGCTCATCTCCGGTTTCATGTTATATGTCTTTACGGTGGGAGAAGGCACCAGTATACGGTCTTCATTGGGATTGGGGGCTTCCACTCCTCCGTTGAAGAAAAAGGTCACGTGTGCATACTTTTCTGTTTCGGCGATGCGCAGCTGGCGCAAGCCATTATTGGCCAGGACTTCTCCCAGGGTATTTTTCAGGTTCTGGGGTTCGAAGGCCACCGGCGCATTTATGGTAGCGTCGTATTGGGTCATCATCACATAATGGACCTTTGGCCAGATTTTACGTTCAAAATGGTCGAATTCAACGTCAACAAAGGCCCTGGTAATCTGCCGAGCCCGATCAGCCCGGAAATTGAAAAAGATAACACTGTCGTTGTCCTGCACCATGGCAATTGGTGCACCCTGTGGATCAACCAGCACTACCGGTTCCACAAACTCATCGGTGACCCGGGCTTCATAGCTGTTTTCTATGGCTGCCGCCCAGTTGGGGGCGGGATTTCCCTGACCATATACCAGTGCTGCGTAGGCTCTCTCCACCCTCTCCCAGCGGTTGTCCCGGTCCATGGCGTAGAATCTGCCTCCTATAGTGGCAAATTGCCCCAGGCCTAAAGCTCTCATATGCTCGTCCAGTTCATGCAGGTACTGCGGCGCGGTCTTGGGCCCTACATCGCGACCGTCAAGGTAGGCATGTATATAGACCTTCCCAATCTGTTCCCGCTTGCACATGTCCAAGAGGGCCAGGATGTGTTCCATGTGGCTGTGCACGCCTCCGTCTGAGACCAGTCCCATAAAGTGTACCGCAGCCCCTTTGTCCCGGGCTGAATGAACTGCCTCAAGCAGAACCGGATTCTGAAAAAAAGAACCATCCTCAATGGCATTGCTGATGCGGGATATCTCCTGATACACTATCCGCCCTGCGCCCATATTCAAATGTCCCACTTCGGAATTACCCATCTGCCCGGCAGGCAATCCCACCGCTTTGCCGCTGCATTTTAATTCCGTAGCCGGATACTTTTGATACAGCCGGTAGAAGTTCACCGGATCAGCATTAGTAATGGCATTTCCGGCGCAATCGGAACCGGTCCCCCAACCATCCAAAATCATTAATACCATCGGTTTATTTGACATGTTCACCTACTCCAACCATTGCCGCCAGCGACGCTGGTTCTAAACTGGCGCCCCCTATCAGGGCGCCGTCGATATCCGGCTGTTGCAGAAATTTATCGATATTATCGGCTTTGACACTTCCGCCGTACAGTATTCTGATCTTGCTGGCGGCTTCTTCACTACTCAAAGCTGCCAGTCCCCGGCGGATGAACAGGGCCATCTCCTGCGCATCATGATAGGAAGCATTTATGCCGGTGCCGATAGCCCAGACCGGCTCATAAGCGATCACCACATCTTCGGGCTCGAAATCAAGGCCGGCCAGGGCATGCTGCAGTTGTTCCTGCACCACCTGCATGGCCAGATTGTTCTCGCGCTCCTGCAAGGTCTCACCTACGCACAGAATCGGCTTGAGCCCGTTTTCGAGAGCAGCCGCCAATTTTTTATGGACCATGAAATTGTTTTCCCCCAGGATGTGACGACGCTCGGAGTGCCCGATGATTACATAGCGGCACCCGGCATCGATCAGCATGGCCGCCGAAACCTCACCGGTAAAAGCCCCCTGCGCTTCCCAGTACATATTTTGTGCTCCGAGCATCACCCTGCTTCCTGCCAGAGCTGAGTTCATGACACTCAGACCAGTAAAAGCAGGGCAGATGACCATATCCACTTTTTCCACCGCAGCTACCCGGGGCAGAAATTCTACCGCAAATTGCTGGGCCTCGGCCTTCACTTTATGCATTTTCCAGTTGGCTGCAATAAGCAGTCTTCTCATCCGCTTCAACTCCTCACTACCATTCACGCAGTGGCTTTGGCCTCACAAACCGCCACTCCAGGGAGTTCCCGGCCTTCCAGGAATTCCAGGCTGGCCCCGCCGCCGGTCGATATATGGGTAATGCCCTTCTCGACTCCCAGATCATGAACGGCTGCTGCCGAATCCCCGCCGCCGATCACGCTCAATGCCGACGACCTGGCCACAGCCCGGGCCACCTCACGGGTGCCGTGGGAGAAAGGTTCGTATTCATATACCCCCAGAGGACCATTCCATACGATGGTTCTGGCGTCCATGATGGCTTCACGGAACCGCGCCACGGTCTGGGGGCCGATATCGAGTATCATCATATCGGAGGGTATATCCTTCACATCGACGGTCTTAATAATAGCCTCTGAAGAGATTTCTGAAGCTATGACCACATCGTTCGGCAGCAATAGAGCTACCGCTTTTTCTTGCGCCTTTTTGATCAGGCGGCGGGCTTCTTCCAGCAGATCATTCTCAGCCAGTGATGTGCCCACTTCAAAACCTTGTGCTTTGAGGAAAGTATTGGCCATACCGCCGCCGATCACAATCACATCCATCTTGTCGATGAGGTTGTCGATAAGCCCCAATTTGTCAGCGATCTTAGCCCCTCCCATGATGGCCATACGCGGCTGTTGGCCTTCTTCTAAGACCTGCTTTAGCATCCTGACTTCCTTCTCCATCAATAAACCGGCATAAGCAGGCAGATAATAGGCCACTCCGGTAGTAGATGAATGCGCCCGGTGGGCGCTGCCAAACGCGTCATTGACGAACAAGTCGCCTAGTTCAGCCAGCGCTTTGGAAAACTCGGTGTCGTTCTTCTCTTCCCCGGGATAGAAACGCACATTTTCCAACAGCACAATATCGCCATTTTGCATCCGTTCGACCAGGGATTGAACTTCCGGGCCGATACTGGCCGGGGCCATGGCCACCGGCTGGTGGATCAGATGGCTAAGGCGAGTGGCTACTTTTTTCAGGCTGTACTTCTCTTCGAAAGCCCCCTTGGGGCGGCCGAGATGGCTCATCAGTATCAGGCAGGCGCCCTGTTCGACTAGGTACTCAATGGTGGGAAGAGCTTCACGAATCTTGGTATCATCAATGATATTGTTGTCTTTGTCTGTGGGCACATTGAAATCGACGCGCATCAACACTCGTTTTCCTTTGACCTCAGCATCCCTAACACTACGCAATTGCTGCACCTCCATTGTAAGTTCCCTTTATAAGCCTTTAGCGGCTATATACTGGGCCATATCCACACACCTCATTGAATAAGCCCATTCATTATCGTACCAGGCTACCACTTTAGCGGTCCTATCACCCATGGTCATAGTCAGCAGCCCATCCACTATAGCGGAATGGCTGTCCCCGCGGTAATCCGCCGAAACCAGAGGTAATTCCGTGTATTTCAAAACACCCTGCATGCGTCCCTGACTGGCCTGTAAAAATGCCTGGTTGATGGCATCCTTGCTGGCTGGTTTCTCCAATTCCACCGTCAGGTCCAGCAATGAAACCACCGGCGTGGGGACTCTTATAGCCAACCCATCCAGCTTACCTTCTAATTCAGGTATGACCAGGCCCAGCGCACTAGCAGCCCCGGTAGTGGTAGGTATCATAGACTGGCCGGCCGCCCGTGCGCGGCGAAGATCTTTATGTGCCAGATCCAGGATGCGTTGATCATTGGTATAGGCATGGACTGTAGTCATCAGTCCCTTAATAATTCCAAACTCATCCAGTAGCACTTTGGCCACCGGTGCAAGGCAGTTGGTAGTGCAGGAAGCGTTGCTGAGGAGTTGATAAGCAGGCAGATATTTATCCTCATTTACCCCCATTACCATGGTCAGATCGATGTCATCGCCAGGCGCGGTGATGATGACCTTTTTAGCCCCAGCCTGCAAGTGTAGGCCCGCTTTGCTGCGGCTCCGGAAGACCCCGGTGCCTTCTATGACTATATCCACTCCCAGCTCGGCCCAGGGCAGTTGGGCAGGATCCTTCTCGCTCAGGTAGCGGACCTTTTGACCATCGATGACCATATGGCCTGATTCTATGGATACATCGCCCTGAAACTCGCCGTGCAGCGTATCATACTTAAATAGATGAGCACTGGCCTTGAGATCACCCAGATCGTTTACTGCCACCAGTTCCAAACCCGGTCTCTGTAAAACAATTCGAGCTACCAAACGCCCAATTCTCCCAAAGCCATTTATTCCTATCTTTACTGACATGGTTCAACCACCTTTCCTCTTTTATAAGCCCACGATCGCCTTTGCTGCTCCTTCGTCCGTGATCAGCACAGACTGTTGTCCTCTACTCAAAACTGCCTTAATAGCCGAGGCTTTATTGCTGCCACCGGCCACAGCAACTACGGTTTCAATATGGGCTAGATCATGAAATTCCAATCCAATTCCAGGAACCTCATATACTATATTGCCCTGTTCATCAAAATAATATCTAAAGGCTTCGCCCACCGCTCCTCTATCCTGTAAAAGTCCGATTTCAGCTGCGGTCAGCCCACGGCGGGCAGCCATCTCCATAGCCGAACCGACTCCATGAAACAGCACCTGACTGGATTTGATTAGCTCAGCTATCTCCATTATGTAGGGATCTTGTTTTAAGGCCTGGGCTGTGGCTTGCTGCAATTTATCGGGGATGTGCAGCATTCGGTACTGAGCGCCGATTATTTTGGCGATACGGGCTGCAATAGTGCCTGCCTGCTGTTCCACATCCTCACCCAGACCTCCTCGGGCGGGAACCACCATGAGATCGGGAATACCAATGCCATCGGTTATGGCATCGGCGATTTGAGCCATGGTGCTGCCACCGGTAACCGCCAGGGTACAGCCCGGGAACAAGGTCTTTTTCATATGCGCGGCCGCAGCTCGGCCCAGATCTCGTTTGATCATCGCATCTTGAAAGGAATCCCCCGGCACCAATATCACTTCCTGCAGGTTAAAGCGCTTTTTGATCTGTTCGGCGAGGGTGTGTATGTTAAAAAGAAAGGGAACGAATACGTCGATCTCGTTCATAATATGTTCGCCGGCTGGGCTGAGATAAATGCCTGCAGCTGTGGTGTGAATCAGGCCGGTGGCTTTCAGCGTTTCGACCTCAGACCGAACCATGCGTTCGGTGTAGCCCAGAGCCTTGCATAGCTGCCGTCTTCCCACAGGTTCCTGGTGCATGATCTGCTTCAGCATCTTGTAGCGGTTGGTTATGGACTCCATCGCATCAGGAGCGAAGCGTTCCATTATGGTAAAAAATCTCTCCATGAAGTACTCCAGGCCAGGGCCGTCAACTCAATAGGGATATCTTTAACCCCGAGGGGCAATTTTGCCCCATCGCGAAAACAGTGAATCCCTTAAACTACAAATAGTATAACATAAATGTGGAAAAATAATGCAAGGAGAGTTGGAAAAGCATTGCCTTCTCGAGTCAGCATCGGTGTGACTCTTTATAACATATGAACCGGCCTGCCAAAGGGTGTTAGCCCAGCGGCTAGTAGCGGCGCCGGGCTGAGGTGGACGGTATGTTGAGTTCCTGGCGGTATTTAGCCACGGTGCGACGAGAGATGCGGATGCCTTTTTCTTGCAACTGCTGGGAGATAGCCTCATCACTGATAGGGTGTTGAGGGTCTTCGGCTGCAACTATGGCCTGCAGCATATGCTTGATGCTCTTGGATGACACTTTGTCTTCACCTTCGCTGGATTCCACCCCGGTGCTGAAGAAGTACTTAAGTTCAAACAAGCCCTGTGGAGTCTGCATGTATTTATTGGTAGTAGCCCGGCTCACCGTGGATTCATGTACATTGATCAGTTCCGCCACCTGGCGCAGGGTCATGGGCTTAAGATACTTGACCCCCTGATCAAGAAAATCGGTCTGTAAATCGACGATGCACCTGGCCACGCGGTACAGTGTCATGCGGCGCTGCTCTATACTGCGAATCAGCCATACCGCCGAGCCCATTTTTTCTTCAAGATACTTGCGCGCTTCTACAGATTGGGAATCGGCTTGTTTAAGCATATTTCCATACATGTTGTTGACGATTAAGCGGGGGAAGTTAAAGTCATTTATAATGACCACATATTCGCCTTCGATTTTCTCTACAATTATATCCGGGGTCACGTATTTGATCTCATCACCGCTGAACTGCAGCCCGGGCTTGGGATCCAGCGTTCTAATCAGATCGCAGATTTGTTGTACCTTCTGTACCGGCGCACCCACCTTCTGGGCGATATGATTCAGTCTGCCCCGGGCAAGTTCAGGCAGATACTTATTTATAATCTCCCGGGCCATATCGGAATCCTTGCCATACTGTTTCAACTGAAGAATGAGACATTCGGAAAGATCGCGGGCACCAAGTCCAGGCGGATTAAAGGACTGAATCAGCTCCAGGGCATTATTCACCGCCTCCAGGCTGACTTCCAGGTGGCGGGCTACATCCTCTAGTTTGACGGTCAGATAACCATTCTGATCAATGCTGCCGATAAGATATTGGCCGATGAGCTGTTCTTCCTGGGTGGTGCTGTATAAATGCAGTTGGAATTCCAGATGTTCGTAAAGGCTGGGCTTTTGCGCCACGAAATTTTCCAGGGATTTTTCCTCAGCAGAATAATTTACCCCGGCATCGTATTTGTCGCGATCGTTATCCCCGAAAACATCCAGCCATTCACTGATGTCGTTATTGCTCTCAGGCTCGTTCTCCGGCTGGCTTTCAACCGTATTATCCTCATGGTCGGTCTTCTCTTCTAAAAGGGGATTCTCAGCCAATTCATTGCGAATATATTCGGACAACTCAAGCGAGGACATCTGCAGTATAGCGATGGCCTGGCGAAGTTCAGGAGTCATCAGCAGCTTCTGCTGCTGTGCCAGAATTACATCATGAGTAAGCCGCATACTAACTTCCCTCTCATATCAAAGCAGGTCTTCTCTACTTCTCTACTTCTCTCTCTATCTGCTGAACCTTACTGTTAACTGGAAACATCAATTATGTTTTCAGCCCACTGTTCCAGTTTGCGCATCCGGTAGGCAGCCCCTGATTTGCTCAGTGGCGGGTCTAACAGGTCTCCCAATTCCTTGAGGGATTTATCAGGATACTCGATCCGAAGCCGGGCCAGGTCGCGGAGCTGGGCGGGGAAAAACTCCCATCCTTTCAACTCCACCAGACGGTTTATCAACTCTATTTGCCGCACCGAAGCATCCACCGTCTTAGCCAAATTGGCTGTTTCACAATTCACCTGGCGATTGATGCTGTTTCGCATCGATTTAACAATGCGCACATTCTCAAAGTCCAATAGAGCTTTATGAGCGCCAACCACACGGAGGAAGTCTACAAGTTGCTCACCCTCCTTTATATATAATACCAAGTTTCTTTTGCGTTCGACTATCCTACTGAACAAGTTAAATTTGGATAACAGTTTTTGGATTTCTTTGGCCAGGGGCAAGTCCTGCAATACTATCTCTAAATGGTATTCACTTTCAGGTCGGTTGATGAAGCCGCGGCTCAAAAATATGCCGCGCAAATAACTGCGCTTGCAACAGTTTCTGCGAATCAAGGCCGTGTCCAGGCGCCTTTTTTTATTACCGGCGGCGCTCAGGCTCTGCATCCTCTGCCACAGATCAATGTCCCTCTTATTTATGATAGCATGTACTTTATAAATGCGGGTCTTTTTAAAACGTCTGCGGGTTTTGGCTTCCACTGTGGTCTGCAGGCCATACACCAATTTTATCAGGGTGAATATCTTGCGAGCTATTCCAGCCTGCTCGGCCTGGACCACCAATTCCAACTGTTCAGCATCGGCTTTTCCCACCCGCCCGTTCACATGAACCAAAGCGGCTAGTTCAGCACGGCGACAACAGGTTTTGTCAGGTATCTCCCGAGCTAATTCCTCTTTTACCTGGTTGGAAAAACTCATCTCTACCCCTCTTCTGATGACCCGGCATTGGATCTTATGATATCGATAATGACCCGGGCCAGTTTGTTAGGCTCATGCCAGGCAACATCGGTGTGTGAAACCAGGTCTTCCTCTATCAGGTGTATGCCCATGGAGATGATCTCCTCACTGCTTATCCTCACCGGCACAGCGTTCTCTTCCCGATAGCGTTTCAGGCGGTCTTCATCGATAGGCCCAGAGTTGACGATCACATAATCTATGATCTGTTTGCCGAGGTGTTGCAGGATGACCTGCAAATGGTCGGCCGCACTATAATCATCAGTTTCCCCTTTTTCGGTCATAATGTTGCTCACATAACAGGTCACAGCGCGGGACGCTTCAATGGCAGGCACCACTCCATGCACTAGAAGATTGGGGATTATACTAGTATACAGGCTGCCCGGTCCAAGGATAATAGCATCGGCCTCACGGATAGCCTCCAGAGTCTCCGGAGCCGGGAGGCATTTCTCCGGTATCAAAAACACTTTCTCTATCTTCTGCTCATGCTGACGTATCGAAGTCTCCCCGGTAACAGTGCTGCCATCTTGCATTTGCGCTGCCAGGTTCACGTATTCCAGAGTAGCAGGCAGCACCTGTCCGCGCACCTTCAATACCTGGCTGACTTCGCGAATGGCTGATACGAAATCCCCGGTGATATCAGTCAGGGCCACCAGGAGCAGATTGCCCAGGCTGTGTCCCTGCAGACCATCTCCGGCGTTGAAACGATGCTGAAACACCTTGTCCATCAGGGTTTCTGTTTCCGCCAGGGCAACCAGGCAGTTGCGGATATCACCAGGCGGCAGGACCCCCAGCTGGGACCTGAGTCTGCCGGAACTACCCCCATCATCGGTCACAGTCACTACCGCGGTCAAATTCGAGGTGTACTTTTTTAGACCTTTGAGCATGACAGACAGGCCAGTACCCCCGCCAATTACTACTATCCTGGGTTCTAAGTTGAACCGACTCATTTACTCCTCCAATTTGTACTTTGAAATATCTCTATGCCTGACAATAACGTTATATCCCATCTGTTTAAGCTGCTCCCCGATGTAGGCGGCCAGGACTACGGAACGGTGCTGCCCCCCGGTACAGCCAATGGATAAAGCCAGGTTGGTCTTGCCTTCATTTATATAATGCGGGATCAGAAATTTCATCAGGTTCACAAAGCGGCGTGTGAATGATTTGGTAATGGTGGAATCCATTACATAATCAATAACCTCGCGGTCCTCACCAGTCATTTTGCGCATTACCGGATTATAGAAGGGGTTGGGAATAAAGCGGACATCGATAACGAGGTCTGAATCAATGGGTATACCCAATTTATAGCCGAATGAGACTACATTGACGGTAAAAGCATGAGTCTGACGGTGGCCGTAGAGGCTGGTTAGCTTGTCCTTCAATTCCCGGGGTGTCAGAGCTGAGGTGTCGATGACCACATTGGCTGAGCCACGCAACTCTTCCAGCATGTTCTTTTCCACCTGTATGGCTTCCTGCAGCCTCCAAGTGTTGGACAGGGGATGACGGCGCCGGGATTCCTTGAAGCGCCGGATCAATACCTCGTCGGAGGCATCTAAAAAAAGGATTTCATAAGGTATCTGCTCTTGTTTGAGGTCGTCTAAAGATCGGGCCAGATCAGAGAAGAATTCTCCTCCCCTGGCGTCGATGACCAGTGCTACCTTGTCTATCTTGCCTTCGGACTGCAGGCTCAGTTCCACAAATTTGGTCAATAAAACCGGGGGGAGATTGTCGACACAGTAATACTCCATGTCTTCCAGACAGTTGATTACCTGGGTCTTGCCGGCTCCCGACAATCCAGTGATGATGAGTATGTGTAAATTCTCCCTTTTTTCCCCCATACCGCGATCCCTCCCCCGGCAGCATGGTTGACGATGCGCTCCGGGTCCAGGCCTAAGGCCTCCACCAGGCTGCCTCCGTAAGATAACTCTCCTACCGTCTCCGGGAAATGTGCGTCGCTGTTAATAATGAAGCGAACCCCAGTATGCTCCGCTTCTATTATATCAGATATGGGAGGATGGTTATGGCCGCAATTTATTTCAAAAAGGACCTCATTCTGGCTGCAGGCTTCTGCCACGGCCCGGATATCGACACGAAAGAACAGCCCCGGGTGAGAGAGAATGTCCAGTTGGGGATTGTTTTCCACCGCCGCTATACAGGCATCGGTGTTAGCTACTACGGCTTTTCGCGACTGTTTTTGCCCCAGATGGCGCAGTGAATTCTGCACCCACAGAGCCATACCGTCATGCAGCGAAGTAGGCCTGGTATACGGATGTATACCGGCGATGAGCAAATCAAGTTCAGCGATGATCTCATCGGGAATGTCTAGCGTGCCTTCAAGATCGCGAATATTGGCTTCAGCACCAATGAGGATGCGGATATCCGGATACAACTCCTGCAGCTGGGCCGCCTGGCCTTTGTTATACAGATAAGTCCGAGCATCTTTGACACCGATCACCGCCGCCATGGGGCCGTGATCGGTAATGGCCACTTCCATCAGACCTTGCCGATGAGCAGCGGATACTATCTCCCGCATGTTCTGGCGACCATCACTTAAGTGGGTATGGGTATGATAATCTCCATAAAAGCGCACCACATCACCTGTTTCTCTATGATTTGGCTAACTACCTGAGCTGGCCAGTTCAGCTTTGAGGTAATCGATGACTTTTACCGGAGTAGGATCGATGCCGTACTCCAGGGCCAGGTAGTAACTTACGTAATCGCCTATGTAAATCAATGAGTAGATTCGGGCTAGAAGCGATTCTCCGGCACTCTCAACCTCGATCACCTTTTTGACTTTGCTGGCGATTACTCCACGGGTTATCTCCATACGCTGCTGCACCCGCTGATGATCGAGACTGTCCCGGAGAATGATCACCACCAACTGTGAGAGCAGCTCTTGGGGAGCTTCAAAACCCACTATTTCGTTGTGGTTGAGTTCGGGGAACACGTTGTAATAAGCCGGGCTTTTAGCGTTTTCATTGATCTGCGCTTTCCAGCGCAGTGCCGCGGGTTCGGTATGATTGGCACTGCCCCATATCACCGGAATGGCGTCTTTGATAACTGCGGCAATATCCCGGGCTATATTTCCTTCCTGCAGGTCAGGCTGCAACAGCCTCCTCAAACTTAACAGAACCGCAGCGGTCTCCTCGATATCCCGGTCGGCATTTTTGATTATCCCGGCACTCTGCAGGGACAATAACAGGGGTGCCAGCAGATAGCCAGTGGCCGCCCGGGGAGAAAGCCCGCCGGGGATGGCAACTACACCATAGCCGTCATCTTGTGCATACTGACTCAGTTTACCGCCGCTGCTGATTACTAAAATCTCAGCCCCTCTGGCTTTGGCCTGTTGGTAAGCCGCCAGGGTCTCTTCAGTGTTGCCCGAATAACTCACGGCCACAAACAGGGTAGTTTTATCCACAAACTGTGGCAAGTCATAGCCACGGTTAACATAAACAGGCAGGGCCGCCTGCCGGAAGGCATAGGCTTTGAGAATATCGCCGCCTATGGCGGAACCGCCCAAACCGGATATCATTACATGTTGATATGGCTGCCGGTATCTCTCCACTTCCTGAAAATTCATCCCCAGGCATTGTGAGAATTGTTCCGGTAAGCCGTAAAGGTAGCTTTTCATTGGTTCCTGCAATACGTTTGCGGACATTATCGACCCCTCCTTCATTAATATGGTGCTTTGCCAAGCATAAAACCGCCGCTGCCGTTGGCGGTAAACTCCTTTTATTCTTGCCCGAGACGGCTTAAGGCTATGCCATTACCTTCGATTCTAAGGATCATGAGGCTTAAGGGCCCATCTTTCCAACGCCTCAGCTACACCGTCTTCATCATTGCTCAAGGTCACATGATCAGCCGCCGCTTTTACCAGCGGCGGGGCGTTGCCGACTGCCACCCCGAGGCCAGCCCAGGCCAGCATGCCCAAGTCGTTATAACTGTCGCCGATAGCCAGCACATCGGTCTGGGGGATGCCATAATGCTCTGCTACCAACTGCAAAGCCCGGGCCTTATTGGCATCCCGGTGCATTATCTCCAGGTAGTGCATCTTGGAACGGGTGATATACAGCTCCTCACCGAACCGTGTTTTCAGATCGGCTTCCACCGGATCGAGGCGGCTGGTCTGTTCTGAAATAGCCATGATTTTCAAGGTCGGCTGGGTGCGGCTGGCGGTGATCAGGTCGGGCCACAGGGTCAGCTCTACCCCGGCCAATTGAGAATAGGCTATTGCCTCCGGGCTGTGGTTTTCCACACACAAGCGATCATCAAAATAGGTGTGGAAATATATTCCCTGAGCCTTGAGGAATTCCATGACTTGTGCCGCCATCTCACCCACAGGCCGGAAATAGAGGATCTCCCCCGTCCGGGTGTGTTTCACCAGAGCACCCTGATAAGTTATCAGAGGAAGATCCATGCCCAATTCCTCGGCATAACGCAGGGCAGAACGATACATGCGTCCGGTGGCCAGTGTTACCAGTACCCCTTGTTCCCGCAAGGCCTGGATATCATCGGCACAGCGCGGGGAAATGTGCAGCTTGGAATCCAAAAGGGTATCGTCCAAATCTATTGCTACCAGTTGTACAGCCATTTTCTCTCCTTCCCGGCTTTTGTCGGCAAATAAGAAACCGAGCACAGCAGGCCCGGTCTTGGTCTGGATTCAGTTACCTCCTGCACTTACTTATAACGGAAGGTACGGTCTTCTACCCAATAGCTCCCTGCGGCGCTGATTAGGCTGAGCACAATAGCACTTAACACTGCCCATCCAAACCCGTCTATGTCGAAACCACGAATGGTAACCGATGTTATCCACAGCATGAACCCATTTATCACCAGTGTGAACAGACCCAGGGTGAGGATATTGAAGGGCAGAGTCACCAGCAAAAGCAGGGGCCGTATAAAGGCGTTTATTACCCCCAGAAACAGGGATCCTACAATAGCCGCCCATAGTGTAAGATGAAAACCGGGCAAAAGCGCGGCGGTCAGAATTATCGCCAGGATACTTATCACCCATCTTAAAACCCATCCCTGCATCACCATGTTTATCCCCTTTCCTTACCATCTCTGGGTTAATTGCTTCTTCTTTTAATCATATGGGATATTTTTGTTTTTTTCTACCTGCCATGCGGATATTCTAATCACTTTCTTCTTCACCGTGCAGGGCTTGGAATATAATGCGGGCCATGTTAAGGCCAATGCCTTTCACAGCGGCGATGTCCTGCTGTGTCGCCCGGCTCAAGCCTGCCACTGAACCAAAGGCTTCCAAGAGCAGTTTCTTGCGCTGCGGTCCGATGCCCTCGATTTCGTCCAACCTGGATTTAGTTAATTTTTTACCGCGCCGCAGCCGATTATACTCTATGGCAAAGCGGTGCGCCTCATCGCGCAGCCGCTGCATAATCATCAATCCCGGATTGCGGCGGGACAACTTCAAAGGTTGGCCATCGGTCTTAAAAAGGGTCTCTTCCCTCTTCGCCAGAGCCACCATGGGAATGTCCAGCTGCATCTCCTGCAAAACCTGTTGGGCGGCATGCAATTGCCCCAGGCCACCGTCGATCATAATCAAGTCGGGTTCGGGCAGGAAAGCCGGGTTGCCCTGACGAGCCTCGCCAAAGCGGCGCCTTAAGGCTTCGGCCAGCGAGGCATAGTCATTGTTCTGCGGCAGCTTGATCCTAAAGCGGCGGTAGCTCTTTTTGTCGGGCCGCCCGCCGCTGAACACCACCATGGAGGCAACGGTCTCTTCACCGCTCAGATGGGAAACATCATAACCCTCGATGCGCTGGGGGATAACCTCCATACCAAGATCAATGCTCAGCTGCTGCAAGGCCGCTTGATAGTGCGCGTCGGCATGCTGCCTTTCTTCCCTCAACAGGCGGGCATTTTCCAAGACCATGTCTAAGAGAGCCCGCTTTTCGCCCCGCTGCGGATGGTGCAGGCTGACCCTTCTGCCCTTGAGCTGCTTGAACCAATCCTGCAAAAGGCTTGAATCGTGAGGAAGCAAGTTGATCACGATCTCCTCCGGGATGTCAGGGTTATCACTGTAATACTGGCGCAGGAAAAAGCTGCTCATCTCATCAGCCGGTTCGTCCATGGCCGGATGCAGCCAGTAAGTGTCCTTGCCCACGATCCTGCCGAGACGGATTTTAAACACCAAGGCCAGAAAAGGCCTATCCTCAGTCACGGTTACGACCACATCCAGGTTGAAAGGCCGCTCGAAGCTCACCTTCTGCCTGGCTTCCAGGCTCTGTATACTGTGGATCTGATCGCGCAGGCGGGCTGCTTTCTCAAATTCCAGTGCAGCAGCGGCGGCATGCATATCCGCTTTCAAACGCTCCATAACCTCAGCCTGATGACCTTCCATAAAACGAATCAAACCGGTCACACACTGCTGGTACTCCTCGATTGTTACTGCGGAGCTGCATGGGGCCAGGCATTTCTCCAGGTCGCGGTTCAGGCAGGGGCGGGGCTGCTTTTTCAGCGTCTTGCAGGTGCGCAGGGGAAAGATCCCGGTAAGCAGCTTGAGCGTATCCTTTAAAGCGGCAGCATCGGTGTAGGGACCGAAATACCGCGAAACCCCGTCTTTCCTTTCCCGGGTGATGTAAACCCGGGGATAAGGCTCGGCAGTGGTAATTTTCAGATAGGGGTAGGTCTTGTCATCCCGCATGAATATGTTATAGCGCGGATAATATGATTTAATCAGGTTATTTTCCAGGATTAAGGCTTCCACTTCAGTGCCGGTGACGATATAGTCAAAATCCCTCACCCGGCTCACCATGGCCCTCACCTTGGGATCCAGGCCTTGCGGAGGTTGGAAATAAGAGCGCAACCGATTCCGCAGCAGCTTGGCTTTGCCCACATATATGACCCGGCCTTCCCCATCTTTGAACATGTAGACCCCTGGCTTTAAGGGTACGTCTTTAAGACGTTCTTTTAATCTTTCCAACTAGGGCATCTCCTAACAAGGGTTTGAGATATCTGCCGGTGTATGACTGCGAACACTGGGCTACTTCCTCAGGTGATCCCGCCACTAAGACACGGCCGCCTTCATCCCCGCCTTCCGGTCCCAGGTCGATGACATGATCGCTGCATTTGATAACATCAAGGTTGTGCTCGATTATAACCACAGTATTGCCAGTGTCCACCAGACGGTCCAACACCTCCAGAAGCTGTCTTACGTCGTCTTTGTGCAGGCCGGTGGTGGGCTCATCCAGTATATATAGGGTGCGGCCGGTGGAGCGTTTGGAAAGCTCAGTGGCCAGTTTGACTCGCTGGGCCTCACCCCCGGATAGGGTGGGCGCCGGCTGTCCCAGTTTGACATAGCCCAGACCCACATCCTGCAGAACTTTCAGCTTACGCAACACCCCGGGGATGCTCTCAAAGCATTCTACCGCTTCATCTACAGTCATATCGAGGACATCAGCAATGGTGTAGCCCCGGTATTTCACCTCCAGGGTTTCCCGGTTATAGCGTTTGCCCTTGCACACTTCGCAGGGAATATATACATCTGGCAAAAAATGCATCTCGATTTTGATGATCCCGTCCCCGGAACAAGCTTCACAACGGCCGCCTCGAACGTTGAAACTGAAGCGCCCCGGCTGGTAGCCGCGCACCCGGGCTTCAGCGGTCTGGGCGAAAAGGTCGCGAATACCGCCAAATGCTCCGGTATAGGTGGCCGGATTTGAGCGCGGGGTGCGCCCGATGGGATTCTGATCAATGTTGATAACCTTGTCGATGGCTTCCACGCCGGTTATATCGAGGCAGCGGCCTTGCCCGGCACCGCGCCCGCCCTGCCCCGAGCGCCGATTGAGGTGCCAAATCAGTCCGGGGTGGAGGATATCTTCCACCAGAGTACTCTTGCCGGAGCCGGAAACCCCAGTTATAACCACCATTTTCCCCAGGGGGATGTCCACATCGATATGCTTCAAATTATGCATATGGGCGCCTTTGACGGTTATCTTATGCCCATTGCCCTGGCGCCGTTGTTCAGGCACCTCTATATCGAGCGCCCCGGACAGGTAGCGCCCGGTCAGGGAATCGGGTGAGCGCATGATGTCCTGCACAGTGCCCTGGGCTACCACTTTTCCCCCGTGCACCCCAGCCCGGGGGCCGATGTCGACTATATGATCGGCCCGACGCATGGCTTCTTCATCATGTTCCACTACGATCACGGTATTGCCCAGATCGCGCAGACGGCATAAAGTGGCCAAGAGGCGGTCGTTATCCCGCGGGTGCAGCCCGATGCTGGGCTCATCCAACACATACAAAACCCCCACCAGGCTGGACCCTACCTGGGTGGCCAGACGGATGCGCTGGGCTTCGCCACCGGAAAGACTTCCCGAAGCACGATTGAGGGTTAGGTAGTCCAGTCCTACATCGATAAGGAAGTTGAGTCTTTCTTTGATCTCTTTGATCACCTGGCGGGCGATGGTCTGTTCACGGGGAGTGAGCTCCAGTGCGGCGAAAAACTGATAACATTCGCGGATCGATAAGGCGGTCACATCATTTATGGACTTGTCCCCGACCAATACCCAAAGGATCTCTTCGCGCAAGCGTTGCCCCTGGCAGCGCGGGCACAGTGTGGTAGTCATGTATTTCTCGATCTCTACGCGGGAAGCCTCTGATTTGGTTTCCAGATGGCGACGCTTGAGATTATTGATCACACCCTCATACTGAGAACTGAAACTGTTTTTCTCTCCATAGGAATTGACATAATTGATGCGGATGCGGTCCCCATTCTTACCATACAATATGGCCTCAACCTGCTCAGGGCTCAGATCTTTGAGCGGTTTGTCCGTCGGGATGCCGTTCTTTTCGGCCATCCCGAACAGGATCTGATTGTAGTAGGTATAAAAGTTATTCGACCAAGGTATTATAGCCCCTTCTTTTAGGCTTTTCTCCCAGTCCACCACCAGATCTGGATCAATCACTAGCCTCTGCCCCAGTCCGTCACATTCCGGGCAAGCCCCAAAGGGACTGTTGAAGGAGAACATGCGCGGGCTCAATTCACCCAAACTGAAGCCGCAGTCAGGACAGGAGAATTCCTGGCTGAAGACCTGGTCCTCTTCGCCGTCATCTCCCAGGATACGGACCACAACCGCGCCCTCGCTCAATTCGAAGGCCAGTTCCAGTGACTGGGCCAAACGGCTCTGAATGTCGGCTTTCACCACCAGCCGATCAATGACCGCGCTGATATCGTGTTTTTTATTTTTTTCCAGGTTTATCTCTTCATCGGCGGTGTATTCGTATCCGTCTACAATCACCCTGACATAACCGTCGCGAAACAGATCTTGGAGGAGTTTTTTGTGTTCACCTTTCTGCGCTTTCACCACCGGGGCTAACAATTTCAGCCGAGTGCCCTCCGGCAAGGCTAAAATGGCGTCGACGATCTGGTCTATGGTTTGGCGGCTTATGGGCTGATGACAGTGGGGGCAGTGCGGCCGTCCCACCCGGGCAAACATCAAGCGCAGATAATCGTATATTTCGGTGACCGTCCCCACCGTAGAACGGGGGTTGTTAGAAGTTGACTTCTGGTCTATTGAAATGGATGGGGAAAGCCCTTCAATATAATCTACGTCAGGTTTCTCCATCTGGCCTAAAAACTGCCGGGCATAAGTCGACAGTGATTCCATATAGCGGCGCTGGCCTTCACTGTAGATAGTGTCGAAAGCCAGGCTGGACTTTCCCGACCCCGAAACCCCAGTAAATATAATCAGTTTGTTGCGGGGAATTCTGATATCGATATTTTTTAAATTGTGTTCCCTGGCACCTTTTACATAGATATAATCCTTCACGGTGATACTCCCATCATTTTATCTTATCCCCGGCGAATCAACGTCTGCGGGAGCGTTTTTTGCTCTTGCGCGGGGGCTCCAGCAATTTTTTTATCAGGTCGCGCAGTTCCGCAGCCCGCTCGAATTCCAGCGCTTCAGCCGCTTTGATCATCTCCGCCTGCATCTCCCCAGCCAATCTGAGGCGCTCCTCCTTTTTCAAATCGGAGAACAGGGCGGCGTCGTATGAGGCCGGGGCTTCAGCAATGGTGGCCTCGATGGCGGCATAGAGCTCCTTCTGAATGGTTTCCGGGGTTATGCCGTGAGCGGTGTTATAAGCCACCTGTATTTCGCGGCGGCGGTTGGTCTCGTCGATAGCGGTCTGCATGGAAGGCGTAATGCGGTCGGCATACATCACTACCTGTCCCTCCACATTACGGGCCGCTCTGCCAATGGTCTGTATCAGCGAGCGCCCCGAGCGCAGAAATCCTTCTTTATCCGCATCCAGTATGGCTACCAGGGCTACCTCGGGCAAATCCAACCCTTCGCGCAACAGATTTATACCGACCAGTACATCGAATTCCCCAGCGCGCAGGTCGCGCAGTATCTCCAGACGCTCCAGGGCCTGAATGTCCGAATGCATATAGCGCACCTGAATGCCGTTGTCTCCCAGGTAGTCGCACAGGTCTTCGGCCATACGCTTGGTAAGGGTGGTGACCAGAACCCGATAGCCTTTGCCCACCTTATGCCTGATGCGTTCCATCAAGTCATCGATCTGATACTGAGTAGGCCGAATCTCGATCTCCGGGTCTACCAGACCAGTGGGGCGGATGATCTGTTCCGCCACCTGTTGGCTGCGCTCCATTTCATAATCACCCGGAGTGGCGCTGACATAAATTATCTGATTGATCTTTTCCTGAAACTCGCTGAACCGCAAGGGGCGGTTATCCAGCGCTGAAGGCAGGCGGAACCCGTATTCCACCAGGTTCTGTTTACGAGAACGGTCGCCCTCATACATACCCCGTATCTGCGGCACCGATATATGTGACTCATCGATAAACAATATGAAATCCCGGGGGAAGAAATCTATCAAGGTATAAGGAGGTTCGCCTTCGGCCCGGCCGGTGATGTATCGTGAGTAATTCTCTATCCCCTTGCAATAGCCGATCTCCTTGATCATCTCCAGGTCATAACGAGTGCGCTGTTCAATGCGCTGCGCCTCCAGCAGCTTGCCCTCCTCTCTGAAGCGGGCTACTTGTTGTTCCAATTCCGCTTTTATGTCTTCAGCTGTCTCCAGCATGCGCTCTCGGCTGGTTACATAATGGGAAGCCGGAAAGATCATGGTATGCATCCTGCGGCCGAACACCTCACCAGTGATGGGGTTAAACTCCATGATGCGGTCCACCTCATCGCCGAACAATTCCACCCTGAGGGCTCTTTCACCGGCGGAGGCCGGGAATATTTCTACAACATCCCCCCTGACCCGGAAATTGCCGCGATTGAAGGCATAGTCATTGCGTTCATAATGGTTTTCTACCAGACGCTGCAAAATGGTGTCACGCGGCACTTCCATTCCGGGGCGTAAGGAAATCGCCATGCGATAATAGTCATCAGGTGCGCCCAGGCCATAGATACAGGACACGCTGGCCACGATGATAACATCACGCCGTTCCAGAACCGCAGCTGTTGCCGAGTGGCGAAGTTTGTCAATCTCATCATTTATGGAAGAGTCCTTTTCGATATAGGTGTCAGTGTGAGGTACATAAGCCTCGGGCTGATAATAATCATAATAGCTTATGAAATACTCCACCGCGTTTTCCGGAAAGAATTGTTTGAATTCGGCGTAAAGCTGCCCGGCCAGTGTCTTATTGGGAGCCATGACCAGGGTGGGCCGCTGCACCTCCTCGATAATACGGGCCATAGTGAAGGTTTTACCTGAACCGGTCACCCCTAAAAGGGTCTGTTCCGGATGCCCGGCCTTGATCCCCTGGCTCAGAGCTTTGATAGCCTGGGGCTGATCACCGGTCTCATGATAGCTTGAATACAGCTTGAATTCCATTATAAATCCTCTTGGTCGTTTTTTAGCCTGTCCGTTGGATGGTTAGCCTAAACACATGTTCGCCCTAATAATATACCATGTTCAAGTCCACTACAAGTACTGCGTGAAGGATCGCAGGCATGGGCGAGCAGGCATGGGGACGGCAGACTGTGTGTGGGCCAGGCATAGGGACGTTCTTTGCCTGGCCCTTGGCCAGGCAAAAGAACCGTCCCCATGCCTGCGCCCATGCCTGCTAATTATCGAGGATTTCTTCCAACAAGGCCTGTCTGCGCTGATTCAGGGCCTCGAAGTCCATCCTGGCGGCATACATCTGTTTCAGAGCCTTCAACTGTCGGCAGGCCTCCTCCAGCTTCTCCTGAGCCCGGGTCAAATGGTCTTCATAGTCGCGAATGGCGTCACTGTGCTGCCGGGCTGCCCCAATTATATCAAAATCATCCAAGATCGCTGTGGTGTTGATGGTTTTATCCCCAGGCCGAGATGGCAGCTGCAGGTCCCCTCCGTCAATCACTGCGGTGCGAAAGGCGGGGAGAATGATCATCAACAGACTATCCACCGACATGCCGGAATGATAGTATTCCACGCTATGTCCCCCTTGTCTGGCTTTTCTGGCTATTTCGGCAAGTATAGTGGATTTGCCGCTGCCCATGGGGCCAACCAGTATCAGCCTCTGTCTGCAATCGGAACTGATTTCTTGTACATAATTAATATGGCCTTGAGCCGTCATGGCACTAGCAAATAGATGTCTTTCCGGTGGCAGCCCACCGGTGGCTTCCTCATATACCAGGTCCGCCAGGTTGTATAACTGCTGCATGTTTAAATGGACCGAGTTGCCCCGTTTCATTATGTGTTTGGCACGGACAGCGCCTTGCAATTCTGCTTTCGCCTCCCGGTTCAAGGCGTGCCAGCGGTCGATGTGGCTGATGATCAGCTGCGCCTGTTCTTTGAGCAAGGCGGTATCCAGGCACTCGCCCAGGTTGATTATATCGCCGCTGACATGCGGATAGCGGGGTTCCAGAGACACTGGGCTGCTGCCGTTGACTACCGCCACATCCAGTTGTGGGAAATAAATCCCTTCAGGATTGACCGCGTCAGCAGCTGATATCCAGTATTCTAGCTCATAGCCCAAGGCCAACATGGATTCGCCCAATAGCCGGATAAAGGTGGCTTTCCCCGTCCCCGGCGCTCCTTTGAGTATATAAACCCGCTCAATATTTGCCAACAAATCAGGAAGGCAACTCACGAATCCTTCTTCAGTAAATGTGCTGGAGAGCACATATTTAATCTTGCCTTTGCAGAACACATCCAGACCTCTCTCCGTGCTAATTTTCTATACTATATTCAAAACGTATACCTTTGGTTAACAGGCATGGGCAGGCACAGGCATGGGGACGGCACACAGGCATGGGGACGGCACACAGGCATGGGGACGGTTCTTTTGCCTGCCAAGGGCAAGGCAAAAGAACCGTCCCCATGCCTGACCCATGCCTGACCTATTCGGTGCAGGTCTGGCTGCGCTGCCCCAACCAGATCACCGCTTCATGTCCTAATGGGGCAAATATGGCTGCCAGCCAGTTTAACCAGGGGAAGGCCGCAGCCAATAAGGCCAGAGCCAACAGAATAAGGCTGTAAAAACCCAGGTTACGGGCTGAACGGAGTACAGTCAGGCGGGGCGTGACCCGGGTGGCGGTCTCGCCGTAGCCGAGTATGGCCAGAACCGGCAGCATTACATAAAAACCCCCACAGCTATCTGCCGGATGGCATTTTAAGAGCGGCCACCAGTCCGGCATGGTGCTGCCCACTCCGGCTGTAGAGGTGCAGGTAATTACCAAAAGCAGCGGCCAGAACCGCTGCAAATGAAACCCGGAGACGTTCTGCCCACCGACTGCGATACTAACTCGGCCCGGCTGAGTGCTGCCATCAATCAAGATAAGACCGCTTTCAATAAGATGCAAAATGGCGATTAAGCCAATGATCTGAGGTACACAAGCTGCGGAGTGGGCGGTTCCTAGATAATACAGGGATAACAGGCCTCCGGCATAGGAGAAGCATATTAAACGGGGGTGAATCATGGCCAAGAACAGGGCAATCAACCACAGGGCCAGAATGCTGATGTTATGTACATCGATACCCACCACCACCAATAAGGTACTGCCCAGTATGCCCCCACACAGCCCGCTGAGCACTGACAGAACCGCTGGCCATAGCATTTCCCTCCATTTGTCTCGGGGTGATCTGCGCCCGTATGACCAGCTAATTAACAAAAAAATCACGATATAGAGCGCAATAAAAAGAGGCGAAGATATAGCTTGCCACCATACTCGCCCCATTTCCATCCAAAGGCTTGTCAAAGACTCCAAGCAGTTCACTCCTTCGAATCAAATATCCCGGGTGAACGGCCAGAGTTTTGAGGAGAGATATTATTTTTGCATTCTCTGCTTTAATACTTCTACGGCTTTATCCAGCTGCAAATCCTGATTGTTGTTGGGATCATTCTGGACCTCGTAATCCGGGGTGATGCCAACCTCGTTGATATCGGTTCCACTAGGGGTGAAATACTTCTGCGTGGTCAGTTTCAAAGCCCCGCCGTCATGCAGGGGAAATACCGTCTGCACCAGGCCTTTGCCAAAAGTCTTCACTCCTACCAATTGGGCGCGCTGATTATCCTGTAGGGCTGCAGCCAGAATTTCCGACGCGCTGGCGCTGTCGTGATTGACTAAAACCACCAGGGGGATATCCACTTTGCCCGGTGAAGCTTTGTAAACCTGTTCATTGCCTTTGCCATCAGCGGCGCTTACCACCGTATCGCCGTCTAAAAATATCCCGGCGATATCCACCGCAGCATTGAAATCTCCGCCCCCATTATCGCGCAAATCGAGTATTATGCCCTTAACCTGCTCACCGCTGATGAGTTTCTCCACACTGGTGGCCACTTCATTGGCCGAATGGGCATGAAACTGGTTCAAGCTGATGTAGCCGATTCCGACTGCCGGGTCTAGGACTTTATCCTCTACCGAAGGCACATTAATGATCTCGCGCACTATGGTAAAATTCAGTTCCTTGCCTTCTGATTCCCGGTACACTCCCAATTCCAACTGTGTGCCGGGATCGCCCCGCATCCGTTGGGCAGCATCATCGGAGGTCATTTTGACCATACTTTCACCATTGATGCGCACAATGATGTCACCGTGCTTTACCCCCACCTTGTAAGCTGGCGTTCCCCTAATGGGGGAATAGATCATGATGCGGCCCTGACTGTCCTGACCCACATAAACTCCGATGCCGCCGAATTTGGCCTCCAGCTTCACCTTCAGGTCCTGATAGGTCTGCCGGTCCAGATATCGGGAATAAGGGTCATCCAGGGCTTCAACGATCCCGGCCCCGGCCCCTTCCAGCATCTGCGCCATATTTATCGGGTATAAGGACTCGGCCTTTATCAAGCCAATTACGCTGAATAAGGTGCCCAGACCGGTGCTGCTGGTCACCGCCAGGACGATCACACTTATTACCGTAATCACCCCGATGGTGCTAAAAAAGATATTGATCCCCCGTAGCCAATGCTTCTTCTCTCTATTCAATTCGTCACCACCATTACATTCTATTATGTGTAATAGGCAATTATGTTAGCAGCCGGGATAGCAACTGACCGACGTCAGATGAAGAACCGCCATTAATATTCGGCGACTTTTGGGTCTGACTGCCAGCTCCGCCCTCAACTGTGTATCTGCCCGTGTATCACTGAGATAGCTGCCATAAATAAATACACAAAAATATAATACCACAGTTGGACCGTGCTGATAGTTTTTTCCATAACAAAAGGACAGTGCTGACCTGCTTTTTATCACAAATCGTTCCCTGTCCTTACTAAGCTAGGCTTTATGCGAAGAGCGGCCGCACCGCCCCCTGTTAATCATACATACTTGCGCGGATCGGTGTATTGTCCGTTGATACGCACTTCAAAATGCAGGTGGGCCCCGGTGCTCCAGCCAGTGCTTCCGACCTTGCCTATGGTCTGGCCTTTGCTGACCGATTGTCCGGTGCTCACTAAGAGGCTGCTCTGATGGCCATACAAAGTCGACAAGCCTTTGCCATGATCGATTATTATGGCCTGTCCATAAGCACCCATCCATCCAGAGAATATCACCGTACCGCTATCGGCGGCTACTATCTTGGCCCCCATAGGGGCTCCAATATCCATTCCGGTATGCATCTTACGGGTCTTCAGTATAGGATGGTACCTCATCCCATAAGGTGAGGTGATGGAGGAATACCCCGGTGTTGGCCAGGTAAATGCTCCAGTACCTAACTGGCTGCCCGACTGAGACCTGCGGATGATAGCCTCGACCTCTCGAGAAGCCGCCTCCAATTCTGCCAAAGCCCTCTCATATGAAGCCTTCTCCTGATTGACCACACTGAGTACAGCCTTCTTCTCCTGCTGCTGTTGGCTGAGACTGTCCCTGTGGCTCTTCAGTTCCCCCTTGGCCGCTACCAGGCGGTTCTGCTTGACTTCCAAATCGCTCTTTTTCCGGTCCAGTTCCTGGCGCTTCTGGTCGATAGCATCTATCAGCTCCATATCGCCCTGAATGATGTATTTGAGCATGTCATAACGGGTGAGAAAATCCTTGATATCGGTAGAGGCCAGGAGCACCTCCAGATAGGAAGCCTGTCCCCCTTTTTCATAGATATAGACCAGGCGTTCACCGAGAATAGCTACCTGCTTGTCGAGTTCCTCTTGCTCCTTTTCTATGTCCTTTTGGGTCTTGCTAATCTCTTTTTCCAGATTGGTGATATCCTTGTTGAGCTGCGCGATACGGTCCTCGACACTCTGAATACTCTGGTCGAGAGAGGAGATTTCATTGACAATAGAACGCTGCTTCTGACGGGCCACATTCACATTGGCTTCTTGGGCTTGAATCTGTTGATTCAATTCTTGCAGCTTCTGGCGGGCATCGTCCACCTCATCGCCGTATACCGGCAGAATACAGCTGAACGCCAGTATCAACCCCAACATGATAGCTATAGTACGTTTGCGAACGGACATAATGCGACCCTGCCTCCCTCTCTTTAGCTTTTAAACCCATTAGTTAAATATCAAGAAAACGATTAAGTGAGATATAAGTCCCCAGCACACCCAATGTAGCCCCAATCAGGACCAGACCGGAATAAACCTCCAGTAGCATAGTGCGGTTGGAAACCACCGGCATAAACGGCACTGATTGTATGGAACCAATCAAGGTGTCGTAGCCAACCGCTAAGAGCAAAATAGCTATAAGCGCACCGGCCGTTCCCAACAAAATGCCTTCGATAAAGAATGGCCAGCGCACAAACCAATCGGTGGAGCCGATCAGCTTCATCAAGTAAACTTCCTTGCGGCGCGAAAATATGGCCAGGCGGATAGTCGTGGCAATCAGGAAAATCGCCCCCAGTGACAACAAGACAATGAAGATCAGACTCAAAACTCGCACCCACTTAGTGGCTAAGAAAAGATTATTGACCAGCTCTTTGCCGTAGCTGACCCGCTCAACACCGACAATTTGCTCTATCTGCTGGGCTATCAGCGGCACTTCATGGGGGTCTACCGCTTTTATCTCATAGGCATCTGGCAGGGGATTGTTACCCAGCGTCTTTTCCAGGTCATAACGGTCTTCCCCATAGCTTTCCTGAAGGTAGCGCAGGGCCTCGTCTCGGGATACGAAACGGACCGAATCCACTCCCGCTATAGCCTTCAATTCCTGCTCCACCTTAACCGTCTGAGCAGGACTCAAATCCTTGTGCAGATAGGACATTATCTCCAGATCCGACTCCAAACGGGTTATGAGGTGACTGGCATTGAGCGTAGCAAGAATTGCCATACCCAGTATCAGAATACAGATGGCCACCGTACTGATAGTCGCAAAGGAAAGCAGGTGGTTGCGAGCCATGGATTTTAAAGCTTCCCGGAAGAAGTACACCAAATTCTTCATCATATTACGTACTCCCCGGGTGCGTAATCAGCCGCAACTTTTCCCTTTTCCAGAAGAACCACTCGCTTTTGGGCGGCTTTGACCAGTTCCCGGTCATGGGTGGCCATAATAATAGTGGTCCCCTTACGATTTATATCGATCAATAGGTTCAAAATCTCCATTGAATTGTCGATATCCAGGTTGCCAGTAGGTTCGTCCGCGATCAGCAACAAAGGCTGGTTAGCCAATGCCCTTGCTATGCCCACCCGTTGCTGTTCACCGCCGGACAGTTCGCCGGGAAAAGAGTTGTCTTTTCCCCGCAGCCCTACCATACTGAGTACTTCGGGAACGCGGGCCTTTATGTTCCGCTGGGATGCTCCCACCACTTCCATAGCAAAAGCCACATTTTCATAGACCGTCTTGCGCTCCAGCAGCTTGAAGTCCTGAAACACGATGCCCATATTGCGTCTGACTTTGGGAACATCATTTCGCTTCATGCGGACCAGACTGCGGTCAGCGATAAAAATCTGGCCCCGGGTGGGTTCCTCTTCCCGGAACATCATCTTGATTATGGTGGACTTGCCGGCCCCGCTGGGACCCATCAAGAAAACAAATTCGCCGCGATCTATTTTAAGTGAGATATCATCGAGTGCTTTGCCCTTGGGATAAATCTTGGAGACGTTGTAGAACTGAACTAGCACCTGTCTTCCTCCCAGAAAAATAAAAACCACCTGATTAGAGGTGGTTCTACAAAAATATTGGAAATCCCTTTATAATTTTATTTTTTTCTCAGCAAATCCCGGACATTCTGCACGATTTTTTCGACATTTAGGCCGTAGTAATCCAGCAGTTGATCCGGTTCACCAGATTGTCCGAACACATCGTTGACTCCCATGCGCATCACCGGTACGGGATGGTGTGCACATACCGTCTCACACACCGCGCTGCCCAGGCCGCCAATAATGCTGTGTTCTTCCACTGTCAGAATCGCCCCGGTCTCGGTGGCCATTTGCAGTATGACGGTTTCATCCAGTGGCTTGATGGTGTGCATATCCACAACTGCGGCCTGAATATTCTCCTCAGCCAGCTGCTCAGCTGCCTCCAGTGCTTTAGCCACCATGATGCCGCAGGCGATGATGGCCACATCTTTCCCCTGGCGCAGTACATTGGCCCGGCCGATTTCAAACGGGCTGCCTTCAGCATATATCACCGGAACTGCGGGACGTCCCAGGCGCAGATAAGCCGGCCCTTTGCTTTCATATAATGCGAACAAGGCCCGGCCAGTGCTGACCCCATCGGCGGGAACCACTACTGTCATGTTGGGAACACTGCGCATCAGGGCAATGTCTTCCACGCTCTGATGGGAGCCGCCATCCTCGCCGACGGTAAGGCCAGCATGAGTGGCACAGATCTTCACATTCATTTTGCTGTAAGCCACGGAGTTGCGCACCGCTTCAAAGGCGCGCCCGGTGGCAAATATGGCAAAAGTGCTGGCGAATACTGTCTTTCCCGCACTGGCCAGTCCGGATGCCATGCCGATCATATTCTGTTCGGCGATGCCGGCGTTTATGAAGCGCTCGGGGAATTCCCTGGCGAAGTCGGCGGTTTTGGTGGATTTGGAAAGGTCCGCATCCAATACCACCACATCTTGATGTTGTTTTCCCAATTCCACTAATGCCTTACCATAGGCATCCCGGGTAGCCTGTTTATCCAAGCCCGCATCCTCCTCGTCGGTCGGCGGCTAGTGCTCAAAACCGCCGTTGTATTTGATTGCACTTACATATCCAATTCCGCCAGGGCTCGTGCTATCTCATCGCCCTTGGGAGCCACTCCGTGCCACTCAACCTTATTCTCTATAAAGGAGCAGCCTTTTCCCTTGATGGTCCTGGCCACAATGGCAGTAGGCTTGCCTTTGACCACCCGGGCACAATCCAAGGCCTCCATTATCTGGCGTATATCATTGCCGTCGATCTGCAGGACCTCCCAGCCAAAGGCCGCAAATTTGCCGGGGATCGGCAATGGAGACAAGACCTGTTTCACCGGCCCGTCGATCTGCAGGCCGTTAAAATCAATAAAAGCCACCAGGTTATCCAAACGGTAATGAGCCGCAGCCATGGCCGCTTCCCATACCATTCCCTCCTCCAGTTCCCCGTCACCTAAGAGGGTATAGACCCGGTAATCCTTGCGGTCCATCTTCCCGGCCAGAGCCATGCCCACCGCCCACGAGATGCCCTGTCCCAGCGAGCCGGTCGAAGCCTCCACCCCGGCCAGTTTGCTGCGGTCCGGATGACCCTGCAGAGGACTGCCCAGTTTTCTCAAGGTCTGCAGCTGCTCTACCGGAAAAAAGCCGCGCTCTGCCAGGGCTGCATATAAGAGCGGTGCGGCGTGGCCTTTGCTGAGCACAAAACGGTCCCGGTCTGCCCAATCCGGCTGATTCGGATCAATATTCATCTCCCAGAAATATAGTGCCGTCACAATATCGGCCGCGCCCAGGGAACCGCCGGTATGCCCGGAGCCAGCTTGCCCCAGCATAGCTATGATATGGCGGCGCACTTCCCGCGCTTTTTCCTGTAAGCGCTGCACCTGCTGTTGGTCGATCTGCTTCACCTTAGCCACCTCATCACTTATTATTGTGCTTTCCTGGAAAGGCAGGCATATATGAAATCGTTGATCTTGCCATCCAGGACCGCCTGAACATTACCTTCTTCCAACCCGGTGCGGTGATCCTTGATCAAGCTGAATGGATTCAGTGTATAGGTGCGGATCTGGCTGCCCCAGGCGATCTCTTTGTGCTCCCCTTTAAGGTTTTCCAGGTTCTCTTCCATCTCTTTCTGCTTCAATTCATAGAGGCGCGCCGTCAATATCTTAGTAGCCGCCAGTCGGTTGGCGTGCTGGGACCGTTCATTCTGGCACTGCACTACGATCCCGGTGGGAATATGAGTGATGCGCACCGCCGAATCGGTTTTATTGACATGCTGCCCGCCAGCGCCACTGGAACGGTAGGTATCAATACGCAACTCCTCGGGATTGATTTTAATCTCTACCTCTTCACTTATCTCGGGCAGCACATTGAGGGATGCGAACGAAGTGTGGCGGCGCCCTGAAGTATCAAACGGCGAAACCCTGATAAGGCGGTGCACCCCCTGCTCGCATTTCAGTTTACCGTAGGCATAATCGCCTTTAACCAGCATAGTGACGCTTTTCACCCCAGCCTCATCCCCGGGCAGCAGATCCAGGATCTGCACCTGATAACCATTCGCTTCAGCCCAGCGGGTATACATGCGCAAGAGCATCTCCACCCAGTCCTGGGCTTCGGTGCCCCCGGCGCCAGCATGCAGGGAGACGATGCCATCGCTTTTATCATGCTCTCCAGTGAATAACACCAACAGTTCATACTCTTGAAAACGCTGCTGCAACTCCAGGAGTTCCCCGCAAACCTCTTGCAACAACTCTTGGTCCTGCTCACTTTCAGCCATTTCCAGCACATCCTGCAAATAGTTGGCCTCAACAAGCAGGTTCTGGTAACGGTCCACCTCTTCCTGCAAATGCCTGATCTGCCTCATGACCTTATGGGCTGATTGATGATCGTCCCAGAAGCCATCACGGGTGGTCTGTTCTTCCAAACTGGCAATCTGCTGGCTCAGATTAGCGATGTCAAAGAGAAGCCCCCATTTCTGTTAAACGCATGATGATTTCCTGACAGGTTGACCTGGGATCCTCCAGCAATTTCGTTCCCTCCTCCAAGAGTTTGAGCCAATATCTTGTAAAACCACCGGTTTCTTATCCGGTGGCAGCCAATTTCATTTCGGATTGACTTTAAATTAGCATGTTTTACAGCCTCAATGCAAGCAACGGGAAGGTTTAGGCGTGATAAGAAGTCGGACACATCCCGCATTGGGGTTTATCCAAAAGTGACCGTTCAGTTGGCAGCCTGGAAGGTAGAGTCTTCTTTTATGAGCGGCGGCTCGAAATAATCGTACTTCTTCTTGAGTATGACTATGTCCACACGCCGGTTCATTGCCCGATAGGATTCGTTGTCATTGGGCACTAGCGGGCGGTGTTCTCCGTAGCCGATTATGGCCAGGCGCTCCGCGGGGATTTGGGCTGATTCGCTCAGTACATGGACCACAGTTGCGGAACGCAACACCGACAATTCCCAGTTGGAAGCGAAACGACTGGTGTTTATGGGGAGATTGTCAGTGTGACCTTCCACGCGTATGTAGTTGGGCAGATTGGTCAATGTCTTGCCAACTTCGGCAATTATTGCCGCAGCATAAGGAGTGAGCTGATCAGATCCGCTGGGAAAGAGCAGGGCGTCTTTGAAACTGATCACCAGGCCCCGTTCCTGTTCATAGACAATGATATGTTCACTCAACTTGATGGCCTGACTGTTGGTCATGCCCTGCTGGGCTTCCTGGTCCTTGGCCGCGATGAATTCTGTGACCAGTTTTTTGACCTCTTCCAATTGTCCCTGTTCGAAACCGTCCTGATTCTGAGGCATATCCTGCCCCGATAAACCTTCGATCAAAGACGGACCCTGAGTGTCCAAGACTGACATGGCCTGGCCGGTCAATACCACACTCAGGGAATTGGCCACCGCTGCGTACTTTTGGGCATCGACCTGGCTCATGGTATACATCAGAATGAAGAAGATCATCAAAAGGGTGATCAAGTCGGCGTAAGTGATCAGCCAGCGATCACGGCTGCCCTCCTCACCGTGAGCCCCTTTTTTCATTCTGCGACCGCGCCTAGCCATATCTGCTTACATCCCCATTTCCAGCGACTTCTGCTGTTCGGCGGCCTTGCGGGTATCCATGGGCAGGAAAGTCATCAATTTTTCTCTGATGACCCGGGGATTCTCCCCGGCCTGAATGGATAAGACCCCTTCCAGGATCAGTTCCATCAACAATACCTGTTTGTTGGCCTTGGTCTTGCACTTGGTAGCAAATGGTATCCATAACACATTGGCCGAGCCCACGCCATAGAGGGTAGCCAGGAAGGCTACCGCGATAGCCCCGGCCAGTTCGTCCGGGTCGGCCACATTGCTCAAAACATGTACCAGCCCCATGACGGTACCGATAATGCCCATAGTAGGGGCAAAGCCCCCCGCAGTCATAAATATATCCGCCCCGAGGTGTTCCTCTTTTTCAAAGGCCTCAATCTCCATTTCCAGCATGTTCCGGGTAAGTTCGGGGTCGGTGCCGTCGATGACCAACTGCAGTCCGCGGGCCATAAAAGGACTGTCTATATCGGGAAGCTGGCTTTCCAGGCTCAATAAGCCTTCGCGCCGGGCTTTATCGGCAGTATCAACTAGAGTCTCCAGGACACCCAAGTAATCGATCTTCTTATCGCTGAACACCATGCTGAAAAAATACCCCATCTTTTTCAATTCGTCCATGGAGTATCCAATCATAGTAGCACCCACAGTGCCGCCTACCACTATCACGAAGGCAGTATGCACCCACAGCATTCCGGCGTGGCCGCCTTCCAGCAGAAAGCCCCCGATCAGTCCGGCGATTCCGATAAGCAATCCGATGAGTGTCGCTATATCCATTAATTATTCCCTCTTCCACAGCACTGTTTATACTTTTTGCCGCTGCCGCAGGGGCACGGTTCATTGCGTCCCACTTTCTTGCTGCGCGCCGGTTGGCGAGTGGTCTCCTCACCGCCGCTGTAGGCCACGGCCCGGTGCTCTTCCGGCTCTTTGACCACCTTAACTCGCAGCACAAAACGCACCACATCTTCTTTGATGCTGTACACCATGGCCTGAAAGGCCTCATAAGCCTCGAACTTATATTCCACCAAGGGATCTTTCTGCCCGTAAGCCCGGAGTGAAATGCCATTACGCAGCTGGTCCATGGCGTCAATGTGGTCCATCCACTTCTGGTCGATAAAGTGTAAGAGAATGCGCCGCTCCAGCTCCCGCATGGTCTCAGCGCCCAATTCCTCCTCGCGGACTGCATAGAGGCGTTGCACCTCATCCTGCAAGAACTCCGTCACTGCTTCCCGAGTCATTCCGGTAAGATTCTCCGCAGTAAAGGCTGGTGCGGGGATGACATTCCGGTCCAGATAGGTCAAGAGTCCATTTAAGTCCCATTCATCCGACCATTTAGCCTCGCCGGCAAAGGATTCCACCACCGCCTCGACGACATCATCGATCATGGCAGTCACGGTTTCCTTGAGATCCTCTCCATAGAGCACCTTTTTGCGCTCCCCGTAAATGACTTCTCTTTGCTGGTTAATAACATCATCGTATTCCAAGACGTTTTTCCTGATACTAAAGTTGCGGGATTCCACCCTTTTTTGAGCATTTTCCAGGCCTTTGCTGACCATATTGTGCTCGATCGGCATATCATCATCCATACCCAGGCGGTCCATAATACCCTCAATGGTGGAACCACCGAAGAGACGCATCAGATCGTCTTCTAACGAAACATAGAAGCGCGACAATCCCGGGTCTCCCTGGCGTCCGGAACGGCCTCTGAGCTGATTGTCGATACGGCGGGCTTCGTGGCGTTCCGTCCCTAATACATAAAGTCCGCCCAGTTCTTTGACCCCTTCTCCTAGCACGATGTCAGTGCCGCGCCCGGCCATGTTGGTGGCGATGGTCACGGTACCCTTCTGTCCTGCCTGAGCGATGATCTGGGCTTCTTTCTCATGGTGCTTGGCATTTAAGACCTGATGTCGTATTCCCCGTTTGTTGAGCAGACCGCTTAGAAGCTCGGATTTTTCAATGGAGATGGTACCCACCAGAACCGGTTGTCCGGCTCGATGGCGCTCGGCGATATCTTCGATGACGGCCTTAAACTTACCGGCCTCGGTGCGGTATATCACATCGGGCTTATCTTCCCTGATCATCTCCATATTGGTGGGGATGGCCAGGACGTCCATGCCATAGATCTTGCGGAACTCTTCTTCCTCGGTCTTGGCGGTGCCGGTCATACCAGCCAGTTTTTGGTACATGCGGAAATAGTTTTGAAAGGTGATGGTGGCCAAGGTTTGGGATTCCTTTTCGATCTTGACCCCTTCCTTAGCCTCAATAGCCTGGTGTAAGCCATCGCTGTAGCGACGTCCGAACATCAACCGCCCGGTGAATTCATCCACGATTATCACCTGATCATCTTTGACCACATAATCGCGGTCACGCTTCATCAGGGCGTGGGCTTTGAGGCCTTGATTGATATGATGGGCCAGTTCCATGTTGTCAGACAAAATCTCGATGTTAAAGCTCTTCTCCACTTTACGCACCCCATCCTCAGTGAGGGTGACCAGGCGCGCTTTCTCATCCACGATGTAATCCTCTTCCACCTTGAGACGGGGCACGAATTTAGCGATCTGATAGTAGAGCCCGGTCGGTTTGTCACCTTCACCGGAGATGATCAAGGGGGTGCGAGCTTCGTCGATAAGAATGGAGTCCACCTCGTCGATGATGGCATAGTGCAGATCCCGCTGCACCATGTTTTCAGCCGCAGCAACCATATTGTCACGCAGATAATCGAAACCGAGTTCATTGTTGGTGCCATAGGTAATGTCACATGCATAGGCGGTTTTTCTTTCCATGTAACTGAGGCCATGCACGATCAGGCCTACACTGAGGCCGCAGTAATTGTAGATCGGAGCCATCCAGTTAGCGTCGCGGCTGGCCAGGTAGTCATTGACAGTGACGATATGCACGCCCTTGCCTTCCAGGGCATTGAGATAAGCCGGCAAAGTAGCCACCAGGGTTTTGCCCTCGCCGGTCTTCATCTCCGCTATGCGCCCATCGTGCAAGACCATGCCGCCGATTAGCTGCACGTCGAAATGGCGCATGCCCAAGGTGCGCCGGGCCGCTTCCCTTACCAGAGCGAAGGCCTCGGGCAGTATATCCTTGAGGGTCTGGCCGTCTTGCAGGCGTTGTTTGAATTCCTGGGTCTTGGCGGGGAAGGCTTCCTCAGGTAGGGCTTCCATCTGTGGTTCCAGTTCGCCTATAAGCTGCACCGTCTTGCTGTATTTGCGCACTTCTTTCTCAGTATCATCCAACAGTTTCTTAAAAAAGTTCTTTAACATTGGCTCAGTTACCTCACTTCAAAAAAAAGGAACCTTTCGGTTCCTTTTATCACAAAGGGTTACTCGATGTTTATATAGTAGCATTCCGCCGTTTACGCGGCAACTAGTCAAACCAAGGCTCGATTAAGCCGTAGTTGCAGTCTTTGCGCTTGTATACCACGTTGACTTCATCGGTTTTGGAATTAAAGAACACGAAAAAGTTATGTCCCAACAGATTCATCTGCATTATGGCCTCTTCCTCATCCATCGGCTTTAATGCGAAGCGTTTGGTGCGCACGATTTTGAACTGATCCACCGGAGCGCCGCTTCCGGCCGAATTCCCCAGCATGGCCTTCTTCAATCCGGAAGCACGGTGGCTCTTATTAAGTTTGGTTTTATATTTATCTAATTGTTTCTCCAGTTTTTCCTCTACTAGATCGATGGAACTATACATGTCCTCACTGGCTTCCTCGCCCCGCAAAATGATCCCGTTTAACGGTATGGTCACCTCCACCTTGTGACGGTCTCCTTCTACGGACATTGCAACCTGGGCATCACGGCTATCATCAAAATATTTCTCCAACTTGGAAAGCCGTTTGGTGGTGTAATCCTTGAGAGCGTCCGTTACTTCGATGTTTTTTCCTCTGATCTCGAACCTCATGCAACCACTCCTTTCCCGTTGTTACATCTATTTTACAATGCGCCTATTATTTTCTCCAGTAGATTGTCTATACTTTAGTAGTATACAAAGCTGGCGCGAATATCCATAAATTAGAGAAAAAATAAACCGGGCACGAAGCCCGGTTTTGTCCGTTTATCTTATAACGCTGCCTGCTTTTGTTCCTGGAAGCACTGCAAGCAGTACACAGGTCTGTCTTCAACCGGTCTAAAGGGAACCTGGGTCTCGGTCCCGCATTTAGCACAAATAGCGGTAAACATCTCGCGGGTCTTGCCGCTGCGCGAGTTTCTGCGCTGTGTTCTGCAGTCTCGGCAACGCTTGGGCTGGTTCTCAAATCCCTTCTCATGGTAGAATTCCTGCTCACCGGAAGTGAAGATAAACTCCTGCCCGCAATCCTCGCAAATTAAACTTTTGTCCTCGAACATGTGATAAAATCCCTCACTTTAACTGTTAAATTGGTCCCGGAGGAAAGCATACTGTGTGACCCGGTATACTCTTCAATCCGTAATGCCTATTATATATGCTGACATAAAAAAAGGCAAGGAAGCTCTGAGTTCCTGGCCTGCAGCCATTAATAGGACTTTTTTCGATATTTAACCAGGGGTTTCCTTTTTCTGTTGCACAGCCTTCTTATAAGCCTGGCGGGCTTGTTGGTTTCCGACCGGAGCAGCTTTTTTCCCGGTTCCGCTCCCCTCCCGCAAAGCCATCAATCCCTGGCTCTGACCGTCCATAGTGGTGATGCTGCCCAGCACCTGCCCTAGTTCGGTGATGAGTTGCTCCAAAATCGCCCATTCCCCATCCGGCAGTACTGGTTTCAGCTGACCCAGGCTGAATTCCTTCAGTCCGTGAGCTTGCAAAAACTCCTTTTGCAGGTGGCGGTTATCCTGCGCCAAGCAGTCCAGTTTTGCCAGCAACTGGCGGCGTCTATCCAGGATGGAGCCGATCTGGAAATGGTCATAACCGCCCTGAAGAGCCTCTAGCTGAAGCCGGGATTCCTGTTCCATCTGCTGGTAAATGCCGACCTGTACCCTGAAATTGGCGTTTATTCTCTTTACCAGACTATCGCTCACTATTCTCCCCCCAGGCGTAAGGCAGCCTGCTATTTATAACCGTCAAAGAACTGAGAAGCACTGTACTGACCGGATGCGCCATAAGATTTCAAGGCTTGCAGGTTTTTGCGGGCTTTGCCGGCTTCTGTGCCCAATAACTGCAAAAGCCTCTCGGCATGGGCACGGCTTTCATCATCACAACTCTGGATAGCTAGTATGCTCTTACGAACTGCGGCCTCTTCCATTTCGATGGATTCTATCACCTTCACCTCACCACTCTCCAACTTTTCCCGGGATGGTTTCTGTGCCAGTTGCTGGCCCTGGTCGATCTCTTTCATGACTCTCTGGCGCTGATCGATTAATTCAGTCAGTCTGGTGATAGTGTCGTCAATATTATCAGATCCGGCCTGGCTTAGCAGCTCCGCTTGCTGGCGGGCGGTCTGCTGCAGTTCGGAAAAGAGCTGTCTGATTGCCTGTTTTTGTGCCAAAAGAGATCTCATCATGCTTTAACCCATAATCGTCAGCCCATAATATTGAGGAACAGATTCTGTTCTCGTGCCGCACTGCCAGGTCCAGCCAGGCGCGCAGCCTCCTGCCAGGTCTGGCGCAGCTCGGTAAGAAACGGCAGGATCTTCTCTAAAACCAGCCGGTCCTTATGGATATTGGCCTCTACCAACTCTCTATAAATGTAATCGTACAGTTCCCATAAGGGAGCCGAGACGCTGTAATCCATATTTAAGGTGTTGCGTAGTTCCAAGATGATATTTTGCGCCCTGACCATGTGTTTATGGGCTTCAGCGACCCGTTGCTGGTCAATATCCTCCATGGCCTTCTGCACGCTGTTGATGGCGCCATCGAACAGCATCACCAAAAGCCGCCCCGGGGAGATGGTCTCCACACTGGTCTTTTTATACTTCTCATACATCATGAGGTTTTCCTGCATTATTTTCCTCCTTAGTGATTTGTTGTGCAGCTACTGATATAACTATACTTTCAAAAACTATATTTTGGGGCCAATATCTGAACAGCTCCGCGGGCTGTAACCTTATTTTCTATACATGTGTGTCCAGCAATATTCCCAGTTCATGCTCGAGGACCTGTTTCAGGCGGGCGGATACCTCCAGAATAGCATCTGCCGGCCATTCGCGGATCACTTCTTGATTGATCGCATCTACCATCTTGACCTGATAGCGGCCGCTGGCCTGATGCATGGTGAATTTAAGGTTGTAATTCGAAAAGAAGTGGTTTAACTGGCTGACCGCCTTTTTCAGGTCAGTTGCTGGGACAGCGGCAGGGCTCTCCGGCTGCGCCTTTGAGGGCTTACTTACAGATGCCTTGATGCTCTTGGGGCCAATTTCAAGGTCAAGGGGCATACCGGGCTCTACTCTCATGATTGCACCTCCTTTTATTCAGGTTGATTTAATTATCGTGGTTTTTGTTCAAAAGCTTAAAGCCCTTATTAAGGGAAAGTAATCGCTTATCAGCGATTCTCCAATATTCAAGCCCCGCCTTTTTGCCTACGATAATTAATTATATATAAAAATTTTGGCCTATGGTCCTAAGGAGGTGAGAATATATGATCATTACTGGTAGTTTTGTGGAAATGGCCTCGCGCCGTGCTTATCAGGAGCAAAGCACCTTCGAGCAGCGTCTGCAGTCCTGGTCAGGTCCTGAGCCTGGTCTGAATCCTTCAAAGCAAAAACCTGTGTCGGCAATACAAGACCAATTGGAACTGTCTGCACAGGCTTTAAAGTCTTCTACGGCTGATGCCGTCGAAGATGACGAATGCATGCTGCGTTTGAGCCCGGAAGATGAACTTAAAATTACCATGTTGCAGATGTTTTTGGAGAAGCTGACCGGAAAACGGTTTCGCTTCAGGATTCTTCAGGACATAAAACTGCGCCAGAACAGCGAGATCAACTCTGCCGATCGGTCATCCCCCCGGCAGAATAATGCGCAACGCGTGGGATGGGGAATACGATATGATACTCGTTTCTACCACCATGAAGCCGAGAAAACCAGTTTTCAAGCCCGGGGAGTGGTAAAAACCGTCGATGGGCAGGAGATAAGCATTTCTCTGCAACTGTCCATGAGCCGCGACTTTACGGCCTGGAGCGAAGTCCATATCCGAGCTGGCGATGCCATAGCGGTAGACCCGCTGGTCATCAATTATCAGGGCAATGCAGCTGCATTGACCCAGCGCAGTTATCTATTTGATCTAAATAGCGACGGTATTGAGGAGAATATTGCCTTTGTCGCTTCAGGTAGTGGTTTTTTGGCTCTGGATAAAAATGGGGACGGCATCATCAACAATGGACAGGAATTGTTCGGGACGAGTAGCGGTGACGGCTTCGCCGATCTGGCTGAATATGACCTGGATGGCAACGGCTGGATAGATGAGGGCGATACGATATTTACTCAGCTGAAAATTTGGAGCAAAGACGAGAACGGCCAGGACCGCCTGATAAGCGTCAGCGATGCTGGCGTGGGGGCCATCTACCTGGGCAATGTGGATACTCAATTCAGCCTCACCGATATTACCAACCAGGACCGGGGGTACATTCGCCAAACCGGTCTATTCCTGAGAGAGGACGGCTCAGCAGGCACAGTTCAGCATCTCGACCTGGTAGTATAGCAACCCATTTCCAACAGCATTTCCAACAGAGGGACCTTCTAAGAGGGATCAATCTGACAAAGAAGGCTAAAATTCCCCTTAATTGGGTGAAACTTGAGCCCTTAATCTACCTTGCGCAAAATTTTTGATTGTCTAGAAGAATGATGTCGCTGCCTGTAGAGCTGTGGAAAGGAATCCTTTCTCCGGGTTGTTTTGGTTTGGTCGCTTAAACAATGCCACAAAAAGTTGCTTTCCTTTTCGCTTTTTCTGAAAAGATCCATTTAGTTATTCTGGAAACCATCACAGCAGCGATTTCGTTCTTCTTGTGTCCCATACAGCTGATGTCCCAGTGTGACTGCGACCCGGAATACTCACAAGGGATTCTTTTCCCTAAAAACCAAGGTAACTTAATGTAATCGCGGTAAATAATGATTGCCAAATATGGTAGTATTTTATAAAGAACGTTTGTTCCCGAGAGGAGAATTAAGTGTGTTTGGCTCTAAAGAAGAATTGATCCAATACCTTTATGTCCATTACCCTGAGGAAAAGAATGAGGTACTTGCCAGGCAGCTTGGTATTTCCAAAACTGCCCTGGCCACTATAGCGTCACGGAATAATATTAAGAAGAGTTCATCCTTTTTGAAAAAACAACACGAAGAACTCATGTTAGCCAAACTAAAAAAATACAATAAGAATTTGAAATCTTATATCTTAAGCCAGCGGGAACAGAATATTTTGGCCGGCAGTATTTTGGGAGATGGCAGTTTAGCCCTTTATGGCAGAAGTAAACACGCACATTACAGGGAACATGGGGCCCCAGCTCAGCTTCCCTATCGTTTATGGAAAGTACAACAATTAGCCGGTCTCGATTTTAAAGCAGACCGTTCCGGTAACATTTCTTCCCCCAGCAATCCCCTTTATACGGAATTAATGCACCATTTCTACCAAGATGGCAGAAAGATCATTCTCCCCGAAAATCTGCAATTATTGAGCCATCCTATTGGCCTAGCTTGCCTGTATATGGATGACGGCAGTTTGGTAATTGATATCAATCGTAAGAAAAATCGCTTTTACCTATTTCCTCGTATTTATATTTACAGCCTTAATTTCACCCGCGAAGAAAACCAGTTGCTGCGTGATCATTTAGAGAACAGATTTGGCATCCCCTTTAAGCTGAAGAAGCACCCTGACGGTGAAGGAACGATGTTAGAGCTTAACCGACGTAATGAAGTTCTAAGCTTTATCCAGCTTATCGCACCCTTCGTGGAGCAAATACCATGCATGACTTATAAAATTGAAGCTGAAAAACGAATGCAGTCGACAAAAGCACGGCTGGAGCGAGATGGCAGACAGAATATTATTCTTTCCCCTTTGGAAATAGAATGTCAGAACTACAGCGCCAGCGCTGTGGATAAAATTATTCAGCTAAAGAATCAGGGTATTCCCGACCGTATCATTGCTGAGCAGTTAAGGCGCAGTTATTGGGGCATAGTTGATAAAATCAGGCGATTACGCCAAGAAGAATTGCTTGAATAATAGCTGATTTCCTCCTAGCTAACTATTGCCCCATTACCCACCAAAAGGAGTCAGGGAATATCCCCGACTCCTTTATAGTTAGTGACTGTCCCGGAATAAAATGAAAATGGGCTCTGGTGAGCGGCCAGAGCCCGGAATGGGGAGTTTAAATGCTATCTGAGCAATTGCAGTACGTTTTGAGGTTGCTGGTTTGCTTGCGGACCTTCAACTATCTTTCAATAGTTGCCAGACTATATCTTCAAGCAGGATCTAAGATCCTGTTTGCCGGGTACTTCGGGGCACCTCATCCCCTACGGATTTCATCACCATGCAAAAGCAAAAAACATTAACCGACAAATAATTCGCATAAGTTGGGTTCGGTGCCTAGCACCATTGCTCTTGTTTAGGTGGTATATCCTAGTCGTTGAACCTTCTCCAGGCTTTCGCCCCAGGAGCTCGGCTGCTGATTTTCCATTGTTGCATCCCTGTATCTTTTCGACCTGTCACGTCTGACCTTTCAGTCTGCGTTGTAGGGTACAGGGCTTTAGGAGTTTCCAGCAATTCACCCGGTTGGCACCTGGAGGTTACCCCCCAGGGGACCCTTTAAATTCGCTGCTATCTCAACAGTTGCAGAACATTCTGCGGCTGCGAATTTGCTTGAGCCAGCATTGCGGTGGCGGCCTGAGACAAAATGTTCATCTTGGTGAACTGCATCATCTCTTTGGCCATGTCTACGTCGCGCACCCGGGATTCGGCCGCAGACAGGTTTTCAGAAGAAGTGCCGAGATTGTTGATGGTGTGTTCCAGTCTATTCTGGTAAGCACCCAACTTGGAACGTTCCTGGGATACAGTCGTTATGGCATTATTTATGGTGGTAATGGCACTGTTAGCTTTCGCCTGGGTGGATACATTAATACCCCCAGCTACTGATGCTTCGGTTGCAAAGGAGCCATCAGCATTAAAGGTGGCTGCATTGGACGCTGAGCTTGCCACCGAAAACATCGTTCCAGTAGTTGCAGATGCGGTCAAAGAAGCAAATGAGAAGTGAATGGTTACCGTGGCGTCCAAAGCGTTATTCCCAATTACTGCCTGGTTTTGATCATTGTAAATATTAACTGCATTGCCAATTAAAGTTGTTCCAGCAGTTCCATCAGCCAATTGAGCGGTGGCTTTGGAAGATGTTGCGCCAAAGGTCCAGGTATCACCTGCAGCATTAGCTGTAGCACCATCAAAAGCAACACTTATGCCAGTTCCAGTTAAGACTGAGGCAGTGCTTCCAGACACTACAATGTCTGACCCGTTAAAGGTTATTCCTCCATCCGTGGAAAACTGGATCGCTGATACATAATTATCACCATCTACAGCGGTAGCTTTTACTACCAAAGAGGCAATATCATCACGTCCTGTATAAGTCCCACTAACAGTCATTTCCGAACCAGCAGCATTTGATTGTGTATCTGCTACATCGGCAGTCAATCCGGTAAATGCAGCATCGGTCTTGGTTACAATTACCGAGTAACTACTATTCGTCAACCCCTCGCCAACACCACTGACCGAACTCAACTGTGCAGTATTATTGGCTGTTAGTGATGCAGTCTGAACACTTCTACTTACCGACAGGCTGAAGGCGTCCATAGCACTAATGCTAAGGCTCATATTTTGGTCGGCATTGGCACCAATGTGGAAAGTACTAGTTAACCCACCCGCCAGTAGATTTTTAGTATTGAATTCAGTGGTATTGGATATACGGGTGATTTCTTTGGCCAACTCATCAACTTCAGCCTGGATTTTACCACGATCATCAGCAGTATTAGTATCAGTTGCGGACTGAACTGCCAACTCCCGCATCCTCTGCAGAATACTGTGAGTCTCGTTTAAAGCACCTTCAGCGGTTTGAATCAAAGAAATACCATCCTGGGCATTCCTGGAAGCTTGGTCTAAGCCTCTAATCTGACCCCGCATTTTTTCGGAGATGGCCAGCCCGGCAGCATCGTCACCAGCACGGTTGATACGAAGGCCAGAAGACAACTTTTCCAGTGATTTGTTACCTAAGACATTATTGTTTGACAATTGACGATAGGCGTTAAGTGATGCGATATTGTGGTTAATAATCATTTCACAATTCCTCCTTGAAATTCGCTAGCCCACTTCCTTGCGGGCTGCCCCATATTACTCCTGATGATCTTACTCCAATCCTTGGTTTCTGTTGAAACTTGCCCCCTTTTCTTAAGTGATTGCATTTAATATATCGGCATCTTTTCAGGAAATATTTACTACTATTTTGTATTTTTCTAGGCCTTTAGTAGTTATTTTTATTCAATTTGTCTGGTTTATGGATTAATGACCTAATCCATCGTCTATTTTGGGACCATTACCGAAAAATTCAGGGTGGCTGTCAGCCACCCTGTCTCAGTCTTCTATTAGCTTGGTTCAAAAATGCTAGGTGCAGAAGGGAAGTATTATCCCGATCAAAGTCGCAGCCTTGAATAACTCTGTTAAATAAGTCTACCGGCCGGAAGGGTTGCTAAACTGCTGAGCCAGCCACTGGCTCTGGGCATTCATTCGCTGAATAGCTTGTTCCATAGCTGTGAATTGCCGATAATATCTGTTCTCCACCTCTAGCAGACGCTCTTCCAGGCTGCTGATTCGCTTATTCACCCCGTCTATCTCCCGCCCCAGGCTGCTGTTGTCAACCCCCGCACTTACAGTGCCTGCGGTATTGGTAATCTGCTTCATGCTGGCATTGACCTGATCATAGAGCCTGACGGCTATACCCTGGTCGGTGCCCTCAACACTATTGGTGAACAGCTTCATGACCCCTTCCGGGTCCAGGCTCAAGGCGGTGCGAAGTTTATCCTCGTCGAGATATAACTTACCCTGATCCTGCCATCCAGCGGTAGTGATGCCAATTGCGCTCAGGCTGGAGTATTTGCCTGTATCGGCAACGGTAGCCGAGGTCTGGTTGCGTATAACGCTGTACAAGTTAAAGAGAGTCGAGTCGCTGCGCAACAGCCCGCTTTTGGCCTTCTCTTCCCACAGTTCGATCTCTTTTTCTTTCATTTCCTTTTTCTGTTCATCACCTAGGGGGGCAAAGTCGCGGTAGCGTTTTTCACCTAGCTTCTCGGCTATGTATCCTACTGCGGCATTGTATTTTTCCACAAAATCCTTGATCTTCTCCACCGCATTGTCAATATTGGTGCTTACGTTCATATCCACGGTTTGGCCCGCTTTTAACAGATTGAAGTTGATATTATTGAAGGTGAAGCGGTTGGAGGAGAAATTCAGTTCCTGCCCACCGTTGAATTTTATTGCTGCATCAACGCCCTGCACCATGGTCAGGTCTACATTTAAGGTAGAGCCCAGAAAACCATCGGTGTCTTCCAGCTCAATTTTGGCGTCAATGCCGCTGCCGGAGGTGAAAAGATAGAATTTGTTCAGGCCGGAATCGTATGTAGCCCTGATTCCGGTGGCGGTCTGCTGTTCATTGATTTTTGCCACTACCGTCGCTATGGTATCCCCATTCTCAACGGTGATGGTGGCGGAGCCAGCCTTTCCATTCAGAGTAAAGGAAGCATCTCCTCCGCTGTGCACATAATCACTGCTTATCGGGGTGCTTTCCTTGCTGGCACCCCGGGCTAAACGAATCACTTCTATACTGAAACTGCCTTCTACCGCACTGCTGGCGGCAGTGGCGGTGAGAACCGCCGCATCTGAAGAAGTGACCGTTTTGGCTTGAAAAGTGCCCTGAAGTTTCAAATTGAGCAGAGAACTGCGCAAGGCCAAAAGTTTGGTATTGGCTTCCCGGTACTGCTCGCGCTTCCATTCCAGGATCTGCTTCTGCTGGCGCACCACGTCCACACGCGCGATCTCAGCCTTCATGGCTTCTTTGATTATGCTTTCAGTGTCGAAACCACTGGCTAATCCTGATATCCTGATAGCCATATTGCTCCCTCCAATCACCTGGAAATAGACTGAAATTGCGATTTGAACAGGTCGTCTAAGAGATGGTGTTTTTCCTGCCCCGGTTCTGCGGCGGCCGCCTGCAGGTTGGCTGCAACGATTTCCCGATATATCTCCTGGCGGTATACCCCCACCTCACGGGGCGCGTCAATGCCGAGCTTGATATAGTCGCCTTGCACATCGACTACGGTAATCTTTATCTCTTCGCCTATACAAATGCTTTGACCCTTTTTGCGATTAAGTACCAGCATGTTATCTCACCCCCTGGGCGGGGCTGATCACAGTCTCTTCAAACAAAGGATGTTTGGTATGATATCTAGATACCTGAGGGATAAACTGCATCCCCACCTGCTTTTCAAAATTTATCACCAATGGAGCCAGAAGATTGGCGGTGGTTTCCGCAAAGATCTCTGGAATTGTCAACAAGGCAAATACGTTTAAGGAGCCCTGTCCGCCTTCTTCTATTTTTAGGCGCTGCAGCGCCTGATTGTTGATCTCCACCTGGTAGTCGGGGAAAAATGTGAATATATCGGCCAGTATAAAACAGAGCCGGGCGTTGTTTACTGACTGCAAATAGAAGAAGGGTGAGTCGTACGCAAACGGTATGATGACGAATTGCCGTTCTTCTTCAAAGGCGGGCAGGCCTTCCGGGAAAACAATAACCTGTTCGCTCTCAATCTCAATCTCGTCTAAATATTTACTCTTGATTTTTATGCAATTCACCTAAAGCGTGCCTCCCTATCTGAGCTGGCGAAAATTATTTTCACTAATAAGTATATCGTGTGGGAAAGGGGGCTTCTTGATAGCAATCTGAACCTGAGTGGATATTTGAACGGCTAGTCCCAATTCAAATGGGGCTTTTATCTCCCTCCGCAACCGGCCCCCAAGGTGATGTGGGAGGAAGCATGGGAACTGCCCTTTTGCTTCCTTTGTACGCTTCCCCATTATAAATAGGACTTTTTGCCCCCCCGCCGGGATAAAGGGATGGTGTTCGACCCAATCAGCCACGTTGCAGCCAGGCGACCTGGCGGAGACACTGGTCCATCTATAGGTCGGCATCGACCGGGGCAAAAACAAACCCCTGCTCAGATCGGCAGATGCGGATCAAGCAGAGGATGGTGTATCCGATCAGGCTCTAGCGGAGGTAATCTACCAGAGTGGGCTGGATAATGCGGGCTCCGGCAGCCAGGCAGGAATGGTAAACATTTTCCTGCATTCTCAGGTTCATGATGACTTCTTCTATGTCGGCATCTTCAACCCCGCCTAAAAGGGTAGTCAGGGATACCTCCGCCTCCTCCAGACGGTTCTGCTGCAACTCCATACGGTTGATGCGGGCTCCTACCACCGCCCGGTTGCCCAAGAGATCATCTATCTTGGCATCGATGTCATCCAGCATGCCGCTGACCCCGCTGTAATCAGACCTGTTGATGGTGTCGATCAGTTCATTGACCATGGCGAAGACACCTCCATCCGGATTTCCCGAAGCATCCACCCCGCTGGGATTGCCGAAGAAGTCTTTCATATCCAGATTTAGAGCCACCTTGACCCCGATGCCGATCTCAGTCTCTAAAAGCCGGGAATTGCCTTTCCAATGGTCTCCGTCGCAGGGGGCCTGAGTGACATTGGTCCCCGCGAAAACATATTTGGACCCGTAGGTGCTGTTGGCTACCAGCATCAGTTGCTCCTGCAGCTGCTCGATTTCGGTAGAGATGGCCTGCATATCTTCATCGGCATTGCTGCCAGTGCCGGCCTTTACTGCCAGTTCCCGAATCCGTTGCAGGATGGCGTTGATATCATTGAGCGCCACGTCGGTGGTTTCCATAAAACTGTAGGCTTCATTTATGTTGGCCAGGAATTGTTCATTTTCGGTGAGCGCGGTGCGCAGGCGCAGGGCTTTGACCAGTCCCGAAGGGTTGTCGGAGGGCCGGTTGATCTTGCGCCCAGTGGAGAGCTGACGTTGAAACTCGTCCAAACGCTGGGTGTTGGTATTTAAATTCCGGACCAAATCATTGACCATCATAGCTGAAGTGATGCGCATTTACCTTACCTCCCCACCAGGCCCAGGCGGTTTACCACCAGGTCCAGTTGTTCGTCTATGGCGGTTATAAACCGGGCTGCCGCGTTATAAGCGTGCTGATAGCGGATCATATTGGTCATCTCCTCGTCCAGGGACACCCCGGAGACGCTCTGCCGCTTGTTGTCCAATTCCCCCACCAAATTATCCTGGTTGGCAGACATACGCCCGGCCTGCTGGCCCTGCACACCTATAGTGGAAGCCACCGAACGCCAAAAATCGTCCGTGGTCATGGCTCCGTCGATGATCATGGCATGCTTGAGCTGGGCCAGTTTTAGAGCATTACCCCCATCCCCGAAGTTGATGGGCTCGGCACTGGCCGGTGGAACCGGGTCTGCTCCGCTTAACGGATCGCCCCAGGTGCGCAGGCTGGCTGCGGCTATTCCCCGGGGATCATCGAGTATGGCCGTAGATACTTTTATATACTGCGACCAGTTGCTGACCGCATCCGGGTCGGAAGGCTGGTCAAAAAAGTTGCTGCCATCAGGGGTGCCGCTTTGATTGAGCAGGCTGAAGCCCTGTTGGTGCACCAGATTAGTCTCTACAACAATAGCCCGGGCCAATTCATTGAGCTTGGCTATCATTTCTGGCACCAGACCCCGGTATTGCGAAGCGGCGTCAGCGGGCAGAGAGGTAGCCCCTCTGACATCAAGCAGGCCTTTCAGTTCTCCCCCGTTGATCTGTGCCTTGACCCGGGTGTCCTGCCAGACGATCATCTGCATGCCATTGGCATCAGCTATCGTGTCCAGAGAACTGTAATTGAGTCCTTGCACCAGAGCCCGGCCTCCCAACTGCACCGTGACCAGGCCATTAGACTCTTCGAAAACCTGAATATCGGCGATGCGACTCAACTGGTCGAGGAGCAGATCGCGCCGGTCCAAGAGATCGTTAGGCTGCTGACCGGAGACCTTGATGGCCAGAATCTGTTCATTCAAATCCCGGATCTGTTCTGCGGTGGAATTTATGTCCTGAACCTTGGTGTGCAGGATTGAATTTATATCGGTACGCAACTCTACCAATTGGCGGTAGGTATGGTTAAAGGTGTCGGCCAGGGTCGCTCCCCGTTCAGCCACCACGGTACGGGCGGAATCGTTTTCGGGGTTGTTGACCAGGTCCTGCCAGGCCTCCCAGAATTGGTCCATCACCTCTCGCAAGCCTGAAGCAGAGGGCTCATTGATGATAACTTCCAGTTTGCTGATAGCCTCGGAAACGCTCTGCCAGTAGCCTGAGGCCTTGTTTTCGTTACGATACTGGTTGTCCAGGAATTGTTCGCGGATGCGCTGGATAGTGCCCACTTCCACACCGGTGCCCAACTGCCCCACCTGCATCGCGGCGTTAAATGAAGGGGTACAATAAGGGATGGTGGTCTGTAATTGGGCCATCTGCCGGGTATAGCCTACCGTGTTGGCATTGGCTATGTTATGGCCGGTAATGGTCAGAGCGGTCTGCTGGGCGGTTATTGCCCGCTTTCCTATTTCCAATCCTAGAAATGACACCTGGCTTCCCTCATTTCCAATAATCGAATGTTACACTTTGCGGTCCAGGAGATTGATCCTGGTTCTGCTCTCTTCGGCTTGCAGACCTTTTTGGGAGTAGGTCCCGGGCTGGTCGCCAACGATGGCGGCTTCCAGAAGAGCAATGTGATCCAGGGATTGCTGCAACAGCTCATTATTGTGCTGGTTAAGGCTGCTCAAGGCACCCAGACTGGTCTCCAGGCGGCTTAGCGACTCCTGAAAAACGGCCTTTAAATGCGGACATTGCCTGGCTACCTGTTGCTGCAAGTATTGAGCTTTACAGTCCGCCAGATCTGGGCCCAACTGTTTCTGAGCACGAAAACGGGCACCCTCCCATTTTTCAAGTTCTGAAATGACGATGCCCTCTTCACGGATCAAGCTATCCAATTGTTTGACCTGGCCTTGAATTACCAGCCGCTTTTTTTCCTGGGCCAATATTACCAGCCTCTGCACCATCTCATTGACTTTATCCATCAGTTCGATCAGTTCGAGATATTGCTGTTCCATATTTCACCGCTTCTATGCGAACTTATCTACGATAGCTCTCTGAATAATTTTCTCCGCAACTTCATCATCGGCCAGAGTATAGGTCCCGGTGGATATTCTGTGCTGCAGGGAGGTGACCTTTTCCATACGTATATCATCAGTCTGCTTCACAGCCTGCATGGCTTTTTGTTTGAGCCGACTGGCATCGGAAATCATCAGCTCATCCTTTTTGGCCACGCCCTGAGTGCGCATAGATTCGGTCGGATTGAGTTTGTAGTCCCGAGCATAGGTTTTTAAAATGTGTTGTACCTGGGATTTTGAAATTATCATAGTACCACCTCATACATCTAGCTGTGTTAAGAATCGTCTAAAGGACTTCTGTTCTTTATTCTCATTAGAACGGTTTTTGTTGATATTGCTTTTCATTGCGCAGGATAACTGCTATTTCAATGCCATTCTGTTGATCAATGTTCTAAGACGCGGTTTTATTTGCCAAATTTATTTATGTGCATTTGCTCTTTCACTGCAGTACGGGGTATTGCCTTTTCCGTCACCGGCATCACACCCTGCAACTGCTGGTCCAATTCAAACAGACACTTGGGGCAGAAACGCCCGCTGTCGATTCTGGTTGAACAACGTTCGCATTGCAGACTGGCCACGAAGCCCCGCGATATAAGCCGGCCCTCGCGCAGAAAATGCAGGATGATCTCCTCGCTGACCCCGGTAGCCTGTGACACCTCCAGCACATCCGCCCCGTTATGATCACGGACATATTTGCGCACCACAACAAAATCTTGGTCGATCTGGTCGAGGCATTTGCGGCACAGGCTAGCGCTCACCGAAGCAAATACGCGCCCACATTGTTTGCAATTCTTCAATTCTGCCATGGCGACGGCCCTCCTCAATCAAAAGCCCTTACCGGTTGCCCAGGTAATAACCGCAACCTTTCCGACTCCAGCCCGCATCAAGCTGCGGGTGCATTCCCGGGCAGTTGATCCTGTAGTATATACATCGTCAACCAGCAGAACATTCTTTCCTTTTATTTTCTCGGGATCTCTGACTTTAAAAGCACACAACAGGTTTTTTTCTCGTTCCTCCCTGGTCAATTCCCTCTGTGCCGGGGTTTCCTTGACCCTTAACAGCAAGTTGTTATCCATTGGCAGTTTGAGATGCCGGGCAATATATTTACCCAGGATTTCAGTCTGATTGAAGCCGCGCTGGGTAAGGCTGCCTTGAGAGGCCGGCACCGGGATTATCACATCGATAGGCCAGAAGCGAGGTTCATTTTTCACCACTTCAGCCATCATCCGTCCCATTTGACCGGCCAGGTACTTGCGTCCTAAAAACTTCAAAACCTTGATGGCAATGCGATAGCTGTCCTTGTCATATGGACCTACGGCGCGAGCGATGCTGAAATCGGGGGGATTGGCACGGCAGTCCTGACACAATTCATCATCGGTCTCCAAATATTTGCCGCATCGGTCGCAGTTAGGCAGGCAGGTTTGGGCACTGCACATATCCTCGGCGCACTTGTCGCACCAGGGACGGCGACTGCTGTATCTTCCCGGCTCTCTGCATACACAGCACACAGTTTCCGGGAAAAGTATGTCCATTAAAAAGTTTAACAAACCAACCACTGCTTTCTGCAAATATAAAACGGCCGTATGTGTCTTACCTTCGACATACGGTAAAACATATATTAATGATAATATAGCTTACCGGTAAATAACATGATAAAGTATAAGTTTTCGGGAATTAGACCGTGTACTGCGAGAGGCAGGCCCGATGCTCCGGGCATAACAGCGGAATGGAAAAATACCGGCCGATTTCCTTCTCAACGGCCGGTTTGTTTCTTTCCTGGCGGCGCCTCCGTTTCATGCGCCTAGTGCCCTGAATGCTGCCTATAATCACAGCAGCCATAATAACTGCCCATACTGAAAAAACTGCCAATTTTAAGAAGAAAGCCATATAAATAACCTCCTTCAAGCCTATTGGTACATAATATGCTATCCGGAGGCCGAATCATTCCTGTTAATACCTAGTCTTCGTCATCCTCATCGATTACGATGTCGTTTCTTAGCGCATAGACTGCAGCCTGGGTACGGTCTTTGACGTTGAGCTTGCGGAATATGCTGGTAAGGTGGTTTTTTACGGTCTTCTCGCTGATGAAAAGGGCATCAGCCATATCTTTATTGGAATGGCCTTTGACCAACAGGGTCAGGACGTCCTTCTCTCGCTTGGTAAGTTTGACTTCATCTTCTTTTTTTTCATTGCGGGTCAGTTCTCTCACCAAACGGTTGGCTACTCGGGGATGAATAACGATTTCGCCGTCAATAACACGGTGGATGGTGTCGATCAGTTCGCTGCCGGCCACATCCTTGAGCACATAAGCCGACACCCCGGCCCTGACCATTTCCACCACCTCTTCATCCTCATAGATGGTCAGCGCAATGATGCGGGTCGAAGGTATCTCCCTCTTGATAACTTGTGTGGCCACAACTCCGTTGGTGCCTGGCATGTTTACATCCATCAGAATGATGTCCGGCTTTTCCTTGCGGGCGATGTTTATGGCCCCCTGACCGTCGCCCACTTCGGTGATCACCTCGATGGTCTGGTCTAGTTCCAGCAATTTGCGCAGTCCCTCCCTGACCAGAACATGATCATCCGCTATGACAACTCTTATTTGATCCATTATTGGCTTCCCCCTCCAACGGCACTGTTATCATCACCTGTGTTCCCTTGCCTGGTGCGGATATGATCTCCACTTCCCCACCTAACAACTCCACCCGCTCTTTCATGCCTATTATCCCGTAGCTCTCAGATTTACCGGCGGCCCTGTCCAAGTCGAAGCCGCGGCCTTCGTCTTTGACCACCAGGACCAGGCTGCGCCCCTTGTCTTCCATTTTAACCAGGACTTGTTTGGCCCCGGAGTGTTTGCGGATATTGGTAATGGCTTCCTGTACCATCCTGAGCAAGGCGATTTCTATTGAAAGCTCGTACTTTTTCGCGGCTCCGAAAACCACGAAGTCGATATCCAAATCATATTTGGTGCCGTAGTCGCGGAAGAACTCGCTTAAGGTGGTGCTGAAATTATCCTCATGCATCAGGGAAGGTTTCAAGTCGAACATCAGGCGCCGGATATCTGCCAGACTCTCTGAGGCCATCTGCTTAATATTATCGATCTCTTCATAGATGCGTTTTACATCGTTATCCCACAGGTGCTGAATCAGATCCAGGCGGATCATCATGCCAGCCAGGTTTTGGGCCGGGCCGTCATGCAGGTCTCGCGCGATCCTGCGCCTTTCGGCCTCCTGGGATTGTATTAGCCATATCCCCAACTGGCTCTTCCTGATGGAATCCTCGATGGTTTCATTTATCCTTTCGACATTTCCGCGCAGAATCTTGAGCGCGAAATTGGTGGAATTCAGATAGCTTTCAGCCTTCTTATTGATGGTGCGGAACTTGTTGATGCTGCGATCAAGTTCCTCCCGCCTCCTGCGCATATACATATCGCTCTGGCGCAGGTCTAAAAGCCTTAATTGCAATTCTCGTGCAACCTCATACGCCTTTTTGATGTCGCCCTCGGAAAAGGACCGGAAATGTTGGCTTACTTCGGTCAAGCGCAGTCTGGCCAGGCGTTCCAGTTTCTCGTGCTTTTGTATCTCTTCAATGGTGCGCCGATTCTCCTGATTAAGCTGTTCCAGTTCAACCTCCAGGTAGGCGCACTGCTGGCGGCTTTCTTCGGCTATATTAAAAATATCACCACGGCCTTGTTCCATGGTGTTAATTACTTGCAACAGGATCAAATCGAGTTGCTGCAATTGATTTGGTCCTGAATTTTCGTTTTGAATAGAACTTTCGTCGTTATTCATAAAATTCCTCCCCACAGCTGTTGATAATTTTTATTTAATAATGAAGAAAAACTCTATCCGCAACTCTTGATTATATGTGCAGAGCATCACACAGAGCTTGCTCGATATCCCCTAATTTCTGCAGATCGGAACTTTCAGTATAAATGCGCAAAACCGGCTCAGTATCTGAAAGTCGGGCCAAAACCCAACTGTCGTCGGCCAGTGACCATTTCATTTCCTCCTGAGCTGTGGCCGAAACTACTTTTATTCCGGCTATAGTCTTGGGACAAAAAGCCGATAAGCTCTCTCTGAGCAGAGTTTCCTGTCCCCTGGTTAAAACCACATCGCGACGGCGATTGACTACCCGCCCATATTCCTGATACAGTTCTTCCGCCAGAGCGTCACAGTGCTTGCCGCTGAAGGCCAGCATCTCAACTGCCAGGATGCAGGCCAGGATGCCATCCTTTTCAGGAATATGTCCCCATACACTCAAACCTCCGCTTTCCTCCCCGCCCAAAAGTCCTTTATACTCACGCATGGCCTGACTGACATACTTGAATCCCACCGGGGTTTCAATGGCCTGCAGGCCGTTAAGCCTGGCGATGCGGTCCAGCAGGTGGGTAGTGGCCACGGTACGTACTACCGGTCCTCGTACGGTGCGGGTCTTAAGCAAGTGGTCGAGGAGCAGGGAAATAAACAGGTTGCCGTTTATGAAACTGCCATCGTGATCGATGATGCCGAAACGGTCGGCATCCCCATCCAGGGCCAGTCCGATATCGGCGTTATAGCTTACTACCGCGCGCCGCAACTCAGCCAGATTCCTTTCCACCGGTTCCGGGGTACTATTGCCGAAGAGCGCATCACGATGGCTGTGTATGGCCTTGACCTCGACGCCCATATGGGTCAGATAGTTCTCCAGTAAACCCAGGCCGGCGCCATACATGGGGTCGACCACCACTCTGAGGTTCTTTCCTTTGAGAAAGTCCAGGCGCAGAAGCTTGTTCAAGTGGTTGAGGTAGTCATTTTCCAGCTCAATTTCCGCTAAGAGCTCAAGTTGAGCGGCTTCCTTAAGATCGATCTCGTAAACCTTGGCGCCATCACCCACCCGGCGTATCTCTGCCTCGATGGCCTCGGTCACATCCGGCAAGGCGGGGCCGGCATAAGCGGGTATGAACTTGACCCCGTTATAAAAGGCGGGATTGTGGCTGGCGGTTATCACTATAGCTCCGTGGGCCTCCAGATGACGCACCGCAAAGGCCGCCAGGGGCGTCGGAGCAGGATTTTTCATCAAATGCACTTTAATGCCGTTGCCGGCCAGGACCCGGGCGCACTCCCTGGCAAACTCGGGTGACATGAAGCGATTGTCGTAGCCGATGACCACACTTTTGCGAAGGCCTGTCAGGCTGCTGATATGGGCGGCTATAGCCTGGGCTACAATCCGCAAATTAGCAAAAGTGAAATCCTGCGCGATGATAGCCCTCCATCCGTCAGTTCCAAAACGTATTGATGTCATCTTTCTCCTCCAAACTTAGGCGCGAGTTGATCTATAATCCTTCAAGGTGTTTATATCCGGGCTTAAAAGTTTCGGTTGAATCATTCGGTTTAACCCCGCCCGGCCTGGCTTGCTGATCAGCCCTGAGCGCCGATGCGCACATACAGGAAGCTGACCAGCTCGCGCACGATCCTGCGAGCCGCTTTGCCATCGCCGTAAGGATTGATGGCTCGGGCCATTTTATCGTACTCACGTGGATCGGACAACAATTTCTTAGTCTCTTCATATATCTTACGCCGACTGGTGCCGACCAGTTTGACCGTACCAGCAGTCACCGCTTCGGGGCGCTCGGTGGTATCACGCAGGACCAGCACCGGTTTGCCCAAGGAAGGAGCTTCTTCTTGCAGGCCTCCGGAATCGGTGATGACCAGGTAAGAAGCGTTCATTAAATGGGCAAAGGGTTCGTACTCCAACGGATCGAGGAGATGGATGCGCGGCTTGTTGGACAGCATTTCTTCCGCTACATCGCGCACGATGGGGTTTCGGTGCACCGGGAAAACCACCGCTATGTCGGGAAACTCCTCCACTAGTTGCAGCAGAGCATGGTAAATCTCGCGCATACGCTCGCCCCAGTTTTCACGGCGGTGAGTGGTAACCAGAATCAGCCGTTTGCTCATATCGACTTCAGCAAATTCCGGCCCAAACTGATAATCAGCTTTGATGACGCTTAGCAGCGCATCGATGACCGTGTTCCCGGTAACCCAGATTTTGAATTCAGCAGTGGCCTCGGCCAGTAAATTCTCCCGTGAGGTGTCAGTAGGCGCGAAATGCAGTTCGGTGAGGCGCCCGGTCAGGGTGCGGTTCATCTCTTCCGGGAAAGGCGAGTACTTGTTGCGGGTGCGCAGCCCGGCTTCTACATGGGCCACCGGAATGCGCATATAAAAGGCCGCTAATGACGCCGCCAGGGTGGTGGTGGTATCACCGTGCACAATCACCAGGTCCGGTTTTTCCTTCTCTAAGACTTCCTTCAATCCAGTCAAGGCCCCTGTGGTGATACTGAATAAATCCTGCTGGGTTTCCATCAGGTTCAAGTCGTAATCGGGCTGGATCTGGAACAGGCGCAACACCTGGTCCAGCATTTCCCGGTGCTGGGCAGTAACCGTGACCACCGTATGAATATCTGCTACCTTCTGCAACTCCTTGACTACCGGGGCCATTTTGATAGCCTCCGGACGCGTGCCAAAAACGACCATGACTTTTCCTAAATACACGATGGTTCCTCCTGTAGCCTGGCAAATGCATTTACCAGCCTGTTTATTTCTTTAATGTTGATACCGGCACTATAGCGGTTATCTTAAATATCAGGCAATTCTTGAGCGGAAACTGTCGGTATGGAGTCTGGGCAAGCTTATCTTTCAGACGCTCAAAGTACTCCCCATGATCAGTGTCGTCTTCCAACTCAACATAGACCCGTATGCCATCCTTGGTCTGCTTCTGTTCATCAGTCACCAGAACCAAGAACACTCCCTTGCCGGTCTGCTTGAGATTGGCATAGGTGCGGTCGGCGCCAAAGCGCGCGCAGATAATGCGATCATCGCTAATCATCTCCAGGACCGTCAATACCGCTATATTAACATTATATTCGGAATCAACTGTACTTAAAGTGGTGGAAACAAGGTTGGCATTCAATAATTCTCGGGCTTTTCCTACCAGATCAGTCTGCAATTACCCCACCTCCTGGCTTGGTCATCAATTAGCATCATAGTAATACATTACCAGATTCAAGTCAAAAGCAAGCTAATACAGCAAATAGGAGGCGGTATTTACAAGGGATCCATCGAGAATTCCGCGCGCACAGAAGGCTCAGATTTCAGATAAAGACTGCAACCCGAGCCTTGTCCATCAGTTGCCCAAAATTTCTCTAAACGCGGGGACGTTTCGATGCCTGATTGTGTTTTTGGGCCGAATTTTTTCCCAAAAAAGTCCCCAAAAGACCCAGAAGACCAACCATAGGGGCGGAGAACCGCCCCTATGGTCAGTTTTTGATGCCTTCCAGTATGGTTGTGCTGATCTGCACGGCCAGGTGATGGGTATCAATTTCCACATCGTTCATTACTATATGGCTGGCGAAATAGGGAATCAGAGCGCACACCATGCGACTGACAATATCGACATCGATGTCAGTGCGTAATTCGCCCCGCTCAATGCCTGTCTCAATCATAGCCCGCACCTGTTTTTCCTTTTCCCCCTTAACCTTCAGAGCCCATTCCATCAATTCCTGGTCGATAGTATCTACCTCACAGAAGCTGACCCTGGTAAGCTGGCGATTCTCCTGAAAATAGCGCAGATGTCCATGGATCAGGCGGTGCAGTTGTTCTAATACAGGCGTCACCCCCGGTTCTTGGAGAGGGATATCCTCCTGTATCTTGCGCCATCCGGTCAGAAGAATCTCGGAGAAAAGCTCCGTCTTGCTGGCGAAGTACTCATAAATGGTTCCTTTTCCAGCCCCGGCCGCCTGCGCGATTTCCTCCATGCGGGTATTATGGTAGCCCTTCTGGGAGAACAAGCCAATGGCTGCCTCAATAATTGCTTCTCTTTTGCTGATTTTTCGCTGCCTTTCCATATCCCATGCCCTTTCCTGATGGTTTTGCCTTCCAGGCAGCCGGGCCGTCGAGCTGGCTGCCCCGGCAGGCTTGGCTTAAGCAGGTGGCCTTGCAACTGCTTTCCTGGCCCTCCGCCTGCTTTTGAAAGCATTGACCCAATCATCAAGTATGGTATACACTACTGGGACCAATACCAGGGTAACCAGGGTAGAGACCAGCAACCCGCCGATCACTACTATTCCTAAAGGTTGGAGTGACTCACTGCCTTCGCCTATTCCTACCGCCAACGGCAGCATGGCCAAGATGGTTGCCAGGGCGGTCATGAGGATGGGGCGCAAACGCACCCGTCCGGTCTCCAGTATGGCTTCTTCGCGCTCCATGCCTTCCTCGCGCATCTGTTTGAGATAGTCCACGAAGACGATGGCATTGGCCACAACTATTCCGACCAGCATAATCACCCCGATGAATCCGGGTACGCTTAAGGGGATCCCGGTCAGCAGCAGGGCTAGTATTACTCCGATAAAAGCGGTAGGCACTGAGAACATGATTACAAAGGGGTCGAAGAAAGATTCATACAGAATCGCCATTACCGAATAACAGAGTATTATGGCCAGAATAAGCGCCAGCACCAGGTTGATGAAAGTTTCAATCATCTCCTGGTCGGTTCCCACATATTCGACTGTGTAGCCGGCGGGGACATCAATCTCTGCCACTCGAGCCTTGATATCCTGCATAACGCTGTTTAAGTCGCGGTTAAACAAGTCGCCGGTTATCTGCGCGCTGCGCACCTGGTCGACGCGGCTGATAGAGATGGGACCCTGGGCAATCTCGAATCTGGCTACAGAGGAAAGTTTAACTAGCATTCCGGCCGGATTCATGATGGACAGATTGGTTAGATAGTCCATATCCTTCTGAGTGTTGGGATTAAACCCCACCTTGACATCTACTTCCTGCCCGTCGACCCGGTATTGCGTGGCCACTCTGCCCTGCATGGCGGCGCTGATCTCATTGGAAACCTGCATCGGGGTCAGGCCGAAGGCTGCAGCCCGGGCCCGGTCGATATGCACCTGCATTTCGGGTTTACCCTCGGTCAGAGTTGACACCACTTCGCGGGTACCAGGCACCTGGCGGACGATACCCGCTACCTCTTCGGAAAGCTGTTTTAAAACCTCCAGGTCAGCGCCGCGAATCTGAACGGTGATAGCGCTGGTCGACCCCATCATAGAGGCGGCATCAGCAGCCGAGACTTCTATCTTGGCACCGGCGATGTCCTGCAATGAGGTGCGCATTTTCTCGGCTATGGCATTAACGTCATCCTGACGCTCGTTTTTAGGGGTCAGTTTCACATAAAGTGTACCAGTATCGGTGCCTGAAGCCAGACTCATAGTCATCCCCCCGGAACTGCCCACACTGCTGAATATGGTCTGCACTTCGGGGAATTCACGCAGCTTGTCCTCGGCCTCTCTTATCAACTGATCCGTCTGGGCCAATTGATTGCCTTTATCAGTTTCGATGTTTACAGCAATCTCGCCCGAATCCATGCCGGGTATGAATTCAGCTCCCACCAGGGGTATGGCGGCACATGAAGCCACCATGGCTATAGTCACCCCAATGATCACTACCCGTCGTTTGCCCAGCACCCGGGCTAGTAAGGCCTGATAGCGTTCCCCAAAGCCATCCAGCCAATCTCCGAATTTCACGATCAACCGCGAAATAGGATTCTTAAGATTAGGCTCTGCAGCCATAACCTGATTGGTCAGCATTCGTGACGACAACAGCGGGATCACGGTCAGAGACACGATCAGGGAACAAAAGATGGCGAAACAGACTGTCATAGCCAGGGGCTTAAACAGAATGGAGGCGATACCCTCCACAAACGCCATGGGCAGAAAAACCGCCAGAATGGCCAGGGTGGTGGCAATGACCGCATTCCCCACCTGAGTGGCGCCTTTGCGGGCAGCCTCATAGGGAGACAGTCCCAGTGAGCGGTGACGGAAGATATTCTCGAACACCACGATGGAGTCGTCGACAATCCGCCCCAGACCCAAGGCCAGTCCGCCCATGGTTATAAGGTTGATGGTGTAATCGCTGAAATACATGACCACGAAAGTGGCAATGATAGAAAGCGGGATAGAAGTGAAAACGATCAAGGTGCTGCGGGCTTTGCGCAAGAATAAAAATAAGACCAGCATGGCCAAGAGTGACCCTTCCAAGATCATCCTCACTGTGCTCTGGATGGATTGCTGTATATATTGAGACTGATCCATTATCACGGCTATATCCAGGTCCAGGTTCAGTTCCTGCTCGATTATCTCCAGTTCCGCTTTTACAGACTCACAGGCTTTGACCGTGTTGGCATCGCTCTGTTTGAGGCAGTGTATGCCTACTGCAGGGAGGCCGTTGACCCGGGTGATCTGGGTCACGTCCTGGGTGGTATCCTCAATGACCGCTATCTCACCCAGATGTACGCTGCGTCCGTCCATAGTATTGATGCTGACCTGGCGGATATCGTCCAGGGATTTGAATTGCTGCAGGTTGCGCACGTACATCTCCCGGTTGCCCTGAACAACTTTGCCTCCGGAGACATTGAAATTCTCCATCTGCAAAACCTGTGTGACCTGGGATATAGAGAGTCCATAGTTTTCCAGTTTGACCGGATCTATGTCGACGCGCACCTCGCGGGTGTTGCCGCCGGTGATGACCACTGATGCTATTTCAGGAATGCGGGCCAGGCGGGGTTCAATAATATCTTCAGCTACAGCTTGCAACTGAGTTAAGTCGGCGGCGCCGCTGATGCCTATCTGTATCACCGGCATCATATTGGGATCCATTTTCACCACCATCGGCTTGGTGGCAGTGTCGGGCAGGAACCCTTCCACAAGACTGATCTTTTCGCTGATCTCTTGAGCGGCATTATCGACATTCATGCCCCAATCGAATTGCACGATGATTACAGAACTGCCTTCCGAGGATATGGAATCCAGTTGTTTTATACTGCTGACATTAGCGATAGCGCTCTCCAGGGGTTTGGTGACCTGGTTTTCCACTTCCTGCGGCCCGGCCCCGGAATAGGTACTCATTACCGCCACCACTGGGATCTCCATGTCCGGGTACAGGTCTAATGACAGACGTGAATAAGTAAAGAAGCCTAGAATAACGACCACCATCACCAGAATGGCCATGGATACCGGGCGGCGTATGGAGAACTCTACCAGTTTCATGCCTTACCCTCCTCGGCGGCCACTTTTACCAGGGTGCCGTCTGAAACCAGGGTGTTGCCTTTGACGATGACTTGAGTCCCCGGTTCAAGCCCGGCGGTAATCTGTATGAGGCGATCGTTGGAGATCCCGGTCTTAACCTCCAGGGGGCGGGCGCGGTTATCGGCATCCACGGTGTAGACCACGCTCTTGTCGGCTCTGGCAATAACGGCTTCAATCGGTACACAGAGGGTGTCTTCAGCCTGTTCAGTAGCCATCACCACTTCGGCAAACATGCCGGGACGCATCTGCGCCTGGGGCTCTTCTAGTTCCACCTGTACGGTGAAGTTGCGTTTCATCAGGTCGGCCATAGGATCCACACTTATGATCCGGGCCGCAAACGGTTCGCTGCCCAAGGAAGTTATGTAAACGTTGGCTTTACTGCCCGTCTTGATGAAATTAACATCGGACTCACTGACCAAAACCTCCACCTGCAACCGGGAGGTATCACTGACAACCGCCACCGGGCTCTGCGGAGAAGCGGTATCGCCCAGGGAAACCGATATGCTTCCTACTATGCCGCTGATAGGTGCGGTCAAGTTGCAGTTGTTAATTTGATCCTGCAGGCTGAGCAGGGCCGCTTCGGCTGAGGCTACACTGGCTTCTACTGCCCCCGCTGCCAGAGTTTCGTATTGTAAGCGGGCGGCCTCCAGGGCATTATCGGCGATGGCCCCGGCCTGGTGCAGCTCTTGCATACGTTCATAATTAAGGCGCGCATTCTCTAATTGCAGTTTATTGGAAACCTCCTGGGCGCGGGTGGAGGCTACCATAGCTTCGGCCTGCTTTAGTGCAGCCTGCAGCCCGGTGCTGTCCAAGCCCACCAGGGTCTGCCCCGCTGCTACACGGTCCCCGGGCTTCACCATAATCTGAGTCACCCGGCCCGGCATCTTGGGCATCACTGGGGCTTCATTGGCACCCCTGATTTTGCCGGCATAGCGTGCGCTCCTGGCAATAAACTGATTTTGTGCTACTGCCACATTCACTGTCAGCTCGGTTTCTTTGGCTACTTCCTGGCTTTGATTGCAGCCGCTGACCAGGGTAAAACTGGCCAATAAAGTGAACAACAGCAGCCAAACCTTCCACTGAGACCTTGTCTTCACAAAAAACCCTCCACTTCTCTACATTGCCGACTGACTGGTCGGTCTTTTAGAATTATACCTTTAAGCCTGTCCAGAGCACAACCAGGAATTGCAGCCTAGTTGCTCGTCATTTCCCGATAGTGAAGCACCGCAATAGCTGGCGGGGACGCATCCGCTCCGGCATTAGTCCTGCCATGCCATAAGAGCCAGTATTCATGGCCCGCTAAAACCTCTAATGGTCGCAGCCGCAGCAGATTTCCCAGCTGCTCGGTCTCAAAACTTATCCGCTCACCGCTTTGACTATCGATCAATTCCAGGCCGTCACTACCATGCGGCCCTTTCTGGTTGAGGCCGTCGATGCTCAGAATAAGCGGCTCATCCATATCCAGCTGGTAGTATTCACCCAAGAGGCGGTAATCGGGATAGTACACCGGCCAATGCCTCTTGATATCATAGCGGGAGAGTTCCACCGCGTTTTCAGTCCCGCCGCAACCATATTCCACCTGAAGGATGTTGAGTTCATCGGTAAGGCTGTTCCAGGCCTCCCAGTAGTCATCACGGCGGGCCACTTCCAGGTCCACCACAAATTTGCCGGCTCCCACCTCGATATAGGCTCTGCTGCAGCCCCCGACCGGCTGTGATAACAACAGCCAGGCTGCTTCCAGGGCCTGCTCAGAAGCCACCTCTACATCGGGGGCTACCCCTACTTGGTGTATTTTATGGCCTTGAGGAGAATAAAACTCGGCTACAGTCAGTTTTAATACATCACCATTCTCCAGGTTGAACATCTCCTGCATGGTGCCTTTGCCGAAACTGGTCTCCCCCACCAAGAGGGCGCGCTGATAATCTTTCAAGGCTGCCGCCAGCAATTCTGACGCGCTGGCGGTAGAGCCGTCCAGCAGCACTATCATCATTTCATCGATCATCTTCGCTTGGGGCCAGACTGGAAGCTGAAAGCGCTCCTCCTTCTGCTCCAGGACCATCATATTATTGACATCCATCAAGAATCCGGCCAGTTCCGCAGCAGTCAATATGTAACCGCCACTGTTGCCGCGCAGATCCAGTATCCATTGGTCACAGTCGGGATCCAGGGTGGTGATGTAATGCTCCATTTCAGAGGCAGTGTTGCTGCTGAAAGACCGCACCTGCAGATAAGCTATGCCATTATCCAGCTTTTGGCCTCGTACCGAGGGGATCGCCATATAGGCCCGCTTAAGGGTCAGGTCGAATTGTTCCTCACCCCGAACAATAGTCATTGCCACCCTGGTGTTCTCTTTGCCTTGTAATTTGGTCTGGACCTGATCCAGAGTCAGGCCTTGCACGGATACATAATCAATTCTCTTAACGAGATCTCCAACTTTGAGCCCTGCGGCTTCTGCCGGTGAAGCGGGCAGAATGTCAGTAACCAGAATTCCTTGGGGTGCCGTGTCCATGTAAATGCCGATCCCGCAGAACGAGCCGTCCAACTCGGCCATGAAAGAGTCATATTCTGACTGCTCCAGATAAATACTGAAGGGGTCATTGAGAGCTGCCACAATTTCTGGAGCGGAGCGGATTTTATAGATGCCGGGGTCAATCTTGCCGGGATAGTATTGTTCGATCAGATCTATGACTTCTGCCCTGACCCCAGACATTGCCAGGGCAGGTTGAGTCCAGAGCAGACTGCTTATAAGCACCACCACCAGCAGTACCCTCAAATTGATGCTAAATCTTACCATAAGGCCTCCATACCTTTTTGTACAATATTTATATATTCTGGCAATAGATTATTAATCCCTTTTATTAAAAACGACTGAGAGGGCAAGGCACCGGACTGGGCTTGCACAATAAAAAACCGGCTCATGGAGCCGGCGCAATAAATCCCAGATCACATTCCATTCTGCTGTTGAGCAGTGCCTCCAGCAGCACTGGACTGCATAAGCGCGCTATAAGTCCAGGGCTTGTCAAAAACCATTTTCCAGGCTCCGTGTTGAAAAGCGAGAGCATCCAGAGAATTCTGTTTGGCCTGCAGGGATAATTCTGCAGCCTGCACCTCGGTCTTGGTAATCATGCCCAATTCATACTTCAGTTGTTTGATGCGCAGGTCTTCCCGGGCCAGCCGTTCCGCTTCCTGCAAGGCCGCATAGTTCTGTTCCATGATCAACAGATTATTGTAGAGGGTGCGTATAAACTGGCTCATCTGCTCTTTGGCATCCTGCGCGCTGAGTTTGGCTTTGTTGGCATCGACTTCCTTGGCCTCATAGGGATCCTGACCCGGATAAGTAAAATCATATAGATCCAGCTGGATCTCAGCGATCTTGGCGGCCTGTTCAGCCATCCACACCGAAGGACTGGCATTCAGGGTCTTGGCTATCTTTTCAGACATTATCACCGGTTCCAGAGCACGATACTCCGGTTTATCCAACAGTATGGGCCGGGAAGCAGGTTCCAGGCCGATCAATTGATTCAGAGTAAGTAAGGCATTGTCTAACGACTGCCGGGTGGTTTCTAAATTGTTCTGAGCCGCCTTATACTGCACCTCGGCGGCAGTTTTATCATACTCGCTGGCCATACCCTGCTGCAAACTCAAATAGGCCACATTCTGCAGCCAGGCGGCCTGATTAAAAGACTTCTGGGCATACTCCAGCTCTTCGCCGGCCTTGATCACATCGGTATAGGCCTTATATGCGGCCAGAACCACTTTATCCTCTTCCATGGTCAGGTTTTTCTGCGCCATTCGATAGTACATGTCCGAGGTCACCAGGCCAGTATACAATTGCCCGGTTCCGTAATCGGTCATGCCACGAGGGATGTAGCTTAATTGTTTTGCAAGCTCGTCACGAACCTCTTCGCTGCGATTCACATCAAAAGCCGCCTGCCGAATAGCCTTGCTGTGAGTTAATGCCATATTCACCGCTTGTTCAAGGGTTAAACCCGGGGTCTCATTCCCGCTCCCGGCATCGGCAATGGCTGGCGCAATGCTGCTGAAGGCTAAAAATATTGCCAGCATTATTATAATGACCCTTTTGTGCATAAAAACCTTCCTTCCTGGAACTATATGTAACCTGATTATAGCCTCAAACCGACCGGCCGGTCAACTTTTATATGCGCCCGCTCAACCTTGCCATACCGGGGTTTATCAGTTCTTTGCCATGCTAATGATAACGGTGCGCATGACCGGGTCCCATTCTACCGAGGCGCCTAAGGCTTCGGCAATAGGAGCGATCGGCAGCATGGTGCGATCCTGCCAGATCTCCGGGGCCACATCCATATCGATCAGGGTTCCGTTATGATTAAGGGCCCTACTGCCAATCCAGATTTGCACCGTTTGATCACCTTTGCTCAGCACCACGCTGCGGGTCTCTGCAAGCCACTGAATATGTTCATCAACTATCCCCAGATTATTGGCCACAAAGCGCACCGGCAGATAGGTGCGGTCATCTTTAATATAAGGAGCTACATCCATCTCCGCCTGCTGTTTACCATCCAGGCTGTAAAACGGGCTACCGATGGTGAAAACCACGTGTTGCTGAGTTGGCTGTGGGGCGGGTTCGGGATCAGGATCCGGAATCGGCACTGGCACCAGTTTATAAGGCACCCTGGCGAACAGGTAGCGCCCCCCGCTTATGTTCGAATCCAGCGGTTCAATAGTCACTTCAATGTCGCCCAGGAAGTCCTTTACGGCAAATACCAGCGGAATCTCCAGACGGGAAACCTCGGTCGGGTCAGTGTCGACAAAAGTCAGTTCAACCGTACGTGCGTTACGCAGGATGGCCTCCACCGTACAGTTCTGACAGATCAGGTATTCACTCTTATAGCTGGCTCTGCCGCTGGAATCACTAGCCCATTCCACTCCCAGTGGCAGAATTATTTCGAATGTGTCCCCAGTCTGGATCTGATCCGGAAAATCTTCCTTCTCAGTTATAGTCAGATCAGTACGCGGATATCCAGAGTAGTCCTTGGCCACTGATACCGCCCGGTTAACTGAATTGCTGGTTTCAGCTTGGACCAGGCCTGGTGCGGATAGCAGCATCAGTAAGGCTAGCAGCATGATCATTAACCTTCTAGATGGCAAAATCATTATTACTACCTCCTTCATTTAGCTTTACGTTTCAAAGAAGTTTTCCTTTCTCTCCATTTTATCTCACTTTCCACAACCAATCCCAGGGTCAGCAGCCATTTTGTGCGATTGAAGACAAATTAATTACAAACCCTGATTAGACCGCGCCTAAACCTAACGCAGCCAAAGAAGAGAGGCCCGCTTGCCGGGCCTCTCCTGTTTTCAGGTATTAGACTGTGTGTGTATTACAGAGTGATGGTTGCAGTCTGAGTAGCTGCATCCCAGGCCACATTTGCTCCGAAAGCCTCGGCTACAAAGCGGATGGGCAGGCAGGTGCGGCCAGCAGCGGTGATCTCAGGAGCAGTATCCATGGTGATGGCTGCGCCGTTGACCAGCATGGTGGTGCTGCCGATCTTAACTTGAACAACTTTGTCGTTCTTCATCAGGGTTACGGTCTGGTTAACTGCATCCCAGATGATTCCATTGTCGCCAATGCCCAGGCCATAGGCCACGAAGCGCAGCGGCAGATAGGTGCGGTCATTCTTGATGTAAGGAGCCTGATCCATCGCAGCCTGGTCAACACCGTTGATCTGGTAAATAGTGTTGCCGATCACGAAGGTAGCTACTGCATAGGCATTGGGGTCAGCCGGGGTCACAACCTTGGCTGCGACAACGTTGATGCTGCCAGTTACAAATTCGCCTTCTTCGATAGTGGTAGGATCATCACCAGCTGCACGGCTGTTTTCGATTACAGCAGTTCCGCCGACTTTGATCTTCAGGTCGCCCTCAGGGATAGCACGGTTCAAGGTGATCTTGATATCGGAAACCTTGATGGTGCTCAGCTTAGTGCCTTCGGATTTGATGGGGATATCAAGCTGGGTGTCGCCAACTATACGTACGTTAGCCTGGCTGATTTCCAGATTGCCATCGGTTACGGTCACTGTCGGGGTGGCTGCAAAAACAGCGCCTTCGGTCAGGGTCAGGGTAATTCTGCCATTGGATTCTTCATAGTTGAAGAAATCGGCCGGACCTTCCCGGTATTCATTGCTGATAGAATTCTTCTTGCCTTCGACCAGGGTCAGGTCAGCCACCGGCTGGCTCTGAATACCGATCTTGACTTCGTTGACTTTGTCGATGCTGGGGATAACCGGAGCAACGGCCTTGGCGATTACCAGGCTGGTCTCTTCCACGCCAGCGCCAAAGATTTTGGCTTCGATGTCGCCGGTCTTGTTGCCTTCAATGCTCAGGGTAAGCTTGAATTTCAGTTTGGCAGCGCTGGTGGATGCGGTATCGATGGGGATATCCACATAATTGTCATCACCGGTTACTTCAGGGTCATCGATTGCAAATCCCGCTCCGGTTACGCTGACTTCTTTAAACTCGGTGATCTTGACCCATTCGGGCAATTCCACTGTCAGGTCGCGGTTGTTGAGCAGGGTATTGGCAACATTTTCTTCAATGAGGATGGTAGCGGTTTTCTGTTCAAATTTCCCTGCGATCAGTTCATTGACTTCGTCAACTTCGGCTTTAACGCCCCAGTCCACATAATTGGCAATGACCAGGTCGCCGTCAAAAACCTCACCATTTTCGTCATCAACCTTGATGCCCACTTCTACTTCACCGAAGGATGCAGAGCGGTTGGGATTGACAGCAGTCTCGATATAAATAGTTCCGCGCTGATCGCTGCCCGGAGCTGTAAATTCGATTGTCAACTCACGGCCATCGACATCTACATCAGTACCTGTAGCGCCGGTGAATCCACCGCTGAAGCTGACGTCGATGTCGCCTTCTACCCAGCTGAAGTTACTGGGAAGCTTAACGACAACTTTGGCATCGCCATAGACGGTACCAACAGCTGATTCTCTCAGTTGGATGGTGCCAGCCTTGTTGCTGGAGTTTCTGGAAATCTTCTTGACTGAGTCAACTGTGGCGGTCATGTCGCCTTCAGCAACCCGGGCAAAATTATAATCGCCACCGGTTACCGCAGAATCCAGAGGATCGACTGTTACTGCCAGGGTGCCAGTTGCGCCGTCAACCTCAAAAGCCAGGGGAATCTCAATGGTGTCTTGTGTAGCAGCCATGTTCCGCATGGTGACTTCAACAACCTTGCTGGATATCTTTTCGGCTACAAAGTTGGAGCCAGTAACATCAATATTCATGTCGTCGGTCCATTTTACCCCACTGGGCAGAATCAGTTCGAAAACATCGCCATCCTCGAAATGACCGGGGAAATCGCTGTCTTCTTTTAGTGTCAGCACGATACCGGAAGCTTCACCGGCTTTCGTCACATAATCATCAGCGACGCTGATAACCTTGTTGATACTGTTGTCGGATTTGGCCTGGGCTACGCCAACGCCTACAAACATAGTTGCCAGCATGGTGAGTACCAGCAATAATGCGAGTTTGCTCTTAAATTTACGCAATTTGTTTTCCTCCTTGTTAGAATTAAGTATGAATGACTTCCTAATAAAGTCGAGGTGATCAGAGTGTTTCACTCTGTCTTTGAGGTGATCTTCACTTGAAAGCTAAAGCTCAGCTCTTCCCTCCTTTGGCGGCCGGGTAAGGTTTTCCGGCTTTTTTCTAGTCCGGCATTTTGCAACTCTTTTGGTAATTTGCTGGACTACCTGTTTTATTTAGACAACCGCCGGGCAGAATTTGTTCCCAGTGAGCACAATTTTTTTCAAATAAAGCAAGCATCTTCTGTCATTACTAAATATAGATAGTTGTCCAATATATATGCCCTTTTCCTAGACCACTAAGGCAACATAGGGGTTTTGGGGGGATGTCTAAGCAATCGTAAATTAGTGTTTCCGCTACGGGTTTACTACTGAAGTTGCCTCTATTACTCGGAAATTAAAGTTTCCGCTACCGCAATCTACTTGCAAATGGAAACTGGCAATCGGAAACTGTGTTTCCACTACTGCTTAACTTTTACAAGGGCGGCAGTTCCTAATATTATTCAAGGGGTTAAGTGAATCAGTCGTTTTCTTCCATGTTATAATGTATAAACCTGGATGCAGGAATGTAAGTTATCATAGAATGGTTTACCATGGGCAAGAACTTTGATGGACAATGATAATAGATAATAGAAGAATTTTTTTAATAATTTAGGGACCCCAGGGAACTTTTTACCTGGTGGCAATGTCTAATAAACTAACCAGGCACAAGCCTGGAGCCGGGAGTTGTACTTAACTTGGTTCCGGTAAATGATCTGATAAAAGCGGCTCAGGGGGGCAGCAGGGAAGCTTTCGAGGAACTGGTGCAATTGTACCAGGATCGGGTCTTCACCCATTGCAGCCACCTGGCCAACCATAATTTCGACGCTCAGGATCTGGCCCAAGATGTGTTTGTGCAGGCTTTCAGGAATATCCGCTCCTTCAGACAAGAAGCGGATTTCGGCACCTGGCTGCACCGCATCGCCATCAACTTGTGGATCAATTACTGCCGCAAAAACAAAAAGGCGATAGTCCTATCCCTGGATGAACCCCTGCTTATGGGGGACAGTGAACTGAGCCGTGAACTGGCCGCCACTCAGGATTCGCCTCTGCAAGTCCTGGAGCGGGCTGAGCTGGAGGATCTCCTCAAACGGGCCTTAGACCGCATCCATCCAGACTATAAAACTGCTCTGGTGTTGCGGGAGATGGAAGGCTACAGTTATGAAGAGATCGCCTCTCTGGTGGGGTGTTCGCTGGGAACGGTGAAATCCAGGTTAAACCGTGGGCGCAAGGCGTTGCTGAAGGAACTCAAGCCTCGCTAGTCCATAAGGACCGATGGGTTGCCGGTAGTGAAGTGAATCATTTATGATGACTGAAATATAGTATTGATAACAAAAAGGCGTGAATAGCATGAACTGCAAGGAATCCAGACAACTTATATCGCCTTACTTGGACGGGATGCTGGAGAGCAAGGAAAGAATGACCTTGCAGCAGCACCTCGATCATTGCTCACTGTGCCGCGAGCATTATCGGGATCTATCTCAGATGTCCAGCCTGCTGCGTTCTATGGGCAAGGATATCAAGGCTGCTCCGGCCGGTTTCACGGATGCGGTCATGCTGGCGGTGCAGCAAGAGGAAGCCGCCGGGATCAGACCTAGGGTTGGGTCTGGCTGGGTGCGGAAAACATGGAAAAAGTTGTTGCCTACGGTTGCTGCTGCAGGATTGCTGGTGTTCGCCTCGGTCAACGGTTTTGTTGCCGATAATCCACCAATGACACCAGTTGCCGTGCAGGAAGAGCCGCAAGCGCAATACTCTGATCCGCCGCCTTCCAATGCTACAGTGCCGAATCAAACTGCCCCCTCGGATAACAGATCCGTTTCACCCGTTGCGCCCAATGAAGCAGCACCTGATTCGCCCCGGGTGATTGCGGAGAATCCTCCGGAAAATGGGGGTAATGTGGCAACTATGCAGGCCACCCCGAACCAGGTCTTGTTGAGTGCGGAAAATCGCAATATCCTTTCTACTATGCTGGTGATGCGCAGTCAAAGTGATCCCAGCACCATGTTTGATCAGGTGCGTTCCATCGCATCCCCATACGGGGCCACTACTGAGCGGCTGGGACAACAGGTCAAAGACGGAGTGAACTATAATCTGTTTAAATTGGTGGTAGAGCGCAGCCAGAACCAGGCCTTGACTGATAGCCTGGCTGCACTGGGAACCGTGACCAGCCGAGACGTTGATACCCAGGATATTTCCCAGGCTTATACTCAAGCCCTGGATCAGTTCCTCAGCTTAAGCACTCAACGCGGAGAAACCCAAGACCCGGTCAAACTGAAACAGTTGGACCAGCAGATCGCGGCCTTGCAGCAGCAACTCGGTGATTGGAGGCAGAAGGCTGGTGCGGCTACCATAGTGTTATGGGTTCAGAATTAAGCATAATATCGAGTATAACAACACGACGCAAAAACAAAGGCCATCGCACTGATGGCCTTTGTTTTGCATCTTCCCTCCTGACGCATCTAAGGCTGCATCTCATTCCAGGTTTGATATCAAGAAAACCACTTCCTGGCGCGACACATAATTGTGCGGTAAGAATACGCTGCGCCAGGATGCCGGCCATGATCCGCGCTTATACCCGGCAATGATGGCATCCCGGGCCCAGTCCGGGGCTAACCCGGAGTCCTGGGCCGGCTGGGCAGCTGGGCCCCGACCTGAAATCCCCAGCTGATACAACCGGTCCATGATTATGGCGATTTCGCTGCGGGTGGCGGCTTTATTAGGACGAAATGAATGATCTTCATACCCTACTATCAATCCCGCTTCATAAGCGGCCCCGACCAGCCCTCTTCCCCACCAGGGGATGTCTTCTGCATCGGTAAACCTGCCCGCCCCTGCGCTCGGCTTCAGGTGCAGATAGCGCCCCAGCATCTCTACCAGTTCCAGTCGGGTAACGCTTTCATACGGCCTGAAGGCCCCGTCAGCATAGCCTTGGATCACTCCCCGATCCGCCAGACTGATCACCTTTTCTCGCAAAGCCTGGTCCTCTATATCCATGAAACGGTTCCCTGCGGTTGGAGCGGTATATGAGGTTACTTCACATTGGCGGGCCATTAGCGCACCATTCTGGGTGTTAATGGCCACCACGGTCACAAAGCTCTCATCCGGGTTTTGGAGCAAGAGCAGGCCAAATCCGCCATCTACATCAGGCTGCACTGGAACCCGGCTGCCATCCTGACGGTATATAGCCAGTTGATCTGCATCGCTGTGGCCCTGAATTATCAAGGTGTGATTGAGATCTTGGACTGAAACATTCAAGGCGGGGGCGGGAGAGCCTGGATCTTTATCGCCCTCGATAGCGGCCAGATAAGGCTGGCCATTTTCTCCTGCCAGGGTGCTTATACGCACCTCACGGTTCTCGATCATATCCTCGGGCTTAAGGAGGTAGCCTGCACTGCTTACCAAAGATGAGGGCAGCCACTGATAGCTGCTGCCATCACTCATTACGAAGCGCTGAGTTACACTTTCGTATTTTAGCAGGGTTTTGGTTGACCTCTCCGCGATGGTGGCTATGTCCAGGCGCAATGCCTCCTCGCCTTGTCCCTTCATCAACACTCTCACCCAGGCACCCACCTCAAAAGCGGGCCTTGGCATCAGGCTGCCCCAACGGTACGTTTTGGTCTGACGGTCCAGCTGGCACTGCTGGATCTGGTTGTCCTTATTAAATAAATAGAGGGTTTGGGTATTCTCATTAAAATATATGACCCGCCCATAAACCACCCGGCTATAAGCCTCTAGCTGCACCCATTGCGAGGAACCGGGCAGGCACTGGGCTACTGCGTAATCACCGCTTTGAATATCCTTCAGTTTGGCCGCTTTACCATCCCGATATATGCTTGCACCCGGGAAAAGTTCATAAGAAGCTCCATGGTTAAGTTCTATGCTGCCTTCTTCAAGGGACAGAGTGGAAACTCTGCCAATTACCAGGTCTCGCTGTACGGTAATATAATTCACCAGACGGGTCTGCGGAGTAATCATCATCTTGACCTTCATCCCCGGCAGAAGCCCGTCTAAACCTACATTGTCGGCGAATCCATAGGGCATGGCTTCAGCCACACTATCAATCAGGTTGTTGCTAACAACGATAGCGCCCCCTGGATACAGTTGGTATGACTGGTCGTCGTTGATCAGCCAGATTTGCCGGCGGCTGACATCGACCCTTTTGATATAGCCCTCCACTTGACGAGCGGAAGCCTGTACCTGCCACAGCGTCTGGCCTAGCGGATTTACTACCGCGTTTATGTGAGCCCCGGTCTCAAATGCCTCAACCTGTTCAATGGCATGCCCGTTGACCTTGACCTGACCCGTTTTATTCCATGCGTAGGGCAGATAATAACCGCCTGCCCTGGCCACAGGGTTGGATTCCATAATAAAGCTGCCGGCTGAAGTGGTCAGCATCTGTGTCCCGCTGCTCTCCCAGGCCTGCAAAAACAGATAGGCATGTTTCTGGTTCCAGTATAATTCTCCTCCTGCTCGTGAGCTCGGCAGGCCGGCCGGCTTTGGCATATCAGATTGGTATTCTAACTTATTGGAGAAGGTCCTGCCACTTTTGACCCGAAGGGAACCTCCATCATCGGCAACCACCGTTTCATGCTGCATGGCCTGACCGTATGCCAGCGCATAATCCTGATGAGCATAAGCCGCATCCAAGCTGGCTGCATTTACATATACGGTATACTCGCCTGGCTTGGCATGGGCTATTACTACCTGTTCAACATTATTGACATCATCGCTCCGGCCGCTGCCAAAAAAATCGTTGCCCCGGTAAAGCCTTCCCTCGGGGTCTTTGACCAGGAGGTCAAGATTATTTACCAAAGCCCGCTTAGCTCCTGCAGGCGGGGGAGGATCAGTCCAGACCAGAGTCGCTTTGAACAGGCTTTCGGCTTCTTCAACGCTGATTCGATATTCCCGGGTCTGTTGCGCGGAAATGCTGCTCTGGTTTACATATTCAACTGTGCGGTCCTGGAGGGGGAGGATGGTCCCGGCCAGGTCTAATATGCCAAATCCCTGAGAAGAGACTGTTTGGAGATCAAAGCGGGCGCCGTTGATCAGCAGCGCTTTAAGCAGAGCGGCACTGGGATTGTCCAAATGGCGATAGTCTTGCAGGTATTGGCGCAGCAAAGCCACTCCCCCTGTAGTTACAGCAGAGGCCATACTGGTGCCGCTCATCAACGTATAAAGCGGGTTGCTGTCAAAGTTGCCTTCTGTGATACTTGAGCAGGCCGCTATGATATTTGTGCCGGGGGCCAGCAGATCCGGTTTGATGCGGCCATCCGCAGCGGGGCCGCGGCTGGAAGAATTTGCTATTTTACTGGTGTCGGTGCATTCCATATCCAGCCCCGGACGCGGTACCTGAGCAGCCCCTACCACCAGGGCGTTTTTGCTGTTGGCCTCAGCGCTGAGGGTCTGCATGGCCGGACCATTATTGCCTGCTCCTGATATGGCCAGGAAATCGGGGTGATCTGCTATGTAGGAGTCTATCTGCCGACTCTGGCTCTGATAACTGTTGCCGGGAGTGCCCCATCCGTTTACATACAGCCGCACCCCGGCTGCATAGGCGGGATCATACAACTCGCTCAATAGGGGGGGAATTGTCAACTCACCTTGCTTATTCAACAGAGCTTGGAAATAAAGGGAACTGCCCGGTGCTATACCTGTAAATCTTCCCTCTGATGATTTCCCGCTGCCTACCAAGATTCCCGCCATATGCGTACCATGACCGGAGGGATCGTCAGGGATGTTGCGTCCGCTAACAGATTCCAGCGCAGCGATGCGCGCCGCATTATCAGGTGTATTCCTCAAGTCGGGGTGGATTTCGGCTAGATCGCCGCTGTCCAAACCAGAATCGGCAATACCGATCAGTTCGCCTTTTCCGCTCAATCCGCCGGGGACGATCAGGTTTCCCCTGGTAAAAGGGGCGGCATTCACAATTTCAGCCGCCCGGTCACTGCATAAGACTGGCTCTGGCAGCTGTGCTGCTTCGAGGGGGGAGGTTATAGAGGTGCACAACATTATCAAGAGCAAGACCCAGGAGAGCACAGCCCGTCCCGGTCTAACCGATCTATCTATCATCGACATCATATTTCTCCGCTCGTTACTAGGCTGCTATCAAACAACCAGGTTTATAATTTCCAGAATCGGTATTTCTTGAATTGATACAAGATAAGTCTGAAACCGGGGTCGACAAATGTATTCCAACTGACATTTATATCATATTACGAGTAATTCTGTAATCAGCTTGCGCTTTCCTGCCGTTAATTTCTGCTATATAGTATTAGCCCCTCCATTTCTGCCCGGTTTTCCCAGGCCATTGTGGATCAGATCCAGGGACCCGGCTAAGAGACGCGCGGCCTTGAGCAACAACTGCTCCCGGTTGAGGTTCTTTCCTGATTGTTGCTGCAAAGCGTCATATAGCTGCCTGCCGCTATGCATCTGCTGTATCACATGATTAATGCTGCTCAGCACTGATACTTCCATCCCGTTGCGTATCCGCAGGATAGTGCCCCCACCCTCCTTGGGCTCCAGGTCCGCTATGTAGCGCCAATCCATGTAACCGTAACAGCAATCATCTTTGACCCGCGCGGTCCTCATCTTCACCGGTATGAACACCCGCTCATGGTTGAGGTAAAAAGGCAAGAGCTTGCGCCTCTGCAGCGAGGCTCGCAGTTGCCGGCCTTGTTCTTTTAAGTCCATTACATAACACCTGGCTAAGGCCTTCTTAACAGTGCGCACATTGCGCTCATCCTTTGATATTGAACCATCCTCCAGCAGCAGCCGGGTTATGTCCCCATTCTCCTCGTAAGCGGGGATGAGGGCGATGATGTTTTCCCGGACTGATTCTACCGTTCCATAGGACATGGATATCTCACCTCATTTCAGTCAATGACGTGGTGCTTGTCACCGTCCTAAAAAATCCAAAGGTGTGATATCTTATTCTAGTTTTCCAGCCGAGGTGCCAACTTTTTCCTGTTACGGTCACCACCTAAAAGGCTTCCCCTTCACCAGTTCTCGCTGTTATGCCATCGCCAGGCAGAATCCACAATGTCTTGCAGGCAGGGGTAGCGCGGCTTCCAGTTTAATTCTTCCCGGGCTCTCTGCGAACTGGCCAGCAGAATACTAGGATCGCCGCTGCGGCGTGGTCCGATATCGTAGGGCAGGGTTTGGCCGCAGCAATGCTCTACTGCCGTTATCACCTCACGGACTGAATGGGGCTGCCCATTGCCAAGATTATAAACCCGCTCTTGCATGGTTCCCGCTAACAAGGCCTGTAAGGCCAGGAGATGGGCCTGGGCCAGGTCGCTGACATGGATATAATCGCGCAGGCAGGTCCCATCGGGGGTGTCATAATCATCCCCAAAGATGGTGAAACGGTCCCTTTTGCCCATAGCCCGCAGTATGACCAGAGGAATGAGGTGTGATTCCTGGCGGTGTTTTTCCCCAATCAGACCGCTGGCATCAGCACCGGCAGCATTGAAATAGCGCAACGATATGTAGTTCAAGCCGTAATTGACCCGGTAGCGAGGCAGCATCGACTCGATCATCATTTTGCTTAGGCCGTAAACATTTGTTGGCTGCAGGGGATGGTCCTCCAAAATGGGGTTTTGCAGCGGCTGACCATATACCGCCGCCGTAGAAGAAAATACCAGTTTATCCACCTGATGGCGTCTTAAGCTATTCAATAGCAAGATGGTCTGAGCGGTGTTGTTGGTAAAGTACTTGGCCGCATCCTGCATGGACTCTCCCACCTCACTGAAAGCAGCCAGGTGGATGGCCGCTTCAATAGGGTGTTGTTGGCAAATTTGGTCCAGCAATAATTGATCTCCACAGTCCCCCACGGTCAAATAAGTCTTTCCGGCACCGCTAAGATCGGCCAGCAGATTAATGATAACCTCTACCGCTTTACGGTTTCCAGTGGAGAGATTATCTAGAATCATAACATCGTAGCCAGACGCGGCAATCTCTTTGACTACATGTGAGCCTATATACCCGGCCCCTCCGGTTATCAGAATCATCTTTATTCCTCCTATTATGCGGGCGCTCCGCCGAAATATTGACCTCGGAAAAACATGGGGACATTTTTATTGCTTCCCCAATGTTGCCCATCTTCCTATTGCTTTTTTTGCCTGCCTGCCATCTCTTGCCCGGCCCGATAGAGCAGATAGAGGGGCTGCCACCAGCGCCGCCCGGGTTGGGAACTGCCGACTCTCCAGTGAGGTACCGCCCTGGGGTCAAACAAGTAGTACCCCAAAACCCGGCCCTTGTCGCGGTGTTTCAGCGGCAGCAGCATGTAAGCCATGTACTGTCCTCTTTTGCTGACCGGGCTGAACAGGCGGCGGCGATAAAAGGCATACTCCCCGGGAATCGCTTTTCCGTTCCAGAATGACTGCCACGGCGGCACCCCCTCAGGTTTAAGCCCGGTCTCATCCTCCACCATGCGCAAGACAACGGCGATGGCCTTGCGAAAGTCAGGTGTACCGGCCATCTGGCGAATAAGATCCCAGTCCAGTTCTAACCCCAATGTCTTCAGCATAAGGCATATATCCAGAAACCACTTCACCCCTTGAAACTGATGGTGTAAGGCGAAATGGCTGACAATATGCAGGAATTGCATCTCCCAGCCCAGCGCGTTGAAATCCCAGTCCCCGGCCCGGGTCCGACGCGTATAACTCATCCAGGGGTATGCTTCGATGGGAAACAGTGCTTTTAACGGAGAACCTTCCCATAAACCATCTATCCCCCAGTGTATGTCTAAATTGATCTTAAACTGGCCCAGATTCCTGGAGTATTGCATCTCGCTGCAGTAGGTTTCAGCGATCTGTTGGTAATCCTGCAGGGATCCGCGAAAATCGGCGGTCATCTGCGCCTGGTAACCCAGCCCCCGCAAAATATCCCGCACCCGTGCATAGTCGCTCCGTCTGATGTATATGTCCAGATCGCTGATCGGACGCAGAGCACTATTAGGGTACAGTCCTTCCACCAAAGAAAAACCCTTTAAGACCAGGTAAGGGATCTGCTCTGCTTCCAAGCGGGAAGTTATTTTTATACCTTCCCGTTCGTAAAGCGCAGTTTGCAAGGCAATCATCTGGGCTGGCTGCTTTAAGGCCATTGCTAAATGGGGGGAAAGGTTCCATTCCGGGCGGCTTCGGATTTGATGATACACGAGGCCCGCCAGCCCATGCTTGGTGATATCCTGGGCAACGGCCTCCTGGTCACATTCCAGCCATTGCCGTTGTAGTTCGGCAAGGGGTAAGCTGCCAAACAGTACTTTTAAAAATGTACGTATAAATTCATTATTACTAGCTTTGGGCATGCTGTCCACTCAGTTCTTCCCTTGATGGGAGATGTTTTGCCTGGCCTTCATGGTAAAGAAGGACCACAAACGTCGGGGGCTGTTGGTGCGAATTGTATTATACCGGCGTATTAACCGTTGATATGGCTCGTAATGCTTCCTCATCCAGGCGGCGCGTTCCTCAGCAGTAAGGGCGGAAAGATTCTGCTGATAATAGTACTCCCGGACTGCCTCCTTGCTCCAGGGTATAGCCTCGAATACGCCCGGTCGAAGGCGCTCGTACAGACGGGTTCCGGGATGTATCTCCAATTGCGACCAGCTGAAAGAATATGGCTTCACCTTTTTCAGCCAATCCAGGCGCTGCTCCAGATCGGCCATGGTTTCGCCTTCAACCCCGGTCAGCATATAACAGTGAATGCCTAGCCCGGCCTCCCGGCAAATCTTAATAGCCCGTTCATTGACCTCCACTGTGCTGTCTTTGTGCATTAGATCCAACACAGCCTGTGAAGACGATTCGATTCCCACCTCTATGATCACGCAGCCAGCCTGTTGGAGCCGTTTTACCAAATCTGGTTCAATATTCTCTGCGCGCGCCTGAATGCCCCAAATTATTCGCTTGTGAAGGCCACGCTTTATAAATAGGTCGCAAATCTTCTCAGCCCGGGCCCGGTTGATCAGAAAGTCATTGTCATGAAAATAGATGCCTTCAATGCCATAATCCTTATATACCTGATAAGCCAGTTCAGCCACATATTCGGGGCTGTGAAAGCGCACCCCTTTGCCGTAGGTTAATGATTCCGAGCAGAATTCACACTTTTTAACACAGCCGCGCGAGGTCAAGAGTGAGACGGTGGAAACATAGCGGTGGCGAATAGTATCCAGGCTGCGGTTGAGATAGTAACTCAAGTCCAGACTTGAAAAAACCGGGAAAGGGAGTTGGTCCAGATCGCCAATCTGTTGGGGTGGGCTGCCAATAATAAAGCCATTCTCCCTGAACCATAGCCCGGGGATGTCCCTAGGATCGCGGCCCTCGATGAATTGCAGCAGGGAGTATTCCCCTTCCCCGGATATTACTGCGTCCAACTGGGGTATTTTGCGGAGGGTTGCTTCGGGGAGGGCAGTCACATGATGACCCCCGGCCAGTATAGGACCATCGAAAATCTGGCGTACCATGCTGGCACAATCCACCAGATCATAGACCAGTGGGGATACAGAATTAAAGGCTACCACATCCGGCTGGAATTCGCTGAAGGCCTGCAGCATGGCCCTATCTACTGCGGATTTGTCCTGTCCCAGGCGGAATTGCGCCGCATAGCGGTCAACGGTTTTAACCTCATGCCCGGCTTGGAGCAGGGGTGCTGCCAGGTAGGAGAGGCTGAGAGGCATCCAGGTCGAAGGAGGCATTACTTTGAAACTGGCGTATGGATAGATGAGCAAAATCTTCACTATTGACTCCTAATACTCATATAGCCGGTAGCACTGCCACTCAGCAGCAGGCCACACCATAGCCGCATGCTGTAGTTGCGGCATTTCCAGGGGATCGGAACGGAAGTTCTCCACACAGTGGTGCCGTTGCTTGATCTGCAACAGTTCTCGGTAGGCCTGCAGATCAACCGCCGCGGGATGATCTCCGGCCAGTATCACTCCGGCGGGAGCGGTGGTTCCGACTGCCGGGCCGCCGGTAATCATGGCCACGCGACCGTCAATTATGTTGAGGTCAGCCATTACCGCCAGATTCAGCTCAACAATTTTCTGCTGCAGGTGGTCCTGGTGCAAGTTGCGCCTTTCCAAAGGGTGCACGTTCCCTACAGCGGCCTTCATGGCCATGCTGAAATCAGCCCAACGGTGCGTCTTGAGGTTGGTCAGGCTGATGATTCGGTCCACCTCATAAACAACCGCAGGTACAGTGACGGCCTTCAGAAACTGGCCTGGCACAGACACTTCTACCCATTCCATTTCATCGAAAAATATAGGCTCGGCCAGCCCGGTTACAACCCGATCCAGGCCGATTGCACGGGCGGTTTTTCTGGTGGGCAGGCTGCTCAAGGAGGCGCAGTCGCCGACTAATATATCGTTGACTCCGCTGCGGTGCAGAAATTTCAGAAATTCCTTCAGAAAAACCGGGCAGGTCGAGGCCGGATACGGGTCCGCGGTGTTGAGGTTAACCTTGACCAGAACGCGCTGCCCCGCAAACCACTCATTCCACAAATCCTGCCAGACCGGCCAGGCCTTTTCCCAGGGATCACCGTGTGCCGCAAGGCGCAGTACACAAGGAGGTCGGTCCGGAGCCACCTTTTGTCGCGGTTCTCCTCGACTCATGGTTCGTTTGTTTTTAAGTACTGCCGGAGCAAAAACTTTTTTAACCAAATTTCGAAATTTTCTCATCTCATCACGCCCTCGGCCAACTCTCTGACGATATCGGCAAATTGTGCCATGTCAGTTCCAAAATCCAGTTGATAACAGGGTACAGTAGAAAGAAAATCCATGAGGAAGTTGAATCTCTTAGTAGCAGCCTCCCGGTTGTCCCAGGCTTTCATGGTTACGGGGAAAAACTCTCCTACCACCCGGGTGGGATTGATCGGTGTCAGGCTGCTGTAAGGTTGGCCGGAGCGGTTGATAACCAGGAATTGCTTTAATTCGGTATGGGAGCGCCATCCGTCTGGGGTGATAGTACCGCATCTGAAATAATGTTCATCGTCGACCGACCCGTATGCCTGGTCCATGGGCAGGCCGGGAAAGAAGCTCACCCGGGCTGTTTCTCTGACCTTGATTATATCTGATATGCTGCAGCCCTTATAGCCGTCGTCCTGCTTTGAAACCAGTATACGCTCATCAGACAAAACTTTAAATCCATGCTGCAGCAAGGCGAAAATCGCCGTGGATTTGCCGCGACCGCTGTTGCCGCTGATCATAATCCCCGTACCCTGATAATCTACACAGCCGGCATGAACCGCAAACTGGTCATAATACACCATCAGCTGGTTAACCAGATTATAGGTAAAGAGCATATCGGTGTATAAGGGCAGGATATCATGGCCAGCCAGTATTACCACCCGGGCCGAGGCCTCATTTGAGCTCACATAAGAACGGGCATAGCCCTGGTAATCAGTCCACTGTCCGCTGTGATTGCGAAAAGAACGCACCGTTACCGGTCGGTTGAGCAAAAGAGTAAAGTCCGGGATGTTTTGTGCCGTGTCGGGTAAAGGCATGATCCGGTCGATCTGTCCGGGATCTATAACACTCAATTGTAGGGAAAGGTGCGGGGCGCCAGCCTCGGCGGAGGCTATGTTCAGATAGCTGCCCAGTTCTCTGGCCAGGCCTGGGCTGTATTCAATACGGAGGGTATATCCTGACAGGTTGTACCATCTTACCAGTGATTCTTCTTGTTGCATATGATTATCCTTCAAAAAAGGTCGTATATTGCTCCAGCGAACCTGGTTCTTCATGGTAGGGCTGTCCGTCCAACACCAGCCAGCCATGGCCCTGCAAATCAGAACCGTCTTTTTTTACCCCGATGACCACGCGTGTATTCAGGCCCTGTTTAGCGCACCAGTGATGCAAAACCAGGCTGCGTCTCAGGCAGGGTCGTGAACTTCGCCCTATCCTGGTCATCCAATAGGTTGCTCCCCGGTAAATCTTATCCATGGTGTTGAACTGACTGGATGTAGGGGCGGGCATATCTGCTCCAGTTGTTGGCAGATCTGGTTTTATGGCATGAATTTTATCCAATATCTGCGGAAGTGAGCGCATACGCAACAGGCATTCATAGTAAAACAGCAAACCTCCAACCCACGCCAGGAGAAGCAAATCCTTTGGGAAATGAAAACCTTTATATCGACACACCAAGGTCTGGTCCCCTTTAAAATATCTTGGAAGCGCCTAACCCAGAAGCAACTGGTATTCAGTTAATGCCGCCACCAATTCTCTGATGTCTTGAGACAAAACCTCGCGCTCCACCTCATACTCCAGGAGCAACTGATCGATTATCTCTTCCAGGGAAGTTTTCCCATCTACTTTATTCCAGAATGAACAGGCCACCCGGTTTAAACCGAAGTACCTGCCGGTTTCAGGGTTTAGCAAAACGGTTTCGCCGTCTACCTCCCGCCAGATTACATCCTGGTTTTTGCTCACCACAACCACAGGGCTTCCACTCCTTTGTTGTCGGTTATTGCTAAAAAGCATTTTACAAGAAACTGCAAAAATTATATCATATGCCTATAAATATTAGTATGGAAGCATTTTGATTATCTAGGAAAGGAGTATTACATGATCAAGAAAGAGTATCAAACTCCCATGGTAATCTGTTACGAGAGTCTGAATTCGATTACTGCAGGTGATGTCGCTATTTCCGGTCAAATCGGTTAATTCACATTACTTTTCAAACAAAGAGTAACAGTGAATAGCTGAGGGAGTATGTTAGTTATGTACAAGCTAAGTTATGAGAAGCCTCAGTTGATCACTTTTGAAGCGTGCGTAAAATAACGGCCGCAAGTAGTTCGATTGATTAAATTTGATTTCACGTGAAACAGTACATAATCTACAGCAAAATGTTGATATAGTACAAGATTTTAAAGGAGGTATTATCGTGAACAAACAGAATTATGAGACTCCGCAAGTAGTAGCTTATGAGGACATGCGTACAATCACAGCGGGAGGATCCTCAGATTAATAATTTGTTGGGTTCCTTTCCGCCAGGCTAGATAGGCCAGGCTTATTGTAGCTAGCGGCAAACAGGGTGTCGCTGTTATAGCCGTGATCCAATATAACCATACCTGTGCCTAAAATGGGCTGCTTCACAACAGCCCGTTTTCATTTGGGAACTACTTTGGGCGCAATTTCCCAGCCACTTTGTTATAGAGGATATCAAATTCCTCTACCCGCAGCATTTTTACTAACAGCCCATATATCAGTGCTCCACTTGCTGCACAGCCCAAGAGGATAACCAGATTCCACTCGCTCCATAATCAAGAAGAACCCTTAGCTCCCTTAAACATTTCGTACCTGTCCCGGACAAAGCTATTTATCTCCGCTTTGAAGCGTGCTTGACTGAAGCGACGTGCGTTACGGCGCAGAACTTCGCTATTGAACTTATCCTCATATTGCAGGAAATCTTTAACTGCTTGTACTAAAGAGTCCACGCTCTGATCTAGGAAGAACACCCCGGTAGCCTGGTCCCAATTTCTCCCATTGGCGTCAATAACGGTCTCGGTGGCGCCTCCCTGCCCATAGGCGATCACCGGAGTACCAGCCGCCTGAGCTTCCACGGGCACAATTCCAAAATCCTCATGGGCAGCGAAAACCAGGGCTCGGGCACCGCTCATCAAGGCGACCAGTTCATCGGCATCTCGATAACCCAGAAATTCCACATTCGGCCCCGCCAGGTTCTGGCAGCAGGCTTTCTCCGGACCGTCTCCAACCACTAGCAGCGGCAGTCCTAAACGAGTAAATGCCGCCACCACCAAATCAGCCCGTTTATATCTTACTAACCTGGATACAAACAAAAAATACTCCGCCTTCTTGCCGGGAACATTATACCGTTCCACATTTACAGGCGGATAGATCACCTCAGACTCACGGCGGTATGACCTCCAAATGCGGGCTGCAGTATAGTGGGAATTGGCGATAAAAAAATCCACCCGCGGGGAGGCACCCACATCCCAGATCCGCAGATAATGCAGCACCGCTTTGGCCAGAGTTGCTTTTATTCCCCGTTGCAGATCATTCTCCCGCAGATATTGATGGGTCAGGTCCCAGGCATAGCGGACCGGGGTATGACAGTAGCAGATGTGTAACTGTTGGGAATTGGTTAAGACCCCTTTGGCTGCACAATGGCTGCTGGACAGGACCAGGTCGTAATCACTCAGGTCGAATTGCTCTATTGCATAAGGAAACAGCGGCAGATAGGAGCGATACTTCTTGATCACCCCTGGTCTCTGCAGGAATGAAGCCTCTGTATGGGCAGGTTCGAACCCCAGTGTTTGCAGGCTGGAGGCTTTGTAGAGCAATGTATACAGGTGTGCCTGGGGGTACAATTGATGAAAGGCTTGTAGACATTTTTCAGCTCCCCCCAATTCAATTATCCAGTCGTGTATAAGGGCGATGTTCATGATCGCACTCCCTTGATAACTTCTTCATAAACCGCCATGGTCTGCTGTGCGGTCTTGTGCCAGGTGAACATCGCGGCCCGGGATAATCCCCGCTCCCTGAGGCTCTCCCGCAGAGTACTGTCGTTAAGCAACCGGGACGCTTGGTGGGCAATCTCCTCCGGCTGCCGAGGATCGAAATACAGGCCTGCATCCCCCACCACCTCAGGCAAAGAGGCAGATGCCGCCACTGTCACCGGGGTGCCGCAGGCCATGGCTTCCAATGGTGGCAGCCCGAATCCCTCATACAACGAAGGAAAGACCAGCATCTCCGCCCCACAATACAGATGGTGCAGATCCTGGTCCGAACAACCCTGCCATTCTTTGACCAGTTTCAATCCCAAGCGGTGTATGCTTTTATCTACCTCGTCAGGCACGGACAAGCGTTTGCCAGCTATAACCAGTTGCAGGTCGGGGAATTCACTCTGAAGCCGGGCAAAGGCATGGAGCAGCCGTACCAGGTTTTTGTGCGCGGCGCGATTACCCACGAACAACAGGTAGCGCTGCAACCTATGGCGAGATTTGAAAGCCTCCACCTGCTCCCGGGGCAGGGGCTTAAAATCAGAAGAGACTCCCTGTGACACTACCCGGATCTTATCCTGCCAGGAATCTGCAGGAAGATACTGAATGAGATCCTGAGCTGTGGCCTTTGAAATCACGATCACCCGAGCAGCCTTTTTAACCGCATTGTTGAGGACCAGTCGGCCGGCCACGACCTGGAGGTGATTACGCGGAGTCGTTCGCAAAAAAGGAATGAGATCATGAATGGTCACCACACTGTTGGCGGGCAGACTCCAGGGAGCGTTGAAATGAGGTATATGCACCAGGTCAGCCGACACCTTCTGGTTGATGAGCTTGCGTCCCTGCAGCTGTTCGGCCAGACTATAGACTGGGGCACTATAGACCACACTGCTGATCCGACTCTGCAGAGCGGGCTCAAGGCAAGCACTGAAGGCCTGGTTAGACTGCGGTAGTCCGGCCAGGATCACCTGCAAGTGCGGATACTCATCTAGCATGTTACGGACCAGCATCTGTATGTACCGGCCTATGCCGGATTTTTGTATCATACGGCTATCAATTAAAATCCGCATGGCGAATAATCTACTCCCGACTATTTTATCCAATCCACCCGGACCTGAAGCAGGTTAGCTGCTGAAACGATTCGGACCTGCTTGAGTTTGACTGCACGACCAGACATCCTGCGGTTGGATTATAGGTCAGCAGTTACAGAACGCATGAACCGCTGTTCAGTATTTAACCAATAGGGTCCTCAAGCCGGTTCATACCTTATGCGTTCTCTTCAAGCACCTCCCACTGCATCATATCATGATACAGTTTAACGGCACGATCCTGTGCCTGTTCTAATACACCACGGGATTCCTGACTTTTGCCCTGCATGCGCAGAGAAGCGGCATAAACTGCCTGAATGTCTGACATAAGTGGTTCCGGACGTTCCTGCCGATCCATCAAATCATGGTACGGAGTGTCAAGCAGAAGCACCGACTGTTCGTAATGGCCCTGCAGATAATGGACCCGAGCCAGGTTCAGGGCTATGGTGGGAGTAATCTCAAGCTTGTCACCCTGCCAGAAGTTCAGGGTCGGTTTGAGGCGGGCCTGCTGCTTGGAAATTTCATCAGGCAGCTGTAATATCGCTGCGCAGTATTCCCCAGCCCGCTTATCTCCGTTTTTATAAGCATGTTCGGCAGCCTTCCACAGCAATTCCGCCCGCCCTTCGTAGTTACCTATATCCAGCGGGTTAGCGGCAACGGTCCGATCGAGTCTGGCCATAATAAGCGGGAAGTTATTGGTAAGCGCGGCAGCATCCAGGAGCTGACTCTGAATAACCATGTCACCGGGTGAGAGCTTATCAGCCTCGGTCATGGAATCGAGCATCTGCTTATACAATGCGTCCAGCTCCTCTTCCCCCTGGCTAACAGCCAGGCTATACTGTTCGGCATAAACGGCTGCCAGTTCGGAGTGATACCTTCCATCCCAGGGATATATATTGATCGCCTTTTCATACAGCCTTGCTGAGCGCATAAGGGCTTGTTTTTTATCGGACCTATCTTCCAGTTCATATGCCTGCAAAGCCCATTCACGACCAGATTCTGCTCTTTGAAAGGCAATCAGGGCGCTCGAACCCATAATCAAGATAAAAATTCCCAGTAAGACGGACAGGGCGGCAGCGGACCATCCAGAGAAACTGAATCCCCGCGCCACAGTGGTCATTATATAAGCAGAATTGATCATAGCCACTAGAATAAACCAGACAAGGAACATGGCGGGCAGAGAAAAGTCCCAATCGATACTGGCGTGCAAGCCCATGGTGACTGCTGTGGCCGCACATCCCCAGCATATTATCCAAAGATCTGCGTCCCCTGGTTTGGCCCCATCCGGGCTGATTTGCTCCCTGACCTGCCGGTATATTGAGCCTAAAGACCAGAACATAGCCAGCCAAATGCCGATAAAGGATAAAAACCCAATTGTGCCAGCCTCTACCCAAACTTCTATGAAATGACTGTGAACGGTTTTCGTCCAGAACAGATAATCCTGGTAGCGATGATAAAGGCCGTCCCAGCCCCCTGCTCCGGCCCCGAAAATAGGATAATCCTTGACTATGCTCATGCCCCAGCGCATAAAATCAAGGCGGGTTATGTAGCTGTAATTGTCGGCCTGGCCAATTTCCAGCAACTCTCTAACTACCATTTTTGACAATCCTAAACCACCGCTTAGGAGCAAGCCGCCGCCAATTAGCAAAACCAACAAGGCACTTCCGCCCCCCACCAACAACCTGCCCCGATGGTGGTTATGGATAAGATAGAGGGCCGACTCCCACAACAGGTATATTACTGCCGCCAAGACTAAGCCGACAGCCATCAATATCAACCCGGAGTACGGCTGGGGTCCTAAGACCGCAGCCAGGAAACGGTTGCCGACAGCAAAAGCAACCAATCCGAGTCCGCCCAAAAAATAGACAGCTTTGAGCCTTCTCCAACCAGGTATGCCCAGAACCAGGATAAACCCTCCCATAGCCAGAGTTAACCAGGCTCCCTTGGAAACAGTGGCGAAGACCACTGCCAGCAGCAGAAATGTCACCATAGCATAGGCTATCTGCCAGCGCCGATGGTTTTCTCTGGTCAAGAGAGCCAGACCCATTACGCTCATGGCAGCCAGAAAGGCGGCGGTAGCATTGTGATATTGCAGGCTGGATTTGATCAGTCCCTCATGATACGCATCCGGATAGATGGGAAAACCGCTGGCGGCTAAAATTCCTATTAAGGCCACCCCTACCCCTCCCAGGAGCAACACCCGGGTCATTCTTTCCAGGCCTCGATGGTCATTCACCACCTGCCCAACCAGCCAGTAGACCATAAAATAATTAAAGGCTTTCAGACAACCGTAAAGGGCTTCCCCGAAATGTACCGCCGTTATCAAAGACAGGGCGTAAGCCACGGCCAAAGACAAGGCCGCCCAGTCTAGGGGGGTGCGGATGAAACGAAAATCGTTCCTTTTCCATTTTACCGCCCAAAAACCGATGAACACCAATGCTACTATGATATGGTTTACGAACATGGCCCGGTTGAAGAATAAGGCGCGGAAAAACAGAGGATAAATCACTATGATAGCTACCACCGCGAATAGCACCCATTCCAGGCTGGTTTCCTGCGCAGCTGTGGGGATGACGGGCTCCGGTGATGATTTGGTATTGCTTGTCAGCCGCTTTTTTTTCGCCAAATTATGCCACTCCTATATTGTAAATAACTGATTACGAAATTATTCAATAAAAATCGAAATATCTCCTTTATTGGGCGACAAAAACCCCATCATCTAGCCTAAGCCCGGATGGGGATTTTGGGACGTTTCCTTATATAAATGCGATTTTTACCGAAGTCTTGATATTCAATCCTGCTGTACAGACTAACCTTCCCCAACCTGTCTCCAAGCCTTGTTTAGCTGACCGGAAGATAAGGTGAAGATACATTACTCAAAACTTACTCAACGATTGTTCATATATTCGGTTATCGCCTCCGCAATAGCACGGGCAGCCTGACTTCTAAACGACGCATCCCCCAGTAAGGCTTCTTCGGCCGAATGGCTGATAAAAGCGATCTCCACCAGGGCAGAAGGCATGTCGGTATTGGTTATCACCGTGAAATTGCTCTGTTTGACCCCTCGGTCGACCCGCCGCAACTGGGCTATCAGACTTTCCTGCAAGAGGCTGGCCAGTTGATAACGCTGTTCCTTTTGCATAAATAAGGCCGGGGAATCGAAGGACGCATAATAATACGTCTCAGTACCCTCACCGGTGCGAGTGGTGCTGGAGTTGCAGTGTATGGAGACGAACGTTGCCGCACCAAGCTGATTGGCAATATTGCACCGCTCCATAGTAGTCAAATAACTGTCATTGTCCCGAGTGTAGGCGATGTCGAAACCCCGGGAACCCAGTATCTTGCCAACTTGTAAAGCAATATCCAGGTTTACATCCTTTTCACACAGATAGGAACCATTAGCTCCGCTGTCACGGCCGCCATGGCCGGGATCTAAAACCACCAGCTTATTATTCTTGTCCTCAGTGCGCTTGGTCTTGGTCAACACGATATTCAGGGCATTGTCATCGCTGGTCTGAAAAATGCGATAATCACCTAAATTAGTTGTCTCAATGCGCAGAGTAGTCACCGGGGGAGTGCCGGAAGATTCTTTAATGGTCATCTTTTCCAACAGGTCGCTGCCAGGATAATTGTAAGTAGAACGGTCCACCCCCTGATAAGTGGATTCCAATTGAATCTCCAGGATGTCGTTCTTGAATTTGTATGTATACTCGCATGGGGTTAGGGTGTATACAATGATGTTGTCACCGATATTGCCAAACACCTTGCGGCTGATCTCTACGATCCGATTCTCGATCAGGATCGATTCGCACCGCCCTTTATTGCTGGTCATAGTGCGGTATTGCGTTCCTGCTGGCAGAGTCACGGTTATGACCGCGTCTCCTCCCCGGTTTTCCCCCTTAACACTGAGGTTTCGCCCCCCTAGAGACACATTGAGCGCAGTATTACCCTTCAGGCTGCGATCCTTAATGGTGTACACCACGGTATTGCCGGTCTCCACTATATCTGCATTCAGCCTCGACCCGGATTCTATATTGATTTTAAAACCATCCTCATCTTTGCTGCTGTTATACCAAACCAGATCGTCATCACTGATCGCAGGCTGATCAGCGTCATCGCCCGGTTTATTTACCAGCCAGCCCGCAATCCAGGCCGGACTGCCGCCCCGGCTGATTTGAAACCAGCCATCCTGTTCGTCAATAACCGTATAAATCTCTCCGCTGGAAACAGAACTGACCTTGGCGAAATCCGTTCCGGGGCCGCTTCTGAGGTTTACCTCATTCCCCCGCACGATCACCGACGACTCTTGCGGTATAGCTAACACCGGAGCGGTGGGAGGCTCGGGGATCTGTTCGGGACTCTTAATGGTCACCGTTCTGGTTGCATCATCCCAGGAAACCTGACCGCCAAAGCCTTCACCGACGAAACGCAGTGGCGCCAGAGTACGACCTTGCACGATCTTGGCTGGCACGTCCAAGGGCCAGGCGGAGCCGTTGACGGTAGGACGGGTGGATCCGATCGGAAGAACTATGACTACCCCGTCACGGCGAGCGGTAACATTGCGCGCCGCATCATCCCATTCCACGGTTGCTCCCATGGCTTCAAAGATGCCCCGTAAAGGAACCAGGGTGCGGCCATTGTCGATCTGCGGAGCAACATCGAAGCTGAGCAGTTGGCCGTCCAGGTAGACCTTTATCTCGGTGTTGGCAGAGGGGGTTGATCCTACAGGTGGGGCCGTGGCTCCATTCGCGGCTTGCACCAGAGGAGAGGAGACATAGCAAACCAATCCGCTGCTGTTCTGTACCTTGTTCCACTCAGCTCCCGCTTCAAGCAGAAAAAGCTTCTCCCCCTGCCGGGCCTGAGCGACCGTATCGTAACCGATTCCAGGGCCAGAGCGAAGATTGGCCACGGTTGCTGTAACCTGTACCTGCTGGTCCCTCTTCACTTCTATGTACTGGCTGCTGACCCAGCCGCTGCGGTTGTCGTAACTGATGTGGCACCAACCGTTCTTCTCCTCCAATACCGACACCCGGGTGCCAAGCAGCAGATTGCCGCTGACCTCATAGGTGGTGTCCGGACCGCTGCGCACATTGACCACTGTGCCGGTTATAGTCCCCGTATCCGCTAGGGTCTGTACTTGGCAGCAGAGCAGTATCGCCATTGCTGCCACCAAAAGGGCAGCTAGCTTGATGAAGCTGATACGCTGAGATGTAAATAACATGGACCAGGCCTCCCAGGTTTAATGTGCTTGATAACTTGTTAGTTTTAGGTCTGACAGGGGCTTTTTCAAATCTAAATGAATAAACAGGCGACTGCGGCGAGCCGATATTTGTCGCTGCAACAGCCACATAAATCGACCTGATAATATATATATCGATATTGATGGAAACTTTCAGCAGCAGAGGATAATTTTATACTTGTCGAAAAGTCGTTGACCTGAAGATATGGTGTCAGTTCCAGCCACACTATGTATTCTTGGTAGAGGGGGCCGATACGCTGTTCTTTGCAGCACTGCTACCGCTCTTGGTATTGCTGCTATTGTTTCTGGTATTACTGCTCTCGGTCTTGGTGCTGTTGCTCTTGGTAGTAGCCGATTTCGAGGTTTTTGTGCCAGTCTGGTCAGTGCTGCTGCCAGTACCAGTCTTGGTGGTATCACTACTGACACTCTTGCCAGTCGACGAACTGTTGCTGGGAACAGTTCGCTTTACTGCTGCTGGCCCCTCCTGCACTACCGCTACGGTCTGCCCTTCCAGCATCTTATCTATCAGGCCATTGACACTGGCTTTGTCGGCTACCCAGAAGCTGTTCAGCAACTGGTTGTCGGGCCCAAGCTGATCGTAAAAATATCCCGGCAAGGTCTGGCTTATTACCGATTCCGCCGTAAATCCAGGGGCCCAGCGGCTCAGCTTGAGCATGCTTCCCAGCCCCATATTGGTGTCTACATACGGACGGGTTTCATTTATCAATGCGGGCAGTTTGGTGATGGTGCTGGGCTGCAGCAGTTCGGCGGCCAAGGCAGTGAGGAATTGCTGTTGTTTGGCGGCGCGGTCGATATCGCCCAGTTCATAATCCCGAAAGCGCACAAAAGCCAGGGCTTGTTTGCCGTCCAGGCGCTGCAAGCCGGGATAAAGGTTAATCCCTTCGGAGGGCTTGTACATCCTCTGAGGAACATTAATGCTTACGCCTCCCAGAGTATCAACCACCTTGGCAAACCCCTCGAAGTTGAGTTCCACATAGTAGTCCACCGGTATGCCCATCAAGGTCTGCACTGCTTTGACAGATCCCTCCGGCCCGCCATAGGCGTAAGCGGCGTTGATCTTAGTAACCTCACCACTGGGCAAAGTTACCCTGGTATCGCGCGGTATTGAGACAACCGCCGCTTTCTTCAGGTTGGGGTCGATGGTGACCACGATAATGGTGTCGGACCTTGAAAAGGTCTCTCCTTTCCGCTCGTCCGACCCCAGTACCAGGATGCTGACCCGTTTATCAGGTTCCGGTTCGTCTGCAGGTGGAGTCTCCTGAGCTGATATAGTAGGCGCTCCCCCCCAATTAAACAGGCTGGCCATCCCAGCTCCGGCGCCGAAACAGACTGTAAATACCAGCACGGCCACCATAATAAATCTTAAGAAGGATTTTATGTCAAATTTTCGCATATTAGGCTCCTTAATTACTGCTTAGACATCCATACTGCGGTTGACGGCGTGGCGGTTGCGGCCGGTCAGCAATCCAATGCGATCTGCTCCGAGAACGATAACGAACAGCAATAAAGACAGTAAGAGCGAGGCTTTGGGGCTGGTAACAGTAGTCAGCAACACTGCCACCCCGCTAAAAAAAGCACTGATGCCGTAGATAATCATCACGCTGCGGCGATGACTCATCCCCATAGCCATAAGGCGGTGATGTAAGTGGCCTTTATCGGGCAGAAATATCGGTTGGTGATTATTGATACGGCGCACGATGGCGAAAAAGGTGTCAAAAATCGGAATTCCCAATATGATGATGGGTATCAATAGGGACACCACCGCTGTGCCTTTGGTCGTACCCATTATGGCCAGGCAGGCCAGTACAAAACCCAAGAAGTTGGACCCACTGTCACCCATAAAGGTCCGGGCGGGGTGAAAATTATAGGGAAGAAAACCGATGATGGCCGCAACCAGGAGCATGGCCGCCATAGCCACATCAACCTGTCCCTGCAGAAGAGCCACGATCCCCATGGCAGTAGCAGCGATGGCGGCAACCCCTCCGGCCAATCCGTCCAGTCCATCGATCAGATTGATGGCATTGGTAATGCCAACGATCCACAGAAAAGTCAAAGGTATGCCCAGAGAGCCCAAAACCAGCATGCCGTCAAAGGGATTGGTGACAAAATGCACCATCACCCCATGGTACATGGCCACCGCAGCCGCCAACGACTGGCCGATCAGTTTTGCCAACGGGGAGAGGTGGTAGATATCGTCAGCCGCCCCAATGACGAATATAATGATTGCTCCCAATACCAGGCCCAGCATAGGTCCGGAAATACCAGTGAATAAAAATAAACTCACCATGAAGGCGGCAAAAATCGCCAGGCCGCCCAGCCGGGGCATGGCTACCTGGTGTACCTTGCGCTCATCCGGAGGGTCGATAGCCCCCAGATTACGGGCCAGTTGAGTTGCTAATGGAACGCATAATATAGAAATAAAAAATGTACATAGTAAAGCGCTGGATATATACGAATAGGTCAGCATTGGTTGCTCCTCCCCCCCAATCCAAAGCTAGGTACATTCTAACACCGCTAATTTGGGTTGTCTATATATCTCTATATACCAATCATAGGATAATAATCTGTCACTTGATGACGAAATAGGCCTAACAGCGAGAAATATTGCTAACCTAAAAGCCTAGTAATATAATTAATGAGATGGTCGGGGGCCAACCTTGGCCATTTATTTTAGTGAGGAGCACTCTTATGAAGATCGCCCTGTCAGGTTATTATGGGTTTGACAACGCCGGTGATGAAGCCCTTTTGCTGGCCATTACCTCATCTATCAAAACCATGGCCCCGCAGACCGACTTTGTGGTGTTTTCCGGGAACCCGACCAGGACTACCTCGACCCATGGCCTCGAGGCGGTATATCACAAAAACCCCTGTAAGCTATTTGCACAGTTGCGGCAGTGCGACCTGTTGATAAGCGGTGGAGGCAGTATTTTCCAGGATGTAACCAGCGCTCGTTCCCTGTGGTACTATATCGGGGTAGTGGCTCTAGCCAGACTTTTGGGCAAACCGGTGATTTTTTATGCCCAGGGAGTGGGCCCTATCAACCTGCCGATCAGCAAATGGCTGATGCGCCTGGTAGCCAACCGAGTAAATATAATCAGTGTGCGCGACCCCGAATCGGCCCAACTTCTAAAGCGCTTAGGAGTCGTCAAACCCCCGGTACTGGTTACCGCTGACCCGGTTTTTGCTCTGCAGCCTGATCAGGAGCATCAGCAGGCGGTAATCGGTGACCTGCCGGGTTCGCCCTGCATAGGGGTATCGGTGCGGCACTGGGCAGCCCTGGAGGGCTATCAAGCTGCTCTGGCAGAGGTGCTCGACGGACTGGCAGAGCGAGGTTATCATATCCTGTTTATTCCCATGAGCTGGCCCGAAGATGTTCTGGAATCACGGCGGGTGATGGATCTGATGGAGCAACCCGCCGAGCTGTTGGACCGCAAACTCAGCAGCGGAGAACATTTGGCTTTGATCAGCCAATTGGACTTGATGATAAGTATGCGCCTCCATGCTTTAATCTTCGCGGCCACCCAGGGGATTCGTTTTGCGGGCATCTCCTATGACCCGAAAGTGGCTTCCTTCTTAGGCCAGTTTGCCCTGGCTCCACTGCCTCTCGATACGGAGGGGATGTCAGCTCAGCTCAGCCAGTTATTGGAAGATGAGCACCTAAGGCAGCGGGTCAACAAGACTGCCGCTTACCTGCATAGCCGGGCTCAGGAGAACGCCCGCCTGGCATTGAATCTTATACCCACAAAAGTGCGTAATAAACTGTAAACGGAGCCATCAATCTGGCTCCAGATTATAATGAGGATTTTAAATGAGCAACAAGACCGGCAAGACATTCATAGGGGTCTCTATCACCATATTCATCTCCAAACTGCTGGGCTTCGTGCGCGAGATCGTGTTTGCCTCGGTTTTTGGCACCACCGTGTTGACCGATATGTTTCAGGTGGTATTTTCTTATCCCAGTTTGTTTTTTTCCAGCATCGGCACCGCATTGTCGGCAGTAAACATACCTGACCTGACCTATTTCATGACCCAGCGTTCTAAAGAGGAACGCAATCAGTACCTGGCTAATTTGTTCGCCCAGGTTACCCTGTTGGCCACCATCATAGCCTTACTGGGGATCGTATTTGCACCGGCTCTGACCCGGATCATCGCTCCTGGCTTCAGCGCTGAGGTGACCCATCTGGCCGTTCTTCTCACCCGGGTGATGATGCCCACACTGTTATTTGTCAGTTTGACTTTTCTCACTGCCGGAGTCCTGCAGGTGCACCAATATTTCCTGGTCTCAGCCAGCATCAGTATTCCTTTTAATATGCTGATCATCGGCTCACTGCTGTGGAGAGGCAGCGACCTGGTCTTCCTGGGCTACGTGACCACCTTTGGCTGGCTCTTGCAATTTTTGATCCAACTGCCGGTGCTAATCCGCGAGAAATATCACTGGCGCTTCAAGCTGCAATGGAGCGACCCTTATATACGGAATACCTTTAAGAGCATACTCCCCATATTGCTGGGCAATTCGCTTTTGCAGCTGTGCTTGATAATCGACCGCTCTTTCGCCACTCATCTCTCCCCGGGTACGGCTTCTTCCCTGGCCTTCGGCAGCAATTTATTCGTGACCATAACCAGCGTTTTTATCGTGGCCATGGCTACGGTGGTGTTTCCCCGTCTTTCGCAGTATTGCCTGGAGCTGGATTTTGAGCGTATCCGCCTATTGTTAGGGCAGGTCTTCAAAATGTTGTGGTTCATTTTGCTGCCCTATCTGCTCCTGGTGATTTGTTACCATCAAGAGATAATAGCCCTGGTGTACCAGCGGGGCGCTTTCGGAGCCGAATCCACCGCCATGACCTCATTGGCGTTCTTCTTTTATAGTTTTGCGGTCTTGGGTTACCTGTGCCAGGAGGTTTATAACCGGGTGTTCTACGCCTTAAAACGTTTCAAAATCCCCATGATAGCCAGCGGGTGCTGTATACTGATTAATCTGGTAGTGGACTACCTGTTGTTCAGTCACGGTGGGATCGCGGGCTTAAGCGTGTCTACTTCCGCTACTATGCTATTGTATGCCATAGTTATGTCAGTGCTTTTGACGAGAGAAATAGGGGCCTTCATTAATCGTGATCTGGTAGTATATTTGATAAAGCTCCTCTTTCCCGCGCTGGCTATGCTAGGAGTAGTATGGGGCTTCGGCCGGTTGGGCCTGGGTATCGGACCAGGCTTGGGCTTTCTGCTGCCTCTTTTTGGCAGTATGGTGGTTTACCTGGTGGTAGCCTACGGACTAGGTCTGGTCAAGGTGTTTTTCTTGAAGGAGGTTTAAAGGCTAATGAATAAGCACTTTATGAAGTGGCTGCTGTGGAGTGGCTTGCTGCTGTTTCTGGTTCTGTCCTACAGCGGTTGGCAGCTGCGCACCGGTATAGAAGCCAACAACCAGCGGTTGATCACCGTAGCTGATTACCGGGAGATGTCCCGCTCGGCAGCTACGGCCAATGTTCCCATGGACAGCGTCTTAAACCGCCTGAAAGACAACGGGGTGCGCCATATAGGCTTGAAAGAGACCAGTCTGCGCGAGCTGGCTATGAAGGGCGATATCTACCTGTGGAGCTTTGCTGAATTCAGTTCCTGGCAACAGGCCAGTCAGCCCCGGTTGTGGGCTGAGGCTTCAAAAGCCATAGGTTCAGATCAGGTCAGCCCAGCCAATCTGGTGGCAGCAACCAGTGACCCTGATATCACCGAGTTTTTAGCCTCGCAACTGGGCAGCCGTTACCAGCCCCAGCAGATCATCCGCTTCAGCGATGCCCATCGGAATTATTTCATTATCAACAGCGCTGCCTCTGTGTTGGATAAGCGCAAGGACGTTCCTCCTCAGCTGGATATGATATTAGGCTTTGATCCTCGGGAACTGCAACAGATCAAGGCCCATGGCATGGAAGTGGTATTGCGGCCGGAAAACAGCCGCGGCACTTCACTGGAGTATCTGCAGGAATACGAATCCATTGTGCGCGATTATGAAGTTAAGTACCTGATATTTTCTAACCAGGTGAGCGGGACACCGGATAACCTGGATGTCATATCCTCTCTGGTGCAGCGCTACGGATTGATCATCGGGGTGGTAGAAACCCCGGAACAATTGGGTTACGTAGCCACACCCGGGCTGAATGAGGTAATGGAGGTCACCGCTTATCCAATCAACCGCGTCTATACCTCGGTAAATGACGATTTCGTTAAGTCTGTGGCCGATCGCTACTACCGCTGGGTGCGGGCTGTAGTGGATCGGGGTATCCGCATCCTCTATGTCTCCCCATTCAAGGATCTCAGGCTGGAAGCAGGGGAGAATCTGGACGATACCATCAAGACCATCGGGGATTTCCACCAGACCATGGCGGCCAAAGGCTTTATACTGGGGGAGGAATTGCCCCTGCTAGAAAGCCACACCACTTCGCCCTGGCATCGCTTTATGATAGCCATGAGCCTGCTCTTTGCGGGCATCCTCTATTTATATTTGCTCTTCCGCTGGAAGCCGCTTTACCTGTATGTGCTGCTGCTTTTAGGAACAGTCTTGGGAATGGCTGCAAACCTGTTCACGGCTGTGGATCTGTCCAAGTTATACGCCCTGGCTGCGGCTATTATCTATCCTTCCCTGTCCGGCCTGTTGTGGCTGTTGTATCTGCGCGATCATAAGAGCCATCCGTTCTGGCTGAAGACTCTGTACAGCCTGATTATCATAGTGGGTATTAACCTCCTGGGGGGATATACGGTAATCGCCAGCCTGGCTGACCTCCGCTATATTATGAACATCAAGATCTTCAGCGGGGTCAAGTTATCCTTTTTCTTGCCCTTGCTGCTCTTTATGCTCAATTACTTCAGCGTCTTTAAAGGCGAAGAAAAACTCAGCGTGGTGTTGTGGCGAACTCTGCAGCAAAGGCCCAGCTACCTGGTTCTGTTCCTGTTTGCCGTGGCCGCCGCAGCCGGGTACTATTACCTGGGGCGCAGCGGCAACAACATCGTAAGTGTATCCGCTCTGGAACTACGGGTGCGAGAGGTCCTGGAAATGGTGTTCCCCGCCCGACCCCGTTTCAAAGAGATCATCATCGGTTATCCGGCCTTGATTTCCGGGGTGTATCTGTACCACCGGTACCGTCAGGACTTTATCCTCTTCATCTGGGGGCTGGCAGTAGTGGTAGGCAGCGTCTCCATGGTGAACAGCTTTTGTCATGTATTCACCGCAGCGGCCATCTCACTGCAGCGCAGCATGGCCGGAGTCCTGGTAGGCACAGTGATAGGGTTCGGTGTGGTTTTGGGCATCATGGCCTTGGAATGGATAGCCAGACGCTATTTCGCAGAGATATTCAATAATCAATAGGGTGTGACAGGGGACGGTTCTTTGACACAAGGGAACGGTTTGAACCGTTCCCTTGTGTCAAAGAACCGTCCCCTGTCACATTACTGTTATTCTCTTGGCCTTAGAGTGGGGAATAGGATGACATCCCGGATGGAAGGCGACCCGGTGATCAGCATAATCAGACGATCGATGCCGATGCCCAGCCCGCCAGCAGGCGGCATCCCATATTCCAGCGCAGCTATGTAGTCCTCATCCATCATATGGGCTTCAGCGTCTCCGCCGGCCCTCTTGGCGGCTTGCTTTGCGAAGCGCTCCTGTTGATCGATGGGATCATTCAGTTCAGAGAAAGCGTTGGCGATCTCGCGTTGCATGATGAAAACCTCAAAGCGGTCGGTCAATTCGGGGTGTTCCCGGTTGCGTTTGGCCAGCGGTGATATCTCCACCGGATGGCCGTATATAAAGGTCGGCTGTATCAGTTTTTCTTCCACCCGGGCCTCGAAAACCTCATTGATTATCTCGCCCCGGCTGGCTCTGTCATCCACCTCCAGACCGAGAGAACGCGCGCCCTGCCTGGCTGATTCATCGTCATCAAGGCTATTGAAATCCAAGCCGGTGTGTTCCTTAATGGCATCCAACATTTGCACCCGTTTCCAGGGAGTGGTGAAATCGATGATATGTCCTTCGAATTCTACCTGCAGGCTGCCATTGACCTTAAAGGCCGCGTTGCTGATGAGATCTTCGGTCAGCTCCATCATAACTTCGTAGTCAGCATAGGCCTGGTACAGTTCCAACATGGTGAATTCCGGGTTATGGCGGGTAGATATACCCTCATTACGGAAATTGCGGTTGATCTCATAGACCTTTTCCAGCCCTCCTACCAGGAGCCGCTTAAGATAGAGCTCGGGGGCAATGCGCAGATAAAGGTCCATGTCCAGAGCGTTATGATGGGTTATAAAGGGGCGGGCCGCAGCGCCGCCAGGAATAGGCTGCATCATGGGCGTCTCCACCTCTAAGAATCCTTTGTCATCCAGGTAGTTCCTGATCTCCTTGATAAGTTGGCTGCGTTTGATGAATACCTCTTTCACCTCGGGATTGACGATCAAATCGACATAGCGCTGCCGATAGCGCAGTTCCACGTCTTTGAGGCCGTGCCATTTTTCCGGCAGGGGATGAAGAGCCTTGGACAAATAGACCATATCATGGACATGGATGCTGATCTCACCCTTCTGGGTACGGAAAACTTGTCCTTCTATTCCTATCAAGTCGCCGATATCCATCTTTTTGTAAAGCTCATATTTGTCTTCACCGAGGTCGTCGGCCCGGAAGTAGAGCTGGATCCTACCTGCAATGTCCTGCAGATTGGCAAATCCGGCTTTGCCATGACGTCGCTTGGACATGATGCGCCCTGCCACCCGGGCGGTTTGGTTTTCCCAGAATTCAAAGTCATCGATGATCCGCCTGGTCAAGGTATTGCGCTCAAAGCGCTGCCCGAAAGGATCCAATCCCAGGGATTTCAACTCCTGCAATTTTTCCAGGCGAACCTTCCTCAATTCACTGATTTTTTGTTCCTGTTCAGACATACTGGCACTTCCTCACATTCTCTTCCTCAAGAACAAAAAGCCCCGGCTGTTTCGCCGCCGCAGCCTGTCCCATCTCAAGCCAGGATAGATCAACACCGACCTATCCTGCAGTGACGTTACAGTGGCTGTGCTTATCAGCATCAAGGCTTTATCTCTGTACGTTAGTAATCTTATATTCTATAAGCCCGGCCGGGGCTTCGACAGCAACAACGGCATCCACTGCTTTGCCCAGTATGGCAGATCCCACTGGAGATTCATCCGAAATTTTGCCGTCTTTCAGCTTGGACTCCACTGATGAAACCAGAGTAACAGTCACATTGCGCCCGCTTTTCATCTCCTGCAGGGTGACCTTAGAACCAAGTGAAACCACATCGGTGCGAATTTCATTATCTTCCATCAAACGGGCTTTTTTCAAGGTCTTCTCCAGGGTCAAGATCCTTCCCTCGATAAAAGCCTGCTCGTTTTTAGCATCTTCATATTCGGAGTTTTCGCTGATATCTCCGAAAGCAATGGCCTGTTTGATCCTTTCCGCGACTTCTTCACGGCGAACAGACTTGAGGTGCTCCAACTCAGCTTCCAACCTGGCCAGGCCCTCTTTAGTTAAAAGGACTTCCTTTTCTTCTGCCATGCCATTTCTCCTCATCTGAAACTTAATAAAAGCGAGACGATGCTCGCTGCTGCCCGTATTCCTATACTAGGCTACGGCCTTGAGTGCCGATACTACTTAATGCTTTATGGTATTATAATGACTTCATTTGGCCTTGTCAAGGAATAACTCCCACAACCCCAGCGAACTGGCGGCCTTCTCAAAGGGAACGAACCCTGCTGGTTGAACTGTCCCGGGATCTTGATGCAACGCATGGGCTTGTTGCTGACTTTGCGGCCCCAGGCACAGTTCCATGATGGGAGCCAGATTGTGCAGTCTCGCCTCAACCCCGTGGCTGTGCAGGCTACTCTCCAGGGCCGGAGCCAGACCGCTGCTCTTATTGCCTAACTGCAGGTAAAACACATCCCGGGCTGAGATGCCCACAAAGCGATCCTGAGGATCGAAGACCACTACCAGATCGCCTTTGCCCCAGCTCTGGGGATTGAACATACTGGTGCTGACAGCCCGCCCATTCTCGTACATCATCTGATAGGCTACCGGTTCGTAACTTGCCGGATGATAACTCTGAAATGACACCGGCAGATCAAACTGGGTGGCGTATTCCACAAAGTCCACCACATCTTCGTTGTCGGTTGCCACCACGATCCTCTTGATATCATGCCGGGAAAGACTGTGAATGATGTATGCCGCCGCCAGAGCCTTGATAAAATGGTCTCCAAACACCACCTTGATGTCTGATTGGGAATGGAGAAACCTGCTCTTCAAGCGCCGGTCCACAGCCAATGCGGGCAGACTAAAGTCGCGGGTTACCTCAATGGACTTAGAGAGCATTTGTACCTGCCGTTCCGGTTCCATGCTGTCCAGGTTGCCCTCCCCCAGGGGCATGAGCACATGGTATCCACGAGCCTTGATGACCGGTAAATCAATCAGCCGCGTCACCCGGGGAGCAAAAAAGAAAGGGGCTAATCTATCCAGTAGGTATTTCTGATACACCAGCCCCCGCTTATCGCTTTCCATTAGGTTAAAAAAGGCGAATTCCAGTTCAGATCTCTTCCTTCTCCAGGTCAACCATACCTGGCTTCATGTTAAGTTCCTGCAGCATCCCATAGTAATCCTGTGCGGTGATCTGATCAACCGGTTTACCAATCAAGGATACCATCAGGGCTTCGATCACATTGGTGCCAAAAGACCTTCCCCCCATATTAGGAGTGGTGGTGATGACCTTGCTGACACCGCGCTGTTTTAGCAGCCGCATGTCATCACGGGTGGTAGTATTGGTGATTATTACCTGCCCGCCCAGCTTATCAGGTAGATAGCGCTTGATATAATTGAAGTCTCCCGCAATTACATCTGCTTCATAATAATATTTCGAATGCTTGGGAATTATGACTTCCTGGTCCTTGCCGGTGGGATACAGTTTGTCAAACGGCATGCTCACTACGATCGGTGCTACCAGACGCCCTATAACCTTTAAGGCTTTTAAAGATCTCAACGGGATGGGCACATCCAACGTGTAAATCAGGTCCCCCAGAGTTAGTCTAGCACCGACCTCCTCTAGGGCTTCAGCCATGCCGAAACGGTCTGCAGCACTGACCATAAGAACATTCTTACCCTTGAGGTTGTAGAGCCCGTCCTGCTGAATGTCCAGGACACATTTGCGTTCCAGGGTGTTTTTCAGCCCGCTGCCATCCACCATGGGGCTCTTATGGGCCACCAGCAGTCTTTTGGCATCTTTGATCACATAGCGCTTTCCGGCGATATAAACATAAAGATCGATGCCTCCCATCCCGAAAGCATCTACCTTGCCATCCAGGTCTTTGATCAATTGGATCGCCTGGTCCCAATCCCCATCGGTGCCAATCCGTTCAATAAGGAACTTTTCTCCCATAAATTCGGTTTCGAAGCTGTGGTCCCGCTTTGAGGAACCCAGGCTCACACTGACGATACGTCTCAGAGCGAATACCTCCTTAAGGTGCGCTGTATTTGTTATCGGCCTAACGCGCCGCCTTAACCGAACGCAGTATCTTCTTAAGCACTTCGGGATCGACCCATTTGTCCTCCGTAATCGGAGATATTCCGATTTCGAGGGGGATGACCTGCACATCCAGTATGCTCTCGATCAATTTCAAGCGGGTATCAGAGCCGATCAGAATAACGATATCAAACTCCCTGGCGCGGGCGATAAGATCCATCAGTTCATTGAGCACATCCTTGCCGCTGCGGTTGTTGACGTAATCCAGACGCTCCTGTTCGGTCATCAGGAATATAAAATCGACGCCCTCTTTTTCCAGGAGTTGTTCGATCTCCCTTTTGTTCTTGATGGGAAAACCGACACAGGCGATGGATTGCCCTTTGCGCAGTTCGCCCACCTTTTCCAGACGGGAGATAAAGGTGCGGTCCATGTTGAGACGATCCGCAGTCTCCTGCTGGGAGAACCCGCGCGCCCTTAGAGCCAGAGCTTTTTTCAGCGCAATGGAGATCTTATTCCAGCTTACTATTTTGTCTTGAATCCGATAAAACTCCATGATTACTCCTTGAGCACAATCTGTAAACAATCTGCGCTTATTCTAACATTTAACAGGAATTGGAGCAAGGAAACGCTCCAAGATGTGCTCCCGGGTGGGGCTGTCTGGCGACAGGGGACTTTTATCAATTGGTTGCCTCAATTCCCCCTATGGCATGATCAGTTGTCAGCTTGGATAGTGATAGAGGCTAAGGCTGCCAACAGCTCATCGCGGCTCACGGCCTGATTTATAGCTGTCCGCACCCGGGTGGCGCCCCTTAGCCCTTTGCAATACCAGGCGAAATGCTTGCGCATCTCCCTGACCGCGACGCGCTCTCCCTTATATTGAATAACCAAATCGAGATGCAGTTGGGCTGCCTGATAGCGTTCCGCCAGAGTCGGATCGGGCAAGGCCTGGCCTTTTTCCAGGAGGGCCACTGCCTCCCGGTAGATGAAAGGATTGCCCATGGCGCCGCGCCCTATCATGACCGCATCGCAGCCGGTCTGCTCGATCATGCGCAGTGCGTCGGCAGCACACCAGATGTCTCCGTTGCCTATCACTGGAATATTAAGATGTGCTTTTAGGTTTTTTATGGCGTTCCAGTCAGAATATCCGGAAAAAAACTCCTGCCTGGTGCGAGGATGCAAAGCCACTGCTTTTACCCCTTCCGCCTCCGCCAACAACGCAATCTCCATGTAATTGATGCTGTTCTCATCCCAGCCCTTGCGCAGCTTAACTGTCACCGGCACCTGCACCGCGTCTATCACCGCACGCAACAGGTCTCGGGTCAAGGCAGGATCCTTCATCAGGGCTGCACCCTCTCCGTTACGCACTATTTTAGGGGTCGGGCAACCCATATTAATGTCGATGAGCTGTGCACCCATTTTGTTAAGCATCCTGGCTGCTTTAGCCATGGCCTGAGGTTTGGAACCGAACAACTGCACCGCCACCAACCCTGATTCACCTGCCACCTCAGCCATTTCCAGGGTGCGTTGCTGCTTGTACACCAGTCCCATGTCACTTATCATTTCGGTATAAACCAGACCACAACCAAATAAGCGGGCCATTTCCCGGCCCGCCCTGTCGGTCACCCCGGCCAGCGGCGCGGCCACCACCCGGTTGGGTACTACTATATTGCCTATTACGAACATATTCAACTCCGATTCAAATCGTATATCAAACGCAGGCCTTCCATAGTCAGCATGTCATCAATGATGTCGATACAATCAGTCTCTCCGGCGATTGCGCGGGCCAGTCCGCCAGTGGCTATCACTTTAGGAGCAAATTCCAGTTCTTTCTTCATGCGGTTTATAATACCCTCCACCTGACCTACGAAGCCATAAATAATGCCGGCCTGAATGCTGCTGATGGTATTTTTCCCCAATATGCTCTTGGGTTTTATCAGTTCTACCCGGGGCAATTTGGCAGCCCTGGAAACCAGGGCATCGCTGGCCACCTTAATTCCTGGAGCAATGGCTCCTCCCAGGTATTCTCCCTTCTGATTGATCACACAGAACGTGGTGGCAGTTCCGAAGTCGACGATTATCAATGGACCTCCGTATTTGTGAAAACCAGCCACCGCATTGACCACCCGGTCTGCTCCGACCTCACGAGGATTCTCATATTTAATCGCCAGCCCCGTCTTGATGCCAGCCTCGACAATCAACGGCTGGCAATTGAAGTACTTGCTGCTGAGGCCTTCCAGTTCCATCATCACCGCCGGTACCACTGAAGAAATCACCACTGCGTCGATATTCTCCAGTTTCAGCCGGTTCAACCCGCACAGCTCACTGATGATGATGGCATACTCATCACTGGTGCGCATAGTGTCGGTGCGTATGCGCCAGTGGCCTACCAATTCCTGTTCTTTAAACACGCCGATGGCCATATTGGTGTTGCCCACATCAAATACACAGATCATGACCGTTCATCTCCTATCTTCCGTACGAGCATTATGCAGCCATATCCTAGTACACTTCCAGAAGGTCGAAACTTATGTCCAGGCTCTGCGTGGAATGGGTCAAAGCTCCTACCGATATGAAATCTACTCCGGTCTGGGCTACTTCTACCAGGCGGTCTTCAGTGATCCCTCCGGAAGCCTCTAAAAGTGCCCGTCCCGCCACCATCTCCACTGCCTGCCTCATGGTGGCAGTGTCCATGTTGTCTAACATTATGATATCGGCCCCGGCCTCCAGAGCCTGGCTCAATTGTTCCAGGCTTTCCACTTCCACTTCTATCTTAGTTGTAATCGGTACCCGCTGACGCAGTGTCTTCACCGCATTCAAAATACCAGCTCCCGCCACAATATGATTGTCTTTAATCATAACCCCATCATAGAGACCAAAGCGGTGGTTGCGGCCTCCACCCACTCTGACGGCGTATTTCTCCAATTCACGCAGTCCTGGTGTGGTTTTGCGGGTATCGACGATACTGGCATGGCAGTCCTGTATCTTATCTGTCATGGTTTTGGTACGAGTGGCTATACCGCTAAGACGCTGCAGCAGATTCAAAGCCACCCTTTCTCCACTTAGAAGAGCGGTGGTTTTTCCACTCACCTCAGCAATGCGGTCCCCGGGCTGAACCGCCTGCCCGTCGCTAACAAAAGGCTGATAAATTGCCTCCGCATCCAAACAGCGGAATACTGTCCGGCATATCTCGGTTCCGGCGATAATCCCAGCGGCTTTGGCCACCAACACCCCTCTAGCCTGTTGATCGGCCGGAACCAGGTTGAAGGTGGTGATATCCTGCCGGCCGATGTCTTCCTGTAGTGCCATTCTCACTATCTTTTCTATCATCATCTGTGGATTATCCCCCTGTAGTAGGTTAACAATTCATAAAGCTCATTTCCTTAATCCAGCGCAGGTCATCACGCAGCGGATAATCAGAGCGGAAATGCCCTCCCCGGCTCTCTTTGCGCCATAATGCGGCTTGAATTATGATACGGCCCAGTATTAGCATATTGATAGTTTCATAGTATTCCAGGATGTCATCCTGCCGTTGGATGGAGTTATAAAGGGCCTCAACTTCCAGGTATGCCTGCTTGAGACTGTTCTCATTCCTTATTATGCCCACATGCTCCCACATCATATCACGCAGCCGCGAACGTACCAGGCTAGGTGCCAGACCGCCTTCGCTGGAAGAAAAAACCCAGCTAGAATCGAATTGCCGGTAAATCTCATCAGCACCGATGCGGCGCCGATACATGATCTCTTCAGCCTTATCAATAATGCGCTGCCCGAAAACAATACCCTCTAACAACGAGTTGCTGGCCAGGCGGTTGGCGCCGTGTACCCCGGTGCAGGCTGCTTCCCCGCAGGCATAAAGTCCTCGAATGCTGGTCTCTCCGTAAGTATTGGTACCGATACCGCCCATGATAAAATGGGCTGCCGGAGACACCGGGACATATTCCCTGGTCAAATCGATGCCCCGCTCTAAACAAGTACGGTAAATATTGGGGAAGCGCTGCGGAGCGTTGGGGATGACAGTCATATCCAGATAAACGTAAGGCTTAGGGTTATGCTGTAATTCATTCCAGATAGCCCGGGAAACAATATCACGCGGGGCCAGTTCCAGCAGGGAATGGTAGTCTTTCATAAACCTCTCCCCGGCGCCGTTATACAATATGGCCCCCTCGCCGCGCACTGCTTCGGATATCAGGAAGCGCTGAGATTCATCGCCATACAAAACTGTAGGGTGAAACTGAAAGAATTCCATATCGGTGAGCCTGCACCCTGCCCGGAAACAGGCTGCCATGCCATCACCGGTAGCCACATCAGGATTGGTGGTGTGTTTGTAAATCTGCCCTGCGCCTCCGGTAGCAATGATTACCGCCCGAGCGCTGTAAATGATACGCTGCTTTATCTGAGAATCATAGCACAAGGCCCCGAAGCACTCGTTACTGTCGGTATCGGTCAAGATGTCCAGCAAGAACTGACCTTCCCTGATTTCGATGCCAGGGTGGTGTTGGCACCGCTCGGCCAATGCACCGCGTATGGCAGCTCCAGTGGTATCAGCGGAATGCAAGATACGGGCTTTGCTGTGGGCACCCTCCCGGGCCAGAGAAATGGCCCCGTTTTTCATGTCAAACTGCGCCCCGGCGGCGATCAGTTCCCTGACCCGCTCCGGCCCTTCCCGCACCAGCACATCCACGGCCTCGATGTTGCACAGACCTGCTCCCGCTTCCAGGGTATCCTCCAGATGAAGGAAGGGAGAATCTTCCTCATGTACTGCGGCAGCAATTCCTCCCTGGGCTAATCCGGTATTAGAATCGTCTATGTTCTTTTTGGTAGTGACGATGACCTGTCCGTGCTGTGAAGCCTTTAAAGCGGTGAACAGCCCGGCAATACCGGTTCCTACAATCAGAAAATCAGTCTTGATCACCGGGGTGTCATCCCCCAGGTCTTCGAGGTAGCGTGTAATAATCATTGTCTTCCCCCTGCCTGACCCTACGGGCGTATAGCCAGCATCTTGTTTAAGGCCTGGCTGGCCTTGACCCTCACTGATTCAGGGACATCGATCGGGTACTGGTTTCTTTCCAGACAATCTGCCAAGAGCGGCAGAGTGATCAGTTTCATGTCCGGGCAGGAAAATCCGCCCCGGGCGATATGAAAGGTCTTATCATGGCAGTTCTTCTGCAAAGTATAGAGGAAACCCTCTTCGGTGCCGATGATAAACTCCCTGTCAGGGCATTTTCGAACATATTCCAAGATGCCGCCGGTGGAAGAGACCGCATCTGCCATAGCAGTTATCTCTGGAGTGCACTCTGGGTGCACCACCAGTTTAGCACCAGGGTATTCGCGCTGGCAGGCCTCAACTTCGTCCCTGGTCAATTCATTATGGATGGGACAGTAGCCCGGCCACAAAATCATGTCCCGCCCGGTCTGCGCGGCTACATAAGACCCAAGATTGCGGTCCGGCACGAAGATGATCTCCCTCTTCTCGGGGATGCTCTCAACCACCGCCAGGGCGTTGGAGGAGGTGCAGCAAATGTCGCTCTCGGCCTTGACTGCAACCGACGAATTGACATAGCTGATCACCACTGCCTCGGGATGCTCCTGTTTAAGGGTCCGAATCTGTTCAGCGGTTACCATATCGGCCATAGCACAACCGGCTTCGGACACCGGCAGCAAAACGGTTTTGTCGGGGTTCAGAATCTTGGCACTCTCTGCCATGAATCGCACCCCGCAAAACACAATTACCTCAGCTTGAGTCTCTGCTGCCTGCCTGGCCAGGTTCAAAGAGTCGCCTACATAATCAGCTACGTCCTGAATCTCCGGGATCTGATAGTAGTGGGCCAGTATTACCGCCCCCCGGGATTCTTTTAACCGAATAATCTTCTCCATCCACTCTTCAGCTGTGTGCATACAATCCCTTCAATCTCTAGTTACTCACCTGCTGGATCGCATTGCGCTCATCCACAAACACCACCGTGGGATGATGCTTGCGGCATTCTTCCCGGGGAAGCTGGCAATAGGTCAGTATTATGATAATGTCCCCTTTTTGTACTAACCTCGCAGCAGCGCCGTTTAAACACATCATCCCGGAGCCTCGGGGGCCGGCGATGACATAGGTATCAAACCGTTCGCCATTGTTTACATTTACGATAGTTACCTTCTCATTTTCCATTATATCAGCGGCAGCAAGTAAGTCCTCATCAATGGTTATGGAACCCACATAATTTAAATTGGCGTCAGTTACTACCGCCCGATGAATTTTCGATTTGAGCATAGAGCAAAACATGACTACACCTCCACCAACCGATTGTCAATTAATCTGGTATTTCCGAATTTTACCGCCAGGGCCATAAGCGCTTTTCTGTCTACCTGCTCCATATCGCCCAAATCGGCGGCATCATAAATATCAATATAATCGATAACGGCCTGGGGACTAGATGCAATCACTTTCCTCATGATTTCTTTCAATCTGGCTACGTTACGTTCCCCTTGCTGTACATGCATCTCGGCTTCTCTTAAGGCCTGGTTCAAGACCAAGGCCTGGCGACGCTGCTCCTCATCCAAATATACATTACGGGAGCTTTTCGCTAATCCGTCTTCTTCCCGTACAATAGGCACCCTGACTATTTGCAGGGGAAAATTAAGCTCTCTGACCATTTTTTCGATTACCATTACCTGCTGGGCATCTTTTTGACCAAAGAAAGCTTTGTCAGGCAGGCATATATTGAACAGTTTGGAAACCACCGTGGCTACTCCTTTGAAGTGACCCGGCCTGGAAGCACCACATAGCTTGGCGGTGATCTCCCCGCCCACTTCCACAAAGCTATTGTATCCAGGAGGATACATATCGCTTATCAAAGGAGCGAACAACGCATCAACTGCCTCCTCCTCCAATAATGCCTGATCCCTGCTCAAATCCCGGGGGTAGGTCTCAAAATCCTCCCCAACCCCAAATTGTATGGGGTTGACAAAGATGCTTACTACCACCACATCACATTGTTGGCGGGCTTCCTGCACCAGGGACAGATGTCCCTGATGCAGATACCCCATAGTAGGAACCAGGCCTATGCTCTTCCCGGCTCGCTTTTGTTCCAAACACCATTGTTGTGCTACTTTGACTCCATCTAATATCAGCATTTCCCTTTATCCTCCCCACTTCTGTCAAAGTCTCCGGTCCATATCCAACCGGTAAGTCTAATACAGCTTTTCCAAAACATCGTCCTTTATAGTGAAACCATGTTCCGGTCCGGGGAAGGTGCCGTCCGCAACTTGAGTTTTATACTGCTTAAAGGCTTCGGTGATCAGCGGCTGCAGATTGACAAACTTTTTTACAAATTTGGGGATATGCCCGGTGTTCATACCCAACATATCGTTTACCACCAGAACCTGTCCGTCACAATAGGGTCCCGCTCCGATGCCGATGGTGGGGCAGGACACCTCCGCGGTGACCCGCCGGGCCAGTTCAGAGGGCACGCATTCCAACACAATGGAAAACACCCCCGCCTCATCCAGGGCTTTGGCATCCTGAATCAGCTTGCGGGCTGTTTCCAAATCTTTACCCTGCACTTTAAAGCCACCGAGCTGGTTAACTGACTGCGGGGTCAATCCGATATGTCCTTGCACCGGGATCTGGGCGTCCAGAATAGCCTTGATGGTGTCGACCCGTTCCATTCCCCCTTCAATTTTTACCGCCTGGGCTCCTCCTTCCTGTATGAGGCGCCCGGCATTTTGAATCGAATCCGGAATGGAGACATGCACCGAAAGAAAAGGCATGTCCGCAACCACCATGGAATTGACAGCCGCTCTGACTACCGCTTTGGTGTGGTGGACCATGTCATCCATGGTGACCGGCAGGGTGGTAGAATATCCCAGCATCACGTTGCCCAGGGAATCCCCCACCAATATCATATCTATACCGGCCTGATCGATCATTGCCGCCATGGAATAATCATACCCGGTCAGCATAGTAATTTTTTCTTGTTTATTTTTCTTTTCTTTAAGAATAGCTGTGGTTATTTTTGTCATAATGCCACGCTCCTTTACTTTTGAATGGCTCTGTAAAAGATCTCCCTGAAGCGTGCTGCCTGATCAGCATCAATAGTCCCCTTATTGAAGGCGATAGGTGCGGTGTACAGACCCAGGCACGCATACAACAGCCTATCCTCGGGCATGCTGCCCTCCAGGCCTTCCAGGTGGTCTAAAACCGTTTTTATATCGCCCCTGGCAATAGGTCCGGTCAAGGCAGTGGGAATGCCTACATCACCGATATTATTGATGCTGCCCTGTATCAGCGGGAATAATGCCTGGCTGGCCTGTTGACGCGGCAAGCCGACTGCTTCCAGCAAGCGCATTCCCAAATCGATAACAGTGACCAGGTAGTTGGATACCGTGCAGGCCCCCGCATGGTAGAGCACCTTGGCATGACGGTCAATGATAAAAGACTCGCCTCCCAGTGCAGTAACCAGGGTTCGGCCCAGTTCATAAGCCTCTTTATCCCCTTCGATGCTAAATATTGATCCGGGAAGATTGGCTACAGCTCGGTCAACACTGGCAAAAGACTGCAAAGGATGTATCGACAATACAAAAGCGCCGAAAGCCGAGGCATTCTCCAATAACTGTGAGGTCTGTGACCCACTCATGTGGATCACCACCTGACCGCTGTGAAAAGCGCCGCTTTCCGCCAATTTGTCCGCTACATCCTTGATGGCCATGTCTGATGTGGTTATAAAAAGAATATCTGCAGAGCGAGAAACCTCTTGAGGTGATGAACAGGTGGCACAACCGATCCGCTCCACAAGTGTTCTTGTAGATTCGGATAATTTGTCATAGACACCCGTAATCTCGTATCCCTTGTTGCTGAGTACCACCCCAACAGCCGTTCCTACTACTCCCAAACCGATTATGCCGACCTTGCTTGTCATTCCCTTACCTCCTCAGGATTATGGCTATACTGTGCCATAAAATCGCGCCGTCTCGTTCCCAATAATGATACAAGCGGACATGAAAAGGATATCGGCGGGAGATCCTTATTGCATTTTGATGATTTCATTCTGCTCTCGCCCTAAAACCTCTTTCAGCACCTCCTTAACAGTCATCCCGTCTTCGGGAAGAATCAGTTCCGGGTTCAATTCTTCCAGGGGGATGAGAACGAACAACCTTTGTCGCAGGTAGGGATGGGGTATCTGCAACTCCGGCAGATTGATCTGCTCCCCTCCGTACCACAGGATATCCAGATCTATAATCCTTGGGCCCCATCTCGCTCCGGCTTGGCGGCCCATTTTAATTTCAATCTGTTTCAGCTCTCTTAACAAGCCCAATGGGGAGAGCCCGGTATCGATAGCAATTACCTGGTTCACGAATGTATTCTGCTCGGTCACACCCCAAGGCGGGGTCAGGTAATGGGAAGATACTGCTGTAATGGTGGTTTTCCCTATAGCAGCTATCTTCTTCAGGGCAGATTGAAGGTTTTCCACCCGATCGCCCATATTGGAGCCCAGGCCAATGTAGGCTTCTGTCATCGCTGAGCCTCCGCAACTCAAACCGTATCCTGACGGTGGCGACGAATCTGCACCGCCATATAATCGAATTCGCCCTCAATCGGTGCTTGCGGTTTGTATACCGTGGTCTCCAGCATCTTTATCAAAGGGAAGTCCAGTAGCAACTGCTGGCTTATCTTTTCAGCCACGGTTTCAATTAGATTATAAGAATTTTTTTCAACTATATGTTTAACTTTTAAATATACTTCTCCATAATCAACGGTGTCTTCAAGCGAATCCTTCCGGCCTGCCATCTCCAGGTTCAGGAATAAACTCAAGTCCACCACGAAGGTTTGAGGCCTGTCCTTTTCACCGGGGAGAATCCCGTGGCGGCCGGAAAACCTCAGTCCTTTTAATATGATCTTATCCATTTTCATTTTTCATTGCGTCGACCATATCTGCCACCCGCCGACTTGCCTTCACATCGTGAACTCTGACTATGTCGGCCCCATTCAATATTCCCATGGCTAAAACGGCTAAACTTCCTTCCAGACGCTCCTCGACTTCCAGGTTCAGGGTCTGTCCAATGAAGCCTTTGCGCGAGGCAGCTAACAGGAGGGGCTTACCCAACCCCTTGAAGGCCGCCAGATGCTTAATCAGTAAACGGTTTTGTGCCGGAGTTTTTCCGAACCCCAGCCCCGGGTCGATGATGATCTGCTCAGCAGGAATCCCGGCTGCAATCGTATCTTTAACCATTATATCCAATTCATTAATGATGTCAGCTATTAAATCCTGGTAGGGCCGGTCGGCATTGATCTGCAGTCGGTTGTGCATCAACACCACCGGGGCCTTGTTTCCGGCTACAGTAGGTATCAAACCTGGATCAAGGCTTAGTCCGCCGATATTGTTTATCATATGCGCGCCCGCCTCCAGACACTGCTGGGCGACTGCGCCGCGGAAGGTGTCTATGGATAAGACCAAGTCTCGGTTTGCCAGCAGTTTCACTACCGGCAAGATCCGCTGCAGTTCTTCGTCCAATCCCGCGATTTCTGCCTGGGGACGGGTAGAAGCCCCACCGATATCGATAATGTCGGCCCCCTGTTCCCACATTTCACAAGCCCATTTAACCGCCTGCTCCGCCCGGTTGTACCGTCCTCCATCATAAAAAGAATCCGGGGTCAGGTTGAGTATCCCCATAATCAGAGTGCGCCTGCCCAACTCGAGGCTTTTGCCATGGCATAACTGCACTCGGTGTAGTCTGGGCTCCAGGTTTTCCAGCAGATCATGCAACTCCCCAGCCAGCTGGCGCAGGCCAAAGGGCTGCAACCGCAGTTTCTTGATAAGCAGCCGGTATTGTTTAAGTGTACCCATAAGCAGAACATCGGTGGTCCCTTCCCCATACAGGGAGTGCCTGGACACTGCCGCTTCCCCGCCCTTGGAGAGCATCTCCTGCTTGATTATGTTGGCTGCCCGGCAGGGGATGTCTTTCAGTTTTACCCAGCGAAAAATACCCTTGGGAATCAAGAAGGCGTAAGCCCCGTCATCGACCCCAATGGTTTGTAATGCTGCCCGGACTTCTTGAGCATTATTAAGAAATACCGCATGATGGTAGGCCATGCATCCTCCCAAGCCAGGCCGCTATTTATCAGTATTCAAAACTGGCGGCGATAGGCTCTTTGGATTTCAGCTTAGGGCATTTATTGCTGATATCGCATTCCACACATACCCTGGATAGATTGTCAGCGCGGTACAGACGTTCACCCAAAAAGCTCATATCGCGGCTTATATTTCGGTGTTCGAATATGGCCCGGCATATTATCTCCACCTCATTGGGGTTGAAATATGCCCGAGGCAGTATCTCCCGAGCCAGCTTGGAACCATAAGAGGCATGGTCCACTCCGGTCTGGTATTCATGCCATTTTCCCAGGTCATGGGTCAGCCCGGCTGCGTAAATCACCTCTTTGGCGGCTAGTTTACCACTTAAGCCGCTGTCTTTGATGAAATAGTTGAGGTCGTTATGTTCTAACACCAGGATATAGGTGATTCTGGCCACATCCAGGTGATGCCGAAAATCGTGCTGGCAGTAGCGGGGCTCTTGCTGTTCCTCAAAATTACGCTGCAGATATTCCTTGTATATAGTATCCTTAACCAGTAACTCAACCCTCTTCAAAATATCCACCTCAATATAAAGTTGGTTTTAATATTATATTAACCTTACCCTGTAATCAATTCTTAATCTCTGTGCCCCAAGATTATTATATTATAAATAAAATCTATTCTCCTGTCTCGATAAAACATGAAAAATTTCCAGGCCGTTCCCAATACAAAGCCGGAAATGATTCGGAAGTGCTGGTAAATGATCAAGGACGGCTCAAAGCCGTCCTTGCCAGTTTACTGTATCCATCGGTCCAGGCTGCGGGAATATTCGCACAGTTCATCGGGAGAAAAGAACAGGTCAATTTCACGTCTGGCTGCCTCGGTCGAATCCGAGCCATGGATAAGATTGAAATTGGTGGCTTGTGCCAGATCTCCGCGCACCGTGCCGGGGGCAGCTTCACGAGGATTGGTGCTGCCCATCAGCGTTCTTATGGTCTTAACGGCCTCTTCACCTTCCCAAACCATGGCCACTACCGGCCCCGAGGTAATAAAATCGATCAACTCCTGAAAAAAGCCCTTGCCCACATGTTCAGCATAATGTTTTTCGGCCAGCTTGCGGCTGATGACCATCATTTTCATCGCTGCCAATCGGTAGCCTTTTCTCTCTATACGCTGTATTATCTCTCCTACCAGGCCGCGCTCTACTCCATCTGGTTTAACCATGACAAAGCTTTGTTCGGTCAAAAACAACAGCCTCCTTTATTGTTCAGGTTCAGTATTCTGTTCCTCTGAGCTGCCGCCTTCAGTTGACTGATCCGCCGCTTGCCCATCAGTCATAATCTGCTCAAACTGCTCCGCCTCCATGGTTTCGTTTTCAATCAAATACGTAGCCACACGGTGCAATTTGTCCATGTTTGCTTTGAGTATAGCCTCCGCTTTGCGGTATCCGCTGTCCATATACTGGCTGGCAGCTTTGTCGATAGCGTAGGCTATGGCATCCGAATAGTTGCGGTCTCTGGCGATATCCCGGCCCAAGAAAACCTCCTCGCTTTTATGTCCAAAGGTAAGCGATCCTAATTCATCAGACATACCCCATTCGGTGATCATCTTGCGCACGATGCTGCTGGCACGTTCCAAGTCATTCTGAGCTCCGGTACTGATGTCGTTTAATACCAGGGCTTCGGAGACCCGCCCTCCCAGCAAGAAGGCCACCTCATCAAGCAGATGCGACTTGGTGATATAGTTGCGATCCTCTTCGGGCAGAATCAAGGTGTAACCTCCGGCACGGCCGCGCGGAATTATGGATATCTTGTGCACCTTGTCGGTATGCGGCAGAGAATAGCCTACAATAGCATGCCCGGCTTCATGGTAAGCCACCAGGCGTTTTTCCTTGTCTGAAATCACACGGGTTTTCTTTTCCGGACCGGCGATGACCCGTTCAATCGATTCTTCCAGCTCTTCCATGCTGATGGTGCTTTTCCCGCGGCGGGCTGTCAGCAGAGCCGCCTCATTGATCAGATTGGCCAGGTCGGCGCCGGTGAATCCCGGGGTGCGCTTAGCCAGTATTTCCAGGTTGACATCCCCGGAAAGGGGTTTGTCCTTGCTGTGCACCCGCAGGATGGCTTCGCGCCCCCGCACATCCGGCCGGTCAATGAGGATATGGCGGTCAAAACGGCCTGGCCTCAATAAGGCCGGGTCCAATATGTCAGGACGGTTAGTGCCAGCCATCACTATAATGCCTTCATTGGTATCAAAACCGTCCATTTCCACCAGCAATTGATTGAGGGTCTGTTCCCTCTCATCATGCCCTCCGCCTAGGCCTGCACCACGCTGCCTGCCAACTGCGTCGATCTCATCTATAAACACGATGCAGGGAGCACTCTTTTTAGCCTGTTCGAACAGGTCTCTGACTCGGGCTGCCCCCACGCCCACGAACATCTCTACAAAATCAGACCCGCTGATGGAGAAAAACGGCACCCCGGCCTCGCCGGCCACGGCTTTGGCCATCAACGTTTTGCCGGTCCCCGGGGCTCCGAACAACAAAACCCCTTTGGGTATCTTGGCTCCGAGCTGCACAAATTTCTGTGGATTCTTGAGAAATTCCACTACTTCCTGCATCTCTTCTTTAGCCTCTTCCGCCCCGGCTACATCTTTAAAAGTGATCTTAATATCCTCTTGCGACATCAAACGTGCTTTGCTGCGCCCAAACTGCATTACCCGATTGCCGCCCCCCTGTGTCTGGTTCATTATGAACATCAGGAAGGCAATCAGTATCACTATGGGCAAGAGAGTAGTCAAGAGGGTCATCCAGATGGATGGCTCCGGCTCCGGTTTGGTGGAATAAGGCACATTCTTTTCCCGCAGGACGGTGATAATATCGGTTTCTTTTGAAACCGTAGCCATGTATTTGGTGCCGTCCTTGAGGTCACCGGTGATCTCATAAACCAGTTCATTGACCTGCACCTGCGCAGAAGCCACCTGCTCCCCTACCACCATATTATAAAAATCCGGTTCGGCCAGCTCTTGAATCTGCTCATCGGTACCTGAGGTCATCTTTATGGCAAAGACCGCCAGCAGTACTATAAGTACATATATGGCTATGTTTTTCAGGGCTCGATCCAAAATTTTTCCTCCCCTTTGAAATACTGCGAATATCCGTAATATTTTAGCACAACCACCTACTTAATGCAATTGACGCTGCTCAAGACGGGTTGCGATTAAGCTGCTTTGTTTGTAGTCTTTCCCTTTTTATGACCAAAATGTACCGGCTTTGAGAAGTGGCTCGGGCTTCTTCACCAGATTCGTAGCCGACCAGAGCATATACCATTCCCTGTGCAGATACCAGTAAGGGGATGCGTTCCCGCTCTTCCCAGGGGATTTTCTTCTTAATATAATATTCTTTTAATTTGGTGGAACGGGAAGTGCCCGGAGGGGTAAAGCGGTCGCCGGGCATACGGGACCTCAAAACCAGAGGTGCTTCGAGCTTGTCCCAATCGAGAACGGTATGAGGACTGTGGGGACAGTATTGTTCGCCGGGCAGCAATGAACAGCTTACCGTTTCACCGGTCTCTTTGATGGTTATCTCTCCCGGAACCGGAAAATTATAGCTGAAAGCAGCGTTCCGCCGCCTATGAGTGGTAAATTGCAGCTGTTCATAGACTTTATATACCATCAAGCCCTGTTTCAGAGCCAAATACCGAGAAGACCCCTGACTCTGACCCAGTCTGATGATGCTGTCGATGTCTTGTTTTTCCCATCCCTGTGCCCCGGTGAGGTGGTCGCAAATAGCCTTCACCAGACGTCTCTGGGCTGCTGTATGGAACTGGAAAAAAGTTGGCAAGTGCAATACCAGCCCGTCCACGCTTTCGCTTACCACCTGCTCCCAGAGCTGAGAAGTCAGTTCGCGCAGCCAGTCGTCTTCCTTACTGATGATATCGGCCAGCTGATTCAGGCTATTAACCAACTGAGGGTTGTAATGTTCCTCTAATAAAGGTATCAATTCATGCCGGATACGATTGCGGGTGAATCCCAGGTCAGCATTGCTGTGGTCCATCCGGTAGGGAACCTGATTCTGATGCAGGTATTCCAGTATTTGATCCTTTTTCAATCCCAACAGGGGCCTGACGACATTATTGTTAATAGGAAGAATGCCGCGCAAACCCTGAGTACCGCTGCCCCGCAAAAGGTGTAAGAGCACCGATTCAGCATTATCCTCTTGATGATGAGCGGTGGCTATGCACTGGGCCTGGCATTTCTCCAGAACCTCAGCAAAGAAGGCATACCGGCAGATGCGTCCCATTTCTTCTACCGAGCGCTTATCCTGGCTGGCCAGTTGCGCGATATTCAGGCGCTTGACCTCCAGGGTCAGTCCCCAGGCCTGGCATTGCTGTTGCACCAACTCCAGGTCCTGATCAGCCTCCGGCCTTAACCCATGGTGAAGATGGGCAGCGATCAAGGTCAGTCCCCAATCCGCCCTGAGCCGCATCAGGATATGCAGCAAGGCCATGGAATCCGGACCTCCCGATACAGCTACTACAATTTTGTCCCCCATCTGGAACAGCTGGTGGTCTTTTATGTATTTTTCAACCCGGCGGTACATAAGAGTCCCCTCGCTAGCTAGCTATACTCCTATGCTACCCCAGTTTCACCCGAAGTCAAACCCTGGCTGGGCTTTTATTTAGATTCCTGCTCAGCAAGCCAGCATGGCGCTAAAGTTCCGCTCCAAAGCCATACAAATCACTGTCATGTCATCTTCCGGCCGGCCTTTACACAGGGTCAAGGCCCGGTGCAATATGTGCTCGGCCAGAACCTGCGGATCGCTCTCATCCATAGTCTGCAAGAAATCCTGTATCCAAAAGGGCTCCACAGCATCGGGCAAGGCCTCGACCACACCGTCACTGAGCATTACCACCATATCGCCTGGATACAAAGCGATTCGATCTCTGAATACCTCGATGTCCTCCAGAATCCCGATGGGCAGAGAACTGGCAGCAATCATCTGCACTTGTCCCTTGCGCTTGATAAATGACGGCGCTGAGCCGGTTTTTACAAAATCGGCCTGCCCGCTATAAAGATCGATCATAACCAGATCCAAGGTGGCAAAAGTCTCATTTTTGGAACGCAAAAGCAGAACAGAATTGATGGTCTGCAGGGACATGTCCTGGCCAAATCCGCTGCCCAAAAGGTTTTCCAGCAATTGAATGGCGGCCTGGCTCTCCCGGCTGGCGTTTTCACCAACTCCCATACCATCGCTCAAGGCTACCAGCTGTTTGCCTTCCTTCAGAGTGGCTATAGTGAAACTATCGCCACATACGGCTTCTTTGCCGACTTGGGCGGCTCCGGCGCGGACATTGTAGTGATGACACGGGGTGAGGGTCAGCTGGCAGGTGCCATGCCCCATCCAGGAGGGGCATTTGCGGTCGGTTACCGCCAGGCATTGGCCTATCATGGAAGATATCATGGGAAGCATGCTGTTTTCGCAGCCTCTGCCATCACTGCAGGAATTGGCCTGCACCACCAGCGAGAGTTGTCCGGCGGCATTTACCCAGGGCTGAACCTCCTTAACTTCCAGGCCTCGTTCCCGGCATTCTTTCATAAGCCGGTCACGCAATTCCGCATCGAAACGGGGTTGGGCCTCTACCTCCCGAGCCAGGTTGCGCATGATCTGGCTTACCCCGCTTAACTGACGGGATATCAGGCTGCGCGACTCCTTTAATTTCCCAGCCCAGTATTCATTAATGCGCAGGTTGTCAAAAAGATATTGCACGGTGTTGACAATGTCTTTGCTATAAGGGCATTTCTGGCGTAAATTGGGAGGGCAATCATTATAATTGATAGTGCCTTCCGCTTCAGCCAGGGCAAAAACCTCCAAAATATCCTGGGAGGTCCGATAACAGTCTTTTCCCCAGCAGGTTTCTTGTTTAACACAATATTGGCATATTCCCTGAGAAACCTGATCATACAGATAGTGAACATAGGATTCCCCTGCCAGGCTGTCCTGCTGATTAGGATGAGAATCAAAGGTACGGCTCAGGTTTTCGAACAACCCGGCCAGCTCATCCATGCGGCTCTGTGCATCGCCCTGGCCGGGCTCAGTCCAAGGGACGCTTGGAGCACCCGCCTGAACCCCTGCCCCTCCACTCTGGGGCAGTTTTTCTTTCCAAGCCGACGGAAGCATAACGAACAGCAAACATGCCACAGACGTCTCCCACATTCCCACAACATTCATGCTGGTCTCAGGCACGAACATGGCCAAGGCCAAGTGGCCCAGCATAAAGCCCACAATTATACCCACCCGGCCCAGACTCCGGAATAAACCGGCCAGGAGTCCGGAAAGGGCGTACATACCCAGAAATTGCGTGAAAACGCTCGAGGCCAGGGAAGGAATCAGCCCGGCCATCACACCTACCATAGTGGCCGCACCGCTGCCCCACAAGTAGGCGGCCAGGAGTATGCTTACCCGGCAGAATACGCCTCCAAGGTTTAATCCCATTATGGTGATATCGTTTAAACCCATGGCGATTCCCACAGCAACGATAAGAAAGGCGGTTATATCCTCGAATTGGAATTCTACCATGGATTTTCGGGTTTGGACCGCTTCCCCGGCGATATTGAATACGAACACCAATACCCCTGAAATCAAGGCTTCGAAAGTAATTACCATGCCCTGATAAACCGAAGGCCCCTGAATCAGGCTGACCAGGCCTTTGCAGACCATCAGCATGGCGGCACATACCAGTGGGTACCCCCACCATTGCCTTTGCCATGGTATCCTCACAGTTTGAACCACTGCTACCATACTAATTAAGGCAAACAGGTTAGCCAGGAGTGGGATCCCTCCGGTTACGGTAATTATACCCAGAGCGGTGCTGCCGGTGAGTATAATGGTACGTCCCAGATCCCTGCGCCCCAGGGCCATTACGAAGGCAAAGGCAAACGGCAGTAACTCCCCCAGGACAAATGCTCTGGCCAGTATGAAACCGACCACACTGAGCACTATATTAATGGGGATCACTGCCGTTCTTATGATATAAAACAGGGTGGTCAGTTGTTTGACAACCTTATCAATATTCCATCCGGCCATGGGGTTAGGAACCTTGTGGTTCCTGATACGTCTGCTTAAACCTGAATTTGATACGCGTTGGTAAGGATATACCTCGGTTCTTTCCACTTTACATCCCCCGTCTCCTTGGTCTTGTCCACACATTATACCAACCAGTAATTGGCAATTTTGTCATTCAGGGGGATATCAGTAATGGAATTTTCCAACAAAATCATGCTCATTCAGGGGCGGGGACGGATTTTGTCTAACCCGGGATTGTTTTCTGGGCGTCCTTTTCATACATCTCCCATATCAGACCTTCCAAGAGATCGCTCTCACTTACCACAGACCATTCTTTATTGAGAGCCAGCATCAGGCTAAGCATTATTTGTATGCCGTACACAATAACATCAGCACGTTCAGGCTGCAGGCCTGCCACCTGTTGGCGTGAAGTTAAGGGCATATGGCGAAGCTTTTGGTAAATCAGGCTGATTTCTTCCCTATCCAACCGCTGTCCGTGCACCTTTTGGCTGTCATATTTGGTCATGCCGTATTTCATAGCTACCAGACTGGTGGCTGTTCCTCCGCAGAATACCAGCACAGCGTCACGGAAACAAAGCTGCTGTCCTTTGATATCCTCCAGAACCGCCATGACCTGATCATCGTCGGGTTTGACTTCGGCACATCTGACCGCACCTAAAGGCAGCGAACACAGGAACAGTTCAGCGTTGCTGTGAATCAGTTCTGTACTACCTCCGCCTAAGTCTGCCACCAGCAACGACTGACCCAAATTGAGGCCCTTCTGCACCCCTTTATAGGTCAAAGAGGCTTCTTGTTCTCCGCTTATTATTTCTATCTCTTCATGCAGGTGCAACCGGCACTGTTCTGCGAACCAGCTGCGGTTGGAGGCTTCCCGAACCGCACTGGTAGCCACCATGCGGTAGTTCTCCACCCCGGCCTGACCGATGAGTTGCATAAAGTGTTGCAGACATAGTATAGTCCGTTCTGCGGCCTTTCGGCTGATTTCTCCGCTGGCCGCAAGCCCGGCTCCGACCCTGGTAGTATTCACTTCCCGGTGCAGCACCTGCAGCTGCTCATTCACTATGCTGGCTATCATCAGCCGACAGGAGTTAGTGCCGATATCGATACTGGCATATCTCATCCTGTTGATTCCCCCTGTATATCAAAAAGGCACTTCCCGTCAGGAAGTGCCTAAAAAAAGCTCACTTATTAATAGCTGCGGCGGCGCCGTGGCTCAACCTTATTTTTCAAGGGCTGCATGCGTTCGTCACTCTCTTTGAGGAACTTGGCGATTTTATCATCCAGACTCAAATGAGCCCCGCCATGTTTGTGTGCAGGGACATAATGCCTTTCTCCTGAACCTGTTCGACCATTTGCACCCGTTTCCCGGCCGGGGTTGCTTCGAGGCGGGGGCACCGGATTGGCTTGTTTGATAGATAATCCGATCTTTTTGCCCGCGATGTTGAGCACCTTGACCTTGACCTTATCGCCTTCCTGGATGAAGTCTTTGACATTCTTAACATAGGTGTTGGCAATTTCAGAGATATGAACCAATCCGACCATGCCTCCGGGTAACTCAATGAAGGCTCCAAAATTGGTTATCCCCTGAACTCTTCCTTCCAAGATGGCTCCGGGCACCATATTCGTTTGTTCTGTCGGCATATGACTAAATGTCCCCCTCGAAAATCTATAAGTTTCACTAGGTTCATTGTATTATGCGCCGGGGATGTAGTCAACCTCATTAGTGCCATTGTGGGCTTCACGGGCTGTCTGTCTGAACTTCCATCAAAACCTTCTCCCCCTTTTTGACCATGCCCAGTTTTTCCCGTGCTATCCTCTCCACTGCTGCGGGGCTGTTCAGCTTGTCCTTCTCTGCGCTAAGCTGTTGATTACTCTGGGTAATCTCTATCTTTTTCATCTCTAAAGCTTGTTTCTGTGCGTTGAGTTTCCAGATGGTGCAGCATCGAGGTACAAGTGTTACCGCAAAGAATCCCAGGAGTAAGGCCAGCATAATGAGCCTAGGTTTCGGCTGTCTAATCAGGGTCATCCTCATTCTCCTCCTCTCCGGCCAGACCTAGTATTTCCCCAGGAATAACTATGACCACTTCATATCCCTTGGAACGGGCACGGTTGTACAAAGTGGCCACCGTACTGGTGCCAATCCGCAATGTCTTGGCTATCTCCGCTGTGGATTTGCCCATCTCTTTTAAAGCAACAACCTGTTTTTCCCTGAAACTAAGCTTTTCAGCGCCTCTAATTTCAATTTTCATGCTATCTTATTATCCACATCTTTTCCACAACCTGTGGACAAATATATTACGATTTTATGCTTTTACTAGTTCTTGCCGACAGACGGTTATTCCTGCCTGAAGGCAATATTTTTATTGTTCCTCATCTTCGGGCTGTCGAGATTGTTTCAGGGCCTCTAACCAGGCCAGGGCTTTTCTTTCCCCCCAGCGCCAGGGTGTACCCACCCGATAGACGATGGCGGCAATGAAATCCACATTGACGCGGGCGGCCTTGCGCATTACAGGCCGGGTTTTGGGAGCGATGGTCTGAAAATAGATGAAAATACCAGTAAACAGTGCCAGAATGATATAAACCCTGATTTCACCCTGATTGATGATCAACAACAGAGTGAATACCAGCAAAAGAATCAAGACCCATACCATGAAATCCAGAATATATAATATCCACCTCCTGATAGAGGATAAGGCCATGCTGTATTGATAAAACTGGAAAACCATGCCTGCCAAGAGACCCACCAGGAAGGTGCAAAAGAACGGTTCAAGCTGAGATAAAAGCCAGGGCAATGCCAGCCCTCCCTCTCTTTGTTAGCCTGCCCGGCTGCAACTATTTGAGCAGCCGCTGAATTATATTCTTGCTGCGGGATTTCAGATCAGCGGATTGGGCTTTATATTCAATGCTGGTTATGTTGCCGTCCACCGAGACCTTGCCATCATCCAGGTTCAAATTGCTGACATGCATATTGTCTCCGGTGATGTATAAATACCCCAACCTGCTTTCGATGATGATTTCTTTCTCATCAAAGGTGTTGACATTGGTGACTCCGCTGATGTCCATGTGCTCGCGGTTGATCAACATAAGACTGTGCTCCGCCATTTTTTCCCTCCTTGCATTATCGGGACAGTGAGGCTTATGTCCCGTCGTTACCTATACCATAACAATATGCGTTAGGGTAGGGCTTTTATGCCAGCCAGGCCTGGGCAGAAAATACCCATCGCTCCGATGCCGGGGCGATGGGCCTTACTCGATTATTCTGTACAAAGTCTTGGCGTCGTTGACTTTGACGTTTTCTTTGATATCCAGTACCTCTAAACGGGTCTGTTTGTTGCCTATCGAAAGGGTGATGATGTCACCTTTTTTCACCTCTGTAGCCGGTTTGGCCACACGGCCATTAACCAGCACCCGTTCGCTTTCAGCACAATCCTTGGCAACGCTGCGCCGTTTTATCAGTCGCGATACCTTAAGATATTTGTCTAAGCGCATCTTATAAAATAGCTTCTTTAAACCCTTTGCCGACTTTAAAAGCCGGCACTTTGGTGGCAGCAATATTGATTTCTTTGCCGGTCTGCGGATTTCTGCCTTTGCGAGCCTGGCGGTCGCGCACTTCAAAGGTGCCGAAGCCGATCAGCTGAACCTTGTCGCCTGCCTTCAAGGCTTCCTGCACACTGCTGATAAAGGCGTTGACCGTTTTTTCCACGTCCTTTTTAGTCATCCCTGTCGCTGCTGCTACATCCCCAATTAAATCGGTTTTGTTCAAAACTATTCCTCCCCATGCAAGTTTTGGTAATTCTTATTACGCATATTCGCTGTATATAGGCGAACTCCTGCAAAAGAAATACAAAATTTTCTAATTAAAGCCTGAATTATAGGCCTTGCTTTTTGGCCTCCTCCCACAGCAGGTCCATTTCCTCCAGGCTCATCTCTTTAAGCACCCGCCCCTGGCGTTTGACCTCGGCTTCGATGTAGTTGAAACGGCGTACAAACTTATCATTGCTGGCCTGCAGGGCCTCTTCAGGCTCGATATTCTTTATTCGCGCCACATTGACCAGGGCAAAAAAAACATCTCCCATCTCCTCCACCAATTCCTCAGTGCTGGCTGCCCGGCCAAGTTCCTCGATCTCTTCTTTAAACTTGTCCACCGCACCATCCACCCCAGGCCAGTCAAATCCTACCCGGGCAGCTTTCTCCTGAACCTTGAAAGCCCTTAAGAGCGCCGGAAGCATCACCGGGATGCCTTCTAAAATGGTCTTTTTCCCCTCGTCTTTTTTAAAACCCTCCCAGATCTCCAGGACTTCACCACTGGTTTGCAGGGACAGGTCCGAAAACACGTGGGGATGGCGATGGATCATCTTTTGCGAGACCGTCTCTGCCACCTGAGAGAGATCGAAATGTCCCTCCCGCCTGGCCAGTGCGGCATGGAAAACCACCTGCAGCAAAACATCTCCAAGTTCTTCACGGAGCTGGCGCATATCCCCAGATTTAATGGCTTCTACTACTTCGTAACACTCTTCGATCAGATAGCGGGACAGCGATTGATGGGTCTGTTCCCGGTCCCAGGGGCAGCCCGCAGGGCTCAATAACTTGTCCATTATCCTGGCTAATTCTTCGGTTTTATCACCAATCTGGCCCACAGCGCTTTTCCTCCTTTATCTACCTGTAATGCGTCTGACCATGTCCCAATCCATTTCTCTGGTGATCAGCAAAAGCACCAGATACACTGCCATCCCGCATAATATGGCCCCGGCTGTAGCCAGATGAGAACTGATGTCATAACCCAACAGCCAGGAATAGAATGAACTGGTACTGAGCGCCATTATAATCGTTATCAGTATAAGTTTTAGCATACGCCCGGCTTCGTATTTAATGCCGGTGGCTTTTTTCAGAGAGAGGATATTCAACAGTGAGCCCACGGTAAATGCGGCTACAGTGCCAATGGCAGCCCCGCGGATATTCAATGCCGGCACACTGGTCAATGAATAATTGAACAATACCTTGAGCATCCCGGTGATGATTAAATGGCGCATGGCGATCTCTGGTCTGCCGATACCTTGCAGACCAGCACTGGATATCTGAAAAGCCGCCAGCACTATGGCCGAAAAGGCCAATGGTTCCAAAGGTATGCCGGCTTCGGCCTGCCCATAGAGCAGGTCGCAGATAGGAAAGGCCAGTATAAACAGTCCGGCCGCAGCCGGAAAGGATATTATCATGCCAGCCCTGAAGGCATAATTGAGGCGTTCATTCAACAACCCCCGGTCCTTCCTGGTCAAAGCCTCAGATACAGCCGGCACCAGGCTAGTGGCTATGGATATGGTGAAAATGGTGGGCAGACTGATCAAAACGGCTGCCATTCCTGCCAGGTGGCCGTATAGTGCGGTAGCCTGTGAGGTGCTGAAGTTTAACGCTAAAAGCCGGCCCGGCACTATGACCGCATCCAGCATCTGCACCAAAGGCAGCACCACAGCTCCAAACGAGACCGGGACGGCCAGACGTATCATCTCCACGGCCAGGTCCCAGGAGGATGTATTAGTGTGTAAGAGACGCAGCCCGGTCTGTCTCTGCTGATGACAGTGCCAATAATAGAACAGGATCAACACTAAAAGGCCGCCCACTCCGCCCACGACCGCGCCAAAGGTAGCGCCGGCAGCGGCGTATTCCAATCCCCGCGGATACAACAAATAGGCCAGGAACAGGACTGCGCTCACCCTGAAGATCTGTTCTACAACCTGTGAAGCCGCAGTGGGCAACATGGTCTGCTGGCCTTGAAAATAGCCACGAAATACCGACATCAGGGCAGCCAGGAAGATGGCTGGTGCTACTGCCATAATGGCATAGTAAGCCCGACCGTCTTTTAAAACGTACCAGGCCAGGGTCTTTGAGGAGGCTATCACCAAGAGGGTCAGCAAAAGCCCCAAAACCGTTAACATGACCAGGGAGGCCCTTAGTATGCGGCGGCTTTCCCCCGGAAAACCCTGGGTCTCTTTGCGAGCGATAAGTATGGAAATAGCGACCGGAACCCCGGCAGTAGCCAGAGCCAGTATAGTGGTGTAAATAGGATAGGCCATCTGATAAAGGCCGATACCTTCGGCACCAATCAGTCTGGCCAAAGGAATCCGATATATTGCCCCCAGAATTTTGCTAATAGCCCCAGCAATGCTTAGAATTACAGCGCCTTTAAGGAAACTCTGGCGATGATTCATAAGTCCCTCCCCAATATCATAGGGTTTATTATATCACAGTTAAGACTTGCTGCAGGCAAAAACACCCATGTTGAATGATGCGGTAAATCGGGTGGTTTTGGAGGCTGTAAACGCAAAGAAGCGATCCTCGCTCGCGCGGAAAAAGATCGCTTCTTGAGAACTGATGCCCTACTGTTCCATTTGTTTGGCCAGAAATCCAGCAGCAGTCTCCGCTAGTTTTACTTCCATATCACCCAGTTTTACGCCCAGTTCTTTGGTGACTATTATAACTGCTCCAATAGGATCACCCTGTGTTATGATCGGTGCAATGACCTGTGATTTCACTGTGTATTCACGATCTTCATTCATGATGACATGAACATTTTCATCATCGCTGATTTCGATCTCATTCATCATCAAGGTAGTTCTCTCTTCCAGAGCCCGTTCTACCGCCTTGCCGATGGATTTGCCCAAAAATTCCCTTTTGTTGGCCCCAGCCAGGGCGATTATTACATCCCGGTCTGCGATCATCGAGATATGACCAATGGTTTCATGCAGGGAATCGGCATACTCCTTGGCAAAATCACCCAGTTCCCCTATGGGAGAATATTTCTTCAGAATAACTTCACCTTCGCGATCAACGAATATTTCCAAAGGATCACCCTCACGAATACGTAAGGTCCGGCGTATTTCCTTGGGTATAACAACCCTTCCCAGGTCGTCTATGCGTCGTACAATTCCTGTTGCTTTCAATTTACATTTATCCCTCCTTTTTAAAAAAACTTGAAAATGTTGTTTTCTTTCTCAGTGATAGTATATAGCTGATAAACGGCTTTTATTCACTTTTCGCCCCGGCGGTGAAAAATTATTGAAGATATTATGCCAGGCACATAATACTATTACAGCTTGATACTGGCCGCATTGGTGCATAAAGGCGCTATTCATGGCTCATACTGAGGATGATTGGAAGGACATGTTATAAAGGTAGGATATCATCTATGCGCTATATTAACCGCAAACCGGTTAGAGACCAGAATAATGCATCCCAGCCTGCAAAGAATGATCCTGTGCAGGCTAAGACCGACCTTCGGCTAGAAGGACTTTCCGAGCAATTGGATGAGAATCTGCAGAAACTGCAGCTGTTGCTGGAGAATTGCTCTGATGCGGTCACCCGGGAACTGAGCTTTGGTTCCGAAGGTTCCAATAAGGCGGCCATTTTATATTTTGACGGTCTGATTGACCGGGTTGAATTGGAGGAGCACCTCTTGCGGCCACTGCTCCACAACAACTATGAACCCGGTGACATCAGCGCAGACAAACAGAATCAGATTGTAACCGCATTAATCCGAGAACTCCTGCCCATGGGGGAAATAAAGACCCTGGACACTCTAGAAGCAGTTTGCGACCACATCACTGCCGGCGACACGGTCTTGCTGGTAGATGGGCAGAAGCAGGGTATAGTAGTAGGGACCCGTTCCTGGCAAAGCCGCTCCATTGATACTCCGCAGAACGAATCTACCATCTGGGGACCCAAAGACGGATTTGTTGAGACCCTGCGCTTTAACACTGCTCAGCTCAGGCGCCGACTGAAATCCACCGATTTGAAGATGGAGGCCATGTCCATCGGTCGGATAAGCAAGAGCAGTGTAGTCATATGTTATATGAAAGACATAGCCCCAGACAAACTTGTATCCGAGGTAAAGAGCCGCCTGGAAGTGATCGATATCGATGCCATCCTTGATACAGCTTACCTGGAGGAATATATCAGCGACGAGAAATATTCAATTTTAGCCCAGGTGGAATATACCGAGAAACCGGACCGTATCTGCGGGCACCTCTTGGAAGGCAGAATAGCTATTCTAGTTGATGGTTCACCTATGGCTATGGTTGTTCCCGCCAGTTTTCCCCAATTCCTAAATGCCGGGGAGGATTATTATCAGAATTTCATTGCTTCTACTTTATTAAGGCTGGGGCGTCTGGCCGCTTTCTTCATTGCCTTATTGCTGCCCTCAGTTTATGTGGCGGTGGTAAGCTACCACCAGGAGATGATTCCCCTGTCCTTATACTTGACCCTGGTCGCGGCCCGTCAAGGAGTGCCATTCCCAGCTGCGATCGAAGCCTTGATACTGGAACTTGCTTTCGAATTGCTACGTGAAGCTGGGCTCAGGTTGCCTCGGGCCATCGGGCCGGCAGTCAGCATCGTAGGTGCCTTGATAATCGGCGATGCTGCCGTTCAGGCGGGCCTGGTCAGCACTCCTATGGTGGTGGTAGTTGCCTTTACCGGGATAGCCTCTTTTGTCACCCCTTCTTACAACGCTGGCCTGATGGTGCGTATCCTGCGCTTTGGAATGCTATTTCTCGCTGCTACTCTAGGCTTCTTCGGCATAATCATGGGCCTGCTCCTGCTAGCGGTACGCATGGCCTCAATGTCCTCGCTGGGACAGCCTTATCTCTCACCAGTGGCGCCTTTTAACCTGTCTCATGTCAGTGATGTTCTGGTGCGGCGTCCATGGAGTGTTGATACCACGCGCCCTTACCGGGAGGGCATGAAAAATCAAACCCGCCAAAAGCTGCCCCCGAAAAGGGAGGAGTCCTAAGATGCGGCGCGGTATACTGCTGGGTATGATTATGCTGCTGGTGTTATCCAGCCTGGGAGGGTGTTACAACCGGGTGGAATTGGATGAGACCGTTGCTGTCACCGGCTTCGGACTTGATGTAGACAAAGGTCAGAAGGTAATCAGTGTTCAAATAGCAAGTCCCTCGGGCAAGCCCGAGGGAGGCAGCAATGCCGAGGTGGAGACTATGGTTTTAACGGAATCAGCTTCTGGTTATGCCCAGGCGGCCCGGCAGATCACCCTGCATTTTCCACGCACCCCCGTCTGGTCGCTGTCCACCAGCATCATACTGAGTGAAGCACTGGCCCGCGATGACTTGCGGTTGATGATGGATTTCGTATCCCGCAACCGCTTTATCCGGCCTAATATGATGATGTTTCTTACCTTGGGAACCAGCCCTGAAGAGGTAATGCAGGTCAAGACCCCGCCTGAAGAATACTCCTCCCTGGCCTTGGTTAAAATGATGCAAGGCCAGGAATCACAATCCGGCATCTATATGCCCGTATCACTCCGGGAGTTCCGTTCCAAGTATGTCACCCCTGGTGTGGAGCCGGTCATTCCCCAGGTGCAGATTGTCGAGATGGATGGCGAAAAGGTCTTACAATTACAGGGGGTAGCAGTTTTCCTCGGTCATAACATGGTGGGATCGCTAACAGAAAAAGAAAGCTACGGCTTGCGTCTATTGGTACCAGAAGAAAACCGAGGCGGATTGATAACGGTCAACCTGTCCGGAGACAGGGAGTCCGGGCCTTTAGGAGAGATGGTGACCATGGAGATCATCCGTTCCCGAGCCCGCTCTACACCACGGCTCAATGCCGATGGCTCAATGGTTATATCCGTTGATATTGAGGCCGATGGCAATCTTTATGAGCAGACCACCTCAGAGAACCTCCAAACTACCGCTAATCTTGTCAGGCTGGAGGATTTGACCTCTCAGGCCATCAAAGAGGATGCTCTGGCCTGCATTCACAAAGCGCAGCTTTTAAAAAGCGATATATTCGGCTGGGGGTCCATGATCAGCCGCCAGCATCCTGACTTGTGGCAGCGATTGGAAGCGGATTGGCCGTCTTTTTTTGCCTCTTTGCAAGTGGAGGTTGAGGCCAAATACAGTATTCGCCGTACTTACCTGATAGAAGAGGCCATGCAGATAAGAAACTAAAAGAAAGGTTGGTTTATATGTTCACCGCCCTATTCTTTTTACTGGTAGCGCTCCTGGTTGCCATAGATGTTCCCGATCTGCGGCGCCAAAAGCTGAATAAAGATTTGGCTGTCTATACTATATTCATGCTTGCCGCTATTTACTTGGCTATGGTGCAGTTTTATCACTGGCCCTTTTTCAACCCGTTGTTGATGGCCGCCATGCGCATGCAGAGCCCATAGCGGAAAGGCCATACCATTGAGAAAGGGTGATATACTTTGGCACGGCTTACCAATATACAACTATTCTGCATTTTGCTTGTTACTCTGGCGGTAACGCCCTACCAGGTCATGGCCAAAATGCTTGCCATGATTCTCGCCCAACACGGCTGGATGGCGATTCTGGGCTCGGTTCTGCCCGGGCTCTTGCTGGTATGGATCTATTATTATCTGCTCACCAACAGCAGCCGCCCTTTCCCGGGCATGCTTGAGGAGCACCTGGGCCCAGTCCTCGGTAAAATCATCGGCTTCGTTTATATTTGGGCTTTCTTTCTGGTGGTGGTGATGAGCCTGGTACTATTTGCAAACTTTTTTTTGAGCAATGTGCTCCCCGGTATGCCCATCAGCATACTGTTGATATTTATTATCTTGCCGGCTTTTTATGCTCTGCGCACCGGTTTGGAGGCCACTGCCCGGGTGGTGGAATTAATCGTACTGACCGCATACCCGCTGGCTATGCTTTTGCTGTTGTTCGGCCTGGGCCCCGAGACTGACTGGTCACGCTTGCTGCCACTGGGCCACTTCGATATGGCTGCTTTGGGCAACGGGGTCTGGTTGGTCAGCAGTTATATCAGCTTAATGGTCGTGGTATTGACCCTGGGGCCATTCTGTCATCAGCCCCGGCTATTATGGAGATGGATGCTGGCTGTTTTTGGGATGTTCCTTTTTAGCACCCTGGCGGCGGTAATAATTCCCATCGTTGCCTATGGTCCAGTTCTGACTTCCATACAGACCTTTCCCATCTTCAACATAGCCCGTGCTACCGATGTGGCCAACTTCATCCACAACATAGAGATAATAATGGTATCAGTGGTCATGCCGGGTGTCTTCTCCATCCTGGCCATCTTCTGGTTTGTTACCTGTTACAGCGCCCAGCAGGTATTCGGCCTGCAGGACTATCGCATTCTGGTCGGACCCACCGCCATCATGGCAGGCGTTTCAGCGGTTCTTCTGGTTCCCAACATTCATTTTTTGTACATAATGCTGCAGCAGATCTTCCCTTGGATTTTCATAATCCTGTTTGCCATTTTGCCGGCCTTTATGGTGCCTGTGATATGGCTAAAACTACGGCGCCGCCAAGACTCTGACTCCAAAAAAAAGGCAGCTCCCCCAAAATAGCGGCTATGCAGATTATTTAGAATGATCTGAGGTATCGATTGTGAAAGCAAATTTATCCCTGAGTATAATAACCATAATATTTTTAATCAGCCTGTCATGCTGCAATGGCTGCTATAATCGGACCGAATTGGAGGACACTATGGCTGCGGTAGCGCATGGTCTGGATCTGAGTGCGGACGGGACTCAGGTGGTTTCCACAGCCCAATTTGCCCTGCCCAAATCGGGCGGCAGCCAAGATGATGCCCCCAAATTCCTGCTGCGCAGTGCTGCAGGGCCTACCTTCTCTGCCGCTGAACAGATCATGAGCACTGCTTTGCCCCGCAAATCATTGTGGGGCATGACAACTACCTTTATCATCGGAGAGAATATTGCCCGCCGTGATATAGGGCTGTTTTTAGACCATCTAGCCCGAACCAGCACGGTCAGAGAAGCCTCCCTGCTCTTCCTGGCTTACGGCTCTACTCCGCACCAGGTCTTGGCAGTCAAAATCCCGCTTGAAGATACTGCTGGGGTCGCCTTGTCCAAAGCAATCCGTACCCAGGAATCTCAAACCGGACTGTACAGCCCGGTCTCCATCAATGAATTCCTCTATAAAGTTGATAGCCTGGGAGTAGAACCGGTACTGCCGCAAGTAAAAATAGAAACGGTTGATGGTCGAGAACGCCTGACCCTGAGTGGTCTGGCAGTTTTTCGCGGCCGCCATATGGTAGGTTCGCTGGATGAACAGGAAAGCCGGGGATACCATCTGATGAAGGCCTCGACCCGAGGCGGGCTTTTTGAAATAACCCTGCCTGACCAAGACGGGTTTGGTGTTGAAAGACAACAATTACTTGAAATAATCACTTCGCAAGCCGAGGTTGAAGCGCGGCTCGATGAGGGCAAGGTCAGCATGAAAATAACCGTCTCTGCTGAGGGGAACCTTTACGAACTGGACATGCCCGAAAACCTGGCCAGTCTAGAAATGCTGGGGCAGTATGAACAACTGGCCAACGAATCTATCCAGAGAGATGTAAGCGCTTGCATCGACCGGGCGCAAGCCTATCAAAGCGACATACTGAGCTGGGGGCAGCTACTGGAACGTCAGCGGCCTGAGATTTGGGAGGCTTTAAAAGCAGACTGGCCGACTCAATTTGCCAGAATACCTTATGAAATAAATGTCGATTTTAAATTGCGCCGCACCTATCTGCAAGGCCAAAGTACCATAGAACAATAATCCCTTGGGTCAGATCATCTGCAGGACTCTGTGCAGGGTCTGCAAAGCATCCCCTTCCGGCCTAACCGCCAGGGTATGGGCATTTAATTTGCGGATTTGAAAGCCCCCCATATTTGTCTGCAGGTTATTTGGCAAAGCTTTTTCCAATTGAATCTCTATCTGCTTGCCTTTGCGGCGCAGCACTTTGATCTCTTTATCCCGGGCCATCAAACGCAAGAGGGTGATCTGCAAAAAGTTCTCCACTGGACGGGGCAGCTTACCGAAACGATCCTCCAGTTCGGCCCTGATCTCTCCAATGTCCTCCTCGCTGTTTGACAGCAATAAACGTCGGTAAATCCGGATTTTAACTCCGGGATCGGGTATATAGGTATCAGGGATGTAATAATCGATATCCACATCTACCATGGGAGCCTTGCGCTGCGCCAGGGGTTGCCCCCGCAGGCGTGAGGTTTCTTGTTCCAGCAGACGACAGTACATATCAAAACCGACTGCCTGAATATAGCCGTGCTGTTCAGGGCCCAGGATGTTGCCGGCCCCCCTGATTTCCAGGTCGCGCAGGGCTATTTTCATTCCCGCCCCCAGTTCATTGAACTCCCGAATGGCATTGAGGCGTTTTTGTGCATTCTCATTGAGAACTTGCTCAGGATGATAAGTCAGGTAGGCAAAAGCAATGCGGTTAGAGCGACCCACCCGGCCGCGCAGTTGGTAAAGTTGCGCCAACCCCATTTTATCAGCATTATCGACTATTATGGTGTTGACATTGGGCATATCCAGTCCCGATTCTATAATGGTGGTGCATAACAATACCTGGTATTGGCCTTTTACAAAAGCATCCATGACCATCGACAATTCCGCCTCGGGCATCTGGCCATGGCCTACCGCGATGCTTATATCGGGGAGCATCTCCTGCAGGTGCTGCTGCACCCGATATATGCTCTCAATACGATTGTGGACGAAAAACACCTGCCCGTCGCGCTCCAGTTCGCTGCGGATAGCCTCGCAAATGATATCGTCGCGGTATTCCATTACATAGGTGGTTATAGGGTAGCGCCCCGACGGCGGGGTCTCAATGATGCTGAGATCGCGAAGCCCGGTCAGGGACATGTGCAGACTGCGGGGTATGGGGGTGGCAGACAAGCTCAAGACATCTACCATCTCCTTGAACAGCTTGATTTTCTCTTTCTGCGCCACTCCGAAGCGGTGTTCTTCATCTACTATCAACAGGCCTAAGTCTTTGTAACTGATGTCTTTGGACAGCAAACGATGGGTTCCAATGACAATATCCACCAGGCCCTTCTTGATATCTGCAATAATCCGCTTCTGTTCAGCCGGGGATTTGAATCGGCTCAATACCTCGATCTCAGCCGGAAAGCTGCTAAAGCGCTCTACAAAAGTGGTGTAGTGCTGCTCAGCCAGAACCGTAGTCGGTACCAGGACCGCCACCTGCTTGCCATCCATTACCGCCTTGAAGGCGGCCCGCATGGCTACCTCAGTTTTACCATAGCCCACATCGCCGCAGATCAGTCGGTCCATCGGCCGGGGGCTTTCCATGTCACGCTTGACGTCCTGTATGGCTCGAAGCTGGTCGGGGGTCTCCTGATAGGCGAAATCATCCTCAAATTGCTGCTGCCAGGGGGAGTCTTTGGAAAATGCGTAGCCTTCTCGGGCCTGGCGGCTTGCGTACAAGGCCAGCAGTTTTTCTGCCATGTCCTGAATGGATTGAGAAATCTTGGCTTTGGTACGCTCCCATTCAGAGCCGCCTAATTTGCTGAGGCGGGGATTTTTATCCTCAGGGGCACTGTATTTGTATAATACATCTAGTTTCTCCACAGGCAGGTACAGACGATCTGTACCTGCATATTGAAGCAGAATATACTCTTTAGTCACGCCGTGTTGCTCTACCTGAGTGATGCCTCTGAATATCCCGATCCCATAGTGTTCGTGAACAATGTAATCCCCCGTGGTCAACTCTTCCAGTAGGATTCTCTCCCGGTTGTCCTGGGCTTTGCGGGAAGTCTTGCGGGCTTTTACCCGGCCCCAAATATCCTTCTCGGTTAACAGCACCATTTTAAAATCTGGAGAGATGAATCCCTTAGCAGAAGGGTTGTCAACGAATTCCGGTGCGGCAAGATTGTTTTCCTGCAACCAGGCCTGTAGTTTTTCCCTGGTGGTGCGCCGCTTGACCGCTATCTGGATCACATAGCCCTTCTGCTGCCACTCCCGCAGACGGGAGAGCAGTTTGGCCTCATCCCCGTAAAAAGGCTCCATATCCTGTTGGGTAAAATGATGCAAGATAGCGGCCTTGACCTGAGGAATGTTACCGGGGAAAAAGGAATGATAGGCCACCGCCCGGGCTGCCAAAAGCCCTTGCAGGGTTTCGACACCTAAGAGTGGCAAGTTGCGAACCGCCTTGGTCGCTTTATGGGCTTCCTTGATGGTCTCGCGGTAAGCTCGCAGAACCTTTTGATAGGCCTTGACAAAGTCCCTGGGTTCGTCGGCAAAGATAACCACCGGTTCAGGCAGGTAGTCAAACAGGGTGGCTTCCAGGGAGCCGCTCAATTCATCAGCCGGGGGTATGAAGATCTGCTTTTCATGACCTGCCGAACGCTGGCTGTCAGTGCTAAAGCGGCGGATCGATTCAACCGTATCCCCGAAGTACTCCAGCCGATAGGGGCTGGCTGCTCCCAATGGGTAAATGTCGACTATGCCCCCTTTGACAGTAAAGTCGCCGGGCTGACCCACTGCTCCTACCCGCCGGTAACCACTATCTATCAGGCCACCCAGCAGATGATCGCGGGAATATTCTCGGCCTTGATCAATTCTCATAGTGCTGGCGGCCATCTGCTGAGGTGACATCATGTAATGCAAGCAGGCTGCCGGGGTGCTGATGATAAAGCCGCTTCGACGCGGGTGATTGAGGCATTCCTGCAAAGTGGCCACCCGACTGCCTTCCACCTGGGAATAGTTTTCCTTCAGGAAGACGAAGTCTCGTCCCAAAAAGAGCTGTATATGCTGATCGTCAGTGGAACGCCGCAGTTGAGCCTGCAGATCATAGGCCTTCTCTTCCCCCGGCACCAGACACAGAAATTTACCCGGAGTGTGTTTAGCCAACTGCTGTAGGAAAAAAGCCTTACCACTGCCGCTCAGTCCGCTTAGTACTGCGTTTTCCCCAGCTTTTAGGTGCTGGCTGACCTCCATTATCAACCTGTCATCCAATCTCCGTTCCCCCATACATAAAGGTGGACGCCCAATATAGCCTCCACTGTAAATTTGCTTACTATACAGATATCTTATTTGTATCTCCCGGTTACAAGAACTTCAGCACCGGAGAAAAATCCGCCGGCTTCAGTTGTAAAAATGCTGACCGCTATTCTGATTCTGGACCCCGCCGATCTCCTCGGCGCACTCCTGACAAATACCCTGCAGTTCGACTACTCCGGCCTGCCCCTCAATTTCAGATGTCTTATAAATACGCCCACAGCATTCACAGGTATGGTAAATCTTCACTGCAGCCGCCCCCCGCAATTGTTCTTAACCTTATTGTCCCCTAGCCAGAGCGAAGATTATACAGGGCTAGTTGAATTGGTTCATCGTTTTGATCAAGCCCTCTTTTACCCATGATTCCACGGCATCCGCGGCCCTAGAAACCGCGCTGTCCAATTCCAGCCTCTCCTCTCCCAGCGGGGCAGACAATACCCAGTCCACCGCACCATGCGGCGGACGGCCGATCCCAATGCGCAGGCGCGCAAAGTCCTGAGTACCCAGCAGCTGTGAAATAGAGGCGATGCCTTTATGTCCCCCGCTGCCGCCAGTGGCCCGAATGCGCAGCTCGGCCACCGGTAAATCCATATCATCGTAAATGACCAGCAAATCCTCCAGAGGCATTTTATAAAAGCGCAGCATGGGCTGCACCGACTTGCCACTCAGGTTCATGTAGGTCAACGGCTTCATCAAAAAGACCTTTTCCGGCCCGATCCGACAATGGCCAATAACAGCGTCAAAACGGCTTTCTTCTCTCTCCACGCGGTGGCGCCTGGCCAGCTCATTAACTACCTTAAAGCCCAGATTGTGTCTGGTCTCACTATATCTTTTGCCCGGATTGCCCAGGCCCACAACCAGCTTCATCGCTTGGATTACCCCACGTTCATTGATCTATTTACTCTATTATAGCTTATTTATAGCAGCAAAAACTCCGGCCTCCGGGCCGGAGTCTTTGCTGCTAACCCTACATTTCAAAAAGTTTGCTTACTGAGAGATCCTCATGAATCCTTAAAATAGCCTCTCCGACCAGGGGCGCAATGGATAACACGGTCATGTTAGGGAGCAGTTTGCCCTGCGCCAAAGGAATGGTGTTGGTGACTACTATCTCTTTGACCGGAGCGGCAGCCAAACGCTCGATAGCCGGTCCTGAAAAGACCGGATGGGTACAGCAGCAGTATACTTCGCGAGCGCCTTTTTCCACCATCGCCCGGGCGGCTTCGCAGATGGTACCGGCGGTATCTATTATATCGTCAACGATGATGACATGTTTGCCGTGGACCTCACCGATGACGTTCATGATTTCCAGCTGATTGGGGGCTGGCCGGCGTTTATCCACAATTGCCAGCGGAGCCCCGAGTTTGGCTGCCAGGTCACGAGCCCGGGTCACCCCTCCCACATCAGGAGAGACGACAACCGCCTGGTCGCCAAATTGCTTACGCTTTAAATATTCAGCTATGGTGGGAACCCCGGGGAGATGGTCCACCGGGATATCAAAGAAGCCCTGAATCTGGTTGGCATGTAGGTCAACCGCTACCACCCGCTGAGCGCCAGCTTCCACGATCAAATTGGAAACCAGTTTGGCAGTAATGGGATCGCGAGCCCGGCTTTTACGGTCCTGCCGGGCATATCCGTAATAGGGAATGACCGCGTTGATACGCGATGCTGATGCCCTGCGGAAGGCGTCGATCATTATCAACAGTTCCATCAGGTTATCATTGACTGGCCAACAAGTAGGCTGGACCACGAAAACATCCACCCCACGAACACTCTCGGAGATTTCGCAGCCGATCTCACCATCGCAAAATCTTGTTACCTTGGCATCCCCTACCGGGATGCCCAGATATTTGGCGATGGCCTGTGCCAGTGCCGTGTTGGCATTGCCAGTGAACAATTTCATTCGCCACCGGGATGCTTTCATTGATCTGTTACCTCCTGATCATGTTTGGTTTTCTTGGGCCACCCAGCAATGTTTCTCTGCCGGGCGCGTTCCACTGCCAGGCTTTCATCGGGGACATCCCGGGTTATAGTCGAACCCGCTCCGGTGACGGAATTTCTGCCGATCCTCACCGGGGCTACCAGGTTGGTATTACTGCCGATAAAAACCCCGTCCTCGAGAAAGGTCGGATATTTATTGTACCCATCATAATTGCAGGTTATGGTTCCGGCGCCGATATTAACACCCCGGCCCACCTGTGCATCACCTACGTAACTCAGATGGGGGATCTTACTACCCTCGCCTACGGTAGAATTCTTTATTTCCACGAAGTCCCCCACCTTGACCCCGTTGCCCAATCTGGTTCCAGGACGAAGGTAGGCAAACGGCCCAATAGTGGATTGGTCGCCGATATGGGCATCAATAATCCTTGATGACTCGATTACCACCTTGCGGCCGATAACCGAGTTGCTGATCCGGGCCGACGGCCCTATATCGCATTCCGGTCCGATCACGGTATGGCCTTCGATGATGGTATGGGGTCGGATGATGGTATCTTCCCCGATAGTCACAGTTTTGTCAATGTAAACGGTTTCCGGTGCGATCATAGTAACCCCCGACTGCATCAGGGACATATTCTTGCGCTGATACAATACCGCCTCACAGTGGGCCATCTGTACCCGATCGTTGATGCCCAGCACATCACTGCTGTTCTCACTGACTGCCACCTCTACGGGCCGACCATCAGCTATCATCATAGCCAGCACATCAGTTAGATAATATTCCCCCTGAGCGTTGGCAGTGGTCAACCCGGCTAAACGGGGAAACACCTCACAGCTCTGGAAACAATATATGCCCGAGTTGATCTCGCTGACTCGCTTTTGATCCTGGCTGGCATCCTTTTCCTCGACTATTCTCTGCAGCGACTGGTCCTGGTTGCGAATGATGCGGCCATAACCAGAGGGATCTTCGACTAGGGCGGAGAGAACCGTGGCAGCGGCATTGTTTTCCTGGTGCCAGCGGAGCAATTTTGCCAGGGTAAGGCCTTGAATCAGCGGGATATCCCCCGACAGAACCAAAATATTATCTGCCCCTTTGGCCCGGGCTTCGGCCTGTCTTAATGCATGCCCCGTACCCAATTGCTGTTCTTGGACAACGAAATCGACGTCCAGTTCGGCCAGGGCCTCTTGCACATATTCCCTGCCATGGCCCACCACCACTACTATGTCCTTGATGCCGGCTTCTTGTACCGCCTGTACCACATGTTGTATCATGGGCAAGCCAGCTACCTTATGAATTACCTTGGGATAGGCAGAGCGCATGCGCACTCCCTTGCCCGCGGCTAATATTACTGCAGTATTCAACAATGTATATCGCTCCCCTATAAAACTGCTTTTGATCGCACCATTTCCTATTGGTACAAGCTAACCAACTTGCAGCAATAGTTATTGGGTTTACCAGAATTAACAAATTCTATACGAACCCAGAAATCTCCTCTATGGGAATAAGATATCAAGGCCCCGAGCAAGCCCTGCACCGCTGCCAGACTGGATTAACCAGTCATTTATATCTGAACCGGATCGATCAGGTAAGCCTGAGCCAGGTGCAGATCACTCGGTTTGTCTACATCCACGCCCACTTCGGCATACCCTGAGATCAGGGCCTTTCCGGTAACACCCGTTACTGCTCCAAACCGTTTTTCCACTGCCGGGATGGAAAGACGCTTGAAAATATAGCGTAAAACCAACCCTAATCCAAAAAGCTGCGCCATAGCCAGGGGGCTTTTGCGCCGCCTGACCAATTCTTGGGCAATATCCATGACCTGATCCACGACCCGGCTGCGGATGATAAACAGGTTGCCCCCGGTGAAGGTGCCCTCTTGCAGGGTCACATAAGTGCGGGATACGCCAGGGAACTTATGCTCATTAACATCTTTGCTGGTAATCGGATAAAAGAAGTCAGCTTGATATTGCTCGGATTGAGCTATGAAATCGTCAATGGCGGCGGTTGTGATAAAAGGGATATCGGTGGGTAATATGAGCAGGCTCTCGCTGATCTGCTCTCCTTTGAGCAATTCAACCGCATTGGCGAAACTTGCCATGGCGTTGTCCCCGCCTTCAACGAACATCAGGTCGGGATCTTTGCCCAGAACCGGGCGCAGTTCGCTCACCGGCCCGCTGACCACTATGCGGCCAACGTTTTGGGAGGCGCGCAAGGCTCTGTATACATAGCTTATCATTGGGCTGCTGCCGATTATGATCAAGGCTTCATTGTCGTAAGGCGCTATCTTTTTCAACTCGGAGGCGCTTTGTCCCCCGGCCAGAATGATAGCATCATATTGCATCACATTTCCTCACTATCTGGGCAATCCATCCCGTTTAATAGATTCCATTATGACATTTTCAGCATTTTCTATATGGTCCTGAGCCACCTGCCTGGCTAGACTGACATCTCGGGATTGCAGCGCCTCTACAATGGTGCGGTGTTCCTTTAAAGACTGATACATGCGACCCGGGACAGACAGAGAGGTAGTGCGCAGGCGCTGGATCTGCTCGCGCAGGTTGTTGACTATGGTAACCAGTCTTTCATTGCGGCTGGCTTTATAAATGGCTTCATGAAATTTTGTATCTATATCCACCAGCTTGTCAAAATCTGAGCTGGCTATGGCCTCAGCCTTGATCACCAAGCAGCGTTCCATAAATTCCAATTCTTCCTCAGTCACCCGTTCTGCTGCCAAAGCTGCAGCCAATCCCTCCAATGAAGCCCTGATCTCGAATACATCGGCGATATCCTTGGTGGATATGTCAGCCACATAAGCCCCTTTACGCGGAACCATTACAATAAAGCCTTCTAATTCCAATTTGCGCAGGGCTTCACGTATGGGGGTGCGCGAAACTCCAAGTTCCTCGGCCATCTGTATCTCCATCAACCGCTCCCGGGGTTTTAGGCTGCCATTGATAATGGCTTCCCTAATTGCCTCTAACACCAATTCCCGGAGCGGTTTATAAGAATCCAAGTTAACCGGCAGTAATCTGCGTTCCTGCACTAAGACCACCTCCACCATAAGATGATACCAGAAATACTTCAGAGAAGTCTCGGGAGAATTTGTCCCGGGCTGTTTCAGCTCTGCTCTGCTCCGCAAAGATGCCGAAAACAGTTGGCCCACTGCCGGACATCAATGCCCGCAGGGCGCCATACTCAACCATTTTCGCCTTTAGTTCGGCTATTTGCGGATGCATCGCCACACTTACCGGTTCTAACACATTAACCAGATTTTTGGCTATATTCATAATATCACAATCTTGCCAGGCTGCAAGAAAAGCCGGGGTATCCGGCCTAACTGTTATATTATCTGGCTTCAGATTATGGTAGACCTCGCGGGTAGAAATCTGAAAATCCGGCTTGACCAGCAGAATCCAAGGCAAAAAGCAACCTGGCAGCGATTCCAGATCCTCTCCGCGCCCTCGGGCCAGAGCCGTAGCTCCTGAACCAGCCACAACAGTACCCGGCTCCCCCATACCAAACTTTCCCAGCAGGCAGAAGGGGACATCCGAACCTAATCGGGAAGCCAGGTCACTTAAATCTGACCACCCCAGCTCATATTTGAACATCAGATTCATGCCCCATAGAGTAGCAGCGGCGTCAGAACTGCCTCCGGCTAGGCCTGCGCCCAGCGGTATGTTTTTTTCTATGCTTATTTCGACCCCCGCCCCCTTGCCATATCTGCTCAAAAGAAGTTGCGCCGCTTGATAGGCCAGGTTGCTGCGGTCATCAGGTAAGGCAGGATTATCAGAGCGTAATCGTATGCTCCCCGGCGGGCCAGGGCGAATGGTAACCCGGTCGGTTAGCCCGATTTGGTGCATCACCGATTCTAATTCATGATAGCCATCCTGGCGCTTATATTTGACATCTAAGGTCAAATTCACTTTGGCTGGGGCTTCAACAACGATGACTGGCATATTATCCCCCATTTTTTCTACATTATATATCCTCCCAAAGGAAAAGGGAACGACCAGGCCGTTCCCTCAATATAGGGGGGTTGAGGAGTATTGATAATAGAATTTATCCTTCGTAGTCCTGGCCTTTGAGGGTAATCTGCAGCCCTTTGGGCAGGAATTTCAGAAATTTTAGGCTCACCTCGGCCTTTTCAGGGCTGTCCAGGCTCAAACCCTGGTCTGAAGATGAAACCATGCACAAGGGTGGAAACAGTACGCACCACCAGTTTTTACCCTGACCCTCCCCGATAATAACCCGTACGGCCTGATACTGACCAGCTGGAAACACTAGATTGCCGTAGCTCTTGGTGGGGAAGTCGTGTCGGCCGATTTCTACATTGACCGTATAATCATATCCCCTGGCCGCGATGGTTTCTTCGGCACACTGTTTTATGGCGGGTATCTCCCGAATAGCTATTTCTTGAGCCTCTGTTGCACTGACCGCATCGACCAGCGCTGCTCTCATCTGAGCCACCACCTGATCCTTGACTTCTAATTTGAGCTGCTGGTCGCTGGGGTTGTCACTGTGGGCGATAACATGTAAACGGAGCACATCCTCACTCAGGGATATACCGCGAATATCTTCATAAATATACCCCAGGGCGAATAGCAGAATGATACCGAATGCAGAGAATAAAGCCTTTCTCATCTTACAAACCTCCCTTCTAAATTGGAGTATCTCCTAAATGGTCACATATAAAACCGCGCCAACTGTGAAAACCGGATTTATTTTTGATCCATTACTTTATTCATGATATAAAATGCCATTTATCCATAGGCTTTATACTGGACAAGTTTAATTTTTGTGGATTAAAAAGCCATACAAAAAAGACAGCTTAAATGCTGTCTTTCATAAATCGCTAACCCTGGCCCGCGGCATGAACTCTTCTTTATTTAGGAGGATCGGTCTTGCCCTTCTTGGTTGCGGGATAGGTATTCGCGTATTATCATGCGAACCAATGCACTCCGAGATATCTGGTTTTTTCTAGCCAATTCCTTGATATCGTTAACCTGACTCCTGGTCAGGAACCAACCGCAAAACTTAATTAAAATTATTCATACATACTCTATCCATAGGTTATCTCGAGGGAGGAATGGTTGTCAATATACCGTCATTTCAAGTTCTCTTTCTTGATGGCGGATGCGATTATTTTAGCAACCTCTTTTAGAATCTTTTTATCCCTCTCTATGTCTGGCTCCGCGTAAACGGATATAACATTAATCTTTTTCATCCCGCTCCCCCTGGTTAGGTGTTTGTTAATCTTATGCGTATCAGCCAAGTCATCACTCCTTAAAACTTTTCCTATATAAACAGGAAAAGCCAGGCTTAGAGCCTGGCTTTGGAGTTTTAACTTCCCTAAATGAGTGTTTGAGTGATGGAAAGTGTTAAAAGATAGCAGCATATCGAAACAGCGACACTAAGAATTATCGTTATCAGCATCTTGCTAACCATATTAATAGAAGTGAATATTTGGCCTCCATCAGATGGAAGGCCAACCTTGGGCTGGTAAGGTATAAGGTTAGTGAAGCCAGCCATGAGTCCAACCAAGCCAAACATCGGCGACCAATATAGTGTAGCCAGCCCAGCAATTAGGTTTGTGAAGGGGCCAGCGGCTATGACTAACTTCTGTTTATAGCTTGGTAATGTTGCCCATTCTTTATCAGCGTGGTTTAATCTCCCTGATATTGGGATAGCAGCGATTTCGACAATCCCTTTCTTAAAAACCACCGGGCCAACCGTACCTATCTTTAGAAGCGTTGGTTTGTTTCTTAATATCCGAGACATCGAATAATGCCCGGCTTCGTGGATTATCGTGTGTAATGCAAGACAGACTAGAAAATATATCAAGCAGCTCTACCTCCCGTCTGGATTTTGATATTGTTTATCCCGAATGCTAAAAAAGATTGTTTAATTCTATGGGTTATTAATATCCCAGCGCGGGCGAGAAGTAGTCCATTTTTGTGAATGTCTTCACCCAAGATGTCTTTGTCGGCGAGAACACAACTTGTATCAATTTTCATTTTTCTCTCCTTTCACCCGGCTACGCCGGGTTTTTATTTCCCGGCATAGCCGAATGTAGGGAGTTTGGGGCTACTAATTACGCATTATCAACACAATATACAGCTCCGCGCCCTTGTGAGGCGCGGAGCTGCTTAACTATAACTATATTTGGATTAGACACGACTAATCTCAAAGATTCTGAGGTTTTCCTCAAAGCCTTCTCTGGCTTTTTCGATTTTCGCCAAGGCATCACCCAGAGCGGCTTTATGTCCACGGATAAGCCCCATAATCCGGGCGGCTTCTTTATTGAAGCGTTCTGCGGCTTTTTTCTTTGTTTCTTCCGGATCAGTAGATTCTTCGATCCTCTCTTGTTCTTTGAGCAGTAACGACTCGAATTCCTGGGTGGCGAAGACGATGGCATCTTCCATCAGTTCCTCTTTTAATTCGATGTCGTCCACTATTGGCAGAAGGTCGATTCTGATGGCTTTGTCGCCAATACTTCTATTGATTTCTAGTGCCATATCTTTGACTCCCCGGCCTACATATTCCTTTTCTTTGGGGATTGTCCAGGCAGCTTTTATGTCTTCAACTGGAATCCCTACTGAGGCTATGATCCGGTTGAAAACCCCTCTAATTTGACCCGGAGAGGCAAGCTTCGCTTCCTCCTCTATCTCGGCAGGAACCTTCTTCAGGAGTTCTCTAAGGAATTCCGGGCAGGGCTTGAGGTCTTTTTGAGCATCAGCCATATCCCATGAAAGGGGTGAATCGCTCAGTATGAATTGGTATTCGTCGGTGGTGCGGTTGTAAAATAACCGGGCGACTTTATCCCCATCGGTGACCCGCTGCTGCCTCCTGTTGACTGCCGCCGCCAAAATCACCCGCTCAATGATGTCACCTCCGTTTGCAGAAGCATCAATCATCACGACTTTGTAAAGAGCGTCTTCGGTTTTGTGATCGCCTTTAAGGCGGGCGGTGACAGTTTCAAAGACTTCGCACATGGTACGCTTGCGGGGGATGAAAGCCTCAAAGCCTTTCTCTCTTAGTAGTTCGCAAAAACTGTCATAGTTGTAAGTGAAGTTTTTCAGTGCGTATGACAGCCTAATTGCGATGTAGTCTGTGGCTAAAAGTGAACCAAACATAATATTGCTCCTTTCTTGTTGGCCCGGACACAGCCGGGCTTTGTCCGACTGCTCCGGGACGGAGCTTATGCCTTGATTTTTTCGAGGGCGGCTTTCCGCGTTTACCAGTTTAACAATAGGCGCAACGTATGGGCGCGACACGATTATACTTTTGCTGTTGTCAAAAGGCCGAACAAGCCGTTTTTGGGGTATCTAAGTGACAATCTTCGGAACCCGTTTTAAACAGCGATTTCCAACCAGTCTATGTTGGCAATATTGGCAGAATTCAATGTTCCGCTTCTTACATAGTGCAGGTTGAACCACCTCTTGTTGGATCTCGTGGCGATCACTTGATTGCCACTATGCCAGGCCAGCCGAGTTTCACCGATTTCCCACAGGCCGCCCTGTCTCAGGTATTGTCCGATAGTTATTTTGGCGCAGCTGTCCGGTATCAGAACCAGTTTGTTCATGGGGACTATTTTTGTCCCAACCTCGTTGGGGGTTGGGTTTAGCTGCCCCCTGATGGTGTTCCCGGTAACAAATTCCACAAGTGCGTGATCCTTTTTAATCAAGAGGATTTTTCCAGAAGAATACCCTCCCCCAGTCCTGGGGACCATTACTGAATCGCTGATTTGCATAATTTTCTCCCTATAGTGACCGTAGTTCGACTTGATGGGTTCCGAAATTATACAGTCCCAGCAAGTCGTGTGCGGGGTCTAAGGTGCAAACCTCGCAGCTTCTTCGGTCGAGCAATACCGCGTCTATGAAACAGTTGTTTCGCCCAGAACAGACTATGATTTCAGCTTCGTAGCCGTCGTCAAAACGGGCCGTGAAAATCTGAAGTATTGTGTCAGTCGGTATGATGCCTTCGTCCCAAGAGTCGATTGTTTCTCCATCAAGAAGCCTTTGCAGTTCTTGTGCGTATTCTTTCTCGACAAAGATGACTGCTTGCCTGGTTGTGTCGATCCAGGCACATTTGCCAACAGGCAGGTCGTGTGCGGTATGGGTGTACCTAGAAGCTAGTTCTGTCGTATCCACCCAACCGATGGTGTTGTTCCAATAGCCTTCTTCACCAACAATGATATACATAGTTCCTCCTTTCCTCCCGGAGTGTTCCAGGGTAAGATGTTTTATTCCCGGTGGATACCGAGTCAAGGGATCATGCGATCCCGTCTGCGCCCTGAATAGGGAGCAGACAGGAGGCATGGTCAGGCAATTTTCTTTGGTAGCTTATTGGCCCGATAGGCAAATAATTTAAAGCTGTCTTCTTCGAGTTTGGCTTTGCCTTGGAACATATAGGCTTGTCCGATATCTATTTGCTTATCGAATACTAAGACTCCTATTTGTCCCGAGTAGTCCTCGACAGTTGCGTAGCACCAGGTCTTGCCATTTTTGCAGCCGTATTTTGTCTGGGTTACAAGCCCGGTTATTTTGACATTGCCTTCATTAATATTGAAGATGTCTTTACTCGCCGGGAGGTTGTAAGCATCCAAAGGGTGGCTGGAGACATAGAAGCCTAATGATTCTTTTTCAAGGGAGAGCAGTGTATCTAATGCAAATTCCCCTGTGTCGAGGATGTCGGGAAGCAGGGTTTCCCCCGCGCCGAAAAGGGTTTGTTCATCCTTTTGGACCATTGAGGTTGCTTTTATAATAATAGGAAGGAATTCTAAAAGACTTTTTCGTTTTCCGAATGCAGATAAGGTACCTGAATTAATAAGGGTTTCTAAAACCCCCTTATTAAGGCGGGTCTTATAGATCAAATCATAAATATCAGAGTAGGGCTGATTATTGATGATTCGCTCCAGGGCTGATTCGCCAAGGTTCTTGACTGCGCCAAGGCCGAACCGTATGCCTCCTGAGTCTATCGAGAACTCAACTGCGGATTTATTGATGTCCGGCGGGAGGATTTTAATACCCATCCTGCGGCATTCGTTCAACATCCCCGCGATTTTGTCCAGATCGCTGGTGTTGGTCAAGAGCGCAGCCATGAATTCAGTGGGGTGGTGCGCCTTGAGGTAAGCGGTTTGGTAAGCAATCAGAGCATACGCGGCTGAATGACTTTTATTAAAACCATAGCCGGAGAAGTAGTCGATAAGATTAAAGACCTCTTTGGCAATATGTTCGGGTATGCCGTTGTTTACTGAGCCGTCAATGAATTCCTTGCGGAGGTTCTCAATAACTTCGGGGATTTTTTTCCCTATGCCTTTACGCAGAGTATCGGCGGCGGGGAGGGAGAGGCCGGCCATGTCGGTTGCTATCTTCATGGTCTGCTCTTGGTATAATATGACCCCGTAGGTTTCCTTCAAGATGGGTTCTAATATAGGATGGAGGTATTTTATCTCTTTTGTGCCGTGTTTGCAGTCGATAAAGTCGTCCACCATGCCTGAGCCTAGCGGTCCGGGCCGATATAAGGCTACCATCGCGATAAGCTCCTCGAACCGGTGGGGCTTTAGCTTTCTTAAGATTCGCTGCATACCTTCGGATTCGACCTGGAATACCCCAATGGTGTGTCCTTGAGATAGGAGGTTGAACACTACCGGGTCGTCAAGGGGAATTTTATTAATATCAATGTCTTTGATTAGTTTAACTGCGTCATCTATGATGGTGAGGGTTTTTAACCCCAATATGTCCATCTTTAGAAGGCCAATCTCTTCACAGGTAGACATTTCGTACTGGGTGGTGGTTTGATTGTCGATTACCTGTGTCGGGATGATGTTATTTAATGGCTCCGAGCCGATTATCACCCCGGCAGCATGGACCCCGGTGTGTCGCGGCATTCCCTCGATTTTTTTAGCAGTGTCGATGATGTGTTGGAGATCGGGGTCTGTTGCGTCATCCAGGGAATCGGTTTTCTTGGCAAGCCGGTCGATTTCATACAACGGCTCCTCCAAGACCCTGCCAACATCTCTGATGGCTGCTCGGGCTGCCATAGTCCCAAAGGTGATGATTTGGGCAACATATTCTTTGCCGTAGCGGTGGGTAATGTAGTTGACGATTTCCTGCCTTCGGCGGTAGCAAACATCCTGGTCTACATCGGGCATCGAAACCCTGCTAGGGTTGAGGAAACGCTCAAATATCAATCCCCAATCCAGAGGATTTAGTTCAGTAATACCTAAAAGATAAGACACCAAGCTGCCTGCTGCTGATCCCCTGCCTGGGCCTACCGGGATACCCTGAGATTTGGCCCAGTTCACGATGTCCTGGACTATCAAAAAGTAGTCTGCGAAGCCCATGTTGGATATTATTTCTAGTTCATAGTTCAGCCTACTGACGACTTGAGGACTGGGGGTTTTGGGGAATCTTTTTGGGAGTCCTAAAAAGGCTTTTTCTCTAAGGGTTTTTACTGTGTCCTCTACAGGGAATTTCGGAAGCAGTATTCTGCCGAATTCTAATTCTAAGTTGCATTTTTCGGCGATTACTGCGGTGTTGGATATTGCTTCGGGGGTTTCTCTGAAAAGACTTTTCATTTCTTCGGGCGACTTAAAATAAAACTGGTCGTTGAAGAATCTGAATCGTTCAGGATTGGACAATACGTTCTTGGTGCCGATGCACAATAATATATCCTGGGTTTCTGCGTCTTCCTGATTAATGTAGTGAGTGTCGTTGGTGGCGACTAGCTGGATATTGTGGTTTTGGGCTAACCTGATTAACTCCGGGTTTACTGCTTTTTCTTCGGGTAAGCCGTGGTCCATAAGCTCCAAATAGTAGTCATCGCCGAACAGCTCTTTGAATTCGGTGAGACGCGCGTCCACTTCTTTTCTATCCTGAATCAGTCTCGGGATTTCGCCTCCGATACAACCTGATAGCGCGATCAGCCCTTCGTGGTGCTGAGTCAAAAGCTCCCAGTCTATTCGAGGCTTATAATAAAATCCTTCCGAGTAGGCGCGGGAAACAAGCTGGATAAGATTCTGGTATCCTGTTTTGTTTTTACATAACAGCACTAGATGGTAGTTGGTTCTGTCTTTGCTGAACCAGTCGGGGACATAGTAGGTTTCACAGCCTATTATGGGGTTCAATCCAGCCTTTTTGCAGGCTTTATAAAAATCAATGGCCCCGTAAAGGTTCCCATGGTCGGTTATAGCAACTGCTGGCATATTAAAAGACCTGGCTTTAGCAACCAAGTCTTTAACGCGGGAGGCCCCGTCTAGGAGGCTGTATTCACTGTGGTTATGCAGATGTATCAAAATATCATCTCCTTTTCACGAAAGCAAAAAAGCTCCGCAACCTGCGAGCTTTCTAGTTCTTCTTAATACAAAAGCCGAAACAGCCAGGTTTTACTAGCTGTTTCGGGGTTTTGCACATTTTTCTACCTCATGGGTAATAAAGATGGTGTGGTGTTATGTTTATTATATAACATATAACTTATAAAGTAAATAATCTGGTGATTTTACTTTATAGGTTACTTACTTTTGCAAAGGATTGCTTATTTGCACAATTTATTGTATAATATGTATAGATTATACAATATATACATGGAGGCACTTCAATGAAAGATATTATGACAAACATAACATTGCCTGCCGATGAGGACCGGGCCTTGAAAATCAAGGCAGCCGAGGCTGGCCTGTCAAAGCGCAGCCTGGCTACCCAGATTACAAGGGATTGGCTTAAAGAGCAGGGCGCAAAATCCCGCATATCCGATATAATCGCCCAAGTAGGAAGAATGCCGGATAACGAGAAGTTTTTTCAAGCAGTTGAGTCTTTGGTTGAAGGCAGCGCAGCACTTGTCCGTTGCCGAGTACAAAAGGGTGTCGCAGATGATTTTGGCAACGAATACAAACTGGCTTCTGAAGAAGCATCGGCGCGGAAACAGATTTTGGATTCTTTGGAAATACTGAGGCAAGTAGTTGACATCCCAGAAATTGACGCGGATGTTTTCAGTGCGCTTTTGGTCGAGGATTATTTTAAGAAGCGGATTCGTTGAGGAGTTTTTTGATACTGTCGTATTCTCTTTGCAGTAAGAATGCGCAATCCCCGATAGATGCGCGATCATCAGGACCTAGATAGAGCACTTTTCCGTGTGCGGCAAATATCCTATTGGTTGCTTTTAGTCTGCTGATAAACGCATCGTGGGCGGTTCTGCGGTTTCTATCCAGACGCATGATTTCCTCCCTTAATTCTTCTTCAGAGCAGCGATAAGGTAGGATTTCCAGTTGCGCGTCCATAGTTGTGACGGCCATCGCGTAGCGCACGGCATTGTTAATCATTTCTCCTACAAGCCTAACTTCGTTAGGATTAAGGCTCGGAAGAATATCCAAAATTCTCTCTCGGTACATATTTCCCTCCTCCCGGTATATCCGGGATTTTGCTCCAAAATTTTGAAATACGTCTTAGCTAGGCTGTGCGGTTAAGGTGACTTCGATATGTTTTGTCGACCGCATACTCGCAATGTGGTCAACTAATGAATGGAGAAAATCGTTTACAAGCCGCCGCCCTTCGGGGTTGTCATTAATATAGACTGTCTTGTTCCATACGGGCGGTTTCTCTAACGATTGACCCGGCGAATAATACTGTACGTTGAAATATATCCGTTTTCCGTCTATCCACGGGAAAGACCTTACTTTGTATGAGTCAATCCATATATCTAACTCCATTTAGTACCCTCCTTTGCATTCGTAGAATTCTGCTCAACATTCTTCTGCACCTATAATTCCAAGGGGTTTTCTTCCTACAGGAAGAAAACCTTAATGAACGACATATACCGGGGATTCCGCGATTTTTAGCCAGTCCATGAAAAAAGCATTGGCTAAAACACTCATATTTTCTAATTGAATCTGAAACCACTGGTAGCTGGTTCTTGTTGCAACGACTTGTTTACTGCCGTGCCAGACGCATCGGCTCTCGCCAATATTCCAAACACCGCCTCGTTTAAGATACTGTGATATTCCCATGATTCTCCTTTCTCCCGGCGTGTGCCGGGCTAAAATTTCTGTACCCGATGAGTACCGGGGCAATGGATCATGCGATCCCGCCTGCGCCCAAATAGGGCGCAGGCAGCAGACACGATCAGACGTTTGTGTAGATAGCGTATTTTTTTCTGCTCTTGGCTTCTAATTGCTTGCCCTTGTTGAATTGCTTGATGGGCCGGAGATACCCTACTACGCGGGAATAGACTTCGGTTTCTTCGCCGCAATCCGGGCAAGTGAACTGTTCGCCTTTTAAATACCCGTGGATTTGACACACTGAGAAACTCGGGGTTATCGAATAGTACGGGATTCTGAAGTGGACCATCTTTTGCAGAAGGCGCTTGATTGCCTCTGCAGAGGGAGATTCACCTAAGAACACATGGAACACCGTACCACCAGTGTAGAGTTCCTGTAAGTCCTGTTGGTGTGACAGGGCTTCAAATAGGTCATCAGTATAATTGACCGGGAGTTGGGTGGAGTTGCTGTAGTAAGGGTGCGGGCTTCCGTGGCGTTCTTTATCCTTCAGTAAAAGGCTGTACGAACAACCTTCGGCTGGAGTGGCTTCAAGATTGTAAAGATTTCCTGTTTTTTGCTGGTAGCACCTGATTCTTTCGCGCATGAAGTTTAAGGTTTCGACTGCGAATTCATGACCAACAGGATCAGCAATATTGACTCCTAAAAGATTCAAGCAGGCTTCGTTCATACCCACTAAACCAATAGTGGAAAAGTGATTGTTCCAATATCGTCCTGTGGCCTGTTTTACGCCTTTAAGATAGTGTTTGGTGTAGGGGTATAACCCCTGGTCGGTGAAGTTTTCTAAGACTTTGCGCTTGATCTCTAAAGACTGAGAAGCAATATCCATTAGTAAGCCTAACCGGGAGAAGAAGTCTTCTTTGTTTTGAGATAAGTGCCCCAACCTGGGTATGTTGATGGTTACTACACCGATACTGCCCGTAAGAGGATTGGATCCAAATAGACCGCCCCCGCGCTTCTGGAGTTCGCGGTTGTCTAACCGTAAGCGGCAGCACATACTCCGCGCGTCTTCGGGAGACATATCAGAACCCACGAAGTTCGAGAAGTAAGGTATGCCGTACTTTGCGGTCATTTCCCAAACGTGATTGAAATTTTCGTCTTCCCAGTTAAAATCCTCAGTGATGTTGTAAGTGGGGATGGGAAAAGTAAAGACTCTACCGTCGGCATCGCCATCGATCATCACCTCAGTAAAGGCGCGGTTGAGCATATCCATTTCTTCTTGGAATTCTCCGTAGGTCAGGTCTAGCATTTCGCCGCCGACTACCACCGGAGAGTAGCTCATATGATTTGGGCAAACAATGTCCATTGTAAGATTGGAAAAAGGGGTTTGGAAACCAACTCGTGTCGGCACGTTAAGGTTGTAGATAAACTCTTGCATCGCTTGTTTTACTTGTTGAAAATCGAGAGCATCATAAAATATAAACGGAGCCAATAGAGTATCAAAGTTTGAAAACGCCTGTGCGCCTGCTGCTTCGCCCTGCAAGGTGTAAAGGTAGTTAACTATCTGTCCCAACGCAGTCCTGAAGTGTTTAGGCGGCTTTGAGGCGATTTTGCCTTTAACTCCCCTGAAGCCCTGCGCCAACAAGTCTTCTAAAGACCACCCCACGCAGTACGGTCCTAAAACGGAGGTGTCATGGATATGAATATCGCCGGATTCGTGGGCCTGGCGGATGGGGTCGGAATATAGCCGGTGGAGCCAATAATCCTCAACCAATCTGCCGGAGATGTGAAAGTTCATCCCCTGTAAGCTGAAGCACATATTGGAATTTTCGTTGATGCGCCAGTCATTTTGACTGACATATTTTTCGATCACATCATTGTTTATTTGCTTGATAGCCTGGGTTTCCCGGTTGTCCTGGTGCTGTTTGCGGTAGATGATATAAGCTTTAGCTGTCTTATAGTGGCCCGACTTGACCAGAGTCTTTTCTACCTGATCCTGGACTTGTTCCACAGATGCTATTTTATCAGGATATTTGTTGATTAGAGCAGTCTCAACCACACGGGTTAAATATACTGCCCGGTTAAAGTCTGCGCCGCCGCTGGCTTTGGCGGCGGCCCAGATTGCGTTAGTGATTTTGATGGGGTCGTATTCCACGACTCTTCCATCGCGTTTGATGATTTGCTTCATGTTTTCCTCCTAAAAGAGTTTTTAATTTTAAAGGAGTCCGATAATTCGGACTCCTTTTCAGATTCATATTGGGCCTTCCCAATAATACATACATCTGGAACATTCGATGAAATAATAATACTGCCCTAGTTCTTCGTCCCATTTCTTGGTGATGATTGCCTTTCCGCAGGCACAGCCTACAATCATTTGAATTCCCCCTTTAAGGATGGATTTTAACAATGATGACTTTTTCCCAGGCGTAGCCGTCAACGATTTTGCGGGCTTCTTCTTCGGTGATTTCGTCAGCTATGTCTTCATCCCATATTTCCTCCATTAGTTCGTCATAATCAAGAGATTTAACGTATATTCTCTCTCTGCAGGGAGCTTCCCAGACTTCTTCTATCTCGGCGGTTCCCCATTGGGCCACCCAAGAATTGAAGTCGTCCGAGGGGACACAATCGGTATCCACCAGCGGGAGTATTCTCAGCTTGGGGTTGGCCTGTATGATGTCGAACAACTGTTTGGTTTCCTCTTGTTGGCTCATAGATAAGTCTCCTTTTAAGTTTTGTAAACTTCTAGTGCTTTTTTGTCGCAGACGATACCCATAGGATTGAAGGGGTATTGGCTCATTAGTTCTTCCGCTTTTTTATCCTTTCCGCGTTAGTAAGAGATACACAAACTATCATTTTTGCAAGAGGGACACTTAGTTATGTTTCCTTCACATCGGTCAGAGATGTAATATCCGCCCAACATTGAAACAATGAACACTGCCTTATAGAATTCCATGGTGTCTACTTCAAAGCTGCAGCGTTCACAATATAACCCCATATCTTCCTGTCCCAATGTCAGTATGTTATTGAATATTTTTAGTTAATCTCCAATGCCTTTTCTCCTTTCTTTTTGTGCATGGCGCAAGTTTTATTAAGTTCGGGCAGGTTATTCTGCCCGAAAGGGTTATTCGCTTGAGGGCTGCCTGAGAGGATTGATCACTACTAATCCGCTCGGCCCTTTAAGGATTAAGGGTGCTGTTCCCTTCCGATAATAAAGGGTGATTTCGCCCTGGAGTATCTCTTTTGCTAACTGCAATTTATCGCTGCCCACGGCTGCTGTTGAGTTATCTAATCGTAGATTAGTTACCCCAGATAATTCTGTCACTTCTACCTGGTCCAGCGGTATGCTTTCATGCCCGGCTGTATCCAGGAAAAACTCATAGTCTGGAAATTTTCCATTGTTTAGACCGGCCTTCCCCATCCTCAAGGGTGACTACTATGCGACCTTTCAATGGCTCCGGGATGGTGTCGCATCTTACTTTGCTCAACATATACGAATCCGAAGATACCATATGACCATCCTGGGTCATTAAAACTCCCATGAAGTATGTCTTGTAGTGAACCTGCGCAGCCACCTTTTTGGCGTTGTCGAAGGCTTTTTTGAAGTCTTCAGATATAGCCACCATGACATACTCTGAAATCGCGTTTTTAATTGCGTTTTCAAGTTCGGTCTTCTCTTTTTTAGCTACTTCTTCTGGCGTCCCAATGGTCATAGTATTCATGCTCATAATGCTCGCAGTCCTCGCAATAAGAAGTGCCATCGTGTTTGCAGTATTCGCAATCCCCGTAATGATCTTTGCTCATGGTTTTATGCCTCCATTCAGTGAAGTCTTTTTCTAAGGGTTTTTAACTCCTATTTAACCAGTTTGCAGTGCCCATAAACCACGAGATACAGAATAAAATTCAGGTTTACTCTGCAATGTCTCGCGGATTTTGGCTTTTGGATCAGAGTGCTTTTTAGTGGTAACGAATCCTCTCAGTTCGGAATACAGTTCCGGCAGTCCGGCTTCGCCGCCAAGTTTTCTTAATGCTTGCCTTACGGCTTGTCTCCAGGAAAGGTTGTATCGCCTAGAATCAAAGACTTTGTGAGATACAGCTATTATTTTGGTTTCATAACAAGAACTGTCTTTTCGCATGATTACGGCATATTCGTGGACTATCGGGATAAACCGCCCTGAATATTGCCTAGAATTACTAAGGCAGTTGTGTTGCGTTTTTATAACGATCTGTTCAAGGGTGCCGAAAAAGGCCATGTCTTTAACCATGCTATATAACTGACCGTTCTTCTTAGCATCGCCGACCAATGTAATCAATCTGCCCCCTTTAGGAAGGGATAGAAAAGAATTGTAGTGCATCCGGTTGATGGCTTTAATAAAATCATGGTAATTACTGAAGTGTGAAGGGTCATCAGGATGAGGGGTTTTGCCCCACTGGTGTCCAGAATATAAAACCATCTTTTGCGGATATGGGGGGTGTAGGATTATTAATGTGGGCATTTTGCTATAGCCCCCCATATTGACAGGGGGTAAATCATCTCTTAGAAGATTAACCCCGCCAAAGGCCGGGTTTAAATCTGTGCCGATGCAAGGGATGTTTTTTTCCCGGCAGACATCCAACGTTGTGCCGGAGCCTACGGTATAGTCCCCTACCGAATCCGGTCTGAAAAAATCAATTATGTCTTCAACAAACTTGGGAGAAAAATTCCCCCGATAGGTATTTTTCCCCCCAGTGCCTCGTTCCGGGTAGGATACCACGCTCTGCATACTATCCCTCCTAAACAACTTTTTTTAGCGTCCTGTTTTCTTTACGCAGGTCTTTCAAATCCTGTTCGAGTTCCTGCTTTTCAGCTTTGAGTTTTTCTATTGTGTCTTGCAGCAGGTATCTCTCTTGATAGAGGTTGGTATTCTCGGCTACGAGATTAAGAAAACCCCCAGCGAATTCACTGAATTGAATCTCGGAGGCTTTTTGAGAAATGACTTCTTGGACATATTCGGTGGGATTAGAGCTTTTTGCTGCGGCCACAAGGTCGTTTACGTCTACTAGCGGGTTGTTTAACAATGAATCAGGGATAGCCCCTACCCGTGTGTAGACAAGCGCATCGTGGATGTCGATTACCATTGTATCGGCGATTTCCAGCACATTGAGAACCTTTTTCATATTTGCTGCTTTCCGGCATTTCGTTAAGAAGGGTTCTTTTTTGTCTCTCCTTCTCAGGGTTCTTCTGGTTTTGATGGGAACACCATGTCTAAGTCTTATGCTTGTTTTGGATTCTACTTTGTCGGGCGGGATGTTTTTTACTAGGTTGATGTTCCATTTGATAGATTCGGGACTTTTCCCAGTTATTCCAGCTAATTCTTCGATAGACATACCCTCGTCATGTTTGAACATTAACCGGCAGCAATAAATATATGCCGCGAAGGTATCTGTGATCGGAAGTGGGAAGGACATAAAAAATTCTCTTGTTTCTTTTACTGAACTGTCTGTGGCAAGGGCTGCCATTTCAATGCCTTCTTGGATAGAAGAACACTTAAAAAACATCTCTTTTAAAACATCTTCTTTTTTAAACAACATAAAACCAGCTCCTTTTCTCCCGGAGTGTTCCGGGGTATGATATTTATTCCCGGCGGATGCCGGGGTAATGGATCATGCGATCCAGCCAATTTGCTATTTTAAGTAAACAGGTGGATAGTATGAGCAGGAACTTGCCCGCGCAGGAGGTCTTTTTTAAAACCTGCTGCGCCGGGAAATCCCGGCTTAATTACTCCAATACTAGCGTTGAAGCCCTTCGTTTTGATTCGAGCTTACTCGCGTTAGCGTAAGGGTTGGTTTTCCCTTCTGCGGGGGTTTTTTCGGACTTCTTGGTGAAGTGAGAATAATAATAGCCGGCCGCTACTCCTAATACAGCTACAAGCAATACCGGGGCATACACAAGCCCTAGTATTACCAAGAGGGCTTTTGCGGGCCAAGACCCCAAAATGGCCTTAATGGGCTTTGGAACTTCTGTGGGATACTTGATTTCAATAGTTTTCATCAAAAACTCCTTTCTGTGGCGCGTGCCAACTTAAAAACTCATTGCAACTCGCGTAATTTGGCGGTCGTTATTTCGGCGTGTTTAGGCCCGGAGTGTTCCAGGGTAATATTTCTGTACCTGGCGAGTACCAAGGCAAGGGATCATGCGATCCCGTCTGCGCCCTGAATAGGGAGCAGACAGGAGACATGAGCTTTATTCCCATGAATTGATAACAGGGAGTCTTTTTCGAGTGAGATTTAAGCTACTATGCCGGGCAGGAAAAACTCTGGCGTAGGTGTCGTTCCTGATTTTAGGAGCGTCAAGCATACGTCATCTATGCCCTTTCCTAAGCTTTTATTCCACCCGGCGATGACCGGTTCAAAACCTTGTTGTTTTAAGTGTGCGGCCAGTTTGTCTCTAGCTTCTATGGTGTGAGGGTTATCCTCCATATCGTAGGCGATTACGATTCTCCCCCCCCGGATGATGTCCAGGGGGATGGTTTTCCAAGTATTTGTACCTGGAATTCCTATGCAGGGTACCTGTAAGAAGTGTTTGACCATATAGGTTTTCAGTATCCCTTCGATGATCCAGGGGGTTCCCTGGCCGGGAATTATGATAGCTGATGCTTTAGTTTGCCCTGGATAAGAGAACCAGGTATATTTCGGTTCGGTCTGGTTACGAACCTGAAGGCCGGAGATTTTCCCGTATGCATCTACTACCGGGATGAGCATTCCTGAAGGTATGCAGTCCCAGTAGGGTTTGCCTTTGCGCGAAGTTCTCTCCCTAAAGCCGGGAACGTCTGCCAGGCCGTATTTTTTATTCAACATACGACAGATGTTCCACCGGACCTTAGCTTCAGGCAATGATTTGAAATAATGGTGTTTCGATTCGGGTAATCCCCGGCGTATCAGGTCTTGACGGTGCTCGGGGTTTAAGGTCAAGTGGGCTAGAAACTCTCTGTAGACTGCGTTTAGTTTCTCTGTGTTCCTAACAAACACTGGTTCGTCTCGGATGATGTTATTACTGAAAGGCACTAAATCAAGCATTTGTTTGTAGGCCGTCTTGGTGTCTACACCACACCGAATAGCCCAAAGGTCGGTTATGCTGCCTTCAAGATGGCAATGATGGCAGCAGAACACGCCTTTGCTGATGTTTACATAAAGTTTTGGATAAGCTTTTCGTTCGGTGGCGCAGAATGGACAAATAAAAATAACCTCTTTGCCTGCGGTGGATATTTGTTGTAAGTCCAGGCTTTGGGCTATTTTTTCTAAGTCGAACATTGCACCACCACCTATATCTTAGAAATACTGAGTCGAGCGGTTTTGCCTATCGTGGCCCCCAGATCTAAAAAGTCTTTTTCTTTCCAGCCGTGTTTGTTAATTAAGTCTTTCTGGGCATCGGACCCGATTTTTAGGATGCTGCCGATGTCGAGTTTTTGTCTCTGCATCTTTTCTACTACAGCCCTGCGGGCTTTTAGGTCAAAGCGGAAGTATTCTGAGGTATTGACTTCAGCCTTAATCTGCGGAGTCTCGACCGAGCCTTGTGTAGTGATGTACTTTTTTAGCCGGTCTTCATGGAGCTTGATTTTTTCCTTGGTGAGCATTATCCCGTGGGCGACTTTTTTCGCATCTTCATGAGTTAGAATGGCTTCTGGGATTTCTGTTTTTGGTGCCAGACAAAAGTTTTTATAGTCGCACCATACGCAGTTGCCGGGGCTTTTGGGAAAGACTTCTGAAGGGTCTTGTCCCATTTCCACCCGTTGTTTGCGGGCCTCGCATTCGTATGCGGTGTCTCTGGCCCATTCCAAGGCTTCGTTTATTTCGGTTTCGGTATATTCGTGTTCGATTACCTGGTTGAACCTCAAGAAGGCCAGTCGGCCAATCACGGGGAGGCCGTGTTTCTTTTTCATCGCGGCGGCGTACAATCCCAACTGGTAAGTATCAGTGGGGTGATAAGTGCTCCGGTTGGTTTTCCAGTCGGTGATTATCATTGCTTTGCCATTCTTCTGATTGAGGTCGATAAAGCCCCTTAAAGAAGGCGCGAAGGGTGAATCGTCCAGAGGAAACTGGAAGTATTCCTCAACTTCTCCTCCGTCTTCTATGGCTGCATGAACAGCATTTGCGCACACACATTTGTTTAGGGTTTCTTTTTCATCGTCAAGGTCGTTGGAACCGGCGGCCACATCGACTAACATGGGGATGATTTCGGCGTCTTTGGCTTTGATGGCGGTTTCTATTACCGAGTGGCAAGCCTTGCCGAATATTAAGGGCAATCCGGGACTGCTGGGAAGTTTGAGAACGTATCTGCAATAGAATTTATGCCAGCACCCGTATTTGTCGGGCAGGGTGGTGGATAAGCCTGAAAATGAGTACATGATGTTCCTCCTTTGATTAAGGGTCCTGTTAATTTAACAGGACCCTTTTAAATACTTCTCCCAACCTGATCGGGAGCATATTGAGGTCGTCTACATACGCCGGGTTTTCATACATATACATGAACTCTGGCAGTTCGCTGCTGCTACCGAAGAAAAGAGAAATCAGATTGATTCCTCTCTTTTTGGCTTCGAGGGCGGCCTGTTTGGTGTCGTTCTCGCCGAGGCTACCCATATAACCGGTTCCTCCGTGGCGGGGCGAACCATCTGATAATACGAACAGGACTTTTTTAGGCTCTGAGCGCATCGAAAGCTCGTTAGTGGCGAAATAGGGATAGGTAAGGCTTTTGAAGTTATCTTCTATTTTCCCCCACACCGTGACTTTCACCTCAGCGTTCCATCGGCATTCAAGTCAATTTCTATGGATTATACTTGGTGATCAATCTTGGGTTCAACTGAATTTTGTTCGATTTGTTGCCTTCGCAATCTGTTTTTCGTCTAGCATAAGGCACTCTATCAATGGTGCAGGTATCGTTGCATGGATTAGTTGATGGACTGTTTATTGATCATCGGGTTTTGATATTTATCGGCTCCACCTACTTTGGCGGATGATGACAGTGAATGTCATCGTAGTCCATGTTCTCCTTGTTATGGCGCACCTGCCTTTTACGAATAAAATACGATTGTCGCATTCTAATGATTGTTCCATTACAGGGTTTAACATCAGATATTGTAGTACTTGGTCTAATTGCAAGATTTTGTGAATTTCCTTTCGCCTTCTGTGTATTGATAGATCGCTTCTTTGCATAGATTTTGGTTTGAACATAGCTTACAACCGCCATTGGATGTCCATCAGGTATCGCATCTGTTTGGATTTCCCGTAAAGGTCTTGTTATTGCGTTGTTCAAATCTTTTATTTCTTTTTGTAACCTACTTCTTAAACGGTTTTGGTGGTTATGGCAACTCTGCCTATTATGCTCAGATTAATGTTAGTGGCTATGCGATAATGTTAATCCTAAGACCATTTGAACTCTTTGCAGTTCTGGTATTCGCTTTATCATCTTTGGGTCTTCGCATTTTTGACTTGTTGCTTTAATTTTAAGGTAGCGTTTTCTTGCTTTATCACTAAGTGCGTGATTTAACTTGTTTGCTGCCTTTGTTTTGAACTTTAATTTTGAAAACCAATTCATATTGTCGTTTCAGATTGACAACTCTAGTTTTTCGGGCGATATTTCCAGCTTCACCTTTTCTAACCATTTCGTGGCTACGTTTTGATTCTTGTTCGACAGAAGTTCTAAAGTCGTCTATCTTACTATATACATTTCTTTCAGATTGGTTTTCTTCATGGCTGTGTATCCATTGGTAATTGATTGTTCCGTTTTACTGGGATGCTATGAGTCTTACTGGATTGGTCCATTATTTTATCATTTATCAGTTCATTTAGAACTTGTTATAGCAATGGCGATAGGATTTGGGGTTCCCTTAGGCCTGATAACGTTATCTGGCATTTGGATGGTGCGAAGAATTTTTCGATTATATATAGCAAGGTTTATCCTTATACCCAATGACCACATTATTCATTTCGATGGTTTACATTGTCGAACTTTGATATCGAATCTATAGCGTAATTAACCCTTGTCGTATATATGATAGTTTGAGCAATAGCCGTTTCACTACTTCTATTGGGTCTGGAACGACCTATCGCTGAATTTTTGTTTCGAGATTGGTTCAAGGACTTTTACATTGCTGTATAACCTGTCCATATACACGGAATTCCTGCGAGTTTTTCTTTCGTTGGGCTTGGGGATATCTTTACGACGGACTGCTCTATGGTAGTTTTTAGTATTCTCGGACTTATCAACCATTCGGACGGCATTTGCCGACTGATTTATGGTTAATTGTCAGTTCCAGGGGTGTTGCTCCTGGTGCTTTTGATATTCCTATATGCCAAAGTATGTTTTCATGGCTGGTGATGACTTCCATAAGGTTGTCAAAATTTTACCTTCACATTTCTTTATATAGGTTGTCAAAAGTATCCTGGAGTCCATACCGTTGTGCCTAAGATTGTTTATTTTCATAGTATTAAGGATCTACCTCTTTCCTTGTTTTAGAGTGATCCTTTGGTCTTACTGTAACCCTTTGTTCATCCATAGTTTTGGTTTGAATGCTAGAGGCTGTTCTTCATCTTCATTACAAGACTTCTTCGGTCGTGCTCCGCTTTCACTCGCCGATCAACTCATTTTTCTTCGTCAGTTTATTGTTTTCAACTCGGCAGCTTCCTCGTTCCGATAACTTATCTATGCATATCCGGGTTCTGCTTTGAGCCTGTTAGCATAGTGCCTGTAACACTATGGTGTTCATAACTCAAATTACCCACCACACTAACACAACAGGGTATCATTTCTACACATTTGGCTTTTAGACCACATTCGCAGATTCGTCATGTTTTACCAATTCTAACATAGATATTTTGTAGACCCCGGCCTATAGGTAAACCATCCACTCCTGACGCTTTCGTATTGATTACTCAATTCAGTTACTTCAGCCGACTTCTCCGGGCTTCATTTGCCGCTGGAGTATTTCAGGTAGCGTTTCAGGGTCCCCGTCATTCCACCTTTGGGTTATCAGTTCTCCATCTTGCTATCATGCCTAAACTTTTCATTAGGAACGAGTCGCACTCGAATAGCCATCGCGGTTTCTCATCGCATCAAAATGGGCTATCGGAGACGAATCTTCGCTGCAATCGATTTGGCTTTTGAGATAGACACTGAGGAGGCGTGGTGCTGCGAAAAACCCGCTGATTTTGTGGGTGATCTTTAACGCCCGGCAGGTTTCTGATAATACGCAGGTGGCGTTTTTTGCTGATTCCATTCTTGTTCCGGCACCCATTGACCCGGATAAATCTACTAATACAAAGACTGCCAGTTCGGGGATGTCCCCTGGGATAGTCCGTTTAGTAAATACTGTGGGGTCAGGTATGGCTAGTTTATAAAGCGATCCGGCGTGTAGTCTGCCCCGGTGAAGTCCTCGGATATCGTAGGATTTCTTGGTTTCATTCTGATTTCAATAAGTTTTGCAATTATTTCGTTGCTTTTTTAATGTGGAGTTATCTGAGGAAAATAATTCGTGTATATTACTTTTGTGTGGATACCCGTGATGTTTTTCTCTTTGGCAGGGTCAACTTCGCGCTCGGATTCTTTAAGTTCTTTTATGTCGCTAGAGATGATGTCTAATTCTTCTCTAGCTTTCGTGAGGTCCTCAAAGTCGTCTTTAGGACTTCTGCAGAAAATATTCATCTTCCTTGTTCATCAGATTCTTTCGCTGGGCATTCAATGTTTTCACCAGGTTCTTTGTCAGATTCTTCTTGGTTCTTCTTCAGATTCTTCGCCAGGTTCTTCTGCGAGAAAGGGTTTCTTCAGGTTCTTCGTTCTTCTGCAGATTCGGTTAAGTTTCGCCTGGATATCTTCGTACCAGATTCACTGCTTGAATCACTAAGTGAATTCCTTGCCTGTCTGATCTTCCGATCTTCTGGAAAAGGCTTTTTCGATTCTTTGATTTTGCTTGGTTGTTCTGGTTCTTCTGAGAAGATTCATCGGATGGAGTTTATCGAAGATGTTTTACTAGAATAAGTCTCGTTTCGTCTGTTGTATGACTTCTCGATGATTTACCGCCACTTTCCCCGATTTTATCGAGTTCTCCGACCGTATCTTCAGATTCTTTGCCGGATTCTCCCACCGGTTTATCGGGTTTCTTGTCGGATTTTCTTTTTGATATGATTGTCAAAGCTTTTTCGGCGCGGGATTTGGTTTTTACTGATGGGGTTGATTTCTCTGGGTTGAGTGTGCCTTTATCTCCTTCTACCGGTTCTGGCGGCATTGACTCCAGAAGCTCTTTGATTTCAGGAATCGTTAGGATTTCCTCTACCACATCAAGAACTTCCTCGGTTGAGGCTGCTGCCTTGCCGATATCGACATAGGGCGCGGCCAGTTTGATCAATCTGGTGATCTTGGGGTCTACCTTGGGGATTTGGCCCACTACTGAGTAAGCGACCAATCCTCCCAAGAATGCCTGGCTTCCAGTCCCGTAGTCTTTACGGTGATTAAAGATGTAGTTATTGTTGAATTTCAACCACCTTCCAGCTCCGGGAAGGACTTCTGATATGGCAGCTTCGATTCTGCCGTCTTCTATGATGTTTGTTAAATGCTGAAAGATGGGTCCTTTCTTGCAAGCTTTTTTCCAGGCTGTAAGGGATGTGTAGCGAATGTGCGAGCCTTCGTGTGCTGTGCAAGCCTTATAAAAAAGATAAAGTTCAGCGAGGCTGGCCTTCACTCCCGGAATAATACTGTCCCGAGGATTTAAGGTCACGGTGTTTTTGATATCAGTGGCGATTCTATCGCCAAAGATAATGTATGCTTTCCTGTTCCCGGAAAGCGCGCGGAGAATGTTCTCCATGCGCGTCCTGAGAATCTCAAAAAAGTGGCGGTCTAGCTTCATGACTACCTCCTATAATCTCATTTCAATCAAATCCTTAACCTGGGTGCGCTCAGATGCGCTCTCTAAAGATTCAGTCAAACATGAGATGATGATTTCTTTTTGAGAGGCAATCCCCATAGAGATTTCCTCCGCTGCTCTAAGAAGTGATCTTAAAGATATACAGTTCTCGGACAGGGTGGCTCCTGTGGGGCTGTATACTGATTCGTATAATGCCTCGTATATATCAGCCAGTTTTCTCGCGGTATCTTCGGCAACTCTTTCTTGCAGCAATTCCATAAGGGTTTCGCGGGAAACACCTTGTACCTGGATGCCACGGAAACGGTCCCTGAAGGCGTTGTTTAAAGGTCTGGTTCCCATGTAGCCTACGTTCATAGCTGCAACCAGTCTAAAGTCTGGGTGGGCTTTTACTTCGCCCAGACCTGATACAGTGATGGTGCGCTGCCAATCTAATAAGGTGTGGAGAATGGAAGTTACTTCGGGAATTAAGACATTGATTTCATCTATGAGTATCAATTCACCGTTAGTAATGGCTTCTAATAGGACACCCGGTTCGTGGGCTACCCTCATGGTGGCGTTTCCGCCAGAGAGTTGCCTTAGTTCTTCGACAGTCAGGGGTTCGCCAACTTTGGCGCAGTTTACCCCGATCTTGGCGATAAGTTTTGCGGGGGCGGTTTCTTCTGGAATCAATGTCTTGCAGCCTAACAAATAATCTGCATTAATATCTATACCGCCGGAGATTCTGCAAATAGGGAGATGTAGAATCTCAGCTAAGGCTTCTACCAGAGTGGATTTTCCCGAGCCTTTGGGTCCCATCAAGAGGGGCGGCGACCAAGTATCGTACAACAAGGCTGATACTGCATAGGTGACTTCCGCGTTTTGAGGGATGTAGTTTACGTTTTGGGGAATGCGGAGCTTTTGTTCACCAGTAAGTCTTTGTTCCTGCCGTTCCCGAAATGCGATGACTTTATCTAAAAGTGTTTTCGGCAACCGGAAGCGGCGCAACGATTTATGTTTTTCGGGGATATCTATTTCTGTCGGGATTGGGTCGGGGCCTTCGATTGAAAGCTCTACGGTTTGAAACTTACCAGGACGGGGCATGAATTCCTGAGTGAGGTCTTTAGTGGCCCAGAACTGGTCTGGTTCCCCAATAAGGTCGATTTGGCAGGGGCCACTATTATAAAGGATGTCTGATATTGCCAAGTGCCAACAGGCGTTGGCGTAATTGCTTTTTGCGGCTTGGCAGTTGTGCCAGGCCAAGATTTTGTCTTCTGTGTGCTGGAATATTATCACTTCGGGCTTGCCGTTTGAACGGGAGAGATATTCCACTAGTATTCTATCTCCGTTAGCACCGATGGTTAGAATCTGGTCCTCGGCCATTTTGTAATTCGCCAGGGTGATGTTGGCTTTGGTTATACTGACTAACAATATTTTCACCTCCGATATTAAGCCGCCCCCCGGAGGAGGCGGCTGCAAAATTAACTAACTTTTCTGGCTTCGCTGACGAATATCATCAGCTTGTCGTCTTTCTCGATTTGATCGGCGATGGTTATGTCGAGGACATCGTGCGGTTTGTGGGCTTTTAAAGCGTTTCCCACAACCAGGGCTTCCCTATCTTTGTATTTGCAGCAAGCCCAAGGGCGGACGACAACTTCGCCGTTATAGGGGATTTTGCCGTCTTTGGGAGCAGAAGTTAACACCACGACATTACCTATTTCGCCGTCGTTGGTATCGCCAGCTTCGGTTTCGCTGGTTTCGTCATCATGGACTTTTACTGAAGTGGCAACTAAGATGTTGTCTTTCAACTTACCTGTGACTTCTAAGGCCATCCCTTCGGTAGTGGTGAGTATTTCACCGATTTTTTGGGAGGCTTTTAAAGTAACAGGGGCATCGCTTTCTGGATAATATAAAACCGCCTGGGCGGTATACTGTTTGCTTTTTAACACGGGTTTTTCAGTTAGAAGTAAGATGAATTTTTCTTCTTTTGCTGGTGGGGATTCTGGAGAGGCATCTGTTGGCGGTTCCGGGGTCTCCACCGGGGGTTCCGGGGGTTCCGCCGGTTTTGGGACCTCTGCTGAAGGATTTTCCACCGGTTTCGGGACTTCTGTTGGCGGCTTCGGAGCTTCTGGTGGGGTTTCTACCGTTTCGATTTCTTCGGCCCCTACCATGCCAGTGATGTTGAATTGGCGTTTAATCGCGCCAATTTCAGCAACTTTCTGTATCATGGCACTGGGATAATCTTTCCATACATAACTGGAGCTGTTAGCCTCCATATATTCGTCAAAATCCGCTATAAACATGATTGGATCACGGTTCTTGGCCTTGGCTACAGCCCATCCTGCTGTGATCTTGCCGCGCTTTGCCCCAAAAGTGTGCTTGAGGGTTCCTTCGGTGGGGTTAATCTCGAATATGTCGCCCTCTTTGACTACTCCGCCGTTAACTCCGTTGTAGCTGGGGTCTTTCATGGCGGCCTTCAAATAGCCATCGCGGGTAGTAATGATAAGGGGCTTTAGACCGGTTTTAGAAGACCTGATTTCAAGGACGATTTCTTTAGTAAGAGGGTCTAAGCCGTATTTTTCGGCGTGATAGAGGAATAGTTTGATGTGCGCCTCAGTTGCGCCTTTAGGGATAACGGTTTTTTTGATAAGTTCGATTGTTGCCGGTGTAAACATGATAATCCTCCTTTAGTCAGAAACACAAAAAGAGGCCGATAAAAACATCTGGCCTCTGTTGTGTAATCTAAAAATGTTTTTTGTTAGGACAAATCTAAACTGAGTTTTATTGCTTGGTTAACTTCTCTCATACGTTCGTTTTCTAGCTTACCTAGCTTTTGAGTCAAGCGGCTTTTGTCAATAGTTAATATCTGCGCCAAGTTTACTGAACTAGATTTAGGTAGACCGCCCTCGCCAGCGTTTAGATTAACCATGAAGGGGAACGACCTATGTGTAGTGGTTATTGTAGCGATAATGGTAGTTGGACTAAATTTATTACCAGTATTGTTTTGAATAACAAGGGCGGGGCTTAAACCCGCCTGCTCGCTACCTCTTGCTGGACTAAAGTCCACAATATAAATCTCCCCGCGATTAATCACGCAGGACCACCTCCGCCTGGGCAGGGAAAGCAAGGTTTGCTTCTTCTTGGTTAAGAAGTGACATTTCCTTGTATCCCTCGACCATTAGCTGTTCCTGAATCTTTTTCTGATGTTTTTCTAAGATTTTTAACACAGCTCCGCTACGGGTTGTATCCCATTGTTTGGCTAATTGATTAAGGTATAAAAGTTGTTCTTCAGGCAAACTTACCGTGATTCTCGGCATCGTTATCGCCTCCCGAACCAATCTTATCATACCCGATGTATGATTATCAATCATACTAAATTCCCCCAAATTAAAACGGTATTTCTTCCAATTCTTCTGTTTTTGGCTTGTTGCCGAACTGTACCTTATCTGCAGCTACATAGGCTTTGCTTCTCCACTTATCGTCCCTGTCTTTCCAGGAATCTACCCGCATGGAGCCGGTAACAGCAACCTCTTGTCCTTTAACAAGGTATCTGCCTACATTCTCGGCCTGGACTCCCCAAACTTCGACTAGGATGAAGTCAGTTTTGTCCTTCTGGCCGATACGGTTTACGGCAACGGTCATAACTGCCTTGGCGGTGTTCTTTTCCCCGACATAGGATACCTCGGGGTCATTGGTCAGACGACCTACTAGATTGATACTGTTGACATTCATGTCTTGATTCCTCCTATTATTGATTTTAATGATTTTACTGTGGACGCGTGTCCCATTGAGACTTAATTAATCTCCTTTCTCCCGGATTGTTCCAGGGTACGAATATTTATTCCCAGTGTGTACTGAGACAATGGATCATGCGATCCAATTTATATACTGCGCCCAATAAATAAACGGGACGCATGATTAGATTCGCCCGCGCAGGAGGTCTTAGTGAAACCTTCTGCGCCGGGGAACCCGGCTTATTCTCGGACGAACGACCAGACTGTGAAATACGGCTTAAAGACATCAAGAAACAAAACTTTTTGCCCCGGCTTTAATTCAGGGAACTTATTCATAGCTGGGACCGCGCCTAAGTCTTCGACTAAGTTTTTTGTTCCAGGATGGATAATATAATGACTACTTCCGGCGATATTAGGGATGGATTTGCTGTAGCCAGTGGTTTTGTACCGGCCTCCCATTATTAGGGAAAGGTCGTCAATTACTGCGGCGTACTTGGTTTGAACTTTCATAAAAAAGCTCCTTTCTAATAACAAAAGCCCGCGTTGCGGACTTTTAAGAATACTCCATTGCGACCAGGGGTGTCCGTAGATGCGAATATGGCCACCTTCCACAAATTGGTTTTGCACATTATTTTAAAGATTTGGAACAAAAAAGAACCTCTGCTGTTACACAAAGGTTCTCTTAAAGCATTATGCACATTATCTTTTGAAAATTTACCGATTAGTTCCGCTCATCGGTTATTTCTAAGTCCGGCGTGTGCCAGAGTAAGTGATTTTGGGGTGCATTTGAGCACTAATATATTCTGCATATAGGATACCACTATTTAAAGGTTATCGCAAGCAAAATATTCTCGATTCCCGCCGGGGAGAATGAAGTGAAAACGGTCTGATAGTAAGTTTTCGTCTAAGGCTATCCTTACCGGTATGGTGATTTTATCAAACTCGGGGTGGTACTGCTCGGATATGATTATCAGCCTTTCATAGTTACAGGCCATGAACGGCAGCAATGACACCGGGTCCCCGTGTCTTAACACGATCACCGGATAGGCGTTGGTATTGATGTATATTACTGAATGGATAATTCCCTCGCCGGGTCTTACCTCTAGAGGGATATTGAACTGTTTGACAAGCTGGGTAACAATAAGCGACTTGAGGATGTCTTTGACGCTGTTATGGTGTTTGGCTGCTGATACGTTGATTTTCTTTTCACCCTGAAGCTGATATTTGAAGCATAAACCGGCCCGGTGCAGCGCGTCTAATTTCTGCCGGTCGCGGCCTATAGGCGCGATCTGGAAGTAGGCGGCGGCCCCCACCTGGGATAAGAAAGCTAAAGTTTTTTTGTCCCATGCGGTGAGGTGACCTGGGGGTCTTATGTTGGTGGGATAGGCTTTAAGTTTGTAGTCTTGCAGTATAGAAAACTGGGACATTACGCACCTTTGCGAACCAGCCTGGTGATGGCTCCAAATATTTTTTGTTCTTCAGGATTAATACTGATGATGGCAATGGCGACTAAATCGCCCTTGTTTACCCGACCAGACTTCATATGGCGGCAGAGCGCGTTCACACCTGGTTCTAAATCAACGAAGATTCCATAATCGACCATGCCAGTGACGGTTCCCACATAGACAGAGTTTTTGATGTATCTATCCGCGCATGAGGGCCAGGGGTTTTCATGGAGTTCTTTTAGGGATAAAAAGACTTTTTGTTTCTCTTGGTCTGTCTCTTGAACATAAGTGTCTATGGTATCGCCGGGTTGAGCGATAGAGCTGATATCTTCCACCCAGCCGTGGGAGAGTTCATTTACGGGTATGAAGGTTTCGATGCCGTCAAGCTCTACGACGATGCCGATTTCAACCAGATTTCCTTTGTTGTTTCTTCTGCGGATGATTCTTCTGACTATTGCTGAACGGGTTTGTCCGGGCTTTAGATTGAGCCAGGTTTTGGCGGCCTGTTTTTCCATTGCAAGGGCGCGGTCGCCTGTGAAAAGATTATTCTCTTTGTCGATCTGAGTGACGATGAAGGTCACCGGCTGACCCACTAAAGCCATGATTCGGCCTTTAATGGTCCGGTCATCGCCAATCAGGTTGATGCCAGATTGCTCTAATGGAATGATGCCTTTGGTGCGGTCCTGGGATACTACCAGGCATAGAGAGTCGTTGTGTTCTTCTACTCCGGTTACAGTCCAAGTCAAGGGGTTTCTGGTTTGCCGAGATGCGTAAACCTCCGGCCAAATTTCAGTTGTTAGCATTTAACTTCTCCTTTTCGTAGATTTTAATGTCTGAAAGCGCGATGATTTTCGCCTGGGGATAGTGCTTAGAAAAAAGTTCTTGTTGTGATTCCAGGCAGATTATAGTCACTGGCTTTTGCTGGCCTAGATAATAGTAAGCATCCAGCGCACTTCTTTTAGCCAGGTCGTTAAGGATAAGGATAGTGTAGTAACTCGCCACGGTTTCGTAATGGGCGTGGGGGTGGGTTGATATTACTGCACCATTAGGGATGAATGATTTTACGTATTCTTGTATCAGCGGGCTAAAGAAGTTTACAAACAGGTTAAGCCCCGTTGGGTATGGCAGCAAAAAGAGTTCTTTCTGATGGAATGTCCCTACACCGAATGCGGCCATAACCTTCGGGTTGGGAGCGAATATTACTGCATGGGGTGCAATGTTTGAAACCGATAGCAGTTTTAACTCGGCTTGGACTTGGCCGTAGTAATTGGCTTTCGCGTCCTCACTCATAATGTAGAGAAAATACTGTTTGCCACCAAAAGGAAATGCGCCCTTGAAAAAGGTTTTTCGATTCAGGTTGTATAGGGTGCGTAGAGTGCGGTTGCTTATGAACTCTAACTGAGCCGCCAGGACTATTTCAGACAGTTCGATACTTGTTTCCCGCATATCGGGATTTCGGAAGCGATATTTGTTCTCACCGATGACCTCGGCTGATTTACTGGTTAGTTCCAAGTATGTGCTTTTTTTCGCAAGGTAGCCGTTAGTACGGAGGCGTTGGACTCGCTTGTAGTGATACCATTTATTGTCAGCGTTGTAGATTTTGCTGGCCTGGGCCACGGTGCAGCAGCCGGTTGTTGCTATGAGTCTAAATAGGTTGATGTCGCTGTCTGTTAGTTCGATTGCGTTCACCTCCTTTATTACTGGCGGGGGCTTGCGGAGCGAGGGGTAATATTACTGACCGGGGGTTACCCTTAATGCGTATAACATCTTTACTGATAGGGCGACCTTGCTGAGCGACTTCTGCCTAAATATCGCTACTGAAATACTTCTTCTCCCCGTCCGTTTTAATGACAAATGTCCCTTGTCCTAATTACTGAGGGGGGAGCCGTAGCTTCGCTTACCGTCTGGGCCAAACCAATAAGGCAGGTTTTTGCCCCGTTAGACTACCCACCACTTTTGGACAGTTAAATTTCTGCCTTTTTTCCTTCTCTAAAAAGCTGTCCAATCTAAGAACTATCTAGGGGTTTGCCCAGCGTTTATTTGTCCAAAACCTACTAATTTCGGACTGTCCTAACCTGCAGAAAATAGAAGTGCGTTTTGGACAGCGATTTGGACAAATTTTTAATGGTTTTTGGACAGCCCTGCAAGATAATTATTGTGGTTTTATACCTCTATTTTTTTCGGTGTTTCTGTTCTTTTTTGGACAGAAAAAACAGAGGTTCTTGGGGATGTTCGAGGATATAGATTTCTGTTCTAGGATTCTCTGTGTCTATTTCCCCGCCGACTACTAGATATGAAATATTGTTATGGGTGTCATTGGGGATGATTTGTTTGTATCGCAGGGAGTCGATGATAAATTTGTATGCCCGGTTATCCGTGTCCCAGTATGACGCTGTACTGATTACTTTAATAACACAGAGAACCTTTTCTGCCTTCCAATCAATGTCTTTCAGCGCATGAAACATTAGGCTCAACCAATGCTCCCTCAAGGTCGTTTTAGGTATATCAGCTTCTCGGGGAAGAATGTCTCTAATAGTGATCTTGATATATTCGGGGTAAACATCGGTTGCAATCAGTTCATCCAGCAATTCATTAGTAACGGATTCGTCTTTATTTATTGGGTGCATTATCATGTCCATCGTCTTCATTCGGGCTATTTCAATTAGCCTGTAGGCTTCCACCATGTCTTTTCTATTAACAGCAAGCAGCATTAGCCCCTCCTCTCTCATTTAAGATTCAAAATATCCATCATAAGTTGGTCTTTCATGCGTTCATGGTCTACGTCTTTATTGGTTGGGGATGGTGTGCCACCTTCCAGGCGGTTCTCGATACGGGCCAGGCTGTCCTCGATCCGTTGTAGGCGTTCTCCCCAGCTGTACCAGTCGGAGATAATGCGGTGAATAGTGGCGGCCCGCTTTTTTTTATCAAGCTGAGAAATAGGGTGATTGTCAGGAAAAGATAGGTTTACTCTAACTTTCATAAAAAGCTCCTTTTTGTGTCGCAGGAGAAGTCTTGATACTCCAGGCTTCAAGGTGTTTTTACTTTTCGCTTTGTGTCGCAGGTTGGCAAAAAACCTGTTGTCATTATTTGTAAGACACAAACTTAGTCGCGAATCGCCTTCTGCCTCCGACTAATCCAGGCTTTCCTTGCGACGCTGTATTACCCTACAATGTTAATATCCAGCCTCTTGCTCAGATCATAAAAGCCTATGGCATTAGCAAACTGGGCATCTTCAAGAAACACTATGCCGGGGAACTGTTTGGTTAGAGTCTTTTTTAGTGCGATACTGCCACCGCCAGCCGCAATGATGTGTGTCCTGCGCTCCTTGCTTGGCCCGTTAAGTTTGTAGGCTTCAGCAATAGAATCTACAGTTTCACGGCTGATGGTTTCGCTGATTTCTTTGTAACCGTTTCCGTTTAAAAATTCTCTCTCCGCGCTTTCTAATGAGACAGCGAACATTTTATTGTCCCCCGCCATCTTGGCAGCCAAAGCTCTGAAGGCAGTCACCATACCAGTGTCGGCAGTGAATGAATGTTCTAGCATGAGTTCGTACTTTTCCCCAGTGTATTCAAATGTAGCCACATCAGTAGTTCGGTAGCCGATATCCATGATGGTAACTAAATCCCCCGCGCTGATATCGCTGCTGGATTTGTAGTTGGGATTGAAAAAAACTCCCGCTGCCTGGGGGAAAACAAATGCCTGCTGGACCCTGATGTGTTTTTCTTCGCCGCCAATCTCAACTCTAGCGGAAAACCCAGTGAGAAACTTTTGAAATTCTTCTTGAGATGTTCTGTAGGAAGATAGGGGAAGCCCCGTCACCAGCATGACTTCGCTTTCTCCGTTTGTGCTTACCGCCAGCGCGGTGGCGAGCATGGCTTGGAAAGCGGGGTTGTTAAACCTTTCTGCATCGTCAAAGGCTCTAATGGCGAAACGGCTCTCTTTTGCGGCCATATGGCCTATGTACCATGTCTTGTCGTTGATAGTTGATACATAATCACCAGCAGCGGATAGAATCTTATCCATGTTGATCTTCTCTCCCGGTTTTGCCAGGGAGGGGAAGCAGATTCTTTTACTGCCGGTGATTATCTTGGTATTGCCATACCCAACATCAAGTCCGATTTTATGCAAGGTGTATTTCTCCTTTCTGATGTGAACATGAATGGCTTTAGTGAATTAAATATGTTCTTGTTATAGATAGCCTTGATAATATAGGGGTCGTATTTGGTTTCAGCGCAGCCTATGATTTCCTTGATCGCATCGTCCACGCTGATCTGTGTTTTATATGCACGGACAGCAGTCATCGCGTCTAATGAGTCGGCAATAGCGATTATCCGCCCGGTGTAGGGGATTTTCTCCCCTTTAAGGCCATAGGGGTAACCAGTTCCGTCGAAATTTTCATGGTGGGACACAATGCCCTTTTTAATTTTAGAATCACCTTCGTACATCTTTGCTCCCCATACGGGGTGCATTTTCATTTCCTCCCATTCGGAATCTGTCAATGGATCGGGGCTATTCAAGACATTTGCGGATATTAGTGTTTTCCCTATATCATGTAAGAATGCTGATATTACTAGATTCCTTAATTCATTGTGTGTTAGGTCGATCTGCTCACCAATTTGTAAACTCAACTCAGCAACTCTACTGGAGTGTAACAATGTTTGCGGGTCATGTTGGTGCAGCATTTGCATATACCGGTAGATAATACTCCCTCCTTGCTTTTGTAGAATAGCACCACCTAAAAAAAAGAGGGCGTATGCCCCTCTTTGGAAAATCTGATTAGTTTTCTCTGCCCCTTAAAACTACCGACCAGTTTTCATACATTGACTCGCCGACCCTTACTATTCCTTCAGCCCATTTTCGGTATCCCTCCCACTGCCACCACTTGGCGGGCATCTCAGATACAGGAGTATCGTTGAGATACATCAGGTTGGGAATCCCGTCACCGGTGAAATATCCGTTTACGATAGTCCCTTCAGGGCATATATCGGGATTCGCTTCAGTATAGAAACTGGCCTCCCACCTGTAGTTACTTCCCTTAGTTTCAATTTTCTTCGGCGGCTCCACAATAGTTGATTGTTCAGCAAGATACGGGAATGTAAACCCTGCTGTGCTCACTCCGACACTGTATGCCCTAACCTTCACCAATCCCCCCGCCTTTGTACCGGGCAAGAGGTCTTTGGTGCAGTCCTTAGGGGTGAATCCAGATGAAGGCGGAGCAATAACTTCCACATAAGGCCGGTCGAAGGCTATCACGCAGAATTGTTTCGTACTCGGGTCTGAAGCAACTCCTGCTTCGTCTTTAGTCACAACTTCTGCAGTGAATACATTTGTCCCGGATTCATAAAGTTTCCCGGTATTGCCGGAATCAACAATATACTCATTGGCAGAGCCGGGGATGTATCCTGAGTCTTCGATTACTACTCCGTTGGCACGGACTATTACCTGGAATCCTCCTTGAGAGTCTCCCGTATCAGTGTCATTGAATGTCCACCGGATTACGGGAGTAGAATCCAGATAACAGCGGTCAGACCCGGTTGTGGGCGGAGCATCAATCGTGGGTGGGTTCGGTTTACTGTTTGTCTGTAAGACAATGGTGGGGTAAATAATTGGGGTGTTGTCCCTTTCGGTTGTTTTGAGGACTGCTTTCCACCTTAGTTTTTTGCCGGGGACAACCTCAGTCCATTTACCCAGCTCGGCCGGCTGCCAGTCGTTCTCCCCGTCCTTGGCGGTAACAAACCAATCTACACTAGTTCCAGCTTGCTGTGTGTGGCCGATAGGATCGTCAATATAAAGTTTGATATGTGATATATCCTGTACGGAAGAATAGATTTTTGATTCGGCTGCCGCACTAGGTATGTAACTGCCTAAGTCCTGCAAGCCTGTTATAGTCTTTGACATTGTAGGATTTAATACTAACCCTGTCCCATCCCACATATAATAATTGACAATATTGCCATCGACCACAAGGCGGTCATAACTGCCCGGACGAAGCGCAACACAAGTTGGCATAGTAAGACCTGTCGTTATGGACAAAAAAGAGTTCTCCATAAGCGTGTCGTTAAGTAGATTGTAGTGTTTGACTTGTTTATCAGTTACTATAGCCAGATTCCCTCCATCGGCTGCCGATATACTGAAAGCATTGGTGAGTCCGGTCATCGAATGAGAAAGGGAGCCGTTCTTGAAGTATTTCACTTCTTCACCGTCTATTACGGCCATGCCGTAATGATCTTTAAACAGTGACATGGCAATAGGGCTGGTTAAGCCTCCTACGCTGAATGCCTCTGCCATTTCGCTGCCAGTAAAAGCCATGTAGCTTGCTGTGTCGGTTAATACTGCATGATCTAATTCGTTTGTGCTCACGCTCAGGATTTCCGTGTAGCCCTGCGAAGAAAGGACGGGGTTAACAACATACCCGCTCCCTGTAAAAGAATAACGGGTTACATTACTGCCATGCGCTATCATAAAATCGGGGCAATTTGAAGTCCCGGCTATGGCTGATACCGGATTGTCTAACACACTCGCCGCAACTACGGTATCCATACTGCCGTCAGTATTGACTCTTTTTACGCCTTCTGGAGTCAAGACGATGTATTCAAGGCTATCGCCTAGAAAATCAACCATGTTGGGCATATATTTCGGCAAGTGGATCTCATGTTTTATAATATCCACTACTGCAGTGGTCTTGCCCTGGTTGATTCCATCCAACGTATCAATATCGTAACGGTATTCCTCTGCTATGGCTATATTTACTCCTACTATCATCGTTGTGATCAAGGCCAAGAGAAACATCAAAATTCGTTTGATACTATCACCCCCTTTCTCTTTTGGGGCTAAAGGGCCTGCATCGACACAATTTTAAATCCGTCAACAGTCTTATAATAATGGGCTAGTACCTTAACCTGCCGCCCATCATATGTGTATGTGTGCTTCGCAATCACTAATTTGCTGTTATAAAGAATCTCTGTGGTCAAGTCTTGTATCTCCGGGGTGGTTTTTAACATCGGCTGGTTTTTGAAAGCAGTTTTGGCCGGTCCAGCCAATAAAGAATCATTGTTTTTAGATAACTGTTTAAAGACTTCTTCGTAAAAGCTTCCCAGCTCGGGGGCGTTCCACGGAATACTGAAGGAATTGGTTCTGGGTAAGGTTTCCCTGAAAGAATAGACTTTCCATCCGTCATCTTTGATTAATTCCGCTTCATAGAAACCAACATCTATGCTTTTGTCGGGCAGTTGTATTTCAGCTTCGATGTATACCCTACCAAAATCCCTGCTATTATCAGTAAGGGTTGTTTTTATCGAAACCGGAGTGGCCTTAGACAGCTCCCTGGTCTTGATACGGAACAGCACATCTCCCGTACAGTAGTTTTCAGGGTTTTCATTGTTTAGGAGTGCAGTAACAAAGTTATTAGTGGTTGCTGTAATACGGGGGTCGGGGACAGTATAATGGGCAACTCCCCCCACGATCAGCAGGGCAAGGATAATTAATGCTATTGCTTTTTTCTGAAACATATAATGCCTCCCATGTAAAAGAAAAACGCGCCTGCGGTGGCGATACCTGAATATGTTACCTGCTGGATGGTCAGTGTGCTGAACTGAATCGCCAGGTTAAAAGCTGCCTGGATTATTAATACTGCTGCTGCCGCATATATGATTGGCTTGTTTAAATGTTCTTTCAGAATCCCAACTTTTGTGTCGGGGTGTTTCTGTCCGATGACTTTTACCAGGGAGTCTATAGACAGGCTCCCTGGTAGTTGCGGGTCGATTACGATTTCTTTGGGGTTGTTTTTTTCAAGGTAGTATAGCAGTTCTCCTTGCGAATGGCATCTGGGATTCGGACGATCAGTCAATATTAAACTTTCCTATAGAATTAAATCTCTGGGTTAGTTGCTGCCATTCGATATTTTGGTTAGCCAACTCTTTTGAAAGGCTGACCTCCTCGGCTTGGGTTTCAGCCAGTCTCATAGATAGGCTCTGGATTTCATCTGCTAACTCACCTTGCCTGGCCTTCTTTTCTTTAATGTTGTGCAGTGATTCCTGCATCTTCCGAAGAATTTCTTCCGCAGCGACAAACTGGTCTTTTTCTTGATAGTCATTGCTTTCGTTCATTTGTTTTCCTCCTAATTTTTTCGTTCCCCGCTTTTGGGGTCCATAAAATAAGCCCTGGTTTTTAGGCCAGGGCTTTTGAATGTATTTCCTGAGTTTTTGGGCTGTTCTTATAAACTGAATATTGTCATGCTTTTACTCGACACCTTTCCCGCTGCGTTTCTGGCTTCGACTGTAATTGTTCGAACCCCACTGCTTAAACCGCCCATGCTCATCATGCTGCTCGGTGACCACTCTGTCCATGAGCCTGAATCGCTCTTTGCTCTGTACTCAATCGCCCCATAAGCCTCAATGTACACCAGGAAACTGCCTGAGGTAGTTGCGGTGGCTCCATTTACTCCCTTCACTGAAATAATTGTGGGTGTTATTGATTCCTTAATTATCTGTACGTCTGATTTAATAGTTTGCATATCTATGCCCGTTTCGTTTGTGGCGTACTCTAATAACGTTCCTGTTAGAAGTGGATTTGCTGTATCAACCCCAGTAACAGATGAAATGGTGTTAAGGTTATTGCCATCCAACTCTTGCTCAGCATTAGGTTCATAATAGGTATCCACATGTTGTATCCAAACATAAACATTCCCATTTGGCAGCTCTCCAAAGGCTCTTATACGCTCGACCTTATCACCATAAGATTTTTCTGCTAATAAGGTGCCTTCGCTATTATATAATCTTACATATGTGTTGGAATAGTTGTATGCATTGAGCCTTCTGCCATCTGACATTGTTAAATTTTTACTTACCTTATATGGTACTCCACTAAAATCTATGTTACATACTCCGCCCAGCGCATTTCCTGTTTGTGATAACAATACTGCCACAGCTATCAAAATGACTAGCAAGAACTTATGTGTTTTATGCTTGTAATTATTTATTACCATCTTATTCGCCCTCCTAATATTGCCTTAGACGATTTACAAGTAGAGTTTCTAGTTAAACTGTATATTTCCTCACTCCTTTACTAATGTAGCCGTCACCATGAGGCCGATAAACTTTTCACCGTTATGTCCTGTTATAATTCTCTATTCTGCAGTACCACTAGCCATTCGCTATACATAGAATCCGATATTACCGGGATACTGTCATAAACTGCAGTTATCGCAATATTTTTGCTGCAGACCACCGTGCCCCTTCTATCTGGTTTTTGCCCAACACAGGAACCATTGTGGTTGAGGTTGTTGCAACGCAGCCAGGTTTGTCTAAAACTATCTTCGTCCCGCTGGCTACACCCATGTCTGAAAGGTTGATTGTGAAAGGAAGTTTACAGGAGAAGTTTTCATGTCCGGCAGGTGAGTATTTTACCCCTTCGGGTAGTCCATAGTCATTTTCCCCGTTGTATATTATCAAAACATATTCAATATCAGTTATCGGTGAATTTGCCCTTGGGGTCATATCCTCGTTGAGTTTCAGATTACTACCCAATATGTCTTTAAAGGCATCGTGGGCGTTGCCTGGATTAATCATCGGATTATTATGGGCTTGCGATAGCGGGTTGACCATTAATGCTGCGGATCGGCAAGAATCGTTTAATGCCTGCTGCATATCTAAGTCTGTTCCAAATACTGCCCTAGCATGATCGAGTGAAGATATCAAATAGATTGTTAATACTGGCAGCATAAATAAGAACAGTATGGTAGCGGTGTTGCCTTTTTGAGATTTTAATATCTTACGGGCCGGCATATTCGCTTACCACCTTTCCGTAAAACTCAGGTCGGAGTGTATTTTTTTCCCCTAAGAAGAAATCCATCATAAATGGGCTTTTTTTGAATTCGGTCTTGATATTGAGTTCGACCACCGGGTAATCAGTCAGGCTTCTCGTCAATCTTGTTTCAGGAGCAGTTATCTCAGTAACTTCTAATCCAATATTGTCCATTTTGAGTTCCATTTCCTCGCGGTCGGAATCGGACAAATACCCTTCTATCCGGCTACGGTCAAGGTAGTAATTCTTGATGTGTTCTCCCTGCTGAATTCTCACCATAGCCATCCAGTAATCTGCCGCGCCGAATAGAATAACGAATAATAATACTGATATCATAAGAAAATCTATAGTTGCTTGGCCTTTTTGGTTTTGGATAAAACCACCCCCTTTAAAGAATGTAGGCAGGGTTTCCCCTGCCTACATCCCACTTCCCGTTACATTAGTTATACCGTCTATTACCTTGTCGTGTATATTCTCAACAGGGGTTCTCATAGCATGACTTACTGCCACTGCGATAATAGCCACGCCTACCATGCCTACAAGCAACTCAACTGACGACTGGCCTTTCTGGGAGCGTAAAATCGCAATGATGTTCCGCATTTACTCTAATTCGATTCCATCTGCCAGGGCATCCAATTTCCCGGTCATTTTTCCGGTGATTCCAGTTTCACCGGTTATCCCGCTTTTCAACCCTGCCGAAACAGCTACCGCTACCACGGCGATACCAACCATAATAACCATGTACTCCCATGTGCCTTGTCCCTTTTGATTTTTTAAAATTTCCATCATATTGTTTGTTAACCTCCTAAAAATTGATTCATTTCGTTGAATATCCTGGTGACTAACATTCCACCAAACATACCTACCAACACAACAATGGGCAATAATCGGTATATCAATAAGAAAAGGGGTTTTTGGGCTATCCTTGCCTTGGCTAATGCCTGGCGTTTTTCTTCCATCTGTTTAGCTTCGGCTTGAATTATGTTTGCCAAGTTTCTTGTCCCAGCCTGGTTGATCTGAATTAACAGAGAAACAAGCTGGTTGCCTTCAGGAAGATTAATTAAGTCTTTAAAAAGTTCTAACGCCTGCACATCGCCATGCGGCCATGCGGCTAAAGTTTTATTGATATCAGCAGCTAAAATCGGAGTAAATTCTCTAGCATTGGCAAGAGCCTGGGGTATTGAATACCCCGCCTGGGTGAAAATCTCAACTGCGCTAAAAAGTAAAAGACATTCTTGTCTGCGCCTTTCCTCCTTTCCCTTGTTTAATACGCGGTATGTGGCTTCCGCAACGCCGGCTCCCATGACAGACAGGATGGGAATGGCGGTTGACATATAACTTGTGCCGTTTGTCAGCAGGATAGCCCCGATAAGGCCGATCCCCCCGCCGACAACCAGCCGGGTATCATTGTTGGGCTTTGAGACTGAGAATTGCTTACTGACCAACTGGGCCTGAGCTTTGCTGATGATTACCTCTGTTGAGATGTAAAAACAGACAAAAACCACAACAGCTAGGCCAGCAGCACCTATCACAATGAACATGGCGTTTCCTCCCTTTAAGAATCCAGAATCAGTCTGTCCATGAACATCCACAGAATGATAGCCAGGAGCCAAAGGGTAAAGATAACTCTGCCTGCCGTGGAAGCGGCGAAAATAGCCATCTCTTGGAATTTGCTGGACAGCAGGAAATAAGCCGGGGCTGGTAGGGCTAAAAGTATTATGTTAGTTATGCGGGTGGCAGATAGTTCAGTGGTCTGAAAGTTCTGCTGGTCACGGGCAGAGCTTATCTTGTAGCTCAAATCCCGGAATAGGGGTGTAATAGCATCCCCTTGGGTTTCTGCTGAAACTAATAATTTAGCGAAGATGTACCCATAGGGTATATCTAACCTTTGGGCTATGCTTTCCGAAACCTGTTCAAGGGGGGTATTGAATGTCAATTCTGCATATGCTTTGCGGAAAATCCCTCCTACCGGATCGGGAATTCTCAATCCAACAGTTTCCAGCGACCGGGGAATACTCTTAGTAATGGTGATTGTATTGGTGAACAGCGACACAGCAGATGACAACTGTTCTAACACCCTGGAGCGGTGGCTCTTGTTTTTGTAGTAGGCGATTTGGTGCGGCAGGTAGATTACTATGATCGCTGCGATTAGAGCGGGAGCAAGGTTTCTTAGCCAGACAAAGACCGCGCCCATCACAACAACCGCTAAGAGATTGATATTCTTGAATTGAGTTGGAAGGGCAGGTTTTTTTATCATCCCTGTTAGGATGTAAACTAAAATCCCCAGGGCTGTGCCTATTCCAACACCAAGCAGGATTTCGTACAATTAAATCCCCTCCCAGGCTTCATGAATTTCCTGCAAGGAGACCCCGTATACTTTCATGTTGTTTATACAGCGTTCACTAAGGGGGTTTAATACCTTCCATTCCCCATCCCCGGTATAGTTGTCGCTATAAGCTTCCCAGGTAACCAAGGGATTGTATCTTGTTTTCCCGTTTTCGATCACCACTTCAGTAATTGAGGTAATCTTCTTAATTCCAGTCCTAGCATCGTTGAAGGTTTGAATGATAATCTGGAAAGCCTGGGCAACGCGCTCTATCACCAAATCCAGGGGAAGGTGCGCCTTTTCCTTTAGGGCCAGCATAGCAGTGTTTCTAACTGCTTCTTCTGGAGAAGAAAACGATGAAAAGTGCGCTGTCGCCATAGAACCGTCATGGCCTCGGGTGCAGGCTTCTATAGTTGTCCATACCTCTCCTTTACCTCTAAACTCCGGCACTATGATAACATCAGGAGTGATTCTTAAAATTTTTGTGAACAGCATCTCCATGTCGGCCCCTACTTCGGGATGAGCCTCTAACTCCCATATCTCCCTGTCAGGGTGTATTCTCGCCAGTTTTAATTCGTTGTCGGTGTCTAATACCCTTATTGACAACTGGGGATCTAATTGACTCGCTAGTAATCTTAAAAGGGTCGTCTTGCCGCTGTTTACCCCACCGCATACTAATATGTTTCTTCTGCCCTTAGTGAAGATAGCAAGCATTCGAGCAACCCTCTCGTCAAAGGTTTTAAGTTTTATAAAGTCTTTTACATTCAGGTTCCCAGGTTTGCGAAGCGCGAAGCAGTACCGTTCTGTAACCGGGCGGCATATGGCGGTTAACCGGGAGCCGTCAGGTCTTACCAACTCCATAGTCGGGTTGGATTCATCCAGGGATACCCCCATGTCGCTTGCTGGCTTCAAGCGATTTATCATATTCCCTACTTCAGCGTTGCTAAACTTTATATCAGTTGTCTCCAGTCTTCCTTTAAGGACCACATATACCGTCCCCTGCGGGGTAACTCTTATCTCGTCAATCTCGGGGTCTTGATAAAAGGAAGTTAATGCTCCTAGGCCGTAACAGTCGTGAAATATATTCACTGCGGCAACAGAATTGTCGTAATCATGGATAGTAATAAGCTGTTCGGACAACACCTGCTGGATGATTTTTAAACATTCCTCATAAGCCCCAGACACTCCTGACTTGGCAGCTTCAAACATTGCCACCCAGTCGGTGTTTGAAGATTCAACAAGATGCTGAACAACTCTTTCTTCGGCCTCTTTTAAAGACAAGACAACAGGCGTTATTTCTAATGGTTCTTTATTACGAAAAAACAATTTAACGCCCTCCTTTGACTTCTACCACTGGATCAATGGTTTCTTTGGTCTTTTTGGACAGCGATAAATAGCTTTGTTCTGCCGAACCCTGAATTACATAAGGAACTTCCTGGGGACTCACAAGCAGGTATACTATGCGCGGCGGCTTGGTCAGATTCGCGCTTGCAGCAGCACTCTGAACTACTGAAACTCCCCTTGTAGAAACGCCTTTATCGTCTGTTACTCTCAATACCCGGCAATTCTGCGCGATCTTGGGTGCAGCCTCGCCCTGGCTGGTGGGAGAAATCCTGTAGATATCTACCAAATCGCCTTCGTTTACACCAGCGCATCTAGCCGGGTCAATATATACCCCTACTACTTGCTTTTCTTCAAGGTCTTCTGCTTTGCTGATGACTGTTCTTATGTCGATGGGCTTTCCAGCATATAAAGGTGCAACGGCGATCCTGTCTTCTATCTGTTCGGGCGAAAGGGCAGTATTTTCATCGGTTATATTCGGGGGTACTGCTATAGTGGTCAAATTATCACTTGTCACTACTGAATAGGCTTCGATTGTATCCTTTGGAACCAGAACTCGAACCGTGGTAGTAGATGCTTCTATGTGCTGTTGGATTTTGGCATAAGAAAACCCAAAGGCCGCCAAGCTAATAATCAGAGCAAAAATCAATGAAACTCTCTTGTTCAATTTGAATCCCCTTTCTACGAGAAATACCCGAATAGCCTGCGTTTTTCGGGGTATAGTGGCTGCAGTATTTTACTTACCTGCTTCTGGTACTTTCCGGGGTTGATGCCGTGCAGTTCAGTAATATGTCCAGCGACTTTTGCTCTGGTGAATTCTTTTAATACTGAATTATACCGAGTGTTCTGTCCCATCCATATGAACTGCGTTTTTTCCTCATATTTTTTATACTGGGTCAGTAACAGTCTGGCGAAATAAACCCCGGCTAGATTATCTGCGATTGGCAGATAGACGATATCGGACAGACCACATACCATGTCTAATAATTCCAACGGCGTGTTTATGATTACGGTAGGAAAGGAATTTAAAACTCCTGATATCAGAGAGAGTTTTCTCTCGCGTGGCGGCATGAAATAGATACACATATCCCGGTAGGGTTTTTTGTCGGAGAATTCTTCCCAAAGGACGTTGGTGTATTGCGGAATCTCGTCTATACTCATGCCAAAGTAAAGCGGCAAAACCGAAAACTTTTCTAAGTCTATTGCTGCAACAGGATTGTGGCCGGACACATACATGGTAATCTCTGCGGCCAGGGCGGGATTTTGCAAAATAGAGATCACCCGCCCCCGGTTAACAATTTGTTTCTCGACAACCTTTATAGCCATCAAAGGGTCATATCCGGCTAAATCATTTTCGTTAACAGTGCCTTCAAGGACGCTATTAACCAAATCTAGCGGGATAGATAAGGTTTCGGCAATGTCATCGACTTCTACATGGTGAGATAAGCTGCGGATTTTATCGGCAAGATTCAACACATCGCCCCCTTCTGTATAAAAAATACGATCCACGCCGCGATAACCAGAAACGTCCCAAACGGGACAGAATCTTCAGATAGATCATGCTGGGGAATCGCGTCCGCTTTATACAAGACCTTTAAAAGAACCCCTCTGAAGAATATAACCATACGCTTCGCGAAGCTTCTTTTTTTAATAAGGCCAATCGCTCCCCAAATAAAACCCAATAAAGCCCCCAGACCCATGACGTAAATTATGGCCGGACAGCCGAACCATATCGCCAGGGCAGCGGTAAACTTCACATCGCCGCCTGCTATTCCACCCTTTAGGGCCATAAAAAATAAAAAAGCGAATATGACTGCTGCGGTGAGGATGTTAGCTAACGCGCCCGTGTAGATCGAGTATCCCATTCCCAGAAGAAAAACAGGAATGGTTACATAATCATACAAATCCCTCTTGGTAGCGTCTGTGTAAGCTGAGTAAGTAAACGGCAACAAGCATCCATAAATAATAATTAAAATCACCCCCTTTATGAAAAGAGAAAACCCGGACTTTTTGGTCCGGGCTGAGTGGGGTTGTATTGGGGGTTTAAGTGATTCTGCACATTATTTAATCCGGGTTTAACCGCCGTGTTCCCTGCGGTTTGTTCTTGTTATTATTATAACACTTTTCTCATGGTTTTTAATCATTTTTCTGCCTAAAGGTTATGAAATTACTGCAATTTTGGATTAGTGCGCTACTGACCTTGTGAAAAGGGGCTTTAGCTTTTGCATCGGATTAGCGAACTTACTAAAGAAGCCCTTGGGTTCGGTTTTTTGTATTAAACCAAGCTTGGCATATACCTCAGAGCATACATCCTCCCAGACTTCTTTGTTTAATATAGTGGCGCGATAACCAGCCTTTACTTGTTCTTCCCATGCTTCGGGGATATGAGCAACTACTTTAGGCAGTGTCCGGGATTCTTTTTTAAACCCCGAACAGAAGGCATCCAGTATTTTTCTCGGACTGGCATGACGAGAGTTGTAGCGGTTGATGATTATTCGCATTTTCTCCGGCGGAACTCCCATTGCGACCAAGGTAATCCCGAATCTTTTAGTTTCGCTCACAGAAAACAAAGACTGGTCTACTACAGAATAAACTAGATCACTGCGCTCAAACAAACTATGCAGGTACGGTAAATCCCATGGCGCAGGCGGAGTGTCGCCTACTATAACCTGAAAGTTCATCGAGTCTATTATCTCAGTGATTTGTTCTCCCTTGATAGAACCCCTCGGGATGTTCTCTTTTGGGGCGGGGAGAACATACAGGTTGTTTTTGACCTTGATGGGCTTGACCGGGCCTTCAAAATAATTATTCGTTTCTACTGAATAGAAGGCTCCAATGTTTGGCCCGGCGTAATCGAAGTCACACAATAAGGTTTTTACATTCTCCGATAATACTTCGGCGAGTGATATAGCGGTGGTGGTTTTACCCACCCCACCTTTGTTAGCATAGCTTAACAATAATAGTTTGTCTTTGGGTTCAAATATTTCCTCGGGTTCCTCCGAGGTTTTTATTAAGCCGACCGCTTCTTCTATGGTGTTTACAAACTTTGCATCAGGGCGTGACTGTTTGGCCGCCCAGTCGGATACTGTCCCAGATAGAATGATTATCGCTTCATTATCCTTTGGGATAGCTTGCGTGTTTATTGCGTCTGCTATTGTATAGTGCGCATCAAAGGGGTCAAGGGTAATTGAATGGCCTTTTCTTATTACTGCCTCTGTATAGTCGGGGTTACCTAAAATCATTACTTTCAAAACAAATACCCCCTTCAAGAGCTAATTACTGTGCCTGGTGCTTTCCAGTGAGTCCCCCGCAGTAGTGTATCGAACTTCGCGCCCCCCTGAACGTAGGTGGTTTCATCTTTTGTGTTGGTAATTCTAAGCGAGCCATCACTATCTGCCCATAATATATAATCTGGTTTTTCTTCTTCTGAGCAGTCCCAGCTTTGTCCAGACACCAACCTTACTTTATGCGGTGTGATATATCCAGGAATGAATGTTTTCAACGAATTCTCCTTTCTATAAACTGGCAACAAATTCCTCAATGGAAAGTGCCTTGGGGACTCCGGCCTTATATGCAGATAGTGTGCTATTAGAGTCGGGTATGACCGCATCCAGTTTAAAGCCACTGGCGGCCCAGTCTTTTACTGCCTGCATCCCGAGTTCGACATTAGCGCAGCAAACATGGATTATCTTTGAAGCCTGAGTATAAACCGCTTCCATAGCGTTGGTTATCTGCGCATCAACTTCGACTATAAGTCTGTCGGGGGTAAAGTTAGCATTGTAGTTTACGATGTTCCCGTCAGAATAAGCGTTTTCGGTTGTGCTTTTCATAAGCTGCGATCCGACTTTTAAATACCCGGCGTTTGATCTTTGCGCGATCTCCTGCGCGACTGCTTCGCTGTTAGCGTTGGGAGTGGATTTGAATACCGCGATGATTTCTTTATTATTGATAAAGCTATTAAAATCAATCTGCGCAGGCGAATATTCCTGCTGGGGCTGTACCGGTTCAGGCATGGGTCTTATATTTTGCTGGGGCTGTTGCTGCACAGGTTCCCTTATGGGTTGAATATTCGGTTTCACGGGTTTCTTTCGGGGTTGCCAAACATAAATATTGGGACAGATTTGGTTCTCGTTTATGAATTGGCATATCTCATTGAGGGTCTGTATCGTAAGTCCTTCAGAAATAGAAAAGACTCTTTCGTCAGAGTGCATTTTGCCATTGGAATAATAAATCACTGCGGCAGGAGAGAGGTATTTAAGGGCCTCTTGATGACACTGAGAGTCTTTCTCGGTGATTACTGCCATAGGTATCTGCATCTTGATAGCCTTATAAATATCCTGGGTATTGTCCAGAACCACTGCCACATCTCCAGCAGCGGGGCGATCAAATTTGCTGAATGACATAACAGGAATACTGCTTAACGGAGCATATGCCTTGATTTCTTCCGGTGATTGATTAATGAAAGTACGGATAAGACCACTTCCTTTCTTATTACCAAGAAAAATTTTTTCGCTTACTTCGGCTAGTCTCAGTTGAATATCATACATTCTTTGTTGAAAATATACTGAATTCAAAAGTGCGACTGCTGCTATGAATCCAGCAAAACTTACGCCCCAGAACAAACCCCAAGATATCCGGGGCGGCTGGGGCGGTGACAAAAATCATAGTATTCTTGATTTGCTGAATATGTTTCCCGGTATTTGCTAAGTTCTTCGTGGGCGATTTTGACGCGCAGAAATTATTTAGGGTCGTGCCCTAAGTCAGGGTGGTGTTGTTTTATAAGCTGCCTCCAGCGAGTTTTTAGTTCTTCTTCGGTGAAAAATGGACTGATCCCAAAGATCAAAAGAGCTTCGCTTCGGTTCACGCTAGGCCCCCTTTAATTCAGGATGTTCTCGGCCATTTTAGCTCCTACTTTGTTACCAATAACTATAAGCCCGACAATGATTACTGAAACGATAATCCCCCCGGTGGTGTGGAACAAAGGCGCGATAAAATCAGGAGCAAAAAAGCGCATAAATATAATCAGGGCAAACGGAAGAACCGACAAAACAACCATTGTAGCACGAACAACCATTGTCATTGCTGAGACTTGCTTCCTATCTCCCCTGCGGTCATAGGCGGCCTGTAAAAGATGGTTGCAAGCTTGAATTAGGTTGCTGCCAGTGCGGTCATATAACCGAAAAGCCATCTCTAGCTGTTTCAGGGTGGGCCAGTTGTATTCTTTGGCGGCGATCCCTAATGCTTCGTGGTAATTTGTCCCGGTGCGGTTTTTGCGCAGGATTTCCAAAAAAATATCCTTGGCGGGATTTTTAATACTCATAGCGGTTTCTTCCAGGGCTTGGTAGGGGTTAGCCCCGCCTTGCAGAGACGAAACGATAGAGGTTAGTACCTGGATGTATTGTTCTTCTAATATCTCTCGCTGTTTGTTCTGTTTACTGTTTATCTGCCAGTTAGATATGAAATATGCGCTTAAAACTCCGATTATCAGTGTTATAAGGGGCTGTCCAGTAACCAAGTACCCGGCGATGGTCCCAACTATAAGCCCGAATGCCAGCGATTTATAGCGGGCAGTTAACTGAGGCTCAGAAGATACGAGTTTTTCATTCTTTATTGCTACGCCGTGGTTGAAATAACTAACCCCAAACATAGCAAAGGCTACGAATAACAATATACAAGCTATTAGTATCGTGGCCTCCACCCCCCCTCCCTCAATTTGTTTTCGAGCCGCCATTCATTGGCGCACCATTCCCAAGCGTTGTCCCGATATTCCCACAATCGGCGGCTCTCAATTTCGATCGTGCGACCATCGGCAGCTCTAACAGGGCCCACCACTTCAGCAATATGATCTAATCTTCGGTGGTCGTCCTTTTGAACGACATAGATAACCAAATCTACAATGTCTGCTATTTGTTCCAAGATTGCATCATTGGAAAGCCCCATATTTGCCATACGGATCATGTTTGGTAGACGCTTATTTAACAGATGTTCTGCATTGTTGGCGTGGCCTGTTCCAAGCGAGCCTGTATGCCCGGTCCCCATAGCCTGCAGGAGGTCAAAAGCTTCTTCCCGTCTGACTTCCCCTACTATGATTATGTCTGGGGCCATGCGGAGCGCGCTCTTGATCGCGTCTGACAATGTGAATATTCCTTTGCCTTCAATGTTGGCATCTCTTGCTTCTAGCCTTCTTACATCCGGGTGCTGAAGTTTAAGTTCTGCCGGGTCCTCGATAGTAAGGATAGAAAGAGAAGAGTCTATAAAACCTGCCAGCACATTAAGCCAGGTAGTCTTGCCAGATGATGTCCCCCCGGCGATGAATATATTTAACCTCCGTTTGATAGCGGCTTCCAAAAATAACATCACTTCAGAGGATACTGCCCCGTTTGCAATCAATGCTGAACAATCTATGTCTTGTCTGAAGCGGCGGATGGAAATGAGTAAGCCATCAACCGCATATGGCGAGATGTGCGCCATCATACGGGAGCCGTCATGCAACCGTGCGCTAACCATTGGCTCGGCCTGGTCAATGCGTTTCCCGGTCTTGGCAATCATCCTTCTAACAAGGTCCACTCCCTGTTCGATACTGTCAAACTTTTCGGCGACTTCTATTTCTGCGCCATGTTTTTCAACTCTTATTGTTAAGCCGTTTACCTTAATCTCTGTCACATCGGGATCATTGAAGTATTTCTCTAATGGTCCGTAACCAAGAATGTCAGAGAACAATTGTTCGGTTACGCTGTTGGTGTCTATATCAAGACGAAGGTTTTTGATTTGATATTCCACGATATTGTAGAACTTGTTTTTAACCGATGGGTTACGGGCCTGTTGAGGGTCGGTTTCCGCAAGGGTCATCTGTTTTCTAGTCGCAGACTGCACCGCATCCCTTAACTGGAGGTATAATTCGCGTGCGACTTCCTCTTTTTGGGTTTCTACTTTAGGTATTTCGATAACTTCTTCGATTAGGCGGTGTCTTACCGCAAGTGAGCTTACAAGATTAATGTCAAGCATCGTCAACCTCCTTGAAAAGAGTTAGCATAGGGTTTTTAATAGTTCGGTCGGGAACTAAATCCCGCTTGTTTGCTGATTCTGCAATGTTTTTACTGTAGGGAATTTCTGCATCCGGCATAAAATATTTGCCTGCATCTTTGGCATTAATACTGCCCTGGTAGTTTTGCTGATTTAATATCACCCTTACTCGGTCCTCACAGCCCAATCGGTTTAGGATGTCTGCTGTTTCAACGAATGCGTCCATGTTGGGGCGGTCCGGGCGAACAACCACGCAGATTAAATCTGATAATTGTGCTACAATCCAGCTTGGCCCGTATAGCGGGCCGAGGTTAGCCACAGTGAGAGGGCTTGTCTGTTTTAAAAAAGTAGTCGCTTTCAAGAGTAGTTTTGCATCTATCATAGAAGCATCCAATATTCTATGCGGTACTCCCGGAAATACTTTTATTCCTGAAGCGTGGACTTCGCTGGCAGTATAAATCATGTCCGGGGAGAATATGCTTTGTATGTCTAATATCGAAGCCGGGGTTTCCCTTCCAGTGGGGTATCCCATATAAGAGCGAACTTTGCTTTCAGAATTGAAGTCAATTAAGGATACGTCTTTTTTAATCCCAGCTAAAGTATGGGCGGCAAGGCAGGCTAAAGTGCTTGCCCCCGCGCCCTGCTTTACAGAAAGAAAAGAGATTAAAACTCCCTTGCCGGCTTCTTGTGGCGTGGTAGGAAACGGCAGCATTTTACCCCTCCTGTTCTTCGGGTGTTTCAATATGGGTTTCGATGTTGGTTTCCGATGGCAAGGATATCGTAATTGGCTTCCCTCTTACCATCACTTCAGCAATAACTGCCGAATAGTTGTCCGGCACCGCGATAATATACTGAGCGTAATCCCCTTCGGGTACGCTTAACACGACCGCTCCTTTGACGATCTCAGCGACACCTGCAGGGGTTTCTCCAAATATATTTACAGAATCTCCTTTGCGGACCCCCAATAGGCCGTACCCAACCCCTTCGGGTAATTCTAGTGCTGTCCATCCTTCGGGGGCATAGCTTTTAAGAGAGGCCATTAAAGAGCCTTCCAGCGACAAATGTTCGCTGCGCATCATATCTCCCCGGACTATGGGGCCGTTGATGAGCGTTTTGCCGACCACATCAGAAGCAGAAGTAAAAGCGGTTAACGGAACGACCTTGGGCGGCAGTGATATAGTTGCCAGGTGTTCTTTAGAGATAACGGTACCTACTTTTATGTTTTGATTGGCTACGATTACTGAAGCCGTGGGCGACATTGATTTAATGCTGAAAAATACAATCGCTGCTGCTAGGGCGGCGATCACAACTGGAACTGCAAACATCATCTTTTTATTCATGCTGACTCCTTTCTAATTTTGCCGGGGTAATTTCCTTGCCCCGGTATAATTGGTCTTTAAGCTGCAAAACGGGTACAAATTTTGTTGGAGATGTAGGTGCTGAGATAACCTCTCCGGTATAACCTTTTTCTCTTAGAATCATTTCCCCCCTTGCAAGCGAAGTGTGCGGAGTTACAACCGGCTGCCATAGCAAACCTTGCGGATCAGCTTCTATAAATTGCTGAAGTGCGTCATTACAGGAATGGCAGTCGGGAGAAAAGTACAACCGAGGCTTTTCGTTGATGGCCTGGGCTACTACTGTTTGTTGCGCTATAATCGGCGATTGGCTGAAGTCTGGCATAAGGTTAATGAGCAGTGCGACACTAACAAGGGATAATCCCAGCAGAGGGGCGATGAATGGTGTTTTGGGTTCGATGATAAACCCCATCAATCCCCCCAGCATAAACAGCGTGGCCGCCAGGGTGCAATACGGGCAAAACACCGTAAGCGTCTGGGCCAAGAAACTGCCTGCCGCAGCAATCAGTGCTATGATAGCCGTCATATGATAGCGTTTTTTGTAAATACAATAGACACACGCTAGGGCCATTATTATGCCTGGGATAGTCAAAAGGCCGAAAGTGTTTATAAGTAAAACGATCAAAGTTCCAATAAAAAAGAGGGTATTAATAATACCCTCTTTTGTGACCGGCATTATAGGCCGCCTCCGCCGCCACTAGCGGGCTTGGCACTCTCAATTTCTTTTTGTACGTCAAAGAATTTTTCAGAGATGGTCGGCCCAAGAACAAGTAAAGCTCCTATGGCTATGACAGCAATCAGTGCGATAATAAGCCCGTACTCGACCAGCCCTTGACCGTTCTGGTTCATTAAGATGTTTTTTGTTTTTTGCAGCATTTAGTTTCCTCCTTTACAGTGCGCTTAACAGCGAAACAATTGACGGATATCCAATCGTCATCAACAACGGAATAAGCATAAAAAATGTCACCACAAAAATTAGCTTGATTGATAGCTTTCCTGCCGCCTCCATCAGTTCGTACCGTTTTGTCATGCGAATTTGGTCGGCGTATTCCTTCATTTTCTCTGCCGCCGGTGCGCCTTTAACATAAATTTGGTTTATCGCACTCACCAGAGTTCCTATTTCGGCTACATCTATGCGGTAGGCCCAATCATAAAGAGCATCGGAGAGGTTTTTCCCGGAAGCGTTTTCTTTGATTACTTTTTCTATCTCAGCTTGGTAGACCCCGCCCGTGGCGTTTCCTGCTTCATATAAAGCAGAACCGATGTCTGGCATGGAATTTAAAGCTGTAGACAGATAAGTTGCAAAGTCGTCCAGCTTGCTTTTAACTTCGGACTGTCTGGCACTAATTGTTTTGTCGAGCCTTATGTTTGGGTAAATCCATCCGATGGCAGCTCCGGGAAGCAAGAGAATGAAAGCAATGAGCGGTAAAGAGAACAGAATACTGATGACTGCCAATACTGCTAAGTATCCTGCCGCTAGAACAACTTTCATCCCATAGTGATATTCTGGCGAAATATCTAGCCCGGCGCGTGTGATTTTTAGCTGAATAAGGGATTTTTCTTCTTCGTTGATTATCCTTAACCCGGTTCTACACAATACCTCCTCTGTGTCAATTTTAGGTTTGAATTTTAGGTATAATGGCATACCTACTGCGGTTCCTACTAGTAAACTAGCGATTACTGCTGAGTCCAATGTCGCACCTTCTTTCTATTCTGACTTGGCGGGGGAGGTTAGCGACCAAATTAAAGACCCAAACCAGCCAAGAACTGTCCAGCCCGCAAGGATGTTCAGCACAATGATGGCAACCTTATTGTGGTGGTTCCTAAATCCTGCGATGATGGCCGGAATCAGATACAAGGCTAGGCCAAACAGTATTGCCAGGATGAAAATAAAGCCTGCTAAAAAGTCCATTGTATTCTCCTTTCTTAATGAATTGCTACTAACCGGTCGTTCAATTTCAGGTCCATGACCTGGATCGTGCCTTCCGGGACTTCCAATACATGAGCAGCATCTCGGACAAGAGGACTGCACTTGAAAGGCTTCATGCTTTGGACCAGGTGGGCGACACGGTATTCTTCCGTCAGAAACACAACATCAAATAAAAACTCCATGAACAGCGAATGAACCTGTTTACAAGGAGTGATTAAAAGTCCTGTATTTGCAGGCAGTTCTTTGTATCTAAGAAGCCCCACAAAGCGTTTGAAAAACGTATCGGCCTTCTGGATATCGGCGATTACTGCTCCGTTTCTTTGGTTAACTAATTGCAATCCGCGTACCTCCTAATCTTGCCAGCAGGCTTCAGCAGGGACTTTGCTCCACTTGCCATCGGACAACGGGCCATAAAGTCTGCCCTTTCCTGTGGCCTGGTCTTTTGCGTCCCGGTAAGATGAAATCCCCTGGGCGCATACGTTGGTGGTGAAGTAAAAATCATCTCCGGGCTGGTAGTCTTTTTTGAACCATTGCGGGAAAAGGCTCTTAATATGAGATGTGGCATAAACGACTACTGAAGGGTAATAGGGGCTGTCTTTTTTGTCGTAGCCGTATACTTCTAACTTGGTGATACCTGAAGCTTCAGCATTCCCCGGCAGGTTGACATTAAAATACTGCCCTGCTGCACCGGTGTACTGAGCATCTATTCCTGGGGTTTTTTTAAGGTTAGTGTTATACTGACGCATATTTGTTAAGGTTTCGATAAAATCCCCCGCAATAGACTTGTTTTTTATACTGTTGTAAGCATCTATGCCTTTTGCCTGCCATTGCCGACATTCCCATCCGATAGACGGATCAAAATTTGATTTAGGGCATTCATAATAGTAGCCGCCCACCCGCATCCAACTAGACAGCCAATAGTTTGAGTTGTTCAACAGGCGGTCTATGCTCTGCAAGGACAGCCCTTCCATCATGCGGCTTATCGAGTTTCGGTTATCATATGAAAAATACGGGATTATCTGTCTGGTCGTAGAAGTCAATTGTTTCTCGATATCATTGATGTTTTCTGCTTCAGTGCCCCAACTCATAGAGTGGGTATCATACGTCAATTCTCGATTAACTAACTGATACCAACAGTCGCCACGGGAGCCTTCACACCCCCCACACCTGGGTGCGCAGTATTGCTTCCAGCCCCCATTATCAAGCAAATCGACTTCATTGCCGACTACTCTTATAGGCGGTACCATCCCGCAATCTTCACACCAGCAATAGGATTTACCGTCTTCGTCTTCTTCACATATTCTTTCGGGGCCGAGGTCTGTTATGACATTAATTGTCACATACCTATGCGTCCCACTTCCGGCCGCTGCAAGCGCGGCGGCATCGGTTGCGGTTTGCAGTTGTTCCCGGACAATCATAATGCGCCCGAATTCCACCATCCCAGCGAAAAGAATACAGATAAATAAGATAAGGAATACTCCTATTATCAGAATATTTCCGTCCTGGTTATTAAGGATTTTCCTCCCCCCAGGGATAAATTGCTCTGGCATTTAAGTCCACCCCCCCGTAACCTGTTTTGTTTAAGAAAGAAAAATGCTTGTGAGAATAAAAGACTTCAAAGACTATGTTGTTGTTATTAGGATAAGGATGTACTGTTGGCTTGTTTGTAGCAAAATACTGCTGTATGCAGTCCTCGGCCATATTCCTCCCGGCATCAAGGTTGTTTGTAATGGCAGCCTCCCTCGCGCCTTCGCGGGCAACCTTGTGAATGTAAATATCAGCCCGAACTATGTTGATAACCTCTACCGCGCACAACATCAGAACTACCAATATTAAACAAGTGAAGACCAACTCGATCATTATGGAGCCTTTCTCGGATTTAAAAAGTTTTTGCATGACCCCCTCCTTACTTTTTGCCGATGTATTTTTCCGGGTAGCGGATATAATATTCCATCGTGGCCTGCGAATACTTCGATATTGCAGGCATCTTAAAAACAAACAAATCCTCAATCCTGGGAATGGCTGTGACTACTGCTGTTGCTTTGTCGCCTTCTCTGGAAATGCTTATCTGCGTGTCTTTGATGAAAATATATCCCCATCTATCCATATAGGTTTTCCCGAAAGTTTCGGCTCTTTCTTTGTTTTCTGTGACTGCGTATTTCCTGGCTGTCTCATGGGCTATTTCCTGTGTCAGGAAACTTGCCGTTCCCCAGTAAGTAGAACCTATAAGACCGAAGCAGAACAAAAATAAGATAATGATTGATATGCTAAATTCTATGATTGCCTGGCCTTTCTGGTTTTTGAGTATCATATAATCCCACCTTTATAAAAATGGTCATTAAAAAACCCCGCCGAAGCGGGGCTTTGACTAATATTTTCCTGGGTGCTATCATTTATTTTCTGAGCGTGATGACTCCCCACGGCTTGGGCGGGGAATAGGGTTTATTAGTTTGCGAAGAACACCCGTGACTTCAGTCGTGAGTAGTTCACAGAGACTTAGGAAGGTTTTTATTCCGGTGGGTGAAGCCGCAGAATTGCCTTTTTATAAACTTGCATATTATCCCTCGGACCGATTGCTATAATATCCATCTGGATTATCCCGGTTGTTAACTTAACCGGTTTATATATAATCCGCAGATTAAGGTTTTTACTTTTTATTTTGGCGTAATCATGTAGCTGGCCTTCGCACCGATTGGCATTACCATCTGGTTTGAATAATGCTCCTTTTTCGGCTTGCTTAATAATTAACTTCAGAATATCCTGTCTTTTGCCAGACGTAAATGACTTGTAATCCTGAACGGCACTTGGGGAGAACATAACCTGGGTTCGGTATTGATCCAGCAGAAACTTGTTAAGCTGTTCAATTTTATCTGCCATTATTAATCCTCGTCTAGTTTGGTGTTGGGCAGAGATTTCACCAAATCATCAAAGTCAAAATCGCTATTATCAAGCACCTTGCTCAGTGGTATATCTGCTTTTTCGTTGATTCTTTCTATGGCAATTTCGTACATAATTTCGTCAGTTGATCGCTCTACGGCTTCTTGGATTTTTAGAAGACGCTCATAATGTTCTAAATCAACAAGAACCCCAATAGCGTTACGATTTTTATGGTTTTGAATCACATAGATTTCCGGGGTTTCTTCCCCTGCATACTGGTTTAATATTTCAGATAGTTTATTTGTTCTGGTTAATTCTGTAACGCTTAAAACATTCTCTTTCAAGAATCTAAAGGTGCTGGATGTAGGCTTTTTGTTCACTCTAATCGCGCTCACTTTCTAACCTTCCCTTCAGTTATTATATGATAATGTGCGCTGTTTTATGTGTCAATTATAACACATATGGTGCCTACAAAAAAATACCTATTTGCCAACTATCAGTGAAGGAGACTAAAATTCCCCGGCTTGGGGCGGGGATTTTAGTCTCGTAGGTCTACTCTTGTTTCTCTGTCGGGGTTTAGTTTCTCTGCGGGATAGTCTTTCTCTTGGTATATCGTAACAGTGGTTTCGCCGTAGTTATTAGACGGGTTTATATCTATCCCGTTAAGTAGATTTACTTGTCCGGTGAATTTATATGTCCCAGGGCCTAGACTGTATTTACTGTCGTAAAACTGGAAGCTCTTTTCGCCTTGTTCGTTTCTATATAGGGTAGTATGTTCGGTTTTGCTGCCACCTGGATAAGTGAGGACGGTTTCAACTTCTGCCAACGGGGAAAAGTCATGTTTTTGCACCGTGGCGGTGATGGTGAAGTTAGTTTTCTGCCCCGGTTTGACTGTCTTGCTGAAATCGAGGGGCATTCTTATACCTACATCTATCCCGTCTGGAATAATGCCTATCGCCATGAGGTTGTTGTCCTGGTTTATCTCTGTGGCAGGGGTAAGTCCGTCTATATTGGCCTTGAAGAATAATCTCCTGGGGTGTTCGGGTACGGTTACGGTTACATCAAATGTCTTTGATTCGCCTTTGGCTAGTTCGATCGGTTCAGTCTGCCAAGGGGAATTAGTTCCCTTCCAGCCTGTAACAGGGTCTTGCCCATCGCGTTCCCAAACTGCTTTAAAGTCGGTTATTGCTTTTGCGCCGCAGTTATATAAAGTAACCGGGAATGTAATCGGTTCGCCTTCCTTGCCTTCGTAAATCTTAGCAAGGTTTTTGTATTCTTCTTTGTATTCGTTAGAGCCTTCAGGGGTGGGGTAGAAATCGGGGGCTTCCCCTCCTACTTCAACCACCGCTTCGGTAAAATACCAAAAAACACCTTTAGGGAAGTTTTTATTGTTGTAGCTGATACTCCTCACGTTGCCGTTGGTTGACCAGTTTGTAGCACCTTCTATGCAGGGCGCGTTATCAGCTACGCAGAGGAATATCTCGTATGTGCCTTCTTTTTCAAGGTTCAGATTTTCGATAATGTTCTTTACTTTCCCAAAGTCTCCTACGATGGCAGATTTGATCTCGTGCTTATGCCTGTCTTCTCCCTGAGGTGTAAAACGGTACTGAATGTCGTAATAAATTAAACTACTGCCGCTGCCTGGGCTGCTCAGGTCGCTGATAAGTATTTTATCCCCGATCGATGCATTGATCACCGGGGAATCTTGTTCGGGGACAATGCGGCTCTGATCGTTGCCTATCTCGGCTGAGTCAAGAACAGTTGGTAGCAGGGTTTCCCCTGATTTAATCTGCAACGAAAAACCTGCTGATGGGTGTACCAGGTTGGGGTCAGTGCTAATTTGGGCCTTGCGATAGTCAACCACCCCAGGATAATTACTAACTTCATCATTGCCGATACCATCAGCATAAGCGGGTACGGCAGAAAAAAGAAACACTAGCATTAAAGCTAGTGAAAGTATTTTTTTCATGGCTACCTCCTATGGTAAGGTCTTGGTGACGGTCACTAAGAGAGTTTCCTGGCCGCTCACTTTACCGTAAACATCGAAAGTCACTACGTCTCCGGATTTGGGTTCGGGGGTATATCCCTCATGGAATAACATATAACTCTTGGTCCAAACGTCTACGGGTTGTACCATGTGAGTTCCATCCCACATTAACCTATTGTTTTTATTCCATTCGGGGTGGCTGGTGCAGACTACACGGATTTCTTTTTGGGGAAAGCTCGCATCACTCATACCAAACCACATAGTAGGGTCATCGTAGTTATTGCTTATCCGAAGATCATAATCGCCAACCTTAATAAAATCCCTTCTTGCCGGGTCATTAGATTTCTCTAAAACAACAGTTTTTGCTGCGCCATTGGTTGCACCAGTAGTCGAGATCAACACTGTATAAGTATTCGGATCCCAGTCTACTCTTGCGCCAATGGCTTCTGCCGCAAACCGGATGGGGATGCAAGTTCTGTCTCCGGTGATGATCGCCTGGGTGTCCATAGTCTTGTTTACGCCGTTTACAGTGTAGGTTTTACTGCCGATAGTGAATACTGCAATGGTTCCGTCTTTCTCGAAGATAGCCTGTCTGGTGTTATCGTTCCAGTCTACGGTTGCTCCCATGGCTTCCATAGGTGCGCGCATGGGTACTAAGGTACGGTTGTTGCTGTCGATGTAGGCTCCCTGGTCGGGGAATGATAATACAGCCCCATCAATCTTCACAGTTACATCGGGAGCTGCCCCTGCGGGCAATACCATCGCCATCAATAAAATTGCCATCAGTGCTATTAGTTTTATTTTCTTCATGAAAAATTCCTCCTTGTAGTATTAAAAGAAAAACCCTCCAGCGAGGGGGGTTAAAGTTTGCTCCCACAAGACTTCCTGTGGCTTTTATTTAACCTTGCGTTTATTGCTTTTGGTTCGATCTAATACTTCGATTTGTATGTCGTGGGATTCGATCTTTTCTTCGATTCGCTCCAGGCGTTTAGTATGACCGTCAATCTTGTTGGCAACCGTATTCATGGTGCTGGCTAGAAATTTTATGCTTTCATCGGTAGAAGCCTGCCGGTTAGTTAGCTCTATTACGTTTTCTGACAAAATGCGAATTGGAGCAAAAGCTTCGTTTTCTAATCTAAGCTCTAGGTTTTTTTGCCCATCTTTTACTGAAATGATATCTGATTGTGCCGATATCATGTCAGTACGCATCGCACCTATGTCTGATTGTACCGAGGTTATATCAGAACGCATCGCACCTATGTCTGATTGTACCGATATCATGTCAGAACGCATCGTGCCTATGTCTGATTGTACCGATATCATGTCAGAACGCATCGTGCCTATGTCTGATTGTACCGAAGTTATGTCAGTACGCATCGTGCCTATGTCTGATTGTATTGAAGTTATGTCAGTACGCATCGTGCCTAGGTCTGATTGTATTCCGGTTATGTTGGATTGCATCATTTCAAGCATCTGCAATATTTTGGTTTCGTTGTCCATGTTAATACCTCCTGATAAAGGCTGTGTGAGATAATTTTACCATATTCTTTAACTAACGGGCTTAGCTTCTCTCTGCGCCGTGATGGCTAACTCTCCCCAAGTTAAATTAGGATTGTTCCGCAGGGATTCCTGGAAATACTGTTCCCGTTCGAGGGTTCCCAACAAATCAGTCTTTCCTACATAGGTGGTCATGTAGGCATGAAATACCCGAAGCGCGTTCCCATGATCTGCTACTCTATCCGTCCCCGGAGGCCACTGGCGTTGAGGCTGGCTTACTTCCGGTGATTCAACGGCGACTATTCTAATGGGCAGCTTGGTATACAGATAACCTATGCCTAAGCATATCGCGACAATAATTAACTGAATGTTTACATCCACGATTGTTCCTCCTTTCTTGTTTCTAACCGAACCTCTGCGATGCTTCGCTGGTTCGGCCAATAATGTATCCGTTGTTTGCTTTTTTTAATGCTGGACCCTCCGAAGGGTTTACTACTGCCACATTGGGGCCGCCGTAGGTCTTTAACCACTGTTGGGTGAGTTGGTCGGAAGCATCCCCTTCGCGGGCTAAGACTAATATGCCTTCATCTCTGGCTACCCGAGAACACATATCTAAACTCGAGGCACAGTCGATGATAACCAATGAAAAACGACTCTTGATTTGATCTGCAAGGTTTTTGGCATCAGATAATGTGTTGACATACTTATAGGGGTCAATAGGCCACACCATAACCCCGTTGTGTTCTATGGGAGCCTGACCTCCTGGAAATCTCCAATCTGAAACCACTAACTTTTCAGGAGGGATTCCTAACGATACTGCCGCCATGCTCTCCGGAGAGGCGCATACCAGCGCGGTGTTGTCTTCACATAATGCTGCGGCTATCTCTCCTGCAAGGGCAGGCCGCGACGGAGAAACGACATACAAAGCTCCGTGAATCGGTATGGTCATGCCGTGGTCGTTGCCTCTCGCGCCGGGAAGAACAGCGAGCTTGGGCTTTACAATCAGATTAACCGCTTCAGTAATATTCTCACAGAATACTGCATCGGGTCTGATTTTCTTTGCCACCCAGTCATCTGCCGCCCCGGACGGGATCACATACAAAGGAAGGCCGGGGGCGAATTTGACATTATTAGGGGAACTTATCGCCGCGATTGCCTCATTGGGATCGCTCGTTGCCTGCATCCTGTTGTCGTTTAACATAAAGTCGCCCAAAAGTAGAACTTTCGGCCCGGTGCTGGCGCATACCCTATTCCGGCCTTCGCTCTTAGCTTCGTAAAGCCTTTTATCGGCTTCAGCTAGCACGTTCCGGCTCTGGGGCCATTCGGCTATGCCAGCGGAATAGGTACAGGAAATTATACTGCCGTCTTCTAGTGTGATTTTTCTTGAACTCCAGTTTTTGCGGAGGCGGTCGATGACGATATAGCCCTCTTGAATCGTAGTGTCCGGCAGGCAAATAACAAATTCTTCACCGCCATACCTACACGCAATATCGCCAAAACGGAGGTTTTGCTTTAAAAAGCCCCCTAGTAAAGACAAGACCATATCTCCCGCCTGGTGTCCGTAGGTGTCGTTTACGGCCTTAAATTTATCAATGTCCAATATTACTGCCGAGTAGGGGTTTTCCCTCTCCCTCATCCATGCGGTTAAAAAATCTCTAGTGTATAACCCGGTCAGGGGGTCGGTTTCAACTTTAGACCAGAGGTGTTTCATTCTTTCTGAAAGACTAACAGCTTCGGATATTACCTGGGAGTTTATTTTTTTCACACACCGGTCGGCTCCAGCCTTCAGGTGTTCAGTTCTCCCTCCCAGTACAAACATCGGAACAAGAGGATACTCTCTCCGGAAGTCCTTTATAAATTTTGTCCCCCAGGAAGCTGAGATAATAATGCCGTCGGCATCCGCCGCGCCATCTTTGATCCTGTCTTTTGAAAGTTTGATGAATTCCCCATCGCGCATCTGCCCGGACTTCCCAAAGAGGTTCTTCCCGCCTGCGCCAAACAATGCTTTTCTCCCTTTTTTAAGCTGGGGGAGCTGCGGCAATTTGACTTGAAGTTTAATTTTATCTTCTATTTTGATCCCATCAAACATTAAACTAAGGATTTCTGCCATGTATGAACTATCAGGAGTCTTTGGGATTTTCTTTTCCGCGTCAGGGAAGTATGGCAAAGTAAAAACGTTTTTTGTTTGCTCCGATAATTCCCGTGCAATCTGGGACTCGGTGTAGTAGCTCTTCTTTTCGCGTGAGTTTACAACCAAAGTCCAGTCTTTGTTAGTTGGCCGGGAGTTCAGGAATTCTCTCAGCCTTACCAAGGCTTTCTCATCGCAATCGGATACTAATAAAGTAAGGTCGGCTTGGTTGATGATGGTTTCCCAGTGTTGTTGCTTATGATCAGTCCCTAAGTCAGCCACAACTAAATCGAAATCTGTTGCTGAAGAAAGTAAATCGGCTGCGTCTATGGTTTCGTGCAGCATATTAGGTTTGGGCAGTATGTATGTTCCTGCGGCGGACTTGACACAATCTTGCCATTGAAAGTCTTTATATGTTCCCAATGTGGGGTAGATATGCTGCGGGGAAACCCCGAAGACTCTTAGAGAATCTCCTACGGGGTTGTCAAAGTCAACAAAAAGAGTTTTTAGATTCTGCTGGGTGGCGGCTTCTGCAATTCCTACGGCTATGAATGTCTTGCCTGCGTCAGTCGCAGGTGATGTTATCGCTATGAGTTTCAAAATCTCCCCTCCTATGTGGGTGGACGCGCGTCCGGTATTTTGGCTTGATGATTTTTGCTTTTTTCTCGTATTTGCACAACCAACAGTTACATGACAGGTTGTATTTTGAGAGTTGCCCGACAGGAAGGGGCGGAGCGGTTTTCCAAATCTCCGTGATAATCCGACCGCGCCTCTTAATATAGCGTTGTCTTTGGTGTCTGTTTTCTGTAAGGGTTTTGTGATGTCTGCGCTGTTCGCAGATCGGGCAGGTATTATTCCAAGTCTCGGAAAAACACAAAATACACTGCATACAATTCCTCCTTTAAAGACTTTAAGGCCCAGACTTTCGTCTGGGCCTAGAATGTTGCTATATTGGGCTTTTGGGGGTTTTGCACATCTTTTTATTGGGGCTTAACCGCTGTATTCCTCGGCGATTTCTTAATATTAATATACCACCTTTAAATAGAAATGCAAGTGTTTTCCGTCTTTTTAGTAGTTTATATTCCCCGGCATCCCTGGGGCTTTTAACCATGTCGCGGGGTTGCAGAGTTGGCCGTTGACCTCGACCTCAAAATGTAAATGAGGCCCGGTGCTATTGCCTGTATTGCCTGAAAGACCTATTACTTGCCCCTGGCTGATATATTCCCCGGCTCGAACACCCAAGGTAGACAGATGAGCATATCTCACTATGGTTCCGTATCCATCGGCTAATACTATTAATCCTCCGTATTCGCCTGCTGGACCAGCGAAGATTACCTTTCCGTCAAATACTGCATACAGGGGGCTGTCTTCAGGACAGGCGATGTCTAATCCAGTGTGTCCGTTTTTCCATAACGGGCCTGTGCGCCCAAACTCAGCAGTAATAGGCCACTGGGGGTCACAGGGCCATGATCCGTCTGATGACGGCATTTGAAATTCGCACATAGCATCGGCTCGGGCTGCGACAGCCATTACATAATTTCTATCTCCGTTGCAATAAATGCTTAAAGCGTTATCATAATGTCCATCTTTAAGATTGGCCTGTAGCATTTTGGCTGCCGAGAAAATAGCATCAACAGGATTAAACGGGTCCGCGTATCCATCACCATCGCCATCGGTTCCATAACCGCCATATTCAGCAATATTTTCAGGATCGGTGTCATAAGGCAAATCCACATAAGGGGGCGGCAGGTTGTCTTTGTTATAAGGCGACATATCGGCAATAATACCACTTGAGTTTTTAAAGCCTTTGGGGTTTTCCCAGCCCGACCATGTGCCGGGCATAAACTGCATAAACCCTACCGCGCCCGCAGGAGAGACTATCCCTGACGGGTAAGTGCCGTTGGTTGATTCCTTCTCCGCTATAGCGGCCAAGATAGCCCAGGAGACATTATATCGCTCTTGGGCCTGCATATATATAGGAAAATACTCTCCGGTTATCTGCATCCCGTAGCTTGTGGGTGTGCCTGCTAATTTATCAAAATCGCTGGTGAATGTGCTTGCTAAACCGACAATACCTAAAAATCCGGTAAATACCACCAAGAGAGGGAATAGAATTATTGCTCCAATTAATGTAGAAATAAGAAGTTTAGTTTCCGGGCTAGAATCTAATGCTTTATCGAGGAGTTTTCTTTTAATAAATTCTTTTGCCAATACTGTTGTCGCGGCCATCAGATTACCTCCTTTCCTAACAAAAACCACCCTATTAAAAGGGTGGTCAATGCTTAACTCTCAGGTGAATTTTTAGTTGGTGGCGGCGGTTCTTTTGTTGGTGGCTTCTTTTGTTCCGGCGTTTGGTGGGGCGGTGATGATTTTGGGATAGGAGGATTTGTCCTGAATGAACCATCTGCTGCCCCAGGTGGTTCGTTAAAACCCCGCTTTGGAGGTTCCTGGGTCCAGAATGAATCATCTGCTGTCACAATTCCAGGGGGTTCATTGACATCTCTCTTTGGAGGTTCCTGTGTCCAGAATGAATCATCGGTTGTCACAATCCCAGGAGGTTCGTTGAAATCTCTCTTTGGGGGTTCCTGGTTTTCGCTTCTCCAAAACGAATCATCGGCTGTCACAATCCCAGGCGGTTCATTGAAATCTCTCTTTGGAGGTCCCTGAGTCCTGGATGAATCATCTGTTGTTTTGGGCGGCTTGTTGAAATTCCGCTTTGGAGGGGGTGGATTGTTTGATAGCTGAGGGCCTTGAGAGCTTTTTGCGGAGCCTTCTTGTTTATCTTGCTGGCGATAGGTCGGGCTGGGATTGGAAGATGTTTGTGTGCTATTAATCCTATTATTCTTTCTAGCTTTTTGGATTATCCTGCCGGCCACGAATCCTTTTATAAGGCCCTTCGCATCAACCCCGTAATTATGGGGAGGTTCAAAAGATAATAGCCCAATTACTCCCTCAAAAAACCTTTTTCTGAATATTAGCGCAAGTCCCAATATAACGCTGATGAGAAAACCGCTCAACATGAAGTTGTTTTGAACAAAAGACACCTGGGTTAAAGATACTGTAGATAATAAAACAAAGCTCATGTAAAACCCGTAGATGATTTTAGAGGCCGCAGCCCCTAACAGGTGTTTTAAATACAGTATGGTGGTCTGTATGCCTTTTTCTCCCGCCACGCCCATCAATAAAGCAAAAGGCAAGAGAATTAATAAGAACAGTAAAATAAACTGCGCCACTAGAATCGGCAGGCCGACAAAGACTGAAAACAGCAAGAATAAAAACGCCGGGATTAAGGTTAATATCGCTGTTCCCATGTGGAGCGTTGATGATGTCATTCCTTGGCCTACAGTATATAATACTGCGGTGTTATCAGACTCATATCGTTCCTGCGTCCCGGTTATAGCCTGTAGCATGGATTGTCTCACATCGTTACTACTAGCCAGCCAAACAGAGTCCATATAAGATTCTTCTGGGATTCCTTTGTTTTTGAATAAAGCCTCCCAGTCCATATCAACATTTATAAGTCCGTCTGAGCCTAGCAGTTTAATGGAGAATGTCTTATTAATATCTTTATTGATTGCTGCAACCTCGCTCGGCAAGAGTTTTAGGTTATTCGGGTCCCCGCTGCCGAACATCCCGTTGGCCCAAGGCGCACCAACTGTAATGTGCCACATGGCGTTAGTAGTTTCTATTAAGCCTTGTTGTAATAAGGTAGTCTCCCCTACTAATGAGTCGATCTCAACCGCTTCGTCTTCAGGAATGTCTTTCATATAGGACGTAGCCATCAATGCCATCCCAGTAGCTTGGTTGGTAAAGTTCATTATTGCTGGGACTATTTTATCTACATTAAGAGAATAAGCGGTGATGCAGGCAATACATAATGCCGCAACTAATACCGATGAAAAAGCTCGCATTAGCTGCGCCCTTACAAGGTGGAGAATAATAGCAATGCCTAATATTATCATCATTAGCAGCAACATAAGGGAGAATAATCCGCCGTTTTCATAAGAGGTTAACGCGCCCACTATTGTCCCTATAGATTTGAACATTCCGTCAGTAAGAAAATTGTCGAACACTAACAAGATTATGTTGTTTGCCAGCATAGCAGCGACTTTACTAAAAGAAAAGAAGATATTCGCCATTGAGTCTTGAATTGCTGTGCTTGCATCTTCCATCTTGTTTGAAAAGAAGTTCTGATCCACCGTAGGTGCGGTGCGGAACTGATAATTGTTGGCCGGGTATCTTAACCAGATAAATTCATCGGAATCGAAGCTCTCCAGTATTATAGGCAGAGTGGAAACCTGCACGGTTAGCGCATCTTCGATTTTGCCCTGGCGACCTACTATATAGTCGTCAGGCGGTTCATCACCGATATATTTACGCTCTGCTAATGCGAACGAAGGCAAAGAGAGCAATATGGTAAATGCAAGAATGATCGAAATTAGTTTTTTCGGCATTCTACACTCCTTTCTGAATTAGTGCGTTGGGTTTAGAGTTGAATATTTCATCAACCAGGTATTGCGGCCTCACCACTACCTGTAGCCACCCGATTCGGTTCTCGTTGTCCCTGAACAAACAAACCCCTGGCGGGAGCTTGGCGAAAGTCTCAGGAGGAACCGCTTCTTCATCAGCTCCCAACACCCGAAGTCCTGCTCTGGTTTCATCGGCTGATAAAGCCCTGAAGCAGAACACCTGGCTGCTGTTGTTGACGAAGACGGGCTTTTCTAGATCAGTTATGTTTTGGGATATTAAAACCGGGATTAGGTTGTAGGACCTCCCCACGCGGATGATTTCATCCAGCAGGCGTTCGCCTTCAGATATAGAGGCCATTACCCAGGCTTCATCAAAAATCAGCATTTTTACTGCGCTCCTGGGGAGTCCGAAGGCGGTTTCTCGTGCGATGGCTGAGATTAAGAATATCAGGGCCAATCCCTGGCGTTCGGTTTCGGTGTATCTCGATGGGTCGGTGTTTATGGAAGGCCGGGGGATTTCTTTGATGTTGATCACCACCATGCGTTCATTGTCGCCAAAGAACCTCATGTTTTCTTTCCCAAATACCATCCTGCCGATGTCGGTTCGTTGCATTGACTCCAACAAGAATGCGCTTTGCTGGGCTTCTTCTTTAATGGCCGCATTGGGATTATCTCTGGAGACTTCTTCTAAACATCGTATAAACCTGTTCATGTTTCTTTCCTGCCGGGGGAGTAAGTACAATCTTTCTAATGCCTGGGAAATTGCTAAAAGCCTGGCTTCTTTTCCGGTTGCGTTGAGAGCGATTACTAAGAAGTTTTGGGCTATCGACTGTGCGGTTATTTCCACATCAGAAAATATAAAAGGATTTAACGCTATCCCCCCGCGTGGGCTTAAATCTACGACATTAACATGGTCTTTGTATAAAAGCTTAAACGGCCAGTATTCTTCTTTAGGGTCTATCGCTAAAACATATCCCCCGTTCATAAGGGTGAAGTTCGCTAATGACTTGGACAATACAGATTTCCCGCCGCCCAGGGAACCGGAGATAAGCATTGCATTGGTTTTGTTTAATTCCCTGGCAGCGCGGCCTGGCTCCCAATAGATAGGGGTGTGTCCCGACCATCCCAAAAAGAACCCCTTCGGGTCACCGGTTTCAAAAGCGAATGTCGGCCCCAGCGCGGCTATGAATCCCGGATCGCATTCAACCGTGGGAGCTGAAGGGCTTGAACCGGGGAGAAAAGATATGAGCGATTCAAGCTGCTTTGAGGACGGCCTCACCACCCGGAAGTGCTTGGCGGTAAAACTGGACTGTAATTGTGCTATCCGGGCGTTTAGTTCTCTTAAATCAATGTGGGATACTGCCATGCAGATAGAAATGCTGGCTAATGATTTGCCGCTTTCAAGTTTTTCTGCCAGTGTGCGGCTTACACTGAGTCCTTTTTCATCGGAAATACCGATGTCGTCCCCACCTTGCAGTGCTTCCTGGGCCTGACCCAATAATAATCTTCTTTTGGCCTCGGTCTTCTGCAAGGCCGTATGCGGGGGCAAAATGTTAAAATGTATCACAGTATCAAATGGAAATGAAAAGTCGCTCTGGAACAAGTTAAGCCCGTATTCACTGATATTCTCCGGGTAGTCTACAAAGTGGACAAAACTTTGCAGGTGCGAGTTGTTAATGTTATCAGATACTGTCAAATAGTTAACTGATTCGTTGATGACATTCCCATCAGTAAATGCTACGATTGCCGCCGGGGTGAAAATTGTTTCTCTTTTGTCGGGCAGGGGCGGCGGCAGCGGGCCTAATCTTTGCGATGTCTTGCGTATAATAAAATCTAAATCTTGAAAGGCGGCCCTCGTAATAGAGTATTTTCTCAGCCTGCCGAACAGTTCTTTCTCTGCCGATATGGCGTGTTCTTTTATAGAGTCTGGCAACAAAGGGCGCATGGTCATCATGGTTTTTAAGATGATGTCCCTGGAATACTGAAGGAATTCAGCCACCGTTGACACCGAAGCATTGAGGGGTAGTTCCATTAAGATGTACCTTTTCAGGACCCTGGCTCCGCTGATAATGGCTTCGTTCACCGCCTTGGTGTGATTGATCATCTCTGTTCCAAAAATGCCTTCGCTCACGCTGTTGCTGTGGAGATAACTGTTTTCGTTCATTTCAAGTTCGTTCCATAACAATAAAATCTGCCCCTGGCCGTGGAATGTGCCTAAGATTTCTTCCATCGTGGAAACGGCTACTTTCTTGCGCTCCAGTGAGAAAAAATTATACGGCATAGGGTCGAGCTTATATAAAGCGAATGCTTTTCCAGTGGTAAAAATAATATTTTGGTAAAAGGCTGTAATTGGGAAATTTATGATACTCTCCTCCTTTTCAGAATTTCAGAAAAATAGGCATTAAAAAACCCCGCGTAAAGCGGGGTTTCTTTCCTAGCGTATATCGCCAGATTTTTGCGGCCCGTAATTCGAGCCTGGGTACACTATAACATTTTTTACTAAATTGTTCAATAATATAGACCAAATTAGTCTGAAAGGCTCATTGTGTCCCAGAATAATTTGAGTTTCCGGCGTTTTGGGGCAGCCCTGAATGTAAAGTCCCTATGCTGCGGGCCGATCAGGTACCTAAAAAAGTCAAACAAGAAAACTATAAATGGCCTTCCTTGCGGATCAAATTTATTGAACAGGTACGAAAGCGCGGCTGTGAATAATAGAGCAACGCCCCAAAAGGGTTGATTTAGTATTGGCGCGGTTGGTTTGGCTAGTAATGCCCCCAATGGGAGCAGCACAACAAACATAACAATCATGTCTAACGGAATCGGTCTAGGTAGCGGTTTATCACCTATGGAGTAGATTTTCCACTGGATTTTAAATAAAGATTTGTAGCTTGAGTACATCAGTATGCCCCCAGTCGAATTAATTGCCACTTATTGGTTTTTTGGGCTTCTAAAAAGATATATTGTTCCATGTCTTTTACTGCTGGATGTTCGCCGGCTTGTGTAATTGTTATTTTAAAAAGTGATTTACCATCTTCGTATCCGGTTAGTTCACAGCTTTTAAGAACATATCCCCCCAAAGAGGGGATTTCTTCTTCAGTGTAGTTAGATAGGTCTTCTCCTCTGAAGTACAGGTCAATCATCTGTTTACCAAAGGTAGCGAAGCCTTCGGGCGGGGTGTTGTTGCCTAGTACGGTTTCAGCCATGTTTGGATTCGTATTAGGGACCAACACCGGGTAACCGATAATAGCCTGGTCTTTAATAGTCACCTCTACGGTTTCTTGAGTATTTTTCCATACTGTAGCCAGTGGGGATTCCCTTTTGATAACGAGTTCTCTAGGCATCAGGTGTGCTTGGTCATCAGGGATAGTAGTGACTCTTGAGATGTTGGCTTTTAGTTTCACCCGGTATAAATCTTCTTCTTGGGATACCTCTAATACCTCTACTGAGTTGCATTTCTGATTACTGCCTAATGTGTAACTGTCGCCCTTGCCGAAAGGTTTGAGGCGGTTTTGGTAGTCCTGCTGGTCCCCGTTATAAGTAGCCCAATTGAACACGAAGCCGCGCGCGGTTTCCGCTACAAATCTTTCGGTTTGAATTTGCACAGGCGATACTGCGCCGTCTTTTATTAATTTAAGATTAGTGGACATAAGGCCATTGGCGCGGATCATGGTAAAAAAGCATAGAATAAGCATCCCCCAAAGGAGGGATGCTACCACTCCCCGAATGATATTAGAACGCAACTAAATTCCCCCTTTGAAAATTAACTCACGGATCAAGTTTAGTAAGTGGTTGTATTGATGTTTAGTGATGATGTGGTCTGGGCTGATGTAGTGACCGACCAGGGTTACTGTGGTGGTGCTGTCCCCATGCGTAAACATGCCTTCTTCCATATTTCCGCGCCGGACATGGCTTATGCTGGTGGAGCATTCTGTTTCGCCGTCTTCGTTGGTAGTGCAGGTGGTGATTTCGTATACTAATACTCTGGTTCCGGTCATCCAGACGTTTTGCCCTTCATATTGGGAATACTGCTGCGGGGTGAAACCGGGATAGAGAGTCCCCTGCCCCTGCCAACCAATGGGCCAGGATTCAAATATTGCATGAGTGGTTTCGATGGCTTTTACCAAAGATTCAGGCTTGTCCTCAGAAAAATAAGGCCCGGTGAAATACGGGGTGATGTATTCTTCACCTTCAAGTAGCGGCTGTGGCCTGGGGGTGGTTGCTAAATAGGTTTCGTTGTTGGGTGTGCCGGATATCCTGCCGTAGAATACTGCTGGTGTGGCCCAGTCGGTGAATTCTACCGGAGACTGAGTTTCGACCAGAGTCATAAATTTATCCATGTCGGGCCTGATCGCTGGGACACCTTCCAATAGGTTGTTTGCTTTCCCAGATAAACCGGTGATGTAAACAAAACCTCCGTGGGCGCGATTCATTTGGGCGTAGGCTTTTTGGCTCTGTTCGATCTGGTAGCCTTGCTTGAAGTTCGCCTGCCAGAAGTTACGAATTGGGGCTAAGTAAGCCGGGTTATCTGGAGTAAAGGCGGTTTTAATACCTGTCAGGGCTGATACAGCTTCGCTTAGTTCAAATTTTTTCTTGGTAGCGGGGTCGCAGAAGTAAGTTTCATTATTAACAGTGCAGATAGTTCTGGGTAAGATGTCGGCAAAGTCTGCTAAAGTGTTAATGACATCGGTTGATTTGTTTAACTTTGTGGTGTTTGCCCGGTATTGATCTTGAGCTACTCCAAAACCTATCCATTTATGAGGTCCGGCTTCTCCGTAGGCGGGTTCCATCACCCCGTAATCGTCCTGGGGGTTATATTCGGTTATGGTGTTTGAATAAAGGATTTCTGAAGATCCTTTCAGTAATTCAAGCGTACCGAAGGCTTTGACCCCTTGGCCTATCCTCTGTTGCAGGTAAAACTTACTGTCGCTGTCGGTTGGTTGGACGTAAAAAAACTTGCCAGTCTGATACACTTTGTACCCGTCTGATGTCGCCATGCTCAGTCTGCCGTAGATAATATACTGTTCAGTGATATCCGACTGGCAGATGACTTTGCCAACCACCGCGCCCTGGCTGGATTGAAACCCACTGGACGCATAGATTGGTTGTACTAAAATCACCGTCATCAACAGGGTTAGAATAAAGACTTTAAGATTTTGCATTATAACACCTCCAATAAAAAAACCCGGCATGTGCCGGGTCTTTTATAGACAGGGTGCGAAAGTCAACGAAAAGCTGACCGGCAGGTGTTTGATGCCCCGAGTCTATTTATATAGCGACGAGTGTGTAAAATAAATTGTGCTTCTGCTCTTTCCGAATATAAAATGAAACGGAAAGGCAGGAATACATATGGAGAAGATGCTCAGCAAATCCAATAGCTCGGCCAGCCATTGCGGGTATTGGTCCGAATCAATATCCAAACGGTATTCCTCACTGTTGCCCGCTTCCCCGAGTATATCCACCGCAAATACGTGGAATTTATCTGCCAGAGTCGGTATATCACCGAGCCATGCGGCACTGTTACTGCACGAGCCGTGTAGCAGTATCACAGCAGGGTTTTCAACCTTTCCGGCTTCCAGCACGAACCAGTCTCGAAATATTTAAATAAATTACATCTAAGACTTTAATATTGAGTACACCTTCAAGTCCTTATGTTGCCCTTTGACATACATTACTTTTCTACTTATACCTTCAAAAGACATACCTAACTTTTCCATTACACGCTCTGAGCCCTTGTTTTCCAAAAAACATCTTGCCTGAATACGAACCAAGTTCATTCTTTCAAAACCAAAAGAAATGATTGCCATTGCTGCTTCGCTAACTAATCCTTTGCCCCAGTATTCTTTAGATATATACAGAATTTATCGACTGATAATAATTCTATCATTTTAAAGTGACGCCCTGCACCGGGCCGTTAGGAAACAAAGATTAAAAATAGTCGAAGCTCATGGTATAATATGTAAATAACCCAACTTAAGTATTGAGGAGACTGCATAATGAATATACAGTTGCAATTCCTGGGAAGTGGCGATGCGTTTGGCAGTGGTACTCGATTACAAAGCTGCATTTATGTGAAAACAGATAGCTGCCAAATATTGATTGACTGCGGAGCCACTGCGATGGTAGGGCTGAGTCAGTATCAAGTTCGGCCAAATGACATCGGGCTTATTCTTGTCTCTAACCTGCATGGAGATCATTTTGGAGGAGTCCCATATTTCATTGTTGACGCCCAATTAAACCAGAAGCGGAAACGCCCTCTGATAATAGCCGGGCCGTCAGGAACTACAGAAAAACTCCATAGTCTTATGGATGCGACTTTCCCCGGCTCGTCAACGCTGAAAACGAGTTTTAGCCTTGAAATAATGGAATTGGAGATTGGCACCCGCTATCATTTTGGAGATGTAAAGGTACTTCCCTGGTCGGTTGTTCATGCTCCAGAAGATCCGCACCATGCCCTGCGCTTAGAATGTGGAGACAAAATTATTGCCTATACCGGGGATACCGGCTGGACTGAAAACCTGCTACCTTTAGCCGCCCATGCGGATTTGCTTATTATCGAATCCTACTTCTACCTAAAAACAGTCAAATACCACCTGGATTACAAAACCATCGCGGCCAATGCTGCTAACCTGCAGTCAAAAAGAGTCGTTTTGACCCATATGAGTGAAGATATGTTGAGAAATCTAGATAACAGCGCATTTGAATATGCGGAGGATGGCAGCATATTTGAAATGTAGCGGCATTACAGGGGGAGAGACACATTAGCAGTGCTGCCAAGTATCCTGAATTTATACGAATTGCACCTGCCTACGAAACACAATCGCATTTGACAGCGGTTACTATGGCATATACATCTGAAATCGGCCTATTGGGTACCACGGGTTTAAAATACAGCTCATATAGCTTCTGCGGCGGAAAATCTTCCACCTGGTCAAACCCCAGGGAGCACAAAAAGCTTTGCGCCTGGCCGTATTCGATACCAAATAATACCGGTTCATTGAAGATAAACTTCAAGGAATTCATGTGGCGGGTAATCCTGCTTTGCAGGCGTCCATCGAGGGCGGCGGCGAAAATATAGTCCAGAATTACGCAGGAAGCAGGCCCTGAATTTATCTGGATTAAGCTCAAAGTTTCCCTGAGGGCTTCTTCAGGCAAGTACATGCTAACCCCTTCCATGGTGAACATGGTAGGAAGGCAGAGGTCAAAACCGGCTTTTTCCAGACATTCCACCAGATTATCTATGGTAAAGTCAACCGGAACATAATTAACGTTTCCGGGCAGCTCTCCGAAGTAACGACTTAATCTCTGCTTTTTTACCTCCTGGGATAGAGGATGATCAACCTCAAATATTTTTATATCGTTTAATTGTTGGGCAAACCGATATGGTCGAGAGTCCAAACCGGCACCAAGAATAACAAATTGTTTCATTCCCGCCGACGCTTTTTCCAGTACAAAATCATCAAAAACTCTGGTACGCACAGCTAAGAATCCTGAAACCCCTCGGCCCTTCTTCTCAAAAGCCCGGTCCATAAATGATGATGGCAAAGGGGCACATATCCTAGCTACAAGTTTAACCCACCAGGCCGTTAGATGATAAGCCAGATAATCATTACAAATCCTCTGTTTGGTGGGCCGCAATGATTCATAGTAGCGCATATAGGCAGTTCCCTCAGCAGTTCCGCTGGCTAGATTTTTCATAGCAATGCCTCCTTAATTAGAATTATGTCATTTCTAATCACTCTAATATAGGAAAACCTAGACAACGGTATCTGGTGTGTCCTTCTGCCTTTGTCGTCAACATGCTTAGTTAAACTGTTGAAGTGGTGCCACCGTTCACCCTCAATATAATAGCCATTCTCTCAGGTACATATACCGGTGCGGAAAATTCGCGGGGGGAATTGAACCTCCGAGAAGATATCCAAAGTTACAGAGCTTTTAACATAGCTGATTCATCATTTGAATCTTATTCTATCCTTATCAGAGGGAACTCCGTTATATACTGTTTTCCATGCACCATCTTGAAATAATTCATACTGCTCAAAAGCACAAGGGATACCCTTTGCTGAGAGCAAATTACTGCTATCCATAAGCTGGAAATGCAAATGCGGAGCTGTTGAATTCCCTGAATGCCCTACTTTCCCTAATACTTCGCCTCTTATTACAGCCTGACCTGCGGATACCTTAACGGACCCTTTTTGCAAATGTGCGAATGCGGCGTAAACATGATCGGAGCATTTCATAATTACGTAGTTGCCGGCAACAGATCTAATGTCATCTTTTTCTGGGTTAAAAGCAGCAGCATGCTTGAGAGCGACAAACAAATCAGAAGCCAAATGAACTCTCAATCTTTCTTTATAACCGTCTTCGGCTTTGATAATTTCCCCGTCACAAGGCGCATAGACTTTCTGACCCCAACAATAACACTTGTTTAAGGGAACGCCAAATAAGAGATACTCCGGCAGATTGGTCCGATAAAAAGGCTTGCTTTTTCTTTCCCAATCAACCTGTAAAAAGTCAAAGGCATAGCGCTCTCCCAATTGATCTGTTCCATGACTGGGAATTCTTTTCGCCGGAGTGGTGGGCGCCAGCCACTCTCCTCTTAATGGGAATTCTATAATTACAGGATCATTGAATCCTTTCACTTCATCACTCCCAGTTCCTGACTGCAAAACATTACCCGCCATATCTGTCAGTAGAATAAAAAATACCGTGAGCATCAATCCTGCGGTCAAATATTTTTGCATGTTCATACCCTATAAGCAGTTGAGCATCCCCAGATAAAGGTAACCTGCCGGCACGCTGACGCGGTTCACCCAATCCTGATTATAAAACGCGTTGATCTCCCTTATGTAATGATCGTTACCTCTCACTGCTGCCGGGTCAAATCCGGCTTGCACCTCCCAGAATTTAACATTCTTCTTACTATAATGTTATGGCCATTACATATGCATAGTCAACGCCTATTTGGCTACTATCTGGTGACATCAATGTGGTAAAAGGCGCCGGTTGCAGCGGGAAAGTTCAGCTATGGGATGCGTAGGTTTGGATGCAGCTTTACAGCAAAGCGCTGTAATCTTGGATTTTAAAGGTATCACCATAATAGGGCAACCATTCGCAGACGAGGTATTTCGGGTTTTTCAGAACGCACATCCTAATACGCTGAATATTTCAGTGGTGCGGAGCCGCCGGATTAGTTTAATCAGAGCCAGTGAGTTAACATTTCAGAACCACCATATTAATAGGGAGAGCCACCCGGCAGAGTGCCGGATGGCCAAGAAAGATTAGGAAGAGAAATCCTTTTTCTTAACGCCCTTTCTTGCGCATTGAATCCTTAACTTCAATCAAGATCTCGTATGAATCGTGTACGATTCGGTCAAGAATAGCATCTGCAATAGTGCTCTCATTAAGGTTGGCATACCACCCGGATGGTGCAAATTGGGAAATAAAAATCGTTGAAGCAAGTTGATAGCGTGCTTCGATGATTTCCAACAGGTCTCTTGATTCGGTCATGTTGAGTGGGACCAGAAGCCATTCATCCAAAATGAGCAGACTGGCTTTTTTGTAGGTAGCCACAGCCTGCTTGTAGGTCCCGTTTCCACGCGCAATAGCCAGTTCTGTGAGAAGTTCTGGGAGCCTTACACGGTGTTTCGGGAGCATTGTAGACTGGATGCAATACTTCGCTGGCTGAACCCAAGACTATGCAGTCTTAGGATCTCCCGGTACTTGGTCAAATTGATGACCTCCTCAAAAATGTATTTACACCATCAGGTGCATTGATACATTTTATCGGCTAAAACAATTTAAACGGTTTCCACCTGCGGTACAGCGGTTTCCATTAGAACGGATTGATGGTTTCCAACTTTCCGGAACTGCGGCTCCGCCGCACCGGAATATGCATTTGTACTAACATTCTGCCTTATATATGGCGTTCGTTTTATTCGGGATAAGTGCCATTTACAAGGTTTTATACAATCTCATGGCAGTCATTTTTGGATTGAGACTAAGTATTCCTCCAGCCCATAGTAGAAACGAGTTTGCTGGCAAAATGAATCAGGATATTGTACGCCATACATAACCCCGTAACGGTCATTCATACCCCCACAGCGGTCGTTCATGACTCATTTGCAGCAGTTTGTGCCTTTATGCAGGTTTATGCAAAAATATGTTGAAATGGTTACTTCTGGAAGTAAAATTTTGCTGTTTGAGGGGGATATGATGATAAATTTCTGCTATTTGCACAAACAAAAGTGCCTGATTGCCGCGTTGCTTGTCGTAATACAGTGCTTTTGCATTGTCATCCCGGCTGAGGCAATTTCTTATACTTACGATGCTGCCAACCGCATCAGCTCGATTACCTTTGACCAGGGCGAAACAGAATTATTTCAATTCGATAATAACGGCAATATGACCGGCAAAGGGTGCGACAAACCTCTGACTTCACCCAGGGCAATATTGCTGCAGGTTATCAGCACACGGTAGTTTTGAACGATGACGGGTTTGGGGAACAACTATTCTGGTCAGCTGGGTGACGGGACTACAGTAAATAAGAAAAATCCCATAGATTGAAAAGTATCATTAAAAAAACCTCTCCCTAAAAATCAAAGGAAGGTAGAGATATCCATGAAAAATATTAAAAAAGCAATTTCATTCATATTGATCTTGTCTTTATTTACAGGCTTCGTCCCCTTATCTACGCTGGCAGACGAAGGGGAGCAGTCAGCACCGCCATCACCGATCACAACAGTATTGGAGGAAGCCGCTGATATTGATAGTGATATTGATATTGACGCTGCAGGTGAGATGTATACGAGGGCTGAACAAGAATTTAAACAAGAATTTGAACGGGAATTAGAACAGGAAGAGAAAATATCACTGAAAAAACCTGAAAAGAGCGTTACCATTACCCAGAATTTTAATTTGGAGGATTATCTGTACGGACATTCAACCTACTATAATGAACTGAAAAAAGCAGGCAGATTAGATTTAATCCAGAACCGCATTGAGGATACAGCAGCGGAAATTGAAGTGGTAGAACCCGAAAAAATCCCCGAAATAGAAGAACCGTTATTAGAAAAACCAACGCTTGAAGAACCAGTGGTTGAAGAACCAGTAGAAAAACCGGTAGCAGAAGAACCAGCAGCAGAAGAACCAGCAGTAGAAGAACCAGTAGTAGAAGAACCAATGGTAGAAGAGCCGATGGTTGAAGACCCAGTGATAGAAGAACCGGTGGTTGAAGAGCCGATGGTTGAAGACCCAGTGATAGAAGAACCGGTGGTTGAAGAGCCGATGGTTGAAGAACCAGTGATAGAAGAACCGGTGGTTGAAGAGCCGGTGGTAGAAGAACCAGTGATAGAAGAACCGGTGGTTGAAGAGCCGGTGGTTGAAGAACCGATGCTTGAAGAACCTGGGATAGAGGAGCCATTCATAGACGAAGCAGCCCTGGATAAACAAGTAATAGACGAACAATTCCTAAGAGATACCCTGGGAGAAGAGTTTATAGAAGCAGCCCTCAGCAGCGCTTCCACCCGGGAGTATTACAACACCCTGGTGGGTCCCTCGGCTATGAACAATTTGAGCAATACCCAGTATTCGGCCTGGCAGAACATGGAGGAAATCATTTCCCCGGAAACCGGGGACCTGACTTTAAAATTGACCGATATAAGCCTGCCCGGCCGAAACGGGCTGGACTTAGACATCGCCCGCATCTACCAAAGCAATCAAAGTCATTTTGGCGACAAGAAGATCTCTGGAGATTTGACCTATAGTTATGAAGATTACTCAACCTATTCTGTAAACCGCTATAATCTGGGCATGGGGTGGATGTTCAACTTCCCCTCCGTGCAGATCGAACAAGAGGGAAGTACCAAAGAACTGTATTATCATCTGGGAGACGGAACCGTCTATCATGTCAATTTCACTTCCAGCACCTCGGACAGCAACCTGGAGAAATATTTTAAAAAAGACGCTGTGTTTAATAATGACAGCAGCTACAGCAACGGTCAGGTTGACTCAGCCTATGTGTTTACAACCGCCGACCAGACCAAACGCTATTTCGCAGCCGACGGCCGCCTGCTGGGAATAGTGGACCGTTTTGGCAACGAAATCAAATTCGAGCATATTGAAAAACCGGTGAGCAACCGTTCTCCCAACAACGATTTTGAAAACCCTGAAAATGAAGAGGTATGGACCACCAATAGCTACTACTCCTATGATACCGGTTTTGGTAAAGACGATAGTACATCCTACAAGTTTTATCGTGCCTCCGCCACCACCCAGAGCGGGCTGTCCAAATATATAGAAGCCCTGCCTAATACCAAATACTACCTAGGCGGCTATATCAACGATCAGTTGACCGCCGGCACCGCCTCCCTCACCTGGCGGGAATATGACCAAAATTACAGCCTGATCCGTCAAGGCGCTTTAAACAGCGCCACCATCAAAGATGACTGGCAGCATGTGGAGCAATATTTTACCACCCATAGCAATACCCGCTATATCAGGATTGAATTCAAAAATACCAGCGCCCAGGGGAATTCCTGGGTAGACAAAGTAGTATTTGACCGGGCCTGGCCTTTGATATCCAAAATAACGGACAGCATAGGTCGGGAAATAGATTTCTCCTACACCGATACCCTCTATGAGGAGTATCCTGATGAGAAAGTGACTATTACTGTTAACGACCCTGTCGATTCAGACAACCTGATATTAACCTATGAAAAAATCTATTGGAATTTCAATTTTACCTGGAGATTCACCGATGAAGACAACTGGACGGAGCAAAGAAAGTGCCCAGGACTGTGGTTATTTTCCAATGGAGTTGAAAGCCAGTATTATTGTTCGGATAGCTATCCTTCCGGTGCAGGCGACTATGAATACTATTCATTCTGGGAGAAAACCCAAAGCTCATACAGTGGCTGGACATGTGCTCCTTTGTTGCATCAACTGGATATGCGAAATTCCACCATTTTTTATGATTACGCACCAAAAACCAATCATTTGGGAACGGACGGCTTCATCCAGACCCATAGAATCGTGGAACGCTATGAAAGATTCTGCACTTCCGGCGGATGGTCCACCGAGCAGCAAAACCGGCAGCAATATAGCTACAGCGGAGTCAGCGGCAGTAAAACCTTTGACAACGAGAGCGGTTATCCCCATACCAGTATATCTCCTACCAGTACATCATTCTATTTTACCTGTACCATGGTACAGGACAACGGGCTGCAAACCGAGCAGAAATTTCGAGGCAGCAGCATTGGCTTGCGCAAGTACAGCGACCGCTCCATTCTGGCTTCAGGGGAAGAAAAAGCCGTCTACTATGACAGCTATGACAGCAGCTATCCCAATCAGCCCACCGTCATACGAACGGCGGATATAACCCCAGGGGCCGGTACCCAGATCCTTTATCAGGGTTACACCTACAATACCTGGGGCGGGCTGGCTACGGAAATCCGCCCCCTGACCCAGGCCCAGTGGAACAACGCCGCTACCAAGCAAAAAAACACCATTTCCTATACCTATGACGCAACTTATAAATTCCTGGATTCCAAAAGCTATTATCAGGATGAAAACACCCAGTTAAGCATGAGCCATGATTACGATTCCATGGGCCGGCTGATATCAAGCACCAACGAGAAAGGCGAGACCACAGAATTCTTCTACGAAGACAGCAGCCATCCCGGTAACTTGACTGAAACCAGTATTGATCTGCCCGGGGGCGAAAGCAGCATCGTTGCCTATGACTACAGCGACTCCTCCAACACCTATGCCTATCCCACCGCAGTGACCCAATATTATAACCGGAATGGCAGCCCTGCAAGCAGTACCACAGTCAACCAGTATGAATACCTCTTCGGCAATGTCATCAGCAAAGAGGATGGGGAAGGAAACCAAACCGCTTATGAATATGATGCCATTGGCAGACTGGTGAAGGTTACCCATCCCCCTTCAAGCGGGGCAACCGGGCCGTACACTCTTGAGGACCGTTATGTCTACAGACAAAGCCTGTACCCTGCGGAATTAAACGGACGAAGAGCTTTTTACGTATACTACTATCGCAGCAAGATTGTCGGCGGCAACCCCTCCACCATTGAAAGACAATATACATATTATGATGACCATGGCAATTTGCTGTTGAGCAAACGCTGGTATTTCGAAACCTATTCCTATATGGTCGATCAATATACGCTCAATGATTATGGCCAATACACATCCCATCAGGATGCCCGGGGCAACACCACCAGCTGGGAAACCGATCCCTGGAACAGGCTGTTGAGCATTACCGACCCCCAGGGCAGCCGGCAGCTCTATGAATACAATAATTATTACCGCACCGTCAGCTCTCATTTTGTTCCTCAGGATACCGGCATCCCTGAAAACCATCACCAGGAAGCCTTTGACCAGTGGGGCCGCGTCATATCTCAAAAAGGCTTTCCCTCCGGCATAAGCCAGGCTGCCATAGAACAGACCTACCAATATGACCTGGTAGGGAATCTGACCGAAACAACCGACGGCCGGGGCAATACCACCATTTACCGCTACGACTCCTTAAACCGCCTGGTGGGCGTCACCGACGCCCTGGAGCAGGATACCGACTATGAATACAACCGCCTGGGTCAGCTGGCGCAGGTCTCCCAGTATGAAGACCAGCAAGAATTCATTACCGCCAAAGAATACGATGAAAGAGGATTGGTCACTCAGCACACCGCACCAAGAGGAGAGAAGACCAGATATACCTATAACGCTAACGGCCTGCCCGTAGAGATCATAAATCCATCCGGCAAAACAACTACCCTGGATTACGATGCTAATAACCGCCTCAGCCACATAGCCGTGGAAGACCAGCAGATCGACTATTACTATCATCACCTGGGAGGCGTGGAGAAATATGACGTTTCCGGGGCTGGGGAAGACCTCTGGTACAATTATTACTCCACCGGACTGACCAGCCAGAGAAAAGTGGGCAGCTTCGAAACAGACTTCTCTTACGATTTCCTGGGCAACCGCACCCAGATAAGCGACCCTTTCGGCCTGGCAGTCAGCTATCAATACGACAGCCTGAACCGGATTTCAAACATTCAGGTGGACGGCAAGACCTTCGGCTACGAATACTGCGCCGACGGCATGATCAAAGCGGTCAATTATCCCAACGGCTTAAGGACCGAATATGCTTATGACAACATGAACCGCTTAACGTCCCTGGTCAACAAACGCGGCGGTGCGACCCTGTCCCAATTCGGCTATGCATATGACGGCAACAGCAATATCGTATCCGTAAACGCAAATGGGCAGACCACCACCTATCAGTATGACGCCTTAAACCGGCTGACAGGAATCAGCAGACCGGGCGGCGAAACCATAACCTATCAATACGACAGCCGAGGCAACCGCACCGAGCTGACCGGCATTGACGCCGGCAGGGATAACTTCACCCCCGGCCGCTTTACTTACAACAGCTGGGATGAGATGAGCAGCTTCAGCCCCACAGAAGGCGGGGCCACTACCTACCAATACGACCCGGAAGGCGTCAGGACCCAAAAAACTACCCTGCAAGCAAGCATTCGCTACCATTGCGACGACAACGGCCTGGTGATCGCCGAATCAAATGGAACCAGCCAGGTCACCGCCCAGAACATCTGGGGGCACAAACCTCTGGCCCGGAAAGTGGGCGGCAGCTATTACTACTACCTCTACAACGGCCACGGGGACGTCATAGCCCTGACCGATGAAAGCGGCAACATCGTCAACGCCTATGAATATGACGAGTGGGGCAACATCCTTAGTGAAACCGAGCAAATAGATAACCCCATCCGCTATGCCGGAGAATACTACGACGAAGAAAGCGGGCTGTATTATCTCAGAGCCCGGTATTACGACCCGGTACTGGGGCGGTTTATATCCAATGATCCGTATGAGGGAGATATTACCGATCCCTTAAGCAGGAACGCATATATCTATTGCGCCAATAATCCGCTTATCTACGTTGACCCGGAAGGGAAATTCCTGGTTGCTTTAGGATATTTTGCGGCAGCAGTGGCAGGTGCAGTGGCGGTGACCGGGGCAACCGCCAAAGTAGCGGATACAATCAGCGGTACGAATTCATCCGGTAAAGTCTACAGTGATACCAAGACCTATTTGAGTTCAAGCGAAGCCCAGAAAGCTTATATTGCTACCGGCGCGGCAGTGGCGACTACCGGAATGGCCAGATTTTCCTTTAGCGGCGGGGTTGCTTACCTGGAACAAATGGTGCAAAGGTTTCAGAACCTTCCAGTAATAAAAACTATACAGAAAGAAGTTATTAGCATAGGTTATAAAAACTTAGATAAAATAATTGTCGCCCAGCAAACAGTGGATGATCTTATTAAACCTGGTGTTCCTCAATCAATATTGGGAAAAGGCAAAGTGGTTTATGATGCCATTAAGCCAGCAGTAAATTATGCGAAAGAAAACACCCCCAAAGTAATCAACCGGGCCAAACAATCTTACGTACAGGTAAAAACGACGGTGGAAAAGCAACTGAATAATGCGCAAGTCTTTATCCAGCAAAAAAGTGAACAGATCAAGGCCAGTGTGAATAACGCGGCCGAGTCGGTCAAGCAGGGATTTCAAAACGCCCGGCAGTCCGCCTCAAACTGGATTAAGAGCCTGTGGTAACAGGGAGGGAGCTAATGGAAAACGAATTCCTTTTCGAAGTAGTGGAAGAGTATTTTAAAGTACATAACACTGGCCCCCGGAAATGGAATTTTCATGATTTCTGGTATTGGAAGAATGTTCCCCCCAAGCGTCTTAAACAGGCCAGAAAATATTTTGCTCCTTATAATGAAAGGTTGGAACGACCTTTATTATTAATGACCGAAAATCCTCTAGGGAAACTTCATAGTGGAATTCTGATTACTAATATAAAGCTATACTATCATTTAAATCTTGATGACTCTGCCTTCTGGGGAGTCAAAAGAAAAAAGGGGATAATGACCCTTTCTAATATACGCTGTATTGATATTGAACCTAAAAAATATGGTGCATGGTTTATTGTAGATAACAATAAGGAGGCCTATTTCGCAAGCTACTCAGAAGGTATGGTCGACGAAGATTGTGCCACTCCCTTCAAAAACGCAGTGAACCATGTATTGCAAGCCCTTCACGAAAGGAAGCCGAAGGAGATAATCTTGGAAAACGGGTTCCTTTTAGATGTGGTAAAAGAGTATTTTAGAGTGCATAATACTGGCCACGGCAAGTGGCCTTTCCGCACATTCTGGTACTGGGAAAACATCACACCCGAGCGTCTTAAGCAGTTCAGGGAACACTTTGCGCCTTATGATGAAGAACTGGAGCGGCCATTAATAGCTATGAGCGATAATTGGCTTTGGAAAATATCCCGGGGAATCTTAATTACCAATGTAAAGCTTTATTATTGTTTACATCTTGATGACTCTGTTGGGGGAAGAAAGGAGAACAAGGGAATAGTGACTCTTTCCAGTATAAGCTGTATTGATATTAAACCAGAAGATGATGGTGCATGGTTAATAATTAATGATAATAAAGTGGCCTATTTCTCGCGTTATAGAGCAGGTAAAGTAAACGAGAGGGAGGCCACTCCATTCAAAAATGCAGTGAACCATGTATTGCAAGCTCTTCACGCAAGAAGGGCGGAACAGTAAGACTTTGGAGGTTCCCCCGCTGCTGAAAGAGGCAATCAACAGTTTCCAGCAGCAACCAGACTAATTATCATTACGATGAAATGAACCCCATTAAACAGATGAAAGACGCTTTAGGCAACCGGCACGACTTAAATTAAACAGACAAAATAGGCGGGATATACCACTAATGAAAAGGAGAGAAATACATGAAATCAGTTTCTAAAAGTAAGTTGTTTATGGCTTTATTGATTCTATTTCAATGTATAGCTTTTACAAGCTATGCTCAGGCAACAACTTACACCTATGATGCCTCCAACCGGATTACTTCGATTGATTTCGGTGAGGGGGATATTACATATTTCCGCTTTGACAAGAACGGCAATATGATCAAAAGGGGATGGAATGATATTTCTTCTATAGCTGCAGGCGCAAATCACACAATGGTAATGAAGCAGGATGGAACCGTATGGGCTTGGGGAAATAATGTTTATGGCCAGCTAGGTGTCGGTTCTACTACTAATAAAACTACTCCGGTACAGGTGAGTGACATAAGTGGGGTTAAAGCCGTTGCTGCAGGTGACAGTCATTCAATAGCTGTAAAAAACGATGGAACGGTATGGACTTGGGGAAGAAACAATTATGGTCAGCTAGGTATCGGAAACACGATTAGTAAAACTAAGCCAGTACAGGTGAGTGGTTTAACTGGAGTTAAAGCTGTTGCTGCAGGCGGTTATCATGCGATTGCCTTAAAGGAAGACGGAACGGTCTGGACTTGGGGATATAATTATTATGGCCAGCTCGGTGACGGAACCACGATTAATAGGATTACACCTGTACAGGTAAGTGGCATAAGTGGAGTTCAAACCATTGCCGCAGGTAAATATCACACAGTAGTAATCAATTATGACGGAACCGTATGGGCATGGGGATTCAATAATTGTGGTCAGCTAGGTGACGGCTCCACTACTACCAAGACTACTCCAATACAGGTAAGTGGTTTAACCGGAGTCAGAAAAATTTCCGCTGGTCGGTACCATACAGCAGCAGTGAAGAATGATGGAACGGCATGGACCTGGGGAAGTAATGATTTTGGCCAGCTAGGAGACGGTTCATTTATTAAAAAGACTACTCCAGTACAGGTAAGTGGTTTAACTGGAATTGAAAAAATCACTGCCGGTTGCAACCATACATTAGCTGTAAAAAATGATGGAACGGCATGTGCCTGGGGAAGAAATAATTATGGCCAGCTAGGTGACGGTTCCACTACTAATAAAACTACTCCAGTACAGGTGGTTAACTTAAATGGAATTGAAAGTATTTCTGCAGGAGAGAGCCATACAGCAGTAGTGATAGAAGATGGAGTTACATGGACTTGGGGGGCAAATCAACTTGGCCAGCTAGGCAATGGCTTTGTAACGCCCGGAGTAAATCCCGTACAGGTAAGCGGGCTAACTAATGTTCAAAGTATAGCTGCTGGTGATTGGCATACAGCAGCCCTGAAAGAAGGTGGAACCGTATGGACCTGGGGGGATAATGAAGATGGGCAGTTAGGAGATGGAACCTTCTATAATAGTTGTACTCCGGTACAGGTAAACGGGTTAACTAACGTTCAAACCATAGCTGCAGGTTATTATAATACCGTAGCTCTAAAAGTAGACGGAACCGTATGGGCCTGGGGACGATACATTGTGGGCCGACAATACCATTATGTTTCTAATGTTCCAGTACAGATAGGCGGTTTGACAGATATTATTGACATTGCAGCAGGTGGCTATCATACATTAGCCTTAAAAGCAGATGGCACCGTATGGGCTTGGGGATATAATAATTATGGCCAGCTAGGTGACGGGAGCAAAACGGACAGGATTAATCCGGTGCAAGTAAGCGGATTGACAGGTGTTATAGACATTGCTGCAGGTGCCCAGCACTCATTAGCATTAAAAGAAGATGGTTCTATATGGGCCTGGGGATATAATGGTTATGGTCAGTTAGGGGACGGGTCCGCTATAGATAGAACTACTCCAGTACAGGTAAGTGGTTTGACTGGAGTTGGAAAAATTACTGCGGGTTGTTTTCATACAATAGCGGTAAATAGCGATGGAACGGTATGGGTTTGGGGGAGAAATAATTATGGTCAGCTAGGTATCGGAAACAGAGTTGACAAAACTTATCCAGTACAGGTGAGTGGTTTATCTGGAGTTCAAGCTGTTGCTGCAGGTGGCAATCATACATTAGCCTTAAAAGGAAATGGAACTGTGTATTCCTGGGGGTATAATTATTATGGCCAACTAGGTATCGGAAACAGAGTTGACAAAACTTATCCAGTACAGGTGAATAGCATAAGCGGAGTTGAAACAATTACTGCTGGTTGGTGTCATACAGCAGTAGTGAAGAATGATGGCACGGCATGGGCCTGGGGAGATAATAATGATGGCCAGTTGGGTGACGGGTCATTATGGAGTGCTGTCCCAATTCAGATTCCGCTTAATCGCTTTGAAATGCAAGGAGCAGAAAGCCTTGTAGGGGTTAATAGTCAAGAGATTGAAGACAACGATGCTCTAGATAACAACCAAGATCCTCGAGCTAGAGATATGCTAGGGGAGAAAGCTGCTGAAATAGATCAGATTTTATTTAATGATCCGACTTTAGGAAACAAGGAGTTAGATCCGCACGTTGTCAAACTTATAAGAAAAGGAATATATAAGGAAAATATGGAGTATATACTCCAGCACTATCCTGAGCTCAAGCCTGTAATACAGTTGTTATGGGAAGAAGATATAGAACAGTAAAACGCACACCTAAAAAAACGGAGGGATGTGTTAAACGGCTCCGTTGGAGATGGAACCACTATAGACCGCTTAACCCCGTTTAGATCCCCGGATTTATGATTTAACACTTTCTACAAAGCTTGACTTATATAGATAAACACATTGAAAAGGTTAATGTCCTGTCTAATTATTGTGAGCTTTTTAATTGAGACTTTTGCATATCATCTAAGCCCGAAAATAATGGGGGTTTAATAGAGTGTGTAAAATAAATTGTGCTTCTGCTCTTTCCGAATATAAAATGAAACGGAAAGGCAGGAATACATATGGAGAAGAAGAAACTGGTCTCCCGAGCCGAGATCAAGCAATTCATCAAAGAGAACGACCTAAAAAGCGTTGAAGACATCCAGAATGTTCTTAAAGACCTCTTTGCCGAGACCCTACAAGAGATGCTTGAGGCCGAATTGGATACTACCCTGGGTTATGAAAAGAATGATGCTCACAATAAAAGGACTAGCAACCGGCGTAATGGGCATAGTGCTAAAACTGTACGCAGCGAGTTCGGAGAAATTGATATACAGATACCCCGGGACCGCGAAGGCGAACATGATCCTCTAATCGTCAAAAAGCATCAAAAGAATGTGACCGGTATCGAAGACCAAGTACTGGCTCTCTACGCCAAAGGGGTCAGCACTCGCGATATCCAGGATCATCTGGACGCCTTTACGGGATTGAGGTTTCGCCTACTCTAATATCTAATATCACCAACAGAATCATGCCTATGGTCAAGGAGTGGCAGAACCGGCCGCTGCAGAAGATCTATGCAGCCGTCTTCCTGGATGCGATCCATTTTAAAGTCAAGCAGGACGGCCAGATTGTAAACAAGGCAGCCTATATGGTAATAGGCATCTGGATTGGAGAAAACGAATCAGCCAAGTTCTGGCTCAGTGTACTTAACGAACTTAGAAACCGTGGGATTCAGGACATCCTTATCGTCAGTGTGGACAACCTGACCGGGTTCAGTGAAGCCATATCGGCCTGTTACCCTGATGCTGAGATCCAGAAGTGTATAGTACACCAGGTTAGAAATTCCATACGCTATGTCTCATACAAAGATGTCAAGAAGATAACCGCCGCATTAAAGACCATTTACACGGCATCTTCTGAGCCGGCTGCTTGCGAAGAGCTAAACCAATTTGAAGCCGCCTGGGGAGACAAATACCCGCTAATTGTAAGGTCCTGGCGCAATAACTGGGCGGAGATTTCGACGTTCTTTAAGTATCCGCCTGAGATTAGAAAGATCATTTATACTACCAATATGATTGAGAGTTATCACCGGCAGCTTCGTAAAGTAACCAAAGGAAAAAGCACATTTCCAACGGATGAAGCGCTCTTAAAGATGCTATATATGGCCACTCAGGATGTATTAAGGAAATGGACTGGCCGGGTTCAAAATTGGGGTCAGATTCTACTGCAGCTGTCTATTTTCTTTCCTGATAAGGTTAAGGCGCACCTACGATGAACAGACGGAAGAAGGGCAAAGCACAAATTTATTGACAGACCCCTTTATGCAGCTATATCGGCAGAAGATTTGTCTTTGTTTATGGCAACAACCGATGCAATCATGGTAATAACACTCAGGTATGCATGGGTTTTGACCTTTTTAATGCCTCGTACATTAAGTCCGGTTTCAAGTCCCAGATGCTCCTTTAAGCGCCCAAAACACCGCTCTACGCTGGTTCTCTTGTTGTATAGCAGCTTCCAGTTTGAAGTGCCTCGATGAGGCACTGTGAATAATCTGGAATCTTGCCTAGCTCTGGTTTTAACAACCATCCCATAATTGCTATCTGAGCACCAGGAGGAACCAAAAGGACAGTCACATTTGCCCATAACATGAGGGCATCGGAATTTGTTAACTCCATTACTGCCGCCCCAATAAGTCATACGGTATCCCGCTGAACATATGGGGGTTGCATCCCAATCCAAGCCTTCCGGGGGTTCCTTTGCTCCCCGGTGGTTTAGTGGTATGATTGCCTGTGCCTTGTAGTCCTTACGAATTAGTTCGTATATTGACTTTTGATCATAACCGGCATCCATGAGATAATACTGCGGTTTACTGTTCAAGTTATTACTGCATTCTTCAAGGATGTTTTCGGCCATTATACCATCGTTGGTACTGGCTGGGGTTATGCTCAATGCCACTGGTAGTTCAGATTTAACGTCAGTTGCGATATGCAGCTTGTAACCAAACCAGGTTATCTGGTTACCGTTAGTATCTAGCTTGCTGCCCCAGTTAGCTGACTGGCTATCGTCTTTAATATTTTTACGTGGAACTGACTTCTCTTTGGCATTTACTTTGGAAGCATCTATGGCAATGGAACTGGTATCCAGAAGCCCCATTGATTCTGCTGTTTTTACCTGTTTCTTAAACAATTCACCAAGTGCTTCTGATTGAGTTATCTGTTCATAGAAACGGCTAAAGGTTGAAATGCTGGGAATTTTGCCAAAAACGTCAAAGCCGCAGTTGTATCTGAGCACCGGATCATGGGTAATGCGTTCCACTAATTCAGTAAATGTAGCCATATTGTAAACTCGCATAGCAATTAATGCTTTGAGTTTGTTCTCAACCAAGTACCCAGTCGGCCCTCGATGTTCTTCATCTTTTTTAGAAAGAGCAGTAATAACGTCATTAAAATCGAGGGTGGACAATATTATCTCTAAACGTGACCGGGGCTGCAAATTTATTGCGTCCTCAAAGGAAAATACGTATCCTTGCCGAATATTCATAAGTGACTTCTCCTCCTTCGGATTGTTTGTTTTGTCACTTATTAATTCGGCAAAAAGGGGGGTGAAGTCCTTTTTCTGCCCTCTAAAAGTTTGGATTTTTCTAGGCTAATTAATATGCAAAAGTCTCAGTTGAAAGAGTTAACAGTTGAAGCTGATATTTTTGGCAAAAAGTAACTAAGGAATTCAGTAAATCCGTATTGGCCATACAGTCGCCACCCTTATGGATTATTCTTTAATCTAAAGTAGGTCATTCCTTTAATTGGGATTCCATCCTTCTCATATCTGCCAAATCCCCAGACGGCATCTTTTCTCTCCATTAAGTGATTAAATAAAACTAATCCGAAGAATAATCCGGATGCTTCTTTGTTGTTTCCACAAGCAAGATATAGCGGTTCATATACAGTCCCTGTCCAATCGTTTCCCGGCATCCAGCTTGAGGTATTAATATCGGTTACATCAATTTTCTGATCTAGAGCATCAATGATTTTCTGATAATCTGACGTAGAGATGTTCTTCATCCAACTATCAAATTCCCTTTTATGTGGCAGTTTCTTTACATATTTTCCTGTCTCAACTGAATACAACATTATTGTCCACCTCCTACAACATACCATTGAACATTGGCGCTATCCTTCTGAGTTGGGCTAACTCCTTCAACTTTGCCAGCTAATACATAATTATAAAATGCGCGCCCCATTGCAAGACGGACCCCACGATCAATGTTTGCCCAATCGGTTGACAGCACCATTTTAATATTAAATGGGGTTCCTGGCTTAATTCGTGAAACCCGTTCAAGTAGTTCACGAAACCATTTTTTGAATTCAGTATCCTCCAATACTTTGTTCTTGATATAAAGTGCGATTGTCATTCCTTCGGCATCAGCTTTAGCTTCTAAATGAGCATACTCTGTTTCACTAAAACAAATCTGGATTACCTTGCTTGCCATAAAATGCGCCCCCTTTATTTATAATACTAACCTTCTGGTTATTATTATAAACCATCATGTGTTCTATGGTCAACATGTTTTTATTATAAACCACTTAATTTATATTATATTCCTGGGCAAGTGAGTCTTTATATAAGCAGTAAAAAGGCACCTTAATAGAGGTGCCTTTAAAGCAAATGTGTTATTACCTTTTTACCTGGCTTTGCAAGCCATGTCTTTTGCGAGTCCCTTTTGGGAACTCTAGATTGGCAAAGGGAAAAGGATGTTCTGGGTCAAATAATTTTTGTTTACTCACATTTTTAATAAAATTCTCTATAAATTTGTCTTCAACATCCTTTGCTTTTTCCCCCGCGGACGTGGTCCAGAATATATTCAAATCGTTTAGATTCTCTAAGGTCTTTATCCAATGTCCACCTGAATAAGTGCCTCTCCATATGCGCAATGCGCTATATACAGCCTAGTCAGAGATCCAGCATTTCATAAACCATTAATAATATTTTTCAAATATTATTCAATTACCCACGCAGAGCTATTCTCATTATTTTTAACATTATTAATATATTGCATAACATTTCTTATATGTTATGCAATATATTAATAATGTTATTGACGCGTTTGCTTTTTCATGATATTCTTTTTTTGTCAAATAAAGGAGGAGGCTACATTATTTATGAGTGAAGCTAAAAGGGAAAGCAAACGGGACAAATTCATTCGCTTAGCTGAGGCCAGAACGAATAAAATAATTGATATGCTCCAACTTCTAGGAAACTGCTCAAACACATCAGCTTATGAGTATACCCAGAAGGATATTGACCAGATTTTTGCTGCCATCGAAGCGGAGACGCGTGAGGCAAAGAAAAAATTTTCCAAAACAGAAAGTGTAAAAGGTACAAAATTTACATTGAATTAAGGGGAGATTGATTTGTTTAGTTTTACGCACAAATGGAATTTTCCATCTAATAACTATGGACAAATTTTTGGTATAGCTGATTCTGGCGTTGAGACATTTAAAGGTACACCAATTAAGTCTCTTGCGCGAGAGATTTGCCAGAATTCACTCGATAACCATATACATAATGGTCAACCCACACGGATTGAATTTGAGTTGTTTGAGATACCACCTAATAAAATTCCAGATTTCAAGGGTCTGGAATATGCTCTGAAGCGAGGATTGGAGTTCTGGTCTCTGCAGAAATCTGATAAAGCTAAGATTTTCTTTAGGACGGCTTTGGCTACGTCAAAGAAGTCTAATATTACCTGTCTGAGAATTAGTGACTTCAACACAACGGGCCTTACCGGCTCCAGAGAAGAATATAATTCACCTTGGTGTAATTTAACTAAATCTACGGGAGCTTCTGATAAGACTGGTAGTAACGGTGGCTCTTTTGGAATAGGCAAATTTGCTCCATATGCTTGTTCTGTTTTCAGAACGGTATTTTATAGTACAGCCGATAATGAAGGTATCTGTGCTTATCAGGGAGTATCCCGTCTCACCTCTTTTAAAGATAAAAAAGGTGAAACTACACAAGGAATAGGTTTTTATGGCAATGATAAAAACTCCCCAGTTTATGAGCAGTTCTCACTAAATCCAGATTATGCGCGCCACGAATCCAATCATGGCACAGATATTTTTATTGTTGGATTTACCGGCGATGAAGATTGGAAACACCTTATGGTCGCATCTATTCTGGATGGATTCCTTTGTGCCGTTTATAGTAACGATTTGATTGTCGATGTGGACGGTATCTTAATTAGCAAGGATACCCTTCCAGAGCTCATGGTTTCACATAAGGCCTATTTTGAGGAACACGCAGATGAGTATTATGAGACGCTCGTCCATGAAGCCGCTCGTACCTTCGAGAAAGAACAGACTGGTGATGCAGAGACAACCGGCAAACTGACCTTACACATGCTGATAATGCCCAAATTCCACCGTCAAGTGGCAATGGTACGCCAGACTGGCATGAAAATTAAAGATAAGAATCGTATCAACGCCTTAATCCCATTCGCAGGACTTTTGTACATTGAGGGAGATGCACTGAACACCTATCTTCGGAGTCTTGAAAATCCAAAACACGTCGAATGGGAAATTGAGCGTGCTGATAACAAGTCTAAGGCTCGTCAGCTCCTAAATAGTTTTACCAAATTCATTAAGGAATGCCTTGATGAAATGAAGAACGATGATAGTGAAGAGGCTCTCGATCCATCTGTTGGTGAATACCTTGCTGCTACCCAAGACGATGAGCAGGAAAACCTTGAAAATGCCGAAAGCATTCAGGATACTATCAACAACTTTAAAATTCGTGTCGCCAATGTCAACCCAAAGCCCACCGGTACTCAGAGTGGCAATGAGGGCAACACCGAAGTTGATAATGAAAAGGGTGAAATTATCGTTACTGATTTGCCCGGAGAAGGTGGTAGTGGTGGAGAGCACGAAGGCCAAGGTGGCGGAGGTGGTGGAGGCCACAATCCTGGAAGCGGTAATGGCAGTGCGCCAATTGAACACCGAAAAACCCTCTCTGCTATTGCTCCGGCTAATGTACGCAATTTGGTTCGTAATAAGAATACGGGTGAATATACGATAATCTTCACACCAAGTGCATCTGCAAGTGATGGTTATATCGAAGTGTATATGTCTGCTGAATCTCAGAACTATGACGCGCCGCTTATCGGAGCCAGTTGCACAGAATGCCCCGGTTTAACCTTCGCAAACAATCGTATTTCAAGTCTGTCGTTCACCGAGAAGCAACCGCTGAAAGTCAATATCCAGTTGGACTACCGTGATTACTGCCCATTGGAGGTGAAAGCATATGGAAATAAGATATAAGCTTTACCCATATCCAGTATTGTCTCACTATTCGGACGACTATAAGACTGGTGAATTCGATGTCTCAATAGATATCGTCCGGGATGGCTATAATCTCAGAGTGGATTTCCTTTCAACCCTCACCAGCTCAGGCTTGAAGGAGCTGATTAAAGTTGGAAGAGCGCAGTATGTTTATCACTTAGAATGTGCACAGACCGGATTCCGCACGGTGGTTAGAACCATTGAAACCAGTGCCAGTTTCATGATCTCCAACAAGTCTGTAAATGGTAAGCTGCAGATTTGTCCTTTTGTAGTGGCTAAAGAAGATATTGCAGGCTTCTCCATTACCGATTTTCATGACGATTACAGCGAAATGTCTTTTGATATTGAAGCCGGCTGCGTAATGGCAGTAGGTAAAATGGCTATAATAGACATATCCAAGGATATTGACGATTTAGCCAATACCCCATCTATTTTCAGTATTATACGTAATGCGGATACTAACTGCAAGCAGATGCTGGTGGATATGTCTGGCAGAAAGATTGTGATCAAGCTTCCACTTAACGATTATTACAGCTATAAGCAATTAAGTAAAACTCCGCAGGCACAGGCCATCCTTAATTCGCTGACTATCATCCCAGCGCTAACATACGTGTTGGCAGAACTCAAATGTATGCCTGTAAATGACCGTATTGAAAATGCGGACACTCTTTGGTATAAGACCCTTTCCAAAACCTTACTTACACAATTCGATTGCAATATCGAAAGCACTGAATTTAATTCCTGCAATTGTATCGAATTGTCGCAAAAACTGATAAATGATCCAATAACTGACGCATTCCAGATGCTGACCAGCAGTTTTGGTATTTCGGGAGGTGACGATGAATGAAACTACAGTTCATAAGTTATGATACTCTGGATGCGATTAAGAGCAATCTCTCTCATTGGACCGCCAATTTCAAATTGGATTCTTCGGCTTGGCTGGATGCCGAGCTAGGTAATACCCTCTTTATGGATACCAAATTCCCTGATGTAAAAGATTTCACCCTTGAAACTTCTGAGGACGAGCCTTTAATGACCGAAGCTGAGAACGTGAAGCGGGTATACAGCAATCTCAACTTTCTTTCTGACTCTCAAGCCTCTGATGAGCGTTTGTGGGCCGGGCTATGTTTGGGACCGTTCTGGAAATATGTGAAGTACCGCTGGAAAATCGATAAGAAATGCACAATGAGCAATATCCAACAACACTTTCTTTTTGGCTTCGGCCCACGCCGTTCCCTCACCAGAAATGCTCTGTCTCGCCTCTGGTGGATTGGCCGCCTAACCTACGATGAAAAACGCACAGACAATTGGGAGCTAACCAAGTTTGTTTGCGAACATTCTGACTACATAATGCACATTTTGGAACGTAACACTTCCAATAATCCCACTATCATCCGTGCTTTTCTAAGTGCCATTATCGATGCTAGAAACAATGGATTGAAGATCAATACAAACATTGTTGGCGATTTGTCTAAGTACCTCAATTTGCTGGGTGGTATATACATTCTTGATTGTTTACCGGAGGACATAATTTACGATAAGATTTACCATAAAACCGTTGAGATTAACGATGCTTTGAAAAAGAAAACCGAAATATCATAATAAAATTAGGCTACTACCAATTTTGGTAAGTAGCCTGATTTTTACTCGCTGTCTCTGTCTGAGTCTAACACTGATATGATACTCTTTGCGATAGCCTTTGCCAGAAACGGCGGCACCGCGTTACCAATTTGTTGATATTGCGAATCCTTTGTACCCTCGAAGATGAAGGAGTCCGGGAAGGTCTGCAGTCTGGCAGCCTCCCTAATTGAAACGGCTCTATCCAACACCGGATGAATCCACATAGATTTTCTCACGTTCACAACAGTACCGCAAGGTTCGTCGTATTTCAGCCGCATATAAATAGTATTCTGAGTACGGTCTGCGTCGCTGTATGTAGTTTTGAGCTCAGGATCAAGGTCGTGGAAGTTCTGACCTTCTTTTAAGGCTTTGAAACGGGAAAGAGCAGTGTCTGTAGTTGCGGTAGTAATGTGGTTATAGAGAAGCTTACCCCGGAGTTCCTTTTCAAGACCAGTAGCGTTGGGATGAGACTCCAGTTCCACATATTTTGTGTCCATTGTAGTACTTGCCTCAATGTTCTGTATGTCTCCGATAGCATTACGCACTGTACGATAATTTGCTTTTGTGTATTCAACTTTTGGAGGGTCATATTTCTTGTTAAGCGATTTGGATATCCCGACTATGATGAAACGCTCACGCTTTTGTGGAGCGCCATAGTCAATAGCGTTCAGGGTGTTTTCAGTGAGAACATAATTATATGGTTCATTCTCCAGAATGCATTTTATATAATCCCTAACAGCATAGGACTTCACGCAGGCAACGATTGAGCCTCTGGATTCCTTATACTCGTAAATATGTATGTTATTATCGGTAAGTTCCTTTATCTTGAGCAATGCCCGCTGCATATAGAGCGGAGTTTCAATAGCCTCAACTACGTCCTTAAAATCTGGTTCGACAGCTTCAATATATTTGAGAATCGCCTGTGCCAGCTCCATGTCTCCACTTTGAATCAAAGTTGGTTGCTCCTGCTCTGCACAAAGTTTAATGATTTCTTTCAGCTTTGGAACAAGTTTCTTTTGGTATTTCTCTAGTGATTTATCGAACTTTGTCTGATTAATTCTAAGGCGATAAAGCTGGTTTATTACTTTATAAAAGCTGTTTGCCCAGGCATATGCGTCGATATTATCGATATTTCTTACGAAATCCAAAGCTCCGTCAAAGACGGATTTGGTGGGAAGAATCTCCACTTCATTATCTTGAATATCCTTCAGCCCCATTACTCGATGGTCTTCAAGGTCTGCTTCGTCTATCATGAAGCGGTGAATAGTAGAGCGTAGCATAGCAACATTTTCCATAACAAAAGCCTTAGGCCGCAGTTTGCAGATTGCTTTCACATACTCCTTTACCAGCCGGTTATTCATACTAATAACCGAGGTGTGCTGGCGATTGGCATTAGAAAATCCCTGACAGGGCGGCCCTCCGATAACAATATCAATAGGACCTGCGACATCATTTAACTCGGAATAATCGATGTTGCGGACATCCGTATACACACGTCCAACCTTCAAATTCCGTTTATAAGTTTTTCTGGCATTAGGATTATTCTCCGCTGCAGCAACAATCTTGATTCGAGCCGTCTGCATGAATCCTAGACTCAACCCGCCTGCGCCAGAAAACAAGTCCACGGTATTATAGATTTTAATATTGCATCACCTACTTTCATATAAGTGCACAGAATTGTTTTGGCGCTCACGGATTAATCAGTCTGGATTTCGCCGTTTTGCTTTTCATAGTCTGCGACATAGTTTTTAAGAATGTTCTCAATCTGCGCACGATAAGTACGATCGTTATCCTTGGCAAGTTGCTTGATCTTCTTGTGCAAGATTTCTTCAAGACGAAGCGGATAGGCGTTCTGTTGCTTCACAATAGATGTACCTCTCTATCTATTTTACATCTACAACACATTTGAAATTGTAGCAGCACATACAGGAAATAGCAATAGAAGCATCGAGAATATATGTATAATCCTCTTACTCGAGTTTGACAGTGACAAATCATAGAACCTCACAACAACGGGCATTAAGGGGTATGCGAAATACGTGTGCCACTACATTTCTGTAGTGACATGATTATGTGCGTAGCACTCTGGAAGGGACTTGCATGTGAACCGCTTTAAATGCAAGATGAGCGGTTCCTTCTAGTTCTGTGCGGATGATAGACGAGGCTGTGCCTCGTTTAATGAATATTGCCTTGAGATATGACAGATCCCTTTTTACCTGACTGTAAGAAGCCTCCGGTGCTATCTGATTTAGCTGTTGCCGAAAGCTCATCTCAAGATAAAAGGCCAGAAAACACATCATGATATGCCCCCGGATGCGCTTCTCTGTCCAGTGATACATGGGCCGCAGTTCCAAATTGGTTTTGATATCACGGAAAGCCCGTTCTACCATCCATAGCTGTTTGTAGGCCAGAGCCACTTCTTCGGCAGACAGATCAGTGTTGGTTCTCAAAATGTACTTGCCGTCATAACGGGCTTCGGCATCTGCTTTGGATAGGTCTATCTCTATACTATCCTTATCCACTTTAAGATAGCGGGCATATTCCCGGTTACCTATCAAGGATTTGGCTCCCTTTTCGGTCAGCTTTTTAGGTAAGCGCTCCAGAATCTCCTGCCTAACCTGAGCATCACGCTTTGCTTCTTCAGGATTGAAACAGATCACATAGCGATTATCGTCCACTACCACGTTCTTGACTAAGAGGTTTTCCCGCACTTCCTTGTAGCGCCCCGCACGGGCAAGGACTTGTTGTAAACGGTAAAATAAAAGGGAGAAAAATTGGCCACTAAAAACGGAGAATATTTACCTTAATGTTCCAAACCAGCTAAAATTGTAGGGTAAAAGACTACAATTATGCGAGGAGAGGAACCAGGTGAAGGGGTGGCCGATGTATCAAGAATTACAGCAGCTAAAGGAGATGGGGCTTAATAAATCACAAGTTCAACGGCAGTTGGGCATAGATTGGAAAACAGTTGATCGTTATTGGGAGGTGACGCCAGACGAATATGACGAAATAAGAAAAAACACAAAAAGAACCAGAAAGCTTGAAAAATACGAAGAACAAATTGTGAGGTGGTTACAGGAACATCCCGACATGTCATCAGCACAAATACAAGATTGGCTTAAACAGCATTATTTAGATTATCAGGGAAAGGAGAGAACGCTTAGACGATTTATCAGGAGTTTACGGATTCAGTATAACATTAAGAAGCCTATTATCCAGCGTCAATACCAAGCAGTGGAAGAACTGCCCATGGGTTATCAGGCACAAGTAGATTTAGGTTTTACCACCCTGGTAAATACCCAGGGGCAGCGGGTAAAGCTCACAGGATTTGGGCTGGTTCTCTCACACAGCCGTTATAAATATGTTGAATGGGACGATAAGCCACTTACAGCAGCCAGATTCATACAGGTGCATTATCGGGCCTTTGAATACATAGGAGGGGTGCCAGAAGAAATTGTGTACGATCAGGACAGGCTCCTGGCTATAAACGAAAACTTTGGGGATATCATATACACAGCAGAATTCGAGAGATTCCGGCAGCAGATGGGTTTTAAGATATATCTTTGCCGCAAAAGTGATCCGGAGACCAAGGGCAAAATTGAGGCAGTTATCAAATATGCCAAAGGCAACTACGCCAGGCACCGGATATTTGACAACATTCAAGCATTTAATCAGGGGTGTATAGAATGGCTGAACAGAACAGCAAACGCCAATATACATGGCACAACAAAAAAGGTACCGGCAGAAGTGTTTAAAGAAGAACAAAAACACTTAAAACCGATACCGACCATAATTAATCAACCTGAAGAAATTATAACAAGACAGGTACGCAAAGACAATATCATTTGGTACAACAGCAACCGATATACTTTGCCCCTGGGCACTTACCATCCTGAAAGAGAAGTGAAGATTAAAGCAGACCAGGGCATACTAATCGTTTTTGACCTTGAAACCGATGAAGAGCTGGCCCGTCATGAAATATCTCTGGATAAAGGCCGATTGATCAGGAATAACAATCATAAACGCGACCATTCTGCCCGGATAGCCGAATTATATCAAGATACCCTGGCCAATATGGGAGGAAGTGAAATAGCAGCTGTTTTCCTCGATGGTATTCGTAAAGAAAAACCCAGATATGTTCGTGACCAGTATAATCTCATTATCCAAACGATTAAAAATTACTCTTTGGAAACAATATCCCAGGCATTAGATTATTGTGTGGAAAGGAGTATTTTTAGCGCAGTTGAATTCAAGACCGCCCTGGAGTATTTTGCCCAGCAAAACAACAGCCCGGCGGAAACTATACTTGATACGTCTGCCATACCTCTTGCCTATCGGATTAAAACCGAGATCAGAAATATTAGCGAATACGCCGCTATTTATGGAGGTATGAGTATTGAACAAGGCCGAAGAAACCAGGACTTATTTAAGAAGCCTTAACCTTTCCTGGTGCAGAGACAACCTGGATCAAACCCTGCAGACAGCAAGCAGTACCGACATATCCTATCTGGATTTTCTTAACCGGCTGCTGCAGGGAGAGATAAACTACCGTGAAAAAAGATCTGAAGAGCGCCGGATGAAGATGGCGGGGTTTCCCTTTGTTAAAAGCATAGATGAATTCGATTTTGCATTTCAGCGTTCTATTACCCGTAAACAGGTTAATCAATTGCTGGATATGCAATGGATTGAGAAGTTCTACAATCTGATTTTCCTTGGGCCTCCGGGAGTGGGGAAAACTCATTTGGCTGTAGCTATCGGGCTTGAGGCTGTGAAAAAAGGTTACAAGGTAAGCTTCGTAAATATGGATGATTTAATCAAGCATCTTAAGCTGGAAACTACCTCAACCCGGAGCCGCCAGAGGATGAAACGGATCATGGCTTCAGATTTAGTGGTAATTGATGAGATAGGTTTTGTCCCCATTACCAGGCAGGAAGCTAATTTGTTTTTTCAATTGATATCATCACTTTATGAACAGACGGCCTTAATAATAACTTCAAACAAGGGTTTTGAAGACTGGGCCGAATTGATGGGAGACCCGGTTATAACTACCGCTATCCTGGATCGAATCGCTCATCATAGTGAGATATTCAATCTGACCGGCGACAGTTACCGCCTTAAACATCGAGATTCTATACTAAGACTGTAGTCCTATGGAAAATTATTGGCCAAAATTTCTCCAAAATACTTGACCGCTTACATCAATTCGGCCCAGTCTTCAAAACCCTTGTTTGAAGTTATTATTAAGGCCGTCTGTTCATAAAGTGATGATATCAATTGAAAAAACAAATTAGCTTCCTGCCTGGTAATGGGGACAAAACCTATCTCATCAATTACCACTAAATCTGAAGCCATGATCCGTTTCATCCTCTGGCGGCTCCGGGTTGAGGTAGTTTCCAGCTTAAGATGCTTGATTAAATCATCCATATTTACGAAGCTTACCTTGTAACCTTTTTTCACAGCCTCAAGCCCGATAGCTACAGCCAAATGAGTTTTCCCCACTCCCGGAGGCCCAAGGAAAATCAGATTGTAGAACTTCTCAATCCATTGCATATCCAGCAATTGATTAACCTGTTTACGGGTAATAGAACGCTGAAATGCAAAATCGAATTCATCTATGCTTTTAACAAAGGGAAACCCCGCCATCTTCATCCGGCGCTCTTCAGATCTTTTTTCACGGTAGTTTATCTCTCCCTGCAGCAGCCGGTTAAGAAAATCCAGATAGGATATGTCGGTACTGCTTGCTGTCTGCAGGGTTTGATCCAGGTTGTCTCTGCACCAGGAAAGGTTAAGGCTTCTTAAATAAGTCCTGGTTTCTTCGGCCTTGTTCAATACTCATACCTCCATAAATAGCGGCGTATTCGCTAATATTTCTGATCTCGGTTTTAATCCGATAGGCAAGAGGTATGGCAGACGTATCAAGTATAGTTTCCGCCGGGCTGTTGTTTTGCTGGGCAAAATACTCCAGGGCGGTCTTGAATTCAACTGCGCTAAAAATACTCCTTTCCACACAATAATCTAATGCCTGGGATATTGTTTCCAAAGAGTAATTTTTAATCGTTTGGATAATGAGATTATACTGGTCACGAACATATCTGGGTTTTTCTTTACGAATACCATCGAGGAAAACAGCTGCTATTTCACTTCCTCCCATATTGGCCAGGGTATCTTGATATAATTCGGCTATCCGGGCAGAATGGTCGCGTTTATGATTGTTATTCCTGATCAATCGGCCTTTATCCAGAGATATTTCATGACGGGCCAGCTCTTCATCGGTTTCAAGGTCAAAAACGATTAGTATGCCCTGGTCTGCTTTAATCTTCACTTCTCTTTCAGGATGGTAAGTGCCCAGGGGCAAAGTATATCGGTTGCTGTTGTACCAAATGATATTGTCTTTGCGTACCTGTCTTGTTATAATTTCTTCAGGTTGATTAATTATGGTCGGTATCGGTTTTAAGTGTTTTTGTTCTTCTTTAAACACTTCTGCCGGTACCTTTTTTGTTGTGCCATGTATATTGGCGTTTGCTGTTCTGTTCAGCCATTCTATACACCCCTGATTAAATGCTTGAATGTTGTCAAATATCCGGTGCCTGGCGTAGTTGCCTTTGGCATATTTGATAACTGCCTCAATTTTGCCCTTGGTCTCCGGATCACTTTTGCGGCAAAGATATATCTTAAAACCCATCTGCTGCCGGAATCTCTCGAATTCTGCTGTGTATATGATATCCCCAAAGTTTTCGTTTATAGCCAGGAGCCTGTCCTGATCGTACACAATTTCTTCTGGCACCCCTCCTATGTATTCAAAGGCCCGATAATGCACCTGTATGAATCTGGCTGCTGTAAGTGGCTTATCGTCCCATTCAACATATTTATAACGGCTGTGTGAGAGAACCAGCCCAAATCCTGTGAGCTTTACCCGCTGCCCCTGGGTATTTACCAGGGTGGTAAAACCTAAATCTACTTGTGCCTGATAACCCATGGGCAGTTCTTCCACTGCTTGGTATTGACGCTGGATAATAGGCTTCTTAATGTTATACTGAATCCGTAAACTCCTGATAAATCGTCTAAGCGTTCTCTCCTTTCCCTGATAATCTAAATAATGCTGTTTAAGCCAATCTTGTATTTGTGCTGATGACATGTCGGGATGTTCCTGTAACCACCTCACAATTTGTTCTTCGTATTTTTCAAGCTTTCTGGTTCTTTTTGTGTTTTTTCTTATTTCGTCATATTCGTCTGGCGTCACCTCCCAATAACGATCAACTGTTTTCCAATCTATGCCCAACTGCCGTTGAACTTGTGATTTATTAAGCCCCATCTCCTTTAGCTGCTGTAATTCTTGATACATCGGCCACCCCTTCACCTGGTTCCTCTCCTCGCATAATTGTAGTCTTTTACCCTACAATTTTAGCTGGTTTGGAACATTAAGGTAAATATTCTCCGTTTTTAGTGGCCAATTTTTCTCCCTTTTATTTTACCGTTTACAATTGATGGGAGACCCGGTTATAACTACCGCTATCCTGGATCGAATCGCTCATCATAGTGAGATATTCAATCTGACCGGCGACAGTTACCGCCTTAAACATCGAGATTCTATACTAAGACTGTAGTCCTATGGAAAATTATTGGCCAAAATTTCTCCAAAATACTTGACCGCTTACATTAGTCCGGCAGTGGCATACCAGAGTGACCGTAAGACCTTGAAATACCTTGATCCGGAAATACTAGCCAGTGCATTTATGCACTGTGAGGAAAGAAAGGTAGATAAATCAGGCTGTATCAGCTTTGAAAGCAGAAAATACGAAGTAGGTCTGACTTTTATCGGCTGCAAAGTCGATGTCATCTTCGATCCGGCAGATATTAGTGAACTTACCATCGAATATGAAGGACACCAGCCCTTTAAAGCCCGGCAACTGGTGATTGGAGAACGGGCGGGTAAGAGACCGCCCTTACCCGAATTCATGCAGAAAGAACCCACTGATTCATCAAGGCTGCTCCAAGCAGCAGCTATTAAGCACCAGGAGCGCAAAGACAACTATACCCCCGCCGTTTCCTATCGTTCAGTAAGCAAGGAGGGCGAAGGGCATGTTTGAAAGTTTCTATGGTCTCCAAAAGACACCTTTTTCCAGGGATATACCCACTGATCAGTTGTATCAGTCACACCTGCTGGAAGAAACCCTGGGGAGGCTTGAGTACACCGCCCAGCGGCAGATGTTTGCAGTATTAACCGGAGACTGTGGAACCGGTAAGACCACTACCATAAGGTGCTTTAAAGAAATCCTGGACACATCTCGGTATATGGTGATGTACTTGGCTGATTCCAAGTTAACACCTCGGCATTTCTACAAAGGCCTATTAGAGCAATTGGGCTGTGAGGCTAAATTCTACCGGGGAGACGCTAAACGGCAACTACATAAAGAGATCGAACTGATGCAGGGTATCCACCACCTGCAGCCCGTGGTTATCGTGGATGAAGCCCATCTATTGGACAAAGAGATGTTGGAAGAAGTCAGGTTCCTGTTGAATTTCAAAATGGACGCCAAAAGCCCGATGGCTTTGATTCTGGTAGGCCAGAATGAACTCTGGGATAGGCTTAAGCTTCAGTCCTATTCGGCCATCAGGCAACGCATCGACATACAATGCAAGCTGCCTCACCTGGATCGCTCTCAGGTTGGCGAATATGTAAAAAGACACCTGGCTTATGCCGGTGCCGAACATGATATTTTCTCTGATAACGCTGTTGATGAGATATTCAAGTTTTCAAGTGGAGCAGCGCGAATGGTTAACAAGGTCTGCACTCATTGTCTGCTTTATGGAGCTCAGAACAAACGTAACATTATTGATGATCATATGGTTAAGCTAGTTGTTCAGGGAGAATTGAGTTAGTTCTCCCTGCCCCTTAAGGGGCTGCCCAAACGGTCAGCACATCCGTCAACTTTTGGCCAAATTACACCGTCTATCACCGGACATTATGGGGTGGCAGTAACACTGTATTAGGACCTACAGCTCTAGCCCAGTCCATGAACCTCTCACCGTTCCAGGTCAAATATTGCTTGTGGTTGTCAGGCATATGTTCAGGTAATATTACGGGATCGTTTCCCTCACCATAAATACGTACATGGGACGCTATGCGATGGTTATGATAAAAAACCTCAATGACTTTGCTTGTTACACGGATATCCACCTCGTGTTTGATATATTCGTATGGGACGGAATACTTGTTTTTATCCACATGTATGACATAATCATACTGTACAGTAGCTTTCCGCCAGGTAGCTAACTCGTATGGGGAAGCGGGTAGAGGTAAAAGCAGCGTTTTCTCTTCTTCAAGGAAGGCACTTTTCCTGCTTCCCGGTTTCTTTTGAAACGGTTTTTCATTAAACTCGTCTAGTTTGATGAGGATGGCTTCGTTCAATTCCCTTAATGAGAAGAACTGCTGGTTCCTTAGGGAAGCAATGATCCAGGTGGTAATAATGCCAACTGTACCCTCTACATTACTTTTATCCTTCGGGTGTCTCACCCTGGCAGGGATAACAGCGGTGCCATAGTGTTCTGCCATCTCATTGTAAGTTCGATTGATCGTAGGTGTATTCCATGAAACACGATCAACGCCTGTTTTTAAATTATCGGGAACCAGGATTCGAGTAACGCCTCCAAAATACTGATAAGCATGGTTATGGGCTGTAATCCAGCTCTCCATGTCCATTGATAAAAATGCTTCCACATATGTAAACTGGCTACACGGAAGTGTCGCAACAAATACATAAGCAGGAATAATTTCACTGGTGATGTTATTAATGATGGATGCAGTCTTCCCGGCCCAGTCCACCTCCATAATCTCTCCGGGTTTGCGCGTGATGCGCATGGTGGCTTTTGTTGTACTTGCGTAACGACGATAGTATCTGCAGAACTGACTGTACATGAAAGGAATCTCGCCGCTTAAACGGCACTCCTCACAATATTCATTCCACAGAAGGCTGAGTGTGACACCACTCTTAGCCATTTCCTTATGAATGTGCTCGCAATTGGGCATCTTCCGGCTGGAAGAAACACATTTTTCAGGAAACAGAAGTTCATGTAGCTCGGCATCTGTCTGGCTTGCAGGTAACGGCCACGAAATACTGCATTGTTCCGCCCGTTCTAGGACAGCGGTAATGGTATTACGTGAACAATGGCAGCTAGAGGCTATCCCTCTTTTGCTGACACCTTGGCTACTAAGCCTAAGGATTTCACGATAGTTGGTCATAATATTGACCTCCTGTTTAAGATTTACACTGAAAAGCAGTGCATATCTCCAATATACAGGTGTGGTTCTCACTATGACCATGATGGTTCTATTTTAAGACCACAACGGTTCTAATAAAGTACACTGTTGGTTCTTTTAAAAGCTAATTTGCACTATGCAGAACCCATAAACTAATGTTGAAAAAGACTTGGCGTCCTCAAGGAATAACCAAAGCAGACCCGGCAGCACAAGCAAGTGCTAATCTGATTCAACAAGATTTCAGCGCTGAAGCTCCCAATCAGAAATGGCTGGGGGATATTACAGAGATCCCGACAGCTGACGGTAAGCTCTATGTAGCTGGTGTATTGGATTGTTTTGATGGAGCCATCGTGGGATTAAAAATGGCAGGTAATATGAGGGCAAAGCTTTGTGTGGATGCTTTCACCTCAGCAACTAACAAACACCAAGCTTATGGTATGATCTTCCATAGTGACAGAGGCAGTCAATATACCAGCAAGCTATACCGTGATACATTAGCCAGGTACGGTGCAACCCAGAGTATGAGTGCCACCGGAAGATGTTATGATAATGCCCGGATGGAGTCGTTCTTTGCTACATTAAAGAAAGAATGTATATATAAATTAAAAACCGAAACCATGCGGATGGCCACTGTTAAAAGCCTGGTATTTAGGTTTATAGAAATCTACTATAACCGGAGAAGGATTTATACGCCTAATGAAGGTTATCCGCCACTGGTCAAACGTTCTTTATATTATCAGAGACGGTTACCGCAGGTGGCATAAAAAGTTGAGCCACCCAACGTATATTTTGCCAAAAAGGGGGGCACCAAACCACATATAACTCTACTGCTAATGATCGCGGACTTGACATCCACCCCGCATGTGGATAATAAAATCTACCGATGGAGTGAACCAGGAACAAGCACAAAATTGATCTTCCATCGGGATGCCCAGTGTACCACATGCAGGACCCCGTCTGTAAAGTCCGCTGGGTTTGCCGTATTTCAATAGGCCTTGGAGGCTTTTCCTCAGGAGATCACCAGGAACAACAGCTGGCTGCAATGCGCCAATATATGCACATAGAATGCTGATTTGCAACTTTTACGAGTTTATACACTAAACTGAATTTGACAACTCCAATCTATGCACCCACAAGCCTGCTAGACAATAATCAACCGCCCGGCATGATTAAAGTAACCTGCTGGTCAAAGCCGGATTGGGTAGAATATATAACACAGAAAGAACATTACCGGCGTATTAATGAAGCCAGGGTTCGGGGCCAACGGATATTTGTTCCAAGAGGGAGTGATTAACCTATGACTTTATACCAACGAATTAAAACTTTAGAGAAAAATCTAAGACAGGCAACAGGGAACCCATTTACTGATTGGACCGATGAGGAATTATCCCTATCCATCGAGCTGCTAGATAAAGAATTTCAAACTGGGCAGAAGCAGGAATGGCCGGAAGAATTGGCAAGAAAACAGGCAGCCCTTCCCTGCGCGCCCTGTGAACTGGATGAACTCAGCGATGAAGAATTAGTTGCAAAGATTGCACGTTTGGATGCGGAGTTGCAGCGATGGGGGGATAAGACCCTGTAATTGCACATAAAAACCCCTGATTTGTTGCCCTTGATCATTAAATTTACTGCATTTCAAATAACAGGTCTCCAGACCGTCAGTAGTAAGGATTTGGCGGTCTGGATGGCAGCTATCTATCACAAGTCAATTTCGAGGGCCTTATAGCGCAAAATAGAAGGTGGTTTTAATCTTTATGCCGCACTATCTTTTCGGTAAGCAAGGGCAAGCCAAACACCATCGATTAAAAGGGCTCCTATCCATATATAGGTTGCATTTGTGGTTATTAACCAACCTGGTTCTATCTCTTTATGAGCATTACCTTCTACTGAATATAAGTGAGCCCAAGTAGACCCTGACCATCTATCTCTGTCCCACTTCAAAACTCCAGAATCGTAGGTCTTTGTGGCGACTGTCTCCCACCTGAAAAACCATGCTGAGCAAAGCAATACGAATATGATTAGAGGTACGATAGTTAACTTGCGAAAAAATGATGTTGATGATTGGCTTGTTGGAAATTTTACAGGTTCTGAACAAGCATAATGAATTGTACCCCCATCATCCTCAATACTATTAATGGTATCTTGTCCTGTTAATGATTTCTCTGGTCCTCCCGTAATCGTTTTTTCATTTTCAATACTTATTGAGTTCGGATCTAATAACGGTTTGGGTTCTGGTACATCTATAGATACCCACCCAAGTTCCCCATCTAACTTTCTAAAAATATACATCAATGCATAAGTGTAGATAACGTAATATATCGACATTGCAAACAAACACAAGAAATATTCGGGTGTATTTGATTCGAACTTCAATAATGAATAGTAGGATCCAAATGACATCACGGTCAAAAAAAGCATTTCAAATATGAACAATTTCAAGGCAGAACCTTTAGTAATTTCCCAACTTCGCTTTAAGCTCTGAATTGGGCCCATGTCTTTGTCTATAGTTATATATGTTGCCAGAGTTAACCTGGCCATTATTATTGCGCCAGGTATGATCAGCAGCAAAAATCCAAGGCTCATTAAAAGTATATATATTACGAAAACCAATAAATATGTAATATAGGTCTTAAAAGAAATAACTTCTTTTAATTGAAATTTTTCATTGTCAAAAAGTATAAATGCCGATTTAATAATAACCATCTGAATGAATATAAAAATAAGAGATACTGTCTCGCTAGTATACCATGCTAACGAATTGATGTCGTTAATAATTATACTCAGCAAATATAGAAAAATGAAGGCACATGAAATTTGTAAATGATCCTGCAGCTTTTTCCATCCGAAAGACAGAGCCTCCTGAATGAAAAAACTTTTATTTTTCATTATTTTAGATTACCCCCTTCTATACTTCGGGAAAACAGGTTTATTCTAATCAGAATAATTATTCTTTGTTTTTTATATAAGACCCATACTTTCCATAATAATCCGTAGCTTCGCCTCCGCCCTTGCTTACTGTTTCAATAGCTTCGTTCCAGCCACGACTATAGGCTTGCTGTAAATCCTTATAAGTATATGTTTCCTCATCATTGGCACTTAAGGTGTTAAAACACCACTCGTACCCGGCCATCTCGCCGTCCTCGTACCCTTTTTTATAATCGGCAGATTGTTTGTCGGTGCAGCCGCCTAATAATAAAGTTATTAAGACTACAAACAATACCAATATACCCGTTGGCTTTATTCGTAGCGCCATTAGAAAATATTCTCCCCTCACCAAATGAAAACGCCTCGTATGGTAGACATTTCTATAAAAAACAATTAATTATGTTGGTGTGAATATGGGATTGATATGCAATTGCGTCATCTATATTTCCAGTATTCTCTTAATTTTTCCATATTCCTGCAATTATAATAGATCGATTTGTTCAAAACCGACCATAAAAGCACCGATTGAAACTAGGGCTCGGGTTGCTAGAAATTACAATCCAAGGCTACAGCTTGCATTGTCCAGAAATAAGCTACCTTCACGGATGTACTTGCGAACCATAGCCTGGGAACGATGACCGGTCTGCTTCATGATTGCCCTTTCACTAACACCAGCAGCGGCAGCGGATGTAGCCAATCCAGCTCGAAGGGAATGACCAGAGTATTTACTACTATCAAGGCCAGCAGCTTCGGCAGTTCTCTTAATGATCAGGGCCACGCTTTTATCTGACAGTCTACCTTCTCGGAGGTGGCCATGTCTATTCACGGAACGAAATAAGGGACCGGAGGTAATACCTGACTGCTCTATCCATGCCTGGAGAGATCTAACCGGGCAAGTGTTACAGTTGCTACCATAAGCTATCCCTACCTTTCGGCCAGAACCTTCTTGATCGGTTTTAGAATTGCGGATGATGATTGTAGAAAGGTCAACACTTTTTCGGACAATTATCTAAGCAACACTTTGTAGATCCCGGTTTTGCAATGATTTCAGGTATTCAATTGGACTGAGGTACCCCAGTCGCTTCTGGACCCGCTGTCGGTTATAAAACACCTTAATGTATTCAAAGACGGCCTGGCGGGCCTGTTCCCTGGTCGGGTAAAAACGCCAATGAATAATTTCTTTTTTCAAGATCGAGAAGAAACTTTCGCTCCAGGCGTTGTCTCCTGGTTTGCCTACTCGGGAGAAACTTTGCTGCCATCCGTAACCAGCCACCTGAGCCATTGTTTTATCGGCCGTGTATTGACTACCACGATCACTATGAAATATGGTTCCAGCAGGTAAATGCCAGTAATCCTGAACTGCTTTTAGTGTACGCTGAACCAGCTCTGCTTTCATGGTTTCTGACTGGCATGAAGCTAGTACCGTATTGGTTTTGACGTCCCGAATCTGGCACAGATAGTCGAAACCCTCGCCAGTACGTATGTAGCTGATATCACTTGAAATAACCTGAAAAGGTTTGTTAATTTCCAGACCGATAGTCAAGTTTTTATACACATCGCTACGTGCCTTCCGGCTATCGGTCAACGATCGCTGCCTGCGCCTGCAGTGACAGGATTTAAGTCTTTTTTCCTCCGTGATTTGTTTTACTACCTGATATGATGCAGTTTGTCCATCGCGGCGAAGGATGCCGCATATACGCTCAACTCCATAGGTCCCCTTCCCGGACTCGAAGATCGAAATGACCTTCTGGGTTAGAGAATCTTTCTTCTGTTGGCGGCTTTCTCGTTCCTGCACCCAAGTATAATAACCAGAGGTTGAAACGCCTATAATTCTGGCCCACTTCACTTTGGCGTATTTATTCTGATTCTCAATAAACTGATAATATTCAGTCGTGCTTACTTTTGATTTTTTGCGAAGAAGGCCGTGGCTTTTTTTAATATGTAATTTTCCTCCTCAAGCTCCGCTATCCGGCTGCGTAATTCGCTCATTTCGTCTTGTTGCTGGGCTATTTGTGTTTTGTCACCGGCTGGTGTGTATTTCTGACGCCAGCGATATATCATATTCTTAGTAATGCCTAGACTATCAGCTACTTCAGTGACGGTTCGCTCGCTGGTATAGCTCATACGTACTGCCCGTTTCTTGAATTCTTCATCGTATTTCCTGCGTTTTGTTGACATTTTGATAAGCTCCTTTTCTGTTAACTGTATCTTATCAAACTGTCCGAAATTATATCACCCACCCGATTCTCAACTACAGTGCCATCTGACAACGTAGCGAACTTTTCCAGGCCAACGTCTATTCCAACGGATTGATTAGTCTTAGGTAGGTATTCAGGCTCAATCTCACAAGCAAAGCAAACGTACCACTTATCTACTTCTCGTTTTATCGTGCAGGTTTTAATAGTACCTTGTATTTTACGATGTAGTTTAACCTTTATATTGCCGATTTTAGAGAGTTTAATCCGTTGATAGCCTTTATTATTTGCAGATAGGCTAAACCCAGACTGAGGATAAGTGAAGCTGTCGTACCAACCGTAACCTTTGAAGCGAGGATAGCCTGGGTTTTCGCCTGACTTAACTCTACGAAAGAAGTTTTGAAAAGACTTATCTATCCGAAGAATTACTTCCTGCAATATTTGGGAATGAATTCCTTTGTATTCAGAGAAGTATTTTTTAATCTCTAATAACTCAGCTTGTTGGTCTAATCTACGAACAGATATGCCAAATTGCCGATAAGCTATTTTTCGCTGCTCTAAAGCACAGTTATATAGCAATCGGCAGGACTCTAAAGTATTTGCCAGTTTTTTAGCTTGTGATTTAGTTGGATAAAGCCGGTATTTATAGGTTTTCATAACTATATTATACCACGGGGGGGAACAAACGTTCCGCCTTTCATCTCCCCATTGAAATAAGGAGAATTCCCGGCGGGCTTCTTAAACCTCGCCGGGAAATGATACAAAAAGCCCGCTTGCACGGGCCTTTGTCAATCTAATAAATTCGATGGTTTCAGAGACATCCCGGCTTGGGCCGGGGATTTTAGTCTCTTAGGTCTACTCTTGTCTCCCTGTCGGGGTTTAGTTTCTCCGTGGGGTAGTCTTTTTCCTGGTATATCGTAACAGTGGTTTCGCCGTAGTTGTTGGACGGGTTTATGTCTATCCCGTTTAGTACATTTACTTGTCCAGTGAATTTATATGTCCCAGGGCCTAGACTGTATTTACTGTCGTAAAACTGGAAGCTCTTTTCACCTTGTTCGTTTCTATATAGGGTAGTATGTTCGGTTTTGCTGCCACCTGGATAAGTGAGGATAGTTTCGACTTCTGCTAGTAGAGCGAAATCATGCTTTCTTATCTCTGCGTTTATGATGACATCGGTTTTCTGCCCCGGTTTGACTGTCTTACTGAAATCGAGGGGCATTCTTATACCTACATCTATCCCGTCTGGGATAATGCCGATCGCCATGAGGTTGTTGTCCTGGTTTATCTCTGTGGCAGGGGTAAGTCCGTCTATATTGGCTTTGAAGAATAATCTCCGGGGGTGTTCGGGTACGGTTACGGTCACATCAAATGTCTTTGAGTCGCCTTTGGCTAACTCTATGGGTTCAGTCTGCCAGGGGGAATTACTTCCCTGCCATCCTGTAACGGGGTCTTGCCCATCGCGTTCCCAAACTGCTTTAAAGTCGGTTATTGCTTTTGCGCCGCAGTTGTGTAAAGTGACCGGGAATGTAATCAGTTCGCCTTCCTTGCCTTCGTAGGTTTTAGCCAGGTTTTTGTATTCTTCTTTGTATTCGTTAGAGCCTTCCGGGGTGGGGTAGAAATCAGGGGATTCTCCTCCTACTTCAACTACTGCTTCGGTGAAATACCAGAATACGCCTTTAGGGAAATTCTTATTGTTGTAGCTGATGCTTCTTACATTGCCGTTGGTGGACCAGTTTATAGCCCCTTCTATGCAAGGTGCGTTATCAGCCACGCATAAGAATATCTCGTAGGTGCCTTCTTCTTCAAGGTTCAGGTTTCCGATTATGTTTTTGACCGAATTAAAGTCTCCTACAATAGCAGATTTGATCTCATGCTTGTGTCGGTCCTCTCCCTGGGGTGTGAAGCGGTATTGAATATCATAATAACTCAATTTACTGCCGCTACCGGGGCTGCTTAGGTTATTTATGATGATTTTATCTCCGAGCTGGGCTTTGATAACTGGGGAGTCTTGCTCGGGGACAATAAAACTGTTGGGAGTATCTGTTGCCGCAGACTTAATAGTAGTGGGAAGCAGGGTATCTTTAGACTTAATCTGTAATGAGAATACGGCTGATGGGTGTTCAATAGGCTCTGTGCTGATACGAGCCGTACGATAGTCAACCACCCCCGGGTACTTGTCTCTTTCATCATCTCCTATGCCATCGGCATAAGCGGGTACGGCAGAAAAAAGAAACACTAGCATTAAAGCTAGTGAAAATATTTTTTTCATGGCTACCTCCTATGGTAAGGTCTTGGTAAGGGTGAGCAGATGGGTTTCCTGTCCATTCACCTTCCCGTAAATATCAAATGTAACCACATCACCGGATTTCGGCTCTGGAGTATAACCTTCTTTGTAAAACTGAAAGTTATTATTCCATACATCCTGGGGCAGTACCATGTGAGTTGCATCCCACATTAAACAATTGCAGTTGTTCCACTCCGGGTGGCTGGTACAGACTACACGAATTTGTTTCATTGGTATGTTCTTGTCATTAATACAAAACCAAAAAGACGGATCGTTGTAGTTATTAGTAACTAGAATATTGTAATCCCCTACTTTAATGATATCTTCGTACCCGGGTACAGTGGGCTTCTCTTGGACCACGGTCTTTACTTCACTCGGAGTAGTGGAGATAAGCACAGTATAAGTATTGGGATCCCAGCCAACAGTTGCGCCAATAGCTTCTGCTGCAAACCGGATGGGGATACAAGTTCTGTCTCCGGTAATTACCGCCTGGGTGTCCATAGTCTTTTTTACGCCGTTTACAGTATAGGTTTTGCTGCCGATAGTGAATACCACAGTGGTTCCGTCTTTCTCGAAGATAGCCTGTCTGGTGTCATTGTTCCAGTCTACGGTAGCCCCCATAGCTTCCATAGGTGCGCGCATTGGTACTAAGGTGCGGTTGTTCTGGTCGATGTACGGCCGCTGGTCGGGGAATGATAACACAGTCCCATCAATCTTCACCGTTACATCGGGAGCTGCCCCTGCGGGCAGCACCATCGCCATCAGTAAAATTCCCATCAGTGCTATTAGTTTTATTTTCTTCATGAAAAAATCCTCCTCGTAGTATTAAAAGAAAAACCCTCCAGCGAGGGGGGTTAAAGTTTGCTCCCACAAGACTTCCTGTGGCTTTCATTTAACCTTGCGTTTATTGCTCTTGGTTCGATCTAATACTTCGATTTGTATGTCGTGGGATTCAATCTTATCTTCGATTCGCTCCAGGCGTTCGGTATGACCGTCAATCTTATTGGCAACCGTATTTATAGTGCTGGCTAGAAATTTTATGCTTTCATCAGTAGAAGCTTGCCGGTTAGTTAGCTCTATTACGTTTTCTGACAAAATGCGAATTGGGGCAAAAGCTTCGTTTTCTAATCTAAGCTCTAGGTTTTTTTGCCCATCTTTTACTGAAATGATATCTGATTGTGCCGATATCATGTCAGAACGCATCGCACCTATGTCTGATTGTATTCCGGTTATGTTGGATTGCATCATTTCAAGCATCTGCAATATTTTGGCTTCGTTGTCCATGTTAATACCTCCTAAAAAGGCTGTGAGATAATTTTACCATACGTCCCCCAGGAAGCCCATGTCTTTAGGCGTGGGAGTATGTCAATCTAATAAAGTTGTGGGAGCTGTTTCAGTAGGAGCTGTTCCAGTGGTTTCAATGGTCAGTATTTTAGCTGTGCTTGCGCCAATATTTTCTATCACTCCGGGCTGGAATGAGAAATATAAGAACGCTATAACGAACAAAGTCACTACTGCCATCATGATTTCTTTTCTAAACAGGAACATAAGGATAACAGCAAATCCTGCGATTGCCACCAGAGGGCGGACCGCCTCCATGACGTTATACATCGCCGTAATGGGTTCAAATCCAAACATGACTGCCTTCCCCCCTTACTTTCCAAAGATCAGGCTGTTTAATCCGCTGCCGATGTTTAAAATAGCAGAAGTGTCAGCCAGTAAGAAATACAGCAAGCTCGCGCCTATAACAAGAACGATAGCCTGCACGATCAGGCCACGAGTTAACATAGTTAATGCTCCTACCGCCGCTGCTATGAGAATAATCAGGGCGATGAACTTTAACACTCCCTGGGCTTGGGTTTGGGGGTCAAATGCTGCATGGGCAGGTTGGACTGCCGCAAACAAAATTGCTGCCACTAAAAACAGGGCAGGCAGCATAATATCGACTCTAAGGTATTTCTGCATTGCGTTACCTCCTAGACAGTTTTTACAATAAGTCTCATTGCAGTGCGGGGTTCTCCATTGTTTTCGATGTCAAAGAATCCAGGGATACATATCAAGTCCATCCCCTGCGGGGCTGCAAACCCTCTGGCGATAGCGATAGCCTTGAGTGCTTGGTTGACCGCCCCAGCTCCAATGGCGTGGAGCTGAACATCGCTTCCCTCTTGTACTTCGTATAGAATAGCCCCTGCGACTTTTTGAGGGGCTGAGTCGGTTCTTACGCGCATGATTTGTGCTCTCATATTTTTCTCCTTTAAAAAATAATTTGCGACCATGAAGCCGCAAGAAATAAGGTCATCAATACTGATAAAGTGATGTCTGTTAGTGAGTTTGTCATTACCAGCGGGAATCCATAGTATTCAGGGTAGGGCCACAACCAGGGAATCTTTGATGGGGTTAAAGAGTCCAATATTAAATGGGAAGCATATCCTATCGTCATGGGAATTGCCCAGGTGGGAAAGAACTGTATGGCTGCAATATAGGCTATTATTACTGCTAACAAAGAGTGGAGCATTCCCCGGTGTCCGAATATTAAATTCAGCGGCAATGAAATAAACGGCAGTTTTCTGCCCAGTTTGGATTCAGGCGTGTCAAGGTCGGGCAGAAGTGAAAAAACTCCTGCGACGGCTATGCCCGCAGGCGGCTGGCCTATCAGGGTAGCTGCCAACATCCCCGTAGCCAGGTGGGTTGTCCATCTCATAAAAACTCCTCCCTAGAAAGCTAACGCTCTTGGGCGTATCTCGTTTTTCTCGTACCAGTGCTGATATCTCTTGTTTCCCAGATAAGTGATCACGGTGATTTGCTTGTCTTGATACTTTGCGACTATAGCATGACCCTGATAAGAAACCTTGTATATCTGTTCATCGTAAGGAGGGCGGCGGGATTGTTTTTTACCCCTTCTTGCTATCATCAATAAGAGGTTTTCTGCATTATTGTCGGTTGTGTCTCTGAATGATCTGCGCTGGTACTGCTCTATGGCATGGGTGGTTACTATAATTTCCACAGTAATTCTCCTTTCTACCCGACTTGTTTGTATTTTTGTGCAATAAACAAAAAGTCTAAAATTATACCCTGCCGGCTTTTGACTCTGGGGTAGTTTCTAAACCAGCTTATGGGAACTGTTTGGTTGTTGAAGTCTATGTCCTTATATGGGATTAGATAGTGTTCCTGAAGGCTCCAGAAGGAAATAAAATAGAACTTTAAACCTTCCCACCGTTCAAGGAATTCCTTCTGGTGACTTTCTCGATTCCAGGGGTCAATTCTAAAAAGAGTTTTGTTATTGGTCTTCTTAGCTTCCATTGCAAATGGAATTCCTTGAAACTGGCCGATGTAGTCTACGGTGCTTTTTTTCTCGGGGATTGTTAGTAGACCTTTTTGGGTCGTGCCTATGATCTTAAACGGTGTAGGGATTTTCTGTATGGATGCAATTTTTCTCTGGTAGTATTGTTGGCAGGCTGCGTCTAACAAGGTTTCTAGTTCGTTGCCAAGATTGGCTTTAGCTCCAAAACGAATCACAGTCACCGCCTTTCGTATATATTCCGGGCGCTTCGTCTTTGGTGGTTTCCGTCTTTATTTCTGATGCGTAAGTGATCTTCTTGCCTCCGGTTTTCTTGAATTCCTCCGCCCAGTCGGGCTTAAAATCCGACACCGAAGCAGGCTGTAATAGCTTAGTCATGGGGTGTTTCGAGAAGTCTAGTTTTTTTATCCTGATGGGGTTTAGCCCCCACGACACCGACAGGATTGCATCCTGGGGTGGCATATGAGTGAGTTCGTCAGGGTTCATAAGATAGCGGGCTTTTGAGTCTTTTCGCTTGCTCCCGAAGTCGAATACTGCGAACACCCGGCGCGTCTGGGCTTCAACTTCGATCGTGCCCTTGCCCAAGTGTTCGGAGATATATCTCGCGCTGGTTACGTCTTTCACTCCCAGCGTCAACCAGGAGTCGCAGTCGGCCATGATCGTTTCCCAGTCTCCGTCGGGGTAATGGCTTTGAAGTTGGGTGATGGATTGGAATATTACTGAACAGGCAATGCCCCTGCTCCGCATGGTAGATATTTTTTTGGTGAAGTCCGGGATGTGCCCGATGTTGCAGAATTCGTCCAATAAAAAATTTACGGTGGTTGGCAGCCTGCCGTCGTTCCGATCCGCGCTACGGGTGAGGCTTATAAATAAGAAAGAAAAGAATAAAGAAGCTAAAAAATCAAAGGTTCTATCCATATCAGACACGATGCAGAAATACGCGGTTTTGGTGTGGCCTGGAGCGTCTAAGCTGATGTCTGATTCCTCGGTAAGCGATCGCACTAAAGTATTTTGGAAGACCTGCAATCTGGTCCCCAGTCCGATGATGACTCCTGATCTTACCTGCGCGGATGTTTCGGCGTAGATGTTGTATGGCATTTTAGCCGGGTGATCGAAAGCCAGCGGGCTGAATATCAAGTCCATGTATTTCGAATCGCCGGAAGCCAAAATCTGATATAGCGAACCAAGGTTGCGCTCAGACTGAGGAAGTTCATTGATGACGTACAGGGTGAGAGCTTTTAGTAAATTAGCTTCTGCGCGGTCCCAAAACGGGTCGCCGCTCTTTCTCCCCGGAGCCTGAGTGTTGGCGATTACCACTTCGGTAAACAACTGCGCGTCTATATCTGTTTTTACTTGTGATAGTGGGTTCCAGCGGTCGGAGTGGAGCATATCAACCAGGTTAAATATCTTCACATCGTAACCTTGCTTAAGGAAGAATGGCCGGAAGTCTCTGGTGAGTTCCCCTTTGGGGTCAGTGACGACTACCGACCAACCGCTATCTACTGCCTGGAATAAGTTTAATCTCACATAAGCCCTTGATTTACCGGAGCCGGGCGGCCCCAGAACAGATACGTTCAGGTTCCCCCCTACATCAGCAGGAAGTATCAGGGGTTTGTTGTTGAAGGTTCCGAATAATAAGCCCGGAGAGAGTTTGAATCTGAAAACCTTTTTGATTTCATTAAAGGTTGCCCATCGTGCCGAACCCAAGAGATTCCCGTAATATTCGGGTTCGGTTTTGCTTTGAGTTCCCAGCCGATGTGTGCCTAGAAGCGACAGGACAGATATCATTAATAAGAGATTAGCCCATTGCCAGGTATGGATTATCGCCTCCCCTGCGGGGGAAGCATTTTTTCCAAACAGAGCAATCGTCAATTCCCATGTTGCGCGGAGGGGGTGTTCTTTAATAAACCCCAATACTTCTGGAGCGACAAAGAATGCTGAGATGTATCCCACTATCCATATGTCCAAGAGGAACAGGACCGGCAGAAAGAAGAGATACATCTTTCGTTTATCCATATATTTCTCCTTCAAAAAAATAGGACGCAAAAAAACAGGACGCGCGTCCTGCCTCGCTGTAACTTATGTGGTCTTATTAGAAGTCGATTTATCCGTGGGGCGATTTTTGGTTTTCTTTTGCTTCTTGGCATACGGCCAATAAATCCGAAACAAACTTCCGCTGCCTAGCACTTAGAGATACTATGTATGACTCGAAATCATCAGTCCGTTTAAGGCCCAGTAACCAATCAGTGGAAGTCGACAAAATAATAGCAGTATCATACAGCTTATGAACATCGGGGATTCGCTTGTTGGCTATGTATAATGATACTGTTTTGGTCGTTACTCCTAATTCCTCGGCGAACTTTGCTTTACTTATACCCTTTTCTGAAAGGGCCAATTGCAACCTAGAACCGAAGTTTCGCAACTTTATACCTCCCCCTTTGGGTTTTGCACATTTTTTTTCGTATTGTTACCGCCAGGTTCCCCTTTCAATATCCCTGCGCAGCTTGAAAGGCTTGGTAATTTCGGAGATTTTTCACTCCTCCGCCTCTCCCTCGGCGGCCTGACCCTCCGGTGACTTTTTCCTTGATCTTCGCGATGGCTTTGCTCAGTTTTTTCCGGGGCTTTTCCCATTCTTTTTTTGGAGTCCAACCGAGAATCTCCGCAAGCTGGTTCTTCCAGAAATTAATGATGTCTTTCGGCGGGGTCATTACTACCACGTCGCCCACTTTGCTGTCGGCGTTCACGAACCCGGCAGTTTCGACCGCTTCTTGGGCCAGGCGTTTGCATGTTTCTTCGTCAGCAGATTTGTAGACCTGAACGAGTTCTAGCACAGCAGGCCCAGGTACTCCGGCCCAGGTCATCTGATCCACTTTTTGTTCATATTCAACGATTTTTTGAACTGCCTTGTAATTCATTTTATCCGGGTCAGAGCAGTAAGAAAGGGGGTTGGCATGGTACATGGGCTTAGGCTGCATACAATAGCAAATAAAAAACCGCTCAAAATCATTGGTGCGCTTGTACATTTCCCTAGCGGCTTCAGCTATGTAGTCGCCGACATACTTCAGTGCCCTAGACACAGCTTTCCAATAAGGTTCGTCTTCCTTCACGGCTGGGCCTCGCTCTCCCCGGCCACGATTTGCAGGAAGGTTTATCGCCTGCCTGCGCCTGGTGACTGTACTTCTATCCACGCCTAGAATCCGAGCTATCGCAGAATCTTGGTAGCCACAATCGTAGAGTTTTTGGAATTTCTCGTAATCAATTGTGATTTTGGGTCTTGCCACCTTTTACACCACCCTTATGTTTTATTTCCCCATATAGTTATTAATCTACGGTTTTTTATAACTTTCGGGGCGTTCTGTGCCTTTTTTTATACTATCACACCTTTCAATGGATTACAAGATAATTATACATACAGAGGTTTATATTTTCTCCAGCGCAACAACTAGGACTAACATCCCCTACTTTGCTACAATTAGAACTCTTGTTGTGTCGTCCAATACGTGGTAGTTTTGTCTACGGTATAAAGCCAGCCTTTTTTTAGACTGCTGGTTGAAAATATCATTGGTTACCGTTGGGCAATAATCCTGAAAGTCCACCACGGTTCCATTTGTTTTCCCCGGATAGGGCCGCCTTACACGGCCTATCTTTTGTAGCAATTCGACCTGGCTGGTTCCGCCATGAGCCAAAACAAGCACCTCCGCTTCGGGCAGGTCTATCCCCTGCTTTAAGATGGAGGTTGCTATAAGGATGTTTATATCGCCTTCTGAAAATGATTTGATGGTCTGTTTTCTGTTCTTAGATGTTCCGTGGATAAAAGTTGCCCCAAGCATTTCTGAAAGGGTCTCACCGTGAGCGATCTCTTTTACCAAGACCAGAATTTTTTTGCCAGCATGGTTTTTTACTGCCTGGTATATTATCTGGTTGCGCGCGGGATTGCCGGTGATTTGATTCTTGTATAACGTAGAGTATCGTTTGCCTTTATATTTGTCGTGGCGCACTGGGACTATCTCCACTGTGACCGGAAGAACATACCCTCCCTCTATCAATTCCTGTTCCGAAACCAACTCCACCGCCGGTCCCGTGGCGGCTTCTATATAAAGCTCCTTGCCATCTTCTCTAAAAGGCGTGGCGGTTAAGGCATATGCGTAGTGGGTGTCAGTAGCCTGGGCGACTGCAAAAATCGTTTCCGCGCCTAACATATGACCCTCGTCAATGAACATGAGGTCTACTTCTTCTAAGTAACCGCTTAACGTCTGCCAGCGGTCATCCCGCTTCGACAAGCAGGAATGAATGGTCTGAATCATTGCGACAGTAATAGGCTGGATGTCAAATTTAGTGCTGCTAATCCTTCCAATTTCGCATTTAAACAGTTTTTCATAGGTGGCGGCGGTCTGTTCCAGCAAGTCAGTAGAATAAGTATAAAAGACAGTGTTCAGTCCTAGTTTGGCAGTAATCATCGCTGAGAGAATTGTTTTGCCGGCCCCGGTTGCCATGACTAGTGTTGCCCGGTTGGGGATTATGCCGGCAGCGATTTGTCGGACCGCACTATTTTGGTACGGGCGGCCAGAGACTACTATCTCATAGGGTTCTGTCGGTTCTGGGTGGTTGGGGTACGGGTGTACTATCGTATCGACTTTGCATAACCGGAGGAAATTCAGGATTCGCCAGTATAACCCCAAAGGGAATTTATATACAGCCACATTGTTTTTATCATAGATAAGCTCCCCGAGGTTGTGGGTAGTTACAGAGTTTTTTTCTTTGTATTCAACTTCGCATAAGTGATCCAGGCTTCTTATCATCCAATCGGTTTTGCCCAGTATTTTTATCCGGTCGGGCTTGAGTTCGACTTCTAAGGTGTTGAAAAAGCCCAGAGAAAGGTGTTCTAGTAAATCGGGATATAAACTCCCCGGACTCAGCGAGAGTTGTTTAAATGCGCATTTTAGGCTGCTAGTAGGAATTGTCCAATAAGCTCCCAGCGGATCGCGGTGAAAAATGGCATCGGGAATTCTACCTACTGTCGATACGATTTCGGGGTCATAGTGAAAAGTCAACTTAATCAAATCTTTATATTTAGATAAGCGCATATTAGGCAACCTCTTTTCTCTTAATTAACGGCAACAATTCTTTCAGAAGCCACTCCGCAGCATCTCCGCCAATATTCAAAACCTCCTGTGTTAATAACAGGGCTTGTTCCGCCCTTCCCCAGTTCTTATCCTCTTTGATTTCAGGGCTTATTGATTCTGTTATGGCTTCTTGTAGCTGTCTGGTGGACCATTCGTTATCAGCGGCCTTGTTTAGCCATTCCTTGGGGTCTTCTGTATATGCGGCAATTTGGTGATGCCTGAAAGACAGCATGGGGAGGCGGTCTTCATGTTTGGGGAACGCATCAAAAGTGCGGGTCATTTTTCTTACCAAAGAAGAAGAACAACCGATAGCCGCAGCAATCTGCCGGGGCTTGAGTTCCATACAGTCGCTCATTACTGTGATGACCGCAGCCCTTTCCCAGACCGAGGATTCCCCTTTTTCCAGGCAGAATAAATAAAGCTCCAAAACTTCTTCAAAAGTCTTGCCCGCAACAGGGTTTGCCATAGGTATTTCGTGGGGCATTTTTTCGTCTAACAACCACCCGCTTTCGCGGTATATCTCTTGCACTGTGGTCCCTTCTCTGGCAGCTACGATTGTTACTAATTCGAGTCTGGGTATTTTATACTGCTGGGCGAGTTCGTGACATTCACCACATAACTGGATTAGGTTTTTCCGGTCATCCTTGCCTCCGGCCCCCCGAGTTTTAATGTGGTGCGGCCACCCATAGGCGGGCTTGCCGCAGTATTCGCAGTATGCTTTTCTGACAGATTTTATTTCGGTCATGTTGAACTTTGCCATAAATATTACCTCCTAAGTCTCGGTTATTCAGAAATGGTATTATAATAGACAAGTGCCCCTAAAAATTGTTTTTGATATTTAGTATTGCTCTAAAAGTTGTTTTACAAGTTAATTGCATTTAAAATTAAGTCATATCCCCTATATAGTTATTAAAATTATCTTTAGCGAGATTTAAGGAGGATTTGTGATGCAGCAAAAGATTTTAAAACAGGAGGAATTTAAGGCTGTCTTCGGCAGACGCTTCAGGCAAGCTTTAGCCGAGCGGGGGAAAAAGTACGATGATATATCCAAAGCAGTAGACATTACCAATAAACAGCTCAGTATGTATGCTACTGGCAAACAATTGCCAACTGTGTATGGCCTGTATGTGTTATGCAACCTACTGGATTTCTCCGCTGATTTCTTCCTGGGATTAACTAACAAATTTGAATTCCTTGAGGAAAATGACCCACTGGAAGAAGAAATCCTCACTATACGCGAAAGTTATGTGCATATGCCAGAAAAGGCAAAAGTCGCCTTTCAGGAATTTGTTAAGGCAATAATAGAGCGCGACTAGGACTTTAGACATAGTTATTTGTAAGTTTTTGTAGTCTATTGGGCCTATTTTCTAATTGCTGTGGTATAATGTTGTAAAATATTACGCCAATAGAGAAAAAAAGGAGGGAGGGCTTAATGCCCAGGAAGGCTGCTGTAGAGTTCAAAGCGAATCACAACCTGATAAGACCTGTTGACATTTTTACTGTTGTAAAAAGAATGGGGATTAAAATAGAGCATTATAGCGATCCCCAATTTAGCTTCCCGTTTTCTATTAAGTACCGGGGCGAGTATACAATATTCCTGCCGCATGGGGTTAATGATTGTTATTGCGTGGCTAGGGAATTAGGACATATTGTATTAGGACATTTTGATTGCCCCGATGTTGATACTTTATTGGAAGACCGGCTAACGCCGCAATTAAGGTCCGCTTTCAACAGGCAAGCCGAGGTTTTTGCCGATGAGTTATCCAGGGAACCCCTGGCTGCCAACGGGTGAGCGGGCTTTAAGGTTGCTGATGTAATAATTCATGTTCGTTTTTTTCATAATTTTCTTCCACCAACGATAGGCCCAGTCATATGCTGCCCTTTCATTATGGCTTGAAAGAAACAACGGACCCTGAATCTGTAAGCTACATAGTTCTTTTAGCAGCGGCGCGCTTTCATTGAGGGGATGGTCCAGAACAGAGCATTTTTGCCAGTCTATATCTTCTGTGTTTAACGATAATGCCTGATATATTTGAATATCGGTATCCCATAGCAAAGTAAAGAAAGCCCTCACTGGCAGTGGGGTCTTCTTTATTTCTGAGCGAATAAGCCGCATATCATGCTCGGGGATTATTACCTGCTTCGTTTTTGGGGTCCGTATGGTACCTAATGTCGCTGCCGGATCGTGAGTGACTATGTTGTTTTTGTTAAGCCACCGAAAAAAAGACTTAATGGCGGCCAACCTTGAGGCGGCAGTATTACTATCTTTGTTCCTGCCCATTATCACCATTAAATCCAGAGCAGAAATTGTCCCCAGATCATATTCTTTTAACGGGGCTAATCCATATCTGTATGCCCGGATCGTGTTTGGGGAATAGTCTTGCGCCCGCAGGTCTTCTAGGTAGTTTTCGATTACTTGCATTATATACCTCCGTTGTCAGGTTGTCGGCCAAAAGACACACTTAGCATTGTCCGGGGGGCAATAAGTCTCGTAATCAGACTTCCTGATGTCTTTTCTTACTTTATTGTTCTCCCAGTCTTTTAATATTGCTGCCATGTAGTCTATACTTCGGCTTTTCGAGTGCGTAGCCGTAAGCTCTCCGGCTTTAAATATCATTTCTTTGGAGAACTTTTTTCGCCAGGCTTGGTAAATGTCGCGCTGATACTGGCCCTTAAGAGATATCCCCGTGTGTCTTGTGAATTCTCCTATTTCGTCATCGCCAATATCAGGGTAGAACTCGCCCCGGAGTATCTGCTTGGTTACTGAAGCGACATCCTTCAGTAATAACCCTACCGGGTTTTTGATTTTACCCTGGTCTTTCTTTTCTTTTAGGGTAGTGAAGATGGTCTGAATTTCCTCGGGGGAGAAATCTAAAAGAGTTTTTACTAATTGTCTCGGCAATTCTTGCCCGATCACCTGGGAAAACATCTCAATGATTTTTCTTTCAGAAATTTTCTCCTCAACAACATCATTTATATTCTCTGTAGTAATCTCTGGTATTGCTTCGGTAAAACATCCGTCTCGATTCGTCATTTTGACTTCTCGAATCGTCATTTTGTCCTCTCGAATCGTCATTTTGACAAATGGGTTATTTAGGGCTTTGTAGCCTTCGAGGGCATAACCCAACTCATAAAGGTCTGATTGGATTTTTAGAAGATTCACCCGGTACTGGTAGGTCTTGTCCCATTGATATTTAGGGTTGGTCCGGCGGGATAGCCAGCCGTTTTCAATAAGTTGTTCCAGGATTCTTGAAGTCGTTTTGGGGCTTTTGAAGTTCAGCAATTCTTCTCTGAGGTCGTCTACTGTCTTATAAATCCAGCCGTTTATATATTCCGATTGTTCGCAGCCTTCGTTTTCGGCCCTCTTATTTTCTTCTTTTATAAATCCATCAAAATCCTGGACCCTTTCAGACCAGTAGATCATCTGGTTTAGAATGATTGCGCTATCTATTGAACCCGTAAGGGCAACTAATTCTTCTTTTATTACGATGCGTTTCAGTCTTTGGGGATTCATACTTAGCCTCCTTAGTAATGTATAATAGTTTTATCTAGGCCCTTACGGGGCAGAATGGGGGGAATGTTATGTTATATGCGGCATACTGCCGTGTTTCCAGTGAGGAGCAGTCAAAAGACGAAACAATAGATATTCAGATAGACATCTTAAAGGCATATTTTGAGAAAAATAACATTATCGTCCCAGAGAAACGCTGGTACTTGGATGATGGTGTGTCTGGGGAACTGATACTGCGTGACCGTCCTGCCGGCGCAAAGCTGTTGCTAGATGCCCTAGATGGCAGATTAACCCATTTGGTAATAGTAAGGGTCAATCGTATTGCTAGGGACGATTACGCGGCGCAGGAGGCGTTTCACACGCTAAAAAAAATGGGGGTGTCGCTTATCTCTTTAAGCGAACCCTTTAATTACTTCGAGCCTTCCGGTCAGATGATGGCTACTGTATTTTCTTCTTTCGCGGCCTACGACAGGGCCACTATCAAACAGAATTTCTCCGATGGCAAGGCGCGGAAGGCCAGGCAGGGGAAATTGCCGCAGGGGGCTGTCCCTTTCGGATATAAGCTTAATAAGGAAGATATGTCGGTATGGATCTATGATGAACAGGCCGAAGTAGTTAGACTGGTCTACAAGTTGTATATCGAGGACAATTTGAGCATCAAAGCTATCGCAGAATACCTGAGTAGCATGAAAATTCCCGCACCCGCCGATTATAAGACGAAATGGTATCGGAACCACAAGCGGAAGGGCGGTTGGTGCGAGTATAGCGTCAATAATATATTGAGGAGCGATATATATACCGGTATTTATCCTTATAAACCTCCCGGAAAGAATCCTATCCCGGTTCCGATTCCCCAGATAATAGATCCAGAAACCTATTTTAAGGCCCGGAAGATCGCAAAGACAAAGCGGCTTTTTTATGCTCCAAACTCACATAGGGAATATTTGCTGCGCGGGATGGTCTTCTGCGGGGTTTGTAGTAGTGCTTATGTTGGAACCAGCAGCGGCAAGGGCAGATTTGCGTACTACCGCTGCACCAAAAAGAAGTCATCAGAAATGTCCTGTACTAATCAAAACATTAACGCCGACATACTCGAAGATTCTGTCTGGGAAGACCTGTGTAGTACGTTCAGGAACCCCAATAAGCTGATCGCGGAAGTTGCTGAAGAACTAAAGGTGTCTACCCGACTGGATGATTATGTCACCGAGATAGAAGAAGTTATTAAACGGTTGGATGAAGTCGCCTTGGAGCGCAAGCGTCTGCTGGATTTGTACGCCAAAGGGACACTTGCTGAGAAAGAATTATTTGAGGCTATTACTGAGCGGGATGATTCTTTGAAGACCTTGCAGGAAAGAAAGGCATTCCTGGAACAGCAGATTCGCATTGAGCAGAACCACGGGGATTTTATAAATTCTGTTCCAATTATAGCTGAACAAATTGAGAGGATGCTTGATAATGCAACCGAGGAATCTAAAATGAGTTTATTTAGAACCCTAATTAACAGAGTGGAGATTATGCCCGGAGAAAGCCCCGAAATTAGGGTTTCTTACCGCTTTGGCAATACTATGCTTAATGATTTATCCCTGGTCAAGTAAAAAGTTGCATGTTCAAATTTATCCGTTGCCATTTATAACCTCCTCCCCGCTTCAGCTAGGTTGATTTGCATGGGGCGATGGGGTCATCGCCATACGACTTTGTGAATAGTATATGTTGACAAAAGCGGTTATGTTACCGGTTCAGGCATTTAAGGCTTGTAGCAACTCCCCCATTCGGCTTTCCATTACCTGCCTGCCCCGAGCGATGATCCAATCAGCCTTCTCTATATCCCCCAAACCAATATCGCCAACAGCGGGGAAAACCACCATATCAGCGTAAAGCTGCTCATCCATTACCGAGGTTTCATAGGACAGAATCTCCAGGCTGCGGGATACTATTGCAGGTATACCGCTTACCCCACTATAGTATTGCTCCTGGCCAAGATTGCTGGCCAGGATATACTCCGCGCCCATGGCTACTTGCACCCAGACTGGCACCATACTGCGCAGTCCACCATCTACCATAAGCAGGTCGCCGTATTGATAAGGTTTAAAGGTGGCGGGAATAGCAGTACTGCATCTCACTGCTTCACTCAGAAGCGCCTGGCGCACTATCTTCACATGGCGCTTCCCGGTAGGGATGCGGCGATTGCAGAAAACCACCTCACTGCCACTGTTGATATCACAGGATATTATAGCGGTAGGCATTTGAGCCTGGTTCAAGCTCTTGCCTGCGGTCCATTTATAGATCAAACGCTCTAAACGGCGGCCTTTTATTAATCCCTGTAAGGGCCATTGCCTTCCGGGCAGCAACAGCCCGATCATATACATGATCAGCCCGCTGATATTATAGTCCAGATAGTCCTCCGGCTTTAGTTGTTTGACCATCCGGGCCATTTCGTCTGCTGTTATTCCACAGACATATAGAGCCGCCACAATGCTGCCTGCACTGGTGCCGGAGATGAACTGCGGCTTGACGCCGTGCTGCTCCAAAGCCTGTAATACGCCAATATGGGCAAGACCTCTTAAGCCCCCTCCCCCTAGAGCTAATCCCAGCTTTTTCATACTCCACTCCTTAAGTTGGCTTTTCTTTATTTCAGGCCCAACGCTCCCTAATGCCACGCAGCCAACCGGCAGTCTAGTAAGCAGACCCTGCTTACATGCTCAAATTCAGCGGTTGCAGCGCATCACCGCATACTTGGATATATTGCGCATAATTTCATCGTTATCGCGCTGCAACTCATCCCAAAACTGAACATACTCATCACAAGCAGTGTCAGTACGGAACTCTTCTATGCAGTCAGCGATCTCCCGGTAACTTAGTAAAATCTGTTCCAGTCGGGCCCGCATGGCATTCTTGATGGGACGAGCAATTCTTTTCCGGATCGCAGACATTTATTCCCTCCCAAAAACAAATGCCCGGCCTTAGGCCGAGCATCAACTATTTGGCTATTTGCACCCAAAGTCATCGGGTTCGATTTCGCCGTAGACTATTACATTGTGCATCTTGCCCAGTTTGTCAATGATGTCTACAAAAACCCTCAAGCAGATGGCAGTGCCATTGAGCGGTTGGGCCAGACTGGCCGGGTTGCTGGGATCTTCACTGTTGCCCAGTATCTCATAGTCGAAACTCCAATTTTTCAGGCATATCTCGGACTGGTCAACCTCTTCCCGGAATTCTTCAACACTCAGCGGGGGATCGAATTCATCCAATTCAACAACCTGGTTGTAGCAATCAGTTACGGTGATGATCTGGTATTCAGTGCCCACGATCACGAACAAGATGACCTCGAATTCGATAAAGATTTTCACTTTGTTGTAGCAGCTCAGGTCTTCATAAGCTTGAATGACCTTGACCTTGATATCCTCAACTGCACGAATTTTGCCGCCGACTTGTTCATCAGGGACGCAAAAGATGGTGTCTAAGACCTTGACCTGTTTTTCGCAGAACTTGGCTTTGATTACCTGAGCCCATAAATCCAACATGCAACCTTCTGGAAATTCACATTTCAGTTCAGCCACGATACTTTCCCTCCTTGGTTTTTCTTGTTTATTCTCTAGTTGTAACGAAATCTGACTTCAGCAAATTTCTAGGATATACTATGAGGGAGGGTTTCAAAGTGTGATTATCGTGGCCAATGGATAAAAAATGCCCCAGAGGCATTTACTCCGAATTTATGATAGTAGGCGGTTAGCCCAGGGCAAAAAGCTGCTTGATTTTATCGCCGATGTGAAAGCGGCTGGAACCCAGGGTGGGCACGGTCTGCTTGGTTGGAGTTGCAGCTTTGGGCACTATTATGGCCTCTTTCTTTGCTAGCTTTTCCTGCAGGGCTTGAGCAGAGCGCCTGGACTGCAACAATTCGTGGAAAAGCTCCTGACTGCGCCCTTCGGCTTTGCGCACCGCATTCTTCAATAAGCCCAGGTTCTTCTCATACAATATTATACGCTGGTTCAGGGCTGAATTGTCCTGCGCGAGGCGCTGTACCTCATTTTCCAGCTTACTGATGGTTTCTAGTATAGCCATTCCTGGATAATAGGGCTCTGGATCAGGAAATGTCGGGTCCAGGTCCAATGGCGGACTCAATTCAATAGCCTCATTTTGCACCGCTAAAACGGTGTAAGCCAGGTTTAGGCGAACTTCAAGGGTGCATTCTTTCAGCTCCCCTTCGCAGCTTATTCTATCCACTTCGACAATCATCGCTGTGTCCAACTTAAAGGGGATGGGCGGATCAAACATATCCACCGACAGCCATTCTTTGAAGAGATCGTTAAAACTCAGCAGTTCCGGTTCACCATTCTCAGATAGCATCAAGGCCAGAATGACCACACTGATAAGGCTTTCCACATGCTTGCCGTGGCTGATAGCTTCGCAACTTTGGACTTTGACACGCAGGTCCGCAATGGCATGATAAGACTGCTGGAGTTGATAGTAGCGCTTAAACTCGATGCTGCGAGGAGGATCTAATTCGGCTAAAATAACCGGAGACCAAATCTTTGGCAAGTCGAAAATGCTCCTTCCCGATGTCAAATTTCTTTAGTCTATTTATATGGAGGGCATTTGTCAACTATGTCCTTAAGCTTACCCACAAAAAAAACTGCACCTGTGGTGCAGTTTAATAAGGCATCTTCTAGGGATTAGCCGAGGGAATTCTAAACTCTTCATCCCCGGTATCGTATACGAACAGTTCCACCGTCTCAGTCAAAACATCAGCATAGCTGTAGGATACTCTTCTCTCGATTTTCCTCTCATCCAGCTTGACCACAAAGATGTTAGGGTATATGGATTCTAAGATCCCTTCCCTCTCTATAATGCGGTTTCTGCCCCGGTTGGCCTTGAGGCGTATTTTACTGCCTACAAAAGACTCAAGATCCTTCTTGATGTCAGATATTGCCCTGGGAGAACTCATACTCATCCACCTGCTTTGCTCATTTATCATAATAATTGTATATCACAAAGCAGTCCTTGTCAATACTTGACCAATTAGTATATAAAAAAACCACCTCTATGTCAACAAGTTATTTAGATTTTTATTTATCATCAGTTGGCACCTCAATAATGCCATTATCAGTGCTTGGTATGCTTATCGGCCACCTTGCTGGCAGCACAGGCATTCGGTTTGATGCAGGCATCAAACCCACACCCCACCACCATCCCGGTGATCTCACGGATTAACTCCTTGGTCTCTCCATGAGTGCCGATGTCGAGGTGGATCTCGACTTTCATATCCTCGTAGCCCTGGATTTTGAGCAGCTGCTCCAACTGGTCGGCCAGCTGCAGGCTCAATGAAGCCTCGTAAAAAATCCTTTGACGCAGAGATTTTATACGCATCTCATAGGTCTTGTTGTAGTAATACCTGGCACCTTTGCCCTGACGATGTATAATTATAGCCGATACAAAGCATGTATTAGCAACCCGGGGATGAGAATCACTGCCTACTATCAGCTTATAAGCATGGTTAAGGTCTTCGCTTATGTAGGCGAGAATATCCTCTACCACCTCGGAAAGTTCAAGTTGGCCTTTGCTGGGACTATAGAAAGACATCTAATCTGCAACCCCCTGCACTGCAAAGCTTTCGACGATCCGTACGTATTGCTCCAAAAGTAGGTTTTCCGGTCTGGCTTCAAGGGCTATTCCTTCTCTATCCAAGATCAGGGCAACCTCCTCTTTGTTACGGAAAAAAAACCTGCTGCAATTATTGAGCATGGTTTTGCGGCGTTTTTGAAAACATGCCCTCATAAAGTCAAACAGCTTAGCCTCGTCGGCCACCTTAACCCTCTTCCCGGCAATCGGGGTCAATGAGACCACTGCCGACTCCACCTCCGGTCGAGGATAAAAACAATGTTTTGAAACGGTGGTGAGATACTCTACATCACAGTGATACCTGACGCTCAGTGTCAAAAGCCCGTAATCCTTACTCCCAGGTTTGGCCCGCAGACGCTCAGCGACCTCTTTTTGAATCATCAACACCGCCCGGGAGAGGCGCGGACAGGACTCCAACAAGGAGAATATTATCGGACTGGTTATATTATACGGTATATTACCGCACACCTTGAAAGAGGGTAATTCATCCAATTGAAAGGCTGCCTTTATTTGGGATTCAATGTCTACGGTCAGGACATCCGCAAACAACAGCTGGGCATTAGGCGTTCCCTTTAGGGCCTCACGCAATGGCATTTCCATGCCGCGGTCGATTTCAATAGCGAGCAGTTGCTGGCACCGACCTGCCAGGATAGGGGTCAAGGCCCCTAGTCCAGGCCCTATCTCAACCACATAATCATCAGGCTCTAAACGGCAATACTCAATTATTTTGCGGGCTATGTTTTCGTCGCTAAGGAAGTTCTGTCCCCATCTCTTGTGCGGCGCCAGGTGAAACTGGCTCAGCATCTGCCTTACATTGGCCAATCGTTTGTTCTCCCATCCAAATACCCGTACCGGGACTTTTACACATTATACACCACGACTGGCAAAGCGGCTCAATATTTGGCCTGTGCCTTGCTGTGGGCTTTATGGTTGAGGATTATCCTTTTTTATCTGCTGGTTGATGGCGTTGACCTCATCCTTCATTGTCTGGAATGGCTTGCCATCAATCAAACCGGCAGCTACATCGTTAATTTTCTTCACCAGGTTGGGATCGGTTGTAACCAACACATGTGAAACCCGCTTATCAGACGCTTTTAGTTTATCTGCCACCTCCGCTTTGACTTGATCGGAATCACTTCCAGATTTGACGGTTATTCCCACCATGGCTACTATACCTTGAACCTGTGTCTGCCCCGGAGTGGGGCTGGGGGTTACAGCATCGTTCTGCAACTGTTCACTCAAGACTACGGTAGCATTCTCAACTCCCTCAACCTGTTTGGCCTGTTTGGAAAGCCTATCCGATATCACCCGCCGGTCACTGGTAGTGAGCCCGGTAGTCTCCGGCTGTGGCGCCTCCGGCTTTTGGGCAGGCTTCTGACAACCAGCGGCAACAGCCAGTAAGGCCAGACAAAGCACGAGTACAGTTATTCTTTTCACGTGAATTCCACCTCCATTATCAATATTTCTATTTTCTGGTCATTAGGCAGTTTTAACTCAAGTAAAATATGGCAAAAAATTAGGAGGGTTGCCCCTCCCTGTTTTTTATTTTATTCCAGTATATACAGTTTGACATTGCGCACGCCCCATTTCATGCATTGGGCACGGTCTTCCATAAACAAATCGATCCGATTGCCGCGAACCGCCCCTCCGGTGTCCCAGGCAGTAGCAAACCCGTAGCCTTCGATATACACACGGGAACCTATGGGAATTACTGAGGGATCAACTGCGATAGTACCTACTGCCGGCACCGTTCCAGAGGCGGTGTTACGACCGGTGTAAGTATAAGCACTGGCCTGTGCATAGAGAGCTTGCTTAAAGTTCAAACGCAGGCTGCCACGAGAAACCGTGGTTATATTGCCTACCGCCACGATTCTATTTACAGGCTGTACCTTGGTTTGACTGTCGATGACCTCCCGTTTCACTTCCTGACCATTATGGTAAGTGATGCGCACCGTGTTCAGCACACGGCCATTCACTCCCCGGCGCAGGGTTTTGCTAAGGCCTTTTTCCAGAGTAGGGTCTTCGGTGCGTTCCTCTCCATAAGGCAGAATTGCTTCCTCTTGCACCTGTTGTTCCTCCACCCGGATAATTTCAATCTCCTGATCCGGTTGTGTCAGCTCACTGGCAATAGTTTTGATCAGATCCTTCTCACCGAGAGTAACCCCGGCTTCAGCAATAGCCTCTTTAATAGGCACCGGTGGGGTAATAATTTCTTTCTTCTGGCCATCAGCGATCACGAATACCCTGAATGCCCTGATCACATTTATATTGGTATTCTTTTGCACAGAGGCATCCAGTGCCGGTTGAACCAAATCATATTCGCCGACCACGACACCATTATCCTTCAAAACCTGTTCCACAGTGCAATTGAAAAACACCGTATCTTTAATAATTTGGCCATCAGCCGCAATAGCCACCGGTTTCTGCAGGGCAAAGAACATGCTCACTACTAATATGAGCGCAAGCGAAATCCCCAGAAGCACATTAATGCTCTTTTTGCCGTTCATACAACGTTCTCCTCCCTTTCTCAAGGCTTTCCAGACTACTCCTTGAAAATGGACTCGAGGTACAATCCATTGTAAAGAAAGCCCGCTTTAAAGTCAACTTAAGTGGTTTGATCTGGTTGTAATTACATTTTATTCCAGATGCAGTATTAGTTTGCTCCAGTTGACCCTATTTTATTCAATGTCGGGCAAAAACAATGCTGAAATGGCGGATGGGGTTAACGATATTAACCTCGAATTAAGCCGCATTTTATCGGCCTAATCCTTAAGGTTAAACAGTCGCGAGGCGTTCAGACTGGTTTGATAGGCGATTTCGGCGAGGCTCTTTTGCTTCAGGCGGGCTAATTTCTCCGCTATATGCCTGGTGTTGGCGGGTTCATTGCGTTTACCCCGTACGGGTTCGGGCGCCAGGTAGGGGCAGTCGGTTTCCACCAGAATGCGTTCCAGGGTAATGCGGGATGCTACTTCAACTGTTTTGCGGGCGTTTTTATAAGTCAGCGGACCCGCGAAGGATATGTAAAATCCCGCTTTCATCAGTTCCATAGCCATGGGCAAATGCCCTGAATAGCAATGCATAACGCCCTGGTTCCGGCCGGCTTTTTCCTTTTTAATTATATCCATAACCTCCTGATGAGCATCACGGTCATGAATTACGATTGGTTTGTATAATTCCGCCGCTATTTTGATCTGTTCCACGAAGGCCTGGCGCTGCACATCCCTGGGGGACAAATCGCGGTAGAAGTCCAGCCCGGTCTCCCCGATGGCAACTACTTTAGGATCCCGGGCTAGCGTATACAACTTGCTGATAACATCTGCAGTCAATGTTTTAGCATCATGAGGATGAACGCCAATGACCGCATATACCTGTTGATATTGGTGGGCTAAATCGACTGCCTCACAGGAGGTTTCGTAATCATAACCGACACAGACAATCTTGCCGATATTAGCCGCCAGGGCTCTCTGCACGACCTGGTCCAGGTCTGCGCTGAATTGACGGTCCTGCAGATGGGCATGGCTGTCAATAAGCATTTCAGATTCTTTCATTATGATTTACCTTTAGGTACAGTTCAATAAACACATATGCAACATTGTCAAAGCGGTCTATTTGACCCGGCTGCCGCTAGGCAGATCCTTGTTGATCATTAGCACTTCCAGGTTGCTATCGCCTTCAGCAGAAGCAGCCAGTATCATCCCTTCCGATAAGGTGCCCCGCAGTTTGGTGGGAGCAAGATTGGCCAAGAGAACGACCTTTTTGCCGATAAGCGCTTCAGGCTGGTAGGCTTTAGCTATTCCTGACACCACAGTATGTTGTTTTTCTCCCACCTGCAGCTTTAAGACCAGTAGTTTATCGGCTTTCTCCATTTTGTGGCATTCCACTACTTCAGCCACCCGGAGGTCGAGTCGGGCGAAATCCTCAATGCTGATCAGATCTTTATCCTTACTTGTGGGTTCCATCGGGGCTGCCTCGGCCTTCTCTGCAGCAGCCTGGTCGGCTGCAGTCGGTTCTTCCTGCAGGGTCTTCAAATCGATGCGCGGGAATAGGGCTGGGCCTTTGGCCACCCTGATTCCAGCAGGAGTAAGGCCCCATTGCCCCGCCATGGACCACTTCATTTTCTCGAGGTTGCTGAATAACGGGAGCTGCTCATGGACCCGCGTTGGCAGCGTAGGCATGGTGGGAGCCAGCAAAATAACCGCGATGCGTATGCTTTCGACCAGATTATAGAGCACCGTTCCCAGTCGACCAAGACTCCCCGCATCCTTAGCCAGACGCCAGGGTTCAGTTTCATCGATATACTTGTTGGCCCTGGCTACCAGTTTCATCACCGCCAGGATATATCCGGAGAAATCCAGTTTATCTAGTTTGGCGGTAGCTTCCTGATACGCCGTCTGTGCGCTCTGGCAAAGTTCTTGGTCGATAGGCTCCGCCTGAATCGCTCCTGGAACAACGCTTTCAAAGTACCTGTTGACCATGGCAACGGTGCGGCTGATGAGATTGCCCAGGTCATTGGCCAGATCTGAATTGATACGGGTTACCAGCATTTCCTCAGAATACATCCCGTCCTGTCCAAAGCTGAGCTCTTTTACCAGATAATAGCGTACTGCATCCACCCCGTATTTGTTCACCAGGACACGGGGGTCGACCACATTGCCTTTAGATTTCGACATTTTGCCGCCCTCCAGCATTATCCATCCATGGGCGAAGACGGTTCGGGGCAGGGGCAGATCCAAGGCCATCAACATAATTGGCCATATTATGGCGTGAAATCGGATGATATCCTTGGCCATTAAATGCACATCAGCGGGCCAGAATCGCTGGAATTGTTCTTCATCCTGCAGATAACCGATGCCGCTGAGGTAGTTGATCAGGGCATCGAACCATACGTATACTACATGTTTGTTATTGAAAGGAACTGGAACGCCCCAGCTGAACGTGGTGCGGGAGACGCACAGATCCTCCAGACCGCTTTTAATAAAGTTAACGATCTCATTGCGGCGCGATTCGGGCTGTATAAATTCGGGATGTGCCTCGATATGTTCCAAAAGACGCGGGGCATATTTGCCCATATTGAAGAAATAGCTCTCTTCCTGCAGCAATTCCACTGGTCTCCCACAATCGGGGCAATTCCCCTCTACCAGTTGTCTCTCAGTGAAAAACGTCTCACAGGGAGTGCAGTACCAGCCTTCATATTGGGACAGGAAGATGTCCCCCTGCTGGTAGACCCGCTGGAATACCTTCTGTACCACCGCTTCGTGCCGTTTATCAGTAGTCCTGATGAAATCATTATGCGTGATGAGCATCGTATCCCACAGGGATTTGATACCGGCAACGATCTCATCCACATACAATTGGGGTTCTTTGCCTTTTTCCCTGGCAACCTTCTCTATTTTTTGTCCATGCTCGTCCGTACCGGTTAGGTAGAATACTTCAAAACCCTGCATCCTCTTGAAGCGGGCTATACAGTCGGCTGCAACCGTAGTATAGGCATGCCCGATGTGAAGATTGTCGCTGGGATAATAAATCGGAGTTGTGATATAGAACTGGTTCCTCTCTGCCAACTTGGACCCTCCTGTCTATTTTGTGCATCCCCAATTAGTATAAAGCAGTTTTCGCCAAAAACAACGGTTTTCCCCTTTATTACTATAACTTTATAGCGGGACGCATCTTCTATAGTTTACCACACTGTTGATTATGTTAATCCTCCGCTGATATGGGGCAACAATATTGTGTCACCATCATAGTTGGCATTAGAGTATGTGATGGTTGAATTACTATTCGACAATTAACCCAGATTTGCGCCCAACTTCTAGTTGTTTTGTCAAAAATATTACTAATTTTCTCCATATTTCTTGACTATTTCTACCAATGTTGGTATACTTTGTTTTGGAAATATATTGTCTTAGCGAAGGAGGGTTGTAGCATATGATGAAATCGACCGGAGTAGTAAGGAAAGTAGATGAACTCGGCCGCATCGTAATTCCTATCGAATTGAGAAGGACAATGGGCATAGAAGAGAAAGATGCTCTGGAAATTTACGTTGACAACGAAAAGATCATTCTCAAGAAATACGAGCCAGCCTGTATCTTCTGTGGTAATGCAGAAGAAGTAACTAATTACAAAGGCAAGAATCTGTGCAGGTCATGCCTTTTGGAACTCGGCAAGCAAGTTGGCTAGTACATAATTAAGGTCTATTGCGTTCGTAGTAATTATAAATGTCGGATTTTTTTATATTATATTCCCGCGCCTTCTCTAGGAAGGCCTCTTTTTTTCCCATTCCTCCCCTTATTAGATAATCTACCTCCATGATGATGGTGTCCATATCAACTGTCCTGACCGGCACCTGGTATCCAGCCACGACCAGGCAGAATTCCCCTCGGGGGGTATGATGCTTAAAATGCTCCAGGATGGAAGCTATGTCGGCTCGCCGTATCTCTTCATGAATTTTTGTAAGCTCCCGGGCCACAGCCATCTCCCGATTACCCCAGATTTCCATCATATCTTCCAGAGTGTCCAACAGGCGATGGGGGGCTTCATAGAAAACCAACGTGTTCTTGATCTGTCCTAACTCGCGCAGCACTCTTTGTCTTTGGCCGCGGCGTGCCGGCAGGAATCCCTGAAACATAAAACCTTCGTTATCGAGTCCGGAGATGCTCAAAGCCGCGGTCATCGCCGTAGGGCCCGGCACTACCTCCAGGTCAATCCCACTAGTCAAAGCCTTGCGTATCAATCCTGCTCCCGGATCAGAAATTCCCGGCATTCCCGCATCTGTTACCAAAGCCACTGTCTTGCCGCCCAATAATTCAGCCAAGATATATTCTTCCTGCTTAGGGCCGCTGTGTTCATGATAGCTGACCATTCTCTTCTTTATTTTATAGCGGTTCAATAACTTAATAGTATGACGGGTATCCTCACAGGCAATAAAGTCTACTTTGCGCAGGGTCTTCAAGAGGCGGATGCTCACATCCTCCAGGTTTCCGATGGGCGTTCCGCATACATACAGCTTTCCCATGGCTCTATAATTCACTTCCTTTGGCAATTCTATAATTAATATGAAGCGTAAAGCGAATTGACTTCCTGTATACTCCCGGGGATTGATATATTATGAGCGGCGATTCTTCGACAAGGCAGCCGGGGTCGATGCGGCATCCCTCCACGAGGATCAGTTTCGGTTTGTCCTGGGTAAATGATTGGACCATCCTTAATCGGCTGATATGAAACCCCTGCAAGTATAAAGCCTCCCTGATTTCACCCAAACGGTCGGCCCGGTGTATCATGGCCAAACGTCCCTGAGGCTTGAGTACATGGTCAGCGGCGGCTATTATGTCCGGCAACTTGACCGCAATCTCATGCCGGGCCAGAGCCTCTTCCGAGTTTTTATTTAATTTACCTTCCCCCTCTTTCCAAAACGGAGGATTGCAGATTGCCAGGTCTGCCACTGCGGCCGGAAAGCACCTGGCCAGGCGGCGAATATCAAGGCATTCTATGTGTATCGTCCCGTTGAGTTTATTATGCTCGATGCTGCGCCGCGCCCGCTCAACCATCAGAGGCTGTATCTCCAGGCCGATTATCTGCGCTCCAGGCTTACGGTAGGCCAACAGCAGGGCAATCACACCATTACCGGTACCCAGGTCAATTATGTGTTGTACATTATGCAGATCCGGGAAATGAGCTAACAACACCGCGTCGATGGAGAAACGGTATCCCTTACGGGGCTGAAAAATCTTCAGCCCGCCTAGGAGCAGATCATCGAGTGATTCGCCCGAGTTGCTCATTGACTATCACTCCTGGCCAGCAGGGCCGCGCAGAACAGACAGCCCTCGTTTCTTTCCTGGCCATAGGCCATGGGACAGATATGGCGGCCTTCCAGATAGAACTGTTGCAGACCAGAACTGCTAGCTAGATCAGCCTCGGTTGGCAGATTGGCCAAATCTGCGGTTTCCCCGCCACGATCGGCATACAGACCGCTAACACCATGGTCCTGGTTTACATCTTTATCCCGCTGTGCGGCAGCCGCTTCAAGCCGGACCACTCTCTCTTTGAGTTCGCCGACTTCCAGGATAATGTCCCGCAGAATAGTTTTTAGTTCAGCGACTGTTCGTTCTATGTTTGCTGCCCTCCTGCCCCTTGATATCATACAACTGTGATTCGTATTTCAGACAACACATCAGACGGCCACAAATGCCCGATATCTTGGCCGGATTAAGCGAAAGGTTCTGTTCCTTTGCCATTTTGATGGAAACCGGTTCAAAATCACCCAGGAAACTACTGCAGCATAACTCCCTGCCACAGGTGCCTATCCCCCCCAGCATCTTGGCTTCGTCCCGTACACCTATCTGCCGGAGTTCGATCCGGGTCTTAAAAATGGCCGCCAAATCTTTGACCAACTCCCGGAAATCCACCCGCCCCTCAGCGGTGAAATAGAAGATGATCTTGCCCATATCGAAGGTATATTCAGCATCTATTAACCTCATGGGCAATTTATGAGCCATGATCTTCTGTTTACATATCTCTAAAGCTTCTTTTTCCTTTTGTTTATTTTTCTCGTAGTTGGCTTTATCCTGGTCGCTGGCTTTTCTGATTACCTTCTTCAATGGCAAGACCAGTTCTTTTTCCGGAACCTCCTTTTTGCCCAATACCACCAGGCCACATTCAATACCCCTCACGGTCTCCACTATAACCAGATCCAACTCTTCCAAGTCGAGATTCTCACATTCAAAGTAGTATATCTTGCCAGCGGGTTTAAACCTTACTCCAACCACCCAGGCCACAACCATAACCTCCTTAATTTCCGCATCCTATTCCCAAAATGCGTTTCTGACCGCATAAGCCATATTTATCCCCACAGTAAGAGGGTTAACATTATAACGCAGTTGCCGATGCAGGTCCTGCAGACAGTTCATTGCAATGCCCAGCCTTTCAGTAGAAACTGCCGGGAGCGCTTCGGCCAGATCCCGGTGTTGGGTCAGCAGCAGCAGATCAGCGTTTTTGGTGGACTTGTAAACGTATACATCTCTTAGTATAGTTGAGAGCATGTGACTGAGCAAATGGGGAGATTTCTCAACCGCCTCAGCGGTTTCAAACAAGCTGCCCATTTCTCCGGCAGCTATTTTTTCAACATAATTGCGAGCTTTATCCCATTTGTCAGCCAAGCCGGTTTCCTGGGCGAATTCCAGGGCTACCGCTACACTGCCCTGGCTGAGCCGAGCGCATTCCCAGGCCTGCTCGCGCTCCGTACCGTGCGCAACCAGTATCTTAACTATATCTTCTTCGGGTACGGCCTGAAAGCGCACCGGCTGGCAGCGCGATGATATAGTTTCCATCACCTGGCCTTCATCACTCACCAAGATCAAGACAGCGTATTCAGGTGGCTCTTCAAGAGTTTTGAGCAGTGCATTGCCCGCTTCAGGGGTCAGCAAATGGGCATCCCTGATAATTACGAAGCGATGCCTGGCTCGATAGGGCTTTAAGGCCAGCCAGGTCTGCAAGGGTTTACTGACCTGCTCCTTGCCCAGTCTGGTCTTATCTGGACTGCGCTCAATTATAAGCAAATCCGGATGAGATTGCGCCTTCAACAGGACTTTTCCCATCGGGTCTTCGTTTTTCAGTATCTCCGTGGCAAAGGCTCTGGCAGCAGTCATTTTGCCTACCCCAGCCGGGCCGTAAAAGAGATAGGCATGACTGAGGCTGTGGTTCCCAATGCAGGTCTGCAAAAACCCTAAGGCCCTGTCCTGCCCATAAAGTTGCTCCAAATCACCCATTAGCTATCTCCATCTTTTTGGTCAAATCATCATATCCACCATGATACCGCGCATTTTGTCAATCGCCGCCAGTATTTCCACAGGATCTTTTTTGTGATTCATAAAATCATTCAACAAGGCATCCACCTCCCGATCGACGGTCTTGATGCTTATTAAAATAGTCCTCCCGCGCCGGCCGGCACCTACATCCTGTTTCAAAAGATAGGCCCGGGCCATAGCCTCCTTCAGAAAATCCTTGACCCGGTTCTTGTATTGGATCAGGTCATGCACTGTAACCCGGTGCTTCAATCTCTCTCCGATGCGGTCTACTTCTTGCAGTATAGACCCCATCAATTGGCGCGCCTCGGCCTCCTCTTGGTGCTGCAATTCCTGCTCAAATGAGGCGGAGGCGGTTTTCTTCACTTCGTAAACGCTGTGCCCTATGGCTGTACGCAGCCGCTCCAGGCCTTTGCGATCACGGTCAATTCTCAAGCGCGGGCCACCTCCGTCTGCTCAATAGGAGTTGCACATGTCCCCACACATCTATCGCAACATCCTTAATTGCCCGGTCGGCGTCGATAACATAGAAGCGCTGTGGTTCCTTTCGGGCCAACTGCAGGTATCCCTCCCGCACCCTAGCCTGGAATTCCCGGCCCTCTTTCTCCAACCGGTCGGCCTGCTCATTTTGACGCCTGCTTTCACACACCTCCGGTGCGATGTCCAGTAAAAAGGTGGCATCGGGCAATAAGCCTCTGGTACATAATTGATTTAAAGTGGACAGGAACTGCAAGTCCAATCCCCGTCCGTAGCCCTGGTAGGCCATGGTGGAATCGAGATAGCGGTCGGCCAGCACCAGCTTGCCCTCATCTAGCGCAGGCCTGATGAGTTGATCCACCACCTGGCATCTGGCCGCTGCGTATAAAATGGCTTCGGTGCGGGCGTAAATTTGAATATTATCCACATTGAGCAACAATTCTCTGATTCTTTCTGAAATCGCTGTCCCGCCTGGCTCTCTTATGCTGAGCAGCGGATAGGCGGCTAGCTGATCCTGTAGATATTGAATCAGGGTGGTTTTGCCGCTGCCATCTATGCCTTCCAGGCTTATAAACAGACCTTTGCGCATACGATTGCTCCTTTGTTGGTTCAACTTCCATCAACGATCAGGATATGGTCTGCTTCGCCTTCCCCACCCTGAATGTGGTGTCCGGTCCGCCGTAATTCCTCTATGTAGGTGCAAACCTCGGCAGTGATCTTTTCCCCCGGCAGCAAGCACGGTATCCCCGGTGGGTAAGGCACTATCATCTCCCCGCACAACCTGCCCACACTGCTTTTTAACGGCACCGCTCTTTTAGGGGCAAAATGGGCCTGGCGGGGACTCAGCTGTACTTGAGGTTCCGGCCAGGGAGGGGGTTCAGCTACGGCGGCCGCCACTCGATGCCCGGCCTGTTGGGAGATTCGGCTTAAGGCCTGATAAAGCCGCTCCCAGTCCTTTTCCTCATGGAATATAGACATCATGGCCAGGAGACTATGCCGAGACTCCCATTCCACTTCTATGCCCCATTCCTGGCGCAGCCGACGGGATACTGTATAGCCATCCTCAGCCAGATTCTTAATTGTTATCAAGATCTTCAAAGGGTCGATGTCTTGTACACCCGTTATCATTAATTCCTTAATCGAGCAACCAAACCCTTTTATACTGTCGATTTTGTCCCGGTAAGCATTGGACAGCAGCATGGCCCGCTCCAGAGCCTCCCTGCCGTGGCGTTCCATCCATTCCCGAGCCAGGTCGATAGAAGCCATAATCACATAAGAAGGGCTGGTGGTAGTTAATAAACTGGCTGCCCGAAGGAAGCGCTCCGGAGCCGGACAGTCTTTTCCAATGTGCAGGCAGGCACCCTGGGTCATAACCGGCAAGGTTTTATGCAGCCCATTGATCACCACGTCCGCTCCTGCGGCCAGGGCTGTTTGCGGATAACGGGGGTGAAAATAAAAATGCCCCCCGTGGGCTTCGTCTACCATCATGACAATGGCATGGTCATGGAGCAGTTTGGATATACGGTCAATACAGCAGGTGGAGCCAAAGTAGCTGGGGCTCACCAGTGCAGCTGCATCAATATTGCTTTGCTCGCTTAATAGGGTTGCAATATCGTGCTCATCCACCGCCAATGCCAATCCGCTGGCATCCAGCTTACAAGGAATGTAAACCGGAAATGCGCCACTCAAGACCATGCCAGTATAAAAAGCGCGGTGTGCATTGCGGGCTACCAGGACCTTGCTCTTCTCCCCCAGTCCTAAAAAAAAGCTATGAATACCTGAAGTGGCGCCATTGACCAGGAATCTGCTCTTCCGGGCGCCAAATGCCTGGGCTGTCAACTGTTGAGCAGTTTCGATCGGCCCCGACGGCCAATGCAGATCATCCAACCCTTGTACTTCGGTTAGATCGAGTGCGATTATGCTGTGAAACGGCTCCGGAAAGGCTTTCTTGCTACCTGCATGTCCTGGCATATGAAGGCGCGTACCAGCTTTTTGGCAGTAATCCATAATAGCCGCATATAGCGGCGCTGAGGCAGTCAAAAACTCCATCCCCCTGTCAACCGGGCTTATTTAATAAACTAATCGCAACCCTTCCATGATGCGATGATACTCGTTACTGCCTACTGGAGTCTGCATAAGAACCGTTTCGCACTCCTGGCACAAGAAAGCCTTGCCCAGCTTGATACCGCCGCATATTCCTGCCGCTGGAATTTGCTGGCAGACGCTGCAGCGCGGTACTACACAACCGCTGTAATTCGGCTTCTGGATCGGTGATAAGGAGTTTCCTGCCATCTGATCCTTCCTTACATGAATGAATTTACCACTAGTACTGGTATATCTAGAGTATGCACATAACCCACCAATGGTTATAAGTTGCCACAGGCTAATAATGGCAATCTGTTCTATATCGTTGGGTTTTCCTCCTCTATGAACGATTGTACCATTCTTTTCCTGTGTTAAGCAGATATGTTAATCTCTGCAGGTATTTCTCCCCTTCTCTCTCAGTAGATGGCATTGAAAAACGGGTCCAGTAGGTCAGCGGCTTTACATATATAGACTCACTTCAGTAGCAAATCAGAACCCCGGTTAATAGTATAGTAGCAGAAATAGAATAACGGAGTGATATGTATGTTAAGAGATAATGATACCTCGGCCAAATGGGGAAGATTCCACGTTCACGCCGCCAAGGCCAAGCCCACACCGATAAATACCAGATATGTAAAGCAAAGTGACCCCCCTCCACGAGAGGACTATGAAACAGCTTACGAAGATGACCCCAAAGAATTGTATAGCAAAAACACTACCTGTGTAAAAATCGCCTACCAAAGGGCAGTAGTATCGGTGCCGGTGGCTGTCAAGCCGTTTTCTGTGGCCGGACCTACCAGCACCTTGTGCTGCAGCGATCCGGTAGTTACCAATGTGCGCTGTACCGGGACCAAAGATCGGATTTGTTATTTTACCATCACCCAGGAGATATGTGTTGAGGTGCCAATTCATTTTGGGGCCGAAGCCCAAGTGGGTGAACCCGGAGTTGATTGCCTGGAGACATCGTTGGAAGAATGCGATGATTGTGTGGAGTCAGATGACTAATCTCCTAAATGCCTCCTGGACAAAATTTACTCAATTGCTAGGACTTTCATATTATACATTATCTTGTTAAGGAGGTGATTTTTTTAATTTCTGTAAGTATTGCACAAGCACAATGTGACAATCGTATCGACTATAGTCAGGTCCCCGTCGGCGACAGAATCATCCCCTTCGTAGTAGAGTTAGATACTAATCTATCTATTCAGTTTCCTGCTCCCGGACAGAATCAGCGCTTTTGCTACCGTTTAACCGGGGTCGGCCAGGATAATTCAACCTTTGTTGATTTAAGTCATTGGGTCTTGAGCATATGCCCAAACATCAGACTCGATCAAATCACTAATGTTACTGTAACCATCGGCGGAGTAGAACAAACCGTGATTATTGGTGACAATGTCGAACTCTTTGTCCCACCCAATACCGATCCCCCCACAGGATGCTCAGGCCTTAAATTTGATTTTGAACTAAACAAAGTTCTTGACGGGGAAGACAGTGTCGGGGTTTTTTGTTTTGAGCTGACCAGTCCTTTCCCCATCGGACCTGTTGTAGTCTGTTTGAATGGCGGGCAGGAAACTGCCAGTAGTCTATCCATCTGTGGCCCCGCTTGTTCGGAGACTGAAGTATGCGAGGTCATTGCCTCACAATTGGTCAATGTGTGCGTTCCTATTACGGTAACACCGTTTGCTGATACCGGCACGGTGACCACCGTCTGCTGCGGAGACCCGGTCGTTAATGGCGGAGACTGTGTTGGAGAAATCAACGGGACCTGTGAATTTACCGTTTCCCAGCTGATCTGCGTTCAAGTGCCGGTCAACTTTGGGGCCAATGCCGCACCTGGAGCTACCTTTGTTCAATGCCGCGATGCCACCGATGGAGAATGCGTCTGCCCGGACGAAAATGGCAACGGAGGAGACGGCGGTTAAGCACCACATATCTTTAGGCAAGAAGGTCCAGGCCTTTAAGAGAGCCTGGTCCTTTTTGTTGGCCTTTTTCATTCCTTTCCCATAAATAGTAACATAAATGTTGTATCTCCATATAATGTCATAGACAGAAAGGAGGTGCGCTATGTCTTGCAGAAGAAGGCATATACACAATTTTTCCGGGATAACTAGAATAAATGACGGCCACCGTCATGGTTTTTCCGGACGTACCGGTATTGATACTCTATTTACGCGTAGAGGCAGGCATCGCCACAGATATAATGTTCGTACAGCTAGAGTAGATAGACATCGCCACAGGTTGATAAATATTACTGGTCTCAATATTAATATCAGTGGAGGCAGACATATACACCGATCAGGTCTCAGGTTATCTACTCGTAATGATGGCCATAGACACCGTTATCGCTTCGTTACCGGAAGAAATATTCCGGTATAACCACCAGGGGAATATCAATCCATATGCTTATCCGCCAAGAGAAGCGGGGACAGAAAAACCGTCCCCGCTTCCCTCTGCTTTTCATTAAAACAAACTATCTCTAGGTCCTTGCTTGCACGAAGCATGGCGGAGGCGCACGGGGGCAGTATGATAAATGCTTATCAGTACTTTTTGTAAAGTATGCTTGACATTGGCTGATTAGGATAGTACGATATTTGTAAAGCTAGCTTTACAAATATCGTTAGGGGTGAGCTTATGAATAATCGCCTGCGTGAACTGCGGGAAAAGGCAGGCATGACTCAGGAAGAACTTGCCGCATTAGCAGGGGTGTCCAGACAAACCATCATTTCGTTAGAAAAAGGGAAATACAATCCTTCCATTATTCTAGCTTACAGTTTATCAAAGGTTTTTAACATGAGTATTGAAGATCTATTTCTTCTCCAAGAAGGAGGTCGTAACAATGGCTAGTAATACCCGGCTTATAAAATACTTGATACTGGCGTTGATGGCTGGTATAGCAGTCTGGCAGATAGCCGCAGGTAATAGTCCCTTTGGTACGGGTCTGCTGATAGGTATAATAATAGCCGCCGGTTCGGTGGAAATAAAGCAGCGTCGTATCAGTGAGCTGCAGAGGAAGGGCCTGAATCCGTATGATGAACGGGCCTGGTCTTTAGCTGGTATGGCCGCTTACGGTTCCATAAGGATTTATGCAATATCGCTGGCACTAATTATACTCGCGGGATCAATATGGGGTCCGCAAATCAAGGTAAATCCCTACAACTTATTAGGCTTGTGCCTGTGTGCACTGCTGGGGTTATATGTAGGCAGCTATTATTACTACAACCAAAAATTCTAACTGCAAATGTGCCAGGCACCACAAGCTTCAAAGGTGCCTGGCACATAAATTAATCCTGGCAACGTCCTACTCTCCCACAGGAAAACTGCAGTACCATCGGCGCTGGAGAGCTTAACTGCCGTGTTCGGGATGGGAACGGGTGTGACCTTCCGCTATTGTCGTCAAATGGTGGAAATTTAATTTCGTTACATATTGTTTTTATGGGTCTGCAAACATGAGGACCGTCCTCCTGTTTGCTCACAGAAAGATTCTGAAAAGTACAGAGAGCTGCTTAAAGCGCATTTGTGTCAAGCCCTCGATCTATTAAAATTGGTCAGCTTTAATGCATCACTTACACTTATACCTCCGGCCTGTCAACCACCTAGTCTTGATGGGATTCTACCTTCTTTGAAGTGAGAACCCATCTTGAGGTTGGCTTTCATGCTTGATGCTTTCATGCTTATCACATCCAGACATAGCTACCTAGCTGTGCCTCTATGAAAAGAGTTGGAATTGGTGGCACAATTAGCGGTCTGTCCATCCCGGTCCTCTCGTACTAGGGACAGATCCTTTCCTACCTCCCATGTCATGAGTGATGGATAGGGGACCGAACTGTCTCTCAATAGACGTTCTGAACCTAACACGTACCACTTTTTAATGGGCGAACAGCCCAACCTCAAGACCTTCTCTCCCAGCCCCAGGATGTGAGCTGACACGAGGGTGCCAAACCTCCCTGTCGATGTGAACTCTGGGGAGATAAGTCAGCATCCCTGGGGTAGCTTTTATCTGATGAGCGACGGCCCTTCCACTCGGTACCGCTGATCAATAAGCTCCTGTCCCGCTGACATGTCTGTCCTGCAGTCAAGCTCCCTTCTGCCTTTGAGCACTCTTCGCGCTGGGATTTCCATCCGGCGCTGAGGAAACCTTTGGGCGCTCAGCCATTTCTTTGGAGGCGTACCCATGCCCAGTCAAACCCTGCCTGCCTGAAACTGTCCCCTACCCGGTAGCAGGTTAGGAACCCAGCCATCCAGAGTGGTGATCCCACCCATTGGCTCCACGAATCCTTTGGTGAACCTGCTTCTCATAGCCTCCCAACGTATCCTGGGTAAGGGGAAACCACCTAAAATCCAACAGACAAGGTAAAGCCTCCACGGGGTCACGGTCTCATCTGTGTAACTGGCATCTTCACTGTAGGTTGTGTGCAATTTCACTGAGCCCTCGTCGAGACAGTGCTCCAGATCACATGCTTTCTGTGTGGCCTCATCCACTTTCACAGACAAGAATTTCTGCCACTCAGGATCTGCTATATTAAGGCTGCTGTTCACTGGGGGCTTCTCTGGTTCATACCTTCAAAGGAATCTGAAGTTTGAAATCAGACGTCGGATCGTTGGATCTGTTGGAATGGCTCCGCCAGTTTCTTCTCTTTTCTTTTTTCTTTCTTTCTCTGTCCTCTTCCTTCTGACCCTCTGACCTCTGCCTAGCTAAGAGCTCCCTTGTCCTTCCTGGCACTGGCAGGCGTCAGCCTCCTATACTTCCATCTTCTGATTTCTGCAGAGACTGTGCTTTTGGTAAAACAGTCGCCTGGGCTCGACTACTATGGGCCCTCTGCTACGCTCATCATCAAAGTTTTAGTGATCAGCATGGAGACACCCCTCCTGTAAGTTACACAATAACTTTGCTGAGTTCCTTAACGAGGGCTCTCTCAAGTGCCTAGGATTCTCTCCTTGCCTACTCCAAAGGTTGTTTGCAATGGCACCAACATCCTGCTAGAGGCTTTTCTTTGGTAGTTTGGAATCAGTGACTCGCCACTATATTTCACTCCCATCACACCTCAGGCTTCTGTAAGACGGATTTGCCTATTCCATGTTCTACGTGCTTGGACGCACTCTTCCTAGTCGTGCTTCAATTCATCTCCCATGTCACCCCATCACTCAACGATGTCCGGTGGCACCTGAATATCAACTTAGTTGTCCATCCCCATGCCTTTCGGCCTGGGTTAGGTCCCACACCCTAAAGTGGATGAGCCTTCCCAGGAATGGCAGGATTCTCACCTGCCTCGCTTACTTATGCCAGCATTCTCTCTCTTAATAGTCCACTACTCTCACATGGTATAGCTTCCAATCATTAAGAATGCTCCCTCTACTACATTGAAGTTTGGAGGACGGAAGTCAGAATGACATTTGTCTCATTTGGTCCATCTCTTGAATGAGCTGGCATTTTATTTTATTAACTGATTCTGTATTTTTTTAACTGGTCATGTATGTCTATTCACATACCAAGATCATGAATCTCATATCAATATATACCTTTAATCCTATCTGTTGAGCCCATATATTTCAGTAAAATGGAACTCTTTTCAGAGTTCTTCTTCCTGTCTTCGGCTATGTTGGACAGTATAGATATATTGCTCTCCTTATCTGAGGTATTAACCATATCTCTTTCCTTGTAATCTATATATCTGGCATCTCTAAAGCTAATTTATACCTCTCTTCTTGGATAGACTCAGGATTCTTCAGTTTTCACTGCCACAGCACCCTCTGTCTTCTGTCCTCTGTCACCTCCAGACCTGTAAAAGCTTCGGTACTAAGTGCTTAGCCTCTGTTGAATTTTCTACAGAGTCACTTGACCAGTGAGTCATTACGCACTGCAGGGCCGCTTTAAGCCAACATCCTATTAGCCAAAAGTGACTCTACTCTTCCACCTCTAGTGACTTTGGGACCTTAGCCAAGCTGTCTTGGGCTGTTTCTCCTGACTACTTTGACCTATCACCCTGCAGTCTGACTGCTGCACAACTCCATGGTATCTGGAGTTTGGGTGGTCTGTAACTGGCAAGGCCCTACTTCCAACCAGTGCTCTGTACCCCATAAGGAATTACATGACGCCAGCTCCTAAAGCTTTATTCTGGGAGAACTAGCTGGTCTCCTGGCTGATTGGTATTTCACCCTATCCAACTCATCCAATGGCACTTTTCAACGTACCTTGGTTCCACCTCCATCTCTGTAAGTTGCTACTAGACTTCACCCTAGCCATGGATAGATCACCCGGTTCTGGCCCAGCAACCAGGTCGCCCTTTTCTAGACTTCAGCCACAGGCCCGTCCTGAACTTAACTGCTTAAGGCCGTAACTCACCTATTCTGCATAGGCATGCCATCACACTTTAAATAGTGCCTGACTGCCTAGGCATGTCGGTTTCGTGTTCCTTTTCACTCTCCCAGTGCTTTTCACCTTCCCCACGGTACTGTTCAAGGCCCATTGCCAGGTAGTATTTAGCCTTGGAAGGTGGTCCTCCTGCTTCCCACTGGTTCCAGTAATGTCCGGCGGGTACTGGCTTCACCAAGAGCCTTATCATTTCGCTTCACGAGGCTTTCACTTCTCTATGGCCTGGCTTTCCATCCAGGTCTGAGCCAATGATATAATTTAGGTAACTCCTTGACTGCTGCAACTTAGTCTGGTGTTCCCTCTGTTCCCAACTGTGCAACAGCTTGCAGGCTACCACCAGCTGTTTAGGCTGCTTCCCCGTTCCTGCCTGCCGCCACTTAGAGAATCTCAATTGATTCTTTCTCCTCCGGCTAATGGGTGATGTTCAGTTCACTGTCTGGCTTCTACTGCCCCACCAGGCAGTGATACACTTGTTCTGCAAGTATTGGGTTCCCATCTGGATATCTATTTGGATCTATGCTCCGCTTGCAGCTCCCCTGTAGCTGCAGCTTCTTGCCACGTCCTTCTTCGCTCCTGGCACCAAGGCACCTCTGCATGCCCTTTGTAGTATCTTGGACCTAATTTACGCTGAAACTCAACTTTTCACCACCAGCCATGAACTACATGTTCCCTTGCTTTTCTGTATGCACTTTCTTTCAAGAACCTTGGTCGACTCTACGAACCGGTTTAGTTTATATGGATGAGATCTGAAACTCTGACCCCCTGCTTGCAAGGTGGCAGGTGCTCTCCCAGCCATTACACTCCCACAACGGAAGTCCGATGTCGATGTCAGTGTCGATACAAAAAATCAGCATAAACGCCGATTACTTCATCTACCCCGTCTTCCGCCTCTGGACTCTGACTTCTGTAATGGTGGGCCTAAGTGATTTGGAACCACCTGGACCTCACGCTTATCAGGCGTGCGCTCTAACCATTGAGCTGAGCCCATAAACTTAGCTTGAAACAAAACCATTTAAAAGGCCTTGGTTCAAAATTTATTAAACAACAACAAGAAGTAAGGTGATCAGACTTAGGATCTTGTAGTCGAAGCTCTATAAATATGTCGAATGTTAAAATTGACTTCTGGCTTCCCACCTTCTTTCATCCTAACTCTCTGCCTGCTGTTACTCATTTAAGTTTTCTCCTTAGAAAGGAGGCAGGATCCATCCACCTTCCTGGCATGGATACCTTGTTACGACTTCACCCCACTACCGGTCCCCACTCTAGATTTGTTTCTCTCCAAACGTGGAAGTTTTAAATCGACGTCGGGGATCGGATTCTTGCTGAAACCAACAGCCAGTTTTCTTCTTTAAGAATCTGACTTCCTACCTCTGTGTGTTCGCTCCTGACCTCTGACTTGACTTCTGACTTCCGTCTGGTTGAGTCACTGGCTTCGGGGTGTTGCCTGCAGGATGCATGGTGTGGCCAGTGTCTGGGAACGCATTCACCGCGACGCTGATTCATGACACAGTGATTCCGACTTCATGCAGTCGAGTTGGGACTAAGTAAACTGAATCCGAGAATGGGCTTTGAGGATTCTGCCAGCCCCACTGCGGCCCTTGCCTCTGTACCATCCATTGTAGCACGGTGCCCAGACTATGCTTATGATTTGACGTCATCCCACCTTCCTCCTATATCACGGGCAGTCCTGTATTTAGAGTGCTCAGCTTACCTGTTAGCAACCACAGCAAGGTTGCGCCTGCTGTGGGACTTAATCAACATCTCACGACACAGAGCTGATGACAACCATGCACCACCTGTCTTAGCTCCTGGAAGGCACCACCTCGTGTGTTTCTCACCATGTGTCTTGGCATAGATGTCAAGACCTGGTAAGGTTTTCCTTTCATGCTGTACTGAATTGGGAAACCATGCTCCACCGCTTGTGTGTGGCCCCTCTGTCAATTCTTTGAGTGCCCAGCCTGCGACCCTACTCCCAGGTGGGATACTTATTATGTTAGCTTATGGTAATAATGAAGGGGTCGATACCTCCCACACCTAAATCCACTGTTGGCAGCGTGGACTAAATTGTATCTAACTCTGTTTGCTACCATCAGCTGCACTCAGCGTCAGGCTCAGTCCAGTCAGCCTCACTGGTGTTCCTCCTGATTTCTACTGCATTCTCACCGCCACACCAGGAATTCCACTGACCTCTCCTGCCCTCAAGATACCCAGTTTCATGGTAACCCCTGCAGTTAATGTGGTCTTCACAACTGACTTAAATATCCGCCTACGTGCTCTTTTATGCCCAGTAATTCCGGACAACGCTCGCCCCTACGTCTACCATGGCCTGGCAGTTAGCTGGGGCTTCTGCAGTACCTGTCATGCACTCAGTATATTACTCCCAATGCCATTCTTCCTTTACAGCCAGAGCTTTACAACCCTATAGCTTCTATCATCGCTCACGTGGCAAGCTGCGCTTAGGTTTCCCCATTGCGCAATATTCTGACCACTGCTACCGTAGAGTCTGGCTGTGTCTCAGTCCCAGTGTGGCTGTTCACCTCTCAGTAGGCTGGCTGTTGATCGTCGCCTTGGTGGTGGCTCTTACCCCAACTAGCGCCACCCCAGATGTGGACCCATCTATATGATAGCTTAGTGTATCTTCCTCTGCTACAATCTTAAACCGTGATCACATGCGGTATTAGCAGTCGTTTCCAACTGTTATCCCCCACATATAGGTAGGTTATCCACGCGTTACTCACCCGTCCGCCACTAACTAATGTTCGACACTCAGTGCTCTGATTTGTTTAAACATGTTAGGCACTTTTTGTGCCAACCCCATCTATCGCTTTAGATGTGTTAGGCACTTTGGCGCCAACCTCATCTCGATAGATGTGTTGGCACTTTTTGATAGCTTCGACGCTCGCCACTTCTATCTAGCCCGTTTAGTATTGCTTCTATACTAACTATGCTCTTGGTTGAAGTGACTGCCTTATTGGGCTCGCGTCACGCGGCTTCACCGAATGCTGCACTTTATTAAGAGCACTCAGTGTCAAACATTAGTCCGTTCGACTTGCATGTGTTAGGCACGCCGCCAGCGTTCGTCCTGAGCCAGGATCAAACTCTCCAATGAAAGTTTATACCTAGCCAAATCGTCTCTGGCTTGTTTTCCCTTTTTTAAAAGGGCCTTGACTGGCTTATATCAAGTCTCCTTGATACAGTTCCAATCTTTTCGCACTTATCTTCTTGCTGTTCAGTTTTATCAGAACCTTTCCTTAGGCCTGCATTGAGCCTCTGCACTCATAGTCAGTTTTCTTCTGTCTAAGTACAACTGTTTACTAGTCAAAGCAAGACTTATATTATCATTGTCCCCGGTGATGCTTCTTCTAAGAACCTAAACACCAGGAGTATGAGGTATTTAAAACTTGCACAAAGGTGAGCGTTTATCTAACTATTACCAAATTTCTGGCTGTGCGGCTTTCTCTAGTTTCTTCATTATATAGCTGCGTCAGGACATATCATTTCGCAAAGGACGCAGGCGATGCAACTATCCTCGTCCTTAGGCTTAACCGTAGGAGTTCCATAGACCCCCAGTTTCTCCGACCAGATTAAGACATCATTAGGGCATTTCTCCTTACATAATCCGCAGCCTTTACAAAATTGGGGGAAGATGTGAAAAACTGCTCGTTCCATGTCAGTCGACATAGGCTTGATCTCATTAGGCACCTACTCCCACCCCCCTTCCCAAATGATGTCGTTTCATCCTTTGCCCATCTGCAAGGCTTTGAAGTTAAGTTCTTTCAAGTTGATCTTTCAAATTTATAGGCCAGCTTGGCACCTGTGGCCTCTTGACCGCCCAAATGATACTTATTTTGGTGAAGCCTGCAATTTGGCACACGTGATATTAAAACACCTGAGGGTGGAGCTGGTTGAAGTGGTTTCGATGGTACGTGGAAGGCCAATGATCTTCTTTAGCCTTTTCGGGAACCTGGCTTCAATGGATAATTGTTGTCGCCATGAATATGTAGAGCTGTCTGAAGGTCAGGTGCGTCCGATAGCCCTCTCTCTACCGTAGAGCTATGACCATCACCTTACTGGAATTTCAGTTCCGATACGCCGGACACTGGAACTGCAGAGCAATGGACACTCCCTGCCTCTTTGCTCAATCCCAAAGTTGGGGCGATGTAACCGTCTGTAATATTCTGATTGTAAGCGGCCTCTATGATTTCCTGCTTATGATTGGAACTCCTGTCTGCCCTTCTCCGGGCCAGAGCGATCTTTATTAATGACATTCATTTGTCCTCTTCCTAGAGGATTTTTAACTCCCGACCAAGTATTTTTCCATCCTCATCTTCAAGAAAATGCAGAGTCTACTGTTGGTTCTCCACCATGGCAGTAATGATAAGACCTCAACAAATGAAACCGTTCCCCTGATTTGATTTCGTTAAGTGGTGAGTATCTTTGATGAAGTTGCTTTAGCTATGGGTAGTTGAGACTAGCACCAGGCTGCTATATACGTGGCACACTCCTGAGTAGGCGTTCAAAACTCCGGTCCTTTGGTTGGATAACCAGTTACACTCAGGTCTCATGTAGGAGTAGTCTCCTGCCTCTGTCCGGGTGGAAATATTTGGGCCAACATACCATATAGTTGGTATTGTTCACCAGTATCAATGCATCTTTTCACTGTGCACCGCCTGCATTGACTAAGGCTGGGAACCATTAGAATAGCCTCCTCCGCTGCCCATGTAGCCCACGTGACCAATCTGGGATTACTGCTTGATACCGACCATAACCGGGTGGTTCTGCCGTGATGCAATAGTCTGAGGCTGGTCACAATTGAAGAAGTCTCCAGATAGCAATGAACATCCTATATCACAACCAAAAATGGTTTTATCCAGTATGTCCAATTCGTCGATGGCTTCCCCCCAGGGCCTCAAACGATGCCGTCCACCTGAGAGAACTTATGTGGCTTGGACGGCACAAGATTTAGGAACAGCTGGTGAAACGGTCACTGAATAAAACCTTCCTTATAAAATTTGACTTTTACTTATGATGTCATAATCTATAATTCCAACCCAAAGGCATAAATAACCTCTGATTATATGGTCTCACGTAGATTTCCTGGACGGATAAGCTCGTACAGTGTTGGCTGTAATGATTCCGCCACCAGTGCATCTTTTAGTGCACCGCTTTTGTATGATGGTATCCCGTAATTTGTTGAGGGAACGACGCAGGGTGATAGGCCTGAAATAACTGGCTTTTATCCTTGATACGCAGGGTTTTGACCGCATCGTCAGCCGTGCCCTCGATTACCCACCCTGTGTGAGACAGCTGATGTTATATCGGCTTCACTGCATCTTTCTTCAAATTCAACCACTTCGCAACAATGTTTTCATAGTCTTGGCGTGCTGAAGCACTACATCATATAATTCCTCTTCCAGGGCTATAAATGTTACACAGGTATGACTTCACGGTCTGTCCCTATATGTCCTCTTTGCCGATGAGCAGATATATGATAAGTTCAAGCCCTGGGTTCCGAGGTCGTATATAAGGTCAAGGGCTCTTCCCATTTGGCCTGATATCCATCCCCAGAATGAAAGTGGGGGAAGGTATTTCCATGCCGGGAATTAAACTTTGATAATGTAGTCATAGATTCCCCTGATGGGTGGCGGTGGAAATATACAAATGACTGTCGTGCTTGCCATAAGTAGTGAGCGTCACCTCTGTCAGGAGTATACTACTGTACCCGATGAAGGCCCCTGCGCTTGAATAACTGCTAACAGTCACAGCTGGCCTCTGCCATGCCGAACGGTTTTGCATATACATTTCAGCTCCAGGTAAGGTAAAGGCCTTCTTAATAGCTTCTGGAAACTGCCTGTAGACTGTGAATCCAGCCGATATCTCATCTTGGTCTGAAGAAATTTCATGAATTTTGGGTGCCAGACGGTCCAGTAGTGCATTATCATTTTGTGTAATGGATATTCAAACATGGTTCCTCTGCCCCAGCAAATGAGCAGCCCAAGTCACGATCTTCATTACTGTCATAGTAAAGGCTTTTTGCTTTCACTGATAGTCGACTGCATTTCTTTCGAGTACCTCCTGTTTAAAATCAAATGTGTCCATGCTTTACTCTCATATAGCACTGCTATACCTCTTGATGTACTCCTGCTGCACAGGGAATCTCGCTCGTAGATTTGATCCCTCAACTTCTCATCGATGGCCACATATAATCCACTCTCAGGGCCTAATTGTTGAGAAGCTGTACAGATTTGATTATGTCTCCACCACCTCTGCATCAGTCTCATCTCCTAGATGGCTGTTAATATAATCGCATCGACCCTACCAGATCACGAGGTATTCCATGATTCATCCCGAGAATTGGTCATGGGACGGCGTTGATAACTGCCAGAACGCGCAGCCGGAGGCGATCGTGTTCCCTCCACCAGATACTGAGGGTCCTGCACCCATAACGCCATAACCCACATCTAGACAATATCTCCTTCACGCCAAGGCCCACTCGGGCCTTGTGGGGTCAATACAGCCCCGGTTTTCCAAACCAGGCATCCTTTCGCCGGACACACCGATAACTTCTAGCCTTTCTTCCAGCATATTTTTAGAGGCCCTAGGTAAAACGGCTCTACGGTATCCAGATCCACCAAAACCACTCTTCTTGATGCCCTGCCGCTTCAATCCAGAAAATGATGCATTAATTTCCACCTTGCCGCCGCTGCATATTCTCCAGCAAGCTTCACGATTCCATCTGCCTGGAGCTTTCGAAACCGGAACACCTCCTACGGGTAATAGTGCATAAGTATAAAGTAGGGTAATTGCGTCAATAATATAAATTTGCTCTACAACAATACTCAGCATTAAACAATATATACATCCCCACTTTTACTTTAAGTCAAGCTTCTTATTATTATGTCCATAAGAACTTTCGCAGGCAATCATAATAAACGATAAAAAGAGACTGTACGCCAGCCTCAATAAGCCCATTATCATTTGTGGTTGTCCATTTCACAGGTATTGCGCAATCAGCAACAATACCCCTGGAACACCTAAGAAACCCGCAAATCAATATTGTATGATGTTTATCGGAATAAAACGCAAAATAACTTGCCACATAATTGAATATCATTAGCAGAACTAGACCCACCACTGAGTTTATAGCCAGTTTCCATAAAAGTTGAATCGGTTTCAAGAATACTTTGACAACAAAGTAAAGAATCAACGCCACTATGATCGCAGCGATTATCACATTGATACCAGGCATTAAACCTACCCCCTGCCATCTATACTGGGTTTATCGATCCTGTTTTTGAGCGCCTGCTGCTTGGCTTGTTTGATTAGAAAATCATAACGCTTTTCAGCCGCTTTCAAATTGAACACGGCATACTCGATCATCTCCGGTTCTTCAGCTCGGGAAAACAGATTATAGGCAGAATCAAGTTCCTGTTTAGCCAACTCCAACATCTGTTCCGGGCTGTAACAATCAGTTGCCGGTTCCTCTTTCAAGCCAATGTAATTTTTGGTTTTTTCCCACAGCCTGCTGGCAAGTCCCATAAGATACCTCCTGGCGGGCGCTTAAACAGCGCTATTTACTGCCATCTTATGCCAGCAGGTGCTGTGATATGTCAGATTTCTTTGCGGCCTTCTATAGCCTTGCGAAGGGTTATCTCATCAGTGTACTCGATGTCTCCGCCCACCGGCAGGCCGTGCGCCAGACGGGTAATGCGCACCGGGTAGGGGGCGGTCAGGCTGGCGATGTATCTCGATAATACCTCTCCATCGATGTCAGGGTTGAGAGCCAGGATCAATTCTCTTACCTCACCGCTGGATACCTTGGACAACAGCGGAGTGAAGTCCAGGTCTTCCAGACTGCGGTCACCCATCAGCTTAAACTCTTTGTTGATGACATAATAGTGCCCCCGATAGCCGCTGCGCTCTATAGCCATAACGTCGCTGGTTTCCTCGGCTATGCACAATAAAGCCTTATCTCTGCTCGGGTCACGGCAGATGATGCAGGGATCGGTTTCAGTCAAATAACCGCACTGACTGCAAGGTCGGACCGTATCACGGGCCGCAACGATAGCTTCCGCCAGGGCTTTAGCCTGCGCCTCCGGCGCCTTGAGCAGATGCAGAGCTAGTCTCTGGGCTGTCTTGGGTCCTATAGTGGGTAACTTCTGCAGTTGTTCAATTAAATTTTCCAGAGAACGGGTTAATCTCATAACAATAATCCATCTATGAAAGTTGCTCGATTCTACAAACCGGGGATATTAAAACCACCGGTTATCTTGGCCATCTCGCTGGACACCATATCCTGTGACTGTTTTACAGCTTCATTGACCGCAGCCATAATCATGTCTTCCAGCATCTCCACATCATCAGGATCGACCGCTTCAGGGGTGATCTTAAGGCTCAATATCTCTTGTTTGCCGTTGACCTTAACCGTTACCGCCCCGCCTCCGACAGTCACTTCCAGTTCCCGCTGACGCAGTTCCTCCTGCATCTGTACGATCTGTTCCTGTACCTTGCGGGCTTCTTTCATCATCTTGTTAATGTTAGCGCCACCCATGGGATTGAACTTCATTTCTATTCCTCCTATTCCTTGACTTCCACTATCTCTTCGCCAAACAACTCCCGGGCCTTTTTGACCACCGGATCCTGGGAGGCGTCATCATCCAGGAAAACTAGGCGGACTGAGGCTGCGCCGCCCCATATCTCTTTAATAGCCTCATCCAGTATGTGTTTGTTGGCGTTTTCTTCAAGTTTTTCCTTATGAAACTTGTAAGCTTTTTTGAAACCGATGGTAACCTGCCCTTTATCATGCTCCAGCAACTTGCCCTGTGCCAGCAAGGCGTGCGTGGGTATTTTCTTATCTTTTACCGCTGCCAATAATCGGCCCCACTCCTGTTGGGGAGCTTTGGCGGCCTCTTTTTTCCGGGCGGAGGTTTTTGCCGATGAATGGCTGCTATCTTCAACGAGGGTGTTTTCGGCAGCCCGGGCGGACTTTTTCGGGGATGCTTTCGGTGCGCTTACTGCCGTAAGGCTAAGGTTATCCCAGGCCGGTTCAGCCGGAACAGCCATTAGTTCTAGAAATGCCAGTTCCAATTGGAAACGATTGCCTTCGCTGTATCGCAAGCGGTCAGCACCGGCCATCAAGGCGTTCAAGGCCTTCATAATGGCTGATATATCAGTCTGTCCAAGAACACTTTCCAAGTGTGGCCGGGCTGATTCTGTTACCACAGCCAACTCGGCCTCTTTTCCCAGAAGGGAATAGACCATCAAATCGCGCAGGTATAATACCGCCTCACGCACGATCTGTTGAGCCTCTTTGCCTTCCTGCAAAGCTTCTCCCAGCATGGTGATAACCGTCCCCACATCGCGGGAAAACACCGCAGCCATGAGTCGGCTCAGGAACATATCGTCCACCAGTCCCATAACTTCCAAGGCATCCGTCTTACTTATTTGGGCTCCTTTATATGAATAAATCTGATCCAGGCTGCTCAAAGCGTCCCGCAGTCCGCCGTTAGCCCGCCGGGCGATCAGATCGAAAGCCTCCTCAGAGACACTCATATTATTGCTCAATGCCACCTGTCTGAGTCGTTCCACTATCTCGGCAGCAGTGAGGCGACGAAAATGATAGCTTTGGCAGCGGGACAATATGGTGGCCGGGATCTTCTGCAGCTCAGTGGTTGCCAGTATAAAAATAACGGAATCAGGGGGTTCTTCCAGGGTCTTTAACAAAGCGTTAAAGGCTTCGGTGGTCAGCATATGAACCTCGTCGATTATGTATACCTTCTTTTTCCCCTGTGCCGGCAGCATGCGCACCTTTTCCCGCAGATCGCGGATCTCATCGATGCCGCGATTAGAAGCGGCATCTATCTCTATTACATCCATAAAATTGCCCTGCAGGATGTCTAAGCAGTAAGGGCACTGATTGCAGGGTTCCCCCTCCCGGGGATGGGCACAGTTAACCGCCCGGGCTACAATTTTAGCGATACTGGTTTTACCGGTGCCCCGGGGACCCGAAAACAGGTAGGCGTGGGAGACGCGCCCCTGTTTCAGCGCGTTCTGCAAAGCCTTGACGGTCCTTTCCTGCCCAACTACCTCAGCAAAATGCTGTGGGCGCCAGGCTCTGTATAAAGCCATATAGGACACGGAATAACACTCCTTCCAGGCATGTGCCATGACTGTCGGCTTGTTACCATGTAGATTCTCGGGTAAGGGGACGCTTTCCTGCTCCACAACCAAAAAACAGCAGGAACATCCTGCCGTCATATATTCCTATAAAACATAAATTACGCCGTGCACCTGGCCTCGAATATACCCTCCAGGCGTTACTACAGCAGTTAACTCCACCCAGGCTTCCCTCCGTCACATAAGATGGATCTCTTAGTGCTGCTTCCTTCCGGACCTGACACGGTTCAAGATGTCTCATTGCGCAGGACCCAGATTTCGACGCCACTTATTGCAGTCAGACCCTACAGGATATACCCTCGGCTCAGGACTTCGACCCTGCTATAGCGGGTTGCAGGTTACAGGGCACCGCTAATTCCCCATCTAGCACGGCAAATCTACTCATTTTGATCACAGCCCACTTGGTGGGCAGAATCAAATTATACCATGAAAATCACCCAATAGCAATTTGCTAAAGCGGCACAGATTATGGGAGCATAGCTAATTAGTAAACCACTGCGTCACATACAACGACTTGCCCTCTTGATAAAAACCCAAGCCAACTTTGGAAAAGTTTTGGCTAAGAATATTGGCGCGGTGTCCAGACGAATTCATCAAAGCATCATGGGCGCCTTTAACACTAGAGTGCATGGCTATGTTTTCCCCGGCGGCTGAATAGCTGATTCCCAGGCTTTGCATCATATTGAAAGGGCTTCCATAAGTAGGTGAAGTGTGGCTGAAGTAATTATTTACCGCCATGTCCTTGGATTTTAGGTAAGCCCCGTCGCATAGCTTTGTGTTCAGGGTCAATGGTGACAGGCCACTGGCTTTGCGGGCAGCATTTATGTATCCCAGCATTTCTGTTTGCATGGAAGAAAAACTGCTTGTCCCGGAAGAAGACGGGGTGTAGGGCTGTACCATATTGCCAGATACGCATCCGACTGTATCTTTGCTGTTCTTGACCACATACCAGCGGCCAATCTTGCCGATAACATCCAATACGGTGCCTTTTTTATAGGTGGTTATTATTCTGTGATTGGTGCTGGCCCCGGTGCGAAAGTTTACCTTGCTGGCGGTGACCTGAACCTGCTTAACGCTGGTGGTAGCAAAGACCCCGGCCACCTGAGTATCTGCGGCGTTGTCTGTGGCGTTGTCGGGGATCTGCAAGGGTATGCATATGAACAACATTATTAGTACAACTGCAAAAATCTTTTTCATCAATGGTTACCTCCTTTTTCAACATATTAACCAAGTAAAGGTGCTAGTTCCAGTGTAAAATATAACCATTGACAAATTTTGCAGTTATAGCCTTTATTCCCATTAAAAGTATTTGTAAAATCTCTTCGCTCACACACCAAATAGGGTGTTTCTTGTTAGCAGAATGTTAGAAGATACCAAAATACATACTAAAAAGCAAAAGGGGTTTACTTACGCAAACCCCTATTTTTTCGGTAATGGCGGAGAGGGCGGGATTCGAACCCGCGAGACAGGTATTAGCCGCCTACTCGATTTCCAATCGAGCGCCTTCAGCCGAACTCAGCCACCTCTCCAGGTAAGTTATTAAGTTTTTAGCCCTTTAAAATTATATCTATTGATTCGTTTGTGGTCAATTGGCGGAGAGAGTGAGATTCGAACTCACGAGGCGGGGTTTAGCCGCCTACTCGATTTCGAGTCGAGCGCCTTCGACCAGCTCGGCCATCTCTCCTCAAATCTGCAAAGAATTCACTCAGCAAGCGGGCACAATCCGCTTCTAGAACCCCCGCAAATACCTGTATATGATGATTCAAACCCGGAAACCGGACTACATCTAAAATCGACCCGGCGGCACCAGCCTTGCTGTCCCTGGCTCCATAGACCAGCCGCCCTAAACGGGCATTTACCATGGCCCCGGCACACATGGCACACGGTTCCAATGTGCAGTACAGCGTGGCATCAGTCAATCGCCAGCGCTGCAGGCTTCTAGCGGCCTGCTGCAGGGCCAAGAGCTCGGCGTGGGAGGTGGCGTCCTGACGCAATTCCTTTTCATTGCGGGTTTGAGCAATGATGCTATCATCGACTACTACCACCGCACCGATGGGAATCTCCCCGTCCTCATAAGCCTCACGGGCCAATTCCAGAGCTAAGCGCATGTATTGTTCATCCCTTGTCACAGGGTTCACCCTCAAATGGTGCGCCCGAAGGGACTCGAACCCCTGACCCACGGTTTAGGAAACCGTTGCTCTATCCTACTGAGCTACGGGCGCCGGATTTTCTGGTGCAGCAATTTGCCTGATAAAATAATGGCGCGCCCGGCAGGATTCGAACCTGCGACCTCCAGATTCGTAGTCTGTTACTCTATCCAGCTGAGCTACGGGCGCGTGAATGCATTGATTCAGTTGTGTTGGAACCCTTCAAGCATAAAAATGGCGGAGAGAGAGGGATTCGAACCCTCGAGACAGGTTTAAGCCCGTCTACTCGCTTAGCAGGCGAGCGCCTTCAGCCGACTCGGCCATCTCTCCATGACTTTTCCCGCTTATGCTATTTTGCAAAGTGGCGGAGGAGGTGGGATTCGAACCCACGGAACCCGAAAAGGTTCAACGGTTTTCAAGACCGCCTCCTTCAACCGCTCGGACACCCCTCCATTGCGAAGGTCCATTCCGTATCCAATGCAAAAGCTAGTATATCACAGGGCTAATTGGATGTCAACTAGCCTTGTAAGCTGATTAGACCGGAATCATTACTTCCAGCCCGCCCATATATGGCCGCAGAACCTCTGGGATAACCACACTGCCGTCAGCCTCTTGATAGTTTTCCAGTATAGCGGCCACCGTGCGGCCTACTGCCACCCCGGAACCGTTTAAGGTGTGTGCGTATTGCGGCCGGGATTTGGCATCCGGCCGGAAACGGATATTGGCCCGACGAGCCTGGAAATCCTCACAATTGGAACAGGAAGATATCTCTTTATAAGCCTGGTAGCTGGGCATCCACACTTCCAGGTCATAGGTCTTGGCGGAAGAGAAGCCCATGTCCCCGGTGCTCAACAGGACCACCCGATAAGGCAGGCCCAAAAGCTGTAAGACCCTCTCCGCATCCGCAGTTAGTTTCTCCAATTCATCATAGGAATGATCTGGGTCGGTGATTTTGACTAGTTCCACCTTATTAAACTGATGCTGGCGAATCACTCCCCGGGTATCTCGGCCGTGAGAACCGGCTTCAGCCCGGAAACACGGCGTGTAGGCGGTCAGGTAGATGGGTAATTGCGCTCCGTCCAGAATCTCTTCTCGATAAAGGTTGGTCAATGGCACCTCAGCAGTTGGCACCAGGTACATCTCCCGGCCTTCTACTTTGAACATATCTTCAGCGAATTTGGGCAGCTGGCCAGTTCCGGTCATGCAATCGGCACTGACCATGAACGGCGGCAAGATTTCCCGGTAGCCATGCTGGCCGGTGTGTACATCCAGATAAAAATTGATCACTGCCCTTTCCAACCGGGCACCGGCCCCTTTATAGACTGTAAACCTGGCTCCGGACAGTTTGGCCGCGCGCTCAAAATCAAGAATGTCCAGCTCCGGGCCCAGATCCCAGTGGGCTTTAGGCTCAAAGTCGAAGGAACGCGGATCACCCCAGCGGCGCACTTCCACATTAGCGCTCTCATCTAAGCCCACTGGCACTGATTCATGGGGCAGATTAGGGATATTGAGCAATATATTCTCCAAATTATCCTCAATGGCTTTAAGCTGATCGTCCAGGGCTTTGATCTCCATCCCCACTTGTCGCACCTGTTCCATCAAGGCTTCGGGCTCTATTCCTTGTTTCTTCATGCGCCCCACTTCCATAGAGGCGTTGTTGCGAAAACCTTTGAGTTCTTCAACTTTGCCCAAAATGGCACGCCGCTCTTCATCCAGAACGATAAATCTATCCAGGGCGCCGCTGATATTCCGCTTTTCCAATGCGGCTTCCACCATCTCGGGTTTGGCTCGGATCAATTTGGCATCCAGCATAACGGTACCTCCTTCAATCCTAGATTAAAAGTAAAGAAGCTTGGGTTTGCCGACAATGCCATCCAGTTTGCCCAGGGCCTCCAGTACATGGTCTTCGGCCTTGTTGTCGACATTGAGCAGCATTATGGCTATATCCCCTTTGGTCTTGCGGGCGGTCTTCATTGAGGCGATATTGACCCCGGCATCACCCAGGGCAGTGGCGAACGGCCCTATCACCCGCGGGCGGTCCTCATTCTTGACTATGATCACATAGCCCTCCAGGTCATTTTCGGTCTCGTAACCGTTGATCTCCACCAAGAGCGGATTTCTGGCTCTGGATACAGTGCCTGCCAGTTCCAGGGTATAGTCGTTGCCAAACATTTTTGCCGTAATAACATTTTTGTAACGCCGGGTGCTCTGCTCTTCTTTATGCTCGAAGACCACGATTCCCCTTTCGTCGGCCATGAGGCGAGCATTGACATAGTTGACCTTTTCCGCCATCACCGGGTGCAAGAGTCCTCTTAAAAAGGCCACCGTCAGGATCTCGGTCTCATTCATGGTTAGCGGTCCGCTATAGGTCAATTCCACCTTGTTCAAAGGGGCTTTGGCCATCTGATAATAGAACATTCCCATTTTCTCCGCCAGAGTGATGTAAGGCTTGAGATAATCTAATTCATCACTGACCATGGTGGGCAGATTGATCACGTTGGGAACGATCTCTCCCCGCAGGGCTTTTATCACCTGTTCGGCGATGGTCTCTCCCACCCTTTTTTGGGCCTCAAATGTGTCTGCTCCCAGATGGGGGGTGACCACCACATTGTTGAAGGCGAATAACGGGTTGCCTTCGGCCGGTTCTTTCTCAAATACGTCCAACCCGGCACTGGCTATCTTGCCGGAGCGCAAACCTTCCTCGATAGCAGACTCTTTAATGATACCGCCTCTAGCGCAGTTGACAATGCGCAGGCCATCCTTGGCCAGGGCGAACATCTTCTCATCTATCATATGCATGGTCTCCTCATTGCGCGGTGTATGCACGGTGAGAAAATCCACCTGACCCATCAAGTCTTCCAGTTTTTCAACCTTTTCCACTCCAAAGCGCTCAAAACGCTGGTCAGCTATATAGGGGTCATAGGCCAAGACCCGCATATTGAATGACTTGAGGCGGGTAGCCACCATGGATCCGATGCGGCCCAACCCCACTATCCCTACGGTTTTTCCATATAGTTCCACACCCCGGAATGGCTTGCGGTCCCATTTGACCTCTTTCAGGTATCGGCTGGCCCAGGCAGTATTGCGAACCGACGATAGTAAGAGGCTGATGGTCTGCTCGGCTGCCGAGATGGTATTGCTGTCTGGAGTGTTGGCCACCAGAACTCCGTAACGGGTGCATACATCTACGTCGATGTTATCCACCCCGTTGCCGGCCCGGCCCACCACTTTCAGCTTAGTCCCGCGCGAAATCAGTTCTTCATTGACCTGAGTCACGCTGCGCACGATCAAGGCGTCATATTGATCGATTATGCTGAGCAGTTCATCCCTGGATATGCCATCCCGATAATCCACTTCCAGTTCTTTCTTTAATAACGCGATACCCTCGTCAGCTATGCGTTCACTTACAATAACTTTTAATTTTTCCATCTTTCTGCCCCTTCCTCAACCTGAAGTTTTGTCATGGTGTTCTAAAATGCGTTGCTGGGCTACTTTGACCCCGGCGCCGAATTCCACCGGGTATCCCAATTTGTGGAGGCTTATTTCCAATGCCGCCAGAATGGCTAAAAGATCCAGCTCCCGCACATATCCCAAATGCCCGATCCTGAAGATCACATCCTGCAGGTTTTGCTGCCCGCCGGCCAAAACGATATTAAACTGCTGCAACATGGCTGTACAGATCTTATTGGCCCCCACTTCCGGAGGGGCAATCACTGAGGTTACCGAGCAGGAGGCCGCCTGCCCTTGAGCCAACAGCTCAAGGCCTATGGCCTGAACCCCGGCTCTGATCAGGTCCCGATAAAAAGCGTGCCGACGAATGATACTGTCCAGGCCTTCCTGGGCCATCATGTGCAGGGCTTCCTGAAGTCCGTAAAACAATGATATCGCCGGAGTAGTAGGGGTTTGGCCCTTTTGCAGGTAATCTAGTCCGGTACTAACGTCCCAATAGAAGCGGCTGTTATTTATTTGTTTATGGACCTTGAGAGCCCGGTCATTAAAAGCCAAAAAGCCCAGTCCCGGTGGTATCATGAACGCTTTTTGGGAACCACTGGCGGCAACATCGACTCGCCACTGATCCATATTGAAGGGGTGGGCGGCCAAACCGCTGACGGTGTCCACGATGAACAATGCCGGGTGGTCCCCTAGTGCTTCGGCAATCTTGGCGATATCGTTTACTACTCCGGTGGAGGTCTCGTTGTGGCTTAGCAGAACCGCTTTGATGCGTTTACTTTTGTCCTGATCGATGCGCTCCTTTACCACCTGAGGGTCAGCGGACTGTCCCCAGGGAACCGAGATCTTCTCTACCTGGGCTCCAAAAGCCTTGGCAATAGAAGCGAAGCGATCCCCAAATACACCGATGGATATGGCCAGTACCAGATCACCTGGAGCTATAAAATTGGCTACCGCCGCCTCCATGACTCCTGTGCCCGAAGAAGGATATATCAATACATGCCCCTGGGTCTTATAGATGGAGCGGATCCCCGCCGTCACCTCAAACAACAGATCATGAAAGGCTGGGCCGCGATGGTTGATCATGGACCGGCTCATGGCCCGGATGATCTGCTCCGGTAACGGCGTAGGACCGGGAAGCAACAAATACTGTTCCCCTATCATTATGTGATAAAACCTCCTTGGTAAAACATAAGTGAAAAAATTAATCCTCTCGCCCCTGCAGGGACGAGAGGTCTTCTCCCGCGTTGCCACCCTTGTTGGCGCCGACACCCGGCGCCCCCTTTGAGGCTGTAACGTAGCCAGCGCTGCTGCTTTCACAGCCGACTCCGGGGGGGATTCTAAACCACGCTGCACTGGCTCGCACCTGCCGCCAGCTCTCTTAAGACCGCAATGGTGTATACTTATCCCTTTCATCGCCGCTTTCATCGCTATAATGTTTGGCTTTGATTATAGTACATGGAATATGCTTTTGCAACCAAATCCGACATGTATGCTTTGGTTTTGGTCTATTCTTCTTTCTCCACCCTGAATTTGGCCAGACCTACGATGTGGTCTCCTTTAGGGGGTTTCATTAAGAGCACACCCCTGGAATAGCGCTTCTGAACTGATATCTGATCCACTTCCAGGCGGATTAACTGTCCTTCACCGGTCAACAGCACCAGTTCCTCGCCTGCCTCCACCGTCTGAAAAGCCACCACCTTGCCGTTCTTCCCCAGTATATCGATACTCTTCAGGCCTTTACCGCCCCGTCGCTGCTCTTTAAACTCCTCCACCGGGGTGCGTTTGCCATAGCCGTTCTCGGTCACCAGCAATACCCAAGCATTCTCCCGGTATTTGTCGATACCGATGACATAGTCGTTTATCGCCAAATTTATGGCTTTGACCCCAGCCGCGGTGCGTCCCATTGGGCGCACCTGACTTTCATCGAACATAATGGATAAGCCATGTGAGCTGCCAATCATTATACGGTCGCCACGGTCTACACGCCTCACCCCAACCAGTTCATCGTCTTCGCGCAGGTTGATGGCTATAAGCCCCGATTTCCTGATATTAGTGAAGGCTGCCAGGGAGGTTTTCTTGATAATGCCCTTTTTGGTCAGCATGATCAGGTTTTTGGTATCATCCATTTGGCGCGCCGCCACCATGGTGGTGACTCGCTCCTGGGGCTTAAGGTCCAGGAAATTGATCACCGGAGTACCTTTGGCCTGCCGGGTCGACTCCGGCAGTCTATAGGCTTTGGTGGTAAACACCCGCCCCTGATTGGTAAAGAACAATACCGCGGATTTGACGCTCGTAACCAACACATCAGCAGCAGCATCTTCGGCCCGGTTGGTAGCGGCCAAGATGCCCCTGCCGCCGCGGCGCTGGGCGCGGTAAGCCTCCAGTGGCTGGCGTTTGATGTAACCGCGGTTGCTCAGAGTTACGACTACATCATGATCTTCTATCATATCCTCAATGTTGTAATCACTTTCATCATGGGTAATCTCGGTGCGGCGCGCATCGCCATAGTTCTTTTTGACCTCCTCCAGGTCAGCCTCAATCAATTTGAGCACTCGCTGCTGGTTTCCCAGTATATCCTCATAATCGGCTATCTTTGCCAGCAGATCGCTGTGCTCGGCTTCGATTCGTGCCCTTTCCAGACCAGTCAATTGGGCAAAGCGCATATCCAGGATGGCGTTGGCTTGCCGCTCGGAGAGAGAGAATTGCGCCATCAGCCCCAGCCGGGCAGTCTCCCGGTCTTTGCTGCTGCGGATCAGGTTCAATACCTCATCCAAATGATCGATGGCGATCCGCAAGCCTTCCACGATATGCAGCCGGTCTCGAGCCACCTGTAGTTCATAGCGGGTGCGCCGGGTAATCACGTCTTTGCGGTGCTCCAGATAATACTCTAGCATTTGTTTCAGATTTAGTACCCGGGGCTGCCCGTTGACCAGTGCGAGCATGATTACTCCGAAGCTGTCCTCCATTTGGGTGTGGCGAAAGAGCTTGTTTACGACTACATTCACATTGACATCTTTGCGGACCTCAATCACGATGCGCATTCCCTGGCGATTGGATTCATCGCGCAAGTCAACAATACCGTCGAGTTTCTTGTCCCTGACCAGCTCAGCGATTTTTTCCACCAGGCGCGCTTTGTTGACCTGATAGGGCAGTTCAGTCACTATGATGGCATTGCGACCGTTGCGGCGCTCTTCAATGGTATGCCGGGCCCGAATGCGCACACTGCCACGTCCGGTCATATAAGCCTGCCGGATGCCGTCCGTACCCATGATGATTCCGGCGGTGGGAAAATCCGGGCCGGGTATCAAGGCATTCAGCTCCTCGATAGATATCTCTGAATTGGCCATCAAAGCCTTTAGCCCATCGACCACCTCACCCAAATTATGGGGGGGGATATTGGTAGCCATACCGACTGCTATCCCTGCTGATCCATTGATCAAGAGATTCGGTATACGGGCCGGCAAAATCTGAGGTTCCTGGCGGGAATCGTCGTAATTGGGACGCCATTCTACGGTATCTTTATCGATGTCCCTTAACAATTCAGAGGCTATCTTGGCCATGCGGCTTTCCGTATAACGCATGGCTGCAGCCGAGTCCCCGTCTACCGAGCCGAAGTTGCCATGCCCATCTATTAAGGGATAGCGCATAGCAAAATCCTGAGCCATTTTAACCATAGTGTCGTATATGGCCGCATCCCCGTGGGGATGGTATTTACCCATTACTTCACCGACGATATTGGCCGACTTTTTATGGGGTTTTTCATGGGTCATGCCCATGTCGTACAGAGCGTAAAGGATGCGGCGATGCACCGGCTTCATGCCGTCCCTAACATCAGGAATGGCTCGAGATACGATTACGCTCATGGAGTATTCCAGAAATGATTTTTGGACTTCTTTTTCAATGTTGATCGGCTCTACCCGATCAAATAGGTTGGCTTCTCCCATCATCTCACCTCGTTATATGTCAAGGTTGGTCACATATCGGGCATTGGCTTCTATGAAATCCCTGCGGGGCTGAACATTGTCACCCATCAGGTCGGAAAAAATAGCATCGGCTTGCATGGCATCCTGAATGTTGACCTGTAAAATGGTGCGGTTCTCAGGATTCATGGTGGTCCCCCAGAGCTGCTCGGGATCCATCTCCCCCAGGCCTTTGTAGCGTTGCACCGCCCACTTTTTATCACTTTCTTGCAGGAAGCGGTTCATCTCCTCATCCTTGTGGAAGTAGTGAATCTCATTGCCCCTTTTCAGGCCGTATAAGGGCGGCTGGGCGATATAAACATAGCCGTTCTCAATTAATTCCCGCATGTAGCGGTAGAAAAAGGTCAACAGCAACACCCGGATATGCGAACCGTCCACATCGGCGTCGGTCATGATAAAAATCTTGTGATAACGGGCTTTTTTAATGTCGAAATCCTCGCCAATTCCGGTGCCTATCGCGGTTATCAGCGATTTGATCTCTTCATTGGATAGCACTCTATCTAAACGGGATTTTTGTACATTGAGGATTTTACCACGCAAAGGCAGTATCGCCTGAATATCTCTATCGCGCCCCTGTTTGGCTGAGCCCCCGGCGGAATTACCCTCTACTATGTACAATTCGCACAAGGCCGGATTTTTATTGCTGCAATCGGCTAATTTGCCTGGCAGCGAGGTGCTTTCTAAAGCGCTTTTGCGCCTGGTCAGTTCCCGGGCCTTGCGGGCCGCTTCCCGCGCTCGGCGGGCTGAGATGGCCTTGTCCAATAGTTTTTTGGCCAAAGCCGGGTTCTCTTCCAGAAAATAATTCATGTTTTCATAGAGCGCGCTTTCCACAATGCCGCGTATGTAGGTGTTGCCCAGTTTGGTTTTGGTCTGCCCCTCAAACTGTGGGTCTTTAAGCAGTACCGACACAATAGCGGCCATGCCTTCTCGTATATCTTCGCCGGAGAGATTGCCGTCACTATCCTTGATTATATTGTTCCTGCGTGCATAATCGTTGATCACCCGGGTCAGACCGTTCTTAAAGCCGACTTCGTGGGTGCCGCCCTCCTGAGTGCGGATATTATTGGTGAATGAATACAGGTTTTCACTATAGCCGTTATTGTATTGCACTGCCACCTGCACGATGACATCGTCCTTCTTGGTCTCAAAATAAACCGGCTTGTCGTTTATGATCTCTTTGTTTTTATTTACATAAGCTATAAAATCACGCAGCCCTTCGGAATAGAAAAATTCCTTCTGATACGGCTCCTCCTCGCGCAGATCGCTTACCTTTATGCGCAAACCGCGGTTTAAGAAAGACAATTCCCTCAGACGCTGCACGATGATTTCGCGATCGAATACGGTTTCCTCAAAAATTTCCGCATCCGGCAGGAAGTTTATGCTGGTGCCAGTCTGGTCAGTCTCACCGCATACCTCCAATTCAGTCACCGGATTGCCTTTTTCATAGCATTGGCGGTAAATCTTATTATCCCTGCGGACTATGACCTCCATCTCCGCGGAGAGGGCGTTCACTACCGACAAACCTACCCCATGCAGACCGCCTGAAATAGTATAGCCGCTGCCGCCGAACTTGCCCCCGGAATGCAGTGTGGTCATAATCAATTCTAAAGCCGGTATGCCCACCGTGGGATGGACATCGACCGGTATACCGCGCCCGTTGTCACAGACCGTCACCCGGTTGCCGGGATGGAATGTAACCTCGATGCAATCACAGCCCCCGGCTACCGCTTCGTCAATGCTGTTGTCAACGATTTCGAAGACCAGATGATGCAATCCCCGCGATCCAGTAGAACCGATGTACATTCCCGGCCGTTTACGGACTGCCTCCAGTCCTTCCAGGACCTGAATATCCGCTGCGTTGTACTCGTGGTTTCCATTCTGCACTGTTTAAGCCTCCTTCAAGTAGTTAAACACCCGTTTATAAAGGGTGATGGAGGAAATTGGCGAAAGGTAGACTTTGTCGTCACAGATGACCACTGCTTTTTCCTTACCCTTCTCACTTATGCTGACCAGGTTTTTCTCCATCCGGGCGATTTCAACTATGTCCCGGACATCATTTGACACCGGGGGTTCATAATTCAGAATGGCAATTACGCTGGGCGCGGAAATGATATAGTTATTGCCGAGATGAATGTACATGTTCCTACTCCTTTCGCGTTATAGTTCCGTTTTGTACGGTATACCAAGCCACATCGGGCGGAAGGCTGGGTATGGTCTCCACGGAAGACAAAAAGGATTGATATTTGGCTCGGGCTAGTTCCTGCAATAATAGAATTTTGCGTTGTTGATCCAATTCCGCCAGGACTTCATCGAGTAAAAAAACGGGATAGTACCCGCTTATGGCGGCGAAGCAGTAGATTTCCGCCAATTTCAAACCTACCGCCAGATTGCGCTGTTGTCCCTGCGAAGCGAACAGCCGGGCCAGTTTGTCATCAACATAAATATTGAGGTCATCCAGGTGAGGACCGATTAAACTGTTTCTCCTAAGTATCTCCTGAGTCCTTTTTTCATGCCCGATACGCAGCAGGTGTTCTCGGAGAATGTCCAGGTTAATTGTATCACTATCTACCGCAAATGAAAGCGCATATCTCAACTGCAACCGTTCCGTCCCGCCGGTGAGGCGTTCATAGATGGGAATTGCAGTCTCCTGCAGGCGATGCACGTAACGTATTCGGCTTAAAGCCACTTCTGCAGCGCTTTTTACGAATAATTCATTGGTTATATCGAATACCCGGCTTTTGCCCTGATCCTTGCGCAGCATATCATTGCGCCTTTTCAACAGGCCCAGGTAATTATTCAGTTCATAAGCATAAGGCCGTGATATCTGGCTCAATGCGAAATCCAGATACTGGCGGCGCCGCACCGGGCTGCCTTTGATCAAATATAAATCGTCTGGAGTAAACAATACCACTCTCAGACGATCGTCATGACTGCGATAGGCCTTTTTACTATTGATCTCGAAGAGTTTGGCTTTCTCCCGGTCTATGCTCAGCCTGGCCTCAATGCTGCGGTCCTGTTTATTATAAATCCCCTCAATAGTGCAGCGTGAGGCTTGGTGGTTGATTAGATTGGCTTCTTTTCCGCTGCGAAAAGAAGTGGTGGTAGCCAGTACAAATACCGCCTCCAATAAATTGGTCTTACCCTGAGCATTGGCACCGCCAAAGATGTTTAAACCTGGCTGGGGCCGCAATTTTACCTGAATAAGGTTGCGAAACTGGTTGAGGCGGATTTCATTCAATCGCAAGGGCTAATCTCACTCTCTTTATTAACTGCTGGTTCTAAGTGGTACCAGGATATAGATATAATTGTCTTTTTGGGGATTTTTTATCATGGCCGGTCCCAAAGATCCAGAGAGATTGATGTCCAGGTGTTCGCTTTCAGCATTTAACAACTTGGTTACATCCAGAAAATAACTGGTGTTAAAGGCTATCTTGAGGTTGGGCTCCCCTTCTGAGCTGATCTCTTCAATAACCTCTTTGATTTCACCCATAGCTTCAGAGAAGGAATTGATTATTGCTTCCTTTTCAGAAAATTCCAATTGCACATGCTGTATTTTGAGCTTGTCATCGGTGGGCATGGTCTTGGCGCGCTCCAGGGTATTGAGCAGCACCTGGCTGCTTATGCTTATTTTAGTGCTGAAATTAGGCGGTATGACTTGTTCATAATTGGGGTATTGACCTTCGATCAAGCGAGACAGCAGAATTACATCATCGCGGTAGAACAAGGCGTTATTATCAGTGATGGCAATATTCACCGGTTCCGGCGAGTCTTCCAAAAGGCGCAGCAACTCATTGACCGTACGGATGGGAATAATGAAATGGAATGGCTCCACTGCTTTATCCAGATCAATTTTAAAATAGGCCATGCGATGGGTGTCAGAGGCTACTACGCGCAGCTCTCCTGTGCTGGTAATATCGAATAAGACTCCGGTGAAAACCTGTCGGAAATGGGTCTGAGAGGCCGCAAAACTGGTTTTGCGCAGAGCCTCCTTCAAAACTTGCTGGGGCAGACTGAGCTTGCATTCCATATTGGCCAGGGGAAGGTCCGGATACTCAAAATCACTGTAGGTGTTGATCGAACCGGAAGAACGCCCATACTGTATGGACAGCTTGGCAGTATCCGGCTTCAGTTCCAAAACGATGGGAAGATCAGGCAACAGTTTGATAAAATCGGCAAAATAGTGGGCATTGACCAGCACAGTACCTGGATCAACTACTTCAACCTGGTTGGACACTGCCTTGATACCGATTTCCATATCGGTGGAGGTCATGACCAGTCCCTTATCCGGGCTAACCTCGATAAGAAGCCCGGATAGCACTGGAATGGCATTCTTGCTGGAAGCTGCCCGGTGCACCAGGGTAGTCAAAGTGGACAATTCTTTTTTTTCAATCACGAATTTCATCGTTCTTTAATCCTCCAACCCAGTTTATTTTCAGGTATTTATTTTGGCTGATCTGTTTTAATCGGTCAGGCGTCATCTTCATCTTCTTATTATTAACAACTTAGTAGTATACGTAGTAGGGGCCTTGAATATGTGTATATCTGCCTCGAATCCTGACGAATTTGGAAGTTAGGCACTGCATAAAGCTGTTGATAACTATCTTCATTCGTAGTTATGAGGATCTAATTTCTTGACCAGCATGCCGATAGTAGATTGCAGTTCAGCATCAGCAGCCATATCCTTTTCCACTTTCTCATTGGCATGGATCACCGTGGTGTGATCCCGGCCCCCAAACTGCTCCCCGATCTGCGGATATGAAGCCTCAGTCAGTTTACGGCATAGGTACATGGCGATCTGCCGAGGATAAGCTACCTGCTTGGTCCGTTTCTTGGAGAGCATTTCTGCCAAAGCTATACCATAATAGGAAGCCACTTCTTTCTGCACCAGTTCGATAGTAATTTTTCGAGGGCGCGGCGGAGGCAGGATGTCCTTTAAAGCCTCACTGGCAGTGGACATATTAAGGGGTTTGTTGGTGATGGTGGCATAAGCCACCATGCGGATCAAGGCCCCCTCCAATTCACGGATATTGGAATCTATATAATTGGCTATATAGTCTAATATATCATAGGGGATATTGAGATTTTCGGCCTGAGCCTTCTTGCGCAAAATGGCTACCCGAGTCTCCAAATCAGGGGGCTGGATATCGGTGATCAAGCCCCATTCAAACCGGGAACGCAGCCGGTCTTCCAGGGTGGGTATATTTTTCGGAGGGCGGTCGCTGGAGATCACCAGTTGTTTATTAGCCTCATACAGGGAATTGAAAGTGTGAAAAAACTCCTCCTGGGTGCGTTCTTTTCCGGCTAGAAACTGAATGTCGTCTATTAATAGCACATCGATATTACGGTACTTATTGCGAAAACCGAAAGTGCTGTCATCTTTAATGGCGGTTATCAATTCGTTGGTAAACTGTTCTGAAGAAACATACATAACAGAATGATTCGGGTTTTTTCGCAGTATATGATGGCCGATAGCCTGCATCAGGTGTGTTTTACCGAGTCCTACTCCGCCGTATATGAAAAGGGGGTTATACGCTTTGAAGGGCGACTCGCCTACTGCATAGCAAGCAGCGTGGGCAAAGCGGTTGCTATTGCCTACCACGAAAGTATCGAAGGTATATTTGCGATTAAGTGAGGAGGTTTTGTAATCCAGACTGGAATCTGTAGTAAGGAGCAGAGACACATCCTGATTGGTCAGGCTGCGCAGCTTCTTCACAATGTTGTCAAAATAGCGCGACTCGATCCACTCTTTAGTAAGGGAATTGGGCACGCTGATTATTACATTATTATTATAGAAAGAATCGTATTTAACCAAACTGAACCAGATGTCAAAGCTAGTTGACCCGATTTCCTCGCGCAGGGATTGCATGATCCTGTTCCAGATCACGGCATAGTCAGTGGACATTCATGAAAGCCTCCTGTTGTTTTGTGGATAAAGCAGCTGTGAATAAGTTAAAGGCTGTGGATATGCGCTCAGAAATCCATGATAAACAATGCTTTGCACAAGCGCAACTGTTCCTGGTAGGACTAGCCTAAAAATATAGTATAATCATAGCAGATTGAGCCATTTTTTAGAAGTATTTAGAATTGGTGCCATTCTTGACATTCAGGGGTTTATGTCAATATAATTAAATGGTGTTTATAACAAGGGAGGCAACCACAAAATGAAAAGAACATACCAGCCAAAAAACCGGCAGAGAAAAAAGGTACACGGTTTTAGAAAGCGGATGGCCACCGCCAGCGGCAGAAAAGTGTTGGCTGCCCGGCGCAGAAAAGGTAGAAAGGCGCTATCAGCATAGGTCGTCAAAAACGGCCTTATTTTATTCAGGGAAGGTCCTGGAATGTTAGCAAAAGAACAACGTATCAGCCAGGGGCGGGACTTTCACAATATCTATAAAAATGGCAAGAGGATACCGGGTCGATACATCCTGGTGTTTTTTCGACCCGGAGCAGAGAGCACCAACCGATTAGGTTTCGTGGTCAGTAAAAAGGTGGGCAAAGCCGTGGTCCGCAACCGGGTAAAAAGGAGACTTAGGGCCATGCTGCGGGAGATGCTGCCTGAATTAAAGCAGCCCTATGATATTGTGATCAATGCGCGCCCTGGTATTGAGGACAGCAGCAATAAGGATTTGCATAATGACTTGTTGCTCGCCCTGAAGAAAGCCAAGTTATGCTTAAAGAAATAGTGCTGAGAATGATCAAAGGCTATCAGAAAACAAGCATATTCAGGCTCCCTGCCTGTCGCTTTTACCCTTCCTGTTCCAGTTATTCGATACAAGCAGTTGAAAAGTACGGGGTTTTAAAAGGAGGATGGTTGTCAGTCAAGAGAATTTGCAGGTGTCACCCTTTCAATCCAGGGGGTTATGATCCCCTGCTGTAGAGGTTTAGCGTGTGACACCAAAGTACGAGGTTCACTCTTAAGGAGGTGAAACCTGCTGGCGACTGCGATCGCTATATGCAGGGCTTAGTTTGTGGCAAACCTTTGTTCAATGGTTTACTAGCCTGATTCAATTTCTGTATGGCATTACGGTTAGCCTGGGAGTGCCCAGTTATGCGCTGGCTATAATTTTAATGACCGTATTGATAAAGTTGCTGCTATTCCCCATCAATCAGAAGCAGCTTAAATCGATGCGCGATATGCAGGTAATCCAGCCGCGCATGAAGGAACTGCAGGAGAGATACAAAGATAATCCCGAGGTCATGCAGAAAAAGCTGGGAGAATTATATAAGGAATCTGGGGTCAGTCCCCTTTCGGGATGTCTGCCACTGCTTTTGCAGATGCCGATCTTCATAGCATTCTATCAATCACTGCTGCATCTCCAGTTTGCGGACCAGGCCCATGCGGCGTTTTTTTGGATCACAAATCTGGGCCAGAGAGATCCGCTATTCATACTGGCATTGCTCTCCGCCGGGACTACCTACCTGCAGCAGAGGGTGTCAGCCGTAAACGCAGAGGATCCTACCCAGAAAACCATGATGTATATGATGCCCCTGATGATGGCGTGGATCGCAGCCACAGTTCCTGCGGGTTTGGCCTTATACTGGGTCACCTTCAATATCTTGGGAATACTGCAACAGCTGTTAGTCAATCGCAGCCACAGCCAGGCTAAACTGGATACCGGAACAGGAATTACTGTCGCGGCTGGTTTTGAACAGCCTCAGGAAGACACCGACAATGCATCCAGCCAAAATGAAGATGAGGACTTTGAACTGGCTTCCGATTCAGGACAAGAACCGACAGCAGGGAGGGACAAAGGAGGCAATAATAACCATGCAAGATCAGGTAGTCGAAAAAAGAGGAAAAAACGTTGATGAGGCCATTAAGGCAGCTCTAGATGAATTAGGCTGTGAAATCGATGATGTGGTGATTGAAGTAATAGAGGAGCCCACCAAGGGCATTTTGGGATTTATGGGTAAAAAGCCGGCGGTAGTTAGGGTATCCAGACGTGAGAAACCGGGGGAAGATGTTTGTAAAGTCCTAGAGGACCTGTTAAAACGGATGAAACTGGCTTACCGCATCGAGCAGGTGGAATATGATGAGAACCGGGTGAGGATCAATATAGCCGGTAAGGATGTAGGCTTGTTAATAGGAAGAAAAGGCGAAACCCTAAACTCCCTGCAGTTTGTAGTGGGGCTTATTTACAATCGCAACCGTGAAGAAAAAATGCGCATCATCCTGGATGTGGAAGACTACCGGAAAAAGAAGGAACAATCCCTGCAGAGCCTGGCCCTGCGCTTATCGGACAAGGTAAAAAACACCAAGAAAAATGTGGTCATGAGGCCGATGAGTTCACAGGAAAGAAGGATCGTACATACGGCCCTGCAAGGCGATCCGCAGGTGACCACCTATTCGACCGGGGATGAGCCTAATCGTAAAGTTGTCATATCATTGAAGAGATAAGCCAAAAAAGGCCCGCACGCGGGCCTTTTTTAATGCCCGCAAAACATCTCCAAGGTGATGGCAATATGCGGCGGTGATGTGCATTGAGGGTAACACCACCGGGTTTGGTGTAAAGTGCCATTTAATCTGGTAAGATATTTATATTAAATTTTCATAACGCTTAAGATGAGGTCAAAGTCATGCAGGAGGAAACCATAGCCGCGATTTCCACTCCACCTGGAGAAGGAGGCATCGCCATAATAAGGGTCAGCGGAGCGGAGGCTATCGCCAAGGTGGATGCTATTTTTCAGCCCCGGGTCCAGGGCCGCAGCCTGCTAGAGTTGCCAGGCTATCAGATGATGCTGGGTTGGGTCAAAGATGCGCAGGGAGAGCCTGTGGATGAATGCCTGGCGGTAGTGATGCGCCAGCCGCATAGCTATACCGCTGAGGACACCGTAGAGATTCATTGTCATGGCGGAGTGCTGGCTGCCCGGCAATGCCTGCAGGAGGTATTAAATCAGGACATTCGCGAAGCATTGCCGGGAGAATTCACGCAGCGTGCTTTTCTTAATGGCAGATTGGATATAAGCCAGGCTGAGGCGGTGATCGAGGTTATCCGGGCGCGCAGCCAGAAGGCCTTGAACCTGGCAGTAAAACAGCTCTCCGGACAAAACCGCCGTTATATAGAAAAGTTAGAGGATCATTTGCTTCAGGCCGCAGCCATCATTGAAGCCAGTATCGATTTCGCCGAGGATGTAGGCGAACCTGATTATGAGCAGCTCGAGGAATTGCTGAATAAGGTGGCCGATGAACTGCAGATGCTGCTGGATGCCGGCCGCCGAGCCGAGATTTACCGCAGCGGGATAAAAGTGGTCATATGCGGCAAGCCCAACGTAGGCAAATCCAGCCTGCTCAACTGGCTGAGCGGTAGAAACAGGGCCATTGTGACTGAAATCCCCGGCACCACCCGCGATATAATAGAAGAATACATCAACATTAAAGGTATTCCGGTGCGATTAATCGATACGGCTGGAATACGCCAGACTGAAGATCGGGTGGAAACCATAGGGGTGCAGATGGCCCAGCAGGCTATCGCCGAAGCAGACCTGGCCATATTCTTGTTGGATGTTAGTAGCGGAATCACCGCCGAAGATGAGGACGTATTCCACTGTCTGGACCCGTCCCGGACCATTATCCTTATAAACAAAGACGACTTGCAGGACAAACAGATCGACGCCGCCCAGATCAAGGGCCGATTTACCGGCATGCCGGTTATTTTTGGCTCAGTTCAGGAAGAACAGGGCTTAAGCGAATTACAGGACCATATCGAAATGATGGTGCTGTCTGGATGTGGCGCGGAAGGTGCTATGGAAATACTGCTCAGCGAACGTCAGCAACGCATTTTGGAGCAATGCGGTGAACAAGTGCTGACGGTTAGAGGACTATTGGGGATGCTGTCTCTGGACTGCCTGGCGGTGGAAATCGGCCTGCTGTTGGATAGCCTGGGAGAAGTGAGCGGAAGGAACCTTAAAGCAGAGGTTTTGGACCGTATATTCAAGGATTTTTGTATAGGCAAATAGGGGGCCGTTAACATATCAGGAGGAGACGCCATGATTTACGATGCCGGAGAATATGATGTGGTGGTGATAGGGGCTGGTCACGCAGGCTGCGAGGCTGCTCTGGCAGCGGCACGGATGGGCTGCCGAACTTTGCTCTCCACCTTGAGTATTGAACATATTGCTTTAATGCCTTGCAACCCGTCGATAGGGGGCCCGGCTAAATCCCAGTTAGTCAGGGAGATCGATGCCCTGGGAGGGGAGATGGCACTCAATACCGACAAGGCCAGCATTCAAATGCGCATGATTAATACCGGCAAAGGGCCGGCGGTGCAGGCCCTAAGAGCCCAGGCCGACAAGCACCAGTACCACTGGGCTATGGTGGATACTCTGTTGCAGCAGCCTGGTTTGGACCTGTTGATGGCCGAGGTGGAGAGGATCGAGACCGACGATGCCGGGGTTTCGGCAGTGGTGACCAGAACCGGGGCTCGCTATCGTTGTCAGGCAGCGATAGTTACTTCAGGAACCTATTTAAAAGGGCGCATTATAATAGGAGATGTCATCTATGACGGCGGCCCCAATAATCAGGTACCAGCCATGAAATTGTCGCAGAGCCTGTTAGAGCTGGGACTGCAATTGGGCAGGTTCAAAACCGGCACCCCGCCGCGAATAAACCGTCGTTCGGTGGATTTCTCCAAGATGATCGAGCAGCCTGGAGATGAACGCCCATTGAGGTTCTCATACCTGTCCTCACTGGAGCCCAAAGAGCAGATCTCGTGCTGGCTGACCCACAGCACGCCGCTTACCCATAGAATAGTAATGGACAATATACATCGCGCCCCCATGTTTACCGGCGTGATAAAGGGCATTGGTACGCGCTATTGCCCTTCTTTCGAGGATAAAGTAGTGCGTTATGCTCACAAATCTTCCCATCAATTGTTCATTGAGCCGGAGGGGCGCAATACCGATGAGATGTATGTGCAGGGGCTGAATACCAGTTTACCCGAAGATGTTCAATTGCAGGTATTGCGGAGCATCCCCGGTCTGGAGAATGTGCACATGATGCGCACAGGGTACGCTATTGAGTATGATTATGTGATTCCGGCACAATTGAAGCTGTCCCTTGAAGCTCGGGCGGTGCCGGGATTATTCACTGCCGGGCAGGTCAACGGTACCTCCGGATACGAAGAAGCTGCCGGGCAGGGGTTGGTTGCGGGGATCAATGCCGCCTTGAAGGTGCTGGGGGGTGAGGCCCTGATCCTCAAACGCAGTCAGGCCTATCTGGGGGTAATGGTCGATGATCTGGTCAACAAAGACAATGATGAGCCGTATCGGCTTTTGACTTCCCGGGCAGAATACCGCCTGTTGCTCCGTCAGGATAACGCCGATCTGCGCTTGACCAACATAGGACGAGAGATAGGGTTGGTGGATGATCAGCGCTGGGAGGTGTTTAATCGAAAACTGGAGCAATTGGAAGAAATACGTCAAGAGCTGGAGCAAACTAGCTTTACACCTGCGGATTCGGCCATGGCCAGCTTTTTAGCCGAACATAACAGTGCCGGGTTGAAAGACCGGCTCTCCTTGTGGGAGTTGCTGCGCCGTCCGGAAATTGGAATGGAGCAGCTGGTCGAGCAGGGCTGGATCAAACCTGCTCCCCCTGATATTCTGGAGCAGATGGAAATACAGAGCAAGTATGAGGGCTATATAAATAAGCAGCGCGAACAAGTCAAGAAATTTGAAAAGCTGGAACAACGTTTGATACCGGAGGATATTGACTATCAAAAGGTTTTCGGGCTGTCCAATGAGGCCTTGCAGAAGCTGCAGACCATCCGGCCGCGTTCCATCGGGCAAGCCTCGCGTATTTCCGGGGTTAATCCTGCCGACATCAATGTGCTTTTTGTAAATTTGGAAAAAGCTAGAAGGAAAAGCTGACAGGCTTATGGAATATATGGACTATAAAATTAAAGCATTCATGGATCTGCTGCGGCGGGAAAACCAGCGCCATAACCTGGTGAGCCGTAAGAGTCTGGAGGAAGAGATCCACAAGCATGTGGAAGACAGCCTACAGTTAAATCAATATATGGATATATCTGGCAGATCTCTAGTAGATATTGGCAGCGGAGCCGGTTTCCCGGGAATGATTCTGGCCATAAGCCGCCCTCAGTGCCAGGTTACCCTGGTGGAATCAGACCGTAAAAAAGCACAATTTTTGGCTCAGGTGGTTGATGAACTGCAGCTGGCGAATGTCTTGGTAGCCGGGGAGCGGGCTGAGGTATTGGGACATAAAGAGGGCTTTCGAGAAAGTTTTCAACTTTGCAGCAGTCGTGCGGTAGCAGCCTTAAATGTGCTCCTGGAATTGGCTTTGCCTTTGCTGCAGGTGGGGGGGCAGGCAGTTTTTTGGAAGGGGCGCAATTACCAGCAGGAATTAGATAGAGCCCAGAATGCCCTTAACACACTGGGCGCATCGGTGGCAGGCATATATCAGTATACGCTTACTCAGGATAGGGATCGCGTATTACTGCTGGTTGAGAAAAGCAATGCCACTCCCGTAAAGTATCCGCGACGACCGGGTATACCCGCTAAACGTCCTTTATGAGGAGGATATTAGTTGTTTAAGGCCTGGGAGAAGATGACCGGGAAAGGACAGCAGAAGGTAGTTGAACAGATCCCGGTGGAGATGATAAAACCTAATCCTTACCAGCCAAGGCGTCAGTTTGATGAAGATGAATTGTTTAAGCTGTCACAATCAATTCGGGCCTATGGCTTGATCCAACCGATAGTGGTGCGCTCGGTAGGCGAGGAATATCAAATTATTGCCGGGGAGCGCCGTTACCGGGCCTGTCTCTTACTGGGTATGGAACGCATCCCGGCCATCGTACAGGACATGAACGATCAAAATGCGGCCGCGGTATCATTGATCGAAAATATACAGCGCAAGGAACTGAATTATTTCGAAGAGGCCAATGCATACAGCCTGTTGATAAATAATTTTAACATGACTCAGGAAGAATTAGCCCGCAAGATCGGTAAGAGCCAGTCAGCTATAGCCAATAAACTTAGGCTGTTAAAGCTGCCCCTAGAGGTGCAGAGTCTGATCATTCCGGACATGCTGAGTGAACGGCATGCACGTGCGCTTTTGAAGCTCAATACGGCTGAGATGCAAATCGCGGCTATTAAACAAATATATGAACAGGATCTGACGGTTAAAGCCACTGAGCAGTTGATTGATGATCTGAGCAAAAACAACATGCCCCAGGAAAGTGAAGCTAAACCGGGCGGACAATCAGTTTCCATGATTATTCGCGATGCGCGTATTTTTATCAACACCATTAAGGAGACAGTGCGACGGGCCAGGCAGATAGGGGTGGATATGCAGGTAGAGGAAGAAGACAGTGAGGACGAATACCGCATCCATATACGCATCGGCAAAATCCGCAAGCCGCGGCGCATGAGTGGGGGGTTATAGAATGTTATGGCGGTAAACCCGCCTTTTTTTATGCCCTTCTTTGGCAACTGAGACACATTATGGTCGCTTTTTGCTATAATAACAGACAAAGACAGCAGATGTGGAGGAAATAATCGAGCTATGGCATGGTTTAGGAGAGGCAAACCGACCCGTAAAACCGAAATAATCGGCCCCCCGGAGGTAGCCAAAAAATACGCTCTGGCCAATCAGAAGGGCGGAGTGGGAAAGACCACCACGGCGGTAAACCTGGCAGCCTGTCTTGCTCTGGCCGGTTACCGGGTCTTGCTGGTGGACTGTGATCCACAAGGCAATGCCAGCAGCGGATTGGGCATCGAGAGGCGAAGTTTAAAGGCCTGCTTATATAACACACTGCTGGATTTACTGCCCTTATCGGAATTGATCACTCCCACCCGGGTGGAAAGGCTGGACCTGGTTCCTGCCACGATCCAATTGGCTGGGGCCGAGGTGGAGATGGCATCACTGGAGCATCGCGAGCACCGCCTCAGGGATGCGCTGCAGGTCGTGGAAGGCGATTACCATTTCATACTGTTTGATTGCCCGCCGTCATTGGGATTGTTGACCATTAATGCTCTGGTGGCAGCAGACTCGGTTATCATCCCTCTGCAGTGTGAATATTATGCCCTGGAAGGTTTGAGCCAGTTGGTGGATACACTGATGTTGGTCAAACGCCGTCTTAATCCAGCCTTACAGATTGAGGGCATTGTGTTTACCATGTTCGACGGGCGCACTAACCTTTCCATTCAAGTGGTGGATGAAGTGAAAAAACACTTTCGCAGACAGGTTTATCAGACTATCATCCCCCGCAATGTTCGATTAAGCGAAGCCCCCAGCCATGGGAAACCGGTGGTAATGTATGATCCCAAATCAAGGGGAGCGGAAATCTACCAGGAATTCACTCAGGAGGTGCTCAAACGTGGCTAATAAGGAACGGGGATTAGGCAGAGGTTTGGATGCTTTGCTTTCAACCGACTTGCAGGGTCTGGATAGTCAGCAAATGGTGGAAATAGCTATCGAAATGATTGTGCCGCGCCCCGGGCAACCGCGTACCAGATTCAATGAGGAGAGCATACTGGAATTGGCCAGATCGATTCAATCCCACGGCCTACTGCAACCCCTGTTGCTGCGCCCCAGAGGCAATAAATATGAAATTATCGCTGGCGAGCGACGTTTTCGTGCCGCCCAACAAGCTGGCTTGGAGTTGGTGCCTGCCATAGTGAGGAACATAAAAGATCGCGAGGCGGCCGAGATTTCGTTGATTGAGAACATTCAGCGCGATGACCTCAACACAGTAGAAGAGGCCAGGGCTTATCGCCACTTGATGGACAGTTACGGTTATACACAGGAACGGGTTGCTGAAATTATCGGCAAGAGCAGGGCCCATGTGGCTAATACTATGCGTATTCTATCACTTCCCCAGGAAATTCTGCAGATGATAGAGGACGGGCAATTAACTGCGGGTCATGCCCGCACCCTGTTGGCACTTCCGGATACTCGGGCCCAGCTAAAGCAGGCTGCGGAAATCGTACAAAACAAACTGACAGTGCGACAGGCTGAAGCCAAAGGAAAGGCCAGAAAAAGATCCATCAAGAAGACGGTTACCGAGATTCCTGTTAAGAGCGCGGAAATCATGGATCTGGAGGAACGCCTGCAGCAGCACTATATGACCCGGGTGGAGATCTTCACCGGTCCCCGGGGAGGCAAAATTCAAATCAGCTATTTCGATGAAGATGATCTGCAGAGAGTGCTTGAGCTGCTCGGTTTATAACCAGTGTTTCACGTGAAACATCGGTTGTAAGGAAATGGTTTGGCGGGACTTGACGGTAAGAATAAATTATCTAAACAGCTTATAAATATGGACCAAGGCCCACCCTGGAGGCGCTGCTGGGTGGTAAAGAAATTACGCCTCAGGAGCATGCTGAAAGAAGGCGAGAGCAGGCTGGATCGCTTACATGCTATTACTCTGCAGAGACATATAGAGTCCCCCTGACACCATTACCCTGTAAAAGAAGCATGTACACTTGACCCGAGCGAAATGTTTCACGTGAAACATTAGCTGGCTCCATGTGGCAATAAAAGGAAGGCCTGCTTATAATAATGCCAGCCAATAAACCAGAAAATAAATTGAATTCTCCATATAAATAGTGGTATGCATCCGTCAGTCATTGAGAATAAAAGGCCGTCAGAAATTTAATCGTACTGCGCTGATTCGTGGCCCGGGGAGGAGATTAGGATGTTCAAAAGTAGAATAGATGCCGGAAACCGACTGGCGACCGCCCTGGAGGAGAAAGGCTGTACTTTTGATGTCGTCCTGGGCATCCCGCGAGGGGGGATCATCCCGGCAAGACAGATCGCTCGCCGCTTTGGCTGTCCCCTGGATGTGGTCTTGGCCAAGAAGGTGGGCTCGCCCAACCTTCCCGAATACGCGGTAGGAGCCGTCACCCCGGACGGAGAGATACTGGTTCACGAACGGCTTCAAAGCCTGTGGGAGCTGCAACGGGAACCGATTCAGCGCATGACCCGGACGGTGCAACTAGAGCTTAACCGGCAGTTGGACCTTTTTCGCAACCACAAAAAGGCCATACCCCTGTATGGACGACGGGCATTACTGGTAGACGACGGCATTGCCACCGGATTTACCATTAAAGCTGCCATATTATATTTGAAGCGGCAGGGGGTCAGTTATATTTGCATAGCCGCACCGGTTTGTTCCCGGAATGCCTACCGCACCCTTAGCCAAGCAGTAGATGACATTCTGGTCTTGAACATACCGGAGCAAATGTACGCGGTAAGCCAATTCTATGAAGACTTCAGCAGCGTGGAGGATCGAGAGGTAATTCAGATCCTGAGTGAGGATGAAGCAGGCCGGTAGGCCGTACAGCAACTCTTTCACGCCGGCGCATATACTGTAGGTGAGCTGCCGTCAATCCTTCCGCAATTAATTCCGCCATCCGGTAAACCACATAAAGCCGGGTATTCTGTAAAACCAGATGATCCAATAACCCGCCCACATTTACCACCCCGGATATATGAAAATCACCCACTGCAGGAAGCTCCTTTTTTAGAGCCGTTCCAGGCAGCAGGCTGCCTTTTTTAACATTTATAAAACCGATCCGATCTACTTTGCCCAGACAAGCATCTATCGCTATTATTAGGGCTTGAGGCATATTGCAGGCTATCTCGTCCAGCATGTCAGACAGATTGACTGCGTGAGCCGGCTTTTCCAAGGTTCCATAGATAAGGGCTGCAGGCAGCATCTGGCTGAGCCGGTGGCCTACTAAAGGACCCAGGCAATCACCGGTAGCACGGTCGGTGCCGATGCAAACGTAAACCGGCTCACGGATCGCCAAGGGGTCAGTCTCCACCAGATTGCGGTAGACCGTTTGATGGATTCTATTGAAGCATAGCGGGTCGTCATAATGTAAGGAAATTGCGTCTTCATTGAGCGGGTTGACTTTGAGCTGCAAAGCAGGGCCTCCTCTTTAGAAATGTTTTATAGATATTCTAGCCACTGCCAATATTTTTATGCTTGATTTGGCTTGAATTGGAATATCAATGTAAGTAGTGCAGGGAGGAGGGAGCCACTATCAAGCGAGCAGTGATCTTGGTTTGGGGTTATTTAGGCGCGGTTATCGGGGCCGGCTTTGCGTCAGGACAAGAAAATGTGCAGTTCTTTGTCCGATATGGTGACAACGGCCTGTCAGGGGCCTGGATAAGTTTATTATTATTCAGCCTGTGCGGAGGGCTGTTGATGCGTCTGGCCCATCGCTACAAAGTATCCAATTATCAGGACCTCTTGGTTATAATGGGGGGCAGCAAGGCTAGCCGAATCATAGATCTGGGACTGGCCTTATTCTTGTTTCTGGGCATAAGTACTATGCTATCAGCCAGCGGGGCAGTATTTCGCGAACACCTGCATTCATCACGCAACCTGGGCATCGGCGCAGCTTATTTGGCGGTCCTGGCAGCGCTATTGGCGGGGAAAAGGGGCCTGGTGTGGTCGTATAATATCCTGGTTCCGATCAAAATCGTATTACTGTTGATTATCACTGCCACCGCCACTTTTCAAGCTCGGCAGGTAGAACCAGATGTAATGACCGCTTTTATTTATACTCCTATAAAAATGGATTGGCTGATGGCAGCTTTCTTATATGTGGCTTACAATTTTGCTCTGGCTATGGTGGTGTTGACCGAATACCAACCTCTGACCAGTTGCCGTGCCGGCATTATGGGAGCAGCCTGCGGCGGCCTGATTTTGGGGGGGCTGGTCGTGCTGATGTTTACCGGCCTAAGCGGCTATTTACCCGTGGTTTTCCATTATCAGATCCCTATGCTTTATGTTGCGGGCATGCTGTCACCAAGCGCCAAATTGATCTACAGTCTGGTGTTGTGGATAGGGATAATCACCACCGCCATCGCCAATGCTTACGGGATCACTCAGCGGGTGGCACATCTCATCGGCATTCGCTATAATCTATGCCTCTTATGCTGCCTGACCCTGGCCTTGCCGGTAGCTACACAGAGTTTTTCTTCCCTGGTAGGGAGCATTTACCCCGTTTTTGGGCTGTTGGGCTGCAGCATCCTGGCGATGGTGCTGTATTGGAGCGGAAAAGACATCATTGGGGAAATATACTATAATATAAAGAACTTACGGCACCGGGAGTGTTAAGCTATGGAACATTTGAAGAATATTCCAAACATGGATGAAATATTAAAAAACCCTCATGTTATGGCCTTGTGCAGCCGAGTCCGAAGGGATCTGGTGGTTGCGGCTGCTCGGGTTGCGGTAGCCGGGTTGCGCACCGAACTGCTGGAACGTCCCCAGCCAGCATCTAAAACCAGCCTCCTGGAGCAAGCTGTGGAACGCACCACCAAAACAATAAATGACTTGAAGAGGGGAACCCTGCAGGAGGTAATTAACGGTACTGGGGTGGTATTGCATACCAATCTGGGCCGGGCACCGCTATCGGCGATGGCCTTGCAGGAAATCTACCACTTGGGGGCAGGTTACACCAATCTGGAAATGGAATTGAGCAGCGGGGACAGGGGGTCGCGCTACCGTCACCTGGAAGGCTTGTTGACCAGGTTGACTGGTGCCGAAGCTGCTTTGGTAGTAAACAACAATGCGGCTGCGGTTTTTTTGGGGTTGAACACGCTAGCGGCGGGGCGTGAAGTGATCGTGTCCCGGGGCCAGCTGGTGGAGATCGGTGGGGCGTTTCGCATCCCCGAGGTAATGAAGGCTAGCGGGGCCTGTCTGGTGGAGGTAGGGACAACCAATAAGACATATGGGGCAGATTACCTGGAAGCCATCAATGCCGAGACAGCACTGCTTTTCAGCGCCCATACTTCGAATTACAGAATTGTCGGCTTTACTCGTGAGGTCAGCCTAGCAGAGCTGGTGGAGGTTGGACAACGAGCCTCGCTTCCGGTTATGCATGACCTGGGCAGCGGGGTCTTATGCGATCTTAGTGCCTGGGGCCTAAAAGAGGAACCAACCGTAAAAGCCTCAATCGAAGCCGGGGTGGATATCGTTACCTTCAGCGGCGACAAGCTGCTGGGGGGGCCTCAAGCCGGGATTATTGTGGGAAAAAAGACCTATATAGACGCCATGAAAAAGAACCAACTGCTGCGCGCCTTGAGGGTGGACAAACTGACTATAGCTGCTTTAGAAGGCACCCTAAAAGCCTATCTGACTGAACATCCTGAACAGGATATACCGGTTCTGAGAATGTTAACCGCTGCCCCGGAGGAACTTTATGATAAGAGCGGCCAGTTGTGCCAGGAGCTGCAGACGGCGGTAGGCAGCCATCCGCGGGTGTCACATATAGCAGTGGTACCGCTTGAGGATCGGGTCGGGGGTGGGGCTTACCCGATTCATAGCCTGCCCGGTTGTGGAGTTGAAATAGCTATTGGGCAGGGGCTGGAGGCTATCGCCCGAAGACTGCGGCAAAGCCGCCCCGCGCTACTCACCAGGATACAGGACAACTGTCTGTTGATCAGTGCTCGGACTGTCGAGATGGTTCAGATCAAGCAAATAGCTGAGCTGCTCAAGCAGGCCTTGAAAGATGTTCAGTCTGAGGGAAAGACCGGCAGCGAAAGCGCCCAGGAGGAGATATAATCTATGAAGAGATTTATTGTCGGAACCGCCGGGCACATCGATCATGGCAAAACCACCCTGGTCAAAGCTTTGACGGGAGTGGACACCGACCGCCTTAAAGAGGAAAAGCAGCGCGGCATCTCCATTGAGTTGGGATTCGCGCCCTTTAAACTGCCCGGCGGACAGAAGGCAGCCATAGTCGACGTGCCTGGCCATGAGCGCTTCATTCGCCACATGCTGGCGGGGGCTTTTGGTATAGATATGGTCCTGCTGACCATTGCCGCCGACGAAGGGGTTATGCCGCAGACCCGGGAACATATGGATATTATCGAACTGCTGGGGATAGACAAAGGCTTGGTAGTGATCACCAAAGCGGATCTGGTGGACGAAGAATGGATGATGATGGTGGAGGAAGATATCACTCAGTACCTGCAAGGCACTATCTTGGAGGGAGCCCCGGTGATAGCTGTCTCAGCAGTGAGCCGGCAGGGTATCCCCGAGCTCTTAGAGGCCATTGAAAAAATCGCCGAAGAGGTGCAGGAGAGAAATGCGGAAGGCTATGCCAGGTTACCCATCGACCGGGCCTTCACTATCGCTGGATTCGGCACTGTGGTCACCGGCACCCTATGGTCCGGTCGAATCAAGGTTGGAGACACCCTGGAACTGATGCCCGGGGGGCGTCAGGTAAAGGTGCGCACCCTGCACGTGCATAATGATAAAGTCAGCACCGCCATGGCCGGACAACGAGTGGCGGTAAATCTGCAGGGCATTGAGTTGGCTGAAGTAAGCCGGGGTGAATTGCTGGCTACCCCGGGGGTTTTACACCCCAGTTACCGTATTGATGCCCGCCTCAAGCTGATCAAGTCCAGCAAACGCAGCCTGGATAATTGGAACCGGGTGCGCTTCCACCTGGGCACAGATGAGGCTATGGGCCGGGTAGTGCTGCTGGATCGGGAACAATTGAACCCGGGGGAGGAAGCCCTGGTGCAACTGGTTATGGAGAAACCGGTGGTCGCCTATAAAGGAGACCGTTTTGTAATCCGCTTTTATTCTCCGGTAACCACCATCGGAGGGGGTGTGGTGATCGATCCCCAGGCGCCCAAGCAGAAGCGTTTTAAGGAAGAAGTCCTGGAAGAACTGAGCATGAAGGAAGAAGGCAGTCTCTACGAGCGGGTGCTCTTAGAAATGGAGCACAAGCCCGAGGAGATCATAGCCATAAACGATTTGGTGAAGCTGACCGGAAGCAGCATATCGGCGGTCACCGCGGAATTAGAGCAGTTAGTCCAGGATAGCCGAGTGGAAGACCTGAAGAACGGAGACTATATCAGTCACAAAGGACTGGAGCGGATTCGGGAGCGCATTCAGGCCTGGCTGCGTGATTACCACCAGCAATACCCGCTGCGCAGCGGGTATTCCCGCGAAGATCTGCGCAGTCGTTTTTTCTCTAAAATCAACCCCCGCCGCTTCAATTTGATCGTCAAATACCTGGAAGAACATCAGGCCCTGGTATCGGTGCAGAATAATCTGGCCTTGCCGGAGCATGCGCCCCAGCCAGGTCCCAGGGAAAAGGCTTTGATAGTCGAGATCAGCGCCGCTATGGAAAAGGACCTCTTCAGTCCGCCTGCCCTGAGTGAACTCAAGATGGCCCTGGTGGCGGATGAAAATATCTTTAACGAAGTAGTGTCGTATCTTATGGACAACGGACGCCTGGTTAAGATTACCCAGGATATGGTTTTCTCCGCCAAAGCCTTACAGGTCGGCCGGGACCTTCTGCAGGAGTACTTTGCCGAGCATAAGGAGCTCACCCTGGCAGCCGCCAGAGACTTGTTCAACACCTCTCGAAAGTACACCCTGCCTTTGATAGAATATTATGATAGGACCAGGTTTACCAGAAGAGTAGGGGACATTCGAGTCAAGATATAGCCGCGGTCACGGTGGGGAGGATTATAGTTTGTATAAAGTTGGCATACCTCGCAGTCTGGCGTATTTTGTTTACCTGCCGCTGTGGAAGACCTTTATTACTGAATTGGGACACGAGGTGGTAGAATCGCCCCCCACCAGCAGGGATATTCTGGATCGGGGTGTCAAAGAAGCGGTTAACGATGCCTGCATACCGATCAAGCTGTATCACGGCCATGCCGCCCATTTAGCCGGGCAGTGTGACTTGCTGTTCTGCCCCCGCCTGGTCAGTGTGCGCAAGCACGGGGATTTCGGCAGTGAAACCTTCTGCCCCAAATTCCTCGGACTGCCCGACATGGTGCGTCTGGGCTTGAAAGATCTGCCGCCCTTGCTGGACACCCGCATCGATCTCAAACCGTTTGGCTCAGGAAACTGGGAGGTGGCCAGGGATATCGGGCAGCGGTTGGGCAACAGCATGGCCCGGTGCAGGCGGGCTTTGCGCCTGGGCATGGCCGCACAGCGCAGCTTCCGCAGCCTGTGCCAGCAAGGCATGTTGGCCGATGCAGCCCTGGAAGCGGTGTTTAACGGTGTTGAACCGACTCGCCAGACAGGCACCAAGCAGGATATCACCATTGCAGTGGTAGGATATCCGTACGCCATATATGACCCTTACATCAATGCCGGGTTGATCAAGATTCTGCAGCAGCAGGGGGTCAAAATTGTAACCCAGGATATGCTGAGCGAGCGGGAGTTAAACCGCCAGAACCGCAAGCTCCCCAAAACACTGTTCTGGTACTTCTCCAACCGAGCTGTCTACGGAGGTTTGCATTTCATGTCAGAGGGCCAGGCCGACGGCCTGATCCATGTGACCGCATTTGCCTGCGGTCCTGATTCTATGGTGGACCGGCTCTTGGAAATTGAGGCCAAACGCCACGGCACCCCTTATCTGCCAATTGCAGTAGATGAACATACTGGGGAAGCCGGAGTCAGGACCAGAGTGGAAGCCTTTCTGGATATGCTGCGCTATCAGAGGAGACGGAGATGAAAATCAGCTTCCCCCGTATGGGGTATTCATATATAGCCTTAAAATGGCTGGTGGAAAACCTGGGTCATGAATGTATTGTGCCACCCGAGCCCAGCAATCACACCCTGGATCTGGGGGTTCGTTATGCACCTGAATTTGCCTGTATTCCATTTAAAATATTGTTAGGGACCTATATCGAAGTAGCCCGGATGGGTGCCGAGGCGGTGGTGACCTCAGGAGGAATGGGCCCCTGTCGGGCAGGATACTACTGGGTGATGCACAAATACCTTTTAGAGGAAATGGGTCTGCCCTTAAAGATCATTGCCATGGAGATGCCGCTTCTGAACCTGGGCGATTTCTGGGGGAAGATAGACTACTTGCGCCGAGGTGGAGGAGTCTCTTTAAAAGAATTGCTGCGGGTGTTAAAAGTCACCTGGGCTAAAGTCAAGGCCATTGATGATATAGAAATCCGTGCTCATCAGGTGCGCCCCCGGGAGGTGCGGCGCGGCGATACCACCAGGGCCATTAACACCGGTCTGGATTATATCGATGCCGCCCAGGGGGAAGAGGAGATCCGCCAGGCCCGCCAGGAAGCGATGGACCTGCTGGTCGGGGTGGAGCGGGATGATGAACGCCAACCGTTAAAAATCGGCATTATTGGAGAAATCTATGTGGTCCTGGAACCGGCCGCCAATCATTATATACAGCTCTTACTAGGAGAGATGGGGGTTGAAACCGACCGTTCCATCTATCTCAGTTCGTATACGCGCAAGAACACCATCATAAATCTCGAGGGGGACCTTTTTGCTATAGCCCGGCCGTATCTGAATGAGGCTCCCATCGGCGGCCATGGCGTCAACAGCATAGCTGAGACTATTTTGTATGCCCGGCACGGATTTGATGGAGTAGTGCAGTTGGCTCCTTTTTCATGCATACCGGAGATCGTAGCCAAGAGTATCATACCTGCGGTCAGCCGTGATTTTGATATCCCCGTGCAGACTGTATTCATAGATGAACAGACCGGACGAGCCGGGGTGCAGACCCGCCTGGAGGCATTCGTGGACCTTTTGCAGTGGCGCCGCGAGCGCCGCCACAAACAGGGGAAGAAGGTGTTCTCAATATGATCAAAGCTTACCTGGGGGTGGACGTAGGTTCAGTCAGCACTAATCTGGTGGTACTGAATGAGCAGGGTGAACTTCTGGCCGCAAAATACTTGCGTACGAACGGCCGCCCCATACAGACTGTACAAGAAGGAATTCAAAAGCTGGGAAGCGAAATAGCATCACAGATCAAAATCGTTGGTTGTGGAACTACCGGCAGTGCGCGTTATTTATCCAGTATGATTGTTGGAGCGGATATTGTTAAGAACGAGATAACCGCGCACGCCATAGCAGCGTGCCATGAGTTCGAGAATGTCCACACGATAATTGAGATCGGGGGGCAGGATTCTAAAATCATCATCCTGCGCGACGGGGTAGTGACTGATTTTGCTATGAACACGGTCTGTGCGGCTGGAACCGGTTCTTTTCTGGATCAGCAGGCCAGTCGGCTTTGCATCCCCATTGAGGATTTCGGCGGATATGCCGCCAAGTCCACCAATCCGGTCAGGATAGCCGGGCGATGTGCCGTATTTGCCGAATCCGACATGATTCACAAGCAGCAATTGGGATACAATCTGGAAGACATAGTAGCCGGGTTGTGTGAGGCCCTGGTCAGGAACTACATGAACAATGTCGGCAAAGGCAAAGAAATACTAGCCCCGGTAATATTTCAGGGTGGAGTCGCCGCCAATTTCGGTCTGGTACAAGCCTTTAACAAATATCTGGGATTTGATGTGGTGGTGCCGCGCCATCATGCTGTGATGGGCGCCATTGGGGCGGCCTATCTGGCCAGGGAAGCAGTGGGGATGAAAGGCCGAAGCAGTTTTAAGGGTTTTGACCTGGAGAAAATCGATTTCAAGACCACCAGCTTTGAATGTAAGGGTTGCTCCAATGCCTGTGAAGTGGTACAGTTCTTTGAGAACAAGAACCTGGTTGCCCGCTGGGGAGACCGCTGCGGCAAGTGGGAGTTGCAAGTCAGCTGACAGGCCGTTGTTGTGGATTAGGAGGGCTTTTGCGTCTTTAACCAAGACGTGAGAAATAGAAACTAAAGGAGGACTAATGATGAGAATGAAACGTTGTGTAGCAGTGCTGGTATTGGCGTTATTTGCCATGGGGATGGTTGCCGGCTGTGAACAGAAGGCTCCGAACCAGGCGACCCCGGCTCCTCAAGCCGGCGAAATCTTAGTTGGTCTGAACTGTGAATTGTCCGGCGGGGTAGCCAGCTATGGAACCAATGCCGCTAATGGCGCTAAATTAGCTATTGATGAGATTAACGCCAAGGGCGGAGTGCTGGGAAAACAGCTCAAGGTTCTGGAACGGGACAGCCAATCCAAAACTGACGAAGCTATGAATGTCAGCGCTGACCTGGTCAGCAAGGGTATAGTGGCCCAGATTGGACCGCTGGTAAGTGGTGCGGTTGCAGCCTGCACCCCGGTTATGAATGAGAACAAAGTTCCCTTGATAGCACCTGCGGCAACTGCTCCGGGAGCCACCGTGGATGAAAAGACCGGAGAAACCTTTCCCTACATATTCCGGGCCTGCTTCCTGGATTCCGACCAGGGGGTACGTATGGCTGAGTATGCGTATGATACTCTAAATATGAAGACTGCGGCCATCTATGGCAGCAACTCTGACGATTATGCTAAAGGCTTAGCCAAATATTTCAAAGAGGCATTTGAGGCCAAAGGTGGTAAAATTGTAGCTCAGGAGGGTTATGTCAGCGGAGATAAGGACTTCAAAGCCACATTGACCAAGATCAAAGCGGCTCAACCTGAATTCATCTATGTTCCTGGGTATTATCAAGAAGTGTCAATCCTGATCAAACAAGCCCGTGAGCTAGGCATTACTGTTCCCATGGGCGGGGGCGATGGCTGGGATTCCCCTGACATGATAACCGTGGCTGGTGCAGAGGCTCTGAACAACACCTATTTTACCAACCACTATTCAGTGCAAGACCCGAAACCGGAGATCGCTAACTTTGTTAAAGCCTATGAGCAGAAATACAGCAAAACTCCGGACTCTTTCGCTGCGCTAGGTTATGATTCGGCCTATCTGCTGGCAGAAGCCATCAAGGCAGCCGACTCCGCGGATCCGGTCAAAGTGGCCGAAGCCCTGGCTAAAACCAAAGATTTTCCCGGTATAACCGGAACCATGACCTTCAACGAAAAGCATAATCCGGTGAAGAGCATCGTGGTCATAGAATTTAAAGACGGAAAACTGGTATCCCACTAAGAATCCCAACGTGAAGCCAGGAGGGGGATAACACCCTCCTGGCCTTACAAACGGAGGCAGCAAACATATGGTTGAGTTTTTGCAACAAATGGTAAACGGATTGTCGCTGGGAGCAATATATGCCCTGATTGCACTGGGCTATACCATGGTATATGGAATCATACTGTTAATCAACTTCGCTCATGGCGATATCATGATGGTAGGGGCTTATGTAGGCTTTTTTTCTATAACGATGTTGGGCAGCAACGTATTTGTGGCCCTTTTGTTCGCTATGTTGGCCTGTGCCGCCCTGGGTGTCCTTATAGAAAAGATCGCTTATAAACCTTTGCGCAATTCCACCCGGCTTGCGGCTTTGATTACCGCCATCGGTGCTTCACTATTTCTGGAATACGTCACCATTTTCTTCCTCACCCCGCAACAGCGGGTTTTCCCGGCAGAGGCCTTCCCCATGCATCAGTATCAAATCATGGGCTTGTATATCTCCAACAAAGATATATTTATTGTAGTCCTGGCAGTGATCTTGATGATCATGTTACAGTACATTGTCAAACGGACTCGGGCCGGAAAGGCCATGCGAGCGGTCTCTTTAGACCGAGAGGCAGCCATGCTCATGGGCATAAGTGTGGATAAGACCATTTCTTTTACCTTTGCCTTGGGCTCTGCTCTGGCTGCTGCGGCAGGGGTTTTGATTGGCCTATACTATGGCACTATCAATCCGCTGATGGGAATTATCCCGGGCCTAAAAGCGTTTGTCGCTGCGGTTCTGGGGGGGATAGGCATAATCCCCGGGGCTATGGTGGGGGGATTCCTAATGGGGATACTGGAGACCATGGTCAGCGGCTACGGCAGCAGCATGTATCGTGATGCAGTAGCCTTTGGAGTGTTGATTTTGATTTTGCTCATTAAACCAACCGGAATTTTCGGTCGCAATGACAGTGAAAAAGTGTAGGTGAAAAACATGCCGTCATCAAAGAGGCAATGGCTGTGGTTCTTGATAAATATAGTGATACTAGCCGGGATTTTCACCCTGGTACAGTATATGATCGCGACCAGGATGCTTAACCAGTATTATCAGATAAATCTGGCTTCTATGTGCATCAATATCATCCTGGCGGTGAGTCTGAATTTAATCAACGGTTTCACTGGACAGCTTTCCTTGGGGCATGCCGGTTTTATGGCAGTCGGGGCTTACGTTGCGGCGGTGTGCACCAAGTCCATGGACCTTTCTTTTATACCGGCTATAATAGCCGGCAGTCTGGCGGCAGCCTTGGCGGGATTGATTATCGGGGTGCCAACCTTGCGGCTGCGTGGCGACTACCTGGCAATAGCCACCCTGGGGTTTGGAGAAATCATCCGGGTAATTCTACAAAACATTGAAGAAGTAGGGGGGCCGGCAGGAATTGTCGGTATTGAACGTCTGACTACCTGGCCGTACCTTTTTCTAGCTACAGTGATCACCATTATAGTGATACAGAACCTCATCAACTCCAGCTACGGTCGTGCTATAATATCGGTGCGAGAAGATGAAGTAGCAGCGGAGATGATGGGCGTTAATACCACCTGGTACAAAGTGATGGCGTTTATGATCGGGGCCGGCTTTGCCGGACTGGCAGGGGCATTATTTGCCCATTACTTTTATATTATTAAGCCGGACACATTCAACTTCTTGAAATCATTCGACATACTGGTCATGGTGGTTTTGGGTGGTCTGGGCAGTACTACCGGAGCGATTCTGGCGGCGATATTCATTACGGTATTGACCGCTTATCTGCAAGCATTTCCGGCCATTCGCATGATTATCTATGCTATGATCCTGATCTTAGTGATGATATATCGGCCGCAGGGCTTGCTGGGCAATAAAGAGTTGACCCGTAAGACATTTAGCCGGTTTTGGGGAGGTTCAGCATGACTATACTAAATATACAGAATCTTTCCAAATATTTTGGCGGATTGAGTGCGTTGGCGGATGTCAACCTGGTAATAGCAAGCGGAGAACTGGTGGGCTTGATAGGGCCGAATGGAGCGGGCAAAACGACGGTTTTCAATCTCATTACCGGAGTCTACCAGCCTGACCAGGGACATATAATGTTTGATGATAAGCCATTGGAAGGACTCTTGCCGCATAAGATCTGCCAGCGGGGAGTCGCCAGGACCTTCCAGAATATACGCTTATTCAAAGATTTGACAGTTCTCGATAACGTTAAAATTGCGCTGCACAAAGATGTGTCTTATCAGCTTTATGCCGCCATCCTGCGCTTGCCCACCTTTGTCAGAGGTGAAGCCAGTATAGAAAAAGAAGCCCTGCATTATTTAAGAATTTTTGGGCTGGAAGATAAGCAAGAGGAGATAGCATCCAGTCTGCCTTACGGTGAACAGCGCCGATTGGAGATCGCGCGGGCACTGGCCACCAGGCCACGGCTGCTCATCCTTGATGAACCGGCTGCAGGCATGAATCCGCAGGAAACTCAGGACCTGATGGAATTGATCCGCTGGATCAGAAAGGAATTCGACCTGACCATACTGTTAATCGAACATGACATGTCACTGGTGATGGGAGTCTGCGAGCGCATCTATGTGCTAGATTACGGGCAGATCATTGCTCAGGGGGTTCCCGAAGAGATCAGGAACAACCCTCGGGTCATCGAAGCCTATCTGGGTGAGGAGGTAAGCTAATGCTCAACATACAAGGAATCGATGTATATTATGGCGCCATTCACGCTATAAAAAACCTCAGCCTGGATGTGGAACAGGGCAGCATCGTGACCTTGATCGGTGCCAATGGCGCAGGAAAAACCACTACCTTAAAAACCATTTCCGGTTTATTACGGGCCAAGAATGGCAGCCTAACCTTCAAAAATAATGATATCACTCGCCTGGCTCCGGAAAAGATTGTATCCATGGGGATATCACAGGTCCCTGAAGGCCGCCGGGTATTTTCCACCATGAGCGTGCTGGAAAACCTGGAAACCGGTGCTTACCTGCGCAGAGACAAAAAGGCCATCGCCAGCGACATGGAAGCGGTGTTCACTCGCTTTCCCCGGTTGCTGGAGAGAAAAAAACAGCTGGCCGGCACTTTAAGCGGGGGGGAACAGCAGATGCTGGCCATCGGTCGAGCCTTGATGGCCAGACCGGAGCTCCTGCTTATGGATGAACCTTCCATGGGGCTGGCGCCACTACTGGTCAAGGAAATATTTGAAATCATCAAAGAGATCAACAGTCGCGGCACTACCATATTGCTGGTGGAGCAGAATGCGCATATGGCCTTATCTATAGCCAATAAGGCCTATGTCATCGAGACTGGGGAAATCGTTTTGTCTGGAAACGCTAAAGATCTGATGAACAGCGAAGACGTTAAGAAGGCCTATCTGGGCGGATAAGCTCAGGCGGCACCCTGCGGAGGGAGGGATTTAGATGAAAGTAAAAGACAGAATGAGCACCGATGTCAAAACTGCCACCATGGATACCAGTTTGATGGAAGCCTTGCATATGATGGAGGAATACAAAATACGCCGCATCCCTATAATGGATAAGACCAAATTGGTAGGAATCGTTACCCTCAGTGACCTTAATCGAGCGGCACCTTCGCCGGTGACCGCATTAAGCGTACATGAAATAAATTATCTTTTGGGGAAAACCAAACTGCGGGATATTGTGCCCAAAAAACAACAGGTCCTCACCATTGGCAGCGAAAACTATATCGAAACCGCTGCCAAGCTCATGCGGGCCAACAATGTCGGCGGTCTTCCGGTAGTGGATGATGGTCAACTGGTGGGGATCGTAACCGAGACCGACATATTTGACGCTTTGATAGATATCCTCGGGGTCTACCAGGCCCACAGCCGCCTGGATCTATATGTTCCTGACGGGCAGGGACGGCTAGCCGAGATTACCGGCATTATCGCCGGGATGGGCATAAACATCCTCAATGCGGTAGCCTATTATGACGAAAAAAAGAACCTCTACAAAATTATCATCCGTATCGAATCATTGCAGACAGCAGAGCTGATAGAAAAACTGAAATCACAAGGCTATCAGGTTGACTCGGTGTTGGCGGTGGAAGATTCGGAGAGATGATTCCCGAAGGGGCCTGGCAGTCAATAGGTATGACAAAAGCAGGCACTTATTTAACCGTAGGCCATGCAGTGTAAGTTGTTGACTATATGGGAAAGCTCAGTAATGATCGGGAATTTTAAGCGCAATACAGTATATGGCAGGCGAAAAGCGAGCAATTTACCCGCGATTATGTTAATATAGCAGGTGGAGTATCGCTAGGTTCTTTTCCCTACACGGAAGCGGATCGGTCCTGGTGGGTCGCCTGGACTTCAAATCCAGTTGTGCGGCGGCGATCCCGTCGCGGGTGAGTTCGATTCTCACACGCTTCCGCCAAATTATCTTAGACATAGAACCCTTGTAATTATCGTAGCAATGCGGTATTGCAGGGGTATTTTCGTTTCTTATTAGAGCGGAGTTGGTTGTTTGATTCCAGCACGATAACTGGTGTTTTCACGTCTGACCGCAATATTGTGTATTTGATCTCTAACCCGGTCAGCCTGGATGGTTTTAAACTAACCCGTAATATCCGGTCTTTCTTCTGGGTCTTTACTGGACATATATCAAAATTCGGGCATCCTTGGCAATCCTCGTGTTTGAAGTGGCAACTGCTAGTCTTGGAACCGGGATTGAAATCGCTTCTAAATGGGATCTTGCCCTGGGGACAACTGATTATTTTCATATCATCATCAAACTTAAAACTGGTTGTGGAAAGTTTATCTGATGGAGCCTTACGTCCGGTCATATCTGTATAGTGTAGGTTAACCTCTAGCTCATCTGCCATTTCTATGACCTCTTGGCCGTAGTAACCTCCATCTAAGTAGATGTCCTTACATCCGTCCTTTGTTTGATGATGGGTATGCGCTCCTTAGCCATCTCTACATCGCTGATGTTATTGGGTTGTACTGAAAAGTCGGTAATCACCTGAATCGGGTTTTTTTGCTACTGGTTTCGCTCACGTTTAAAACGTAGCCGCTATGGTTCTTACCCGCTTTGTTACGGAAGGTAGCGTCACTATCATAAGCTGATTGCAGGGAACCGCTTTCAATTTCACTACTGGGCTTGGCGAGCCATATTCCCTTAGATTCATCGAAGGCAGCCTGTTCGCCTAGAAAACGCTTAAGCAGAACCATTTCTCGTTTTGAAGCAAGGTTACGATCCTTATTTGCCAAGTTATCTACCTCTTGCATGAGGTTAAGGACTTTCTGGAACCTGCTTTCCAGTTCCTGATTTCTAGTTCTGTATAGTAAATCAGTTCTGAAGCTATCTCTTAACACTTGTTTGAGATTATCGGAAAGCATGTTAGAGGCAATGCCTCTTACCGCTTGAACCAATACATCCAAGGCTAACGAGAGTCTACCGGCTTTCTTGATATTGGGAGAAATCAAGGTAGAATCCATACGCTGGTCATCGGTTTTTATCCCGGCTTGTTCGATAAAATTCTTGGTTAGGATTTCAAACTGTTGGAAAATCACTTCATCTTGCTCGGGATACTCTAATATGTGCCTATAAACTCTTTCTCTGAATTCGTAAAGGGTACGTTCAGCCAGGTAAACCTCACCCAGGTTTCTTATACCCAGGGCATAATTGACCTGGAAGTTAAAGTAGAACTGCTCGATTAATTCTTGATCGGTATAACCAAACATGTTTTTGATAATCTCTAATGACATCAGTATATTAACCGGAACATTGGGTCTACCGGTATCAAGACAATACATGGGGGCAAACAGATCTTCGTTGATTTTACAAAAAACATGTTCATAGAAAATCGGTGCCCAGGTTTTATTTAGTAGTTTGGCTACACTTGGTCTCATGGACTGGTAATGGCTAAAAAGTTCATCTTGATAGTGACTATCGTTTTTACGGAACATACTGCAAAACCACCCTAAAGTTAGTTTATATTTTATTTACTTTAAATATCTAACTATTACTTCGATATTCACGGTGGTTTATCCTGCTGTTTTGCAACATTTTTGGGGTTTTTGCAGTGGAATCATTATTTAGCTTCGGATTTATTAGTATAGTGATAAGCTAACCCTTTGATCTGTATCTCGTGGTCTAGTGCCGGTCAACTGCAGATGACGGAAAACGACATTGAGCTAGATAGAAAGCGTGCCCGGAAAGGTTGAGCATTGAGCTGCCACACCGGGAATAACTGATAAAAGATGTAGGTCGGCGCAACGCCGTGGTTGAGTAGGTCGATTAGTACGCGCATTTGCCAAATCATTTTCTGCTTCTATTCCCCGATCTGACATTTTACATCCCTTTTTGCATACCCGCTTACTATCTGAGCAATTAAATTATTTCCCGGGAAATAATTACATGATTCGCGCGGTCCGGGAAATATGTGTGTCGAACTATTGGTCCACCTTCTGGGCAAGCGGAGTTCTGCCTTTGGTCAGGCAGCGCCCCGGCAAGGCCAGGACCAAGATGATGCCCAGGATTAATAGGGTGGACTTGACATCGCGGTTGCGCAGCAGCGAGATCCCCAGCCCCGTATAGAGAAGAGCTGTGGGGATTTTGCCCAGAGCAGAGGAGAAGAAGAAATGCCAAAAAGGTACTTTGCCGATGCCGGCGGCGATATTTATCAATGGAGTTGGAATTACCGGGATAATTCGGGCCAGCAGTATACCCCAGAAGGCGGCCTCCCGGTTGAAGTGCTGCACATCATAGCCCCAGCGGGATTGTATCTTCTGACAAACCCAGTTCCCTCCCGCCAGGCGTGACAGCGTGTAAGCCACACAAGCCCCCAACAAAGCACCTGACCAGGAGAGCAAAAAACCCAGCTTGAAGCCGAACAGCATTCCACAGGCACTGGCCAACACCACATAGGGGAACACCGGCAGGGCAGCCTGCAGGGCGAAAAGAAGAAATGCTGCTAAGGGAGCCATTATGCCGAAGGACTGCACATAGTTTATCACCACGTTTATGCTCACATTACCCAGATAGTAACCCATTTATAAGCCTCGTTGTTAAAATGCCGGTATCTGCATGTGTATGCTCTCCTGCAGGGGAATCGTGAGCGAAGCAGAAGGCTACATTGGATATAACCCATGACAGGCTGTTTTGTAAAGAACTAACTTGCAAGCTGATTCGACATCAAGGTGCACAGTTGTCTCCAAAGGTCATAAATTAAGTCATAAATTTAATGGTAAAAAGAAAAGCTTATGGATTAGATATCCAAATCGGGGAAGCCCCTGTGCTATAATAATGTGCATAAGGGAGATTGGGAGCGATGGTTTCTGGCCAATTAGCATTTAACACGGTTGACTATTTGCTGTTGTTCATTCTGTTATTATGTGCTCTGAGCGGGGTGCGGCAGGGGTTCATACTTTCCCTCGGCAGTGTGATTACCTTTATTGCCAGCCTGGCTCTGGCGGTGTTTTTTTATGACGATCTGGCTATCAGTTTGGAACGCCATGTGGGCATAATTTCCACACTGGACAGTTTTCTGCGTGAACATGCCCCTTTGCAGGTGTTGGGCATCCCCTACGCTTTGATGGTGAAAGGCTATAGCATTTACGATTCATTGCATTATCTGGCCTTCTGGCTGGTGCGGGCAGCCTGTTTTCTGATCATTGCCTTAACCAGCCGGCAGTTGATCTGGCTCGCCTTGGGCTGGTTCGAGGACCTGGTCGTCACCGGCCCCACAACCACCTCGGTGAACAAGTACATGGGGATGCTTTTGGCGGTGGCCCAAGGAGTTGTCGTGATACTCCTCTTGATCTTATTCCTCCAGCCGGTGCTGCAGGCCATGGCGCAGATGGGGGGAGACGGGGCCCAGGCCTTGCTCACCGTATTGAATGATTCAGTTCTGGTCCGCTGCATAATGGATCTTTACCAATGGGGCTACTCAATCCTGAGCTTGCAAGTATAAGAATGGGCTGGACATCGGAAAATAAACCTAAGACTGTAAATCAGGGAGGTACTGCATTGATAGAAACACGTAACCAGCGCCCCAATGTTTGGGATCGGGTCGATGATCAACAACTCGCCGCCATCCACCGATTCAACCAGGGATACATCGATTTTCTCAACCAAGCCAAGACCGAGCGCGAAGCCATTGCCTATATACAGAAAAGGGCATTAGATCAGGGCTTTTTGCCCCTACAGCAGCAGGACCGGGTAGGCCCGGGGGAGAAATTATTGGTAAACCATCGCGGCAAACTAGCCGCTCTTATCATTATGGGGCAAAATCCGGCAGACGGATTCAATCTGGTGGTCTCCCATGTGGACACCCCCCGTTTGGACCTTAAACCGCGCCCGCTTTATGAGGCTGACAACATGGCCTTGTTCAAGACCCACTATTACGGGGGCATCAAAAAATACCAGTGGCCAACCATACCCCTGGCTTTGCATGGGGTGGTGGTAAAGAAAAACGGAGAGCGCATATCAGTATGCATCGGGGAAAAAGACGACGACCTGGTATTCGTTATAACTGACCTCTTGCCCCATCTGGCCAAAGAGCAGATGGACAAGAAAATGAATGAAGGCATAAAGGGTGAAGACCTGAATATTCTGGTGGGCTCGACTCCGGTGCGGGATCTGAAGGAGGATGCCTTTAAGCAGCACATTCTGGACCTGCTGCTGAAGAACTACGGCATTGAAGAAGATGATTTTACCAGCGCCGAACTACAGGCGGTGCCGGCTTTTAAGGCTCGGGAAGTAGGGTTGGACCGCAGTATGGTAGGCTCCTACGGACAGGATGACCGGGTCAGCGCCTATACAGCCTTAGAGGCGGTCTTGGAGGTGGAAAATCCACAGCGCACCGTGATATGTCTGTTCGCTGACAAGGAGGAGATCGGCAGCACTGGCAACACCGGCCTGCAATCCCTGGCAGTGGAAAATATCGCCGCAGAGCTGCTATACAAGGCGGGGCTGCCTGAGTATTATCGGGTGCGCCAGGCCTTGAGCAAGAGTTATGCTCTGTCAGCCGATGTTAATGCTGCGGTAGACCCCACTTTCCCAGAGGTGTTCGAAAAGATGAACTGCAGTTACCTGTCTGCCGGGGTGGTATTGACCAAATATACCGGTTCCCGGGGCAAGGCTGAATCCAATGATGCCAATCCGGAGTTCGTGGCTGCGGTGAGGCGTTTGCTGGATGAGGAAGCAGTGGTCTGGCAAGTGGGTGAACTGGGCAAGGTGGATATCGGCGGCGGCGGGACCGTGGCCCAGTATCTGGCCAACTACGGCATGGAAGTGGTGGATTGCGGGGTAGCGGTCTTAAGCATGCATTCCCCTTTTGAAATCGTGAGTAAGGCTGATGTATATATGGCTTACCGTGCCTACCGAGTTTTTATGCAGAAAATGACTTGAAGATAATCGTCAGTGGAGAGGAGGGGAAGCCGGTGGAGAAGCGCCGTTTGACGCAGATGGTCCGGGCCGCGGGGTGAGCTTCCAAAATAGGTCCGGGGACCTTGGAAAACCTTCTGAAAGGCATTCCCCTGCCGGTTCAGCAAAACATCCTGGTGGGTATGGAAACCCGTGATGACGCGGCAGTATACCGCCTAGACGGGGCGACTGCATTGGTGCAGACGGTGGATTTCTTTACCCCTATGGTGGATGATCCCTATCTGTTTGGGCAGATTGCAGCCACCAACGCCTTAAACGATATTTATGCCATGGGAGCCCAACCGCTGTTGGCACTAAATATCGTGTGTTACCCCATCTGTGAAGACCTGCAGGTACTGGGGCAGATATTGCAAGGCGGGCTGGACAAGGTCACTGAGGCCGGGGCTTATCTGTTAGGTGGGCACAGTGTGGACGACAACGAGCCCAAATACGGAATGGCAGTTACCGGACTGGTACACCCAGAGCGGGTGCTTACCAATGCCGGGGCAAAGCCAGGGGATATCATATATATAACCAAACCCATCGGCAACGGCATTATCGCTACCGCCATAAAAGCGGATATGGCAACGGCTGAGGCCTATGAGGAAGCGGTGCGTTTGATGAGCACCCTCAACCGGGAGAGTAGTGAGATAGCTTCAAGGCTAGGGGTCAATGCGGCTACCGATGTTACCGGTTTCGGCCTGTTGGGGCATCTGGCGGAGCTGGCCCAGGCCAGCGGGGTTACAGTGCAATTGAGGGCGGGCGCGGTTCCGCTTATAAACGGGGCTTGGGACAGTGCTGCTATGGGACTGGTCCCTGCCGGAACTTATAATAACCGCAGCTACCTGGAGGAAAAAATCAAGGTGAACGCAGGGCTAAATCCCACCTGGTTGGACCTGTTGTACACCCCCGAGACTGCGGGTGGCCTGTTGCTGGCCGTGGATCCTGACAAGGGCAGGGCGCTGGAGCAAATGATGCTCAAACAACAGCTGATGTGCGTGCCGATTGGTGAGGCAGTTGAAGCCAGGCCGTATACCATCGAAATTGAAGATTAAAAGTCGGGGGAGAAGCGGTGCAACGCAAAGAATTCAAGCTGGGGGATGTGGTGCGTATGAAAAAGAAGCATCCCTGCGGCAGTCACAACTGGGAAGTGACCCGTATGGGCGCGGACATTAAGATCAAGTGTGTCGGTTGTGGACGCCTGGTGATGATCCCGCGCATGGAATTTGAGAAGCGCATGGTCAGAGTTGAGAAACCCGCGGAAGAGCTATAGCACTTTTTTCCTGCTCCCAGAATATACTATATCATCTATGGCTATAAGGAGGGAAAAAAGTGGAAGGTTCACAAAAAGACAAGGCAACCTTTCATGTCGGGGATCTGGTGAGCGTTAAGAATATGCCGCGGGAAGAACACTTCTGTATCATCGGGTTCAAGAACAGCCCCTCAGGTCAGCTTGTGGCAATATTAAAAGCGCTGTTCAACGACACCTTTATTACCGAGAAACCCCTATCAGAGCTAAATAGCCTGTTGATAAGGGGCCGGCTTTAATAAACCCTTCCAGGTTCTTGCAAAGGGTGTTGAAATACTGTTATAATAATTTGAAGTCCCTGCTCCGGTAAACACCGGAGCCTTTACTCGTGTATACACGGGTTAGTCCATAGGGAGGAGGTGTAACGATGCGCACGTATGAGATGTTGTTCCTGCTAAAACCCGATCTGGCTGAGGAAGCCATTGCTGAATCCAAAGAAAGACTGCAGAATATTATCGCAGGTTTCGGCGGCGAATTCGTCAATGAAGCTGACGGCTGGGGCAGAAAACGGCTGGCGTACGCCATTGAGGATTATCACGAGGGTATTTATTTCCTGTGGTACTTCAAAGGCCGGCCTGAAACTGTTCTGGAGTTGGACAGGGTTATCAAAATATCGGACAATTTCCTGCGCCACATCATCATCCGTCAGGATGAGAACTAAATAATTAAAAGTGGGAGGGATTTTGATGAACCGAGTGATATTGATTGGGCGCCTGACCCGTGAACCGGAATTGCGTTATACCCCTAATGGTGCCGCTGTGGCGAGTTTCACTATTGCGGTAAATCGTAGGAACAACCGCAATGAGGCTGATTTCATCCCTATCGTAGTATGGAACAAGCCAGCCGAAAACTGTGCGACTTATTTGGGCAAAGGCAGCCAGGTGGCCGTGGACGGCAGGCTGCAGATACGCACTTATGAAACTCAGGAAGGGCAAAAACGCTGGGTGACCGAAGTAATCGCCGATCAAGTGGAATTCCTTGGCAAGGGCGGAGCTGCCACTGGCACTTCGGGTTCATCAGCACGGACCTCCTCTGGTCAGGATGGCTGGAATGATGTGGGACAAGAATTGATAAACGATACCGATTTCGTCGACCGCAACGGGGATGATGATATCCCCTTTTAGTTAAGAGGAGGAATCGTATTTGAAAAAGGAAAAGCGCAAAAAAAGAAAACAGTGCAATTTTTGCGCTGATAAGATCGAGCACATTAACTACAAAGATATTTCCAGGCTGCGGCGTTACGTGACTGAGCGCGGTAAGATCCTGCCCCGCCGCATCACCGGGAATTGCGCCCATCATCAACGGCAGTTGACAGTGTCCATAAAAAGGGCCCGGACCATGGCGTTGATGCCTTATACTTCGGAGTAAGACTTATCAACAAGCCCTCTTATGAGGGCTTGTTTTTAATTTGGGAGAGAAACGGCATTTGAGTTCGGCTCAGCCTGGGGCAGGGGAAAACCGGGGCGGTGTTGAACAGGTGAAATAGGGGGGGTTCATTATGGCCTTAAAAAACGAATTGGATATAACCAAAAGCCTTAGGATGATAGAATGGCTTAAGGCAGAGCTGGTTCAGTCTGTTGGGGCTCTGTTCAAAAGCCTGCTCAACACCTCGGTCGAGGCCATTGCCGATGCCCTGGCGGCGGTGATGATCCTGATCTATCTCCTGGGCAACCGGGTAGGGGTGCCTTTTGCCGCGCTCGACCGGGAAGTCCAACATAAGCTCAATCAGAGCCTGGGGGCAGCTGAGGAAGTTGAGCACTGGCATCAGGATATGAGATCTCTTGCTGAACACCTGCGCCATAGATGAGGTGATAATATGTCCACTTTTTTGATGTACCTGGGGCTTACCCTTTTGCTATGTGTGGCCACACTGGTCGCGCCGGGCCTGAGCATGATCCTGGCCATGATGTGGGGAGCCTTGTTGATTGCTGCCGGAATCCACCTGGATAAGCCCCGTCTGGCAGCCTTGTTCCTGGCCAACATCACCGTCCTGGCGCTTTTAGGGGGGCCGGGCAATCTGTTCTATCTGTTGGCTTTTTTCGGTATACCGGCCATGGTGATGGGATTTTTTGCTTTTAGGCAGCAGGATTATTACCATGTCCGGCGCTACGGAGTAGCAGCGCTTGTGGCTGGGGTGAGCCTTTATCTGGGAGCGTTGTATTATTTTAACGGAGCCGAGTATCTGACCGGGCAGATTAATGAAATGGTTATGCAGGCCAGCGGATATTATGATGCTCAAGGGTGGGCCAGGATCTACCAGGAGATCGGGTTGACTGAGGAGCAGTTCCAACAGGGGCTGGCCGCTATGGCAGCCAGCCTACTGCATCATCTTCCTGCCATTTTCTATGTACAGGGTTTATTGGCAGTATTTTTAATGCTCTGGTTGGCTTCGGTTTTCACCTGGAAACAGCTCGCTATCCGTCTAAAGAAGAAACCCTTCGCGCAGGAACTGATGCCCTGGGAGCTGGCCTGGTTGGTCAATCTGGGTTTGGCCTTAGGGCTGTATGGCTGGGACGAACGCGGGCTGACCTACTATACCGGTTCTAATGTACTGGTGGTGATGGCTGTGATATCGTTTTATTATGGCCTGGCCAGCCTGGTTTTTCGGCTTAAGCAAGAGCAGGGCCGGGGCAGGAGATGGACGTTATTCTTGGTGATAATACTGGCTCTGTTCTTTCCGTTGTCAGCCCTCGGATTTCTCTGTATTCTCGGCATATTTGACAGTCTATTGGGACTGAGAAAACCATATAGCGGACAGGAGGTATAAGCGTGAAGGTTATTTTAATACAAGATGTTAAAAAACTGGGCAAAAAAGGTGAGATAAAAGAGGTAAGTGATGGCTATGCCAGGAACTACCTGATTCCCCAGGGATTTGCCCAGGAGGCTACGGCCGGTCGGCTTAAGGAAACGGAAGACCAGAAGCAACGCCAGGAAAGGATCAAAATCAAGGAAGAGAACCAGGCGCGCCTGTTGCAGGAAAAATTGCAGGGCAAAATCGTAACGGTCAAAGCCAAAACCGGCACAGGTGACAAATTGTTCGGAGCGGTGACCTCCCGGGAGATTTCCGAAGTCCTGCAAAAACAGTTTGGGGTGGCAGTGGACAAGAAAAAGATTGAATTGGGAGAGACTATTAAGCATCTGGGGAAATACCCGGTACATATTAAAATTTACCCGGGTATCCACGCAGATCTGGAGGTCAGTGTGGAGCCCGGTTGATAGGGGAGCATTAAGTGGCCATTAGACGAAACAAAAAGGATCAACAAAATCGAGCTTTGTATTGGAAGGTAGAAAATCTCTATCAGAGCCTGGACAGCCTGTATGGCACTCAGGGGTTGGTATTGCGGGCCAGCAAGCTGGATGCCATAGACCTGATAAAATCTGAACGACTGGAGGAGAGGATACTCGGCCTGCGCCGCATCCTGGCCGAAGACCCCACCATCAATGACCTCAAGTTCCACGGCGACCTGGAGATGGAGACAACTTATCTGGAGGATCTGCTTGCTGAGGAGAGTGCCCGGCGCTCGGTCGAAGCGGAATGGCAGAAGCGCATTCAGGAAAAGGTGGACCAGAACTACCAGGTCTATGTCCGCGACCTGCAAACCCAGCTTTTCAAAGAGCAGAACAATTCCCCGGAAAATGCCCGAACCTTAAAAAAGCTGGGCTTCTTAGAGAAAATGGAGAGGACTGGCTTGAACCGCTCCGCACTGGACCTCTTGCGTCCAGTCGGCATTACCGAACTGGTCGGCCAGGACAAAGCAGTAACAGCCCTTTTAGCCAAACTCAACACCCCGTTTCCACAACATCTGATATTATACGGACCACCCGGAGTAGGCAAGACCAGTTGTGCCCGTCTGGCTTTGGAGATGGTCAAAGGCCGGGAAGGAAGCTGCTTCGCGGAAGAAGCCCCATTTATTGAGGTGGACGGCACCACCCTGCGCTGGGATCCGCGTGAAGCTACCAATCCGCTCTTAGGGTCGGTGCATGATCCCATATATCAGGGTGCACGTAGCGATCTGGCCGAAGCCGGCATCCCAGAACCGAAACCGGGTCTGGTTACCGAGGCCCATGGCGGCATTCTCTTTATCGACGAGATCGGGGAAATGGAACCGGCCCTGCAGAACAAGCTGCTTAAGGTTTTGGAGGACAAACGGGTCTATTTTGAATCCTCCTATTACGACCCCCATGATGAACGGGTGCCGCAATACATCAAAAAGATATTTGAAAAAGGCCTGCCGGCAGATTTTATACTGGTGGGGGCTACCACTCGCAGCCGTGAAACCATCAGCCCGGCCCTGCGCTCGCGCTGCATGGAGGTGTTTTTCGAACCTCTTACCCCGCGGCATATACAGCAGATAGTTCACAATTCGGCCAATAAACTGGGTATAAAGATACAACCCGGGGTGGAAGAGCTCATCAGCGAATATACCAGCGAAGGTCGCTCAGCCAATAAACTGCTGGTTGACGCCTATGCACTGGCATTGAATGAAAACGGCGCTAGCAGTGAGGCGGTTATGGTCACCAATCGGCATGTCCACCAGGCCGTGCAATACAGCCGCATCACTCCGGTTATTCCCCCGATGGCAATGGATTCCAGCGAGGTGGGGAGAATAATGGGTCTGGGAGCGCATCATTATCATGGAGCCATTCTGGAAATAGAAGCCGTCGCCTTTCCGGCCACCAACCACGGTGAAGGCAGCATCCGCTTCAATGATACCGCTGGCACTATGGCCCGAGACTCGCTTTTTAATGCCGCCTCAGTATTAAGGCAGGACATAGCTGCCAACATCAAAGATTACGACCTGCACATCAATATTGTGGGGGGCGGCAAAGTGGACGGACCGTCAGCCGGGGCCGCTCTCTACCTGGTCATCGTCAGCGCCATCACTGGAGTTCCCATACGCCAAAACGTTGCCATAACCGGAGAGATATCTCTGCGCGGCAAGGTAAAGCCGGTGGGAGCCTTGTGGGAAAAGGTTCAGGCCGCCAGACAAGCCGGCCTGAGCAAAGTCTTGCTGCCGGCTGCCAACCTTAAAGATATTCCCAAGAGCATTAAAGGGCTGGAGATCGTGCCTCTCGAATCCATTGAACAGGCTTACCCGCATATATTCACCGCCCCTATAACACAGCAATCCTGAGTTCATTGAGGCCGAGTTATTATGTTAAATATCCGGCGGGGGTTCTGTATACTCTGATACAGTATACAGAACCCCCGACAATCCTGGACTTGCTCTGATTGACACTGCCAAACCGTAATGCTAATATGAGTGTGCCGACCACGCAATCATGGGCGTGGTGTTTGATATTGAATAGTATACCGAGGAGGTGACCTGATGTCGGCGATCGTTTTGATCGGCAGCCAATGGGGAGACGAGGGCAAAGGCAAGATTACCGACTTCCTTGCTGAAAAAGCCGATTGTGTGGTGCGTTATCAGGGCGGGAGCAATGCCGGGCACACAGTCGAGGTTTTGGACCAGCAGTTTAAGCTGCACCTGATTCCATCAGGCATCCTATATCCCAATACTCGGTGCATCGTAGGCAACGGCGTGGTAGTGGACATGGGCGAGTTGATCAATGAGTTGGAAAGGCTTCAGAGCCAGGGTATCGATACTAAGAATCTGCGCATCAGCAGCCGCGCCCCGCTGGTTTTGCCCTACCACAAAAAAATAGACAACCTTGAGGATAGGGCAACCAATATCGGTACTACCAAGCGCGGCATCGGTCCCACCTACGCCGATAAGATCAACCGCACCGGATTCAGGATCAGCGATTTGCTGGATTCCCGGGCTTATTTTGAGCCCCGCTTGGAGGCCCAGGTAAAGCAGAAGAATCGCATCATTGAGGAGATCTATGGGGAGGCCGGCTTTGATTACCGGGAGCTCTTGACTGAACTCCAGGAGCAGGTGGAGCGCCTGCGCCCTTATATCGCGGATACCTCTTTGTTGATTTACCAGGCCTTGAAGGAGGGACAGAAGGTGCTTTTTGAAGGCGCCCAGGGGACCCTCTTAGATATTGATCACGGCACCTATCCTTTCGTCACTTCATCTCATCCCATAGCGGGCGGGGCTTGCGTAGGGGCTGGGGTAGGCCCGACCTGCATCGACCGGGTAATCGGGGTGGCCAAAGCGTATACAACCAGGGTAGGGGAAGGGCCATTCCCCACCGAATTGCACGATGCTGATGGGGATATGCTACAGCGGCGGGGCATGGAATTCGGAACTACTACCGGCAGAAAACGCCGTTGTGGCTGGCTGGATGCGGTGATACTACGCTATGCGGTGCGTTTGAACGGATTGACTGACCTGGCCATCACCAAGCTGGATGTTCTGGATGAATTTGCGCTGGTGAAGATTTGCACCGGATATAAATACAAAGGAACCCTTATTAACGAGTTCCCTGAAAGCATAGAGGTTCTGGAAGGCTGTGAACCGGTATATATGGAGCTGCCCGGCTGGCAACAGGACATCACCGGGGCGACGGAATATGAACAGTTACCACCTAACGCACGCCGCTACCTGGATGTGATCTACGATCTCACCGGAGTTAAGCAGACCCTGATCGCGGTAGGGCCCAAACGGAGTCAAACCATCGTGCAGGAACAGATTTTCTGATTATGGTACAGATTTGAAAAAACAGTGCAGAAATGATAAACTATCTAATGCGGGCGCATAACTCAGCGGGAGAGTGCTACCTTCACACGGTAGAAGTCGCAGGTTCGAAACCTGCTGCGCCCACCATAAAAGATTAGCTATACCGGGGTTTTAAAGCCCCGGTATTTGGTTATGGGGGGGAGTAGTTTTCTCTATACCAGGTGCTGTTTAATAGTGTGAATGTTTAGCCTGAGCGGACTTTTTAAAAGCAATATTTAGCGCCATTAGGTATCTGTCCCAGGAGAAAGCAATAATTTGGAGCAAGTGATGATCGGGTTGTTGGGAAATATCCCCGGGCTTGCCAAAGCTGGGTGGGAAAATCGGGGAGGTGGAGTATGCGCAGTGCAATTGGGGAAATCAGCCTTTTAATTGCTTTTTTCATCTTCGGCTGGCTTATCGCCGGATGGAACAGTTTTTTCTATATCGCGGTGGGGCTTATCGTGTTTTACATTGTGCTTATGATAATTTATATGGTGAGCAAGCGCGCAGAAATCGCGGGGTTGGATATGTTGCTGGCGATAATTGCCATGGTGGGGAGGCTGGCTATTGCCTGGGCCATGGTAATGGAAAAGCAATATAATCTCTGGGGTCTCTACAATAGCTCAGCCTTCAAGGGCTTTTAATTTTGGGAGATAACAGGGCAACAATGGGGACGAGGCGGGCTCTAGCTAGGAAATCTAAAGGTCGGACGGCTAAGATTGGTAAAGGAGTCTACGGGCGTTACCAAGCTGGGTTGGGGACATACTGGTGCCAAATGAACGCCGATTAAGCTATAATATAATGAAGCTCAAAATCACATACACTTCAATTGTTATAATCGCTTGTAGTTTAAGAAGATGAATTCATAAGTCACACAATAGAAGCAGCAGGTTCGAACCTGTTGCACTATATTAAGCAAGTATTGCCGGGGTTTTTAAGCCCCGGTATTCTAGTTGCCATGCCCGCGAAGTTGACCGATCTATCAAATTATCCGCTAGTGGTTAAGCTCCATAAAATCCAGGTGCAACAGCCAGCGCTCAGGCTGTCAATACGGTATTTACGGGCGCATATAGGCCATCTTATAAATGAATTACTTTGATATATAAAAAATTAAAAGTGTACGGTAATCGAAAGGAGGTGAAGAAAAATGATGAAAATGGAGGCGGACTTGCACATTCATACTACCGCCAGCGGGCACGGATACAGCACTATAAAGGAAATCGTTATGGCCGCTCGTGAAAAGGGGCTAAAGACCATAGCGATCACCGATCATGGTCCACGAATGCCTGGCGCCCCGCACTTGTATCATTTCACCAACCTGATGTCTATTCCTCGTGTAATGGAGGGAGTTGAGGTTCTGAGGGGTGTGGAGGCTAATATACTGGACTCGCAAGGCAATGTTGATATGCCGGAGCTAGTAATGTCAGATTACCTGGATATCGTTTTGGCCGGATTTCATGATGGCACTGGATACACCGGAACCACTGCAGAGGAAAATACCGCAGCAATGGTGGCCGCAATTAAGAATCCCTTTATACACGTTATAAGCCATCCGGGGAATCCTCAATACCCGGTGGATATGGAAACAATAGTACGGACCGCCAAAGATTATAACAAAGCTCTGGAGCTGAACAACAGTTCCTTTGTAGTGCGGCCGGGCAGTTTCCGGGTATGCAGCCAGCTGGCTAAGCTGGCCAAGAAGTATAAGGTTTTGGTAAGCATCAACAGTGATGCTCACATTTGCTACAATGTTGGAGAAAACGCCCAGGCTATTGCCCTGGCGTCAAGAGCCGACATACGGAAAAGCCAAATTATCAATTCTTCCGCAGGCATTCTCAGCGAATATCTCAACTGGCACAAGCGGCAATCCAACCTGGTTTTGAAAAAGGCGTAGGATGGTGGGCTGGGGACGATTAATATCTGCCTTACCCAGCCCGAAGGGCATCTCGGACTTTTATTGCGATTTTTCATAGGCCACTTCTGAAAGAACTTTTTACGGTGTTGAAATCCCCAGCGGTTGGTTTTTAAGAGCAATGGGCAGGGCTTGAATTTTAATCGGGATTCTGCTAATATATCTATGCGATTGAAAAAATGCGGAGCCGTGGTGTAGCGGTTAACATGCCGGCCTGTCACGCCGGAGATCGTGGGTTCAAATCCCATCGGCTTCGCCAAATTCAAGTACAGCGCATATAATTAAGCAGGCGGGAGTAGCTCAGTGGCAGAGCACCGGCTTCCCAAGCCGGGTGTCGAGGGTTCGAACCCCTTTTCCCGCTCCAGAAAAACCCGGCACTTTCTAAGTTTTTGAAAGTGCCTTTTATTTTATATTCTTTCCACTAGCTGCGCACTTCCGGCTGTGCTGCTTCAGCCATTACCTTACCGAAGCAATTTCCCCGTAAGATTGTAACGGAAGTAGCTATGCTTCCGACTGTGAGCCCAGATAGGCTGGAAAGTCACCGAGACAGCCTAAATGTTAAAGCCAACCTAACCCGTCCAAAAGCTGACGGAGTTGCCTGACCAAAAATAGCTGGATATAATGACCATATTATACAGAAAGGAAAGACGCCTCTGTATAAATGTGCTAATGCGACCAACAGAAGCACCAGAGACGTCCACACCAAGTATGGTTATTGTATCAAAATATGAGCTGATAGAGAACCCTTCCAAGGGTGTTTTCTGTTAGGAGCTTGGAGCAGATTCCTTGTCCCTGCTGCAGCGGGGGATTAAAGGTGATAGGCAGCCGCAAAAGAAGCTGTATCAATACCCATGGAAACAAGATAGTTTTGAGTATTCGTAGACTGAGATGTGTTGACTGCAAAAGGATTCATCATGAACTTCCGGATATATTAGTTCCTTACAAACACCATGTGCGGGAGAGTATAGAAACTACAATTACCGAGGAAAGACAGATGAGTGTAATTGCAGATGAGTCTACCCTTAAGCGGTGGCAGAACTGGTTTTTTGAAAGAGCTGACTACTTCCAGAGTTGCCTGACATCAATAATCCTAAGGTATGATCTAAAGGAATCTGTGGGAGGTTTATCCAGCCTTCCCCCGTCCAAGCTCCACAGGATCTGGCAGCATGTAGGAGATGCACCCGGTTGGCTGGCCAGAGTTGTCAAACCCATAGCCAATTTAAATTTATGGTCACATACCCGTTCAGCGTTTTGTCCATAAAAGTGTAAAGGTAAACTCAATGTTAAAGCTTAAAAAGGAGGCTTGAGCATTGAGAAATGACAAGAAGGCAGAAGAGATAGCGGCCCAGCGGGTGCATATGCTGGCCCCACTCCTTGCTGAAGGCCTGGATGCCGGACAGGCTAAGGTAATCAAAACCCGGATATGTGAACAGACCGGGATATCCGAGCGCACCTTACGCAGGTATCTAGACCTGTACAGGAAAGAAGGATTTAACGGACTAAAGCCCAAAGGCAGAGGCAAACGGTGTAGCGAAGAAGCAGTTCCCATTAACGTCCTGGAGCAGGCCATATTGCTGCGCCGCCAAGTACCCAGTCGCAGCATATCCCAAATCATTCAGATCATGGAGTGGGAGGGCTTAGTTCAGCCAGGACAGATCAAGCGTAGCACCCTGCAGGAAAAGTTAGCCCAGAGAGGTTACAGTAGTCGGCAAATGCGCATGTATACCGGTACCGGTGTAGCTGCCAGACGTTATCAGCAGAAATACCGTAACCAGCTCTGGCATTCTGACATAAAATACGGGCCCTACCTGCCCATCGGCAAGGAAGGTAAAAAGAAGCAAGTCTACCTGGTTACATTTGTGGATGACGCTACTCGCTTCATTCTGCATGGTGAGTTCTACCCGGTATTAGACCAAATAATTGTTGAAGACTGTTTCAAGAAAGCCATCCTAAAATACGGCGTTCCGGAAAAAGTATACTTTGATAACGGCGGTCAGTACCGCAACAAATGGATGAATCGAGCCTGTGCCAAGATGGGAATCAGGCTACTGTTTGCAAAACCCTATTCCCCCGAAGCCACTGGCAAAGTTGAACGTTTTAACCGGGTGGTTGACTCATTTTTAGCAGAGGCCAGATTAGAGGAACCACAAACCTTAGACAGATTAAATCAGTTGTTCACAGTCTGGCTGGAGGAATGCTACCAGCACAAGCCTCATTCCGGAATAGAGGGTGAGCTTAGTCCGGCAGTGGCATACCAGAGTGACCGTAAGACCTTGAAATACCTTGATCCGGAAATACTAGCCAGTGCATTTATGCACTGTGAGGAAAGAAAGGTAGATAAATCAGGCTGTATCAGCTTTGAAAGCAGAAAATACGAAGTAGGTCTGACTTTTATCGGCTGCAAAGTCGATGTCATCTTCGATCCGGCAGATATTAGTGAACTTACCATCGAATATGAAGGACACCAGCCCTTTAAAGCCCGGCAACTGGTGATTGGAGAACGGGCGGGTAAGAGACCGCCCTTACCCGAATTCATGCAGAAAGAACCCACTGATTCATCAAGGCTGCTCCAAGCAGCAGCTATTAAGCACCAGGAGCGCAAAGACAACTATACCCCCGCCGTTTCCTATCGTTCAGTAAGCAAGGAGGGCGAAGGGCATGTTTGAAAGTTTCTATGGTCTCCAAAAGACACCTTTTTCCAGGGATATACCCACTGATCAGTTGTATCAGTCACACCTGCTGGAAGAAACCCTGGGGAGGCTTGAGTACACCGCCCAGCGGCAGATGTTTGCAGTATTAACCGGAGACTGTGGAACCGGTAAGACCACTACCATAAGGTGCTTTAAAGAAATCCTGGACACATCTCGGTATATGGTGATGTACTTGGCTGATTCCAAGTTAACACCTCGGCATTTCTACAAAGGCCTATTAGAGCAATTGGGCTGTGAGGCTAAATTCTACCGGGGAGACGCTAAACGGCAACTACATAAAGAGATCGAACTGATGCAGGGTATCCACCACCTGCAGCCCGTGGTTATCGTGGATGAAGCCCATCTATTGGACAAAGAGATGTTGGAAGAAGTCAGGTTCCTGTTGAATTTCAAAATGGACGCCAAAAGCCCGATGGCTTTGATTCTGGTAGGCCAGAATGAACTCTGGGATAGGCTTAAGCTTCAGTCCTATTCGGCCATCAGGCAACGCATCGACATACAATGCAAGCTGCCTCACCTGGATCGCTCTCAGGTTGGCGAATATGTAAAAAGACACCTGGCTTATGCCGGTGCCGAACATGATATTTTCTCTGATAACGCTGTTGATGAGATATTCAAGTTTTCAAGTGGAGCAGCGCGAATGGTTAACAAGGTCTGCACTCATTGTCTGCTTTATGGAGCTCAGAACAAACGTAACATTATTGATGATCATATGGTTAAGCTAGTTGTTCAGGGAGAATTGAGTTAGTTCTCCCTGCCCCTTAAGGGGCTGCCCAAACGGTCAGCACATCCGTCAACTTTTGGCCAAATTACACCGTCTATCACCGGACATTATGGGGTGGCAGTAACACCTAAATCCTTTCGCCAGCATGCTGGCAAGTCCTACATGATGGGAATTATTACATATTATTACAGATACCTGGGCCAAATATTTGTTGTATTATAAAGGGTGCTTAAGCGTAATACACGTCTGCTTTCTATGGTAGCGCTGGATTGACCAGGCAGCACTGGTTTAGGCAGACATGAATGGGCGATTTTGATTTAGTGCACAATTGCCTATGGACAGGTTAAGAGGGGAGGCATTTTTCAATGCGGATAATGGATGTAATGTCCCATCATCCCATTACCATCAAGCCCAATAACTCAATCCAGGATACTGCCGCGGTTTTTTTGCGGCACGGCATAGATGGTGCGCCGGTTGTCGATGAGAATCAGCGGCTCTTGGGGCTGGTCACAGAATTGCATCTGTATCAGGCCCTTGCCGGGTGTCAGCCCTTGAATGTGCCGGTTAAGGAGATTATGAGTACCACGGTCAATACCCTGGAGGAGGAGATGCCTGCCGAGATCATTCATAGGCTGACCTTTGGCCGTTATCCTGTAGTGAGCCAGGGCAGAGTAACCGGTATGCTGACTAAATCTGATGTCAACCGGGTTTATACCCGGGAGCTGAAGGATATAACCAAGCGTATGCATGCTGTACTGGATGCCGCCTATAATTCTATAGTCAGCATTGATGAAGACAGAATTATCCGCATATTTAACCGGGCCGCCGAAGAACTGTTTGAGATGAAAAAAGAAGAAGTTCTGGGGGCATTGTATACTGATATATTTCCAGATGGGGCTTTAATCGATATCCTGGAAAGTGGAATGGTGGTAAAGGGCGAAAAATTCAGCTATAAGGACAAAACCATACTAAGCAACCGTACTCCAATTATTGGTTCCGATGGCAGTATCATAGGTGCAGTTGCGGTTGCCCAAGATATATCAGACATGGAGAGCATCACCCGAGAATTAAACATTGCCCGCGAAATGAAAGAGAGCATGGACTATTTTTTAAATGAATCTCTGGACAGCTTTTTCGTGGCGGACAAAGAAGGCAAGGTCATAAATGTCAACAAGGCTTACACCCGGATGACCGGGATCGAGGCTGAAGATATCGTTGGCAAGTCTATGTATGACCTGGTTGAGCAGGGCTATTACAATAAGGCGGCTACCCTGATGGTCCTGGAAAGCAAACAGCGGGTGATGTACAAAGAGACAACCTCAACCGGGAAAGTAGCCTTATTTACGGGTCTGCCTATTTTTAATCAAGAAGGCGAACTAACCAATGTGTTGGTTAACATCAAGGATATAACCGACCTGGAATCAGTAGCCGGGGAACTCGAAAAGACCCAGGATATGAAAGACGAATTGCAGGCGGTTATAGAAGCCTCTTTTGACGGCATAAGCCAGACTGACGCACAGGCTAACATAATCCGGGTAAATGATGCCTATGTGCGCATAACCGGGATGTCCCGTGAAGAACTGGTTGGAAGAAATATGCAAGATTTGGTCGACCAAGGGTATTATGATCATTCGGTTTCGTTAATGGTAATAGAACAGAAGAGGCCGGTGACGATTGAGCAGAAGCTGAAAACCGGCAAACGACTTCTGGTAACCGGCAACCCGGTATTCAATGATAGCGGTGAACTGATCAGGGTGATAACCAATGCCAGGGATTTGACGGAATTAGAACAGCTTCGCCAGGAAATGGAGCAAGCCCAGGAATTAAGCCGCCATTACCAACAGGAGCTGCAAAAGATGAGGATTAGTGAGGATAGCAATTTTGTGGCTGAATCCCGACAATCCAAGGATATCATCGATTTGATCGTTAGGTTAGGCCGGGTTGACTCCACCGTATTAATCCAGGGGGAATCCGGGGTTGGCAAGGAAATCATCGCCAGGGAACTGCACAAGAACAGTACTCGTGGTGAAAAGCCTTATATCAAAATAAATTGTGCGGCTATACCCGAAAGCCTCTTGGAATCTGAACTGTTTGGCTATGAATCGGGGGCCTTCACCGGTGCCAAAAAGGGCGGCAAGAGCGGTCTATTTGAGGTGGCCAATACCGGCTCATTGTTCCTGGATGAGGTAGGGGAAATCCCCATGCATTTGCAGGTCAAGCTGCTGAGAGTCTTACAGGAGGGCGAATTTACCAGGGTGGGAGGATCACACCCCATCAAGGTGGATGTCAGGGTAATTGCTGCCACCAACCGAGACTTGTCTAAAATGGTGGCTGAAGGCAGGTTTAGAGAAGACCTTTTTTATAGATTGAACGTAATTCCGATCAATGTCCCGCCTCTGCGGGAAAGAAAAGAGGAGATCGCTCCTTTGGTGAGGCATTTCCTGCAAATGTTTAACGAAAAGTATGGATTCAGCAAGACAATAACCGCTTCAGCCCTGGGATTATTGATTGATTATGACTGGCCTGGCAATATAAGAGAACTGCGCAACGTGATTGAGAGAGCAGTGGTCACCAGCGCTGACACGGTAATTGATGATTTCAGTTTCCTGAATCATGGTCGGGCTGTAATAAGGACTGTGGCCGATAGTGGCTTCCAGCCTGTTAACCTTAAGCAAGAGGTTGAAGAATTCGAAAAAAACCTGATAAAAAAGCATTTGCTGATGTATGGTAGCCTGCGCAAAGCTGCACGATCTCTTGGCGCCAGCCAAACCACCATTTGGCGGAAAGCATCCCAGTACGGAATTAAGCTGGATGATAAGTCGTCAGGATAGGTTATTTTTAAGGGCGTAACAAAAGTGGAACGGCTGCCCCATTAATGGGTCAGCCGCTTTTTGTCGGTCTAAATGGGCTTGTGCCCAAACAGAAAGCAACCCTTTTCAAAGGGCGATTCAATAATGGGTCAGATACAAGTGAAAAAGGTAACGTGAACAAGGGGGATTATTGGAGGTAATCATAGGGAAAAAATAAAAACCGCTTAAATGCTCATCGACATAATACTCCATCGCTTCCAGCCCATGATGCCCTGATAAGGCCTGATTTATGGGCTCTTGAATAGAGGCTTACTAGAGGTGGATGGCTAAAAAATAATATTTCATCACTCTATACTGCAGAAGTTTCATGGTTAAAGACTATCTGGCATGAAGGTTGCACAAGTAAGACAACGAGATTCATCTGGAAGTACTTGCGGCTGACGAGCTTCAGGGAACAGGGGATCAGACCTTGCAAGGCAGAGCTTTAATTGTGGAGTGGAAAAAGAGGTGAGTAGAATGTCAAACATCACTGTTGACCTAAGCGGAAAAGTTGCAGCAGTAACCGGTGCTGGCAACGGTATCGGAAAAGCCTGTGCACTGGCCTTGGCGTCCAGCGGGGCACAGGTGGCATTAATTGATATTTCGCCAGCAGCAGCAGAACAGACTCAGGCAGAAATCGCTGCTCTGAGCGGTATTAGCAACGTTTATGTATGTGATGTCAGAGATGTGCCAGCTATAAATACAACTTATCAGGCCATAGCAGAGCAGTACGGCAAGCTCGATATAGCCATCAACTCAGCAGGGGTTAATGTCCAGCAGCGTGGCGAGGATGTCACCGAGGAAGCCTGGGACAAAGTCCTGGGAATCAATGCCAAAGGTTCTTTCTTCTGCAGCCAGGCAGCTGGACGCATTATGATGCAGCAAAACAAAGGCAAAATAATCAACATAGGTTCGGCCATGTCAGTGGTGGGCTATGTTAAGCGTTCAGCCTACTGTGCCAGCAAGGGAGCAGTAGCGCAATTTTCCAAGGTATTAGCAGGGGAGTGGGCCCCTTACAACATCACAGTCAATACTGTTGCTCCGACCTTTATCAATACGCCTTTTACTGAACCAATGTTTAAGGATGTGGAATTCAAGGCAGACGTTGAGCGCAGGATATTGTTAAACCGCATCGGTGAGGTCAGTGATGTCACCGGAACGGTGTTGTTTTTGGCTTCAGATGCGGCCGATTTTATAACCGGATCAATCGTGATGGTCGATGGAGGATGGACGGCCTGGTAACAGGCCTTAGTGGCAGAGTATTTGGTTTTACACCCCTTAATACAAGTGGATGCTTAATTTGACATTTAGGGAGGACGAGAAAACATGGCAAGATCAGCATCGGGTTTGATAACCCAGCTTGATAAATCCCATTTAACCAAGAATCACTATAAAGTTATCAGTGCCGCCGTCCTGGGAGACATGCTGGAGTTTTTTGATTTTACCATCATCAGCTTCGTTATCGCTTTTATCATGGTTCCCTGGGGCCTGACCTATAGCCATTCAGCAGCTATTCTACTGGCTTCCGGGTTCGGGGCTATTATAGGTGCGGCTGCTTTTGGTTATATCGCAGACAAAATCGGACGCAGGCCGGTATTTATCTTTACTATATTGTTTAGCGCTGTAATGACCGGTCTGATGTACTTTGTTCCGGAAGGGAACTGGATATTCCTGGTGGTGCTGCGTTTCCTGACCGGTTTGGCCCTGGGCGGTCTGTACTGTGTTGACCTGCCCCTGGTGCAGGAGTTTGTGCCTTCTCAGTTCCGCGGCCGGGTCAGCGGCATAGTGACTTCCTTTATTCCCATAGGAACCATGATCGCCAGCAGCAGTGCGGCCTTTTTAACCCCGACTATTGGTTGGAGGGGACTGTTCCTGGTAGGATTGGTTCCTGCTCTGTTATGCCTGTTGATCAGAATTTGGGTTCCGGAATCTCCCCGCTGGCTTATCGGCAACAAGCGCTTTGATGAGGCTGAGGCAGCAGTCGATTGGGTTACCGGACAACACCATGACTTCCGCCAGGCTACTGGCAAAAAGGACCAATGGGTCGACGACCTGCCACCGATGGCCAAGCAAAGCTGGAGTGAGCTCTTCAAATATCCCCGCAGTGTTATCACTACCTGGGGAACCAACATTGCCCAGCAGTGCGGCTACTATTGTTTCACCATGTGGGGTCCGGCTTTGTTAGCTTTGGTTATAGGCAGGACACCTCAAGAAGCCGCCAAGCTGTATATATTCGTTACCTTGGGCGGTTTTGTAGGCAGATGGTTCTGGGCATTTATGTCCGACTTGCTGGGGCGCCGTACCAGTGGCATGGTCTTGGGTGCCGGTGCCGCTATCATGCTGGTGTTCGCTATTTTCAACACCGGCAACTATATCGGCGGGATCTCAGTATTCTGGCTGTGCATGATCGGCATCTACTTCTTTGCTGACGGCGGTTTCGCCCTGGTCGGGCCATATGGTTCCGAAGTATGGCCTTCACAGTTGCGCGCTGCCGGTATGGGATCTGCCTATGGCATGGGCGGCATCGGCAAGTTGATCGGCCCCATGGTAGTGGCCTTCTTTGCCGGTTCATCCAACCTGGTCAGCCCCAAGGCTACCAGTGATGCCATCGGATCTGTGTACCTCTTCCTGGCGGTATGTTTTATTATCCAGGGCGTGTTGTTCTACTTCGCCCGTGAAACCAAGGGCAAGACCATGGAACAGATTGACAGTGAACTGGAAGCGGAAAGAAAAGCCAAGCTGCTGCCGCAAACGGCTTAATAACTGTCAATACGTGATCAACCGAGAGATTCTTAACTTTTAATATATCTAATCGGAGGGTTTAATCATGAGTGAAAATAACGTGAAAATCGATGTAATAGAATTCATGGGCAAAAAACTGAACTTCATGGACTTAGGTAAAGATGTAGCCCCGGAAATCCCGGTTTATCCCGGTCATATGAAAACAGCCTTCTGGTGGCACAAAACCCATGAAGAGACTAAATTCAGCCTTGGCGAAGCCAGCAATTACCCCTACGGTTTTGGTGTAAAAGGAATCATAACCTGTGATCACACCTCAACCCATGTGGATGCAGTTTATCATTTTGATCCCAATAAATCACACCTATCAGTGGATAAGATCACGCTGAAAGAACTGATCGCCCCCGCGGCCTGGATTGACCTGTCCTTTGTTCAAGGTCGGGTTCATATTACCAAGGATGCTATCAAGAGAGGCCTGGATGAGGCCCAGGTCACCTTAAAACCAGGTATGATCCTCTTGTACTGGACTGGTATCGAACCTTACAGCGATACCGACCCCCAACGTTATTTAAGCCAATATCCGGGTCTGGATAAGGAAGCCACCACTTGGCTCTTAGATCAGGGACTGGTAAATATTGGAACGGACGCTCCCAGCCTGGATACTCCGGCTGATCTTGATTATCCCAACCATACCGTGCACGCGGAAAGAGAAGTTGTCCATACCGAGAGTTTGATCAATATCACTCGGATTCCGCGCCATGACAATTTCTATGTTGCCATGTTCCCGCTGAAATTCCGCGGCCTTACCGGCAGCCCGGTAAGAGCCTTCGCTATTTGGGAAGATTAACAGTCCATGAACTGAACTATTGCGAGTACCAATGGGGGGGCCCGGCAGCCCTGGAAGGCTATTCCCCCCCTCTTCTCCGGGGATGAATTGCAGCAAAGATTATTGTCTGGACCGGGCCCCCAATTTATTTCATTATTAAAATTTACCTTAAATGAGTATTTCCTTTTGCACTGGAGGGTGAGGTATGAAATGGCAGGAGCATTATAAGGACAAAAGCTGTACAGCAGCAGAAGCTGTACGTTGCATAAAGTCTGGCGATACAGTAGTAGTTGCCCACGCTTGTGGTGAACCGCGGTCATTGACTAAGGCTATGAGCGACAGGTATACCGAATTGGAAAATGTCAAAGTCGTACACAGAATCGGGATGGGTGAGTGCAGATATGCTCAACCTGGGATGGAATCGAGTTTCCGTCATGTGTCTCTGTTTGGCGGACCCAATACCAGGCAAGCTATCAACAGCGGTCGGGCTGATTATTTACCCAGATTCATTTCAGAGATCCCCGCGTTGTTTATAGATGGTATTTTACCGGTAGATGTAGCCTTGATAACAGTATGCCCGCCGGACCAACATGGTTATTGCAGTCTGGGTATATCAGTGGACTACACCTTGCCAGCGGCAAGATGTGCCAAAATAGTTGTTGCCGAGGTAAATGAAAACATGCCCAGGACCCACGGGGATTCCTTTATGCATGTTAGGGAGATCGATTACTTTGTTCATAGCGACCGTGAATTGATGGGTATAGAACGCGCTCAATTCACCGAGGTGGAGGACGCCATAGGAAGCTATGTCAATACCTTGATCAAAGATGGAGATACCTTACAGATGGGAATAGGGGCTATTCCTGATGCAATATTGTCTTATCTCAAAGAAAAGCATGATCTGGGGATTCACACCGAAATGTTCTCGGACGGGGTCATGGAATTGACCGAATTGGGAGTAATAAACGGCTCCCGGAAAACCCTGCATAAAAACAAAATCATCTCCACCTTTATGATGGGCAGCAAAGAGCTTTATGCCTGGGTAAATGACAATCCCTTTATTGAGATGCACTCGGAAGATTACGTAAACAATCCCTATATTATCGGCCAGAACGACAACATGGTATCGATAAACTCTGCTCTGCAGGTGGATGTTCTCGGGCAGGTAGCGGCTGATCAGTTGGCAGGCCAACAATTCAGCGGGGTGGGTGGACAGGTGGATTTCATCCGCGGTATTCATCTCAGCAGGGGCGGCAGATCTATCATCGCCATGCCCTCAACCGCTGCCAAAGGCACCGTCAGCCGTATCGTACCCGCTCTTTCCAGGGGGAACCGCAGTAACTACCAGCCGCAATGAAGTAAGCTGCATTGTAACCGAATATGGCATTGCTATGCTGGAGGGCAAAACCAATCTGGAAAGGCTGAAAGCCTTGATATCAATCAGCCACCCTGATTTTAGAGATGAAATAATGGCAGAAGCTAAAAAACTGTACTACGGTGCCTAAAGACCAATTGCAAATGACCAGCATATAGAAAGGGATGAAAATTAAATGAATTTCAAACTGGGTGAAGAGTATGAAATGCTTAGACAATCAGTTAAATTTCGCCGAAGGAGTCCTGGCTCCCGGTGTTGTTGATAGAGATGAAAAGGAATACTTTGACCGCAGTCTTTTTTGAAAAGATGGGCGAATTGGGCTTGACCGCGATTCCGTTTGAAGAAAAATACAGCGGAGCCGGTATGGACTATCTGGCCTATGCTATTGCAGTGGAAGAACTGGGCCGGGTAGATGCCTCGGCGGCGGATACCCTTTCCTCCCATCTTAGCCTGGGGGCCTGGCCTATATGGAGATGGGGCACCGAAGAACAAAAGCAGAAATACCTGATTCCTCTGGTTGAAGGTAAGAAACTGGCATCATTCGGCCTTACCGAAGCTGGGGCTGGTTCTGATGCCATCGCCATGTCCTGTAAAGCGGTCTTAGATGGAGACAGCTATGTTTTAAACGGCAGGAAAATCTTCATAACCAATGCCGAAGCCGCAGATACCTATGTAGTGTTTGCCCGCACCGGACCCAAAGAAATGAGAAGCAAAGCGTTCAGCGCCTTCATAGTTGAAAAAGGAACCCCGGATTCACCTTCGGCAAATTTGAAAGAAGATGGGACTCCGGGGCACACAGAACTGCGACCTGGTATTTGAAGACTGCGGATACCCAAAGAGAACCTGTTAGGCAAGGAAGGCGATGGCTTCAAGATGTCCATGGAAACACTGGATGGCGGCAGAATTGGTATCGCTGCCCAGTCAGTGGGAATAGCCCAAGGCGCCTATGAGATAGCTTTGGCTTACGCCAAGCAGAGGGTGCAATTTGGCAAACCTATTGCAGCTTTGCAGGCGATACAGTTCAAACTGGCCGATATGGCCCTGGAAGTCAAGGCATCTCGCCTCTTAACCTACGACGCCGCCTGGCGCAAGAGCCAAGGTCTTGACTTCGGAACCGATGCCGCCATGGCTAAGCTCAAGGCTTCTGAAACCGCCAACAAAGTAGCCAACCAGGCGGTGCAGATTCATGGAGGCTATGGATACACCCGCGATTATCCTGTGGAAAGAATCATGCGGGATGCTAAGATATGCGAAATCTATGAGGGAACCAGCGAGATTCAGAGAGTGGTCATAGGCAACGCCATTTTGCGCTAAGCGGAAGGGAGCAGGACATGAATTACAGTGACAAAATCAAGCATTGGGAAGATATGCAGGTGGGCGATTCCGCTTCATTTACCAAAACCATAACCGAGACCGATGTTATCCTCTGGGTTGGCTTAACCGGGGATTTGAACCCCATTCACATTGACAAGGAATATAGCAAGACTACCCGCTTTGGCGATGTTATCGTGCCTGGATTGATGGTGGCCGGACTTATTTCCACAACGGTGACTATGGCTACCTTTGGCAATGTTTATGCCAATCAGAGCATCAAATTCCTCAAGCCGGTATATATGGGCGATACCATAACCGCCACCGCAACCATTGTAGAAAAACTGGAAGAGAAACACATGGTCAAGCTGGAGACCAAGTGCGTTAACCAAAAGGGCGAAGCGGTTATGATCGGCGAAGGCATGGAGTATATCCTGAAAGAATAATGCAAAATGGGGAGGGTTTGACTAAATATGGCCTTGAAGACAGCGCAACAATACCTGGATGATCTTAGATCAAGAGACATTGAGTTATATATGTTTGGTGAAAAGGTTGAGAACTATGTGGATAATCCTATCATAAGACCATCGATCAATTCTGTGGCAATGACTTACAAACTGGCCCTGGATCCTGAATATGAGGATATTATGACTGCAACCTCAAGCTTAACCGGTCAGAAAATCAATCGTTTTACCCATTTGCACCAGAGTACTGAGGATTTGATCAAGAAAGTTAAAATGCAGAGACTTATGGGACAGAAGACCGGGGCCTGCTTCCAGCGCTGCGTGGGTATGGATGCATTTAATGCCGTTTACAGCACCACTTTTGAAATTGACCAGGCTCATGGAACTCAGTATCATCAGCGCTTCGTAAAATTCCTGGAATACGTGCAGGAGAACGATCTGGTGGTAGATGGGTGTATGACCGATGCCCGGGGCGACCGCAGCAAATCACCCGCACAGCAGCCTGACCCCGACGCTTACCTGCATGTGGTGGAAAGACGGGAAGACGGCCTGGTAGTACGCGGCTGCAAACTGCATCAGACCGGAATGGTAAACTCGCATGAGATACTGGTAATGCCCAATAACAGCCTCAAAGCAGATGAAAAAGATTGGGCTGTATGCTTTGCAGTTCCAGTCGATGCGCCGGGCATGATATATGTTTACGGCCGACAGGCCAGCGATACCCGCAAACTGGAAGGCGGGAACGTGGATATCGGCAACCTCCATTTTGGCGGCCAGGAAGTTTTGACAATATTCAATAATGTCTTTGTACCCTGGGAAAGGGTTTTTATGGATGGAGAAACCGATTTTTCGACTATGGTGGTGGAGCGCTTCGCCGGCTACCATCGCCAGAGTTATGGCGGATGCAAGGTCGGGGTAGGCGATACTTTGATCGGTGCCGCTAAAGCTATTGCTGATTATCAGGGAGCCGCCAAAGCATCCCATATCAAAGATAAGCTGGTGGAGATGTGCCACCTCAATGAAACCTTGTATGGTTGCGGGATTGCTTGTTCAGCCGAGGGCAGAAAGACTGCGGCAGGCAACTATTTGATTGACCAGCTCTTGGCCAATATCTGCAAGCAGAATGTGACCCGTTTCCCTTATGAGATCGCCCGCTTAGCCCAGGATATAGCCGGCGGCTACTTTGTTACCATGCCTTCTGAGAAGGATTTCAACCATCCGGATATCGGGCCACTGGTCAAGAAATACTCTACTACCCGGAATGATGTGCCGGTCGAACACCGGCAGCGTATGGCCCGGCTGATTGAGAACCTGACCCAGGGAGCGGCTGCGGTAGGCTACCTGACCGAGTCCATGCACGGGGCTGGGTCTCCTCAAGCCCAGAGAATTATGATCACCAGGCTGGTGGATCTGGAACACCGTAAAGAGCTGGCTGAAAATCTATGCGGGGTAAGGGAAAATCCTGACATAGATTGGTAAACCCTGGGGCCTTTTACACGCTGACGGCGTAAAACAGGAGGGAAGGGGCATGCCCCTTCCCCTTTTGTACCTTTTGAAATCGTAGCCTATTCTAGGGGTGGAGATTATGAAGCTATATATCAAGTATTGCGGCGGCTGTAATCCGGTTATTAATCGTAAAAAGCTAGTCAATGATGTCGTCAGTAAACTCAAAGAGCGCACAGAACTTGAAGTGGAAGGTGAAAAGGCCGATGTAGGGCTTATCGTAGGTGGGTGTCCGGTATGCTGCGTCAATGCAGAGGAGATAAAGGCAAAAGCCAGTTGTTTCGTAGTGGTGGGCGGAGATTTGGTCAACTGTATTCAGGTGCCTTCCCAAGAACAGAGTGACATTATTGTGCAACAGCTATTGCAGTGTCATCAGGAAACAATTGATAAAGCAATACGAAAGGGTGGTGTGTGTTGAACGGGAACCCTTGTTAATAATACCCGACTCGGATGGCAGGTTGAGCATAATTGACTAAACCCGGCCATATATTATAGAATATCCCTGTCAGTATGGTTTCAGAGGGAGAGCCGGTTTCGATTAACGCCGACATTTGCACATGTCATATAAGCCATTTGTCGGCAACTAGGAGAGGTTATTCCCTTGTAAAAAGGGGAGGGTTTCATTAATGAAAAAACATATCAATACCATCATTAAGCCCAATATGAAAAAGTCTGAAAACACCACCAACTGCCGCGAATGTGCGACTTCTTGCCAGTCTGCCTGCAAAACCTCTTGCACCGTGGGCAATCAGGTGTGTCGCCAAGAAGCATAACCTTCTGAATTAAAGGGGGCCTATGGCCCCTATTTTGGCCTGCCTATAGTGTCCTGGCGGTGGGGGAGGGATTATGCGCTGCTTCTGCAAGATTTTGATTTTAAGGCCAATCTGCATGTTTTTTCCTGTAAAGACGAATATTTTGCCATTGATGTGAATAGTGGAGCGGTTCACGTGCTGGATCAGCCCGCCTACCTGTTGTTGTCCGCCCTGATAGATTCCGGCGGGGATTATCAAATCGCCCGGGACAGTCTGGCCGACAAACTGCCTCTAGCTATTATGGACGATATCTGGCAGGAATTAGCCCAGCTGTATCAACAGGGTTCGCTTTTTAGCACTCCTCAGACTATGCGCGTGGACACCAGCCAGATGGTCCTTAAAGCCTTGTGCCTCAATGCAGCCCATCTGTGCAATATGAATTGCCGCTACTGTTTCGCCGCCCAGGGTGATTTTGGTATGAAACCAGGCTTGATGGGATTGGATGTAGCTAAAAAAGCGGTTGATTTCCTGATTGCGCACAGCCAGGGACGCAGGAATTTAGAGATTGATTTCTTCGGCGGGGAGCCGTTGCTGGCGGCAGATATGCTGCAGCAACTAGTCGTTTATTGCCGCTCACTGGAACCGATTCACGATAAGCAATTCGCTTTTACCTTAACTACCAATGCTCTGCTGCTGGATCAAGACATTATAAAGTGGGTCATAGCCAATAATATCGCGGTGATATTAAGCCTGGACGGCCGGCCAACGGTGCATGACCGCTACCGCCCCCTTAAAAACGACTCCAACAGTTATGAAACAGTCTTGCCCAAAATCAAGGCCATGGTGGAAGCCAACCCGGTGAGTTACTATGTTCGCGGCACTTTCACCAGGCAGAACCTGGACTTTGCTGAAGATTGCCGGCACTTGCTCGATCTGGGATTTTCTTCTATTTCACTGGAGCCGGCGGTAGGGCCCGATAATGGCTATTCCATCCAGGAGGACGACTTGCCCAGGGTAAAACAGGAGTATGAGAGCCTCGCCGAGGTGTTGATACACCATTATGCCGCGGGCAATAAACCCCATTTTTACCATTTTAATCTGGACATGCAGAAAGGTCCCTGTCTGGCTAAGCGCCTTACCGGCTGCGGTGCCGGGGTGGAATACCTAACCGTAACCCCGGAAGGCGACCTATACGCATGTCACCAGCTAGTAGGCGAGGAGGGGTTTTTGATGGGCAGCGTGGTGAGCGGGACTTTGGATTCGACGATCAGACAGCGGTTTACCCGAGCTCAGGTCCATGACAAGGAATGCACCCGGTGCTGGGCCAGGTATTATTGCGGGGGAGGCTGTTTGGCACAGGCCTACCTGCAGAATGGGGACTTGAACAAGCCTTACCAGGTGAGCTGTGAAATGCACCGCAAACGGGTCGAAGTTTCGGTTTTCCTGGATTATTATAGGCAAATAGGAAAAATATGATCCAATAAGCAGGAAAATCTGTACCAGGCATAGAATATTATTAAGGCTAAAAAAACAGGAGATGGAGATTTAGTCATGATAACATACTTGCGACATAGAGATCAGCTTGCACCGGCCAGTTTTTTAGTACTGGCTTTAATGATTTTTTCTTGTATGTGGTTGCTCGCTCAAAATGCCTCCGCCGTGGCCGTTAACATTGATGGACAAACCCAATTCCTGGCATCCTCTGTCCAAGAGGTACAAGAGGCTTTGCAACAATTAGAAGCGGAACAAGAAGCCCAGGCCAATACCGACCTTAAACTTAGTAATGAAGTGGAATATCAAAATGTCTTCGCCCTGAGCGGCAGAGTACTGCCCAGTGATCAGATATCAGTTAAGCTGGCACAGTGCGTCAGGTTTGAGGCTGCTGCAGCCACTATAGTGATAAATGGCAAGGCGGTGGCCAGCCTGGTCGATCAATCCCAAGCCCAGCAGCTGGTGGAGCGGTTCAAAACCGAGTACGGTAAGTTGGCTGAAGGCGAAAATCTTATTCAGTTAGACTTCGAAGAACAGGTGGAGATAATCGAAGACAGTGTTCCGCTGGAACAGATCTGTACCCCCGAGCAAGCCTACGACCTGATCGCCACCGGCACATTGAATCCGGAGAAATACGTGGTCCAAGAAGGCGACAATCTATGGTTGATTGCGCGGCGCAATGATACTTATGTAGATGATATAAAACAAGCCAACCATCTTACCTCTGAGCTCCTGAGCCTAGGCCAGGAATTGATCGTAGTAAAAAGCAAGCCGCTTTTGACCGCAGTGGCAAAAGTAGAGGGATCCAAGCTGGAAGCCATCCCTTTTGAGACCCAGGTGGTGGTGGATCCAAGTGCGGCGGCCACAGTCAGAGTGAGAGAGCCTGGCCAGGATGGTGAAAGAAAGATCACTTACCAGGCGATCAAAAAGAATGGCGTTGTAGCTGAAAGAACCATAACCAGCGAGGAAATCATTAAGAATCCGGTGGCACGGGTTTTAGTCAAAGGCAATCAGGTAGTGCAGGTGGCTTCCCGCGGCAGCACCGGCATCAGCAAAGGGGTTCTGGACTGGCCGGTTTATGGACCTATCAGCCAGTATTACCGGTCTGGACACCCGGCCATCGATATAACCGGTAAAGTCGGCACCGCACTCCAGGCTTCCGGAAGCGGCTATGTGGTGGAAGCAGGCTGGAACGGTGGGTATGGCAGAACCATAGTCATAGACCACGGCAATGGTTATTCCACTCGTTATGCTCACTGCAACAGCCTTAGTGTAAGTGTGGGACAAAAGGTCTCCCGTGGCCAGACCATCGCCACCCTGGGCAGTACCGGCCGCAGTACTGGACCTCATTGTCATTATGAAGTATTGTATAATGGATCGGCCGTTAACCCGTTAAGTGTCTTGAAATAATGATAATCATACCACCCTGGCCGATTTAGGCCGGGGTTTTTATATTTCTGTAATAAAGGAGGTATATGCAATGTATGATGTAATAATCCTCGGAGCCGGACCAGCCGGCTTATCTGCAGCCATATATACCGGGCGGGCTAAACTGTCCACCCTGGTTTTAGAATCTGCTATGGTGGGTGGTAACGCCGGGATTACAGACCTGATTGAAAACTATCCGGGATTTCCTCAAGGCATCAATGGCAGTGAACTGATGACCCTTTTCATGAGACAGGCGGAGAATTGCGGCGCGGAAATACGCTATGACGAAGCCCTGGATCTGGAAGCAGTGGCAGAGGGCATCAAGGTCAAGACCAGTTCTGGCGAACTCCAGGCCAGAGCGGTACTGGTGGCTACCGGCGCCCGACGCAAAGCCCTGGAGGTCGCAGGGGAACAGGAGTATTTGGGGCGGGGGGTCTCGTATTGTGCCACCTGTGATGGAGCCTTTTTTAAGAACTGCCCGGTAGCGGTGGTGGGCGGCGGAGATTCCGCAGTCAAGGAAGCCCTGTATCTGTCGGACATCGCTTCACAGGTATATCTGATACATCGCCGTGAGGGCTTCAGAGCCAATCAGACTGCTGTCGAAAGAATGCGGGCTAATGATCGTATTACACTTAAACTGAACAAAGTGGTTGATTCTATTGAAGGCGATCCTGGCGGGGTGAAAAGAGTACTCTTAAAGGATGTAGTCAATGGCGGCATTGAAGCCCTGTCTGTGGAGGGCATATTTGTCAGCGTGGGGATGGTGCCGGCCATCGGCTTCCTGGGGAACCGCCTGGCAACCGATAACGGTTACATTGTGGTCGATGATCGCTTAATGACATCAATGCCCGGGGTTTTCGCAGCCGGCGACATCTGTTCCAAAAAGGTCAGGCAGGTTGCTACCGCAGTTGGGGATGGTGCTCTGGCAGGGGTAACAATAACTGAGTATTTAAAGGAGTAACCCCAGGATTTGACTTGCCATTCCCCGATGCTGGCATAGTATAATGGGATGCGGAGGGGGAGTGGGAGTTTTGTCAGCCATTAAGTATGATGGGGTCAAAGTACCCCTGCTTCTGATTACGATATTTATCATCGTTATGCTTTTGATCAAAAACGGCCAGGCCTTGCAAAGGTTTATGGTCAGACAGGAAATTCGTTTAAGCACCGCCAATTATGCTGTGACCAGCACCGAACACTTCGATATAAAATATCTCCCCATAGATGCGGACTATGCTCCTATGGTAGCCGGGGTGGCGGAAGAAGCCCGCCAGTCGGTGAGCGAGATGTTTGGGGAAAAAGCCCCGGAGCGCACCACTATCATCATTTATCCCGACAGCGCCAGTCTGGCCAAAAGCTTTGGCTGGAACAAAAATGCCAAGGCGATGGGTGTATACTGGGGAGGTTCGATTCGGGTATTGTCTCCGGGAGAATGGCTTAAAGAACCGAGTCAGGAGGCATTTTCCAAAGAAGGACCGGTGTATCATGAATATGCCCATCTGATGGTGGATGAAATCACCGGGGGTAATTATTCGCGCTGGCTTACCGAAGGTGTAGCCCAGTATGTGGAGAAAAACCTGACCGGGTTTGAGTTCGCCAGTCCGGCGGTCAGAAGCAGCGGGCACAGCCTGTACTCATTGCGGCAATTGGATAAGGACTTTGACAGCCTGGAAGAGAGTGTAGCTTACTGGCAGTCCTTAAAGATTGTTGAGTATATCGTTGAGCATTACGGAGAATCCACACTTTGGCAAATACTGGACGAACTGGGCGATGGCTATCAGGTGGACGGAGCGGTAGAAAAGACTTTGAGCATCAGCTATGATCGATTTGAAGATGAATTATTCGCAGCTCTGGAACAAGAATGGATTAGAGGGTGTAAAGTTTGAACAACAGGATGATCATAAATGGCGGCAATCCGCTTTTCGGCACGGTGCGCATCAGCGGAGCAAAAAATGCCGGCCTGGTCTTGATGGCAGCCAGCATTCTGGCTGAAGGTGAGACCATTCTGGACAATTTGCCCCGCATCCGTGACGTAGAGGTGATGACACAGATTCTTAATGAAATCGGAGTCGGCACCAGATGGAATCATGACAACAGCTTATCTATACTGGTTCCCGGGGGACTTTTAAGCCGCACTACCTCATACGAACTGGCTAAAAAACTGCGCGCTTCCAACCTGTTAATGGGAGCCTTGCTAGGCCGTCAGGGGGAGGCGGTCATTTCTCTGCCCGGTGGGTGTGATATCGGCTCTCGTCCTATGGACCTGCACCTTAAAGGTGTACAGGCCCTGGGTGCGGTCACTCAGATTGAGCATGGATTTATTTATGCTCAAACCCATAAACCGGGAGGATCACGGGTATACCTGGACTTTCCCAGCGTAGGAGCTACGGAGAACATTATCATGATGGCCAGCCGCACCCCGGGTTTGAGCGTGATCGAGAATGTGGCCAAAGAACCCGAGATAGTCGACCTGGCCAATTTCCTTAATTCAATGGGAGCCCGTATCAGAGGAGCGGGAACCGATGTCATCAAAGTGGAGGGGGTTTCTCAGCTGAAGCCCTGCCGCTATGCGATCATACCCGACCGCATCGAGGCCGGGACTTATATGGTGGCTGCGGCCATTTCGGGAGGGGAAGTGAAAGTACAAAACGTTATCCCCACCCACTTGCATCCGGTTATAGCCAAGCTGCAGGAGGCCGGGGCTTATGTACAGGAATGTGATGAGGGTATATTGGTAAGGGCCGGGGAGACTATTCTCCCGATCGACATCAAAACTCTGCCCTATCCAGGCTTCCCTACTGATATGCAGTCCCAGATGATGGCTTTATTGTGTCTCAGCCGGGGCTCCAGTATGATTGTGGAGAATGTTTTCGAAAATCGTTTTCAAATCGTGGATGAATTAAAACGGATGGGGGCCAACATCAAGGTTGAAGGGCATACCGCTATAGTTGAGGGGCAGCCTTTGCTTTGTGGAGCGCGGGTCAAGGCTACCGACCTGCGGGCTGGTGCAGCCCTGGTTTTGGCCGCCTTGGCGGCCCGGGGTGAGACTATCATCGATGATGCCTGCCATATCTTCAGGGGTTATGAAAAGATGCCAGAAAAATTAGCCGTTCTGGGGGCTGAGGTGCAATCGGTGCTATAAATCTTCGGTTCTTCCCCAAAATTGTGATAAGTGTGCTGTACAAGAGGCCTATGAGGCCTCTTTTTCTATGGGCTTACCGTGCAGAATAATCTATCCTCAAGCCTCACAAGCTAAGTGGAAATAGCGAAAGAACGGATGTGGTGAGAGTGAAAGAGGTAGGCGTAAAAATCTGGTTGGTATTCAGCGGTTGTTTTTGCACTGGACTGCTTTTATTTGCTTTGCTATATAACGGGTTGGGACCAGGGCAGCCGACGGTGGTACCGCAGCAAACGGAGCGCAGTATTAGCGAGGTAGCGGCAGCGGTAAGTCCCTCCATTGTAGGAGTCAATAATTTTCAACAACAGGGCGATACCTACGATCAAATGCAGGTGAAGGGCACTGGTTCCGGTGTGATATTAGATGCCGAAGGCCATATCGTAACCAACTACCATGTGATCAAAGACGCCGCCCGCATAACCGTCACCCTGGCCGACGGGGTGGAAGAGGAGGCCCGGCTAATAGGCAACGATGCTCTAACCGACCTGGCCTTGATAAAGATCCAGGTTGACCGTAAAGTCTCACCGATCAGCTTCGGGGATTCGGAAAAATTGGTAGTGGGGCAGGAAGTAGTCGCCATCGGCAACCCTCTGGGGATGCGTTTTGCCCGTTCAGTTACAGCGGGGATCATCAGCGGATTAAACCGCCTCCTGGCTACCCAGGAAGGCAACGCCTTCCGCCTGATACAGACCGATGCGGCAATAAATCCCGGCAATAGCGGCGGCGCATTGGTGAGTCTGGATGGTAGACTGGTCGGCATCAACACTGTTAAAATAGCCGAAGCCGGTTTTGAAGGAATGGGCTTCGCCATTCCCTCCAACCAGGTGCAACATGTAGTCAGTCAGCTCAAGAGCCATGGCCGGGTGATCCGTCCAACTCTGGGGATAAAAATATTGGGGGAGGTAAATGGCCAGCAAGCGCGCCATTTCAATCTGCCCCGTGACCACGGGGTAGTAGTCGAACCAATCCCTGACGGCGCGGCTGCTAAAGCCGGGATTAAATCCTACGATATAGTTATTAGCATCGATAATGAGGACGTAACCACCAGCCTGGAACTGCAGGAGAAGATCTTAACCCGCAAGGTTGGGCAGAGCATAGAAATAAAGCTGCTGAGGTTGCTGGGCAGCAATCTGTCCCAGGCAGAGATGGTGAGCGTAACGGCGGTGCTGCAGGATGGTTAGCAGGCTTGTAACCCGATGAAACTATATAGAGCCATGAGGGATCGAACAAGATGAAGATACGGGTCATATCGGTAGGAAAAATCCGGGAGCCATTCTATCAGGCTGGAATTCAAGAGTATGTCAAACGCCTTACCCCCTACAGCCCGATTGAATTGGTGAGCGGACTAGAGGAAAAAGCCCCCAGCAGACCTTCTAAGCAGGATATATTGCAAGTGAAATACCGGGAAGGACAGCGTATCCTGAACATTATTCCCGCAGGAGAGAACATGGTATTGTGCGATGTGGAGGGACAGGCCGGAAGTTCACTGGATTTTTCCCAATGGGTGCACAATTGGATGTTGGATGGCTGGTCGCGTATTAATATCGTGGTGGGCGGGGCTTATGGGCTGGACACCGAGGTTAAAAAGGCCGCTCATGAAATGATTTCGCTCTCCAGGCTGACCTTTCCACACCAGATGGCGGTGATGATACTGATGGAACAGATCTACCGGGCTTTTAAAATAATTCGCGGGGAGCCTTATCACCATTGATGGCAGTCGGTTGAATACTGTCAACCGCGGTAGATCAGATTCATTGTACATGCTGCACCGGGAACAGTAATGCGAGTTGGCTTGCAAAGGCCAGGAGAAAGCGGGAGGAGGACTACAATGACCAATATAGTGATTGTTGGCGGAGGTATGGGAGGAAGTACAGTTCTCAGGGCTATTCACAGTATCAACACTTTGCGAGTTCTGGGCATATGTGATGTTAATCCTGCAGCCCCAGGTATTAATCTGGCTAAGCAACTGGGAGTGGCAACTTTCAGTGATATCGGGGAGATGTTGCGCCTGCCGGGTTTAGACATCATTATTGAAGCTACCGGCAATGGTAAGGTAAGGGAACAGGTTATGGCTGTTAAACCGCCCCAAGCTACCTTGATGGATTCCGCCGCCGCAAACCTGATGATGAGCCTTGTCGAGGAACAGGAGAAGGTATTGACTCACGCACGCAGCAAGAAAGAAGCCTTCCGCACCACGGCACCATTTCTGGTGCAGACCTATGGCCGCGATGGGGTCATCTATTTTACCGCTGATTTAGAGCGTTTCGATTTTGTGGAAAACCATAACATCAATGTGGCCGGCATTCAAGTCGGAGAGAGGTTGATACCGGGGGGACCGATTCAACGCTGCATGAACCAAGGCCGGCCGATTTCCGAAGCGGTTGATGAAAAGGTTTTCGGTTTGCGCCTTTACGTCTGGGTGATGCCCATCTTTGAAGCTGACGATGAACATAAGAGAGTTATCGGGGCTTGCGGGGTATTCGCTCCCAAAATGCATCCGGTAGCCAAAGCATTTGATATTTTTGCCCCCATCATAATCGAATCCCAACCTGAGGGGGCCTGGGTAGGGGTGACCGATATGGAGAAGGTTACCCACCGCATGGGTTCGGAAAAATTCGACCTGCGTGAATTCGTGGTGGGAACCCCGTTGCGAGATGGCGATACCGGCAGTGCAACTATAAGGGCCCGGCGCAAGACACAGATCGATTTATCCACCAAGAAGTACGGCAATATGCGCATGATAGGCATACCTTTGTTTGATGAGGACAGCGGCGAATTGATCGGCACCTTTGGCATCACTACCCCCCGCAATCTGGCCCGCGATCTGCAGGAAATGGCGTCCAAGCTCAGCCTGACTACCGGGGAGATCGCGGAAGCCATGCAGGGCATAGCCGAATCAGCCGGGGAGATCACTCATACTGAAGGCAAGCTGGCCTTGCATATAAGAGAGGTTCAGGAAAACGCCGCCAGCATTAGCGAGATATTGGGATTCATTAAGAGCGTCGCCGACCAGACCAAAATGTTGGGTTTAAATGCCGCCATAGAGGCAGCCCGGGCGGGAGAACACGGGCGCGGCTTCGGAGTGGTAGCTGAGGAAATCCGCAAACTCTCCGATCAGTCCAAACAGACTGCCGATGAAATTGGCAAGTTGATCAAAGAAATAGATAGCACCGTCAAAGAAGCGGTTGCGGCTTCAGAGGGGACTGTGCAGCAGAGCCAGGAACAGGCAGCTGCAACTGAGGAGATCACCGCTTCGGTGATGGAAATGGCACAGATGGCGGAGAAGCTCACCGGAGTAGCCAAGACGTTGTAGAATTGCTGCAATCAATGCGCTGAAAGAGGGCCTTAGTCAGGCCTCTCTTTTTATGTATAAGGGGATTAATCATCTGTGGGCTTGGGGTATGATAACTTGAAAGGAGGTGTAGTTTTGCCAGCAGAAAATGTCAAAGGTGTGGCTACCTTTGCCGGAGGATGTTTCTGGTGTATGGTGCCACCGTTTCAAAACCTGCCGGGTGTAACCAAAGTAGTCGCCGGGTATACTGGAGGACATCTGCAAGACCCCAGTTATGAGGCGGTATGCAGCGGAGGAACTGGTCATTATGAAGCGGTACAAGTTTACTTCGATCCGCAACAGATCAGCTACCAAAGACTGTTGCAGGTATTCTGGCAGCAAGTCGACCCCACTGATGCCGGAGGGCAGTTCTATGACCGGGGTGAATCCTACCGCACGGCTATTTTTTACCACGATGAGGCCCAGAAGAAGGAGGCTCTGGATTCGGTTGAGCATCTGGCTGCCAGCGGCCGCTTCCAATCGGCAGTGGTGACTAAAGTCTTACCCGCGATGAAATTTTACCCGGCTGAAGATTATCATCAGTTGTATCATGAAAAGAATCCTCAGCACTACAAAAGCTATCGCCTGGCATCGGGCCGGGATGCCTTCATCCGCCGCTACTGGGAGGGTTCTGAGTAATGCCATAGGTGAGGTAAGGCGCAGATACAAACGCTCTTGCTGAGACGAGCGTGAGCACATCCGCAATAAATACGAAACAAATGGAGTCGTACCACAACTGTGGTATTATAAATGGTAAGACCTGCACTCTGCCGGGCACGTTTACGCCAGGTCCGATGGATCTGGTGATTTACAGGAATAGCTGGTATTCCTTTATCAACATTTCTTGGGCGGCTTGCAGTTGCGCGCTCAACTGCGGGTTTTCCGGGCTCACCAACTGCTGGGCTTGGTAGATGTGGTGCAGCGCACTATGGACCTGGCTCTGAGCATGCTCGATTTCCTGCATGGTCAGTCCGATCTGAGCCTGAATCACACTTTGATGGGCGGACTGGGCTAACTCTAGAGCTTCCCGTATAGATTGTTCTGCCTGAGCCTGATATTTGTTGCTGCGATCAAGCTGATTAAGCATTGAAAGCCTCCTTGCACATAATGTCCTTGCTAACAATATCTCCCAAATAGGTGAGTTTTATTAAAATAATTATAAATATAGCGGCATATAGCTGAATAAAGAGAGGGAGGGGTAGAAGGATGCGCTGTCCATACTGTAGGGAGAAGATCCCCCCAGGGTGCTCTGAATGCCCTGAATGTTATGAATCTTTGCAGTTTCCGCAACCTGAATACTGTGGCGTCTGCGGAGCGGTATGGGTCGAAGGCAATTTCTATTGCCGCTTTTGTAACTCGCGGCTGATGCAGATGTTGAATGATCACATGTTAGACCAGCCGATGCACCAGGACGATTTGAAGCAGACCGAACAGGGATTGATCCTGGTAGGGGCGGTGCATCGTGCTGTGGCCGCAGTCCTGGACACGGTGGTGATACTGGCGATCATTGGCTTCTGGTTCCCACAGGCGGCCAATCTCAGTATCACCTGGGAAAGCCTGATTTCGGGGGCATTCTGGGTGGGCCAGAGCCAGGCCTGGTTGACTGCCGTTGCGGTTATGATCCTGTATTACACGATTTTTGAAACCCTGTTTGGCTTCACCCCCGGTAAACTGATGGCCCAAATTAAAGTGGTGCGCCAGGACGGCTCCAAGCTGGGGCCCGGTGGAGCCTTGCTGCGCAATCTGCTGCGCATCGTGGATTTGCAGTTGTTCGGCCTGGTGGGGGCGGTAGTGATATGGAGAACACCACTGCAGCAGCGCTGTGGGGATTTAGCGGCCAAGACCATAGTCGTCAGATTAATATAAAAAATCGGCTTTGAACGCAGCGGGTCAAAGCCGATTTGGATGGTAATTATTCCTTGTGCTCGGTAACCCCGATCATCCCGTTGCCCTCCTTGACGTTAAAGGTGGCGGCCAGTTCCCATCCGGTTTTTTCAGCCATGAAGTATGTGCCATCAGGGGTGCTGGTGGTAGCGGCTATGGTCCAGCCATTAGATTCCAGGCTGCTTTTATATTGGTCGACTTGGTCACTGTTTTTTAGGCCTTCATACCAGACCACTACGGACTTTCCATCTGCTGTGCTGGATTCGCTAACATTGACGATCTTGGCATCTTTAAGCTGAGGCACATCAGTCGGCATACTCTTTGGCCAGGTTATATCCCCGCCGCTTTGAAACGAAGAACTGCCATCCTTCGAATCCACCTTGACTCCATCATTGCTCAAATCGACTTTGACCTCTCCGCCGGAGGCTGATTCGATGGCCTTCTCAGCCGCTTTCTCAGCGGCCATTTCGCTGGCCTTGCCGCAGCCCGATGCCAGGACTGAGAGGGCTAAAACCATAATCAATAAACATATCCAACCCGAGTGCAGCCGCTTTTTTATCATTATTACTCTCCTCTGCGCAATTTTAGCCCCGAAATACTTCGGACTCCCTCCTTCCTGCCACGACGCTTAGTCAGATCCAGGGCCGGCATTTCTGACCACGGCGATTTTTTTACAGTTTATCATAACGAAGGCAATCTTTTCCGGCACGCCAACTTTTTTCAATGGTATAACCACCTCCAGCGATTAACAAAGTGAACCCATGGCAGGATGGGCAAAGTGGAGTGATTATGTTACCATAAGGTTGTTGTCGACTGCAGGTGCTGTCGGGATAGCGGGAATCGAGTCTGAAGTGGGGTTGAGCAGATGATCAGGGTACATATACTGGCCAGCGGCAGTACTGGCAATGCGGCATTGTTTCAATTCGGTGCCACCTCTATTCTGGTGGATGCCGGCATCAGCGCCCGGCGCATCGCCAACGGGCTGAAAGCGGTAGGGAGTGATGTCAAGGCCATTGATGCCATTCTGCTCACCCATGAACACAGCGATCACATCAAAGGGGTGGAAGTGCTGGCACGCCGCTGCCAGATACCGGTATATGGTCGGCCCAGGACCTGGGAGCAGCTGTCCTTCAGGGATAAAATTCCCCATAACTGCTGTCGGGTGTTGGATGATGATTTGACTATAGGCCGGGTGGATATAGAATGTTTCAGCATCTCGCATGATGCCGCAGATCCAGTGGGCTTCACTTTCCATTACCGCCAGCGCAAACTGGCCTTCGCCACCGATGTGGGCAAAGTAACTAGAACAGTTGTCAACGCGCTCTCGGAATCCGACCTGGCGGTGTTGGAAGCCAATCATGACCGGCATCTGCTGGCCACCGGGCCATATCCGCGCTTTCTTAAAGAACGCATCAGCGGTGGCCGGGGCCATCTATCCAATGACCACAGTGCCCGGCTTTTGGCCCAACTCAAACTAAAACCAGGTTTACGCGTCTTTCTGGCTCATCTCAGCCAGCACAACAACCGCCCTGAACTAGCTCAGGCCACTATTGCCAACTATCTTGGCCAACAGGGCTATAAAGTGGGGCAGGATATCATTCTATGCCAGACCCATCCCGGGCAGGCGGTAGGATGTCAGTTGTGATTATTGCATCACCGGCTGTGGTGGTAGTGCCGGTCCCATCTCAATCCTCGGGGACCTTCCAGTAGCAGGCCTCCTGCTGCCAATTCCATAATTCGTAATACTGTTGCGGAGGCCTTAATACCGTGGCTTTACAGGAGGCCAGGCATTTCCCGTTCTCCAGGCAGATTTCCGCCGCCACCCGGGAGCGATTATTGCCTCCCTTGACTACCCAGCCGCTCACCATTAGCGGAGTACTGGTCGGCACCGGATGCCGGTATTTCACTTCTAGGCTGGCAGTGACAAAGAGGCGTTCATTGTCACCTTCCAACATCACCGCCCTACCCGAGGTTTCATCCAATATGGCAGCCACGATGCCCCCGTGAACAAAACCGGGGTAGCCGTTGAAATGGTCGGGGATCTCCACTGTAGCCCGGATTTTTCCTTCATCAGGACAATTGACCCAGGTCATTTTCAAACCGATGTCATTCTCCCGGCCGCATACAAAACAGGTCCGGGAAACGGGTTGTTTACTCATCGCTATCCTCCTCGTAAACCAGCTGAAAAGATGGGGAAATATGGTAAAGGGGCCGGTCAGGTAAGTCCCGATAGCCCCTTTTCGGCAGTTATCACATCTTTTCAACCGGGGGGTATTCCACCCCAAAAGTGTTTACAGTGACTGTTTTGATGCGCTGCTCATTGAGGGGTTTATCCATGCGGTCCCGCTTTTGGGATACGATTTGATCCACCGCCTCCATGCCCTCGATCACCTTGCCAAAGGCTGCGTACTGTCCGTCCAGGTGAGGAGCCTTTTCCACCATGATGAAAAACTGTGAACCCGCGCTATCGGGGCGCTGACTGCGGGCCATCGACAACACCCCGCGGTCGTGTTGGAGGTCGTTTTTAAAACGATTGGCAGAGAATTCACCGCGAATCACGTAACCCGGACCGCCCATGCCGGTCCCTTGGGGACATCCGCCTTGAATCATGAAACCGGGTATGACCCGGTGAAAAGTGAGCCCATCGTAGAAGCCGCTTTGAATCAGAGAGATGAAGTTGTTGACAGTATTGGGGGCAACTTCAGGATACAGTTCGGCTTTGATTACGGAGCCGCTATCCATTTCAATTGTGACAACCGGGTTGGTCTTCATAACATCTTCCTTTCATGTTTGCTAGGGCTATTATACCAGATGTGCAGATGAATTCCATTTTTCCCGGCAGTCGAGATGTGGCCCGGGCTATATCCGCATAGAATTGTGGATTATAATAGGAATTGGCAGCATTACTATAGAGAAGAGTGAGATAGATGAATATGTCCAAATCCTACATCCTGGCAGGCCTGGCCGGAACCGCTTTGCTAAGCGCCATAGCCCTGACGGTACCGTTTCCGCAGTTTCTTCAAGCGGCGCTGTTTTTACTATTGGGACTGGTGTTAACAGTGTTGACGGCGGCCTATGTAAAAAACCTGGATACCCTCAATATGCAGGGCAGAATCATCAGCGCTCTGGCTGAATTCCATGCTCAGAGCAGTGCCAATCAGGCGGTGCAGGTGGTTGAAAGCACCTTGGGCCGACTGTTCCCCCAGACACCACTCTACAGGTATCCGCCTCGGGAAGAAGATGAGGCTATGCCGTGGGGGTGGGAAGTGGCCCAGGAAGTAACCAGTCAGAGCCTGGCCCGAGGCCAAGCCATTATGCTTAGCCGCTCCCAGGGAGAAACCGCTCTGCCCGCAGGAGTGGAGAACCTGGCGGTTCTGCCGGTGGGCGGAAGATATCAGGCATTGATTTTAGCCAACCTGCCTGCGCACATCAGCCGACGCAACCTGCAATTGGTTTTGGCAACTTTGCATAATCATTTACAGGTGGTGCAGAGCCGAATAGACCGGCAGAAGCAGGAGCAGGAGTTATGGGAGGAACTGCTCGGTGCTGCGGTAACAGCTATGGAAAGCCATGATCCGGTTTTTTGCGGACACGCCCGAAGGGTAGCTAGGATGAGCCGACTTATCGGGCAGCGCCTGGGAATGAGCGGGGAGGAATTGCACCAACTGGTCGGAGCGGCCTGGCTACATGATCTAGGGCGATGGGCAGCCCCTGACCCGGAATCGCCGGAGCTGGACCACGCTTCCTGCGGGGCACAGACCATTACCGAATCCCTGACGGAGGTGCGATCAGCGGTGTGTCATCATCATGAGCGCTATGATGGCAGCGGTTACCCCTTGGGCTTAAAATATACTGAAATACCTCTGGCAGCTCGGATCATAGCTGTGGCTGATGTGTATGACGCCCTCACCAGTCTGGAAGGCGAAACAGAACGGTGTGAGCATCAAGCCGCTCTGGGGGTAATCAAAAAGTCCATCGGCACACAATTCGACCCGCTGGTGGTGGTGGCCTTCGAAGAGGTTGCCCCGGAGCTTGAAGAGACGGCCATGGATCCAGAGTAGTAATGGCCGTGAGTTAGTCGGCACCAGTCCCCACCTAAACTTAAAGTCGGTCCCTGCTGTAATCGATAAGATTAGGGAAGGGATTTTCGGCCATATAGCCTGATGCTTTAGGAGGGGACCATGGAATATAAAACTTGGAGCAGTCTGATCTCGACTAAGACCCTGGCCCGATTGCTGTTGGGGATGTTGATTTTCAGCGGTTTCTTTTGCTGCGCTGCAGAACCGGTACAAGCCTTTGATGCGCAGAATTATAAAATCGAATCAATAACTATCTTCAAAATCTATAACAGTGAGCGGCAGCTGGAAGAGCGCCGTGTCCTGATCACCGGTCAATACCTTAAGGATGCCGCAGTAGGCATGATCACCAGCAGCGGTTACGAAGAATTGAAAAAGCGCCTTAACAATTCTGAGGGATTGCTGCAATTTGAAATCGACCAGGAGCAAACCGGGAGTTTTTTAGTCGTTGAAGGGGTCTTGATAGCGCTCCACGAAGGCGCCATGCCCGCGCTGGCAGGGGTGGACCGCCGGGTCCGGGTCGGTGTCGATGATCTTTACCTGACTGGCACCAACCTCGACGCGGTCAGCCAGATCCCGGGCATCACGGCGGGTTACGAGCATGAAGGCGCTTATACCGCCGTAGATAAAAGCTATTTCAACAAGCCAGACCGGGTCTGTATTCCCCAACCGAGCGGAGCCCTGGGGTGGCAGAACCTGATATTTGAAAAGACTGAAACCTCATCCTATGAACGCCAGCCAGGGGTTGCCCAACCGGTGGTCATAACTATCAAACACACCTACCAAAAGCAATTCCGATTGGTACAGGATCTGCTCGCCGAAGGCCTGGAGATGTATCCCAACCGTGGGCAGGCCGGCTCCAAACTGATCTTTCAAGCCCCGCACAAGCAGCTCAATACCTACGATGTGTTCTTTCTTAAGCACATCGATGGGACTGACCCTTACACTGCTTTGAATCAAGGTAAAAACCGCACTTATCAAAGCAATGTCAATAACATGGATATCCTTACCGTGGAAGTCCCTAATTTGCCGGTGGGTGAATACTATGTGATACTCACCAATCCGGTTGCAGCTGGATATGACCCCATGGAACAGGTCTTCCAGGAGCTGATCGTCGGCAGCCCAATGTATCAGAAATTCACAGTTATTGATGCTGAGATCCAGGCCGTTATCCTCGGGATACAGCCTTCCTCGGGGCCCGATAGCGGCTCTCCCGTCACCATCAGCGGGCAATATTTAGGGACTCTTAATATACCGGAATTCCTTCCTGAGCAAAGCACTATCCTCACCCCTGAGCCCGCAGTGAGCTGTAAGGAATTGCTGCTCAGCTACGGCCCCGGTACTTACCGGGGAACCGAGGTGGTTCAATCCCAGCGACGGATCAAGGTGATCATCGGAGATCAGGCCAGCTTCGTCCCCAAGAATGATAATTCCGGATATGACCTCAGTTTTGACCTCGACTTGGATGTGATCAAGGTAAACACTGCCCCGGTGGCGGATGCCAACACCGACCCGCGCAAGGATGTGGTGGTGGAGACTGAAACTACTCTTACCAGGGTTGACGGCAAGACCATTGTGTTTCGCGAGCGGGCTGAGTTGAAGTCGGGCTACACTTACATACCCAGCAAGATCGCGCCTCAGATCACTGCCATTACCCCGGATAAAATACAGGTGGTAGCTAAGGACGGAGCTTGGGTACTGCCTGAGGCGCGCCTGGCGGCCATCACTGGCAGTAATTTTGCGGTCACCCGGTTTACCACGAGCCAGGGAGAGGAGAGGGTGCGTTATCCCATCATCGAACTTGGAGCAGATATCATTTTAGATAAGAACACCGAGCCCGGGCTTGATTTACAGGTTTTTGATAAATCTGGGCGAGAAGTTGACGGTACCGCTAGCAATGAATTGGGCAGCCGGATTCGTTTCGTCATTCCGGCCGACGCCAGTCCCGGCATGTTGGGAAAAACCTATGTCAAGGTAACCAACCCCATTAAGCATTCCACTGTTCCCGGACTGTCCGCCCAACGTAACGACTTCATCAGCTTTGTAAATCCAGAAGCCGACCGGCAGCCGCTTATCAGCGCGGTCAACCCTGATGTAGTGACGGTGGAAGGCGGAGAAAACATCATTATCGAAGGCAGCAACTTCATGATCGGTGTCAAGGTATTCATAGACGGATGCGAAGTCAGCCCCATCTCCCGCCAGGAAGACGGCAAGCGTATAACCTTGAAGGCTCCGGCTTGCCGCGAGGGACAAACTCAGTTGCAGGTCATGAACCCTGAAGGGGCCATGGATACGGCTGTATTCAACTATGTGCTCACCTATACCAATCCCCGCATATTAGGCTTTTCACCTAAAATGGGCAATACCGGCACTCTGGTTATGGTGCGGGGAGAGAATTTCCTGAAGCCGGAAGCAGTTGCTGCCGAGGTCAGTCCCTGGAAGCTGATCGGTACCCGCATCCTTTTAGAAGGGCAGGAAATCAACCAATATAACCGCAATTCCCAGAGCGGGCAGATCGAATTGCAAGATTACAGCAACGCGGCGCGCCCCCTGATGGAGATTCATAATGATTCAGGCCAATTCAGGCTTGAGTTGGCGGATTACTATCGGTCTGTTTTCTTCCAGGACACCACTGCCAGCGGAGAGATATTCACTGTGGACAAAAGCTATGACGGCAATATCACCCTGAGCAACGGTGCAAGCCGAACCTATCAGTTGGAAGTGAGCCCGGAGGGCGTTTTGAACGCAGTCGGCGCTGATGGTAAGAGAGTACTCTGCTCGCTTTCTGCAGAGGGGATGGAGATCTTCTTCAGCACGCCGCTTCGGCTGGCCCTCAAGACCCCTTACCTGGTGGACGGCAGCAACAACATCAGAGGCCACCGGGTAAAGGTGTTGGATAGCAATACCATCCTGTTTACCGTGCCAATACTGGAGGCGGACGGATACTATGACCTGACTGTGGTAAATCCTGATACTAAAAGGGACAGCCGTTTGGACCAACAGGGCTTCTATTATTTCAAGATGCCTCTTTCCCAGCCGACCATAGCCATGCTGAAGCCTGAGCAGGGTTCGGTGCAAGGCGGCTACAGCATTGACATCCTCGGCGCCCAATTCGAGGATAACGGCATCACCAAGTCCAGGGTGTATATAAATGGCATTGAAGTAGGTTTGGCTGATACGCAGGTTAGCACTGGCGGTGATACCATCACCGTCAAAGTCCCGCCCTATCCGGGGGACCTGCGCCGCGACAAGGGCACTGACCGCTTTAAAGTGCCGGTGGTAATAGTTAATCCCGACGGAGCCAGTGCCGGGCGGGAAGATGGTTTCACCTATGTGGTGCCGGCCAGTCACCCTCATATCACCAGGCTCAGTTCAGTCAGGGGCAGCGGCGCCGGCGGCGAGGTGGTGGAGATCATAGGCAGCGATTTTCGCTATTTTGAGCCTTATGATGACGCCAACCGCAATCAAGTCAGAGACCCGAATGAAGCCTACAGCGACCTCAACCACAATCAGCGCTGGGACAGTGAGGCTGATTTGGCTGACCCCCTCACCGATTGGCGGGAGCCGATGGAGATACAGCACAGCCAGTATAATCATTATTATGACTCACCGATTTTACCCCAAATATATTTCGGGCAGGAAAAGGCGCAGATAGTCGAGTTTAGCCGCGGCTATATAAAAGTGCTCACACCGCCAGCCAGTGCTGGCTCAGTCAAGGTTTACCTGCTCAACAATGATGCCGGTATCAGTAATACCGTGAACTACAGTTATGAATCCTTAAATCCGGTCATTACCAGCATCATCCCGGGAGTGGGGCCCAAACAGGGCCGACAATATACGGAGATTATGGGCAGTGGTTTCGCTGCCGACAGCATAACCATTCTGCACCGTAACAGCAGCGAGACGGTTACCATGCCGGTGCTGCGCTTTGGCGAGACCGACAACCGCAGCATCCCCCGCGACCAGCCTGGTGCTGGAAGGATAGACAATGGTGTGGCCCGGGTGGAACTTGCCGGAGGTCTGCTGGTTGAATACCAGGCCAGCGGAACTCTGAGGCTGAAATTGCAGGATCGTGGCCAGATCTTCGCAGGCGTTTTTCCCTACAATGATGCCCCGGTTTATATCCCCTTAGATGAACTGCTGCTGCAGGACGATGACAGCACGCCATACCAGGGCTATGAGTTGTGCCGGGTGAGCGTAGAGGAGCGCCGCCTGATAGTGGAGCGCGGTTATGCCCCTCAGGCCGAACTTCTATCCAGCCGACAAATGACGGCAAAAACACCCAGCCACTATACCATAGGGGTGGTTCCGGTCAGGCTTTATAATCCGGATGGCAGTCAGGCTCAGGGGAGATATGAATATATGAATCCTGACAGCCATCCACAGATCGTGAATATCACTCGTGATGGCAGTGAGCCCAGCGAGATCAGCATAGAGGATCATTCTTACCGCATCCTGAAAATGAATCACTTATCCCGGCCATTGATCAGCGTATTAGGACAGGATTTCCGCGAAGCGGCCAGGATACAGGTGGGCGATCTGTTCACTATCGACCCCAGGGATATACGCTATGAACTGCCTGGTAAACTGAGCTTTGTTATGCCAGAGGCACCGCAGCAGGCCATTGGCAGATTATTCCGAGTAGTGGTGGTCAATGCGGACGGAGGCACGGCGGCATCGGACCAGATTCCCGGTGAGAAGAGTATTTATATTCAATTCACCAGCGGGGAGAGCAGCCCTAAGCTCACCAGCATCACCCCGACCAAGGGGCCGGCTGGAGGCGGAACCGTAATAAATCTTTCCGGAAGCGACTTCCGCTATAGTATTGATGGTTATGATGATACTCTGGAGGTATATTTTGGCCCGAGCCAAATACCCGCAGAGGATGTCAGCGTGGTGGACTACAAAACCTGCCGGGTTATAACATCTCCGCAAAGTCCGGGAATAATCGATGTGAAAGTTGAAAACCCCGACGGGGTCCAGGCCCGCATGGAAAAGGGATACACTTTTATAAGTGAACCGCACCTTACATCGTTGTGGGACGCCGCTGAGGGCGTTGCAGAAACGCCTCTTACTGAGATCTCAGTGCTGGGAGGGCAGAAATTAAAGATCAAGGGTGAGGGGTTTTTGCCCGGCGCAGTGGTGGTGTTCGATCCTGTTTTGACAGCTACGACTGCCTCAGCAAGCGGGAATACACTTTACCGTACCGTAAACCGTTTGGTGGAGGGGGTAAACAGCCGCGAAAGCCAGCCCTATTACTTGCAGTCGGGGCAGGTGGTGGCCGCTGAAGTGCTTGACGGTAGAACTCTTTTGGTAACAACTCCTGCCGGCGTATTAGGCAGTGGCGGGATCTTGGTGAAAAACCCTGACGGTGGTGCCAGCAATACAGCGGAGCTGACATACTCCCTGCCCCACTTACCCAGGCCAGATGGAGTGACTGCAGAGATCATTCATGATCACTATGCTGATTGTGACCGTTATATAAAAGTGCATTGGGCCCCTGTGGACGGAGCCATAAGTTATGAGACTTACGTTCTGGACGACAATGAGACAAAATATATCGGCACTACGCAGTTGACCACCTTTGTTTATGAGAATATCCAACCCAGGCACAGATACCAGTTCGTAGTCGCTGCGGTGGGGGATTTTGGCTCCTCGCCTCCCTCCCTGAAGAGCAACCTGGTACGCACCGGCCCTCGGGCCGGAATCCCGGACATAGATGGTGCACCGGGACAGAGCAGCAGTATAGTGCGCAGCGGAGCGAAGGTGTTTTACAGCATGGGCACCCGGGATAGTAGTCAGCCGTGGTCTTTAGACCTTACCCAGGGTGAATTGGCTGGGACCAGCGAGGTCGAGGTGGCTATCCCCGCAGCGCTGATAAGAGCAGATGACAATTCCAGCCTGAAGATCCGCGGTAAAGACTTCGAGATCATCATCAGTCCGCGGGTGTTCAATAATCAGCAATTCAGGGCATCAGGCCAAGAGCTTGATGGGGTGCGCTTGCGCATAGCCCCTGCAGACATTTCCTCCGGGCTGATGCCGGCCAACTCATTGTCATGTCCATACCTGTTGCAAGCCCAGGCATATAAAGGATCCAACCGCAGCAATATCGATCAGCTGGCAGGGAGCTTCGCTCTCTTCCTGTCCCATGATCATTTGAAAGCACAGCTGCGCCAATTGAAACAGATCTCGCCCTGCCGATTGGATGTGCATGCAGGTACCTGGGTGCCATTGCCGGGAGGCAGTGCAGCAGGATGGAATCAAGTGAATCAGCTAGGGACCTATTGCGTTATTGGGAACAGGGGGTAGAGATGTGGCCAAGAAGATTATGGCGTGTGTACTGGTCTTAATGCTGCTTGCCGCAGGTGGAGTGCAAAGTCCTGCCTGGGGTGCAGATACTGCAGTTATCGAGGGTTATCTTCTGGAAATGATCCCGCAGTCGGAAGCGACCGGGGTCAGCTTAATGATAGAAGGATACCCTGGAACGGTCTATCTTCTCTCTGTAACAGAGCCAGCGTCATTTTTCATCGATGGTAGACCGGTCGCCTGGTCTGACCTGCAACCCGGTCTGGAGGTAGTGGCAGTCGTACGAGGTGAGCAATTGGTCAGTCTGGAGGCTTACTCCACTCCGCATCCCGGCTATATCGCTCCGGGCAGTCTGATTGCAAAAGGTCTGGTTACCGCCATCAACCAGGATGAAATCAGCATTCTTTCAGATAACGGAATTGAGCAACGTTATATTGTTGCGCCTTTCACCACCGCCATCAGAGGAGGGCTGGCGGTGCCAATTGACAACCTCTATGCGGGCGACCGGGTAATATTGTACTTTGACGACATTGACAGCCACCTCATAAGTCGTATGGAGATTCAGGGCGATTCCATACTGGTCAACTTATACCGGGCTTCACTTCAATTGGTCAATCCATTGGAAGAGACTATATCCTGTGCACAGGTGGAAACGTTTAAAGATGGCCGTTGGCAGAAATACGGCTCTACCATGTCTTTCGCCTATGATGGCAGTCTGGAGGCATATATCAGCGGACACCAGGTACAGACCGCCAACCTTAAATATTATCGCGGCAAAACCGTCTACCTTCTGACCAGACAGATGATGGGCCGGGAAATGGTCGACCGCTTGATAATTAAAGCCCAGACCGAATACACCTACCAGGGTTGTGCAGATAATATCAACTTTTTGGCCGGACAGTTCGAATTGAACCAGAAAAACTTTTCATTTGATAACGGCACTATAGTAATCAAGGACGGACGCAAGCAGAGCACCGGAGTGATCAGCAACGGCAGCAGTCTCGTGGTCATAGCCGATAATTGGCTGGGGCAGGCCTACAGCAATATCGTATGGGTGCTCGATCAGGGCTTGAACAATTCCACTTTGGGGCAGCAACAACTTTACTATGGAAGAATAGACCTTATCACCGCCGATAGCATGTGGCTAAAGGATGCACAGCGGTTGCAGAACCATCTCTTTGCCGATTTCGGGGGTGAAGTGCAACTATATTACGGCAGTGACAGTAGAATTTACGACGGCTCGGCCGGCAAGTGGCTCAATAATGCGGAAATACTGGCTGGATCCTACGCCGTAGATGAGGATAGTGATTTCAGTGACAGACAGGATCTAGAAGACTGGTACGGATATGTGTACTGTAATCAGGACCACGTCCTGGGTATGGTAGTATGGCCTGAAGAGAGCGACCTGGACAAGCTGCGGGTCGTCACCGGAACCATCACCACGGCGGAAGAGGATCCGCTGGTAGGCTGGACTGTGACCCTAAAAGACAGCTACGACTGGAGCCATCACAATCGGCAATGGATGTTGAAAGGCTCCGCATTACGGCTCGGCTCAAGCGATGCCCTGATAATCAAGAACGGGCAGGCCGTATCACCTGCCGCGCTCAAGCCCGGAGATCGCCTTTACCTGCTGCGGGACAATTTTCATATTTGCTTTGCAGTGGTCAAGTAGTGAAGGCTTAATCACGATACACTAAGATATAACCTCCTAAAGGAGCGGTAGTATGAGATGGATCGCACTTTTGACGGCCTTGTTGTTCCTGCTGCCGGCGCAGCCGACTTGGGCCGCGCCTGCTGATTACTGCGGCGGGGTACATAATGAATATGAATACCAAGAAGTAGTATTCCTCTCCGGGCAGCCGGTGCTGTTTAAGGGGTCTTTCACCCTTTCAGAAAAGAATAGCGCTACTAAGGGAACAGTAAGCTACAAGTTCGATCTCAAACCAGCCGACCCCGGCCTAAAAGGCAGCCTGGACCGTCGGGTAACCTATGAATCAGCTTATACTAATTTCAGCCCCCAGGGACAGACCACCGCGACAACAGTGGTTAAAAGCTATCGGGAAACCGTGGTCCTGGGAAAGGACCGCTACACTCTGGAGGACTATCAATTATCCCGTTCCGATGTAATTGACCGGCGGCCGACGGCGGATTTCTTTTCCGGTACCATTGCAGCCCGCAAAGTATATAAACTCAACAAGAATGAAGGATCTTTGATAGTAGATATCAGCGGAGGAACGGTGGGTTACAGTAATTTCTGGGGCCGCACTGAGACCCAGGTGCTGGATTATATGCTGCGCTCGCAGGGCCGGGTCGTATCCGATGAGGAAGAGGCGGTCCCAACCTCCTGGTCTGGTACGGTTAGAATACTGGCTTCGGACAGCCTGCGCAAGTCCCTATCTTACTCTCCCAACGAGGTGTCTCTGTCCAGTTTCCCGGGCGGCCATATGACGGTATCTAAACAAGAGATGACTTCCAGCTGCCAATATGACCTGCCGGTCATGGAGGAGGGGATGCCAGCAGAGTATGAGCGGAACAACGGGCGGATCGAACTCCATCAGGGTATGCTCCCCGCCATACAGCGGCTGATATTGCCGAAATTCCGTGATCTTGGTGGGCACTGGGCCGAGGAGGATATCAAAAAACTATACTCACTCAATGTTTTTCAGGATACTTCAGCCTTTTTCCTGCCCGATGCTCCCATGACCCGTATGGATTTTGTGCGGGCGGTAATGCGCTCTTGTAATATACAACCTCAGCAGGACCAGACTGGCAGTCTGGTGCGTACCCGCAAGACCGCGCCCCAGCCCTCTCTGGTCAAGGATGTAGCGGAGAGCGACCCCGATTATGTTTATGTCAAAGCAGCTATCGAGCGGGGACTGGTTCATGGAACCAGTGGTTACTTCATGCCAGACTCCCCTTTGACCCGGGCTCAGGCTGTGACCATTCTGATCCGGGGATTGGGTTTTGAGAATAATGCTCCTGCACCAGGGTTCTTTACTTCATTCCGAGATGATGCGGATATACCAGCCTGGAGCAAAGATAGCATTTATATGGCAGGCCAGATCGGACTATTGAGCGGCGACAGCACAGGACGCTGCTTCCCTAATCAGGTCATGACCCGAGCTGAAGCCTCTGCCATGCTGATCCGTTTTTTGAATTTCCTGGAGAAGGATCTGCAGCAGGATTATCGGGACAATATTGTTCTTTACAAATAGCCCCGTCGTGTAGTCAATAGGCCTTTAGAGAAACATATGAAGCAGAAAAATATTTTAATTGTAATATTTATAGGGATCTTTTGCCTGCTGGGGGCGTGTTACCTCTGGCCAGAAGGAGTGCGCGCCGCTCTGTCTCAAAGCGCTCGCTCCGACCTGCGCAAACCCGGCCTGACAACACCAGAAATGGGGTATCCTTTTCCTCGCGCGGACAAGACCACTTATCAGATGGATCTGTATCTGGACACCATAAATCGCATCGTATATGGGCAGTCACAGATTAGGACCACCAACACTTCGGGACGGGTTTTGGGGGAGTTGTGGTTCTCCATATATCCGCAGGCCTTCCAGAATGTCAGTACTAGTCCGGCTCCGGCAGTTGCGTATACTCAAGGCTTTTCCCCGGGCAGCCTGCAGATTAAAGAGATCAAGTTCAATGGGCACAGTTGTGATTTCTTGACCGAAGGCATCGCTTTAAAGGTTATGCTGCCCCGGGATATGCTGCCTGAAGAGGAGTTCCACGTAGACATTTCCTGGCAGGCTCAGGTGCCTCGGGTGGCATATCGCTACGGCACTCAAGATGGGATCTTCATGCTGGGGCACATCTATCCCACCCTCAATGCCATGAGCGATGAAGGCTGGTGCCTGCCCCAAAATAGCCCTTTCGGAGATCCGTTCTGCCTTAGTGCAGCCAGTTATCTGGTGCGCATCAATGTGCCTCAGCATTACCGGCTGGTTACCAGTGGGGAATTGATAGCCAGCCTGGCTCTGGACAACGGGCGGGAAAACCATCTCATCAAGGCGGAGATGGTGCGCGATTTCGCGCTTACAGCCTGTTCTGGCTATGAGCAGGCAAAGCAGGTGGGAAAAAATTTGACCTTAAAATGTATCCTGCCGTCTGAAATGAGAACTGAAAGCAGTCAGGTACTTAAGGAAAGCAGACAAATACTGGAGTATTTCAACTGCCTGTGGGGATCATATCCTTATCCGGAGTTGAGTGTAGTAGTAGTGCCTATGCAAGGTTTTGTCGGTATGGAATATGCCGGGGTGGTTTATGTGAGCGAGGACCAGCTGAAACGCTCCGGACTCACCATGCTCCTGGCGCATGAAATCGCACATCAATGGTGGTATGGTCTAGTAGGCAATGACCAATACGATGAGCCCTGGTTAGACGAGGGACTGGCTGCATACAGTGCCGCTCTTTATCTGAACCATTTGCAGGGCAGGTCGCAACTCCCGGCGGTTGCGGTAAGACAGGTCAGCTTAAATCGAGCCCTGCCTGATTTCGCCGCCGACGAACCGTACCGGCAGGCTATTTATCAAGGTGGAGAAGGCTTCTGGCGCGCATTGGAACAGGAACTGGGTGCCGACAAAGTGCAGAAGATTCTGCGCAGCTACCTGTCCAATTACAGATATCAACTGGCATCTGGTGAAGATCTGAAACAGGTTATTAACCAGGAGGCCCACCGCGATATGAGTCGATTTTTCGCCGCCTGGTCGTTGTGATCACACCAGAGCGCCGCAGCTTTTAAGCACCCTGACGGCTCTGTCTGCCTGGTCGCTGTCGACGGCCATAGCGAGCAGGTGAGTATACCCAAGCCCATCACCTGACCTGCCTGCCATTCCGCTGACATCCGGGTCTGCACCCAGGAGCACTTGGCTATCTCCACGCTGCCCTGGACCTGCTCCCAGTACCATTGCCGTCAGACTGGTAGCCGGACTGCTGTATACCGCTCGCCCAGGCACCGAGACGATGGTGTCCACGGAGATATCCTGGAAACCAAGTTGAGTCAAAGTCTGTGCGGCCTGCGCAGCTCCGGCTTCATCGCGGAAATAGGCCAGAATTGACCGGGTACCACTTTCCAAACGCATTTCCCAGCCTCCTCAGTGATATTTCGGACATTTGCTCAAAATTTGGCCATGTCACCTGTTTATAGTTTGCCCCCATATAAGGTAGAATATATGTGGTAAATAAAGACCGAGGAGGACAACATGAACCCCATTGAGGAAATCAAATCCGCTTTACGAGGCGTCATCATATCGTCTTTGCACAAAGCCCGGGCTGAACAAGCCCTGGTGTTCGAGGAGATTCCCCCTTTCGTTATCGAAGTGCCCCGTGAAAAAGGGCACGGAGATTTTGCCTGTAATGTGGCTATGCTGATGGCCAAGTCAGCCCGCCGCAAGCCGCGCGAAATCGCCGCCATCATAGTAGACCATTTGGACCGGGAGGGCCTGGATTATTTACAGCAGGTGGAAGTAGCTGGAGCGGGCTTTATCAACATATTCCTGCATCCTCAATGGCTGTACAACATCCCCAGGCTAGTTTTACAGATGAAAGAGGCCTATGGCTCAGCCCCCCGCAATGGCAAACGGGTGCAGGTGGAATTCGTCAGTGCCAACCCTACCGGCAACTTGCACATGGGCAACGCCCGTGGGGGAGCCATAGGGGACTCTCTGGCTAATGTGCTTCATTATGCGGGTTATGACGTGAAGCGGGAATTCTACATCAATGATGCCGGCAATCAGATCGAGATTTTTGCGGAATCACTGGAAGCCCGATATCTGCAGCTTAGCGGACAGCACGTGCCTTTTCCTGAAAACGGCTATGCCGGCCAGGATGTGGTGGATACCGTAAAAGGCATCCTGGCTCGGGAGGGAGATCGGTTCTTGAATATGGATTCAGCCCAGCGACGGCAACTTCTGGTTGCCATGGCATTAGAGGAAAAGCTGGCCTATATAAGACGGACCCTGGAGAGCTTTGGCATCCACTATGATGTCTGGTACAGCGAAAAAACCTTGCATGAGAGTGGCCAGGTAAATGCAGTCATCGAAGAGCTGAGGCAGAAGGGCTATATATATGAGAAAGAAGGAGCACAATGGTTTAAGACTACTCAGTTCGGTGATGAAAAGGACGAAGTGGTCATCCGCGCCAATGGGCTGCCCACCTATTTTGCCGCTGACATAGCCTATCACAAGGAAAAATTTCAGCGCGGTTTCGATTGGGTCATAGATGTGTGGGGCGCCGACCATCACGGTCATGTGGCCCGCATGAAAGGAGCCATGACTGCACTGGGATTAGACCCTGCTGGGCTGGATGTGATATTAATGCAACTGGTGCGGCTTTATCGGGGCGGACAGATCGTTCGCATGTCCAAACGGACCGGCACTACGGTGTCATTAGACGAACTCATCGAAGAAGTGGGCCGGGATGCGGCGCGTTTTTCCTTTGTTATGCGCAACCCAGACAGCCACCTGGACTTCGATTTGGAACTGGCCAAACAGCAGAGCCTGGAAAATCCGGTCTATTATGTGCAGTATGCTCATGCCCGCATCTGCAGTATTTTCCGCCAGGCCCAGGCCGGGGGCATACAATGGCATCCGGGCAGTGAAGTTGATATGTCGGTCTTAAAGGCCACAGAGGAGATAGCTATACTCAGGAAGGTTGCGGAATTCCCCATGGAAGTGGAGATTTCCGCCAAGACCCTGGCCCCGCACCGCATCGCCCGTTATGCCCTTGATCTGGCAGGTTTGTTTCACAGTTACTACAATCATTTCCGGGTGCTCCAGGATGACCTAATTTTGCAACAGGCCCGCTTGAATTTGATGAAAGTAATACAAATCGTTATTGCTAATGCTTTGGCCATCATTGGGGTCAGTGCCCCAGAACAGATGTAGGAGGTATAAGATGCTGACACGTAAAAAGAGCGAAGCTGACTGGGCAGTTGATATCCTCACCGTAAACGGTGAACCGATGCATTATATGCAGCTCATCACTGAAATCGCAGAAAAGATGGGTAGAAAGACTGATACCAACACTTTGACATCCATCTATACCCGGATAAATTTAGACAACCGCCTGCTCTACCAGGGAGAAGGCTACTGGTTCTACCATGTTAATCGAGCCACAAGGAGGGAATAAGCATGATAATAAACTGGTTGGGGCATGCCTGTTTTGTGATCGAGAGTTCTGCCGGTAAGATCATCACCGATCCTTTTGACAGCCAACTTGGTTATCAGCAATATCGGCAGCCAGTCGATATTGCTACCGTGAGCCATCAGCACTGGGACCATAATGCCGTACAGACACTGCAAGGTAATCCTGCGGTGGTTTCGGAGGCAGGCCAATTTGAGTTCGGTCCATTGAAGATCACCGGGGTGGAGAGTTTCCACGATTCGCATGGAGGACAACAGAGGGGCCGTAACATCATATTTAAGCTGATGGTGGAAGATCTTAACCTGGTGCATCTGGGTGATCTGGGCCATGTCCTGGAGCCTTCCCAGATAGAGGCTATCGGACCGGTGGATATCCTTTTGCTCCCGGTAGGAGGGGTTTATACCATTGACGCTAATCAGGCCAAGACCGTAGCCGAACAATTACAACCTGCGGTCATCATTCCCATGCATTATAAGACCAGGCACCTCAGCTTCGAACTGCAGCCCCTGGAGAAGTTTACCGGGCAGTTCGACAAAACCGTTAAAAAACCTAGCCTAAAGGTAACCCGCAGTGACCTGCGGGAGGCGGCGGGAGTAGTGGTATTGGACTATCCGGGTGGTTGACCTGTTTAGACAAAGAGGTTACAATTCAAAAGAATGGGTAAACTGAACCAGATCTGGGAAAGCGGGGAACGGAATAGTGACTAAGTATATTTTCGTAACCGGAGGCGTTGTTTCTTCGCTGGGCAAAGGAATCACCGCTGCTTCATTGGGGCGGTTATTGAAAAGCAGAGGTCTTAAGGTAGCTCTGCAGAAATTTGATCCTTACATAAATGTGGATCCCGGCACCATGAGCCCGTATCAGCACGGTGAGGTGTACGTCACTGAGGATGGAGCTGAAACTGACCTCGACGTGGGCCATTATGAACGCTTCGTAGATGAGAACCTGACCCGCCTTTCCAACTGTACCACTGGACGCATCTACCAGGCAGTTATTGATAAGGAACGACGCGGGGATTATCTGGGACAAACCGTGCAAGTCATCCCCCATATCACCAACGAAATCAAAGAAAGAGCCCTCCTGATTGAAAAAGCCGAGCATCCCGATGTGGTTATCACCGAAATCGGCGGTACTGTCGGTGATATCGAATCCTTGCCTTTCCTGGAAGCCATACGCCAACTGAAATTTGACCTGGGCCGTGACCGGGTCTTATATATACATGTGACGCTGGTCCCGCATATTCGGGCTGCCGGTGAATTAAAGACTAAGCCTACCCAGCATAGTGTCAAAGAATTGAGGAGTATCGGTATTCAACCCGACATACTGGTGTGCCGTACCGAGATGGAACTTTCCATGGATCTTAAGGCCAAAGTAGCCCTGTTCTGTGACGTAGATCGTGAAGCGGTCATCCAGCTTACCGATGCGGACTCTATCTATGAGGTTCCCTTGATGTTAGCCAAAGAGGGGCTGGACCGGCAGGTCATCAAGCGCCTCGGCCTGCAATGCGGCGAGCTGGACCTGGCCGAATGGGAAACCATAGTGGAGCAGATCCATCATGTGGATAAACAGGTGGTCATCGGGCTGGTGGGCAAATATGTGGAATTGCCGGACGCTTATCTGAGCGTGGTCGAATCCTTGAAACATGCCGGCTTCCAATTCAAATGCGATGTGCGCATTAAGTGGATCTATGCAGAGCAATTGGAGAAAGATGGCCCGGAGTCATTGCTGGCTGATGTGGACGGCATTCTTATCCCGGGAGGCTTCGGAGAGCGGGGCATTGAGGGTAAAATAATGTCAGCCCAATATGCCCGCCAAAGGCAGATCCCGTTTCTGGGGATATGCCTGGGAATGCAATGCGCGGTGATTGAATTCGCGCGCAATGTGTGCGGCTTGAAAGGGGCTAACAGCTCCGAATTCGATGTCCTCAGTCCCCATCCCGTGGTGCACTTGATGCCCGATCAGGAACTTATCGAAGCCAAAGGCGGCACCATGCGACTGGGAGTTTACCCGTGCAAATTAGCTGACCATACGGTTGTCTCCCGCTATTACCAGCAAGCGGTAATTCAGGAACGGCACCGCCATCGTTACGAGATAAACAATGACTACCGGGATGTTTTGGTCAGGCATGGCATGACCATTAGCGGACTGTCGCCTGATGAACGCCTGGTGGAAATAATCGAAATCAGCGATCACATCTATTTTGTGGCCTGTCAATTCCACCCTGAATTTAAATCCAGGCCCAACCGGCCCCATCCGTTGTTTACCGGATTGATCGAAAACAGCATCAAGTACCGTCAATCCCGGCAAAGCCTGGAAGGCTGATCCCTGACCACACCCAAGGGATACCTGCCGGCCAGCATGGCAAGAATAGTGATGAGCATCTCTGAAGGGGAAAGCCATGTATAAAACCAGAATTATCGAGGCCAAGGACAAGGCTCGCTATAATAAATTCATCGCCAGCCATCCCAAAGGACACTTCCTGCAACTCTGGGAATGGGGGCAGGTCAAGAACTTGACCGGATGGAAGCCCATAGCATTGGCCTTGGAAAAAGATGGAGAAATATGTGCGGCGATGTTGATTCTCAAGCGCAGTCTGCAGGTACCGTTGCTCAACCGCTGCATATTCTACGCACCGCGGGGTCCGGTGGCGGATGCCGACAATCGTCAGGAGCACTGCTTGTTATTTGAATTTGCCCGACAGATTGCCCGCCGTGAGGGGGCAATTTTCTTGAAGATCGATCCTGATGTGGCAGTGCCCAATCAAGCCTATGCAGAGATACTCAAAGCCTGTGGATTCAGGCATCGGGAAGCCGGGCTGAATTTTGAAGGAGTGCAGCCGAATTATGTCATGCGTCTGGACCTAAATCCTGAGTCTGAACAACTGCTGGCCAATATGCATCAGAAATGGCGTTACAACATCAAACTGGCCGCCAGAAAGGGAGTCACTATAACCCAGAACCAGGAACAGGATGATCTTAAAGTATTTTACACCATATTGGAAGAAACCGCTGAGCGTGACCATTTTCTCATCCGCGGTTATGAATACTTCGAATCCATCTGGGAACATATGATAAAAAACGGCTATGCGCGTCTATTCCTGGCCTACTACAAAGACGAGGTCGTGGCCGGCACACTGGCTTTTATTCTGGGGGATAAGGCCTGGTACCTTTATGGTGCATCAAGCAACCGGCACCGCAATGTCATGCCCAATTACCTCCTGCAATGGGAGATGATAAGCTGGGCTAAAGCGCAGGGCTGTAAGCTCTATGACTTCAGGGGAGTTTCCGGGGACATGGATGAGAACAATCCATTGTACGGCTTGTATCGTTTCAAAAAGGGTTTTAACGGGGTATTGACCGAATTCATCGGTGAATGGGATTGTGTTTACCAGTCTGCCTGGTATTGGCTGTGGACCAGGGTCTTGCCGGTTTATTTGGGGCGCAGGCGCAGCGGCGCAGGTCAGGGAGGCGACTAGCTTAATCCATGTATGACAAATGGGTGGAGATCGATGATGATGCTATACTGAGCAACCTTGACGGGGTGCGTTCCCTGTTGTCAGAGCCGACCCTACTGATTGCGGTGGTCAAGGCCAACGCTTATGGGCACGGCATGGTGCCAACCGCCCTTCTACTGGAGAAAAACGGGGTAGATCATTTTGCGGTCACCTTTTTGTGGGAAGCTATGGAATTGCGCCGGGCAGGACTTAAAGGGGATATTTTACTGCTCAGCCCGCTGGTGGAGGAGGAGGCTGTCAGCCAGGCCATAGAAATGGGAATAACGGCGATGATATCCGCCCCTCGAGATGCTGTCCTGGCTGACCGGGTCAGCCGGAGCCAACAGCAGCAGTTTAAGGTACATCTCAAGATAGAGACCGGTCTGAACCGTTTTGGACTATCCTGCGAGGAGGCCTTGCAGGTTTGCCAGTCATTAAGTCAGAATCCCTTCATATACATTGAAGGGATATATACTCATATGGCTCATGCGGGAGACCGCGACCCAAGCTATACTAAACAGCAGTTTCAAAGCTTCAACCGAACCGTCGACCGCTTAAAGGCCGAAGGCTATCACATCCCTATCCGGCACTGTGCCAATAGCACCGCCACCTTGCGTTTTCCTGAGATGCATCTGGACGCGGTGCGCGTCGGAACCCTGCTCTCCGGGCAGTACCCTGTGGGGGAGATGCCCCGGCCGTTCACATTGCAGGATCCGTTTCAGTTTAAAGCCAGGGTGATTTCTATTCAGCATCGTCCGGCTGGAAGTTCGGTGGGCTACTTCAGAACCTACAGCCTGAGAACAGCAGCCCGCATCGCAGTGTTGCCGGCGGGTTTTATCGATGGGGTGGCGGTGGAGGTTGCCAACCCTCCGAGCGGGGGATTGGACGCGATCAAGCGGGCTTTAAAGATGTTTCTGGCCTGGCGGCGCTTCTCCAGGTTCACCGCTCGAGTGTATATTGAAGGCCAGCCTTGCAACGTAGTCGGCAAGGTTTATATGCAGTTCACCCTGGTGGAACTGCCTGACCATCTAGAGGCAAAAGTGGGCAGTGAGGCCTCACTGCCAGCCAAAAAAACCCTGGTTCCCCCTGCGGTGGTCCGGGTGCACCGCCAGCAGCGCGATCGGACCAAAGCTGAAGGCCATTAAAAGAGGAGGTCGACCGTGAAAAAAAGGATTATTATAGGATTAATACTGGTGTTTCTGCTTATTCTGCTGATAATGGCAGTGCAGAGTGTGAGCCAGCCTCGAGCCGGTGCAAGCTTAAAAGGCGGTGACAAAATCGGGGTGATAGATGTTTCCGGGACCATTACCGGCACCAGCACCACCAGCCTCCTCACTGGCACCACCAACAGCGCCCGGGATATTATGGCTATTATTCGTCAAGCCGCTTCGCGCCCCGATATCAAAGCCGTAGTGTTGCGGGTGGATAGTCCGGGAGGGACTTCGGTAGCCTCGCAGGAAATTGGCATGGAACTGGATAAACTTCGGGCAACTGGCAAGCCGGTGGTTACCTCCATGGGAGATGTGTGCGCTTCGGGTGGCTATTGGATTGCTTGCAGCACCGATCATATTATGGCCAATCCGGCCACCTTGACCGGCAGCATTGGGGTTATAATGGAACTGCAGAATGTGCAGGGACTTTACGAAAAGATTGGGGTCCAATCGATTGTCATCAAGAGCGGTGAACACAAAGATATGGGATCTCCCTTCCGGGAACTCACCGCAGCCGAACAACAACTATTGCAGGGCATCGTGAACGATTCTTATCAGCAGTTTATCGATCAGGTGGTGAAAGGACGAGAGGGAAAAATAACCCGGGAACAGTTGCTGCCCCTGGCTGACGGGCGCATTTTTACCGGAGCCCAAGCCAAAGAGCTGGGATTGGTGGATAGCCTGGGCGATTATTATGACGCAGTGGACCAGGCTAGGGTCATGGCCGGCATGTCAGGGGAGGCCCCCATCGAGGTGCTAAATCAGCAGGACATGTGGAAACGCTTGTTTACCAGCTTGGATTCTGTCCTGGGAGGTAATCAGCCTCAAGCCAGGTTATATTATTAACTGGAGGATCTGGGTTTGACCTTATTGGATATCCTATACGGATTGATTTTTCAACCACAGGCAACCATGCGCGAATTGGCCCGTACCAAACCGCTATTGGCAGCTTCGTTGGTGTTTGTGGCGGTTTACCTGGCTAATATGTTATTACAGCAGGCCAGCCGCTCTATCACTGAGACTGGTCTAGGACTCTTACCGGCATCCCTGGCTGGGCTTTTAGGAGCAGTGGGAGCGGCTGTGTCAGTAGCCATATGGTTTATTGTGGCGGGACTGTTTTCTCTGCTGGCGGAAATAATATATGGGTATGGCAATGGCAAGGGGGTACTGACCTGTCTGGGATTTGCCGCTTTCCCCGGCATCTTCGGACCGGCCCTGTATTATGCGTCTATTCTGGTCAATCTGGAGCCCCTGGGCATGGTGTTCTATGTCATCTCCATTTTGTGGGTTATTGGGTTGCAGGTGCTGGCCTTGCGCGAAGCTCTCACTCTGACTACCACACAGGCAATTTTAGTATATTTGCTGCCTGTGGTCATGTTGCTGGGTATATTGGTCTTGCTGCTGGTCATGGGGGGGCTGGCCTTGTCTTCTTTGCCCCTGCCTTAGCAGGATGTTTATAAACCTATGCAGAAATGTAAATATATGTGATATATTTGACGCGGGGGAGGAGTAATAAAATGCGCCCTGAAATACTAATTGTAGATGATCAGAAGGGTGTACGGCGCTTGTTGGAGGAATTGTTCAAAAAGGACAATTGGATTGTTCATACTGCCTCTGACGGCCTGGAGGCCGTAGATAAAATCGAGCAGATTTCACCCCATATTATATTGATGGATATGAAGATGCCCAATATGAACGGCCTGGAGGCTTCACAGAAAATTCTCCAGAACCATCCCCAATTGACCATCGTGATGATGACTGCCTATGGGGAGATGGACGTTATCAAGAAAGCCCTTGATGCCGGGGTCAAAAGGTGCATCACCAAACCGTTTGATATAATGAACCTGCGCCAGGTGGTGCAGGAAATGGTAAGCGTTGATACGCTTCAATAAAATTTGACGAGGTGATCGATATGCCGCTAGTAGGGGTTGACGCCCTGTTGGAGCAGGCTCAGAGGGAAGGCTATGCCGTAGGGGCCTTCAATGCCAACAATATGGAGATAGTTCAGGCCATCATTCAGGCTGCAGAATTAGAGCAGTCCCCGGTGATTATGCAGGCCAGCCAGGGCGCCATCAAATATGCCGGACTGGAGTTTATTACTGGCATGGTGAGAATTGCAGCGGAGAACAGCCCGGTCCCGGTAGCCCTGCACTTGGACCACGGCACTGATTTCGGCCAGGTGGTCAGGTGCATCCGCAGCGGGTTCACGTCAGTCATGTTCGACGGCTCCAAACTCAGCCTGGAAGACAACATCGCCACCACTCGCAAGATTCTGGAGATCGCCAACCCTATCGGGGTATCCGTGGAAGCCGAATTGGGAAAGATAGGGGGAACCGAGGATGATGTCCATGTGAGTATGCGTGAAGCCTCTTTTACAGACCCTGAAGAAGCACGCTATTTCGTTGCCCAAACCGGCATCAAGAGTCTGGCCATAGCCATCGGCACAGCTCATGGACAATACAAGGGTGAACCCCGCCTCGATTTTGAACGCCTGGCCACTATTAAAAGCCTGGTCAACATCCCCATCGTCTTGCATGGATCTTCCGGGGTTCCGGATGAAGCGGTGCGTAAAGCCATATCGCTGGGGGTATGCAAGGTCAATATTGATACCAACATCAGAGAGGCTTTTGTGGGAGCGATGAGGAAAGTCATGCAGTCTAAACCAGATGAGATCGACCCGAGGCAGATTCTGGGACCGGCCCGGCAAGCCGCCGTTGAGATAATCCGCGACAAAATGCGGGTATTCGGCAGCAGCGGCAGACTTTAGAAAAAGGAGATAATAGTGCGCATCTTTATCGATTCAGCCAACATTGAAGAAATCCGGGAAATAAACGCTATGGGATTCCTGGAAGGAGTAACTACCAACCCCACTCTGGTCGCCAAAGAAGGGCGCGATTACCATCAGGTGATCAAGGAAATCTGTGAACTGGTTGAGGGGCCTGTTAGCGCGGAAGTGATTTCTCTGGAATATCAGGGGATGATGAATGAAGCCCGCCAGTTGTCAGCTATTCACCCTAATGTAGTGATCAAGGTCCCCATAACCGAAACCGGTCTGAGGGTCATATCCAGTCTGGCTAAAGACGGCATCAAAACCAATGCCACTTTAATATTTTCCAGCAACCAGGCGATATTGGCAGCCCGTGCCGGAGCTGCCTATGTGAGCCCCTTTATCGGCCGCATTGACGACATCAGCTATGATGGCGTGGCATTGCTGACGGATTTGATCGAGATCTTGGACCAATATCTGTTGGATACCGAAGTGATCGCGGCCAGCATAAGGCATCCGCTGCACGTTACCGCCGCCGCCCGAGCTGGCAGTCACATAGCCACGGTGCCTTTTACGGTACTTAAACAGATTATCAAGCATCCTTTGACCGATGCAGGCATTGAGAAGTTTTTAAACGACTGGAGGCAGGTTTATTAAAACCTTGAAGTAGGGGGTATTTACTGTGGAGAGGGAATTGGCGCTGGAGTTTGCCCGGGTCACTGAGGCCGCTGCCCTGGCTGCGTCTCGTTGGGTTGGCAAAGGTAATAAGGATGCTGCTGATGATGCAGCCGTAACTGCTATGCGAGTCATGTTCGATACGGTTGCTATTGACGGCATTGTTAAAATAGGCGAGGGGGAAATGGACGAAGCTCCCATGCTGTACATAGGTGAGCGGGTAGGTATGGGGGTGCCTCCGGCAGTGGACATCGCGGTGGATCCACTGGAGGGGACCAATATCGTAGCCAAAGGAGGAGTAGGCGCGATAGCCGTGCTAGCCGCCGCCCCGCGTGGGTGTCTGCTGCACGCCCCGGACATGTATATGGATAAAATCGCTGTAGGCCCGGAATGCAAGGGCCGCGTACACCTGGATGCACCGGTCAAAGAAAACCTCAAAGAGGTGGCCCGGGCACTTCATAAGCTCATAAGTGAAGTAACCGTAGTCATTTTGGACCGCCCTCGCCATGACCACATTGTGGAAGAGGTGCGCCGTGCCGGGGCACGCATCCGGCTGATCACTGATGGTGATATCTCTCCGGCAGTAGCCGCCGCTTATGATGACTCCGGAGTAGATATATTGATGGGCATAGGGGGAGCGCCTGAAGGGGTCATCAGTGCCGCTGCGCTCAAATGCCTGGGGGGCGATTTCCAGGCCCGCCTGTTTCCAGAAGGTCCAGAAGCGGACGAAGAGGTTCGACGCTGCGCTGAAATGGGCATCGACGATACCAGCAGACTGTTCACCATTGATGATCTGGTCAAGTCCGAGGATGTTATTTTTGTTGCTACCGGCATAACTGGCTCGTTTTTGCTCAAAGGCGTTCGTTACCATAAGCGGCGGGCGACCACCGACACTCTGGTCATGAGAAGTATGTCCGGAACCATTCGCCGCATAATTGCTGATCATCATCTTGATAAAAAGCCCTTATTCAGAGATAATCGTATTAAGCTCAGAATGGACTGAGCCCGTTGATTTTGCGTATTATTAGGATTAAACGATCCGAAAATATGAGATAATACCTGGCAGAGGCTTTTTACGGTGTTGTCTACCCCCTCCCAGTCAAACTGGCTGGGACATCAATCTGATGAAGCAACCCTCATAAATAAGCATGTCGGTCGTCCAACGGCAATAAACCGATCTGAACAACACTCTCCCGGTTAATTCATTAACTATGACTTAATAGCGGCTGCACCGCTAAGTAAAAGACTAATATAACGAAAGGATGTTGGTATGAAGGGAGGACAACGGGAAGACAAGGTAAATATCTCTGAACTGGAAAACAAGAATATGCTGGAGCTGTACCAGATCGCACGGGAACTGAATCTGGCCGGATATTCCAAGCTGCGCAAAAAAGAGCTGGTATTCGAGATCACTAAAGCCTTAACCCATTCCGATCAGCTCTTGCAAGCTCAGGGCATTCTGGAAATAATGCCGGATGGATACGGCTTTTTGAGGCCGTTCGGCTATCTGCCCAGCCAGGACGATATTTATGTTTCACCTTCCCAGATAAGAAAATTTGAATTACGGACTGGTGACCATGTTAATGGTCAGGTGCGTTCTCCTAAGGACAATGAGCGCTTTTTTGCTCTGCTCAAAGTAGAGGGTGTCAATGGTTTCCCTCCTGAAGACTCTATCAAAAGGATTCATTTCGACGCTCTAACCCCCTTGTATCCCACGGAGAAAATACACCTGGAGACCAGCCAGCGTGAGTTGTCTACTCGCATCATCGATTTGATAGCTCCTATCGGCAAAGGGCAGCGGGGCCTGATCGTGGCGCCTCCCAAGGCAGGTAAGACCATTCTCTTGCAGAAGATCGCTCAGGGGATCAGCGAGAATCACCCCGATATCGTGTTGATCATTCTGCTGGTCGACGAGCGGCCTGAGGAAGTCACCGATATGCAGCGTTCCACCAAAGCCGAGGTGGTGGCCTCAACCTTCGATGAACCCCCAGAGAACCATGTTAAAGTAACCGATATGGTTCTGGAACGTGCCAAGCGGCTGGTGGAACACAAGAAAGATGTGGTCATTCTCATGGACAGCGTCACCAGGCTGGCTCGTGCTCATAACCTGGTGGTACCACCCAGCGGCCGTACTCTGTCCGGAGGAATTGATCCGGCTTCATTGGATAAGCCCAAACGCTTCTTCGGTGCGGCACGCAACATTGAGGAAGGGGGCAGCCTTACCATCTGCGCCACAGCCCTGGTAGAGACTGGCTCCCGGATGGACGAGGTAATTTTCGAGGAATTCAAAGGCCGCGGCAATATGGAACTGGTCCTGGAAAGGAAGCTGGCCGAGCGGCGTATCTTCCCGGCCATCGATGTCAAACGCTCCGGCACCAGGAAAGAGGAACTGCTTTTAAGCGGCGAAGAGCTAGAACTCATGTGGAATCTGCGCAATATGTTCAGCGATTATAACCCGGTGGAAACCATGCAGATGATTCTGGATACCATGAAAAAGACCAAGAGTAATCAAGACCTGTTACGGGCAGCACCACTGGTATTCGGCAAAACTGATCATGCTCGTAAATCCTACTAGAAATAAGAATAATTCCCATCTGTGCTGCAGTTTCTCAAATATGGATGAATAAATGCCTTGGCTTATGTGGAGACTATGGTAGAAGTTGACTATTGGTCTCTAAAGCGAGGTGTACTATGAGAAACAAATGGATCAGCTCACTGCTGGTTGGCTGTATCCTTCTGGGTACTGTGGCGGGACCGGTCTCGGCTGCGCTATGCCCGGGAGATTTCTTGCCCTGGGTTTCTGCAGTGATAGAGGAACCGCAAAACCGGCTTGTCACCAGCAGGGAGTATGTGGTAAGAGAAGGCGATACCCTGTGGGGCTTGTCCAGGGAATACCATGTTGATCTGGAAACATTCCTGTTGATGAACAATCTGGACGAAGATACATTGCTGACTATAGGCAAAACCCTAAAAATACCAGTCTCGACCTGCACTGTCAAAAAGGGAGATACCATATTTTCACTGGCTGACAGGTATCAGGTCAGCGTGGAGGACTTGATGATGGCCAACCACAATATTGACCCGGAACAACTCGCGGTCGGTGAAGTGCTGATCATACCCGTCCGGGAAAATGAAACCGTGGCTATGGCCAATTCACCCTCACGAGGATTAATTCAAGCTGTAGTTTTGGGTTGGCCATTGGTCGGCAGAATCACTTCTGAATACGGGTGGAGAAAGTCGGGCTATCACCATGGGATCGATATCGCCAAAGAGATCGGCACCCCGATCAAAGCGGCAGATGACGGTACGGTGGTCTTCAGCGGAACCAAGTCGGTTTATGGCAAAACCGTTGTGATTCGGCACAGCGATGGCAAGGAGACCCTATACGCTCATGCGCAGAGCATTCTGGTCAGCAAAAACCAGAAGGTGCGTAAGGGGCAGACCATCGCATTGGTTGGCGTTACGGGCAGAACCACCGGTCCTCACTTGCATTTTGAAGTTAAAATAAATGGCAAGACCATCGACCCTATGAAATACCTGCAGTAAAAGACGCCCCCATAAGGGGGCTTTTTTTATGGGCAATTATAAGTTAGGCTATTACTAGTCACAACCGCCAGAGAGGTATTAGTCAGTATATGTATTATATGATGTACAGCAATGAGAATGGGGAGTGGATGGAAAACCCACATTACACCATGTTGGGGAGGAGCGGCAACAGTTGGGTGATCCCGGAGCGCAGCGAAATGATGCTTCTGCCCAAAGGATCTTCATTGGTGACCATTCCCGGTTTTTTCCCGGTCGGCTTAGGCACTGACAATCAGGTTATTTGCCTTAATAGTGACCCCTATTCTCCGGGCAAGCGGGCTGATGTTGTGGCCGCTCTGCTTCCTCAGGGTTTTACCCGCACACTGCTGCCGGCCTGCATTCCCCGTTCACAAGCGCAGCACGTTCCCCTGCTAGGATACACTGCAGTCGGCTTTAAGAGCGGCAAAGTATATGCGGCAGCGGTGCAGAACGACCGCCATCATTCCTGGCACCCGCGCTATTATAATACCGAAAAGCTCAGCAGCCGCATCTATCGCATGTTGAGGAGATTTCCCCGCAACCGCATCCTGAGGCAACTGGCCAAGTGTTCGCTGCAATATGGGTGTTTCACCGCCCAAAACCTTTTTTATCAGCGCTGGGAAGCGGGGATTCCTACCACCCCGGTCTGCAATGCCGATTGTCTGGGGTGCATTTCTGAAAAGCACGGTGAAGTTGATTCTCCACAGCACCGCCTCGATTTTATACCCACTTCCGAGGAGATCGTAGAACTGGCCGTCGATCATCTGCAAAACGCTCCTCAGGCTATCATCAGTTTTGGGCAGGGGTGCGAGGGTGAGCCCTCTCTGAACGCTGCTCTGCTGGCTCCGGCCATCGGGGAAATCCGCTCCCGGACCGAAAAGGGCACGATCAATATAAACACTCACGGAGGCAATTATCAACAGCTCATCAAAATGTTTGCTGCTGGCCTGGATGCCATCAGGGTGACCTTATTCTCTGTGGTGGAAGAACATTATCAATTGTACCACCGCCCCAGCAACTACAACCTGAGCCAGGTGGGCAATACTGTCAAAGCCGCCCTGGACCGCAATATACAGGTTTCGCTAAATCTGCTGGTTCTGCCCGGGTTTACCGATCATCCCCGGCAAATTGAAGCTTTGTTGAACTTTGTGAGGGAAAATCCTCTGCATATGATACAATTGCGCAATCTCAACATTGACCCCGCAGTGATCGATCGCAACCTGGGGTTCGAAAGCGGGGCTGTGGGCATTACCACCATGTTAGGAATTCTGCAAAAAGAAGCCCCACAGGTAAAACTAGGTTCATATACCCATGGAGTTAAAAGATAATGTCACGAAAGCGAGGTACATCCAGTGAGCATCCCCGGGCCGTATAAAAGTAAACAAGTGGGAGAGTTGCCTCCAGGTTCAAAGTTCTGGGGCAAGTTCCTGGTTAGTGAGAAGAACCAACGCAAGACCCGCAACGGCGGGGAATTAATTAATCTGCGCCTGGCTGACCAGACCGGATTTCTGGAGGTGGTGGTGTGGGACAATTGCCAGCTGCAAGGGGAGTTGCGCAAAGGGGTTGTGATCGGCATGCAAGCCGACACCAGCCTATATAACAACCGTCAGCAGATCACCGCCAGGCGCATCCGGATATTTGATGAAGACCCCGCTCCCTATATGCAGGTCGCTCCCGTACCACGTGAAACCTTGACTGAAGAACTGCTGCAACTGGTACAGTCAGTCACTGATCAACACCTTTCCAGGCTGCTTAAAACCATATTGACCCCGGAATGTATCAGCCAGTTGAGCACCACTCCAGCCGCCAAACGCATCCATCATAATTACCTGGGGGGGCTTTTGGAGCATACCCTGGCTGTAGCCCGGATGTGTGATAAAGCTGCTCAACAATATCAAGATTTAAACCGCGATCTCCTGATAACGGGAGCCATATTGCATGATATCGGCAAAATAAAGGAGTTCGAGCTGCAGGTCACCCCGGAATATACTGTGGAGGGAAAACTCCTGGGGCATATCGTGATCGGTTATCAACTGCTCGACCAGGCTATCGAAAAATTGCGCCGGGAGGGTCACGACTTTCCGCCCCTGTTGGAGAACATGGCTAAACACCTCATCCTCAGCCATCACGGCAGCCTGGAGTTTGGTTCACCAGTCAAACCACTCTTCCCTGAAGCCTTTTTACTGCATGTGATGGATAACCTGGATGCGAAAATGTTTGTATATTTCGAGAAAATGGTTTCAAAGGAAAACATAGAACAATTCGTTACCCCTTATGACAACTTTCACCAGCAGCAATTCTTTACCTACCGCTACCGCGCTAAAGATGAGGCAGGGCCGCAATGAGTGTTATTGCTGCTTGTGTTTTTAGATCAGAATTGATATAATCGTTTCTGCAGCTATTAGGGTTGCTACTATCGGTTACCCGAAACGAGGTGAAACCATGAAAGACAAAATTCATCCCCAGTTTGCGAAAACCACCGCTAGATGTGCTTGCGGAAATGAATTTGAAGTAGGCTCCACCAAGGCCAATATCAGAGTGGAGGTTTGCTCCAAGTGTCATCCTTTTTACACAGGCAATAAGAGTCGGGTGGTCGACACCACCGGCCGAGTGGATAAATTTAAGAAGAAATATGGTTTAGGATAATAGCAAGTAGCAGAGACGGAGTTCTCTGCACTTTTTTATGTCACATCAGAGCCAATTGAGGCTCTGATTCTGTTCTCAGCAAGGCCAGGTGGTATTAAAAATGGAAAGAAAATTCCCCTATGGAGGGATGGCGGTAATCGAAGGGGTAATGATGCGGGGTCCTGCCAAAACCTCTATTGCTGTACGCAAAAGCGATGGCAGCATAATATTGGACGAACAGCCCAATAGTGATTGGTCCAAACGCTTCCCCTTTCTCAAGTGGCCGTTTATCCGCGGCACCTTTGTTATGATCGAGTCGCTGGTAGTAGGCATGAAAATGCTCAATTACTCAGCTAATATGGCCTTGGATGAGGATGAGGAAGAACTGAGCTTCTGGGAGATCCTGATCACTATGGTGGTCGCTTTCGGATTAGCCATACTGCTATTCATGGTCTTGCCTACTGCCATCGTGCATTATCTGCACGGCTATCTGACCGGACCCTGGGTGCAGAACCTGGTTGAAGGCTTTATCCGCATTGCCTTTTTCTTCCTGTATGTGGCCGCCATAGCCAGGATGCCTGACATCACCAGGGTATTCATGTACCATGGTGCAGAGCATAAGACCATCTTTGCCTATGAAGCCGGTAAAGCGCTCACCCTGGATAATGTGAGACAGCATTCTACGCTGCATCCGCGTTGTGGCACTTCATTTCTGCTCATAGTTATGGTCATATCGATAGTGGTTTTCGCGCTTCTGGGCGAAGGCACTTTGTGGTATCGCATATGGTCGCGCCTGGCCGTCCTGCCGGTGGTGGCCGGTCTCGGTTACGAATTCTTAAAACTAAGCGGAAGATATTATGGACAGGGGTGGCTCAATTTTCTGATAGCCCCGGGATTATGGATGCAGCGCCTGACTACTCGTGAACCCGATGATGGTCAGATAGAAGTAGCTATCGCCGCCTTGCAGCGCTTGCTGGATGAGGATTGTCAAAGCTCGCTGCCTAAACCGCAGGTGGGCGGCGTGGTAGGATAAATATAGCATAGCTTTCTTCAGGAGGTATGAGTGTGCTTTCCAAGCTGGATAACCTGGAAGATAAATATAACCAACTAACTGAACTGCTCAGCTTGCCTGAGACCATTTCTGACCAGCAGAAATATCAGAAAATAGCCAAGGCTCATGCTGACCTTACCGAAATCGTCTCAGCTTATCGGCAGTATAAATCGGTTTGTTCCCAATTGGCGGAGGTCCAGGAGCTGCTTGGCGAAGAACACGATCAGGAATTTCAAGCCCTCTTGGAGAGTGAACTGGAAGAACTCAAAACAGCCCAGACCGAACTGGAAGATGCATTGAAAATCCTGCTACTCCCCAAGGATCCCAATGATGACAAGAGCGTTATCATGGAAATTCGGGCAGGAACTGGTGGAGAAGAGGCGGCTCTGTTTGCTAATGACCTGTTCCGTATGTACAGCCGTTTTGCCGAGGAACAGGGCTGGAAGATAGACATCATGGATTCGCATTATACCGACATCGGCGGCATTAAAGAACTAATTTTTGTAATTGATGGGCAGGGAGTGTACAGCAAACTGAAATATGAATCCGGAGTGCACCGCGTACAGCGGATACCTACCACAGAATCGGGGGGGCGCATCCATACTTCGGCCGCCACAGTGGCGGTTTTGCCCGAGGCTGAGGACGTAGAGGTGAACATTGATCCCGCCGAAATCAGAGTGGATGTGTACTGCTCCAGCGGACCGGGAGGCCAGTCGGTCAATACTACTCAGTCTGCGGTGCGCATTACCCACCTTCCTACCGGTTTGGTTGTGACCTGCCAGGATGAGAAGTCTCAGCACAAGAATAAGGCCAAGGCTCTAAGGGTTTTGCGCGCCCGGCTCAAAGAGATGCTGGAGGAAGAAAAGAACGCTGAATACGCCGGCACCCGCAAAAACCAGGTGGGAAGCGGAGACCGCAGCGAGCGTATCAGAACTTATAATTTTCCCCAGGGCAGAGTCACCGATCATCGTATCAACCTCACCCTGCACAAATTGGACATTATTTTACAAGGACAGCTCAAGGAGATCATTGAGGCCTTAGTCGCACACGACCAGGCTGAACGCTTGAAACAGGTGGAATAAGTGGCCCAGGAATGGACAATCCAGCAGCTATTATCTTGGACCACCCGGTATTTTCAGGACCGGGGCATCGCCGCAGCTCGTCTTGAGGCCGAGATTTTGTTGGCTTTGGCCCTGGGGGAAGACCGGGTTTTTTTGTATACTCATTTTGATGCCCCGGTAAACCAGGTGGAAAGGGAAAGGTTTCGCAGTTTCATCCAAAGACGGGCAGCTCATGAACCTCTGGCTTATATCACCGGCCAACGGGAATTCATGTCCCTGAGTTTTTGGGTCGGGCCGCAGGTTCTGATACCGCGGCCGGAGACGGAATTGCTGGTCGAGACCGCTATTGCCTGGTGTGGCGACCGGGATGTGCGCATATGTGATATGGGGACTGGCAGCGGGGCTATCGCGGTCAGCCTGGCCTATTATCTACAGCCCAGACAGGTGATTGGTGTTGATATTTCCACGGCCGCGCTGGAAATGGCCCGGCGCAATGCGGAGCGGCATGGGGTTAAGGTTGAATTGCACTGCAGCGACCTTTTCAATGACATTGACCCCTATTGGGACTTCGACCTCATCACCGCCAACCTGCCTTATATACCAGAAGAGGAATATATCACCCTACCGGAGGATGTTCGTGCCTATGAGCCCAGACAGGCACTGTTGGCAGGTGGGGACGGTCTCGATATTTACCGGCGGCTACTGCCACAGGCCATAAAACGCCTTAGGCGGGGAGGATGCCTTATGTTGGAAATAGGCGCAGGGCAGGGATCTGCTGCTGTCAAACTAACCCAGGAGTTCGGTTCCAGCCAGTTGGTGACTGACCTGGCCGGAAGGGACCGCCTGCTCATCATCAGAAAGGAAAACCAGCATGGAAACCAAGCGCTGGATAATTGATAAAGATTCTCCCCAGAAAGAGTTTATCGATGAGGCGGCTGCCCTGCTTAGCAGGGGAGAACTGGTGGCTTTTCCTACCGAAACAGTCTATGGCCTGGGGGCTTGTGCCTTTAACCCCGAAGCGGTAATGCAGATTTTCGAGGTAAAAGGTCGTCTGCCGCAGAGCCCGCTCTTAGTTCATGTCAGCAATCAGACTCAGGTCAAGACATTGGTTACCGCGATCCCGGCCCCAGCAAGACTATTGATGGAGCACTTTTGGCCCGGCCCCCTGGCCTTAATACTGCCAGCCTCGGCTCAGGTTCCCGGTGCGGTGCTGGGGGGCAAGACTACCGTGGGCCTGCGCATGCCAGCCCACCCGGTGGCCCTGGCTCTTATCGAAAAGGCCGGACCGATAGCCGCCCCCAGCGCCAATTTGAGCGGCCGGCCCAGTCCGGTTTCTGCCCAGCATGTACTGGATGACTTGGGAGGCATGATTGCTGCCATACTAGATGCAGGACCTACTGGAGCGGGGCTGGAATCAACTATTATCGACCTCAGCCTGGACAGGCCTGAAATACTGCGCCAGGGAGGGTTGCCGGTAGAAGAATTGGAAGCACTGCTGGGATGCGGATTGAAGGCTTGGTCCAGTGCTAAACCGGCTTATAAGACCGGGGACATGGAGATCATCCTGGGCGAAGATGGAGGGCTATGGATGAGCTTGATGACGGAAGCAGACCGGGATGAGACGGCAATAGTGCATTATGGAGAAATCCCTGCTCTGGGTATGGCACATAGTATCAAAACATATACATTGAATTTAGAGGGGCAGGGCCAAAACCTATTTGCCATAATCCGTGAAGCCGAAGCAAAGGGGTATAAAAAACTGATCTTTGCCCCGCTGCCGTCCGCTCTGAGTGGAGTTGGCCGCGCTTTGGCAGAACGCATCAGGCGCGCTGCAGGAAGACAATAATTTTACATAAGGAACGGTAGATTATGGCCGAGCAATTCGTCACCGTGGCTTTAATTGCGGTGGTGCTAGGAATGGATGCCTTCTCCCTGGCCCTGGGTTTAGGGCTAAAAGGGGTAAGCTATAGGTATGAAATCAAATTTTCCGCTATAGTGGGATTGTTTCATATTTTTATGCCGCTTATCGGTTTATATCTGGGAGTGGTGTCAGGCAGGTTTCTAGGTGTATGGGCGCAGCGCTTGGGTGCTGTAATACTGGTATATATTGGCATTAATTTTTTGCTTAAAGGATTGAAAGAAATCCGTCCCCAGAGTTATTCTTTTTCATCCGCAGCTATGCTGCGCAACCAGGCTGAGCTCAGCACTATGAATAACATGTGGTTGCTGTGCGGCTCGGTCAGTATGGATGCTCTGGCAGTTGGATTCGGCTTAGGGACCTTTCAGATGCCTCTTCTGGCCACGGTCCTGACCATGGGCTCTATCGCCGCGGTCATGACCTGGTTGGGGTTTCTGGGGGGGCGGATCTTAAATCTCTTGGTGGGCAGCTACGCCCAGATAATAGGCGGCCTGGTTTTGATCGCTTTGGCTGCCAAACTGTTATGGTTCTAGGGGTGATGAAATCGTGAAAATCCTACTGGTTTGTACCGGCAACACCTGCCGCAGTCCGATGGCAGCGGCAATGCTGCGGCAGATTCTTGAAGAAAGAGGAGCCGATTCAGAACAATACCAGATAATCACTGCCGGGCTGGGAGCGGGGACAGGCTGGCCAGCCTCTCCCGGGGCCATATATGCCATGCAGCTTGAAAACCTGGATATAAGTCATCATCGTTCCCAGGCCCTGAACCGTGATATGGTGAAATCGGCCGACATGGTTCTGACCATGACCGCCATGCAGCGTCAATGCCTGGTGGACAAGTATCCGGACCATATGTTGAAGATAAATACCCTGGCGCAAGTGGTCGGGGAGCAGGGTACAGATATCCTCGACCCCTTTGGACAAGATGCGGTAAAATATGTGGAGAGTGCCAGGGAAATCAAAAGGCTGTTGCTGAAGTTGGCCGACTTGGTGGTGGATATATAAACAGGAGATGATGTTATGCAAGTTGTAATAGGCAGCGACCACGCCGGGGTGGAGTTAAAGGCGGACTTGATAAAGATGCTTGCTAAGAGCGGAATCGAAACCCACGACTGTGGCGCCTACAGCAGTGATTCAGTAGACTACCCTGATATCGCCGAACTGGCAGCGCATCGAGTATTGGAATTGAACTGCTTCGGCATACTGATTTGTGGAAGCGGAATCGGCATTGCCATGGCCGCTAACAAGATACCTGGAATTCGGGCTGCCTTATGTCTGACCCCGGAGATGGCGAAGCTCTCCAGGGAGCATAATGATGCCAATATTGTAACCATGGGGGCGCGCCTGTTAAATGTTGAAACGGCGGAGGAGATTGTAAATACATTCTTGTATACTCAGTTTCAGGCAGGTAGACACCAGAGACGGGTAGAAAAAATACATCAATTGGAACAAAAATGCCGAGAGAGGAGCTAATCACAGTGGATTATATCGAAAAGTACGTCAAGGAGATTGACCCGGAGATCGCTGCAGCCATCTCTGCGGAGGAAAACCGGCAGGACCAGAAACTGGAACTGATCGCATCAGAAAATTTCGTTTCCCGGGCGGTAATGGCTGCTCAGGGATGCGTGATGACCAATAAATACGCTGAAGGCTATCCCGGCAAAAGATATTATGGCGGTTGTGAGTTTGTCGATGTGGCCGAGGAATTAGCCCGCGAAAGACTTAAAACCCTGTTCGGCTGTGAGCATGCCAATGTGCAGCCACACTCTGGTGCCCAGGCCAACACTGCGGTATATTTTGCGGCCTTAAAGCCAGGCGATACTGTTATGGGCATGAACCTTAGCCACGGTGGGCATTTGACTCATGGCAGCCCGGTGAACCTCTCCGGTAAATACTTCCGCTTCGTGGATTATGGCGTTTCACCACGAACTGAGACCATAGACTATGATCAGGTGCGGGAACTAGCCCAACAGCACCAGCCCAGAATGATCGTAGCCGGGGCCAGTGCCTATCCGCGCAAGCTGGATTTCGCCGCCTTTCGTGAGATTGCTGACGAGGTGGGAGCCTACCTGTTCGTGGATATGGCTCATATTGCGGGCCTGGTTGCCGCAGGCTTGCATCCCTCTCCGGTACCCTACGCCCATTTCGTCACCACCACTACCCACAAAACCCTGCGCGGTCCCCGCGGCGGTGTCATCTTATGTGGAAAAGAGTGGGCACAAAAGGTGGACAGCGCGGTTTTTCCCGGAATTCAAGGCGGCCCTTTGATGCATGTAATTGCAGCCAAAGCAGTATGTTTTAAGGAAGCTTTAAGCCAGGAATTCAAAAAATACCAGGAGCAGATCGTTACCAATGCCACTGTTCTGGCCGAGTCGCTCTCCGCTTACGGCCTGCGGCTGGTTTCGGGCGGCACTGACAACCACCTCATGTTGGTCGATGTCCGGCCCAAAAAACTGACCGGCAAAGCCGCACAGGCTATATTGGAAACGGTCAATATAACTGTCAACAAGAATACCATTCCCTTTGACCCTGAAAAGCCGATGGTTACCAGCGGTATTCGTGTCGGTACTCCGGCCGTCACCAGCCGGGGGATGGACCACGAAGATATGAAGCTGATTGCTCGGGCCATCGCCATAGCGCTGGAGAAACCCGAGGATGAGAAAACGCTGGACGAGGCTCGGAGTATTGTGGCTGGACTCTGTCAGAAGTATCCGCTCTATAAATAGCGGGGTCCGAGTCATATGGAAGCGAAAACACTTTCTCTGCCTAAACTGAATCAGCTTAAACCGACCCTTGAATCCACCGCTCTGAAATTGATGGAAGAAGCCGGAGAGTTGGCCCAGGTTATCGGCAAATTCCGGGGACTGTCCGGGGAGACGGTTCATCTCGATGAAGAAACCATAGTACGCGAGATTGCCAAAGAACTGTTGGATGTGGCTCAGACTGCGGTCACCATGATGTTTGTAATGGAGGAGCAATTCGATCTCAATATCGAATCTCTCTTGCAGGAACACTGGCAGAAGATGGAGCGTAAAGGTTACCTCTCGCCTTAGAGGTCGAAAAAAATAATAATCCCGAACATAAATATTGGGGAGGATTTTGTGATAGCAGTCTCGAAATAAATGGATACTTACTGACAGACAGTAACTGAAGATAGAAATACCAGGCCTTCTATTCGTAGATGTAAAGATCTGACCCAATCTGGATAAAATTAAAAATGAAAAAGGAATTTGCCTATTAATGACGAATAGAGAAAAAGGATGGTTCGTCTACTTAGGCAACTGAGGGAGAGCCAATGACAGACAAACCCAAGTATGCATGGGCTAGGAGTCTGAGCGATGCCATCAATCTGGCCACCACAGCAGCTGCTGCAGTAGGTATCTGCTTATTTGTAGGCTGGTGGCTTGACCAGCGCTTCGGTACCGAACCCTGGTTCGTAGCTCTGGGAGCCCTCTTGGGGGTGGCAACTGCCATCAAGTCTATGTGGGACAAAATGATGAAAAATACCAAACGCCGACAAGGATTAGACCGAAAAGATACACAGAGAGATAGAGAGAACTAAGGCGGTTATAGAACAAAAGAGATCTGCCTTACATGTGAGTTCCGCATTTCAAGAGAGAAATATAATTCCATTAATAGCATATCCACTAATTGTTAGTATTAGTTTTTGAACCTGGCTGATCAATCGAACGGCTTTCAAAAACTCGACAAATTTAATAAGGGAAGGGGGGAAATAAAGAATGTTATTTGGAATGTGGGATGGTGTCTATTTCCATCTCGGACCGATCCCGGTTGATCATCTGGTGGTAACCGAGTGGGCGATTATAGCCCTGGTCGGTATCATCTCCTTTATGGCTACCAGGAAAATGCAGTTGGTTCCAACTGGCCTGCAGAACGGTTTTGAAGCCATCATATTGTTCACCTATGATTTCTTCACACAATTGATGGATGAAGAGCATGTGGCCAAGAAGTGGGCACCTCTGCTTACTTCGTTCTTCCTGTTTATCCTGATCAGCAACTACAGCGGCCTAATACCCGGAGCAGCCCATGTACAAGGTTTCCAGCCGCCAACCAGTAACTGGAATGTTACCATGACCCTTGCTATAATCACCTTCTTTTCAGTTCATATCGCCGGGTTCTCCGAACATGGAGGACATTATCTTCACCACTTCGTTAGCCCAAGCCCACTGATGTTGCCATTGAATCTAGTTGAAGAAGTGGCCCACCCATTATCCCTGACAGTCCGTCTTTTCGGCAATATTTTTGGGGAAGAAATGGTTCTGGCTTTCCTGTTGTTCCTGGCACCATTTATAGTCCCAACCGCAATTATGGGTTTGAGCATGCTGCTAGGAGCAATCCAGGCAGTAGTCTTCACTCTGTTGTCAGCCAGTTACATAGGGGCGGCAGCAGGCAAAGGGCACTAAAAATAGCTCCGATGTAGATATCATTAGAGCTTGAAAGGAGGGAAAATGTAATGGATATGTTAGCATTAGGTGCTGGTCTTGCCGTATCAATCTCCGGTATCGGCGGTGGTATTGGTATGGGTATCGCCGGTGGCAAAGCGTTCGAAGCTATTGCACGGCAGCCCGAGGTAGGTGGAGACGTAAGAACTCTACTCTTCATCACCCTGGCCTTTATCGAAACCTTGACCATTTACGGTCTACTGATTGCATTCATGTTGGTTAGTAAAATTCAGTAATTATACGGTGGACTCAGATTTGCGGGCGATGGAGCTTCATTAATTGAATAATTTGGCTTCATCGCCCCAAAAACTATTTGCTCTAAGAGATTGGAGGTAGCACATCCGTGATTAGGAACAGAAGGTATACGTCATTGATCCTCCTTTTTGCCATGATTATGGTAATGGGATTTGCCACCTTCTGCATGGCCTCTAGTGAAGGACCGGCAGTGCCGGTTCCGGCACCGTCCGGAGCAACACCTGCCTTTGGGAACTGGTATGTGATCGGCTGGTCAGCAGTCAACTTTTTAATCCTGCTGGCTTTGATCTACAAATTCGGTTATGGTCCCATCAATGCCATGCTAGAAGAACGTTCGGCAACCATCGAAGGCTCCCTCAAACATGCTGAGGAAGTCAAGACCGAAGTAGAACAGATGCGCAAGGAAATGCAGGCCAACCTGCAGGATTCGCGTCGTGAATCCCAGGAGATCGTTGCCCGCGCCACCAAGGCGGCTGAAGACGTCAAGAACGAGATGATTGCTAAGGCGCAGGAAGATGCCACCAGCATTAAGAACAAGGCTCATGCCGAAATCGCAGCCGCAACCGAGCAAGCCAAGGCGCAGCTTAAGGACTCCGCAGTTGTACTGGCCATTTCTGCGGCTGAAAAGGTTTTAGGTCGGGCTATCAATGAAGACGACCACAAGCGCATGGTTAAAGATTTTGTCAATGAGGCGGGCGATCTATTATGTTAAATAAGAGCGTCGCTAGGCGCTATGCTGAAGCATTTTTCAGTATTGCCCGGGAGGCCGGCAAAGTTGATGAGTACCAGCAGGAATTGGAATTGGTGGTACGAACCGTCGATGAGTCCGAACTCTTACAAGAATATTTCGCTCATCTGCTTATCCCTGCCAAAGAGAAAAAAGAAGTGGCCAACAAGATTTTTTCCGGAGATATTTCCCAGGCCACACTCAATTTTATTTCCATCATAATCGACAAGAAGCGTGAAGCCTATTTGGCCTTAATAACTGAACAGTACACTGAAATGGCCGATGAGCAGAGGAATATACTTAAAGCCGAGATGTATTCGGCGCGCGAGATCCCGGAAAGCGATGTCCAGGATCTGGCCGAAAAACTCTCTGCCTCGACCGGTAAGACTGTGCAATTGAAGCCCATGGTTGATCCGAGTCTATTGGGGGGAATAAAGGTCCGAATTGGCGACCAGATAGTAGACGCGACGGTTGCCAAAAAGTTGGAAATGTTAAAGAACGCCATGAAACAAGCCAAGATAAGTTAAATCGATAGGGGTGACACATAAATGAGTATTAGACCGGAAGAGATTAGCGCGATTCTAAAACAGCAGATCGAGCGCTACCAATCCGAGGTCGAGGTCAGCAATGTGGGCTCTGTAATATTTGTCGGTGACGGTATCTCCCGTGTATACGGACTACAGGGTGCAATGGCTGGCGAGTTGTTGGAATTCCCGGGTGGAACCGTAGGTATGGTTCTAAACCTTGAAGAAGATAATGTCGGTGCAGTTTTATTAGGTGAATACGGACATATCAAAGAAGGCGACGTTGTAAAAGCTACCGGAAGAATAATGGAAGTGCCCGCCGGCAACGCCATGCTAGGCCGTGTAGTAAACGCTTTGGGACAGCCTATTGACGGCAAAGGTCCCATCGATCCCGACGCTTACAGACCGATTGAGAAGGTGGCCCACGGCGTGGTTACCCGCTCACCGGTTGACACTCCGATGCAGACCGGCCTCAAGGCTATCGACTCCATGGTTCCGATCGGCCGCGGGCAGCGCGAATTAATTATCGGTGACCGCCAGGTGGGTAAAACCGCTATAGCTCTGGATGCCATCATCAATCAGAGAACCAAGAAAGACATGATCTGCATCTATGTGGCCATCGGTCAGAAGCAGTCCAGTATAGCCGGCATCGCCGCCAAGTTCGAGGAAATGGGCGCTATGGATTACACCGTAATCGTAGCTGCGACCGCCGCTGAGCCGGCACCGTTGCTGTACATTGCCCCCTATGCCGGGGTTGCTATAGCCGAAGAATTTATGGAGGCCCAGGGCAAAGACGTTTTGATTATCTATGATGACCTGTCCAAGCACGCGGTGGCCTATCGCGAAATGTCATTGCTGCTTCGCCGTCCTCCCGGACGTGAAGCATATCCCGGCGACGTTTTCTACCTGCACTCCCGCTTGCTGGAGAGAGGTTGCAAACTGAACCAGTCCATGGGAGGCGGCTCGATTACCGCACTGCCGATCATTGAAACCCAGGCAGGCGACGTTTCAGCTTATATACCCACCAATGTTATTTCCATCACTGATGGCCAGATATATCTGGAAACTGACCTATTCTACGCTGGCCAGCGCCCGGCCATAAACGCCGGTCTGTCAGTCAGCCGAGTCGGCGGCGCCGCACAGACCAAGGCCATGAAATCAGTTGCCGGGCAGCTGCGTTTGGACCTGGCGCAATATCGTGAATTGGCTGCATTCGCGCAGTTCGGCTCCGACCTTGATAAAGCTACTCTATCGCGGTTGATACGCGGCGAGCGGGTTACCGAGGTATTAAAACAGGGTCAGTACAAACCAATGCCGATGGAAGAACAAGTTGTCTCCATCTATACTGGGGTAAATGGCTACCTGGATGAGCTGCCCAAAGACAGAGTTTTGGAATTCGAGGCGGATTTCCTGCAATATGTGCGCAGCAACTACAGCGATATTCTTTCATCAATCCGGGATTCCGGTAAAATCGAGAGCGCTATTGAGGAAAAACTGATCAAGGCGATAAATGAATTCAAGTCCACGTTTGCAGTTTAGGGTGGTGAAATAAATGGCAGGAGCAGGTATAAGAGAATTTAAGCGCAGGATCCGCAGTGTTAAAAACACACAGCAAATCACCAAGGCGATGAAAATGGTTTCTGCTGCCAAACTGCGCCGGGCTCAAGAAGCCGCCGAAGCTTCACGTCCCTACAACGAGACATTGAGAGACACCTTGGCCAGACTGGCAGCGGTCACTTTCGATGTACGTCATCCTCTCTTGGCCAAGCGGGAAGATGTCAAAAAAGTAGGCTATGTTGTCATCACCGCTGATCGGGGGCTTTGTGGCGCATACAACACCAACATAATACGCGCTGCTAATGCCGCCATTGAAGAGGATGAAAGAAAGGTCGAGAGTGGTATTGTAGCAGTAGGCAGAAAAGCCAGGGATTTCTATCGGAAACGTTCTGGTCTGGATGCCGAATTTATCAACCTGGGCGACAATATCTCCTACGCGGACGCAAGAGAAATCGGTCAGTATATAGTCAATGCCTACGAGAACGAAGAAGTTGATGAAGTATATCTAGTATATGCCAGATTTATCAATGTTCTTCGTCAGATTCCCACGGTAACTCAGTTGCTTCCCATCCAGCCTCCGGAAAAGGATGAGGAAGAAAAGGATATCGTGATTGACTATCTGTATGAACCGAGTGCCGATGAGATCCTTTTGGCCTTGCTGCCGCGGTATATTGGAAGCCAGATATTCAACGCATTACTTGAAAGTAAAGCCAGTGAGCACGGCGCTCGAATGACGGCAATGGGCAACGCCACCGAAAACGCGGGCGAAATCATTGATAGCCTTACCCTGGCCATGAATAAGGCCAGACAGGCTGCCATAACCGACGAAATACTGGATATTGTCGGCGGCGCCGAAGCTCTCAATAAAGGAGGAAAATAGAGGATGGCGAATGTAACATTTGGAGAGGTAACCCAGGTTATAGGCGCTGTTGTTGACGTTCGCTTTAAACCCGGTGAACTCCCTGACTTGATGAGTGCTATCACCATCAAAGCCTCAGAACAGGAGGCAAATTATAAGGGACCAGAACAGATAAATGTGACTATGGAAGCGATGCAGCACCTGGGCAATGACACGGTCAGATGCGTGGCCTTAAACCCCACTGACGGTGTTTCCCGGGGGATGAAAGCCGTCAACACTGGAGCTGCCATTAAGATACCGGTAGGCGACAATTGCCTGGGCAGAATACTCAATGTTTTAGGTGAACCGGTCGATGAAGCCGGCCCGGTGGAAGCCGCTGATTTCTGGGAAATCCACCGCAGGCCTCCGGAACTGGTAGACCAGCTTCCGGCCACAACTATACTTGAAACCGGCATTAAGGTCACCGACCTGGTCTGCCCCTATGCTAAAGGCGGTAAGATCGGTCTGTTCGGCGGTGCCGGAGTCGGTAAAACTGTTATTATCCAGGAACTTATACGCAATATAGCCTATGTCCATGGCGGATATTCGGTGTTCACCGGTGTTGGTGAAAGAACCCGCGAAGGCAATGACCTCTGGGGTGAGATGGTGGAATCAGGTGTTATTGAAAAATGCGCCCTGATATTCGGCCAGATGAACGAGCCTCCGGGAGCAAGACTTCGGGTTGGCTTGACCGGATTGACCGTTGCGGAGTATTTCCGTGATGTAGGCGGACAGGACGTGCTGATATTCATCGACAACATCTTCCGTTTCGCTCAGGCCGGTAACGAGGTGTCAGCTCTATTGGGCCGCATGCCTTCTGCGGTTGGTTATCAGCCTACCCTGGCAACTGACATGGGTAATCTGCAGGAGCGCATAACCACCACCCGCAAAGGTTCAATTACCTCTGCACAGGCGGTATATGTGCCAGCTGACGACTTAACCGACCCCGCGCCAGCTACTACCTTCGCTCACTTGGATGCAACCTTGGTTTTGGCCCGGTCCATTGCTGAAAAAGGCATCTACCCTGCGGTGGATCCCTTGGATTCAACCTCACGTATCTTGGACCCGCAGATATTGGGTGAAAAGCACTATTTCACCGCTCGCGGCGTTCAGCAGATACTGCAAAGGTACAAGGAATTACAGGATATAATCGCTATACTGGGTATGGACGAACTGAGTGACGAAGACAAGATCATCGTAGCTCGGGCAAGAAAACTTGAAAGGTTCCTGTCTCAGCCCTTCCACGTGGCAGAGCAGTTCACAGGTCAGCCCGGTATCTATGTGCCGGTTAAGGATACTGTGGCCTCCTTCGCTGAAGTGCTGGAAGGCAGGCATGACAATCTACCTGAAGCAGCCTTCCTGATGGTGGGGAGCGTTGAAGGAGCGGTGGAAAAAGCTAGAAGACTGGAGGGTTAGTCTATGGCAGACAACACCTACATGCTGGAGGTAGTGACGCCTGAACGCGTGCTTCAATCCAATGAGGTTTCTTTTACGGTCGTGCCCGCTATTGACGGTGAACTCGGGGTAATGAAAAACCACGCCCCCCTGGTGGCAGCTCTAAACATAGGGGTATTACGCTATGTGGACGCTGCCGGCAGTGAAAAACGCATTGCAATTAGCGGCGGCTTTATTGAAGTCCTGGATAACGAAGGCCGGATTCTGGCTGAAACTGCTGAGCACGGTCATGAAATTGATGTACTTCGTGCCAAAGCGGCCCGCGAAAGGGCTGAGAGAAGGCTGGAACAGCGTGCCGAGAACATTAATTATGTGCGTGCTGAACAGGCCTTAAAAAGGGCCATCGCCCGCTTGAAAGCGGCCGGAGCTTACTCTGACTAATACCAGTAAATGGCAACTGGTAAAAGCCGGAAGGCATTATTAAGTGCTTTCCGGCTTATTTTCTTAATATTCGCAGAAGATATTAGTGAGCATTTTGTATAAAATAAAATCATAAGCTATAGGGTTATAAATAGTTTTGAGGGTGCGCCATGAATGATGTGGTAAGGTTATTGATCATAATAGTCCTGGTCTATTACCTGGTGAAGGGCTTACTTTACCTGTTATTCTGGCAGGCCGCACTCAGGACTGAGGCACGTGGTCTCGAAATGAAGCGAAAACGCATGGAAGCACGCGAGCGCAAAAAACAAAGGCGGGCCCAGGAGAGAAATAAGGAAGAATAACTCATCCCCGTCTGTGGTTCGAAAAAAGGGGGTGTCAGGGTGTACAGGGCACTGCTCATCATAATTGGTCTAGTATTTATATTGACCTTGGCTTTTGCATTGTTGATATGGTATCAGCTGGGGAAATTTGCGGAAAAGGCCTTGGCGGCCAAAAAAAATCAGGAAGCCTACCTGGCTGAACTGAATGCCAAAGATCCCGACCATCCGGCTATTATCAGGACAGACCCAGGCTGGGATGACCCTGATGATGAGGACCGCTCCGGATGGATCTAAAACGATCCCAGTTTACCAAAAGGAAGCCCATAAGGCTTCCTTTTAAAATGAACCGGGACCAGAATCAGGAGATTTTGACGATGCTACAGGACATAATCACCATTAAGTATTCGTCTGCGGAAATAAAAAAGCAGCGGGAGCATATCGGCATGCTCTTAATGGACCGGTCATCATCGATCAGTAGCACGGATCTCGGTAAAATAAGTGTTGCAGACCTAAAAATGTTGTATGAACTGTATGAACAAATATTTTTTAAAGGTTGGATAAAACAACATTGGAAGGGTAAACTGCAGTTCGCCATCTCCCGCCAAATGACTAAAACTGCCGGAAAAACGGTGTGCTTCAAAAAATCTGCTGACAACTGTGACCTGGCGCTGGAAGTCAGGATAAGCCTCCCTATCATAGCCAATTATGGAACCATCGAAGGTCACGACCTGGTGGGGGGTATCAAAAGCGGCAGCAGGCTGGAAGCCTTGCAGCTTATTTTTGAACATGAGCTGGTTCATGTGGTAGAGTTTATATGTTTCGGCAGCTCGAACTGCAAAGGCAAGCGTTTCCAGGCTCTGGCAGAAAATCTTTTCGGACATCACAACAACTACCACCAACTGCCCACCAATAATGAAATCGTCCGCCATAGGCTCGGGTTGGCACCCGGCGTGTGGGTGGAATTTGATTATCAAGGTGCTGTGCTGAAGGGGATAATCTCTCACATCCGGAAGCGGGCCGGGGTAATGGTCGAGGACAAAAATGGGGCCTACCAGGACCGCCAGGGCAAGCGCTACAGCAAATACCTGGTGCCCCTGCAGCTTCTGCGTACGCTCAACAACTTGCAGAAATGAACCAGCGTGGAGTTGATGATAATGCAATACAAGTTGGATATACAGACCAGCGAACAGGCCCAAATGGTAGACATTACCCCGCGAATCAGGGAGTTGTTGAGTAAAGCGGGAGTCAGTGAGGGTGTTCTGCTGGTATACTGTCCCCATACCACGGCAGGGGTGACCATTAACGAAAATGCTGATCCCAATGTGGTCCGCGATCTATTGAATCGCCTGCAAGAGATGGTACCATTCAAACACCCTGCCGACCGTCATGCCGAGGGCAACTCCGCCGCCCATCTCAAAGCCAGCATGATGGGTTTTTCCCAGTTGATTCCGATAAATATGGGTCGCTTGATGTTGGGAACCTGGCAGGGGATATACCTGTGCGAATTTGATGGCCCCAGAAGGCGCACCTGCTACATACAGATACACTCCCAAGCCACTGTTTAATAGGGATCAGCACCGTCACAAGACGCAGAAGCGGCCCGGTTATGAATACCATTTCATAACCGGGCTGATCTTATTTGATAGAACCTGCTTGAAGCAGGCAGGGGTATGCAGTGCAATACAAATCTATGATGTTAATGCAGAATTTACCTGCACTCTGATAATCCTGCTGAGGGGAATAAATGCTCTCGACTGCGGCAAGAATCATCATAGCACAGCAAGCTTATGGCGGGGGGAGAAACATGAAAAAAATTCTGTTTTATGTGATTATTTTTATGGTTTGTGTGGCCTTCTTAGAACAACGCATCGATTATTATACCAGCGGAAGCCTGACTGCGCGTTCTCCAATTGCACTATCTTTTGCATCATTCGGTGCAATTTCCTTCGAATCTCGGCTGGATAGTTGGGCCAAAATAGATTCAGCAGCTTCTCCGCAGGAACTAGAACAGATCACCAAAACCATCCTGAATAACCTTGATTTGAATACTACCAGGGTTAGAAGTGAGGATTCTGCCCAGATTTCTCGCTGGGAATATCAAGTTGAACAGAAGAACGGCTGGCTTAAGCTGAATGTGGAAGCCGATTATCAAAAAGACCAGACTAGTATAGTCTTTGCTTATAGCAGTGTGGACCCAGAAGTTCGACTTGATGAATGGGTGCTTAAACTGGAAGCCCTGCCCGACTGGGATTGGCATCATTATTATCTTTACAAGGCTTATTTGCCAGGTACAGTCGATGCAGCAGGGAGACAAGAATTGGCGGAGAAGGTGATGGCCAAACTTGAGGCTAAAACCAAAGAGGTTTTTACTGATGAAAGGATCGAGACCCGGTCGGGTTACAGCAAAGCGCTCAGCCAGATGGCAGACCCGGTATGGGTGGGGAATCACCAGGTGAACGTACAGAGCGCAGTGCGCAGCCAAACTGATGGAAAGACGCTGTTGCTGGTAGGCAGCCCGTTGATTTTAGGAGATTATTAACATGGTAGGAAAGATTGTTTGATGAGTTGATTCGGAGGTTGAAGATGTGAAAATACTGGTGTCCGGGTCCACCCGGCTGCAAGGCCAAATAGCAGTGAGTGCTTCAAAAAACGCTATACTTCCCATATTAGCCGCCAGTATGCTCAGCAGTGGTACGGTTATCGTCCGTCAGGTCCCGGCCATACGTGATGTTCAGATTATTTCGGCCTTGATACACCAAATGGGTTTAAAAGTAGAGCATGAGCAGGATCGGTTGATAATTAACGGGTGCCCAAGCCATAATGTGCCGGATTATGAATTGTCCCGGCAAATCCGGGCTTCTTTTCTGTTAATGGGTCCGTTATTGGCAAGGCGCGGTCAGGTGCAGATCTCGCTGCCGGGGGGATGTGCTATAGGAACCCGTCCCATAGATCTGCACCTCAAAGGTTTCGAAGCTCTAGGGGCTAATATCACCATGACTGGTGGGTGTGTGATTGCCACCGCGCGCCGCCTCAAGGGAAACCACATCTATCTGGACTTCCCCAGTGTGGGCGCCACGGAAAACATAATGATGGCGGCAGCCTTGGCTCATGGTACTACCTATATTGAAAACGCCGCTCTGGAACCCGAAGTAGTTGACCTGGCCGGTTTTATCAACAGCATGGGCGGACATGTCAGTTCGGCTGGCAGCAATGTTATAAAAGTAGAAGGAGTCAATTCCCTGGGGGGAACTACCTATACTCCCATTCCTGACCGCATCGAAGCCGGCACCTATATGGTAGCGGCGGCAGCCTGCGGTGGCGACGTAATCATTAATAATGTCATCCCTGAACACATAAAGGCAACCACCGCTAAATTGCTCGAAACTGGTGCGCGCATTGATGAGCAGGCTGATGCGGTTCGCGTTTCGCGCTGGCAAGAGATCAGGCCGGTTTACATCAAAACTTTGCCTTACCCGGGTTTTCCTACAGATATGCAGGCCCAATTCATGGCCTATTTGTGTGCCGCCCGGGGCAGCAGCATAATTACCGAATCGGTTTTCGAGAACCGCTTTATGCATGTCAACCAGCTCCTGCGTATGGGCGCACAAATAACCACTGAGGGAAGGACCGCAGTAATAAGGGGCATACCGCAGTTGAGTGGCACCACCGTCAAGGCTACCGACCTACGAGCTGGAGCAGCTTTGCTAATAGCGGCCATGACTGCCAACGGTGAGACTATCATCGAAGAGAGTGAACACATAGATCGGGGATATGAGAATATAGTCAGCAAATTGAATAACCTGGGAGCAAAAATTTACCAGCTATAAGTTCTATTTTTTTAGCCCGGTCATAAGAATAGAATATGAGAGTATGTGGCCGCAGAATTAGAAATAAAAGGCTTATTTTTTTTGCCTTGATAGTCGCGCTTTTGTTAAGCTCCATTATTTTTTTTCAGAAAACCAGGACGCCTGATATAGAGGAAGAACCCCGCATCACACTTTACCTCTCTGCTCAACAACGTGTGGTCGAATTAGGCCTGGAGGAGTATCTAACCGGGACAGTAGCAGCAGAGATGCCGGCCGGATTTGGGGTGGAGGCCCTTAAAGCCCAGGCGGTATGCGCACGTACTTATGCTATACGGAAAATAATCGAAGGGCGCAGCTATCCCGGCGGAGCGCAGCTGTCCGATGATATCAACAGCTGCCAGGCCTATGTCTCTCCACAGGAGTTTGCCCGTCGCAACCCCTCTCATTATCGCGAACTATGGTCCAAAATAGAGACTGCCGTAAAAGAGACCCGGGGAATGGTAATGGTTTACCGCGGAGAGCCTATTGATGCCCTGTATCATTCCACCTGTGGCGGTAAAACCGAAAGCGCAGTAGCCACAACCGGCAGGGAGATAGCTTACCTGCGTTCGGTTGATTGCGGCTATTGCCAGGCATCCCGCTATTATCAATCGCAACAGGTTTTCAGCCCGCAAGACCTGGCTCCCCTCTTCAAATCAAGCTCCCCAGGCCAGAAAATCAACCTCAAAGTGCTGGCCCGCACCGGATCGGGGCGGGTTTCCCGCCTGGAAATAAACGGCCAGTCCTTCTACGCTGAAACCATGCGCCGCACCCTCAACCTGCCTTCCACCTGGTGGGAGTTGTCTAACCAAAATGGCGACCTGATCATTAACAGCCGCGGATACGGGCATGGACTGGGATTATGCCAGTATGGGGCTGGGGGTATGGCGTCTCAAGGCAAAAGTTTTGAAAAAATATTAAAGCACTATTATCAAGACATCCAGCTCTTGACATTAAAGTATTGACCGACTGTATTTTTTTACCCTCAGTCCTTTGTTCTCGACCTCTTGACTTGTGAATATACTTTAACAATTCTCTAGTCGGGAGGTTTGACATGCAAAACTACATTAGGAAGCGAGCGGTCAAGATAGCACAATACATTCTCCAAACTTCCAGCACAGTCCGACAAGCAGCAGAGGTATTCGGAATCTCGAAAAGCACGGTGCATAAGGACGTAGCTGAGAGACTACCGCGGATTGACGAAAAGCTGGCTGATCAAGTGAAAGGGGTTCTTGACAAAAACAAGGCTGAAAGGCATATCCGTGGTGGAGAAGCCACCCGGCAGAAATACGCCTCCTCGCACCTTAACGGCTGATTCTCCTGTAAAATCATAGCAATCCCCGAAGATAACAGTTAAAATGTTTATAATTGATTATTATTTGCCGTAGGAGGGTATTGCTTTTCATGTGGTTTGCCGGAGAAGATATAGGAATCGATCTGGGTACTGCCAGTGTTCTGGTTTTTAAAAAGGGCAAAGGGATTGTACTCCACGAACCGTCAGTAGTTGCCATCGACAGAAACACCAACCGCATTATCGCCGTCGGAGAAGAGGCGCGCCAGATGCTGGGCAGGACGCCTGGTCATATCGTTGCTATCCGGCCTTTGAAAGATGGGGTCATCGCCGATTACGATACAACCGAAAAGATGTTGGCCTATTTTATTCGCAAGGTGATTGGCCGCAGGCTGTTTTTTAAACCCCGGGTAATCGTGTGCATACCTACCGGGGCCACGGATGTTGAGGAACGTGCTGCCAGCCAGGCCACTCTGGCCGCAGGGGCTAAGCAAGCCTATATAGTCGAAGAGCCGCTGGCTGCCGCTCTGGGAGCGGGGGTAAATATAGCGGATGCCACCGGGAATATGGTGGTAGACATCGGGGGAGGCACTTCAGATATTGCCGTTCTTTCCCTGGGCGGGATCGTTTGCGATACTTCGCTTCGGGTCGGAGGGGACAAGTTCGATGAGGCCATCATCCGTTTTGTGAGACGGGAACATAACCTGTTGATCGGTGACCGCACCGCCGAAGACATCAAGATTGAGGTGGGGACTGCATATGTAACCCCGCAAAATCAGGACCGGTCTGTGGAAGTGCGGGGCCGAGACCTCTTGACCGGCCTCCCCAAAAACATCACCATCACTTCAAAGGAATGTTACCGGGCTTTACAGGAGCCTATCGACACCATTGTTGACGGGGTTAAAAAGGTTCTGGAAATAACTCCACCGGAACTGGCAGCCGATATTGTCAATAACGGCATCGTTATGACCGGCGGGGGTTCGCTCCTGAATGGCCTGGATGAACTCCTTACCCGGGAGACCAATCTCCCCGTACATGTAGCCGAAGATGCCATATCCTGTGTGGCCAGAGGCACTGGTAAGGCCTTAGAAGAAATGGCCGCCCTTATAAGAACCAAAAGGGGCCGTGGCCCTAAACGGTTAATGTAGTAAAGTATATCCCCTCACATGCCGATACATTATTAAAGTATGTTGTTACATGCAGTATTGGAGCGGGGGGATGGTTTTTTGGTCAAGGGTATTTACAGTGCAGCTTCAGGGATGATGCTGCAGCTTGCCAAACAGGACGTGGTTGCCAACAATATTGCCAACAGCAATACCAACAGCTTTAAACGCCAGTTAGCCGTCAGCTCTGCCTATCCGGTAATGCAGATTTCGAGGCTGGAGGGAAACCGAGCTGAAGCTTTAGGCATTTTGGGCAGCGGTGCCTTGTTGGGCGGAATATACACCGATTTCAGCTCTGGCAGCATGATACAGACTGGCAATGAGGCCGATTTAGCATTGGCAGCAGAGGTGTTTTTTGTGGTCGAGACCCCGCAAGGGGAGCGTTTTACCCGTAATGGCAGCTTCAAAGTAAATTTTGACGGACTGCTTTCCACCAACCAGGGTTATCCGCTGTTGGACGAGAATGGGGATTATATATATGTGGAACCCGGCTTTGCGGTAGACCGCCAGGGTAATGTTGCCGTGGATGGCATCACGGTACACAAATTGCAGCTAGTGACATTTGATGAAATTGGCGATCTGGTCAAGGATGGGGAAAACCTATATACCACCGACGGTAATTATAAAGAGGCCGCTGACCCTCAGTTGATGCAGGGATTCCTGGAACAGTCCAATGTCAAGGCAGTTGAGGAAATGGTGACTCTGCTGGAAGCGGTGCGGGTCTACGAAATGCTGCAGAAGGTAGTCCAGGCTGAGGATGAATTGACACAGGTGGCCATCGATAAAGTGGGAGCATTAGGATAACAGCAGTACCGGACCCCGCCCTAAGGGCGGGTTTTTCTATTTATGAACTCATGCAGGAATAAACCGACTTTTCTCTAAATACTTAATTGGGCAAGATTAAGATGGTGAATGAAGCATGACAAAACGTGAAATTAGTATACTGGGTTGCAAGCTCCATACAATCAGCATGGCACAATGCCTGGACATTATCGGTTCACATATTACCAAACGCCAGAGCATGCACGTCATAACCCTCAATGCGGAAATGGTCTATCAAGCCAGAAGCGACCCGGAACTGTTAAGAGTGATCAATCAATCCGATCTGGTCACCCCGGATGGCATCGGAGTGGTATGGGGGGCACGTTATTTGGGGCATACAGTGCCGGAGCGGGTAACGGGAATAGATCTGATGTATAGTCTGGCGGAAAGAGCAGCCGGGCAGGGATGGGGAATATATCTGCTGGGAGCAGCCCCCGGGGTAGCCCGTGAGGCGGCAAGGCAGTTGCAGCAGCGCTGGCCGTCTCTTATCGTAACAGGCTATCATGACGGCTATTTCACCGCCGAACAGATACCGCCAATCTTGGACCAGATCAATACCAGTAGTGCCGAGATATTGTTTGTGGCTCTAGGTGCTCCCAAACAAGAGTATTGGATTAAAGAGCACCGCCAACAGTTGCAGGTACCGGTTATGATAGGAGTGGGCGGCAGTCTGGATGTGATCGCCGGAACCAAAAAAAGGGCTCCGCAGTTTTTTATCAGGTTCAACCTGGAATGGCTGTACCGCCTGCTCACGGAACCGAGCCGCTTAAGGCGGCAATTGGTCCTGCCCCTTTTCGTAATCACTATCCTTCTGGAAGGATTCAAAGCTAAAAAATAATGATCCATTACTACACAAAGGATGATTGGTGTGGAACAGCAGACTATATTTGCTCTGGACATCGGAACACGTAAAATCATGGGCGTGGTCATGCAGAAGCAGGGCGACTGTCTAGAGGTCCTGGACAGCGAAATGATCGAACATAGCACCCGGGCGATGATGGACGGCCAAATCCATGATGTGGATGCGGTTGCACGCACCATCCGCAGAATCACCGACACCCTGGCAGAGAGGCTGCAGATCCCGCTGACATCCGCCGCAGTAGCAGCGGCCGGGCGTACCCTGCAAACATCGAGGGGCACGGCGGCTGCCAAGCGCGGATTACTGCAAGAGATTAGCGCTGATGAAGTACTGGCCTTAGAGATCGAAGCGGTGCAGCAAGCCCGCATTGCACTCTTGCAGGAACAGGCCGATCACGATGGGGCTATGCAATATTTTTGTGCCGGCTACAGCGTGGTCTACTACCGCCTTGAGGACCAGTCAATTCAGAATCTGGTGGGACAGGTGGGGGGATATATGGAACTTGAAGTTATCGCCACCTTCTTGCCGCGGGTGGTGGTGGACAGCCTGTTCTCAGCTCTGAAACGCTCTGGTTTGGAGTTGTTGAGCATGACCTTGGAGCCCATAGCAGCACTGTCGGTTGCTATTCCTCCCGGGTTGCGCCTGCTGAACCTGGCCCTGGTGGATATCGGCGCTGGTACATCTGACATCGCCATTATCAAGGGAGGCAATATCAACGCTTATGCCATGGTGCCGATGGGAGGAGATGAACTCACCGAGACCCTGGCTGCTCATTACCTGCTGGATTTCCACCATGCCGAAGAGGTCAAGCGCAAACTGGTATTTGAGGAGACCGTACAGGTTGAAGATATATTGAAGAATAAGTATACAGTAGAAAGCCAGATCATGCAGGATGCGCTCCAACCCATGACCAACGAGATAGCCTTGCAGGTGGCGAGCCAGATTTTAAATCTCAACCAGAAAGCCCCTGATGCTGTAGTGTGTATTGGTGGGGGAAGTCTCACCCCCAACCTGATCCAGACTCTAGCCGATTACCTGGAATTGCCCCGCAACCGCGTGGGAATACGCACTGCCGAAGGCTTTGAAGCCATACGCTGCCAACAGCCAGACCTGCAGGGGCCCCAGGGAGTGACGCCGCTGGGCATCGCCTATCATTCCTTCCTTTTCCCGCCTCTGCCGTTTATCAACGTAACCTTGAATCAAGCCCAGCTCATGCTGTGGAACGTAGGAGAACTGACTGTCGGCAATGCTTTGCTCAGTTCGGGATCATCATTGGCCAGTATTTACGGTCGGCCTGGTTTGGGCAAAACTATGACCATCAACGGCCGCGTCCGGTCTTTTCCGGGTACGCTAGGGACCGCTCCGTTGATCAAGGTCAACGGTGAAGAGGCTGCCCTGGACACCCTGCTGCAGAATGGTGATAAGATAGAATTTGTACCCGGTTCTAGCGGTGTGGATGCCCGGGTTTTTGTAAAAGATCTATTCGACCTGGAAGCCGGACAGGTGACAGTCAACGGAAAGCTATTGCGGCTCAAGCCTTATCTACGGGTCAATGGACAGGAGGCCGACCCTGATATGGAAATACCCGACCGCGCCCTGGTCGATTATCAGCAGTCCAACTCACTGAAGCACATCCTGCAGGAATATGGGGTCGCCGAGCATCAAATGCAGCCTCGCACTTTCCATTTTGTAGTGGATGATGAACCTGGACAGCTGTACTGGATGCCTCTCCAGGCTGAAATCGACGGACGGACGGCCCATCTGGATGATGAGGTTCCCTGGGGGGGCCAGGTCAACTTCAGCCTTCTACCGACCCAACCCACTTTGCAGGAGGCCTTGCAACATACCGATGCTTTGCGTCTGCCAGTCTATGTCAATGATCAGCCAGTGATAATAAACGCTCAGGGTGCAGGCGTATTTTTGGACGGTCAGCCGGTGCCCTTGACCCATGAACTAGTCGAGGGCAGCATCATAACCCTGGACCACAGCGCCAGCAATGCGATTTTAAGCGATATATTCCAGGTTTACGAACTCAAGCCCAATTTATTGGCCAGGCTGGTTTTGAAAGTTAATGGCGATGAAGCCGGCTTCACTACTCCCATTAAGGCCGGTGACCATATCCAGGTATACTGGGAGGAATAAAAGCAACAGAGAGAGTTATTCCCCTCACTTCACCCGATAGGAGATCTGTGCCGCCAGGTTGCCCAATAGACGCATAGGGATTATACGAGCCAGCCAAGCAGTCAGTGGCCCGAATTTACGGTAGAGCAGATTAAACAAAAGATACGATTTTCGTTGCGCTCTATGTTGTGGCATACGGCGTAAGATATTGCGAAATGAATAAAACTCCCTGTAAATCCACAAGTAGCCCTGATACAGTTCGGAAGCTGTCATCCCATGGGGCTGGAATACCACATGGGCGGTATTGTAATTGGACAGTTCATCGTCGGTGATACGACCGGCATCCAACATTCGTGTATATAATTCTGTGCCCGGGTAAGGGGTGAGAATATGCGAAGTCAGGGTTTCGATTTTGTTCTTGACCAGCCAGTCAAGGGTTCGGGCAAAAACATCCCCTTTATCCCCGTCCAAGCCAAAGACCATGCTGGCATTGAGCATGATCCCCCGCCGGTGGATGTCATTAGCCAGCCTTTCATAATTTTCGAAGTGATTGTCCTTGTTTACCCCCTGCAGAGAAGAATTATTAATGGACTCAAAGCCGATAAAAAGGCTTTGACAGCCAGCCTCGGCCATCAGATCCAGCAAGTCAGGATGGTCAGCTATTTTGGTTGTCACTGCGGCACTCCATTTCAGATTCATACCTCGCAATTCATGAAGGAGTTTTCGGGTGTAAGACGGTACGCCGATAAAATTATCATCAACAAACAGCACATGCCGGGTGTCTAGAGCAGCGATATCGCTTAATACAGCCTCGATCGGACGGCGAACATAAATACGATTTTGACAACTATTGTAGCAAAAATCACAGCGGTTGGGACAGCCGCGACTGGTGAGGACAACATTGCTGTAAAGATAGCGGTCTTTATCGATCCGCTGGTAGGCCGGGGAAACGATCTCATCCCCACGGAAATCTTGCATATCATGGTAAACCTGCTGCAGTTTGCCATGTTCCGCGTCTTTGATCAACCGCGCCCATACCCGCTCGGCAGGGCCAATACAAATAGCATCGAAATATCTGCTGCAATTCTGGGGACTGCAGGTGACGTGGATACCGCCTGCCACAACCGGAATACCCGACCGACGGAAGGTAGCCGCGATCTCCACAGCCCTGGGCAGGACATCCAAAGTGATGGTAATGCCCACCATCTTCGCATCCCTATGATCACCTATTTCCTCCAGATTTTCATTGATAATGATGACTTCATGGCCCGCAGGGGTGAGACTCACCAAAGTGAACAGTGCCAGGGAGGGAGACATCCGGGTTTTAAGGTCGGTATCCATGGGCCGCTTATTCATTTTTGGCTGAATCAGTATGATTTTCATATCCTATCCCAACGACAAACCAGTACATAACCCAGGTCCGCTAGCACCACCGTTGTCCAGTGGATCACGATGAATAGGGTGAATTTTTCGATAATACCATTCGCATCGCTCAATATCATAAGGTATAATACGGCAATCGCAGCCAGGGTGAGTATGGTGGCGATTGCCAGGCATTGGATAAGGACGTCCGCATGATACTCATCATAGGGATGTCTGCGCAACAGCAGCATCATTACAACTAATATCGATATAGCGATGAGACCATAGGCGATGTAAGCATGAGAACCGGAAGCCAGAAAACCGCTCCAGGCGGTCCAAAAGTACTGGTCAGCCGCTGCCCGGTTGTAATACAACAGACTATTGAACTCTATATGGCCGGAAGTAAAAATAAATATAAACCCATAAAAGGCTGTAAAAATGCTAAGCCCCAAGGCGTTTACGACCGGGTTCTTAAGTAAATGCTTCATTTCCTATCCTCCTCCTTGAATAGAAATAGATCTTCAATGGATACCCCGAAATACTGAGCCAAATCGTAAGCCAGCCAGATGGAAGGATCGAACTTGCCCACTTCTATGGCATTGATGGCTTGGCGAGAAACGCCGACTCTTTCTCCCAGTTCTTTTTGGGTCAGCCCCTGCCCTTCCCGAAGCCGCTTAACCAGGTTTTGCACGTTATGGCCTCCCTTTTGGTGTAAGGTTTACCTTACGCCAAGCTTAACAAGATAGCCCCGCGGTGTCAAGTAAACCTGACACGATTCCATATCTTCCTGCCTATAAGCACGTTCAACATGAAGGGAGATGCTTTTCTCCTGCAAAGCTTGTTTAAGCAAATAGCTCGCTTTGGAATAAAGCCTGCAAAATAGCAGACTATAATCGACAATTGCATCAACCTGGTATTCATCAGCCATACGAAGAATATCATTGATACGACCCTGCTTATCGAAAAAACCGGCGCAGTTAGTTTGCATATAAGGGCGCGCCAAGGCCAGGACCTGATTTTTAAAGATCGGTTCCGCTTTCATCAAACACTTTTTCATAATAGTGGGAAACCGCTACAAGACTCTTCAAATAGCTCTCCTTTGGGTAGTTCTAGGCCTGGTTATGCTATAAAACCGCATAAACGGCAACAATAGATTTATCCCACTGTGAACATTTTAGGGAATGGTGATTTGCATTTGGGTTTTGGTGTGTTATTATAAAAATATCTAAAGGTCAATAATAGTCAAAGGGGTAGAAGGCGTTGAAAAGAAGCATCAGCGACCGTATTGAACAGTATATTAAAGTACTGATCAGCCGCAGCGATGCGCAGCAGATAGAGATACAGAGGGCTGAACTGGCTGAAACCTTTTCCTGCGTGCCCTCTCAGGTGACTTATGTATTGTCGACCCGGTTTAACGGTAAGGATGGTTATATAACCGAAAGCAGACGGGGGGGCAAGGGGTTTGTGCGCATCACCCGCATCAGTTCGTCTTCGCCGGACTGCACTCGTCTGCAGAACGACCTGGAGGAAATGATCGCTCATATGCTGGAAGAGCAGCACTTGCAGGAATCAGAGGCTCAATTGATTAATTATCTGCTCTCGGCCTTGTCTGAAGATCTTGACGAGGAACAGCGGCATTTGGTTCTGTCCAGGATGGTCAAGGCTATAGCCCGATATAACAGCCTGCACAGTAAATAGGGGGAATTTGACTATGAATTGTGATGAATGTAAACATAACCTGGCTACGGTACATTTGACCGAGATGTATAACGGACAGAAGAACGAGATGCATCTCTGTGCCTCTTGTGCCGCCAAAAAGGGGGCTATGATGTTTGATCCCAGTCAGTTCAACATGCCCAACCTTTTGGGGGGATTTCTGAGTGGACCCCAGGCGGTGCAGGGTTTCGCCAATACCACGCCGATGGCTGCCTGCAAAACCTGCGGAATCAGCTTTTTGGACATACGCAATACGGGCAAATTAGGCTGTCCGGACTGCTATCAAGCTTTTGCTGAAGAGCTGGAGTCTTCCTTGAAGAGGATACACGGCAACAGCCAGCATACTGGCAAAATACCGTTGCGCAGCGGGGAGAATACTCGGGTGAAGCGGCGCATCGAAGAATTGAAAGAACAGCTGCAGTCTGCCATCATGGCTGAGGACTACGAAAAAGCTGCGGAAATCAGGGATATGATGAAAGAAATTGAAAAAAAGCTGGATTAGAGGTGATACCCAGATGGGAATCGATCCTTTGTTGTACAGTACCCATGTAGGTTGGATGGAAACTAAAGCCGGAATTGACGCGGATGTAGTCATCAGCAGCCGGGTCAGGCTGGCTAGGAATATCGATAACATCCCTTTTCCCCATCTATTGAATGAAAACAGTGGGAAAGGCGTTATCGAGCTGATCACAAAGGCTTGTGAGCAGAGCGGTTACGAGCCGCTGCGGGCAATGCAGCTGGTGACCTTTGACCAACTCTCCGAACTGGACCGGATGATACTGATGGAAAAGCATCTGATCAGCCCTCAGCATGCTCGTTTTAACAGCAGTCATCGCGGGCTGATGGTCAACTCTGACGGGGCTCTGTCAATTATGATCAATGAAGAGGACCACCTGCGCATTCAGGGCTTGCTGCCCGGCCTCGCCCTGGAGGAATGCAGTCGTCAGGTGCAGACACTGGATGATGAACTGGAAAAACAATTGACCTGGGCTTTCGATGCCCAGCGTGGTTATCTCACTGCCTGCCCTACCAATGTAGGAACCGGAATGCGGGCTTCGGTGATGCTGCACCTGCCGGGAATGGCGATGACCGCCCAGATCAACCGCATCTTTCACAACATTGGACAACTGGGCATGACAGTCAGAGGCCTGTATGGAGAAGGTACCGAAGTTCTGGGGAATTTTTATCAGCTTTCCAATCAAGTAACCCTGGGGCTCAGTGAAGAAGAAATCTGCCATAACCTCTTCCTGATGACCAGGCAGATCATTGAGCAGGAGCGTATGGTGAGGGAGAGTCTCAAGCAGGGCATGATATATCAGCTCCATGACAGAATCGGCCGTGCTTACGGGCTTTTAAGCCATGCCCGCATTATGAGCTCCAACGAGGCCTTGACCTTGTTGTCCGATTTGCGCCTGGGGGTGGACCTGGGGCTTATCACCCACATTCAGGCCAGTGCCATCAACGAACTCATTGTGGCTATCCGTCCGGCTCACTTACAAAAAAGAGCCGGGCAAGATATGGATGCCTTTGGGCGCGATATTAAGAGGGCTGAAATCATTAAAGAGATCTTATTTCGAAAAAATACTCAGTCTTAAGGCTGATAAAAGGAGGACTAGTGATGTTCAGGAAATTTACGCAACGTGCCCGCAACGCGGTGCTGCATGCCCAGGAAGAAGCCAAACAGATGAATCACCCCGCCATCGGCACCGAACATATATTGTTAGGTCTGCTGCGAGAGGGTGAAGGAGTTGGAGCCAAAGCCTTACTCAGTCTGGGTATGGACTTGGATAAATTACGAGAAGAAGTTACGAAAGTGATGGGAGAGAGCAGTACTGCGCGTGAGCAGCAGGCCGGAGATCTGCCCATCACTCCGCGGGCGAAAAAGGTATTCAACCTGGCCTTTGACGAGGCAAGGTTGCAGGGGGTCAACTATGTAGGCACCGAACACCTCTTGCTGGCTCTGCTGCGGGAGGAAGAAGGAGTGGCCGGACAGGTTTTGATATCCATGTCGCTAAAGCTGGATGAGGTCAGGGAACAGGTGATTATCCTTTTAGGTGGCGAGACTACTTCCAACCAGGGCGGGCCGTCTTACAATGAACAACCCCCCAGCCCGGTTCCACCGCAGGCCAAAAGAAAGGGCAAGAGCAAGACCCCGACTCTGGACCAATTTAGCCGGGACCTGACCCACGATGCCGGTGAAGGCCGTCTCGATCCGGTAATCGGCCGCAACCAGGAGATAGAAAGGGTTATCCAGGTTCTATCCCGCCGAACCAAGAACAATCCAGTCTTGATCGGAGATCCCGGGGTGGGCAAGACTGCTATAGTAGAGGGCTTGGCTCAGCGCATCATCGAGAACCGGGTGCCGGAGATCCTGGGTAACAAGAGAGTTGTGACCCTGGACCTGTCCTCAATGATTGCCGGCACTAAATACCGCGGAGAATTTGAGGATCGCCTCACCAAAATCATCACCGAGATCAAGAGTGCTGGGGATATTATTGTTTTCATCGATGAACTGCACACTATCGTGGGGGCCGGAGCTGCGGAAGGTGCCATCGACGCTGCCAACATATTGAAGCCTTCGCTGGCCCGGGGAGAATTCCAATGCGTGGGTGCCACCACCTTGGATGAGTACCGCAAACACATCGAGAAGGATGCCGCTTTGGAGAGGCGCTTCCAGCCCATACTGGTGGATGAGCCCAGCCAGGAGGAGAGCATTGAGATACTAAAAGGTCTGCGCGACCGTTACGAAGCTCATCATGGGGTGAAAATCAGCGACGAGGCCATAGAGGCTGCAGTACGCTTGTCGGCTCGCTACATCACCGATCGCTTCCTTCCCGACAAGGCTATCGATTTGATCGATGAAGCCTCTTCTAAGGTAAGGCTGATAAATTACATCGTGCCGCCGGAACTTAAGGATAAGGAAGCCCGGTTGGAAGAATTGATTAAGGAGAAAGAGGAAGCCATCAACGCGCAGGAATATGAGAAAGCCGCTTTCATGCGCGATGAAGAGCAGCGCCTTAAAACTGAAATAGAAAACGATCGCAAGGAATGGGTCAATCAGCGCAACCTTACGGTCGGTTCAGTGGGTGAAGAAGAGATTGCCAGCATCGTTTCCAACTGGACCGGGGTGCCGGTGAGCAAACTGGCTGCCGAGGAGAGCGAGCGGCTGGTGCATTTGGAAGAGGTCCTGCATCAGCGGGTGATTGGCCAGGATGAAGCCGTTGAGGCCATTTCCCGAGCGGTAAGACGCTCCCGGGCCGGATTGAAGAACCCCAAGCGGCCTACCGGTTCGTTTGTCTTCTTAGGACCGACCGGGGTGGGCAAGACGGAATTGGCCCGGGCACTGGCGGAGGCCATGTTCGGCACCGAAGAGGCCATGATCAGGCTGGATATGTCAGAATATATGGAGAAACATGCGGTTTCTAGGATGATCGGCTCCCCGCCCGGCTATGTGGGCTACGATGAAGGCGGACAGCTCACTGAAAAGGTGCGTCGCAAGCCGTATTCAGTCATACTCTTGGACGAAATCGAAAAGGCTCACCCGGATGTTTTCAACATTCTGCTGCAGGTCCTTGAAGATGGGCGCCTTACCGACGGACAGGGCCGCACCGTGGACTTTCGCAACACTATTCTTATCATGACCTCCAATGTGGGGGCACAGATGATCAAGAGTGGCAATAAGGTAGGGTTTAGCACTGCTATTGATGAAGCTGAAAACTATAACCGCATGAAAGACCGTATTATGGAGCAGCTTAAACACACTTTCCGCCCCGAGTTCATCAACCGGGTCGACGAGTTAATAGTGTTTTCAAGCCTATCCGAAGAAGAATTGCGGCAAATCGTAGAACTGCTCCTAAAGGACTTCTTTAAGCGGGTGGAGGAGAACGGATATCAGATGCAGATCAGCGATGAAGCCAAAACCATTATTATGAAAGAAGGCTTCGACCCTGCTTATGGAGCCCGCCCTTTGAAAAGGGCTTTGCAGAGGCTTATTGAAGACACCGTTTCCGAGGAGATCCTGAAAAAGACGGTAGAGCCCGGGGATACCATTCTCATCGACGCCGAAGACGGCCGTATAGTGGTCAAAAAGCTATAAATATTGTGGCCGGGGAGCATGGTTTTCCCGGCCTATACATAAAAATAGCGCCTGCTGCAGCGTCCCTCTTTATACTGGTACGAATTGGTATATAATATTTCTGTAAGGAGCGTTCGTACTTTGAAAATATCAAACCTTTATATATGCAGCAATTGCGCCTATGAAAACAGCAAATGGCTGGGGAAGTGCCCATCCTGCGGGATGTGGAATACTCTGCAGGAAGAGATCCGCACCAATAAGCCAGTCTCTTTGGCCAGAACCGGCGTGGAGGCAGTTTCTCTGCAGGACATTCCCCTGGAAGAGGTCAGGAGGACCGGCAGCGGGATCGGTGAGTTGGACCGGGTACTGGGAGGCGGCATGGTGCCGGGTTCGGTGATATTGCTGGGTGGCAACCCTGGCATCGGCAAATCCACTCTGCTTTTGCAGGTGGCTCAGGCTATCGCCCGACAGGGGGAGAAGGTGCTCTATCTGTGTGGAGAAGAATCCTTGCAGCAGATCAGGCTCAGGGCTATACGCCTGGGGGTGGACAGCCCGGCTATTTTCCTGGTGGCAGAACAGAACATCGAGCTCCTGGCAGGATACATTGAGAAGATAAAACCTTCCACAGTAATAATAGATTCTGTACAGGCGGTATACTGCAATGAGGTTTCATCCATACCGGGCAGTATAGTGCAACTGCGGGAATGCACCGCCCGCATCACTGAAATCGCCAAGAGGCGCGGCATAACCTTTTTTCTGATCGGCCATGTGACAAAAGAAGGAGTAATCGCCGGACCCAAGGTGTTGGAACATATGGTGGATGTGGTGCTGTCCTTTGAAGGGGAGAAGAGTTTCTCTTTCAGGATACTGCGAGGGGTGAAAAACCGCTTTGGTTCTACAGACGAGGTTGGCCTTCTGGAAATGGGTGCGGACGGTTTAAGTGAGGTCTTGGATCCTGCCAGCATATTCCTCAGTGCTGAGGCGGTGCTAACCTCAGGGACGGCTATCACCACCAGCGTAGAGGGCAGCCGGCCTTTATTGATCGAGGTGCAGGCCCTGGTTAGCGCCTCCGGGCCTGGTTATCCCAAACGCATGGCGGCTGGCATCGACCAGAATCGATTGGCCCTGATCACGGCAGTACTGGAGAAACGCCTGGGGTTCCATCTATCCGCTTGTGATGTGTTTCTCAAAATTACCGGCGGGGTTTTTCTGCGAGATCCATCGATAGATTTCGGCATTGCCGCAGCCATAATATCCAGCCATCTGGATTTGGTTATACCGGCACATACCGTTTTTATAGGGGAATTGGGGCTTTCCGGGCAGATTCGGCCAGTGCCCTGCCTGGAACTGCGTTTGAAAGAGATCGCCAAAATGGGTTACTCCCGGGTGGTGATCCCCAAACAGGGGCGGATACCGGCAATGGCTGATCTGAGTTGCATTGAAGTGCAGACCATAGAAGAGATCCTGGAGCTGATAAGGGAAGGATGATGGGGTTGGAAGACATTTATCAAGGAGCGTTCAAGAAATACCTGGAGATGCTGGCGCCGGGGACGGTGTTTCGCATCGGGGTGGAAAACATCCTCCAGGCCAACACCGGAGGGCTGATCGTGATGGGAGATTCTCCCGAATTGATGGCCATCGTTAACGGTGGATTCCATATTGACTGCGAATACAGCCCGGCTCGCATCTACGAGTTGGCCAAAATGGATGGTGCCATTATTACTAATCATGATGCCTCCCGGATACTTAAGGCCAATGTACAGCTTTCTCCTGATTCCGCTCTGCCCTCCAATGAGACCGGCATTCGCCACCGCACTGCGCAGCGGGTGGCCCGGCAGACCGGCGAATTGGTGGTAGCCATCTCCCAGCGGCGCAAGCAGGTTACCCTTTATCAGGGCAACATCACCTTCCGCCTGCGCGACCTGAACTCCATCCTGGTCAAGGCTAACCAAGCCTTGCAGACCCTGGAGAAACACCGTAATGTTCTGGGGCGGGAACTGCACCGCTTAAGCGGTCTGGAATTTGAAGATATGGTAACCGTTACTGAAGTATGCGAGGTCTTGAAACGCGCTATAAAGGTCTTGCGCATCGCGCGGGAGATCGAGTGTTACATCGTGGAATTGGGCGTGGAAGGACGATTGGTAAAAATGCAATTGGATGAGATGGTGGCCAATGTTGCCGAAGAGGCGGTTTACATCGTACAGGATTACTACCATCATCTGGGCAAATCTCCCCGCGACATTGTGGCCGATTTGCGCAGAGCTTTTGAGGAAGATCTCTCCGATACCCTGTATATAGCGCGTGTCCTGGGGTTGGGCAGCGCCAGCAGCCATCTTGAGCAGCAGGTGGCACCGCGCGGCTACCGCATGCTGCAACGCCTGCCGCGCATCCCCGGTTCGGTCATAGCCAACCTGGTCGAGCGTTTCGAACTATTATCCAATATATTGCGGGCTACCATTGCCGAACTGGATGATGTTGAAGGCATCGGCGAGGTGCGGGCGCGCTACATCAAAAGCGGCTTGAAGCGCATGCAGGAACAGCTCTTAATGGAATACATGGTATAAAAAGCGGCCCGGAGGCATGGGGACGGTTCTTTTGCCTTGTTTTTCAACGAAAAACAAGGCAAAAGAACCGTCAGACTGTGTGAAAACTAGTCCGCAGAAAAAGGAAAAAAACATATAAAAGTCGAATGATAGGGTGATAGCGAGGTGGAATAATGGCCTACATTAAGGGCGAAGACCGCATGCAGATCACCCTTTTTCCTGAAGCGGTCGATGACTATATATCAACTGATAATCCAGTTAGGGTAATTGAAGCATTCGTTAATTCGTTGTACATGAAGGACCTCGGGTTCCAAAAAGCGGAGCCGAAAAATACTGGTAGACCTCCATATGATCCTAGGGACTTGTTAAAGCTCTACTTGTATGGTTATCTAAATCGGGTTAGATCATCTCGGAGGCTAGAGACCGAAGCCGGTCGGAATCTTGAGTTGTTATGGTTATTACGGAAGCTAAAACCCGACTTTAAGACAATAGCTGATTTTAGGAAAGATAACCCCAAAGCCCTAAAAGGAGTCTTCAAACAGTTCACCCTGTTATGCAAAGACTGGGACTTGTATGGCAAAGAGGTCATAGCTATCGATGGTTCCAAGTTCCGAGCCAGCAATTCCAAGCGCAATAATTACAACCAAAAGAAGTTACAAAGACACTTAAAATATATTGACGAAAAAATTAACGGCTACTTTAATGAATTAGATAGCAACGACCAGGACGAAGCCGATATCCATATCCCCAGTGCTGAAGAGATCCAGAGGCGCATAGAAGAACTAGAAAGCCGTAAAGGTAAATATACCGCCATGAAACAGCATATGGAGCAAACCGGGGCTACAGAAGTATCGACCACTGATCCAGATGCTCGGCTAATGGCTGTTAATAATAACGGAGTAGAAGTCAGCTACAATGTACAAACGGCGGTAGACCAAAAGCATAAGCTAGTGGTAGACAGTGAAGTCATAAACAATCCAGCTGACCAAGGGCAGCTAAGCAATATGGCTAAGCAGGCCAAAGAAGTATTGGAAGTAGACCAAATTAAAGTATTGGCCGATAAAGGATACTACTCAACCAATGATCTAATCGAATGCGAGAAAAACCACATAGAGACCTATGTAGCCAAGCAGAGATTTACCGGTAATATAGCCAACACCGACTTTCAAGCTGACAAATTCCAATATGACCAAGAGCAAGACGTTTACCTATGCCCCGCAAAAGAGATTCTCTATCCAGGCAGAATAAGAGAAGTCAACGGAGTAAAATATCGAACCTACAAAAACTACCGGGCCTGTAAGGGCTGCCCCTTAAAGGATCAATGCACCAAAGCCCAGAAGGGCCGAACAATTAGCCGCAACCTAGCCCAGCCATTACTGGATGAAATAGACCGCCGGACCAAGGAAAATCGAAAACTGTATGTACAAAGGCAAATGATCGTAGAACACCCATATGGAACCGTAAAAAGGGGCTTGGGTTATAGTTACTTTTTAACCAGGGGATTAGTGTCTGTAAATACGGAAAACAAGTTACATATGTTGGCCTACAACATGCGAAGAGTAATCAATATTCTGGGAGTTGAAGAAATAGTAAAAAGGCTGGCCTCAGCATAAACTGCACCAGCCTGTTTTTTATCAAAATATCACTAGTAATACTAAATGACCAGTAAAACCTATCACGTAGTTTTGGGATCTCATCGAAAGTTCTCACACGGTCTGCCGTCCCCATGCCTCCGCCTCGGTCTAGGTCATATTAAATACCCCCAGGGTGTTGGCCTTTTTATATTCCTTGAGAAAAACATCGTACATATTGAGGTTGAGGGTGTTGCACAGAGCGGCGGAGTAGAAGAAGAGCTTGCCCAGTTCGGTAGTGATAACATCTTCGCAGTTGGCACAGAGTGAACCGCGCAGGTGGTTGTCGAGGTATCCTTTTAAATCGTCGAAGGATTCGATACAGTCTGGTAGATTCAATTTGTTAGCCTCAATAGAAACACATCCACAATCAGTAACGGATTTGATGAGAGCCCGGTTTACCCGACATGAAGACTCGGAAAGCTTGGAGAGGATATCGCATATGCTGCGGTGTCTGATCAACAAATCCCCCACAACATTCTGGAATTCATCACAAATCAAGTCCTTCACAATGAGACTTGCCCCCTTCTGTTTGTGATTTGTTTAATTATAGACCGACTCTAAAATGTATGTCAATGCGGCCAAATCAAAGCCTGCGGGGCTTTAAGCTAGAAGAAATTTCTAACTGCCGTATAAATCACCTCCTGGCATATCAGAATAAGAATATGGAGGTGAAGAATATGTATAGAAAACCAAAAATTAACACCGCCACCTTAATTGCCGCACTTTTGGCAGTCATTTGGACGGTTCAGCTGGCTGGCCTGTGGAACCGGGGCTCGGGTCTTTGACAGTTGAATAGTAGAAAAAGGTTAGAGAAGCCCGAAAAGGGCTAATTTTTTCCTGACTTTTGCAAAATAGAGGAAGAAGAAAGCTCTCCGCGCCCCTAGATGATAGGCAATTGAGAGCTTTTCTTTTAATTGTAGGATTGTATATCTAAGCTTTGCGGATGTCTTTCAGTTTACCATACGGTAAGATTTCAGGAAGTTGTAAAGTACTTAGGATTGCCGAAAAGTCTTCATTTGATTGGTTCTTTAGATAATATGAGCTGTTGCTTTTTGCATCATCAATAACAGTAAGATTAGCACTTCGAAGAGCATCTTGGATCTTTTCGGTAGACAACTCAAGTTTTTCTTTTCTGAGTTTGTATTCTAGATACCGCTGGATTACCAAAGCCAGGTAGCACATTACGAAATGGCCGCGAATACTCGATTCTGTCCAAACAAAGATGGGTCTGGCCTCTAAATTGCTTTTCATAACCCTGAAGCTCTCCTCAATCTTCCAAAGGCCTTGATAGATCCCTATCACCTGCGCCGCTGACAGGCTTTTGTCCGAGCTTTGAATTCCATAATATCCATCGAATTGTGCATCCATTTCAACCTGATTTTCGTTGAATGAAACGTGATCGTCATCAAAAATGGCCAGTTGCACATACTTTTTGCCACCCTTTTTCATTTCTGCTTTGAGACTGGATTTGGAGTCCACAAGGCGCCGGGACTTCTCTATCAATCGTTCGCGGTCTCTACGGTCTTTCTCAGCACGTTTAGCTGACCAAGTTATCACCATATTGTCATCGAGCAAGACTTTTTCGCCATTAATCTTAACACTGTTCTGAAAATTGCAGACCTTCCATTTAAATTGCGGGCTCTCCACAGTGTAGCCCTCGTCCCCAAGAACTAGGTTCTTAATTGCTTTACTTGCAGATCGGATTTTGTATGCCATGACATAATCAAAACCTTTTGACCTGAGGTAGGCCAGGTTCTGTTTAGAATTTAGCCCACGATCAGCGGTTATTATAATCTTCTTTATGCCATAGGTTTCCCGTAAGTATTCCATAACTGGCACCAGCGTCTTAAAATCATTGGTATTTCCGGGGAACAGTTCATAGCTAATTGGGATGCCCTCATCGTCAATTAAGAGCCCCATTACGACTTGGACCTGATTTACTTTGTTGTCTTTAGAATAACCGAACTTCTTAAGTTCATCGGCTCTGACTGACTCAAAGTAATAAGTGGTAACATCGTAGAAAGCAACTCCAAGGTTGCGTGTCATTTTAAGTGATAGCTGCTTGTTCAAGTGCCTTTCCAGAGATTTCTTTTCATTGGCAAGAAAAGAAAGACTCCGGTATATTTGTTCTAAATTCATTTCCTTGGAGTTGATAAAGAACTCCTTTTGTTCAAAGCTCTTTTTCTTTGATGCCGGTTTTAGCAGCCGGAAGTAAACGAGCATAGATGTCGTATCTTTGACTTTGAACTTAAGGTTGGAATCACGCTTCTGGCGATAATCGAAGAAGTAATCAAGTTTCAATTCATCCCAGATACTCTCGTATACCTTAACGCCGTAATTACGAATAGGAAAGCCTTTAGCAGCGTCGTTATCAGATCCTTCCAGGTAATGCTGGATATCTTTAAATATTGCTTCTTGTTTAAGACTCTCGTTGAAAGCCCTGGACTCCCGGCATTCTCTGCGCAAACGATTCAGAATTCCAGGCTCCTGCGCTTCCAATTCGTCTGCACGCCCTAATACCTTAAGTACCCTGGTCTTGGGCTTCTTATTAACTGGATCCCGATAAGACTCCACGATTCTCACATATTTGATCCCTCGGCTGTTATATACCTGTAGACTGCTCATGCCTGCACCCCTCGTATGAACCAAGTATAGTATAACCATATTATAACATACATACGTTAGATATACAGTAGAGGGATATAAAAAATACCCGATAAATACTAATATTACAGCATTTACACGGGTATTCTTTTCAGCTTATCTGCAAAAGTCAGGAAAAATTAACACCGCCACCTTAATTGCCGCACTTTTGGCAGTCATTTGGACGGTTCAGCTGGCTGGCCTGTGGAACCGGGGCTCGGGTCTTTGACAGTTGAATAGTAGAAAAAGGTTAGAGAAGCCCGAAAAGGGCTAATTTTTTTGTCAATTGTTACACTTTTGTATTGAGTACTTTTGAGTAATGTGTCATAATATAGGGGATGGGAGGTGTTTTCTATGCGGCTAAAAATCTCTAGGTCAAAAAATGCTGCTTCGCTTTATGTCATAAAGTCCACCTATGTCAATGGCGTTCATTCTTCCAAGATTGTTGAAAAGCTTGGTACATATGATGAACTTAAGAAAAAATTGGGCGGGCAAGACCCGATCGAGTGGGCCAAGGAGTATATTGCCAAACTTAACGAGGAGGAAAAGCTTAACAAACGCGATGTCCTAGTTAAGTATTCCCCGATCAAGACTATTGATAAAGGCCAGCAGCGCTTATTCAACGGCGGATACCTCTTTTTGCAGAAGATATATCACGAACTGAAGCTTGATAAAATGTGCAGAGCTATCTCTAAGAAGTACAAGTTTTCTTACGACCTGGACTCCATCCTATCCAGACTTATCTACGCCAGGATTATCTACCCTTCCTCTAAGCTTTCTACATTCCAACTTTCCTCAAGGTTCATAGAACAGCCATCGTTTGATCTCCACCAAATCTACCGTGCGTTGGAGATAATTGCCAAAGAGGCTGACTCTATCCAGGCGTCTCTTTATTCCAACAGCCTGGCTGTGTCAGAGCGGAACACGCGGGTGCTGTACTATGACTGCACCAATTACTTCTTCGAAATTGAGCAGGAGTCAGGCATCAAGCAATACGGCTACTCCAAAGAGCACCGCCCTAACCCCATTGTCCAGATGGGGCTTTTCATGGATGGGGATGGGGTGCCTTTAGCCGTATATATTGGCAAAGGCAATACTAACGAGCAACTGACGCTAAAACCGCTGGAGAAGAAAATACTGTCTGACTTTAACTGCTCCAAGTTCATCGTCTGCACCGATGCAGGGCTCGCTTCCAATAGTAACCGTCAATTCAACAACCAGGGCGAGCGAGCTTTCATCACTACGCAGTCGGTCAAGAAGCTGAAGAAACACCTAAGAGAATGGGCATTAAGCCCTGAGGGCTGGCGCCTCCCGGGCGATACCTCCGTATACAGTCTGGACAAGCTTGATGAAAACAAAGACATGGAAAAGACTTTTTACAAGGAGCGTTGGATTGTGGAGGATGGGCTGGAGCAGAAGCTTATTGTGTCTTTTTCGCTCAAGTACCAAGATTATCAACGCAAGGTCAGGAACGCCCAAATTGAGCGTGCTCGCAAAGTCCTTAACACGAATTTGGGGAAACTTACGAAGGTGAACCAAAACGACTACAAACGTTTTATCAAGAAAACCAGCATTACCCCTGAGGGTGAGGTTGCCAGCAAGGCGGTATATGAAATCGATAACTCTGTCATCCAGAAAGAGGAGGCTTTTGATGGTTTCTACGCGGTTTGCACTAACCTTGACGGCGACGCCGCTGCTATCCTTGCGGTAAATAGGAGGCGCTGGCAGATTGAGGAGTGCTTCAGGATCATGAAAAGCGAGTTTAAGGCTAGACCGGTATACCTTAGCCGCGATGACAGGATAATGGCGCATTTTATTATATGTTTTATCGCGCTGGTGATCTACCGACTCTTGAAGAAGACGTTAGGTGAGCAATACACCTGCAGTGAGATCGTTCAGGGGCTGCGTGACATGAATTTCTATGAGGTCAAAGGGGAGGGTTTCGTCCCCACCTATATGAGAACGGACTTCACGGATAATCTTCATGATGTGTTTGGCTTCCGTACTGACTACCAGATTCTCCCCATGCGACAGATGAAAAAAATTTTTAAAGCTACTAAGTCTTAGACAAATAGTACTCACTTTTTACTAACACGTGAAAAGCTCGCAACCCCCTTGTTTTAGGAGTTTACGAGCTTTTTTCTCTTCACTAAGTGTCAAAGACGGGATTATAGACCGACTCTAAAATGTATGTCAATGCGGCCAAATCAAAGCCTGCGGGGCTTTAAGCTAGAAGAAATTTCTAACTGCCGTATAAATCACCTCCTGGCATATCAGAATAAGAATATGGAGGTGAAGAATATGTATAGAAAACCAAAAATTAACACCGCCACCTTAATTGCCGCACTTTTGGCAGTCATTTGGACGGTTCAGCTGGCTGGCCTGTGGAACCGGGGCTCTACTCTGCAGGTGACTGCATTGTCAGCAGGCGGGGTATTGGTCTCATACCTGATGTTAAATCGCTTGGTAGGTTATTTCCGCAAAGCCATTCAAAAGTTCAATGAAATGCTGGAGACAACCTCTATCGATATCCTGATGGGCGGTGTTGCCGGTCTTATGCTGGGCATTATGGTTGGTGTAATGAGTACTTATCCATTGTCCATGTTGAGAGGCTGGGGTAATTACCTGATTATTGCTGTATTTCTGGGATGCGGTGCCCTGGGGGTCAAAATTGGTACCAGCCGGGCCAGCGAGTTGATGAGCTTCTTGCCCGGAAGGGTCGCATCGGCAGCCTTGCCTCTGGTAGAGACTCCGGAGGCGAAAGTTCTGGATACCAGCGCCATCATCGACGGACGTATCTACGATGTCTGCCAAAGCAATTTTCTGGATGGCAGACTGGTGGTCCCCACTTTCGTCATTGAAGAGCTGCAGCACATAGCCGATTCGTCAGACAATCTGCGCCGCAACAAAGGCAGGCGAGGCTTGGAATTATTGTCGAAAATGCAGAAACACGCACAGATAAAAATTGATATAATTGAAGCAGACATTCCCGAGGAAAGAGATGTCGATGCCAAGCTGGTCAAACTGTGCAAACGCATTAATGCCAGTATAGTAACCAATGATTTCAACCTCAATAAGGTTTCGGAATTGCAGGGCATCAAGGTGTTAAATATTAACGAGCTGGCCAACGCGGTTAAGATGATCGTCTACCCCGGGGAAAATATGCATATCAGCATAATCAAAGAAGGCAAGGAGTCTGGCCAGGGGGTGGGATATCTGGAGGACGGCACCATGGTGGTAGTGGAAGATGCTCAGAATGACATCGGACGCGACCTTGACGTGGTGGTCACCAGTGTGTTCCAGACTGCGGCGGGACGGATGATCTTCACCCGCAAGAGCAGGGAAGAACATCAGCATCAGACTCATCAGGTGGAGAATCAGCTTCAGTCAGTACGAGAGGTGAATTTATATGGATAACAACCTGCGGGTTGTTATAGCAGCAGCAGGGGTTGGACGCAGGATGGGCGGGGAGATCAACAAACAATACCGGCCGCTTTTATCCCGGCCGGTATTAGCTTATTCCATAGATGTATTTGAGGCTCTTGCTTATGTGGACGAGATCGTGGTAGTCGCCCATCCCGATGAAGTAAACTATTGCCAGTCTGAGGTCATTGAGAAATATGGTTACCGCAAGGTGAGCAGGGTCATACCCGGCGGAGCCGAGAGGCAGGATTCGGTTTGGGCAGGGTTAAAGAGTCTGGGGCCTGATACCGATTATGTGGCCGTGCATGACGGCGCGCGCCCTTTAGTGACCCGGAATTTGATCGACCGCCTGCTGGCAGCTGCCTCTGAGTGGGGGGCTGCCATTCCCGGAGTGATGGCTCGGGACACGTTGAAAATGGTCGACCGGGATGGATTTGTGGGGCATACTATGGACCGCTCGGTGGTAGCCATGATTCAGACCCCACAAATATTCCAGTATCAGGAATTATTGAAGGCTTATGATTGCGCTTACCAGGACGATCTATTAGGAACCGACGATGCCAGTCTTTTTGAAATATACATCGGACGGGTCAAGGTGGTTCCCGGAGAAGTCAACAACATCAAGATGACTACTGCGGAGGACCTGCTGATCGCTGAAGCCCTGTTGCGGATGATCCGGGTCTGACCATTGGAGGAGGATAACATGCGCATCGGTACCGGCTACGATGTCCATCGCCTGGTAACAGGGCGCCAGCTCATTCTGGGCGGGGTGAACATTCCTCACCAGACCGGACTTTTAGGGCACTCAGATGCTGATGTGCTTTTGCATGCCATCTGCGATGCGCTATTAGGCGCTGCCGCACTGGGTGACATCGGGCATCATTTTCCCCACGAGGATACAACTTACAAAGATATCAAGAGCATACTGCTTCTGGCCAAAGTGGGTCAAAAGATTAACATGGCAGGATACCGGGTTATTAATATAGATGCCACCGTAGTAGCGGAAAAACCGCGCCTTTCCTGCTATATTGCGGAGATGAGGGCGAATATCGCCGCTAGCCTGGGAATAGATCCCGGTCAGGTTAACGTTAAGGCTACCACTACTGAAGGGCTGGGGTTCGAAGGCCAGGAACTGGGCATATCTGCGCAGGCGGTGGCATTGCTGGGTGAGCTATAATAATTACCCCCGTTGCGAGGCAAGATATTAAAAAATGCCAGGGGGGATTATATGCATAAAGGGAAAGCGGCGATATTTCTATCGCTGTTATTGCTTTGCAGTGTCATTTTGATAGGTATACTCGGTAATCGGCCGGTAGTAATGACCAGTGACGATCCCCGGGTGGTGATAACTCTGGGCCAGGACTTAACCCCCGGACAGCGCCAGGAAGTGGAGGGCTATTTCAAGGAATGGCAGGGAGACAAACCGGCCCGCTTAATCACCGTCAGCAATGAAGAGGAGCACCACTACCTGGACGGGGTGGTAGATTCGAAACTAATCGGCAGCAAGGCCATTTCCAGCGCCTACTGTGAATTGCTGGCCAGCGGGCAGGGCATCGAAGTCAAGACCAAAAACATCGAAGCCATAACCCCTTTCATGTATGCCAATGCCCTGGCTACAGCCGGAATCGAGGATGCCCGGGTTTTAGCCGCTGCTCCCCTTAAGGTCTCCGGTACCGCAGCCTTGACCGGGATGCTTAAAGCTTTTGAAGAGGCCAAAGGAGAACCTCTGTCTGAGAAGGGCAAACAAACCGCTCATGAAGAGGTAGCACGGATCTCGGAGTTGGGACAGAAGCTGGGCAAGGGCAATGCCGAAACTTTGATTTTTGAGGTCAAACGCGAAGTGGTAGGGAAAGACATCACCGACCCGGAAGAGATACGTAAGGTTATATTGAAGGTCAGCGCCGATTTGCATGTGGAGCTTGCAGAAGCCGATGTAGAACGACTGGTTCAATTGATGCTCAAAGTGCAGAGTCTGGACTTGAATATCAACCAGCTCTCCAACCAACTGCAGAACCTGCATCGGGATGTTTCCGAAGTGCGGAGCACCGGCCGGGTATTATGGAATCTGGTACAAGCATGGCTGGATAAAATACGCTCCGGTTTCAATGGACTGGGGAGCTTTTTAGGCAGATAAATGGTATGAATATAAACCGCTTTTAGGAGGGAGAATTTTGCATCAAATTAAGGTGCGTTTTGCACCCAGTCCCACTGGACCGCTTCACATCGGAGGAGCACGTTCGGCGTTGTTTAATTACCTCTTTGCCCGGCATTATGGCGGAGTATTTTTGTTGCGCATAGAGGACACCGATCTGGACCGTTCCAGACCGGAGTATGAGGATGAAATAATAACCTCACTGCGCTGGCTCGGCCTGGATTGGGACGAAGGGGTGGCAAGTGCAGGGGAAAACGGTCCGTATCGCCAGACCGAAAGGCGTTCCATATATGAGCAGTATACCCGTGCCCTGCTGGAGCAGGGGGATGCGTATTACTGTTTTTGCAGCGAAGAGGCCCTGGAGGAAGAGAGACAGGCTCTTATGAGCAAAGGTGAAACCCCGCGTTATTTGGGACACTGCCGCCACCTCAGCGAGGAAGAGCGTGCTGCTTGCCTGGCCCGCGGAATCAAACCGGTGGTGCGTTTCCGGGTGCCTCCCCGGCAAATATATATGGTCGATGATCTGGTCAGAGGCCGGGTCAGTTTTGAGAGTGACGAGATGGGGGATTTTATCATCGTCAAGTCTGACGGACTGCCAACTTATAATTTTGCAGTGGTGGTGGATGATGCGCTCATGGGGGTGACCCATGTGATACGCGCCGAGGAACACCTCTCCAATACTCCCAGGCAGCTCATGATCTATGAGGCTTTGCGTTTCAAACGCCCGGAATTCGCGCATATTTCACTGATTCTGGGCAGTGACCGTCAGAAGATGAGCAAGCGCCACGGGGCTACCTCGTTAATGCAGTATCGGGAAATGGGTTATCTTCCCGAGGCCTTGATCAATTTCCTCAGCCTTTTGGGCTGGTCCCCGGAAGGAGAGGAGCAGATCCTGGATGTGGAGCAGATCATCAGAGCCTTCACCCTGGAACGAGTGGCTAAAAGCCCGGCGGTTTTCGACCTGGACAAACTGAACTGGATGAACGGGCAGTATATCCGTAAGCTGGATATACAGGACCTGGCGGCAAGGGTCAGGCCCTACCTGATCAACTCTCCTTACCAGGCCCAGACCGAGGCCCTGAGTGCGGAGCAATACCTGCTGCTGATAGCCATGCTGAAAGACCGCCTGGTATGCTTGCAGGATATAGTCAAAGAAGCTGCGGTGGTCTTCGAACCGCTGAGTTATTCGAGTGAAGCTGTGGAGGTATTAAAAGGGGAAAACACCTCAGTAGTGCTACAGCATTTCATAGATTCACTGTCCCCGGAGATGCAACCGGATGTCATAAAACAGCAGTTAAAAACCATAACCAAAACCAATAAGTTAAAACCCAAGGATGTGTTCATGCCCTTGCGCTGCGCCCTGAGCGGTCAGGTGCACGGTCCCGAACTACCCAGTCTGATTGCCCTGTGGGGGCGGGAAGAGACTCTGCGCAGAGTACAGCACAGCCTGGCCATGTTGACAGGTAAATAGAGGAAAGCAACATTTCGGGACTTCGGTTGACATAAAATTTAGTCCTGCATATAATTTAGGTAATTACAATTATAAATGCTGGGAATGGGAGAAGTAGAGCCTCGATCGCTGCCAGAGAGAAAAGGTCACCGGCTGAGAGCCTTTTTACAGTATGAAGTTGCTCGAATATGCACCCGGGAGCAGATACGCTGAAATCACAGTAGGCATATCCGGTTAGAAACCGTTAGCATGAAGAGTGGGGCACTGATCGCCCAACAGGAGTGGAACCGCGGAAGCAAGCCTTTCGTCTCTATGCAGACGAAAGGTTTTTTATTTTTAAGGAGGGGAAAATATGTTTGCCATGTTGCGTCAAGAGGTGCAGGTGGTATTTGACAGGGACCCGGCGGCCAGAAGCGTTGTAGAGATATTATTTTGTTATCCGGGCTTTCATGCTATCATCCACCACCGCATCGCCCATTTTTTCTACCGTCATCGCCTGTTTTTTGTAGCTCGGATGATCTCTCACATCAACCGCTTCCTGACCGGGATCGAGATCCATCCCGGGGCTAAGATCGGCACCGGCTTATTCATCGATCACGGCAGCGGGGTGGTGATTGGCGAAACTACCGAGATCGGCAATAATGTCACTTTGTATCAAGGCGTTACCCTGGGAGGCACCGGGAAGGAAAAGGGCAAGCGCCATCCCACTATCGGCGACAATGTCACTATCAGTACAGGGGCCAAAGTACTGGGGAATATTAAAATTGGCAATAATGTCAAAATCGGCGGGGGTTCGGTAGTGTTAAAAGATGTCCCCGATAACTGCACCGTGGTCGGCGTTCCAGGCAGAATAGTGGTGCGCGACGGTGCCAAGGTGGATCAGGTCGATCTGGAACACAATGCCCTGCCCGATCCGGTGGCAGATATGTTTACCATTATGCAGGAAAGAATAGACCTGCTGGAGAAGAGATTAGCTGAGATGGAGAAAGGAGAACTCCCCGATGCGCCTTTACAACACGCTAGGCGGGCAAAAGGAAGACTTGCAAACTCTGGAACCGCATAAGGTCAAGATGTATGTATGCGGCCCCACCACTTACAATTTCATTCACCTGGGCAATGCCAGGCCCTTGGTGGTTTTTGACACGGTTAGGCGCTACCTGGCTTACCGTGGTTATCAAGTCACTTATGTGCAGAATTTTACCGATGTTGATGACAAAATAATCAACCGAGCCCGTGAGGAAGGCAGCGACCCGCTGGAATTGGCCCTTCGCTTTATACAGGCATATTATGAAGATGCCGACGCCCTGAACATTAGGCGGGCTGACGTACATCCTCAGGTCAGCCAGCACATGCCGGAAATCATCGCTGCGGTGCAGGGCCTGGAAGAAAGAGGCTTTGCCTACGAAATCGATGGAGATGTTTTTTTCCGGGTAGCCGCCTTTAAGGATTACGGCAAGCTCTCAGGACGTCTTTTGGAGGATATGCTGGCGGGAGCCAGAGTGGAAGTGGATGAGCGCAAGGAGAATGCGGTGGATTTCGCCCTGTGGAAACAGGCCAAAGCCGGGGAACCCGCCTGGGATAGCCCTTGGGGGCCCGGACGTCCTGGATGGCACATCGAGTGTTCGGTGATGTCCACCAAGTACCTGGGTGAAAGCTTCGATATACACGGTGGAGGCAGCGACCTGATCTTTCCCCATCACGAAAACGAGATCGCTCAGGCCGAGGCCCTAACCGGCAAGCCTTTTGTGCGCTACTGGATGCATAATGGCTTTATAACTGTCAATAATGAGAAAATGTCCAAATCCCTGGGGAACTTCTTCATTCTGCGGGATATACTGGCTCAGTATCCGGCTGATGTGGTGCGTTTCTATCTTATCAGCACCCATTACCGCAGCCCTCTGGATTTTGACGACGGCAAGCTGGAAGAAGCTCGCAAAGCTTTGGGCAGGCTAAAGACCACCTTGCGATTAGCCGAGGAATTCATGGCTGGTGCTTCCTCCGAAGGCATGGCCAGCTTAGGCCAGGAACCGTTTATCCAGGCGCTTGAGGAGCAACGGAATGAATTTATCAAAGCCATGGATGATGATTTCAACACTGCCAAAGCCATCGGCAACCTTTTCGAGATGTCTCACTTGATCAACAGCTTTGTGGCCGGGGCTGATAAAAGCGATCCCCTTAAGCAGACTCTGCTGCGGGAGGCGTATCAGGTCTACACCGCTTTAGGCGATGTTCTGGGTATATTCATCCAGCCCCAGCATGAAAAGGCGGTGGCCACGGAACAGGTGCTGCAAATTTTGGCCGAACTACGCCATCAGGCCAGACAAGACAAGGATTACCAACTGGCCGATCAGATACGGGATTTCTTTGCCAGTATTGAAGTAAAGGTGGAAGACACCCCGTCAAAGAGCCGCTTCCATTTTGAGCAACCTCCGCAACTGCAGACTCTGGTGGATGAACTTATCAGGCTGCGCACCGCTTTTAAGCAAGGCAAAGCCTTTGACAAAGCGGATATGATCCGTGACCGGCTCCAAGAAGCCGGGGTAATCCTTGAAGACACCCGGGAAGGAGTTCGCTGGAAGCTTGCTGATGCCTGATGCCATGGATGAAAAGGAATTAAGACAGTATTCAGCGGTGGTCCTGGCTTTTGTCGGTGATGCCGTGTTTGAACTGCTGGTGCGTTCGCGGCTGGTGAGTCATGGGCAGCGCAAAGTCAAAGCACTGCACCAGGATACGGTAGCACGGGTGAAGGCCGCCAGCCAGGCTAAAATGATACAGGGGCTGGAACCTCTGCTTACCGAAGTGGAAAGAGATGTCTTCCGGCGGGGCCGGAATGCCAAGACCAACCCGCCGCGCAACACCGAGGTATCCGATTACCGCCTCAGCACAGGTTTTGAGGCGGTTTTAGGATACCTTTATTTAAAAGGCGATATGGAGCGTCTGCAGTACCTGGCTGATATGGCGCTGGGCAGCACAGACCAGCTGTTTTAAGGCTTGTGACAGAAGGGGAACAATAGGACCACAGACCTTTCAACCGGCCTTACTTATACTATTTAATGGAGAGGAAAGATCAGGTTGATTATAGTAAAACCAAAGGTGTTAGTACCCTCGGATGCTTTCAGGGGCGAGATTATGAAAAAACTGGAGCGATACGCCCGGGTCTGTTACAAATCCGAACAGCAGATGACCCCGGATGGCGACCCCCAGTTCCTCAAACGGATTCTGATGAGCGGGCACGAGTCTATTGTGGAACATGAAAAAGTGACAGTGATGTTCATAATCGACCGCGGGGTTTCCCATGAACTGGTCAGACACCGAGTCGGTGCGGCCTATTCCCAGGAGAGCACCCGCTATTGCCGCTATAGCCATAGCAAATTCGGCAGCGAAATCACGCTAATCGAGCCGTTTTTCTTCAAGGAGAACGAAGCAGCCTATAAATTGTGGTATGAATCCTGTGCCCTGGCAGAGAGGAACTATATGGCCCTATTAGAGATGGGACGCTCTGCACAGGAAGCCCGCTCTATTCTGCCCAATTCCCTCAAGACGGAGATAGTGGTTACATATAATATTCGCGAGTGGAGGCATTTCTTCCGTCTGCGTTGCGATGCTGCCGCCCATCCCCAAATGCGTCAGGTGAGCATTCCGCTGTTGTTACATTTCCAGACCCATCTGCCGGTTCTCTTCGAAGATATCGCCTATGATAGCAGATTCCCGGCAGGGCACTATGCCGACCTAGTGGAGAGTGACGAATTGTTCCAGGTCTGATATAGTCAGCCAGGCCATCGGGGCATTATTCCCAGGCGCCCTTTTCGGGTTAAGGATTGGCTGGCATGAAATTGAATCATCCGGGTATCATGGTAAAAGAGGGGGCGGCCAATGAAAGAAAAGCTGGTGGGAATCAACAGCATAATGGAAGCCTTGAAAGGGCGCCGCAAAATTCACAAGATATATGTTCAGGAAGGCCGGCAGGGCAAACGCCTTACTGATCTTCTCAATTTGGCCCAGGTAAAAGGGGTTTTTGTACAAACCGTGGAAAAAAGGCGCCTGGACCATATGTATACCCTGGGTAACCATCAGGGCATAATCGCCAATGTAGACCAGTATCCTTATGCCAGCGTGGAGGACATGCTCAACCTGGCTGCCGACAATGGTGAGAAGCCATTGCTGTTGGTATTGGATGGTATGGAAGATGCCCGCAATCTGGGGGCGGTGATTCGCACCGCTGAATGTGTGGGAGTGCATGGCATTATCATTCCCCGCCATAACTCAGCCGAGATCAACGAATACGCGGTACGCAGTTCAGCTGGAGCGGTGGAACATATGCTCATAGCCCGCGAGACCAATTTGGTCAACACCCTGAAACATCTCAAAAATCAGGGCATGTGGGTGATTGGGGCCGAGGCAGATGCCCATGCTTATTATTACCAGACTGACATACCCCTGCCGGCAGTGGTGGTGGTAGGGGGAGAAGGACGGGGCATGCGCCGTCTGGTTAGGGAGCAGTGTGACTTGTTGCTCAAAATCCCCATGTTCGGCTCCATAAACTCATTAAATGCCTCGGTGGCCGCTGCCCTGATCCTATATGAGATAGTGCGCCAGCGGGAGGCGACCCCGATAAAAGGGCAATAAACCTGCCAAAATTTTATGGAATTATATGTAAAATGCCGTTATTAACAGTATTGACGATAACATAGGGACTAGCTATAATAGAACTGACGCGTCATTAGATAAAGTTATCACAAATGCGGGTGCTCACAACTATTAATGGAGGCGATAGGATGCCTAATTCCGTCGCTGCAAAGAAGTATTTTCTAACCTATGCCGAAATGCTTGATGAAGACATTGTGGAATTGGCTCAGCAAGGGGAACAATTTGCAGTCGAATTCCTGGTGGACAAGTATAAGAATTTCGTGCGAGCCAAGGCCCGGTCCTATTTCCTGATTGGAGCCGATAAGGAAGACATTATTCAGGAAGGCATGATCGGCCTTTTCAAAGCTATCCGGGATTACAAATTGGATAAACTTACTTCATTCCGGGCTTTTGCCGAATTATGTATCACCCGCCAGATTATCACAGCGATAAAGACGGCAACTAGACAGAAGCACATTCCTCTCAATTCCTATGTATCATTGAATAAACCGGTCTATGATGAGGAATCCGATCGCACCCTGATAGACATCCTATCTACCACGCGGATTACCAATCCCGAGGAGATTATTATCAGCAGGGAAGAATTCATATTTATAGAGAAAAAAATGGGTGAAATCTTGAGTTCCCTGGAATGGAAGGTATTGATGGCCTATTTGGAAGGAAAGTCCTACCAGGAGATTGCGGTCGATCTGAAAAGACATGTCAAGTCGATCGACAATGCCCTGCAAAGGGTGAAACGCAAGCTAGAGAAATATTTGGAGGACCGGGGAGAACTATAACCTGTCACCCCTTTCTGCTTTTCACGACACAAAATAAAACCTCATAAAGGTTTCACGTGAAACTATTGACTTTGCTTGGCCTAGCGTATACAATATTATTTGCTGAGCCGAGCTAGCTCAAGGGTAGAGCAGCTGATTTGTAATCAGCAGGTTGCGGGTTCAAATCCTGTGCTCGGCTCCAAGAATCAACTTGGAGGGATACCCAAGCGGCCAAAGGGGGCAGACTGTAAATCTGTTGGCTCAGCCTTCGAAGGTTCGAATCCTTCTCCCTCCACCATAAATGACGCGGGATGGAGCAGTTGGTAGCTCGTCGGGCTCATAACCCGAAGGTTGCCGGTTCAAGTCCGGCTCCCGCAACCATAACAATGTTTTCCCGTAAGGGAATTGAACTCGGGAGTCCCCGCAGGGGGCAACCATAAAAGTGTTTTCCCGTGAGGGAATTGAAATCGGTAGTCCTCGCAGAGGGCTACTTGCCCTTATAGCTCAGTCGGCAGAGCGCATCCTTGGTAAGGATGAGGTCACCGGTTCAAGTCCGGTTAAGGGCTCCATCCGGCGGCGTAGCTCAGCTGGCTAGAGCATACGGTTCATACCCGTAGTGTCAGGGGTTCAAATCCCTTCGCCGCTACCATATGCGAATCGGAGTGAGAGTTTTCTCTCACTTCTTTTATTTTACTTACTGATTGGGTAAAATATTGTTGGCTGGTTTAATATGCTATAACCCAAACTGAAAGGGGAAAGGTGAGAGAACAGATGGCAAAGGCTAAATACGAAAGGACGAAACCCCATCTAAACATCGGGACCATCGGACACATCGACCATGGCAAGACCACCTTGACGGCGGCGATAACTCTGGTCTTATCCAAAGTCGGGGGCGCGAAGGCGACGTCGTATGCTGAAATAGACAAAGCCCCGGAAGAAAAAGAAAGAGGTATCACCATCAACACCTCCCATGTGGAATATCAGACCGAGAACCGGCACTATGCCCATGTGGACTGCCCGGGTCATGCCGACTACATCAAAAATATGATCACCGGCGCGGCGCAGATGGACGGAGCCATCCTGGTGGTATCCGGTGCTGACGGCCCCATGCCGCAGACCAGAGAGCACATCCTGTTGTCCAGACAGGTAGAAGTGCCCTACATCGTGGTATTCGTAAACAAGGTCGACATGGTGGATGACGAAGAACTGTTGGAACTGGTCGACATGGAAGTGCGTGAACTGTTGAGCTTCTATGAATTCCCTGGAGACGACCTGCCGGTAGTGAGAGGTTCAGCCTTAAAAGCCTTAGAATGCGGATGCGGGAGCCGTGACTGCGAGTGGTGCGGACGCATTTGGGAACTGATGGACTCAGTAGACAGCTACATCCCCTTACCGGAGAGAGCGGTAGACAAACCGTTCCTGATGCCCATAGAAGACGTATTCACCATCACCGGACGCGGTACGGTGACCACCGGCAGAGTAGAACGCGGACAGGTCAAAGTAGGTGATGAGGTAGAGATCGTAGGGATGCGGGAGCAGACCAGAAAGACCGTATGCACCGGAGTTGAGATGTTCAGGAAGCTTTTAGACTATGCTGAGGCGGGGGACAACATAGGCACCCTGTTAAGAGGTGTGGACCGCAAAGAAGTGGAAAGAGGCATGGTATTGGCCAAGCCTAATAGCATCAAACCATTGACCAATTTCAATGCCGAAGTATATGTACTGACCAAAGAAGAGGGCGGAAGGCACACCCCGTTCTTCGGCGGCTATCGCCCCCAGTTTTACTTCAGGACCACTGACGTGACCGGCATCATCCAGCTGCCCGAGGGAGTGGAGATGGTAATGCCCGGAGACAACGTGCAGATGTCTATCGAACTGATCACTCCCATCGCTATCGAGCAGGGACTGCGCTTCGCTATCCGTGAAGGCGGCAGGACCGTGGGCGCCGGCGTGGTCACTTCCATCAGTTAAGCTAGAGCACTAACATAAACGCTGTTAAGAGCAGGGGTTCATCCCCTGCTGTCATTTCTAACCAAAAGCAGGTATCATTGACACCCCGCTTGCGTTGTGATAGAGTATTCTAGGATTTTTGTGTACCAGGATGGAGGTGTCAAAGCATGAGAGTCGGTATTACCATAGCCTGCACCGAGTGCAAGCAGCGCAATTATACAACCACCAAGAATAAAAAGAAACACACCGAGAAGGTCGAAGTGAGAAAGTACTGCAGATTCTGCAATACCCATACCGTCCATAAGGAAATTAAGTAGATCAGGATGTGAAAGTTTTGACTAAGAACAACAATCCTGCCAAAAAGGATGACAATGTCAAAGGCAGATGGGACCAGATCAAAGGTTTCATGCAAGGTGTATGGTATGAGCTGAAAAAGGTGCACTGGCCCAGCCGCCAGCAACTCTTGGCCTATACCGGCGTAGTGCTGGTATCGGTAGCCTTCGTAGCCATACTTATCTGGATCTTCGACATGGGATTGTCATTTGCCCTGGACAGATTATTTAAAGCCTTTGCTTAAAGGAGGTAGTTCCCATGACCACGCCTAAAATCGAATCCGAATTGCCGGAAGAAATCGGAACTGCCGCTGAAGCTGTCCCTGAGACCCGGGGAGAATGGTTTGTGGTCCATACCTATTCTGGATATGAAAATAAAATCAAGGTGGACCTGGCTAAAAGAGTAGAATCCATGAACATGCAGGATAAGATCTTTGACGTCTTGATCCCGGAGGAGAAAGAGGTCGAATATAAGGGCGGCAAGCGCAAGGTCACCAGCAAGCGGGTGTTCCCCGGATATGTCCTGGTGAATATGATCATGAGCGAGGATTCCTGGTATGTGGTACGCCATACCCCAGGAGTAACTGGATTCGTGGGCAGCGGCAGCAAACCCATCCCCCTGCGTGAAGACGAGATCAACAAAATCTTGCGTCAAATGGGCCTGATCGAGAGCAAACCCAAATTTATCGATATAGAGATCGGTGAGAACATCCGGGTGCGCACTGGTCCGTTTGCCAATTTCGAGGGCGTTGTCAAAGAATTGCTCCCGGATAGAGGCAAAGTCAGGGTCAATATTTCCATGTTTGGCCGGGAAACCCCTGTCGAACTGGATTATGAACAAATTGAAAAACTATAAGGAGGAGGTGAAAAGTTGGCTAAAAAGGTAATTGGCAAGATATCATTACAGATCAGCGCCGGAAAAGCCACCCCGGCTCCGCCGGTCGGGCCTGCACTAGGCCAGTACGGTGTGAACATCATGGGATTTTGCAAAGACTACAACGCCAGGACTGCTGATAAGACAGGTTACATCATACCCGTGGAGATCACCGTTTTCGAAGACCGCTCCTTTACCTTCGTATTAAAGTCGCCACCGGCCTCAGACCTCTTGAAAAAGGCTGCCGGTGTTGACAAAGGCTCCGGCGAGCCCAACCAGAAGAAGGTCGGCAAAGTGCCCCGGGCCAAGATCATAGAGATCGCTGAGACCAAAAAGGACGATCTGAACGCGGCTGACCTGGACTCGGCTATACGCATGATCGAAGGTACCGCTCGCAGCATGGGATTGGAAATAGTCGACTGATAGACAATGTGGGAGGATTAAATCCGCACTAACCACAAGGAGGTATACCTTAATGAAAAGAGGCAAATCCTATCAGGACTCTGCCCAACAGATTGACAGAACACAATTGTACGAACCGGCTCAGGCTTTGCAGATAGTCAAAGATATCGCCAAGGCCAAATTTGACGAGACCGTAGAAGTTCACATCAAATTAGGGGTGGACCCCCGCCACGCAGATCAGCAGGTCAGAGGTACGGTCAGCCTGCCCCACGGAACCGGGAAAACCCGTAAAGTGTTGGTATTTGCTAAAGGAGAAAAGGCTAAGGAAGCCGAGAATGCCGGGGCTGACTTTGTCGGCGCTGAAGACCTGGCTGAAAAGATTCAGGGCGGCTGGTTCGATTTCGATGTAGCCGTGGCTACGCCGGATATGATGGCGGTTGTGGGCAAATTAGGCAAAATATTGGGCCCGCGTGGTCTGATGCCTAACCCCAAATCAGGCACTGTCACCTTTGACATCGACCGCACTATCAAAGAACTCAAGGCAGGACGCATCGAATACCGGGTGGACAAAACCTCCATTATCCATGCCCCGATAGGCAGGGTGTCTTTCGATGTTGATAAGCTGCAGGAAAACCTCACGGTGTTTTCCGAAGCCTTGATCAAGGCTCGTCCAGCAGCAGCTAAGGGTCAGTATATGCGTTCGGTCACGGTATGCTCGACCATGGGTCCAGGGGTTAAAATCAATCCGCTGGTATTGGCTGCCATGAGCAAATAGCCAAATAAACATAAAACTGCAAATCAAAACTGTAGACAGCCGGTGGGAAACCTTAAAGAACGCCGTTCGCCAGCCGAGGTTATGATCGAATAGATTTTTATCGACTATTGGATAACCTCTGCACAGGCTGCAGAGGTTTTTGATTTGTAGGCCAAATCACGAAAAGGGGGTGAAGTATAGTGCCGAAACTAGAAGAAAAACAAAAAGTGGTTCAACAATTGCAAGAAAGGATCGATAAAGCCGGGCTGATCATTTTCACCGACTATCGCGGCTTGAATGTGGAAGAAATGACCACTTTGAGGAATCGATTGCGCATTCCCGGAGTCGAATACCGGGTGGTCAAAAATACTATGATGGAATTCGCCCTAGAAAACTGCGGATACAATGAGATCGTCAACCAGATCGACGGGCCTAATGCGGTTCTATTCAGCGATGATGACCTGGTGACTCCCGCTAAGACCATCTATGAGTTCATCAAAGAACGAAAGAAACTGGAGGTTAAGGTCGGAATCGTACAGGGTCAAGTGGTAGCCTCAGACCGTATCAAGGCTTTAGCTGATCTGCCGCCCAAGGAAGTATTGCTGGCTCAAGTGGTGGGGACCATGCAGGCTCCTATCACCAGCCTGGTTTATGTGCTTAACGCCAACATAACCGGATTAGCCAGGGCTATTGATCAGATTCGCGAACAGAAAGCGGCCGGCTAACCGATGGCATATATGTTTAAATAATAAAAGAGAAAACAGGAGGTTTGTTTACATGAGTAAAGTACAAGAAGTTATCGATATCGTCAAAGGTCTTACGGTTTTGGAGCTTTCCGAACTGGTCAAGGCTCTGGAAGAAGAATTTGGCGTAAGCGCCGCTGCCCCTATGGCTGTTGCCGCTGCGCCCGCTGCTGCAGCTGAGCCCGAAGAAGAACAGACCGAGTTCGATGTCATCCTGACCTCTTCCGGCGAGAAGAAAGTCAATGTCATCAAAGTAGTCCGCGAGCTCACCAGCCTGGGCCTTAAAGAGGCCAAGGACCTGGTCGACGGAGCTCCTAACCCCATCAAAGAGAAAGTCACCAAACAGGAAGCTGCTGACATTAAAGCCAAGATCGAAGAAGCCGGCGGATCTGTGGAAATTAAATAGTGCTGGGCAAGTAAAAGAGGTGCTGCTGACGGCAGCACCTTTTTTTATTAGGAAATTCGTAATAAGATTATATTAACCCTGCTGGCTGCAGCAATATATTATAGAAAGGTTAAATAATGGGAAGGGTTAACAACGGGGATAGGGGGATGATTTAATATGAGGCCTAGTCTGCTTTTTATGATCCTGGTTTTTTTCTTGGTCTGTCCTGCACAGGCATCAGCTGCCGAATACGAATGGACCCTGACCTGGCAAAACGACCAGGTACTCACTGAGACCATTGTCACCGACCGTCCAGATCTGATCAGTCCAGCGGGCGGATGGGAAAAGACCTCACAGACTGACACCTACAGCCGCCAGACCCAGGGCTGGACGACTTACAATCAGCTTCCCGACCGTCTGCCTATCGTGGCCAAAACCAAGGATTACCTGGCGGTCAAAATCACCAGAATTAATTTGGAATCGACAACCTATCAGGAAGGCACCACCTTTTACGATTTGACCCGGGATGGTTGGGGACAGGTCAAAATCGAAGTTCCCGGCTTAATAATGAAGGCTAAGCCGGCAGTTAAATCGCAATGGTCACAAGGCTTCACGGCCACTTGGAAAACGGCACCTCAGGCCGAGACTGAAGAGTATCGCTTCGCCATGATTGCCATAACCATCGAGATCTTGCCTTCCATCATCAGTCTGCTGGTTATCGGCTGGGGTCTGGTGTGGATGGCCTACAGGCGGCAGGTCAAGCGTATGGAGCGGCTTATCGATGCCCGCTATTCATTGGATAATATCGTGTTAACTGAGATTCCCACCGTAGAGCAAGCCGAAGCAAATTTAAAAGATAATAATGAAGAGACAAAAAATTAATATAAAATCCTTGACCTCCGGCATTTCATGTGCTAACATTAGTAATTGCCATTTAGTATAAACTAAATGGCTTCATGGTATAAATGCTTGGGGTAGTTTCGTATAAAGCGAGGTTTTAGATTAGGCCTTGCTTTTCACTCTTTTCGGATTAAAAAAAAGGGGTGAACACTGGATGGCAAAAGTTGAACAGTATGGTCGAGTCCAGCGGCTTAGTTACTCGAGGATCGACGAACCGATTGAGCTTCCCAACCTGATACAGGTGCAGCTCAGTTCTTACCGCTGGTTCATCGAAAAGGGTCTGCGGGAAGCTTTACAGGAAGTATTCCCCATATCTGATTTCACCGGCAATTTGGAATTAGGCTTTATCGATTACAGCCTGGGTGAACCCAAATACGAGGTTCATGAATGCAAAGAAAGGGATGTTAGCTATCAAGCCCCCTTGAAGCTGAAGGTGCGGCTTACAGATAAAGAGAACGGGGAGATCAAGGAATCTGAGGTCTACATGGGCGATCTTCCCCTCATGACCGACAAAGGAACCTTCATTATTAATGGAGCAGAACGTGTTGTGGTCAGTCAGCTGGTTAAATCCCCCGGGGTATATTTTAATGACCGGGTAGACGTGGCCGGCAACAAGTTGTATGGTGCTACAATTATCCCCAACCGTGGCGCCTGGTTCGAATTGGAGATGGACAGTGCCGGGGTCATCTATACCCGCATCGACAAGACCCGTAAAATACCGGTGACGGTTCTCTTAAGATGCATCGGCTTTGAGACCAATGATGCCATTCTCAGTCTGTACGACCAGGAAGAGATCCTTGCCAAAACCCTGGACAAGGATACCACCACCAATAAAAAAGAAGCTTTAATTGAATTCTACCGTCGCCTCCGCCCCGGAGAAATGGCTACGGAAGATGCCGCGGAACAGCTTTTGAACAACCTCTTCTTCGATCCGCGACGTTATGACATGGCCCAGGTGGGACGCTACAAGGTCAATAAGAAACTGGGTCTGGATATTCCGGTGGAAACCAGGCATCTAACCGTAAAAGATATTACTGCTACCATCGGCTACCTGATCCGCCTCATTCTGGGCGAAGGCAAGACCGATGTTATAGATCACCTCGGCAACCGCCGCTTGAGGTCTATCGGTGAACTGCTGCAGAATCAGTTCCGCACTGGCCTGGTGCGCATGGAGCGCGTGGTGCGTGAACGCATGAGCATACACGATGTGGAAAGTCTGACCCCGCAGGTCTTAATCAACATCCGCCCCATTACCGCTGCCGTCAAGGAATTCTTTGGCAGTTCGCAGTTATCGCAGTTTATGGACCAGACCAACCCCTTGGCCGAACTCACCCATAAGAGGCGCTTAAGCGCTCTGGGGCCAGGCGGTCTGACCCGTGAGCGGGCCGGATTCCAGGTCCGTGACGTGCACCATTCCCACTACGGCAGAATCTGCCCGATCGAGACCCCTGAAGGTCCCAACATCGGACTGATCGGCTCCCTGGCCACGTTCGGGCGGGTCAATGACTTCGGTTTTATCGAGACCCCCTACCGTAAGGTAGACAAAGAGAGTGGCCGGGTATTGGAAGAGATAAACTTCCTATCTGCCGACGAAGAGGAAGAATTCGTGGTAGCTCAGGCTAACTCCCCCCTGGATGAAAATGGCTATTTTAAGGGGGAACGGGTGGAAGCCCGCTTCGCTGAGGAAATCCTTGAGGTGCCGGTAAACCGCGTAGACTATATGGACGTTTCTCCCAAACAGGTTTTCAGTGTGGCTACCTCGCTGATTCCCTTTTTGGAAAATGACGACGCCAACCGTGCCCTGATGGGAGCTAACATGCAGCGTCAGGCCGTGCCCTTGATACGCACCCAGGCACCCATAGTAGGCACGGGACTGGAATACAAGGCCGCCAAGGATTCGGGTGCGGTGGTCTTATCCAAAAAGGCCGGACGGGTGCGTAAGGTCAGTGCCGACCGCATCGTCATCGACAATGACGATGGAGGCATAGAAGTCCATAACCTGCTTAAATTTGTGCGCTCCAATCAAGGCACCTGCTATAATCAGCGGCCCATTGTGAGGACCGGTGACATAGTGGAGGCCAACGAGATTATTGCTGACGGGCCCAGCACCTGCAACGGTGAGCTGGCCTTGGGGCGCAACGTCCTGGTGGCCTTCATGCCCTGGGAAGGGTATAACTACGAGGACGCCATCCTCATCTCCGAAAGATTAGTCAAAGAAGATGTATTTACATCCATTCACATAGAGGAATACGAGTGTGAGGCCCGTGACACCAAACTGGGACCTGAGGAGATCACTCGGGACATCCCCAATGTATCTGAAGACATGTTGAAGAACCTGGATGACCAGGGGGTAATCCGGGTGGGGGCTGAAGTGCGTGCCGATGATATCCTGGTGGGCAAGGTCACTCCTAAAGGGGAGACCGAGCTGACCCCGGAAGAGCGACTGCTGCGCGCTATATTTGGCGAAAAGGCTCGCGAGGTCCGAGACTCCTCGCTGCGCGTGCCGCACGGTGAGGCCGGTAAAGTTGTAGCGGTGAAACGCTTCTCCAGAGAAAACGGCGATGAACTGCCCCCAGGCGTAAACCAACTGGTCAGGGTATACATTGCCCAGAAGCGCAAGATTTCAGAAGGTGATAAGATGGCAGGGCGGCACGGTAACAAAGGGGTTATCTCCAGAATCCTGCCTGAAGAGGATATGCCTTTTCTGGAAGATGGCACTCCGGTGCAGATCGTGCTAAATCCCCTGGGGGTTCCCTCGCGTATGAACATCGGCCAAATTCTGGAATGCCATATGGGCTGGGCCGCCAAGGCTCTGGGCATGAATATCGCCACCCCGGTTTTTGATGGAGCCGATGAGGAAGACATATTCACCAAATTGAGAGAGGCCGGGCTTCCGGCCAATGGCAAAGCGGTGCTTTATGACGGACGCACCGGGGAGCCTTTTGACCATGAGATAACCGTGGGCTATGTTTACATGCTGAAACTGGCCCATCTGGTAGATGACAAGATCCATGCCCGTTCCATCGGTCCCTATTCCCTGGTTACGCAGCAGCCTTTGGGAGGCAAAGCCCAGTTCGGCGGGCAGCGTTTCGGGGAGATGGAGGTATGGGCATTAGAAGCCTATGGGGCTTCCTATACCCTGCAGGAGATCCTGACCGTCAAATCAGACGATGTGGTAGGTCGTTTAAAGACCTACGAATCCATCGTCAAAGGCGATAATATACCCGAGCCGGGTGTACCCGAAGGCTTTAAGGTATTGATTAAGGAACTGCAGAGTTTGGCCCTGGACGTTCGTATCCTCTCCGAAGATGATCAGGAGATCACTATCAAGGATATCGACTACGAGGTCAATGAAAAGGAAAAAGCCCGCGAACTGGGTTTAGAATTGCCTGAAACCACCGTGGCCCGTTCCGCACAGAGCGGCAGTGAATATATAGAAGTGGATGCTGCCGGGGAGCCGGATGCCGATGACAGTGCCGATCAAACCGACGAAGACCTTTTAGACCCTGAAAATTTGGATGAAGAGGTATTGAACCAGGATATTTTGGACGATGAAGTCCTGGATGTGGATGCCCTGGATGAGGGCGAAGAACCGGAAGAATATCTCGATTAAAGTTGTTCTATAAAGGCTCGTTGACAGTGCTGTAACTGCTGGAAAGGAGAGTCTGCCTTGTTAGATGTCAATAACTTTGAGCGGATTAAAATTGCCCTGGCTTCACCCGAACAGATCCGTTCCTGGAGCAGTGGGGAGGTCAAAAAACCTGAGACCATAAACTACCGCACCTTAAGACCTGAAAAAGAAGGGCTGTTCTGTGAGAAGATCTTTGGCCCCGTAAAAGATTGGGAATGCCATTGCGGCAAATACAAAAGGGTCCGTCATCGCGGCATAGTCTGCGACCGTTGTGGTGTGGAAGTGACCACCTCCAAGGTGCGGCGGGAGCGCATGGGGCACATTGAACTAGCCGCCCCGGTGTCACACATCTGGTACCTCAAGGGCATACCCAGCCGTATGGGCCTGTTATTGGACATGTCCCCCAAAGTTTTGGAAAAAGTCATTTATTTTGTTAATTACATCGTAATCCACCCCGGCGACACCCCCTTGTTGAGAAAACAGTTGCTCAATGAGAAGGACTACCGTGAAAACCGGGAGCGTTACGGAGATACCTTCAAAGCTGGTATCGGCGCTGAAGCCATAAAAGTGCTGTTGAGTGAGATAGAACTGGAGAGCATGTCAGAGGAACTGAAAGAAGAGATAGCCACCACCACCGGGCAGCGCAAAGGACGGGCCATCAAGCGCCTGGAAGTAGTGGAGTCTTTCCGCCTTTCAGGTAATGATCCGGAATGGATGATAATGGATGTTTTACCAGTCATTCCGCCGGAGTTGCGTCCCATGGTACAACTCGACGGGGGGCGTTTTGCCACCTCTGATTTAAACGACCTGTACCGCCGGGTGATCAACCGCAACAACCGTCTAAAACGCCTTTTGGACCTGGGTGCACCAGATATCATCGTGCGCAATGAGAAACGCATGTTGCAGGAAGCTGTAGACGCTCTGGTAGATAACGGCCGTCGCGGTCGTCCCGTCACCGGGCCTGGAAACCGTCCCCTGAAATCCCTTAGCGATATGCTAAAGGGCAAACAGGGCCGATTCCGGCAAAATCTCCTCGGCAAAAGGGTGGACTATTCGGGTCGCTCAGTTATAGTGGTCGGTCCCAATCTCAAGATGCACCAGTGCGGTCTGCCCAAAGAGATGGCTTTGGAGCTGTTTAAGCCCTTTGTCATGAAAAAGCTGGTCGACCGCGGCATCTCTTCCAACATAAAGAGCGCCAAGAAAATGGTGGAACGCGGGAGAGAAGAGGTCTGGGATATCTTAGATGATGTAATCAAAGAACATCCGGTGCTGTTAAACCGCGCCCCCACCCTACACCGTCTCGGCATACAGGCTTTTGAGCCGGTCCTGGTGGAAGGCCGCGCCCTGCAGCTTCATCCGTTAGTATGCACAGCTTATAATGCTGACTTCGACGGTGACCAGATGGCGGTGCACGTGCCCTTGAGCGCTGAAGCCCAGACTGAGGCCAGGTTGTTGATGCTGGCCAGCAACAACATCCTCAATCCCAAGGATGGCAAGCCGGTGTGCACCCCCACCCAGGATATGGTCATCGGCATGTTCTACCTGACCTATATGAGCCAGGAAGAGCTGAACCGCCCCGCGGATACACTGCGCTCTTTTTCCAGTCCTGAAGAAGCCCTTATGGCCTACGAACTGGGTCAAATTGAGCTGCGCGAAAAAATCCGTGTCAAGATGTCCTTCACTATCAATGACGAACACCATTATAACGAGATTGTGGAGACCTCTGTAGGCCGAGTCATATTCAATGAAGTCATGCCTGACAGCATTGGCTTTCACAATGAAGTGGTAGACAAAAAGAAACTGGGCAACATTGTTTATGAATGTTATCAGCGTGAAGGCAATGCCCGCACCGCTGAGATGCTTGACGGCATCAAACGCCTGGGCTACAGGTACAGTACCAAGGCCGGCATTAGCGTAGGGGTCACCGATTTTGAAACCCCTGAAGCCAAAGGGCGCATCCTGGCTGAAGCCGAGCAGGTGGTGGACAGTATCGAAGAAGACTTCTTGTTTGGCCTGATCACCGAAGATGAACGCCACAGCCAGGTGGTGGAGATATGGAACCAGGCTACCGATGATGTCACCGATGCCCTCAAAGCGTCGCTGCCCGAAGACAACCCGGTCTATATGATGGCTGTCTCCGGAGCCCGCGGTAATTTTCAGCAGATCCGCCAATTGGCAGGCATGAGGGGGCTGATGGCTGACCCTTCAGGCAAGATCATCGACCTGCCCATCAAGGCTAACTTCCGTGAGGGTTTGACAGTTCTAGAATACTTCATTTCCACCCACGGGGCCCGTAAAGGCCTGGCTGACACCGCCTTGCGCACCGCTGACTCCGGATATCTGACCCGTAGACTGGTGGACGTATCTCAGGATGTAATTGTCAGGGAAGATGACTGTGAGTCCGTGGAAGGCATCTATGTGGAGAAGATCACGGAAGGTTCACAGCTTATTGAGCCTCTCCATCAGCGCATTATCGGCCGGGTATCGGTAGACAGCATTCATCATCCGATAACCGGAGAGGTTATGGTGCATGAAAATGAAATGATCAATGATGATGTAGGCAACGCTATTGAGAAAGCCGGTATTGACCGGGTAAAAATAAGAAGCGTTTTAACCTGCAAGACCAAACACGGGGTGTGCAAGAAATGTTACGGCCGCAACCTGGCCACCGGCTACGATGTCGAGATTGGCGAAGCGGTCGGCATCCTAGCTGCGCAGTCCATTGGCGAGCCCGGTACACAGTTGACCATGCGTACCTTCCACACTGGAGGTGTGGCCGGCGAAGACATCACCCGTGGTCTGCCCCGTGTTGAGGAACTTTTTGAGGTACGCAAACCTAAAGGTCAGGCGGTGGTGGCCGAAGCTACCGGCAGGGTCAAACTGTCGGAGAACAAAGGCCGCCGGGAAGTTATTATTTTGGGCGATGAGGAGGAACAGCTAGGGTCTTACCTGGTGCATTACGGTTCCCGGCTCAAGGTCGCGGAAGGTGATTGGGTAGAACTGGGTGATGCCCTGACCGAGGGTCCTTTAAATCCCCATGACATCCTCAAGACCAAGGGCATGCAGGATGTGCAGCGTTATATCCTGCAGGAAGTGCAGAAGGTGTACCGTTCCCAGGGGGTTGACATCAGCGACAAACACATCGAGATCATGATCCGGCAAATGCTGAAGAAGGTCAAGATCGAGTACTCGGGAGACACCTCCATGCTGCCCGGGGCCTTTGTGGATGTTTCCAGCTTTGAAGAAGAGAACCGCCGGGTCATTGAGCAAGGAGGCCTTCCTGCGGTATGCTCGCCCATGCTCTTAGGTATAACCAAAGCTTCGCTGAATACTGATTCCTTCTTGTCGGCGGCCTCTTTCCAGGAGACCACTAAGGTGTTGACCGAAGCTGCTATCAAGGGCAAGATCGATTACTTGATCGGTTTGAAGGAGAATGTCATCATCGGCAAGCTGATACCAGCCGGCACTGGTTACTCCATTTACCGCAATATTAAGGTATCAGAACAAGCGGCACCGGATGCGGCACCTTTGCAGGAAGAGCCGGTTTTACAATAAGAAAACGCACTATCTGGCGGTCCCCAAATTAATCATGGTTGTAATTGACTGGGGGACCACCAGGTGCTAAAATATTTAAGTGCGTGGCAAATAAGCTCGAATAATCTAGCTCGCCTATTTTCTGATGTTCGGAGGTTTATCTGTTGCCACTGAATGATCTAAAACAATCAACTCGGGTGATCGGCGCCAAACAGGTTAAAAAAGCCATAACCCGGGGAATAGTAAGCAAGGTATACATTGCCTGTGATGCCGAGCCCCATGTGGTTGAACCCATTAAACAACTGTGCCACCAGCACCAGGTAGACATTGAAATGGTGAACAGCAAGAAGACCCTGGGGGAAGCCTGTGGCATTGATGTGGGTTCAGCAACCGTGGCATTGCTTGACAATAACATGGGGAAGGAGGTGCAATAGTGCCAACCATCAATCAATTGATAAGAAAAGGGCGCGAGAAAATGGAAAAGAAGTCTACTGCGCCCGCGTTAAAGAGCTGCCCCCAGAAGCGCGGGGTATGCACGCGTGTTTACACCACCACGCCGAAAAAGCCGAACTCTGCATTGCGTAAGATCGCCAGGGTGCGCCTTTCCAACGGTATTGAGGTGACCGCTTATATCCCCGGCATCGGCCATAACCTGCAGGAACACTCCGTGGTCTTGATCAGAGGCGGTCGTGTAAAAGACCTGCCAGGGGTAAGATATCATATCATTCGAGGAACCTTGGACGCTGCCGGTGTTCAGAACCGCAACCGGGGCAGATCCAAATACGGCACCAAACGGCCTAAGAAAAAATAGGAGGGAGGCGCGATATGCCAAGAAAGGGACCCGTACCCAAAAGAGATGTTCTGCCCGATCCCATTTATCATAGCAAGTATTTCACCAAGCTGGTCAATCAGATCATGTGGGACGGCAAAAAAAGCTTAGCGGAGAAAATCTGCTATTCGGCTTTTGACATAGTTGCTAAAAAAACCGGCAAAGACCCCATGGATGCCTTCGAAATCGCCATGAAGAACATCACCCCGATTCTCGAAGTGCGCGCCCGCCGGGTCGGTGGTGCCAACTATCAGGTGCCGGTTGAAGTTAGGCCGGAAAGAAGGCAAACCCTGGCCATTCGCTGGCTGGTTGGTTATGCTCGCAAGCGCGGTGAAAAAACCATGGCGCAACGCCTGGCCGGTGAAATCGTCGATGCCTACAATAGCACCGGCGCATCAGTTAAAAAGAAAGAGGATACGCATAAGATGGCCGAGGCCAACCGGGCCTTTGCCCATTACCGTTGGTAATCCGCTTGTGCTGGGAATGTCATGACTGAGAAGTCAGATTTAGCCGCAATTAGAAATATTGGTATCATGGCCCATATAGATGCCGGCAAGACCACCACCACCGAAAGGATCCTTTTCTATTCAGGAAGGGTTCATCGTATGGGAGAAGTCGACAAAGGCACCGCTACTATGGACTGGATGAGCCAGGAGCAGGAAAGGGGTATAACCATCACCTCTGCTGCTACTACCTGTGCCTGGAAAGATACGGTTATTAATATTATCGACACGCCCGGGCATGTGGACTTTACTGTTGAGGTAGAACGTTCCTTGCGCATACTCGACGGAGCCATTGGGATATTCTGTGCCGTGGCCGGGGTGCAACCGCAGTCGGAGACAGTGTGGCGGCAGGCTGACAGATACGGCACCCCCCGAATCGCCTATATCAATAAGATGGACCGGATCGGGGCTGATTTTTATAGAGCGGTCAACATGATCCGCAACGGCCTGGGCAGCGAACCGGTCCTGCTCCATCTCCCCATCGGGGCAGAGGATCTTTTCTCCGGTGTCATCGATCTCATCCGGCTCAAGGCCTACATATATGAGGAAGACAGCGGAGAACATTTCCTGGTTAAAGAACTTACCGACGAACAGATGGAAGAAGCCCTGGAATATCGCCAAGAGTTGTTGGAAAAACTAGCTGAGTTCGATGACGGCATCCTGGAGAAATACCTGGATAGTGATGAAATCAGTGTTGAGGAAATACAGCACGCGCTGCGCGTGCTCACCATTCAGAACAAGATCGTGCCGGTATTATGCGGCTCATCGTTTAAAAACAAAGGGGTTCAGATGCTCCTGGACGCGGTGGTCGATTACCTGCCTTCACCACTCGACATCCCCCCAGTCAAGGGTGTCAATCCCAAGTCGGGTGAGGAAATTATCCGCCAGGCCGATGTTGCCGGGCCGCTATGCGCCCTGGCTTTTAAAGTAGCGGTGGATCCGTATGTGGGCAAACTGACCTATTTCAGGATTTATTCCGGCAAGGCGAAAGTCGGCAGCACCATTATGAACAGCGGCAAGAATCGCCGCGAACGCATCACCAAGATCCTTAAGATGCATGCCAACCATCGCGAGGAGATCCAGGAAGCTTTTGCCGGTGATATTGTGGCCGGGGTAGGCTTAAAGGACACTGTGACCGGAGATACACTGTGCAGCGAGCATGACAGCATTATCCTGGAGGCTATTCAATTTCCAGAACCGGTGGTAGACGTGGCCATCGAAGCCAAAACCAAGGCTGACCAGGATAAAATCGGTGAAAGCCTGCGCCGCCTGGCTGAAGAGGATCCTACCTTCAGAACCCGTGTGGATGCAGAAAGTGGTCAGACCATCATCTCCGGAATGGGAGAATTGCACCTGGAGATCATCGTAGACCGACTCTTGAGGGAATTCAAGGTCAATGCCAATGTTGGCAAACCTCAGGTTTCATATAAGGAGACGGTCAAGAAGAAACATGGCGCTGAAGCCCGTTTCGATAAGCAAGCTGGCGGACGTGGCCAATTCGCGCATGTTATTTTGGATATCGCACCTCGGGCTGAAGGTCAGGGGGTGTTGTTTGTGGATAAATCCAATCAAGAACATATACCCAAAGAGTTCGTACCCGCCATTGAAAGTGGGGTGTTAGAAGGTCTACAGGCCGGGATTTTAGCAGGTTATCCAGTCGATGATGTGGAGGTCACCCTTAAGGGCGGTACTTATCACGAAGTTGATTCGACTGAGCAGGCATTTAAAGTTGCTGCAGTGATGGCTCTTAAAGACGCCCTCCAGGCGGCCGAACCTGTTCTGTTGGAACCGATAATGGACATCGAAATTGTCAGCCCGGAAGAATATGTAGGAGATATCATTTCAGATCTCAATGCTCGCCGGGGTAGGGTGATGGGTTTTGAAGAGAACCGTCACAGCAAGATCATCAACGGCGAAGTTCCGTTGGCGGAGACCTTCGGCTACGCAACCGCCCTGCGTTCTGCAAGTCAGGGCCGGGCTAGTTTCTCTATGCAGATTAAGAACTTTGCGGAGGTGCCCGCATCAAAGGCCAGAGAGATCATGGCTAAAAGGTATGGCATACCCCTACAGGATTTGTAAAACAGGAAAGGAAAGGTGAGAGAACAGATGGCAAAGGCTAAATACGAAAGGACGAAACCCCATCTAAACATCGGGACCATCGGACACATCGACCATGGCAAGACCACCTTGACGGCGGCGATAACTCTGGTCTTATCCAAAGTCGGGGGCGCGAAGGCGACGTCGTATGCTGAAATAGACAAAGCCCCGGAAGAAAAAGAAAGAGGTATCACCATCAACACCTCCCATGTGGAATATCAGACCGAGAACCGGCACTATGCCCATGTGGACTGCCCGGGTCATGCCGACTACATCAAAAATATGATCACCGGCGCGGCGCAGATGGACGGAGCCATCCTGGTGGTATCCGGTGCTGACGGCCCCATGCCGCAGACCAGAGAGCACATCCTGTTGTCCAGACAGGTAGAAGTGCCCTACATCGTGGTATTCGTAAACAAGGTCGACATGGTGGATGACGAAGAACTGTTGGAACTGGTCGACATGGAAGTGCGTGAACTGTTGAGCTTCTATGAATTCCCTGGAGACGACCTGCCGGTAGTGAGAGGTTCAGCCTTAAAAGCCTTAGAATGCGGATGCGGGAGCCGTGACTGCGAGTGGTGCGGACGCATTTGGGAACTGATGGACTCAGTAGACAGCTACATCCCCTTACCGGAGAGAGCGGTAGACAAACCGTTCCTGATGCCCATAGAAGACGTATTCACCATCACCGGACGCGGTACGGTGACCACCGGCAGAGTAGAACGCGGACAGGTCAAAGTAGGTGATGAGGTAGAGATCGTAGGGATGCGGGAGCAGACCAGAAAGACCGTATGCACCGGAGTTGAGATGTTCAGGAAGCTTTTAGACTATGCTGAGGCGGGGGACAACATAGGCACCCTGTTAAGAGGTGTGGACCGCAAAGAAGTGGAAAGAGGCATGGTATTGGCCAAGCCTAATAGCATCAAACCATTGACCAATTTCAATGCCGAAGTATATGTACTGACCAAAGAAGAGGGCGGAAGGCACACCCCGTTCTTCGGCGGCTATCGCCCCCAGTTTTACTTCAGGACCACTGACGTGACCGGCATCATCCAGCTGCCCGAGGGAGTGGAGATGGTAATGCCCGGGGACAACGTGCAGATGTCTATCGAACTGATCACTCCCATCGCTATCGAGCAGGGACTGCGCTTCGCCATCCGTGAAGGCGGCAGGACCGTGGGCGCCGGCGTGGTCACTTCCATCAGTTAAGCTAGAGCAACGAATGTCTTGGTTGGGAAGGTTTTTATCCTTCCCAACTGGACACCCGGATGCGTGTACAAAGCTAAGGAGGTTTAACAAAGCGTGAATGGGCAAAAAGTAAGGATTAGACTAAAGGCATTTGATCACAAGCTTCTGGACCAGTCCTCACAGAAGATCGTGGACACTGCCAAGAAGAATGGCTCCAGTGTTTCTGGGCCCATCCCTCTGCCTACGGAAAAGAGCATTTATACCATTTTGAGGTCTCCCCATGTTAACAAGGATTCCAGGGAGCAGTTTGAGATGAGAACTCACAAGCGCCTGATCGATATCCTGGACCCCAACCCCAAAACCATAGATGCCCTGATGCATCTGGACCTGCCCTCCGGGGTGGATATTGAAATCAAATTATAAGACTATCGCTGCTTACAGGACCAGTGGTAAAAAAAGGTTGTGGAGGCAGCAGCCAGCTAAGAGAAGTGAAGTTGGAAACCACGTCCAACCTATCACTCAGAAAAGACCAACAAGGAGGTACAAAACATGGCTGGAAATCTGAATAAAGCTATACTTGGCGTAAAAGTCGGCATGGCCCAGATCTTTGATGAAGAGGGCAAGGCGGTGCCGGTTACTGTGGTAGAAGCCGGGCCTTGTACAGTATTACAGAAGAAAACCGAGAACCTAGATGGTTATAACGCGATTCAGGTAGGTTTTTACAACCTGAAAGAGAAACTGGCCAACAAGCCCATTAAAGGGCATTTTAAGAAGGCTAATGTGAAGCCCTTGCGGTTTATCCGCGAGTTTCGCATTGACAATGTAGACCAATACGAGGTTGGTCAGGACATTCAGGCGGATGTGTTTGCCAGCGGCGAATTGGTTGATGTAGTGGGGACCTCCAAGGGCAAAGGCTTCGCCGGCGGGGTGAAGCGCCACAACTTTGCGCGGGGATCCATGGGGCACGGTTCCAAATACCACCGGCGTCCCGGTTCACTAGCAGCCAAAGGGCCGGCACGTGTTTTTAAAGGAAGAAAGTTACCCGGTAGATTAGGCGGGTCCAGAGTAACCGTCCAAGGCCTGAAGGTAGTAAAAGTCTATCCGGAGAGAAATTTGATTTTGATCAGGGGATCGATTCCAGGGCCCAAGAGAGGCCTTGTAACCATAAAGAATTCGGTCAAGGCATAAAGGCCGGCAAAGGAGGGTAATCAAGTGCCTAAAGTAGCCATGTATAATATGAGCGGGGCCCAGGTTGGAGAGCTTGAATTAAATGACCAGGTATTTGGCATCACTCCCAATCAAACGGTTCTGCATCAATTTATAAAAATGCAGTTGAACAACCGTAGGGTTGGTACTGCTTCAACCAAAACGAGGGCTGAGGTCCGTGGCGGAGGCAGAAAGCCGTGGAGACAAAAAGGAACCGGACGCGCCCGCTCAGGCAGCAGCCGCAACCCCTTATGGAGAACCGGTGGGGTCACCTTCGGTCCCAGGCCCAGGGATTATTCCTATACCATGCCCCGTAAAGTCAGAAGGCTGGCTATGAAGTCAGCGTTGAGCAGCAAGGTTCTGGACAATAACCTGATCGTGTTGGATGATCTGAAATTCGATCTTCCCAAGACCAAAGCTATGCTACAGACCCTGGAATCCCTGCAGGTATATAAAAAGGCCCTGGTGGTAATAGCCGATGTAGATCAGAACGTCATCAAGTCGGTTCGCAACATCCCGGGAGTGAAACCGCTGCCGGTAGATTACATGAACGTATACGACCTGATGAACTATGATGTCCTGCTCATCACCAAGGATGCCGTTGCCAGGGTAGAGGAGGTATTTGCGTAAGATGAGAGACTATCGAGATATAATCATCAAGCCGATCGTCACCGAGAAATCAATGGGACTTTTGGCTGACAATAAATATACATTCGTTGTTGATAAGAAGGCCAATAAGACTGAGATCAAGAACGCCATAGAGAACATTTTCAATGTCAGGGTGGAAAAGGTTTACACCATGATCGTGAAGGGCAAACCGAAGCGTCAAGGCCGCACCAGCGGATATACCCCGGATCGCAAAAAGGCCATCGTGATCTTGAAATCGGGCCAGAAGATTAAGCTGTTTGAAGGTATGTAAGCCGCCTAATGACGTTGCAAGGAGGGACACCAGATGGGCATTAAAAAATTCAGGCCTACCACACCCAGCAGAAGACAGATGACAGTGATGACTTTTGAAGAAATCACTAAGACCGAACCCGAAAAAAGCCTTACCGTTCCCCTGAAAAGCACTGGCGGACGCAATGCCAAAGGGCGCATGACGGTCAGACATCGGGGCGGAGGACATAAGCGTTTGTATCGCATTATTGATTTCAAACGCAACAAAGACCAGGTTCCGGCCAAAGTAGCGGCCATCGAGTATGATCCCAACCGCTCAGCCAATATCGCTCTGCTGCATTACCAGGATGGCAGCAAAGCCTATATCATCGCACCCCAGAATTTGCATGTGGGGGACACCATCGTATCCGGCACCGGTTCCGACATAAAAGTCGGTAATGCCATGGCATTAAAAGATATCCCGGTGGGTTCACTGATCCATAATATCGAACTCAGACCCGGCAAAGGCGGCCAGTTGGTGCGCTCGGCAGGAACCGTAGCCCAGCTCATGGCTAAGGAAGGCGCTTATGCTCATGTGCGTCTGCCTTCCGGAGAAGTGCGCCTGATACATGTCAATTGCCGTGCCACCATAGGGCAGATCGGCAATCTGGAACACGAAAACATGACTATCGGTAAAGCTGGTCGCGCCAGATGGATGGGCATCAGGCCGACTGTCAGAGGATCGGTTATGAACCCGGTGGATCACCCCCATGGCGGCGGCGAAGGCCGGGCCCCCATCGGGCGCAAATACCCGGTTTCACCGTGGGGCAAGATAGCGATTGGCGGCAAGACCCGCAAGAAAAAACCTTCTGACAAGATGATCGTCAAGAAGAGGAAATAAAGGAGGTCTTTAGATGGCTAGGTCACTCAAAAAAGGACCTTATTGCGAAGAAAAGCTTCTGGCAAAGGTTGAACAAATGAACGAATCTGGTAAAAAAACCGTTATTAAAACCTGGTCACGGCGCTCCACCATATTCCCGCAAATGATAGGGCATACCCTGGCGGTGCATGATGGTAAAAGGCACGTGCCAATATACATCACCGAAGATATGGTTGGCATGAAATTGGGTGAATTCGCACCTACCAGGACTTATCGGGGTCATGCCGGCAAATCCGAAAAAACGAGCAGATCCAGGTAGAAAGGAGGCAAATCAGGATGGAAGCAAAAGCTATTGCACGCTATTTAAGAATATCTCCTTTTAAAGCGCGTCAGGTTGCTGATCTGGTCAGGGGAAAAAATGTCAAAGAAGCCGTCGGCATCTTGAAGTACGCCAACAAAAGATCCGCTCCCTTGATTAATAAAGTCTTGAAATCCGCCGTAGCTAACGCAGAGCACAACTATGACATGGACTCAGACGATCTGTATGTATCCGCCATTTTCGTAGATGAGGGGCCCACCATGAAGAGAATGCACCCCAGGGCCTATGGCCGAGCCGATGTTAGACGCCATAGAACCAGCCATGTAACGGTGGTTTTGAAGGAAAGGGAGGTTAAATAGTGGGTCAAAAGGTACATCCAAAAGGATTTAGAATCGGCATTATTCGCGATTGGGACTCCAACTGGTTCGCTGATCGCGACTATACCGAACTGCTCCATGAAGATTATAAAATCCGCAACTACATCAAGGATAGGTTTTATACTGCGGGTATTTCCAAGGTGGAGATCCAAAGGACTGGAAACCGGGTCAGAGTGACTATCCATACGGCCAAACCGGGTATCATCATCGGACGTGGCGGTCAGGAAGTGGAGAGTCTTAAGGCTGAGCTGATAAAAATGACCAAGAAGAATGTCAATATAAACATTCAGGAAATAAAGCGCCCCGAGCTGGATGCACAGATCGTGGCTGAAAATGTCGCTCAACAGTTGGAAAAGAGAATCTCTTTCCGCCGTGCCATGAAGCAGACTGTAGGACGCACCATGAGGGCCAACGCGGTTGGCATCAAAATCGCCATCGCCGGCCGCTTAGGCGGAGCGGAGATAGCTCGCACGGAGTGGTATTCGGAGGGCAAAGTGCCTCTGCATACCTTAAGAGCGGACGTGGACTACGGCTTTGCCGAAGCCAACACCACTTATGGCAAGATTGGCATCAAGGTGTGGCTGAACCGCGGAGAGATCATGCCTGAGGCTAAACAACGCCCCAAACAGGCTAGAGTGGAGGAGGCCGAAAGATAATGCTAACCCCAAAAAGAGTCAAGTATAGAAAGCAGCACCGTCCCAGCCTGAAAGGCAAGGCCCATAAAGGCCATGAAATCACCTACGGTGAATACGCCCTGCAGGCTTTGGAACCGGCCTGGATAACCAACCGGCAAATCGAAGCAGCCCGTATCGCTATTAACCGTTATGTCAGAAGAGGCGGCAAATTGTGGATCAAGATATTCCCCGACCGCCCACTGACGGTAAAACCCGCTGAAACCCGCATGGGCAAAGGTAAAGGTTCTCCGGAGCACTGGGTAGCAGTAGTGAAACCGGGTCGTATCATGTTCGAACTGTCCGGAGTGACAGAAGAAGTTGCCAGGGAGGCCATGCGCTTGGCGATGCATAAGCTTCCCATAAAGTGCAGGTTCGTAAAAAGAGAAGAAATGGGTGGTGAGGTTAGTGAAAACTAGCAAAATCAGAGAACTAACCGACGATGAATTGAGACAGAAGGTCAATGATCATAAAGATGAGTTGTTTAATCTAAGGTTCCAACTTGCCACCGGACAGCTGGATAACCCCATGCGGATCAATGATGTCAAGAAGAACATCGCCAGATGCAAGACAATTTTAAGGCAGCGGGAACTGGCCAAGGGGAATAGTTAAAAGGAGGTCAAACGGTGACTGAAAACCAGCATAACAGAAAAGTCAGGGTTGGAACTGTCAGCAGTGACAAGATGAATAAAACCATCACCGTTCGCGTGGAAACTGTTAAACAGCATCCCCTGTACAAGAAGACTATCAAGACCAGTAAGAAATACAAAGCCCATGATGAAGACAATACTGCCAGAACTGGTGATGTGGTAAAAATCATGGAAACCCGGCCCCTGAGCAAGGATAAGAGATGGAAATTAATCGAAATCATTCACCGCGCCGAGACCTTACAATAGGTTTAGGCTTAAAAGGGAGGTTAAACCGTGATTCAACAAGAAACGATGCTGCAGGTGGGCGACAACACCGGCGCCAAAAAGGTATTGTGCATTAAGGTCCTGGGCGGATCTACCCGCAGGTATGCCACGGTTGGTGATATCATCATGGTCGCGGTCAAGGAGGCATCTCCCGGCGGCGTAGTAAAGAAGGGCGATGTAGTCAAGGCGGTGGTAGTTCGCACTAAAAAGGAAATCAGAAGGCCGGACGGCTCCTATATCGCTTTTTCGGAGAATGCCGCTGTGATAATAGATGATAATAACAATCCTAAAGGCACCCGTATTTTTGGGCCCGTAGCCAGAGAACTGCGCGATCGCAACTTTATGAAGATCGTTTCTCTGGCCCCGGAAGTCCTTTAGAGGTGGAGGTGTAGAAGCATGAACATCAAAAAGGGCGACAATGTCCTGGTCGTAACCGGGAAAGATGCCGGCAAGAAAGGCAAAGTCATCCGGGTCCTGCCCAAGAACAATAAAGTAGTGGTTGAAGGCCTGAATAAAGTGAAAAGGCATCAGAAACCGAGTCGCACTGTACCGCAAGGCGGAATATTAAACATCGAGGCCCCTATGAATGCCTCCAATGTTATGCTCATCTGCGGAAAATGCAACAAACCTACTCGTGTCGGCAAAGCCGTTCTGGAGACAGAGAGAGCGAGAAAGTGCAAGAAGTGCGGAGAAATACTAGACTAAATTCTCCAGGAAGGGAGGCTAGCTAAAGCATGGCTAGGTTATATGAGCAATACAAGCAAGAAATAGTGCCCAAGTTAATGGAAAAATTTCAATACAAGAACATCATGCAGGTGCCTAAGATAGACCGGGTCATCCTCAATATCGGCTCCGGGGAAGCAGTTCAGAATCCCAAAGCCTTAGACGGTGCGGTCAGTGATCTCACCATCATCAGTGGCCAGAGGCCGGTCATCACCAGGGCTAAGAAATCCATTGCCGGCTTCAAACTGCGCGAAGGCATGGCTATCGGCTGCAAGGTCACCCTGCGCGGGGAACGGATGTATGATTTCCTGGATCGGCTGATCAATTTGGCCCTGCCCCGGGTCAGAGACTTCCGCGGGGTATCTCCGCAGGCCTTTGACGGTCGCGGCAACTATTCGCTGGGGATAAAGGAACAGACCATCTTCCCGGAGATTGAGTACGACAAAATCGACAAGGTCAGGGGAATGGAAGTGGTTATCGTCACCACTGCCAAGAATGACGAAGAAGCCAGAGAATTATTGAGAAGTATGGGTATGCCTTTCAGATAAGGAGGTAGGCGATCAATGGCTAAAAAGGCTCTCATTGCCAAACAGCAGCGCAATCAGAAGTTTGAGGTCCGTACTTATAACCGGTGCAAAATCTGCGGTCGCCCCCGGGCGTATATGCGCAAATTCGGGATGTGCCGCATCTGCTTCCGTGAACTAGCACACAAAGGTGAACTGCCAGGGGTTACGAAGGCGAGCTGGTAAGTTGTAATAAAGGAGGTATTTAATATGGTCATGACTGATCCAGTAGCCGACTTCCTGACCAGGATTCGCAATGGCAATATGGTCATGCATGAAACCGTTGAGATCCCCTCTTCCAAGATAAAGCTGGCCATTGCCGGTATTATGAAGGAAGAAGGTTACATCAGGGATTACGAATATATCAAAGATGGCAAACAGGGCGTTATCAGGATATACCTGAAATACGGCCCCAATAAAGAAAAAGTCATTACCGGCATCAAAAGGATAAGCAAACCCGGACTGAGGGTGTATGTAAAAAGGGATGAGATCCCCAAAGTCCTGGGCGGATTGGGAACTGCAGTAATATCGACTTCGCAGGGTCTGATGAGCGATAAAAAAGCTCGCAAAATTGGAATCGGCGGGGAAGTCCTATGCTATATCTGGTAGCCGAAGGAGGGGTGAAGAATGTCTAGAATTGGTAAAAAACCTATTGAATTACCCGCAGGGGTGAGTGTTCAAATAGACGCCGGAAAAATCACCGTAACCGGCCCCAAAGGCACCTTGAGTCAGGATATCCCCGGGGAGATCACCATCAGTCAGGAAGGCAGCACCCTTTTGGTGACCAGACCGAACGACAACAAGCAAAACCGCGCCTTTCATGGCCTGGTTCGGGCTCTGGTAGCCAATATGGTACAGGGTGTAAGCGGCGGATTTGAACGGAAATTGGAACTGGTCGGGGTAGGTTACAGGGCGCAGCTGCAGGGCAAAAAGCTGGTCATCAACATCGGCTTCTCCCATCCGGTTGAGGTCGAGCCGCCCGAGGGCATCGAGTTTGAAGTTCCGGCTGTGACCAGGATCACAGTAAAAGGCATCGACAAACAGCTGGTAGGTAATACCGCTGCTCATATCCGGGCCATCAGGAAACCTGAGCCGTACAAAGGCAAAGGCATCAAATATGAGAACGAAGTTGTCAGGCGCAAAGCCGGCAAGTCTGGATCCAGATAAGCGGGAAGGGAGTGACAAAGGTTGTTTAAGAAGTCCAGCAAGAAAAGCCTCAGGGATAAGAAACATAAGCGCATTCGCCGCAAAGTGGCTGGTACCAGCACGGCCCCCCGCTTGTGTGTTTATAAAAGTCTCAGCCACATCTATGCACAGATCATAGATGACAGCAAGGGGATCACCATGGTATCGGCTTCCACCCTGGAAGCGGATCTCAAGGATCTGCCCTCCCGGACAAATGCAGCCGCTGCCAAAGAGGTGGGGGCGGCCATCGCCCGCAAAGCCCGGGAAAAAGGAATTACTACTGTAGTCTTCGACCGCAACGGCTTCAAGTACCATGGCGGGGTAGCCGCCCTGGCTGATGCTGCCCGAGAAGGCGGTCTAGAGTTTTAAGACCAGCGATCAAGCTAGGAGGGAAAGGATGAACGAAAGAGAACAAGCCGCTCCTGAACTGATAGAAAAGGTTGTCAATATCAGGCGCGTGGCCAAGGTGGTAAAAGGTGGCCGCAGGTTCAGCTTTAGCGCCCTGGTGGTTGTCGGTGATGGTGCTGGTAAAGTGGGCACCGGCAAAGGCAAGGCCACCGAAGTGCCGGAGGCTATCCGTAAAGCGATTGAAAATGCCAAGAAGAACATGATCGAAATACCCTTGATCGACGAACGCACCATACCCCATCCTATACTGGGCAGATTCGGCGCCGGACAGGTCATGCTGAAACCAGCCTCAGCCGGTACCGGAGTCATCGCCGGCGGACCGGTGCGTGCAGTCTTAGAATCGGCAGGGATCAAGGATATACTCACCAAATCGTTGGGTTCTTCCAACTCCAACAATATGGTCCATGCCACCATGGAAGGGCTTAAGAATCTTAAGAAGGCCGAAGTAGTAGCCCGCCAGCGGGGCAAAAGCGTTGATGAGATTTTGGGTTAGGGAGGAATAAGTTGTGGCTAATATGATTAAGATTACCTGGACTAAGAGCTTCATCGGATGTCCCGAAACCCAGAGACTGACCATCAAGAGCCTGGGGCTAAGAAAGCTGAACCAGAGTGTGATAAGACAGGATAGCCCGGAACTGCGCGGCCAGATCAACAAAGTGCAGCACCTGGTTTCTGTGGAAGAAGTAGAGCAATAACAGGGAGGTTTTATAGTGAAACTACATGAACTGAAATCTCCATCCGGCGCCAATAAACGGACCAAACGGATCGGCCGGGGAATCGGCTCCGGTCATGGCAAGACATCCACCAAAGGCCATAAAGGGCAGAAGGCCCGGGCTGGCGGAGGGGTCAGACCTGGCTTCGAGGGTGGACAGATGCCGCTGCAGAGGCGGATTCCCAAACGGGGATTTACCAATATATTTGCAACCCGGTACGCAATAGTTAATGTACAGGATTTGAATGTTTTTAGCGATGGCACCGAGGTAACTCCAGAACTCCTCAAAGAGGCTGGCATCGTCAAAGCCATGCACGATGGAGTCAAAGTATTGGGTAACGGTGTCCTGGAACGCAAGTTGATTCTAAAGGTTCATAAAGTGAGTCGTCAGGCGGAAGAAAAAGTCACCGCACAGGGTGGTAGAGTTGAGGTGATCTGATGCTGGGGTCATTGCAAAAAGCGGTTAAGGTGGGGGACTTAAGGCAGAAGCTCCTCTTCACTCTTATGATGTTCCTAGTTTTCAGAATAGGGGCGCACATTCCGGTGCCGGGTATAGATGCCGATGCGGTGCAGAAGTTTTTGAGCGGACAGCTGTTCAATTTCTTCGACATTATCTCCGGAGGTGCTTTTAAACGCTTCAGTATCTTTGCCATGAGCATTACCCCGTATATCAACTCGTCAATCATTATGTCGCTCTTGACGGTGGTTGTGCCCAAGCTGGAGCGGTTGCAGAAAGAAGGCGAGGAAGGGCGTAAGGTCATCGCCCAGTATACCAGGTACGGTACAGTTGTGTTGGCCTTCATCCAGGCTATGGGCATGGCAGTGGCTTTAGGGCGTAACGGTGCAGTGACAAATGCTGGCTTCTTTAGTTATCTGTTCATTGCCATATGCCTGACTGCGGGTACTGCCTTACTGATGTGGATAGGTGAGATGATTACTGAAAAGGGCATCGGCAATGGCATCTCTTTAATAATCTTCGCTGGGATCGTATCGCGCATCCCCAGCCAGATATCAGGGGTTGGACAGGAATTAGCCGGCGGCATAATCGGAGCTTTTAACGTGGTATTGTTCATAGTCTTGGCTTTAGCCATTATCGTGGCTATCATCGCCGTCAACGAAGGACAGCGCAGATTGCCGGTGCAATATGCCAAAAGGGTGGTAGGACGGAAACTATATGGCGGACAGAGCACATTTCTACCCCTGAAGGTCAATACCGCTGGTGTCATCCCGATCATTTTTGCCTTATCTTTATTGATGTTCCCGGCAACTATTGGGTCTTGGATGAATCCCGCTTCAGGTTTCAACAGCTTCCTGAATAATTACTTTCATCAGGGCAGCGCGCTGTATAACCTGTTTTATGCTTTGCTGATTGTGTTTTTTACCTTTTTCTATGTTTCAATAATTTTCAATCCTGCCGATGTGGCTGATAACATTAAAAAATACGGCGGGTTCGTGCCCGGCATCAGACCGGGGAGACCAACCGCGGAATATATCGACCGGGTCCTCACCAGACTGACCCTGGCAGGCGGTGTTTTCCTGGCTTTGATAGCAGTTCTGCCCAATTTCATAGTATATGCCACCGGGGTCAGCAGCCTGGCTTTTGGCGGTACATCACTTTTGATCATGGTCGGTGTGGCTCTGGATACCATGAAACAAGTGGAATCCAACCTGCTGCTGCGCAGTTATGAAGGCTTTGTGAAATAGGAGGCGACAAACATGAATCTTATATTAATGGGGCCTCCAGGGGCCGGCAAAGGAACGCAGGCCGATATGATCAAGGCTTCCTACCCAGTTCCGCATATATCCACCGGGGATATGTTCAGAGAAGCCGTACAGCAAGGGACTGCCATGGGCCTGAAGGCCAAATCCTACATGGAACAAGGCCAACTGGTACCTGATGAAGTGACCATCGGCATCGTTGAAGAGCGTTTGGCTCAGCCGGACTGTAGGCAAGGCTTTCTATTAGATGGTTTTCCCCGCACTATAGTGCAGGCTGAGGCCCTGGATGAGGTGATGAAAAAGCTGGGTGGCAGGATCGAAGCGGCTATCAACATAGCCGTGCCCGATGAGGTTTTGATCCAGCGCACTACCGGACGGGTGAGTTGCGCTGCCTGCAAGACTGTATATCATACCGTTTTCAGTCCCCCGGTTCAGGCAGGTATCTGCGACAAATGCGGTGGGGAGCTAGTTCAGCGCAGTGATGACCAGGAACAGACCGCCAGGCGGAGGCTGGAGGTTTACCATCAACAGACCAGCCCACTTTTAGGCTATTATCAGCAGCAGGGTATTCTGCACAACATAGATGGAGACCGTGCCCCTCTGCAAGTATTTGCAGATGTCCAGAATGTTTTGGACGGTTTATAGAGGGTCCGCACCCTCAGCCTGGAGCAGAACTCTGGCACAGAGCCTCTTGCTGAGCACGGAACCATACCGATCAAACGGGGGTGGACGGTAATTATAGAAGATATCCTGGGAAAAGTGGTTTACTCTAAAACCGGCCGAGATAAGGGCCGCATGTTTATCGTCGTTGGGGTTGTGAGTGACCGGTTTGTAACCCTGGCCGACGGGAGCTTACGGAAGATCGAGAATCCCAAGGTGAAGAATATTAAACATGTTCAGGTTACCGATATGAGCGCTGATGAAATCGTTGCAGTCATCAACAACGGCGAGGTTCCTGGAAACCACATGTTGCGCAAATACCTGAAAAACGTTAGGATGGCAGGGTTAGTTAATGGGAAGGAGGTCTGGTAAATGGCTAAGGAGGATGTAATCGAGATTGAGGGCAAGGTGATCGAGCCACTGCCTAACGCCATGTTCAAGGTGGAACTGGAAAATGGCCATAAAGTCCTCGCCCATATTTCGGGTAAAATGAGAATGAATTTTATCAGAATATTACCGGGGGACAGGGTGATGGTAGAACTCTCCCCATACGATTTGAACCGCGGCAGAATAACTTATCGTTTTAAGTAGGCACAGTCAAACGAGGAGGTAGACATCTTGAAGGTAAAACCGTCAGTCAAGCCCATGTGCGAGAAATGCAAGATTATCAAACGCAAGGGGCGGGTCATGGTGATCTGTGAGAACCCTAAGCATAAACAGGTTCAAGGCTAAATAATCGGAGGTGAAAAGATTTGGCGAGAATAGCTGGTGTAGACTTACCGCGGGACAAGAGAGTGGAAGTGTCGCTAACATATATTTTTGGTATTGGCCGGCCTTCATCCCGGGAGATCCTGGCCCAAGCAGGTATAAATCCTGATACCCGGGTGAAAGATTTAACCGAGGAAGAAGTTTCCAGGCTGAGAGAGATTATTGAGAAAAGCTATATTGTGGAAGGTGACTTAAGACGCCAGGTCAGCATGGATATCAAGCGGTTGATGGATCTGGGTTGTTACCGGGGTATCCGCCATCGGCGCGGATTGCCGGTCAGAGGTCAGAATACCAAGACAAATGCACGCACCCGCAAAGGACCCAAGCGGACCGCGGGTGGCAGGAAGAAATAGTGGGAAAAGGAGGATTCATAATTGGCCAGAAGAACAACCACCAGGGTTAAACGGCGTGAGAAGAAGAACATTGAACATGGCATCGCTCACATCAAGTCGACCTTTAACAATACCATCATTTCCATCACTGACCGGCACGGTAATGCCATATCCTGGTCCAGCGCCGGCACGGTAGGTTTTAAGGGCTCTCGCAAGAGCACACCCTTCGCCGCCCAGCAGGCTGCCGAGACCGCTGCCCGGGCCGCCATGGAGCACGGTCTCAAGGAAGTGGAATGTTATGTGAAAGGCCCCGGAGCAGGACGTGAAGCCGCGATTCGCTCCCTGCAGGCTGCGGGTCTGGAAGTAAGTGTGATCAAAGACGTAACCCCCATACCCCACAACGGGTGTAGGCCGCCTAAAAGAAGAAGAGTATAAGGAGGTAGTGGCATAAGTGGGAAGATACATTGATTCCGTTTGCCGCCAGTGTCGCCGGGAAGGTGAAAAATTGTTCCTCAAAGGAGACCGGTGCTATTCAGAAAAGTGCGCTGTGGAGAGAAAACCGTATGCACCGGGAGCACATGGCCAGAACCGGAGACAGAAGCCCTCTGAATACGGGCTGCAGCTGCGTGAAAAACAGAAAACCCGTAGGATTTATGGGGTTTTGGAAAAACAATTCAGCAACTATTTTAAAAAGGCTGACCGCCAACAGGGCATAACCGGTGAGAATCTGCTGGTGCTCTTAGAGAGGCGTCTGGATAATGTGGTCTACCGGCTGGGTTTTGCTTCTTCCAGAGCGGAAGCCCGACAGCTGGTCACACACGGTCATTTTACTATCAATGGCAAAAAGGCCTCTATTCCCTCCATGCTGGTTCGGGTCAACGATGTTATTCAGGTGAAGCCCGGCAGCAGGGAGTCCGTCAAGTTCCAGGAGATGAAGGAACAGGCTGCTTATAAGACCCCACCGGAGTGGCTGAGCGTGGATGTGGAAAATCTGTCCGGCACAGTTCTGGCTTATCCCATCCGGGATCAGATTGATACCCAGGTACACGAACAGCTCATCGTAGAACTCTACTCTAGATAATTAACCTCTAGAAAGGAGGGTCTGTTCTAATGCTGGAGATGGAAAAACCGCGCATTGAGTGTGTAGATAAGGACCCTGAGAAAAACTATGGCAAATTCGTAATTGAACCTTTAGAACGTGGCTATGGAACCACTCTGGGCAATTCGCTGCGCCGCGTCCTCTTGTCGTCACTGCCGGGGGCAGCGGTTACTTCGATCAAATTGGACGGAGTTCTGCACGAATTTTCCACCATACCGAATGTGGTCGAGGATACCACTGAGATCATCCTCAACATCAAAAAACTAGTATTAAAATATGACAGCCAGGACCGTAAGATACTGCGCATTGAAAAAGAAGGCAAAATGGATCTCAAGGCTGGCGATATCACTCCTGATGGCGAAGTTGAAATTTTAAATCCAGATCTGCATATTGCGACCCTCGACGAAGGGGCCAAGATAAACATGGAACTAACTGTGGAACGTGGTCGCGGCTATGTCAGCGCTGATCAGCAGCCTATCAAAGGCGACGATATCGTGGGTTTGATCCCGATCGACTCTATCTACACCCCGGTGACCAAGGTTAATTATACGGTCGATATGGCTCGAGTGGGCAAACGGACCGACTACGACAGCCTGACTCTGGAAGTGTGGACCAATGGCAGTATCAGCCCGGAAGAGGGCATCAGCTTGTCTGCGCAGATCATGATTGAGTATCTTAAACTATTCACCGAAATAGATGATACTTATGCTGAAGTGGAAATCCTGGTGGAAAAAGAAGAAGAAAAGAAAGACAAGGTCCTGGAGATGTCCATCGAGGAACTGGAACTGTCGGTTAGAGCCTCCAATGGACTGAAACGGGCCAATATTAATACCGTCGGGGATTTGATTGAAAAAACCCGCGAAGAAATGAGCAAGATCAGAAACCTGGGGCAAAAATCCCTGGAAGAGATCGAAAGAAAACTCAAAGAACTTGACCTGTCCTTCAAGAAAACTGAGGACTAGAAAGGAGGAGCCCCAGTGGCTTACCGTAGATTAGGGCTTTTGAGCCATCAAAGAAAAGCCTTGCTGAGAAACGCTGTGACCTCTCTTTTAGAGAGTGAAAAAATAACCACTACCGAGACCAGAGCCAAAGAGATCCAGCGTATCGCTGACAAGATGATTACCCTGAGCAAGGCGGGCGACCTGCATGCACGCCGCCAGGCCCATAGCTATCTGACCAAAGACCCGGTGGTTAAGAAGTTGTTCACCGAACTGGCCGAACGCTATAAGGAACGCCAGGGAGGTTATACCCGTATTATCAAGATGGGTTACCGTCAGGGAGACGGCGCCCCCATGGCAATTATCGAGTTGGTACAGTAAGCTGTGCCCAAATAGGCTATAAACAGGGGCGGGGATCGGCAATGGCCATCCCCGGCACGACCCCGACAGATGCTTAATTGACCGAAAGATGAGGAATCAATCCGGTCAGGGCAGAGTTGGGGTTTTTCGCAGATGGAGAACTGCTCATGCAGCGCATTAGAATGGTTATTCAATATGACGGCAGCCGCTACCACGGTTTTCAGTTTCAGACTAATGCTCACACTGTGCAGGCTGCCTTGCAGGATGCCATTTTCAATCTTACCGGAGAGCGAAAGTCTCTATTATTCGCCAGCCGCACTGATGCCGGAGTGCATGCCTTGGGTCAAGTTATCGCCTTTGATACCGTTGCCAGCATTCCCCTGGATCGTTGGGCACTGGCCATGAACAGTGTTTTACCTGAAGACATACAGGTGTTACATAGTCAGCTGGCCGCACCGGACTTTCATCCCCGTTTCCAGGCGGTGTGTAAACACTACACCTATAAAATTTATCGCAGCCTGCAGGGTTCGGTTTTTCAGCGCCACTATGCCTGGTGCAACAGCGAAGCCCTCGATGTCGAATCCATGCAAGAGGCTTGTGAATTTTTATTGGGACCGCACAACTTCAGATCCTTCTGTGCCAGCGGTTCCTCGGCCAAGACCTTCACCAGGACTATGAGTCGCTGCGAAATTCAAGAGGAGGGTGATTACCTCTGCTTATATCTGAGTGCCGATGGATTTCTTTATAATATGGTGCGAATCATAATGGGAACCCTGGTAGATATAGGACGGGGCCGGCTGGAACCGGGCCAAATGGCTTCCATATTAGCCCGGCAGGACAGGAAATGTGCGGGGCCGACCGCCCCTCCGCAAGGTCTGTATTTGGTAAGAGTAGATTATTGAGCCTCAGGTGCAAAAAGACCTAAAAAGGCTTGGGAGAGCCACGCTATTCTTGACAATGCCAGGAATTTTTGGCTATATTAAAAAGGTAGTCTCTATAAGTCTGACTGGCTTCTGCCCCGTTGACAGGCTGGCTTACAAGACACATCTCTGTGAATGAATGGATTGCAACACACAGGAGGGAAAATCGTGAAAACGTATATGGCAAAGCCTGCGGAAATAGACCGCAAGTGGTATATTATAGATGCGAGCGGTCAGGTACTGGGGCGGCTTGCTTCAGAAGTAGCCTTGATGCTTAAAGGCAAACACAAGCCCACCTACACTCCCCACGTCGACACCGGGGATTACATCATTATCATCAACGCCGATAAGATCCAGCTTACCGGCGACAAATTGCAGCAGAAGAAATATCGCTATTATACCGGTTATCCCGGCGGCCTCAAAGAGGTCGACTATCAGACTATGCTGCGGAAGAGGCCTGAAAAGGCTATCGAAATTGCGGTCAAAGGCATGCTTCCTCACAACCGTCTGGGCAGAAAAATGTTCAAGAAACTCAAGGTTTACCGGGGAGATCAGCATCCCCATCAGGCCCAGAAACCTGAATACCGCGAACTGAGAGGGTAAGGAGGAAACAACATGGATAAGGTACAATACTGGGGAACCGGAAGAAGAAAGAAAGCAATTGCCCGGGTCAGATTGGTACCGGGTGATGGGACCATTCAGATAAACAACCGGACCTTCGAAGAATACTTTCCCAATAAGACCAGCCGTTTAGTGGTGCAACAGCCCCTGGTGCTAACCGAAATGTCCGGGCGATTCAATGTAATCTGCCGGGTACAGGGCGGCGGCGTCCACGGCCAGGCCGGCGCGGTGCAATTAGGAATTGCCCGGGCACTGGTGAGGGCCAACCCTGACCTCAGGTCGCCCCTGAGAAGAAAGGGCTTTTTAACCCGCGACCCGCGCATGAAAGAACGGAAAAAATACGGCTTGCACAAAGCCCGCAAAGCACCGCAGTACTCCAAACGCTAAAACAGCTCAATCAAACCTCCCCAATAGGGGAGGTTTTTTGTCCCCCCCAATGACACAGGGGGACGCGAGCGACCGAGCAAGGTCGTGACATATAGTGGGTGAGAAGCCCACCGAGAAAGGACTAGCCAACCACTCGTAGCCAGCCTTGGAGCGCAACTGGCAACAGAAGCGTTTAAGCGTAGGCAGGCGAGGTAATGGGCCGAAAGCCAGAGGCTGAAGGGAATGAGCCCCGAAATGTGTGTGGATGAGGAGGCCGATGCCGTACGTCCAGCAGAAGGCAACACCTCAGCGGTCGATAGGGCGAGAACGCTGAGGCTCCTCCGGGGTCAGAGACCTTGGCACGTTACACATTGTTAAGTCACGGTAACTCGGGAGACCCTGACAGTTCTTCCGCAGGGGAGTATGGCCGACAAGCAATACAAAGCAAGGGAGCCAAAAGTCTGTCAGGGAGTCGGATTGCTGCATAGTACTGATGAACAGGGTAATGCCTGGGGAGGAAAGGCGGCAACGTATTATAGCCCTTAGTCAAGGAAACATTGTCCTACTGGAGAGGAGAAGACAGTGGAAACGCAACTGGCAAGGATAGCCGAACGAGCAAGAGAAAATCCCAAGTACAAATTCATGACCCTAATCCATCTCATCAACGAGGATACGCTAAGTGCTGCACATAACCAGATGGCAGCACGAAAAGCACCAGGAGTGGATGGGGTAACCAGAAAAGACTACGGCGAAAACCTGGAAGAAAACATCAAAAACCTGGTGTCAAGAATGAAGAAACAAGCCTACAAACCGCAAGAGGTCAGGCGGGTTCGCATCCCCAAGCCAGGAACAGACAAAACGCGTCCGCTCGGAATACCCGCCTATGAAGACAAACTTGTACAGGCAGTAGCAGCACAGATACTAAACGCCATCTATGAACAGGACTTCATGGGTTTCTCCTATGGATTTCGACCCAAGCGGAGTGCGCACGATGCATTAAAGCACCTTAACAAGCTCATAGAGGATCATCGAGTAAACTACATCGTGGACGCTGACATCAAGGGATTCTTTGACCATGTGGATCACAAATGGGTAATGGAATTTCTAAAGGAACGCATAGCAGACACGAACATGCTACGACTCATCTACCGATTCCTCAGAGCAGGGGTGATAGAAGCCGGGGTAAGATATGATACCCCCGAGGGAACTCCCCAGGGCGGGGTAATATCACCAATACTGGCAAATGTGTACTTACACTATGTATTGGATCTATGGTTTCAGAAAGTAGTGCGAAAGCATTGCCGTGGTTCGGCCCATATGGTAAGGTACGCAGACGACTTTGTATGCTGTTTTGAATTTGAGGAAGACGCCCGAAGATTCTACGTCGCACTAGAGAAGAGACTGGCGAAATTCAACCTCGAGCTGGCCGCTGACAAAAGCCAGATCATAGCATTCGGAAAGAAGGCGGAGGCAGAGGCTAAAGCAAACGGGCTGCCCAAACCCGGGACTTTCGACTTTCTAGGTTTCACACACTATTGCGGAAAGAGCAGGCATGGTAAATTTCGTGTAAAGCGGAAAACCTGTCGCAAGAAATTCAAAATTAGTGTAGCCAAGGCAAAGGAATGGATAAAGTCACATCGACACATTCCGGTGCCGGATATTATGGAGGTGCTGAAGAGGAAGCTGCAGGGCTACTATCAGTACTATGCAGTGACGGATAACAGCGACGCGCTCTATCGGTACAAGGAACAGATAGAGAGACTCCTATTCAAGTGGCTAAACCGACGAAGTCAGAGGAAGAGTTTTGGATGGGACAAATTCCAGAAAATGCTAAGAAAGTACCCACTACCAAGGCCAAAGATAGCTGTAAACATATTTGACATGAGGTGGGAAATCTCTAGCTGAGAAGGCAAATGATAATACGAAGAGCCGTATGCGTTAATAGCGCACGTACGGTTCTGTGAGGGGTAAGGGTACAATCGTATGGAAATTAAGTACGGTTGAGCTAGTGAGACACTGCCAACCGAAAGGGGCAGAAACTGAGTAGGCTCAACCTAACCTTAATCATCTGGCGAGAGGCCCTGCCTACTCGACTTTCACTGTGTCATTTTCTGATTCATCCGTGAATCGCCTGTCAATAACAAAAATAATGTATGGTTTGGCACCTCAACCGTCCTGATGCCTGGTGCCATGGCCATGGAGAAAAAAACCACCTGAATGCTTAACGTGCTTGGTCTGTTCATGGCAGGATATGTGTCGCCCTACTAGATTGCAGAATTGGAGCATATATAAGAAATAGCAACATTTTCAGAAACAGGGGTGGACACGTGTTCAAAACAGGGGTGTATTTTATCCCCATGAAGATATATCAAGCTGTCGTCATTTCGGTATTTTCCACATTACTGATCGCTGCTATATGGATGGGGCTGCCGACACAGGCTGAATATATACCGGCATATGCGTTGAACAGCAAAGTGGTGGTCATCGACCCTGGCCACGGAGGCTGTGATCCTGGAGCCACCCGAGGGGCTTATGTAGAAAAAGAGGTAACCCTGCAGGTAAGCCAGCTTTTGGCTCAGCGTTTGAGCGAAGCCGGGGCTATGGTGGTCATGCTGCGCACCGATGATAGCGACCTGGTGGATGATGGGTTTAAAGGCACTATCGCAGCCCGCAAACGGGAAGACCTGAAACGCCGGGCACAGAGAGCCAATGAGGTCAAAGCCGATCTGTATGTAAGCATCCATACCAATGCCGATTCCAGCCCGCGCTGGTCTGGAGCCCAGGTGTTCTACAACTCTTCCAGCCAGCCCAGCAAACTGGCGGCAGTCATGATTCAGGAGGAAATAACCAAACAGTTGGGGAATACTAAACGCAAAGCTTTGCCAGGGGATTACTTTATTCTGCGCAATACAAAAATGCCGGCTGTTATTGTAGAGGTGGGCTTTATTTCCAACCCCCAGGAAGCCAGCCTCCTAGCTGATCCCGATTACCAGGCCCGTATGGCCCAGGCTATCTTTGCCGGAATTGCTCAGGCCCAGCTGAGGACATATAATGCCGAAATAGAAAACTATCCGGGTTGGTAACCCGGCCTTTAAAGGAGTGAGTACGATGCTGACCTATGCCGCCCTGTCACCCCATCCTCCTCTGATCGTGCCCTACATAGGCGCTGACCGACTCGGCGAGGTACAACATACTGTCACCGCCATGAAGGCGATGGCAGCACGTATCGCTGAAAGCCGACCTGATACGCTGGTGTTCTTCACCCCTCATGGCAATATTTTTGCGGATGCTATCTCCGCGCTGGTAGAACCGCAATTATCTGGGGATTTTAGCAATTTCGGCAGCCGTGTCCAGGGACAAGCCTGTTTCAATGATCTAGAACTGCTGAACGAAATCGGGCGCCGCTGCAGTGATGCCAATATACCTATGATGGCTGTAGACGAAAAGCTGGCATCTAAATACCGATTCCAAATTACCTTAGACCATGGTATTCTGGTGCCATTGCATTACCTGCAAGAAGCAGGCTGCGGGGATGCCCGAATAATCGCTCTCAGTGTGGCTTACCTGCCACTTTCTGATTTGTATCAGGTTGGACTTCTCATCCGTGAGGCTGCGGCGGCGCTGAACCGCCGGGTAGCCGTTGTAGCATCAGGTGATATGTCCCATCACCTCACCAATGATGGTCCCTATGCCTTCCATGCTGAAGGCCCACAGTTCGACAATTTAATGAAACAGCTGTTGTCTTCAGGGGACGTAAACGGCATTTTAGAGATTCCAGAAGAACTGAGGGAAGCCGCCGGTGAATGCGGCTACCGCTCAGTGGTCATGATGTTGGGAGCCCTTGATGGCATGAGTTTTGAACCCCAAGTATTCAGTTATGAGGGACCCTTTGGGGTAGGCTACCTGGTGGCCGGGTTTACGCCCGGCAGCGACAGACGCCCCAGCGTACTGGAACACATCAGACAGCGGGAGAGCCAGGCCATAAAGGCACGGCGCCAGGCGGAGACTATGCCGGTGCGATGGGCGCGTATGGTACTGGAGGAATACGTTCGTAATGGCAAACGTCCTCTGCTGCCGGATGATATGAGGGATTTGGAAGAAAGCCGGGCCGGAGCCTTCGTATCATTGAAGAAAAAAGGTCAGTTACGTGGTTGTATCGGAACCATAACCGCAGTGCGCCCCAACCTGGCCGAGGAAATCGCCGCCAACGCCATTAGCGCTGGAACCCAGGATTACCGCTTCGAGCCCCTTGAACCTCAGGAATTGGACGAGCTTATTTACTCGGTAGATATTCTGGGCAAACCCGAAGCGGCCACCCGCGATCAGCTTGATCCCAAGAACTATGGGGTAATCGTAAGCTCAGGGGGCAAACGGGGTTTGTTGCTGCCTGACCTGGAAGGCGTAGATACCGTGGAACAGCAGCTGCAGATAGCACTGCAAAAGGCTGGTATCACCGACCGAGAGCCTTATAGCATCGAGCGTTTCAAGGTAACCCGCTATACCTGAACAGCTTCATCAGCACAGCAGGGGGAATGTTCGGATGTTCATGCCCAATCAGACCATGTTCAGCCGGCCACTCGAGGACTCGAGTGTGCAATGTCTGCTATGTCCGCACCAGTGCAGAGTCAAACCGGGTAAAGCCGGAATCTGCCGGGTGCGCAGCAATCAAGCCGGCAGTCTGGTGACCTCCAATTATGGCCAGGTGGCTTCGCTGGCCCTGGACCCAATCGAAAAAAAGCCGCTCTACCACTTTTACCCGGGTAGCATGATTTTATCTGCGGGAACTTACGGCTGTAATCTCTCTTGCAGCTTCTGCCAGAACTACGCATTGGCTCATCAAACCCCACAGACCCAATATGTGCCTCCGGAAACCATGGTGGAAATTGCGGAGCGCAGTCGGGAAAGCGGATCCATCGGTTTGGCTTTTACTTACAACGAGCCCTCGGTGTGGTATGAATACATCTGGGACTGCGCACGACTGCTCAAAGAACGGGGGCAAAAGGTGGTTCTGGTTACCAATGGCTATATCGAAGCCCTTCCCCTGGAGCAGCTGCTGCCCTATATCGACGCACTCAACATCGATGTCAAAGCCTTTCAAAATGATTTTTACAAAAAACTGTGCAAAGGCACCCTGGAACCGGTGAAAAAGTCTGTGGAAATGGCTGCCCGCCACTGCCATGTGGAGATTACCACCTTAATAATCCCCGAGGACAATGACCAGACAGAGGATATTGAAGCCCTGGCCGGCTGGCTGGCCTCCATACGACCAGAGATTCCGCTGCATCTTTCACGCTATCACCCGGCCTATTACTACGACCGGCCGCCCACTCCGGAATCAACGCTGATAGCAGCGCAACAGGCCGCCCTCCGTCATCTGCCCTTTGTCTATTTGGGCAATATCGGGGGGAGCAATGACACTTTATGTTTGAATTGCCATAGACCACTCATCAGGCGCACTTACTACCGTACCGAAAGGGTGCATTTCAATCGAGGCCGCTGCAATTCTTGCGGATCTCGCGCCAATTATATAATAGGCTGAGTAACATGTGAAATGGGAAACTGCTGGTTGGAAGAGTTTGTCGCTACCCCTGAAAATAGCATTACAGGGGAGATGTTCTCGGTAAGGATGTACAGCGGCATTAAGCCTTTATGGGTAATGCAGGAATTGAAGTTACTGCTGAACTTACAACACAAATGCTATGCAAATCATAACCGTATTGCCTGCATGCAAGAGAGGGAAGAACCAAGAGCCCTTCCCTCCCTTTTTATATGAAAGCCCCAGGTAATCCTAGGGCTATCAAGCTTTGTAAAAGTTCACAATGTATGATATGACACCCCTATAAGGATTGTTACATTATTCGGAGCTAAATATTCGGGCAGATCGTAAAAAAAGCTATTATAGTGAGAAATTCGGACGAAAAACAGATGATTCAAGTACTATCAGAAGGTTTTCATAAAACTGGTATCAATAAAGAGAAATGAATTCAGGGTATTCATCGGTGTGGAATACCAACCTATACGAAAAGGAGTGATTCCATGGACAATAAATGGACCTTCTATTGTGTTAAATCGTGAAGCACCTGTCAGAAGGCGAAAGCGTGGCTTTCGCAGCACGAAATCGAATTCGATTACCGCGATCTGTTATCAGAACCGCCCACTTTGGCAGAGTTGCGCCGGCTGGCTAGAATAGCCGGAATAAAGGTAAAGGATTTGGTCAATACCAAAAGCCAGGCATATCGGAAGATTCAACCCGACCTGGATGCTTTGGATGAAAACGGCATCGCCGCTCTTATTAAGGAAAACCCTCGTATCATGGTGCGTCCTGTTCTGGTCAGCAATCCCCACATCGAACTGGGCTTCAAAGAAGCTCGCTATCAGGCATTACTGGGGCAGCACTGAAGCTGACTTTAGCAGTGCATAGTGGGGGCCGACACCTTTTCAGCGGATTCGATACCAGGCAGTGGTGAATTCTCACTTGAGCAGCGCATAACGGTGCCGCCGCCCCGGTTTAAACCTGAGGCCCAGGGCGGTGGTATCCTCAGAACAGGTCCTAAAACCGGAAAGTTTCAATTCGTCACAGGGGTGCGAAGTGAATAAGTATACAGTATAAGCATAGGCAAAGGGTTGAGCAAAATGAAATCCGTGCGCTATACTGTTAAACGACAAGAGAAATAATTGCGTGGCAATGACGCCAGGTGACCATGAGTCGCTGGAGGCGTCTTTTTTTGCGGGCATGGTAAGCCCGCCACGGAGGATGAAATATGAATAGCGACTATGGCTATCTGGTCCTGGAAAATGGCACCACTTTTAAGGGGAATTTGATGGGTACGGGTCCATGCTCTGGTGAAGTAGTTTTCAACACCAGCATGGTAGGCTATGAACAGATTCTGACTGATCCCTCCTACGCCGGGCAGATTGTGGTCATGACCTATCCCCTGATCGGCAACTACGGTTTCAACCCCGGGAATATGGAGTCGCAACACTGCTGGCTGCAAGGCCTGGTGGTCAACCAATTATGCAGTGAATCCAATCATTACCAACAGGAACTGTCACTGCAACAATACCTTGGCGACAACAAGATACTGTGTTTGAGCGGCATTGACACCAGGGCTTTGACTAGAATCTTACGATTGCGGGGAACCATGGGCGGAATAATTACCTCCAGTCTGGATGATCAAACCGTCCTGCACGGGGAGGCCAGTCGGATGACCCCTCCTCCGGGAGGTTATGTAGGCCAGGTTACCTGCCGGGAGATGACTATTATTGGGTCGGGACTGCGGCGGGTAGTTGTAATTGACTACGGGGTCAAGAGGAGTATCATTACCTCCCTAGTGGAGAGAAAGTGTCAGGTGATAGTGGTGCCAGCCCAGGCCTCAGCCCGATCCATACTGGATCTGGCCCCTGATGGAATTGTTTTATCCAATGGCCCCGGTGATCCGGTAGACTGTGGATTCGCTATCGCCACCATTCGCAAACTCCTCGGAAGTGTACCCATATTCGGAATCTGTCTGGGCCATCAGCTCCTCAGTCTGGCTCTGGGGGGAAGAACGACCAAAATGGCTTTCGGCCACCGCGGGGCCAATCAACCTGTCAAAGATCTGCGCAGCGGCAGGGTTTATATAACCTCGCAGAATCACGGCTATACCGTGGAGCCGGATTCCATACGCGATAAAGCGGTGGATATAGTATTTACCAACCTCAATGATAATACCGTGGAAGGTCTGATGCACCGGGAACTCCCCGCCATGTCTGTCCAGTTTCATCCCGAAGCCGCCCCGGGACCACACGATACCAAATTCCTTATGGACGACTTCGTAGCACAGATTGACAAGTATAAACGCGATGAACAGACAACACCTATCTGGCATATTGGTTGATAAATCATTCATTACGGGCAATGAGGCCCCCTGTCCCAGATGACAGGGGGCCTGCTTATTTGAACCAACAGGGAGCAAAGGCGCTGACATCCTTAGCGGGTCCAGTACTTTTCCATGAAAGGAGGTGTATAAGGTGAAGAAGATTGAGGCCATTATCAGGCCCGGCAAGCTGGAAGAATTGAAAGCGGTTCTAAACCAGATGGAAGTGCGCGGCATGACAGTGTATAAAGTTATGGGCCGGGGGCTGCAGAAAAACGTCAGACAGTATTACCGTGGGCAGGAGGTATCGGTGGACCTCTTCCCCAAAGTAAAGGTTGAGGTTATCTGCCGGGACCACTGGCAGGAGCGGATTGTCACCGCCATAATGGAAACCTGCCGTACCGGAGCCATCGGTGACGGGAAAATCTTTATCTACCCTGTGGAAGAAATCATCCGGATCAGCAGCGCTGAGCGCGGCGACGCTGCTCTATAAGCAGCAAATTCAGGTCAAAGGGGGCCTGCGCAACTATTTCCGGCTGTTCACAGCCGATTCAGGAGGTTATACTATGCGAAAAATACATTTGCCAATAGGCGCAGCAGCCCTGACATGCACCGTTTTAGCAACCAGGCCGGTCATGGCCGCTGAAGCAATCAGTCTGGACACGGGCGATACCAGCTTCATTCTCATATGCTCTGCTCTGGTTCTGCTAATGACACCGGGATTGGCCATGTTCTATGGCGGCATGGTACAGAGCAAGAACATACTCAGTATTCTGATGCAGTGTCTGGCTGCTATGGCCCTGGTATCGGTGCAATGGATATTTATAGGCTATACGCTCGCTTTTGGTCCTGACCATGTCACTTTGATTGGTGGTTTGGATTTTATCGGTTTTAACAACATCGGTGTGGAGGCTCTGTCCCCGGAAGTTCCCATACCCCATCTGGCCTTTGCCGGATTCCAACTGATGTTTGCTGTGATCACCGCTGCTCTTATTACTGGAGCCTTTGCGGAGAGGATGAGATTCTCCGTTTTTGTGATCTTTGTACTGCTTTGGACCACCCTGGTATATGACCCCCTGGCCCACTGGGTATGGGGAGGCGGCTGGCTGAGCAAACTGGGCATTATGGATTTTGCCGGGGGTACAGTGGTGCATATCAGTTCTGGTGTGTCAGGCCTGGTGGCTGCGCTGATGCTGGGTAAGCGGTGTGGTCGCACCACGGAGGCCATCCGCCCCCATAATATGCCCCTCACCGTTCTGGGCGCCGGGCTGTTATGGTTCGGCTGGTTTGGTTTTAATGCCGGCAGTGCGCTGTCAGCCAATGGGGTGGCAGCCCTGGCTTTTCTGGTAACCAATACCTGTGCGGCCGCCGGAGCATTGTCTTGGGTAGCCGCGGAATGGCTCCATCACGGCAAACCTACGGTTTTTGGGGCAGTCAGTGGGGCGGTGGCCGGTTTGGTAGCCATAACCCCGGCAGCTGGGTTTGTCAGTCCCCTGTCGGCGATAGTCATGGGCCTGGTGGCCGGTCCCCTATGCTATCTGGCGGTAAGCAAAATCAAGGATCGGTTCGGGTATGATGATGCCCTGGATGCCTTTGGCATTCACGGGGTGGGCGGTACTTGGGGCGCTGTGGCTACCGGGATTTTTTCCTCCCAGGCTGTAAACCCGGCAGCTATGGATGGACTGCTGGCGGGGCGTCCCGAACAAGTGCTGGTGCAGATCACCGGAGTTATATTTACCTATGTTTTCGCCGCCCTGCTCACTTATCTGATTCTCAGGCTGATCGGTCAATTCACCTTGCTGCGAGTAAGCCGGGAGGAAGAAGAAGCCGGGCTGGATGTATCTTTGCACGGCGAGGATGGCTACAGCTATGCCGATATGAACCGGGAAGGCAATGCGGCAGCAATTTAATCGTATATTAAATTTTGCAAAACCGGACTGTTATATGGTCCGGTTTTGACTGTGGTTTATAAACGGTAACCTCATACAGGTAGTCTGTTGTTAAAGACATCCATTACCAGTACTGCGATAATAAGGTTCAACTCTCATAACAGCGGGTGCCTGAGACGGGCCGCTATGGGCATGCGACGTCCGCTTCCAAAAGCCTTGCTGGTAACCTTAAGGCCTGGGGCAGCCTGGCGGCGTTTATACTCATTGCGGTCCACGCCTGCCACTATCTGTTTTACCATGGCCTCGTCAAAACCCCGGGAGACAATCCCACTGGCGGACTCACCCTGTTCTATGTAGAAATGCAGAATCTGATCTAAAATTTCATATGGCGGCAGGGTATCCTGATCGGTTTGATCGAAGCGCAGTTCTGCGGAAGGGGCTTTGGTCAGAACCCGGGCCGGTATCAGCTCAGTATGACGGTTGCAGAACCTGGACAGTTCATAAACCATGGTTTTGGGTACATCGGCCAAAACGCTCAATCCTCCGCTCATATCCCCGTACAGTGTGCAATAACCCATGGCTATTTCACTCTTGTTGCCGGTGGAGAGCACCAGATGACCCAGCTTGTTGGAAAACGCCATCAGATAGTTGCCCCGGATGCGGGCCTGTATGTTTTCTTCGGTGGTGTCATAAGGACCGCCGATATGAGGACTTAAGGTATCTAGATAGGACTGCAGCACACCGCTGATGGGGATAGTGTGAATGGCTATACCCAGATTTTGCGCCAGTGCCAGCGCATCTTCCAGGCTGGCAGGTGAAGAATACTGCGAAGGCATAGCCAGGCCCAGGACATTGCTCTGTCCCAGGGCCGCCACCGCCAGGCAGGCCGTGAGACTGGAATCAATCCCACCTGAAAGCCCGAGGATGGCCTTTTTAAAACCTGATTTGTGCACATAATCCCGCAGTCCGAGAACCAGAGCCTTGTAAATGGAGGGTATTTCTTCTTCGGGCATGTAGCGCAAGGTGCGTCCGGCAGTGTGTACATCGAAGGTCACCAGATCCGCTTCAAACCCAGCTGCAAAGGCCAACACCTCGCCGAATCCATCCACGGCCAGGGAATGGCCGTCGAATATCAACTCATCGTTGCCGCCCACCTGATTGACATAGATGAAGGGTATACCGTGTTTTCGGGCATGACCGCTGATCAAATCATAGCGCAGGGATTCTTTTCCGGCATGATAAGGCGAGGCCGAGAGGTTGATCAAAACCGTGGCTCCTGCGTCAGCCAGTTTAGAGATGGGATCAGAGCGGTAGGGGAGCCGGGAAGGCCAAAAGTCCAGGTCATTCCAGGCATCTTCACATATGTTGATCCCCAGACGCTCCCCTTTGAAATTGACTGGCAGATTGTGAAGCGCCGGTTCGAAGTAGCGGGTCTCATCAAATACGTCATAACTGGGCAGGAGACTCTTGTGACGTTCAGCCAGAATATCCCCATGATAGATCAAAACCGCGGAATTGTACAAGGCTTTGCCAGGTTCGGGGGAATTCGTGGGGACGCCTATGAGTATGCCCAAGCCAGCATATCTTTCTGAACATGCCACCACCTGGTCCAGATAACGCCGGGTATCCTCCACAAACCAGGAGCGTTCCATAAGGTCCTGGGGCGGGTAGCCGATAATAGCCAGTTCGGGAAAAACAATCAGGTCACTTTGATCCTGGTGAGCCCGGGCGATGGCCTGCGTTATTACCTGGAAATTGCCTTCCAGATCCCCAACCGTAGGATTGATTTGTGCCATGGTTATTTTCATTGTTGACACCCCTTAAGGTTATGTTGCAGGTATGCCGGGTCTATATTCTTCACCTTAAGTCAGGATCAGCCGCAATTTTATAATAGCAAAATCATCATATTATGTGCGGGCGGCAGTTAAGTATACACGCTCTGCCCGTCAACATCCCCAGTGTGGCGGCATAACCTGTAATAGGCAATGAAGCCGTCAAAGGACGGCCTGGCATTGCTTTTTCAATTAATAATAGGAGGTAGTTATATGTGTGGCATCGCAGGATGGATCGGATGGGATGATGGAAACAAATACAAACAGCCTATAGTGGATAAGATTAATGTTTATGAATTTTCGCGGCGGCAATCACACAGCTGTCCCTGATGCGGTCAGGGTATATGCAACCGGGCTGTATACATGGATTCAGGTACACAGGCAAGTATACAATATATAAGCCCTTTGCCCATTGTAAAGCCTTTTCAAAGGGTATAGAATTCATTTCAGGACAGCGAACAGGTCATAATTCAATAGCAATGACGGGCAATGGCGTCCCAGGTATGTTGCACAAGAAGAAATGCGAATCATACGTAATGAGGCGCTTTTTTTATGCCCTGGTCTCTTACGAAAACCAACAAAGGCAGGTGGTGCGATTGAGCGGCAAGATAATAGTGGCCAGTGCGGTCGCCGCTGAACGCAAGCTCCTAACCGACATGCTCCGCCGGGCAGGTTTTCAGGTAATGGCCGAAACTACCGATATAGGCCACACCTTGAGGCGAATCCGATCCCTGTACTGCGATTTGATAATAATCGATCAGGATCTGGACGGCGCCAAGGGCTCCAAGCTGGCTGATATCATCACCCAGGACCGACTGGCAGCGGTGATTCTGTTGTCAGACAATGAAGTATCCCGCCTGAATCGACCAGGTCACTACCTAATCAAACCGATCAGCAGCGAAAAGGTCATACCGGCGGTAGAAGCGGCGTTGTGGTACTGGAAGCGGGAGAGCGAACTGCGGGAGCGGATAAGGAAGTTGGAGGAAAGACTGGAAAGCCGGATCGTGATGGATAAAGTCAAAGGCCTACTGATGGATATCAACGGCTATACCGAGAGTGAAGCCCATCACTTTATCCAGAAGGAAGCCATGAACCATAGCCTCAGCTTGAGGCAGGCAGCCTTGTTGATCGCGGAGCGCTTGATAGATGCCAGGCGCAAATCTTAAAAGGAGTGATTGTCCATGAATAATGCCAAAAATGCCAGTGTAATTGAAAAAGTAAAAAATAATGGCGTAAGATTCATTCGCCTGCAATTCACTGATGTGACCGGGGTCTTGAAGAATGTCTCCATTCCGGCCAGTCAGTTGGAGAAGGCATTAAACGGGGAATTAATGTTTGACGGATCTTCCATTGAAGGCTTCGCCCGCATTGAAGAATCCGATATGTATCTGATCCCCGATCCCGACACCTTCGCAGTGATGCCGTGGAGGCCGGCCAGCGGAGCGGTAGCGCGTCTAATCTGTGACGTCTACACCCCGGAACCGCATAAACTGCCGTTTTTGGGCGACCCGCGCTCCAATCTCAAAAGGATTGTAAAACAAGCCGAAGAGATGGGCTATGTGATGAACGCCGGACCGGAATGTGAATTCTTCCTTTTCACTGTAGATGAAGAAGGTAATCCTTTGATTCATACTCAGGACGAGGCTGGTTACTTCGATTTGGCCCCCGTGGATTTGGGTGAGGATGCCCGCCGCGATATGGTTACCACCCTGGAAGACATGGGATTTGAGATTGAGGCCTCCCATCATGAAGTAGCCCCAGGGCAGCATGAGATCGATTTTCAGTATGGGCCGGCATTAAGAGTAGCCGACGATATCGCCACTTTTAAGCTGGTGGTGAGGACCATCGCTCAACGCCATGGACTGCACGCCACTTTTATGGCCAAACCTATCGCTGGTATTAACGGTTCAGGGATGCATACCCACCAATCCCTCTCCAGTCTGGAGGGCAAGAATGTTTTCTATAATGCTGAAAAACCCAACAAATTAAGCGATATCGCCCGCTGGTATATGGGAGGCATAATAAAACACGCCCGGGGTATAACCGCCATAACCAACCCCACCGTTAACTCCTACAAGAGGCTGGTTCCCGGTTATGAAGCTCCAGTATATGTAGCCTGGTCAGAACAGAACCGCAGTGCCTTGATCAGGATTCCCGCCAAGCGCGGCCAATCCACCCGCATCGAGGTGCGGCACCCCGACCCCACCTGCAACCCTTACCTGGCTCTGGCAGTTATGCTGGCCGCGGGTCTGGAAGGTATCAAAGAGAAAGTTGAGCCTCCCGCCCCGATAGATGCCAATATTTACCGTATGAGCAAAGCGGAACGTGAAAAATTGGGGATAGCCAGCCTTCCCGGGTCACTGGCCGAAGCACTCATAGCCATGGACGAGGATGAACTGGTTAAGAATGCTCTGGGACCGCATATCTATACCAAATATGTGGAAAGCAAGTGGGCGGAATGGGAACGGTTCTGCCTGGAGGTCCACCCCTGGGAGACCAGAGAATACCTGCGCAAGTTCTAAAGTCAGTTTACTTGTGGAGAGGAGGGAGCCCGATGCTAAGACGGGAAGGAGACATAAGAATACCGAGCGGCTGCGCTATTGCAGCCATTATGAACCGCAAGGGTGAACGCTTCAATGGTCAACAGATCCTGGCTTCCATAGCCGCCATGCACCAGCGTTCCAACGGCCTGGGTGGCGGATTTGCGGCCTACGGGATTTATCCGGAATACCGGGACTACTTCGCCCTGCATATATTTTACGATGATGACGGTGCCCGGCAGATATGCGAGCGCTACCTGCAACACCACTTTCGGATAAAACACCAGGAACCGGTGCCGGTGCGCCAAAGCCGCAGAATTGCCGGCGCCCCGCTGATATGGCGCTACTTTGCCCGGCCCCGGGAAGATAAGTTTTACCGGGAGCACATCGGGGAGGAGGAGTTCGTAGCCCGGGTGGTGATGACTATCAATGCCGATTTGCGCGGGGCTTTCGTAGCCTCCAGCGGCAAAAATATGGCCGCCTTCAAAGGGGTGGGCTATCCCGAGGACATCGGAGAATACTACCGTATCGAGGAGTATCAGGCTTATATATGGACCGCTCACGGACGCTTTCCCACCAACACCCCGGGGTGGTGGGGCGGAGCCCATCCCTTCACCTTATTGGACTGGTCGGTAGTGCACAACGGGGAGATTTCGTCCTACAGCACCAACCGGCGCTTTTTAGAAATGTACGGCTACAAGATTTCCCTGCAGACGGACACCGAGGTCATAGCCTATGCCTTTGACTTCCTGATGCGCCGTCAGGGCTTGTGCCTGAACGATGTTGTGGATGTGGTGGCCTCCCCGTTCTGGTCCCAGCTTGAAGAGGAAAAGCAGGCTCGCCTGCGGCGCAAATACAGCGGGCTGCTGCTCAACGGTCCCTTTTCAATTATAGTGGCTACCAACAATGGGCTGGTGGCATTAAATGACCGCATAAAACTGCGCCCCTTGGTGGCAGCATTGCAGGATGAATTCCTTTATGTGGCCAGTGAGGAGGCGGCTATCCGGGTAGTGGCTCAGCGATTAGACCGGGTCTGGTCCCCCGGGGGAGGAGAACCCATTGTTGGGCTTCTCCACGACAAGAAAGGCCTGTTGGATGTGGCCCCGTCTGCAATACAGGCAGCCCAATCAGCCTGAAGGCAGGTGAAGGAATATGAGCTTGAGTATGCTGACCCCCGCGTTTACCGTGGAACGAAATCAGGACCGCTGCATAGGCTGCGGAGTGTGTGTCAAGCAGTGTGGCAATAGTGTGCATCATAAGGATGAAGACGGATTTATGTGGGTGATTGATAAGAACTGTGTAGGCTGCCACCGCTGCGCGGTATTATGCCCCACTCAGGCCCTGGCTATTAAGGAATTTCCTGCGGCTTTGCGACCCAACAGTTACTGGTCAACATCCAGCCTGCGTGAAATCTATGCCCAGGCCGAAACTGGCGGGGTGCTTTTGACCGGCATGGGTAATCCCAGACCCTTCCGCAGTTATTTTGACCATTTGCTGCTCAATGCCAGCCAGGTCACCAATCCTTCCATTGATCCGCTGCGGGAACCGATGGAACTGGGCACCTATCTGGGCAGTCAGGTATCGAGCCTGGGGGAACGGGAAAAACCGCTCTTGAAGCTCGATATGCCGATTATGTTTTCGGCCATGTCCTATGGCGCGGTAAGCTTGAACGTGCAGAAATCACTGGCCCGGGCCGCCCGGGAGAAAGGCACTTTCTGGAACACTGGCGAGGGCGGGCTGCACAGCGATCTTCAGGAATATGCCGCATCTACCATTGTGCAGGTGGCTTCGGGACGCTTCGGGGTCAATCCGGATTACCTCAATCAGGCTGCCGCAGTGGAGATCAAGATCGGTCAGGGCGCCAAACCAGGTATCGGCGGACATCTGCCCGGAGAGAAGGTCTCGGCGGATGTGGCCCGTACCCGGATGATACCGGCCTGGTCTGATGCCATATCACCTGCTCCGCACCATGACGTTTATTCCATAGAAGACCTGGCTCAGCTGATTGAAACCTTAAAAGTGGCTACCAATTTTGAGAAACCTATCTCGGTGAAAGTGGCCGCCGTGCATAATATATCCGCCATAGCCTCAGGAATGGTCAGGGCCGGAGCAGATATAGTCGCCATTGACGGTTTTCGCGGGGCCACCGGTGCGGCCCCCATGCGCATCCGCGACAACATCGGCATACCGATAGAAATTGCCATTGCCCAGGTGGATCAGCGCATGCGTGACGAAGGCATACGGGACCAGGCTTCATTGGTAGCTGCCGGCGGCATCCGCAACAGCGCCGACGTGGTAAAAATCCTCGCTTTAGGGGCGGATGCGGTTTACATCGGCACCGCTGCCCTGATAGCCCTGGGATGCCATTTATGCCATACTTGCTTCACCGGTCGCTGCAACTGGGGCATAGCCACTACCGAGGCGCAATTGAGCAAGCGGCTCAACCCGGAGCTGGGAGCCGTTAGAGCCGCTAATCTGCTTCAGGCCTGGGAACATGAGATCAAAGAGATGATGGGTGGAATGGGCATTAATGCTGTCGACAGTCTCAGGGGGAACCGCCTCATGCTGAAAGGCATCGGCCTGGAGCAGCATGAACTGGATCTCTTGGGAATAACCGCAGCCGGATATTAGGGGGAATCAGCATGAAGATACAGAGCAACTCGGAATACTGCCTGGGATGCGGGCTGTGCAGGATATACTGCGCTGCCGCTCATGACGGATATAATGGCAGTGTTATCCGGGCTTTCAAAAAAGGCACCCCCCAGGCCCGGGCAGGTTTAATCGAGCACCAGCAGCAATCCTGGATCAATACCTGCAGGCATTGCCAGGATGCCCCCTGCATTAATGCCTGCATCACCGGGGCTTTGCAGAAAAATAATGAGGGTATAGTTTTCATTGACGGACAACGTTGTGTGGGCTGTCTCACCTGTGTGATGGTGTGCCCCTTCGGACATATTCAGCCCTCACTGGATTTTTCCCGGGCGGTCAAATGTGACCTGTGCCGGGATCTGGCTGAGGCGCCGGTGTGTGTTTCGCACTGCCCCAACGGCGCCCTGCGGCTGATAGAGGAGGTGTAGCAAAGGTGAAATACCTTATCATTGGCAGCTGTATTGCAGCGGCGGGTGCGGTGGAAGGCATCCGCAGTATCGACCCGGAAGGTGAGATCACAGTAATTGACGGGGAACAGCGCGGCTGCTACAGCCGCCCCCTGATAAGTTATTATCTGACTGGCAGAAGAACCTCCAGCCAACTGGATTACCGTCCGGCTGATTTCTTTGCCCAACAGCGGGTGAGAATAATACCAGGTCGGGCCGCCAGCATAGATGTGATCTGCAAACAAGTCCTTCTGCAGGATGGCACCGGTCTGGAGTATGACCGACTCTTGCTGGCAACCGGGGCCAGTCCGGTTATACCCCCCATACCTGGCATAACGCAGTCCTGGGTTAATACATTTTATACCTGGCAGGATGCCGAGGAAATTTCCGCCCAAACCGCTGCGAAAGGCACGGCAGTAGTCCTGGGCAGCGGGCTGATTGGCTTAAAGGCCGCCGAAGCCCTTCATCATATGGGTATGAAAGTAGTTATGGTAGAAAAACAGAGCCACATACTGCCCCGTCTGCTCTCCCCCCGGAGTGCGGCCGCAGTTGGCGGGCATTTGCAAAGACACGGTTTAAAGGTTGTTACCGGCCATGAGGTGGTTGCGGTCGGGAACCACGAGGTGGCAGTGGACGATGGAAGCTCAATCGCTGCCGATCTGTTGATTATTGCGGTGGGAACCCGGCCCAACCAGGATCTGGCCCGCGAAGCCGGGCTGCAAACCGACCGGGGTATAATCGTCGACTGCCACCTGCGAACATCCGATCCCCATATCTGGGCAGCCGGAGATGTTATCGAAAGCCGCCATATAGTACGCGGCACAGATGAAGTAATGGCCCTCTTACCGCTGGCCCACCGGGAAGGATTTATAGCGGGGCTGAATATGGCCGGCAGCAGGACCCGGTATCCCGGCGGAATATTTCTCAACGCGGTTCACATCCTGGGCATGCATATCATAACTGCGGGCGACCCTGAAACAACGGGTAGTATATTGCGATGGCAAGAGGGGGAACGCTGCCTGGAGCTCACTATGCAGGGCCAAAACCTACACAGGTACATTGCCATCAATATACCCGGGATCAGCGGACCACTTACGGCTTTGATAGAGCGGCAGGTCAAGATCCCGGAAAGCGAGTGGTTCAAATTTTTAAGAAATCCAGCCATAGCAAACCTACCCGCCGCCTACTGGGCAGAAGTGAGGAGGTGGCAAGATGATGGCAGTCTTCGATGCGGTTGAATACAACCACCACACCCTGCTTGAAGCCATGAACCAGAGCCCGGATGAGGAAATCGAAGTATTGAATCTCAATGGACAACGCTACTTGGGTTGTGGCTGGAAGAACCACAAGAGCCTGATACTGCATGGCACCGTGGGCAACAATCTGGGAGCCTTTTGCGAAGGACCCACAATCCTGCTCTATGGCAACGGGCAGGAAGGAGTTGGCAACACTATGAGCGCGGGGGAGATCATTGTACACGGGCGGGTGGGCGATATCGCCGGATACAGCATGCGCGGCGGGTCGTTGTACATCCGCGACGATGCCGGCTACCGCCTGGGCATACACATGAAAGCCTATCAGGATAAGAGCCCGCTCATAGTGGTCGGGGGGCGATCTGGTGCCTTTTTGGGCGAATACATGGCTGGGGGTACTATTATAATCCTGGGGTTAAACGACCCGGGCTTTAGTCCGATCGGACCTTATTGCGGCACCGGCATGTATGCCGGGGAGATCTGGCTGCGCGGGGAGGTCCCCTCTAACCATGTGGCTGACAACATCAAGGCTGAGGTTTTCCAGGAAAAAGCCCGGCTGGAGGTCATAATGCCTCATTTGCAGCGCTTTGCCGCCTGCTTTGGATATGACATGTCAATAATTTTAGATAAACCTTTTACGCGGCTGACGGTAGTCGATAAACGTATCTTTTCCCGTTTGTATACCGGATTTGCCGGATAGAGCGACTGGTATAGACATAATTCATTGAATGAGCGAGGAGGGCTGATATGGAATTTGTAAAAATGCACGGGCTGGGCAATGATTTTATTGTGGTCGAGGCCGCATCCTTTGAAGACGCGGCCCGCTATCAAGCGGCGAGTGCCGTCTTATGTGAACGCCACTTCGGCATCGGCGCCGACGGCATCCTGGTAACCGGTCCTGACGCCCGGGGTGATATCTTTATGCGCATATTTAACCCCGACGGTTCTGAAGCCGAGATGTGCGGCAACGGCATCCGTTGTATAGCCCGATACGCTCGCCAGTTCGGGCATGTGGACAGAGACGCCTTTATGATCAGGACCAGGGCCGGGCTTCGCCCGGTTCAGTTGACCGACACTGAGGCAGTGAGGGTAGATATGGGCCGTCCTGTGCTGCAACGTTCTGACATCCCGGTACAGGGTGAAGGCGACAGCCTGGATATACCGGTCAAAGCTGCTGGAGAGTGGTTTAAGGTCAATGCCGTATCCATGGGAAATCCCCATGCAGTAATATTTACCCCTGACGCCGATGTTATTCCCCTGGCGACATGGGGAGCAGCTTTGGAAAGACACCCCATCTTTCCAGCTGCCACCAATGTGGAGTTTGTGGAAATCAGAAGCCGATCTGAACTGATTGTCAGGGTATGGGAGCGAGGTGCCGGAATCACTCTGGCCTGCGGCACCGGCGCCTGTGCTGCCGTGGTGGCATCTCACCTGCAGGGTCATACCGGGCGGGAAGTTCTGGTGCATCTGCCCGGGGGAGACCTTTTGATAGAGTGGAGCCGGGATGATGGCCATGTGTATATGACCGGCCCGGCCCGCGAGGTATTCAGGGGTAGAATCAGCAGTGACCGGGAAAGCCCGGGTATGTGATAGACCAGGGGCTATTGAGGTCGAAGATTTTATATGCTGGAAAAGAATGAGGAGGAGATACCGCCATGCAAGAAAATCAAGCTATGCAAAACCTGCCCCCTTATCTGTTTGCGCGCATTGAAAAGAAGGTGGAGGAAGCCCGTATGCAGGGCATTGATGTTATAAACCTGGGCATTGGTGATCCCGACCAGCCCACCCCGCAACATATTATAGATGTTATGGCCAGGTCGATTCATGAACCGGCCAACCATCAATACCCCAGCTCTGTAGGTCTTTTGCGCTATCGAGAGGCGGTGGCCGGCTGGTATAAAAGGCGCTTCAATGTGGACCTTAATCCCGCTACTGAAGTGATTTCATTGCTGGGTTCCAAAGAAGGCATTGCCCATATTTCTTTCGCATACCTGGATAAGGGAGACATCAACCTGGTGCCCGACCCCGGCTACCCGGTTTATGCAATCGGCACCCAACTGGCCGGGGGGATATCATACATCATGCCCTTAACTGAGGAAAACCAATACAAACCAGTTCTGGAGGATATACCCGAAAACGTGGCCCGCCAGGCTAAGCTCATGTTTATTAATTATCCTAACAACCCTACCGGTGCAGTTGCTGATACCGGCTATTACATGAAAGTGGTAGAGTTTGCCAAAGCCTTTGACATCCTCGTCTGTCACGATGCGGCTTATTCGGAACTGGCCTATGACGGTTACCAGTCTCCCAGCTTCCTGCAGGTGCCGGGGGCCAAAACGGTGGGGGTGGAATTCCACTCCCTTTCCAAGACCTACAATATGACCGGCTGGCGCATAGGCTGGATGGCCGGTAACCACGACGCCGTGGAAGTTATGGGCCGTTTCAAATCCAATGTGGATTCGGGTGTCTTCCAGGCTGTGCAGTATGCCGGTATATCTGCACTGGAAGGACCTCAGCAGACGGTAGCGGAACTGCAGCACATGTACCAACAGCGCCGCGACGCTGCCGCTGCGGGCATGCAATCCCTGGGCTGGAGTTTTACTAAACCTTTGGGAGGCTTCTATATGTGGGTCAAAGTACCGAGAGGCTATACATCAGCCCAATACTGTGAAATGATTTTGGAGAAAGCTCACGTGATCCTCACCCCGGGCAATGGCTACGGGCAGTATGGGGAAGGATATTTTCGCATCGCCCTGACTGTAGACACTGCCCGTATTACCGAGGCCATGAGGCGCATCAAGGCTGCACTGTAAACAGTAATCAGGAGTTTATAAATGGGGACCCTATGAATGGAATATTCATAGGGTCTTTTATTATGGGGCATGCATGCGGCCTGGAAGTAGCTGGATATAAGTCGCATTCATACCACGGGAAAGGGCGGAAAGTCGGACTAAAGGCTTATGGCAGCCAGACCACGACGTCAGTTGGCAGTTTAAATAGCTGTTGTAAAAATATACAGGCGGATGTATAATTATAAAAGTTTTCATCTCCATGTTATTTATATTTCAAGGAGGCCTGAAGGCATTGCATAAGGTTGGCATAGTGGGCGACGGATACACCGCCGCGGAACTGTTGAGAATATTGGCCCTGCATCCCGCCGTTGAAGTAACTGTGGTGCTGTCCACCGAAAATGTGGGACGACGAATAGATGAGATATACCCGCATCTCACCGGTATGTGTGACTTGAGCTGTGAGGAGAGCCACATAAAGAACCTCTTGGGGCGCTGTGAGGCCGTGTTTTTGGCGCTGCCTCACGGGGTGTCGATGAATCTGGCTCCGGATCTGCTCGCTGCGGGGATTAAAGTTATCGATCTGGGTGCCGACTTCCGACTCAAGGATGCTGCCCTGTACGAGAATTACTATGAACTCAGCCATGCCCAGCCTGGACTCCTGGAAGAGGCAGTTTACGGTCTTCCTGAGCTGTATCGTCACAAAATCAAAACCGCCCGGCTGATAGCCAACCCGGGTTGTTTCCCCACCAGCGCCATAGTGCCCCTGGCACCATTGCTAAAAGCCGGACTGGTGGAGAGTGAAGGCCTGGTGGTGGATTCCAAGAGCGGAGTGTCGGGAGCGGGGCGCACCTTGAAGCAAAGCAGCCACTTCTGCGAAGTCAATGAGGGCTTTAAAGCCTACGGGGTGGGGACTCACCGCCACGGTCCAGAGATTGCCCAGGAATTGAGCTTTGCCGCCGGATGTGAGGTGGAGATGGTTTTCACCCCCCACCTGGTCCCCATGAACCGCGGCATATTGAGCACCTGCTACGCCAGGCTGCGAGCGGGGATCAAACCTCAGGCGATAAGGGACACTTTGGAGGATTTCTACCGAAAAGAGCGCTTCATCAAGGTATTGCCCAAAGATACGGTTCCAAATACCAAGTGGGTCTATGGGAGCAATTACATACACCTGGGTATGCATGTGAATCCCCAGAGCCGCCGGGTGATTGTGATTTCGGCCATTGACAATTTGAACCGCGGGGCTTCCGGGCAGGCGGTGCAAAATCTCAACCTCATGCTGGGTCAGCCCGAGCATGAAGCTATAGCCGGGGTCGGGGTTTATCCTTGATAACAGGTTGGATCAGTTAAAACGGAGGGAATAAACATGAAGGTTATAGAAGGAGGCGTCACCGCACCGCAAGGCTTTTTAGCCCAGGGGGTGATGGCCGAGATAAAATATAAGAACCGGCGGGATGTGGCCGTGATCTATTCGGCCCTGCCCTGCCAGGCAGCGGCGGTATATACCACCAACCTGGTGCATGCGGCCTGTATTGATATGTGCAGAAAGCATTTGGAGAACGGGCAGGCTCAGGCTTTGGTGGTTAACAGCGGCAATGCCAATGCCTGCACCGGCGAACAGGGGTTAAATGACAGCATAGCGGTTGCGGCTTACGCCGCCGAGCTGTTGAAACTCGATCCCCACGACGTTTTGGTAGCCCACACCGGAGTAATCGGCGTGCAGCTGCCCCTGGAGCGGGTGCAAGCCGGGGTCAAGGCGGCTGTAGCGGGGCTGTCGCCGGAAGGTTCGGCCAATGCGGCTGCGGCCATCATGACCACCGATTTGGTGAAAAAGGAGATCGCGGTGCAGTTTGAGCTGCACGGTAAAACCATAACCATCGGGGCCATTGCCAAAGGTTCGGGGATGATCCATCCCAACATGGCCACCATGCTGGCCTTTATCACCACTGATGCCAATATTGACAGCCGCTGTCTCGCCCTGGCTTTGAAACAGTCAGCTGACCTTTCCTATAACATGATCAGTGTGGACCGGGACACCTCGACCAATGACATGGCAGTTGTTCTGGCCAACGGGCTGGCTGCCAACCCGCAGATCAACGATGCCAGTGGTTCCGATTACCAGGTTTTTGCGACTGCTCTTAACTACCTCAATACCGCCCTGGCCAAAAAGATCGCCCGGGATGGCGAAGGGGCCAACCACCTGGTTGAAGTGCAGGTGCTTGGAGCCGCAGACCTGACCACTGCCAGAACTATTGCCCGCTCCATCACCGGCTCCAATTTAACCAAGGCCGCCATCTTTGGCCATGACGCCAACTGGGGCCGCATTCTGGCCGCCGCCGGATATTCCGGGGCCGAATTTGATCCCCAGCGGGTGGATATCTACCTGGGACGGGAGAAGATGGCTGAGAACGGCATGGGCCTCAAATTCGATGAGAATAAAGCCCGCCAGGAACTGGAGAAGGAGAACGTAACCATTATCTTGGATTTGAAATCCGGTCAGGCTTCAGCCACCGCCTGGGGATGCGACCTTTCCTATGATTATGTGAAGATAAATGCTGATTACCGCACTTGATGACATTTACTGCACGTATTCCCAGAGATGGGCATAGATTAGATACTGGCGGATTAATAAAGTCACCCTAAGGAGGAGAAAGAGATGCATCTGTCAGCACTGGAGAAAGCTGAGATCCTGGTGGAGGCATTACCATATATTAAGGATTTTTACGGGCGCACGGTGGTGATCAAATACGGCGGCGCAGCCATGGTGGAATGTGAACTAAAGCAGAAAATCATGCAGGACATCGTTTTGATGAAGTATGTGGGAATGAACCCCATCGTGGTTCATGGCGGCGGTCCAGAGATAACCACTATGCTCAAGCGCCTGGGCATCAAGAGTGAATTTGTCAATGGCCTCAGGGTAACCGACCGTCCCACCATGGAGGTGGTGGAGATGGTGCTGGGTGGCAAGGTCAACAAGGAAATCGTGGCCGGCATCAACGCCAATGGCGGCCAGGCCATCGGCATCTCGGGCAAGGACGGCAGCCTCATCAAAGCCCGTGCGGTGGGCGACTCTGCCCAAATGGGCTTTGTGGGTGAGGTGGTGCAGATCAATCCCGGAGTGATTGAGACCCTGATCGCCAACAATTATATCCCGGTAATAGCCCCAATAGGCATTGACGATAATCAGGACAGCTATAATATCAACGCCGATCTGGTGGCTTCAGCAATAGCCGCTGCCATGAAAGCTGATAAACTGGTATTATTGACCGATGTGCCCGGACTGTTAAAAGACGCCCATGATCCCTCGACCTTAATCTCGGTTTTGCGTCTCAGCGATATTGAGGGCTATATAGCCGACGGCACCATTGCCGGGGGAATGATTCCCAAAGTGGACTGCTGCCGGGAAGCGGTTCGGGCCGGGGTGGGGCGCACCCATATCATCGATGGCCGGGTGCCGCACGCCATACTACTGGAGATATTCACCAACGAAGGCATCGGCACCATGGTGGTCAACGAATAGGCTTAGGGTGAATGAAAAATTGGGAGGCATGGTTATGAGCAATCTCGATATAGCTGCTGCAGGGCAGCAGTACATAATGAATACCTACGGGCGCTATCCGCTAAGTTTCGTGCGCGGGCAGGGCAGCCTGTTGTGGGATGCCGACGGCAAGGCCTACCTGGACTTCGTTGGAGGTATTGCGGTATGCATTCTGGGACATTGTCATCCCCAACTGGTAAAAACCCTGCACCAACAGGCCGAAACCCTGTGGCATATCTCCAACCTGTACTGGATTGAACCGCAGGTGAAAGCAGCTGCCAGACTTGTTCAAGGCTCGGGGCTGGACAAGGTATTCTTCTGCAACAGCGGGGCTGAGGCCAATGAAGCCGCGATCAAGCTGGCCCGCAAATATTTCTACCGCCAGGGCCAGCCGGACAGGAACCATATTATCACCTTTCTGCAGTCCTTCCATGGACGCACCCTGGCCGCGGTGACCGCCACCGGACAGCTTAAATACCAGGAAGGCTTTAAACCCCTGCCAGCTGGCTTTCATTACGCTGAATTCAACAATCTGATGTCGGTGAAAACTATCATAGACGATCAAACTGCAGCGATCCTGGTTGAACCGGTACAGGGCGAGGGCGGCATCAGGCCGGCTGACCCGCAATTCCTTCAGGGCTTGCGTGAGCTCTGCGACCAGGCCGGCATCCTGCTCATATTCGATGAGGTGCAGTGCGGCATGGGCCGTACCGGCAGTCTGTTTGCCTACCAGCATTACGGCATCAAGCCCGATATAGTGACTATTGCCAAAGGATTGGGAGGAGGATTCCCCATTGGCGCCATGCTCAGCAGCGATAAAGCTGCCAGCGGGTTCGCGCCAGGCGACCATGCTTCCACTTTCGGGGGCAATCCCCTGGGAACCGCGGTGGCAGAACAGGTTTTAAGCATAATCGATGATCCCGCTTTTCTACAGCGGGTTGAAACTGCCGGGCAAAGCCTGATGGGGAAGCTCAAGGCACTCAAAGACGGGCGAATCGTGGAGGTGCGTGGCCAGGGGCTGATGGTGGGCATTGAACTGTCAATCGAGGTAGCCGACCTCATCAAGAGTTGTATCGGCAAAGGATTATTGCTGGTCGGAGCCGGCTCTCATGTGGTCCGCATGGTGCCGCCCCTGACAGTGAGTGACGAAGAAATCGAACAGGCCGTGGCCATATTCGCACAGGCTCTGCAGGAGTCTGCCACAGCCTAGAGTATTATTAACATATTACAGACGGAGGAGTGAACAGGATGTATCAACTCAATGACAGTTTGAGGGGCCGGGATTTTATAAGCATACACGATTTTACCCCCCGGGAAGTGGCCTACATACTGGAAGCCGCTATGGAAATTAAGAAACTGCAGAAAGCAGGCATACCTCATCCGTATCTGGCCGGCAAAACCCTGGGCATGATTTTTCAAAAGGCTTCCACCCGCACCCGGGTGGCTTTTGAAGTGGGCATGTATCAACTGGGGGGGCATGCCCTGTTTTTGAGTCCCCGGGATATACAACTGGGGCGCGGGGAGACCATCAAAGACACCGCTCTGGTATTGTCACGCATGTTGGACGGGATCATGATTCGCACCTTCGACCATGACGAGGTTGTGGAGTTGGCCCGCTGGTCTGCGGTGCCGGTCATCAACGGCCTGACCGACCTCCTGCATCCCACCCAGGTGATAGGCGATATGCAGACCATCCTGGAACACAAAGGCAGACTGAAAGGCCTGAAACTGGCCTTTATCGGCGACGGCAACAATGTATCCCATGAACTTCTCTATGGTGGTGCCAAAGTGGGTATGGACGTGGTTATTGCCTCTCCCAGCGGCTATGAACCGGATGCGCTGGTATTTAAGCAAGCACTGGAAGACGCACAGGAAAGCGGAGCCAAACTATGGGTAGTAAGCGATCCCGCCGAAGCGGTCCGGGACGCGGATGTCATCTACACTGACGTTTGGGCCAGCATGGGACAAGAAGACGAGGCTGATGAGAAGGAACAGGCCTTTTTAAGCTATCAGGTCAACAACAGGCTGATGAGCCTGGCCCGGCCCGATGCCATCGTCTTGCACTGTCTGCCCGCCAAACGCGGCAAAGAAATCACCGATGAGGTTATGGACGGGCCGCAGTCGGCTATTTTTGATGAATCCGAAAACCGCCTGCATGCTCATAAAGCCATCATGGCCCTGACCATGTAGGAGTGGTTGGTTACAAGGGGGAGGGGATGAAGTCGGACTGGGTGATAAGAGAGGCTCAGGTTGAGCACATTGAGCCAATGATACAATTCTGGAAGGGGATTGAAGGTGTCGGCCTGGGGCGCAGCGATGAACCGGCCAGCCTGGAGATAATGCTCAAAAACAATTCGAGCTCGTGCCTGATCGCCTGGCACGGGGATAACATTGTAGGCACCATTCTGGGTGGATTCGACGGGCGCCGGGGGATGATATACCACCTGGCCGTTCTGCCCCAGTGGCGGCGGCGCAAACTGGGCCAATCGCTGCTGGAACGCTGCCTTGGGATACTAAAAGAGCGCGGTGCGGTCAAGGTCAACCTGTTTGTCTACCCGCATAACAGTCAGGCCATAGCTTTTTATGAAAGCCTGGGCTGGATACCCAGAAGTGATATTCAAGCCTACTCCTGGGATTATGCGGCTGAGTTATAAGCTGGGTGTGAGATCTAAATCCAGTAAAAATACCATTAATACTACTCTGGAATACCAACCTAAGACCAAAATCGTTCTGGTATATTGGGGAGACAGGTCATTACCACAATTCCTAGTTGCGTGAGTATTTTTTGCTTAATGTAAAAAAATAAAAAGAAAAGGAAGTATGTAGATTGAAAAAAGAGCGTGTAATTATCATGGGAGCAGCTGGTAGGGATTTTCACAATTTTAACACCTACTTCCGTAACAATGATGATTTTGAGGTAGTAGCCTTTACAGCAACCCAAATACCCGACATTGAGGGAAGAGTATATCCGGCCAGTATTGCCGGGGACCTTTATCCCGAGGGAATTCCCATTTATCCCGAAGAAGAGCTGGAACAATTAATAAAGAAATTTGATGTTGACCAGGTGGTTTTTGCCTATAGTGATATTTCCCATGAATATGTGATGCACAAAGCCTCACAGGTCTTGGCTTGTGGTGCGGATTTTCGCCTTATGGGACCTAAAAACACCATGGTAAAGTCCCAAGCCAAGGTGGTTGCGGTCACAGCCGTTAGAACCGGCAGCGGCAAGAGTCAAACCACTCGTTATGTGGCTAAATTGCTCACTCAAATGGGGAAAAAGGTTGCCATAATCCGGCACCCCATGCCTTACGGCAATTTGGAACAGCAGTTGGCTATGCGCTTTGCCAGCTATGAAGACCTGGAAAAGTTTAATTGCACCATTGAAGAAAGAGAAGAATTTGAGCCTCATATTGATAATGGTATGGTGGTATTTGCTGGAGTCGATTATCAAGCAATTATTGAAATGGCCGAAAAAGAAGCTGATGTAATTTTGTGGGATGGTGGCAATAATGACCTGCCATTTTATAATACAGATCTGCACATTGTGGTGGTGGATCCTCACCGGGTTGGTCACGAAACCAGCTTTCATCCCGGAGAAACCAATTTGCGTATGGCTGACATAGCAATAATCAATAAAATCGATTCCGCTGATCCTGCAGCAGTTGAGAACGTTATAAACACTGTCAAAGAAATCAACCCGGAAGTGAAAATAATAAAGGCCAACTCACCCATAAAAGTCGACGATCCGGAAGCAATAGCCGGAAAAAGGGTTTTGGTAATAGAAGATGGGCCTACTCTTACCCATGGACATATGGCATATGGAGCAGGCGTGATCATTGCAGAGAAACTCGGAGCTGTTGAACTGATCGATCCTCGTCCGTTTGCAGTGGGGAGTATAAAGGATACCTTTGCCAAATGGGGTCATTTGTCCAAGCTTCTGCCTGCGATGGGTTATGGGAAAAGTCAGATCGAGGAATTGGAAAAAACCATCAATAATTCCCCGGCTGAGCTGGTAATAATAGGGACGCCCATTGATTTAAGCAGAATAATGCGCATAAATAAACCATCTATCAGGGTGAGATATGATCTCGAAGAGATCGGCAATAAACAACTAGGCGAAATATTAGCAAAGATTTAAGCCCGTCTGAGGGCGGAAAGCTACATTCGCGACCATAAAACCTGATTTTGATAGTATAGCAGGATGCCCGGCATCCTGCTGACTTTTTTAAATGGATGAAACCCCTTCTTCCTGACTTTTGCAGATAAGCTGAAAAGAATACCCGTGTAAATGCTGTAATATTAGTATTTATCGGGTATTTTTTATATCCCTCTACTGTATATCTAACGTATGTATGTTATAATATGGTTATACTATACTTGGTTCATACGAGGGGTGCAGGCATGAGCAGTCTACAGGTATATAACAGCCGAGGGATCAAATATGTGAGAATCGTGGAGTCTTATCGGGATCCAGTTAATAAGAAGCCCAAGACCAGGGTACTTAAGGTATTAGGGCGTGCAGACGAATTGGAAGCGCAGGAGCCTGGAATTCTGAATCGTTTGCGCAGAGAATGCCGGGAGTCCAGGGCTTTCAACGAGAGTCTTAAACAAGAAGCAATATTTAAAGATATCCAGCATTACCTGGAAGGATCTGATAACGACGCTGCTAAAGGCTTTCCTATTCGTAATTACGGCGTTAAGGTATACGAGAGTATCTGGGATGAATTGAAACTTGATTACTTCTTCGATTATCGCCAGAAGCGTGATTCCAACCTTAAGTTCAAAGTCAAAGATACGACATCTATGCTCGTTTACTTCCGGCTGCTAAAACCGGCATCAAAGAAAAAGAGCTTTGAACAAAAGGAGTTCTTTATCAACTCCAAGGAAATGAATTTAGAACAAATATACCGGAGTCTTTCTTTTCTTGCCAATGAAAAGAAATCTCTGGAAAGGCACTTGAACAAGCAGCTATCACTTAAAATGACACGCAACCTTGGAGTTGCTTTCTACGATGTTACCACTTATTACTTTGAGTCAGTCAGAGCCGATGAACTTAAGAAGTTCGGTTATTCTAAAGACAACAAAGTAAATCAGGTCCAAGTCGTAATGGGGCTCTTAATTGACGATGAGGGCATCCCAATTAGCTATGAACTGTTCCCCGGAAATACCAATGATTTTAAGACGCTGGTGCCAGTTATGGAATACTTACGGGAAACCTATGGCATAAAGAAGATTATAATAACCGCTGATCGTGGGCTAAATTCTAAACAGAACCTGGCCTACCTCAGGTCAAAAGGTTTTGATTATGTCATGGCATACAAAATCCGATCTGCAAGTAAAGCAATTAAGAACCTAGTTCTTGGGGACGAGGGCTACACTGTGGAGAGCCCGCAATTTAAATGGAAGGTCTGCAATTTTCAGAACAGTGTTAAGATTAATGGCGAAAAAGTCTTGCTCGATGACAATATGGTGATAACTTGGTCAGCTAAACGTGCTGAGAAAGACCGTAGAGACCGCGAACGATTGATAGAGAAGTCCCGGCGCCTTGTGGACTCCAAATCCAGTCTCAAAGCAGAAATGAAAAAGGGTGGCAAAAAGTATGTGCAACTGGCCATTTTTGATGACGATCACGTTTCATTCAACGAAAATCAGGTTGAAATGGATGCACAATTCGATGGATATTATGGAATTCAAAGCTCGGACAAAAGCCTGTCAGCGGCGCAGGTGATAGGGATCTATCAAGGCCTTTGGAAGATTGAGGAGAGCTTCAGGGTTATGAAAAGCAATTTAGAGGCCAGACCCATCTTTGTTTGGACAGAATCGAGTATTCGCGGCCATTTCGTAATGTGCTACCTGGCTTTGGTAATCCAGCGGTATCTAGAATACAAACTCAGAAAAGAAAAACTTGAGTTGTCTACCGAAAAGATCCAAGATGCTCTTCGAAGTGCTAATCTTACTGTTATTGATGATGCAAAAAGCAACAGCTCATATTATCTAAAGAACCAATCAAATGAAGACTTTTCGGCAATCCTAAGTACTTTACAACTTCCTGAAATCTTACCGTATGGTAAACTGAAAGACATCCGCAAAGCTTAGATATACAATCCTACAATTAAAAGAAAAGCTCTCAATTGCCTATCATCTAGGGGCGCGGAGAGCTTTCTTCTTCCTCTATTTTGCAAAAGTCAGGAAATGGATGAAACCCCTTCTTCAGGCACTTTGTCCGTCATACTCAATAATGATCCTGTCATTATAATACTGAATCTGCTTCAACCCTAAATTTAAACAGAACTAGTAATAACCGAAACGCCGGAAGCTAGACTCCCCGTTCATCGCCAGGCGAATATGAAACAACCTCCTTTGAGATACTAGCTCCAGGAGGTGGGCCTTTGTTCCCGGAAAAGATCTATTATGAGCCGCAGGTTTTGAACTATGAACTGGGCAGACAACTGCGGGACAAGTTTGCAGGTGTGCCCTGGACACCTGTTGAAAGCCATAATAATATCGAAGAATTACGCAAGAATCCCAACCGGGAGTTCGTGCGCATGAAACGCTACCTGATCCTGGGGGTGCGAAAGAGTTTAAAATATACCCCCAATGAAAAAGTCTCGGATTTTCTAGTGCCTTACACCTCATCCGGCTGCAGGGCCATGTGCCTCTATTGCTATTTGGTGTGCAATTTCAATAAATGCTCTTATTTACGGCTTTTTGTCAACCGAGAACAAATGCTGGAGCGACTAATGAAGACCGCCTACCGTTCACCTCGGGATTTGACCTTTGAGATCGGCAGCAACAGCGACCTGGTTTTGGAAAATACCATAACCGGCAACCTGGAATGGACCATAGAAAACTTCTCCACCAGTCCAAAAGGCTACATCACTTTCCCCACCAAATTCGACATGGTGGAGAACCTGCTCCACTTGAATCATGGTAATAGAACCATCATGCGCATGAGCGTCAATCCTCAGCCTATCATTCAAAGGCTGGAGTTGGGCACATCTTCCCTGCAAGGTAGAATCAAAGCCCTGCAACAAATGCATCTGGCAGGCTACAGAGTAGGGATTTTAATAGCGCCGGTGGTCTTGCTGGACAACTGGAAAGAACTATATTCACAGCTCATTGAGCAGCTGGCCGACGAACTCAGCGATGAAATCAAGCGGGATCTGTTTATTGAAGTAATCTTTATGACTTATAGCTATATTCACCGGGCTATAAATTCCGAAGCGTTTCCCAAGGCGGTTCAATTATACGATAAATCTCTAATGACTGGGAGAGGGCGGGGAAAATACTGCTATAATGCCGATGTCCGGCAGCAGGCTGAAGCATATCTGAAAGAAATCCTGGCTCAAAAGCTAGGCGGCATACCAATAATATACATATCGTAAAACGGTCTTGCAGTAGTTCCGCTGTCAACCAAAGATTACCGCTACCGATAGCATTCCTCTACGCATAGGTAAATTGTTATTGAAAATATAGCTAAAATATATTATTATTTTAGCTAATAACATGGTGGAGGTGCCGCTATGCGTGTAAATACTACCGACTTGCAGAACGCTTTTGGGAAATATCTGGCCCTGGTGGAGAAGGAAGATATTATAGTTACCAAAAACGGAAAAAGCGTGGCCAAACTGAGCCGCTATCAGCAACCGGATTATTTTTTGGTTCACGAAGAGGCCAAAGGCTACAAAAGTACCAGAAAAGTCAGCTACGAGGAATATATGGAACTGGTCGATTCGTCAGACCAGAGGTACGAACTCATTGACGGCGAGATTTACCTCCTGGCTTCGCCGAGCTTTACACATCAAATGGTAGTCAATGAAATATCCTGGCATTTGCACAACTACTTTAAAGGCAAGGCCTGCCGCTCATTAACATCGCCATTCGATGTAAGGCTTTTTGGCTTTGCGACCAAGTTCGAAGAAGATCCCAATGTCGTTCAGCCTGATGTGGTGGTTATCTGTGATCTGGATAAGGTGAACCAATCCGATAAATATGAAGGCGTGCCCGCCCTGGTGGTTGAGGTATTGTCTCCCTCCACCAAAGGCAAGGATATGGTCACGAAACTGAATCTCTACATGAAAAGCGGGGTTTCGGAATATTGGGTGGTAAATCTGCAAAACCGGACTATTTTACAGTACTCCTTTTCTCCGGAAAGGGACATAGAAAACTTCAAAACCTGTACTGAGGAGGAAACCATAGAATCGACCGCTTTTCCAGAGCTTATGATATCTCTAAGGGATATTTTTGCCGAAGTCTAGTGCGTCAATGGCACCCGGTACGGTATCCAGATAGAAATTAGGCTTATGTAGAATAAGCTCTATGCTCCGGATAATCTGTTCAGGCCCCCTTGAAGGTGCAGGCCTTACTTGGGCGCAGATCATAACTGGAAAATAATCCCGCCAGGTGACAGGACTTAGGCGCCGTAGCGGCGGGAAACAATAGGACTAAAGGCTCAGGGTGGGGGTCAAACTCCATCCTGTTAACTTTTTCAAAAGGGCTGAAAAAGGACAGAAGAGCCCGTATTAATAATGGTGGCATATAATTTCTGCGATATGCCAGAACAGTCCTCGTTGTGTACAGAGATACGCTGTTATATACTGTATATAGTATGGTGATTGATTATGACACCATATATATTGTGGTTTGTAACGAGGAGGAAAGAGTTTGAGCATTACTAGTATACGCAAACGTGATGGCCGGGTGGTGCCATTCGAAAAGCAGAAAATTGTCAACGCCATATTCCAGGCCGCCAAGGCGGTAGGGGGTCGTGATATCGAAATCGCCCAAGCCCTGGCTGACAAAGTGGTGGAACTGGCCGAATACCAGAGCCTGGATAATTACGAGATCCTCTCCGTAGAAGAGATACAAGACCTGGTGGAAAAGGTGCTGGTCAAGAAGGGCCACTATAAGACTGCCAAGGCCTACATATTATACCGCAAACAGCACGAGATGCTGCGCGACACCAAACAGCTTTTGGAAAGCAATGAGATCGTCAACAAATATCTGGACCGCAGCGATTGGCGCGTCAAAGAGAACTCCAATATGAACTTCAGTCTGCAGGGCATGAATTTTCATATATCATCTATTGTCACCAGCCAGTACTGGCTAAACCAGATCTATACCCCGCAGATGAAAGCGGCCCAGGAAAGCGGTGATTTCCACATGCACGACCTGGGCATTCTGGCGGTGTACTGCGTGGGTTGGGACCTGCAGGATCTTATTCGCGAGGGTTTCAAAGGCACCCGCGGCAAGGTGGCCAGCAAGCCTGCCAAGCACTTTCGCACCATCCTGGGGCAGATCGTCAACTTCTTCTACACTCTGCAGGGGGAGGCAGCCGGGGCGCAGGCTTTCTCCAACTTCGATACCCTGTTAGCACCGTTCATCTATTATGACAAGTTGAACTATGAGCAGGTCAAACAAAGCCTGCAGGAATTCATCTTCAACGTCAACGTGCCTACCAGGGTCGGTTTTCAAACACCATTTACTAACCTCACCATGGATCTCGAGGTGCCCAATTCCTTCAAGGACCAGGCCGTTATCATCGGCGGGCAGCTGATGGATAAGAACTATGGCGAATTCCAGAAGGAGATGGATATGCTCAACCAGGCTTTTGCCGAGGTGATGATGGAAGGCGATGCGGAAGAGCGGGTGTTCACCTTCCCCATTCCTACCTACAACATCACCAGGGACTTCGACTGGAAGAATCCGGCTTATGACCGCATCTGGGAGATGACTGCCAAATACGGTATCCCCGGTTTCGCCAATTATGTCAATTCCGATATGGACCCTGAGGATGCCCGCAGCATGTGCTGCCGCCTGCGCCTGGACAACCGCGAACTGCGCCGCCGCGGTGGAGGGCTGTTCGGCTCCAACCCCTTGACCGGCTCGATTGGGGTGGTGACTATCAATATGCCCCGTATCGGTTATCTGGCCAAAAATGAGGCTGATTATTTTGAACGGCTGGCCCAAATCATGGACCTGGCCAAAGGCAGCCTGGAGATCAAGCGCAAGGTGTTGGAGAACCTGACTGATTCCGGACTATATCCCTATTCTCACTTCTACCTGCGCAATGTCAAAGAAGCCGCAGGCAAATATTGGGTGAACCATTTCTCCACCATTGGTCTGGTTGGGATGAATGAATCCTGCCTGAACTTCCTGGGCCAGGATATCGCCAGCCCTTCAGGTCATGCATTCGCCTTGAAGGTCTTGCAATTTATGAATGACCGCATATACAGCTATCAGGAAGAGACCGGCAACTTGTTCAACCTGGAAGCCACCCCCGCGGAAGGGGTCAGCTACAGCCTGCCCCAGAAGGACCGCAGACTATTCCCGGAGATCATCGTGGCTAATAATGAAGCTGTGAAAAAGGGAGCGGAGCCATTCTACACCAATTCCACCTTCCTGCCGGTAGGTTACACCGATGATCTGTGGGAGGCCATGAAGCTGGAGGACCCGCTGCAGAGCTTGTACACCGGCGGCACTACTTTCCACATTTTCCTGGGCGAGGCCTTGCCGGATGTGGAAGCAGTCAAGAATCTGATTAAAAAGGCCTGTGAACAGTTCCATATGCCTTATTACTATATCTCCCCGACCTTTAGCATCTGCCCTGAGCATGGCTATATCCGGGGTGAGCATTTTCAATGCCCCTATTGCCAGGAGAGCGGTAAGGAGACCTCCTGTGAAGTGTATTCCCGGGTGGTTGGCTATCTGCGCCCGGTAGATCAGTGGAATGAAGGCAAACAGCAGGAATTCAAGAACCGGCAGACTTACAAGGTCGGTTAGGAATAAATGACACGGAGCGCGATGGTACAGAGCGTAAGGTTGTTTTCTGTGGTGAATATTAGCATGATATGTATGACACGGAGTCTGGCATGAAATTTGCCGGTTTGTTAAAGCAGAGTCTGGTCGACTACCCCGGGAAAATAGCAGCGGTGCTATTTACCCGGGGCTGTAATTTGCGTTGCCCTTATTGCCACAATGGGCATCTACTGGTAAAGCCGGGGCGCACTGATAACAAAGACTTGGAGTTGACCAGCCTGTTGGATTTCTTACAGGAACGGGCCGGGTTTTTGGACGGGGTGGTCATCACCGGGGGTGAGCCCAGCTTAAACCCCGGCCTCAGCGACGCCTGCCAGGCCGTAAAGGAGCTGGGCCTCCTGGTCAAACTGGACACCAACGGCACCCGCTATGAAGTACTGAAAGGCTTAATAGTTCATAACCTGCTGGATTATGTGGCTATGGATTTGAAAGCCCCGCTGGAATACAAGGATTACCTTGAGGTGTGCGGGCGTCTCAGCCGAGAAGATTTCCTCAATATCCGCAACAGCGTGCAGCTGCTTCGAACAGCACCGATAGAGGTGGAATTTAGGACCACGGTGGTGCCTCGTTATCATAAGGTTGCTGACCTTATCAAAATGGCTAGAGCGGTGCAGGGAGCCAGGCTGTTTACCCTGCAGCAGTTCAACCCCCGGAATGCTCTGGAAGCTGAACTGCGCGATACCAGGCCTTATACCGCCCGCGAGCTGCAGGACATGATGGAAGCCATCAGGCCTTACGTAGAACGGGTGCGCATAATCAATGTGTGAAATCCTCTGCCAAAGGCTAGGTATCGAGATCATCCCGCGGGAGATCCAGGATAGAGCTGTCGCGCTCTGCCGTTGAACTCAGCCCCTGATTCAGTGAAAACCTTCCTGTGCGCATATCAGGTGAAATAATATCTGCACCGATGACAACATCTAAACAAAAGCAGATCCCATTGGGACCATATGTAAAGACTTACGATTGATGGAAACCGATTTGTCTAAACTTTTGTCAGAACTGAGTGATGGTGGGTATTGTTTTTTGGCCAGCATTTTGATTGCTAAGAGCAGGAGCCTTTTTTACCCGAAACGCAATAATGGGGAATGTTGTTTTCCATTGTTATAGACACCTGGCCTTGGTTGACCATATAGGCCAGAATAGCGGAGATGGCGTTGCTGAGGCGAAAATAGTGATTGCGGTTGAGGACAGATCCCAGCCGGGAAGTGAACCGGCTTATCACCCCTTCCAGACTGTGGGGTCGTCTGATAATGTCCTCGATCTGCGCCAGGGTATCGGTCAAGGTATTATAATTGGCCTTAATGATGGGTGCAGCATCTTGTGAGAGACCGCCGTGGGACAGGTATATATGCTTGTAGCTGCTGTCTTTAAGCCGCTGCAGGGTGATGATCTGCCGGGCTACATCGGCCAGGAACACGAAGGGGAGAGCCTCTAAAATCTGCTCTGATACCAGACTGTCGCCAGCGAACAGTACCCCGTCGGGTGTGATCAGCCCCATTTGCCCCAGGCTGTGCCCCGTCAGCGGCAAAGCTTCGAAACTGGTATTATTAATCAGCAGCGGTCCGGGTTCAACTATACGGGTTACCCGTGAAGGCTGGGGCATGAAGAATTTGCCCATGAGCAGTTTAGGAGGATAGGCCGAATAGGTGCTGTAAGGCAGTAAGAGGGGGTTCTCAATAAAAGCCGCTTCGATTCGGGAGGCGTATATGTCGCAGCCGGTTTTCTCCTGCAGCCAGTGGTTGCCTCCGCAATGGTCGGCATGGCCATGGGTATTAAAAATGGCGCCAACTGCCCAGCCCTGCTCCTCCAGGATGCGCAGGGTCTCCCGGGCATGGGCCGCACTGTGTCCGCTGTCGATGAGCAAGCAGTTTTGTTGGTCTAAACGGTATATTCCCAGTGAGGCGAAATCGCTCTCAATGGCATAGGTCCGTCCTGCCAGTTGTCGAAGTTTCACTGCTGCTATCTCCCTCCACGAATTCTGAAGCCGGGCGGAGCAGAGCCCCGCCCCTACGCTGATTAAACTCGGGATACCGATACCCGGGCGGAGCAGAGCCCCGCCCCTACCGCTGATTAAACTCGGGATACCGATACCCGGGCGGAGCAGAGCCCCGCCCCTACCGCTGATTAAACTCGGGACACTGATACCCGGGCGGAGCAGAGCCCCGCCCCTACCGCTGATTAAACTCGGGACACCGATACCCGGGCGGAGCAGAGCCCCGCCCCTACGCTAGGACTCTCCAAGGGAAGGCCCCTTATCAGGGGGCCTCCCACTTTACTATGGGCTTCCGGGCTGCGGTTACTTCGTCGACCCGCTTGATCACCGCATTATGAGGGGCATTTTTGACTATTTCGGGATCATCTTGTGCCTCCCTGGCGATGGTCTTCATGACATCCACAAACACATCCAGGCGCTGCTGGGATTCAGTCTCGGTAGGCTCGATCATCATAGCCTCGGGGACTATCAAGGGGAAATACACTGTAGGGGGATGATATCCATAATCTATTAGACGCTTGGCTATATCCATAGTGGAAACCCCATACTGGCTCTGTTTTTTTGAATTCAGCACGAATTCATGTTTACACAGGCGGTCTATTGGAATATTGTATGTTTCCCGCAGCTGGTGGCGGAGGTAGTTGGCATTCAACACCGCATGCTGGCAGGCTTCCTTAAGGCCTTCGGCACCCAGGGCTTTGATGTAGGCATAAGCCTTGACGATTACCCCAAAATTACCGTAGAAACTCTTGACCTTGCCGATGGAAAGTGGACGGTCATAATCAAAACCATAACCCTGTTCCCTCTGCACCGCCACTGGCACAGGCAGAAAATCCATTAAGGGGGCTTTAACGCCCACCGGTCCGGAACCTGGCCCGCCCCCTCCGTGTGGGGTAGCAAAGGTTTTGTGAAGATTGACATGAATGACGTCGAAGCCCATATCGCCGGGACGGGCTACTCCCATGATGCCATTCAGATTGGCCCCGTCATAGTATAGCAGGCCCCCTCCGTCGTGCACGATCTGGGCTATGGATTGGATCTCTTCTTCAAACAACCCCAGGGTGTTGGGGTTGGTCAACATCAGGCCGGCCACTTCAGGGCTCATCTTGGAGCGCAAATCATCCAGGTCTACCAGTCCTTCAGCAGTGGATTTGATCTCAATGACCTCATAGCCCACCACGTTGGCGGTGGCCGGGTTGGTGCCATGGGCAGAATCGGGCACCATCATTTTGGTGCGCGCATAATCCTGGCGATTATTATGATAGGCCTTTATGATCATCACTCCGGCCATCTCCCCGTGTGCGCCGGCTGCAGGCTGCAGTGAGAAACCATCCATACCGGTGATCTCGGCTAGCATCTGCTGCATTTCGCAGTAGAGCTGCAAGGCCCCCTGTACAGTGTCTTCCGGCTGGAAGGGATGGATGCTGGCAAAACCGGGCAGGCGCGAGGCCCATTCATTTATCTTGGGATTGTATTTCATGGTGCAAGAACCCAGAGGATAGAAACCGTTGTCCACCCCATAGGCCCGCTGTGACAATTCGGTATAGTGCCTGACCGCCTCAACTTCGCTCACCTCAGGGATGCCAGGCTGATTCTGGCGCCGGAATTGATCGGGCAGGCTGGCTGCCAGGTCCACTGCGGGTATATCTATCTCCGGCAGGCTGAAGGCATTGCTTCCCGGGATGTTCTTCTCAAATAAAAGTTGGCTCATAATTATCTCCCTCCCAGAATGGCGGCCAGCCGGTCGATGTCACCAGGGGTGTGCTTTTCGGTAAAGGCTAACAACAAGGCCCCTTCCAGTTCATATCCCCCGATGATGCCATTTTCCAACAGCCGCTGGTTGGCTGCTGCGGGATTATCAACTGCAATGGCGAACTCATTGAAATAAGGCCCGGGGTATTTCAGTTTGAAGCCAGCCGCTTCCAAGCGTTCCTGGGCGTAATGGGCTAGTTGATAGCAGCGCCTGGCGATATCAGCCAGGCCTGATTCGCCCACCAGGGCCAGGTACATGCCGGCTGCCAGGGCGCATAAGGCTTCATTAGAACAGATGTTGCATAGGGCCAGTTCGCGGCGGATGTGCTGCTCACGAGCTTGTAGGGTGAGGACGAAAGCCCGCTGGCCGTCTTTATCAGTAGTCTGACCCACGATGCGTCCTGGAATCTTGCGCATCAGGGCTTTGCTGGCAGCCATGTAGCCCAGATACGGTCCTCCGAAACTTAGACTGTTGCCCAGCGGCTGACCTTCGCCTACCGCGATGTCAGCCCCCCATTCCGCGGGAGATTTCAATAAGGCCAGAGAAATCGGTTCAGCTGCCACTATGAATAAGGCTTTATTGGCATGGACCGCTTTCACCAGATCGGTACAGTCTTCCAATATGCCGTAGAAGTTGGGCTGCTGTATCACCGCGCAAGCGGTTTCGGCATCGACGGCCTGAATCATGGCCGCTATGTCTGCGGCACCATCCTGGCCTGGCACTATAACTAGCTCCATTCGCCCTGAAAGGGTGTAAGTCTTGAGTATTTGCAGGTAATGGGGGTGAACCGTGTCAGCGATGACCACCTTGCGGCGGTTCTTAGCGTTTTGGCAGGCTAAACTGCAGGCTTCAGCCAGGGCGCTGCCGCCATCATACATTGAAGCATTGGACACTTCCAGCCCGGTCAATTTAGTTATCATGGTCTGGTACTCGAAGATGGACTGCAGAATACCCTGGCTTATCTCTGGCTGATAAGGAGTGTAAGCAGTGTAAAACTCGGAGCGCAACAATAGCTGTTCCAGGGCCGCGGGTATGTAGTGGTCGTAAGCTCCTGCCCCCAGGAAGCACGGATAATCCTCGGTATTAATATTCTTGGCGGCCAGGCTTTGCATATGGCGGCGCAGTTCCATTTCCCCCATACCCGTAGGCAGATTGAGCCCACCTTTGATCTTCAGGTCTGTCTTGATATCGCGGAAACACTCGTCCAGGCTGGAGATGCCCATGATCTTGAGCATCTCCTCCACTACCGGGGCGGGATTGGGAGTGTATTTCATTTTTATCCTCCCTAATCTTCCAGGCCTGAGCAGAATTCAGCATAGGCTGCGGGTGACATCAGCTCCTGCAATTGTCCAGGGTCGCTGATTTCAATAGAGGCGATCCAGTTCTCATAGGGATCCTGGTTTATTAGCTCGGGTGAATCCTCTAATTCCTCATTGATGCTTATTATGGTACCGTCAACGGGGCTATACATATTAGCCACGGCTTTGACCGATTCAATGACCCCGACAGGATCGCCTTTAGACACAGTTGCATCCGTCTCAGGAAGTTCCACGAATACGATATCACCCAGGTGATGTTGGGCATAATCGGTAATGCCCATATAGCCGGTGTTTCCTTCCAACCTGATCCACTCGTGTTCGTCGGTATAGAGCAGTCCTTCAGGTATGTTCATTTCCAAATCCTCCATTCTATTAGAAACCTTAGTTTAAAACCACCTACTATTTAGACTTGGTTCTTTTACGGTAGAATATGCCCTGACCGACCACCGCTTTCACTGCTTTGCCGCGTATAATGATGTCGATCTCGGTGCCGGGACTGCTGTACTTGCTGTCAACCAGCGCCAAACCGATAGGCTTTTTAAAAGTAGGGGCATGTAATCCGCTGGTAACGTGGCCGATGACCACCCCATCCTTCTGTACCTCAAAATGCGAGCGGGGAATGCCTTTGCCCACCATCTCGAATTCTACCAGCTTGCGCTTCAGACCAGCCTGCTTTTGCTTCAACAGGGCTTCCCGGCCTATAAAGTCACCGTTGTCAAACTTTACAAAGTATCCCAAACCCGCTTCCAGGGGGCTTATGTCCTGATCTATTTCCTGCCCGTACAAGGGCAGTTTGGCCTCGAATCTGAGACTGTCGCGGGCTCCCAGGCCGATGGGACTGACCCGCTCCCCGCCGGCCTCAAGGATCGCCTCCCAGACAGTCTCGGCCTGATCGGGCTCAACATAGATTTCAAAGCCGTCCTCGCCGGTGTAACCGGTGCGGGAGACTATGCATTCTACCCCCGCTAATTTTACTGCCGGATTAAATTGAAAGAATTTGATCTGACTGAGCTCGGTATCGGTGAGGTTTTGCAGGATTTCTTCGGCGAGAGGGCCTTGCAAGGCCAGCTGTGCGTATTGAGAGGAGACATTTTCGGCTTCTACTCCGGGGAGCAGGTTTTCCCGCATCCAGGCAAAGTCCTTGTCCACGTTGGCGGCATTTACCACCAGAAGGTATTTGGTGGGACTGTAGCGGTAAATCAGGAGGTCGTCGACCACACCGCCGTGTGGGTAGCACATCGGGCTGTAAAGCACCTGATAATCCTTCATACCATGTACGTCATTGCACACCAGTTTTTGCACAAAATCTTCAGCCCGTTCCCCAGTAATGATGACCTCGCCCATATGGGACACGTCAAAAAGTCCGGCGTTTTCACGCACCATGTGGTGCTCCTTGATTATCCCCATGCCTTCATACTGCACCGGCAGTTCCCAGCCTCCGAAGTCGATGATTTTGCCTTTGTACTTCAGGTGCATTGGATACAGGGGGGTGGATTGTAACGGCATCATATTCCTCCTTCACCGGGGATCGACCCCGGGTTGCTGTGCGCCTCTTAAGCCAGGCAGTGGGATTTCATCCGTCAAGTCCCAGCCTGATCCGAAAGCTAAAACAAGGTTGTGATCTCTTCTTTCATACAAATGATATGGTGAGAAGATAAAATTCGACTTACAGCAAAATTTTATCAAAAAATGGTGCAAATTGCGAAAGACTTATTTTAATTCTGCTGCCTTTTGAAGGGTTACTGCTAAGAGCTTTGAGTCCAGGCCAAATTAGCTTATAATATTATTTGAACTTATAAGCCGGTTGTATGCGGACCACGCGCCGGCTGCGGATAGTTGGAGAGGTTTGAGGAGGATTGCCATGAGCCGTTTTAATGACGACGACGGTCTGCCCAGCGAAGAATTGGTGGAACAGTGGGCCGAGGAATTCCACGGCCAGCTGATGAACATTTTCAATGGGTTTTTTACTCAGGTAGACTTAAAAGAGACCCTGGCTCGCATCAAAGACATCCCTTTCGAATCCATAGTCTTGGAGCAGCTCATAGGGGAAAGCGATGAGGTCAAATTGACTGCCCTGCGTCGTATCAGGGAACTGGTTGATGCCGACATCGAGTACCTGCGGGGCTACCTGGAGCAGTAGATAGCGGGGAAGCTTTACTCCAGGCTTTGCCAAAGAATCTCGCAGATATCCATGACCTTTACCTGCTCCTCTCTAGCGGCTTCTTTAACCCCGTCGGTGAGCATCGTCATACAGAAGGGGCAGTTGCTGGCAATCACCTCCGCATTGGTCTGCAGAAGCTGCTCGGTGCGTGCATCATTGATCCTTTTAAACCCGCCTACGGCTTCCTCTTCCAAAAACATCCTGCCACCCCCCGCGCCGCAGCAGAAACCGAAGCGGCGCGACTTGTCGATATCGATTACCGCCGCCCCGGTCGATCTGACCACTTCACGCGGCGGCTCATAGATCCCGTTGTGCCGACCCAGGAAACAGGAATCATGATAGCTCATCCTGATGGCTTCTGACTTGCCCGGCTTAAGCTTCCCTTCAGCGATCAATTTGGCCAGAAATTCGGTTGAATGCCACACCTCGAACTCACCCTCTAGCTGAGGATACTCGTTTTTGATGGTATTGTAGCCATGCGGACAGATGCAGATAATCTTATCTGCGCCGTACTTCTTAAAAACCTCGATATTATGGACCGCCAGGGTTTGATAGAGATACTCATTGCCAAGGCGGCGGGCAGGATCCCCGCAGCACCATTCTTCGGTTCCCAAGTACCCGAAATTCACTTCAGCTCGGGAAAGGAGCCGCACCAAGGCTTCGCCGGCCCGCTTGTAGCGGTCATCAAAGGCTACCGCGCAGCCCCCGTAGAGGAGATACTCGAACTCTTTGTGATCTTCAGGAACGATATTGACCAGATTTCTGATGCCCCGCTCCTCCAGCCATTTGGCCCGAGAAGCCCAACCTACTCCCCAGGGGTTGTAATTGCGCTCCAGGTTGGTGAAGGCATTCTGTGCTTCAGATGGCATATCTCCCTGCCACATCACCAGGTTGCGGCGCATATTTATAATTTTATTGAGATGCTCAATGAACATGGGGCAGTGTTCCTGGCATGCCCGGCAGTTGGTGCAAGCCCATAACACCTCAGGGGTCACTACATCATAGAGCAGGCTGGCCTCCAGGGGGCTGACGGCATTAGCCTCGGCATCAGAGGTCATGGCCAGCTCGGGATGTGCCGATTCCCCGCCTAACAGATACGGGGCCTTTTCGTCCAGATGTTTCTTCATGGCCTGGATTACAGTTATCTTGGGGTTGAGCTTCTTGCCGGTATAATAGGCCGGGCAGTTCTCCTGGCAGCGCCCGCAGCGGATGCAGGCATCCAGATCCAGAAGATCCTTCCAGCTGTTCTCCTCAATACGTTCAACTCCAAAACGCTCCGCCTCTTCGATATTCTCGATCAAGGGTACGGCTTTCGGATCCAGATCACGGCTGTAATAACCGATCATACCGGTGAAGATGTGCCACAGTTTGGTGAAGGGCACCACGGCGATGAATAGAAAAGCCAGGAACATATGTGACCACCAGCCCAGGCGGTGCCACAGCACCAATCCCTCCAGGCTCATGTCCTGAAAAAGCGCGGCAAACATCCAGCCTACCGGTGAGGCTTTTTGCTCATAGGCGATCTGTTGCATGGTAGTCGACAACTGGGTTTGTGCGGCGATGCGCAGCCCTTCCACTAAAAAGCCCCCCAAAAGGATAATGAAAATCAAGGCCAAAATCCACCCATCCAGAGGTTTGTTGTCATTAAGACGGTCAGGTCGGCGTACATAGCGGATGTAGGCTAGAACCAGTACTCCCAGCATGGCAAAAAAGCCCCCCACGTCAGCCAGCCAGGACACTAAGTAATACAAAGTCCCGGTCATATTAGGAAAACCGATCTGTTCCCAGGCGGCAAAAGCGGCGGTGGCTATAAGCAAGAATATAAAGCCCCAGAAAAGGGCGAAGTGCATCACCCCGGCTACCGGCTTGCGCAAGACCTGGGATTGTGCAAAGGTATTGAAAAGCCAGGAAAACACCCGGCGGCCGGCCTGATCGTTGCGATGCAATTCACTCTGGGCCAGGCGCCACACCCGGTAGTGGTGATAGGCTCCGTAAAGCAAGAATCCTACGGGGATGATCATGAAGACATAAACCAGCCATTCATAAGGGATATTGGCACCCACCACCCGCATGGGAATGTCATGCCCGCCGGTGAATGGTTTATAAGCAAAAATCATTATGTAGACCTCCTTGTTTATGCCTATATTATTGCTGTTCTATCACTTAGGCTGACTCAGCGGATATGAAATTATTCCAAGGGAACTGCTTATAAGCCATTGCATGGGGAGGGACACAGAGAATGATATATGGTAAAGAAATACTTGAGACCGGTATTACCCAGGAAGGCAAAGCAGGGAAACTGCTGTGGAAAACGAAATGGTGTATAAACCGTCAATAATGAAGCTGCGCGGATATACCAGGGAAAGGAACGATACGATGGTAATAAAGAAAGCGCTATTATGGTTGGGAAGACGACTGGCGCTGGCTATCCTGTTCTTATTATTATTCTTCCTTGTTCAAGCCGTATGGCCGTTGAATTTGGCAGCAGCACCGGTTTCCCCAGAGGAGACTATCCTCATGCTATTTGTGACCTGTGCCGTGAACGCTCTGGTTATAGCCGAACTAGCCCATCGCGGCATTGGACCAAGGTATATTAGAATACTGGGATTGGCGGCATTCATTTTCGGGGTTGTGACCCTGCAAGCTATCGACGAGAGTCTGTTCTTCAAAAGTTTTGTGGGTATACCGGTTCCCCAGCAGTGGCAGCTGATAGGACATGGTCTGATCCGCGCCATTTTAATGGCTTTGGCGGCAATATGGCTGATCCCAGCGCGTCAAGCCCACTCCAGGTACAAACTAAACTGGCGGCATCGCAGCACTGCCAACTGGGTGATGAGGATAATCGTTCTGGCCTTACTTTTTCCCTTCATATATAAGTTCTTCGGCTACTTTATAGCCTGGCAAAGCCCCGCTGTGCTGGAATATTATCAGTTCGGAGCCCAGATAGACCAGACCCGGCTGATGCTATTTCAGGTTTTCCGCGGCTTAATATGGTGCGGTATGGCCTGGTTAGGACTCTATCTGACCAGGGGAGGAAAACTGGAACAAATCCTGCTGATCGGTCTAGCGATGGGCATACTGCATTCTATTCAGATTATCGTTCCCAGTTCCTTCATGCCTGAGGCAGTAAGATATGTCCATTTCGTTGAACTCCTGGCATCCATATCTTTGTTCGGCATTATCGCCGCCTGGGGGCTGAGGGGAGAATCGAGGCGGGGTCTTTACATTCGCAGAAACCGGTACTAGAATGCCGTAGGCCTCTGTCCAGGCAATATCCGATACCGCACCTGCGGACAGCGATTTCTTGAAATAGGGCAGTATCTTTAATATAATAATATCTGCAGCGGTTAGAGGGCGGGCCCTTAATCTGCACATATAAAAATGCCGATGTGGCTCAGTGGCAGAGCAGCTGATTCGTAATCAGCAGGTCGCCGGTTCAAATCCGGCCATCGGCTCCACTTAAAACTAAGTAACCGCGCAGGATTGCGCGGTTTGTTGTTTTTCTGGGAAATGCATTTTTCGCCTTCTCGTCGCCATAAATTTTGAAATACGGTAGATTAGTTATTGATCAGATAACTAATTTGTAAACAGTAAACCTTCAAACACTAACACATTACAATTCTGTTATAATACCTAATTGCGGGCCAGGGCTTTAAGGTCCACCGCATATTCCCGGGCTAAAGCCAAACGAACTGAGTCCACCGAACGGTTGTCATAAACGGGCGGAGAATCAGCAAACAGCATCTCTGTAGAGCTGCCCGTATTCGTATAGACCGGACGAAAGAGGATAGGAACCGCCGAAGCGGACCAGACAGAGGGCATGAGGCATAAACCTCCTTGCGGAACATTTGTTCCAATTATAACATGGGGGGATCCTAGATTCACAGCCACTGCCGACCACCTGGAACGGGTGACGCGCAAGCGGCACCGGTTCCCGTTCAGACTGCCAACGGAGAATATTCTCCCAGGTCGCTTTCTCCAACCAGGAACTAAAGGTGAATGCGACTGCCCCACCCAGTTATCGCCGCGGTCTGCTGTTGTCCGAAGAGATATCATCGGGGAGCCGGTCAGGAGTGCGGAGCGGATGCGCAGCCCGGACGGGCGGGCGACCACTGAACGGAAGGCGATGGCCGGAGGACTGCGAGCGATCTGCACCATGATGCGCAGCCAGGCAGAGCGAGCACCGAGAGGGAAGTTATCCGGGCATGGCCTGGAGCGGGATAGCCACCTTCGGATAATACGAGATTATGTAAGCGTCAGCGAACCCGAAGGGCTATATAATCCTCTATTATCGGATGGTGGCGGTGGGGGAGACCTGAGACATTCACCTATCCTGCTAGTAAAGCGAAGGATGTTGAAGGCAATTGTCGAAGTAGTTTATGTCACAGTAAATTTAGCTGAAACGGAGTGTAATTATGCCGTTCCTGGATTGGTATGGCCGCAGAGCGGTAGAAAACTATCATCACAAAGTTCCTTATCATCTTCTGAAACGTAATGAAGATTATTCCGTTGGAGAGTCGGGTAGCGGTAACCTGTTAGTACAAGGGGATAATCTCATTGCCCTCAAAGCCTTATTACCCTATTATGCAGGACAGGTAAAATGTATATATATTGATCCACCTTATAATACCGGAACTGAAAACTGGGTTTATAGTGATAATGTTAACAGCCCGGAAATTAAGCAGTGGCTGGGTGAAGTAGTGGGTAAAGAAGCCGAGGATTTATCTAGACATGATAAATGGCTTTGTATGATGTACCCGCGCCTACAGCTACTTAAGCAGTTTTTGAGAGAAGATGGAGCTATTTTTATAAGCATCGACGATAATGAAGTAGCTTCGCTTCGTTTGATTATGAATGAAATCTTTGGCCAGAATAATTTTATAACAACAATTGTTTGGGAAAAGAACTATGCCCCTAAGGCTTCTTCTAAGCATATATCAGAAAACCATGAGTTTATTCTTATCTACGCGAAATCTAAGTCTCGGTGGAAACGAAATCTTTTACCAAGATCAGAAAAGCAGGATAAGGTTTACAAAAACCCTGACAATGACCCTAGAGGGCCATGGAGACCTAATAATCTTGCTGCACGCAATCCGTATAGTTTAGGTATTTATAGTATTACTTGTCCTTCTGGTAGGGTTATTCCCGGTCCACCTACAGGTTCCTATTGGAGAGTTTCTAAGGAAAAGTTCGAACAATTAGATCGGGAAGGCAGAATCTGGTGGGGAAAAGATGGAAACAATGTCCCTGCTCCTAAAATATACCTGAATGAGGTAACTCAAGGAGTAGTTCCAATGAGTATTTGGCCTTATTCAGAGGTGGGACATACCCAGGAAGCTAAACAAGAATTAGTAGGCATGGTAGAGTTTGAGGACTCGGCTTCGGTTTTTATTACACCTAAGCCTACTCGCCTGATCAAACGCATTCTGGAAATAGCTACCGATAAAGATTCTCTAATTCTCGATTCTTTTGCCGGTAGCGGAACTACAGGACATGCCGTATTAAGCCAGAATGTAGAAGATGGTGGAAACCGCAAATTTATCCTGATAGAGATGGAAGAGAATATCTGCCGAACCGTGACCACCCAGCGATTGACTAAGGCTATCAATGGTTATGTTCCTACAAAAGCAGGAAAAGAACGGGTGCCTGGCTTGGGTGGCGGTTTCGATTTTTGTGAATTGGGAGAACCCTTATTTACGGCTGAGGGCTTTATTAACGAATCGGTAACATATAGTGATCTGGCTCAACATTTATTCTTTATTGAGACCGGAACCCCTCGAAAATCTACAAAGCATTTTGAGTCACCATTAATCGGCATTCATAATGATACCGCTATTTATCTGCTATACAACGGCATCCTTAAAGACAAGTCGGTGCAGGGCGGCAATGTCTTAACCGCCCGTGTATTGGATGAATTACCTTCCCATAATGGACCGAAGGTCATCTATGGAACCAGTTGCCGCATAGGCCCCGACCGTTTAAAAAGGTTAGGCATTGTGTTTAAGCAAATTCCATACGAAGTGAGGGGGAGCTGATATGGAGCTGAAGAATTACCAGATAAATACCTTAAATGCCTTAAAACTTTACCTGGAGGAATGTTCAGTAACCCAGGACGCCGATTTGGCTTTTTATAAAGTGACCAGAGACTTGTATGAAACGGGATTACGTTACAATCCAATTCGAGAATTACCCGGATTGCCGTATGTTTGCGTGCGCATACCTACAGGGGGCGGAAAAACTTTGGTGGCCAGTCATGCGGTAGGTATTGCTGCGCATAATCTTTTACATACTGAGACCGCTATGGTGCTTTGGCTGGTGCCCTCAACCACCATTCTGGAGCAAACCTTGATGGCTTTAAGAAATCCTGGCCACCCATACAATAGGGCGCTCCGATCTTCGCTTGGAAATGTGGCAGTATACAGTATCAGCGAAGCCTTTTATTTATCCCCGGCTGTGGTTCAGGCTGAAACCGTCATCATAGTATCGACCATACAAGCCTTTCGGGTGGAGGATACCGAAGGGAGAAAGGTTTACGAGACTGCTGGCCAATTAAAGCCCTTGTTTGCCAACCTTCCTCCCGAAGCACTGAAAGATGTAGAGCGGGATGATAACGGTGGGGTTATACCCTCCCTGGCGAATGTGCTTCGCATGCATAAGCCTATTGTAATTGTGGATGAAGCGCATAATGCCCGTACCCTATTATCTTTTGAAACTCTGGCTCGCTTTAGTCCTTCCTGCATTATTGAGTTTACTGCTACCCCCGACACCAACACTCATCCCAGTAATGTTCTTTATTCGGTATCTGCTGCTGAACTAAAAGCAGAAAATATGATTAAACTTCCTATACTGCTTGAGACCAAAACCGATTGGAAGGCCGTAGTGTATGATGCCATCAGTACCCGGGATAACCTTGAGAAAATAGCCCTAAAGGAGCGCCTGGAAACAGGTGAATACATACGTCCTATATTACTCTTACAAGCTGAAGCCAATCGAGCCGGTCAAAAACGTATAACCTGGGAGGTATTAGAGAAGCATCTTATAGAAGACTACGGTTTCCCTAAGGAACAGGTTGCAGTTGAAACCGGTAACCGTCGGGATTTAGAAGGGGTAAACATTCTTTCCGAAGATTGCCCCATTCGCTATATAATCACGGTTCAGGCCTTAAAAGAGGGTTGGGATTGTCCCTTCGCCTATGCTTTGTGCTCAGTTGCAGAATTACGATCTTCAACAGCAGTAGAACAAATACTGGGGCGAATTCTGCGCTTGCCAAAGACTAAGCCTAAGGTTAATAAAGAACTAAATATGGCCTATGCTTTTTCCTGTTCCAACAGTTTTGGGGATGTGGCCAACGCTTTGGCCGATGCCATGGTACAAAACGGTTTTGAGCGCCAGGAAGCCAAAGATTTTATTAAGGAACGGCGTAGATACCAGCAATATGAACCGGACCATGAACCAACCTTGTTCCCATCGGAATCAATAGAGGTTATGATAACCGAAGTGCCCGACTTAACGCAGTTGACAGCTGAAACATTAAGCAAACTTGAATACAATTATGACAGCGGCAGTTTAATTCTCAAACAGGGGCTAAGTGCAGAAGAACAGGATAGACTAAAAGATATTGTAAGGAGGCCCGAGAATCGCGATGCTATATTTAATGGCTTGAAAGTTCTGGATGCCCAAAAAACCTATAACATAGTTACCTCAGACAGCAATAAATCACCGGCGGAAAAAGGAGATGTGTTATCTATCCCGGTTTTGGCGATTCAACAAGATGGGTTGTTTGAGCCATTTGAAGAGACTCACTTTTTGGAGATACCATGGCTGTTGTCGAAATGTGACCCAGCTCTAGATGCTGACCAATATTCAATCAAAGAAGAGTCTGGACAGTTGGGGGAAATAACCGTAACTGATCAGGGGCAGGTACGGGCAAGTTTTATCGGCTCTATACAGGAACAGATGTCTTTGTTTGTCTCTGACCATGGCTGGGACGCAAGAGAATTAGTATTATGGCTGGACCAAAGGATTCCTCATCCGGATATAAGCGGAGAGGATGCCCAGATATTCTTGACCAAGGTGGTTTTATACCTAACTGAAATAAGAGGCATCTCCGTAGAAAGGCTTATTAAAGACCGTTATCGTTTGCAGGCTGCTGTTGCTCGCAAGATCGACCAAATAAGAAAAGAACAACGCTTGCAGGGATGGCAGCAAATATTGTTTTCTGATACATCTTCCACTATTACCGTTTCACCTAAAGCGGTATTTGCCTACAACCCCGACCCTTTTGCTTATCCATGTAGATTTCGCTATCAGGGGCGCTACCAATTTCAAAAACACTACTATCCTATGATCGGAGAACTCAAGGACGAAGGAGAAGAGTTCGAATGCGCTCGTTATATAGATCTTTTACCGGAGGTAAATTATTGGGTTCGCAACCTGGAACGGCAGCCGGAGTTTTCCTTCTGGCTGCAGACCTCTACTGACAAGTTTTATCCAGACTTTGTTGGCCTGTTGAAGGACGGGCGTTACCTGGTAGTAGAGTACAAAGGAGCTCAGTTTTATAGCAGTGATGATTCCAAAGAAAAACGGCTTCTGGGCGAGCTATGGGAAGCCAAAAGCAGCGGGCAATGTTTGTTTGTGATGCCAACCGCGGGACGCTTTGAGGAGATAAGAGCGAAGATTAATTAGATTTGGCGAATAGGGCGGTTATTTCACTCTTTTTAACGCAAGGGAATTTCTACTTATTCTTCGAATTACTAGATGGAGTTTTTCCCATTTACAGTAATTCTAAGTAAAGTATGGTGAAGTGTATTGATTGATCTTAAAACCTTAACCGACCTCATTAAAGCGGGCGAATCATTAGAGCGCGAGTTTAAAGCAGACCGTGGGAAGTATAATGATTCCGTTTTATTTGAAGAAGTTGTTGCTATGGCAAATACTAATGGCGGGGTAATTCTTGTAGGTGTAGAAGATAACGGTGAAGTTACCGGTGCGAAGCAACGCCAAGGTAGCCCCATCGATCCCTTAAAGGTTCAAACAGCAATTTTTAATAATACTATTCCCCATGTTAATACACGGGTTTCAGTAATAGATCATTCTGATGGCGTTGTACTCGCAGTAGAGGTTGATCCCTATCCGGAAAACTGCGCTACCACTTCAGGCAAGTGCTTGCGCAGGGTGATTGGCGGAGATGGGAAGCCGGCTTCAGTTCCATTTTATCCGCCAGAGCAACTCTCACGTAAATCAGATTGGGTTTATTAGATATTTCAAATCGCTTGTTTGAGGATTTACGCATCGATGCACTTGATCCACTGGAATTCGAGCGCCTTAGACAAACGATTGTGCGTTTGCGCGGAGATCAGGCTTTAATAACATTAAGCAATGAAGATTTGGCTAAAGCCCTCAAACTAGTAGAAAGCAAGGGGCGTAGGCTAGTGCCCAATATGGCGGGCATACTTATTCTAGGTAAACAGTCAGTCTTGGAATCGATACTTCCCAACCATGTTGTTTTCTTTCAGGTATTAGATGAACAAGGGAATGTGAAGGTTAATGATCGATTTACTTACCCGTTATTGCGCACTATTGAGGAAATTCAGATAAGGTTTGCAGCCCGCAACAATGAACAGGAAACTATGGTGGGAATGTTTCGATTACCAATTCCTGATTACTCCCCAATGGGTTTCCGGGAAGCTGTGACTAATGCGCTTATTCACAGGGACTACTCTCGCTTAGGGTCGGTGTACATACAATGGCAACCGGATCATCTTTTAATTACTAACCCGGGCGGTTTTCCAGCAGGGGTTAATCCTGAAAATATTCTGGTTCATGAACCACGGCCCCGAAATCCACGTTTGGCGGAAGTAATGTTACGTATTGGTATAATAGAGCAAACCGGGCGAGGGGTAGACCGTATATATGATGGGCAGATAAGGTTTGGCCGACCATTACCAGATTATTCTCGCAGTGATGCAGATACTGTTCGCTTAGTGTTATATGGTGGAAAAGGATCTCTTGAGTTTGCCGCCTTTGTTTTTGAACAAAATAAATCCGGGCAGGCACTTTTATTGGATGAATTGCTAATTCTAAACCACCTGATGATTGAGCGGCGTATCGATTCAGAAGTTGCTGGCCAGCTAATACAAAAGGGAACCCGGCAGGGGCATGTAGTATTAGAACAATTGAACGAAAAAGGTTTGATTGAAGCCAAAGGTGAAAAACGCGGTAGAGTATATCATTTATCAGCAAATCTGTATGCGCGGCTAGGAAACCCCTATGGTTATGTACATACACGCGGTTTTGATCCGATTCAACAAGAGCAGATGATTCTAAAATTTATTGATAAGCACGGAAAAATAACCAGATCTCAGGCCTCTGAGCTGTGTAAGATAAGTAAAGACCAAGCCTACCGTTTGCTGCGCAAACTCTGCAATCAAGATATTTTGGTGATGAGAGGTGAATCCCGGAATTTAAGTTACTATGAACGAAAAAGGAAAAGTCTATAATCTGTTATCACGCGCTGTCACGCGCGCGTGACGAACGTCACGTGGAGCGTGATATTATAACGTAATTTAAGTTACGCTGTTCAAATCAAAGAACCTCGTTAGTGAAATTGAATGGCTTAATGCACTCAATACGAATTATTCGCATTAAAGTTCGGGTTGGATAGAGCAAAAATAGGTTAAATGCGAATTTAATGCGAACTTTCATATTGGATTCTTATTTATTTGATAGAAAACCTGTCGCCAAATCGTCGCCATAAATCATAAAAAAGCAGTATTTTTGCTGAACAAACCACTGAATGCATATGATATAAAATCCCGTAAAATCGGGATTTATTGGTATGGTACATTACCCTAAAAACACCCCAAGCTAAAATTCGTAATCAGCAGGTCGGCGGTTCGAATCCGCCCATCGGCTCCAGGTGAGATAAGAACCCCTTCGCATTCTCTGAGGGGGTTTGCATATTTATGACCACCGCTAATGATGCAAATTATTAAGAAAGGATTTCACCCCTATTCTTGCCGAAATTAATAATAGCTGAAAAACTGGGAGAGCAATAAGAGAGAGTCCACCGATATTAGGCAATGATGGTGTTATAGTCATCAAAACCTTGCCAACCGCCCTATGGTGATCCTTATAAAATTGTAATTGTGCGGGTATGATGCCTGGCAATATTTAGCTGCCTAAAGCTGAAAAGAGGTCGATGCTTTGAAGGATAGCGTACCTTCAAAATGGCAGATTCTAATAGCAGTACTGATACCGGTATTAATGGGACCGATTGATGCCAGTGTAGTATATGTGGCCTTTCCTAGTATGTCGGAAGTATTTAATGTTAGCGCCGACACGGTGGGTTGGGTAAGCATATCTTACCTGCTAGTCTTGAGCAGCTTCCAGCTTAGCTTTGGCAGGCTGGGTGATATGTTTGGTTTCAGGCGCATATTTCTGACGGGTATTGTTGCATTCACTATTGCTTCCGTTCTATGCGGCATGGCCTGGAGCATCGGGGCGCTTATTGCCTTCCGGGCAGTTCAGGCTATTGGCGCTGGAATGACTTCGGCCCTTGCCCCAGCCATTATTACGGCCATATTCCCACCGCAGGAAAGAGGCAAAGCTTTGGGGATGATAGGTATGGTAGTTGCCCTGGGATTGGCTACTGGACCAAGCCTGGGCGGTCTGCTTTTAGATCTTTGGGGATGGCAAACCATATTTTTTATAAACATACCCATTGGGATTATAGCCTTCTTGGCATGTTATAAGGTGATCCCCGAAAAAGAAGAACTAATTGAACAAAGATTTGACTGGATCGGAGCCTGGCTAGCCTTTATCAGCCTGGCTGCCTTGCTGTTTTTTATCAGTCGCGGGCAAAATTACCAATGGTCGGGAGCAATAATACTAATGGGGGCTCTGGCCTTCATTTCGGGTGTGTTGTTCATCATGCAGGAGCAAAAAACGCCAGAGCCAATGTTGGAACTGTCTCTGTTTCGCAGTCATGCCTTTACGGCCGGAAACATTGCCGCTCTATTTCATTTTATGACCCAGTACATCCTTATTTTTATTACACCCTTCTATCTGCAACAGCAGCTTGATCTGGCACCTTCAAAGTTAGGAATTACTATGACCGCCTTTCCTCTCACCGTACTGCTGGCCGCACCTTTGAGCGGGATACTTTCGGATAAAATTGGCAACCGTCTGCTCTCCTCAGCTGGAGCTGTCTTATGTGCTGTGGGGGCATTAAGTCTTTCTTTTTTAGGTCCGGATGTGCTCCCTTCCGATGTATCCTGGCGGCTCAGCCTGTTCGGCCTGGGAACCGGCATGTTTCAAGCTCCCAACAATAGTGCCATAATGGGCGCTGTTCCCAAAAATCGCCTCGGTATTGCTGGTGGGGTGCTGGCTACCACACGCAATGTGGGTATGGTTCTGGGTATAGCTATTGGCAGCGCCGTACTTGTTGCCAGGCAGGCTTTTTATCTTTTGACTGACACCCCTCTTTCGGCCTGGTTGGCTATGCAGGAAGCTTATATTACCGCCGCCTTTCTATCTGTGCTCTGCTTCGTAGGCTGCCTTTTTGCCAAGACTGAGAAAGAAAGCCCGGCTCGGAATATCTAAGACTTCAGATAGTGACAGCAGGTAATCCTTAGTGGTCATAAAATAAGGCCCCTCCGTGAGCGGAGAAGCCTTGTGTGAGTAATATGTTCTGACCTGAAAGGAAAGATAACTTAAGTGTAAGCAGCATTTCAGGCTATTCGAGAACCACCAGAACAGCCCCTTCTTCAACCCGGTCGCCGACTTTAACTTTTATTTCTTTTACTACTCCATCGAATTCACTAAACACCGGATTTTCCATTTTCATTGCTTCTACAATTATTACTTCATCGTCTTCAGCAATTTGATCACCAACATTGATGTTTATTGCCAGTATTTTCCCTGCGATCGGACATTCTATATTATTTGCCATAATTTTAACCTCCTAATTAATGATATTTAATGTTCTTGTAGCCCTATTATAAAGCGCACCCAGCCGACGATCCTTCTACCCACACCTCCTTGGAGAGAAACTAAGGAACTGATACCAACCTTTACTGCAATTATTATGCCAATTAATATGGTTTTTATCTTGCGCCCGGAAGGCTTTGAGTTACTAGATTAACTAAAGCATGTAGAATATGGAGGCATAAAGCAAGTAGAATATAGAGGCTGTATCAGACTGTGAATAATTCCCCCTTGAGAGCCAACCGGAAATACCATTCGTCTCACCCACGCCAATAAAGGTCACTGTTCATTATGTTGCCTATCTGTTTTGCTATCCATACAAGTGTAGGGTAATTCGGACACTTTGTAACATACAGTGATATCTGATCATTATCTGTGGCTGCAATGTTAGACACGGAGTCAGCTATAAAACCAATTAAGGTCAGTCCCTGAACTTGGCATGCGAATTGCATTTTATTAGTCCAGACTCTTACCTGTAGCTGGAGGAGGCTGTCTGTGCATTGGCCATAAGAGAGAATGTCTATCCCAGGGCAGCTTCCAGTTAACAGCGCTACTTATACTCTGAATATCAGGGAGAATCGACAATATTGATAGAGTGAAAGGGGATGACAGGAAACATGTTTACAGCATCACAGACACTGGTTGGTGCGGGTTTGGTCCTACTGGTTCTTATCGCCTTTGCGATACTTATCAGAAAGGAATTGCAGTAGACGTTCAAAGGCTTGAAGGAGGGATAAAATGGATTCTGTTATGTTAGCAATGCAAATTTATGGTCTGGGCATTATTATCGCATTTTTGCTTGCGGTTGTGATAAAACTCATGCTGTTCACTATCCGGGTTTTCTCCCGCAATAATTCCAAAGATCCACAGCATGCTGAGTAGAAAGTGAGGATAGTTTGATGGATTTACTGTATATGTTTCAGGGTATCGGCACTCTATTCGCCCAGGAACCCAATATTGTCATAGGAAGAATTGTGTTGATGTTCTTTGGCATGGCACTGGTTTTTCTAGGGTCCAAACATATTCTGGAACCCCTGGTTATGATACCAATGGGATTCGGCATGGCTGCTATTAATGCCGGTATGCTCTTTATAGATGCGAACACAGTAGGAAATATCATAATTAATCCCCTGGTAACTGAAACCAACAGTCTAATTAGTATTTTACAGATAAACGTCTTTCAGCCCATATATACTTTTGCCTTCAGCAATAACCTGATCGCCTGTATTGTGTTTATGGGCGTCGGAGTGCTCTGCGACGTCGGGTATGTAATGAAATATCCTTTTACCTGTATGCTGATTGCTTTGTTTGCAGAGTTGGGTACTATCGCTACTTATCCGGTTGCCATAGCTATGGGACTGCCCCCTGCACATGCTGCCGCAGCGTCTATAGTCGGTGGTGCGGATGGTCCGCTGGTTCTATTTTCGTCACTGATGCTTGCGCCGGAACTGTTTGTTCCCATAGCGGTTATCGCCTATCTTTACCTAAGCCTGTGCTATGGAGGCTATCCCTATATTATTAGGCTTCTAATTCCCAAGCAATATCGGGGCATAAAGATTAAGGTCACTGCTAAATCAACTGATGTCACTTCACAGGAAAAATTGATTTTCTCCGTAATTGCCTGCACGATTCTATGCCTGCTCCTGCCGGCAGCTGCCCCGTTGATGCTCAGTTTCTTCCTCGGAGTGGCTATCAGAGAATCTGGAGTAACCGCCTACATGAATATGATCGAGTCTACTTTCCTCTACGCCGCCACCTTCTTCTTGGGCTTGATGTTGGGTGTGTTGTGCGATGCCAACACCATTTTGAATCCGGTCATCCTGCCGCTCCTTATCCTGGGTGTTGTGGCCCTGGGGCTTTCCGCCATAGGCGGCATTATTGGCGGTTATTTCATCTACATTATCAACAACAAGAACTTTAATCCGACCATAGGAGTTGCCGGGGTCTCCTGTGTGCCCAGCACAGCTAAGATAGCCCAGCATGAAGTGACTGCGGTGAAAAGGGCAACCATTATTCTGCAGTACGCCATGGGTGCAAACATTTGTGGTGTTATGACCAGCGCCATACTGACCGGGATATATATTACAGTCATACCTATGATTGGCAAATAGCATAGCCTAGCTTAGGGCTCTCTTCATCCTGTCTTAAAAGAGCACTGGCTGCAAAATGAATAGCCCCTTCCATTAGGTGTACCATTTACCAGACATGGGTTCACAGCTGCTATATACAACACTGACTTGGCAGGCAGCTGAACCCATGTTTCTCCTTTTTATCGAGGTACAATGTTGCTTTTTACCGTCACTGAATACCTCGCCAAGTTACAGTCTCTCTATAAGTCTTAATAAGTCTTAGCGATAAAAAGAGAAGTGACTGGGCATCCATTCGCAAAGCGGAGGTTGTTTTGATTATCAGGGCGTACAGGCCTGGAAGGTCAGTATTTTACCTGCCGTTTTGGTACGAATATTGCATTATTTAATAACAAGTCAAAGGTTTACACCCTACGCAACAAATGCCGCACTAAATTTGAAAGGATGATGTATGTAAGCCTAAGATGAAACTGGGGCAATTGTAGCCCTAGCCCTTCTAACTCCTCTTCTACAATTTTATTATTTGTGCGTTTCCCGCCATAAGTTATACTTGGCGGGAATTTTTTATCTGTGTTTGAAGGGGAATATCTTGGCTGTTTGGTGACAAGCAGGCGCGAACTGTTGATATAGATCGTGCTGATGAGGGGTGAGTGGAAGGGAACCTTGTCAGGCTATAGTATTTATTTGCTTGTCGGGTAGCAGGCGGGTATGATGCTGACATCCGATTTTAAAGAGGGTGATAACGGCTAAAAGTGGTGTGAGGTAATACATACAAGTGTGTCATCCACTATACACCTACCTGCACAGCCAGCAGGCTTGCCCGGAACTTCATATCCTTGGTACAGCAATCAACTCGGGCTATAGGCCGGGGTGGATATCATGGCCCCTGGAGCAGAGCTCCAACAATGGCTACCTTACAACTCTCTTAACAAATTGCAGCGGAATGTTGACATCTGTCTGCAGGAACCGTGGCAGGGTAAAACCATGTTAACAGAATAGCATCGCAATCAAGGGTTAGTCATTAATTATATAACAATGCCATATGTCAACCGGGCAGATATCCCCAAACTGTTTGAGGTATACTGATAAACCCTGCTGGCCATATGGCTGAATTGTACACTAATTCATACAGGTGTATGCATAAAGGGACAAATTGATCGAATAATGTTTGCCGGACTATGCTGGTCTTTCTCGCGTGCCTTGAAGAGAAATCCCTTTCCGCCCAGCCCAGCGTTGTGGAATGGGCCAGAAAGGTTACAAAAAATTTATAGAAGGAGGAGAATTGTATAATACTTTATTAATGCAAAAATGATGCCATTACAATTACCAGAGATATCAGCGCGGGGGTTCGGTATAATTGTACTTCAAGTGTTAAATTGAGTGATCCGGTGGCTGGTTAGGTATGGAGGGTTAATTCCAATAGCTTCTGTTGAAACGGCCATTTGTTTAGGCCAGGAACAACAAGAGCAAAATGAGCAGCAAGACTAATCCTGAGGAATAAAAGTCGCTTTTGTTTAAGACGAGTTCATTCAGGTAAGTCCGGGGACCGGGCTGGTAACCCCTTGCTTCCATGGCCTGCACCAGTTCATCGGAGCGGCGTATAATGTTCATGACCAAAGGGGTAGACAGGTATACCAGCAGGCGGATTTTTTCCTGTACCCCAACGTATTTCATAGCGACTCCTCGCGCCGCAGCAGCTTGGTGTATCTGCAGCATCTCCCGCTGCAACAGGGGGATAAAGCGCAGGGCCATACTGACCATCAAGGCAGCATTGTGGGAGGATATTCTGACTATCTTCAAGGGTCTCAAAAGGTGCTCCAGAGCCATAGTGATTTCAATGTGAGAGGTGGTCATGGTCAAGAGTGATGCTGCCAGAAGCAGAAGGAAAAACCTGCTTAGCTGAAAAGTCCCCAGGTACAGCCCTTCGCGGCTGATCGCAATAGGAATTGGGGGTATGGCTGCTAGTTGAGTTCCGGGAGTAGTGAATATATAGACCAGGAACAGAATGGCAAAGAAAGGCCATACCGGCCGGGTGGATAGAAAAAGCTCTAACGGTCTGATCTTACTGCAAAGAGTGATAGTCAGCAAGAATAGCGCTGTGACCAACAAACCCCCAGGGCCGGTTTTAAGTATCACCACACTCAGGGCCAGGACTGAAATCAGCTTTACGCGAGGATCAGTACTGTGCAGAGGCGAGTCGCGATCGATATACTGTCCGATCTCATGCATAACCGCTCGCTCCCCTGACTTCATATTCGTCCTTAGCAAGGTGACTGGTGCTTAGCCAGGCTTTGATCTCCTCAACCGCCTCATCTATAGTGACAACTGGTTTCCGCGCTTTATAACCGGCTTCCTGCAGCCTCAAGGTCAGTTCCACCAGCAGCGGGGGAGCAAGCCCCTTCGATTTTAGCAGATCACTATTCCCTAATACCTGGTGAGACGGCCCGTCGGAGATTACCCTCCCATCACACATTAATAAAACCCGCTTGGCCTGCAGAGCCTCATCCATATTGTGGGTGACATGCACCACCGCTATGTTTTCAGCAATAAGCCGGGTCAATATTGATAGGACTTTATCCCTGCCGTAGGGATCCAGAGAGGAGGTAGCCTCGTCCAATACTATATAAGATGGGTTCATGGCCAAAAGACCGGCTAGGGCCAGGAGCTGTTTCTCTCCGCCAGACAATGTATGGGGAAGACGTTTCTCGTATCCGTCCAAGCCGACCAACTCCAAAGCCATACCTACCCGGCGGCGGATTTCAGCGCTGGGCAGGCGCAGATTCCCCGGCCCAAAAGCCACATCTTCTTCCACGCTCATGCCCACTATCTGATTTTCAGGGTTTTGGAAAACCATGCCCACTTTGCGCCTGATCTCAGCGTGATGGCGCACTTCCCGGCTGTTCAGGCCGTCAATTATAACCTCGCCGCGGCTGGGCAGGAGCAGTGCATTGAAATGCCTGGTGAGAGTGGTTTTCCCACAGCCATTGGCGCCGACCAGGGCTATGTATTCACCTTCCCTGATGTGCAGATCTATATCCTTCAGGTAGGCCTCTTCACCTGGCTTATAGGAGTAGCTCAGATTTTCTATAGATATCATGTGATCCTCCTATTTAGTCATTATTCTGCCCCTCAGCCTGACAGTTAACATGGCTGCGGCACTCAGTTTGATCGCCTCCGGAATAATAAAGGGCAGCACTCCTACCAATATAGCCTTTACCGGCGCCAGCTGGGCGATGAAGGCTAACTGCAAAGTACCCAGGGTGTAGATAACCACATTTCCCGCCAGTATGGCCATGGCGGTGTACATCAATCCGGCCTGTTTACGAGCTTCCATTATTCTTCCGATCACATAAGCCCCAACGATAAATCCGATCAGATAGCCCCCGGTAGGTCCAAACAATACCCCTAAGCCAGCCTTGCCGCCTGCAAATACCGGCAGGCCGATACAGCCCAGGAGGACATACACTACCTGGCTCATGGCCCCGGCATAACCTCCCAGGAGGGTGCCGGCTATTGCCGTAAAGAAAGTCTGTAAAGTGAAGGGGATAGGCTGCAGAGGGATGACGATAAAGGCACCGATTGCGGTCAGGGCTCCGAACATGGAGGAATACACCATTGAGCGCAAGGGGCTTGATTTTGACGAATACATGGCCGGGCCTCCTACATTGGACGATTTAAGACCATAATATCCCGGCTAGCTTATATTGTCAACCTAAATCACAATTATGCAGTTAACAATTACTGAGATTCATCGGCCGGGTGGTGCAAAAAAACCTCTCCGGACATAATCTGGTGTATATTGCCCATAGCATCCCGGACCATTAAGAAACCGTTGTTGTCGATGTCTATAGCTCTGGCGTAGGAAACCCCTTTGATGCCGTCCAGCTTAATATCTTTGCCGATAACTGTGGAAAGTTCCCGGACTTTTTCCAGAATATCCGCAAAGCCACCGCGCAGTAATTGCTGATAGCGTTTTTCCAATTGCAGCAGCAATTCTTGCAGCAGCGGGATGCGGGGAACATGATGCCCGACCTCTTCCAAGACCGAAGTGGCCGTTTGGCGAAACTCCTCGGGAAAGTCTTCTCTGAGCTGATTAACATTTAGGCCGATGCCGGTGACGATATATTCTATGCCGTCCATGTCGGTGACCGCTTCAGTCAATATCCCAGATATTTTACGTTCTTTTATCAAAATATCGTTAGGCCATTTGATGCCCGGCTCTAAACCTAAATGACTCTGCAGGGTATCGGCAATGGCCACAGCGATGAACAGGGTTACGCGAGAAAGCTCGTTTAAAGGCAAGGGGGGGCGCAGAATAAGAGACACATAGATGCCCTGCGCGGGCTTTGAATCCCACACCCGCCCCTTCGGCCCCGCCCTGCAGTCTGCTGTTCGGCTATAATGACTGTTCCCTCAGGATAGTCCTGGGCAGCCAGCTTGCGGGCGTAAATGTTAGTCGAGTCTATCTCCGTAAAATAATAGTAATGGTCCTGCCCGAACGCCTGTGTGCGCAGGCCAGGCTGAACTTCCGCAGCTGAAAGTATATCAGGTGGAGCAGCCAGGCGGTATCCTTTCTTGGGGGAGGTCTCAATTTCATATCCCGCTGCCTGCAAGGCCTTGACCTGCTTCCATATGGAAGTACGGCTCACTCCCATATCCTTGCTCAAGGCCTCTCCTGACACCCATTGGCCCTGCTTTTCTCGCATAGCCTTGAGGATAGTGTCGCGCCGCATGTTAACGCCTCCTATGTTAACCTGTTGCTATTATTATAGCTGACAATTATGTTGAAGCCTACGTAAACGAAAATTTCATATCCTTGCAACCATAGACCAAGTTGTAAATCAAAGCAGTCAGTAAATATGCCAGTCATACCAAACGATATCAGTGAGCTACTCTTTCCGTGGTTGTCAGTTTGGATCGGATCGATCAATGCACCCTCACCGAATTAAGAGCCGAAGCCAGGGGGGCCATCCCGGCCAAACCCTGGCGTTAATGGCAAGCGAATTTTACAACCATAAAGGGGGATTGCCATCCAGAACCTGAAGACCTTTTCCGGGACACCAAAACGCCGCGGGTTGAAGTGAATAGACAGGATCGGGCAGGTATTAAACAATCAACGCCGAGTATAGAAAAAAACCCCCCATGCCTATCAGGAACAGGCCGCACATGAATATGATCGTATTGTAGTAACTCTCTTTGATGAACTTTTGTCCCCCCGCGATTGATGCTGAAATAAGAGTATACCATAACAGATCCGATAAGATGTGACCGCTGTAGAATGATGCTACTCCAATGGTTCCGGCCGGAAAGGCCAGGACCAGGTAGCCCAGGCCTACGGTAGCCCACCAGATGGACCAGAACGGATTGGAAATACTCAACAGTACACCTACCAGCGCGGGATGCATATCAGTAGACAATCTGCCAGAAGGCCTGGAGCTTTCTAGCTGTACCCTCCCGGCCTGAGCGTCACGGCTCATGTTATAACCAAGATATATCAAGAATAAACCCCCTACCAATGCAATCACCAGGGTGACTTCACTTCTGGTCAGAAAAGCTGATAGGCCGGCCATCAAAGCCAGGATTAGCAGCAATTCCAGCATAGCATGGCCAAATACTATCATCGGGCCGGCCAGCCATCCCCGGCGCGCGCTGGAAGCTATGGTGGCTGATAACAGCGGGCCGGGCATCATGGCTCCGGAAAGCCCCACCAGAAATGCGGTTATAAATAAGGCAGAGAGGGTCATATGTTTATAAACACTCCGTTTCTGTAGTTTAAGCAGCATCGAAGGGCTGATAACGAAAACCGCGTATCCCTTTGGCTTGGAAGTAAAGAAGGGAAAAAAGCGGCCATGTCTAATATTATAAATGGACAGGGTCGCCTGGAGTCAATAGATGTTCCGCTTATGCAACTAAGCGTTGTTATACCAAACTGTCGAAGATGCAGCTTGTGGCTGCACTTTGAAATGTCAGTATTCTGCGGCAGCTGATTCCGAGCGGGTCACACCACTAGCCCGGCCTTGAAATTGATGGTAATGGCATTCTGTAGGCGATCTGGACCGTCACAAATTACTACCGGAACGGCTTATACATACTGGCAGGGAATGGGAGGGTGCGGTGAGGTATTCGCAAAAACTGCTAAGATGGGAAAGGCGCGGGTTCTGGTTTATATTCCTGCTAGGTGCCTTGTGGCATTACGCTTTTGACTGGACCGGCAATAGCCTGGTCGGTCTTATTGCGCCCGTCAACAACAGCGTATGGGAGCATACCAAAATGGGGGTATTCCCGACGGTGTTGTATGCCCTCTTGGCATATCCCGCACTGGGCAAAGGGCGACCGGGTTATTGGATGGTAAGGGCTGCAGAAGTGATTCTGATCCCAGCCTTGATGATCGCCATATTCTATGGTTATACTTGGATATTGGGAGACAACCACCTGGCCATGGATATCGCGCTGTTTGCCATCGCTGTAGCCGTAGGCCAGTATGTGAGCTATCAATGGTTAAAACACCGCTCGAGAACCAGGGGAGTTGTCGCAGGCTTGCTCATTATTGCAGCTGTAATGGGGGCCTATGCCTATCTGAGCAATCATCCTCTGCCCATTCCCATCTTCTATACCTACTAAAAAGGTTATTTTTCAGATGGTTATGGTCCCGCTGTGGACGAAGAATGATTAATAAAACCTCCCTGAGTGTCACATATAACGGTGCCGTGTGGTGTCCATTTTGATACCTGCAGCCCGGCCCGTGTCTTACCATTATTTCTATCGTGATTGCCATTCCCCGACAAAGCTTGATGTAGGCCCCTATACTGCTATTATTTACAATCCCTCTTGACGTCTTTCCTATAATATAATCAGGCTGGAGGTATTGTCGGGCAAAGGCACGATTATTGCATGTGTTTGTTTTATCAGCTATGAAATAGAGGGAGATTATGGAAGAGTTTGTACAGGTAATAGGTATTAATGAACAAAACTGCACCAACTGCCATCAATGCATAGTGGTTTGCCCGGTCAAGATTTGCAGTAATGGCAGCGGAGAGGTTATTAAATTCAATAATGACTTGTGTATCGCCTGTGGGCGTTGCGTCACCGCCTGTGTGAAAAGCCACCGGGGTAACTGGGAAAAGAGTGCGCGTTTCATCATAGATGATGCTGCGGAGTTCGCGGCTGCCTTGGGAAAACGTGAAATAGTAGCTCTGGTGGCGCCTTCTGCGGCCAGCAACTTCGATTTGCCCAAACTCCTGCAGGCCTTGCGGCAGTTGGGTATTAGTGCCGTGTATGATGTTTCTCTGGGAGCGGAGATAACTGTGGCCGCTTACCATCGGGTTATTGCCCAGGGTGGGGTGAAAAGACCGCTTATATCCACCCCCTGCCCGTCGATAGTCAGGTATATCGAATTAAACCATCCAGGTTTGATCCCCCATCTGGCTCCGGTGGGCAGCCCGGTACGCAACCTGGCGGTATATGTGAGAGCGCAATATCCCCATGCGGAACTGGCGCTGATTTCACCCTGTCCGGCCAAATCCCGCGAGTTTCAGGATAGGCAGCTGGTGAGATATAATGTTACCTACCAGCATTTGCTGGGTGTTTTCGCACAGCGCGGTATCAAACTGGCCGAACTCGAAGACAGCACTTTCGACAATTTTGTATCGGCAGGTATTACCGCCAGTTTTTCCACTCCGGGAGGTCTCAAGGCTTCATATCTTTATCATTATCCGGATACCGCAGCCAGTGACATAGCACGGATCGAAGGCTCCAGCGTATACCAGCAGTATCTGCGTAATCTGGAAAAGGATATCGGCCGTGGCGAGCAGCAGCTTCCTTTGATTGTGGACATTTTAAGTTGTGGGAAGGGCTGCAACATGGGCGTGGGCTCCATAAATAAAAGGATCGTGACCAGTGAGTTTAAGGTTGCCCGGCGCGCTGAGGAGAGTCTTAAAGACCCCGCTGTCAACCAGGAGCGTGACCAGTTTATCAGCCAATTACTGGACAAATATGACTTCAGCTATACCGACTATTGTGATCTGTCCGGGCGGGTGCGGCTGGAGATACCTTCTGAAACTGAATTACAGAACATTTACCATGATATGCACAAGACTGAGGGGCGAGATTTCAGGAATTGTGCGGCCTGCGGCTATAATTCCTGCTATTATATGGCGGTGGCGGTCTTCAACGGCCTCAACAAGGTGGAAAACTGCCATCTCTATCAGGAAAAACAGCTGCGTATCGAACAACAGTCACTGAAAAACGTGCACGACGAACTGATCAATGTCTTCGATACCATGTCTGACGGGGTACTGGGAGTGGATAAAGACGGCCGGGTTTCACAATTCAACCCTGCCGCCAAACAGATTATCGGCTATTCTAAGGAAAAACTGCTGGGAGTGCATATCGTGGACCTGTTCAGTGGCAAAGCGCCCAAGACTTTGAAACTGCTGCAGACCGGCGAGCCCTTTCATGACCAAGAAATATTGCTCAGCGGCAACGAGGGAAAGATACACGCGGCCGCCTCTGGCATACCTATATTTGATGAAGACAATCAGGTTATTGGGGCTACTGTCATACTGCGCCCCATCGCCCGGGTGCAGGAACTGGTCAACCGTTTTACCGGCGCCCAGGCCAGTTTCACTTTTGAATCCATCATCGGCGAGGATAGACTGTTGCGGAGAGCCGTTAAACTGGCTATGAAGGCCGGAGCCAATAACTCAACAGTTTTATTGCAGGCCGAGAGCGGAACAGGTAAAGAGGTTTTCGCCCAGGCCATCCACAATGTCAGCGCCCGCCGATCGGGGCCTTTCGTGGCGATAAACTGCGCTGCCCTGCCCCGCGAACTGGTAGGCAGCGAGTTGTTCGGGTATGTGGAAGGAGCATTTACTGGGGCCAGACGCGGCGGACGCCCAGGAAAATTCGAGTTGGCCAACCATGGCACCCTGCTGTTAGACGAAATTGGAGATATGCCCCTCGAACAACAGGCGGTGCTGTTGCGCGCACTGCAAGAAAAAGCGGTGCTGCGCGTGGGCGGTGACACTCCCATCAAGGTGGATGTGCGCATAATCGCAGCTACCAACCAGAACTTGCCCGAACTGGTTGACCAGGGCCGATTCCGCGTGGACCTGTACTACCGACTCAATGTGGTTAGGATCAATATTCCCGCCTTAAGGGAACGCCCTGGGGATATTAGGCTGTTGTTCAACCATTTCCTGGAGGAGATGTCCGGCCGCAGCATGCGCCGTATCAGTCAAGTCGATGAGGCGGTCTACAAATACCTGGAAGCGTATCACTGGCCTGGCAATATTCGCGAACTGCAGAATGTGGTGGAAAGAATACTGTTGGTTATTGATGACTCTCGCATTACTGTAGACCATCTGCCTCGGGAGATTCTAATAGGTGATACAATTCATAAGGCGAACTCGATACCGGTTCAGGTGCCTGATTTTGCGAGCCCAGTTCCTCCGGGATACCTGGGTGACCGCCACACCCGTAAGCTGTTTGCGCTGGAACAGGAGAAGAAGCGTATCATTCAGGCACTGGATGCGCATGGCGGTAATATCAGCCGGGCTGCTGCTGAAATGGGCATCTCGCGCAGTACTTTTTACCGTCGCATGAAGGAATGTAAGATACTCAACTAAGATGTTACAATTGTGCCAAATGTGTAGCTTTGTTTACGCAAGTGTTCATTATTGAAACAATTGTGATACAATATCGCGGACAGCATCATTTCACCTTTGTTGCTAAGAGACTTGAACGCCCCAATTATGGGGCGTTTTTATTGTGACTCGTTCAAGGTGGGCTGCATTTATGAGTTGGCACACTAGTTGCATAATAAATGGTCATACGATTTAACCGGATATTTTTATGTGCTAAAGATAACATGCCTACTTCTACGGGTGATCAGGGCGAACCTTCAAAATTCCCCCCTGAATCACCCGTTTTTTTGTGCTATCTAGGAAAGTTGATAACGATACAGGTAATTGGGAAATGTCCCTCATTATTGACAATCAGTGGATGTGTACAGTATACTCCCGTCTTTGACACTTAGTGAAGAGAAAAAAGCTCGTAAACTCCTAAAACAAGGGGGTTGCGAGCTTTTCACGTGTTAGTAAAAAGTGAGTACTATTTGTCTAAGACTTAGTAGCTTTAAAAATTTTTTTCATCTGTCGCATGGGGAGAATCTGGTAGTCAGTACGGAAGCCAAACACATCATGAAGATTATCCGTGAAGTCCGTTCTCATATAGGTGGGGACGAAACCCTCCCCTTTGACCTCATAGAAATTCATGTCACGCAGCCCCTGAACGATCTCACTGCAGGTGTATTGCTCACCTAACGTCTTCTTCAAGAGTCGGTAGATCACCAGCGCGATAAAACATATAATAAAATGCGCCATTATCCTGTCATCGCGGCTAAGGTATACCGGTCTAGCCTTAAACTCGCTTTTCATGATCCTGAAGCACTCCTCAATCTGCCAGCGCCTCCTATTTACCGCAAGGATAGCAGCGGCGTCGCCGTCAAGGTTAGTGCAAACCGCGTAGAAACCATCAAAAGCCTCCTCTTTCTGGATGACAGAGTTATCGATTTCATATACCGCCTTGCTGGCAACCTCACCCTCAGGGGTAATGCTGGTTTTCTTGATAAAACGTTTGTAGTCGTTTTGGTTCACCTTCGTAAGTTTCCCCAAATTCGTGTTAAGGACTTTGCGAGCACGCTCAATTTGGGCGTTCCTGACCTTGCGTTGATAATCTTGGTACTTGAGCGAAAAAGACACAATAAGCTTCTGCTCCAGCCCATCCTCCACAATCCAACGCTCCTTGTAAAAAGTCTTTTCCATGTCTTTGTTTTCATCAAGCTTGTCCAGACTGTATACGGAGGTATCGCCCGGGAGGCGCCAGCCCTCAGGGCTTAATGCCCATTCTCTTAGGTGTTTCTTCAGCTTCTTGACCGACTGCGTAGTGATGAAAGCTCGCTCGCCCTGGTTGTTGAATTGACGGTTACTATTGGAAGCGAGCCCTGCATCGGTGCAGACGATGAACTTGGAGCAGTTAAAGTCAGACAGTATTTTCTTCTCCAGCGGTTTTAGCGTCAGTTGCTCGTTAGTATTGCCTTTGCCAATATATACGGCTAAAGGCACCCCATCCCCATCCATGAAAAGCCCCATCTGGACAATGGGGTTAGGGCGGTGCTCTTTGGAGTAGCCGTATTGCTTGATGCCTGACTCCTGCTCAATTTCGAAGAAGTAATTGGTGCAGTCATAGTACAGCACCCGCGTGTTCCGCTCTGACACAGCCAGGCTGTTGGAATAAAGAGACGCCTGGATAGAGTCAGCCTCTTTGGCAATTATCTCCAACGCACGGTAGATTTGGTGGAGATCAAACGATGGCTGTTCTATGAACCTTGAGGAAAGTTGGAATGTAGAAAGCTTAGAGGAAGGGTAGATAATCCTGGCGTAGATAAGTCTGGATAGGATGGAGTCCAGGTCGTAAGAAAACTTGTACTTCTTAGAGATAGCTCTGCACATTTTATCAAGCTTCAGTTCGTGATATATCTTCTGCAAAAAGAGGTATCCGCCGTTGAATAAGCGCTGCTGGCCTTTATCAATAGTCTTGATCGGGGAATACTTAACTAGGACATCGCGTTTGTTAAGCTTTTCCTCCTCGTTAAGTTTGGCAATATACTCCTTGGCCCACTCGATCGGGTCTTGCCCGCCCAATTTTTTCTTAAGTTCATCATATGTACCAAGCTTTTCAACAATCTTGGAAGAATGAACGCCATTGACATAGGTGGACTTTATGACATAAAGCGAAGCAGCATTTTTTGACCTAGAAATTTTTAGCCGCATAGAAAACACCTCCCATCCCTTATATTATGACACATTACTCAAAAGTACTCAATACAAAAGTGTAACAATTGACAAAAAAATTAGCCCTTTTCGGGCTTCTCTAACCTTTTTCTACTATTCAACTGTCAAAGACCCGAATTGGGAAATGTCCCTCATTATTGACAATCAGTGGATGTGTACAGTATACTGTAAACAATAGGTACCCGGCGGTGAGGCCGGGTACCTAATTATTATGGGTACTAATTACCATTTAATGTATGGGTGGAGGAGGATGACATATGGCCCAGCGTCTAATCAAAGCGGAAGACTATGAGAGAATTCTGGCTCATCTGGTAGCAGTTGAGGAGACCCGGAGCCAATGGACACACGACCAGTTTCCGCTGTTATCGCCGCAGCGCGAAAATATGGTTCAGCTTTTGGACAACTATGTAAATCAGTTGGAAGCCCTGATGAAAAACGCCTTACGCTCATCTCGGGCAGGCGATGAATTACCCTTTGTAATTATGGGAAGCCAGGTTGAGGTCTTAAACCCTCCCAGCGGAAAAAGGCAAACCTTTGTGATTGTACCTTTCTATGAACAACGGGTCAATAACAACCACATCTCCATACTCTCACCGCTTGGCAGCGCTTTGCTGCTTAAGGCTAAAGGGGACTTGGTGACCATAAACGCCCCCCGGGGAGATATAGACTGGGAGGTTATTTCTATTAAATACCCAGATATATCCTCGCCTGGAGATTAAAGATTGGGAAAGCTTCCTTTGCTGTAGGGGTATATTGTATACATCAGACAATTGCGCACAAAATCCACTATCGGAGTTATATAATTGGCATAGTCAACTCCGCGTTAGAAAGCTACAAGGGAGGAAGCAGATTCAGATGAGCGAAAAAAGTTATAATCCTTTTGTTAATGCGCAGGCACAATTCGATAAGGTGGCACAGATGATCGAACTGGACGAGGCCACCCAGGCTCTCCTGCGGCAGCCGGCGATGGAATATCATTTCCTTATCCCGGTGCGCATGGATGACGGCACTACCAAGGTTTTTCAAGGTTATCGTGTGCAGCATAATGATGCTAGAGGCCCAGCCAAAGGCGGTATCCGTTTCCACCCCAACGAAACCGCTGATACGGTACGTGCCCTGGCTATGTGGATGACCTGGAAATGTGCAGTCGTCGATATACCCCTGGGGGGTGGAAAAGGCGGAGTCGTCTGTGATCCTCGCAATTTGAGCAAGAATGAGCAGGAAAGACTGTGCCGCGGCTGGGTACGAAAAGTGGCGCGCGATGTTGGACCTGATATCGATGTTCCGGCACCAGACGTTATGACCAATGCCCAGCATATGCTGTGGATGCTGGATGAGTATGAAACTATACATGGGGGCAGATACCCCGGTTTTATCACCGGCAAACCGGTGGGCATGGGCGGATCTTTAGGCCGGACCGAAGCCACCGGATATGGGCTGATATATACGGTACGTGAAGCCCTGAAAGAAATGGGCATCAAGCCTGAGGAGACCTGCGCCAGCTTCCAGGGATTCGGCAATGTAGCCCAGTATGCGACTGAATTATACTGCAAGCTAGGTGGGAAGACCATAGCCATCTCCTGTTGGGATAACACTGATAAGAAGTCCTATACTGTCAAATGTGAAGACGGTCTCGACTGTGCCAAATTGATGGCTATCACCGATGCCTTTGGCAGCATACAAAAAGAACAGGCCAAAGCTATAGGATGTGAGATTTTGGAAGGCGATGCCTGGCTGGAGCAGGATGTGGATATACTCTTCCCGGCAGCTCTGGAAAGCCAGATAACCATCGAGAATGTACACAAAATCAAACCAACGGTTAAAATAATAGCTGAAGGAGCCAATGGACCAACCACCCCAGATGCAGATGAAGTGATCAAAGAGAGGGGCATCTTCTTAATACCAGACTTCTTAGCCAACGCCGGCGGGGTGACCTGCAGTTACTTCGAACAGGTACAGTCCAATTCCAATTTCTACTGGGAGAAGGACGAAGTTTTACAGAAGCTGGATGCTAAAATGACTGCCGCTTTCCGTGCGGTCAGCGATTTGGCTAAAAAGAACAATCTCTATATGCGCGATGCCGCTTATGTGATATCCATCAACCGTGTAGCCCAAGCCGTGAAGATGCGAGGCTGGGTGTAGCGAACAACCCTAATAGATAAAAACTAGATTGCACCTCCTGATCAGGGGGTGCTTTTTTACTTATAACCTCAGAGCGTTTTTTATATACTGGGGAGGAATATCGGACTAAACCGCGAATATAACTATTGGTAATAAACCACATAATAAATAATTATTGAAATGGGGGTAACGGGTTTGGAGCGGGACAAATGGTTGGTGTTAGGAACTGGTGTGCTTATCGGGCTAATCGCGGTAGTTTTGGTCAAGCTGGGCAACCCGCCCAACATGGGCTTTTGCGTAGCTTGTTTTCAGCGCGACATCGCCGGGGCTTTGGGGCTGCACCAGACTGCCGTGGTGCAGTACATGCGCCCGGAGATCATAGGGATGGTTTTAGGGGCACTCCTGGCTGCACTCTTTGCCGGTGAGTATAAGAGCCGGGGCGGTTCTGCCACTCTGTTGCGTTTTTTCATGGGCGTCTTTATGATGGTGGGGGCATTGGTCTTTTTGGGCTGTCCGCTGCGCGACATCCTGCGTATGGCCGGAGGAGACTATAATGCGTTAGTAGGCCTACTAGGTTTTATAGTCGGGGTGGGCAGCGGAGTATTTTTCCTCAAGCAGGGCTTCGACTTAGGCCGGGCCAAAATCAGCGCTTCGCCCCTGGGAGGATTGCTGATGCCAATCCTGATGCTGTTTTTTCTCTATCTGTTGCTTAAAGGTACGGTATTTAATGCGGCTGCGGGCGGACCGCTATTTTTCAGCCAGAAGGGCCCGGGCAGCATGCACGCCGCCTTGTTGTACAGCCTGGGGGCCGGACTGATAGTAGGAGTCCTGGCCCAGCGCAGCCGCCTCTGCTTAAGCGGCGGCATCAGAGATTTCCTCTTGATTAAAGACCATACTCTATTGTTAGGCTTTATAGGGGTATTCATCGGTGCTTTGGCCTTAAACATCGGTTGGGGCTATTTCAAAACCGGTTTTGCTGGGCAGCCTATTGCACATAGCAATCATATCTGGAACTTCCTGGGCTTATACCTGGTGGGATTGACTGCAACCCTGCTGGGGGGATGCCCCTTGCGCCAGCTGATTCTGTCCGGCCAGGGCGATATGGATGCCGGTGCGGTAGTGATCGGCATGATTGTCGGAGCTGGTTTCATTCACAATTTCGGCCTGGCCAGTTCAGCCATGGCAGCGGCGACGGCAACATCTCCGGCAAGTATCGGAGGTCCCAATCTGTTCGGCCAGATTGCCTGTGTGGCAGCTATCATAGCTATGTTGATAATCGGTTATACATATCGAGAAGAATAGGGGGTGCTGGTGGTGGAGAAGCTTGACGTGCGGGGATTAAGCTGTCCCATTCCGGTTGTTAAGACCAAGAAGATGATCGACCAGGGCGTGGCTAACATATTGATCACAGGAGACAGTGCGGTATCGCGGGAAAATGTTAGCAAACTGGCCCGATCGTATGGATATAGTGTCACCATGAATGTTGATGACAAAAACAACTGGGAGATGGAGATCAGGAAATAACCGAGAGGGAGAGAGACCGAAGAAGACGGATTCACAGGAAACATCCATCAACAGGTCAGCCGATTGATCGAGTTGCGCCGGAGCACGAAAAGAGGCGGGGGCAAGACCCCCGCCTCTTGGATATTACGGTCAACAAAAACTATGCTGCGGTTGATTTATCTTTGGCAACCGGAGCGTCTTTTTTCAGGTAGGAAAACCAGTACAGTGAACCCACCATAATTGAACCGCCCACGATGTTACCCAGGGTCACCGGGATGAGGTTGTTCATTATAAACTGCTTCCAGGTGAACACATTGGTTACCGCCAGCTTGAAGGCTGCAATGGCTTCAGGGCTGCCGGCACTCGCTGCGGCTACGTCTACGATAGCCGGGATCTGAGCTACCAACAGGCCCATGGGGATGAAGAACATATTGGCAACGCTATGCTCGAACCCGCTGGCGACGAAGGCCATAATGGGGAAGAAGATACCGAACACTTTGCCAACCACGTCTTTGCTGGCCAGAGCCAACCAGACCGCCATACATACCAGCCAGTTACAGAGTATCCCCCGGAAAAATGCTGCGCTCCAGGTCAACTCCAGTTTACCTTTGGCTACTGCCAGGGCTTTGGCCCCTACGGCGCCTTTGAACAAGCCTACTGAGGCGGCACCATCCGGTCCGACCCCATAAAAACCGCCCGCTACGATGTAAACTAACAACAGTGAACCAACAAAGTTGGCTATCCACACCACAACCCAGTTCTTCAATAGGTCTCCCCAGGAACAGGAACCGTTCATGGCCCCGATCATCATAAACATGTTGTTGCCGGTAAACAATTCGGCTCCGCCGATAACCACCATCATCAAGCCGGTGCTGAACACGGCGCCGAACATAAACTGGCCTAAGCCGTTACCCAGGAACTTGGGTATGTCGTTGCCGATAACTGTGGCCAGGTTGGCACCGAAGCCGATGTAGGCACCGGCCAGGATGCCCAGGATAAACAACTTGCCGAACGACAGCTTGGACTTGGCCGCGCTGATGTTGCAGGCATTGCCTGCTACTTCTCCAGGAGCGAAACAATTCATGTACAAATTTCCCCTTCCTTTTTGTGTTTGGCGCTTTGGAAAGCGCTAACAGATAATCCCTAAATGTTTATCTGGCATCAGCTGCAGTATTCTGCGAGCCTGCTAGATTTTCTCTACTTTACAAGCCGAAACCTTGTATTCTGGTATCTTTGCTACCGGGTCCAGGAATTCTGAACTGGTCAGCCAATTGGCAGCTGTTTCAGCGAAATGGAAGGTCATAAATACAACCTGAGGCGCAACTATGTTGCTCACTTTGGCCTTGATATCCAGACCGCCGCGACGGGTTGAGATTCTGACCATATCACCATCTTTGATTCCTTTGGCAGCAGCTGTTTCCGGATTGATCTCCAATTCGGCAGCCGGTTTATGAGCATCCAATGCTGATGCCCGGCGAGTCATGGTACCGGTGTGATAATGGAATAGACTGCGTCCGGTAGTGAGAATCAAGGGATACTCTTCATCAGGCTGTTCACCGGGGGGAATATAGTCGATAGCGGTGAAAGCCCCTTTGCCTCTGCTGAAGTTGCCGTCTTTGTGCAGGAATGGTGTGCCCGGATGCTCCTCGGTGGGACAGGGCCACTGCAGACCGCCCTTCTCCAGTCGGGCATAATTGATACCCGCATAGGACGGAGTGAGTGCACGCATCTCTTCGTAGATTTCTTCAGCGCCGCTATAACTCATAGGATAGCCCATACGGGTGGCGATTTCACAGATGATCTCCCAATCAGCACGGGCTTGCCCGGGGGTGGATACAGCCTTGCGAACTCGCTGGACCCTTCTTTCGGTGTTGCTGAAGGTGCCGTCCTTTTCTGCGAAGCAGGCTCCCGGCAATACCACATCGGCATACTTGGCGGTTTCAGTCAAAAATATGTCCTGCACTACCAAAAAGTCGAGTTTTTCCAGAGCTTCTTCCACATGCTGAAGATCGGGATCGCTCATCATGGGGTTCTCACCAAAGACATACAAGGCTTTCATTTCACCATGGTGAGCCTTATTGATAACTTCAGTTAAAACCAATCCGTTCTCAGCCGGCAGACTCACGCCCCAGGCTTGTTCGAATTTGGTCCGTACGGCTTCATTGGTGACAGCCTGATAAGCTGTATAAACCACCGGGAGAGCGCCCATATCACATGCACCCTGTACATTGTTCTGCCCGCGTAAGGGGTCAACGCCAGTACCCGGGCGTCCGATATTTCCGGTCAGCATGGCCAGGTTACAGACTGATTTAACATTGTCGGTGCCAGTGCGATGCTGGGTAAGACCCATGGCATAACAGATTGCGGCATTTCCGCTCTGGGCGTAGATGCGCGCTGCGGCCCGAATGCTCTCCGCGGGTACGCCGGTGATCGGTTCAACGTATTCAGGAGTGTATTTCTCAACTATGGCTGCCATGGCTTCATAACCCTCGGTGTGTTCCTCTATGAAGGTTTGGTCTGCCAGACCTTCGCTGATAATCACATTCATCAGGGCATTTACTAAAGCTACGTCTGAACCGGGCAAATGCGGCATATAGACATCAGCGATTTCGGCCAGATCGGTGCGGCGTGGATCGGCAACGATCAGTTTGGCTCCGTTATACAGCTTGTTTTGCTTTATCTTCATCCCAATAACAGGATGATTCTCGGTGGTATTCGATCCAATAACAAATATGCAGTCAGCGTCTTTTTCCAGTTCTCCGATGGAATTGGTCATTGCTCCGCTTCCGAATGCTGCCCCCAGACCGGCGACAGTAACGGAGTGTCAGAGACGGGCGCAATGATCGACGTTATTGGTTCCCAGGACGGCTCGGGTGAATTTCTGTGCCAGGTAGTTCTCCTCATTGGTAACGCGAGCAGAACTGAACATAGCAATGGTATCAGGTCCGTGCTGGGCTTTGATGTCACCTAGGCGCTTGGCCACCAGATCCAGGGCTTCATCCCAGCTGGCTTCCCTAAATTCGCCGTTTTCCTTGATCAGCGGGGTAGTGAGACGATCTGGAGAATTGATGAAATCCCATCCAAACCGGCCTTTAACGCACAGTGCGCCTTTGTTGACCGGACTGCCTTCCAGAGTGCGGTTGGAAGTAACCCCGACCACCTTGTCATCCTTGACATTCAGTTCCAGGGTGCATCCGGTTCCGCAATAGGTGCAGGTGGTGAGAACCTTATCCACTTCATAGGATCTGCCTAGGCCGGCACTGACCTTGCTAGTTAAGGCTCCTACCGGGCATACCATCACACATTGCCCGCAGAATACGCAGGGGGAATCGGCCAAATCGCCGTCAAAAGCTGTGGAGATCTTGGCATTATGGCCGCGGTTTTTGACATTTATGGCCCGGGCCACAGTGATGTCTTCACAAGCTCGGACACAGCGAGTGCACATGATGCATTTGTTATAATCCCTCTCCAGGAAAGGATTGGGATCGTCAATCGGATATACGTGGCGTCCGCCATCTTCAAAACGGCTTTCTTTTATACCGTACTGATAACAATAGTCTTGGAACTTGCAGTCACCGTTCTTTTCGCATACCTGGCAGTTAAAATCATGCCGTGCTGCCAAAAGCTCTAAAGTTACCTTTCGGGCTTCTACGATAGCCGGACTCTCGGTTTCCACCACCATGCCATTTTCAGCCGGGGCCACACAGGAGGCCACAAATAAGGGGCGTCCTTTGACTTCCACCAGGCACATGCGGCAGGAACCTGCCAAACGCAGATCCGGGTCATAGCATAATGTGGGAATGGGTATACCAGCAGCCTGACAGGCATCCAGAACAGTGCTGCCTTTGGGAGTTTGTATTTCTCTGCCATTTATGGTCAGAGTGATCATGGCTTTCCCTCCTTTCCGTTAGATTTGCAGTCTGGCCTGATATTCCGAGTTGAAATGCTCCATGGTGGTCAAGATGGGTCCAGGAGCTGCCTGTCCTAGTCCACACAGACACGCCTTGGTCATTACCCGGGACAGCAGCGCCAGTTTATCCAAATCTGCCGGGGCCGCTTGGCCGTTGTTAATTTTTTTCATTATCTCGTAGGCACGGAAAGTGCCTTCTCTACAGGGATTGCATTTTCCGCAAGACTCATGTTCAAAGAATTTGGAAATACGAGTTACGATATCGACTATATCGCGGGTCTCGTCCATGACTAAAACTGCGCCGGTGCCCAGTGTTGCCCCAATATTTCTCATAGAGTCTGCGTCTATCGGTGTATCCAGTAATGATTCGGGTATAAATCCTCCTGAGGTACCGCCGATCTGTACAGCCTTGAATTTCTTGCCTCCGCGAATCCCTCCGCCAAATTCAAAAATTACTTCGCGGATGGTAGTGTTGGTCGGCACTTCGATGGGAATACGATTGACCACATCACCGGTTAAGGTCAAAACCTTGGTCCCCGGGTAGCTTGGCGTTCCGATGGAAGCAAACCACTCTCCCCCCTGCATCACAATATCAGGCAGATTGGCAAAAGTTTCGACATTGTTAACCACCGTGGGTTTGGCCCATAATCCGGAAACACCCGGAAATGGCGGCTTAAAACGTGGTTCGCCGCGGTGGCCTTCTATTGACTCGATCAAGGCGGTTTCTTCACCACATACATAGGCGCCGCCGCCCATGCGGACCTCAATATCAAAATCCCCTAAAACTCCGTTGTCTCTGGCCTGATCGATGGCACGACGCAGCAAGTCCACAACATAGGGATACTCTCCTCTGCAATAGATATAACCTTGATTAGAATTGATGGCATGACCACATATGGCCATTCCTTCCAGCAAACGTTGGGGATCTTTTTCCACGATGGTACGGTCTTTGTAGGTCCCTGGTTCCCCTTCGTCCAGGTTGCATACTACATATTTGACCGGTGCTTCGGGAACGAAGCTCCATTTCATGCCTGCGTTAAAACCTGCTCCGCCGCGGCCCCTGAGGTTTGATTTTTTTACTTCGGCGATCAAATCCTGGCGAGACATACTGCGGGCTTTTTCTAGAGCTTTATAACCGCCGGCCTGCAAGTAATCCTCAATCTTTTCAGGGTTGATCTGGTCGGCGTTGCGCAGTACGATGCGCATCTCTTTAGCCATCTTATTATCCCTCCCTTCTCACTAAGCTACTGGCAAAGGGCTAGCACAGTTGGTACTTGTTCCGGATTCATGTCTATATAAGGTATGCTGTTAATGGTGATAACTGGAGTTCCCTGACATTGTCCTACACATTCGGTTAATTCCAGGGTGAATTTACCGTCTGCAGTGGTTTCGCCAACTTTGATTCCCAGAGCATCTTCAAAGGCCTTGATGAGAATATCGGCGCCAGCTATGTGACATGGCGCGCTTTCGCACATACGGATAATATACTGACCCCTTTTTGCGACGGAGAGGTAAGAATAGAATGTTGCCACTCCGAATGCCTGTGCAGCAGAAATCCCAAAGACCTGCGCTGCAAATTCAACCGCTTCTTCTGGAAGATAGTTATATTCCCTCTGTACAGCGTGATAGGCCTCTATAATCCCCCCGGGTTTGTCCTTGTAAGAAGTGATAATATCCTGGATGGTAGCCACCTTTTCACCTCCTTTCACAGTGATAAAGACATCAGATAACCACTGTCTTCTGATGTCAGTCTACAGTAAATACTACTTCGTGATATTTTTAAAAATACCTGCATTAATGGCGCACTTTATCGACAATAATCAAAGACTTAGGCGAAAAACCAATATAGATTGGATAGGCTGGGGAAATACGGATAAAAACCCTGTATCAATAAGGATAATGCTATCAAAAAGTGACAGGAGTGACAGGGGAAGTGACAGGGAAGTGACACAAGGGGAACGGTTTCAACCGTCCCCCTTGGAAATGACAGGGCAGTTCTGTGACTTACAAACCGTTATCCTGGTCCAATAATATACGTTAAAGGAATAATTCGTTGCTAGGGATTACATAAGGCATTTTAAGACTTTTTTACGTCTAATAGTTATGGGCAATTGACAAGCTGATCAGTTATTATAAGATGCAGACATATACCGACTTGTAATAGACCTTTATTAAATGGAGAGGGAGCGAGGAAAAACCTTGAAACAGTTAAGGAAAATAGTGGTCATAACGTTGTTGTGTGGTGTTTTAATAACTGCTGCAGGGTGCGCCGAAAAGCCCGCGGAGACATTTGGCCCAAGTGCGGCATCGAATAACAGCGCAAATGTAGAATCACCCCCAGACACGGCTGCTACCCCGTCTGCATCTCAGCAGCCGGTCACGCCATCTAGTCCCCCCGCAGCCCCGGCTGTTATCGCTCCGCCGGCAACAAACGGGCAGACTGATAATGCTCAGCAAGCCAGTCTAATATTGGGCCGCGCCCGGGATGAATCAACTAAGCAGATTACACAGCCAGCCGCTAGTTTTAAAGCGGGAGAGCAATTCTATTTTGGATTCAATAATGGAACACCCTTCGGCAGTGATACCCTACATCTGCAATACGAATCAGCCTTGAACGGAGAGATATTGAACAAATACGCCATTAAAGTAAATCCTGATCAGAGTTATTATCAGGCTGTACTCTCCTTCAAGCAGCCCGGCCAGTACAAACTGGTTTTCATAGTTGAAGATACCGTTCGGGCCAGCCAGGTTTTCACTATAGAGTAGGACGCCAGCGGAACGGTCCTTGCCCTGCGCAGTTGCGCCAGGCAACACCAGTCTCCGCTGGTTGGCAAGCCGTGTTGTTTATTTTTATAAAATACTTGACTAAAGTTAGCTGGTCTGGGGTGAAGAGTAAAAAGCGGGACCCGGCTATAACCTGTGTCCCGCTTTTCCTATCTGAGCGGATTAGGAGACGATGTGCACGTTGGAAGCCTGCTGTCCTTTCGGGCCGGTAGTAACATCGAACTCCACCGTTTGACCCTCACTCAAGGTACGGAAGCCGCTGCTCTGAATGGCTGACTGATGCACAAAAACATCTTGCCCGGTTTCAGCCTCAATAAATCCGAATCCTTTACTGTCGCTAAACCATTTTACTTTACCGATCAATTAAAAATCCCTCCAAAAATCTAACCCGGGGCAGTGCCCCAAGTCTTTTATTGTCATGCCCCTGGTGTTTAGAGAACTCCAGGTCGACATAGACAAATCATGCCCTTTTAGGTCGAATATCATACCGTAATTTAAAACCAATTCGTCCTACTGAGTAGCATCAGGTTGGCAAATTATGGTCTCGTCTCAGATTGAAAAATTGCCTGCGCGAGGGAAGGTTGACCATGTTGCGGTGTGGAATATTAGAGGATAAAAAGTCGTCTGGGGGACGGGAATCATGCCATCTAAATGGAAAATAGGGTCGGTGCTGCTGATCGCCTTGCTGGTCTTAGGAGGTCTGGTAATATACAGGATAGAGGGACAGGCGGATACAGCGGCAGTCGATGCCGGGATGCAGGCGGTAAAAACCAGTCAGGTGGAACAGGTCAGCCGGCAGAATGCGTTGCGGCTTACTGGCACGGTCGATGCGGCCGAAAAAGCCTTGATTACAGCGCGAGTTGCAGGAATAATCGAGGCTCTCCCGGTTGACAACGGGGCCAGCATACAACCTGGCCAGACTCTGGCCCAGATCGATTCCCAGCCTTATAGCAATCTAGTGGAGGTAAGTCAGGCCAATCTGACTCAGGCCCAGGTCAAACTGGACAGCACTCGTTCCCTGCACGAAAGAGTAAGGCAGCTGTATGAAGCCGGAGCAGCGTCGACACAGGATTATGAAGATGCTCAAGCGGCATTGAGAGCGGCGCAAGCGGATGTGTCCAAAGCCCAGGCGGCATTGCACAACGCTCAACGTGATTTGGGCTATACTCGGGTGACCTCGCCGATTAGCGGGGTGGTTGCCAACCTTTCGGCCCTACGAGGACAAATGGTAGCTGTGGGCACTCCCTTAATGGAAGTTCACCACCTGGCTGAAGTGAATATTATAGTCGCGGTGGGCCAATCCGAGCTGGGGCAGATCAAGACCGGCATGGAAGCGGAAATAAGTGTGGATGCTTATGCGGAGCAAAGCTTCCGGGGTACTTTGGAAACTATCAACCCGGCGGCCAGTCCTCAGGCCCGGGTATTCCAGTGCAAAGTGAGGGTGCCCAACCCGGATGGGCTGCTGAAGGCTGGCATGTTCGCCAATGTGGTCATATACAGCGGTGAAGCGCGCACTGTGTTAAGTGTGCCGGAAAAAGCCTTGACTTCCAAACAGGGGCAGTTTTACGTGTTTGTGCCTGCGGAAAATACCGCTCATCTGGCCGCAGTGGAGATAGGGGAGATATTCGACGGCCGGGTGGAGATCATAAAAGGACTAGAAGCAGGCCAGGATGTGATCGTAAGCAATGTGAACCAGCTCAAGGAAGGTGACCATATCAAAATATTGCCGGATCAGGGGGTATAGGCCATGTTCTTGACCAATCTCAGCCTGAAACGCCCGGTTCTGGCAACAGTAACCATCATTGCTTTAATCGCCTTAGGGCTTTTCAGTTATTTTCAACTGGATATCAATGACTGGCCGGAACTGGAGTTCCCCTTCGTGACTGTGACCATTATGCAGCCCGGGGCTTCTCCGGAACAAATGGAAGCCAATGTAGCTGTCAAAGTAGAGGAAGCTATTGCGCAGATCTCCGGGGTTAAGCATATCTATGCCCAGACCCACGAAAGCGTGGCCATGGTGTGGGCGGAGTTTGCCCTGGAGACTGATGGTCAAACTGCCGCCCAGGATGTACGTGACAAACTGGCTTCCATCCGCAATGAATTGCCCCAGGACATAGAGGAGCCAGTAACCTCCCGCTATGATCCCACCCAGGCCCCGATCATGTCATTAGCCGTTACCGGGGATAATTCTCTGCTGGAGCGGAGCCAGCTGGTGGAGCAAGTGATTAAGCCTCGCCTGGAGACGGTATCCGGGGTGGGGATGGTAGAAGTGGCCGGTAATGAGGAGCGGGAGATACATATTGACCTGAATGCAGACCGCCTCAACGCCTATGCGGTCAGCCCGGCCGAAGTAGCAGCGGCGCTGCAGCGCGGCAATGTGGAAGTCCCAGCCGGCAACCTCAATGACCAGGGCCGCGCAATATCGGTGCGCACCGCCGGGGAAATGGACAGCCTGGAGGAATTTGGAGACATTCCCGTGGTCAACCGGGCGGGTCAATGGATCAGGGTGAAAGATGTAGCCCAGGTCAGGGATAGTATCAAGAGCCCGGAGAGCCGCGCCTTCTATCAGGGACAGCCGGTTGTCGGCCTGAACATAATCAAGCAGTCCGGTAACAACACGGTGCGTATCGCGGATGACCTGCAGGCTGCCATCACTTCACTTAACCAGGAGCTGCCCGATGGGGTAAGAATCAGCCTGGTGAGAGACAATTCGGTGCGGGTGCGGGCTTCGGTCAATAATGTGATTATGACCCTCTTTGAAGGCAGTCTTCTAGCGGTATTGACGGTGTTCCTATTCTTGCGCAACTGGCGCAGCACCCTGATTGGTGCCCTAGCCATCCCCACCTCGATCATAACCACCTTTGTGATGATTTGGTTCCTGGACTTCAGTCTGAATACCATGTCCCTGATAGCTTTGTCACTGTCAGTGGGACTGCTCATCGACGATGCCATCGTTGTCATAGAAAATATTGTCCGCCATATGCATCAGGGCAAGATGCCCCTGCAGGCTGCCCGCGATGCCACCTCGGAGATCGGCCTGGCGGTTATGGCCACCACTTTCACGGTCATTGCGGTTTTCCTGCCGGTAGGCATGATGACCGGCATGGTGGGACAGTTTTTCAAACAATTCGGCCTTACCGTGATTTTCAGCTTGTTGATATCTCTGCTGGTTTCTTTCACTTTGGTGCCATTGTTAAGTTCGCGCTATCTAAATAGCGGTGACGTTGAATATCGAGGGCCGCTGGGGAAAATTCTGGCCACCTTCAATGGGGGCTTCGAGTGGTTTAAAGCTCAGTATGCGGTGCTGCTGGACTGGGCCCTGCTGCATCGCTGGCAGACCCTGGCGGTCGCGGGCTTGTTGTTTTTTAGCAGTCTGTCAGTGATACCTTTCATGGGGTCGAGCTTCGTGCCTAACAGCGACTTTGGGGAATTCAGCGTTGTGCTGGATTTGGATTCCGGACTGACGCTGGATGCTGCCGCCCAATCAGTACAATCGGCCGATTCGGTCATACGCAGTCATCCTGAGGTCACCAGCACCTATATTACCACTTCGGCGGAGAATTCCCGGATTTTCGTGCAACTGACCGACAAAAGTCAGCGTGAACCAGGGGTGGAAGATATCGCTGCCGAGTTGCGCCGCGAGCTGCAGAGCCAGCCCGGATATACCGCCAGCATGCTTTTTTACAATGCTATTGCCGAACAATATGCCTGGGATTACCGCATTCAGGGGGATGATATGCGCTTGATGGCAGGGTATGCCGAAGCAGCCCAGCGCATTTTGGAGAGCATTCCCGGGGTGGTCGATATATCCAACAGCTACCGGGAAGGGACCCCTGAGACCAGGCTGGAAGTGGATAAGCAGCGAGCCGGCGATTTGGGGATCAGTCCCGGCTACATCGGCGATACACTGTATACCCTGTTGACCGGCAAGATAGTGACTCAGTACAAAGAGGATGAGGAACGCATCAATGTACGCCTGCAGTTGGATGAATCACAGCGGCGCAGCTTATCCGACCTGGGGCGGATCTATCTACCCAGCGAGAATGGCAATGTGGCCTTAAGCCAGGTGACCAGGGAGGTTTTCGCCACCTCGCCGCGGAGTATCGAGCGCTTCGACCGTTCCCGGGAGATCGCTTTGAACGGAAATTTGCGCGGGATTTCATTGGGGGCCTTTAATAAGGAGTTTGCTGAGCGGGCCGAACAGGAACTAAAGCTGCCAGCCGGCTATCGGTTCTATGCCGGGGGTGACGCAGAACGCATGGGGGACGCCTTCAGTTCGTTGGCTTTGGCCATGGTGATGGGGATACTGTTCATATTCCTGATTCTGGCAGCCCAGTTCGAAAGCTATATCGATCCTTTCTCTATCATGTTCTCCCTGCCCCTGGCAATCGTCGGTGCCATTATTGGGTTGTTCCTTATGGGCAGCGAACTGAGCCTGGTGTCCATGATCGCCGTTATTCTGTTAATGGGCTTGGTTACCAAAAACGCCATACTCTTGATCGATTTCACCAAACAAGCCCGGGCTCGGGGATTGGAGCGCAATCAAGCCCTGCGCGAGGCTGCGGCCACCCGTCTGCGCCCTATACTCATGACCTCGACTGCAATGATATTGGGGATGGTGCCGGTAGCCATGTCCTTGGGTGCAGGCTCTGAATGGCGGGCTCCCATGGCCCATGCCACCATCGGCGGGCTGATCACTTCCACGCTCTTAACACTGGTGGTGGTGCCGGTGATCTATACCCTGTTGGATGATCTTCTTCAAGGCAGTCAGCCTAAACGGCTTCCTGCTGAAACAGCCTCAACAGATAATGATCTGGATGCTGGCATTTGAGCACTTTGAACCTGGGGTACCGGGGGCAGGCACTTTTGCCTAATTACAAGCCACGATTACGATGTTTGCTTGGAACGGGGAATCAGACCAGCACAGGCATAAATGGGATTGTTTTGGCCCTTACACCCCCAAACCGGACATCAGAACAGCTGATAGCAGGACATTGACAAAGGCTGGCAGAGGTTATTATATATTTCCCGCGGAGGATTAATAACCGCAATTGTCAAATATACTAGCACAAGCCAGGATATTCAGGAGGACAGCCTATGTGGATCATATACACCGACCCTAGAAGCCGCAATTTCCCACTGGAAATCGGCTCTAGATCGATTGCTTCCGCTCAGCTCTGTAACGATTATGATCGTATCACCGGGTACTGCAAGGACGGCTGCCCGGATTACGGCTCAGGGGGATGTCCTCCCCATGCCCCCGCAGTGGCACAAGTAGCCGAAAAGAACCCCCACGGGATATTGATTTACGCCAAATTCCACTCCCGTTTCAAACCACCTGAGCTAACGGCTGACGATTTCAGCCTGCAGGATACAGTTTTATCAGATATGCTTAACCAGCTGGGTTATGCCATTCTGGCCGAACACAAGGGGCAGCTGTTTTTCTTGACCTGCGGCCACTGCCAGGGATGCGGACAGGAGGCTTGCAGCTACAAGCTGGGCGAGGCCGCCTGCCGACTGCCGGAGCGCCGAGCCTATTCTATAGCCGCTACTGGGGTCGACGTAACCCCGACCTTGAAAAACGTGTTTGATATTACCCTGCAGTGGACAAAGGGGGGAGAACAGGCGGAATACATTATTAAAGTTATGGGCCTGTTGAGTTCTGATGAGGAGTTGCCAGGAGTCATTGAACAAAACCTGGGCCGGGTCTTAAACAGACTGGATTGTATAAAATGGGCAGGTGACAGCCTTGACAGCCCAGAACCCTGTCAGATGCTGAAAGACGCAGAGGGCTAGACCGAGTTGGCACACAAAAATTTTAGTCTTGCCAGAGCATAGGCGGTAACCTTTGCCTTATCGATGCTCAGACCAAGTTGGCACACAAAAATTTTACTCTTGCCAGGACCGAGGCAAGCTGTTTATAATTAAAAAAATTATATTACCTTATGTTTCAGGTGCCCCTTTGGGGGATAATAGGGAATCAGGTGCAAGACCTGAACGGACCCGCCACTGTAACCGGAGAGCTCCAAAAGCCGCAAAGCCACTGGGTAACTGGGAAGGCTGGCTAAAATGGTGAGAGCGTTTGATTCGGGAGTCAGGAGACCTGCCTGAGAACATGCGGTTGAGGATGAAGGTAAAGTTCTCAAGTCTAATCGGCTTGGGGACTTTTTATTTTTGTAATAAAGAAGGAGGTCAAACACATGGAACTGCTTAGTGCAACCCTGCAGAGTATCGGATTACCGGATGAAAAAGCGGCTGAGGCGGCACAACTGCGACTGGACAGCCTAACCAAACCATTAGGTGCTTTAGGCATCATAGAACATATCGTGGTGCGCCTGGCGGCCATCCAGGGCCAAGCTATCCCCGATCTGGGGGATAAGGTGGTTTTAGTCATGGCCGGCGACCATGGGGTGGTGGCTGAAGGGGTGAGCGCCTATCCTCAGGAAGTGACCCCGCAGATGGTCATGAATTTCCTCAATGATGGGGCGGCTATAAATGTGCTCGCCAACTATACCGGTGCAAAAGTGGTAGTCACCGATGTCGGAGTCTTGGGCCCAGCCATACAGCACCCCAACCTAAATGTACGTAAAATCCGGGAAGGGACCCGCAATATGGTTCGGGAAGCAGCTATGACCGAAGCTGAAGCAGTGGCTGCCATAGAAGCCGGTATAGAAATAGTTCAGGCCGAAATTGATGCCGGAGCCACGCTGATAGCGACAGGTGAGATGGGCATCGGCAATACCACCCCCAGCAGCGCGATATTGGCGGCATACAGCGGAGTGGACCTGGATATCATAACCGGGCGCGGCACCGGCCTGGATGACAGTGGGCGTAAGAAGAAGATTGAGGTCATCAAGCAAGCCCTGGATCTGCACCAGCCCGATCCCAACCGCCCGCTGGAGGTCCTGGCCAAAGTAGGCGGCCTGGAAATCGCCGCCTTGACCGGCGTGATCATAGGGGCGTCCGCCCGTCGGGTGCCGGTGCTGGTGGATGGTTTCATCTCCACCGCGGCAGCCCTGTTGGCCTGCAAGATGAATGAACGCTGCCGCGATTTCTTGTTTGCCTCCCACCTCTCTCAGGAGCCCGGACATCGCATCATGCTGGAATACTTGGGCCTGCGGCCTGTCTTGCACCTGGACCTCAGGGTAGGAGAGGGCACCGGAGCCGTTTTGACCTTCCCCATCTTCGAAGCCGCGGTAAAATTGACCAAAGAAATGGCCACCTTCGGCGAAGCCGGAGTCTCCAACAAGGAATGACACAGGGGGACGCGTTCGTTGTGTCATTTTTTGATGCGGTTTTGAATTAAGAGTACACCGGAGTACGTATTCAAAAGGTCGTGGTTTTACTGGCTCAATCCTTTGAAACACCCATTTGCAGCATACTGAGAACATGTGGGGAGGTTCTGATTTCCCAACCTCCCCACTCCCTCCTCAAATGACACAGGGGGACGCGAGCGACCGAGCAAGGTCGTGACATATAGTGGGTGAGAAGCCCACCGAGAAAGGACTAGCCAACCACTCGTAGCCAGCCTTGGAGCGCAACTGGCAACAGAAGCGTTTAAGCGTAGGCAGGCGAGGTAATGGGCCGAAAGCCAGAGGCTGAAGGGAATGAGCCCCGAAATGTGTGTGGATGAGGAGGCCGATGCCGTACGTCCAGCAGAAGGCAACACCTCAGCGGTCGATAGGGCGAGAACGCTGAGGCTCCTCCGGGGTCAGAGACCTTGGCACGTTACACATTGTTAAGTCACGGTAACTCGGGAGACCCTGACAGTTCTTCCGCAGGGGAGTATGGCCGACAAGCAATACAAAGCAAGGGAGCCAAAAGTCTGTCAGGGAGTCGGATTGCTGCATAGTACTGATGAACAGGGTAATGCCTGGGGAGGAAAGGCGGCAACGTATTATAGCCCTTAGTCAAGGAAACATTGTCCTACTGGAGAGGAGAAGACAGTGGAAACGCAACTGGCAAGGATAGCCGAACGAGCAAGAGAAAATCCCAAGTACAAATTCATGACCCTAATCCATCTCATCAACGAGGATACGCTAAGTGCTGCACATAACCAGATGGCAGCACGAAAAGCACCAGGAGTGGATGGGGTAACCAGAAAAGACTACGGCGAAAACCTGGAAGAAAACATCAAAAACCTGGTGTCAAGAATGAAGAAACAAGCCTACAAACCGCAAGAGGTCAGGCGGGTTCGCATCCCCAAGCCAGGAACAGACAAAACGCGTCCGCTCGGAATACCCGCCTATGAAGACAAACTTGTACAGGCAGTAGCAGCACAGATACTAAACGCCATCTATGAACAGGACTTCATGGGTTTCTCCTATGGATTTCGACCCAAGCGGAGTGCGCACGATGCATTAAAGCACCTTAACAAGCTCATAGAGGATCATCGAGTAAACTACATCGTGGACGCTGACATCAAGGGATTCTTTGACCATGTGGATCACAAATGGGTAATGGAATTTCTAAAGGAACGCATAGCAGACACGAACATGCTACGACTCATCTACCGATTCCTCAGAGCAGGGGTGATAGAAGCCGGGGTAAGATATGATACCCCCGAGGGAACTCCCCAGGGCGGGGTAATATCACCAATACTGGCAAATGTGTACTTACACTATGTATTGGATCTATGGTTTCAGAAAGTAGTGCGAAAGCATTGCCGTGGTTCGGCCCATATGGTAAGGTGTCGCCTTGCACGCAAAATAGGCGCTAAAAGGGACTTCTTTTTGCATATTCCGCCTGCAGGCAGTCTAGTCTGCAAACGCTAGAATCTGCTAAACTTCTTGCATAATAAAGTGCAGGAGTGTTTAAGTTGCAACTTCCTTGGAATTTTAAGCTGAGCCCAGGGTTGTGAACATCCTTCAGTGTAAATGGAATAATCATCCTAAAATTTGACCATAATATTATTGCAGCATAAATCGGGCAACGCTGAGGAGCGACCCAACGCTCGCTGTGGCTTATACGGTGAGACGGCGGGCAATGAGTCTGCCGTTTTCTGCTTCACCGGTAAGCCCTGAGCGGGTAAACCTCGGGAGTTTGAGGGCAGAGCCCTCAAGGCCTTATGCCACTAACCTGTCTGCAAAGAATATCATAATCTGGCTGTACGCCATTGCCCAGTCCCTTGATGGCTGCGTCCACTTCTTCGTGATTTCCTTAGTCGAAAGAAATACCACTTTCCGGATTGAGTCATCTGTGGGGAAGATGGATTTTGTCTTCGTAAATTTCCGCACCATCCTGTGGTACGCTTCCACTGCATTTGTCGTATAAATCAAATGCCGGATCTGTTCAGGATAATTGAAAAACGTGGTGAGTTCTGCCCAATTAGCATCCCAGGACCGCAAAATGGAGGGATACTTCCTATCCCATTTTTCCCGGAATTCTTCCTTGGCATACTCTGCGTCGTCTAAATTTACTGCACCGTAGATTTTTTTAAGGTCAGCGCAAATTGCTTTTCGATCCTTATACTGCACAAATTTAGTGGAATTGCGAATCTGATGGACTATGCAAAGCTGTTGCTTTGTCCTTGGGAAAACCGCATTTATGGCTTCGCCAAGTCCTCTCAGGTTATCATGACAGGCGATAAAAATGTCTTGCACGCCGCGCTTTTTCAGGTCGGAACAGATGGATGCGTAAAAGCTTGCGCTTTCATTCTCGCTGATCCAGATGCCCAGGATGTCTTTTTGGCCGCTCATATCAATGCCTAGCACTGAGTAGACGCATTTGTTGATGATCTGACTGTCCTTGCGGCTTTTGAATACGATCCCGTCAAAGTAGATGATCGGGTAAATCGACTCCAGCGGCCGATTCTGCCACTCGTTCACTTCCGGGAGGATTTTATCTGTTATCTTAGAAATCAAAGCCTGCGATATTTCTGCCCCGTAAATCTCCCGTAGATTATCTTCAATGTCGCGCTGGCTCATTCCTTTTGAATACATCGCCATGATTTTATGTTCGATTTCATCCGTCCGTGTCTGCCTCTTTTCGAGGATTTTAGGCTCAAATTCTCCGTTGCGGTCACGGGGCACGGCAATTTCACTCTCGCCGTAATCGCTGATGATGGTCTTTCGGTTATACCCATTGCGGGAATTACCAGTGTTGTTTCCTTCGGTGCTGTGCTTTTCGTATCCCAAATGATTTTCCATTTCGGCTTCCAGCATCTGCTCAATTGTTCCCGCAAAAAGGCGTTTTAGCTTCGACTGAATGTCACCCGTGCTTTGGCAGTCCTGCATTAATAGGCTCACTAATTCCATTTCCTTGTCCGTAAGAATGTTTTTTGACTGTCTCATTTTAATAACCTCCATTTTGTTTTATATGGAGATTATTGCCATTTACACGGGTTCTTAATCAGCCTCGAGCCCAGCTAAATATGCCAGCCTGGGCCGTGATTTCATCATCTTCCCCATATTACTCACTTGTCCAGCTTGTCATGCTAATGTCAGGTTGGACCGTCATGGATTCTACTCCCGTAATGCTTTAACTACTTATACCGAATACAGAATCGAGATTTGCCGGTATCTGTGCCAGTCTTGCCGGACAACCATTTCATTGCTTCCGACCTTCCTTTTGCCGCATTACCAACGCTGCTGCCTATCCATCCTGGAAGCAATCAGAGCATTCTTCTGTGGCATTAACAGGGTTTACCGGCAATTGGCGGCCTTCTACCTGCATCGATTTCGTAGAAACATGAATTCCATTATCATTGGGTTCCGAGAGCGTGACCCTAAAATTAAGATCCCGGATGATGACAAAGAAAAAGCCATAAAGTTACTCGATCTGTTATCCGAAACTCTGACCAGTCCCCCGGATAACGACTGTCTCCAGACACACCGAAACTTTATGGCACTTTCATTGTAACCGGAAACAGAAAAATTTGAAAGATTAGTTTGCTCCACATCGGTTTTTCCTGGTCTACATGCTTTTGTGGCCATACAATAGGTTCAGTGGTTAACCGGTTAGCCTTCAATTTGTTTTGGAGGTTTGAATATGGCTCTTAACGCTGAACAAAAAATGGATGTTGCTCTTTTTCGTTTTGGCTTGATCGCTCCTTTGATCAATAATCAGATCGAGAATCCGCGATCATATCTGGAGTCTATTTGCTCCAGGATTCATGACGTGCCTCACTATGGCCGTCGAGAGTATTCTGAACGGACGCTTTTGACTTGGGTGTCTGCATACCGTCAGGGCGGGCTTGATCGTCTTATGCCCTCAGAGCGAAAAGACAAAGGGTTATCCCGTACCATTAATACTCCCCTTGGTGAAAAGTTGATCGAGCTACGCCAAGAATACGCAGGCCTAAGTGTCCAGCTTTTTTATGACCAGATGCTAAAAGATGGTGTTGTCATGCGTCATGAAGCATCGTATCATTCTGTATACCGTTTTCTTAAGCGACATGGCTTACATAAACCAGCCCCAGAATCCAAGGCGGCTCTCAAAGATCGGAAGAAGTTTGCCCATGATCAGGTCAACCGCCTTTGGCAGGGGGATATGATGGTGGGGCCTTATCTCTACATAGAAGGCAAGAAGAAGGCCTCCTACCTCTTCGCCTTTATTGATGATTGTTCCCGAATCATACCCTATGCCTGTTTTGACACCAGTCAAAACTTCAATGCCATGAAGTCGGTCTTTGTGGAAGCTTTGATTCGTCGTGGCCTTCCTCAGGTGGTCTATTTGGATAACGCCAAGGTTTACCGGTCCAAAATGTTTCACGAGGCATGTGCCCGTCTGAAAATTACGGTTGCCCACGCCGAACCCTACGATGCAGCCAGCAAAGGCAAGATTGAACGGTTTTTCCGTACTGTTCGCAGCCGTTTTTTGCCCCTTTTGCCGACACCTTTAACCTCTCTTGAGGAACTGAACAGGGCTTTCTTTCTCTGGCTGGAACAGGATTACCATCGCAAAATACATTCGTCCCTTGATATGTGTCCTCTGGACAAGTATTTAAGCCAGTCGGCACAGGTTGAAATGGTCAATGATCCAGACATGCTCAAACGCTTTTTCCTGAAGCAGGAGGAGCGCCGTGTCAACAATGATGCTACCATATCTCTTTTTGGTCATTACTTCGAGGTTCCTGCTCATCTTATCGGGCAAAAGATCCAGGTTCGTTTTAATCCCGACGACATTACCCAAGCCTGGATCAACAATGGCAATGAGGTATTAGAATTGATCCGCCCGGTGATCGCGGCTGACAACGCCATCATCAAGCGTAACCAGCATGCTCTCTCCTTTCGAGATGCCCAGCGCGTGAAGGAGGAATTTTAAATGTACCGGGCTTTCTATTCGCTGTCCAGCCGACCATTTACCAAAGAGCTGACTCCTGCACAAATGTTTGCTTCGGCATCTTTTGAAGAATTAACTGCGCGGCTTCACTATCTCAAGGACAATCGTGGCATTGGGCTTATCACCGGTGAGGCTGGATCGGGTAAGACTTCGGTTATTAGGGCTTTCGCAAGCGACCTGAATCCAGCACTTTTCAAGCTAGCCTATTTCCCGCTTTCCACGGTAACGGTAAATGACTTCTATCGTGGGCTTGCCTTTGCTTTGGATCTGACTCCAGCGTTTCGCAAAGTCGACCTCTTTCAGCAAATCCAAGCCACTGTTTCCGAATTATATGCTGGCAAAAAGATTACCCCGGTAATTATTCTCGACGAACTCCAACTCGCTACTCCCAGCTTTCTAAGCGAATTACATCTGCTGTTTAATTTTGCGATGGACGCTCAAAATCCGTATATTCTGATTCTCTGCGGTATGCCCTTATTGTTGAACAAGCTGGCTCTGGCATACCAGCAACCGCTAAACCAGCGTATTATTCTTCGATACAAAATGCAGCCCCTTACCAGAGATGAGATCTCTGCTTATGTTGAACACCATATGAAACTGGCCGGTGCCAACCATCCCATCTTCAGCTCTGCTGCAATTGAGGCGATTTCAGCTGCCAGTCGTGGCTGGCCTAGGCTTATCAACAATCTGGCTACCAATAGCCTGGTGTACGGGTGCCAAAAAGGATTACCTATCATCGATGAGGAAGCTGTTCGCATGGCTGCTATTGAAACCGGACTCTGATGAATGAATCTGACTCTTTAAGTGCCAATGTGCAAATTAAGGGTTCTTGCATATTGGCACTTTCTTCTTCGCCCTTCTCGCGCACTTATATTCTGCAATCATCCAGGATATTTAGCGTGCAAAGCTACAGTAAGGTACGCAGACGACTTTGTATGCTGTTTTGAATTTGAGGAAGACGCCCGAAGATTCTACGTCGCACTAGAGAAGAGACTGGCGAAATTCAACCTCGAGCTGGCCGCTGACAAAAGCCAGATCATAGCATTCGGAAAGAAGGCGGAGGCAGAGGCTAAAGCAAACGGGCTGCCCAAACCCGGGACTTTCGACTTTCTAGGTTTCACACACTATTGCGGAAAGAGCAGGCATGGTAAATTTCGTGTAAAGCGGAAAACCTGTCGCAAGAAATTCAAAATTAGTGTAGCCAAGGCAAAGGAATGGATAAAGTCACATCGACACATTCCGGTGCCGGATATTATGGAGGTGCTGAAGAGGAAGCTGCAGGGCTACTATCAGTACTATGCAGTGACGGATAACAGCGACGCGCTCTATCGGTACAAGGAACAGATAGAGAGACTCCTATTCAAGTGGCTAAACCGACGAAGTCAGAGGAAGAGTTTTGGATGGGACAAATTCCAGAAAATGCTAAGAAAGTACCCACTACCAAGGCCAAAGATAGCTGTAAACATATTTGACATGAGGTGGGAAATCTCTAGCTGAGAAGGCAAATGATAATACGAAGAGCCGTATGCGTTAATAGCGCACGTACGGTTCTGTGAGGGGTAAGGGTACAATCGTATGGAAATTAAGTACGGTTGAGCTAGTGAGACACTGCCAACCGAAAGGGGCAGAAACCGAGTAGGCTCAACCTAACCTTAATCATCTGGCGAGAGGCCCTGCCTACTCGACTTTAGTCGTGTCATTTTTTGATTCACTCCAGAATCATACCAAGTAAATTGTAGTCAGCCGGAATAGGCTTAAAACACTGCTGCACCAGCTCAAATGACACCTGCAGGTTCTCGCGCGGTGTCGTTGAGTAAAGCAATAGACCCTTTATGTCTAAAAGTGGTAAAATGTGTAAAAGAGGAGGGGGAGTATGGGGCGTCAGGCAAGAAGATATGGCCAGACCGGAATATATCACTTAATGGTCCGGGGTATTAATCGCACCGAGATTTTTGGCGACGATAAAGATCGCCTACAGTACATAAATACCCTCGCTAGCATTAAAAACGAGGAGTCTGTCAGCCTGCTGGGCTACTGCTTGATGCCAAACCATGTCCACCTGTTGGGCAAAGACAATAACAATACCATATCAAAATTCATGCACCGCCTAAATATTCGTTACTCTCGCCATTTTAACGCCAGATACGAACGTGTGGGCCACCTTTTCCAAAACCGATTTAAAAGTGAAGCTATCGACGATGATGCTTATCTGATGACAGTCCTCCGATATATCCATCTTAATCCGGTAAAAGCGGGCATATCAGCACAGCCTGACTACTATCGCTGGAGCAGCTGCCGGGTGTATTATGGAAGTAAGGATGTCATGCCTGGCTTAACTGATACCGAATTCATTCTGAGCCTTTATTCAGATCATCTGGAAACCGCTCGAGAGGCAATTCGTCAGGCTACTATGATGGATAGCTGCGAAACGTGTCAGGAGTATGAAGAGAAGCTGACCGATACCCAGGCCTTTGCAGCCATCAAAAAGGTGCTCCATAACCGGGATGTGCATACGCTGACCAGCTTGCCCCGGGGAGAGCGCAATGCCGCCCTGCAGCAGATAAAAAGTATCCGCGGTTTAAGCATTAGGCAGATAGCACGCCTAACCGGTGTAACATTCAATATTGTAAAAAGAGCTTGATATAGATGTGCCGACCCTATGGCTGGCTGTAATTTTAGACTTGCCGGGAATAATATGCCCGGGAGGCATATGGGTATGAAAAAGCTTGAACTGCAGAAAAGGTATAGGCACCTTTATAATACACCGCGGGGAAAAATGTGCTGGTGGAGGTTCGGGCCAGGCCTAAAACCTTTGTCAGACAGCCGGCAGGAAGATGATACCTCGGATTCATCCCGAGTAATCAGCACATCATGCCGGTTAGGTAGCCCTAATATTCAGCTAGATAGTCTACAACTTCGGGGGAAGCGGGGATATGGCTTTAGAAATTGATCGTTCTCTACATATAATTCACTGTGATCTGGACGCTTTTTATGCTGCAGTGGAGCAGAATGACGATCCCACTCTGCGGGGCAAACCGGTTATTGTTGGTGGATCGGCTGAGTCCCGCGGGGTTGTCTCAACCTGCTCCTATGAAGCCAGGAGTTTCGGGGTGCGATCAGCAATGCCCATAACCAGGGCGAGACGCTTGTGCCCACAGGGGGTCTATCTTCCTGTGCGTATGCAGCGCTACCTGGAGGTATCCCAGCAGGTTTTTGCCATTCTCTCCGATTACACCCCCCTCATGGAACCGCTATCCATTGATGAAGCCATTCTCGATGTCAGCGGGACACAAAACCTCTTTGGCACCCCGGAGGAAATCGGGCGTGAGATCAAAAGCCGGGTCCGAAGTGAGCTGGGCCTGACCATATCGGTAGGCATTTCGTATAATATGTTCCTGGCCAAACTGGCTTCAGAGCTGGACAAACCCGATGGGATGTTCATCATTCCCTATGATCAGGCTATGCAGATCTTGAGGCCGCTGCCGGTCACGCGCCTATGGGGGGTGGGTGACAAAGCCCGCCAGACCCTGGAACGTATGGGGCTCAAGACCATCGGCGATATACAGGACCTGCCGCCAGGCTGGCTGGCAGAACGTCTGGGCACCAGCGGACAGCTTTATTGGGATTTGGCCCACGGCAATGATAAGCGCCAGGTGGATACCAACGAGGAGCGCAAATCCCTGGGTCGGGAGATAACCTTTCCCGAGGATGTCAGCGACATGCCTATGCTGCAAAACACCCTGGCCGCTTTTTCCGCCGAATTGTGCCGCAAGCTGCGCCGTGACAAGCTCTATTGTTCTACCATAACCTTGAAACTACGTTACAATACCTTTAAAACCATCACCCGCAGCCAGACCATCGCCCCAACTCATGCCGATTTGGTAATAGCTCAAGTAGCTGATGATTTACTGCAGAAGAACTATCAGGGAAATCCCTCCTTGCGCCTGATAGGCCTCAGTCTGGGGAAGCTCTCAGCAGCGCCGGATGTGCAACAAGGTGATCTTTTTGGGGAAGCTGGAAAATATGCCGAGGTGGATATGCTCATGGATCAGATCTGCCAGCGCTTTGGCTCCAGGGTCATACAGCGCGGCAATCAACTCCATAAGCCAGGCCAAGTTAACCGGCAAAGCACATGATCGGTAAATCAATTAAATTACTCAAAACGATTCGGGTTTGGACTGAGTTGTGGAAGATGGTTTTAATCCCTTTAGATCGTTGTAATTTTTGTAACCCAATGGCTAGATGGTAACCATCTCGGCATAGTGATACCGAAATGAATTAGAAAATGACACAACGAAAGCGTCCCCCTGTGTCATTATTGTGTTGGCATTTCTGTTCGCTTGTATTATAATCCCGTCTTTGACACTTAGTGAAGAGAAAAAAGCTCGTAAACTCCTAAAACAAGGGGGTTGCGAGCTTTTCACGTGTTAGTAAAAAGTGAGTACTATTTGTCTAAGACTTAGTAGCTTTAAAAATTTTTTTCATCTGTCGCATGGGGAGAATCTGGTAGTCAGTACGGAAGCCAAACACATCATGAAGATTATCCGTGAAGTCCGTTCTCATATAGGTGGGGACGAAACCCTCCCCTTTGACCTCATAGAAATTCATGTCACGCAGCCCCTGAACGATCTCACTGCAGGTGTATTGCTCACCTAACGTCTTCTTCAAGAGTCGGTAGATCACCAGCGCGATAAAACATATAATAAAATGCGCCATTATCCTGTCATCGCGGCTAAGGTATACCGGTCTAGCCTTAAACTCGCTTTTCATGATCCTGAAGCACTCCTCAATCTGCCAGCGCCTCCTATTTACCGCAAGGATAGCAGCGGCGTCGCCGTCAAGGTTAGTGCAAACCGCGTAGAAACCATCAAAAGCCTCCTCTTTCTGGATGACAGAGTTATCGATTTCATATACCGCCTTGCTGGCAACCTCACCCTCAGGGGTAATGCTGGTTTTCTTGATAAAACGTTTGTAGTCGTTTTGGTTCACCTTCGTAAGTTTCCCCAAATTCGTGTTAAGGACTTTGCGAGCACGCTCAATTTGGGCGTTCCTGACCTTGCGTTGATAATCTTGGTACTTGAGCGAAAAAGACACAATAAGCTTCTGCTCCAGCCCATCCTCCACAATCCAACGCTCCTTGTAAAAAGTCTTTTCCATGTCTTTGTTTTCATCAAGCTTGTCCAGACTGTATACGGAGGTATCGCCCGGGAGGCGCCAGCCCTCAGGGCTTAATGCCCATTCTCTTAGGTGTTTCTTCAGCTTCTTGACCGACTGCGTAGTGATGAAAGCTCGCTCGCCCTGGTTGTTGAATTGACGGTTACTATTGGAAGCGAGCCCTGCATCGGTGCAGACGATGAACTTGGAGCAGTTAAAGTCAGACAGTATTTTCTTCTCCAGCGGTTTTAGCGTCAGTTGCTCGTTAGTATTGCCTTTGCCAATATATACGGCTAAAGGCACCCCATCCCCATCCATGAAAAGCCCCATCTGGACAATGGGGTTAGGGCGGTGCTCTTTGGAGTAGCCGTATTGCTTGATGCCTGACTCCTGCTCAATTTCGAAGAAGTAATTGGTGCAGTCATAGTACAGCACCCGCGTGTTCCGCTCTGACACAGCCAGGCTGTTGGAATAAAGAGACGCCTGGATAGAGTCAGCCTCTTTGGCAATTATCTCCAACGCACGGTAGATTTGGTGGAGATCAAACGATGGCTGTTCTATGAACCTTGAGGAAAGTTGGAATGTAGAAAGCTTAGAGGAAGGGTAGATAATCCTGGCGTAGATAAGTCTGGATAGGATGGAGTCCAGGTCGTAAGAAAACTTGTACTTCTTAGAGATAGCTCTGCACATTTTATCAAGCTTCAGTTCGTGATATATCTTCTGCAAAAAGAGGTATCCGCCGTTGAATAAGCGCTGCTGGCCTTTATCAATAGTCTTGATCGGGGAATACTTAACTAGGACATCGCGTTTGTTAAGCTTTTCCTCCTCGTTAAGCTTGGCAATATACTCCTTGGCCCACTCGATCGGGTCTTGCCCGCCCAATTTTTTCTTAAGTTCATCATATGTACCAAGCTTTTCAACAATCTTGGAAGAATGAACGCCATTGACATAGGTGGACTTTATGACATAAAGCGAAGCAGCATTTTTTGACCTAGAGATTTTTAGCCGCATAGAAAACACCTCCCATCCCCTATATTATGACACATTACTCAAAAGTACTCAACACAAAAGTGTAACAATTGACAAAAAATTTAGCCCTTTTCGGGCTTCTCTAACCTTTTTCTACTATTCAACTGTCAAAGACCCGATACAGCGCGGCAATCAACTCCATAAGCCAGGCCAAGTTAACCGGCAAAGCACATGATCGGTAAATCAATTAAATTACTCAAAACGATTCGGGTTTGGACTGAGTTGTGGAAGATGGTTTTAATCCCTTTAGATCGTTGTAATTTTTGTAACCCAATGGCTAGATGGTAACCATCTCGGCATAGTGATACCGAAATGAATTAGAAAATGACACAACGAAAGCGTCCCCCTGTGTCATTATTGTGTTGGCATTTCTGTTCGCTTGTATTATAATGATTGCAACTCAAAAGTTGAAGCTACTGGTCCCGCAAGGGATAAAGGGAATCAGGTTAAAGGCCTGAGCGGTCCCGCCACTGTAACCAGTACGAACCACACATTAGCCACTGAGCAATCGGGAAGGGGTGTGGGGAGGATGACCTGGGAGCCAGTAAACCTGCCAATAGCTTGCGCAACAGAACCCCGAGGAAGGGTCGGTTTGCACAGTGTGGTTAGCCGTAGGCTTCTACTTTCGAGAAAGTAGAAGCCTTTTTTGATGGGAAAATTAGGAAGGCTGGAGAAAGAAAATGCATTATCCCCGTCTGATGATAGCCGGTGTACACAGTGGCAGCGGCAAAACCACTATATCCCTGGGCCTAATGACAGCCCTGCGCCGGCGCGGTGTGAAAGTGCAGCCCTTCAAGGTGGGGCCGGATTACATAGATTCAGGCCTGCACACCCATGCCAGCGGGCGCAGTTCGCACAACCTGGACAGTTGGATGATGTCTCCCGAGGTGGTGAACACGGTCTTTGCGAAAAACGCGGCTCAGGCCGAGGTCTCTATTATAGAAGGTGTTATGGGCCTTTTTGACGGCTTCCGCGGTGAACGCATCGCCGGCAGCAGCGCCCAGGTGGCATTAATGCTCAAAACCCCGGTAGTTCTGGTAGTGAATGTAAACAGCATGTCGCAGAGCTGCGTGGCTCTGGTCAAAGGCTTCATGGATTATGAGCCCGGGGTGGAGATCAAGGGGGTAGTCCTTAACCATGCCTCAGCTTTCCATAAAGAATGGGTGGTCCCCAACCTGGAAGCAGAGCTGGGGGTAAAGGTCTTGGGGTGTGTGCCCCGACAGGAAGCCATATCGATTCCCGAGCGTCATCTGGGGCTCCTTCCTGCCGACGAACACGGGGAATTAGCCCCACATCTAGATAAAATGGCCGACCTGGTCGAAGCCCACCTGGATATTGAAGCGGTACTCACCCTGGCCGGGGAAACCGCGCCACTCGAGATAAACTGGCAAGAGCCGCAGGTTGAGACAGTAACTACCATCGGGGTGGCCCGGGATGCTGCCTTCAGTTTTTATTATCAGGACAGTCTGGACTACCTGACGGAACTGGGAGCGGAAATTAAGTTCTTCAGCCCTCTGTTTGACACGAGCCTGCCCGAAGTGGATGGAATCTATATCGGGGGCGGATTTCCGGAGATGTTTCTGCCCCAATTGAGCCAGAATAAGCGCATGAAAGCGGCCTTGCAGCAGGCCCATCGGGCAGGCCTGCCTATACTCGCCGAATGCGGTGGGCTGATGTACCTGACTAATACCCTCAAGGACTGGGAAGGCTGTTCCTGGCCGGGGGTGGGGATAGTGCCAGCCGACATAATAATGACTCGCAAATTGCAGGAACTCGGTTACATTGAGGCTACCGCCCTGAAGGACACCGTCATCGCGGTGCAGGGCGAGGTGGTCCGCGGCCATGAGTTCCATTATTCCACCCTGGAGGGCCTGGATCCGGAAAAAAAGGCTTTTAGCCTGGAAGGCGGCATGACCCGGGGAACGCGCCAGGATGGCTATGCAGAGGGCTCACTCCTGGCTTCGTATCTGCACCTGCAGCTGCGCGCCAATCCAGTTGCGGCCCGGCGGTTTGTGGAGGCCTGCATCTGTTTCCGCAGCCGGATCCAGGAAAGCAGGAATAACTATTAGTTAGCAAACGATGTTTTTGTTATCGGGAGGTGAAGGCCATGAAGGCCTTGCGATGGGGTTACTCAACCGGCACCTGTGCGGCTGCGGCCAGCAAAGCGGCATTGATACAGCTGCTGCAGAACCGTTCGGTTGAATCAGTTTTAATGGAGCTGCCCGACGGCCATCCCGTAGAAATACCGATAGCCAAAGCCTGGCGTACCGAGCGGGGGGCCATCGCCCGGGTGGTCAAAGACGCCGGCGATGACCCAGATGTTACCAATGGCATCAGCGTTTTAGCAGAGGTAGACCTGCTGCCAGCCAAAGGGATAGTAATACAAGGCGGTGCCGGGGTGGGCACGGTGACCAAGCCGGGCCTGGCCGTGGCGGTAGGAGAACCGGCCATCAATCCGGTTCCGCGCAGTATGATCGAGCGTGCCTTAATGCCCTTGCTGCCTCCGGGCCAAGGGCTGCTGGTGACCATTTCCGCCCCGGGCGGTCAGCGACTGGCCGCAAAAACTCTGAATCCCCGGCTGGGCATCGAGGGGGGCATATCCATTCTGGGCACCTCGGGACTGGTCCGCCCCATGTCTGATCAGGCTTATTTGGATTCCCTGGTCCCGCAGATCGATCAGGCCATCGCCCTGGGATACCGCACCCTGGTGTTTACCCCCGGGGGCATGGGCTCCAAACAGATAGTCAATCTGGGCGCCCCGCCCGATGCGGTGGTGCAGACCAGCAATTACGTGGGACAGATGCTGGATGCAGCCCTGAAACGCCGCGTCAAGAGGATACTGTTGTTCGGCCACATCGGCAAACTGATCAAGGTGTCAGCCGGGGTTTTTCAAACCCACAGCAAAGTGGCTGATGCCCGCCGCGAGACCATGGCGGCCCACCTGGCCCTGTTGGGCGCGAAGCCGGAATTGATTGCCGAGGTCATGCAGGCTACTACTATCGATGCGGTCATACCGCTGATAAAAGAACACGGTCTGGAGATGGTGTACCAGTATCTGACTGCGGCCGCCAGCCGCAATTGCCAGCAGCGCTGTGAGGATAAGGTCTTGGTGGGAACAGCCATGTACCGTCTGGACGGCACCATTTTGGGCTATGACCTCACCGCTATCAGCCTGGGGCGGAGACTGGGATTGAAATGGCAGTTGAATTGAAATGGCAGTTGATATAAAAGTAGCATTCTGCCGGTATATGGTGTACGGGCAGGGGACAGAGATAGAAACACCCCGGCCTTGGATATAGAATCTCAATACAGACAGAGGGTGCTGATAATGAGTAAGGCAATAAAAATAGTGGGCACAGGCCCCGGACATCCACAGTACACTACCCCGGCAGCCTGGCAGGCCATTCGTCAAGCTCAGGTCCTGATAGGCGGCAGAAGGCTTTTGGAAGACTTTGCCCAGCCCCACCAGCAGTGCTGTGTTATTGATAAAGACCTCCCCGCAGTACTGCAATTCATCCTCAATCAACCCCCGGATCAAGACATTGCGGTGCTGGTTTCAGGAGATCCCGGATTCTTCAGTATGGGCCGCTTTTTGAAAAAGCGCCTGCATTGGCTGGAGTTTGAATTTATTCCCGGTATCAGTTCACTGCAATATATGTTCGCCCGTTTGCAGGAACCGTGGCAGGAGGTCCGATTTTTCAGCCTGCACGGCCGGGAGGCCCATCAACTCTCCGACTGGGTGAGCTCTGCTGCGGTGGTAGCCCTGTTGACCGGCGGGGAATGGACGCCCCAGGCCATCGCCCGCCGCCTGGCAGAGCGCATGGGGGGGGCGCGCACGGCCCTGGGGGTGAATCTGTCCTACCCCGATGAACGGTTATTTTTTACCACTCTTGGAGCCCTGGCCGAGGATGATGAAGATTACAGCAACAGTGTGATGGTGATTTTCAATGAAAAATGATTATACCTCCCCGGGAATTGCAGATCGATACTTTCAAAGGCAACCGGGTGTCCCCATGACCAAACAGGAGGTTCGGGTGATATCGCTGGCCAAGCTGCAGTTGTTTCCCGGTGCACTGGTCTACGATATCGGCGCCGGCACCGGTTCAGTGGCTATCGAATGCCGCCTGCTGGGAGCAGGCCGGGTTTTTGCCATAGAATCCAACCCGGTGGCAGTTGAACTGATAAAAATGAACATGGCATCTTTCAAGGTGGTCCTGGACCTGATTGAAGGCGCCGCCCCGGGAGTTCTCCAGGACTTGCCGGAGGCTGACCGTATCTTCATCGGGGGCAGCGGCGGAGATGTGGAGGCCATGATAATGACCTGTGACCGTAAATTGAAACCGGGCGGGATCATGGTTTTAAACAGTGTCACTCTTTATTCCGGGCCAGCCGCCTGCAAGACTATGGAAGGTCTCGGTTATGAGGTGGAAGTGGTGCAGGTAAGCATCGCCGTCAACGAGAAAAAGGGCCAGACCCGGATTTGGCAGGCCCGCAATCCGGTGACCATCGTGACGGGAAGAAAGGGGGCAGGGCATGAGTTGGGGTAAGTTTTACGGTATCGGAGTAGGTCCGGGTGATCCGGAACTCCTGACATTGAAGGCCAAACGTATTCTGGAACAGACCACTCTGTTGTTTGTTCCCAAATCCCGCCTGGAGAAGCGCAGTGTGGCTTATTCAATCGTAAGCCAGGCCATAGATAAAACCTGGGACGTCATCGAACTGCTGCTCCCTATGACGGCAGATGAGGACACGCTCAGCCGGCATTGGCAGGAGGCCGCCGGGGTGGTCGTCGAGCAGCTCTCCCGGAGCCGGGATGGGGCTTTTATCACTCTGGGGGATCCTACCTTATACAGTACCTTCACCTATCTGCTCAAATATGTAAAATCTGCTGAGCCGGCTGTGGAAGTGGAGATAGTGCCAGGCATCAGCGCAGTTAATTCCATCTCCGCCGCCTTGCAGCAGCCCCTGGCGGAAGGGGAGGAGAATCTGATCATAATACCAGCTTTTCAGGATAAAGAAAAGCTGGCCATACTTGCCAGGCAATTCGACAATATGGTGCTGATGAAGGCGGGACGGCAGATCGACAAAATCTGTGCGCTCCTGCAAGAGAATGGATTTAGCAGGCAAGCCCGACTGGTAAGCCGCTGCGGGTTTGCAGACATGACCATTTGTGATGATATTTCCACTTTAGAGGGACAGGAACTGGATTACCTGTCAACGGTGATAATTAAGAAGCAAACAGGAGGTGCCAGGCGGTGATCTGGTTTGTGGGAGCGGGGTCCGGTGATCCCGAATTGATTACCTTAAAGGGATACAGACTGCTACAGGAGGCCGACCTGGTAGTGTATGCCGGGTCGCTGGTCAATGAGGCTTTGCTGAAATACACCCGCCCCGGAGCCCGGCTGATCAACAGCGCCCCCCTAAATCTGGAGGAGATCGTTACTGAGATGACCCGGGCTTACCATCAAGGGGAGAAAGTGGTGCGGCTGCATACCGGCGACCCCAGCTTATACGGAGCTATCGGGGAGCAGATGGAACTGTTGGATCAGGCCGATATCCCTTACGGCGTGGTTCCCGGGGTGAGCTCCTTCCTGGCTGCAGCCGCCAGCCTGAAAAAGGAATACACCGTTCCTGACGGCACACAGACAGTGATTATAACCCGTATGGAAGGCCGCACCCCGGTGCCCGAATTGGAGCAGATGCGCCTTCTGGCACAGCATCGATCCTCTATGGCCATATTTCTCTCGGTCGGTCTGATCGATGCGGTGGTCGCAGAACTACTTGAGCATTATCCGCCCCACACCCCGGCAGCAGTCGTGGAGAAGGCTTCCTGGCCGGAAGAGCGCATTCTGCAGGGCGAGCTGCACGAAGTGGCCGGGATGACAGCTGCAGCGGGGATTAAGAAGACCGCTTTGATTCTGGTGGGAGACTTCCTGCGTCAGAGCGGCAAATCCAAATTGTATGACCGGGATTTCAGCCATGAATACCGGTGAAGCGCAAGCGAAGCTGGCCATAATCTGTCTGACTCGCAACGGCGCTAAGATGGGTGCCCGTCTGGCTGAAAAAATGCCGGGTTGCCATCTCTACCTCCCGGAAAGGCTGCGCGGCTATATGGCCCGGGAAGATGGGAATTACTATTTTTCCGAATTCGCCGCTGCATTTGGTCAAATATTTAAAAATTATAGCGGTTTGATATGCATTATGGCCACCGGCATAGTGGTTCGCAGCCTGGGACCGGTGATGGCCTCCAAACACACTGACCCGGCGGTGGTGGTGGTGGACGAAAGCGGACAATTTGCCATCAGCCTGTTATCCGGGCACCGGGGCGGGGCCAATGCTCTGGCGGCCACGGTAGCCGAACTCTTGGAGGGTCAGGCAGTTATAACCACCGCTACCGATGTCAACGCCAGGCCGGCAGTAGATGTCATGGCCGCACAGATTGATGCCGTCATCCGACCGCAGCACAATGTCAAACTCATTAATCGCTTGCTGGCGGAGGGGGAAACGGTTCACCTCTACAGCCCCTGGCCGTTGCATGCCGAGTGGTCCCGGGGATTTGCTGTCCACCCCTGGCCGATCCCGGAGACGGAGGCCCTGCCGGTGGAGAAAATGAGACTCCCGGCGGTGATTGTTGATTGGCGCTGCCAATCTGCGCAGCCCGGAGATAATCTGATCTTTCTCCTGCCCCGCAATCTCCACCTAGGAATAGGCTGCCGTAAGGGAGTGGACTGTGAACAGCTCACCCTGGCCGTAAATACGGTATTAAACAGTTTTTACATAGAGAAGAGCTGCATCCTGGGCATGGCCAGCCTGGACATCAAAGCTCAGGAACCGGCTTTGCTGAAGCTGGCCGGGGATATGCAGCTTCCCCTTAAGTATTACGATCGAGAGTCCCTGGCAGCCCTGGAAGGCAGCTTCGAGGGTTCAGAATGGGTCAAGCAAAATGTGGGAGTTGATGGTGTATGCGAACCGGCGGCGCGATTGGCGGCCAAATCCGGTATAACCCTGGTGCCCAAGCAGAAAATCGGCCCGGTGACAGTAAGTGTGGCTATGGAAAAATCCTGGTGGTGGGATTGGGACCAGGCGGAGCAGAGTATATAACCCCGCGCGCCCAGGCCGCCCTGGAAGAGGCCGAGGTTGTCATCGGTTATAAGACCTACCTGGGTTTTATCAAAGAAAACCTGGCCGATAAACAGGTGATCGGCTCAGGTATGCGCAAGGAGATCGACCGCGCCCGCCAAGCTGTGGAAATAGCCAGACAGGGACAGGTGGTAGCGGTAGTCAGCAGCGGCGATCCCGGGATTTACGGCATGGCAGGCATTATCCTGGAGTTGGCCCCAAAAGACCTGCAGGTGGAAGTCATTCCAGGCGTCACCGCCGCCACCTCGGCTGCCGCAGTGTTGGGGGCACCTCTGATGCATGATTTTGCGGTGATCAGCTTAAGTGATCTGCTCACCCCCTGGGATACCATTGCCCGGCGCATAGAGGCGGCGGCTCATGCAGACTTCATTATCGTGTTATACAATCCCAGAAGCCGCGGGCGTGAGACTCAGATCATCCAGGCTCGCAACTTGATCCTGACGCACCGCCGACCTGAAACCCCGGTGGGCATAGTACGCAACGCCAAACGCAGCGGCGAGCAAAAGGTGATTACCACTCTACAAGGAATGCTTGAGGAGGAGATCGACATGTTCTCCACCGTGGTCATCGGCAATTCCCAAACCCGGGTTCTCCATAACCTTATGGTGACCCCCAGGGGGTATAGCATATGATACTGGTTTTGGCCGGCACCAGCGAGGGTCGTCAGGCAGCTCTGGAATTGCAAAAAAGTGGCTGCCCGGTTCTGGCCTCGGTCACCAGTCCATATGGAAAGCAACTGATGAACGCCAGCGGGGTGACAGCAGTTCGCCAGGGAGCCCTGCAGCTGCAGGATTTGATGGCTTTGTTGCAGGACCAGGGCTGCAGACTGATCGTGGATGCCACCCACCCGTATGCAGTAGTGATCAGCACCTACGCCATAAAAGCGGCCGAGATACTGGGTCTGGAGTATGTGCGCCTGGAAAGGCCGGCCGAAGATCTGCCTGAGGATGTTAAGACCATTTCCGACCTGGAGGAATTGTCCCGCTGCCTGTATCCCGGATGCCGCCTCATGTCAACCATCGGCAGCAAATATCTGCCCCGGATACTGGAAATCAGCCGGGCCAGCCAGGCTGATTTGATTGCCAGATTCCTGCCCTCCAGCCAGGTCCTGGCGAGTTGCGAATCCTTAGGCTTGTCGCCCGGGCAGGTGGTTGCCATGAAAGGGCCTTTCAGTCTGGAGATGAATCAGGCTCTATTTCGCCACTACAGCATCGATATGGTCTTGAGCAAAGAGAGCGGCAGTGAGGGCGGGTTTAGAGAAAAATATGAGGCAGCCAGGGGAATGTCCATTCCGATGGTGGTGTGGACCCGGCCCCGGCTTGAATACCCTCGGGTAGTGAACAGCCTGACAGAGCTTAATGACTTTATAAAAAGCAGGAAAGGGTGCTTATGATGAAAAGTGGTGTGGTATTGATCGCACACGGCAGCCGCCGCGAGGAGGCCAACACCGAGATCCGCAATCTGGTGCACCAGGTTCAGGAGGCCAACCCGCACGGGATTTACGAAGTGGCTTTCATGCAATTCGGCAGTCCCGATCTTAAATCCGCAGCAGCTCGAATGGCCGCTAAAGGGGTAAAACGTATTGTAGTGGTGCCCTTGTTCCTGATTACCGGCAACCATGTCACCCAGGACATACCCCAGGAACTGGTCAACCTGAAATCCGATTACCCCGACCTAGAAGTCATCCTGGCGCGCCACCTGGCCGGACACCCGGCCCTGGTGACTATCATCCAGGACCGTATCGTCGAGGCCTTCATGGAAGGCGAGGTGGTGGGGGAATGAATATCATCTGGAACCCCAGGGAGATAGAGACCCGCAGCATGGAGATAATCGAAGGGTATCTGGCCGGCTGGGATTTCTCACCTCTGGAAAAGCAGGTGGTTAAAAGGGTGATACACACCAGCGGCGACCCTGATATAGTCAAGTATCTGCGCTTTCACCCCCAGGCGGCACAATCCGGCTGGAAGGCTTTGAGGAACGGGGCTTCGGTTTTCACTGATGTCAACATGCTCAAAGCAGGGATCAATGCAGTTCGCCTGGGAACCTTCGGGGGACAGGTAGGCTGCGCTATAAATGAGCCGCAGACCATCGACAATGCCCGCAGATGGCAAATCACTCGGGCTGCGGCAGCTATGCGCCAGTATGGCAGCCGCCTTACTGGAGCGGTGGTAGCCATCGGCAATGCTCCCACCGCCCTTTTCGAGGTCCTGGAGATGAGCCGGCGGGGCATTTGCCGCCCCGCCCTGGTGGTGGGCACCCCGGTAGGCTTTGTGGGCGCCGCCGAATCCAAGGACCTGCTGGTCAGTCAGAATGAACTGCCGTATATCAGTCTGGTGGGCACCCGGGGGGGCAGCCCCATAGCAGTGAGCGTGATCAATGCCCTGCTGTACAGCGAGGAGGCTTAACATGCTGGAAACCATCATGGTCATAGGGGGAAGCAGCAGCGGCAAGAGCGCTTTTGCCGAAGAGCTGGCCAGGGAGCTGGAGTCATTTTACAACTGCGATGTTTTCTATTTGGCCACCGGCATAAGCTGTGACCCGGAATTTGCACAGCGCATCCAGAAACACCAGGAACGGAGGCCTAATCACTGGCACACCGTGGAAGAGCCCCGCTGCCTGGATGAGGTATTACAAAACTGGAGCCATCAGCCCAGTGTCATTCTGGTGGATGGCATCGGCACCTGGGTGACCAACCTTATCTATGATGAGGATTGGCAGCCAGGGTCAACCTGGTCGCAAGGCCGCGAACAAGCCTGCCTGGACCGGGCTAAAGACTTCATCGCCTGCTGGCAAAAGCTCAGCGGAGCATTGATAATGGTTGCCGATGAGGTGGGTATGGGCATTGTGCCCGAATACCCCGATGCGCGCGTTTTTAGGGACTTGAACGGCAGGTTCAACCAGATGCTGGCGGCAGCAGCGGATCAGGTCTATTTTGTGGTCGCGGGGATAGCCTGGCCTATCAAAGGAGGGGAAGCAAGGTGAGAACGCATCGGACCATAATGGTGCAGGGGACTTCATCAAATGTGGGCAAAAGCCTTTTGTGCACTGCTTTGTGTCGCATCCTGATCCAGGATGGGTATCGCACCGCGCCTTTCAAGGCGCAGAATATGGCCTTGAATTCCACCGTTACCCCTGAGGGCGGTGAAATCGGACGGGCTCAGGGAGTTCAGGCGGAGGCTGCCGGAATTGCTCCCAGTGTGCTTATGAATCCTATTCTTATGAAGCCCAAGCAGGACAGCCAGGCCCAGATCATTGTCCTGGGGAAGCCTTACGCCGATATGTCCGCCACCGCCTACCGTCGCGATTTCCTGCCCGGAGCGGTTTCGATAGTTAAGGATTGCCTGGATCAATTGCTGGCTCAATATGAAGTGCTGGTTATCGAAGGCGCTGGCAGCCCGGCGGAGATCAACCTCAAGGACCGGGACATAGTCAATATGAAAACAGCCGAACTGGCCGACGCTCCGGTGCTGCTGGCCGCGGATATCGACCGCGGCGGGGTGTTCGCCTCTTTGATCGGCACTCTGGAACTGTTGGAACCCCATGAGAGACAGCGGGTCAAAGGCTTTATCATCAACAAATTCCGCGGCGACATCAGCCTGCTGCAGTCAGGGCTGGATTTCCTGTCACAACGCACCGGCATCCCGGTATTGGGGGTGGTGCCCTATCTGCATGAACACGGCATCGATGAAGAAGATTCGGTGTGCCTTGCTGAGAACTATGGCTGGGGAGAAGAAAATGCCGCAGTGCAGGTAGCGGTGATACAGCTGCCACGCATTTCCAATTTTACCGACATCAATGCTTTTATCGGCTTGTCCGACTGCCGGGTGCGCTACGTTCGTCCCGGGGAGCCCATCGGCAAGGCCGATCTGCTCATTATCCCCGGCACCAAGAATTCCATGTTAGATATGCTTTATCTGCAAGAACAGGGCTATGCCGATGAGATTCGCCGATTGGCGGAACAGGGCGTTTTTATAGCTGGCATCTGCGGAGGTTTCCAGATGATGGGTCAGGAACTACTTGATCCACAGGGGACTGAAGCCGGCATAGGCTCTCTGCCGGGGCTGGGTTTATTGCCGGTCAGCACACTGTTCGGAGCCCACAAGACCACCCACCAGGCCAAGGCCGAGATCACCTCTGACCGGGGCATTTGGCGGCCATTACAGGGGCAGCGGGTGACCGGCTATGAAATCCATATGGGACAGACTATGCTTACCGCAGAGGGACGGAGTCTGACCCACATCTTTTCCCGATCGGGGGAGGAATGCAGTGTGCTTGACGGGGCGTGCAGTGACAGCGGGCGCGTATTCGGCACCTATTTGCACGGGATTTTTGACAACCCGGAAGTGATGTTGGGGATTATGAATCAGATCCGCCGCAGCAAAGGTCTGCCTGAACTGAACAGTGACGATCTGCCGGTGCAGCAGCGGCAGCGTAAATACGATGAATGGGCCGAGCTGGTAAGGGCTTCGCTGGATATGGATGAACTGTATCGCATAATGGGATTGAGAGAGGCTTAACATGGAATGGATCATTGTGACCGCATTGATATTGGACTTGCTGATAGGGGATCCGCGCTGGCTGCCTCATCCGGTGGTTATGATCGGACGGGTTATCAGCGGCTGTGAAGCCCTGATGCGCAGATTCGCCATAAGTCCTGGTCTGCTAAAACTGGGAGGCAGTCTTATGGTCCTTGTAGTCGTGACCGGGACCTATCTGATCACCTGGGGCATCATGGCTCTGGCTTATCGGGTGCATGCCTATCTGGGCATCGCGGTCAGTGTGGTGATCATGAGCCAGACCCTGGCGGTCAACAGTCTGTATCGCCATGCGGAGGAGGTCTTGCGCCCGCTTAAAGCGGGAGACCTGCCAGCAGCGCGGCAGGCTCTGGCCATGATCGTAGGCCGCGACACCGCGGAGCTGGATGAGTCCCAACTGGTGCGCGGGGTGGTGGAAACGGTTTCCGAAAATACCGTCGATGGCATCACGGCGCCGCTGTTCTATGGCTTCCTGGGCGGACCGGCCCTGGCTATGGCCTATAAGGCGGTAAATACCCTGGACTCTATGGTGGGGTACAAAAACGAACGCTACCAGCATCTGGGCTGGGCCGGGGCGCGCCTGGATGATGCGGCCAACTACATCCCCGCCCGGTTGACCGGTTTGTTATACCTGCTGCTGGCACCATTTACTGTGGGCGGATTTGGTGGGGTGGCCAAGACGATGTGGCGTGATGCGCCCCGCCATCCCAGTCCTAACAGCGGCATCCCTGAATCAGCGGTTGCCGGGGCACTGGGAGTGCAGTTGGGCGGTCTCAACTACTACAATGGAGTAGCTTCTCACCGGGCGGTCATGGGTGAGCCGATCAATCAGCTGCACACCGGTCACATCAGGCAGAGTCTCAACATTATGCTGATAGTCAGTTGCGAAGCTTTAATTCTGGGGATCTTGATATCCTGGTGGTGGAGATAGCTAATAAATAGGGGGTGAGGATCGATGAATGATGAGAATACCAATAAACCGACTCACGGTGGAAATGTGTGGACCGAGGCAGGCAGGTGGGGAGTACCGTTGGAGAATATCCTGGATTTCAGCGCCAATATCAACCCCCTGGGGCCTTCACCACTGGCCTTAGAGGCTATTGGCGACAATCTGGGCCAGCTCATCCATTACCCGGAGCCAACCGGGGATTCCTGTAAAATCGCCCTGGCTGAATACTTGGGCGTAGAAGGCTCCAACTTGGTGCTGGGCAACGGCGGTTCAGAGCTTATTTACCTTTTGGGACGCATGTTTTATAAAGGCCGCTTGGTGCTGCTGGCCCCGTGTTTCTCCGAATACGGCGAAGGTTTGGAAAATCCGCAGGTGGTGAGGATAAACCTCCAGCCTCAGGAGCATTTCCGCCTGCCCCTGGAGCAAATCAGAGCAATTTTACGGCCCGGGGACCTGCTGTTCATCGGCAATCCCAACAACCCTACCGGCAACCTGTTTGGCAAAGACAATTTGCTGCAACTGGCCCACCTGGCCGGCACTGTGGGAGCGGTAGTGGTGGTGGATGAGGCTTTTCTGGATTTCACCGGTGACGACTCGCTGTCCCTGCGCTATGAGGCGGTGCAGCATCCACATATTATCGTAGTCGGCTCCCTGACCAAGTTTTTCGCCATACCCGGCTTGCGTTTAGGATACGCTGCCGCCCATGCGGAGCATATCAAACGAATGGAGTTCTTGCTTCCCACCTGGCGAATCAACACCCTGGCCTTATCGGCAGGGCAGGCCTCGCTGAGAGACCGTGAATACATACAGAGAACTATCGCCGTGGTAGCCGAGGAGAGAAAGTTCCTGACCGCACAGCTTCAGGACCTGCCGTTTTTAACGGTGTTTCCGGGAGTGAGCAATTTCCTGCTCATCGATGCAGAGCAGAGCGGGCTTACAGCGGCTCAGTGGCAGCAGAGGCTGGGACCTGAGGGGATTCTGATCAGGAATTGCTCCAATTTTGCCAACCTGTCACCGTACTATTTCCGCGTCGCAGTCAAACAGAGAGAGCACAATCTGCGCCTGCTGCAGGCCTTGCAGGGGAATTATTATCGACTAACTGCTGAGCTTTGATGAACCAGCCATGCCTGGTTGGTCGCCGAATAGATATGGAGTAAGAGTAAGGAGGCAAGTGCCGTGACGTTGTCTTTTGGAATGCATATAATGGAAGGTTTTCTTCCCCTGGGGTGGGCTGTGGCCTGGTTTGGGCTGATGCTTCCTTTCCTATACCTCAGTATTGTCAGAGCCCGCAGACTGATAGCCGATAATCCCCGGGCCCTGCTTTTGCTGGCCTTTGCGGGAGCGTTTACCTTTGTGCTTTCGGCTCTAAAACTGCCCTCGGTTACAGGGAGTTGTTCCCACCCTACCGGAATGGCTTTGGGGGCTATACTTTTCGGGCCGACTGCTATGGTGCTGATCGGATTGATTGTCCTGTTTTTTCAGGCCTTGCTCCTGGCCCACGGCGGACTGACTACTATAGGAGCAAATGTTGTATCTATGGCAGTGGTAGGACCTTTCGTAGCTTACGGGTTGTACGCCCTCCTCAAAAAAACCCGCCTGCCCCACTGGGTTGCAGTGCTCAGTGGGGCTGCGGTGGGTAGCCTGGCTACTTATGTAGTCACTGCCCTGCAGTTGGCACTGGCTTTTTCCGGGGGGGCAGAGGGCTTTTATGCGGCATTTATCAAGTTTTCCGGTATTTTTGCGGTGACCCAGGTGCCCATCGCCATTGTCGAAGGAATTTTGACGGTTTTGGTACTGGATTTATTATGGGCTTACAATCGTAATGAAGTGGAAAGCCTCAAAGACTTGAGAACAGGGGGTGAACAGGCATGAAGCGCAATATCGCCTTGATGGGCATTGTTTTGCTGCTGATGGTCTATGCCTTTTTAAGCAATCGCGGGGCTGAATTCGAGGGAGCCGATGCACAGGCCGAAACCGTTATCGAGGAAATCAGACCAGATTATCAGCCCTGGTTTGAACCGCTGTGGGAACCTCCCAGCTCTGAAATCGAATCTTTATTGTTTGCCCTGCAGGCAGCTCTGGGTTCGGGATTTATCTGTTACTACCTGGGGTACACCATAGGCCGCAAAAAGGCAGTGGAGCAATCGCGATGATACGTATTGACCAAGCCGCCTACAGTTCACCCTGGTATTCATTTCACCCGGCTGTCAAATTGGGATTGGTAGCAGCCTCTTTACTGCTGGTTTTGGCTCTTGACACCGAGATCATTTCCATATCGGTCCTGCTATCCATGTCGCTCCTGGTGATTTTGGCAGCTCGGGTCTCTTGGCGCTTCTACCTGAATTTAATGTTGATCCCGCTGTGCTTCCTAGTGGCCGGCTGTGCTGCTGTGGCTGTCACCAACAGTATTCAACCTCATGGTCTCTGGCCAGCTGTATATGCCGGAGGACTATGGTGGGGTATTTCAGACGGATCCTGGCACCAGGCCCAAGCACTAATGCTGCGTTGCCTGGCCTGTGTCAGTGCGATGTACCTCTTGGCGTTAACCACCCCGGTGGTTCAACTGGTGTATGTGATGCGGATGCTCAAGATTCCCGATGTAATTACCGATCTTACCGGGCTTATATACATAAACATATTCACCTTTTTACAGACTGCGCAGGATATATATATCGCCCAACAGTCCCGCTGCGGGTATCGGGGTTTTAAAGGTCAGTTTTCTTCCCTGTCAGCTTTGGTCAGCAACCTTTTCTTAAAAAATCTGCATAGGACCAGCGCTTGTTATGATGGTTTGCTGGCTCGCGGATTTAACGGCAGCCTGGAGGTGCTTGAAGAACCTTATATCTTCAAACCTGTACATCTGGCTGCGGTAAGCATATTTATCAGCAGCCTGCTTATGATCTATTTCTATGGGGGACGCTATGCAGCCTGATTTACTGACGGTCAGGGACTTATATTATCGATATCAGGACGGCACCAACGCCTTAAACGGCCTCAATATATCCGTGCCCGTCAATTGCCGGGCTGCCATCCTGGGAGCGAATGGCGCAGGCAAATCCACCTTGTTCCTGCATTTTAACGGCTTGCTGCGCCCATTGGCCGGTTCCGTTTATTACCGCGGGCGGGAGGTCCAGTATAACAAAAAGGCTTTAATGAACCTTCGCCAGCGGGTGGGTATCGTTTTTCAAAATCCTGACCATCAACTGTTTTCTGCCAGTGTGTGGCAGGACATCTCCTTTGGCCTGATGAATCAGGGTTGTGGAAAGGCGGAGGCCCGCATGAGGGTGGAAGCGGTTGGAGAGCAATTAGGTATTAGTGAACTCTTTTTCCGCCCTACCCATTTTTTGAGCGTGGGTCAGAAGAAGATGGTGTCTCTGGCTGGAGTACTGGCAATGGAACCGGAACTGATAATCTGTGATGAGCCTACCGCCGGACTGGATCCTGAGAATGCCCAACTGTTTATGCATGTGCTGAATCAATTGCAACAACAGGGCAAGACCATCGTGATTTCGACCCATGATGTGAATCTGGCCTATCAGTGGGCCGATCTGGTGTGGCTGCTGCATAGAGGGCAGGTCTTGGCAGAGGGCTCTCCACTTGAGGTCTTTGATCAGGACGAGTTGTTGAAGCAGGCCCACCTGGAGACCCCCTGGTTGTTGGAAATCTGGCGGGTTATGGAGGCGCAGGGGCTGGTTTCGGCTGATATGCCCCCGCGCAGCAAAGCTCAGCTGCGGCAAGCCTTGCACGAATGACACAGGGGGACGCTTTCACTGTGTCATTTTTAATTCATATATGAATCGCTGACCGCCGACAAAGAAAAGTGCGAAGGCTCAGCAGCGTCGGCTTCAAGGCATTTCGCCTGCAGTGATATTGCTGGTAGCTGCGCCTAAGCCGGGGTAGAAGTTCTTCTGCAAGGATTTGCGCAGCTCGCCGCGCAAGTCGGGATGAGCTATCTCTATCAGAGCTTGGGCCCGCTGGCGGCGGCTTTTATATTTCAGGTCAGCCACCCCGTATTTCGTGACTACATAGTGGGCATAGGCGCGGGGAACTGTTATTGGCGTACCAATCGGCATCTCAGGCATAATCGAGGATGACAGGCTGCCGTCAGGCTGCTGGCGGGCCGCCGATAACAGGGTTATGCCTTTGCCTCCCTCTGACCAGTAAGCACCCAGCATAAAATCGAGTTGTCCGCCACTGCCGCTGATCATGCGGTGTCCCCAACCCTCGGAGCAGATTTGTCCGCTCAAGTCGACCATGACGGCCATGTTGATGGCTGTCAAGTTAGGGTACTGGGCCAGCATGATGGGACTGTTGGTATATGATGAGGGATAGAACTCGCAGGAAGGATTTTCGCTGATGTAATCGTACAGATCCTGGTCGCCAAGGCACATAGTGGCCAAAGTAACGCCGCGATGCCGGGGTTTGCAGGCATTGGTCACAATGCCTTGTTCCACCAGCTTGGGCAGTCCGATGGGGAACATCTCCGTGGTCACGCCCAAATCGTGTTTGCCCTGCAGACCGCAAACCACCGCTTCGGGGATGCCGCCGATTCCCATCTGAATGGTATCCCCGTCGTTGATCAAATCGAGCACATGAGCAGCGATGGCTTTCTCAATCTCGGTAGGCTTGCTGCGGGAAAAGGTAGGTATAGGGCTGTTATGCTCAATAAAGCAGTCAAATTCCGATACATGCATCCAGTTGTCTCCCAGGACTATAGGCATAAATTCATTTACCTCGGCAATGACGACCCGCAGTTTTCCCTTAGCCCGGCCTTTGCGGATCGTATCCATGGTATAAAAATTGGTGAGCCCCAGATTAACATAACCTTTACTATTGGGCGGAGTGACCATAGCGATAAAAACGTCCGCATTGGCTGCCATTTTATCACCCAGATCCTGGGCGGTGATGGGCAGGAAATCAGGTATGCGGGTGGAGTTGATATTGCGGATGGTGGAGAGGCCAAAGGCGGGGCAATATTCGATGCGTCCCAGCAGATTACCCATGAATTCCGGGTCGTACAGCCGGGTGGGCCGAAGCTGCACGGTGTCTGAGATTACCACCCCGGTAAGCTCTTCATGGCGGTCCAGGATAGCTTCATACATAGGCGGGGTGCAAGCTCCCACTCCCAGGGCTATGCCCACAAAATCACCGGATTTGACCAGACTCGCAGCTTCCTTAAATGAAACCTGATTATTGCGATAGTGCTCCTTCCAATTCGACACTACTATACCCCCTCTTCCTTATATAACCAGCCTGCCTATGCCCAAAATGTATTCTATACGGGCTTAAACGGCAGTCTCCTCAAGAATATATTCCTGTTTTGGGCGTTTTTTCCTTCTTTACTAGAAAATAATATTGGGACGCTAACTAACAGCATTTGCCATCTGCTATAATGATTCTGTCGGGAATCAATAATGGTAATTGCGGTCTGTCTCCCCCGCTCATAACTTATTTTTCAAAGAAAGCGATTGGTAAAATGGGCCGTTTACGCGTGTGGAACGCACTACGCAAAATCAAACCCGAACGTACCCCGCGGGGTGAAATCCTCATCGCAGAGGCATTTCTAAAAGAGGCCAACACCAACCTGGAAGCGTTTTTGGAGGAGATTGAGGCCGATCTGCTCACACTCCCTGTCAATTACCGCTCCCAAGTGGACTGGCAATACTGGTGCCGCAAGGGGTATTTCACCTTTGCCCTGATTGATGGTCCATTCAATACTCTGATACAGTCGCTAGGATGGGCGCGGGCCGCAGAATGGATCGTAAAAAAACCTGCCACTGTGCGCAGCTTCATGGGCAAGTATTTGAAAGCCGCCTGGGAAGTGGCCGCCGGCGCACTGGATGGAGGCTGTGAAGGGCTTATATTGGGGGATGATCTGGCTGGACAAAACGACTTGCTGGTTGATCCGGTTTTCCTGCGTAAATACTATTTCCCCGAATTGCGCTGCTGGCTGAAAAAAATACCGGTGGTGAGCACGCCGGTGCTATTTCACTCCGACGGCAATGTGGCAGAGTTGATACCGGATTTGAGGGGCGTTGGCTTCTGGGGCCTGCAGGGCCTGCAGCCTGATGCGGGGATGAGTAAAGCAATCCTACCGGAAGAATTGGTGGATGATTGGGTGTGGTGGGGCAGCCTGCAGTTTGAGGGCCGACTCGGTCTCAAAGGCCCTGCGCAGCTCAGCTCCGAGGCTGTGCAATTGTGCCGGCAATGGCAAGGAGTCCCCGGATACATCTTCGGTTCCTGCGGCGGCCTCTATTCCGGCCTACCTCTGGAGCTGGTAAAAGCTGCCTACCTAAAATGACACACGGGGACGGGCCTCTACTCCTTATCTGTGTCATTGAGTCGTAATTGAATCATTTATCAGGAGACAGAGTTGTGACAAGAACTTGATATGCTAGAACCTGCCTCCTCGATAGAGGAATTTACTCAACAGGCCACAGGTTTTTCTCCCACTTTTCGGCATAAGGGGCTGGTTCACCACGGAGCAATGCCGCAAAGGCTTCCACGGCCTGCAAAGCATCTCCGATTGGGTAGTAAAAGGCATTCCAATTATCGCTGTCCTCACCGTCATGATTGGGTATGACCCAATCGAACTGCCACGCCAAATCAAGCTCCATTGGGGCGCTATTGCATCGTTTCTCAATATTCTCCAGGTCTTTCAGCGAGAGGATGCCCTTCTGTTTCTGAGTGCGGCGTAGCAGTTTGCGGCGCATCACATCCACCAGCATCTCCCGCACGTTGGCTCCCTGCTCACGCAGCCAGATGATTTCGGCTCTGCACAGGGGAGCTAGGAACACCCGCTGTATATCCACTTCCGCCATCTCAGGCAGATTCCAGATGGCCTGGGGAACGTAAGGATTCCCTTCAAAAAGCACGTCCTGACCGCTGTCCAGAATGCTGAATAGCTCCGCGGTGTCCAGACCTTGCAAGTCACCGCGAACTTCCAGGAGGATGAAATCTTCGCGCTCATTGAGTCTGTGCATCTGGTCAGGGCTGCGGAAATAATAGTCCACCCCTTCACTCTCGCCCGGTCGCGGAGCGCGCGTATTGTACATGACCAATTTGCGAAGTTTAGACTCCAGCTGAGGATATAGCGCCTTCAAGGCATTACACAGCGGCCCTTTACCCACGCAGGAAGGTCCGCCCAGAAGCACCAACCGGCCGCGTTTGGACATACTAACGCCCCCTATAAACATTCTTTCCTTGCCAATTCGGCACCCTACACACTTTATCCTGCATACCTAAATACCTATATACCTGTAGTACGATACCCTCTATCTGTGTTATTCCCACGAGTGGCATGATAAGCGCAGTATGATGAAAGTTAAGTCAATATCTTGCGCTATGGTTACTCTGCAAAGAATGGAGACAACGTACAGTGTCCCTGTGTTTCACTCAGTTAATGCCAGCCAAAATGATTCCACTGTGAATTAAAAAATGACACAGATAAAACGTCCCCCTGTGTCATTCGTCCCCCTGTGTCATTTGCTTACTTCCGCAAAGAATGGGGACAAAGAGTTCCCGTGTTTTCGTGTTTCATTCCGCAATAGCCATCATAATGATTCCATTGTGAATTAAAAAATGACACAAATAAAACGTCCCCCTGTGTCATCTTGGTATCTTGTGGGGAAATATTTTACTGCAATGACTTCATATTACGCCCTTGTTTTTGTTCTCCTGTAGTGCAATAATTAAATTCAACAAAATTTCTCCAAAAATCGCCCCACATCGGAGTTCTTGCGCATTGTATGTTGTATACAGAAAAACCATAAACAGCGGACCAGAAATAAACCTTGATAAAGGAAATTATATAAATCGGAGGATTGAGGTGATTTATTTATGTCCATGGAGATCAAAGTTACCAGGACAAACTCTCCCAAGGTGAAACCGGATCAAAATAATCTTCCTTTCGGAGAGTACTTTACCGACCATATGTTTGTGATGGATTACACCGAAGGGCAGGGCTGGCACGACCCCCGGATTGTACCCTACGGCCCCTTGGAGCTTGATCCCTCCACTATGGTCTTCCACTACGGGCAGGCGATTTTTGAAGGAATGAAAGCGTACAAGTGCAAAGACGGCAGTATCAACCTGTTCCGCCCCTACGCCAATATGGAGCGCGCCAACATCTCTAATGAAAGAGTGGTCATACCTCCTCTGGATGTGGATTTCGCCGTAGAGGCCATAAGGGCTGCAGTGGATATAGACAGTGACTGGGTGCCGGATGCGGAAGGCACCTCCTTATATATACGTCCATTCATCATTTCCACCGACCCTTACCTGGGGGTGCGACCCTCGCATACATATAAATTTATGGTGATCATGTGCCCGGTAGGGGCTTACTACCCTGAAGGTCTGGACCCGGTCAAGATCTATGTTGAAAGCAACTATGTCCGTGCAGTCAAGGGCGGCACCGGCTATATCAAGACTCCGGGCAATTATGCTGCCAGCCTGAAAGCCCAAATAGAGGCCAAAGAGAAGAATTACACCCAGGTGTTGTGGCTGGATGGAGTAGAGAAGAAATATATAGAAGAAGTTGGCACCATGAACGTGATGTTTAAAATAGACGGTACGGTGGTGACTCCAGCCCTGGAAGGCAGCATTCTGGGCGGCATCACCCGCGATTCCGCTTTGGCCTTGTTAAGGCATTGGGGCGTTCCGGTTGAAGAAAGGCGCATCAGCATACAGGAGTTGTTCGAGGCCTATGAAAAAGGCCGACTGGAAGAGGCCTTCGGCACCGGCACCGCTGCGGTCATCTCTCCCATAGGCGAGCTGTCCTGGGACGGCAAGGTGATGAACATCAACAACGGACAGATCGGAGAGATCTCCCAGAAGCTGTATGACACCATGACAGGTATACAGTACGGCGAGGTGGAAGATCCTTTCAACTGGGTGGTCAAAGTCAGATAATTCATGGCCATTGGTCAGACCCGAAGAGCCCCCAACTAAAAATAATCTCTGAGCAACCTGGGACGTTTTCGGCCGTGTTGTATACTACGGATAACACGGCCAGACGTCCCCTTTCGTTTTCTCCGACCGTTTTTAATTTCCAAGTTTATACATCTGACCTTTTGGTTTAAACTATCGATATAATATTAATAAGCAGTGGAGAGGGGGGAGCCTGCCGAATGGTAGTGGTCTTATGGTTTTCCTGGCAACAGAAACTGAATACGCTGCGCCACAATCTCGACTATCATGCCGGGGAACTGTATTGCGCGCCGCTGATTCCCGACCTCTTGCTGGATTACAGCCGTAAATTGTGCCCGACCATAGACCCTGGGGAGAAGCCCTATTGCCTCTATTTCACCTATAAAGACAGCGGCAGACTGCCGGTCTTGATTCTGCTTACCGATCAGCGACTGCACTATTTCAATCCCTTCCGGCCCCACACCATGGCCTGGGGAGAGGTCCGCGAAGTGGGTTCCATCCCCCTGCAGGCTATCGCCCAATTCGAGGTACAGGCCAGACCTTTCCGCACCTTGCTCACCGTCAATGAGCAGGAATTCCTGACCCTGCCTTATCGCATCGAGCCGGTCATACGGCATCGGCTTAAGACGGCCGTGGATTTGAAAAAAGGCCCAGAAGCATTTAAAACCAATATTCAGGACACCTATCTGAATCCCGAAAACTCCATTGACGGATACGATCTGGCCGAAGTGACCCACCATTTCCTCAACCAGTTCGTGCCCTTGTTCAATTTTTACACCTGTCCCTTCAACGCTGAACACCTGCAAGAGCTGCGCCTGATTTGCGGCTGCAGCTTGGAAGATGAGGCCCCATTGATTTACCTGCCTCTGGAGCAACCAGGCAGCCAGCATTGCGGGGTGTTAATCACCACCGTTAATATGTATGTGCTGCGCCAGCAGGTCGAAGTCATCCCGCTGTCCAGTATATATCAGGCCGGCCTGGCAACGGTCAACGGTCGGGTTTATCTGCATGTGAACGGCCAGAGCCGGGGCATACTGTATGAAGAACGGAGTGCATTTGACAAGCGCAATACCCGCGTCTTGCAGACCTTATTCCGGCTCTACCGGCGCACCTTGAACCGCTACCAACCGGTTCCGGCCAGAGGCTTTCCCGCTTTTTATCCGCATCCCGACCATAACCACTGAAACATCGGAATAATTAAAATGCTGCCAGCAGATGCTAAGACTGCCTCCAGATGGTGAGGGGCAGTCTTTTTATAAGGAGAGATGATATGGAAAAGAGTGGTTTCAGTCTTCTATTATTCAGTGGTGACTATGATAAATGCCTGGCGGCAATGATCCTGGCCAATGGAGCGCGCGATTTGGAGATGGAGGTAGATGTATTCTGCGCCTTCTGGGGGCTTTTACTGCTGCGCGACCCAGAAAAACTCAGTATGGAAGACAAGGATGTATACGAAAAAATGTTTACTCTGGCCACCCCGGCGGGGGCAGAAGCGCTCCCTCTGTCGAAGATGAACATGGCCGGAATGGGCAAACAGATGCTGCTCAATATGATGGCTTCTCAAGAATCCCCCGATCTGGTGTCATTTCTGCACGGAGCTTTTAAAAAAGGGGTGCGTTTCCATGCCTGCGAACTCTCCATGAAGATTATGGGCTTTGAGAGCGAAGAACTGCTGCCTGAGGTAACAGTTAAAACTGTACATGACTATTTGCAGCAAGCCAGAAAAGCAGAAATTCAGTTATTCATCTGATCGCCGCCCGCACCATGAAAATGTTCATACTGTGTTCCCAAATCTAGCCCCGGTTCATAACATATAGGAAAACATTGTGTGACAGGATGAGTGCATTTGTTTCCTTTACAGGTTGTGAACCGCCCCAATGCTGCGCTGCGCAGCAACATACACGGCATAGATCTCAAAGTGCCGGTATTAGGGGGGAAAAAGAAGCCCTTTATTTTTTTCGATAACGCCGCCAGCACCCCGCCCTTGAAAACAGTGCTCCAACAGATGGATGAATTCATGAAGTGGTATTCTGGGGTCCACCGCGGCACCGGGTACAAATCGCTGGTATCGTCTCGGGTGTATGACCACAGCCATGATGTGATAGCTGAATTCGTCGGCGCCGATCCGGTTCTGGATACAGTGGTGCTGGTCAAGAACACCACCGAAGCTATCAATAAACTGTCCTATCGTCTAGGCTTAAAGCCCGGAGATATAGTCTTGACCACGGAAATGGAGCACCATTCCAATGATCTGCCCTGGCGGCAGCAGGCCCGGGTGGAGTACGTTCAGGTCGATGCCCACGGCCGACTGAATATGGAGCAGCTGCAGAACCTGTTGAAGAAGAACTATCCTCGGGTCAAACTGGTGGCAGTATGCGGAGCCTCCAATGTGACCGGACATATCAACGACGTACACCGCATCGCCGAGCTGGCTCATGGTTTTGGTGCCCGCATACTAGTGGACGGAGCCCAATTGATCCCCCATCACTGCTTCAATATGAAGCCCCATAGCCATCCCCAGCACATTGATTTTCTGGCCTTCTCCGGGCATAAAATCTTCGCGCCATACGGCTGCGGGGCCTTGATCGGGCCGCGCTGGCTGTTTGAACAGGGTGCCCCGGAATACAGCGGGGGTGGCACAGTCAATATGGTGTTTAGAGACACTGTCTACTGGGGATCACCGCCCGACCGGGATGAAGCCGGTTCACCCAATGTGCCCGGGGCCTATGCGCTGGCGGCTACCTTGCAGTATTTAAAAAGCCTGGGCATGTTGCAACTCAGCCGTAACGAGCAGCGTCTCACTTCATATTTAATGGAAGGATTGGGCCGCAACCGCGAAGTTATTCTGTATGGCAGCACCCCCCGGGTAGGGGTGGTCACATTCAACATAAAGGGTCTGTCACATGCACTGGTCGGAGCCATACTGTGCTTCGAGGCCGGCATCGGGGTGCGTACCGGGTGTTTTTGCGCCCAGGGTTATGTAAGGCGCCTTTTAGAGGAGACGGAGAACCCTGATCACCTGCAATACTATATGAAACGGGAACTGCACAAGCTCCCGGGAATGGTGCGCGTCAGTCTGGCAGCTTATAACACCGAGCGGGAGATAGATATTTTTTTGCAGCTGGTGGAGCAAATCTGCCAGAACAAAAAGGCCTACCGGGACAGTTACCAGTGGTCTGAGCAATTGGGGACCTATGTGCCCAAAGATCTGGGAGTGGAATCCCTGTTGGAGGAGATTTACCAGCGGGTTGGTTTTTAGCAAGCCAGGTTTTGCGCGAGACTATGCACATCGACCTGCCCACCGAGGCCGAAATATACTGCCTGGAGGGTGACCGTCATCCCCACGGCTGCCGCGAGGAGCGCTGCCGCTACTATTGGAAACACGCCCCCATGGGCTAAGGCGGTTATTCACTCTCCATCAGATCCTGCACCGGCACCTCGGTTCTTTTGCGCTGGTGCAGCAATTCGATCTTGGCCTGGTCCCCGTAAATATCCTCGATCCAGATCGGCTCCCCCTGATACAGCACCTCTATAACCCCGAGCGAATTGAAAATATCATGAGCCCTTTTCACATCCATCTGACTGCCTCCTAGAATTCAAATACTACTGTTAGTTTCCCAGAATGGTCTATAGATCACGGTTATTTATTGTGTACACTAGAATTATGCTATTGTTAGTTTCCCTGCAGCAAATAAATATATGATTGCCGATTATTGGTTGATATACTAATAGCACAACTGACGGATGGCCCTAACCATCCTACGGCCCTTTCAGAACTACCTGCTTATTGGCCTTTTGCATCAAAAAACCCCCCGGGCAAATACATATATACCAGAGGGGATGAACCATCGAAATTTACTTAATTCATGACATAGATCCCCGGGGGAAGCCATTCAATGTTTAGGGGCGAGCCATTTAGATTTGGCCAAAAAATGACTCAGTTAATACGTCCCCGCGTGTCATCATCAAAAATGACACAGATAAAGCGTCCCTGTGTGTCACAGATAAAGCGTCCCTGTGTGACATTCGGAGCCGAGGACGCGGATGCAGTTGACCTGGGGGTCGGCGGTGCCTTGCAGGGTGCAGCCCTGTGCTTTGAGGAAATTTATATAATCGATCAGATCAGAAGTGATGCGTTCACCCGGAAGTATCACTGGTATGCCGGGCGGGTACGCCATCAGCATCTCGGCGGCGATCTCCCCGGCAGCGGACTTCAAGGATATCGATTTAGTGGGGCTGTAAAAAGCATCCCGGGGAGATACGATCATCTCCGGCGAGGGCGGTATTTCGAAATAGAACGGGGTGTTTTTATGCTGTGTTTCAGCGGCCAGTTGCGACAGGGCACCGACCAATTGCTGTAACTGGGCTTCATCGTCCCCGATAGTGATTATGGCCAGTATATTGTGCAGATCCGACATCTCCACCTGTATATTAAAGCGCTGGCGCAAGATTTCTTCCACCTGATAACCGATCAGCCCCAGACCGGCAACATGGATGCCCAATTTAGTCTCGTCAAAACCATAGCAGCCCGGTCTGCCTGGCATATCCGGCCCAAAGGCGTATAGCCCCGGAATGCGGTTTATCTCCTCACGGGCCCACCTGGCCAGGCGCAGAGTCTTGCTGAGCAGTTTGCGGCCGTTGAGGGCCATCTGTCGGCGGGCCAAATCCAGGGAGGTCATCAGCAGATAGGAAGCGCTGGAGGTATAGGTCAATTCCAGCACCTTTTTCACCCGTTCCACTGCAATTAAATTACTCTGGTACAGCAGTACTGAGGACTGGGTCAACGAACCCGAAGTCTTATGCATGCTGGCCGCGCTCATATCGGCTCCGGCTTCCATGGCGGTGGTCGGGAAACCGGGATGGAAATAGGCATGGGCTCCATGAGCCTCATCCACCAAAACCGCCATATCGTAGCTGTGAGCCAGGTTCACAATAGCCTTCAGATCAGCGACGATCCCGTAATAACTGGGATTAATCACCAATACCGCCCGGGCATGGGGATGAGCCTTGATAACTGCTTCCAAATCAGATAGGGTGACCGCGGTGGCTATGCCCAGGTTGCGGTCGCATTGAGGCTGCACGTAAACCGGCAGGGCACCGCTGAGGATGACGCCGCCGAAGGTGGATTTGTGCGCGTTGCGGGGAATGATGATCTCACTTCCCGGTTCACAGGCCGACATGATCATGGCCTGCACCCCGGAAGTGGTGCCGTTGACCAAAAAATAGGCGCGCCAGGCGTGAAAAGCCCTGGCCATGAGGATCTGCGCTTCCCGGATCACCCCTTGAGGGTTGCCGATGAAATCCAGGTCTTTCATGCCGTTGACATCCATCTTTAAGATCAATTCTCCAACCATGTCCGCCAGTTCTGGAAGTCCGCGGCCCTGCTTGTGGCCGGGCACATGGAACGGGACTACCCCATCATTTACGTATCGCAACACCGCCTCATAGAGAGGGGCAGAACATTGTTCATTTGGCAAATCATGATACCCTCACTTTAATCATCTGTTTATCAACCGATGCTATTTAATGGATAGCCCACACATACTCCTACCATATGCAGGACAGGTAAAGGTTGGTGCCAACGCCAGGTATATGAATTGCGCTGCCGGGGGTAAGATGGCGGCATTATGCCGAGCCCTGGCACCCAACCTCAGTATTTTGTATTAATCGATCGGATCGAGTGGTAGGTGATTTTGACTGATGACTGAACCTGCGCTCGGGCATCAAGCCTGCTTAGAACCCAGTTGTGATGGAATTTGGTATGATTTCGAGCTGGATACAATAGGATGGTAACAGACTCCATCTATCCAGCTGAGCCATTGCGATTGAGTATCATAGTATAAGCAGTGGGTGGCCATTGATGTTCCTTCCCTGCCTGCAGCGATTGTACGCAAAAGGATATTTTAATGTGAAGCTAAATTGGTATGACCAGGCCAGGTTCTTCCTGGTAGATGCTTTGAGGAGAAACCGCATGATGGTTATCTGGATTGCCATATTCGGCATGATCTGCTGGGGTATTGCGCCGATTTTCGCCAAGGTTGGCCTGCGCGGGGTCAATCCAGCCGCGGCCCTTATCGTCCGTACCATGTTTGCGGCCATAATCGTGACCACCTGGGTGGCCATGAGCGGTTCATTCGGGGAACTTTTAAAAGGCTTCACCTGGCAGGTCGGATTGCTGCTGGGTATGGAGGCCGTACTGGCTACAGTGATAGGCGATCTGGCCTATTACACCGCCATCAAATACGGGGATGTCAGCGTGGTCTCACTGATCATGGCCAGCGCCCCCCTGGTCACCGTAATCTGCGCGGTGCTGCTATTAGGAGAAAGCATCACCATTTGGAAAGTCTTAGGAGCCTGTTACGTAATGCTGGGTATCCTCTTATTGCTATAGCCCTGTGTGACCGGGTGTGACACATCCCGTCATACCCCGTCACAAACCCGTTGAAACTTCCTTGTCTGCTTTAGCTTATTAAGGCAAACTGTCACATCCCCTGTCACATTATTACGGCATCATATCACTGTCGTCTTTCTCCGGAATCATGTCAACCAGAGAACTTGGAGGGTAATGGTCAACTGTATGCCTATGCAGGAGATGCCTGAACTCGAGTAGAAGAAGGCGCAGGTGACCAGGCAACCATTTTGGCTGAGGCTATGCTACCATATAGAAAAGAATGGTTGTACGGGATGAGTTTACATGACTTGGATGTATTACACCATAGTTGCGATACTCGGTCTGATCTTTGGCTCTTTTGCCAATGTGGTGATTCACCGCCTTCCCAGAGGGGAGTCGGTGGTTTTTCCTGCCTCTCACTGCCCGTCCTGCGGACAAATTCTCTCGACTGGGGACTTGATCCCGGTAATTAGCTACCTTTTGCTGCGGGGCCACTGCCGCTATTGCGCAGCCGAAATAAGCCCGCGCTATCCTCTGGTGGAAGCTCTGATGGCCTTATTGTTCTTACTGGTCTTTCTGCAGTGGAGATTGTCACTCACCACCCTAACCGGAATGGCCTTGAGTTTCGCACTGCTTTGCGCCGCCTTAATTGATGTGGACTGCGGCCTTATTCCCAACCGCCTGACCATGCCGGCCTTGGGCGCCGCTCTCATCCTGGCCACTCTATCCGGGAGTTTGCTATCAGCGCTCTTAGGGGGACTGGTTCTGGGTGGCCTTTTTCTTGCCTTAGCCCTTTTGTCCAACGGGGGCTTAGGCGGGGGTGATATCAAGCTGGCTGCAGTTATCGGGGCCTTTTGCGGCTGGCCGGGGGCATTGACAGCCTTGGTCTTGGTTTCTTTGATTGGAGGGGTTTATGCCCTTTACCTGTTGATATTCAAAGGGGCAGGCCGCAAGACTGCAGTGCGTTTTGGTCCCATACTGGCCCTGGGGGCTTTTTTGGCCTTTAATTACGGAGCACAGTGGGCGGCATGGTATTTTTCCTGGTTAAGTCGCTGATAATAGCTGACCTCCCAGGGGAGAGTCAAGTAAAAGGTTTGCATAAGGTTAACCTCCAGACGGGCTACAAAGTGAAATTAATTAAACTGAAGATTCAGTCTAGTTTTAACGAAATATGTATATGAAAGCCTGGCGATAATGGCTTAGTGACCATGAAGGTCCGGAGGTGGATATCGATGCTGATAAATAAGGATACCAATCAGTGCTTATGCAGTCATATCTTGCACGCTAACACCTTCTGGAAGCGCCTTTGCGGCCTCTTGCCATATAAGTCATTGCCAGAGGGCGTGGGCATGCTGATCACCCCGTGCAAGAGTGTGCATACCTTTTTTATGCGCTTCCCAATTGATGTGGTTTATCTAGACCGGGAGATGCGGGTGGTTGCTCTATATGAGAATGTGCCTAAAGGTAAAACCCTGCCTTATCATAAAACGGCCTATTCTGTATTGGAACTCCCGGCCGGTACTATAAATGTCACTGGGACTGAAGCGGGACACCTAATCAAGCTTTATTAATTCGTTTACTATATACAATGATAAACAATGGCTAAATGGGGAAGAGTACCCCAGTGCATTTTTATATTGAGGCTTCTTAAAAGAAGTATGTGGTTCTACTTTGACCTAGTAATAATCCATTATTGTTTCGAGCAAACCAGCCTATGGTTCAATATTTGGACCAGGAGCAACATATGATTTTTCGTAAGAATTTTGAATTTATTCTATTAATTATCTTTGTATGTATATGGGGCTTTTATACATATTTTAAAGGGTTGCCCATTAACATGCCCAATAAAGCCAGTTTTTTATCAATTTGGCTGCACTATGTCCATCCTTTAGCAGTTGCAGTAATAGTACAAATTGTATATGTATTAGTTTTTAAGAAAAAGGCTATTAACTCATGGATTCCATATTTTTATATACCGTATATTTTGGTGGTGGTATTTCTGCACTTCAATTTTAAAGCATGGACACCCCTCATCAACCCTATATCGTATGATGCGATGTATTTTCATATAGACAATTTTCTATTTCCATTGAAACAAGTTTTTATTTGTGCTGCTGACTTTATCACCTGGGGAGGAAAAGTCAACTTAAGTTCGTTTTATAATCAAATGTTCGTCTTAATGTTTTTCTTGTCATTCACCTTTCACCTCATTTATGATAACTTAAATAATTTTAGAAAAATTGTAATTGGGGTATGCCTTATATTATTAGTAGGAGGCGTGTCATACTGGATATGCCCAGCTGTCGGCCCATTTATATTTGATACAAGCACTACGGTATTTACTCCTATTCAACAAGGAATGTACTCTCACTACTTAATTGTATCTCAACAACATTATATCCCGGATGGATACTTCACAGCAGCCCCTGCTGCTATGCCCAGCCTTCATATAGCACACAGCTTCTTTCTAATGATAATGGCTTTGCGAAAAATAAGACCTTTAGGTTATTTCTATATTGCCGTGTTTTTGGGAATCTTGTTTATTTCCGTAGCCTCAAAATGGCATTATCTTATTGATATTCCATTTGGGCTTTTGATAAGTGTAGGCACAATTTGGATTGTAGACAGGATTTATAGCAACGAAATAACATTTAAGGGGAATTATTGCACACCATGATAAGTTGGAATACGAGGGAGACAATATATTAGCTAATGACAAAACAGAACCGCTCTCTAGAGTTTTTCACTCTAATCCTGTATGCTTCTGCTTTGCTGACCATCATGTATTTCCATGAACCATGGTTTGATGAAGCCCAGGCATGGTTGATTGCTCAGGATGCATCCATACTTGAGTTAATTACAAGTATAACTCATTATGAAGGGCATCCACCGATATGGTTCCTAGTACTAATGCCTTTTGCCAAGCTGGGCCTGCCTTTTGAGATAGGCCTGAAAACAGTTAATTTCGTTATTGCCACTACCGCGATGGGCCTGCTGATATTCAAAGCCCCTTTCCCCAGAATCATTCGCTGTACGATTCCCTTCACCTATTTTTTCTTTTATCAGTATGGGGTGATCAGCAGAACCTACAGCATGATGATGCTGGGTTTTGTGCTGAGTGCCCTATTTTATAAAGACCGCAATACCAAACCCTATCACTTTACAGCGTCCTTGGCGATTGTCTGCGGCTCCAGCGTGTATGGCATGGTTATCTGTGCGGGGATCGCTTTGGTTTGGTTGGCGGAGGTGGCGGAATTACAATCTACTGCTTGGCATAAGGCGGTTTGTCAGCAGCAAATCATTTTACGCTCTCTTATCGCTGCTGGTATTTAATATTCTGTTGGCCGTAAGTGCCTATCCGCCTGCTGATACCTATGCGATAAATGCGGTGGTAGCCAAATCAGCTGATATGTCCTTGTTGTTCTATATGTTGTTGATAGCCCCGGCTGATGCATTTTTCACCTCATTTTTCTCGGCCTCTGCCGCCAATGGTGCTGTTCAATATTTAGTATGTGGCCTTATCAGCGCGGTGATCATCATCCTGCTGTTGGAGGTGGCCAAGGCAGCACGAATGCTGGCTTTGTTGCTGGTGCCGTACCTGTTCTTCATCCTGTTTGGAGGGCTAGTCTATTTTTGGGACCATCATATCGGCATATTCTCCATGTTCTATGTTTTTGTGCTTTGGTGTTTTTGGGACCAGCTTCAACTCCGCCGCGAGACCTTATTTACAAACAATAAGCCTTTCAGGTATTTGGGCCTGTTCGTGCTCGCTTTGGCTTTGCTCAGCACCCTACGCTGGTCGGTGGTTGCCGCCAGGAATGACATCGATCTGAATTATGGAACCGGCCGGGAAGCGGCAGCCTTTATTATGGAAAATAAACTGGATCAATTAAATATTTGGGTTGCCTGGCGTATTATCGAGAATGAAAAAGCAGGAGAAAAATATTATGATTATGCATCTACAGAAGGAGTACCCACAATAGCTTATTTTGATAACAACATCTTCTCCAATTTTAATTACCAAAATAACAATAGACGATATCTTACCCATAAAATCAATTGTGAAGATAAATGCGTGAACGAATTAGATGCGAAAGATAATCCAGATGTTTTATTTACGAATTTGAGCCTCTATTACACGTTAGGAGAACAGATATCGGTTAATGATTATGCGCTGGTTAAATCAATAAGTGGTCGCAAAATCTGGAAAGACGAAGTCGATGAATACAAGGTTTTGATCTTTCTTAATAAAGACCTACTGAACAATTATCCGCAACTCGATATATTAAATTGGGAAGATGAGTTATTGCCGAATGAAGAAATATCACCATGGTTTACAAAGTAAATACCTGACCATATTTTTCGAAATGGTCAAATACGGACTGGTCAGCGTGTCTGCCCTGGCAGTGGACGTCGGGCTCTTATATGCCCTGGTAGAATACTACGATTTCCACCATATCCACGCTGCCACGATTTCCTTCATCTGCGGACTGGTTGTCAATTACAGTCTGGCCAGGGTATTCGTATTCAAGGAGAGCAAGTATCCGCTCTGGCAGGAGTTTATATGGTATGCTTCTATCGGGGTAGTAGGATTATTGCTGAATGACTTTATAATCTATTTGTTGGTATGGTTCGGGACCTGGTATCTATACGCCAAGGCGGTGTCGGTGGCGGTGGTTTTCTTTTTTAATTTCTTTGGCCGACGCCGGTTGTTTTCTGATCAGTAATTTGGGGAGAGGTTCAATTATGTCGCAAAGCGTTGTGATAATGGGAGGTGGACCGGCCGGATTAGCGGCTGGATATGAGCTTGCCAAAAAGGGATATAAGGTAATTTTGTTGGAAAAGGAGAAACAGGTCGGGGGAATTAGCAAAACCGTTGAAAAAGATGGCTATCGATTTGATCAAGGCGGGCATCGCTTTTTCACCAAAATCGATGAGGTGGAAAGGTTGTGGAAAGAGGTCCTGGAGGAGGAATTCTTGCTTAGGCCCAGACTTTCCAGGATATTTTACCGGGGCAAGTTCTTTGATTATCCTATCAAGCCATTTAATGCCCTGTCCAGACTGGGATTTATAGAAGCGGTAAAGATAATGGGCAGTTATGTAAAAGTCAAAATAAAGCCCATAAGTCCGGAAGAAAGCTTCGAAGACTGGGTTACCAATCGCTTCGGCTATCGCCTGTTTAAACATTTCTTCAAATCCTACACTGAAAAAGTATGGGGCATGTCCACCAAACAACTCAAGGCCGAGTGGGCGGCTCAGCGCATTCAGGGCTTAAATCTGGTAACCGCAGTCACTAATGCGCTTTTCAAGCAGTTTAAAAAAAACAGCATTAAAACGCTTATTGAAGAATTCCATTATCCCCGCCTGGGGCCGGGGCAGATGTATGAATCCATGGCCCGGGCGATAGAAAAGTGCGACGGCAGGGTATTACTGAATGCCCGGGTCAGTGGGATAAATATGCAGGGAAAGCGGGTCTTATCGGTGGACTATGTGAATGGAGACGGGCAGGAGAAAAGCATCGCGGCTGATTATGCCATCAGTAGCCTGCCCTTGAAGGATATGTTCAATCTGATTGCCCCGAAGCTCGACAGCGGACTTGATCATGCCGGCAATTTGCTTAAATACCGCGATTTTATCTCAGTCAACCTGGCACTTAATCAGGAATTCCTTTTCCCGGACAATTGGATCTATGTGCATTCCCCGGAGGTCAATCTGGGCCGTATTCAGAATTTCAAGCAATGGAGCCCGGCTATGGTGCCGGAAGAAGGCTGCAGTTCATTGGGCCTGGAGTATTTCTGCAATGAGGGAGATAAATTGTGGAATTCTCCGGATGAGGATTTGATAACCATGGCCATCGATGAGATCAGCCGGATGGGACTGATTGATAAGGATGCCGTCAAATGGGGCTGGGTGGTGCGGGTGCCCAAGGCTTATCCGGTTTATGATGACGATTACCAGCAGGCTATGCCGGTAATAAAACAGTATCTTAACAGCCTGGAGAATCTACAATCCATTGGCCGCAATGGCCTGCACCGCTACAATAACATGGACCACTCCATACTCACCGGGCTTATGGCCGCCCAGAATATTCAAGGGGCCGCTCACGACCTGTGGAGTGTCAACACCGATGATGAGTACCATGAAACCATGGAAGCGAAACACTGATGAACAACAACTTGAAACAAGGGTATGGCGATTCCAACCGGTCCATTTTTGCGGTCACAATCGTGGCCTGGTTCATCATTTTGCTGGTCTATTACTATGTTCAGGGCTATCCAGAAAAGGATTTGTTGGATACAGATGCCTTTACCCGCCTGGTCAGGGTGGAGCAACTAGCAACAGATCACGACTGGTATAACTCGGTTATCCCCCGTAGCAATGCCCCTCACGGTGAAACCTTGCACTGGACTCGGCCGCTGGACATACTGCTGTTGTTAGGTGCTGGTGCACTGACTCCGTTGTTCGGCTTTCATAAAGCCTTATACTGGTGGGGGGTTGTTATTAGCCCCATTCTGGGGGTAATTAGCCTGGCAGCAATGGCCTGGGCTGCCCAACCGGTCTTGGACCGTGAAAACCGTCGGTGGGTATGGATACTATTCTTGGGCCAGTTTCTGCTGGTGTCTGTATACCATTTTGGTCGCCCCGATCACCACAGCCTGTTATCTTTGCTCTTTATCGGGCTAATTGGCTGTCTACTACGTCTCGCTGAACCTGAACCTAACCGGAAAATGGCCCTTTGGGTGGGTTTACTGGCTGGTGTGGCAATGTGGGTAAGCGTAGAGGCTTTGGCCGGTGTGGTGCTGGTTTTTATTGCTCTGGCAATTCTGTGGGTTTTACACGGTGGGGGCTACCTCGATAAACTGCATGTTTTTGCAGGAACCTTACTGGTCTGCTCGGCTGTGTTCCTATTATCAGAGTACCCGTTGAGAGCATTGCTCAGTTTTGAATATGACCGCATTTCAGCGGTGCACATAATCATATTTGCCCTGGCAGCTGTTTCGGTCTTCATATTGAGGGCTTTTACCTCCAAGGGCAGGACCTATCGTTTATCAGCGGCCCTTGTCATAGCTGCAGCTGATTTTGCGCTGTTATGGTTCACCATACCGGCGTTTTTTAAAGGCCCTTTCAGCCAGGTTAACTCGGAGATAATACCTATCTGGTTGGATTGGGTGATAGAAGTACAACCATTGCTGGCAGACTCAACTATTACTATAGTGACTGTTATTGGATCTATAACAGTAGCCAGTGGCTTTGTCATATATCGGTTGATTTTAAAGAAATGCGATCGCCAGACAGAATACCTTCTCACCTTTCTGATAGGCCTGCTTGTCTTCATACCCCTGACATTCTATCAAATTCGCTGGGTATATTACTGTTCAGCCCTGCTGGTTATTCCCCTGGCTATGGCGTTAAGCCAAATAATGAATAGATTATCCAGCATCAAAAAAGATGGCCTACGGGCTCTGGCACGAGCCGGGACTATCGTTTTGTTCTTATTCGGATTCCTGCTGCTAGGTGTCATTCTGGATACACCAGAAAACCCGGCGGATGCCGCTGACAGCAAGCCCCCAACCCGGGTCTTATGCAACTGGCTCAATGACCCCGGCAGCAATCTTCCTGCCAGTGCAGTCATAATGATCGACATAGATTACGGGCCTGAAATTCTATACCGCACTCCCCATCAGGTCATTGCAACTCCTTATCATCGCAATGACGCCGGTATTCTCTTCAACCACCGGGTGATGACCTCTGCCAATGCCGAAGCGGCCCGTGTTGTGATCAGTGAACGACCCGTGGATCTGCTCATACTGACCCCTGAATCATCAGAAAAGGTCATATATAAGGCTGCAGAAAACCCCAATATTTTCTACAACCAACTGCTCGCCGGGCAGGTGCCAGAATGGCTTATTCCTGTGCCGACCCCACCCGGGGTGAGCGAATGGTTTCTGGTATTTAAGGTGATAGATTAACCACATTGTGGCATGGACATTAATAGACTGAGGTGCCGTATACATATAATCCAGAACCGGGTTTAAGCAGGAGGGCCTCCAGGGGAGGGTGGTCATGCTGGGCGTTCTCACCTAAACTATCGGGCTTCAACGGCAACTGTCAGAAGCCCCGAGTAGTCCCTCGTCTTCCCACCTCTTCAATACTCCAGTTGATGTATAATCTTTATAGAGTTACTGTTAAGGACAGGAGGCTAAGCTATGTGCGGGCGTTATTCCATACTGGATGATATCGATGAGCTATGTGAGCGCTTTGCCTGCCCAATCCCGGGTTTTACCGTGCAACCCCGCTATAATGCAGCCCCGACGCAATACTTGCCGATTGTCGTCTCAGGTGATACCGGAAATGAGCTAAGAATCATGCGCTGGGGCTTGATCCCGCATTGGGCTAAGGAGGCCAAGATCGGCAGCCGCCTCATTAACGCCCGCATCGAAACCCTGGCGGAAAAACCCGCCTTTCGTGCTGCGCTGCGCTACCGGCGCTGCCTGGTGCCTGCTGACGGGTACTATGAATGGTTCCCCGGCGAAAAAGGCAAAGTGCCTCACCGGGTAATAGGAAAGGACGCAAAAGTGTTTGCTTTTGCAGGTTTGTGGGAGAAATGGTCTGATCCTGAAGGGGACGAAATACAGTCCTTTACCATAGTGACTACCGAGCCGGTGCCTAATTTGGCCTGGCTGCACAACCGCATGCCTCTGATACTTCCAGACCACCTGGAAAAGACCTGGCTGCAGGGGATGCAAGATTTCAGCCCCAAAACGATGGTGGCATTTCTGCACCAAATGCGTCCGGTCGATGAGCTGCAGGCCTTCCCGGTTTCAACTCGGGTCAATTCGCCCCGCAATGATGATCCCTCGGTTATGCAACCGGCCTAGCAATCAGACCGATTGCAGCCCCCCAAAGCCTTTCTGATACCGACTAAAACCAATTAATCGGGTTAATACTTCAGAGCCCGCCTAGCAGCTTGGTACAAATCTATGTGTTGCTCGATTTCACGGCAGTAGTCAAACCTCTGCCTGACCAGCTCAGCGGCTGCCTGCCCCATGACCTGGCGCAGTGCGGGGTCGGCGTGCAAGGTGAGGGCAGCCTGGCATAATTCCCGGGAACCGGAGAAATAAAAACCCTCCCGGCCGTCTTCCATAATGCCGCGGTTCCCCGGCACAGCGCTCATAATGGCAGGAAGGCCCAGACTCATCGCCTCCAAAGTGGCCTGGGGCTGCCCTTCGGCATGAGAACAATTTATCACCACATCCCCCAGCGCGTAAATCCCGCTGATCTGCTGGTGAGGTATTTCCCCTATGTATTTAGCCCAGGGAAGGGCTTCAATGCGCTGAATGATCCGCTTTCCATAAACCGCATCGATCACTGGGCCCATTATCAATAAACGCACCCGGTCGTCTTTCCCGGCCAGCATTTCCAGGCCATCCAGGGCCAGCTCCACATTTTTTACCGGGCGCAAGCCGGTGGGGAGCAAAAAAACGGTGCATTCGTCCGGTATCCCGAAGTCTTGCCGTTGACGGGGTGGAGACGGGGGCAAGTGGATGCCCTGAGGGATGAGTACGATTTTATCCTCCATAGCCGGGCTGCATCTGATGAGCCTGGCCTTGAATTCCTCATGAAAAACCACCACCTGCCTGACTACTGCAAACACTGCCTGCAGGGCTTGGCGTTCTTCACTATCTGCCTGGTTTAGGTCAGTCCCGGTCAAAGTCACGATCAGCGGGTGATCTAGCAATTGCGGATGGCTCGTCAACAGCCGGGCCAGATACAAGCCATTGAAGGCGTGTATGATGTCGAAGTAACCGTTTGCCAGATGCTCATGAAGTTGCTCACTGAAACCCTCATTTTCCAGGGAAAGCAACTCGGCCTTGATGCCGTGGGCTATCAACCCGTCACGGATTCGCCGGGTGGTCAGGGTGTTGCCGCGCTGGCTTTTGTGGAAAGGGGTTATTAAAAGGACTGCGGGGTTGGCATTATTCATAGGCAGGCTTATCCATCAGTGACGTAATCTTCAACAATTGAAAACACTCGCAATACTGACAGCGGCTATTCATCACTGCGCGGTAGCGATTCAGGCCTTTAATGGCATCATCATAGGCATAGCCCTGAAGTTGGGAGCGGTGCTGACGCAGCGCGGCCAGCTTTTTATCCATAAAAGCCGAAATGTCAACAGCTATTCCTGGTGCTGCGATTGGAGTCCAGATTTCATAACCGAGTACGGTGGCGACCGCCCAGGGTTCCCCAGGACTATCCTGGTGCCAGGGACCGGCAGCCCGGCGTATAGCCTCCATTCCCAGTTGGTGGGTGACGAGATGGTCTCTGACCCCATCCTGACTGTGGGGCAGGTAGACGCGGTGCGGTCTTTCTCTCCTGATCAGACTGGTCAATTGCTGCAGATATTCCCGCTGCACGTTGAGATAACTGTCAGGCCAGCCTAAGAACTCGGTTTCCCCAACGCCTAGAACCCGGGCTGCGGCCTGGGCCTCGCTTTTCCTCATATCACCCAGCTCAGCTTTGTCGATGTCCAGACTGCCAGATTCCCCGGAGGTCAGATATACTATTTTTACCGTATCGCCCTTTTCAACATGAAGGGCTATGCTGCCCCCGCAACCCAGGATATCGTCATCAGGATGAGGGGCGAATACCAGTATGCGGTTGGCGTTAAGTTTAAGATTCATATGGTTATTTTATAGGATTTGCCCCACTTTTGCCACTGCTGTGGTTGATCAGGCCATAAGCGCCAGCTGGTTGAGCTCAGGGCCTGGCCCGCGCTGATATCAGGCAGTGATGACGAAAACCACTGAGCATAGTTAGGTGCAAAGGTGTGGTTGGTCTTAAAAGGAATAGGCCGAAGGAAAGCCTTCTTCCGGGATAGAAAAGGTAAGGGCCACCGCCAGGGTGGCCCAGGAAAGGAGGACTATTAATCGGTTATAATGCGATTTAATTCTGTCAGGGTGCCATTCTGGTTGGCTTTGATCATACCCTCTGATAAGGTGTAGAGATTGCCCCCCAGGTAGACTACGCGCTGGATCTCGCGGTTGCTGCCGCCCCAGTAGTCCCCGGCCTTGAGGTAATCCTGCTGGTCCAGGTGGGTTATGCGCCCCTGCAGATTGAAGCCCTGAGCTGAGACATTGTAGACATAGGCTCCCTGGAAGGCGAAGGAGCCATAACCACCGCTGCCTTCATAGACAGTCACCGGGAAGGCCAGGATGTTGTCATACATCATAAAAGCCTTGTGGTTATTGGTGGCTTCTGAACGGGTTCCCGAAGTGCCGATCACCGTCTTGCAGACTTCGACAGGATGATTGACATCGGCCACATCAAACAGACTCAGTTTCAGGCCTGTGGTCTGAGTAGCCTTGCCCACTTCTTCGACTTCACTGCCCAGGCCGATAAGGTAATGGTCACCATAGGGGTGCAGGTAATTGCTGAATCCGGGGATCTTGAGTTTGCCCAGGATTTTGGGTTCAGTGGGATTCATATCGATGACAAACAGGGGGTCTATCTGTCTGAAGGTGACCAGATAAGCCCGTGGCCCCATGAAGCGGGCTGAATAGATTCTCTCGCCGGGGGCGATGTCCTGGATAGCCCCGGTCTGTCTCATATTGGCGTTGAGGATGTAGATCGCATTGGCTGACCGGATCGTATCCCATTGCTGGCTGGTGGTGGCGATGCGAAAATGGCCTTCATATTCGTCCATGGAAAACTGGTTCAAGACCGTACCCGGGACCAGCCCGCGGTTAACATAGCGTACCCCGTCCCCCAGGCCGAATTTGTAGACCACGGTGCTCTCGGTGTCCCGCATGCTGCCTTCCCGATAGTAGCTGGGGTGGTAATGTGATGCCGCTATATAGAGATTGTTGGGTGAGCAGAACACATTGCCGCTGGAACCGAGGAAGGTTTCCAGGTCAAATTTGTTGCCAGCGGTGCTCATCTGTATCTGGGCGATGTTTACATATGAGTTGAGCTGCATATCGGGGAAATAACGGATCTGATCGTAGTGCTTGGTCTTTTCCTGGCCATTGATGGTATACACTGGCTCGAAAGGCTGGTATACGTATTCATTGGTGATCACATAGATGCTGCTGCCAATTTTTCGCGATGACAGGTAGGTTCCGGGAGTTCCGAATTCATCGGCCTTGGTCGGGTTGGCCTTGTTGCTGGTATCGAACACCGTCACCAGGGTGCGGTTTTGATTCACTGGATAAACAGGCGGCATGATTCTTTTGGCGCTGCTCTCCATTGGCACCGGGTAGGGATAATCATAACGGGCTGTGCCATCCTGTATCAATATAAGGCGATTGTGGTCTATATACATCTCCCGGGGATGCTGCAAGAGCGGTATGCGTGCGCTCACCTGCAACTGGCTTGCTGGGTAGGCTTTGACAATGATAACTTCATGATCTTTCACTTGATAAAGGTATTCCCCGTCGGTTTTGACGATGTCGGACTCATCTACCCCCTGCACCTGCACATTGGTTCCTGAATAATCATTTGCGCCGCTGAGCTGGTTGGGGGCTGAATCCGCAACCTGTTCCTGTGCGGGCCTGGCGGACTTCATGCTCTCAAGGCGTACGCTATAGCCGCTGTTGCCATATTCATCAATTAGGCGCTGCAAATTCTGGGCTGAATTGACCCGGGGAAGATCAGCCCCGGCTGCGGAGGCGGCCTGAATGATCGCGGCTTGCTCTTCAGGGGTCTGCCCCAGAGTAAATACATGAACCGCCCGGCTGGTATCGTTCCAAACCACTTGGGCGGCAAAGAATTCCGATATAAAGCGCAAGGGCACCATGGTGCGCCCATTTTTAAGCACTGCTGCGGTGTCCATCTGCCTGGGGCTCTCGCCGCTGATCAGCATCTCGGTGCTGTTAATGACCAGTGCTGCCTGACGGGCCGGTGTCTCACCGTCAGCAGGGCGTGTAATGGTGACCTGCGAATTATGTGCATCCCAATCCACACTGGCGCCCAAAGCCAGCGAACAGAACCTGACCGGCACCATGGTGCGATCGTTCTCGTCGATATAGGGAAGCTGGTCCGGGAACAGGGTTTGCACCCCGTTGATATAGACATTGACATCCTGGGCCTGAACGGTTGAAGCCGTTAACAGTCCTGCAGCAACAAACACTGACAGCAGCAAACATAAGATTATTGCAACTCCTTTGTACCTGGCCGACATGGCATCCCCGCCTTTCTGCTTCAAAATTTCCCTTGTATATACCTAATACATATCAGGGCTAAAAATCTTACATCTGGTGGGTACCATTTCCACAGCATAAGATTGTGCCGATGTGCTCAGATAAATGCCACTTTTAAAGAGGATTCGACATATTTAACATCATCAAAATATGCCGGTGTGATAACGGAAAGCATAGTGCAACCAATTAGCCTGAACCAAGAGCTATGAGACTGGACCAGAAATGAAAAACTACCCCTGCGGCGGGGTAGTTTTTCAAGGGCAAACAAGAGTACTATGAGACTGGTTTTTGGAACGAATCGGAAGATGTTGCTCCTGTTGAGCGTCAAGAGCGTCTGAACCATCTTCTTGTTATGAATGCGTTTATCAGATTTAAATTTGGGGGTAGGTCCACGCAAAATGAAAAAATTTTTACCTTTTGAAAATGTCCGCTTATTCGCGCGATTGCCCAGCTTAGATATGCTAACATGAAATAACGGACAAGCAAGGAGGTCTTTTGGCATGAGGAATTTCAGCTTTGTCAATCCCACCCGGATCATTTTTGGGCGCGACACCATCAAGCGCTTAGGCCAGGAAGCTTCTGCTGACGGCATAAAGCGGGCTCTGTTGGTTTATGGACAGGGTTCGGTGTTTCGCAACGGGGTATATGAACAAGTGGTGGCGTCACTCTCCGCTTCAGGGGTCGAATTCGTGGAACTGCCAGGGGTGCAGCCCAATCCGGTACTCTCCAAAGTTCATGATGGGATAGCGCTGGCTCGGGAACACCACGCTCAGGCTATCATTGCCGTCGGTGGGGGCAGTGTGTTTGACAGCTCTAAGATTATAGCCGCAGGGTACCATCATTCCGGTGACGTATGGGATTTCTTTTCCGGGGCGGCCCGAATCAAACAAGCTCTACCCGTTTACGGGGTCCTGACCATTTCCGGGACCGGTTCGGAAATGAACCTGAACGCAGTCCTGACCAGGGAAGAAGACCGGACCAAGTGGGGTATAGGCTCAAAATACCTGTATCCCCGGCTGTCCATCATCGACCCCGCTGTGCAGGCCACCCTGCCTGCCCGCAACACCGCTGAAGGTGCGGCGGATATGATCACTCATATCCTCGAGGTCTATTGCGATGGCAGTACCGGGGTGGAGGTGATGAGAGAATATATGGAGGGGCTTATCCGGGCTATCATTGCCCAGACGGCGCTCGTTCTCCAGAATGCGGATGATTACCAAGCCCGGTCCCAATTGGCCTGGGCTGGCACCCTGGCTTTTAATGGCAGCACCTCACCAGGCACAAAAGGAGGGGATTGGGCCACTCACGGCATGGAACACAGTCTGAGCGCCTTTTACCCGGTGGCTCATGGTGCCGGATTGGCGGTGCTGTTGCCGGTGTGGATGCGCTATGTTTGTGCTCAAGATCCCGCTTCCTTCAGCCGGTTGGCCGAAAAGGTTTTCGCCATAGCGGAAGGGCAGGACGAGCAGCGGAGTCTGGCCGGTATCGAGTCACTGCAGGCCTGTTTCGCTTCCTGGGGGCTGCCGGTGCGCCTGCGCGATCTGGGGGTGACTGAGCGGGATCTCCCCCGCATGGCCGAGAATGCGGTCATCAAAGGCCCTCTGGGGGTGTTGCAGAAGCTGGGGTTTGAAGATGTCCTGAAAATCTACCGCCAGGCCTGGTAGGCTGGACACGACCAATATTATTGGCATGGCCTGGTCCATTTTTAGAAGTGGCTTATGGCAGGACCCTTCTGGGAGGAAAACCGCCCCGGGTTGCGAATTAATATCATGGGTAACTATCTGCATCAGGGGGTATTCAGATGTATAAATATGAATTCGTCGTCCTCAGTGTCAACCAGTTAAAGGGCAAACGCATCGAAGGCACCCGCGATTATGACCTCAAGGTGCGGGTGAGCAAGGCTGAAGAGGTGGTTTTCGAGGAAACCATCCGGGTGAGGAAGACCAGCAACGGTGTATTCCCCGAAGAAGAATTGATTACAAAGAAAATCAAGTCACCCAGTTTGAAGAAGGAACTGATTCAGGAAATAAAAGCCTTTGTGAAAAAACACAAAAAATAAGGAATCAAGTACAGCCAGGAGGTATGTATGAAGAAAGCCATAGCTATGGCGTTGATACTGGTCGTATGGCTTGCCGGAGGATGTGCCGCCCCTGAGTCGCCTGGACCGTCAGGGAGCAGCACGGCCAGCTCTAAGACGAATCCGCTGGCTGGGCAAGTGATTCCAGCCTTTCAAGCCGTCGACCTGAACGGTCAGGTGGTGACTGAACAGGTATTCAGGCAGCATACCCTAACCATGGTCAACCTGTGGGGCACCTTCTGCCAGCCCTGTATAAGGGAAATGCCGGATCTGCAAAAGCTGCAGGATAAGCATCAAGGCTCCGGGGTCAAGATCCTGGGGGTAGTGGTTGACAAAGACGCTGCTGCTGCCAAAAGAATAACTGCTTCGGCCGGAGCAGTGTTCCAGAGTGTGATTCCCGATGACTCCCTGGAAAAAAACCTCTGCCGGGCCTTTGACTATGTGCCGGCCACCGTATTTGTAGATTCCAATGGCCGGGTCTTGGAGGAACTGGTCAGCGGCAGCAGCAATTTGGAGGGTTACAGCCGGGTAATCGACCGGCTGCTGAAAAAATAGATCTTAGACTCGCGCCAATTGCTTTGATGAATTAGGCTGATTGTATGACTATATACTAGGGCATGAGCACAACCCGGTGCAGCGATATTTATGATGTCTTATTAAGAGCCATTTTTATGAGGTGAGAATATGAAATTTATCAGGGTCTTGCTCCCACTGGCCGGGGTGGGCATGCTTCTATTCGGGGTAATGCGTCAGGAGCATCTCATAGTATTGACCAAGGCCATAAATATCTGCCTGGAGTGTGTGGGCATTGGTTAAACTGAGGGGCTGGGTGCAGCTGTTCAGTGCGGTCGTGTGGAACCCCATGCTGGGCAATTTTATCAGCGGTCATATTTACCGGGGTAAACTCAAACAGATCTGCATCCCCGCCCTGAACTGTTATTCCTGTCCAGGGGCGATAGGGTCATGTCCCTTAGGTTCATTGCAGACTGTTTTAGCCGACCCCTTTTATAACTTTTCGTTTTATGTAATCGGCTATTTGCTTGTGTTCGGTTCCATTCTAGGGCGCTGGATATGCGGCTGGGTATGCCCTTTCGGCATGATCCAGGAATGGCTGCACCGGGTGCCGTTCCCCAAAATGTTGTTGCCACGCTGGATGGGGGGAGTAAAATACGGCATACTGGCGGTTTTTGTGCTTTATCTGCCCATGGCCGGGGCAAAATCTCTGGGATTGGGTGAGCCGGCCTTCTGTAAATACATCTGCCCGGCCGGAACTCTGGAAGCTGGTCTGCCGCTGCTAGGATTGGTTCCGGGCTTGCGCTCTGCGCTGGGCAGTCTGTTCGCTCTGAAATTGTTCATATTGTTGTTAGTGGTGGTTGTAAGCTTTATGATATTCCGCCCCTTTTGCCGGGTGCTGTGCCCGCTGGGAGCTATTTACGGTTTGTTTAACCCGGTGAGTTGGTATCGCTACCAATGCGCACGCGAAGCGTGTACCGGTTGCGGTTCCTGTGCGGCAGTGTGCAAGATGGGGGTCAATCCGGCCATAAGACCCAACAGTCCGGAGTGTATTCGTTGCGGGGATTGTTTGCGCAGCTGCCCTCAGGGTGCTTTGAGTTCTAAATACGGCATCAACTCTACTACTGAAGCTGCCGCTGCCGAATAGATAAATGGGGATATGATCAGTAGGGTGCGAAATTGAATACCTGAAAAAAGGGCTCGGGAATAGCGAAGGTTCGCTGGAAAGGGGTTGCTTGGTGTGAAGAACAGACAGCGCTGGATGGTGATAAGCATTTTAATGCTGATAATTGTGGTTGCAGCCGGATGCAGCCGGACGAATCCCTCCCCACTGAATGATTCCGCCTCTAAGGAGAACGTGTCGGTACAGGGCAGCGGAACCGCTAAGGCTAAAACCCTGGCTGAGGTCCTGGCCCAGGGTAAGAACCAGCCCGGGGTTTATTGCGAATATGTAGTCCGGCCTGATCAAGGCAGTCTGCTTCGGGGAAAACTCTGGATCGCCGGGGACAACCTGCGCGCGGAGAGTATGGAGGAAGGACAGAGCACCGCCATTTTTATACGCAACGGCGCCAAAGGCTACAATTACATGTTCACCTCCAGCGATACACAGGCCATAAAAGTGACTGATACCCATCCAGCCGAGGAGATCGATCCCGTAAAAACCCTTCAGGATGTCAGCGATAAAACCCAGCCCCTGGGCAAAGAGGTCAAAGACGGCAAGAACTGTGTGGTGATTAAATTGGAAGAGGATGAGGTAGTGAACCGCATATGGATCTGGGAAGAGCAGGGGGTGCCGGTGCGTATCGAGAGCACTTATAATGAGAGCACCACGGTGATGGAATACAGCAATTACAAATTTGAAGCGATACCCGAGGCCAGGTTTGAACTGCCCGCAGGCATGACGGTAGTGGAGCTTCCCGGAATAGGATCAGGGAATCCGTAACTACGGCCCTTATGGGCTTTTTCCTAAACATATGTTGGGTGAACTGAGCATATGTCAAAATGCGGAATAAAGTTAATCACCGCAGACCAGTTTCAGTAGTTCACCTTCCAGGCGCATCAATTCCGGCGAGGCAAAAGACCTTGCTTCATTTAGGGTCACCGGGAATTCATGGATGATGCGGGAGGGAAGGCTGGATATCAGAAGGATACGGTCAGCCAGGTACAAGGCCTCTTTTAAATCATGGGTGACCGTAAGCATGGTAAAACGGTGCTGCTCCCACAGCTTGAGCACATCGTCCATGATGTTGACTTTGACCTTCAGGTCCAGGGAAGCGAAGGCCTCGTCCAACATCAGCAGCTGGGGTGAGACTGCCAGAGCCCGGGCCAGGTTGACCCTTTGCTTCATGCCTCCGCTGAGCTGGGTCGGATAATAATCGGCAAAGCCTTGCAACTGCAGGTTGTTCAGTAATTCATCGATATTAGCCTGCTCGTTTACAAAGCGCAGATTTTGCCTCACGGTTCGCCAGGGGATCAGGCGAGGCTCCTGGAATACGAAACCGATGTGATTAGTGCTGACTTCCAGACTGCCCCCTGTAGGGGTTTCCATGCCAGCCAGCAGCCGCAATAAGGTAGTTTTGCCGGAGCCTGATATACCTAATAACGCTATTCTCTCCGAAGGCCGGATCAGCAGTTCCCAATCCTCCAGCACCTTCAGATCACCATATTGCTTATACACTCCCTGCAGCTTTATGCTGGCCCCCATCGGTCCAGTATCCTCCTTAAAAAGAATTTCACCATCCGTTCAGTGGCTATACCCAGAATACATGCCATAAGTGTGACTGACCAGGCCCCTGCCGAATCAACTACCAGCCGGGCATTGAAAATCTCTACCCCTAAACCGCTGCCACCGGCCAGGTATTCGGCGACCAGCACCACCTTCCAGGCTTGCCCGATGGTCACATCGATTATGGCGGCGATAAATGGCAGCAGCGAACCCCAATAGATGTTGTAAAAAACCTTTTTGAACGGCACCCGGTAAACCCGGGCCATCTCCAGGAGATCCTTATCCAGGCTGCGTATCCCGGATACGGTGGTGAGAATAGCGGTGGGCAAAAGGGACATAAAGGCTATGAAGACCGGCCCCCTCCAGCCAATGCCCCAGGCGAAGATCACCAGGGTGAGCCAGGAAACCACGGGCACAGCCTGAATGAACATGATAATGGGACGGAACATATCGTAGCAAGCTTCAGATAGACCTAAAAAGAGCCCTGCGATGATGCCCAGCAATAACACCAACCCCAGGGCCAGGCCGACTTTCCAGGCGGTCTGCAGGGCAGCTTCCAGCATTCCGGGATCGATCAAATGTTGAGCCAACAATCCCAGGGTCTCTCTTGGGACCGGTATTATCACCTTGCTGACTATAAATGATAGGATCTGCCAGCATACCAGGAATATGATGATGCCGGCCAGTGCTCTGCTCAAACCTTTCATTCACCGTAGAATCCTTCATCGGGCAGTTGTTTTATAGCATTGCGGTCGATCTGTTGAATGGTCTCCAGGTATTTTTTTACCTCCTCGCGGCATTCCGCAGTCGGCACATATTTAAACTCGGTGCGCTGCAGTGAGGCCTTCATGACCGCCGCTGGCAGGGGCAGGGTAGTCTTGGCCTGCTCGATGGCGGCATCGGGATTGCTATTGCACCAATTGGTAGCGTCGGTTAGGAGCTGGGCTACATCCTTCACCGCTTGCGGATTCTTGGCTGCATAATCCTTTTTCACAAAAAGGCCTGCAATAGGCACGCGGGGTTCGACCCCGGCTGCCTGGCCCCAATATTCCTGGTAGTCGAGCACGATAGAGCCGGCATTGTCTTTCATGGCCAGGGTTACATACGGTTCGGGCAAGGCTGCGTAATCAATCTTTCCAGCCTGGAAGAGGCTGACCACTTCCTGCGGCGGAGCATAGACGAACTTGATGTCCTGATCCGGGGTGAGGCCTGCCTTAATAAGCCCTAAGCGGGAGAGAATATCCACGGTCTGGCCCTTGCCCACCGGCATATATAGAGATCTATCCTTTAAAGAGGTCCAGTCGGTAAATGCCACCCCTTTGCGGGCCAGTAGATAGAACACTTTCCATTCATGAACACCTAGCATCACCAGGTCTTTCTGATTGGCATACAAGTTGGCCGCCATAGTAACCGGCAAAACCGCAAAATCGGTCTGGTTGCCGGCTATCAGCCCGATGGCCTCATCATTGCTTTTCCAGTAAGACACTTTAACTGTGACCGGTCCTTTGACAGCGCCGTTCTCAATTCCAGCCACTGGCAAAACCAGAGGGCCGAGCGGATTTATCAATTTAGCTTCGGTCGGCTGGGCAGGCTGAACCGGCTGCGGAGCACCCTGCTGGCACCCGCCCAGGGCGGATGTCAATAATAGTATCAAAGCCGCCAGAAGAAGGCGGCGTACTAAACAGCGTCTTTTTCCCATGTGATCGCCCCCCAGATGTGAATTTATGTTAAATATATCACAAAACAATCTCAGGCTATACAATTGCATAAAAAAAGGAGCGTCCCAAGAACGCTCCTTCTGGTTTATTACACAATTAGGAGGAAATTTGGGACTTAACGGTCTGGATGTCCTGGGAGTCGGCTTGAGCGGCAGGTTTATAGAAACCCTTCTGTTCAGCCAGCTGAAACAGTTGATACTGGAATTGCTCGTCACTGTTACGAATCTGCTGAATGGTGGAACGAAGCTGTTGATTGGCGGTTTCGCTGATTACACTGGCATACGTGGTCAAGCTGGCGTTGGTCATGGACAGGATGTCATTGACCATTTCTTTGTCAGTCATGTGTTTGTTCATTGTAACTCTCCTTTAACCCAAAAATGACATCAGCTTCTGAGCAGTCTGGCTGCAGGATTTGGCAGCCTGCTGAAACATCTGTTTGCATTGCGGATCCTGGCATTGTTCCGCATAGAAATTCAATTTCTTTTCCCCATTTTTGTGCGCCCCGATAAGGTGCCGCAGGTTCTGCAACTCCATCTGATTTAGATTCATCTGGTGACTCCTTTCTAAGTGTTATTGGTGAACACAGTACCATTTTGTGCAGGCTGGACAACAATTATTCTCGACCAAGTTATAGTAAAAGGCCGCGATTTACGATAATTAATTTATACCAAGAAAAAAGACCTAAAAATTCAGCAATAAATTAACTATTAGGAAAAAAGGCCGTTAGTATTTGGGAAATTTTCGAGGTTATCGATACAGGGAGAATGTAAAGTGATTAAGCTGAGCCTCAGTAATCTTCCAGTTAATCAGAAGTTAGCTCGCAATATTTATGATCAGGATGGGAAATTATTACTAGCCAAAGGCATACTGCTCGAACCGCGGCATATCCAGCAATTGCTCAAAAAAGGCCTGGAAGAGGTGTTTTTGTGGGATGAGATCCCGGCCCAACCGTTGGCTCAATATGAAAGCCGAGCGGTACGACGTCCCGCCGAGTTGCCAGCAGGGATGGGAACTGCGGTTGAGGCCTTCCGGGAGTTCATGTACAGCCTGTCTCGGGGCCATATCATAACCTGTAATCAGGTGGAAGAGACTGTAGACCTGATATACCCTGAAATAATGGAATCAAACAATATTCTCAACCAGATCAGACTGTTGCGGCAAAAAGATGAGTACACCATGAAACATTCAGTATCAGTGAGCGTGATCGCCGTGAAGCTGGGTGAGCACATGGGGCTAAAGGAGAAGTCTCTGCGGAATCTGGCCAAAGCAGCCTTACTGCACGACATAGGCAAAGCCAGGGTATCCTTGGAATTGATAAACAAACCGGCTAAGCTCACCGATCAGGAATTTAAGGAGATGCAGCAGCATCCTGTGCATGGCTTCAAAATAGCCCAGGAGATGAAGCTTCCGAATCTGGAGGTATTCACCGCCATACTGCAGCACCATGAAAGATTCGACGGCAACGGTTATCCTTTCCGGGTCCTGGGGCGTAAGCTGCACATTTTCTCGCGTATTATCGCCGTCGCAGATGTATTTGACGCTTTGACTTCAGACCGCCTCTACCGCAAGGCTATGCCTTTGTTTGACGCCCTGGATGAGGTGATCAACAACAGCATCGGTCATCTGGACCCGGCCATAACCAGGCGGCTGGGTGCCTATGTACTGAATGTCATCCCCGGCGAATTGGTGAGATTGAACGACGGCTCAACCGCCTCCATTGTCATGGTAAACCGGGATGAACCTCAGCGTCCCATGGTACGCAAAGACAATCGGTTCATCAACCTGAAGGAAGAACGCGAATTGCATATCATCGACCTGCTATAACGACACGTAGTGGGGGGCTAACCAAACCTCCATGAACATACAGTTCACAAGCGTGAATGAAAACTTCCTGCCCCCCACTTGCCCATCCGCTTGCCCCCAATGTTCCGTTCCTTGGCCTGTCCTGTGCCTAACTATCGCCGTGGCTGTTCGTAATTTTTTGTGTCAGTACGGTTACAATAAGACTAAGGAGGATTGATAGTATGACTGAGAAGAAGGGCAGATCGGAGGAAGAATGGAAAAAGATTTTGTCTCCTGAGTCCTACCGCATTTTGCGACAAAAAGGCACTGAGGCACCATTCCATAATAAATACTACAACCACCATGAAAATGGGGTTTATTACTGTGCCGGCTGCGGTCAGCCCCTGTTCAGCTCCGAAGTAAAATACGAGTCCGGATCGGGTTGGCCCAGCTTCTACCAGCCCATCGAGAAAGAGGCCTTGGACCAGGCCCGGGATGTAAGCCACGGGATGATGCGCACTGAAGTGATGTGCAAGGCCTGCGGTGGTCATCTGGGGCACGTGTTCCCTGACGGGCCCAGGCCTACCGGTATGCGCTACTGCATTAATTCTGGAGCGCTGGATTTCAAGCCCAAAGACGAATAGAATCATGAAGAGGGAGAACTTAGCGAAAACATGGGGACTGACAGATGGACAGACCGCCCCTATCTGTCAATGCATCTGTCACATCTGTCAACTCATTTCAAAACGCCACAAGAGTCCCCGTTTGTCATTTTACAATGGGGTTGACACGGCTGCCGGCAGGTATATCCTTGCTGGCATCTTTGACTATAATATCGCCTGCGGAAAGGCCTGAAAGTATGGCTACATGAGAACTGTCACTCAAACCTGTCTCCACCGGCTGTATGACGACCCGATTTTTCTGTATCAACAAAACCTCTTTGCTGCCGCCGGAGGTGGTGCGCACGCTCTGCCGGGGCACAGTCAACACATCAGACTCCTGTTTGGTCTGTATGGCGATGCGCACCTCGAAGCCGGGCTTCAGGTTGCCGGTCGTATCCAGACTGATGATCACCGGAACACGGCGCTGTATAACCCCCAACGCAGATTGCCTTTCCTCAGCGCGGGGATAGATCTGGGTCACAGTGCCATTTAAAACCTGAGACCCCAGCACCGGCGCACTGATCTCCACCGCCTGGCCTACTGCTACTTCGGCCAAATCATCGCTTAAAATGTGGGCTTTTAGTTCCAGCTTATGACTGGAGGCAATGCTGGCCAGAAGCTGCCCGGGCATCACATTCTGACCCTGCTTGACGTCTAAACTCAGTATTTTTCCGGAACTGGGCGCGATAATGGTCAATTGCGCTTTTTTCTTCTGCACTTCTGACTGGGTGCTTTTAAGCCCGCTGAGTTGAAGCTGTGCGGCTTGCTGTGCAGACAAAAGCTCTTTTTCGGTAGTCTCCAATACCTGTACCGAGGCTAGGGCTTGTTCGTATTCACTCTGGCTGGCAGCCCCGCTTTGCAAGAGTGATTGCACCCGTTCCAGGCTGCGACGGGCTTCGCCCAACTGTATGCTAATGCGCCCGAGGGCTGCAGAAGCAGCATCAAATCCGGCCTGAGTCTGGCCTATCTGCGATTCGGTCTGCGTGGCCTGTATTTCAAGATCCTGATTCTGAAGGCGAATTATAATTTGTCCGGCTTTGACATCCTGACCGACCTGTGCCTCCACAGCCGCTACGCTGCCATTTTGCTGTGCATACAGCAAAGCTTCGTTTTCGGCCTGAACTACAGCGGTATCCTCCACGGTGCGGGTAATCGCTCCCGGGGAAACCGCCGCCGCATCCACAGCAATCACTCCGCCTTGATAAATCGCAGCCCCAGCCAGAACAACCAGCACCATGGCTATGCCCCCATACAACCAGCGTTTCCTTTTCATTTCTCACCCTCGCCTCCCGTTTAATCCACATATTTTGACATTTCGATCATATCCAGAGATGAAAGCCCGCGGGTAGCCAACCAGTACCCTGCTAAAACAAATCCCAAGCCCACCAGCAGGCTGAGCACATAACTGACCGGGGAGATGATCACCGGAAAGGTGAACATATCTGTGCTCACGCTGGAAATATAGACGACTGCCAGCCAACGCCCGGTGGGAAGCCCGATGATGAGCCCCGGCACCGCCTGAATCAATGTGTCTTTCAACATCAAGCCGGATACCTCGGTATGGGTGAACCCCATAGTCAGCAGCGAAGCCAATTCTTTTTTGCGTTCATTATAGCTCATCACAATGGAGTTATATATTATGGCCAGCCCCAGGATTAGAGAGAAAAAGATCATGATGCCGACAAACAGCATTGAACTATCCAACAGGCTGGTGATATTGTCGATCTCCTTCTGGCGGCTGGCAATGGAGTTTATCCCGGTTATGTCGCTCAGTTGAGCCTCGATGGTGGACGAATGCCCGGGGTCTACCAGGAGCATGCAGCCTGAAACGACGTCCGCTTCATGAAGCAGGCGGTTGGCCTGGGCCAAGGAGGTATAGCAGACGCTGCCCAGGAGCTGGCGGTTGATCGACACCACCGTCAGTTCAGTAATTATTGGTTCACCGCGGTTTAAGGTTGTTTCGACCGTGATCAGATCGCCGGGTTCAGCACCCAGCTTGCGGGCAGTGATTTCTCCCAGTATTATGCCCTGCTCTGGAATTGCCATAGGATTGCCCTCACTATCAAACGGCGTCTTGAGCCGGTTGCCCTCAGCCTGGCCGTTTACCGCATCCTCGACAGTCCGACCGTTATAGTGGATTTTCACCGGGATTTCGATAAAGGCTTCGACCTGGTTGACGCCGTCCATGCGGGAGATAGCCAGCAACTCACTGCTGCGCACCGGCTGATCAAAACGCACCATGTAGTCGTAAAGCATCTCTTTCTGATAGTATTGTTTCATCATGTAATCAATAGCGTCATTCATAAAGAAGGATATCAATAGCAGGGACACCGCAGCCACTACCCCGCCCACCGTTACCAGGGTGCGCATGCGGTTGCGGGCCACGGAACGGAAGCTCATCTTCCACAGCGGGCTAAGGCTTTGCCACAAAGAGGGCAGGCGTTCCAGTATATTGTGGGCGCTTTTGCTGGGGGGCTGGGAGCGCATAGATTCTGCCGGGTTGATGTTGACGATGGGGGCGGAGCCGCTCAAACCAGCTACCATACCTACCGCAGCGGCAAGCAAGAAGCTGTATGTTATGACCTGATAGTGATAGCCCTCTACATTGGGGAGGTTGAAATAAGTAGCGTACAACTGATTGAGAGACTGAGAAAACAGCAGCCCCAGGACGCTCCCGCACAATGCTCCGATCATACAGACTGCCAGGGCGTAACTGCTGTAATGGAACAACACTGCAGCATTGCTGAATCCCAGGCCTTTCATGATGCCAATCTGCAAACGCTGCATACGCACCATACGGCGCAGCAGGACGATCTGAATTCCGGCCGCAATGGCAAGAAAAATAATAGGGAAGAATCTGGCCATAATGCGACCGCTGGTCAACTCCGCATCCAGCAAAGAGTGGCTGAGCTGGTCCTTGCGAGGATAACTGGCCAGGTTGCCGTAGGGAGAGAGCAGGTCTTGGATATGTGATATTATTGCTTCGGTGTCTGCTCCGGGGGTAAACACCACCAGTATCTGATTGATCTGACCAGGCAGGTTGAAGGCTTCCTGGGCCTGATTGAGCGGGATCATAAATATGCCGAAGGTCTTGGGGTCAGGGACCATGCTGGACAGATCTTTGATAGCATATACGAACTCAGGGCCTATGGCGGTACCCACCACGGTGAGGGGGATTTGCCGACCCTCAGCGATTATCTCCACATTTTCACCGAGATTGAGGCCATTGGCCTGCAGGTAGGAGGGGTCAACCAGGGCTTCGGCACCGCCATTAGCCGGATAGGCCTCAAAGAGGCGGCCTTGTTTCAAGGCTACACTGTTGACTTGCTCCGCCAGCGGAAGGGGATAGGAAGTAAGACGAGCTGAGGCTCGGGTGCCATCAGCCTTTATTACCGCCACATCCTGCTGGATGCGGGCGGTCACTTTTTCCACCCCGGGAATACTGGCTATCTGTTTGGCGACCGCTTCAGGGGCATGCACCACGTGAAAGTAGTGATCGGCAAAGTTGTTATCATTATAAAAGCTCTCCTGGGCATAGCCCAGATTGGAGAAGGTGTTTGACATGGCCACATACAGGGAGATGCCAATGGTAATGACCAGGGCCATGGCAAAGAATTGCCCTCTATTGCTCCAAATTCCGCGCCGTAATTTTCGATACAGTACCTTCATTACCACTCGATCCCTTCGGGGGTGGCCCGGCTGGCATTGATTTGAATCTCTGCAATGCGGCCGCTGCTCATACGTATCACGCGGTCGCCTATGGCCCCAATGGCGGCATTATGAGTGACTATCACCACCGTACTGCCATGCCGAAGGTTTACCTCCAGGAGTAGTTCCAATATGGTCTTGCCGGTCTGGTAGTCCAGTGCGCCGGTCGGCTCGTCGCACAGTAAAATCAAAGGCCGCTTGACGATAGCCCTGGCAATGGAAATACGCTGCTGTTCACCGCCGCTGAGCTGCGCCGGGAAATGATCCAGCCGTTCCTGTAGCCCTACCTGCTCTAAGACCTCGGCAGAGGATAGCGGGTCGTCGACTAGAGAAGCGGCCAGTTCGACATTCTCATAGGAGGTCAGGTCGGATATCAGATTATAGAACTGGAAAACGAATCCGATATGGTCGCGGCGATACTGGGTAAGCTCAGAGTTGCTGGCTGAATGCAAGGCCTGTTGGCGGAAGAACAACTCTCCACTCGTCAGCCGATCCATGCCGCCGATGAGGTTTAAAAGGGTGCTCTTCCCGGAGCCGCTGGGTCCCAGAATGACCAGCACCTCTCCGGCCAAAATATCGAGGCTGGTCGCTTTCAAGGCTTCCACGGACACCTCGCCCATGATGTAGGTCTTGGTAACATCCTGCAGGTGAACCAGAATTTCTTTAGCCATGAGCTGATCCTCCCCCTCAATGACAGTTGCATTCAAGTTGAATTTAACCCTTTCACAATAGTAGTGTCAATGGTAAATGGTCGGCGACAGCTGATAATGTTGAGCCAGGGGGCATGTATTGAGATGGCGGAAATGTTCAGACGGATTGGGTTTCGGTCGGAGAGGAAGCGTCCATTTCAGGGATTTTGAGTGCGGCCAGAAGGTTCAATACAGCAATCACGGCGGCGCCGATGAAAACCCACTGGTAGCCGGAATGTGCCCATAATAAGCCTCCAACCAAAGGCACCGTCATGGAGACAGTGTGATCCAGGGTAACCCCCATGGATAGGGTGGGAGCAAGGTCATCCGGGGACTCCGCAATGCGATTTAAATAGGTGGCACGGGCCATATTGACCGCAAACAGAACCTGATCGGTGATGAAACAGCCCATTATCACCATCAGAGCGATATGGTGAGGGAACCAGACAGGGGAATAGGCGTATAGCACGCATATTATCATCAGTCCCAGCGACTCGGCTACGATGATGCGCTTTTCGCCAATCTGGTCGATAGCTCGGCCTAAAAGTGGTCTGAAGAAAAGGCCGATCCCGGTGCCGATCAGGCTCAAGATAGCAAAAATCTCTACTCCCTGGCCGAAGAGGCGTATCAACACCCAGGGAGCGAAGGTTAGAAAAATCTGTTTTCTCGCCCCGAAGAGGATATTCAATATGTAGAAAAGGCCGTATTTTTTCCTGAATAGCAGATAACGCTCCGGCTTTTTAATGGGTTCACCCTTGATTAGGAACATGCAAATGGCTGCCAACAGGGCACAGGCCCCGGCAACACCGAATATGACCGCGAAGGAAAAGTTGAATTTGCTGACTCCTACATAGACCAGCAAGGACCCGATTAAAATCCCGGCGGCTTCCAGGCCCCCGATTTGACCCAGCAGTTTGCCGGCTTGCGCCTTTTCCGCCAGACGCAAAGCCAGTGAGGAACGCATCACCATAAAGAGATGAGCTCCAGTGCTCCATAACAGCATCCACAATACCACCATGGTCATGCTGGGTGCTAAAAAGCCTTGCCCCCACAATGAAACCGCCACCATCAGGGCCGCCACCATGGTCACCCGGGTGTCCTTGAGGAAGAGCAGAATAGTAAAAACCACCACAACCAGAAAACCTGGCAATTCCCGTGGAAACTCCAAAGCGCCCCGCGCCACCTCACTGAGATGATGGACCTGGGCCAGGTAGTTGTTGAAGGAGGGGTCGTACAGGCCGCTGTATATCCCCATCATCAAGCTGGCCAGGGAAAACAGCAAGAGGGACATATCGTAAGCCCGCAATTTCGTTGGGATCACCCCTCCTCTTACATCCATCCAGCCTATTGTAACTCCTGGAGGGCTGTTCAACAAGGGAGAATGGGCAAAGGGCAGGGCAAATCCGCAAGCACTAAAACACGCCAACAGGGGCTAATACGGGCGGCCCTGGCGTTTGAATTGAGTAATTCTTCAATCCCGTGTTGGTGAGATCTTGTTTGAGTCAATATCAAACGTCAGAACTGGTCCCATGTTTGAGCTAATTCAGCAAGGCTTGCGCTTCCACAGAGGATTTCTCCAGGGATAAGGTCTTACCGGCCAAAATTTCCTGGTATACAGACTGGTAATCGCGGGCCATGCGATCCCGGGAGAAGTGGGATTCCACCCATTGACGGCATTGCAGGCGCGGCAGCGAGGCCACATGGGGCATAATTTCGCAAGCTTCAGCGACGTTTTGTACCAAAAATCCACTCACCCCGTGTTTGATTACTTCGGGCATGGAGCCCTTATTAAACGCGATCACAGGGGTACCGCAGGCCATTGATTCGACCACGGTTAGGCCAAACATCTCATTATATGATATAGGGTGCAGTACCGCATAGGCGTTACGCAAGAGTTCATCCCGTTTGGCGGGTCCTACCGAGCCAATATAAAACACCTGCTGGTTGTCTACATGCGGAGCGATCCGTTCGTTAAAATACTCCTTGTCCTGGATAATGCCGGCGATAAACAACTTCATCCCTGACTGGCGGGCTATCTCTACAGCCTGTTCGGTCCCTTTGTCAGGATGTATGCGGCCCAGAAACACCAGGTATTCGCCAGGCTTGTCATTAAATGTGAATTCATCCAGGTTAATGCCGTGATATATCGTCCTTATATAATCCAAATCTTTGTGCCGGTCCGAATCGCTTATGGAAACATAGTAATTGTCGCGATTGTATTCCCGGAAGATAGGCAATATCTTGGGCGAGGAAAATCCGTGGATGGTAGTTACCATTGGTGTTTGTACCAGCCGGCTGAAGGCCAGGGGGATGAAGTCGTAATGGTTGTGGATGATGTCATACCGATGTGCATTCTCAAACAGGTGCGCGATATGCATAGCTTCCCATACTTTAGGATCGATGTCTGGGTTCTCCTCATAAGGATAGGGACAGATATATTCCAGGTTGGCGGCGGTTTTGGAATCCCCGGTGGCATAGAGGGTAACCTCATGTCCTAGTTTGACCAGTTCTTCGGTGAGATTGGAGACTACCAACTCCCAGGGGCCATAGTGGCGGGGCGGTGTCCTCCAGGCAATGGGTGACAGCATGGCTATCTTCATAATCAACCTCCGTGTTATTTTGCCTGCAGCAAGGTATTCTTGAAACCGGATGCAGGCTTGATGTTTATTTTTTAAAAAGCTGCGGTTTTAAGCCTTTATGCAGTCGGTACCGATCATACATGGCGGACAGATGTCCTATAGGGTCAGTGTAATAATTATCCCTGTCGAAATCTTTGAGCCAGGGATGACGAAGCTCAATCGTGGTCTGGGCCGGGATGTATGGCCGCCTGGCATGAAAAGCTTCAATGGCCGGTTTGGCAGAATGGTCCGATCTGAACAGACCGAAATAACGTTCGTGAACCCGGCGATCCAATGGGGGCCGGTCCCAGAGGTGAGGGTGATAATCGGCAAAACACCAGGCCAGAGCGCCGAGGCAATGCTCTTGCTGCAGTAATTCAATTGCCTGAAAATAAAAGTTACGGACAGGCTCTTCATCAAAAAGCGGGTACAGACTTAAAATCGAAGCTTCTTCTCGCTCACGGCTGCTGCGGCAGGTAGGCGCGCCGAATTCCTGCAGAAGCACAGGCTTACCTCCCAACCACTCAGTTACTGTGGCTAAAAAGGGAAGTGTGTGGGCATCGAACGGATCCTTGACCCAAGCCAGATAGGAGGGATAGCCGTGCATACACAAATAGTCACAGTATCGGGCGGCATCCTGCGGCCACATCTGTCGGTTCTGCTCCAGATCTTCGCTGTGCATGCCTATAGTGACAGATTTCCCAGGACTGTGCTGGCGTATTGCCGATGTCATGATATCGAGCCAGCGGCAAGCGTGGTCACGATCGGGAGGAATGGTAAAATTGGAATTCTCATTGCCCAGATCGTACCCGTACAGGGCCTCATGCGCGTGGATGTGGTCGCACACTGAGGTGATTTGAAAGGCCTGTGCCTGAATAACTTCCTCATCACTGTAACAGTCTCGCAAAGCCCTGTCGGAGTAAATCACCCCGCCGGCATAGACATCAAAAGGCTGCGACTCGGTATGGTTAGCCAGCATCCAGGCCGGCATCCAGTTAACTCCGCTCATATGACCACAGAAGAAGGTGGGCATAACCTGCAGACCGTGCACCGCAGCTATGTCCATGACCTCCGTCAGATGCTGCAGGGCAGTGTCAGATATTCGGTCCGGCCGGGGCTGAAAATCCTCCCAGGTCAAAAAAATGCGCACCAGGCCGAATCCGTGCTCCTGTAACAGTCTGAAATCATGGTCCACCTCATTGGGGTTGAAATTCTTCCACCAGTACATGGCCTTATGTATAGGCCAGTAATTAATACCTTGCAGAAAAGTGGCGTGATCAGTCACATTATCACCTCCAGCATAAGGTTACAATTGCTATCCTTCCTCAGTATTTAAGCTTTTATTCCCTATGTTATGCAGGCCTGGAAGATGAATGGTGCTCTGGCAGGTACCGAACTAAACGGGCGATGTCCGTATAAGCGTCTAAATATGGGTTATAGTGGGGCGTTAATAGTATATTTACAGAATATCTGCTGTCACCGTGCTATAAGTAATTCTTCTCTGAATCAAAAAATGACACAAAGAAAGCGTCCCCTTGTGTCATTAAGTAATTCTATACTGGATCAAAAAATGACACAAGGAAAGCGTCCCCGTGTGTCATAAAAGGAGCGGAGCTCGAATGAGCTCCGCTTTGATGTTTGCGATATAGTTTCGTCTAAGGTCGCACGATGTATACGGCTTATAGGAAAGCTTCTTCCGGAATGTTAATAGCGCTTCTGTCGCCGATCTTCATGGCCTTCTCAAATGCAAATACATCGGTTACATGGTTCATGACATAGAACCTGGCGCTGGCGATTTTGCCTTTGTAGAAGTTGGCATCGAAGTGATCATCACCCAGTTCGGCCAGCTTCTTGGCTGCCAGTAAGGCCTGAGACAGCATGAGCATGCCACAGTAGACCCTGGCGCCGGAATGCATGGTACGAGTGGCGAAGAGCTGTCTCATCTGCTTGTCGCCTGCGTTCCAGGCAGCATTCATATCTACAATGTTCTGGAAGGCTGCAACCGCTTCACCCAGCACGTCGAATTCAGCTGCTAATTCATCAGTCTTCTCATTGACTGCGAAGTCGACGATCTCCTTTACCCATTTCTTGAAAGGCTCGCCGCCGTTCATGGTGAACTTACGGCCGATGTAGTCCTGGGCTTGAATAAAGTTGGTGCCTTCCCAGATGCCATGGATAACGCAGTCGCGATACAGCTGAGCTCCGGCATACTCTTCCATGAAGCCGTAGCCGCCATGGCACTGAATGGCTTCACCGGTGAGGATCCTGGCCATGTCAGAGGCGTAGGCTTTACACAGCGGGTTGTTGATGGCGAACATGTCACCATAGTATTTTCTCTCTTCTTCAGTAGCTGCATCGACTTCCAGGTCGCGATACAGGTAAGAAGTATAAATCAAAGCACGGATGGCTTCCATGCAGGATTTTTGGAACAGCAGCATGCGGCGCACGTCTTCATGCTCGATGATCCGTACGCTAGGTCCCTTGGGATTGGTGGAATGTTTGCTCTGTACGCGGACTTTGGTGTATTCAAGAGCTGCATAATAAGCAGAGGTGATGCAGCCCAGAGTGAACAGACCGGTGTTCAGGCGTTCTTCGTTCATGTAGGCGAACATCTGTGACATACCTACACCGCGGCCGTCAACCACTTCTTTTTCGCCGACCATCCAGCCGTAGCAGTTGTCGTTTTCACCCATGGCTAAGGTCAGGGTGGAAGAACCGTGAATACCCATCTTGTGTTCGATACCGACTGAGGTGACATCGTTCCAGGCGCCCAGGGAGCCGTCTTCGTTTACCCAGAATTTGGGCACGATGAACAGGGAGATGCCGGCGGTGCCTTCTTTGGCTCCGGGGGTCTTGGCCAGCATCAGGTGGATGATGTTTTCCGCCAGGTCATGGTCACCGGAGGTGATGAAGCACTTCTGACCTTTCAGCTTGTACAAGCCGGGGGTCTCAGTGGGGAACGCTTTGCTCTGAACGGCGCCTACTTCAGAACCTGCCCCTGGTTCGGTCAGGCCCATGGTGCCGCCCCATTCGCCGGTGAACATTTTGGGCAGAAACATATCTTTCTGTTTCTGAGTGCCATAGTCCTGAAGCACAGTGGTAGCGCCCTGGGTCAGACACCAGAACATTACGATGGCTGCGGAGGCAGCAGACTGCATCTCCAGAATGGGTGCATACCAGGACAGGGGTATCTTACCGTCGCCGCGGAATCCAAACTGGGGTCCCAATTCAGCTTCCATAACGGTTTTATAAACTGTCTTGAATACGTCGGGGGTTACAACGGCATGCTCGTTGCCACCCACAAAAGTAGCGCCGATTTCATCAGCTTCTTTGTTGGCCGGGCACATAACATCGCGGCACACTTTGAAGTTGACATCCAGGAAGCTGTCGATGTCATCGATCCCATAGTATTCATTGTAAGCGGGCAGGGATAAAAGCTTATCCATAGGCAGCCATTCTTTGATGACAAACTTAATGTCACGCATGTTCATTAAAAATTGATTGTGTGGCAATACAATTCCCTCCTTCTAGTTGTCTGGTTACTATTTGTAGAAACACCTGTTTTGGCCGTAGCCAAATCTGATATGTATCTGCCCGGCAGAGCCGGGCAGGCACAATTTCGATTACATTTCCACGATCAGAGCAGTACCCATGCCGCCGCCGATGCACAGGGTGGCCAGACCTTTCTTGGAGCCGCGTCTCTTCATCTCATAGAGCAGGGTGCAGAGAATACGGGCACCGGAAGAGCCGATCGGATGGCCGATGGCGATGGCGCCGCCGTTGACATTGACTTTGTCCATCTTGTCGGCCCAGCCCAGGTCACGGCCTACAGCGATGGACTGAGCAGCAAACGCCTCGTTGGCTTCAATCAGATCGATGTCGTCGATGGTCAGGCCTGCTTTAGCCAGAGCTTTTTTAACCGCCGGTACCGGGCCTACGCCCATGATCTTCGGATCTACGCCGCCGGATGCATAGCTTACGATTTTGGCCATGGGGGTGATTCCCAGTTCAGCAGCTTTTTCAGCGGACATAACCACAACCGCTGCGGCTGCGTCATTGATACCGGAAGCATTGCCAGCGGTTACACTGCCGTCTTTCTTAAAGGCGGGTTTCAGTTTGGCCATTCCTTCTAGGGTGACGTTTTCTTTGATGAATTCGTCATTATCAAACACGGTGTCGCCCTTTTTGCCGGGGATAACTACCGGTACGATCTCATCTTTGAACTTGCCGGCTGCTCTAGCGGCGGCGGCGCGCTGCTGGCTGCGGAAGCCGAATTCATCCTGTTCTTCTCTGGTGATCCCATATAGTTCGTTGACGTTTTCAGCGGTGATACCCATGTGGTAGCCGTTGAATATGTCGGTCAAGCCGCCAAATACCATTTCGTCGACCATCTGTCCGGGGCCCATTCTGTATCCCCAGCGGGCTTTGGGAAGCAGGTAGGGAGCGGCACTCATGTTCTCAACGCCACCAGCCAGAACTATATCCACGTCGCCAGACTTGATCAACTGGGCAGCCAGGCTGACTGCTCTTAAGCCAGATCCGCAAACTTTGTTGATGGTGAAAGCGGTTACTTCTTTGGGGATTCCAGCGGCGATCATGCTCTGACGGGCGACGTTCTGGCCCAGACCGGCCTGCAGGACGCAGCCGAAAACGACTTCATCAACTTGCTCACCAGTGATGCCGGCTCTCTTCAGAGCTTCGGCCATGGCAATGGCGCCCAATTTAGCAGAACCTACATCTTTTAGGCTACCGCCAAAAGAACCTACGGGTGTACGGCATGCGCTTACGATTACGACTTCTTTAGACATTAAACAATTCCACCTCTCCTGTAAATTTTTAAGTAAAACAAAAAAGCCAACCTCACCCTATTTACCGGTGAAATTGGCGGCTCTTTTCTCTACAAATGCATTCATGCCTTCTTTTTGGTCTGCAGTGGCGAAGCACAGCCCAAATATGTCAGCTTCGAAAGCAATGGCGCGATCGATATCGGTCTGCATACCGCTATCGGCAGCAGCTTTGCAATAACGCACTGCTATCTGGCCTTTGCTGATAATGCGTTTGGCTATGTCTTTTACGGTCTGCATCAGCTCTTCAGCCGGCACCACCTGGTTGACCAGCCCGATGCGCAGCGCTTCATTGGCATCGATCACATCTGCGGTATAAAGCAGTTGTTTAGCCATACCGGGGCCGATTAAGCGCGGCAAACGCTGAGTCCCGCCGAATCCGGGAGTAATGCCCAGTCCGACTTCGGGTTGTCCAAATTTAGCCCGGAAAGAAGCGATGCGGAAATCGCATGCCATAGCCAGTTCGCAGCCACCACCCAGAGCGAATCCATTGACAGCAGCAATAACTGGTTTTTCCAACAATTCGATGCTGCGGAACACCTGATTGCCCAAGGCTGAGAATGCCCTGCTCTCAGAGGCATTCAATGGGGCCATGTAAGCAATGTCCGCACCGGCTACGAACGACTTGTCCCCCGCGCCAGTGATAATCAGGACATCAATATCAGCATCTACTGCTATTGCGGCGATCGCCTCTTTCAATTCCAACAATGTAGCAGCGTTCAAAGCATTCAATGCTTTGGGTCTGTTAATGTACAGTATCGCAAGCCTGTCTTCCTTTTCTAATAGAATATTTTCGTACGCCATAAGATACCTCCCCTTCGTGACTTTCCAGTGGCTTTCCACTTGGAGCTGCTCCATCCCCCCTCCAACATAAAAGTCAAAATACAGAGATACAGAGAGTCTCTTCCACTAAACATATTGCAGGATTGGTCAGAGGCTCACAAGTTTGTTATCTAGCGGCGAATACCTGCAAGCTCGTCCGGATCATACTCCCGAACCATATCTCAATGAACCAATCCAAATTTAGGGCCAAAAAACCTACTCCAAAATACCTGACGGACACAGGCTCAGAAAAAATCTATATAATTAGCTGTGCTTGGACATGATGAAGACAATAACTATACTCTTTTCCTGGGGCTTTGTTGGGGTATTCTCTCTCTACAATGATATTAAATAATGCTATGAAATAATAATCTCTATGTCTTATGCGGGTTCTCATAATTTGATTTACACCATACAACAATTATATTACAAACTATATTATATATGATATAACAGGTATAACATTTTTGGAAGGCAATAACTGGATTATACTGTAAATTCCTTAAAGGAGAACTTGTTATGTTTCCTCTGCGTGACAGCACCCCGAGCAGTCGTTTCCCAGTTGTTACAGTCAGTATCATCATATTGAATCTGCTGGTTTTCTACTTCGAGAGTGGCCTTTCCGAACTGGAACTGAACGCTTTGATTTATCATCTCGGACTGGTACCCGCCTATGTACAACACGCACCTTCTGATCTCTCAGTATATATTCCATTCGCAACCTCAATGTTCCTGCATGGAAGTTGGATGCATGTTATTGGAAATATGTGGATGTTGTGGCTGTTTGGAGATAATGTTGAAGATTGCATGGGGCGTTTTAAGTACCTTTTGTTCTACTTGAGCACCGGGGTGATTGCAGCCTTGGCGCATTTTTATACTGATCCGCAATCAACCATGCCCGTGGTGGGGGCCTCGGGCGCGGTGGCAGGCATTATGGGGGCTTATTTCCTGATGTTCAAGAAAGCCCGGGTTTTGACTTTCATTTTCCCCATCTTCTTAATCACCATACCAGCCTGGTTTTTCCTGGGGGTATGGGCGGTTACCCAGCTGTGGAGCGGAGCAACCGCTTTAATGCACAACACCGGTAATAGCGCCCAGATAGCATTCTGGGCGCATGTGGGCGGTTTCGCTGCCGGGATGGTTTTGTACCGCATTTTTCTCCAACCCGGCGCCCGGCAGAAGTTGGCCGACCATTAAGCGTGGGCCTTATCCAGGCTTTCTTGTTTCTTGCTCAAGAGACGGTCGATATGCTCATTGGCAAAGCGCAGACCTTCATCGCTGCTCTGCAGAAAGTAGATAGTATTCTCGATCCTTTCCTGGCTGGCTTTGATTTCATGCCAGTGTTTCTCTTCTTCAAATAGGTTCATGCAGTCCTGCAGATCATCGGCCCGGCCGGTCTCAAGATACTGTTTGAAGGTGGTCAGGGTTTTGTGGTCCTGATAAGAACCATGTACCGGGGAACGGGATATCACTGAGTTGTAGAAAGCCAGCATCTGCCGAGTATTGCCCAGCTTGGATTCAGCCTCACTGATCTCCTGCAGGCAGGTATCGCGGAAGTCATCTCCGCACTGCAGCCATTTTTCCAGGGTGTCTTTGTAGCGCTCACAGGCCTTTTCATATTCGCGGTAGCGCAACAGATATATTTTCATGTGATGGTTGTACTTAATGCACTCCTCCTGGTATTTCTTGCTGGAGCGCTTCAGAATATTCTGTAGGGGAATTAAGCTATCCCGGTTGGTCTCAGGCTTAGCTGGTTTGTCCGGTATATTATCCGGTTCTGGCGGCAGGACATCCTCCCGGGATATGATAGCCTGACGCTGTTCAATCAGTTTCTGCAGGTAGTGCTGGTGGCGGTTCAGCTTTTCGATTTCCTGCAGACTCAAGAGGCACATATCTATGTCACGCAGCAATTCCTCCCGCCCCTTGGCGCCCTTTTTTTCTTTTTTCTTAGGCTTCAAGTACAGGCTGACCTCCTCCAGCATAGGAGGAGTCTCGTGCAAAGCCGTGATGGCGGCAAAGTCCTGCACCATCAACATCTGGCTGCTGTCAGGTTTGTCTTTGCAGAAATAGAAGCGGGTATTGGTAGCCGGGAAGTAATAGGGGCCAATGGTATTCAGGTATTCGTTGCCGGCTAGTATCTCCACCCCCTCAGCAGCCTCCAGGAAGCTTTCCCACAGGTCCAACCATAGCTTGCAGGGAGTGCGTCCCCTGGGCCCGTTCTTGGCCAAATCTCGGGTCTGCTGGTAAACATCCAGGGTTATTCTGAGGTGTGAGTCATAATAGTAATACAGCACATCCTGCGGTGGATATTGTATTATTAAAGATAGGTCCAGATAATGCACATCATCTTTGTGCAGAAAAGTAAAAAACATAACCATAACCCCCTTTAGATTCTGTTATCAATTTCTATATATTTACATTTATTCCTGCTTTAAGGGAATAATTATTTAACATCAATATCTTACATAAAATCAACAAAATTTAGAGTAATGGGGTGAAAAAGTATGAATAAAGGCAAAGCAGGTCTGCCCTGGTTTGTGGAAAATATGCAGCTGCATGACGCCGAACTGTATCGCCTGTCGGCGGACAGTGTGCATACCGCTATGGCGCCGGGCGCCCTTGATGCTAAGACCAAGATACTGATAGTACTGGCTTTGGACGCTTTGAAGGGGGCTGCTCAAGGAGTGCAGGTGGTTGCGGCGCAGGCCCGGGCTGCCGGGGCCACCGAGGCGGAAATAAAGGAAACGCTTCGCCTGGCCTATTATGTCAGCTCCATGGATGTGGTCAAGACGGCTCTCAAGGCTTTTGAGGAATGAAATACTATTGATTGAGGAGTGTTCATGTTTAAGGCAGTTTTATTCGACCTGGATGGCACCTTATTAGACATTGATATGAATGTGTTTTTGGAGCACTATTTCCATACCATGGCGGAAATGGCCGCTCAGTCAGGATTTCAACAGCACCGCCAGCTGGTTGAACAGGTATTTCAATCGACCGGCGTGATGATCGCCGACCGTGACCCAACATCCACCAACCAGGATATCTTTATGAATGATTTCTTCAGTCGTTGGCCGTATCAGAGGCATGAATTTGAGCCGTTTTTTGAGCATTTTTACCGTGAAGGCTTTCCGCGCCTGAGCCGTTTATGCCGTCCCATACCAGGAGTACCTGAGCTTATCAAGGGTATGGCCAACAAAGGCATCCAGATGGTCGTGGCCACCAATGCGGTTTTTCCCCTGACCGCGCTCCAGCAGCGTCTGCAATGGGCTGGCCTGGAGGCAGATGTCTTCGACCTGATCACATCCTATGAAGTAATGCACTTCTGTAAACCCCATTTGGAATACTACCAGGAGATATGCGAAAAGCTTCAGTTAAAACCCCAGGATTGTTTGATGGTGGGCAATGATGTGGGAGAGGATATGGTGGCTGAAAAGCTGGGTATGAAAACCTTCCTGGTGGAGGATTATGTAATCGATCCCGGCCATACTGATATCAGACCTACCTGGAGGGGCACTATGCGAGAATTTTTGGCCTTTGCATCCAAAAATTTATAGTATTGCAATGTCACCCTGAACCGTGCTGGGGTAAATATTAAGGAGGAATGCACTATGGCTGCCAAGAATAAGAAAACCAAGGTGTTGACTGAAAAGGACTTGCTCAAAATCGAGATCGCTAAAGAGATGGGGATCTGGGAGCAAGTGCAGAATGAAGGTTGGGAATCCCTTAGCAATGCCGTTTGCGGAAAAGTGGGCGGGTTGATGAGCAAAAGACTTAGAAATGGGATCCGGCCCTAGCTCAAGCCCTTGCTGAAATAACCCCTGGCTGTAATAAGTCTTACTGCGACCGAGGTAACAGTATGAAAATCCAAGAAATAATGACCGGGGATCCTATCGTATTAAGGCCTGAACAATCCTTAACCGAGGTCCTGAGAATATTCATCGACAATAAGATCGACGGTGCACCGGTGGTAGACGAGAGCGATCATTTGATCGGGCTTTTTACCAAAAGCCATATTTATCGGGCGGCGCTCCACCATCTTGATGAGAATGTGACAGTAGGATCCTTGATGACCCGGGATGTATATGTCGGTCAGCCCGAGGATGATTTTGAAAAGGTAGTCACCCCTATGGTGCCGCGTCTGCCGGTGGTAGATGCCAACAACAAGGTAGTCGGCATTTTGACCAGAGGGGATATTGCCAACGCCTTTTTCAATTCCTATCAGAATATCTCGCGTGAACTGGACGTTATCATCGATTCAACGCACAATGCTATCGTATCTATAGATGAAAATGGCAAAATAAAAGTCTTTAACCGGTCTGCCGAAGTAGCCCTGGGTATGAATGCCCGGGAAGTCATAGGCCGGTCTGTCATGGAGATAATTCCCAACAGCGGCCTGCTGAATGTGATGAAAAATGGGCAGGTAGAATTGCTGCGGAAGATCACCATAAATGGCAGGGAATTCATCTCCAACCGTTCGCCGATAGTCAAGGACGGCAAGTCCATCGGGGCAGTGGCCGTCATGCACGATATATCCGAAATTGAAAAGATATCCCGGGAACTGCAGGTGGTGCGAGAGCTGAATGAGGAACTCGACGCCATTATCGAGTCTTCTTTCGATGGCTTGTACATCACCGACGGTAACGGCATAACCTTGCGTCTTAATAAGGCCTTCCAGATGATCAGCGGTGTCAAGCCTGATGAATTCATCCACCGCAGTGTGGAGGATATCGAAGCAGAAGGAGTGGTGAACCAATCGGTGACCAAGCTGGTCCTGGAAAGGCGTGAATCGGTAACCATCAATCAACAATATAAAACTGGCCGAACCGCACTGACCACGGGTAGCCCGGTTTTTGACAAAGACGGCAAACTCTTTAGGGTAGTCTGCAACGTGCGCGACATCACTGAATTGAATATGCTCAAACAGAGATTGGAACAGGTACAGGGGCTGTCAGAGCTTTATGCCAGTGAACTGAGCAGTCTGCGCATCAAATATGCCAGTCCGCTGCGCCTGGTTGCCAACTCCGTCCCTATGCGCAAGATGCTGGAGATGGTCTTTCGGGTCGCCCAGGTGGAATCGACCATACTCATAACTGGCGAATCGGGTACCGGCAAGGAGCTCATAGCCGAAATCATTCATGAGAACAGCCCCTGCCGCACCGGGCCTTATCTTAAATTGAATTGCGGGGCAATTCCCGAGCACCTTCTGGAATCGGAGTTGTTCGGCTATGAAGGCGGTGCATTTACCGGAGCCAGAAAGGAAGGTAAACCAGGATATTTTGAACTGGCTGATGGTGGAACGCTGTTTTTGGATGAAATCGCCGAACTCCCTCTAGGTCTGCAGGTCAAGCTGCTGCGTGTCTTGCAGAGCAAGGAGATCACCCGGGTGGGCGGAACTACCCCCTTTAGCGTAGATGTGCGCATTATCGCCGCCACCAACCGGGACTTGATGGAATTGGTCAAAAGCAAGTTGTTCAGGGGTGACCTGTACTACCGGCTCAATGTACTGCCTATCAACGTGCCTCCGCTGCGGGAGCGCAAGGACGATATCCCCAACCTGGTAGCCTATTTTATGAAAGTATTCAATGAAAAGTATCAGCTCGCCAAAAGAGTGTCTCCCGAAGTCATAGATATATTCATGGAGCACAATTGGCCCGGCAATGTGCGCGAGCTGGAGAACCTTATTGAACGCCTGGTGGTTATCACCGCAGGCGATATGATTACCACGGCCGACATGCCTGCTCACCTATTTCCGGAGTCCATAACAGATAAGGACACGGAGGCTCCGGCGGTATCTGTCTCCGCTATTATTCCTTTTAAAGATGCCGTTGAGAGTGTGGAAAGACAGATACTGGAACAAGCCTACGAGAAATTCAGCAGTGCCAGGCAAATAGCCCGGGAGTTGCAGGTGGACGTATCAACCATTGTTCGCAAGGCTGCCAAATACGGTATCTCAACTCATAATAATGGAAGACCATAGTGTTGCGTCGGCGCAACTAGCAGTTGCTTCAATGCAACAATGTCGAAACATGATCGAAATTAACGAAGCTCTGTTGTTTTACTCACTGAATAACAGCGCATTTTATAGTTCTGCCTGGTTTGAAAAGATGATTCCCGGTTGAGATGGGCAAACCGAAAACCCGGTGTTGCATTTATGCAACACCGGGTTTTCGGTTTGGATATGGAATGCCATAGTTGGCATGCCATGAACTGTCTTGCTCAGGGCACTCAGTATAGCAGCCCCAATCATGCGGTATGCATCTTGCATGTACTGTGAGCCATAGAGGGAATTTCAGAATGCCGAGGTGAGAATCAGGTTTGAAACTCAAAGACATTATGACTGTTTCCCCCATCATGGTCAGAGCGGATAATACCATAAATGAAGTAGTTAACATCTTTCTGGAGAACAAGATCGACGGGGTGCCGGTAGTGGATGAGGACAACCGATTGGTCGGCTTGTTCACCAAAGGGCATGTCTACCGCGCTATAAGCCGGTCGTTAGACCTTGATTCCCCTGTCAGCACCTTAATGACTCGTGAGGTTTACACTGCGAGGCCTGATGATGATTTTGAGGATGTGGTAACTCCTGCATTACCGCGCCTTCCCATTGTTGATGACGAAGGCAGGGTGGTGGGAATGCTTACCCGGGGTGATATCGCCAATGCCTTTTTCAATTCTTATCAGAACGTATCCAGCGAACTGGAAACCATAATAGACTCAACCCACAATATGATCATATCGGTGGATGAAAATGGCGTAATCAAGGTATTTAACCGCTCTGCAGAGCGCCTTCTGGGTCTGGGACCGGAGGTCATCGGCCAGAATATCCTCGACATCTTGCCGGCCAGCCGATTAATGGAGGTCATACTTACCGGCAGGGTAGAATCAATGCAAAAGGTAGTTATGCGGGGTAGAGAATTCGTCTCCAACCGCAGCCCCATCACCAAAGATGGCAGGATAATCGGTGCGGTGGCAGTCTTACAGGATTCTTCAGAGTTGGAGAAGATCTCCCAGGAACTCCACTATGTCAAAGAGCTTAATAAGGAACTGGATGCCATCATTGAATCTTCCTTTGACGGATTATATATCACCGACGGCCAGGGTATCACGCTGCGGCTCAACAAGGCTTTCGAGATGATAAGCGGAATCAACGGTCATGAATTTCTTGGTCATAATGTTGATGATATTGAGAGAGAGGGAGTAGTGTCAGAATCGGTTACCAAATTGGTTCTGCAGCGCCGCGAACCGGTCACCATTATTCAGAATTATAAGACCGGCAAAATCACCCTGGCCACAGGCAACCCGGTTTTCGATAAGAACGGTGAGATTTTCAGAGTGGTATGCAATGTTCGCGACATCACCGAACTCAATATGTTGAATGAAAAATTGGAACGGGCGCAAGGACTGACACAGCACTATGAGACCGAACTGCGCTCGCTGCGTATGAAGTACGCGTCCCCCGAACGTCTGGTGGCCAATTCGCCGGAGATGCGCAAGATGCTGGATATGGTAATCCGCATCGCACAGGTGGAATCTACCATTTTAATCAGCGGGGAGACTGGAACCGGTAAAGAACTGATCGCACAGATTATCCATGAAAACAGCCCCTGCAGCAAGGGGCCTTTTATAAAGGTGAACTGCGGGGCTATACCTGAGAATCTGCTGGAATCAGAGTTATTCGGTTACGAGACTGGTGCTTTCACCGGGGCGCGTAAAGAAGGTAAACCGGGATTCTTCCAGCTGGCTTCCGGAGGCACCCTTTTCCTGGATGAGATCGGGGAACTTCCCCTGGGGCTGCAGGTCAAGCTTTTGCGCGTCCTGCAGAGCAAGGAAATAACCCGGGTGGGAGGCACTTCGCCTATAGCGGTGGATGTTCGCATTGTAGCCGCTACCAACCGTGATCTTTTGGAAATGGTGCAGAATAAGCAGTTCCGAGGAGATCTCTATTACCGTCTCAATGTCTTGCCCATTCACGTGCCGCCATTAAGGGAACGCAAGGACGATATACCTAATTTGGTAGTGCATTTTGTGCGGCTCTTCAATCAGAAATACCAGCTGACCAAACGTATCGCGCCTGAGGTAGTGGAGCTTTTTATGGAATATGACTGGCCGGGCAATGTCAGAGAGCTGGAAAACCTGATCGAGCGCCTAATCGTCATAACCCCCGGTGATGTGGTCAACTGGCAGGACCTGCCTATGCATATTACCAACGAATCGGGGGACATCGTCTCCGACCACGCTTCACAGGTTACTGTGTCGGGCATAGTTCCGCTCAAAGATGCCGTGGAAAGCGTAGAGAAACAGATCCTTCAGCAGGCCTATGCCAAATATCGCACCACGCGGCAGATGGCAGCTGAACTCAAGGTGGATGCCTCTACTATCGTTCGCAAGGCTGCAAAATATGGAATTACGCCTGCACAAGTGATCTCTCAGCGCCTGTTGCAATCCTGAAACACCTGTTGCGCATGCGCAACACGGTCCTCGGTATATGAGCAGAAATGCAGTGAAATAGGCGCCGGGATGCGGACATGGCTTAAGCTCAAGACAGAAGTGACATAGCAATAATGCAACACTGCCAAGCTTATAAGCGATTTAAGCGTTTAGATAAAATCAGCCCCTGTTGCTTCAACGCAACAGGGGCTTTGGACTTTCTGCATGTCAAAGCCATAAAAAAAATATTGGTAGGCCATGTAAGCCCGCATTGGCGGCATCGGATACACATCACGCCCAAGTTGTGGCATACAAGTTGCATTGTCGGTAGTCAGGCAGGTAGTTTTACGACTCTCAGTTACCCAACTTTCCTCTTATGATTTTTGTACCGTATTGCCTGCTGGTGATCTTACACGAACGTACGAGAGTTCACCGCAGGCAATATCCCCCTTTTTAAGAAACTGACCTTAGATAGATAAAACGTCGCAGCCCAAATTAACGCCAGTATCGCAAGCCGTTTATATATTGGCCTGACTGTCCCGGGGCCTTTAAGGCCCCGGCAGTTAGGGGTCATAAAGCAAGCAGCAGTACGACCCTCTGCTAAGAGGCTGAACTAACCATGGGAGAGGAGGGATGCAACCTCAAGCGGTGGGGACGGTTTCTACAGTTAGTCACAGAAAGCCAGTTCTGGCGAGATAAGATCATTAAGGAGTAAAGGAGGCCATCACTTTGTCAGATTTTGTACAGAAATTAGAAATGAAAAGAGCCGATTATCCCAAAACCGTGCCAGTAACCGGTTTCGGGGAGAGGAAACCGGATTTTTCCGGAATGGGTAAAAAGATCAAAAATCCCTATGCAAAGTTTACGGAGGTCGTTTGTGTGGCTGCCGCACGTACGCCTTACGGGGTGTTTGCCGGGAAGTTGAAAGAGTATGATGCTCCACAGTTAGGTGCACTGGCCATTAAGGAAGTCATGCGCCGTGTGGAAGGCAAGGTTAAAGGCGAAGATATTGACTATGTCTTTATGGGTGAGGTCGTACCCGCTGGGGTGGGGCAGGTTCCCAGCCGCCAGGCTACCATATTGGCAGGGCTTCCCGTATCTGTTCCGTCTATTACGGTTAACAAAGTCTGCTCGTCAGGTATTAAAACCATAGATTTGGGCGTTCAGTTCATAAAACTAGGCCGGGGCGACATAGTCATCGCCGGTGGTATGGAAAGTATGAGCAACTGTCCCTATTCTCTGCCTGACCATAGATTTGGGAACCGCATGGGGCTTCCCAATGGCAGGCTGGTCGACCTGATGGTTTATGACGGTCTGTGGGATGCCTTCTACAATCGCCACATGGCCATCCATGGCTCAGAAGTATCAGATGAATTCGGGATTCCTAGAGAAATGATGGACTGGTGGGCATATCTTTCCCAGAGCCGCGCGGTGGATGCTATGGCCTCTGGACGCCTGGATGATGAAATCTTTCCGGTGGAGATCAAGAGAGGCAAAGAAGTCATGAGCAAAGACGAAGGCCCCCGTCCCGGCACTACCATTGAGGGGCTTGCCAAGCTGCCGCCGGTATTCAATCATAAGAGCACTGTGACCGGAGGACCGGGCAGTGTCACCGCCGGCAATGCTCCTGGCGTCAATGACGGTGGTGCTGCGGTTATGCTGATGAGCCGAGAAAAAGCTGATGAACTGGGCTTAAAGCCGCTATTCACTATTGTGGACTATGCTGAAGTGTCACAGCAGACTAAGGATATTGCCACTGTGCCCGGCCTTTCCATCAAGAAGGTTTTAGAGCAGAACGACCTGACTCCGGCTGACATAAAGCTGGTAGAAGCCAACGAGGCCTTCGCGGCAGTAGTTCTGGTTAGCTGCATGGGTATTCTGGGAATGAGCAAGGAAGATATGGAAGCCAAGGTCAATGTCAACGGCTCCGCGATCGCTTATGGACATCCCATCGGATCTTCCGGGGCTCGTATCCTGATGACCCTGGGTTATGAGCTGAAACGCCGTGGAGGCGGATATGGGGTGTGCGGCATTTGCTCCGGCCATGCCCAGGGCGATGCCATGTTGATCAAGGTAGAGCCATAGGTCTTATTTAAGGCAATAAATATAGAAATATAGGGAGGCGAATTTTGTGGAGATCAAAAAGGTTATGGTTATAGGCGCTGGCCAGATGGGGAATGGCATCGCACAGGTTTCGGCTCAGACCGGCTGGGAAACCGTTCTTTATGATATCAACATGGATCTGGTTGACAAAGGTATGGCCAATATCACCAAAAACCTTCAGCGCGATGTATCCAAAGGCAAGAGGACCGAGGACGAGATGGCTGCCATATTAGGCAAGCTCAAACCCTCCGTCAGCCTGGATGATGCCGCCGATGCCGACCTGATCATCGAGGCCATCGTTGAGAACTTTGACATCAAGAAAAAGGTATTCGAGCAGCTTGATGCCATCGCTCCGGCACATGCCATTTTAGCCACCAATACTTCCTCACTGCCCATCACTCAGATCGCTGCCACCACCAAGAGGCCTGCTCAGGTGATCGGTATGCATTTCATGAACCCGGTTCCGGTCATGAAGCTGGTCGAGGTCATCAGAGGCCTGGCCACCAGTGATGAAGTATATCAGATCATTGAAGAAGCATCCATCAAAATGGGCAAAGTCCCGGTATGGTGCAAAGACGTACCTGGATTCGTATCCAACCGCGTATTGCAGGTAATGATCAATGAAGCCCTGTGGGAACTGTATGAGGGCGTAGCCCCGGCTGAAAATATCGACAACATCATGAAGCTGGGCATGAACCATCCCATGGGACCGTGCGCCCTGGCTGACCTGATCGGTCTCGATACCATACTCTCCATTCTGAATGTTATGTACACCGGCTATGGCGACCCCAAATACCGGCCCTCTCCCTTGCTTAAGCAATATGTTCAGGCAGGTTGGCTGGGACGCAAGACTGGCAAGGGCATTTTCGACTACAGCAAATAAGCTGTGACAGTCCTATTCTTACAGGAGGGGGGTTAAACCGGTGGAGTTTGCCAATGTGATTCTTGAAAAACAGGATAGGATCGGGCTCTTGACCATAAACCGGCCCAAAGCCTTGAACGCTTTGAACAAGGATACCTTGTTGGACATCAAGGCAGCGGTGGAATTGGTTAAAGAAGACCCCGAGATCGACGTCTTGGTGATAACCGGATCTGGCGACAAATCCTTTGTAGCTGGGGCAGATATCACCTATATGCTGGAGATGACTGCTCTAGAAGGACGTGAGTTCGGTATCTTGGGCAGCAGCGTCTTCCGCCTCATTGAGACCATGGATAAACCGGTAATAGCCGCTATCAATGGCTTCTGCCTGGGCGGTGGATGCGAACTGGCCATGTCCTGCGACTTCCGGGTCAGTTCTGATAAAGGCAAGTTTGGCCAACCGGAAGTCGGTTTGGGGGTAACCCCCGGGTTCGGCGGCACACAGCGTTTGCCACGCATCGTCGGAACTGGTATGGCAGCGGAATTGCTGTATACCGGAGACGTGATCGATGCGGCCGAAGCCCTTCGCATTGGCCTGGTCAATCATGTGGTTCCGGCCGGCGAACTGATGGACTTTGTTATGAGCCTGGCTAAGAAGATCGCCAGCCGTGGTCAGATTTCAGTGCGTCTGTGCAAAAAGGCTATGTATGAAGGCGTACAAGTCGATATTGATCGCGGGCTCACCATAGAGGCGGATATCTTTGGCATATGCTTTGCCACTGAAGAACAAAAAGAAGGCATGAAGGCTTTCGTGGAAAAACGCAAAGCCAACTTTACGGGGAAATAAACGAGGAGGAGATGAACAATACATGCATTTTGCACTGAGCGATGAATCATTAATGATGCGAGATATGTTTCGTAAGTTCGCCAAAAACGAGGTTGAACCCCTGGCGGCGGAAATAGACAAGACACACGAATTTCCAATGGTGACCTTTAAGAAAATGGCTGATCTGGGTCTTTGCGGCCTGCCCATCCCTGAAGAATGGGGCGGTGCCGGAGCAACCTATTTGGATTACGCCATTTTTGTAGAGGAATTGGCTAAAGTATGCGCTTCGACCGCGGTTATTATGAGTGTGCATACCGGATTGGGTTGTATGAGCACCTGGTTGTATGGCACTGAAAAACTGAAACAGAAATACCTGCGGGCATTAGCTACCGGCGAAATTGTGGGGGCTTATGCCTTAACAGAGCCTAATGCTGGTTCTGACGCGGCTTCCATCCGCTGCAAAGCCGAAGACAAAGGAGATCATTTCCTGGTCAATGGCAGCAAGATATTTATCACCAACGGCGGGGTGGCCACCACTTATTGCACTTTCGTGAAATCCGATCCCACCCAGGGCCCGGGTCGGGGCATCACCTGCCTGGTCATTGAAAAGGACACCCCTGGTTTTACTATGAGCAAACCGGTGGCCAAGATGGGTATGAACGGTTCGCCCACAGTTGAACTGTATTTCGAAGATGTCAAAGTCCCCAAAGAGAACATGCTGGGGATACAGGGTAAGGGCTTTGAAGTAGCCATGGGACTCTTGAATGGCGGACGCGTTACCATAGCCGCCCAGGGGCTAGGCATAGGAGAAGGTGCCCTGGAATATACCATAAACTATATCAAGGAAAGACAGCAATTCGGAAAACCGCTGGCTGCCAATCAAGGTGTGCAGTTTATGGTGGCCGACATGGCTACGGCTTTGGATGCTGCTCAGCTTCTGGTCTACCGGGCTGCATGGTTGAAAGATAATGGTCTCCCCCATGGAACAGAGGCTTCTATGGCTAAAAAATTCGCCACCGATACCAGTATGGAAGTCTGCACCAACTGTGTGCAGCTTATGGGCGGCTACGGCTACTGCAGTGAATTCCCCATCGAGCGTATGATGAGAGACGTCAAGATCACCCAGATCTATGAAGGCTCCAACCAGATCCAGCGCATGATCATCGGCCGCGGAGTGATTGGCAAATGGTAGAATGAAGATTTCCCGCCCCTAAAGGGGCGGGAAAACCCCATACAGGCTGCCAACGGCGTGTTGATACGACGGTTTTGCGAGCAGAAGAGGAGAGATTTGACGACAAGGAGGAGGTAAATTAATGGGTAAACCACAAAGACTCACACTCAAAGAAGCGGTCGGCCTCATTAACGATGGAGATTTTTTAACCTTTAGTGGTTTCACTATCTGGCGGCGGCCGGTGGCTTTCTGCTATGAAATGGTGCGCCAAGGTAAAAAGGATCTGCATCTGTTCGAGGTTAACGGCGGCACCCACACCGAGATCCTGGCTGGAGCCGGGTGCGTCAAACTCTGGGAATCCTGCTGGGTGGGCCATGAATTGTATGGCAAGCTCGGTGAAGCAGTTGCCCGGGGTCAAGTTGAAGGTACTATTATAGTTGAGGATTACAGCCATGCCCAATGCGTGGCACGTATTCTTGCCGGGGCATATGGGCTGCCCTTTATGCCCACCGCTCTTTCCATGGGCACTGACATTTTAAACCCCAAATTTGATAACTTTAAGAAGGCCGGTTTACGCGACGGCTCCGATCCCAAAATCCCGCTGAAGAAATACGATATCATCCATGATAGCCTTTATGATAAAGGTGAAATCCTCTTGATGCCTGCTGTCAATGCCGATTGGGCTATTATTTATGCCTCTCAGGTCGGTGATGAAGGCACCGTAAGGATGTTTGCACATAGCTATGTTGACGCGGAAACCATCAAAGCGGCTGACAAGGTTATTGTCATCGCCGAGGAAATGGTCCCCGATTCCTACCTCCGCCAGGAGCCTGATAGGAATATAGCCGCAGGGCATGCCATCGACTATGTTGTTGTACAACCGTGGGCGGCTCACCCGACCGGATCACAGTACTTCTATGATGTTGATGCTGATTTTATCAGGAACTTCTATCAAGCCTCCAAGAGTAAAGAATCTTATGACAAGTGGGCTCAAGAATGGATCTTCGGGGTGGCTGATCATGAGGAATATGTTGAAAAATTGGGCGTCAACCGCTTGACGAAGCTGAAAGCCAACTCAGTCTTAGGCTACTCAACATCGGTGAAAAGGGGGACGAGATAGATGGCGAAAAACTATGCTACCGATTACAAAGGAGTTGACCTTCTAGCAGTTGCAGCCGCCAGAGAGGTAAATGATGGCGACGTAGTTTTTGCTGGCACTGGCCTCCCTATGCTAGCTATCTTGCTGGCTCAGGTCAATCATGCCCCTAATGCAGTATGCATCTATGAAGCAGGTACTGTTGACGGCAGGGCTTTGGATTTACCCACATCAGTGGGCGACTCCCGTTGTGCCTGGCAGGCTTCGATCGCAGCCGGTTTGACTGAGACCTTTTACGGTCAGCTGCATTGCGGTTATGTAGATCTGGGCTTTTTAGGCGGCGCCGAGATTGACAAATACGGCAACGTCAATACCACCGTAGTGGGTGATTATTCGGCGCCCAGCAAGCGTTTCACCGGCAGCGGCGGCAATCCGGATATTAACTCCTACGCCAAGCGGACCGTTTTTATCATGGTTCAGGAAAAGCGCCGGTTTAAGGAACATGTGGATTACATTACTTCCCCGGGATGGAGGATTCCCAAATGGCCTTCCGGCGAATATGTGCACCGCCGGGAAGTCTACGGCAAGTTCTACCAGGGAGGCCCCAGTGCGGTAATCACCAATATGGGCGTGTTCCGTTTTGATGATGAGGGCATCATGTATCTGGATACCGTTCATCCCGGATTCACCGCCGAGCAAGTCAAAGACAACTGCCTCTTTGACCTGAATATTTCCCGCTGCAAAGGTGAAACCGAAAGACCCACCGTGGAAGAAATTGACCTGCTTTACAAGCGGGTGGACCCGGAAGGTATCTTCCTTCCCTAGACCTCGCAGCAATTACACATAGAGGGGCTATTCCTCCCGGAATAGCCCCTTTACCATTTAATAGGTGCCAGGCCAGGCACCTATTGAGTTATAATTAAACAAGTTTAGCAATAAAGGAGTCCGAGTTTAAACATGTCTGCAATTGAAAAGGTCAAAGAGTATCTTTACAGCAAAGATCCGACGGTTAAAGTGATTGAATTCGAACAGGATACCAGCACTTCATATCTGGCTGCCCAGGCCTTGGGTACAGAGGTGGCTCAGATCGCCAAGTCCATTTTGCTGAAGGACAAGAAAGGCGAATACCTGCTGGTAGTGTCGACCGGTGATGCCCGCATCGACAATAAAAAGGTCAAACAGATAAGCTCTTCTCGCTTGAGGATGGCCTCAGCCGAGGAGGTCCTGGAAGTTACCGGTTTTCCTATTGGCGGGGTATGTCCTTTTGCCATGAAGTCAGATGTTCCTATTTATCTGGATGACAGCCTGAAACGCTTCCCGGTAGTATATGCCGCTGCTGGAACGCCTAATACCGCAGTGCCGGTAAGCTTTGAGCAGCTCACTGCCATTACCGGGGGAACCTGGTGTGATGTAACCATGGTGCCATAGACGATGGCGGGGAAAATAAACATGCCCGATTTCGTTCACCTGCACAATCATACCGAATACAGTCTATTAGACGGAGCCTGCCGTATCAAGGACCTGGTAGCTCGGGCCAAAGAGCTGGAAATGCCGGCCCTGGCGATTACCGACCACGGGGTTTTATACGGAGCCGTGGATTTCTATCGTGAGGCTAAAAGGCAGGGTATCAAGCCAATTATCGGCTGTGAGGTCTATGTCGCACCGCGCAGTCGTTTGGACCGGGAAGCCCGTCTCGATTCCAGCCAGTATCATCTGGTATTGCTGTGCCAGAACGAAACCGGCTACCGCAACCTGACGCAGCTAGTTACCCGAGCCTATATAGAAGGATTTTATTACAAACCCCGGGTTGACCACGAACTGTTGCAGCAATACAGTCAGGGCTTGATCGCCATGTCCGCCTGCGTAGGCGGAGAGATCCCGCAGTTGATCTTAGCGGGGCGCGAGCAAGAAGCATTAGAATTGGCTCTCCGCTATGAATCCTGGTTTGGTCCTGGCAACTTCTACCTGGAGATGCAGAACCATGGCATGCCGGAGGAAATCGTGGTAAACCGGGCCCTGGCACAGATCAGCAGTGTAACCGGTATACCTTTGGTGGCCACCAATGACCTGCATTATATTCATAAAAAGGACGCAGAGGTGCAGGATGTCTTGCTGTGCATTCAGACCGGGACGGTTATCGATGATGAACAGCGCATGCGCTTTTCAGGCAGCGAATTCTACTTAAAAACTCCTCAGGAAATGGCGGAATTATTTCGGGAGCATAACGATGCTGTGGCCAATACTGTGCTGATTGCAGAGCGCTGCAACTTCGACTTTGACTTTGGAACTTTTCATCTTCCTTATTATAATATCCCCGACGGTTCGACTCCGGAAGAGCACCTGACTGCTTTGAGCCGGGAGCGTTTCCACAAGCGCTATCCTGCCCCCACCCCGGAAGCGGTGGAACGGTTGGAGTATGAGCTAAAAGTAATTAATGATATGGGCTTTGCCGCCTATTTTCTCATTGTGCAGGATTTGGTCAACTGGGCTAAAGCCAATCAGGTGCCGGTCGGTCCTGGCCGGGGTTCAGCGGCAGGAAGCCTGGTTTCATATGTACTGGGTATTACTACCATCGATCCTCTGGCCTATGATTTGTTGTTCGAGCGCTTTCTCAACCCCGAGCGGGTCAGTATGCCGGATATCGACATAGACTTCTGCTTCGAAAAAAGGGACCGGGTGATCGGTTATATCGTAGAAAAATATGGGGTCGACAAGGTGGCGCAGATCATAACCTTTGGCACCATGGCCGCCCGCGCCGCCATCCGCGATGTGGGTCGAGCCTTGAATATTCCGTATGCCGAAGTGGACAAGATAGCCAAAATGATTCCTGCGGAACTGGGAGTCACCATTGATCGGGCTTTGCAGATGTCCTCAGAATTAATTAAGGCTTACCAGAGCGACTATCATGCACAGCAGATCATTGATACCGCCAGAGCTCTGGAAGGGATGCCCCGGCATGCTTCCATACATGCCGCCGGGGTAGTGATAGGCAAAGAAAGCCTGAACACTCTCTTACCGCTGCAAAAAACCCCTGAAGGCCATATTGTTACCCAATACACCAAGGAAACAGTAGAAGATATCGGGCTGTTAAAAATGGATATTCTCGGTTTGCGTACCCTGACAGTAATAGACCGGGCTGTGCAAATAATCAAACACACCCGCGGAATTGAACTGGATATGGATAGCCTACCCCTGGATGATGTACAGGTGTACCGATTGCTATCCCGGGGGGACACTATTGGGGTGTTCCAATTGGAGAGCGAAGGCTTAAGGCGCATACTGAGAGACCTGGCCCCCAACCGTTTTCAGGACTTAATTGCGGTTATTGCCCTGTACCGCCCCGGTCCATTGGGCAGTGGCATGGTAGAGGACTTCATCAACTGTAAACACCTGCGTCAAGAGATACAATACCTCGATCCCCGCCTGGAGGATATCCTCAAGGAAACCTACGGGGTGATCCTGTATCAGGAGCAGGTCATGCAGATTGCCAGCGACCTGGCCAGTTTTACCATGGGCGAAGCTGATGTCTTGCGCCGGGCCATGGGAAAGAAAAAACCCGAAGAGATCAAGGCGCAGAGGGAAAAGTTCGTTTCTGGGGCAGTAGCCAATCAAATCGAGCCTGAGGTGGCTCAGCATCTATTTGACTTGATGGAGAGTTTTGCCGGCTACGGTTTTAACAAAAGCCATTCGGCTGCCTATGCCCTCATTTCCTTTCAGACCGCATATCTTAAGGCTTATTATCCGGTGGAATTCATGTGCGCATTTCTGACCAGCATCATCGACAGTCAAGACAAAGTGGTCTATTACTTGCGTGAATGCCAGCGCATGGGTATCAAGATTCTGCCCCCGGACATCAACCAGAGTTTTGAAAACTTTACGGTTACCTCCGGAGGGATCCGTTTCGGACTGGGGGCCATCAAGAACGTGGGACTGGGCGCGGTAAAAAGCGTGGTCCGGGTCCGCAAAGAGAGGCCCTTTACCTCGCTGTTCGACTTCTGCAAACGGGTCGACCTGACCCAAATAAACAAACGCATGATCGAAAACCTTATTGTGGCGGGGTGTTTTGACAGCGTGGGGATCAGTCGCAAAGGGGCCTTGTCGATAATGGATGAATGTATTGAGATCGCCGCCCAGATCAAGCTGCAGGATGCCAGTCAGCAGCTATCCCTGTTCGCACCTAAGGACACTATGGTAGAAGAACCTACTCCGGTGGTCAAAGGTGAATTGGAGGCGCAGGAACGCCTCAACCGCGAAAAGGAGGTGCTGGGCTTCTATGTTTCCGCCAATCCTCTGGATGAATACCGCAGCCTGTTGCCCCTTTTGATAAGTCACCAGATTGCCGATCTGCCAGGACTGGGGGATGATTCCTATATCCGTTTGGCTGGTATGGCCTTGAATATGACCCGCCGCACCAGCCGCAAAGGAGACCTCTACGCCCAATTCTATCTCGAAGACCTGAGCGGGCGTATCGAGGTGCTGGTTTTCCCCTCAGCTTTGAAACAGAACATGGATATACTGCAGGCTGATACCCGCTTAGTAATTGAGGGATTTTATGATAATCGTGATGAGACCCCCAAGCTGGTTTTGCGCAAAGCCTTCATCCTGGGGCCCGAGATAAATGAGATGCGTATCGGTTTGAGCAGTGAGCAGAATAATGGCACCAAAAGGCAACTTCTGGCTGTTCTTAAACAACATCCGGGCAGCATCCCGGTGGTTCTGGAAATGCCTGGAAAGAGGATCGTTTTAAACGATGAATTCCGGGTTGAAGCCAATCTGAGTTTTAAGCAGTCCCTGTTGCAGATCAATGGGGTCCGTCATTCGTGGTATGCATAGCTGCTGTAGTTATAAAGGATGTCCCTAATCAGGTGCATGAATGAGAGCAGCATCGGAAAAGACTATATTATCATTATGGCTCTGTAACAGCGCCGCCCTGATAGTTTGCCAGAGACGGGTTTATGAAAAAAGGTTAAAATATTGCGATTGCAGTCACAGAGCATATAATCAGCAGTCAAGGCTCAGCCTGGGTCAATGCCCGGGCCGAAGTGAATCCGCCTTAGCATAGGAGTCTATACCGGAAAGGACAATGTGTCTCACCGCTAAGCGACTCCGGCATTTTCACTTGACTGCTGGCTTATTGTCTATCCGCAAATGCAGCAAGGGGGGCTCGGCTTGAAGCGAGTGGCCGTATTAACCAGCGGCGGAGATGCACCGGGCATGAATGCCGCCATAAGGGCGGTAGTTCGATCGGCGATTTACGAGGGTATGGAGGTTTACGGCGTATACCGGGGATTCGAAGGTTTGATGACCGGCCAATACGAGAGACTCTCCCCCGGTTCGGTGGCGGACATCATTCACCGTGGGGGCACCATCTTGCATACCTCGCGATCCAAGGATTTCATGCAAATGCAGGGGCGGGTCCGGGCTCGGGAGCATATGGCCCGCTTGAGCATTGACTGCCTGGTGATCATCGGAGGTAATGGCAGCCTGCGGGGCGGGTATGAACTGGCCAGTGAAAGCGACGCCATACAGGTGATAGGCATTCCTGCCACTATAGATAATGATGTGGTTTACACCCGTTCCATTGGCTTTGATACTGCTGTCAATACTGTTTTGAGTGCCATCAACAATATTCGCGACACTGCCACCAGCCACGGGCGGGTTTTTATCATTGAAGTGATGGGCAGAAGATGCGGTGAAATTGCGCTGGCAGCAGGTGTGGGCGGGGGTGCCGAATCTATCCTGATCCCCGAAATAGAGCCGGATCTCAACCAGGTTATTGAAAAAATCAAGAGTGGGAATGAACGCGGCAAACTGCACAGCATAATCATTGTGGCCGAAGGGGTTTATCCGGTGATGACGCTTAAGGATGAAATCATGCACGCAACTGGGCGGGATACCCGGGTCAGCATCCTGGGTCATGTACAGCGGGGGGGTACTCCGACCGCAGTAGACCGGATCCTGGCTTCCTACATGGGCAAGGCCGCCATCGATGCCATAGTTCGTGGCAAGTCCAATGTTATGGTTGCCGGGCAGGATGACCGCTGTTATACCATTCCTTTGGGAGAGGTCATTAACGGCCACCGAACGCCCGAACTGGGCATGTTTGAGATTGCACGGGTATTATCCACTTAAAAGGTAGATTAGCAAGGGAGGCTGATCAATGCGCAAAACAAAAATCATCTGCACCATCGGTCCGTCCAGTGAACCGGTAGAGGTGCTGCAAAAAATGATTAAAATGGGCATGAATGTAGCCCGGCTCAATTTCTCCCATGGCACTCACGCAGAACATAAGCAGCGGGTGGAAAACATCCGTAAAGCGATGCAGGTTTCGCAGGAACCCCTGTCTATAATGTTAGATACCAAAGGCCCGGAGATCCGCACCGGCACACTGCAAAAAGGCAAGGTGACTCTCAAGGCCGGGGATCAGTTCACCCTTACCACCGATCCGGTGCCAGGCGATGAAAACCGGGTCAATATAAGCTACGCACATCTTCCCGCGGAAATAAAGCTGGGGGATTGCATTCTGCTGGCTGACGGCTTGATCAGTCTGCAAGTAGAGAGAACCACGGAGACTGATATCATCTGCCGGGTAATGAATGGCGGCGAGTTGGGAGAGCGCAAAGGTATAAATGTGCCCGGGGTCAGGGTCAATTTGCCCTTTTTAAGCGAAAAAGATAAGCAGGATATCGGCTTCGCCATACAGCACAAATTGGATTTCATTGCGGCTTCATTCGTGCGTTCGGCCGATGATATCCTGGAGATCAGGCGCATACTGGAGGAAAATCATGCCGACCTCGATATCATTGCCAAAATCGAGAGCCAAGAAGGGGTCGACAATCTGGAGGAGATCATTCGCGTGGCGGAGGGAGTAATGGTGGCTCGAGGCGATCTGGGCGTGGAAATCCCCGCCGAAGAAGTGCCTCTGGTGCAGAAGAAGATTATCAGACAGTGCATCGCTGCAGGAAAAACCGTCATCATTGCAACTCAGATGCTGGAATCCATGATTAATAACCCTCGTCCTACCAGGGCCGAGGTCTCAGACGTAGCCAACGCTATCTTCGATGGGGCCGATGCTATTATGCTATCCGGTGAAACCGCCGCCGGTAAGTATCCGGTACAGGTGGTCGAAACCATGGCTAGAATCGCCCGTCGTGCGGAAGATGTTTTGCCTTATGAGGATTTCCTGCGTGAAAAGCGCTTCCTAGGTACATCGACCGTGGCCGATGCCATCAGTTACGCCACCTGTACTACAGCCATGAACCTCGATGCTTCTGCCATAGTGAGCGCCACTCATACCGGTCACACCGCCCGCCTTATTGCCAAATACCGGCCGCAGGCCAACATTGTTGCAGCCACCCCAAAGCGGCGCATCTTACAGAAGCTGACCATGGTTTGGGGTGTGAGCCCGGTGTTGATTGAGGGCAGCGCCAATACGGATGAGCTGTTTGAACAGTCGGTGCAGGCTGCCCTGCAGTGCGGCCACATCAAACATGGCGACCTGGTAGTCTTGACCGCCGGCATACCAGCCGGCACCCCTGGCGGCACCAATCTCCTCAAAGTTTATGTAGTGGGAGACGTAATAGCTTCAGGAACCGGTATTGGTCATGAACCGGTCACGGGAAGAGCGGTGGTGATTAAAGGTGACCGCGACCTGCAAAGGCTGGTGGAAGGCGATATCGCTGTCATGAGTAGTGCCGACAGAAGCCTGGCGCCCTATCTGGATAAAATAAAGGCGATGATAACCGAAGCCGGAGGCCTCACTTCTGATGCCGCCATAATAGGTCTGAATAACAATATACCAGTAGTAGTCGGGGTGCGGGATGCCACCAGGCTTTTGGAAGACGGCATGATCATAACTGTGGACACCCCCCGGGGCGCAATTTACCGCGGCTTTGCCCGGGTAAAATAACACCTTTGACATTTTCTAACCATAATTCCTTCCAGGCTTCATTTGTGAAAAAATTTTCATTAAGAAGGATTTTGCGGAAGCTATGTAGAAGGAGATATCACGCCAAAAATATATATATATTAGGAGGGAATTGGGAATGAAGATTATGGTATTGGGTGCTGGGACAATGGGTGCCGGTATTGTGCAGACTGCCGCTCAGGCTGGTCACACAGTAGTCGTGCGCGACATCAAACAGGAATTCGTTGACAGAGGCATAGCCGGCATTGACAAACTGTTGGGCAAAAACGTAGATAAAGGCAAAATGAGCGCAGAAGACAAAGCTGCGGTTATGGGCAGAATCAGTGGCACAGTAGACATGGCTGCCGCAGCCGATTGCGATCTGGTTATCGAGGCCGCTCTGGAAGTCATGGACATCAAGAAAGCCATCTTCAAAGAACTGGACGAGATCTGCAAGCCCGAATGCATTCTGGCCACCAACACTTCCGCGCTGAGCGTGACTGAAATCGCTGCCGCCACTGGAAGAGCCGACAAAGTCATCGGCATGCACTTCTTCAATCCGGTGCCAGCCATGAAACTGGTTGAAATCATCCGCGGCGCCAACACCAGCCAAGAAACCTTTGACGCCATCAAAGACCTCTCCGTGCAGATGGGCAAAGCCCCGGTGGAAATCAATGAAGCCCCTGGCTTTGTGGTTAACCGCCTCTTGATCCCCATGCTGAACGAAGGTATGTATGCCTTAATGGAAGGCGTAGCCAATGAAGCCGATATCGACACCTCCATGAAGTTTGGTGCCGGGCATCCCATGGGACCGCTGGCATTGGCTGACATGATCGGTCTGGATATCTGCCTGAAGATTATGGAAACCCTTTACAAAGAATTTGGCGATCCCAAATATCGCCCCTGCCCGCTGTTGGTCAAATACGTCCGTGCAGGCAAACTGGGCCGCAAGACCGGCGAAGGATTCTTCAAATATTAGAATCCATACATCCAGAAAACATCAGGAGGCTGCCTCAAATGGGCAGCCTCTTTTATATTTCGTTTATGCGAAAAAGGCCGGAAAAAAAAGGCATGAAAAGGCATGGGGACGGTTCTTTTGCCTTGCCCAAGGCAAAAGAACCGTCCCCATGCCTTTGCCCATGCCTTTCATGCCTTTACGAGGGTTGGTCTACTCTCACCAATTTTGATTCTTGGATGATAAAGTAAAGAGTTTTGGAGTCCAATAAACCAGTGGCGTCGAGGGCATGCTTTTCCTGAAATCCTTTTATAAAGGATGGCATTTCATCTTCATTTCTCATCCCCAGGTTCTTGAGCATATTTACGATCTGTTCTTTTTCAGCCGCCGTAATCACCATCACATCAGTGCTCGATACTGAGCCCCGGCTGATGGCAGAAGGGGTATAAGGTGTATTGGCTGTGGCGGAATTGTAGGCGGTCCTATCCGAAAGGGCAGACTGCACTTGCTGGGCTTGTTCGGCCTGCACCAAAATATGCGGAAGGTTGCTGGCCACGCATAATGTGGATCCGGTGATGATTGCCGCCATTAAGACCAGCGATAGAAAAATGTAGTGCTCCAGCTTCATATCTTCGCCCTCCGTGGCTATTTGTACATAATAATTGTACAATAGTCACAAATTATTTTCAATAACAAACAATTAGGGAATTACGTCCTTGATATCTGCGCCTGATTTGCCTCTGGTTCCTGGGTTTGGCGAGGTTGATTATTATCAAGCATACCCATTTTTTTCTTTATGACAGCTGTAAGCAGCAGAAGGGTAGGTATTAGGTACTCAAAAGTCAGAGCTACTCCCGGAAAGGTGTCGCCTACATGGGTGAAGAGTTCTACACTGCTGGGATAAGAGGCCTGGCTCATAATGAGCATTAACATGGCAACCGGCAGGACTAGAGCCCGGTTGCTCTTAAAGCCGCATAATTGAGTAAGACCCAAGGTGACCGCGAATTGACTTAGGGTAATTTTGCCCCAGAAAACCAATATCCAAACAGTTGTCAAATATATCTTTATTCCCGTGGTTTCCAAATAATCGACCAAGGAGAAAATCGAAAAACGATTTCTTGAAGTACCTTCAATGCCCATGATCGATATGCATAATACAATTGTTAAGGAAATAAATATCGTCAAAATAATCGCGGTGACTAATCCTCCAGCCAGGGCATCGCGGCGGCTGCGCAAAAATGGATAAATTATTAAAAGATATAACAACTCTCCCCGGAAAGCCATGGACAGCAGGCTGCCTTCCCCAATCGCCTTCCAGCCTGATTCCCCAATCGGCAACAACGCGGAAAGTTTAGCCAGAGGCATTATCTGTAAGACCGCCAATGCAAAAAGGACTACCGTGATGATCCACAGGTACCATATACTGCGGCTGATACTCTCTATCCCGGAAAACACCGCATAGCTGCTAGCGATTATGCCCAAAAGTGCAACTGCCAGCATAGGGGTCAATCTGAACAGGGCTACCCCATAAAACAAAATTGTAGACTCGGATATCACTGTAATTGTAAACCAGAAAAAAAACAGAATATAGCCCAGCCCCAGCAACTTACCCAGGAATTTGCCCAGGATTAAAGGCAGATATTCAACAAATCCTTTGTCAGGGAAGAGACTGCCCAGCCAGCTGGACACGTAGACGACATATATGGCCAGAGGCAGCACGGCAAAAGATGCCAGCCAGGCGTCCTGTTTGGCAGCAGCAGCAGCAGTGCTGGGGGTAAACAAGACCGCAGTCGTGCCGATAAATGTGACCAGTATGGCCACTATGGTATAAGCGCCGATTTTGTATGTATCATTATTGTTCAATTACCCAGCCTCCGGTCTGTTTACTTGAATAAACCCTCCAAATACGTGGTCACAGGCGCAAACACAAGCTCCATTCCATCTTTTATAGTAGGCAGCTGCCAATCCTGTATAAGTGAGATATTGTAAACCATGCTGATTAACAGGAGGCCGCCAACTACCACCAATTCCCCCCATTGACGGTTTTTTATGAGGTGGAAAAACTCTATTATCGCAATGACCACGATTAATGCGGCAGTGATGTATAACAAATCGATGCCCCTTTCAATCCTTTGTTTCAGCCCTCACGGAAGCGGAATGGGAGGTAAGGTTGGTATGGAGGATGGTGGACTTTACTTCCACCTGCACCTGCAGCCCGGGAAAAATGTCAGCCCAATTATATTTCATCTCCTGCCATTGCCGGGGATAGCGGCGATGGACTATCTCGCCGAATCCGAAGGCATCCACTTGCAGCTGTCTTTGGGCTATATTTAATGCTGCTTCGACCTCTTTTAATACAGCCTGGTTTTGAGCCTCTTCAAGCCTTTCCAAATCATCAGCCATATCCAAGGGAGTACGGCCAGTAACTTCCTCTACCACGCTTTTCACATCTATTTTTACATCCATTATTACCTCGCCATCATTTATATATGGTTTTACCCTGGTCTTGGCCTGGTGGATTTCGGTTAATATGATTCCTTCATTATCATCCGGCAATGAAAACTTGATGCGGCCTTGTTTTACCTCTCCCCGCAGCCATAACAGGCCCCGGCTTTCCTCTTGATTAAGCCATCCCACCATCTTGTCTTCCTTAAACAGGGCAGTTCCGTTGATAGCCAGATCGTACGCTGGCTCAGGGACTTGGCCGTCTAGTAGACCATGTCCGGGCGCATCAGGGCGGGAAAGACTAGGATGTTGTTCAACCAGGCCGGTAAATGGCTGTTCGTAGCCGCTGTCCAAAACCCTGTTGAAATCCGCCAGTCTGAGCAGCCCATAAGTAGAGGTCAAATCCTGATGACGCAAAATATTGTTTAACCGGTGGGTAGGAGTCGATGAAATAGTACCTGCAGTATCCATAAGACTTACCATATCGTTCCCGCGTCCTACCAATAGAAATGCATTGCCACGAAATTGAGGATCGCGGTCCATGTAGTCAGAGATCTCGGTAATGCCGCGTTCACGTGCGAACTGTTCGGAAATTATTAAGATCTCGCTATGAGCAAAGAAGCGCCTGGCAATAGTCTCGTTGGGAAGCTGTTTTAGAGCATCATAAAATGTATCACCCTCAGTAACCTGATTGCGATAGGGCTTTTGTAAAGCCGCCTGGCTCCCTCCGCTGCCCTGCCCGCTCTGCACCGAAGTGTTGATGTACTGAAACACCACTCTGACACGGTTGTTCTCTGCGGCTTCAATTGCAATGCCACTTATAATACCCAACTCCTCTACCTCGCGGCTGTCCCAACACCCCGCCAAGACTAGGATCATAAAGAAAACAAGGCATATCACTAACAACCGTTTAATCATGTCTGTTGCTCCCTCTGGCCATTATTATGAAAACGGCCGGGTTTTAGTTCTGGGGCCTGGCGGATGAGGTCGGGTTTGCCGTATTCGGTGGGGCGCTTTTTCATCCCCCACCACGGCGCCCTAATTACTACATCTTTCAACCCGCCGGTGTGCAATGGCGCTAGAGGGGCCAGATAGGGTACGCCAAAAGAGCGTAAGTTCACCACATGAATCACCAGCATGATGAAAGCTATGGTAATACCATAAAGGCCGAAAGCTCCCGCGAAGAGCATCAATGGAAAACGCAGATAGCGAATGGTAATACCCATACTGTATGAAGGTATGGTAAAAGAAGCTATGCCTGTTGCGGCTACGATGATAACCATCAAAGGCGATACGATTCCGGCCTGTACAGCTGATTGGCCTATGACCAGGGCCCCGGCGATACTGACCGCCTGTCCTATAGCTCGGGGCAGGCGAACCCCGGCCTCCCGCAATACCTCAAAAACGAACTCCATCATCAAGGCCTCAATAAGAGTGGAAAACGGCAATCCCTGGCGATAGGCGGAGATACTTACCAGGAGCCGTGGCGGAATCATCTCCTGATGAAAAGTGGTTATAGCGATATATAGGGAAGGCAAGAAGAGCGAAATAGCGAAGGCGACCCAGCGCAGTTGCCTTACTGCGGTGGTCAAAATATAGCGTTCGTAGTAATCCTCTGGTGAATTGAGGAATGATGCCAATTGAGCAGGCATGATGAGAGCAAAGGGGCTGCCGTCGGTTAGTACCACCACCTGGCCTTCCAGCAGTGATGCGGCTACCCGGTCAGGTCGTTCGGTATGGTGTATGGTGGGAAAGGGCGAATAGGGATTGTCCTCGATCAATTCTTCCAGGTAGCCGCTTTCCAATATTCCGTCGATATCGATGCGCTCCAGGCGCTGTTGCACCTCAGCGATCAAATCCTGAGAAGTAATGCCCTCGATATAAACCATGGCTACATCGGTAGCTGTGACCCTGCCGATGGAAATTGTGCTGAAGCGCAGCTTGGGATGCCTGATGCGGCGGCGGATCAGGGTCATATTGGTCTTCAGGGTCTCGGTAAAACCCTCTCTGGGTCCTCTGACCAAAACCTCAGAAGGAGGCTCACCGATAGCCCTCTCGGCATGCTTGCGTATATCGATAGCCACGGCGGGATGCATCCCATCTACCAACAGAATGACCCCCCCGGACAGCAAACTGGCCACCAGCTTCGGTATGGTGGCAACTTCCGCCACATTTGAGGCAGGCAGGGCTGATTCCACAATAAAGTTGCCAAGGTTGGTTTTACCCGGCGCAAAGTCACCCTGTGTGCTTAAATGTATCAAGGATTGAATGATATCATCGATTAATACTGCAGTATCGACCAATCCATCGATATAAATGATGCAGGCCGGAGTAGCCCGGTTGTTTCCCAGGCGGATTTGGCGATATATGATATCATTCTGTACACCCAGGATCGACCTGAGCTGGCGCAAGTTTTCATTCAGGTGCAGGCTGATCGCTGTGTCAGGCAATTCACCAGTAATAGATGATTTATCCGAGTTGTTGTTCGTGCTGCCGTTGTTATCAGGGGTCGGCTTTCGCGGTGAGATATTTGTCAGCCATTGGAACCATTTCATGATAAATGCGTCTCTCCCTATAATAGTCAATCTTATTATTTGACAAAGACGCCTTTTCATACCCGGGTTTTATGCTGCCTGCCGGAAGAGGCAAATATTTCATTGATAGGAAAGCTTATATATCCTGATATGTGGCAGCCGGGGTTTATTGAGGTTTAAAGTCCTGGTTATTAGCCCAGAAAACAAATAAAGAGGGTTATTACCCTCTATTTTTCTAGTGGTGCCAGAGGTGGGACTCGAACCCACACGCCTCGCGGCACACGATTTTGAGTCGCGCTCGTCTGCCAATTCCGACACTCTGGCTCAGTTAATCAAGGCAAGAATAATTATAAATGGCCCTGCCGGGGTTGTCAAGGAGATAGCTAAGGCCGGGGCCTCGATTTGGAAGGGCCTGACCAAGGTGGACTAATCCGGAACTTACACCATTATAAGGAAAGCGAAAAACAGAGGAATAAGCAGTATGGTGGCGAAAATTGTGATAAATTGATTAATGTAATACATAAAAATCATATTTCTATTAGGAGTAATATATGGATGCGGATATTGAACTGGTTAAACAAACCCTTCAGGGCAATGAAGCGGGGTTTGAAAAGCTGGTTTATACATACCAGGACAAGGTCTACACACTCTGTTACAGATACAGCGGCAATGAAGAAGATGCCAACGACCTGGCCCAGGAGGCTTTTATCAAAGCCTATCGCTCCCTCGGTTCGTTCAAAGGTAACTCACGGTTTAGTACCTGGCTTTATAGGGTGACTACCAATGTATGTTTAGACGAGATGCGGCGCAAAAAGCGCCTTATTCAAACCCAATCCCTGGACCAACCGGTCACCGGGGCTGACGGAGAGATGAGCCGGATCGTAGCAGATGAAAGCCAGTCTGTCGATGTTTTATATGAGGCACAAGAACAGGCCGATTACATACAATCATTGCTAAATGAGCTGAAACCCGAGCATCGCATGGTGTTGCTGCTTAAGGACATCATGGAACTGAGCTATGATGAGATTTCCAAGGTGCTTAACATACCCAGCGGCACTATCAAGTCCCGGCTCAGCCGAGCCCGGGATTTATTGAGAAGAAAATTACTCGATAGGGAACTTTTACCGTGAAGTCCTCGTCATATAAACGAGGAGGCACAAGCCGTGGGAATATGTTCGCAGATACGTCCCTTATTATCAGCTTATCTGGATGGCCAGAATGAAGCGCAAGAAAGCAGGATGGTCAAGGAGCACCTGGAGTCCTGCGATAAATGCCGGGAAGAACTGGCCCAGCTGCAAGGCTTGTGCCGGTTATTGCTGAATCTGGAAAAACCGAGACCCGCTTGTGGCCTGTGGGAATCTATAAAAGCCCGATTACATTAGAACAACAGCGCAGCTATTCAAACCAGAGGACGGGGTTGCCAACGACCCCGTCCGTTTATTTCAACCTTAGTGCCCTCATCATCCCGTGGTTTCCAATGTTTCCCGTGTCCCCTTTATATTATGGAAAATAAAGATGATATAATATTAAAAACATGTTGGAGAGTGAATTGATTGCAAAAGACTAAACTAATGCTTATAGATGGCAATAGCTTGCTTTTCCGGGCTTTCTATGCCTTGCCGCTCTTGCACAATCGGGAAGGCGTTTATACTAACGGGGTTTACGGTTTTCTGACCATGTTTAACCGGGTGGTGGCTGAAGAACAGCCTACCCACGTTGTGGTGGCATTTGATAAAGGCCGGGAAACCTTCCGCAATGAGATATATGAAGCTTATAAAGGCACTCGTTCTGCTCCTCCCAATGAACTGGTAGGGCAGTTTCAACTCCTGCGCGATACTCTGGAAGCGATGAATGTCCCCTATATTGAGATGCAGGGTTTCGAAGCCGACGACATAATCGGCACCCTCAGCAGCAAAGCTGCCCAGCAAGGTGATACTTGCCTGATATTGACCGGCGATTCCGATACCCTGCAACTGGTTTCCGAAACGGTCACGGTTTTGATGACCCGCAAAGGCATAACCGAGATTGATCGCTACAACACCCAGAAGGTGGTGGAGAAATGGGAGGTGGAGCCCGAGCAATTAGTGGAAATCAAAGGCCTGATGGGCGATACTTCGGACAACATACCGGGCGTTCCCGGCATTGGCCCCAAGACCGCTATTAAATTAATTAAGCAATACCAGAGCCTGGAAAACCTCTACCAGCACCTGGACGAATTAAAGCCCAAACAGGCCGAGCTTTTGGCCCGCTACCAGGACCAGGCCTTCACCAGCCGGACTCTGGGCACCATCATCCGCGATATGGATCTGAATTATGATTTGGATGACTATGAACGGCGTTCACCGGACCCTGCCATCTTGATGGAATTGTATCAGCGCCTGGAGTTCAACACTTTGCTAAAGAACTTGCAGCAGCGTCTGGCCGAACAACCTACAGCGCAACCCCAACATCCACCGGTCGAGATCGAAATGATAGAGACCCGGGACGAATACCAACAAGCCCTGCAGTTACTTGGCGATGAAATCGGTCTTTTAATCAATGCCAGTTATCATCACCCCATGTGGGCGCGGATTGAAGAAGTATATCTGTCTGCAAATCACAAGGTGTTCGGCCTGGCTATCACGGAACAGGAAGAGGACAGGCTGCAATGGTTAAAGCCGATGCTGGAATCAAGTGATATTAAGAAATCCATCCATAACGCCAAGTTCGCACAAGTTTTGCTGGCCCGTTGTGGCATCCGTCTCAGAGGGGTGACCCTGGACAGTCTATTGTTAGCATATGTACTTGATCCGGTCTTTGACGGTGAACAGCTGCGGGACACACTGTATAAATACCTCAATATTACCTTCCCGGGAGACCAGCCCGGACAGCAGGCGGCACAATTGATTACGTTGGGCAAGTCTCTGCAGGCCGATTTGCCGACAGAGTCACAGTCCCTTTATTATGATGTGGAGCTGCCCCTGTCTGCAGTGCTGGCCACAATGGAGCTTAACGGTATCAGGGTGGATGGTGAGGTCCTGCGTGATATTTCTGAGGAGATGGCTCTCCGTATAGAGTCTGCCGAAGAAGTGATATTTTCGCAAGCGGGGGGAACTTTCAATATTAATTCGCCCCGTCAGTTGGCTACGGTGCTTTTCGAGAATTTGGGTCTGCCGCCGGTGAAGAAGACTAAAAGCGGTTATTCTACTGATGCTGAGGTGTTGGAACAACTATTGGATCAGCATGAGATAATTGGCCACATCTTAGACTATCGACATTTGACCAAGTTGAAGACCACCTATGTGGATGCCTTGCAGAGCCTTATCCATCCCCAGACGGGGCGGGTGCATACCATTTTCAAGCAGGCTCAGACCGCTACCGGCAGGCTTTCCAGTGTTGAACCCAACCTGCAGAACATCCCGATCCGTATGGAAGAAGGCAGGCGCATACGGGCTGCCTTTACCGCCCAGGACAGTGACCATGTAATTCTGTCGGCCGATTACTCGCAGATAGACCTGCGTTCACTGGCCCACATCAGCGGGGACCAGATCCTAATCGAAACCTTCCGCCAGGGCATAGATATCCACACCCGCACCGCAGCCGAGATATTTTCGGTTGCTCTAGACCAGGTCAATGCCGAAATGCGCCGCAAGGCCAAGGCTATCAATTTCGGTATCATATACGGCATGGGGGATTTCCGACTCGCCCATGACACCGGGGTGAGTCGTAAGGAAGCGCGCATTTACATTGATAATTACCTCAATACTTATCCCGGGGTGCAGCGCTATATGGAAGAGATAGTAGAGTTCGGCCGAGAGCATGGTTATGTAGAAACAGTCTTGAAACGCCGTCGCTACCTGCCCGATCTGCGGGCCAAGAACCGCATTGTGCAGAATAATGCCCGGCGCATCGCCTTGAACACCCCTATACAGGGGACTTCCGCTGATATCATCAAACTGGCTATGATTGATGTCTTTAATAAACTGCAACAGCGTGGTTTGGAATCTTCTTTGTTATTGCAGGTGCATGACGAATTGGTCTTAGAAGTACCAAAGGAGCGCAGCCAGGAGGTGGCCGCGCTTGTCAAGTCCAGTATGGAAAATGCCTACCAGCTTAAGGTGCCCCTGCTGGTTACAGTGAAACAGGGTCCAAACTGGTATGACATGAAAGAGATAATGGTAGATTAAATAAAAAAGGAACGTTGCCTGATGCCAGAACTGCCGGAAGTAGAGACTATAAAAGAAACTCTGCAGGATATCGTAGGTTTGACCTTAGATGACATAAAGATATTGAAACCTGAATATGTGCGCTCCTGGCAAAACCAGCCCGACGTTTATCTTGGCCGGCGTATTGCTGCAGTTTCCAGGCGGGGAAAGTATTTGCTCTTCGATTTTGAGAGGGGATTATACATGGTTGCCCATCTGGGCATGTCGGGGCGTATCTACCTGGAACCCCGAGAAACCGCATTGGAGAAACATGTACATATTGTATTTAGCCTCAACACCGGACAGCAGCTGTGGTTTCAGGATGCCCGCCGCTTTGGGGGACTATGGCTGCTCAAGGACTACGGCGAGATGTTTGCCACCATGGGGGTTGAGCCTCTCTCCAGACGCTTTTCCACCTCATATTTGGCACCATTGCTTGAAAACCGCCGCGTAGCCATAAAGACCCTGTTGCTGAACCAGCGAATGATCAGCGGGATCGGCAATATATATGCTGACGAAGCTCTATATAGAGCAGGCCTCCGTCCCGAACGTCCGGCTGGATCTCTGCAACCCGCGGAAATACGCCGTCTGGTCAGGGCAATTAAACAAGTGCTTAGATCGGGGATAGAACAGCGCGGTACCACTCTCAGGGACTTCCAGGACGGTTACAAGCAAAAAGGAGAATTCCAGGATTACCTCAAAGTATATGGGCGGGAAAATGAACCCTGCCCGGCTTGTCGACAGCCTATCGTGCGCCAGGTCATCAATGGGCGCAGTAGTCATTTCTGCCCTATCTGCCAGAAATAATCATCCCTCACATAGTGACACTTCTAGCCATATAGTAATTACGAACAGAAGAGATTACTAAGGTTAGAGGTGCTTAGCAATGGAATTTATCGTTATGGTGATGTTTGCCGTGGCGATCAGTGCAGATGGATTCATGGTGGGCCTTTCTTATGGACTGAACAAAATCAGAATACCGCTTACATCATTGCTGGTCATTGCCCTGGCCTCCTGCATCGCGGTGACTACATCCATGCTGGTCGGGCAGGGTTTGCTGATCTATCTGCAGCCCAGGGGAGCGGCCAATATTGGCGCATTGGTAATCATTGCGGTGGGCATATATTTTCTGCTGACTGCTTTTCGGGAGAAGATAAACCGTCTTGAGATAGATGAGCAGGAGCCCTTTATCACCTTTTCTATTCGTTTTTTGGGTATCATAGTACAAATATTGAAAGAACCCTCAAAGGCAGACTTTGACGCCTCGGGGGAAATCAGCACCAGGGAGGCTTTTTTCCTGGGTCTGGCTCTGGCCCTGGATGCACTAGGGGCTGGTGTCGGGGTGGCCATGACCGGTTTTAACATTTTATATACTGCCATAACGGTCGGTGTGGTAAAATTTATGGTGGTCAATCTAGGAATCATTTTAGGGCATCGGGTGAGCAACCGGCGTTTGCAGAGCATCACCTCGTGGGTTCCGGGGCTGGTGCTTATCTGTATCGGACTGATGGAATTCGTATAGGGGTAGCCATATGTTGTATATTGTGGGCATAACCGGCGGCATAGCCAGCGGCAAGAGCACGGTAGCCAGGCAGTTGCGCAGCCTGGGTATGATGGTGATAGATGCCGATGAATTGGCCCGTCAGGTGGTCGAACCGGGCCAGCCGGCATGGCAGGACATTGTGGATAGTTTCGGGCCGCAGTATCTGAAGGAGGACCAGACCATTGACCGCCTCCGTCTGGGTGAATTCGTATTCAGCAACCCCGAGCAATTGAAGAAACTGAACTCGTTGACCCACCCTCACGTAATGAATGAGTTTAAAAACCGCATCAGGGAAATAGCAACCGCTCATCCTGAGGCCGTTATCGGGCTGGAGGTGCCGCTATTATATGAGACTAATATGGATAAAATGTGCGATCAGGTCTGGGTGGTATGGGTAGACCATGAAACCCAGTTACAGCGCTTAATGGCCCGCGACGGCCTAGACCGCGAGGATGCTGAAAAGCGCATCGCGGCGCAGATGCCCCTGGATGAAAAAGCTCGCCTGGCCCAGGTGGTAATAGACAACCGCTATTCTTTGGAGCATACTCAGCGACAGGTCGCCAGATATTTCCAAGAAATTAAACAGGCTGCACAGTAGTATACTTATTAAACGGGGAGTAGGGGGTGGGATGGTGCGCCTTCGTGTAGGCAAAGGTCTGGCGGCTGTGATATGGGCCACGATTATCGTTTTTATAGTCGTGACCTTGACCTTCCCCAAATGGATCACCCTGTTCTATCCCCAACCACACCGCGCCATTGTATTTAATGCGGCGCAGCACTACGATGTCGATCCGTACCTGGTATTTTCCATCATTCGTGCTGAAAGCGGATTTCGTACCAATGCACAATCAGCTGTCGGAGCCAGGGGATTGATGCAGATAATGCCTGAAACTGCTGAGTGGATTGCCCAACAAAGGGGTATCAAAGGTTTTGACCCCACTGACCTGCATGATCCTCAGACCAATATAGAATTCGGGTGCTGGTACCTGGGCAACCTGAACAAGGAATTTGCCGGGCGCCTGCCCATGATAGTAGCATCCTACAATGCTGGCCGCGGCAGGGTTAGGGAATGGGCTATCAGCGGGCAGTGGGATGGCAGTGACCAGCACTTGGAGGGGATTCCCTACCCGGAAACCCGGCAGTATGTAAAAAACGTCCTGCAAAACTATCAAGCCTACCAGGCTATTTATAAATAAGCCCTGCCGTCTTTATCAATATCGATGAACACGGTCATTCTACCGGCCGTTGGATAAATGAATAGACTTGATGGTCAGCCCTTCGGAATAATGCCTGGGGCTGATTTGCTTTATTCCGACACCTGGCATATCATTCCCTGGATTACAATATAATGGAAAAGAATAATTCCGGGGGAGGGAAAAGTATGATGATCTACTGGCGGCGCAGGACAAGACCGGCCATATTGTTATTACTGCTGGCTGTAGTGGTGGCAGGGGTCACTGTGTATACCGCCAGCCGTCTGGTTTATACTGCCAGCCTGGACAGTCGGGCTTTGAATGTTGGCCTGACCGCTCCCATCAATAGCCTGGAGCCCGCTGAGATGAGCAGTCATGAAGAACATCTGGTTGGAGCTATGGTTTACGAAGGTCTAATCTATTTTGATGATAAAGATAAACGGGTCAGACCTCTGCTGGCTGAGAGTTGGAAGTACCAGGACGATGGACTGAAAATTGTGTTTAAGCTGGCCGAAGCGCGGTTTTCAAATGGAAAGAAACTTGAAGCCGCTGATATAAAAACCTGCTGGGAAAAGTCCCTGGCAGGCAGCAAAGAAGTGAGCTACAAATCCATGTTCCTTTGCATAGCGGGCAGCGCCGAATTCCTGCAGGGCAAGAGCCCGGAGATCTCAGGGCTGCAAGCCAGCAAAGCAAACACCTTAGAGATTACCCTCACCAGTCCCAACTCGGCCTTTATCTATATGCTGACTCATCCGGTTTTCTGGGTTTATGACAGCCAAGAAAAAGCCTCGCCAGCGCCGGGCACCGGCCCCTTTATACTGCACCAGAACAGCGACCAGCGTCTATCCTTCCTGCAAAACGAGCATTATCACCGCGGGGCTGCGCCGATAAAAGCCATCGAGGTTAAGATATTCAAAGATCCGGCCCAGGCCCTGGCTGAGTTCAAAGGCGGCCAGTTGGACTATTTGGATAAGGTCAGCCCCCAGGATCTGCCAGTGGTGAGAAACGACCAGGAGTTACGGCCGTTGTTAGTAGAGAAACCTTTGTATACTTTGTATGGAATTGGTTTCAATTTGAAGAAAAAGCCTTTCAACGACAACTACCTCTTGAGACGGGCCATAAACTATGCGATCGACCGCCAGGCCATCAATCAAGATGTTCTCGGGGAGACCTATGTGCCCCTGAAGGGAGTGCTCCCTGAAGGGATGATGGGGCATAACCAGGACATGCCGGGCTACATCTACGATCCCGAAAAGGCCCGCCAACTGCTGGAACAGGCCGGTTATCCGGGAGGCAAGGGATTGAGCCCGCTGATGTTGGCTTTCAACCAGGACGAAGGCCACCAGCGGGTGGCGGAAACGGTAGCCCAGCAACTTTCCGAAGTAGGCATACCGGTGCAATTGGCGCCACTGACCTGGGAATATTACAAAAAGCAACTGGCGGGTTACAATTTAGGCCTGTTCAGATTGGAATGGGCTGCCGATTATCCTGATTCTGACAGCATACTGTACAGCCTGTTCCACAGTGCCAATATCGGCTCTACTAATTACATGGCCTATAACAATCATCAGGTGGATCAGATGCTTGAAGCGGCGCGAGCTGCTATGGATGATGGGGCGCGGGCCAGACTTTTGCAGAAGGCGGAACAGATCATAATCGACGACGCTCCCTGTATTTGGCTGTTCCAGACTGCATCTGCCAAGTTGGTGCAGAGCAATGTCGATAATCTGAATGTAGGAATCCTGGATACAGTGGACTGGTCTAAGGTCGTATTGAAGAAGCCGGTTATTAGCCAAACCGTTAATCAACCCCAAGAAGGCAAAGTATAAAAAGCGCCGTAACGAAAAACCTCCCTGATGGGAAGTTTGTTTTTAATCAAGCCTGAATTTTGGTTGCATTTTTTAAGCGTCTTCAAAGGAGAAATGCAGTTCTGTCGAATATTCATAAGTGACTTCGCCTCCTTGCGATGGTTGGTTTGGTCACTTACTAATTCGACAAAATAGGGGGTGAAGTCCTTTTTCTGGGTAATTAAAATCCCTCTAATTCGAGGCATAGCTATTATGCAAAAGTCTCACATATGTATTCAATGAGTATAATCAATGATTTTTATTGTGTCTCCAACCTTCTTTGCAAAAATCTTCCAACACCGTCTCGAATGTTAAATTCTTTCTTTCATCAATACAATTTCATTTTTAAGCAGCCCGCACCTTTCCATAAAAAGATTACACTTACACAAAAAGATATAGTAAATGTTGCCGCTCCTGGTTTCATGTAATGATTCGAAGTTACCCTGGCCCTTGGCAATAATTACATCGGCATTATTGAATGCCTGTTTGAAGCTATCTGAACAGTGTTCCAGTACCGTCCCCGGCATATCAGTGCCGTTATTGATAATGTGAGCATAGCTATCCATACCAACCAAATAAGCATCTTCTTCCGTAATATCGTTCAATATCGCTGCTCCCCGGGTAGCGAAATCCACCTGTAGATCGGGAAACTCTGACGTAATAGTGCTGATAAATATCTTGTCAAACACGATTTCTCCGGCGTTGTCACCCAAATAAAGAAGTTTTTTGGCCTTGCGTAGATCAGATTTCAACGACGCAAAGACATCCTGATCAAATTCTCTTTTTAAGGTCCGGTTCAAGACTCTGAGGACTGTATCTCTAGATAGATCATGACCAGGGCCAAAATCGATTATGTTTCCCGCTGCGGCCAACTTCAAAGCCGTTTCCAGTGGGTCTTCGGCTGCCCTGATAAGGTCAAAAAATTCATTTTCCAGCTTGAGCATTTCGGAATTGTAATACAGCTTCTCTTCGCGATATGGATCTGGATTTTGCAGGGCGTCTTTTAAGACTCGGTGAATTTTACAGGACATATCAAGAGTGCTTTCGGTGTCTTTGCTGGCACCGATCTCCCGCATGATCTTTTTCACCAAACTGCACTGAACATCTTCACTTTCCAGATGAATTTTGCTTAATCTGACCGCTTGGTTGACTAAACATCCCAGGCATTCCACGTTCGATTTCATTATGGACCTCCCGTTAAAGGCATATAATGACCTATCCACCAAGCAGAAGCAACGATGTACCGGGCTACTTTCAAAGCCGACATAATTGGGGCTGCGGCAGCAAACCTTATACGCCATCAGATATTTTTTATATAGTGTAATCAGGCCGGGCTTCTAATGTCCGCATTCACCATGATGCTGATGTTCGTGGCAGACTGATCCGGTAGACTTAAGCATGCCTTGCAGATATTCCTCTACCACAGCCTTGGCTTCACCTCTGGCGCCTACGATCACCTCAATCTCTTTTGCATTGAATATGTCAATGGCGCCACCGCCCATACCACCGGAAATAATCACATTAACGCCCTTGTCGTGCAAAAAGTTTGGCAGAAATCCCGGTATGTGTCCAGGATTGGGAATGGTTTCGCTCTTAATGATTTGGCTTTTTTCAGTATTAAAAATCATGAAACTCTCACAATGTCCAAAGTGTTGCGTAACCATTCCATTATCACTCGCTACTGCAATTTTCATCATTTCTTTTTCCTCCTCTTTTTGGTGTTTCAGTAAATCCATCAATTCCCTTTATAAAACTCTATCAGGCCTTTATCCAAGGCTTCCAATACTTTTGCGTCAACGAAATTCACTGATACCAAAAGCCTTGGCTATAAAGAGATCTCTTATCCTTCCCCTTCGAAGCACTGCAAAATTTAATCGCGATTCTGGACATTTCGTCAATCTCCTGCACTTGCTCCGGTGTCAAACAACAGCCTGTGACTTTTAGTTGCTATATATAAGCTGAGCCCGTGGTCATTGATGTAATCTCCACAAATTGATGTGTTTTCCACTAAGGTTTTCATAATCATGCATTATCACTTCCAATCCTCAAAAAGCAGCTTCATGGTCTCATCATAAACTCCTCTTGCCGCACGGCCTGACGAACAGTCTATATCAACAATGGTCTGTCCCTTGTTAATTGCCTTTACTGCATCCGTGTCAAAGGGTATACGACCCAAAAAAGGTATGGCGTAAGTATGGCAGAATGACTCGATTTTTTGGGTATTGTCAAGATTTGTATCATATTTGTTGATGCAAACCGCTATTCTGGTTTGAAAGGTCTGGGCAGTTTTTATGATACGTTCCATATCACTGATACCCGATAGGGATGGTTCGGCAACAATTAAGACCATATCCACACCGCTTATCGATGCAATGACCGGGCACCCTATCCCGGGAGAGCCATCGATGATTGCCAGTTTGGTATCCACAATCACTGATTTCATCTGCTTTTTTACTTCCGTAACCAGCATTCCAGAAGTACCGCTTCCCATCTTAAGCTGGGCGGTGGAGAATACCCTGTTATCGTCTAAATAAAGCATCAGTTCACCTGCTATCGCCGGTTTTAAAGCTACCGCATTAACAGGGCAGACCGCTTCACAGACCCCACAACCTTCACAGGCATAGTGATCCACCTGGTATTCGTGATGGTGGTTGATTGCGTCAAATCGGCAATGCTCACGGCACAAGTCGCATTCGATACATAATTCGGCTTCTATTTTCGCCTTAGGCAGCCCGTAATAGTCAGTCCGTGTGGGTTCAGAGGACATACCCATTATCAGGTGAAGATTGGGCGCGTCTACATCACAGTCCGCGTAAACCCTGGCATTAGCCAGTTTAATAAAAGCCCCTGCCAAGGTTGTTTTCCCGGTGCCGCCCTTACCGCTTAGGATTAGTAACTGTTTCATTTCTGCACCTCCTCGGTCACTATCTGCAGCAGGGCAGAGAACAGCATTTTATAATTTTCATTTTCCCTTACAGCGATTTGGGCATTCGAGTTCAGCAACCCCAGCTCATTATCAAATGGTATTCTGCCTAAAATCCTGATGCCTTTTTCCAGGCAGAATTCCTCCGCAGGGTTTTTCCCCTCCAGGCACTTATTAAGCACTACTCCATGGGGCTTATCAAATAACTTGACCAATTCATAAACCATATTGAAATTATGAACCCCGAACAAGGTAGGCTCCGCTACCAATATACAGTAGTCTGCATCTCTGATGCTCTCCATGGCAATACAGGCGCTTCCCGGCGGGCAGTCTATAAAGATGAATTCTGGCCCTGGCAGTATGTCATTCAAAAGCTTCTTTATAATAGGTATGCCCGATGCTTCACCGATGTTTAATATCCCGGTATTTACCGTTACATTCTCTGATGTCCCTTTTTGCACCCTACCAATAACCTTATCTTGTTCCGACAGGGCTTTTTCAGGGCAGAACAATATACATCCCCCGCAGGAATGGCAAACCTCGTTAAAGATCTTTAACTTCCCATTGATATAAGCCAGGGCATTAAATTTGCAAAAATCAACACATATTCGGCATCCATTGCATAGCTGTTCATCTACGGAGGGGATCTTAATGGCTATTTCTTCCTCCTCAACACCTTCAGGTCTAAAAAACAGATATCCATTCGGCTCCTCAACATCACAATCAATGTAAACTGAGGTTTGCGTTGCAGCCGCCAGATTTACCGATACCAACGTCTTACCGGTGCCACCCTTGCCACTAAGCACAGCTATTTTCATATTATCTGTTCCCACGGCCATGAAATCCGGGATGAATCTCGTCTAACAAAGAGAGCTCACCGTCAATGAAGACCTTGATATTTCCCAAAGCGGTAGCGTCAATGGTTTTATATATTTTTATGGATGCTCCTTTGATTACCTGAGCGGCATTTTCACCGCAACGTGGTGTAAGTAATGCACTTATGTTGGCATCAACAACGGTTTGGGCCGCCTTGATCCCGGCACCGCCCTGGCTGACCGCAGCCTTGTTATCAATGAACTCACTAGCCTTTGAGTCGGTATCATAAATGAGTAAATATGGTGCCCGTCCAAATGATTGGCATACACTTGAATCAATGCTTTTCTCGTCTACCGGTATCGCTATTCTCATAGGGAAACCTCCTTTTAAAATAATTTTGCCGATAATTAGTCGCTATTTTACGGACCTGCGTAATATTTTAGCTTTATCAATGCTTTCCCAGTTGAAATCAGAGTCTAAACGTCCAAAATGACCATAACAAGCCGTTTTTTTGTATATAGGCCTGCGCAGATTCAACTCTTTAATAATGCTCCCTGGTCTGAGATCAAAATGTTCATTTATAATATGAACGATCTTGCTGTCCGAAACCTTGCCGGTACCAAAGGTGTCGACATATATTGAAACCGGATTTGCTACTCCTATGGCATAAGCAAGCTGAATTTCGCATTTGTCTGCTAGACCAGCCGCAACGATGTTCTTAGCCACGTATCTCGCCGCATAGGACGCTGAACGATCAACCTTGGTAGGATCTTTACCTGAAAAGGCTCCGCCTCCATGTCTGGCCATACCGCCATAAGTATCAGAAATAATCTTACGACCGGTTAGCCCCGAATCTGCCTGGGGCCCTCCTATAACAAACCTTCCGGTAGGATTGATAAGATATCTGGTTTGCTTATCGAGCATTTCCGACGGGACAACAGCTTTTATGACCTGTTCGATAATATTCTGTTCAATATCTGCATATTCTATTTCTGGTTTATGCTGAGCTGAAACAACTACTGTACTAATCCTGGTCGGTTTGCCATCCTCGTATTGTACTGTAACTTGAGTTTTACCGTCTGGGTATAAATAATCAATCAGCTTTGCTTTGCGCACATCGGCCAACCGCTTGGCTAATTTGCTGGATAGCAATATCGGTAGCGGCATAAATTCGGCAGTCTCATTGCTGGCATAGCCGAACATCATGCCTTGATCACCGGCACCAATTGTTTTCCCTTCACTGTCAAGCTGCTGTCCACCCTCCTGACCCAGAGAAACTTTTACACCCATTGCAATATCAGCAGACTGTTCATCCAAAGAGGTAATAACTGCGCAAGTATCTGCATCAAAGCCGTATTTTGCACGGGTATAGCCTACGTCCCGAACAGTTTGACGGACGATTCTGGGAATATCCACATAGCAATCGGCACTGACCTCACCCGCTACAACTACCAACCCGGTGGAAACCAGCGTTTCAACCGCAACTCTGCCATACGGGTCCTTGCTGATTATGGCATCCAATATTGAATCAGAAATTAAGTCAGCCATTTTATCAGGGTGCCCCTCGGTTACGGATTCAGACGTAAAAAGTTGTGTTCCCAATGTTTATCACCCCTGTTATTTATTAATATTACTGAAATCAGTCTTCCTGGTGTATGGCTTCCAAGGGGCAAACATCTATACACGAGGCGCATTCTATGCAGATCTCTTTGCTGATTACAGCTTGAATTTCAACTAGCGAAATAGCCTCTAATGGGCATGATTCCACACATAATCCGCACCCGACACAGGTTTCGTCTATATACATTTTCATATCTCCTTGTTTTAAGTGTGCCTTTTCTCAATAAATTGAACTTCCATCTTCTGCTACATATTTATTGGACTGGGCCTTTAATGGGTGTTGGCCGGAGAATCAAGCGCCCCAAGGCTAGGTTTTCAGGCAAGCAGTAAACCTTCCTCCATTTCCCTGGTCCAGGCCGGTTATCTCGCCTCGTCATGCATCCAAAGCAGTGGGAGTAATCTCCCACTGCCTTGGTCTGCTCTTATAGGCTTTCCAAGCGTTTATCAATAGCTTCAAGCTCAATTTGCAATTGTTCCTTTTTGGCCTGCAGAGCTTGTTTATGAGCCGTTTGATGTGCTCCCAAGCCGGGGTTTCGTCCAAATCCAAATCCCCAATTTCTTGCGAACCCTCTTCCATAACCTCTTCCGCAACCACGTCCAAACCAACCGCCGGTATCGGGGGTATTAATGCCTGAGCAAATACCGAGTTTTCTACCTGTCATTGCACCCATTCCCATAGGTCCGGTTCCATCTCTTCTTGGCATATGATTCACTCCTTTCTATTAGGCTCTGACCATAGCCGTGCCGCACTGTGGGCACTTGACTTTATGACATGGTGCCCCAGTTTGATGCAGCACTTTTGTCCCGCAATTCGAGCATATGCAAAATCCTCCCGGACCTGTTCCCGAAGAACCTGCAGTTTTTCCTCTGCCAGGTCCACGCCTGGATTGACGGGCTAACCTGCTGCCACCTGAGCCTAAGGGCTCAGTTCCATCTCTTCCCGGCATATGATTCACTCCTTTTTGTTTATGACATATGTCATATATAATTTTATTGTAGGCTATTTATGACATATGTCAATAACTATTTGCTCCGATATACAATAAAAAAGAATCCAGTATAGAGGACTATTTACCCTCCCTAAGCAACCTTAATAGGAGGTTCATAAGATTCTACCGATACGCAAAACATGTATGACCAAATAAAAAGGCCTTTGCGTAGTAGCATTAGATGCCACATCAGCAAAAGCCCAATATTACAATATTTCTGGTGTCGGAGGGGGGACTTGAACCCCCACGCCTTTCAGCATACGCCCCTCAAACGTACGTGTCTGCCCGTTCCACCACTCCGACCCGTAGACTTGTACGCCAGAGCCAAAGGTGCCCTGACAAAGGGTATTATACAACGTCCTTACCTGGGTGTCAATTAAGGAATATAGCCCTTCACAGCCATACTCTGTTAAGTTAATTATACACCATAACCGGGGTCTCAGAATGCAGCAAATTTGGGGCTGATGGCATTAAAAACCTGGTATTCGTAAGCGAACACACTGGCAAATTTGACTTATGACTAACGGCTGCTGATGGATCGCGCATTACCCACCCCGGCAGATTTAGTATTCTGAGTCATTTATGTCCCAAAGGCAGTTGATGCACACCAGATTATTCTTATGGTAATGAAGGTTGTGTACTTGGCCGCAGACGGCGCAACCTTGCGAAATCTTCTGCAGTTTAATAATGCCTTCCTGAATGATCAATTCAAGATAATCGCCGACTTTTATATCCAGTGCCTCCATGATTCCGGACGGTAGCTTGATACGTCCGGTCTTGTCCATATTTATTACGGTGCGTACATTTTTCAACACCACAGTCCTCCAGAACTACTCTTAAATGGTAATAAATTGTAATTATATGTATAATTTAGAACTAATTTCATAAGAAGGCAAGTGACAATATTTTAAGCGTTCTGAATAAGATTAGTGTTTCTATGCCATACAATTGATACGAAGAGATCTAACTCGCCTAGCTATGCTGCGTGGTCATGGCTTAAATAAAAATATATAATATCTAATGTAACTCAATTTATTACGTTGGCCTTTTAACCCCTCAGGTGGATAATCTCATCACCAAAGGATTCCAGTTGTCTGTGCAGGGAGAAGGAAGCGGTCTAATACCTAATTAGATAAAGAGAAAGGAAGATCATATATTGGATGAGGTTTTCTCCAAGTTCAAAGAAGTGCTGTATTCGGTATTACCGATAACACTTATAGTAATAGTACTAAACTTTACTCTGTCGCCGGTTGCTACACCGTTGATCATTAGATTTATTATCGGTGCGGTACTTATTATTATCGGATTGACCATTTTTTTGATCGGGGTAGATATCGGCATCACTCCAATTGGCAATACCATGGGCTCAACAATGGCCAAAAGCAACAAACTCTGGATAGTCATTCTGGCTGGTATACTTCTTGGATTTTTTGTGTCCATTGCCGAACCCGACCTTCATATTCTAGCTGGACAGGTAGCTGCGGTCACATCAGGTTTAATTGCCAAGAATATCCTGGTTGTGATCGTATCAATTGGGATCGCGGTATTTTTATCGATAGGCCTGACTAGAATCGTTCTCAATTTTCCTATACACAAGCTGCTTACACTGATTTATGCGGTGATTTTGATACTTGCATTTATGACTTCACCGGAGTTTCTGGCCATATCATTCGATGCTTCGGGTGCAACCACGGGAGCCTTGACGGTTCCCTTTATTCTTGCCCTGGCGGTGGGGGTATCCAAACTTAAGAAGCATAGTCAAGAAGCCGAAAAAGATAGCTTTGGACTGGTAGGAATTGCTTCTGCGGGTGCAATTATATCAGTTATGGCCATGAGCATTATTTCGAAAACCGATAAGGTCACGGGCAATCTTCCTCAGCAAACCGTTTCCGATGCCATAGTTGAACCTTTTTTACACATATTTCCCATCGTGACCGGGGAGGTTATCGTGTCACTGCTGCCTATCGTAATAACTTTTCTAATATTTCAAAGAATTTCCTTTAAGTTGTCAAAACGGAATGTACGTAAGATATTATTCGGAACATTATTCACCTTAATAGGTCTGGTTCTGTTTTTGGTTGGCGTTAATGCTGGTTTCATGAACGTAGGAAGCACGGTTGGATATAACCTGGCTTCACTAGATAGCAAAGCTTATGTAATCATTCTAGCCTTTGTGTTGGGCTTTGTGACTATTCTTGCCGAACCGGCAGTGTATGTCCTGACGCATCAGATCGAAGATGTTACCAGCGGTTATGTAAAACGGCCGGTGGTTTTGATTACGCTTGCTATAGGAGTTGGCATAGCTGTAGCTCTATCGATAATTAGGATTTTAATACCAGAATTGCAGCTATGGCAATATCTCCTTCCAGGATATATGATTGCATTAGCGTTAATGTATTTTGTGCCTACGCTCTTTGTCGGTATGGCCTTTGATTCAGGCGGTGTCGCTTCAGGACCGATGACAGCCACTTTTATACTGGCATATTCACAAGGTGTTGCAGAAGCCATACCAGGTGCCAATGTACTCACTGAAGGATTCGGAATGATTGCCATGGTTGCTATGACTCCAGTTATCTCTTTACAAATATTGGGTTTGATTTTTAAACTAAAATCGAAGAAAGGAGAAATGGAGAGTTGATAGACGAAATGGATATCGAGTTGATATGCATAATTGTCAATTTCGGATCGGGGAGCAAACTGATCAAAACAGCTAAACAATGCGGTGTGACAGGTGGCACAGTAACACTGGGAAAAGGAACCATTGACAACCGAATCCTCGATTATCTGGGGATCTCAAGTGTAAGAAAAGAGGTCGTGTTTCTAATAGCTGAGAAGTCCACAGCTTATAAGGCACTTGATACAATCAACAAAAAGTTTATGTTTCATAAACCCAATCATGGTATTGCCTTTACGTCTACCATTTGCAGTCTATCCGGAACAAATCGTCTTTCATGCAATAGTATTAAGACTGAAAGAGGTGCGAATAACAATATGTATAACGCCATCACAACAATTGTAGATAAAGGTAAGGCAGAAGATGTTATTGATGCAGCAACTAAAGCCGGATCAAAAGGAGGCACCATTATAAACGCCAGAGGTTCGGGAATTCATGAAACCAGCAAATTATTCTCGATGGAGATCGAGCCGGAAAAAGAGATCGTCATTATTCTTTCTGAAGTAGCGTCAACCGAAAAAATCGTAGCTTCAATTAGAAACCATTTAAAAATCGACAAACCTGGCAACGGCATAATATATGTCCAGGACGTCAATAAAACCTATGGTATATATAAATAATATTTTTGTGATGCGCTTCACTATACTGATTCTGACTTCGTATCTTTTGCATAAGTCTTTGTTCAAGAGCATATAAGGTCAGGCAATACAACTGCCCAACTAAACGGCAGCAGACTTTCCATTGCTGTGCGAGCATGGCTGGAGTGCGCCACAGCCATGATTCAAAGATACTACCAGGAGGTAATCAATGCACATTCCTCTTTTAAATGACATTATCATCATATTTGGCCTGGCCATCGCGGTGATATATATCTGCCACAAGATCAACCTCCCTAGCGTGGTGGGACTTTTGATTACCGGGGTACTGGCTGGTCCTCATGGATGGGGACTAGTCAATGATGTAAAAAGTGTTGATGCTATGGCTGAGCTGGGCATTATTCTGTTGCTTTTTACCATAGGTATCGAGTTTTCAATACGAGAACTCTTGAGAATCAAGAAAAGCGTATTCTTAGGCGGAGTTCTGCAGGTTTTGTTCACTTCGCTGGCAACCATGCTTATTGTGATAAGAATCGGATACCATTGGAATATTGCCTTGTTTATGGGTTTTCTGGTGTCGCTGAGCAGCACCGCCATTGTGCTCAAACTGATGCAGGACCGCTCTGAGATTGATTCCCCCCATGGCCGGAATATACTGGGCATATTGATTTTTCAGGACATTATCATCATACCCATGATGCTATTAACCCCGATTTTGGCCCATGCCGCTGGCGGAACCGGGGAATCCATTTTACTGTTGATTGTAGAAATGCTGTTGGTATTGGTGTTTTTGTATGTCAGCGCCCGCTGGGTGGCGCCATTTATTTTCCACCACATCGCCAGACAGCGAAGCCGGGAGTTATTCCTGATCAGCACTGTCACCATGGGGTTGGCGGTGGCCTGGCTGACCTCCAGCATCGGATTGTCACTATCGCTGGGGGCCTTCCTGGCCGGGTTGATTATTTCGGAATCCGAGTACAATCATCAGGCCCTGGTCAGCATCTTGCCTTTCCGCGATGTGTTCACCAGTATCTTCTTTGTGTCGGTAGGTATGTTGTTCAATGCCGCCGAGTTTTTACACAACCCCCTGGCACTGGCCGGGGCGGCCCTGTTGATCCTGGTGGTGAAGGCTATCGCCGCAGGGGGAGTGGTATTGTCGCTGGGCTTTCCCTTGAGGACCGCTATCCTGGCAGGTCTGGCTCTTAATCAGGTGGGAGAATTCTCCTTTATTCTTTCCCGGGTAGGATTAGAGTACCAGTTATTGAGTCAGGAATTCTATCAGTTGTTCATTATTGTCTCAGTGCTAACCATGGCCCTAACGCCCTTCAGCATAGGACTCAGCCCTCGCCTGGCGCAGGCCTTGCTGCGCCTTCCCCTGCCTGCCAAGACCAGAACCGGTATAGACCAGCATTTGGAATCACCTCATGAGCATTTGAATGACCATCTGGTCATTATAGGTTTTGGCATCAACGGCCGTAATCTGGCCCGGGCGGCATCTGCTACCAACATTCCCTATGTGATCATAGAGATGAACCCCGATGTGGTAAAGCAGGAAAGGTGTAATGGCGAGCCCATCTTTTTCGGGGATGCCATTCATCCGGAAGTGCTGCAGCAGGCTAATATCGATACCGCCCGGGTGGTGGTAGTGGCCATATCAGATGCTGCCGCGACTAACCGAATCGTGGATATGATCCACAGAACCAATCCCCAGGTGCACATCATCGTGCGCACCCGCTATGTGCAGGATATTGGGGAACTTTACTCATTGGGGGCTCACGATGTCATTCCCGAGGAATTTGAGACTTCCATAGAGATATTTACCCTGGTCTTGAAGAAATACCTGATTCCCAAAGTCGATATTGATGGGTTTGTTGCTGAGATCAGAGCCGATGGTTATGAGATGCTGCGCAGCATGTCCAGGAAATCCCCCACCTTCCATGACATCAAACTGCATTGCCATGATGCTGAAATCGCCAATATCAGGGTGGAAGGCAGCTCAGTTTTAGTTAATCAGACCCTCGCTGATATCGATTTGAGGAATAGGTACGGGGTGTCTGTTTTATTGATCCAACGCGGGAATGAAACCATCATCAATCCCGCCGCCGACACTGTGCTGCAGCCTGAAGATCAAGCGGTTTTATTGGGAACTCCGGACTGCGTCAGTCAAGTTACACGGCTCCTGGGAGCAAGTGCGACACCAATGGGCACCCGACCCAGGCTGGAGGCGGTCTAATAGATAGCGGCCGAAGTGGAGTGAGGAAGCAGTTCTTGACAGCATACTGGCCCAGCGGGTGCTATCGCCTTAACAGGTAGATACGTCTAATCGCCTATAGGACTGTAGTGTATGATATTATTTAGGAAATAATCCCTGGAACGAGGTGTCAGGATGTATTGGCCAAGGTTGATCAAGCACTGGCGACAGTCCCTGGCCGGTTTGATTCTGGCGATTATGGGGGGAGCCATTTATCCCCGAAGCGCGTTGGGAATGACCTGGCGCGAACTTTCCAGAAGCCTGCACAGCACTTTCAGCCAACGCCATCCCTTAGACCATGAGAATATTGTCGGCTTAGCCCTGATTTTGATTGTATTTGGCTTGTTAGTGGCTGGCTTCAGATTATATGCCTGCAAACAGCAAAAAGGCATTGAGAAATTTTACAATGACCGCCGCCAGAAAAGGCAACAACAAGAGATGCTGCCCGACGGAAAGACTCAGAAGCGCAAATGGTTCAGGCTAAAGACCCGGGATTGGCTGCGCTGGTTCCAGTTTAGCGGCTTCACGCCTCTTACTGACAGCCAATACAAGCGGGACCGCATGGTGGATATTGGCGGGGGAGGGTTGCGCTTTACCACTGAACAAAAGTTGGAATTAGGGGCGATTATCACTTTCCTGCTTGATATTGGCGTTGATGAACCGCTTTCGGTTTGGGGTCGGGTGGTACGAGTGCAGGAAAAGAGCGGAGACGATCCGCAGCAATATTTTGTAGCCATACAGTTCGCCCAACTGCCTGATGCAGACCGTCAACGTCTGGTGGCCTGGATAATGCAGGGCCAGCGTGATGCTCTTCATATTGCCTCACCGGGGAAAAATACAACCACCGCCATTTCACACGATTAAGCATGAGTAGTGACCGTCACGACTCGATCTTCAAATCGTAGTGTAACTTGCCTAGCCCAATCTCCTCTGCGTACTCCAGGCCTGCCCTCCAGTTGGTCCTGGGATGGACCAGGCTGAATTTGTCATCTCCGGGTTTACAGCCTTTTTCAGCCAGCACCGTAGCGGGTAAAGCCGGGGCTTTATTGACCATATCTACACAGGCTTTATCCAGGGCGACGGGATCGAACGATACGGCGATACCGAGGTCCGATACTATGGCCGAATCATTATAAGACCAGCAGTCGCAATGGGGCGATACCGAGTTGACTATATTTATATGGAAATTTGGTTTTCCCTTAATTACTGCCAGAGCATATTCGGCTATCTTTTCGGCAGTAACCTGAACTGACTGCTTCCAAACCACTTGAGCGGAGTTAAAGCGGCACAGGGCGACACACTGTCCGCAGCCAATGCACAATTCCTCATCGATCATGGCTCGTTCCTCATCTGACAGGAGAATGGCCTGCTGCGGGCAGCTTTCTATACACATGCCGCAGGCGGTGCAATTCTCACCGATTATTCGCGGTTTCGAACTGGAATGCATCTCCATTTTGCCGCCGCGGGAGCCGGAGCCCATACCCAGATTCTTGATTGCTCCGCCGAAACCGGTCTGTTCGTGGCCCTTGAAATGATTAAGAGAAATCACTATATCGGCATCGGCTATAGCGCTGCCGATCTTTGCCTTCTGACAATGCTTCTGGTTGATGGTTATCTCCCGGTATTCTATGCCTTTCAGGCCATCGGCGATTATTACCGGACATCCCACCGTCAACGGGGAGAAGCCGTTTTTCATGGCGGAATCGAGGTGATCGATGGCGTTGCTGCGCAGACCGCTGTATAGTGTGCTGGCATCAGTTAAAAACGGTTTGCCGCCCAGCTCCTTGATCATAGCGACCAATTCGGCGGCATAATTGGGGCGGATAAAGGCCAGGTTTCCCGGCTCACCAAAATGCATTTTGATGGCTACCATCCTATTCTGGAAATCGATGTCTGCCAGCCCTGCTTTGTTTAACAGGCTGCGGAACTTATTAACGATATTGCGGCCGGGTCTGGTGCGGAAATCGGTAAAATAAACTTTTGATGGCTGCTGCATTTGTTATTCCTCCGCTTTAAATTCTCTTGTGAAAAAAGTATAGCATAGTATTCCGCCAAAATAATTCGCGGTTTAACTTCATTAGCTAACATAAACTGGCTAGTATTAATCTGGCATGATATATTCAATACAGGGTTTGTTGAAAAACCTGCCAATACCCTAATTAGCAGCACTTTAGAGATAATTGTGTATTCTACAGCTAATACTCTAGCCGAGAGTGGTGTGTACCGAATTCGGAAATGCTAGAGTGGAACTGGCATTTGTACGATTGGTGGTCAAACTCAAGATTTACCATAAGAGAGGATGGTTAGATGATTTCCGAACAGATTAAGAGTGATTTGCAGAACTCTTCGTGGATCAGGGCTATGTTCGAAGAGGGCGAACGCCTGCGGGCCATATACGGTGCCGACAAGGTGTATGATTTCAGCCTGGGCAACCCCGACTATGAGCCGCCTGCCAAGGTGAGGGACACTCTCAAGGGGTTGGTGATGAACGAGACCCCGGGACTGCACCGCTACACCAGCAATGCCGGGCATATTGATGTGCGCCAGCGCATTGCTGACCAACTGTCCAGGGAAAGCGGACTGACCCTGGCTGCTGGGCATATCATCATGACTTGCGGTGCCGCCGGAGGTTTGAATGTAGTCCTAAAGACCATACTCGACCCGGGCGACGAAGTGATTCTGCTAGCACCTTATTTCGTAGAGTACCATTTCTATGCCAAGAATCACGGCGGCAAGGTCGTGGTTGTTCCCACCGGAGATGATTTTCTACCTGATACAGCCGTTCTGGCAGCCAGTATTTCCCCAAAAACCAGGGCAATAATCCTTAATTCGCCCAACAATCCCACCGGGGTAGTGTATTCTGAAGCAGCCCTCAAGAATATCGCTGAGGTTGTCAATGCCAAAGAGCAGGAGTATGGGACCGAGATCCTGGCCATTTCAGATGAACCCTATTATAAGCTGGTATACGACGGGGTCAAGGTCACTAATCTGATGACAGTGTTCAAGAACGCGGCGATTGTTAACTCCTTCAGCAAATCCCTGGCTCTGCCTGGGGAACGTATTGGTTACATAGCTTTGAGTCCCAATATACAGAATGTGGGGCTGCTGATTGATGGCATGGTATTCGCCAACCGCACCCTGGGCTATGTCAACGCACCTTCGATCTTCCAGAAGGTGGTGGCGGAATGCCTGGATGAGGGTCCGGATACTGAGGAATACCAGCGCCGCCGGGACACTCTCTACAATCATATAACCTCTCTGGGCTTTTCCTGCACCAAGCCCCAGGGAGCCTTCTATCTGTTCCCCAAATCACCCGAACCGGACGACGTAGCATTTGTAAAACAGGCTCTGGAATACAACCTGCTGCTGGTTCCGGGGCGCGGCTTTGCCAGCCCGGGGTATTTCCGCCTGGCTTATTGTGTAGATTTCAAAACCATTGAGGGGGCTCTGCCCGCCTTTGAGAAACTGGCTAAGCATTATTTTTAGTTTCGGTCGGTAAGGTACAAATAGATATCATTAGCGTTATGGTCTGGAATGCACCGCCGAGCCCTGCATATATTTTAATGATTGAACTGGTATGGCCTGTGCGGGGAGGTGCCTTATGGTTTTTGGCGGTATGCCGAGACGTTGGATGCTGGCTGTGGCGCTGGGACTGATGCTCGTTGTGGTGAGTGTATATTTAATGCAGCCTGTACCGCGGCCAGAGCCGCCGCCCCCGCAAGAACAACCTGTAAAGGGGGAATTCCTTAGCTGGAAGGAAGTCGACCAGCTATTCCCCCGCTACTCCAATGCCAATATAGTAGACTTTGAGACCGGCTTGAGTTTCACGGTGCAGCGTCGCGCCGGCACTTATCACGCCGATGTCCAGCCTCTTACTGCGGAGGACACGGCTATTATGAAGAAGATCTACAGCGGTCAGTGGGCCTGGAAAAGGCGGGCCATACTGGTCGTCTTGGATAGCGGGCGGGTGGTAGCAGCATCCATGAATGGCATGCCCCATGGCTCAGGCGCTATTAAGGGCAACAAGTTCAATGGCCATTTCTGCATACATTTCCGCGACAGCATCACCCATGGATCGCGCAAGAGGGACACCGCCCACCAGGTTATGATCTGGAAAGCGGCCGGGGTTTTGAAAGAACAACTGGCAGAATTGACGACGGAACAAGTTATTGATGTGGCCATAGCAGCGCTGACGCAGGGGGACTCCCATATCCTCAGGGAAGTCACCTGTGATGCTGAACAAGCCAAACTCTTGGATAGTATGGAAGATGTTACCTGGGTCAAATCGAAGTCGCTGCGGAAGATCGATGAGCAACATTTCATCGCTCAGGTACAGTTTTTGAAGCGTGGCAGCATTAAAACTCAAATGCTGACATTGCATATTGAGCTGGTTGATTCCCCTGAGCACTGGTGCGTATCAGCCGCGTCGCTTCTGCCCCTGGTGCAGCCCTGACAACGGTCAAACGCTGGCAAACCGCCCCCGGTCACACTGTCACATGATTAAGGCTCAAGTTTCAGTTATTAGCCGAAATTTGAGCCTTATTCCGATTGACTCCTTCAAGAATCGTTCCCTGTCGCCTGAGCGCAATGCGATAAAGCGAGAACCGTCCACTGTGGAACTGTCGCATAGGCCGCAGGTCTGTTTTGGGGATATTAGCGGTCGGCCTTTTCATCCAGGTCGAACCAGCAGCCGGTGATAGCACGCAGGCACTTGGGGCAAAAAACGCTGCTGTAGCCGAATTGCCGCACCATCAAGATGCACTCCATACATACCGGCTTCAAACACAAGCTGCAGGTCTGTTCGGTGGTTTCTTCGCCTTCATGATAAATGCACTCCATTATACAATGATTCCTCCATTAAACCGAAGGGACAGAAGAACCGTCCCCTTGTCCCTTTGTTACTTGTCTGAGCCAGCAGAGCCAACAGAAAGAACGTCCCTCTGTTGGCGCAGCATTTCTATTACGGTGCGGTCCGTGGGGAAGGCTAAGGGTGGAACGTTGTCCAGCGCAAAATAGCCCACCATATCCAGATCATCCCCGGCTACAGGCGTACCTGCAATTACTTCGGCCAGGAACCATATGCCTACCGTATGCCGTGCCGGGTCATGGAAATTGGACAGAACTGCAAACAGTTTGACAATGTTGATAGTCAAACCAGTCTCTTCCAGGAACTCCCGCTTAGCACCGTCGAAAACGTCCTCATCATACTCCAGATAGCCGCAGGGGATGCACCACAAGCCTTGATAATCGCCCCAGTTCCTGCGGCCCAGCAAAATCTCACCGCGTTCATTAAAGACAATAGCGGCAACCCCTACGATGGGATTCTCATAAAAAATATAGCCACAACTCTGACAAGTCAGGCGCTGGCGTTCATCGTGCATACGGTATTCGAGAGCCCCACCGCATTTAGGGCAATAAAAGTAGCGCTGCACAGGAGGCTGCGGATTATGCTTCATCGTTCATGTCCCTGTCTAATTATTGCGTGGTTTAAATAAATTTCTGGTAAGACCTTTGTCAGCATCCTCGTTTTCGCACATTTCCAGCATAGACTCCGGTACGATCAGCATTTTGCGGTGCTGCTCCAGCATCAACAGGTACATGGGATCGCCCGGCGCTCTAAGTCCCCGCTTGCCGACTATAATACCCGTGCAGTTGTTGTAGAAATGGCCCCTTTGAGTGATTATGACCCTATTACCCAACTCCATATTGTTCACCTCTTTCACCACCGGCAGGGCTGCCAGTGGGCCTTTCTAAACGCCACCCGTTTGTTTAGTAGTCTTCTTAGGTGGTTATTGTACGGCACTCGCTTTGCCATAATACTACTTAATTATAATATATTGACACCATGATTGTATATTCTATCTGCCGGTGAATCGCCTCTGACACGTGGATAAACCTTTACATAGCAGCTGTCTGAGTATGCACGCAGCCCTCTCAATAGGTGGTAATGCGAAATGAATCCTTTAGGCTACCTGTTGAAGTGAGGCATGTTAAAGATCAGCAATAGAAAAAGGGGGCCAAAAACCCCTTATACAATACAGTTAGCAGACTCAAGCCCTGTTGGCTTTTAGGCCAGAGCGAATTCCCTTAAGATATTATCAAATATCTGCGCCACCGGCAGTATACTCTTTATTTTGTACACGTTAGCCCCGGCAAAGACCACCCCCTGGTCCACCTTGCCATTGCGGGCATTTATCAAGGCCTCTTTGATGCAGTAGTCACTTGAGCAATTGCGCAGGCAAGCCTCACATTCCTCTGACAAGGGAGCCTCTCCGGCTGCGATCAGGTCGGTGAAGCTGTTTCGGATGGCGCGCCCCGGCAGTCCCACCGGGCTTTTGATGATGATGACGTCTTCTTGCCGGGCATTCAGATAAACCTGCTTGTACTCTTCGGCTACATCGCACTCCTCACTGAGCAGAAAACGGGTGGCTATCTGCACTCCGTCTGCGCCCAGCCGAACCATATCAGCCATGTCATAGCCATCTACAATACCGCCGGCAGCGATGACAGGAACCTTTACCGCCTGTTTGATTTCCGGGAGAATCTCTTTGACGGAACGATCCGTACCCAGATGGCCGCCGGCTTCGCAGCCCTCGGCGACTACAGCTGCAGCCCCCGATTTTTCTGCCAGTATGGCGGCGCGAGCCGAGGATACGATGGAAACTACCGGAGTCTGGGATTCTTTGCACCAGTTGAAGATCTCCCGAGAAAACCCGGCTCCAGTGAAAATCACATCGATGTGTTCGTTTAATGCGGTTTTTACTAACTGCATAAACTCCCGGGCCGCGTACATGATATTCACGCCGATGATGCCCTGGTTCTGGCTCAATTGACGGGCAGTCCGTATCTGCTCACGGAGATCATCGAGGCTGATCGCCGTTCCCCCAATCACGCCTATACCACCGCAGCGAGCGACAGCTGCCGCCAATGGGGCGGTGGAAACTCTTATAGACATTCCTCCTTGTACGATGGGGAAGCGTGGTTGAAGGCTGCCTATTTTTAACTCCGGGAGCTGCAAGATGAACCCTCCTAGTATAATGATACTTTAACTAGAATATTACACCATAAAATCAACAATCATGCAAATATCGTAATTATTATCGGGATTAATTGAAATCATGAAGCAGCAGGGTGGGGGTTCGACAGGCAAATGAAGCTTTGCAATGAAAAGGAATTATCTGTCAGAAATAAGGCAATAATGGAATTGTTATTGACTTTCACTAATAATACTGGTTTAATAACCTCAACGTCCTTGTGCACGAAAATGTGCTCAAAACTACTGGGCTTAATGTCATGATGAGGTGATATTTACAGTGAGAGCTCAAATTATAGGTCTGGGATATGGGCTGCCGGAGCGGCGGCTTACCAACCAGGACCTTGAAAAAATGGTGGACACCTCGGATAAATGGATTGTTGAACGGAGTGGCATTCGCGAGCGGAGGATCGCCGATCAGCCCATAAAGTGTTCTGATCTGGCATATCAGGCTGCTGAAATGGCTGTGCAGCGTGCCGGTATATCTGCACAGCAACTGGACTTGATCATCGTGGCTACCTCTACCCCGGACATGTTTTTCCCTTCCACGGCCTGCATCGTTCAGGACCTTTTAGGGGCTACCAATGCGGCTGCCTTTGATCTGTCAGCAGGCTGCACAGGTTTTGTTTACGGACTCGATGTAGCCCATAAATACCTGCTTGCAGATGACTGTCATTATGTCCTGGTAATAGGCGCGGAGATAATCTCGCGCATCCTTGACTATGAAGACCGCAATACCTGTGTCCTGTTTGGCGACGGTGCCGGGGCGGCTGTACTGGGCAAGGGGAGCGATGCTTATGGCATCTTGAGTTCAGTATTAGGAGCCGACGGCAGTGGTGCTGCACACCTGAGCATGCCTGCCGGAGGAACGGCCATGCCAGCCAGCCTGGAAACTGTACAGAATCGTCTGCATTTCTTGCGTATGAACGGCAATGAAATCTTCCGCTTCGCTTCACGGATCACTTCTGAGATCAGTTCGCAGGTCTTGCAAAAAGCTGGATATACCTACAGCGATGTGGATATCTTTGTGCCCCACCAGGCTAATATACGCATAATAAGGACCGCCATGAAGAGAATGAATATTCCTGCAGAGAAGACTCTGATCAATTTAGATAAATACGGCAATACCTCCGCTGCCTGTATACCCGTTGCGCTCTTTGAAGCTGAACAAGAGGGGCGTATAAAAGCGGGGGACCTGGTCCTCTTAGTCGCGTTTGGGGCTGGTCTGACCTATGGCGGGGTATTGCTTCGCTGGGGGAGGGATTAGATGTTTACGAGTCGAGTCACTGAGTTGTTAGGGATTCAATACCCCATACTTCAGGGAGCCATGGCTTGGATCGCAGGCGGCAGATTGGCCGGAGCGGTATCCGAGGCCGGAGGCCTGGGAGTAATCGGCGCAGGCGACGCCGACCGGGCCTGGGTGGAAAATGAGATTCGCAAGGTCAGGGAGGCAACTGACAAGCCGTTTGGGGTCAATTTGATGATGACTTCGCCTCATATCGACAATGTAGTCGATTTAGTGGTTTCTTCCGGGGTATCTGTCGTCACTACCGGAGGAGGAAATCCGGGGCGTTATATGGAAGCACTCAAGGGTGCTGGTATAAAGGTTTTGCCGGTGGTGGCTTCGCTGGCCCTGGCTAAACGCCTCAGCCGCCTGGGGGCGGATGCCCTGGTGGTGGAAGGCATGGAATCAGGCGGTCACATTGGGGAAATGACCACCATGTGCCTCGTTCCCATGGTTGCAGATGCGGTGGATATTCCGGTCATTGCCGCCGGAGGCATAGCCGACGGCCGCGGCTACATGGCCGCCATCGCCCTGGGTGCGGAAGGGGTGCAGATCGGAACCCGCTTCATCTGCGCCACCGAATGCGACGTACACCCGGCCTACCAGCAAAAAGTAGTACAAAGCCGTGATCGGGCTACGGTGGTCTGTGGTTCCACCACCGGACATCCGGTACGGGCTATACATAATCGCTTTACACGCCAGTATCTGCAAGCCCAGGAATCAGGCGCCAGCAAGGATTTCTTGCAGCAGTTGGGGCGAGGCCGTTACCCGGCTGCAGCTGTGAAGGGCGAGGTGGACGAAGGCAGCATTTTAGCAGGCCAGATTTGCGGACTGATCAATCGTGTCCAACCTGCCGCGGAGATCATTGCGGATCTGGTAGAGGATGCCCGCCGGGTGCAGAAACGATTGGGGGAATGAAATGATGAAACTAGCATTTGTTTTCCCGGGCCAGGGTGCGCAGCAAGTGGGCATGGGCAAAGACTTGCATGACCACTTTGAGGCGGCTCGCCAGGTTTTTCAGGAAGCTGATCAGGCGGCTGGCTACAGCATCAGTGGGATCTGCTTTCAAGGCCCGGCAGAACAGCTCAATCAGACTGAATTCGCCCAGCCGGCCCTATTAGCTTGTAGTGTGGCAGCTGCCCGGGTATTGCAACAACGGGGCATTCAGGCCGCCATGATGGCAGGATTGAGCCTGGGCGAATACTCTGCTCTGGTGTCTTCCGGGGCTGTGGCTTTGGATGTGGCCCTGCCGCTGGTGCAGCGCCGCGCCAAATTGATGCAGGCTGCGGTGCCACCAGGTGAAGGTGCCATGGCAGCAGTGTTAGGTCTGAAAGATGAAGCCATACAGCAGGCCTGTGAGGCGGATCAGGGCCTGGTAGCCATCGCCAATTACAATTGCCCGGGTCAATATGTGATTTCCGGCCAGAGTCAGGCGGTGCAGAGGGTATCGGCCCAGTTGAAGGCAGCTGGCGGCAGGGTTATGCCACTGGCAGTAAGCGTGCCCTCACACAGTGAACTGATGAAGGATGCGGCTGATAGATTAAGGCCCTATTTAGAGGCAGTGGCTTGGCGGGAGCCGGTAGTGCCGGTAGTCAGCAATGTAAACGCTGAGGCCAACCCGGCTGCATTATTCGTCGATCTGTTGGTGAAACAGCTCTATTCCCCGGTCAAATGGGAGCAGAGCGTACGATATATGATGACTCAGGTAGATTATTTCATTGAAGTCGGTCCCGGCTCTACCTTATCGGGACTGATTAAAAAAATTGACAAAAACCGGGTGTTAGGACAAGTGAATGATGTCAACAGCCTGGAAAAAGTTATAGAGAAGGTGAATTCCATATGAAGGCTAGAACGGCACTGGTAACCGGCAGTTCCAGGGGAATAGGCAAGGCCATCGCCCTGGCTTTGGCTGCTGACGGATGTAACATCGCAGTCAACTATTATGAGAGTGGTCAGGCGGACCCGGCCATTAATGATGCTAATCGCAGCGATGCAGAAGCGGTAGCCAGGGAGGTTGAGGCTCTGGGCACTAAAGCAGTAGTAATCGGAGCTGACGTCTCCTTGTCCGAATCGGCCCGGGAACTTGTGGACCAGACCGTCAAAGCCTTGGGGCAGATTGATATCCTGGTCAACAACGCCGGAATTAATAAGGACAACCTTTTGCTGCGCATCAGCGATGCCGAATGGGATCAGGTTTTGAGGACCAACCTCAACGCGGCCTTCTACTGCAGCCGGGCGGCTGTAAAATATATGGTCAAACAGCGTTACGGCAGGATCGTGAGCATATCCTCAGTGGTGGGGGTAAGCGGCAATGCCGGTCAGGCTCATTACGCCGCTTCCAAATCAGGACTGTTGGGGTTCACATACTCCCTGGCCAAAGAGTACGGACGCCGCGGAATAACCGCCAATGTGGTAGCCCCGGGCTACATACAGAGTGATATGACCGCCAGGCTCAATGCTGAGCAGACGGCCCGCATAGCTGATAATATTGTCTTAGGCAGGCTGGGCACCCCTGAAGACGTTGCAGGCGTAGTCGCGTTTCTGGTATCATCCAGAGCAGATTATCTCACCGGACAGTTGATCCGCGTTGATGGCGGCCTGAGCGGTTTATAAAAATGGAATTCAAATTGGTTCAATAGTGTGAACCGTTAAATGTGGTTGACAACATAGTCGCGAAGACGGTTGGGTTGGCAACCTAATAAATAAAAGGAGGATGTAACCATGTCAGTATTTGAAGAATTGAAGAAAATTATTGTTGAAATCAAGGACATTCCGGAGGAGCAGATAACTTTAGAATCCAGCTTTGCAGAAGATCTGGAAGCAGATTCGCTGGACATCGTGGAGATGTTGATGTTGCTAGAGGAAAAGTTCGAGATCCAGATCCCTGAAGAGGCCGCCGAGAAGATGAAAATTGTACAAGACGTAGTTGACTATGTAGAGGCTAAGATATAGTCGGCAGCGCAGAATAGGGGTGATGAGATGCCGGAACGCAGGGTGGTGATTACCGGCCTGGGGGTGATTTCTCCAGTCGGCAATGATAAGAACGAGTTCTGGAATAACCTTCTAGCAGGCAAAAGTGGTATTGGCTTGATAGACCGCTTCGACGTCAGCCAATTCCCCACCAGAATTGCTGCACAGGTGCAGAACTTTGACGTGCAAAAATATATTCCCCGTAAAGATGCCCGGCGTATGGACCTGTTCGTGCAATATGCCTGTGCTGCCGCCAAACAGGCAGTGGAGGATGCAGCACTAGATTTCACAGCAGTAGATCGGCAACGGGTGGGAGTATGGATCGGATCGGGCATTGGCGGCATCGATACCCTGGAACAGCAGCATAATATGCTGCTCAAACGAGGCGTTTCGGGTGTTAATCCCTTCTTTATCCCCATGATGATAGCCAACATGGCTTCGGGGCAGGTGTCGATCCTGTTCGGGGTCCATGGTCCTAATGGGTGCACCGTGACCGCATGCGCTTCGGGCACTAATTCCATTGGCGAAGCTTTGGGTTTTATCCGCCGGGGAGAAGCCGAAGTGATGATTACCGGGGGAGCTGAAGCCGCTATCACGCCTATTTCCATTGCAGGGTTCTGTGCGGCTAAGGCTTTATCCAGCCGCAATGATGAACCAGACAAAGCCTGCCGGCCATTCGACGCCGAGCGCAGCGGTTTTGTCATGGGGGAAGGTTCCGGGGTCTTGATCCTGGAGGAGATGGAGCATGCCAAAGCGCGCGGGGCACACATTTATGCGGAATTGATCGGGTATGGAGCCAGCGGGGACGCGGTGCATGTGGTGCAGCCTGACCCCGATGGAAACGGTGCTGCACTGGCGTTTAAAAACGCTCTGGTCGACGCCGCCATAGAGCCGGAACAGGTGGATTACATCAATGCCCATGGCACCGGGACCGACCTCAACGATCAGATGGAGACCAAGGCCATCAAAAAAGTATTCGGTTCTCACGCTTATAAGCTCAGCGTAAGTTCTATCAAAGCCGCCACCGGGCATATGCTCGGAGCCGCCGGTGCGGTAGAGTTGATCGCTACAGTTTTGGCTTTGCAGAATAGCATTATTCCCCCCACCTTGAATCTGGAAAATCCGGATCCAGACTGCGACTTGGATTATACCCCACTGGTGGCCAAACCCAGGCAATTATCGGTGGCATTATCCGACTCTTTGGGCTTCGGGGGACATAATGCGGCATTGCTGGTAAGAAAGGTATAAGGCTATGACCGTCAATATGAATGTGGATGAAATCATGAAAATCATTCCCCACCGTTATCCATTTTTGATGGTGGATCGCCTGGTCGAACTCGAACCGGGCGTACGGGCGGTGGGAATTAAGAATCTGACTATAAATGAGCAGTTTTTTATCGGCCACTTTCCCGGTAACCCGGTGATGCCTGGAGTCTTGATGATTGAAGCCATGGCACAGGTGGGGGCCTGTGCCCTGCTGTCACAACCAGAATATCAAGGCCAGATAGCCATGTTTGCCGGGGTCGACCGCATCCGTTTTAAACGCTCGGCCATTCCCGGAGAGACTCTCTTGATAGCCACTGAGCTGACTGCAATAAAAGGCAGCATCGGCAAGGGCAAAGGCAAGATCACTATCGACGGGGAAACCGTATGCAGCGGGGAATTCATGTTTGCACTGGTCGAGGCCCTGGAGTAAACCGGAGGGAAAAATGCTTAAACGTTCATTCGGAAAAACCAAATACATTCCTGTTCCCCATGATACCCAACCATTCCGGCCATCCCGGCCAGGCCAGGCGGTTTGCCCGCAATGCAGCTCTAGCACATCAGAAGAGGAACTGCAGCAGAATGCTAAAGTTTGCCCGGTTTGCAGGCACCATTTTCCCATGTATGCGCCGGAACGTTTGGATTGGATCGCACAACCGGGCACATTCCAGGAATGGGATGCTGACCTGGATTCTTACAATCCCCTGGAATTCCCGGGATATGATGAGAAGTTGTCTGAGGCTCAGGAGAAGACCGGCCTGAAAGAAGCCATAATAACCGGGCAGGCCAGAGTACAGGGATATGAAGTGGCTCTTGGGATTATGGATTCGCGTTTCCTCATGGGAAGCATGGGTTCGGTGGTAGGGGAAAAAGTGTGTCTGGCCATCGAAAGAGCCATGGAATTGCGTCTGCCCTTTATCACTTTTGCCGTTGCCGGTGGCGCCCGCATGCAGGAAGGCATGCTCTCGCTGATGCAGATGGCAAAAACCAGCGCTGCTCTGCAGCGCTTCCATGAACAGGGATTATTGTACATATCAGTAATGACCCATCCAACTGTGGGCGGGGTACCGGCCAGTTTCGCAGGCCTGGGCGACATAATCATCGGCGAGCCAGGCGCATTGATCGGTTTCACCGGGCCCAGGGTTATCCAGCAAACTCTGGGGCAGCGACTACCGGAGCGGTTTCAGCGCGCTGAATTCCAATTAGAGCACGGTATGCTCGATCTGGTGGTTGATCGCGCCGAAATGCCTGTGGTGATAGGGCAGCTCTTAAGGCTTCACCTTGGAGGTAACCATGGTTAAGAGACAGTTTGACTACGAAGACAAGTATGAAAATATTCAGGATAAAATAAAGGAACTGGTGGAACTATCAGGCAGCCTGGACTTCGATCTCAGTGGTGAGATCAAATATTTAGAGAGTAAGCTGCAGGCTATCAGGGAAATCAAGTATCAAAATCTGACCCCCTGGGAAAAAGTCCTGCTAGCCCGTCATGCTGAGCGCCCCACCACTATTCAATACATTGAAGGAATCTGCGATGAGTGGATTGAATTGCATGGTGACCGCATGTACGGCGATGACCAGGCTGTGGTGGGCGGAATCGGAACTTTTAACGGCATGCCGGTAACCGTTCTAGGGCATCAGCGCGGCAAAGACACCAACGAAAATATCAAACGCAATTTCGGCATGCCCCATCCCGAGGGGTACCGCAAAGTGCAGCGCTTGCTCAATCAAGCTGAAAAATTCGGGCGTCCGGTGTTGACTTTCATAGACACTCAGGGGGCTTACCCCGGCGCCGGGGCGGAAGAGCGCGGGCAGCCACTGGCTATTGCTCAGGATTTGATGCTGTTGTCCGGCCTCAAGGTGCCGATCATATCGACTGTGATTGGAGAAGGAGGCAGCGGGGGGGCTCTGGCCTTGGGAGTATGTGATCGCCTGATCATGCTCTCCAATTCGGTGTTTTCCGTAGCCTCAGCCGAAACCTGCGCCTCGATACTGACCAAAGATGTCAACCGAGCCGAGGACATGGCCGAAGCCTTAAAACTGACCGCCAAAGACCTGAAAGAACTTGACATCATTGATGAGATAGTGCCTGAACCGGTTGGTGGCGCACATACCGACCCTGGAGAGACTATAGCCCTAGTCAAAGAGGCTATAGCCAGAAACCTCTATGAAGTAATGGAAAACGGGGGCGACCTGGCTGAGCAGCGCTACAGGCGGTTGCGGGCCATGGGCCGCTTCAATACAAAATAGATAAACATGATGAAAGTCTTCATACGCGAACGGTTTTGAACCGTTCCCTTGTGTCGCAGAACCGTCCCCTGTCACACCCTTTAACGGGAAAATGACACATTGAAAACGTCCCCGTGTGTCATACTAAAGAAGAATAGGTTTATAATGGATAACATAACCATTGATGCAGTAACTGACGTGATAAGGAGGATGGACGTGAACCATAGCCCCCAAAGAAATGATATAGAGGAACGCTTCAAATGGAACTTGGGCGATATATACAGCGATGATTCTGCCTGGGAGAAGGATTATGCAGAGATGAAGCGGTTGCTTACCGAGGTGGCTCAGTTGCAGGGGCGGCTGGGCAAGTCAGCTTCTGACCTGCTGCAGGGGTTGAGGCAGATCGAAGCCCTGGACCGGCAGGGAGAGAAACTGGTGCTGTATGCCAAGATGCGCCGTGACGAGAACAATGCCGACAACCGTTACCAGGCTTTGTATGATCGGGCTGAGGCCTTGATGATAGAGGCTGGCAGTGCTACTTCGTTCGTCACCCCTGAACTGACCGAGATCCCTGAAGAGGCATTCGAACAGTTTACCCGGGAGGTCGAGGATTTAAAGCTGTACCGGCATATGTTCGACGAGATCTACCGGCAAAAAGAACATGTGCTCTCTCACCCCGAGGAAAAAATACTGGCTCAGAGCGCTGATCTGGCCCTGGCAGCAGGAAACATATTCACCATGCTCAACAACGCCGACCTGAAGTTTGGTATGATCCGCGATGAAAACGGGCAGGAGGTGGAGCTGACCAAGGGGCGTTACGGCCGTTTCATGGAAAGCCAGGACCGCCGGGTGCGTGAAGAGGCCTTCCATGCTCTGTACAATGCATATGGCAAACTGGAAAACACTCTGGCTGCATCGCTTTCGGCCAGTGTTAAAAAAGATGTTTTCTACGCCCGGGTGCGGAAATACCCTTCAGCCCGGCATGCGGCCCTTAAGCAGGATAATATCGAGTTGGAAGTGTACGACCGTCTCATCGAATCGGTGCACAAGTATATGGAGCACATGTACCGCTATTTGAAACTGCGTCGCCAGATCCTTAATGTGGATGAGTTGCATATGTATGACATCTATGTGCCACTGGTGAAAGAGTATCAGTTAGAGGTACCCTTTGAAAAAGCCCAGGAACAGGTGCTAGAAGCCCTGCAGCCGCTGGGAGAAGAGTATCTGGAAGTCCTGAAAAACGGTTTTTCAGGGGGATGGATAGATGTATACGAAAACCAGGGCAAGACCAGTGGGGCTTATTCCTGGGGTGGCTATGATACTCATCCCTATGTATTGCTGAACTATGATAATAAGCTGGATGACGTGTTCACCCTGGCGCATGAGATGGGCCACGCTCTGCATAGCTTTTATTCCAACCGCCACCAGCCCTATGTGTACAGCCAGTACCCCATCTTCCTGGCTGAGGTGGCATCAACCGTAAATGAATCGCTGTTGATAGATTATCTGCTCAAACGCAGCAACAGCCGTGAGGAACGCATTTACCTGATCAATCATTATTTGGAGCAGTTCCGCGGCACGGTCTATCGCCAGACCATGTTTGCCGAATACGAAAAGATAATCCATGACATGGTTGAACAAGGCCAGCCCTTGACCACCGAAGCTCTGAAAAACAGCTATTTGGACTTAAACCGCCTTTATTACGGCCCAGAGGTGGTAATGGATGAGGATATCAAGATGGAATGGGCCCGCATCCCGCATTTCTATTCCGCCTTTTATGTTTACAAATACGCCACTGGCTTCTCTGCTGCCACTGCCATCAAAGAGCAGATCCTGAATGAAGGGCCACAGGCAGTGCAGCGCTATATGGAATTCCTCAAAGCCGGGGCTTCTGACTATCCGGTGGAGGTACTGAAAAAGGCCGGCGTCGATCTTACTTCACCGCAGCCGGTGCAATCTGCTCTGGAATATTTCGGCCGGCTGGTAACCGAGTTGGAAGAAGCGGTGCAGGGATAGCATTACAACAAGACGTTTTTACTGTGACAAAAATAAAAGGCATCTGAGGCCACTGAAAAAGTGTCATGTCATTCTGAAGCATAGCCAAGTAACTTCTTATTACAGTAGTTTTGAAGATCCTTCACTAACGTTTAAGGATGACGAAACAGGGCTTTTTCAGTGGCCGCGCACGTCCCGGTGTAACGGTGTAAAGCCCGTCGGTTTTATCTTTGGAATACTTTCATATTCGCCTCCTTTATTGCACATAATTATTGCAGGATGCCAATTTTTTGTGCATGAGAAGGAGGACCAGCCTTGACTCAAACCATATTATTAAAATGTGAAGAAGCATTTGATCAAACCATAGCCGGAGTTATTCCGCGGCTTAGAGAAATGGGCAGCTACGATCTGGTTATCGGCATACCTTTTCATGAGAATAAGGAGCAATTTCTGGCCTTATTGGAATCAGTCGATCAAGTTTTGACTTCATGGATAGGTAAACGTCAACTGCTGTTGATGGTTGGCGACCATTCGGCCGCTGATTTCCTGGGTGATGTTGCAGAATTGCCGCTAAAGCACCCTCACCTGGAGTTTATTCTGCCCGGTCCCTGCAGCGGGCGGGGCGGCAGCATCCGTGCCATCATAGAGATAACCAAGCGTTTGGAAGCCGATTTGATCATTTTTAGCGCCAATATGAATACCCCTGAAGGACCGGGCATACAGGGGGAATGGCTGGAAAGCCTGCTCAACCCGATCCAGGGTCCCTATGACATGGTGGTAGGGAGCATGAGACGCCATTTGGGGGTGGACAGCATCGCCCACATGCTGACTGCACCGGTCATGGAAACCTTCTACGGTTTCCGCATGACTGATCCTTTAGGGGGCATCTACGCACTGTCCCATGATCTGGTGGAAGACTTGGCCCATGAAACCATGTTCTGGGGAGAGCACATAAATGGCTACGGCATCGACTTCTGGTTGATAACCCGGGCCTTATGCTGGAACAAGAGCATCTGCGAAGTCAGCCTGAATGGGGATATCCAACCGGCCTCCCTGGCAAAGCGCAACCGGGTATTTCGGGATACCGCGCAGATCATCTTCGAAGCCGCCAGCCGCGACACTGCCGTCTGGGTGCAGGACAGACTGGTGGTAAAAGTAGCCGACATCCTGGCCAACAACGATGTCAAACAAGCTGATATCGGTCATCATGATCCCCAAGACTTGCTGGACAGCTTTCATGAAGGCTTGAGGCAGAATTATGATCTAATGAGACAGCTCTTCGATTATGACCTGGTTCAGCAGATCACCGGTCTTAATGAGCATAGCTTCAATCTAGACAATCGCCTCTGGGTGAAGCTGCTCACCGAACTGGCCATAGATTACAGTTTTGAAGAACTTGATAAGGGCCAGATACTAGACCTGCTGACCGCTCTATATAATGGCCGGGTGGCCAGTTATGTGCTGCAGATGCAGCAATTTAAAGCCTTGTTTGCGCAGCTGGAGAGCAGCGAACAGGATGCCCTGTTAGTTTCCAAAATGAACACTATTAGGCGCCAGCTGACTGATGAGTTGCTCTGCTGCAAACCGGATTTTATACGGCGCTGGATGAACAAAAAGGAGCAGCTCAAACCTGCTCTGATACCCCTGGGATATATGGAATACGTGCCCGGCAAACCATTGGTCATACCCAAGAAAATCCGTGGCAAGGATGAGCGCATCGTACAGACCGACAACATCTTCCGCAACTTGCGCAAGAGCTATGATGAAGAGTTCGCCGCATTTATCGGGGATGGGTTGGGACTGCCGGTCAAGGGTCCGGCTGCTGAACTTATCAGCGGGGTGGAGCGCTTCATGGAAAGCCTGGAACGGGCGATGGGCGAAATAATGCCCGGCGACCTCAGCAGCAGCGACGGCGTGGCCGAATTCATCTCCCACCTGCTGGAACTGGTGGATACCAAGGCCATGTTCACGGTGCATATTGACAAGATCAGGGAGATGTTGGTCAGGTTCCCGCCCATCAACTTAATGATCCCACTCGGGTATTATAAGCCGGAACAATTGATTGAAAAGATGGACCCGCGTGATGCGGTGACATTCGCCAATCTCATTGAGGACCGCTCTTATAGCACCCGGGATCTGAACTGGTTGGCAGAGACCCTCAAACCGGAACATTTTGAATGGGTGCCGATAAAAATCATCATTATGCCCGAGGAGATACAATTGGGCATTCTGGGTCGGGGCAAGATATCCACTGCCAACCACATCGCCGGCCGCATAACGGTTCGTCCGCAAATGCCCGGGACTGGGGGGAAATACCCTCGGTTAAGATATTTGACCAGCATTTTGCGCCGCCTGGCGGTGGCCGAACATTTTTCCGAGCTTAATCAGCAAAACGTCGGGGAACGCAAGAATATCGGCGCCAAACTGCGCAACTGCATGAATGTGGCGCAAAAAGGCGAAGAATTCTCGGTGCATAACATCTTCGAAAACCACCATCATCGCAGCCTGGTCAATAAGATAGAAGCGCTGGCGGGCAGGTTGGAAGATACGGGGAAAGCCGAATATGCCCGCTTATTCCGCCTCATGGCCCAGGGTTACGGCCTGTCGCAAGTTTTGGAGGAAGGCACCTTCTTGACCTGTACCGCCTGGAGCTGGGCCAGCTACAGCTTTAAGGGCGGGCTCAAAATTCCCGGCACCTGGACCACTACGGTGGAGAACCGCTGGTTTAACCATGACTTTCTGGAAAACCTCTATCTGGAACTGGGCTATGATCCCGAAAATATTATGCAACTAGTATATCGCATGATCCTGTCCGGCAAGAGCAACCAGAATCTCTTGGATACGCTATTGCCCACCCGGCCTAAAGATGTGACTGTAGTGGTGCAGGAGACCACCAACCAGCCTAGTAAAAACCTGATACGTTATCCCGGCAATCCATTATTGGAGCCCATTGAGGAAAATCCCTGGGAAGCCAAATATGTGCTCAATACTGGAGCCTTGCGCTTTGGTGACAAGGTCTACCTGTTCTACCGCGGGGTGGGAAATGATGGCATATCCCATATCGGTCTGGCTGTCACGGATGGCTATAAAGTATTGGAACGCCTTCCTGAACCAATATTCTCGCCTTCCACTCCAGAAGAACGTATGGGCTGCGAAGATCCCCGCGTGGTAGTAGTGGAGGACAAAATCGTCATGCTCTACACCGCCTACGACGGCAACCTGGCCCAGATAGCGGCTGCTTCCATCACCTTGAAGGATTTTTTGTCCGGCAATTACAAGGCCTGGAAACGGGAAGGGCTGGCCTTTAAAAACATTTGGGATAAAGATGCTATACTGTTCCCGGAACGGATCGGCGGCAAATACATTGTCTATCACCGCATTGAGCCCAGTATATGGGTAACCTACAGTAAGGAGATCAAATTCCCCATCAAAGAAAAACACGCCATTATCCTGGGACCGAGACCGGGCCGGATGTGGGACTCCTTAAAGATAGGCGCCGGGGCACAACCGCTCAAGACCAGACACGGCTGGCTGTTGATTTACCACGGGGTGGACTACAATTATGTTTACAGCCTGGGAGTTTTTCTGGTCGACTTGCAGGACCCGCAAAGAGTGATCTACAGATCGCCCAATCCCATCTTACAGCCTGAAGAGGATTATGAGATCGGGCTCAGCGGGGCATGGGTGCCGAATGTGGTATTCACCTGTGGGGCGGTGAGCGACAAGGATAAAGATATATTGGATGATGACGACCTGGTGATGGTATATTATGGCGCCGCCGATACCAGCATCGGTGTGGCCACAGCCACAGTAGCTGATTTGATCCCGGCTGAATACCGCCGCAACAATTGACCTGACCGTGCATGAAGACAATAAAGTGCCCCGGATAAAACCGGGGCATTTCTTTCGCTGAGGACATTTGTCTGTTGAACCAGCACCTTTTTCTGCAACGATTTTCGCTACAGAAAAGGTCTTAAATCTTTAAAAAATGTCATGTCATTATGATGCATAGCTGAGGAATCTTCTTATTACGCTAGTTTCAAGATCTTGCACTAACGTTTAAGGATGCCAAACCGGACTTTTTCAGTAATCTCGAACATCCCGGTGTAACAGTGAAACATGAAGGTTTAGGCCAGAGATGCCCGAACCAATTCATTATCATTCTTGTTAGTCTGTTCCATCTTACCCAGCAAGAGCATAGTACTCAGCATAAAGGAAAGCACCGCTTCGGCGCCCTGATTCTGGTTGACGCCGGTGTTGGTGAGGGCGTCAAAGCATCCTCCGGTTCGATTGTCATAAAGCGGCATGCCTTGCGCATTCTCACCCATGTACCACTTGTAGCCTTTAAAGGCTAGTTCCCGGTAATCCCGGTTGCCGGTGGTCTGGTAAGCTTCGTAACAAGCGAATATTATCGAAGCTGCATCGACCGGCTGCTGGTCATAGAGCGGAATGCTGCGTGAGCGCTGGTACCATCCCTCATTACCGATAATGTCCAGCCGGCCGTGGCGGAAAAGTATATCATTGAGGAAATTGATGCTCTCATAGGCTACTCTGCGAATCCTTCGTTTATGGTTTATTCGGTATACCGCAAACAAAGCCTGTGGCAAGATGCCATTACAATAAGTCAGGTAATTTTCAAACCAGTACCAACCCTGGCTGCGATTGTTATGGTAAAGAGACAGCAAATGCTCACAGAGCTGATCGCGCAGCCACTGCTGGTACTCATCAGGCTGAGGATGCTTGCACAGTGCCAACAAACTGTAAGCCATACCGCGAGGCGACGTAAACTGCTCGGACTTGGGCAGATGGAAATTAAACATCTGCTGGCACAGTTTCGCCAAGGTTTCATTGGTGCTGGAAATCCCCAAGCCGGCAGCTATTAAAGCCCTGCCGATACTGTCATCAGAATCGAACTGAGAGAAGTAGCGGCCATGATTATAGAGATTGGACCAACTGCCATCGGGCTGCTGCGCCTGATTCATGAAGCGGGCGTACTTAAGGGCCAATTCCTGTCCATCTTCCAGGAACAAAGCCGCTATCAGGGCCCGGGCGTTATCGTCCAGGGTATAGCCGCTCCCGGCATCAGGCGCCGACAGGGCAGAAAATTGCAGCATGCCGATATTGTCGGTCATTCTTCTCAAGTGGCGGTCATCGAGCATAGCTCATCGTTCCTCCATCCTGACTGACGCTGGGTTCGGGGCCTAATATACTCTGTGTCAATTTGACATATTGTTTGCCCACGTTGTTCCAGGTCCAGCTCTTTCCCAGGCGCAAGGCCTTGTCTTGCAGTCGCAATTTCAAGCTGCGGTCAGACAGGATCTTTTTCATCAGTTGGGCCAATTCTTCAGGTTCGGTGCCCTTGCTAAGCAGCCCAGTCCCTTTGTCCAGCATCTCTTTGGCATAGGCGTAAGGAGTGGAAACAATGGCCCGGCCGCATCCCAGCGCGAAGGCCATGGTGCCGCTGACCGCCTGGTCAAGGTTGGGATAAGGACTAAGGTAGATGTCGGTAAGATACAGATATTGTCCCAGCTCTTCATCATCAAGAAACTTGTTCACGAACAGAACCTGTTCCTCTAAACCCAGTTTTTTAACCAGTTCTTCCAACATGTGACGGTATTTCTCGCCTTCAGTTTTGACCAGCATGGGATGAGTCTGCCCCAGGATGAGATATCTGGCATTAGGGAACTGGGAAGAGATGTGTGCAAACGCCTGTATACCCAATTCCAGGCCTTTCCCCGGTCCGATCAATCCGAAGGTGCTGATGATGTCGTAGCCTTCCAGTCGGAGTTTGCGCTTTAACAGCCGGGCGTCCTGCTTCTCGAAATTGGGCACTCCGTGAGCAATAACTCTGATAAGGTCGCCAGGAGCTTCGTAGAGATCGGTCAAAAGGTTGGCGGAGTGCCTGGTCATGGCCACGATCCCGCTGGCATGATAACACAGCGTCTCCAGTATATGTTTCTGATGACTGGAAGGACGCGGCAAAACGGTGTGACATATCAATATATACGGCTTGGTTAAGCTTTTGACCAGATCGATGACATAATCGCCGTCGGTACCTCCATATATGCCGTACTCATGTTGAATGATGGCTATGTCGATACGGGGATTGAGATTGATGGATGAAGCGGCTTGTGAGTATTGTGATAGCTGATCTTGTTGGAGGTTGAAGATCACCTCTGGAGGATAATCGTACTCATAGGCTCGGTCTGAAACCGCCAGGACTGCCACCTTATGTCCATTAAATAACAGGCTTTCCCTTAAATCCATGGAAAAAGTAGCAATCCCGCACTGTTTGGGGGGATAAGTTCCCACGTTTATAAAATTCACTTTGTTCACTCCTTGTCGTCACATTACACAGGTACACATTAATTTAAGTTTCCCTGCGAATCGCAACATTTATACCTGGCAAGTCTGGAGTGAATCCACCTCTATTCCCACATTTTGTAAGCAGACGAAGAGCTCCGCTTTAATCTGCTCCAGGTCTTCAGGGGTCTTGCCTTCACAGCGCACGATCAGTTCCGGGCCGGTATTGGAGGCACGCACCAGTGCCCAGCCATGGGGAAATAGAATGCGGGCGCCGTCTATCTCGTTGATACGGTATTTGTCCTTGAAATAAGCTTTGACCTGCTCGACCACCAGAAACTTCTCCTCATCGCTGCTCTTCACGCGAATTTCCGGGGTGGCGTAATAAGTATTGATGTCGGCCAGCATTTCAGTGATGTTGGCCTCGCTGTGAGACAATAAGGCCAACAAGCGGGCTCCGGCATAAAGGGCATCATCGAAACCGTAGTATTCATCGGCAAAGAACATATGCCCCGACATCTCTCCGGTAAAAATAGCCCCGCTTTCTTTCATTTTAGCCTTGATCAATGAATGGCCGGTTTTGTAGATCAGGGGCTTACCACCCAGTTTTTCTATCTCATCAATCAGGCTCTGTGAGCACTTGACCTCTACTATGCAGGGGAGATCAGGATAACGGGGCAGAATATCCCGCCAGAACAGTATCATCAACAGATCGCCCCAGATCATGTTGCCGAGACTGTCCACTACTCCCAGGCGGTCGCCGTCGCCATCGATGCCTATGCCCAGGTCGGCTTGATGCTCTTGCACCAGCTTCACCATGTCCACCATATTGTCAGGGTTCACCGGGTCGGGGTGATGATTGGGAAAACTGGCGTCTGATTCACAGTATAGTTCGATGACCTCACAACCCAGGCTGCGAAATACTTCAGGTGCAAACAAACTGGCCGTGCCGTTGCCGCAATCCACCACTATCTTTAATTTCTTGGGTCCCATTTTGATCAGGTTTTTGATGTTTTCCTGATAGGCCCCAGCAATATCAACATATTTTAAGCTGCCCCGCGGCCCACTGACAAAACGCCGGTCTTCGACCATGCGCCTGATTTCCTGAATCTGCTCCCCGTATATGGTGGACTCACCCAACAAAAGTTTACAGCCATTGTATTCACCGCCGTTATGGCTGGCGGTGATCATCATCCCGGCGGGAATGTTGAGATAGCGGGCTGCGAAATAGAAAATGGGGGTGATAACCAGACCCAAATCTATGACCTGGCAGCCCGACTCCTGCAGGGCATTGACCACGGTATCGCGGAATTGCGGAGAAGAAAGGCGATTATCCCGGCCTACCAGGACGGTATCATAGCCTTTGCCGCTAGCCATGGCTGCAAAAGCCCTGGTTATCTGATCCATGGTTTTATCATCCAGATCCCGGCCTACCACGCCGCGGATGTCATACTGCCTGAAAATATTTTTCATTATTAAGCCTCCTCAACTTGTTACAACCCATAGTCATTATTTGTATAGAGCCGTGCTATGGATTAACATGGGCTTGACGATCCGGTTTACAGCAGATCCTCACGGCCCATGGCCTTTAAAACCTCGGTCAGATCTCGTATATCCTGGCATTTATTGCGGTCTGCCACCATGATCACATCATCTGTCTCTACCACTACCAGGTTTTCTACCCCAAACAGGACGATGGTTTTATCCGCCTGTTTTACTATACAGCGCTGGCTGTCCATGGCGATGATGTCCCGTCCTTCACAGACATTCTCCTGTTCATCGGCGGGGCGAATCTCGGAATAGGCATTCCAACTGCCCAGATCACACCAGCCCAGGTCGGCGGGAACCACCGCCATGCGGTCAGATTTCTCGGCTATGCCATGGTCCATACTGATGCTGGGCAATTGACTGTAGGACTGTTTGTAATGCTCGTATCCGCTCTTGGCCACACTGTAGATATCCGGCAGATGTTTGCGGAATTCCTCCGCCAAGACCCCGATCTTCCCGACATAAATGCCCGCATTCCACATAAAACGCCCGGTGTCTATGTAGGTTTGAGCCAGTTCTGCATCAGGCTTTTCATAAAAGGAATTGACCTGATAAACCTCTCCAATATTACCCACTTCCCATTTGGTCTTCTCTATATAGCCATAGCCGGTTTCGGGGCGATCGGGCTGAATGCCGATGGTGACTATATGTCCCTTTTCCGCAGCCAGGCTGGCCTTTTTCAAGCTGCTGCTGAACACATGCTCGTTCAGTATATGATGGTCTGCGGGGAATATGCCCAAGACTTCGTCGCGGTTATTAGCGTATTGTGATAAAACCAGACCGACCGCTGGAGCGGTATTTTTCCCCTCCGGCTCGCTCAAAACCTCTATCTGATTCCGGTCTGGACGCATTTCCACCAGCTCACTGATGGGAGCCAACAGATCATCGCCGGTGATGATGATTATTTTACTGCAGCCCGCCTGTTTGAGGCGGTCAATGGTATGGTCGAGCATGGATTTATTGCCCACTAATTTGCAGAGCTGCTTGGGATGCTGAATGCGACTCTCCGGCCACAAGCGTACGCCCCGGCCGCCTGCCAAGATCGCTGCTATCATGTAAACCTCCACAGTCTAGTGAATTTACCAAATGCGAAGTGGTGGCAATATCTGTCCCACTAAGGGTATGGCTTATTATATCCCTTTATTGACAAAATGATGCAGTTGCTGCTGATGGCCCCTATCATACGGCCGTTCAACTTTTAAACGCAGGTACCGCTGCAATAAATACTGCTCAAAAACCCGCTAGTCCAAACGACAATTCAAGAATATGTTCGCTCTCCCTTGGCAGCAAATGGGCCCTTGATCTCCTGCGGGCGGGGGCCATAGAACTGGTAAAAGGTGCAGGGAATGCGCCCGTTAAAAAGCTTCCTGCGCTTGTCGGCCTTGCGTCCCATAGCCTTTTCCAAACCTGGATAAGGGGTCAGCACATAGGCTGACCAGGTGCTTAATCCGGACCAGGCCCTGGCCAGGTCGTGATAGATCTGCTTGATTTGGTTATCATCCAGCAGCCGCTCTCCGTAAGGCGGGTTGCAGATCAGGTACCCGAATTGGTGTGCAGAGCTGAGATGTTTTACTGCCTGGCTTTCAAAGCGGATCTGTTCTGATACTCCGGCCCGCTGCGCATTGGCCTGTGCCAGGGCTATGCAACCCGGGTCAATATCATAACCCACTATGCCCAAATCACCATACATAACTGCCTTGTCACGGGCCTCCTGTCTTGCTCTGGCCCAAATTGCCGGACTAAACTGCGGCCACTGCTCAGCGTCGAAACTGCGCTTCAGCCCGGGAGCTATGTTGCAGGCCAGCATGGCCGCCTCAATCAAGATAGTGCCTGATCCGCAAAAGGGGTCAATCAAGGGTCGATCCTTTTTCCAGCGGCTTAGGGAAACCATGGCTGCCGCCAGGGTTTCCTTCAGCGGTGCGGCTCCCTGCTCCCGGCGGTAACCGCGCTTGTGCAGCCCGGCTCCGCTGCAGTCCATGGTGATGCTCACATTATCATCCAGGAGGGATACTTCAAGTTGGTAAAGAGGCCCGTCTTCGGGAAACCATTTTTGCGGGTAGTATTGCCTCATCTTTTCCACTGCGGCTTTTTTTACGATAGCCTGGCAATCGGATACGCTGTAGAGCTGTGATTTGATAGATTTGCCATTTACCGGAAAGCTCGCGTTTTTTGGCAGCCAATCCTGCCAGGGCAAGGCCCGGGTGCCTTCAAACAGCTCGTCAAATGTGCGGGCGGTAAAACTGCCCACCTCTATAAGTAGGCGGTCGGCGCTGCGCAGCCACAGACTGCAGCGGGCCATCGCTTCCAGACCGGCAGTGAAGCCCAGACGCCCGTTTTCTACCTTTAAATCTGAGTATCCCAGCTGTTTCAATTCATGAGCCACTATGGATTCGAGGCCGAATGCCGCTGTAGCCACATAGCGAATTTGGTCCATCAGTGCTATCCTTGTATAAAGTTTCTATTATTGTACTACATTTCGCCACTTGCCCAAAACCGACCGGATGAGTGGGGGGCATCATTGATCAATAACCTTATATAGGGCAGATGACCCTGTCTGCCCGCATGTACTTGACAGAAAGAACATTCCGATGTAACCGGTGTTATGCTAAAGGTGTAACCCTTTAATTTACCTAATGTAATCCTACGCTAACCGATGAGTAGGACATTATGAAGGGGCCCATCCCAGGATAAACTAAACCTAATTATTGAGGAGGTTACCATGAAGATAGCTCTGCACCGACCGAATTTCAGCAAATGGATAGAACGCATTACCTGGCAGGATATACTGGGCATTATCATCGGTTCATTGATTGCAGCGGCGGGAATTCAATGCATACTGGTGCCAGCCAGTCTCCTGACCGGCGGGGTCACCGGTCTGGCCATCCTGTTGCGTTATTCTACCGGAATTGAAATAGGACTCTGGGTGCTGCTGTTGAACATTCCCATATTTCTGGCCGGATACCGCTTTATCAGTCGGCGCTTCACGATTTACAGCCTGGTTGGGGTATTGTCCCTGGCAGGATTTTTGCATTTGTTAAAATACTTTCCCTTCTTAATTGGGGACCCTTTGCTTTCGGCCTTATTAGGCGGTGCATTGAGCGGACTGGGATCGGGAATTATCTTTCGCAGCAAGGCCTCATCCGGGGGGACAGATATAATAGCCATCATTGTTAAGCGGCTGTGGGGTTTTAATATTGGGCAAACCTCTTTGGTGGTCAATTTGTTGGTAGTGGGGTTACTGGCCCTGATAAGCGATATTAGCCTGGCGATGTATTCTGCCATTGCCATTTTCGTGTCATCTCAGCTAATAGACCAGGTCGAAGCCGGGCTAGGTATAACCGAGACTACTTTCATAATCTCTCCGCATTATGAGGAGATCGCACACGCCATCCTGCATAATCTAAACCGGGGCTGTACCTATCTGCCGGCCCAGGGGGCTTTCTCCGGTCAGAGTGAGATGCTGATCCTGGTCACCGTAGGCCGGATGCAGCTGCCGCGATTGAAAGAGATGGTGTTAGCCATCGATGAATCCGCTTTTATGATCGTTACCAACAGCATCGAGGTCTATGGGCGAGGTTTTAAGGCTAGGGCCGCCGAATATTGAGGGCAAAGCTATGAATTTGTTTACGTTTGCATCAGAAAAAAGAGAATAATTAGAATTAATGCAAATGTTTTATTCTATCGATACTATAACTTAATACTGAATTTATAGGAGGTTATTGGGGTGGCTATAATAAAACGCCTGATTCATGAGGACGAAGGCCAGGGGATGGCCGAATATGCCCTAATACTGATTTTTATCGCTGTGGCTTGTATAGCTGGATATACAATGTTTGGGCAGGCACTTAATGCCAAGGTCAGCAGCATGCCGGCCGCTTTTTAATATGTAGAATAGTCTGATTTACTCAATAGACATTTGTGATGCTGACACCGCTATACTGACCTGAATAAACCGGAATAGCACCCTGGGGGTTCTTTCTTACCTGAGTTGCACCGCCGCTATTGGTTACAGTTACTTCATAATATCCCTGAGGCAATTCGACAGTAATGGTCTGCCCGGCATTGATGCTGCGTTTGACACTGCCTGCAGAACCGCTGATACTCACCTCATAAGCAACCCCGGCCGGGGCTGCCCCTTCCACATTCATGGTGATCTGCATAAATCCTTTTACCGGAACCGGAAATCGATTGGTTATAGTCACGTTGACGTTCTGCCCTGATGCCAGGGCTATGTTGCCGTCAATGGATTTGCTGTAAGACAAAGCCCCTCCGTTCTGTGTCTCAACTACATTATATGTACCGGGCGGCAGGGATACCGTCACACTTTGACCGGCTCTCAAGCTATGGCGGGCAACTTCGCGGTTGTTGTCCACATCATTTATGGCCACCTCATACACAGCTGTAGCCGGGGCAGCCCCGGTGGTTTTTATGCTCACAATTATTTTCCCTGGATTGGGCAGCAGGTTCACAGACACATTGGTCGGTTTGATGGGGCCAATACAATATACGGCTCCGCTCCAGCATTCTT
>CAJYDM010000002.1 GCA_913757435.1 Syntrophomonas sp. DTU019
ACCGCATCATTCGGAGCCGGAGTGGCTGTAGCCGGCTCAGCTACGGCAGCGGACTGCTGTGCTGCCTGGCACCCGCTGACTGCCAATACCAGCAGGACCAACACCAATATCAAGACCAGCTTTCCTGCGCAATTCTTCATGACCATCCTCCTCCTGGACTTACCTCCCCTTGCACTACCCGCTGCCGGCTGGTACACAAACCCAGCCGGCAGTCTTGATAATGCATGCGGATATGGTTAGCGACAAGCCTGCTTAGCTTAAGTTAGAGCACAGATAACGGTAAATGATGACCGCAGTCTCAGCCCGGCTCAGGGATCTGCTCCCTGCGAAGCTGCCATCCGGGTATCCAGTCATCAGTCCGGTGTGGTGCATGTAGGCCACTGCTTCCCTGGCCCAATCCGGAACCAACTCGCTGTCCGCATAAAGCAAGGCTGCCTCATTGGACAGCGAATTTTCACCGCCTAGATTTAGCAGAATCACTGCGGCTTCATAGCGGCTGATGGATTTACCAGGCCTGAAAGTACCGTCGGCATAGCCACTTAGAAGCTTGTTTTGGCAGGCGCAGCGGACTGCGGGTTCGAACCAGTCCACCGCACTCACGTCTGTGAACATGCAACGGGGCCCATTTTCATCGGGCTGTAATCCAGCCGCAGTCACCACCAGGCGTACAAACTCAGCCCGGGTTATGTTCCTGCCAGGTTCGAAACCCAAGCCGGTTCCGGAAATAATATTCTGGCCGGCCAGAATCTCAATGGCATCCTTAGCCCAGGCATAGTCTTGGATATCGTCAAATCCCCGTCGCGGGGGCTTTTGTACGACCGCGAAGGCAGTGAAGTGATCGATCTGGAAAACCACCAGACCGGTTTCAAGATCGATCACTGCCGGCAGGGGGACCCATTGACCGGTTTCTTCATCGAACCAGGCCGGTACCAGAGCATCTATATCAATATCCGCAGTGAGGGCTACCTTGATGCCTATGGTAACCGGGTGCGCAAAGACGGTACCGGAGGGGCCGAACTCATATACCGAGGAACCTAGTCTCACCGCGTATTGTGAAGGTTGTTCACCTGAGGGAAGTTCTTTTATGGAAATCTCTACCGGCTGGCTGAGGGCCTGCTCAGGAACCATCAACACAATTTCCTGGTCGCCAATATGCATTGCTTCTTCACCGGCCAGGGCCTTAAGATCAACCTGGTTGGCGGCCAGCAAGCCTTGCAAGGCTTCAGCCTCCGCCGGGGTCATTTTATTCTCGGCATTAAGCGGTTTTAGCGATAGAGTAGCATCGATTTGAGCAGTGTATTGCTGCAAGGCGGTTTTCGTCTCTTCATCCGAGGCGTTCATTTCCGGCAGCTTGTTTAGGGTTTCAGATTTGGTGAGTTCATCCCAGCTAGGGCCTTCAAACCGGGCATCAGTACTGTACCACCAGATGATCCGGTCTCCTTCTGAAACCTTATGATCCTTTGCCGTACACGAGGGGGAGATGCCATTAACACTGTAGCACCAGCCGTTTTGCCCGGAATTGCGCTGGCCGTCAATCTCAATTACAAAGCCTTCTGCATCCGGTGAAAAACTCCAGCTCAAACCGGTGGCGTCCAGTGCCGCCATTGCGCTGAAGCCGAACGGTCCGTCTTTTTCAATGGTGACTTCTTGAGGGGCAAACAGCAGTTCCCCTTCTGCTCCCACCACAGCTATCTTAACCTTGATAGTATCGGAACTGCCTGGACTGCCGCCACTTCCGCCACTTCCCGGGCCGGTCGGGGAGTCGCCAGCCCCGCCCAAATCAAATTTTTTATCAAACATCAGCAAGGCTATCAAGCTATCGGCGGTCCCGGCCAGATTGCCTATTTTGCCAGAATCCTCCTGCTGGCTGATCAAGTAGAGAATGGGATTGTTTTCGCTGTCGCCCCAATCACCGGCACATGGATTGATATCCAAATCTACTAGTGCTTTGACAACTTCTGCGGTAGACCAGATATTGGCTGTAGCACTCATGCCATCCGTGAAGGAACCGTCATCATTCCGTTGCGTTGCCAGGTAGGATAGGGCCTTGGTGACGGGTTCGCTGTCTTTCGGTTGCCCGAGGATCAACAAGGCTCTTATAGCGAAAGTGGTCATATCAGGTGAGGTAGGACCGCCGACCACCCAGCTAAAGCCTCCATTGCTGCTGGCTGAATTCAACAGCCATTGCCGGGCTGCCAGAGCATTGGGTATTTCGACTCCAGCTTCATCAAGTGCTGTAATTGCCCAGTAATGGGTGTGTACGTAGTCTTCTTCGCCGCTATCGCCGAAATGCCCATTGGCATCCTGCAATGCGATTAAATCGGCCACCAGGTTATGACCAGCAAAATCAGCCGGGTCACCACCGCCAGCTTTTATTTCCATAATGGTCTGAGCCAGCTGAGCAGTTGTATTTATATTTGCATCATAATCAGCGAGCAATTGCTGCTGTAAATAATCCAGGTCGGTTTTACCGTTGCGGGTAATCGTAGTAAGATCAACCCCAGCCTTATATAAGGCCAGGGCTGATTTTGGCCCTAGCTTGCCGCTATCTTCCTGTTGGTCGATCAAATATGCTACCGCCTTAGCGATGCTGGAGCTCACCGTGGGTGTATCTGACGCTGATGCAGTAACTGTCAGCGGAATGCCCGCAGTTCTCAGCAATCTTGGATAGCTGCCAGGCACATCCTTGCTCACCCGCAAGGTGTAGCTTCCAGCCTCAAGACCTGTCATAACCGCTTCACCTTGTGCATTGGTGGTGTATTCTACACCGTCACAGCTTACTGTGGCACCTTCCACCAGAACTTCAACCGTCTGCGCGGTATTCCAGTCATAATAGCTGGAGCTTACGGTGACGGTTATCTCCTCGCCGCTCCGCGGTTCTTTCGGGCTGATGGATACTTCCGGAATCAAGGTGTCAGGCGGGTACATCCCGTAGTAAAATACCAGCTCATCCCCGTCCTGCACCTCGTAGTCGGCTGCACCCACTTCAGCCATGGCCCCGTTCACCAAAAACAGCCAGCCGTCAAAACCCCCGAATTGACCGGCTTCCTCCCCGGCTATCGAGTTTATATACTTGCCATAGCCGCTTTCGGTAATTTCATAGGCTATATTCCCCTCGTTCAGGGCCTGTTCCAGGGCGTCCAAGGCGCTCGCCGGCGCTCCGCTGGACACGACGTTGACTTCGCCATCAAACAGATTCTGGCTGCTGCCCTCTACCCTTACGGCAACGGTCTTGCCTGCAGGCAATGATACTGTCAGCGGAATACCCGCAGTTCTTAGCAATCTCGGATAGCTGCCTGCCACATCCTTGCTCACCCGCAAGGTGTAGCTCCCAGCCTCAAGACCTGTTATAACCGCTTCACCCTGTGCATTGGTGGTGTATTCCACACCGTCACAGCTTACTGTGGCACCTTCCACCAGAACTTCAACCGTCTGTGAACTGTTCCAGTCATAATAGCTGGAGCTTACGGTAACAGTAATCTCCTCGCCGCTCTGAGGTTCTTCCTGACTGATGGACACTTCCGGAATCAGGGTGTCAGGTGGATACATCCCGTAGTAAAACACCAGTTCATCCCCGTCCTGCACCTCGTAGTCGGCTGCACCCACTTCGGCCATGGCCCCGTTCACTAAAAACAGCCAGCCGTCAAAGCCTCCGAATTGACCGGCTTCCTCCCCATCTATCGAGTTTATGTACTTGCCATAGCCGCCTTCGATAATTTCATAGGCGATATTCTCCTCGTTCAGGGCCTGTTCCAGAGCGTCCAAGGCGCTCGCTGGCGCTCCGCTGGACTCGACGTTGACTTCGCCATCAAACAGATTCTGACTGCTGCCTTCCACCCTGATAGCAACGCTTATATTGTCACTCCCAGCGGCAGGTAGCACTGCCATGGTACACAGCAGCACTGCAACTATAGTAAATAAAACCACTATTTGTCTTCGCATTTTGCTCGTCTCCTCTTCCCTTGGAATTCAGCGCATGACCTATTTATTAGTGAGATCACTTGCCTGTAATTGTCTAAGTCTATAAATATAAAAAGCCTCAACTTCTCCTATGAAAAGTTGAGGCAACATAACCCGTACGCACCTATCCCCCTTTCCTTGCGAAGGTTGATTATGCAGTACATTGGGCAGGTCTCCTGACTTGCAGTTTTGCATCTTCCCCCCTTCCCAGATCTGATCTGACCCAGTGGTATATGGGGAAGCATACCTGCTTACAGTGGCGCGACCGTTCAGGATTTTCACCTGATTCCCTATTATCCTCATACAGAGGCACCCAGTGCACACAAATATTCAGTTCGTGATATAGAGTATATAACAAGCGATTCGAAATAGCAAGTATTATTGTCAATATTTGTCTTTGTAATCCAAATCTGTTATTCAATCATTTCAATGGCCTCTTGACAATTAAAGTTACAATTGAATCCAGAAGCAAGCTTTAAATCCGAAATTAAAAAAACTGGTTGTTTCAGTAAATTTGTGGAGAGGAGTCTGAAGTTATGGAACTTTGTCACAATCTGCCCTTTGGAATATTTTCGTGGTTTGGATGGGTCATGCCACTGCAAAAGAGGTTGGAGTTGATTCGACAGGCTGGATTTGCATCCACCTCACTGTGGTGGGAAGACGAGATGGGCACTCCCCAAATTGATAGGTTTAGAATGGTGTGCATGGTCAGGGATTGCGGCTTAAATCTGGACAATGTGCATGTTCCCTATGATCACATTGATGATATCTGGTCAGAAAACAAATCCTGTCGCAATAATATCATCAATCAATACCTGATATGGATAGATGAACTCGCTCAATACAGCATCCCCACCATGGTCATGCATATCATGGATCACTTCTATCCCCCACTGCCCAACCAGTATGGCTTGGAGAGTATAGAGCGAATTGTGGCTGCCGCCCGGGAAGCCGGGGTTTTGATTGCCATCGAAAACACCGGTGATGTAGGCTTGATCGACTATGTTTTGACCCATATTGACTCGGATCATGTGGGCTTTTGCTATGACAGCTCCCATGATTGGCTGTACAGCGCGAAAAAAGCCAGAATCCTTGATAAATGGGGCCACCGGCTATTATGTACCCATTTATCAGATAATGACGGTAAACTGGATCGCCACTGGCTACCAGGCCAGGGAAGCATAGATTGGCAGGTGATTCGCCGGCTCTTGCCGCCCGATAATTACCGGGGCATAATCAGTCTGGAAGTAATTGCTAGTAAGAGCCAGCAGACAGCTATGACACCACAACAATATCTTGATGAAGCCTATGAAAAACTGGAACTCCTGTTCAGCAAGGGGCCAACAGAGGGACGTTCTTGATTCTCCTGTTTTTCCATTATTATAACAGGGCGATTAATAAATGAAAAATGAGGCCAACAAGAGAACATCTCTCTGTTGCCCTTGTTGGCTTAGTTGCTCAGCCCTTCGATGAAGGCCAAGACATTTTGGCCCAGGACGGAGTGGTTGTAGCCGCCCTCTAGAATACCGAAACAACCGCCCAGGTTGCGTCGGGCCGCTTGCCGCATCATCCGCCCCATGGTGGTGTAATCCTCAGTCTTTAAAAGCCCACCCCAGTCTTTTTCGGCATTATCGAACCCGGCCGAAGCGGCGATCATGTCGGCATCGGTTGCATTGAGAGCCTTCTCCACCTGTTCCAGGTAGCCGCTGCGGCTCTGCCGGGAGGGGTTGAGGATGGTTATGTAGGGCCGGCTGCCCAGGGTATTGATGTTGCCGTCGCCTTCATGCAGGTCGAAGTCGAGGATGAAAGCCTTTTTTATCTGGCCCTGGCCTACCAGTTTCTCTATAGCGATGGCCATATTATTGAAATAGCAAAATCCCCAGGAGCTGTGAGCCGAGGCATGATGACCGGGGGGGCGGATCAGGGCGAAACAAGGCTCAGTCAACCCAATCTGAGCGGCCATTATGGCCCCGCCGGCAGCCAGGGCGGCGATGTCATAGATACCTTTGCGCTCTACCGCGGCCACATGTTCCCGGGTGTGGATCTGAAGGATATCCAGTTCTGTGGCCGGTTGCGGTGTGACCCAGGTGACCTTCCCCTGCAAGGCTTCGACTACCGCCTCCATCCTGCCCCGCTTGGCGGCGGGATCGGACGCGTACACCTGGTTATAATCCTCATGATAAACGACCTTCATTGCGACTCATCCTCCTTTTCAGCAATACCCTAACAGTATTTGCATCGAACTCAGCTGGCTGCCTCTGCCCTCATGGATACCCTCATACCGGCACTCTTGTTGGGTGCGGCAGCATTTCCCGTACCTCTCTCACTTTTTAGACCTGAAATGGGGCTCTGGCCTTAACTGCTAAATAGTAGTATTGTGGTCACTTTATAGGCGCCACTTGCAACTCTCTAAATATCTCATTATGGACAGGGAATCAGGCCCAGGTTTTTAATAAGTTTGGCCCCATCCACCCCCTGCAGCCAGGTGATGACGGTCCGGGATTTGTGATCCGGTGCAAGGTCAGCGCGAATAACCGCATAATAGCCATCAGCCAGCGGATATCTGCCGTCAGCAATGTTTTCCGGGCTGGGCGGAACGCCCTCAAAGGAGAGAATCTTCAAATGCTCGCCGATGCCAGTCATTTCATTCATCTGCTGCAGGTAAGTATAGAGGGTATAGCCCAGTGCATAGCTGTTGGTCGGCTTTCCTGACAGGCCGCCGTTATGATAGAAGGCTACCTGCTCCAGCATGCCCTCCATAGTCAGCTCAACATGATTGCGTTGAATGGCCGGATGCATTTTCTCATTTTTCAATATTAAATTGTCCATCTGAGACTGGCTGCCGCTGTCAGAATTGCGGCAAATAGGAATCAGTTTTCTGTTCGGTCCTCCGAGTTCACTCCAGTTGGTGATCCCATTGTTAATATATATTTCTCTGACCTGCTCCGATGTTATGGAATCGGTTGTGTTTTCAGCGGGGGTGATAAATATTAGTGCTTCAGCCGCAACTTTGTGGAATTCCAATTCAACACCCGCATTGTCGGCCTTTTGCAGTACCTCAGCAGAGGCATATGGTACGATGATCATATCCACCTTGCCATCAATTAAGAGCTCATAAGAGGGTACGGTTTTGGATGCTTGCACAGGATACCCTGGTCTGTTGTGGGCATCGTCGCCAAACATAGCCCGGTATACAGCCTGTACGATGGCAAGTGTCGAAGTTGATCCGTCAATTAGTGGGTAATTTTCCGTCGTGATCCCCAGGGCATCAGCACTGGCAGTAGTGGTGCCGCTAATCATGCCTGAGGAGGCGGGCGGGGTAGGCAACGCTGCCGGCTGTTTTACTGCAGTGGTGTCAGTGTCAGCGCATGCACCAAAGGTCAACATCATGGCAATAGCCAACACCAGAACAACGATTTTCCTCAAAGGTATCCTTCCCTTTCCTGTTTACATTTTCTTGGCTAACTACAGCATTTGATGCTCTGCATGGTAAGCTCGATCACTTTGTATATTTTATGATTTTATAAGTCATCCACAATGCCGATACCATAAAAATCAGCCATATTACCCAAATGATTTTAAGCAAAGGCAGGGTCAAATATACCCCCAGGAGTATCCCGGAAGAAATCATCAGCATTTTGAAAAAACCATAATCTATAGCAGTGTATTGTCGTGCTGCTCCCAGTACTCGGCCAACCAGATTCAACATGTTCATGCCTCTTTTGGTTAATGCTCTTTAAATCACGCCGTTTGTGCTGATGTAGGTATTGATTTTACTAATCATATTGTATCATGCTGCACTGGGTTCAGAATTTGCAACTATGTCAGGCGGGAGCAAGAAAACGAAGAACCTCCGCAGGATGCTAGTTTTTGCAAAAGAAGCAGAAAGAACGTGTCTGCTTCCTTCCCCGGAGGCCAACAGAGGGCGTTCTTATTGTTGGCCTTTGAGATAAGGCCGAGCCACTTGGATTAGTGTTGATATTATATTAATGTCTAGAAAGCCAACGAAAAGACGTCCCTGTGTTGCTGTGTTGGATTTGTGTTGGATTAAACTATTTAAAAACGCCCATCCTTTAAAACATAGGGTGGGCGTTCTTCTTTGGCGTTCCCGGCATGCACAACGCAGTCTTTCAGGCATTTTGTTTTTAATAAGCTGTTGGCGGCTGTAATTCTTGTGGGGTTGAACCTATCGGATTATTATTGCGAATAATAAATAGGAAAACAGGGAAAAGGCACAATAGAATCGATAGCACGGTATAGAGCACAGCCTGAGATGTATAGATTTCAAAAAGTTTGTAAGCAAACAATGCTGCGAAGACCAGAAGCGCAACACTTATAAGAACCCCTAATACTGGAATACCTACCAGAATCCCGCCGCCTACAAATATTACCGGACACCACAGACCAAGATTATCCAGATGATAACCAAAAGCATCCATTTCTTTCACTAATAAACCCATAATGTACAGGTCGGCGATTGGAATCCAGCCCAGCCAGGGGTTCTCAATCCCCCGATTTGCAGCCAGGGTCTGCAATGCAACCGATTTCAAAACATAGAAAACTACTGCAATCACCAACAAAATAAAAAAGGTGGCGGCTCCCGCAATTGCTATGACAGTACTCATACTACTACTCAGCTCCTTTATGTCTCGTTTTATTTTTAAAAAAATCCGGTAATTCACCATATTCGCCACGATTATTCAGTTTTCCTGTTAAATGTAGGAAAAGTCAGGGTTAACTTCCTAAATTGGTGACAGATGGGGACGTTCCTTTTTTGTCACCTTTGGTGACAAAGGTGACAAAAAAGGAACGTCCCCATCTGTCACCAAAACCTGCTCAAAAGCGAACTGGCGGACATGATCGCCAGTTGGTTTTACTTCGATAATACTATATTTTAGTTGCAAATCGGTTAGAGTTCATTAAGCTACATAATGCTAATAGAATCGCTGGTTTCACCAATGGGTTGATATACTAAACCGTTTATAATAACACTTTCGACCATGAAGGTGTATGTTCCCATAGCAGACTTGGTCTGGTCGGAAGTCAGGGTAGCAACTCCGTCCAGGCCGGTACTACCCTTGTCAGCATCGGCAGCGGGGCTGCTCCAACGTCCTAAAATAGTGGCATCAGCAATCAGCGCCCCGGGTTCGCCTACACTAACCCTAGCCTCGACACGGGTGAAAACGTTTTTACCAGCCGTCTTGAATCGCGGTGTCAGGTCAATACTGATATTTACGGTTTTGGTCGTGGCCAACGGCCAATTTAAGGCCGAAAAAGCATCCACCAAACCCCAACCGTAAGTTTCATCCCAACCACACTCACCCAGATCCAGGGCGGTCTCCTGCAAGGCGTTGCGCACCTGGGAGGGGGTGGTGGCACTGCCCCCAGCGATTACCAGAGCGGCAACCCCGGCTACGTGGGAAGAGGACATGGAGGTTCCAAGATAAGGCCAATAACCGAAATCACTGAAATCCCGGGTTTGCGGATTAAAGGTCTGCTGCAGTATTCCGTCGCCAACAAAGGCGCCATTCTCATCTAGAGCAGGTATCCGCCAGGAGCCACCAGGTCGAGTCCTTTTCCATAGTTGGAGTAATCAGCCACGGTCTTGTCTGAACAGGTGGCCCCCACCGCGATGACATAGTCATTATAGGCGGCGGGATAGCAGAGCTTGCGCGAACCATCGTTGCCCGCGGCAGCGACTATAGTGACTCCTTTGCCATATGCATAGGCCAGGGCGTCTTTCAGCACCGAGGAAGGCTGAGATCCCCCCAGACTGAGATTGATGACCTGGGCGCCCTTATCGGCAGCCCAGCGAATGCCGCTGGCAATATCGGCATAAGAACCTGACCCGTCGCTGTCCAGCACCTTGATGGGCATCAGGGTAGCGCCAAAAGCAATTCCAGCCACTCCTATGCTATTATTGGTGCTCTGGGCGATAGTGCCGGCCAGATGGCTTCCATGGCTGTTGTCATCATTAGGATGGGTATCCTGATTGACAAAATCGTACGCGATGCTGAAAGCTTATTTAAGGCCCACATCTATGATGAAACAGCCTTGTTGATCTCCTTGTCGAAAAGATCCATGGAGTGCTGCAATATACCAGCGATCTCAGGAGCGATCATGCCGCGAATAAATTGATTGAAAGACTCGGCCTCCGGCACCAGCTGGTTAATCGCCAAATCACGCCCTTTTTCGGTCAGATATATCTTGGTGCCGCGGCGGTCATCAGGGTCATCTTTCCTTTGTACCAGGTTTTCTTTTTCCAGCCGGTCAATCAGTCCGGTGAGTGCGGAGCTGTCCAATTCTATACGGGCAGCAATATCTTTGACGCTGGAACCCTCATAGTTGTTGACGTCCAGAATCACGAAACTTTGCGGCGCGGTGATCCCATATTCTGAACAGCGGGCTGTCCATAGCCGGCTTACTTTGCGGGAAATGGCATTCAGTCGAAAACACCAAAAATCAGTAAATTGCATTATTTTGATTCAACCCCTCAGCCCAAATAAATCTGTATTACTTAACTTCATATATATAAATTAAATCTCGATCATCAAAAACCGTGCCAGCCTTCTCATCCCATCCTCCTTAATTAGCCTGGTTACTTCAAACTGTGGGAATCAGCGCTTCCTTAGGATATCCCCGGCCAGGATGATCTGCTGCATATGCAAGACTCCTTCAATCTGGGGGCCCATAGCAGCATCCCGGTACACCCTGGCAATCTCGGCATCCTGCATGAGGCCATAGGAACCATGCACATCCAGGGAAATCCGGGCTGCTTCCTGGGCATTGCGGGCTACCACTGCTTTGGCTAGGGCTGCTTCCCGGGCAAAATCCCGGTAACTCTTAGGATCATTGGCCAGGAACCCCAGCCGGTAGCAGAGCCAGCGTGACGATTCATATAGTCCGGCTATTTCCGCCACTTTCAGCTGAATGGCCTGGAACTTGGCAATGGGCTGTTCGCGGTGAGTTCTTTCGTTGGCATACCGCACCGCCAGTTCCAAGGCGGCCAGGGTGCTTCCCAGCGCCAGCGAGTTCATCCCGATCTTACCGTAGGCGATGCCAAATTGCAGAATCGGATAGCCATCGCCGATTTTCCCCAGCACATTGTCCAGCGGCACAACCACATCCTTGAGGTTAAAGTCCACCACATCCCCGCCGTGCCAGCCCAACTTTTCCCACGGCTGGGAGATGGAGTAGCCGGGACAGAACTTGTCAATGATAAATGCGGTAGGAACCCCGCTTTCAGCCTCAATGGCGAAGACAGTCAGAGGCCCCTGGTATCCTGCATTGGATATGAATCGTTTGGCGCCATTCAAGATGAATTCATCGCCCCGTCTTACTGCAGTTGTGGTCAGCTGCTTGGGATCGGAGCCGGTTCCGGGCTCGGTAAAGGCAAAGGAGGCGATATGCTCCCCGCTGGCCGCTTTGGGCAGAAAGCGTGCTTTCTGCTCATCAGTGCCGAAGTTGGCTATGGCTCCCAAACCGAGGTTATGAGCCGACAGGATCAGCCCCGGGCCGCAATGCACACGCGCTATTTGTTCCATGGCCAGGACATAGCTCAAATACCCCGCCCCGGCACCGCCGTATTGTTCAGGAATGTTCATCCCGAACAGATCCAGTCCGGCCAGTCCGGCCAGACCGGCCAGGATCTCGTCGGGTACGCGGTTTTCCTTTTCAATCCTCCTGGTCGCCGGACGCAGGTACTGCTCGGCAAACTCCCGGGCCATCTGTTGAATCAATAACTCTTCTGTGCTAAAGGTAAAATCCACTTTTCATCCGCTCCTCTCAAACCTGGCTTATTATTTCCGGTTGTTTTGATATAGTTAATTCCATTGCTGTAGCTCACGTTTCATATGGCTGCAGCATACATGGTTATCCTGAGGCTTTGGCTTCGTTCCCCCTCATCTCGTTTATTTGGTTGCCGAATTTCTAATAATAGCTATTCTCCAGGTAGGTGGCGCTGACCGAGCTTTGCTGGATTTATTTATGCATTGATTACTTACATGTTATTTGCTTATATGCAACCAAATTAGCATTATCAGTTTGAGCCTGTCAATCAGTTTATTTGTCAGCTTATGGGTTATTATGCCCGGATGACAATATACTGATCATGGCCCGTTCTTCCACTTCTTCGGCAGGGTCTAAAAGCACCTCCGGTGCTTTTGGAGCGGCTTAAGACATGGTTATTACCGAAGGCGATATAGCGGGAATGATATTAAAATAAAGCGTGGCGAGGGGAATGTAAGCCATAAATAAAGTTTACATGTAAGTAATCCCAATCATTATCCCAGTTCAAGGCTCATACGTGATCTGTGAGCGCTACAGCAGAAAACAACATATTAGTCCCCCGTTTGTTCCGGGCTGGCGCAGATTTTCCGGCAGCCACATCCCGATAGGCTCATAAAGAGCTTGCTTGATGCTGCACAATTCGCCCCAGATATCACAACCCACCTCGTTGCAGTAATCGAAATAGTTATCGGCCTTTACTCCCCTTTTTAAAATAAGCCTTCTGGGCGGTCTATCCACCCCCTGCACAAAGATGACTTTAGTATCGGTCTTGTCTGGCATATTAACAGCTCCCTTCATCTTAATGAGGTGATAATCACGGATGCTGGTGGGCATAAAAAGCGGTATCATGGGGGTGTTCTTACGGTAATCCTGCGGGGTCATGCCGAATCTATCCGAAAAGGCCCGGGTGAAAACCTCATGTGAATTGAAGGCGAAATCAAGAGCCACGTCTATGACACGTTTGCTATCATCCCAGAGTTCAATGGCGGCTCGGGATAAGCGCAGCCAGCGCATGTATTCCAGGGGCGTTTTGCCAATGTACTCCTTGAATGTTCGCGAAGTATACCACGGGGAATAGCCCGCTGCCCAAATGGATGTTTTCTCCTGCCGCCCTGTTAGTAATGCGTCCTGTGCTGGGAAAAGAGTATGTTGAGTCTTCCCGGACTTTCCTGGCTCCGGCCATTGATTTCTTTGTAGAAGAAAAAAAGAAGGGAATCGACTATCTTTTATACGCTGCTCCCCTGGCTTTGTATTTTCACGTTTCGCCTTATGCTGATCCACTTGATCCTGTAATCGCCGCCACTTATGCCATGATTACCGCTGAAACCCTGGGCTTGGGCAGTTGTATGATAGGAACAGTAGCCTATGGTTTCGATATAGCAAGGAGCTGAAGAAAAAATACGGTATACCAGCCAGAAATCAGCAGGGGATAATGTTAATAATGGGCTACCCGGCGGTAAAATACAGGCGAGGTATTAAGCGCGCTTTAGCCAATGTCACTTATTACTGAGTATATGACAGATGGGGGGGTGACAAATGGGAGTTCCATCCCAATCAAAACCGGCTGGAGGCTGTTTAGCACCCCGCTTGTTCATGGCAATGATCGCTTGGGCTTGGTATTTATCTCTAATCAGAGAGTAGATTTCACGATGGTCATAGCCAGCGTCCATCAAGAAATATTCTATTTTGGATTTGGTATTTGAACAACACTGCTTCACCAGTTCCAAAGCCACACTGGAATCAGAACAGTTAGCCGGTGTTACCTTCATTGCTATGGGAAGCCCGGACTTTAAATCGGTGCCAATGTGAAGCTTGTAGCCGAACCACTTGATGGGATTGCCGTTGGTATCACTCTTAATACCCCAATCAGCGGCTTTACCATCCTGGATAATATTCTTGCGGGGAACGGACTTCTCATAGGCTTCTACCTTGGTAGCATCAATTGCTACTGAAGAAAGATCCAGCAGGTCCGTTTCCTCTGCTTGTTTAACCAGAGCAGAAAACAGTGTTTGTAAGCAACCGCTCTTAGCAAGTTTTGCATAAAAACGACTGAAACAAGAATTACTTGGCGCAGTGCCAAAGGGTTCAAAGCCACAAACATACCTTAATATGGATCATAGCTAAGACGTTCAACCAGTTGGGTAAAAGTACCCATATTCTCTAGCCTCATCGCTATCACGGCATTTAACATTGCATGAGCTGGATACGGTTTGGGTCCGGCTTTTTTCTCACCGGGTTTATTCAATTTAGCAAGAACTGGTTGTAAATCAAGGGTGTCAATTATTTTCTCAAGCCTTGATTTTGGCTGCATTTTCAATGCGTCTTCAAAGGAGAAAATGCAGTTCTGTCGAATATTCATAAGTGACTTCTCCTCTCACGGGTTATTTGTTTAGTCACTTATTAATTCGACAAAATGGGGGGTGAAGTCCTTTTTCTGTGCGACTAAAACCCCGGTATTTTAGCCTTAGGTATTATGCAAAAGTCTCAATTTATAAGAGGAATCATTTTCAGGAGGATTGTAATGACAGCGGAGATTGGCGTTATCATGAAGAAATATTTTGGCTTCGCGAGTTTTAAACCGGGACAGGCGGAGATCATTGCAAGCATCCGGCAACAGCGGGATACTTTATCGGTATTGCCCACCGGTGGCGGGAAATCACTTTGTTATCAACTGCCCGCCTTAGTGCTGCCTGGCATCACCTTGGTGATTTCACCGCTCATTGCCTTGATGAAAGATCAGGTAGATGCTCTCAATATCCAGGGCATCGCAGCATCTCTGGTCAACAGTTCCCTCTCCGGCAAGGAAGTGCGGACGCGCTTATGGCAGGCTTCCCAGGGAGAATATAAACTGCTCTATGTAGCCCCTGAAAGACTGCAATCGGAGCAATTTAACGATCTGTTGCGGGAATTGCCCATATCACTAGTGGCAGTTGATGAGGCCCACTGCCTTTCTCAATGGGGGCATGATTTTCGCCCCAGCTATCTGGGTATCGGCTCCTGGGTGGCATCTCAGGCGAGGCGGCCTATTATAGCGGCATTTACGGCCACCGCCACAGAACGGGTTAGGGAAGACATTGTTCATAGCCTGGGTTTACAGCAGCCACAGGTCTTTGTAAATAGTTTTGACCGCCCCAATCTGCGCTTTGCAGTAATTAAGAGCGGTGATCGCGGCCAGTTTATAACACATTACTTAAAAGACCATCCGGAACAGTCCGGGATTATCTATGCAGCAACCCGAAAAGAAGTGGACCGCCTCCATGACAATTTGATAGCCCAGGGGGTTAAGGCGGCAAAATACCATGCCGGCATGAATAATCAAGATAGAAGCACCGCCCAGGAGGATTTTATTTATGACCGTATCCAGGCCATAGTGGCTACCAACGCCTTCGGTCTGGGCATCGATAAATCCAATGCCGCTTTTGTGATCCATCACAATATGCCCCGTCATCTGGAAGCCTACTATCAGGAGGCGGGGAGGGCCGGCAGGGATGGAGAGAAGGCGGATTGCATCCTGCTCTATCAGCCCGCCGACATACAGATGCAAAAGTATTTGATCGAACAGAGTATTCTGTCTGAACAGAGAAAACAGGTGGAATATGCCAAACTCCAGGATATGATCGACTATTGCCATACCTCGGGTTGCCTGCGCGCCTATATTCTCAAATATTTCGGGGAAAACCCTGCTGCCGAGAATTGCAGCAACTGCTCCAATTGCAATGATTTTGAAATTCAGGACGTTACCATTGAATCCCAAAAGGTATTTTCCTGCATCTACCGAATGAGACAGCAATACGGCAGTTCATTGGTGGCAGCGGTACTGAATGGCTCCAGGCAAAAGCGCATCATGGAGTTGGGTTTCGATGGGCTGTCCACTTATGGCATTTTAAAGGAGTGGACCGCCGCGCAAACAGTTGAATTCATCCATCTACTGGCAGCCGAAGAATATCTCCATATCAGCACAGGACAATACCCAGTGGTTAGACTCAGCCCGAAAGCCTTCCCTGTTCTGCGCGGCCAGGAGCCGGTACTCATTCGCATGCTTCCCAAGCCGCAAGCCGCATTACCTCGCGATCAGATCTTGCAAGCCTTGCGATCCTTGCGCCAAACTATCGCTCAGCAGCAGCAAGTGCCTCCTTACGTCGTCTTTTCGGACAAGACTCTGAGGGAAATGGCTGATCGCCTGCCTTTAGAACGGGAAGCCATGCTGAGTATTACCGGTGTAGGCGAGGTCAAATATGATAAATACGGCCGGTCTTTCCTAGAGTTGATCGGCCAATATGCAGGCGAAAAAACTATTTCGTCAGAATTTCAAGGCGAGTCCACGGAAAAAAGGCCCCGTCAAAAGGGTCCGGCTTCAAAACAAAAACTGGAGCAAGCCCCTCCAACCCGGGAGGAGAAAACGCCTACTCATATTTTGAGCTGGCAATTGTTCCATACAGGCCAAAGTGTTGCGGAAATAGCCCGCCAACGCCAGCGGGGCATCATAACTATACAAGGGCACCTGATCCAGGCTGCTGGGGAAGGCTATGCGGTGGACTGGAGTCAATTCATCACCGAACAACAAGAGGAGCAGGTGCTGCAGGCCGCCAGGCAAGTTGGATTTGAGAAATTAAAACCTATCAAAGAAATTCTCCCTGATGAAATCGACTACTTCATGATTAAGATCACTTTATTTAAAAATGGCCTGAAGGGAAGCAGAGTGACTGGTAGTGACACATAGGGACGTCAGGCTGTGCGAATAGTCCTTGAATTCATGAACTGTGCTCTCAAAGTGGGGGACGGTCGCAACATTCCGAGCTAAATGCTAGCCTCCATCCCATATATCAGCCTCAAATCAGCCAAAAGCGGGGCGCTTAAAAAACGTAGAATAGTCTTTACACAGTCTGACGTTCGCCTCTGGCTATGCCAGCTTTACAAATACTCTGCTCCGGGAAAGCGAGAATACGAACAGGCTCACCCAAATGAGCCCGAATGACAGCAGGTGGCCGCGGGTAAAAGGCTCGTGGTAGGCTATAACCCCAAGCAGCAGGGTGATGGTGGGGCTGATATACTGCAGAAAACCTACCACCACCAGGGGCAGAAGTTTGGTTCCGGCCGCAAACAAGACCAGGGGGATGGCTGTCACCGCCCCAGCCCCCATCAGCAGCAGACTGACCGGGGTAAAGCTGAACTCGAAGGAGCTGCTGCCAGTGGATAAAACATAGCTCAGATAGGGCACGGCGAAAGAACAGGTCAGGAGAGTTTCCAGGGTAAGGCCGGTTACGGAACCGATATCGACCGTCTTTTTGATAAGGCCATAAAGCCCGAAAGTCACTGCCAAAACCATGGCCACCCAGGGGAAGGCACCATATTGCAAGGTCAGGCTAAAAACACCCGCCGCTGCCAGCAGGAAAGCGATCAACTGCCCCATCGACAGTCGCTCCTTGATGACGATTACCCCCAGCATAACGCTGACCAGGGGGTTGATGTAATAACCCAGACTGGTTTGCACAATGTGGTCGTTATTGACCGCCCAAATATAGGTGAGCCAGTTGAGATTGAGTATCACTGCGGCGATAAATACGGTGGCCATTTTGCCGGGCTGCCGGGCGATCTGAGCAGTCTCGTTGCAGAATTCCTTGAATTTTCCGGTGGCCAGCAAGGGGGCCAACAAGAAGCCGAAAGCCCAGATGATGCGGTGGGCCAGTATCTGGACTGGGGGCACGTTTTGCAGCAGCTTCCAGTAAATAGGCAGAATTCCCCAAAGCAGGTATGCTCCCACCATATATCCTATCCCGGCTGCATTTGGATTGCGTTTTAAAATCTTCATTTCTTTCACTTGTACTTACCATCAGACATACCGCTAATTATAGTTTTCTGATGGTATCTTGGCAAGCCGGATTAGATCTGTGGTAAGTGGGTGCAAAAACGCCTTTTCCAGGGGTCATGAAGTTGACATTTAAGGAACGTCCCCATTTGTCACCAGGAACGTCCCCATTTGTCACCCATTTGTCACCGTCAATTATCGACGTTTTTTCTGGGCTTAAAGGCAGGCTGGGCTGTCCCTTGGTGGCTTGGGCTATAGGCAGTATGCTGCCGCGCTCTTGACTCGATTCTGAGAACCGCCAGAATCGCCCATCTGCCAATTAAGCCTACCGCAAATAATAAAATATAAGAAAAAGCTGGGCCTATATATACAGATTGAATGCCCAAGGATTGGTATAGTGGTGCTATTGCAAATACCGGGGCGGCAATTGCCAGTGCGTTCCAGCCAATATATTTAGCCCAGGAGTCTGAGTATTGATAGGCCAGCATCAAAAGTATAGGCACAATTGAGAAGTCGAACGGAAAAGGTGCTGGAAGAATTGGGAACAGTCTAATGTTAAGCTGCCACAGAGCTCTGGTAGTTCCGGCGATATTTATAAAGACTACCATCACCGAGACAAAAGACCCGAACAGCAATATCTCCAACAGACGTTTTTTGTCCAGTAACTTAATCCAAACCGCATAAAAGATAACCAGCATGGCGATCAGGCCGAACCACTGAGCCGAAAATAGTTCTTCACTGAGTTAATGGTTATATGTTAAATCCCAGAGAGCCACTCTGTATTGGTGAAGCGTATTGACGTAATCCATAACTACCCTCCACTGCTGTCTTATATTGCTTAATATCCCCGGGAGTTATAAAAACATTCCCCAACAGATGGTGACAGATGGGGACGTTCCTGGTGACAGATGGGTGACAGATGGGGACGTTCCTTATTTGTCAACCTGTGTCAACCTGAGTATGGCGAAACCATCCGGGGATGACCTTCGGCTCACAGGCAATTCCGCCAGGAGTCGTAGTAATTGTCTCGATAGGAAGCAGCAGTCAGGTAGCGGTGCACTTTGAGGCGCAGCTTGTTTATGTCTTCCAGGGTATGGTCACTTTTTCGCTCCTTGCTACATCCCTGAATTGGAGCGCAAGACCACCACATAAGTCCCTTCATGGTTTTGGGCGTATACCTGATCATAGCCGCCTTCCCAAAGCCCAATTTTCATAATAAACTCATATTTTCCGTCTCCATTCAGATCGGCGATATCTGTCAGTTTCAGGGTATGGCAATGGTTGATATCCCTAATGTCATACTGTCCCCCGCTGAAGGTGACCGGGCCCGCTTTAAAACGGCGCAGATCATTGTGCAGGATCTGTGTCTTCCCGTCATCATCCTGATAGAGAAGGACGGAAAATGTTCCTACATCATCCTTGGTCCCCTCTCCTTCAATGATAGGCCAGTAGTCGTTTTCTTCCGGATTGGGGTGGTTGGCCGCAAATACATACTCTTCTCTGCCTTCGCCATCAAAATCGCCTTTGAAGCCTTGTATAAATTTCGAAACGGTATTGCCCATATCGGCATCAGCAAACAGCTTTTTCAACGTACTCTCCGCCTCGGTTGTGGCGGGCACATTCTTTTCATATCAGACAGGAAGTTGATAGAAGCTGAGTTGGTCACCAAAATGCCTTCATTCTGCTGATAGCTCCAATTCCCTCCGCTGGGGAAATAGGCCCAGAATGAATATTTAGGGATCTGCAGGCCGCTAAGCTCATTTCCCAGAGTGGTAGGCAGCGAAAATATCCGGTGACTGGCGTGGCTGTTTCCCTCAAAACGATAGAGCTCACCATATTGGGAAAACTTCTCCTTGATCCCCTCCGACTCAAAGCTGCCCAGGCCAAAGTCCTCTTCGGTCAGCCAGATGATACTCTTGGCATCGCCTAAAAGAGCTTGATCCTTGTAAACATGGTATTCCGGTACTGCCAGCAGGTCTTTGGCATAAAAATCGGAGGCATTCCCCGTTCCAGCTCTGTAATTTCCGCTGGTATCACTTAGGCTGTGCCAACCGCTTTTGTCATAACTGCCCAAGAGAAGCCCACCGGTGAAGTAGTAGGCTGTCTGCTCCCCGCTTTGATCTTTAGTTTCCTAGTCAGGCTCTTTTTCACCGCTTGGCTGATTCACCGGGACATCCTTTCCTGCCGGGTTCTTCTGCTCACCCTGGCAGGCGCTTAATGAAAACACCATCATGAGGATCATTATGCATAATATAAAACGTTTCATTTTACACCCGCTGCCTTTACTTAATTATTCATGTTAGACAGCTGCGATATATTTCAGGCTGTCAACTCATTTAACTTCCTACCTTAGGTACGTTTATTAAGTGACTTGCTTACTCTGGCACATCATATTTTATGACCACTTCTCTCCGCCTTGCTTGTCAACAGAGGGACGTCAGACTGTGTTAAAACTTTTCTACGTTTTTGGGGCGCCCCACTCTTGGGTGATTTGGGTATGATTATGGGATGGAGGCTAGCATTTAGCTCGGAATGTTACGACCGCCCCCCACTTTGAGAGCACAGTTCATGAATTCAAGGACTTTTCGCACAGTCTGACTTTCTTGTTGGCCCTCTGTTGGCCCATCAAAACGACCACTACCTCACTTCTGACCGAATACTGGTTTATATAGGAGGAGGGTGGTGGCATTATGTTGGTTATGGATAAAACCACCTTGTTGATTGTTGTATTCAGAGGGCCTTGGCCAGGACGGTACATGATTCCAACCTGATTTACGGCAACTGGACCAGAACTATGTAGCCTCAGATGCGGTATCCTCTCGCGCCTCCTGGAACCGCATGGCGGCCTTGCAATGTATGCGGGAGCTGGGGGCGATGATCACTACCACCGAGATGGCCTGGTTCGAAATGATGAGGACTTACGAAGATGAGTTGTTCCGGCAGTTCATTAAAATCGTAAAATAGGGCATGGCGATAACCCCGGGCCGGCGGACTTGGCAGAGATCGTCCTGGTTATTCAAGTATCCGCAGGCTTTATGATTCAGATGTCAGCGTAATAAATATCCGCCCATGCCAGGGTGTCGTATCGTCCGAACAACAGGGAGATGTGCACATCGCCGGTAAAGATGTCCACATTGTGCAGCGTTGTGGCAAATCTGTAATCACGGGTAAAATAGCTGCCCGGATTTCCCGGTGTCTGCTCTTCTTGGCTCACTGAGGGGAACTCTTTAATCACATCCTGATAGGCATCACCCAGCTTGATGCCCCGGAAAATTGCATCCAAGTACTCCCGGATGTTGATTGATACCAGGTATTGGGTTTTATCATCGCTTTGTTGTCGGGGGAGGGTGCGGAAGGTATAGTACCATCCATCCACATTAACCAGGGTATAATCGGCGAAATCATCTGCACTGCGCTCATAGGCGTCTTCGGGCAGGTTCAGCAACCTTTTGGCCTCATCCAGGGTCATGCCGATGGAAAGCCCGTGGAAGGATTGCAATTCATCAGGGCTCACCTTTTTGGAGTGATCCCTTTCCTGCGGAGGCGGAGCAAATGACCCCTGACGGGGTGTCAGCGTAAATTTGCTAAACTTCAGGTAATACGAGTCTCCTTCCGGAATCTCGGTGAAAGTTGCCTTCACATCCATGGTATGAAACGTTTCCATGGCAGGGTCGGCTGCCACAATCCTGCGGTCAAAATCCGGTAGCATGCGTCCGTTTGGGATTTGGTACAGTTTGAAAACCGCCTGGCGGCTGCCGTCGCCGTTATCGGCAAGCTTTACTAGAAGCAGCCGGTGCACCCGTACCACGTCCTCAACTACACTGCCCAGCTGCACCTCTCCGTTTGTGGTCTCACTCGAAATCCCGGTGCTGTATCGTTTGGGTCTTATCCCGAAATACTTCGTTAGGACATTGTCTATCTGCCCCTTGGTGCGGATGCTGGCCGGCTTGCCTTCGATCGGTTGGGTATTCATGAAGGCGAAGTATATCACATCATCCTGCAGGGTATTTTCGTTGACGGTGAATATCCGATTATCCACCAGGGTGTGACGCTCAACAAAATAGTTGTAGTATTTCGATACCACAGATTCGGTCAGCTTTATTTCTTTCTGTAGAGTTTGGTTTGAAGCATGTGCATAACCCGGGTCGGTGCTGCCTTGATCTTCCCTGTCACCAGCAGCGGGAGGCCCATTTAACACCGGGGATGATGAAAGGGGGAGGGTTCCAGACGGTGGAAGTGTGCCCGCTGCTTCTTTGCTGGAAGAAGTGGGGTCTGCACAGCCGGACAGCAGCACGGTCAAGGCCAAACACAGATACAACAAAACTTTTCTCATGGAATTACCCCTTCTCTTGGAAAATGGCGGTAATCGTCATTCCCTCTAGGGATGGGGCGAAACCGCGGCAAGGCCGGGTACCAGCCGGGAAAGCCCTCATCACCTTGGTATAGGCGGGTCAAACGGCCAAGATCGCGGCGGCCATGTAGACGCTGACCGCACTGCATTGACATGGTATTGCGGAACCAACCGTTTTATCCAAATCTAGCCATATAAGAAGTAGACGCTGACTACGGCGTTTTCTTTCATCGTCTCACGCTAATCTCTGTTACCCCATATTCCCGTGCTATGCTGTCCTGGCTTCCTTTACCTCGCTTGTACCTTTCAACTGCTTCCAATTTCTTTTCATAGCTGATGTTCCTTATATCCATAGAAAAGCTCCCCTCTGCGTAGTCCTGAGTTTTGTTATTTCAGGTGTCTGCTCATTGGGGAGCATGCCAAAAAAGGAACGTCCCCATCTGTCACCCCAACTGATTTAAACTTTATTTTGCTTATAACTTAACGTAAAGCCTTATGACTTTTTAGTAATAGGCAGCCATACTTCACACCTATAATCTTGTGCCTGCTGGTCTCCTTCGAAATACACCTCAATGTCAGGTGCATTAGCATATTCGTATCCGGATGTGGGCAGCCATTCTGTTATAATACGTTTTTGCAATTCCTGAATAGCAGTTGGCATAGCACCAACACATTCAAAAATTGCCCATGTACATTTCGGCACATTGTATTCTAGCATTCCGTCGGGGGTTCTCTGGTCAGTAGCAACTGCAATATAATAATCAAGATCTTGCCCATTCATGCAAGTGCTTACACCCAGCAAGCCATACGGTTCCTTATCCATTAGCTTAAGTATCTCCGGCACGATCCCGCTTTGTATTGCTTTTCCCCAAAACAGCGGTACCTTTTCAAAGCATTCCTCAACACTCATGTTGTAGTGCTCTTTTATACCGACGATTCTAAATGCTTCCATTGTCAGGACCTTATAATTCATCTCAGCATCTCCTTTAATTGTTATTTTGAAGCTGATACGTGGATATGCTTTGAGAGCTGCCCCTTTGGTTCTTGCCTCCGTTGGGGAAACTCCATGAACATTATGGAAAGCTCGATTAAAGGAAGTAGGCGAATCATATCCGTATTTAAGCGCAATATCAATAATTTTTTCGCTGCCGCATTGTAAGTCGAAAGCTGCCAGGGTCATCCTTCTGCGTCTGATATATTCGGCAAGCGGAACATCTGCGATATAGGAAAACATTCTTTGAAAATGAAAAGTTGAACAACATGCAATTTGTGCTGCTTTCTCATAGCTGATTTCTTTTTCGAGATTCGCTTCGATATAATCCACTGCTTCATTTAACCTTGATATCCATTCCATCCTATCACCTCCTTACAATCAAAAGGATATAGTAAACCTGTGCTGTGATCCTCGCATTTGTTGCACAAATATGAGAGGTTCGTTTTTCCAATGAAAGGGGTTGCTGCGAGTATTGTAGAATTATATAACAAATTATTATAAGGTGGTAACCATGTCCCCATGTTAGACGAATTCGTTATAATGAGCTGCAGGTCTTTTAGCTTTTAGACAGCTGGATCCTGATGATCCCCCGGTTGAACAGGATTAATAAAAGTAAAAGGAGTTTGCAATGGACGACAATGATTTAATACTTGACGGGAGCCATCACCTGGCCTTTGAGGAAATCTCCAGGTACATCGAAGAACCCGCTTTAAGCTTTTGGATCGATCTCAACTCTTTTCTGCAGAATAAATATAAAGCCAAACCAAAGATGAGCTATAGTAAATGTTCCATGCAAAGAGGATGGAATGTCAAATATCAAAAATCCGGCAAATCGCTCTGCACACTCTATCCGGAAAAGGAAATCTTCATTTTACTGATCGTTATTAAACTGGATCTGGTTCCCATCATTGAAGCTCTGGAAAACGAATTTGAACCGGCAGTCCTGGATTTAGTAAGATCGGCGCGCCCATTTAACGGCACCAAATGGCTCATGATAAAGGTGGAAAGCGAAGCAGTCCTGAAAAATGTTCGTGAACTGCTGGTTTTAAAACATGACTTACCGGTTTCCTAAAAGCAGAGGACAGATTGAGGTGAAAGGTGACACCTCCCCCGTCCCCGTGTCCCCCGGAAGCGATGGATGCGGCCAGCCGGGTCATCATATTATTCAACTGGTGGAGACTTCGGGCAAAGTAACCGCCTAGTAAGGATTCACCTGATATCCGTTTTACTCAGCCTGGCTGACCGTATCACATCATTCGCTGTGCTTGATAATATGTCCATTATATCCTCCATGGCATAATCCTTGGGAAGTAAACCATTGGCAGCCATAATCGAAAGTCCTAATTGGAATACTTTCATTTTCAGCAAAATGGTTTTTAACTCATCTGCCGTAAACCCTTGCAGTTCAGGGTCCTTTTGCATCTCTTCAATTAATTCAGGCATCATCTTCTCATCGTATTCCTGCATATAGTCATTATTTTTCAGAACCAAATCTCTGAAAAGCACGCTGTATTCCACGGCAAAGCGCAGACTTGCCCGCCCCATATCCCGGAATGGGGCTCCCTGGCTTTCTTCAACAAAAAGCTGTTGACTGATACTTATGATCTTTTCTATCAAAGCTTCCATCAGTTCATCGGTATTCTTAAAATTCACATAGATGGGGGCTACAGAACTGCCCATCTTTTCCGCGATCTTTCTCATGGTTATCTTATCAATTCCTTCTGTACTGGCGATCTCAAAAGCTGCTTCAATGATCTGTTCTCTAGAAAATTTAATTTTTGGTCCCATAACAAGCCATCCTTTGTACATTATTTTATATACTACGTACGTTTTTGTAACTCACGTTATGCTGTTGATCGGAATTGTCCAATACTTTCACCCTACCCCTTTAAAATATCACTAACTTAGCAAATTCCAATAATTCAACATCCACATCAGTGCCATAACAGCCAGGGTAAATACACTGTAATGAACGCGGGAGAGCCGCCCCCACAATCCCTTCCACCAGGCAAACACAGTAAAAGGCAGCAGCAAACCACTGAAGATCCACATAAGGGTGGGCAGTAAATCAAGTAAAGGCGGGTTTTCTATCGCCGTATACGCTTCTTTTGGCAATTGGTATAAGGGATCAATGCCTGAAGAGAAAAAAGTGGAGAACATAAGCAAGATGCTGATGCTGGTACCGATCCCAACCCAGGAAGCAATGGCATAAAGCCTGGAACCTTTATCTTTTCCCTTCTTGAACAAATCGGCTATATTTCTGATAATCCAGTAAATAAGCGAAATTATTATGATCAACATTATACTTCCGGCAGCCAGGGCTGTGAAACTCAGGGTTGAATAAAACGGCGCTTTCGAATAGGTCATAGGGCCATCGGTGGTCAGCATTATCCTGCCTAAAGGATCTGTTTTAAAAATAATCTTCTGAAACTGTCCCAGGGAATCCTGAGTCCTTCCTTCTCTCAGGTTCTGATACATACCCGGCTCGATTTCAACAAATTTATTGATTTCTCCGCCATGGGTCACCAGAAGATAGCCCTCTTCATTTACATCAACATTAATAATCCCCCCGGCTAATATACTGACGATCTTCTCATCAGTGGTGACACTTTTCCGGTTCATCTGGTATTCGCCGGTAAAACGCTCCGCCCTTTCCCGGCTGCCTTCGCCAGGCACTGCCTTTATCGGGGCTGCTATGGGATAGTAAAGATCCATAAACTCTTGAAAGATCTCGGTTTGGAGGAGATGATTACCCCCGCTGCAGGAAATAAAAATTCCGGTATCCTCTTCCGGCAGCAAATAAAGGCCTGAGTTATAGAGCATGGTACTTCCGCCATGAAAAAGCACCTTTTGGCCATTAAAGACCCCCTCTATGAAGCCCAGCGTCATGCCTCCTAACGTCGGGTCATAGGTAAAATGCTGCTCATGCATTTCTTTGACTGTTTCTTCCCTAAGGATCCGCCCTCCATTAACAGCACCACCAGATAAATGGGCCATCATGAAATTGGCCATATCCGCAGCGGTACTGCTCATGCTGCCTGCTGGTTCGAGCATGATGTATTCGAAACCTGCTTCCGTATAAGACCCATTTATAAATCGGTAGGGTTTCGCAATACGGGCGGGCGGGTTCAGCGTGGGAGGCTGCCGGTAGGTACTGTTATTCATATTCAACGGTGTGAAAATATTTTTCTCAACATAATCTGAAAAAGGCATACCCGATACTCTTTCTACAATATGGCCTGCCAAAGCAGTACCATAATTTGAATAGGCGGCAACTTCTCCAGCGGGAAATATCCTGGCAGGCTGGTATTTCTTCATATATTCATTCAGGGGCAGAAGTTCCTCCTCCGAAAGTCGGAAAAGTTTTTCGGGGTAATCTTCAAAACCTGGGGTGTGGGTCATCAAATGGGTCATGGTTATTGGTCCTGTATTCGTGTTCCGCAGAGGTTTTTCAAGCTGGGGTGATATTTCAAAATCCAAATACTCATTAATATTGGTGTTCAGATCCAGCTTGCCATCTTCAACCAGCTGCATTACTGCCGTCCAGGTAATCAATTTTGAAGTAGAGCCAATACGAAAAAGGGTAGTATCGGGATCCACCGGGATATTATTCTCTATATCTGCCTGACCGAATCCTTTCTTATATACGATTTGGCCGTTCTTCACCACTGATACGGCTGCATTGGGAATATGATATTTCTCCATTTTAGATTTCATTGAGTTGTCAAAAAAGCTTTCCAGGCTGGTATCTTTATTGTTGTTTGCACAAGCTGCATTTGTAGATAAGGTCAAAATAAAGGCTATCAAGATAACAACTAAGGTCAGATATTTACTTCTTTTAAACATTCGTCCCCCTCATTTCTATCTTAATCTTTGACCTATACGCAGTCTGCCTTTTAGGAAGCTGCCGATCCGCCCATAAGTTCAGCGACTCTCCGTATGGTTATATCATCTATTGCTTCAGTCTCAACTATCTAAAAAGGCCGAATCAATTATTAGGTCAGCTGCATATTTGAGCTCAGGTACCGTAGCAACACCACCCTTCTAGTAATACATATATTATATAACACTTGTTATATTATATGTAACATAAATCAATATATGTTACAAGAAGTTTTTGACCAACAGAACCAACAGAGGAACCAACAGAGAACCAACAGAGAGAACCAACAGAGGGACGTTCTTTCTGTTGGCCCTCTGTTGGACCATCAAAACGACCACCATCTCACATCTGAGCGAATGCTGGTTTATGATAGACTTACCATAATATAGTTATTAAGGTGAAGGCTGGCATTATGTTGGTTATGTGCCAAAATGGGGACGTTCCTTTCGGGCTTAGGCAGCATACCTATTTCATAAGGATGTCTTAACCCTAAAAGGGAACAAAAAAGGACCGTCCCCATCTGTCCATTCAGAGCATTGGCGATAATATTGCTCTTTTCGGCATTATGTAGCAACGACAAGCCGCCGATGATCATCTGCAGGGCTTTGGCAATGTTGTCACCACACTTTGCCCCGATTTGAATCCCAATTTCACGAGGAGAGCCAAAGCATTCGATGACATTTAAGCGTCTCTGCTCCCTCATAGACTACAACCTCCCTTTCACTCCCAGCCAAAAATATAGCCACATGGTTCCTATATTCTCTTCCTCGCTCATTTCGGGCCGAAAAATGATCCCGTTCAACAGCCCATCGCGAAAGTTCAAATAAGCGAACAGCATTTTTGCCGGATCACCGCGGGGGATTATCCCGGAACGCATCCCCTCGGCAATTGCCTCCTCAATCCATTTTTCCACAACAGCCTGATACTCTTTTATCTCCGCATAAAATCTGCTGTAAATATCAGATGGGGTAAAAAACAGACCCTGAATCCAAAAAGCCTGAATATCAGAATTTTCAGTATAGTATCCAACATATTGTTCAAACATTTGCCGGAGCTTTTCCTCTGCGGAGCTGTCTTGACATTGGTTCATTATCCGCTGCGTCATGGTAATATAGTCTTGCTGCAGGTCCTCATAGATGGCAAAAAAGAGCTCTTCTTTGCCCCTGTAATGCGCATACAGAGAAGCCTTCTTGATGCCCACCAGCTCAGCTATTTCGTTCATGGTAGTGCCCTCATAGCCCTTGCGGGCAAACAATGGCAAGGTGTTACTGCCACCCCATAATGTCCGGTGATAGACGGTGTAATTTGGCCAAAAGTTGACGGATGTGCTGACCGTTTGTAAACGGTAAAATAAAAGGGAGAAAAATTGGCCACTAAAAACGGAGAATATTTACCTTAATGTTCCAAACCAGCTAAAATTGTAGGGTAAAAGACTACAATTATGCGAGGAGAGGAACCAGGTGAAGGGGTGGCCGATGTATCAAGAATTACAGCAGCTAAAGGAGATGGGGCTTAATAAATCACAAGTTCAACGGCAGTTGGGCATAGATTGGAAAACAGTTGATCGTTATTGGGAGGTGACGCCAGACGAATATGACGAAATAAGAAAAAACACAAAAAGAACCAGAAAGCTTGAAAAATACGAAGAACAAATTGTGAGGTGGTTACAGGAACATCCCGACATGTCATCAGCACAAATACAAGATTGGCTTAAACAGCATTATTTAGATTATCAGGGAAAGGAGAGAACGCTTAGACGATTTATCAGGAGTTTACGGATTCAGTATAACATTAAGAAGCCTATTATCCAGCGTCAATACCAAGCAGTGGAAGAACTGCCCATGGGTTATCAGGCACAAGTAGATTTAGGTTTTACCACCCTGGTAAATACCCAGGGGCAGCGGGTAAAGCTCACAGGATTTGGGCTGGTTCTCTCACACAGCCGTTATAAATATGTTGAATGGGACGATAAGCCACTTACAGCAGCCAGATTCATACAGGTGCATTATCGGGCCTTTGAATACATAGGAGGGGTGCCAGAAGAAATTGTGTACGATCAGGACAGGCTCCTGGCTATAAACGAAAACTTTGGGGATATCATATACACAGCAGAATTCGAGAGATTCCGGCAGCAGATGGGTTTTAAGATATATCTTTGCCGCAAAAGTGATCCGGAGACCAAGGGCAAAATTGAGGCAGTTATCAAATATGCCAAAGGCAACTACGCCAGGCACCGGATATTTGACAACATTCAAGCATTTAATCAGGGGTGTATAGAATGGCTGAACAGAACAGCAAACGCCAATATACATGGCACAACAAAAAAGGTACCGGCAGAAGTGTTTAAAGAAGAACAAAAACACTTAAAACCGATACCGACCATAATTAATCAACCTGAAGAAATTATAACAAGACAGGTACGCAAAGACAATATCATTTGGTACAACAGCAACCGATATACTTTGCCCCTGGGCACTTACCATCCTGAAAGAGAAGTGAAGATTAAAGCAGACCAGGGCATACTAATCGTTTTTGACCTTGAAACCGATGAAGAGCTGGCCCGTCATGAAATATCTCTGGATAAAGGCCGATTGATCAGGAATAACAATCATAAACGCGACCATTCTGCCCGGATAGCCGAATTATATCAAGATACCCTGGCCAATATGGGAGGAAGTGAAATAGCAGCTGTTTTCCTCGATGGTATTCGTAAAGAAAAACCCAGATATGTTCGTGACCAGTATAATCTCATTATCCAAACGATTAAAAATTACTCTTTGGAAACAATATCCCAGGCATTAGATTATTGTGTGGAAAGGAGTATTTTTAGCGCAGTTGAATTCAAGACCGCCCTGGAGTATTTTGCCCAGCAAAACAACAGCCCGGCGGAAACTATACTTGATACGTCTGCCATACCTCTTGCCTATCGGATTAAAACCGAGATCAGAAATATTAGCGAATACGCCGCTATTTATGGAGGTATGAGTATTGAACAAGGCCGAAGAAACCAGGACTTATTTAAGAAGCCTTAACCTTTCCTGGTGCAGAGACAACCTGGATCAAACCCTGCAGACAGCAAGCAGTACCGACATATCCTATCTGGATTTTCTTAACCGGCTGCTGCAGGGAGAGATAAACTACCGTGAAAAAAGATCTGAAGAGCGCCGGATGAAGATGGCGGGGTTTCCCTTTGTTAAAAGCATAGATGAATTCGATTTTGCATTTCAGCGTTCTATTACCCGTAAACAGGTTAATCAATTGCTGGATATGCAATGGATTGAGAAGTTCTACAATCTGATTTTCCTTGGGCCTCCGGGAGTGGGGAAAACTCATTTGGCTGTAGCTATCGGGCTTGAGGCTGTGAAAAAAGGTTACAAGGTAAGCTTCGTAAATATGGATGATTTAATCAAGCATCTTAAGCTGGAAACTACCTCAACCCGGAGCCGCCAGAGGATGAAACGGATCATGGCTTCAGATTTAGTGGTAATTGATGAGATAGGTTTTGTCCCCATTACCAGGCAGGAAGCTAATTTGTTTTTTCAATTGATATCATCACTTTATGAACAGACGGCCTTAATAATAACTTCAAACAAGGGTTTTGAAGACTGGGCCGAATTGATGGGAGACCCGGTTATAACTACCGCTATCCTGGATCGAATCGCTCATCATAGTGAGATATTCAATCTGACCGGCGACAGTTACCGCCTTAAACATCGAGATTCTATACTAAGACTGTAGTCCTATGGAAAATTATTGGCCAAAATTTCTCCAAAATACTTGACCGCTTACACCGTTTGGGCAGCCCCTTAAGGGGCAGGGAGAACTAACTCAATTCTCCCTGAACAACTAGCTTAACCATATGATCATCAATAATGTTACGTTTGTTCTGAGCTCCATAAAGCAGACAATGAGTGCAGACCTTGTTAACCATTCGCGCTGCTCCACTTGAAAACTTGAATATCTCATCAACAGCGTTATCAGAGAAAATATCATGTTCGGCACCGGCATAAGCCAGGTGTCTTTTTACATATTCGCCAACCTGAGAGCGATCCAGGTGAGGCAGCTTGCATTGTATGTCGATGCGTTGCCTGATGGCCGAATAGGACTGAAGCTTAAGCCTATCCCAGAGTTCATTCTGGCCTACCAGAATCAAAGCCATCGGGCTTTTGGCGTCCATTTTGAAATTCAACAGGAACCTGACTTCTTCCAACATCTCTTTGTCCAATAGATGGGCTTCATCCACGATAACCACGGGCTGCAGGTGGTGGATACCCTGCATCAGTTCGATCTCTTTATGTAGTTGCCGTTTAGCGTCTCCCCGGTAGAATTTAGCCTCACAGCCCAATTGCTCTAATAGGCCTTTGTAGAAATGCCGAGGTGTTAACTTGGAATCAGCCAAGTACATCACCATATACCGAGATGTGTCCAGGATTTCTTTAAAGCACCTTATGGTAGTGGTCTTACCGGTTCCACAGTCTCCGGTTAATACTGCAAACATCTGCCGCTGGGCGGTGTACTCAAGCCTCCCCAGGGTTTCTTCCAGCAGGTGTGACTGATACAACTGATCAGTGGGTATATCCCTGGAAAAAGGTGTCTTTTGGAGACCATAGAAACTTTCAAACATGCCCTTCGCCCTCCTTGCTTACTGAACGATAGGAAACGGCGGGGGTATAGTTGTCTTTGCGCTCCTGGTGCTTAATAGCTGCTGCTTGGAGCAGCCTTGATGAATCAGTGGGTTCTTTCTGCATGAATTCGGGTAAGGGCGGTCTCTTACCCGCCCGTTCTCCAATCACCAGTTGCCGGGCTTTAAAGGGCTGGTGTCCTTCATATTCGATGGTAAGTTCACTAATATCTGCCGGATCGAAGATGACATCGACTTTGCAGCCGATAAAAGTCAGACCTACTTCGTATTTTCTGCTTTCAAAGCTGATACAGCCTGATTTATCTACCTTTCTTTCCTCACAGTGCATAAATGCACTGGCTAGTATTTCCGGATCAAGGTATTTCAAGGTCTTACGGTCACTCTGGTATGCCACTGCCGGACTAAGCTCACCCTCTATTCCGGAATGAGGCTTGTGCTGGTAGCATTCCTCCAGCCAGACTGTGAACAACTGATTTAATCTGTCTAAGGTTTGTGGTTCCTCTAATCTGGCCTCTGCTAAAAATGAGTCAACCACCCGGTTAAAACGTTCAACTTTGCCAGTGGCTTCGGGGGAATAGGGTTTTGCAAACAGTAGCCTGATTCCCATCTTGGCACAGGCTCGATTCATCCATTTGTTGCGGTACTGACCGCCGTTATCAAAGTATACTTTTTCCGGAACGCCGTATTTTAGGATGGCTTTCTTGAAACAGTCTTCAACAATTATTTGGTCTAATACCGGGTAGAACTCACCATGCAGAATGAAGCGAGTAGCGTCATCCACAAATGTAACCAGGTAGACTTGCTTCTTTTTACCTTCCTTGCCGATGGGCAGGTAGGGCCCGTATTTTATGTCAGAATGCCAGAGCTGGTTACGGTATTTCTGCTGATAACGTCTGGCAGCTACACCGGTACCGGTATACATGCGCATTTGCCGACTACTGTAACCTCTCTGGGCTAACTTTTCCTGCAGGGTGCTACGCTTGATCTGTCCTGGCTGAACTAAGCCCTCCCACTCCATGATCTGAATGATTTGGGATATGCTGCGACTGGGTACTTGGCGGCGCAGCAATATGGCCTGCTCCAGGACGTTAATGGGAACTGCTTCTTCGCTACACCGTTTGCCTCTGCCTTTGGGCTTTAGTCCGTTAAATCCTTCTTTCCTGTACAGGTCTAGATACCTGCGTAAGGTGCGCTCGGATATCCCGGTCTGTTCACATATCCGGGTTTTGATTACCTTAGCCTGTCCGGCATCCAGGCCTTCAGCAAGGAGTGGGGCCAGCATATGCACCCGCTGGGCCGCTATCTCTTCTGCCTTCTTGTCATTTCTCAATGCTCAAGCCTCCTTTTTAAGCTTTAACATTGAGTTTACCTTTACACTTTTATGGACAAAACGCTGAACGGGTATGTGACCATAAATTTAAATTGGCTATGGGTTTGACAACTCTGGCCAGCCAACCGGGTGCATCTCCTACATGCTGCCAGATCCTGTGGAGCTTGGACGGGGGAAGGCTGGATAAACCTCCCACAGATTCCTTTAGATCATACCTTAGGATTATTGATGTCAGGCAACTCTGGAAGTAGTCAGCTCTTTCAAAAAACCAGTTCTGCCACCGCTTAAGGGTAGACTCATCTGCAATTACACTCATCTGTCTTTCCTCGGTAATTGTAGTTTCTATACTCTCCCGCACATGGTGTTTGTAAGGAACTAATATATCCGGAAGTTCATGATGAATCCTTTTGCAGTCAACACATCTCAGTCTACGAATACTCAAAACTATCTTGTTTCCATGGGTATTGATACAGCTTCTTTTGCGGCTGCCTATCACCTTTAATCCCCCGCTGCAGCAGGGACAAGGAATCTGCTCCAAGCTCCTAACAGAAAACACCCTTGGAAGGGTTCTCTATCAGCTCATATTTTGATACAATAACCATACTTGGTGTGGACGTCTCTGGTGCTTCTGTTGGTCGCATTAGCACATTTATACAGAGGCGTCTTTCCTTTCTGTATAATATGGTCATTATATCCAGCTATTTTTGGTCAGGCAACTCCGTCAGCTTTTGGACGGGTTAGGTTGGCTTTAACAGCAAGGCCTTGCTCTTAATAATTTGTTTGGTTGAATTCGTGATAATATCCTTAATGTTTCTTTTCCTACCTTCCGGTAGGTAGCATAAATATACAGGATCAATACCCGTGCTGCCAATACTGTCAATCTCAAGTTTCGCCGCAGCTCAAATGGGGAGGCCAAGCAAGAACCGTTCCTACTTGCGCACCTTCTGAAAGTTATCTTCCCTTAGCCATGTAGATATAGTAAATACACTTGAAAGGCAGAACATGAAGATGAAAAGAAGTGTGCTTGGCTTGATCTTAACTCTGCTGTTGGTAGTGGGCGTGTCTGCACTGGCTTATGGGGCTCAGGGTGCCGAAAACATAGATGTTGCCCTGCCGGAGTTTAAAGTAACTATCAACGGTGAAGAGATTGATAACAGCTACAGCCAATACCCGTTGATAGTCTACAAGGATATCACCTATTTTCCTATGACCTATAATGACTGCCGCTTTTTAGGTTTGGAAACATCTTGGAGAGGCAATGCTGCAGGCCTGTCTATAGAAACCACTGCAGTAACCGCAGCCTACAATCCCTACCGGACCTCGGCCAAAAACAGCCGCCAGCAGGTCGCTTCCATTCCTGTCTTTCCCGTTATGGTAAATGGAAAGGCCATTGAAAACAGTAAGCAAGAATACCCCCTGCTGGTTTTTCGCAATATTACCTATTTCCCACTCACCTGGAATTATGGGGTCGATGAATTCGGGTGGGACTACAGCTTTGACAGTAACAACGGGTTGGTGATCAATTCAGATAATAAAAAACTGGAACAGAAGCAGCTGCCCGGCAACAGGGCCAAGCAAGCAGACGGTAGCTTTAAAAACAATGTGGCAGTAACCAATGCTTATGTTTATTACGAAGATGCTAAAGGGCAGATCATCCAGGCCCTACTATCCGATACTTCCAACACAAAAGCAGTATATCAGCTCCCGGTATGGACCTATGGGTGGCAGGATGTGGACGGGAAAACCCTTGTTTATGCCAACCTTTACGCTGAAGACGGGCAGGCTTTTTTGACCTATCACCAGGGCGGGGCAACCATGGGAACCGATTATCTGCTCAGGCTTAATGACGATGGTACCACCACCCTGCTCAATGACACCAGATACAATATCAAAAGTTTTGGGGACATAAGCATCAAATATTGGGCCGGGCCAGCTCCTGGACCTGGAAATCTTTTTATTCAAGGAAAAGATGGTGAGTGGTTGCCCCTGGGCAATCCGGACCTGCTTTACGGCTGGGCCTGGAGAGTGAGAGAAGACCAGAGCAGAGGAGGCGGTTCTTCACAGGATGTGTATTTGGTCGGTGATGACCTTTATATCCTGGGCTTTGATATCATGGCTGAGGCTGAAAACACAAGCACCACCGGGATATATACTACCGGGATATATAAAGTGAATATCCATACCAATGAAACCCTTCGCATCAGTGAAAGGGAAGTAACGGCCTTTATAATCGAAGGAAATTACATCTATTATGCAAGTAAAGGCAGTATTTATCGCTATTCTTTGGGTGACGGCACCGAGGAATTGCTTAAAGAGTTGGTAAAGGTACCAAATAAAATAGGAAAATTTTCGGTCTTAAACGGCAATGTCTATTGGCAGGACGGGCTGGATCAGAACCTCTATAACCTGAAAGGAGAGAACTTAAACGCGGGGGCAGAGCTTGATGGCATCAAGCTTTGCGGAGATAATAAAGAGTATCTGGTATGTACTTTTACCGAAACTGCCCAGTCAAAATACCGCATCATGGTTTTTGACCACAACGGCAAAGTCGTTTTCAAAACCTCAGACAAAGCCTATAGCAACAACATTTATATAAGCGGCAACAAAATATATTTTTACAATATTAGTTCAGGAACTGTCTGTATTGGTGAGCTGAGATAAATCTGCTGCCCTGAGTCAGTCCCTTTGTTGGCCCTACACTCTAAACTTACTATCTCCAATAACTTTTGCTAAACTGCCAAAGTGAAGACAAAATAATTTGTACTGAATCCTCCTCCAGTACAGGTCTCTAAAACTACATAATCCTTCATCCTGGAGGCAAGGTGATCAGTAAAGCGAATATCAATCCCCATTAAAAAGGTCATATCGTCAGCTATATAATGGCCTCCGAACTTATTATAGACTTGGTTACTATCCATCATTCCGGCTCCATTTTATTTCACTAAATTGCTTTGTTCTCGGTTGTATTATTCTAGATCAACCAACAGGAAACTAGATTAAGCAGCTGTGGTGACTCAAGGGGGGGAGTTGCCCAGACCGGGCCACCTGCAGATCTCTTGTTCCCGACTTGACTTCGGTGAGAGTGGGGGCTGATATACTGCAAAAATCCACCACCCCCAGGGACAGCAGTTTGGGTGCGGCAGCGAACAAGACCAGGGGTATGGCTGTCACCACCCCGGCCCCCATCAGTAGCAGACTGACTGGGGCCAGATTGAACTCAAAGCAGCTGTTCTCGACAGCCTCGCGGTTTTTCCACCAGGCCTTTTTTAGCCCTGCAACAGATTTAAATACTGCGAAAGTCTTTCTTTTACGTACTCTCCGACCATATTGACCATTGGCGAGGCGTCATTGTCCAAATAATAGCTGTCAAAGCAGGCATAGTATTTTCTTCTGTCGGTGAATTTCACATCGATTGGCGGGTAGCCTGCCTGCATAAGCATGAGGTTCAGTATCAGCCGTCCGGTGCGCCCATTTCCATCGATGAAGGGGTGGATTCCCTCAAAGTTGAGGTGAAACAGAGCCGCTGTTTCGATGCTGTGCCGGTTGTCGCGGGACATATCCGCAACCAGTCGTTCCATTTGAACCGGAACCAGGTAAGGCTGCGGAGGTTCGTGGTGCGAGCCCATAATCTTTACCGGGATTTTCCGGTACGCCCCCTTATCTTCCGGCCTATTCATCAGGACGAGAGCGTGGATTTCACGGATGATCCGTTCAGAAATCGGGACCTTAGCGCTGACCAGCGAAACGGCATAAAGGAAGGCATCACGGTGCCCCACCGCCTCCAGATGGTCTTGCAGCGGTTTTCGGTCAATCGTTATGCCCTCCAAGGCCAGCGCGGTTTCCTGCAGCGTGAGTGTGCTACCCTCGATGGCATTTGAGTTGTAGGTAAATTCCACCAGGAATTCGTCCTGCAAACGTTTCGACTCCCCAACCGTCAATGGACGCCGACGGTCAAGCTCCGCCTTCATCTCATCGACAGACGTAAACAGTGCGCGGTATTGTTCCGGGATATCCTTGCCGCGCAGAGCGCGCCCGTCAATCGGCTTCAACGCGTTTTCGGGAATGAGATAGGAACGCCCCTTCTTAATGACGCCTTCTATCCGTCCTTCTGCACAGAGCAGACGAACACGGCGGTCGGATAGGCCCCACCGCTCCGAGGCCTGCTTTACGGTGATATATGGCATCGTTTCACCTCCTCAGTGTTTTATAGTATATCATATTAACGGAATATTATCGGGATTTATTCGGTTATTATGGTCTTATTATTCCGATAAAATTCGAGTCTGCTCTATTTCAAACACCTCATTTAGTGTTTGGATAGCCTCCCAGGCTCTATGGCACGTTTGCGTTATTTGGAGGTAAACCTGCAGACTTCCTCATAATTGAAGTCTCTCCACTTACCCCAATTGGAGGTTTGATAATCTGGAGGTGAATAGATAAGAAGATTTGCAGAGATGTCTCTACTGCTGAACTTAATGTAATTCAGCACAGAACTAGAAGGTTAAAACCTCGTATCAGTGCAAAGGGGTGCAAGTAAGCGGCATAATGCAGAGACAATCAGCATTCGCGGCCCTTCGGGTCGTGGCAGGCTTTTCTTATGTGTGCTGACAGGTTTTTGTCAGCAGTGCTACAGTATTGGGAACCAATATTGATTTGCTATTTATGCCGCAATTAAGAAGTTTCGACAAGTTTGGTGTCGGAGGTTCTACGCATATAGTATTACACTACTCCTGAGGCCGTTGTGCCTAATTGTGTGCGGGAAGCAGAAAGGGCATCCTTAGGGCTTCCCTTCCTAGGGTTCTCTTTTTGATGCTTGGCTGGCTTGGAGTTTTTTGATTCCATCCGACAGCCAATCTAAGGCCCCCGGGGTGTTTTCCCACGCCTTTCGAGCCCCAGCAGTATAGATTACGGCTTCTCCTTCGCTCCCCCAGCTATAGAAGTCAGGGAGTTGAAAAGGGAGCGGTTTCAACCGCAGCAGGAAAGCGGGCACATGAGAGTTTGACACCCAAGCCTGCTGCAAATCATCACCAGAGACACTTTGTCCTCTTCTGAAGTGCAGCAGGGCTCTACTGTATAGAAAAAAGCACGATTCTGCCTCATACTCCATCAGAATTCTGGCAGCCTCCACATCCCGTTCTTCTTCCAGCAGGCAATTGACCAGGATATAGCGAATTCCCTGATTGTCATTGGGGTTTAATCTCAACAACTCTTTATAGTTGTCGATAGCCTCTGGTTTATGTCCATTTTTCCACAGACCTTTCGACCAGCCTGCCAAAGCTCTCATGTAAGGGCGACTTTCAGATTCTATCCAGAAATGGCCGACATACCTTTTGAAATACAAATCCCCCAAGGCCATTGCGCCGAACTTGACCCCTTGCTCATATAAATGCTGGCGTTCCTCGGGTTCCCTGCTTTTTTCCGCCAGAAGATTATAGGCGTCGGCACAAAATGGAGATATACGCAACGCCTTGCGGGCCAAAGCCAGGCTTTTTTGCCAATTAGGTTCTTCCCAGGCCTCATAGACCAAATCCTGCGCCTGTTGAAGTTTCTCGCGAGAAAACACCGGAAAATCCGAAGATACCTTTTTCTTGCTGCGCTTAGGCTTTTGCATTTCTACATCGACGGCGTTCTGGGCATGCTTGGTAAGAACTAAACCGGAGTTTCCGGTGCCGCCCTCGGTGAAAAGGTTGATGAAATCAGGGTATGGCGGAACGATCCGGGAATGACCTTCGGCTGGCAGACAATTCCGCCAAAAGTCATAATAATTGTCTCGATAGGGAGCAGCAATCAGGTCGCGGTACACTTTGAAGCGCAGCTTGTTTATGCCCTCCAGGGTATGGTCCACAGTTCTGCCCATCCAAAACAATAGGTTGTCTTCAATATCTCTGATTACTCTCACCCCGGAAGCAAAACCACTGGTCGGGTGTATTACCTGGATGTTAAGACCGGCTAATCCGGGCTTTAGGCCATCAATATCAAGGGTGCGTGGAATCATAATCGTCTCCGGCATTCCCCAGATGAACTTATCTTCCCCCACCTCTTCGCTCCAGGCATAGTATAAAAAATCCGCCAGAGGGATAAGCCTTTTGGTGGTGGTGATTTTTAGGGTGAAGGTGCCGCTGAAGTGGTCCCGCAAAATATAGTAGACCACATGCTCCTTCCTTGATTTGGCGACGTTTTTTAGATTTACATCCATCGGCTTATCCTGATACTTTACTTGACCATCACCACCCAGGTACAAATGCTTTGATACCGAAACCAGCAGTTGGTGCAGCTGATTGGAATATTCACTGACAATTCGATTGCGCATCTCATTCGCTCCTTAAGGCACTTAGCGGACTAGATTCCTGCAGTCAGACCTTTCTCGATCTCAGCATTAAATTGCTCCTCGGTCAGCATACCCACTGACTGAGGCTCATTTTGCGGGAGCTTCAGTTCAAAAGGAATACCTCGGTGGAGCACCACCTGCCTGAGAAAAAGCCCGATTGCGTTGGACATCGGGATGCCAAGCTGCTCTAAAACACGCTCTGCCTGTTCTTTGACTTCCGGTTCTACTCGGGCAAATATATTTGATGTTCTTGCCATAAAGGCACCTCCTATTCTGAATTATTATGATCTGATGTATTGCGAAAAGCGATCGTTTAGCTGCATGGTTGCTAGCATCAACCGCCTATCTAAATAAAAGCTGGTACAGTGTTGCCATCAGAGTGTCGGGCGGTGGGGTTGTCAACATACGGGGAAAGCCGATTAACATATTTATCAGACTGTTTTTAAGTACAATAAAAGAATCTGTCAATGAAGAAGCAGGGAACGGGCCTTCCCGCACCCCCTTCCCTAGTCTACTTTTTTGATTGTTTATCGGCTTCGAGTGTCTTTATTTTATTCGCTAGTTTTCGGTAGCTGCTGCGTGCTGCACTTACATCCCATACTTAGCCCTAAACTCACCAATCCAGTCATTATGCCGACCGCTGACGGTTATGGCTGCAACCACCTTCTGAATGGTGACAGCACCAATGCGGTCTCGTTTGCTCTCCGGAATAAAAGATTGCAGGAAAGGCCAAAGCCCGAGAGTGGTCCCGCCGTGTTTCGATTGGCGCATAAAAGCCGGGTTTCTCTCATCGTATAACAGTACAAAGATCCCTTTATTATGCAAAGCAAATATGGCTTCTCTGAAAAATTGATAGTAGTTGGCCAACGGGCATATTGGGCTTGCGGTCATATTGCCCTCTAAGAAACCATGTTCCTGCAGACGATTCCAATACTGTCTGCCAATATGATGCAAATAGCAGTTATTAAGGCCAATCTGGCATGGGTTGCGCCCTTCGCAGTCGCCATTTGCAAACAACGTACAGCCGCCAAACTCCTTCTCAGATAATTTGGACTCCACAAACAAAACCACATCTGAACCGGTTATAACCAGATCGATTGAGGTGGGCTGCCCGGAATCTTCATTGAAAACAGTTCTGTCGGTCAACTCGAACCGGGCGCTTATTTCACCTTGCGGCCAATTCATTCCGGCATCATTGAAAGCGGGTTGCAATGACTCCAGATCGTCGCGGACAATCAGCGGTCCTAACAGGTTAAACAACATAGCCTGGCTGCTTAAGCCATGGTGAATATACTTATGTAGGGTATAGGCTTCTTTGCCCTTGCTGACTTCTCGCTGGGCCTTGATATAGGCAACCACATCAGAACATATGATGTTCTTGGGCCAGTTATCGAACTCATCCAAAATGAATGGATATCTGGAATGCACGTTGTAGCCCTTGGACTTAAACCATGCCGCCGCAACCTTTCGCAGATCCCGTTCATAATGACTGTAGCGCGGATATGGCCATGTCCTGGCCAGGCGTCTGCTGCTCATGCACTCTCCTCCTCCAATAATAAATCGATATAGAGGTTATTAAGTCAATCTGCCAACCATCTTTATAAGTGGGTATAGATTTTTATTTTTCTCCTACCTCTAAAGCCCAGATAAAGACTGTGGAGAATGCCCTGCAATCCACCCCTCAACCAGCTGTGTTCTGAAGCAGACTTACATGGAAGGTCTCACCCATCGCTATTTTCTGCCAGGCAGGTTTACCGTCTATGATCTTGATCCCGAAGGTGGGGCGTCCATCCTGCCATCGTTCATCCTGGCCCAAATAGTTGGCGAACCGTTCACCAATAGATGTAACTGCTGACCTGGAACTAGCTTAGTAATTGCGGCATTCAAAGTTGGGTCACAATGACTAGCCCAGATACAGCCCTGGTCGCGTTTCTTCATAACAAACCTATCCCCCCTTGTAGTCTCCTCTAGGATTATTAGAGAGCAAGTTCTGCTCGCAAGTATTGCACATTAATCACCATGTCCACAGCCAGTTGATTCAGCCACACTGTATCCAATCATAAATAAAGCCGATTGTAAGGCCATTAGCTGCATCTTCTGGTCTAAGTTATTGAAATTTGATTGTGTATTTTCAAGAATCGCCTTTAAGAGCCAGTTGGCCTTAATATTGCTTTCGGTATGCCTTTTAGGGTTGTTTACTAATTCCGGGAATATGTAAGGTCCTTTGCTCGGATTCCTCCGGTTGACGCTGCCCGGTTTGTAAGTCTGCTCTTTTCCCCGGCCCCAGGCAAAAAGTAGTTCAGGCGGAACTCGATTTAGTTTTATGGCTTCGCAAAACTTACGAACGAGGACACCTAACGCGGCTCCAACTCTGCCATCGTATATTATGAAATCTTCTATATACAGCGAATATATCTTGGTGAAGCCGGAATTCATTATAATGCTGTCGCGGTAATACTCTCTTAATAATAAATCACTGCTGAAAATCTGCTCAACTTCCCTAAGGTAATTGCATATTTGGCTGCCAAGCTGCTGAATCCTTTTGTCGTTTTTATTCCGTACCCCACCCCACTGCAGTATCAGGAGACAGTGTTTTGAGCAGGCCGCATGGTCCATGTTCTCGATGCTGTTTCTTAGCCCCAAAGATAATCCTCCCAAGTAACGAGCACTTTCTTCAAGGCTGCTGCCGCTCAACTGATGGCCGGTAAATGGGTCAACACATCTAAACGGCCAGTGGTAGGTTTCATATGCTGAATAAATGGAATCGCATGCCCAGTATTTGGCGGGCTTCTTCATCTGGTAGGAATGGCAGAAACCGTTTGGGCTGTCCAGCTTGGGTTCAATCCATTTTACAAAGTCTTTAACCGAAGCACTGTTGATATAATCTAATTTTCTCATCGCCTGCCCTCATTTCGGATAGCACAAGGTTGTTTACACGGTTTAACACAATTTATTACCGCCGCCGTACAATCAGTTGCGTGCCAGAATAATACCTTCGCCTGCTCCAGCAGCCTACACATCTGACCATCATCGTTTTCCCCGGTTCTTCCGCTCAGATCCGTCAGCCATCTATCTGGTAAGGCCTCCTTACCGTATAGTGCACCCATAGCAGTCCCAACAATGGCAGCAATAGTATCGTTATCGCGTGTATCGTTCACTGCTCGTATAATGGCCTGTTCCGGATCTTGACCGTATTTCATCAGAATATATAGTGTCGACGGAATGGTCTCAAGCAAATAAGTCCCTGAATACCAATAATCGCACGCTTTCACCACTGACCAATTATTGGTCCAGGCCTGGTCTATCAGTTTTTCGCAGTAGTCAGCTAGACCACCGCAATAATCCGTGATATGAGGGGTGCGCGGTCTGTAATCGTGCCTGATCTCCAAATCCCTGATCACCTTTGTAAATTCTTCCTTATACCACCAAGGGTCTGGCGGAGATGTCATTCCTAAGAGCTGCCAAACCAAATACACAAAAGCCACGGATGCTGCGATGGCAGCTGAGTCATTATGAGTAATGGCAGCAAGTAATGCTGTATCCACCCACAAATCTGCAGATGGTGAGTTCAAATAAGGGAACACAACCGGGGCAATTCTCATGATTGCACCATTTCCCGCTGATTTTACAGCTGCATCATACCAGGGCTTACCCCCTTTATAGTTTCGCAAGAAACCTCTTACGCTTTGACCGATTCCGAAAATATTCTGGCAAGAAAACCTCCTGGCTATATGCTCCGGATTCATGTGGCGATCCGCTATCATTTGTTCCAATGTCCAGAAGGCCAATTGGCTGTCATCCGATGGCAAACCCAAAGCACTACGATTGGCATGTCTATTGGGAAGGTAATTCGTTATTTCTCCATGTTTTGCGTAGCGCTCCCTAGGGGTCAAGCTCTCACTGGTATTCCCCAAAGCATCGCCTATGGCCAAACCCAGCATCATGCCCTCAACATACGAAAATTGGAACTGTGCAGGCAGTGGGTCGGGAGGTACATCAAATATAATACCGTCACGGACTTCAATCTGATTGTCCTGTAGCAACCTCTTGAGAATAGTCCTATTGGCGCTCATTGGGTCCACTCCTTTGTAGATGAGTGTAAGAGGTGGAAAATGCTTTTGGTTAATACTTGTTTCGGGTTAACTCCTTTAGGCTCTCTGGTCATTACGGTAATGACCAATGGTTTGCAGAATATCATCTGCCAACGCAACAGAAAACTTATCACATAAATATAACACCATACTGATATAAGTAGATGTTGCCTCGGTAAATCTTTCTGCCAGGATATAGTGGTATGTTTTTGCTATATAGTTTTCCCACAAGAACAAATAGATTTTTTCGCTGTCGGGTTCAGTGTCAATTGCTTCTACTATCAATGGTGCAACGCGGTAATACTCTTTAATCAGCAAATTGACGTTTTTGTCCCGTTCTTTCATAAAGTCGCGGTATTTTTTCATCAGTATCAATTCCGGACAATCGTCCTCTTTCTTTAAAGCCAAACAAGTGGCAGTGGTGATAAAGCACAACCCGCCTCGTGAGCTGCTGCTGCTGGAGGAGCCGCTGTAACTATATGAAGAGCTTGATGAATAGCTCCGCTCTGAGCTGTAGGAGGTGGTCCGGCTCGAGTTGCTCTCAATCCAACTAACAACCTTGTCATACTGGGCTTTAGCCTTTGGGTGTCCCTTCTGATGGGCTTTATTAAAATACTCCTTGGCCTTCTGCAGATCTTGAGCGGTCCCTTTGCCGTATTGATACATATTGCCGCAGCGATAGAGTGCATAGGGAGAATTGCACTTTTGAAGATATTCCATGGAGCGACGATAGTCTTCCCGCTTAAAAAACAAATGCCCCAGTTTTTCGGTGGCATTTAAATTATCTGGTTCTTGGGAGATGATGTATTGATATAGTTCAATAACATTATCGTATTTTTCTGCCATCTCTTCTTCAGATAAGTACTTATAATAGGTAGACATTACTTTGTCATAAAATTCCTCCGCCAATACCTTAATGGCGGGTAAATAGCCATAGGAGGCAGCCATTTTCAGGTTTGTTATCGCCTTGGCGTATTGTTTATCCTTGATTTGCATCCCTAAATCATAGTTTGCAACCGGAACCATATTTTGGGCTAAACTTTCTAAACTTATATCCTGACTCACTTTACTTAGCTCGTAAAGTCTTTCCCCGGATGGCATATGCTCCATTTCTAAAGCTTGAAAATAGAGGCGGATGGCTTGCTGCAGGTTGCTGTGCTCTAACCCTTGCGCTTTATAGTAACATTCCCGGGCGGTCGTTGGTGTGCGGATTTTAGAGGCGATGCGAGTATAATCATTATCATTAAGGCCCAGTGTTTCTCCCATGATTATTTTGGCCCTTTGCACCAACAGCAGGCTCTCATCTTCGTTGTGCAGTTTTGCTAAAGCTGCCTCAGAAATCCTTTCGTTTTTGGCATGGTAAATCAGCATATCCAAGATGTAGTAATAGGGATAGTTGATTGCTCTTAATCTTTCTGCATATTCTTTGGCCAGGCGATAATCTTCGGCTTGAATCAGCCTGAAGGCCAGCTTACTCCACACCTCGCTCATATTGTCGTGGTATACCCTGACCTTTGGCGCATGGTCTGCGGAAGGGTTCATGGCCTTTTCAAAAAAAGCCTCCAAATTAAGAGCGTTTTTAACTAAGGCATCCATTTTGGCTTTCAGCTCCAGATAGCTATTCTGGGCCTTTTCGATGGTGTGCTTGAGGCTGTTGCGAATGTTTTTGGCTTTCTCATTAGTATCATCATGATCGATTTTAACTAGATCAGCGTTGATGTTGCCTAAACGCTTACTCAATTTCTGGGTGTAAGCTAGGTAAAACTGATCGATTTCCAGCAATATTAAGCGAATCTCATCAACAAAGGCATAGTTTATACAGGGCCTACATATTGAATTTAGGACTGCGCCCAGTTCCTCAGCGGTAATAAGGGAGATATTAGCGCGCAATCCCGGATGAGACGCCAAAAACTCCGGCTTATAACTTTCCTCAAGAATTACCCAGACCGGTTTAAAACTTCTGTTCTGTAGGTAATGCAAATGTTTCAGGCTTCTTATATTATCCTTAGCAGCGTAAACAATGAAGCAGTCGACTTTTTCTTCCAGAGCGGTATTAAAATCCTTGAATTTGAGGGTGTAATCAGGAAAATGGGCAATCACACAATCATCTAAGCTGATCTCAGCCGGCACCGAAAAAGCATTGACCAGGTTGCGGATATCGATTCTATATTTATATAATTGCCTTGTCACCTCGCGAAATTCGGTATGGTTTAACTGCACCTCTTTTTCCAGCACATTCAGTGCTTCCACCTCATCAGCGGATGAAGGTACGCAAATACTTGGCACATTGGTGTTTAAGGCCATTTTTTTCAAAGCGGCGTCAGATACCAGTTTTGCCAGCACCTCATTAAAAGTCGCCGGGTCAGATCCCATAACGCCTATGACCGTTTTCCCGATCAATTCCGAATATAAGACCAGGATTTCGATCTTATCGAGGATCCTTTTGATTTCGGACAAGATCCGCGCTTTATTTGGAACTAAGCTCTGGGCTAGTTGGTCAGAAAAGTCTTTGTTGATCTCTTTATATAACCCATCAAACAAGCGCTCCAGTTCTGAGCTTTTATCGGCTTCATCGTCTAATAACTTGGCCAGTAGGGTGATTTCTTGTTCACTTCGATCCATAGTCTCTCCTATTGGGTGAGTGTTTGGAAAGAATTTCGAATATTCCAGCTCACCTGATTTAATCTCTTTCGACAATCGTAAATGATCTTAAGCTGATCAAAACAATCCGTGTATAATTCCGCTAAAGATTTAACCGACAAAATATCCTCAGAGCGGAAGATAACATTACCAAGGAAATTACGCTCATTGATAGCATTTGCGTTCATATTGTCAAAGACAGTATTGAGCGAAGAGATGATATTATTTAATTGCTGACCGATATCTTCCTTCCGATCCGAGTAAGCTGATGCCGTTTCTAAGAAATCGCTAATATAGGCTTTTCCGAGGTACTCTTTAGCCCATAAGGAGGAATATGCCGTCACCGCATAAACCTTCAGATCGGTCTTTTTAAGCACTTTCCGGCTCTCTTCAAGGATCTTTTTGATGTCTGCTTCGATCTTTTTGTCAGCTTTATTAAAAACAAACAGGATGGGGGTGGGGATGCCTAAGGATTTAATAAAATCTATGTCCCGGTTTTGTATGATCCCGTTTTCAATGTCCACTAACCAGATCAAAAAATCGCAGGACTTCAATTGATCAAAGGCCTTTTGTTCGTCAGAGACGGATTTTTTGGTGTTGGCGTCATATTTGCTGTAACCTGGGGTATCTAAGATGGCGATTCGGTCATGGACAATGGCCTCACTCTTGATCACCAGGTTCCTGACAAAATGGGAAAACCCCAATTTATACTTATCATAGAACTCGTGAGTCAGCGCCTGCATGGCCTGCAGATCCAATTCCACTTCCTGGTTGTTAGAGGTAAAAGCACACATTGAACTCCTGTCAGAATTTAAGATATAGGTAGGGATAGAGGTGGTCGGTTTTTGATCCTCCGGTAAAATATCATTCTCTAAGAGCGCATTGATGAATTTTGACTTGCCCGCGCTGAATTTGCCCCCAATGCCGATAATGGTTTTGTCGCTTAGCAAACGGATCTTTTTGTATTCCTCGATTTTATCGCTGATCTTATTGAGCTGAATACTGAGACTGACTTCATTGGACAAATTAAGATTGCGAACCGCATTGAGCAGGCTGTAATCCAATAAGTAGTCTAGTTCACGAACTTGCTTGCCCTTTTCATAATCTTTTTCAGCGCTTAGAAGTTTGGCCACTAATTCCAACCCTTTTGCCGGGTCATTGAGATATATATTACCTGCGTCTTGCGCCAAATCCGATTCTAATGCTTCGATATCATCATCATCCCACAGTCCCATTTACTGCCTTCCTCCATATGCTTTTAAAAGTTGTTTATGGTTCTTGATGTCCTCAATAAACCTTTGATAATTGGCAATGCTGGTTTCTTTGTCCTGCAAATGATCCTGAAGAGCCCGAATATTGGCAGAGAGATGGTCATTGACGCTATCCACAAAGGTCGCGGCTTGTTCCTTCAAAATACTCTCGATCTCTTCCCCGGTCCTTTGCAGTTTAGCGCAGATATCTTTAGTCACCTTTTGCAGGACTTCTTCTTGTTTGAGCATCAATTCATGGATCTGATCGCCTTGAACATAGGCTGAAGAAAAGGTTCGCAAAAGCATTTCATTATAGATCTCTGCGTCAATGGCGATCTTGGGCAAAACCAATTTTTGAAGCACCAATTCTAAGGGTGCTAAAATATCATTTTCATCAAAGCTGGTATTACTAAGATCGAAGGCTTGTAATACGCTGTCCTTGACCTTTTTCTGAACACCGCTGATATTGATGGCCTTTCCCAGGTCGCTGTTGATGATCTGCTGTGCTTTGTTGATGTATTCACGAATATTGGCCATAACATCATGGACGCTGGCGGTATGGACAGTCACCGTTTCGGTATAATGTTTGGTGCTTTTAAAGATCCACCAGCCTTCCTGATAGGAGCCATGATTGGTTTTATGTTCTTTCCCGGTTTGTACATCGGTATAGTTTTTGACAACGCACCTGACATCGGCAGAAATATCATTGATATACTTCTGCGATTCGACGGCGGTGATCTCAAAGATGGTTTTGATCTGTTGGCGCATTGAATTGAGTTTAGCGTTTAAGATGTTGAGCTTCTCTTCTAACTTTCCTTTGTCATAGCAATGCAGATCGGTCAGATTACGTGTCGCCTGGATATTGATATCTTCTAAAAGAGTTAGAAAATTGCTGCGCTCCGTCATGATGGTGCGCTTGCTCTTATCCTCCAGGATTTTCTGCTTGTCCGCTAAGATTGTGCTAAAAGTCTTTGCTTTGACCCGTTCCAGGTTAGAAAATTCAAACAGCAGCTCCGGCGTGGGGTCAAAGTTACTGAACCTTTTGCGCAGACTATTCAGGATATGGTTTTCATATTCTGATAAAGGCAGCTTAGCGGATAATTTTCTCGCTGCGCTATATATCAACGCAGAGATATAAAAAGGCGGTAATGAATCATTTAACTTGGTTAGTACCTGTGAGTTGCCAAAGGAGCTGAGTTCCAAGCATTTTTGTATGTTGGTCTGGGCTTGTGCATTCAGCGTATTTTGGGTGGCTCTTAAAGCGGAAGCAAAAGCCACGGTTTGACCTCTTTTGGCAGGAAAATCCAATAAGGCCGAGTCAAATTTGCTGCCGATCAAATAGATATTCTGGATCCCTTCACTGGGCAGAGTGTTGGTGATAAAACTGATATCCTCGCTGTTTAGAAATTGACCGGAGTAACTCAGCAAAAAAACTAAGTCACATTTCATCAAGAACTTTTTGGTGGTAACACTGCGCGATAAGATGGGGTCATTTAAACCCGGGGTATCGATGATCTCCATATCCTTGAGCAGAGCATTATTCAATCCGAGTTCAATGTATTTAACTATAGGTGTGAATCGGCCTGAAGCGCCAACATACTGTTCCAGATCCTTTTCAACGTTAGATATGGAGATGGCAGCCTCAGTATTGAGCAGCTCACCGATGGGTAAGCTTCGTTCTTGCACCATGGTGGTGAGTTCTTTACACACCTTATACTCTGAGGCGATCCCTTCTTCGATGGAAAACCGCTCAGCCTCTTCATCGATATATCCATAAAAATCTGCAGACCCTTGGATCAGATGCCGTTCTTGATAAATCCTCAGATATTCTTCGTCATATTTACCAGATAGAAATTCTACTTGCTTCCAATCGTAATCCGTATAAAATACCACCCTGGCAGATTGCTGAGGTGAATAAACCAACTTGGTCAAGGCGGCAGTCATCGGTGTGGCTGCTTGTGGCAGGATATCTTTGCCCTTGAAAACCAGCCCATTTAGGAAGCTTGATTTACCGACTTTTACCTCCCCTACTATGCCGATTCTCAGGGTCCGATCGGTATTGAGGATAGACTCCAGATTTTCTTTAACCAGGTCATATCGGTTTTGAAACTTTAGAATGTATTCAGGGTTAATCAGCTGCTCATCAGGGTTGAGCTGGTCAGAGATCTTATCGATCAGTTGGAGAAAGTCGTTACTCGCTTGCGCCTTCATGAAAATTTCCTTTCAGTTAGTAACAGGTTTAATGCTTAGAGTGCGGCGGCCATCGCTTGTAATTTGGCCAGATCTTGATCGATCTCTTCATGATACTGTTGCAGATTAAACAGCTCTGCCGTTTTTTGGCTCTTAAGTTCATCCAGTGCGGCTATTTCCATATCAATCAGCCCATTAAAATGCATTTCGATCTGAAGGAGCATTTGTTGTTCCACTTCCAGCAAGGATTTCTTGATCTCGGGTTCAAGCTTGGCTAGCATGTTGGGGACAACCTCGTTAACGATCTTACTCTGCAGTGATTTTAGTTGATGGGACTGATTCATACCGGTCAATAACTGCAGTATATCGGGTAAAAAGATAATTAATAACTCCAGCCACGGCGCAACAGCAGTGGTTGTTATGGCTAAAGCCGTCAAGACACTCTTGTACAGGCCGTTGTAGTTTCCTGCTTTGGAAGAGATATCTCTTAACTTAGTCATTACGATAGAGGCTTTATTAGCAAGCACTCCTGCATCGATCCCATCTATTTGTTCGATTTTTAGATTCCCTACGAACTCATTGAAGCTAAGTTCAATATTCTTCTCAGTCGAACTAAGTAACACCGGACGAATAAGGTTGTTCACCGACTGACTGAAGGCTTGACCACCAGCTTGGGCGCTTGAGGTCAGCGTTGCCGCGTTAGAAATCAGAACCTGCTGCATATCTGCAAGAATGCTGCTCTTTACAGTTGTTTGCATCCTATTATGTAATTTGGACTTCTCAACTCTCATGCTGTCTAATAAGGAAACCCTGGCTTTCTCTCTTTTACTAATAGCTATATCAAGTTCGTGAGCATCAAAATCAAGAGAGTGTTTGATGGTATCTAAAGCACCCGCGGCGTTTTCGATCAAAAAGATCATCCTGTCCTTAAACTTCTTCTCCATGAGGATCTGCGGGTTAAAGGACTTTATGTTTGAAAGGAGGAAATCCTCAATGTTTTCATCATGTTTTGAAATGGGTGTGATCATAGGGCTATAACCTAAGACCCTTTTAACATCCTCGGTTACCTTACTTTTGATGTTTTCAACATCCGAAGGAATGCGTTTATCACATTTATTCAGCAGGAAACTGATATTCTCGCTGTATTTGTTTATTTCACCTAAAAAATTCAGAGCGCTTTGGGAGATAGCCCCCTTTTCGCAGTCTATCACGAAGAGATAGGCCACGCCTTGATCTATATATTGCATTAAGGCTTTATTATGCTGCTCTACTCCGGAATCGAATCCGGGCATATCGACAATAATATAGTCCCATAGTTCCTTTAAAACTGAACTATTGATGAAGTAACGATACTTTAAATAATCTTCTACAGAGTAATTAGCTATTTCGCTCAGCCCACAGCTGGACTCCATATTATTTTTGCTGGTCAACATGACATGTTCGTCTTCTCCGTATACCAGTTCAGTTGCGATCGCCGTTTCAGGTCGCAAATCTTCCTCAAGCAAATCTCTATTCAGTAAGGAGTTTATCAACGCTGACTTACCCGCGCTAAACCCGCCGACAAACAAAACCTTAACCTTAAAACCCACTAATTCCATATTAATCGCAGTCGCTTCATTGGTTAATTTTTCTAATGAATACCTTTTTAAAATCTCATTGGTTTGCGCTAGATTATTGATATACCCGTCTTTATCAATCATTTATCTCTCTTTCCCTTTCTGAATCTTTAGTTTGTTAACCTGCTTCACTCTTAATTTAAATCTATTTACGTTGATTTCCTTTGAGCGACCTGCTAGCCTAATCCTAATGTTTGCTGATAAAGTCTGGGACTTGACCATCTTGTCTCTCTGTCCAGCAAACGGGCATGCTTGTTTTTCTAATCAATTCGGTCATCAATATCCTTCTTTTCGGCTCTGTTGAGCAGCTCTCGGAGTCTACAGGTGGATTCCGCCCTTAAACTCTCGCTTGTATCCCCCATGCCAATCTCCCCCTCACCTATTTCTACTGTTACTTTAACCTGTGTCTGCCTTTCATCCCTTCGTTAAAACCTGAGTGCTCAGGAGTTTACCATCTATTGTTTGTCCAGCAATACCTTTATTTACAAAATTCCCCACTATCGACAATATTCCTTCATTTACCATCAGGTTCCAATTATATCGGTTTACATAAATCCCCCAGCGCAAACTAATCCCGGCGATCTCCGGTCTGGCGTCAAGCCAGCAGTACCAACATGTACAGTCCCTATCCTCTATTCCTTTTGTCCCGGCCTTCAAAGTCCGCCTCGATATCTGCTTTCCAAGCAGGGTCGAGGTCTAGGTTGGCTCGCCAAGCGCTGACCGCATTACTGACCACCTCGTAATTCAGTAAGGTGCCCTGACAGTCGGCATGGTAGTTGGCGGCCCGGGCAGCTCCTATCCCAAATCTGGCCGCGGTAGAGATCGCGTCGATGTTGGCACCGAGAAAAATAAATTCCCAGCCGTATTCCCGCTGCTGCTGTTCGACCATTTTCTTGATCTTCCTGTAGCTGTACTCCCGGCTAGCATTTTCCATGCCGTCAGTGGTTATGACAACCATCACTTTATCAGCCCGTTCTTTGGTGCTGCTCTTCCGCTGCGCGGCGCTGATCATGTTAATGGTCTTGCCGACTGCATCCAGCAGGGCGGTGCAGCCGCCAATAACATATTCTTTGTCAGTAATGGGGCGGATGTTTTTGATATCGACCCGATTGTGCAGCACTTCGTAACCATCGTCGAACAGTATTGTGGTGACCACTGCTTCGCCCGGTTCTTGCTGCTGTTTTTTCAGCAAGGCATTGTAACCGCCAATGGTGTCGCTTTCCAAGCCGGACATTGACCCGCTTTTGTCAAGGATAAATACCAGTTCAGTCCTCATTTTTGTTATCCTCCTTTAATTTGTTAATTAGAGCATAACAATTTGATGAGTCGACTGGGTCGCCTGCAAAGCGACAATTAAGCACCGAGTGGATTCTGCTTGAACTCAGATAAAGCCTCGTTTAGTTCTTGGATGTTATAATTGCCTTCCAAAATAAAGTACTCAATGACCAAATCGGATATACTGCTGTGAGATAGAGTGTAGCCGGCTCTGCCGAGCAGATCGAGTGTTTCATCCAGATTTAATCTAAGTGCTATGGCAAACGCTATGGCGGTCGCCTTGCTGGGGCTGTAATCGCTTCTGCTGCGGATTTTTGAAAACAGCTTGCGGTCGATATCGGCCCTTTTATAGGTTTCAACGTCTGTCAGGCCTTTTTCATCGATCAACCTAAGCAGCATCTGCGAGAAAGACTCCTCAAGCTGGTCTATAACATCGCTGAGGTTCCTTTTTATCATGGCTGCTGCGGACTTTATAACAAAAGCATGTGTTATTTCGCCCAATTGGAATTCGTCAGTTTCAAAGTCCCTGTAAATATGACCTAAAAGATGTATTGCCTCATAATTTTCATCTATATATTTTTGGATGGCAGAATAGAGTTTTTCGTTCAGTCACCACCACCCCCGATCATTTTTGGACTGGCATCAAGCAAAGTGTCCCAGGCTCGCTTTTCAATATTGGACCCAGAGGCTGCGTAGTAAATAAATTGTGGTTTATCTAAATATTTTCTTTCCATTCCAGCAATTTCCTCTAAATAATCCCTACTTTTTACATCGTTGTTCCTTAATGCTTATGTTTGGGGTAAAGGGCAGCCCCTTCTTCTCTTCCAGGGTGCCGTGTAAGTTCTTCACCATCTCCGCAATATACCAGGCATGTTACTAGTCCAAATATTTTTGGCCCTATCTCGATTTCAGGTCTTTATTTCTAAACATTTCGGTGGGGAGAGCTGGTCTGAAAGTGTATTGAAATTGATTTATAAAATAGAGATTTCGGCGCTGATCGCAAGGCCTCATGGGAGTTAACCTCGCCAATGTGATGACTCAACTTTTTCCATATAATAAAGCAAACAGGTGACAAAAAGCTGTCACCCGTCCGATGTAACGCATCAACATACGGATATATCTAATCGCTACAACTATTAATTCTTTTTTAAGACACTGTTAATCCGAAATCAGCAAGACGCTGCCTGCATATTTCCCGCTCTTCGTCAGTAAACAAGGAAGCATATTTTTCCTGTAGAACATGAGCCTCTACCGACAGATCCAACCGTCCATGTTCCCACAAAACCTCGAATCCATAAGTTCCCCCGTCTTTGGATATGAGTTTCTTCGCCGTCTTCAGCCCTCCCTCGCGCGACAACATCTGCAAAAACCGTGAAGCATTGTATCCTAGTTCCTTCTTTGCGGTGTGGTAGATATTCAACATCTCTGCATTAAACTGTTTTTCTAAGAGTTCCATCGTATTCTCCTTCCCATATGAATGGCACCCTGCCATGCCTCGAGGCCAACAGTCCCTCGACTTTAGCCTCTGCTTCTATATTAATGAATACTGCTTCGTAAAACCGCCAGGGTTCTGCCTGGTGAGGTCCTGAGATAGCAATAATCCGTGGTTATGGGGGGTGTGGTAAGTAGAGCCTCCTTTAATATCATAGCGCAGCATCTGCTCAATGGTACCCTTCTCATATAGAGGTTCTACTGTATTACGGGCTATTGTCAAATATGGTGTCGATCCCCCAAAATACATCACCACTCGTTTAATGGCGTTCCGTTCAATATAATCCTTTAAAATGCCAGGCAGGTTTCTAGTCCAAATACTTTTGGCCGGCGAATCGGACATTTGAAGGTTATAGTCTTGGATCAGCTCCAAGGGGTGCAATAAGCCGTATAATGCAGAGACAATCAGCAGTCGGGGGCCATTCGGGTCGTGGCAGGCTTTCCTTATGTGGGCTGCCAGGTTTTTGTCAGCAGTATACAAGGTACCTGTGTAGCGGTCAACAGCGGGCATATACCTGCCAACTGTTTCACCGCCAAAATCAGGGCCGCTGGCTATGTCCTTATTCTTGGCATATTCCCCGCTAGTAAATGAAGTCTTGGTTTTCACCGTTGTCAAGAGTTCGTTTTGAGCTGTCAGTAGTCTTTTGTGAGTATCGTTTGCTATTTCACCGGCTATTGACGGAGTACTTCCATTCCAGCTACTTCCTCCGCTCTTCTTGCGAGCACAGCATGGGAATAACATTAATGTATCCGCCGCAAATCTCATGAAAATCCCCCCTTACATTTTATCAACCAGGCTTTTCAGAACCCTAAGAAACGCCGGATCATCACTGGCAGTAACATGATCTACATTCCACAACCCCGAATTCTGAACATAAGGGTGTGCACAGTGTTTACCCAACCACTGAAGTGACGGCCTATCTATCGGTGGTCTTTGATAGTTGCTCAATAACCCAATAGCATTGTGTTCTATATATCCCCTCAAGCTGTCCGGCCCAGTAGGGTCATCCACCTCCATATACAGTAATGGCATGTGCCCGATGGTTTGGCTGACGAGACATTCTAGGCGGATTTCCCCCTGTCTTATGCTCTGGCTGGCGGAACTGCCCCTGCCCCAGGTGGGAATATCAATTCCCTGTCTGTTCATAATCGCTGTGCCAACATGCAGACGAAAAATTGAACCCCGGTGGTTGCCGCCACCAGCCGCTTTACCATTGATATTCCCCCGGTGCTGGCGCAGCCGTTCCAGAGTGTGGTGTTTTAACCCTGCTTCAGACCATGGGTTCCAACCCTTACAACCCTCAACCTATCGCTACCCGCCCTGGTTTCTCCGGATTCAAAAAAGAAGTACACTCCTCGGCGGGGCCAATCCATTTTGCCATCACATTCAAGCAGCTTTCTAAATCCGGTCCTGCTTTTCAATTCCTCTAATATGCTATAGAAACATTCAAGGTTTAAAGCTCTATTCATTGCGGACCTCTCCCTCACACGCAACCCTTTTTTTGCATACTAGCAGACCGGAGAAATAAAGGATAGATTAACAAGTGTTCTAGTTAATACATATGAATACAGTTACTAAAAGCTTCTCTAATCCCATTATGGAGGAGTTTTATATTCTGCACGGGGGATTTTTTGTCGAAAGATTTTGTTTATTACTACGCTCGAGTAGTAAAAGGACCGACCCCATGTTGAAAGAGGTGAAACAAGATGACTGGTTCACGCTCCCTCTATTCAAGGAAGGACAGATTGGATGTTTTAACCTTTATAAATCGGCAAAAAGGAAAATTGGTGTTCAACACATCTGCGGAGACTAAACGAGAAATAGTGGCAACCTATGTTAAGAATGCCACTATATTGTTCCTTCACGATGCTCCTATCTCAAGGATTGCCTTATTTTTTAATCGGTTGGGCAAGTTATGTGATGATGATGTCAGCAGCTCCCTCGCCCCTCCAGAATATGTACGGCTCACTGGCGACTGCCAAGGCCCTAACCTTGATTCTATTATCGGGTCCGACCCACCTGGCGTGTACTGCGCTGGCGTAAACTCCTAAAACAAAGACTTTCTTAGGCGACCTGTCTGCTTGTACCAGCCTCTTTAATGGCCGCCCAAACGGAAAAACGTAGTCCATAAGATCCTCCATATTAATTTGTTAACGCATTTCGTTATTTTACCACCGACCGGTTGGTTCGCTTTTTGCGCCGCAGGTTAATAGAAACAATATAATCGCTGATCAAGACATTATATTGTCACCGATTATATTTTGTCCGCCACAGCCTCCCCCGCCCCTCGCACTCGACCTCGCCCCGGTTATGAGTCAGGGGGATGGTCGATGGTTCTTTTGACTCACCCTAACTTATGCCCTGCCCACCTTTGACTGACCGAGCGTTTTCAACCCCTTCAAAATATTCGGTAAACAAGGACTTACCGCTTTAGGTAAGGTACAGCCGCTCCACCGCCCGGGTTATAGCGATATAGAGCAGAGCTACATCGCGCTGAATATCCTCCTCCAAAGCCAGGGGGAAGTTGTCCACATTGCAGACGAACACCAGATAATTCAACTCGTGCCGACGCGCACCAATAAATTTATAGTATGAAGGTCGGTGGCTAATCGGCTGAAGGCGGAGGAAGATTTGCTTACAATTGAGGGGTTCGAAAAGAAAGCAGAGAAGCATGAGAAAGAAATGCCGGAGATAATCAATTGAATATGTTTCAGCTGGCGAGTATTCGCAGTATTAGGAAGAAAGGCACAACCAGAACCCCTTTACCCTGTCTGCTTACCACGTAGACCCCGGCCAGGGATGATGATAATGGATTCGCGCAACTCAGGGTAATCGATGGGGCCGTCCCCGTCTGTCCATAATTTTGGTTCTAAATAAGCGCTTATCCCAATACACAGAGGATTCCGTCATTAAAATATAAATAATATTCCTTATTGTCTTCTTTATAATGCCATTGATTGAGCTCTACATTATTAAACAGCAGTTTTTTTACCGAAAGAGGCTTGCCGACCACTTCTTCAACCTCGCTCTCGCTCATACCAGGGTATATTTCATACTTTTCAGATAGTCCGTAAAAATCCTTATTCATACTAAAGCCCCCTGTCTATTTGTTTTTCCACTTTGGCTCATTTATTATCATTCAAACTACCAACTGCTCAGGCAATCTGAGCGGGTCCTTCTTGCGGAATAGACCTTTCAGAGGGATGCCTGCCTGGTCCATCAAGTCTAGGCTTTGTTTTCCACCTCACAACATAAGGATGATCCCTCCAGGTGTATGCCTGCTTGGTCCATCAAATCTAGGCTTGTTCCTCTCTACCTCACAGTAAAAGGATGATCCTGCCGGGCGGATGACTGCCTTGGTCGATTGAAATCAATCTTTGGGTGACAAAAAAGGACCGTCCCCATCTGTCAACATCTGCCAAATCTAGGCTTTGTGTCTTTCCACCACAGTGGGAAGCGGTTTATAGGAGTCAACACCCAGCTGTTTTACTATAGTAGTTCCATCCCCGTTTTTTATAGTGATCCAGGTTTTAACCAAAGCCCCATCCATCCCTTGTACTACCACTTTTTCGGTCCCTTTGGGGAGGGATGGGTTATGGCGGTAAACCACCCTGGTGCTGTATTTTTCGAGTACTTCATGGTGCCATTCGACCGCAGGAGCCGGCTCCTGGCCATAAAACGCCACATACAATCTGTTATCCACGCCTTGCGCCCAAATCAATATGGGGGTGGGGCGGTCATTTTTGAACCTGATATCGGCAACACCGGTGGTCACGGTGGCATCCTGCCCATATGGAACATAGGGCACCGGCATACTGTGGGGGTGTCGTTCTATAACCGGCAAATTTGACAATATGGCAACATTGTATAGAGTTGAAGCCATTTTACAGACTCCCCCTCCCACCGTGGTTCTCAGTTCGGAGCCGATGTATACTGTTAAAGCCAACCTAACCCGTCCAAAAGCTGACGGAGTTGCCTGACCAAAAATAGCTGGATATAATGACCATATTATACAGAAAGGAAAGACGCCTCTGTATAAATGTGCTAATGCGACCAACAGAAGCACCAGAGACGTCCACACCAAGTATGGTTATTGTATCAAAATATGAGCTGATAGAGAACCCTTCCAAGGGTGTTTTCTGTTAGGAGCTTGGAGCAGATTCCTTGTCCCTGCTGCAGCGGGGGATTAAAGGTGATAGGCAGCCGCAAAAGAAGCTGTATCAATACCCATGGAAACAAGATAGTTTTGAGTATTCGTAGACTGAGATGTGTTGACTGCAAAAGGATTCATCATGAACTTCCGGATATATTAGTTCCTTACAAACACCATGTGCGGGAGAGTATAGAAACTACAATTACCGAGGAAAGACAGATGAGTGTAATTGCAGATGAGTCTACCCTTAAGCGGTGGCAGAACTGGTTTTTTGAAAGAGCTGACTACTTCCAGAGTTGCCTGACATCAATAATCCTAAGGTATGATCTAAAGGAATCTGTGGGAGGTTTATCCAGCCTTCCCCCGTCCAAGCTCCACAGGATCTGGCAGCATGTAGGAGATGCACCCGGTTGGCTGGCCAGAGTTGTCAAACCCATAGCCAATTTAAATTTATGGTCACATACCCGTTCAGCGTTTTGTCCATAAAAGTGTAAAGGTAAACTCAATGTTAAAGCTTAAAAAGGAGGCTTGAGCATTGAGAAATGACAAGAAGGCAGAAGAGATAGCGGCCCAGCGGGTGCATATGCTGGCCCCACTCCTTGCTGAAGGCCTGGATGCCGGACAGGCTAAGGTAATCAAAACCCGGATATGTGAACAGACCGGGATATCCGAGCGCACCTTACGCAGGTATCTAGACCTGTACAGGAAAGAAGGATTTAACGGACTAAAGCCCAAAGGCAGAGGCAAACGGTGTAGCGAAGAAGCAGTTCCCATTAACGTCCTGGAGCAGGCCATATTGCTGCGCCGCCAAGTACCCAGTCGCAGCATATCCCAAATCATTCAGATCATGGAGTGGGAGGGCTTAGTTCAGCCAGGACAGATCAAGCGTAGCACCCTGCAGGAAAAGTTAGCCCAGAGAGGTTACAGTAGTCGGCAAATGCGCATGTATACCGGTACCGGTGTAGCTGCCAGACGTTATCAGCAGAAATACCGTAACCAGCTCTGGCATTCTGACATAAAATACGGGCCCTACCTGCCCATCGGCAAGGAAGGTAAAAAGAAGCAAGTCTACCTGGTTACATTTGTGGATGACGCTACTCGCTTCATTCTGCATGGTGAGTTCTACCCGGTATTAGACCAAATAATTGTTGAAGACTGTTTCAAGAAAGCCATCCTAAAATACGGCGTTCCGGAAAAAGTATACTTTGATAACGGCGGTCAGTACCGCAACAAATGGATGAATCGAGCCTGTGCCAAGATGGGAATCAGGCTACTGTTTGCAAAACCCTATTCCCCCGAAGCCACTGGCAAAGTTGAACGTTTTAACCGGGTGGTTGACTCATTTTTAGCAGAGGCCAGATTAGAGGAACCACAAACCTTAGACAGATTAAATCAGTTGTTCACAGTCTGGCTGGAGGAATGCTACCAGCACAAGCCTCATTCCGGAATAGAGGGTGAGCTTAGTCCGGCAGTGGCATACCAGAGTGACCGTAAGACCTTGAAATACCTTGATCCGGAAATACTAGCCAGTGCATTTATGCACTGTGAGGAAAGAAAGGTAGATAAATCAGGCTGTATCAGCTTTGAAAGCAGAAAATACGAAGTAGGTCTGACTTTTATCGGCTGCAAAGTCGATGTCATCTTCGATCCGGCAGATATTAGTGAACTTACCATCGAATATGAAGGACACCAGCCCTTTAAAGCCCGGCAACTGGTGATTGGAGAACGGGCGGGTAAGAGACCGCCCTTACCCGAATTCATGCAGAAAGAACCCACTGATTCATCAAGGCTGCTCCAAGCAGCAGCTATTAAGCACCAGGAGCGCAAAGACAACTATACCCCCGCCGTTTCCTATCGTTCAGTAAGCAAGGAGGGCGAAGGGCATGTTTGAAAGTTTCTATGGTCTCCAAAAGACACCTTTTTCCAGGGATATACCCACTGATCAGTTGTATCAGTCACACCTGCTGGAAGAAACCCTGGGGAGGCTTGAGTACACCGCCCAGCGGCAGATGTTTGCAGTATTAACCGGAGACTGTGGAACCGGTAAGACCACTACCATAAGGTGCTTTAAAGAAATCCTGGACACATCTCGGTATATGGTGATGTACTTGGCTGATTCCAAGTTAACACCTCGGCATTTCTACAAAGGCCTATTAGAGCAATTGGGCTGTGAGGCTAAATTCTACCGGGGAGACGCTAAACGGCAACTACATAAAGAGATCGAACTGATGCAGGGTATCCACCACCTGCAGCCCGTGGTTATCGTGGATGAAGCCCATCTATTGGACAAAGAGATGTTGGAAGAAGTCAGGTTCCTGTTGAATTTCAAAATGGACGCCAAAAGCCCGATGGCTTTGATTCTGGTAGGCCAGAATGAACTCTGGGATAGGCTTAAGCTTCAGTCCTATTCGGCCATCAGGCAACGCATCGACATACAATGCAAGCTGCCTCACCTGGATCGCTCTCAGGTTGGCGAATATGTAAAAAGACACCTGGCTTATGCCGGTGCCGAACATGATATTTTCTCTGATAACGCTGTTGATGAGATATTCAAGTTTTCAAGTGGAGCAGCGCGAATGGTTAACAAGGTCTGCACTCATTGTCTGCTTTATGGAGCTCAGAACAAACGTAACATTATTGATGATCATATGGTTAAGCTAGTTGTTCAGGGAGAATTGAGTTAGTTCTCCCTGCCCCTTAAGGGGCTGCCCAAACGGTGTAAGCGGTCAAGTATTTTGGAGAAATTTTGGCCAATAATTTTCCATAGGACTACAGTCTTAGTATAGAATCTCGATGTTTAAGGCGGTAACTGTCGCCGGTCAGATTGAATATCTCACTATGATGAGCGATTCGATCCAGGATAGCGGTAGTTATAACCGGGTCTCCCATCAATTCGGCCCAGTCTTCAAAACCCTTGTTTGAAGTTATTATTAAGGCCGTCTGTTCATAAAGTGATGATATCAATTGAAAAAACAAATTAGCTTCCTGCCTGGTAATGGGGACAAAACCTATCTCATCAATTACCACTAAATCTGAAGCCATGATCCGTTTCATCCTCTGGCGGCTCCGGGTTGAGGTAGTTTCCAGCTTAAGATGCTTGATTAAATCATCCATATTTACGAAGCTTACCTTGTAACCTTTTTTCACAGCCTCAAGCCCGATAGCTACAGCCAAATGAGTTTTCCCCACTCCCGGAGGCCCAAGGAAAATCAGATTGTAGAACTTCTCAATCCATTGCATATCCAGCAATTGATTAACCTGTTTACGGGTAATAGAACGCTGAAATGCAAAATCGAATTCATCTATGCTTTTAACAAAGGGAAACCCCGCCATCTTCATCCGGCGCTCTTCAGATCTTTTTTCACGGTAGTTTATCTCTCCCTGCAGCAGCCGGTTAAGAAAATCCAGATAGGATATGTCGGTACTGCTTGCTGTCTGCAGGGTTTGATCCAGGTTGTCTCTGCACCAGGAAAGGTTAAGGCTTCTTAAATAAGTCCTGGTTTCTTCGGCCTTGTTCAATACTCATACCTCCATAAATAGCGGCGTATTCGCTAATATTTCTGATCTCGGTTTTAATCCGATAGGCAAGAGGTATGGCAGACGTATCAAGTATAGTTTCCGCCGGGCTGTTGTTTTGCTGGGCAAAATACTCCAGGGCGGTCTTGAATTCAACTGCGCTAAAAATACTCCTTTCCACACAATAATCTAATGCCTGGGATATTGTTTCCAAAGAGTAATTTTTAATCGTTTGGATAATGAGATTATACTGGTCACGAACATATCTGGGTTTTTCTTTACGAATACCATCGAGGAAAACAGCTGCTATTTCACTTCCTCCCATATTGGCCAGGGTATCTTGATATAATTCGGCTATCCGGGCAGAATGGTCGCGTTTATGATTGTTATTCCTGATCAATCGGCCTTTATCCAGAGATATTTCATGACGGGCCAGCTCTTCATCGGTTTCAAGGTCAAAAACGATTAGTATGCCCTGGTCTGCTTTAATCTTCACTTCTCTTTCAGGATGGTAAGTGCCCAGGGGCAAAGTATATCGGTTGCTGTTGTACCAAATGATATTGTCTTTGCGTACCTGTCTTGTTATAATTTCTTCAGGTTGATTAATTATGGTCGGTATCGGTTTTAAGTGTTTTTGTTCTTCTTTAAACACTTCTGCCGGTACCTTTTTTGTTGTGCCATGTATATTGGCGTTTGCTGTTCTGTTCAGCCATTCTATACACCCCTGATTAAATGCTTGAATGTTGTCAAATATCCGGTGCCTGGCGTAGTTGCCTTTGGCATATTTGATAACTGCCTCAATTTTGCCCTTGGTCTCCGGATCACTTTTGCGGCAAAGATATATCTTAAAACCCATCTGCTGCCGGAATCTCTCGAATTCTGCTGTGTATATGATATCCCCAAAGTTTTCGTTTATAGCCAGGAGCCTGTCCTGATCGTACACAATTTCTTCTGGCACCCCTCCTATGTATTCAAAGGCCCGATAATGCACCTGTATGAATCTGGCTGCTGTAAGTGGCTTATCGTCCCATTCAACATATTTATAACGGCTGTGTGAGAGAACCAGCCCAAATCCTGTGAGCTTTACCCGCTGCCCCTGGGTATTTACCAGGGTGGTAAAACCTAAATCTACTTGTGCCTGATAACCCATGGGCAGTTCTTCCACTGCTTGGTATTGACGCTGGATAATAGGCTTCTTAATGTTATACTGAATCCGTAAACTCCTGATAAATCGTCTAAGCGTTCTCTCCTTTCCCTGATAATCTAAATAATGCTGTTTAAGCCAATCTTGTATTTGTGCTGATGACATGTCGGGATGTTCCTGTAACCACCTCACAATTTGTTCTTCGTATTTTTCAAGCTTTCTGGTTCTTTTTGTGTTTTTTCTTATTTCGTCATATTCGTCTGGCGTCACCTCCCAATAACGATCAACTGTTTTCCAATCTATGCCCAACTGCCGTTGAACTTGTGATTTATTAAGCCCCATCTCCTTTAGCTGCTGTAATTCTTGATACATCGGCCACCCCTTCACCTGGTTCCTCTCCTCGCATAATTGTAGTCTTTTACCCTACAATTTTAGCTGGTTTGGAACATTAAGGTAAATATTCTCCGTTTTTAGTGGCCAATTTTTCTCCCTTTTATTTTACCGTTTACAAACGGTCAGCACATCCGTCAACTTTTGGCCAAATTACACCGTCTATCACCGGACATTATGGGGTGGCAGTAACAGTATACCGGTCCGGCTCGAAATCCCTGGGGACTTTTATAAGGGCCAATAGTATTGTTCATGGAAAATACTTTCCCCGGTTTTACTACCGTTCCGGCTAGAATTTGAGCAGCGTGGTGCACATTGTGTTCTTCCCCTGGCAAAGGATCATGCAAGACCGTACAGAAAGCGGCCAACAGAACCGGGGTATTATACTGGGCCTGAGCCTTTTGGAATGATTCATCATTCAGCCAGGGAACGTCCGCTACTGGCCCCGATGAAACAGGCGACGCAGCCTGATTGCTAACATTTACGGGTTCAGTCTCGGATATATTCTTGGTACTGATCTTATTTGTTTCTTTAAATGCAAAACTAAAGGTGAGGATTAAAATTATAAAAACACCTAAAACCAGGACAATCTTCTTCAGCACAACGCTTTCCTCCAGATAAGTTTGGTTATATTCAGTGTGCCCAATATGGCGGTCCATAATTGACCTTGGATGACAGGTGGCCACATGACAAAAAAGGAACGTCCCCATCTGTCAAAGACCCCTTCGTTTTCGCTGCTGCCTCCTTTGCCTCTTCTGTATCACCCCTGATTAAACGTAAAAGAAGCACGGATCCCGTGCTTCCTTAACATAAAAAATAGACCCCAATTAGAGTCTTTGAACTAAATTTTTTTATAAAAGTCTTCTTCTGATACCTGAAGCTGCCTTTTAATGATTTCTTTCCAAAGATGGCCCTTGATTTCACCCGTCCCCATCGAAACTTTGGTGCGCTTCAATGTGCCGTCAGGCATGATTTTTCGATAAAACCAATGATCGGTGGTTTTATAAAGTTCCCACCCGTCTCTTTCGCAGAATCTCTTCAAATCTCTCCAACTAGGCATCGATTAATCCCTTTACTTCGTCCAGATCCTCCGCCAGCAATACTCTAAGAATATAGGGGTAATGCTGCCGGCGGTTATTAGAAGCGAAATACAGTTGGAATTGATCGTAGTATTCCTGGGCGTATTCTATTAATTCCTCGGCCAACCTGGTTACTGCCTGTGCATGGTCTGCAGCATTAATAGCCAGATCAAAACCTTCCAGGATCGCAGTGACCGAACCATCCTCTTCAGCACTATAAATCGGCTTAAATCTGTACCCTTTCAGCAACCCTAAAACCTGTGCATTGGAGAGCAGCATTAGTTTGTCCCGGTTTCTTTTTAATGCCACCGGTTTCTCTCTTACTGCTTTATCGATTGCAGACGAAAAATTCTTTCTGATATCCGTCGCCGGTATTGTTTGCATAAAACTCACCTGCCTCACCTCCATTGTATATTATGTACATAGTGTACGCAATGGCAGAACGGATTATGCCGGGAATGTCTCGAATGAGGGAAGCGTGTAAAAATAGAGAGCCGCCTCTGCCCAGCGATTATCCACTGCTCAGGGCCAAATCTACGGTCCTGACGCCCCATATCGGTTATGCAACTCAGGAAGCCATGCAAAGAAGAGCCAATATAGTATTCCAAAACATATCCGCCTGGTTGAACCACCAACCCCAGAATGTCATAAAATATCGATAGTTTGCACCCGGCCCCCTGTCACGGCAGATAACACTACAATAGCTGCTCCCAATTACGTCTGCCGTATAATATCCTGATAATGGTTACTGTCCGTTCTTTTTCAGCAATGATATAGAACACAATGTAGTTGTCTATCACCAGTCTGCGTATACCCTGAGAGGCCAGACTCCCATCTGCCACCAACTCGTGGCGGGTCGGCATTTCAGCGAGACTCATCACCTGGTCTTTAATTCTATCGACCAACCTCTGTGCTGATACCGGTTCCCGCAGCTCTATGGCAATATAGTGTGCTATTTGCTGCAAGTCTTCCGCTGCCGGTTTGGTCATCATGACCTTATAGTGCTTCATTTGGGAATCCCGCTGATAACTTTTTCAAACACATCCTCAGCCGGCACAACCTTGTTTTTCTTGTGGGCATCCAATCCTTCGTCCAGCAGTTTGTAAAGTTCAAACCGACCCACCAGCTTTTCGTAAACGTCAATACTCATGACCACCAAATCGCCTTGTCCATTTTTTGTGATATATACCGGCTCGGAATAATTGTGGCAGAACTCAGAGATTTCGTTGTACTTATTCCTGAGCTCAGAGCTGGGCACTATTTTCGGCATGGAATGCACCTCCGCCATTATTATATGCATATTTTATCAATATATTGATATGATGTCTGAGTATTCCGACGGTTTTGAGCCAGTGAATCCGATACGTAGAGCCACATAATCCGAAGTTGAGAGCCATTGGTTTTCAAAAAGAAATCCGCAATAGAGAGCCACTATCGTAAGTATTACAATGAAATTGCGGTAACGCCGTAATACTTACGAAGGGAGGACATATTTATGTCCAAGGAAAAACAAATTTTGCAGCTTCGCACAAAGGGCTATAGCCAGCGAAGAATTGCAGATACCTTGAGGGTATCCAGAAACACAGTAGCAAAGGTGTTTAAGGCATTTGAGAAACATCCGGTTTCCGAGGATTCCTTGAATACCTTAAACGATCAGGAACTTCATCAGCAGTTGTTCCCAGAGGAATCACAAGTGCCGGTTCTTGTTAATCCTGATTACGATTATGTCCATAAGGAACTTCTGAAAAGCGGTGTAACATTAAAGCTTCTATGGGAAGAATATGTGGATACCTGCCGCCGTTCAGAAAAGCCTCCGTACATGTATTCCCAATTCTGCAAACTTTACCAGGAATACGTGAACAAGCACAGTCTTACCCTGCATATCAAACATAAACCTGGAGATAAACTGATGGTGGATTGGGTAGGTACACCCTTGCCTCTTTACGACAAGTTGACCGGGAAAAGCTCTAAGGTTTATCTGTTTGCCGCCACACTGCCATTCAGCATGTACTGTTTTGCAAAAGCCTGTCTTACCATGAAAGAGGAAGACTGGATCAATGTGCATATTAGCATGTATGAGTATTTCGGAGCATCCACCAGATTGCTTATCCCAGATAATCTCAAGACGGGGATACTCAGCAACAAAAAATATGAAGATCCCATCGTTAATCGTGCTTATCAGGAATTAGCAGATCATTATCAGACAGCCATTCTTCCTGCCAGAGTACTCAAACCTAAGGACAAAGCTGCTGTGGAAGGGACTGCGGGACAAGTTACATCCCACATAATTGCCAAACTGCGTAACCGTCAGTTCTTTAATATCAATGAGATGAATGCAGCAATTAGGAAAGAACTGGATCGTTTCAATCACAATGAATTCCAGAAAAGAGAGGGTAGCCGGTATTCTGTATTCATGGAAGAAGAGCTTCCATTCATGCCACCATTGCCCCAATACCCGTATGAGTTTGCACAATGGAAAACTGCTACCGTTCAGCTGAATTACCACATAGCGGTAGATTACCAGAACTACTCGATTCCCTATGAGTACGTCAAGAAAAAAGTGGATGTAAGATACACCAAAAACGTGATTGAAGTCTTCTACAAAGGTTCCCGTATTTGCAGCCACAAGCGAATTTATGGAATGCGTGGGCAGTATTCCACGGTCATTGATCATATGCCCGCAAATCATCAGCTATATAGTGAGTGGGACTCTGCACGTTTCCTGAAATGGGCTACAGGCATTGGGGATTCTACAAAAGATGTTGTGCAGAAACTGTTTGATTCATACCGGGTAGAGGAACAGGCCTATAAGGGCTGCCTGTCCCTGTTGAAACTGGCAGATAAATACTCGCCTGAACGCCTGGAAAACGCATGTAGAATAGCACTTATCCGGATTCCCAGCCCCCGGTATAAAAATATTAGACTGATATTGGAATCCGGTCAAGACAAAAAGGATAAAGGTGCTTCCCAATCACATTTTTCATCATCAGCATCTAACAAGTATGCCTACGTAAGAGGGGCTGGCTATTACGGAGGTGGAAGCCGTGAAGAATGAGACATTAAGAAAGCTGAAGAACATGCGTCTTCCTGCATTTGCTGAAGCTTACCAAAAGCAGGTTGAGAATGAGATAGAGTATCAGTCATTGTCTTTCCACGAAAGGTTAGCGCTATTAGCAGATGCTGAATATGATTCCAGACATAACAACAACATCCGGCGTCTGATTAAGAATGCCAAATTTGTGAACTCATCCGCTTTTCTTGGAAATATTGAGTATCTTCCAGACCGGCATCTGAACCGTGATCTGTTGGAAAGTCTGGCCGATAATGAATTTATCCGTCAGAGTCTCAATGTCATCCTCATAGGGGCTACTGGATCTGGCAAAACCTTTATTTCCAATGCCCTTGGGGTCAATGCCTGTCAGTCAGGTTATAAAACGAGATACATCCGCCTACCTGAACTGTTCAGCGAATTTGAAGCAGCAAGGGTCCAGGGGAAGTATCAACAGCTCATGAAGCAGTATCAAAAATACTCCCTGATGATTCTGGACGAGTTCCTGCTGATTCCCACCTCTGATTCTGAACAGAGAGATTTGCTCGAACTGATGGAATCCCGTTGCGGTCAATCATCTACTATCATCTGTTCTCAGTTTGTCCCTGAAGGTTGGCATGAAAGACTGGGAGGAGGTGCCTTGGCCGATTCCATACTGGATAGAATCATCCCATCAGCATATACCATGATAATTGATGGAGATGTTTCCATGCGTCAGAGAAAACGACGAATACCAGAATAATATGAACATACTTCTGGAGCCATCCTAAGGGGTGGCTCCCACCATCAACACAGTGGCTCTATGTAAAAGATTGAGTGGCTCTTTTTTAGGAGATTAGGTGGCTCTGGAAACTCGTAATATTCAATGTCCATGTGAGAAGATGGCCTTGGCTTTTACCCGTCCCCATAGATACTTTGGTGCGGCTTCAATGTGCCGTCAAGTATGATTTTAAAACTCACCTGCCTCACCCCATTGTATATTGTGTAAATAGTACTTTACTTCACACACTCCCTGGTGCTTTATGCGGCAACAGCAGCAAGTATTCTGGCCGGTTCAAATCCATGAACCTCACCGGCATAACGAGCCCGGCGCAGATCCCCCACCCCACTCTTCACTCCGGCCATTCGGGCCAATCTCCGAATCACGGCATATATATGTCCCGGCTTCATCGACCACCCCGGACCAGATCCTACAAACAGGTAGTCGCCCCGCAGTATCGGCCTGAGAATTCCGTAATGTTCCAAAGCCAGGCAGGCCCTGGCATGCAGAGAGACCCGGCGCTCACCCACAGCTATGGAGTCAGAATCAGCATTCCAGCCAACCTCATATCTGAGGCTGCACAGTTCGCGTACCGACAGGCCAGCGTAAAGCAGCTCCACCACAGCGCGATCCCGTATATTAATAACATCCTGGTGGACTTCGGCACGCAGGCGTTGGACCCCGTCCCAGGCCTTTTGCATCTGTTCTTTGTTTATTTCCTCGCGGCCAGCGCGGGAAACCAGTTCCAAAGGATTGCCTTTTAGTAATCCCTTGCTCAGCAGGAAACGAGCAAAAGCAGACAGGGCCGACAAGCGCCGGTTTACGGTGGAAGGACGCAGATCCCGGTCGTATAAGAGATTGTCTTTGTAAGATTGCAATTTATGGGGATTAAACTGTTTTAACAGGCCGCCATTCTTCTTTTGGCTGCCGCAATAAGTGGCAAACTCAGCCAGAGCTCGGCCATAACTCTTGACAGTAGACTCCTTGCGGCCCTGCAGCCGCAGGTAGGCAGCAAAACAAACCCGGTAATTCATCAGCAATCCCCTCTTTGGCAGATGATAGTACATCTTATGTATTTGGAAGGAATTGGCTATTTCTGAAACCTACCTCATTAGCCACCTGTAATCCTGCCTACAATCCACAATATATTCAACGTACACTGTCTGATCCTTGATTTGGTATAAAATTAGATACCATTTTTCAATGAACATCTTGTGGTATTTGTTTGGCGGAATAAACTCGGCCTCCAGAAAAGGGAAACGTTCCGGCATGTGATGGAGGGTACGGATGGCACCTATCAAATCGTTTTTGATTTTGCGGGCGGCGGTGGGACTTTTCTGCGCCAGAAACCGGACCTGGCACGCCAGCATTTGACGGGCGCGTTCGGAAACAATCACCTTATAATGAGGCTTTCTATCCATGTTCCGCCTCATCAATAATGCTATCCAGATAGCTGTCCAGTTCATCTGGCGTTACTCCGGCACGACCGGCCAGACGATCTTCCTCTACGGCCAGCAGTTCTTCCCGCAGCTTCAGCATTTTTTCACGGCGGGCAAACGATTCTATATCCATCACCACCAGATCGCCCTCGCCGTTTTTAGTAAGATACACCGGCTCACCGGTAGACCTGCACAAATCAGCTATCTCATTATAGTTCTGCCGGATGCTTGCGGACGGTTTAATCTGCACGGGATCAACCCCTCATAGTATAATTATAATAATATTATATGTTTATCATGCTATGTCATCAACTGCTTTGTTTGTCGTCGATCTCTTTGATAATTCTCCCCCAGAAGCAAAAACATTTTTCGGATTTGATTACCTGGATATCATCATCCTTGGCTTTAAGGGATTCCCGCATCTTTTGTAAATCGAACCATTGATCTTATTGTAGACCTGCGAACTTCAAATCGCCTGCCTTCTCAAAATGCACTTCAGGCAGAACGATTTTAATCTCGTCTTCCGAGTCTTCCTTTTGCCAGTACACAATAAATCTCACCTGGGCGTCCTTAGGTCGGTAGCCCTTACTGATCCAAGCACCAATTTCCCTGGCTGCCTGTTTAGATACCATTATTACCGGCACCCCTTTGGCAGTGCGGCAGCATTCCCCGTCAAAGCTCAGCACATCGCCGCTTTTTAGGCCATTAATCATATTCTGGCGGGGTATAAAGAAATCCAGCCAAACATCCTTATGAGTAAGCTGCATGGCCAGATGAGCCGGATGCACATATTGCTTGGAGTCGAAGCAAATATTAAGGCCCTCAGTTTTGATGTTGTCGAGATAGTTCCCATTGCAATGAATGGTCAGATTCCTTATTGCCCTGGTCATGCCCACATATAGCAGGCGTTTGCGTTCGTCCGCACCGGTGTTGAAATGGTCCAGCATCAAGAACACGTTGTCAAACTCGCGTCCCTTGGCTTTGTGTATAGTTGAAACAAATATAGTCTCCCTGTTGAAACCGAAGAAATCCTCCAGCTTGGATTCGCGGATAAACATCTCCAAATCGGACTTATATTTTGTACTTGGGTTGGTATATTCAAAATCCTTGACGACATTGGCAGTTATATCGAAATTGGCACTATCGCCGTATTTTCGCTTCAGTGCCCATTTAGCTCTTACCCACATATCATCGCTAACGGTGTAGCTGCCATCATCCATCTGCAGCCGGTTCAAGAAAAACCTTATTTCCAAGAGGTTGTATAGATTGAATCCATCATTGGTTTGAATCAGCCGCGCTGTCATCCCGTTTTTCATAAGCAATCCGGTTATTTGCAGGGCCTCTTCATTGGTATTGGTTAATACACAGGTCGATCCGGTCAGTTCCGCCGACAGGATATCATTCACCAGCGGAGTGATCAGGTTAGTATTTCTGCTATACCGTATCAGCCTTATGGTGCCATTGTCTTTTTGCTGCGCTATTATCGGGGTTTCTTTTAATCTGTACGGTATCCTTTTTACATACTGGTTGGTATAGTCAACTAGATTGCTTTTACTGCGATAGTTCTCTACCAATTCGTACTTGACCGCACCTTTGTCCTCCAGAATCATTTTAAGGTACTTCGAGCTGGCCCCTCTGAACTCATAGATATTCTGGTCATCATCTCCCACCGCAATCAGGCGCATGTCCTCATTCTGCTCCAGCAAAGCCTCAACCAAGGCATATTCGTTTGCATCCATGTCCTGGGCTTCGTCGATTACCAAGACTGTCTTGGTAATTCGGCTGGGCTCCACTTCCCCGTTCTTTATCTTTTTAACCGTTTCTTGTATGATATCTGCCGAATTTTCCACAGTGCCAACCCGTCCCAATAAGTCGAAGCAATAAGAGTGGAAGGTCTTAATTTCAACAAAATGGGCAGCAGAGCCGATCAGCTTAATGAGGCGTTTCTTAAATTCAGTGGCCGCAGACCTCGAAAAGGTCACCATCAGTAATTGTTCGTGCTTGACATCTTCCATGAAAAGCAAGGAAGCCAGCTTGTGCACCAGAATCCTGGTCTTGCCACTCCCCGGTCCGGCTGCCACTACTATGTACTTTGATTTACTGTCATTGATGATTTCCAATTGCAGCGGTGATAACTGGCCAAATACCTCTCTGAACTTCTGTGGTGTAATGGGTCTATTAATCTCATCTTTTCGATTCCCCTTAAAATATTTAGTCAAAAAGGTATTATAGTTCAGCCGGAAATAATCATCAACGAATTCCAGGGCGGCTTTGTACGACTCCAGCATCTTGCGGGCGTATTCTCCGACAATGTGAATCTGCTGGGTTTTATTCTGGTAGTACTGGTTGAGCTTCGAGTAGTCCTCGTTTTTATAATTCTTGCGATTGTTTTTCTCCAGTCGTTCTATAGTGAGCGCGTTGTAGACTACCAGGAAGCCGCCTTCAATGGTAAGGGCTTCTATTCTTGACAAATAAAAAAGTGCGTCCTCAATCTCTTTTAAGCCGACCTCTCTATCGAAAAGCCCTATTTGATTATCTATATGCTCTTTCAGTTCCAACAGGGAAAACTCAACCAGAACCTCATTCGAGCTAGTCTCTTCCCCACTGCTGAGCTGGTAAAAATACTCAACTATATTGTCTGCCAAATCATTGCGCCTGGCCACTAGCTTCACAAATTCATCCTGGTCATACATAAACTTGGCCGCGATATGGTTCGTGGAGACATGCTGTTTCTTTATCCATTGCTTTATAGCCCATAAATTTAAGATAGTCTTGATTTTTGAGGTGGTGGTATCATTGCAGCCAGTTTCCTGGGCATCCTGATTCAGTTTCTTGATATTAAATACTTCTTCTTCGCTTCCTACCATATCTGAAACTAAGAACCTTTCGATGCGGTGGAATGATTTCAATATATTCCGAGAACGGTTGGCGTTGTCTTGCTTCCTGATAAAGACTGTTAAGTCTTTTCTGTCGCCCAGTATTTTCTCCAGGCGCAGCAGATTAACTGCATCGACCACTTCCTCTTTTTCCAAGCCCAAGTGATCTGCGATATAGTCAACCCTGCTTTCCGGTGAATCATCCAATTGCTGCCTGCTTCGGCTTGAAATCAGCTTCTTGATAATTCGTATAGCATTTACCCTTTGTTTCTCATCAAACCTTTGCGATGCGTTTATGCGGTTAATGGCCTCTTCAGCAGTCTTCACTTGGATGCTGTCAGCGTACACCCGGGGCATATTCTGGCCGCGCCGGATATACCCAGACTGTTCCAAAGCCAAAACAGCGGTTTTGACTCTGGTTTCAATCTCTTTCACATTATCGTCCCATCCAGCTCTTCTAGCGATCTCCAGAGCTGACCGGGAAGCGGTAGCCCTAAATCTGGTGATATCTTTAATCGCTTTCCATATCTGCTGGATTTCTTGAATGCTGAGTTTGGTTTGGTTGAGAAGGATAAAGTGCTTGCTCAAATCATCATCATTAAACAGAACGAAACAATCGGCGGATATACTCTCATCCCGCCCCGCCCGGCCGGCTTCCTGAACGTAATTTTCCAGGGAGTCGGATATCTCGAAGTGGATTACCATGCCGACATCCTTCTTGTCCACTCCCATGCCAAAAGCCGATGTGGCCACCATTATCTGTACCTTGCCACTTATAAACAGATCCTGGTTTTCAGATTTTTCGCGATTATCCATCCTGCCATGATAGGGTCTAGCGGAAAAGCCATCGGCCGTCAGCCTCTCTGCCAATTGATAAGCCTTCCTGGTACGTGAAACGTAAATAATGGTGGGGCAGTTCTTTTCCTGAATCAAATCTCGAACGGTATTATACTTCTCTTCTTCGGTGTCTTTATGAAACACTCTGTAGCGCAGGTTGCGCCTAGTTGCTCTAGTAGAGAATAACTCCAGGTCAAGATTGAGTTTCTCTTTGAAATACTGGCGGATGTCTTCTATCACCTGAGGTTTGGCGGTAGCAGTGAAGCAGGACACCGGAATGCTATCGGCCAGGTTCTTCTGCTCTTGTAATGATTTGATGAAATCACCTATATACAAATAATCAACCCTGAAATCCTGCCCCCAGGAAGAAAAGCAATGCGCCTCATCAATTACAAAACGTACTACATTCCTGCCTAAGAGCAGACGTTCGATAGTCTTGGAGCGAAGGGACTCCGGGGAAATATAGAGTATCGAAGCAGAGCCTTCCTCTACCCGTTCGAATGACTTTGCCCGTTCAATCGGGTCGAGCAACCCGTTTATGGTCACTGCCTCAGTAATGCCCATTTTCTCCAGGTTGTCAACCTGGTCTTTCATGAGCGACTGTAAAGGAGAGATTACCACAGTCAGACCTTTGGTATTTTCACCGCTCATCAATGCCGGGATCTGAAAAGTAATCGATTTGCCGCCACCGGTAGGAAATATTGATAAAAGCGATCGGTTGTCAATAGCCGCTTGTACAGCCTTCTCCTGTAAAGGCTCCCCGTCAAATGTTCGGTAGGAATCATAGCCGAAAAACCTCTTCAATCCTGCATGGACATCAAGTGCCTGGTTGCAGTAAGCGCAGCCCTTTATACAGGGTTTGCTGCGCAGTATGTACATTACCCTCTCTATATCAGGGTAGTTCCTGGTTACCCAGCGCGGCGTAATGGAATAGCGGCTGTTGGTATTGATTAGGGCCAGGCAGTAAGACAACTCTACCGGGTGTTCGGCAATAAGCCTCTCCAGATCGGCCCCTTCACACATCCGGCCTTGGAATTGTTGACGGATCATGCCCTCAATATTGTTCTCCGTTGACACAAATCCAACGAATTCAAAAAAGGATCGAAACTCCTCTTCATTCCCCAGGAGTCCATAATAGATCTGTTTTAATAAATCATCGGTTAGGTTAAAAGCGGTGACCTCGTCAAAGAACAGATCCCTGGCTTTGATGGCATCATTTAAAGGATTATTTAGTTCGTCGGTCTGTAGTTTATCGTCTTTTAGAAGGGCATGGTAAGGTTTCTTCGGAAACATCAAGGGGGAGAGATACAACGTATCTAATACCCGAAGCTCTTCAATCCCGGCTGTAGTCATCATAGGCCGTATATATTTTAAATCATGCTTGAAGATGTTATGACCGCATATGTACTCCGAGCCCCGCAAAAATGCTGCAAAATCAGAGCTTGAAGTGGAATGAAACGTACGATTATCACCCTTGATCGCGCCAAGGTCTAGTATCTTCCCGCTATTGGGCTCAACCTCGGTATCAATGAAAGTGATAGGTTTCATAGGTTCACCACCCTAGTAGTTCCACAATTAAATCTGCATCTCAATATCCTTACGTACGTCCATTCCTACAGCAATATTATCGATAAAATTCTAAAACACGGTCACCATACGGCTGTTTTTAGTTCTACGACACACTGATTCTTAATTTTATAACTACTAATCGTACTTAACCTCGCGCCTAAGCTGCTCAATAGAGTACCGTTCTCTATCTTCAATGCATATCTCGCTAAAATACACAGGGTGCTGGCTTAGCAATCGACTTATGTCAGAATTTAATATTAACTGCATATGATTGTGTTCAGCTACTTGCTTAACAGAATCAGTAATCCCTTCTACTACATGTGGAATATCGCCATTGGAATTCTTGCGTCAATCAGGCAATCGTTTCGGCTTTGCGGTTACCCGGTTGTAAGTGAGATGTATTCATCTCATTAATTTGCTTTAAATAGTTCCAAAGCCTACCATTCTGCTTAAGCTCAGGGATGCTTGGATCGAAATTAGGAGGAGTTGGCTTAAAACGACCGTCGTCTCGCTGCAGTTCGTATTCCTTACGCTGGTAATCACGCAGAGCGTCTATGTTGATCTCATCTACCAGAATCGAATGGTTAGTTCCGCCTTTTGTTTTAATTAAATCCCTCAACTCGGCTTTGGTGGGAGATATGACCCGGCTATCTCCAAAGTCGGAAGAGTTGGCCTGGATACAATAACAATGCAAATCCCGGCACAAGGTCTCCATAATACTACCAAAGTAAGGAATATCTCGATTCCATTCAACGGCCACCGTCAAATCCGCGAAGGATTGGAATAGCGCACGTTCTTCAATGGATGCCAACTCAAAGCAGCAATAAACGGAGAACCACAGATCCTTCCAATGAAACAACTGATACTCGTTACCATGAAGTGGTTCCAATCGGTATCCTTTGATTTTTCGTTTTTCTTCTGGAGAGAAATGAGCCTTTTGGTGGTAAACGATATGGGCAAATTTATACTCATCTTTGCGATACGGAAGAATCACTGCAGTCAAGTTATAAACTTGCTGTTGTCTGCCCTCAACCTTGGGCGAGAGAATATGCTCCACGCCTGTAATTAGCGCCATTTGATTGTATGCGCACAATCTAGAAATATTAGGAATCCACTCCCATGGAAGAAAGTTTTCCGGTAGTACCAGCAGATCTACGTTCAGCACAAGTGCCTCTTTTAACAGATTGTAAACCTGTTGATATCTTTCATAGGATCGATTGGGGGTTCCAGTCAGCGCCAGCTTGAAATCATTTTCATATAGTCTCGCATTCCCGATGGCGACTTTGATCTTTTTGGCCGCTGGCGTATCAACAGATACCGCATAACATGGTTTAGCTCTGTTATGGATCTTTTCAACTTTGATATTTTCAAATTCAGATATCTTGCTCGTATCCTTCTCTATACAATAATTATCAAGTAAATAGCGTTCTCGAATGTGAGCCCATTGTTCGCCAGGCGAAGCAATTTCTTTCCCGGCGGCGATATTTTTACATGCGAAAGCGTATGAGATTTCCTGTGGTGTTACCATATAAGGGAAGTACACATAGCTTTTCGACATCTTTGTCCAGTCGACGCTAGCAATGAAAGATTCCAAATGACACAGATTGATAGTTTTATCCTTCTGTGTAAATACATTTTCTTTCAGCCATCCAATGGGTAGTGGCAATACGTATTTGTTAACCATGCGACTGCGGCAATATTGAGTGCGTAGCTCTGTTACTTTATGGAACAAGGTTGCTTCATTTTGGAATACCTTCCCTACAGCATCTTGAATGTGTTTCAAAACGTCATCTATTTTAGGTCCCCAGTATAGAGCCGTAGTACGGCAAACAGCTACGTTCAGATATAAAACCAGTGCATGACGGGATTGGTTCTCCGGCACTTTGATGAGCTCAGGCGGGACATTATATGCAGCAATAGCATCTATGATATTTATTACCAGCTTTTCGTAATTCTCTAGGCGGTCATTGACGATCATTATTTCCAAAAGGCGTTCCCAAAGCGTATAGTTTTCGATAAGAGTGCGCTTGTTTAGAATGGTCAGCAAATCTCGGTCGAAAGCGCTTTCCTTCTTATCACGTATCATACTGCCGGCCTTGCGGTATTTTCCAAGAAATTTAGATAAAGAAAACTTATCCACAGAAACACCTGTGACACCGCGCAGCTTGTGTAGGGTCTCATCATTTTGCATCTTGAAAATTTCGCTATAATTGTTTTTCCCCAATATATGATCCATATCTGGCAAAAAGCGAAACTCACTGGCGTTCTGCCCGATTTGAGTGCGGAAGCAATCAAGCAGAGCCCTGGTCGCTCCTTCTCGGAAGTAAAATACCTTTACCTTATCATTTTGAATTTGGATTTCCGGCTTAACCGTTGATGTACTGTCTTTCAGCAAAACAGCCGGGTTAATGCGATAACCTATACCTTGATACTTGTCGCAGTTTTCTTGATTACTATATTCCTGTTTGCTTGCTTCCTGCTTTTTTTCAAATGTCCTTTTCTGTGAAGGGGTCATTTCATCTAATTCCAGCGGCAGAAAGAGTTGAATCTGCTTGCAGACATCTGGCATCTTCTCTACCTCAGAGCAGGAGCAGAAATAGTATTCGATTACATCCTGGGCTGTAAGCTTGGAGCCATCCGTGCTCTTTCCATGTGCTCGCTTGCGCAGGGGACTATTTTTTTCCACCTTGTCTACTATGATAATATCGTCTACATATCTTCCGTAGTACACCGGATTAAATCGTCGATTGATAGCCTCGTCAAAAGGGGTTAGTATCCAGTTTGAAAGGATGTTCGATGGCAAAAATCCAATAGGTAGAAATACACGTTCACCCAAAGGAAGCTCTGGGTCAGAATTTATCTCACGAACCTTCTGAGAATACTCCTTCAGGACACGATAAACGAAGTCGTGTAACTGCTTTGCCCAGACAGGGAGTTCTTTGTTATGTGAAGCGAATTGAAAAATTCTGTCAAAGCTATCCTCAGGAAAATGCACTCCGTAGAAAAAGCTACGCAGGTCAAGCGTTATAATCAACGCATCCTGCTTGTTATCTAGTCGTTCCTTTGCATATGACAAAGCAGTATCCCGCCAGCTTTCATACTGGGAGAAATAAGGTTCAAACAAATAAGGGGAGTAAGTAATATCTCCACTGTCAGCGTTGTAAAGATTCTTGCGCAGGCGGTTTCCATAGGAATGCTCATACATGAGCAGGTTATCTGTGTCATTACGATTATCCAGTTCCGCACCGACGGTAAGCACCCATATAGTACCGAGAATATGTCCACCTACCGGCAAATCAATAAAGTACTGCGCCTTTTCCATCTCAATCGGCTCATTGTCTGCATTGAAAATCACCTGATTTTCCGGCCAAGAGTGAAGCTTTTTGGGATAGACTAGTACATCAATTTTGCTGGTGATATCTTCTACATAATCCTTCCATTTATCGTCGTTCTGTTCGAGAACTTCTACTATTTTGTCAAGGTTTTCTTCTAGACTCTCGTTTTCAAAGGATACAAGCTGATGAATCAGCGGGAGTCGTGTTTTATCAAAATACACATTGCCTTTGAGTTTTTTGTAAGCTTTCTTGACCCACTCTTTTGTTGAACAGTCGTTATTCATGGCCAATCCCCTTCATCCAATAAGAATATCTTCTAAAAGTTCCTTTCCGTATCGCGCAGCCTTGACCTCTCCCACGCCGGAAATCTGCAAAAATAAATTGTCCATGGCAAAACCCCAAATAAGAACTTCAATTTTGTGATTGCCTTGTCGGTTAATCCTCGTAGATTTCGTCCTTATCCATTTCCTCTCCGCTAGATTCACTGTCACTTAGAGCTACGTCTATGGATGGTTGTTTACCCATTGCTTTTTCAATTAGGTCAAGAAACGCCCGAAGCCGGTATTCAAAAAACCCTTCAAAATCATCTTTTCTTATCATCGATGGTTCGATCAAGTGCGAACACAATATTTCATCCATTCTATCAGGCTCAATTTCTGCGGTCTTCTGCAACCGTGCTAAGTACAGACTTGGAGCTTTGCCACCTATCATACGGTTGGTTTTTGCAGACAGGGGAGTTTTGTTCAAAATGCAATCGCAACGCCTGGCTTTAATGTTGTTATTTCTACAATAGTCTCTAGGGAATATGTGGTGAATATCGATTTTCTCATCGAAGTACTTCTGGTGGTCAACTGGATCTCCACTACGAAAATCTTGTCCACCAAAACGTAACAGCAGCGCTGATAGCCCCTTATAGGCTGCACTATTACGGGTTCTGAGGCTAAATAGCCTTGATGCAACAAAATTGGCATCTGTAATGGTACTTGGCTCGTTGCCTCCGTTAATCCATTGCACTAACTCAGGAAAATCCTTTGAAAACCTGGTTTCAATAGCACCGCCATACAGTTCTCCCAGAACCCCACACCAATACCACCTAGCAATCTTATTCTTAACCCCATCAGTATCAGCCTTATCTTTAAGCAACCCCAAAAAAGCCGCTAGCGGAACCAACTGAGTACGGTAAGGAAGATCCCGGCTGTCATAGATTTTCTGATTGTATAAGAATTGAACCGCCCGTAAAAAACCATCGGTTGCTACATTTGCCCAGCTTTGATAATCTGCTAATGACAAACTAAGTATGTCTTTACGTTTACAACTCACTGCAGTCTTACTATCTTTCAATCTCTTATCATATGTAGCCAGCAGGGTAACCGCCTGTAAGAAATCAGTATTCTCTAATCCCCTCAGCACCTTATGTTTGTATAACTGCTTCTCTCTTTCCGCCCAATCGTCACGTAATTGAAAATCTTCAGCAGCATATGTAGCGGTTAGCAACTCAAAAACTGTCAAGGATACTCCTCCGGTATTGACTTTCTCAAAGACCTGGCAGACCGCTTCCTTGGGAGTATCCTTTCCCAATGTAATCACGGGAATTTGATACTGTTCAAACCGTTTTATAATCTCTTTATTAAACTCGTTAAAACGTTTCAGTTTGTCTTTGTTATACTCGAAGTATTCATCATATCCAGACTTCCATTCAAAGAAATCCTGTATAAGCGAAAGTGGGAATACTCCTGCCTCATATTCTTTTTCCCACGTACTGAAGTCTTCCACTGGTTTTCCCCAAAGATCTTTCTTTATTTTTTCAGCGGGAACCGAAATAATTGCCTCTTCTCTATCAATTTGGGGATCCAAAGCCTTATCGATATCAATATAGTACCAGCGTGTAATTGGCGTATTGCGGCTGTCTTTTGTGGATACCGGTTCTCCCAAAAACAGTGCCTGGAACAGAGAAGTTAACCGTTGCTGACCGTCTAGAATTAAGCAATCCGGGTCTGGTTTGCTACCAGATAGCTTTGCTCCCTCAACCAAACGAGTCTTAAATCTGACGTCGGTATTCCCGGTCTGCATCATCATAACCGCTCCAATTGGGTAAGACAATGAGACACTCGCCAAAATACTTTTAATGTGTTCATCATCCCATACCCACCCACGTTGAAAATCTGGTAGTTGCGTCTTTCCATGTTGTATATCATTTAACAGTTTAAAAAGGTATTCTTTTGTACTATCAAAGGTTGAAATATTCATACTATCCTCCCTGTACAGAGTATTGCAGCCAATTCGGGCCAAAGGTCTCGGCAAACAGCTCCACAAACAGCTCTTCCGCCTCGGTGGCCCTATCCACGGACGGAAAATACTAATAATCTTTCATAAAGTCTCCTCCCCCATCAGCAGGAGCTCTCTCTAATATATCCTCTTGTCCGTATAACCCTGTCTCCGAACGTAAGCGTCAAACACGAACACCTATAAATCAAGAATCACTTGTAGTATCCTTATGATCTGGCATTCTGCAATCAACTGGCAGTGAATCTGACCAGGGTAGCAAGCTATTTATGGTTGCAGAATCTTGCGTATTTACATTGGGTAAGTGTTCAAACAGATAAACAAGGTAATTGTAGGGCTTCAGATTATTCTCCTTAGCCGTTTCGATAATGCTGTATATGATTGCACTCCCCTTGGCACCCCTGGGGGTGTTTGAGAATAGGAAGTTCTTACGTCCAATAATAAACGGCTTAATCGAGCGCTCCGCCCGATTGTTATCTATCTCCAACCTACCATCCAGCAGGAAGTGGTTTAAATCATCCCATTGATTCAAACAATAAGTGATGGCCTGACCAAAGGCGCTCTTAGGCAGAGTTTGTTGCCGCTGTTTTTTGAGCCAGGTGTAAAAGTCGTCGAGCATCGGCTTACTTAACTCCAGCCGTTTTTCGTAACGTTGCTGACTGGATAGCTCTTTCAATTGTCGCTCAATAACAAATAATCGATTACAGTAATCTAAACCCACGCTAGCTGCCACTGGCTTGTCTTTCTGCTCAGTAGGCAATGCCTTTAGTGCTTCGGTAAATTTCCTGCGTGCATGCGCCCAGCAGCCAACCAGTGTCACACCAGTCAGTTTACCATAGCCACTGTAGCCATCGGTTTGCAGATAGCCCGTAAATCCAGACAAGAAACTGTTCGGATGTTTGCTGGCTCTAGTTGTCTGGTAATCATACAGAACAATAGCTGGCCCATCCCTTCCGGTTCGGTAGAGCCACATGTAGGACTTGGATTCGGCTAAACGGCCCGGTTCTTTCAATACTTGCAGGGTTGACTCGTCAGCATGCAGGATATCCCGCTGAAGCAGCTGCTCATGCATTCGGTCATAGATTATCTTAAGCCAGGGATCGGCGGCATTTAGCAACCAATTTGCCATGGTCTGGCGTGACAGATCAATACCCAGACGCGAAAACTGCTGTTCCTGACGGTACAAAGGCAGACTGCTGGTGTACTTTTGATCCATTATGTAAGCCAATATGGAGGGGGAAGCCAGGCTGCCCGGTAATATTGGCTTGGGCATTTCAGCCTTAATTATCGGTGTCGTAATGTTATCTGTTTCGCACTGACGGCAAGCATATATGTATTGGACATGTTTGACGACTGAAACCTGGGCCGGTATGATCTTAAGTTCCTGCCTGACCTGAGTGCTCATCTCATGCAGGGCACACTTACAGCTTGGGCAGAATTGCTCGTGTTCTTCAAGACGGTATTCGATAACTTCAACCGGCAGGTCCTTAAGCTTGTCTTCTCTCTGACCGGCCTGCTTTTTCTTGCGCTGATATGTGATCGTTTCCACGGTCGGCTCTTCAAGCTCGGGGTTCGCACTATCTTCAGCTTCATTAAACAGGCTGATCTGCTCTGGAGTGGTCTTCTCACTAGAAGCACCGAACTGCTTTGCACGGCTCAACCGGAACTGTTCCTCATACCACTTTAATTTGGCATTAAGCTCAGCAATTTGTTGGTTCTGTTTAAGTATCTCAGCATTGAGTTGTTCAATTATCAAGTCCGAATTTTCTTGCATATCCATAGCTATATTATACCGTAAAATCGGCCTTTTTGCACTATGAAAATGCCTAAATATCCGGGTTTAGAACCGTTTTCTGTTAAAGAATAATTCGTTGTTTAACTGCTTTATGAGCCTGAGTTTGTTTTATAGATAAGCCATCCAGTAGCCAGCGGAATTCGCGGTAGCTGATGCTAACCACCTCGGTTTTATCTGTCGGCCAGTTAAACTTGCCGCGCTCCAAACGCCGGTAATGCAACCAGAAGCCATTATGCTCCCACTGCAATATCTTGAGTTTGTCACGCTTGCGATTGCAGAACACAAATAGACTCGGGCTAAACGGATCCAGATCAAACGCTTCTTTGACTAACACTGCCAATCCGTCAATCGATTTTCTAAGATCAGTACTGCCGCAGGCCAGATAAACCTGCCTGATTGATATTTCACTGATCATATTGTCTGCAGGACCTGCATGATCTCGCGCAACAGCTGCTGATCAAATCCTTTTTTGACCTCAATTGTTGCTTGTCCGATATGCATTGCTATGGTGTCTGGGTCAAGACTTACCCGGTCTAATCCCAGGGCAAGCCATTTTACAGGTTGATTGTTGTCCGCCTGGCTGAAGCGCAGCTTCTTACGCCAATAGTAAAATTGATGTACTTTGACTGAATGATCATTGCACCAGGCAGCTATACTTTTACCGCTGACTTGATGTTCTGCCAGACGCTGTTCCCACAGGCTGCGCAGATCATTGCCTATCATTCCTGAACACCTCATTGTTTTTGTGTTCAGGTTATTTTCTCATCTTTTGTTGCTACGCTCATATGTGTGAAGTTTTTGACGCTTACATCTCAAAAGCATTACCTGATCCAATTGTTCCAGTAATTTTATCATGGAAAAACCTGGTCAATTCTTGATCAAACGGAGTTGAAACTTCGCTAAGTATTATATCCTCTGCATCAGATTCAGGATTTTCTTTTATATACCTCTGTGAAAATTTTTTAGGGACATCATGTACGATAAGGGCATCAACGGCCAAAGTATTTAGACTATTTTTCATGTTTACGCTCCTTCGTTCAGCTCAAAACCTCACAAGAACATTGCTGTACTACTCTATCTTAAAAATTTTAGCTCCCTGGGCCAATAGCTGTCGGTTATATTCACTATCCAAAGTGTAGAATATCTGGTGTCTTTGCGACAATTCCAAACACAGTTGTTCTAAATTACCACACGGGTGTGCATACGGAATAAACAAAGTATGCGATAAAGCAGCCAGTATGCTGTTGCGTTTTAGAGAACTGGCTGTGCTAATGCGCTTTATATCAGTTTCAAACGGAGACAGCAAAAGCAAACGATCCTGATCGAGTAGGGTACGATATTCTGGTTTCAGGCGCATGCCTTGAAGGCTGCGCGCAAGCATGATAATAACAGGAGACGTGCCCCGTATTATAATCTGCAGCGCCTCCTGCTCGACCGGCGAATGAAAACCACTGGCAATGGAATAATCACAGTTGCGTATGACTTTGAAGATGTCGCCGATTTTTAATATCAGGGAGGGGGGGCAGTATTGTGAACAGGCAAATCCCATAACTTTATTTTGTAACAAAGAGGAATTGCCGAGGCAGTGGAGATACCCCGGTGCTTTTTCGCCCAGGCGTTGGTAGAGCGGGTGGGGATAATTTTCATTTCCTTTCGCTATAGAAAACGTTTTATTATTAATCATAACTTGGCTTCTAGGTACTTTCTCCCCTCATCGCTAATTTCCCAAATCCCCCGAGGAGAATCGTTTTTTAATAAGCCTTCGTCAACCATGGCTTGACGTGACCACTGAGCGGTATTTCGCCACAGATATAGTATCAGGATCAGGATGGCAGGTGGTCACAATCAACGTCTTTTAATATACCCATGTGCTTTTCCAGCTCAGCCAGAACTACCCCTGCATGCGCCGAGCCTCCGCTTTCACAAAGGATTTTCAGATATGGGCAGACGGATTCTGGTTACGGAAGTGCATTCCCCTGTGGGTAATCTTCCTGGCTCCGCGCTCATCAATCTCAGTATTACAGGGTTCCTATTTCAGCATCCTGTAACCTTCTTCATCAGAAAACAGAGCCTCCCATTTCTTCAGCTGAAACTTCGTCTCTGAAAGATAATGAGTCTGGAGCTTCTTTACTAGGTTGCGCTGAAAGTCCCTCTCTGCCAAACGTGGAGCATTGATTCTGCCCTAGGGTGACGCGCGTTTCAATTTTCCCTCCAGTAACATTTCGAAAGCCGCAGAAACATCGTCCAGATTGCGATCTAGTTTATACCCCCGTCCATTAATTAGTTTTATCCACAGACCCATTTAAAACCCATACGGTACTTTACTATCATAGTTAACAATAGTTTGTTTCCTCATCATAAAACCATAATGTTGCTGCGTTATCAATTCTACAATAGATGGGTTTGGATAACCTTGGATAAAAATTCTTGATAAACAATTTTCCAGTTTTGATGATTGTTTTCATATACTTTTATTTGTATATTCATCCATTAACTTTCTACACAAGTACGATTGACCTTATTTTATACGCTTCTTATACCGTCGTATATTGGAAATTCAAGATCCTCCGATTAAGATCGACAGTTTGTCGTTAATATAAAATACCAATAAAATAGTGAGCTACTTAGAACTGAAATAATAACATTTCTACTTTCTGTGTTCTGAGCATATAAATAATTTTCACGACTTGACACCGATATTTCGCCATTTAACTGGAAATAAGGTCGGAAATTAGTGAATATTTTCCAGTATCTCCCTCCGCCTATTCTATAATAGATTATAAAATCCGATTCGTTAAGTAAGGAGTTTTTTAGCGCTCTCTTGTCTTTAAGAATCTTATTAATTATATCTGCTTCTATTACATGTCCAGCTTTAGGAATAACATAGTCTTTTATATAGACATCATTAACTTCATATCGGATTAAGTTAAACAAATATAATCGTTCGCTGGAAGTCCATTTTATAAATGTGGTAGAATGCCTAGTACTAGGACTATTGCTCTTACTTCCAATTATTATGGTAATTAGTATCTCAGCTCCTGCAAAAAGTTTACTAGGCCGCTCCGCATAACTGCTGAACCATAGATTAGAACATGCTGAATTTAATGTCTGCTGAACTAAATGCATTCGTTGAGTGCAAGTTATACTGATCGGAACAATAAGCCCAACTTTACCGTATCCGTTTAATAAAAAGACGGATCTCTCAACCGTATAACTGTACAGATTGCCACACGACTCCGTAGTATAATTCATTATTCTATAATTTTTTCTTACCTTGCTATATTCTACATATGGCGGATTGCCAATAATCACATCAAACCCCATATTCTTTTCCATAATCCCATAAAACTCAACCAGCCAATGAAAGGGTTGATGTGTATTTAGCCAATGTTCGTATTGTTTCATATTTTTAGTATTCCTGGCATCTATTCCATATTCACCTGCTAGGTATTCATTTAATTCTTTTTCTAGATTCAGTAAACGTGCCTTTAACTGTTGTTTGGTTGAGGTATAATCACTACTACTAAACTGATGGTCAAAATGACCACTTTGCATCTTCTGAAACAGCAAGAACATCCGATCAACTTCTTCTAGCCTTTCCTTAATAGCAGTTAACGGGTCGTCAAATAGTCCTCCCTTAATAAACTAATTATTTCATCCAATGTCTCTTGTTTTCACAGTATTTCATTTTATTCACGGACAGCATATCTCTTGATTATTACATCTTTGTGTAATTATGGATGATGACGGGTAACCTCACTCAAGGCCGCGTGTTTTCTGTATTGTGGCCAGAGGGATTTCACATCGTCTCCCGGCAGCAAACCTCCCATGTCTTCCTGGGTCTTCGCCCTAAATTCCTTCGTCCTGCCTATCCAAGAGGTGAAACGTCAGTCATGCTCCTAGACGGGGTCATTGCCCTATGGAAAAATTCAACCTGACTGTCCCGGCTCTCCGTTTTATGAGTCTGTATTAGTGTTAATTCTATTCAACATCCTATGGTGCTCAGTTTACGGCATTACCCTTGCTCCAAGGATGTGCTTCTTAGTTTCAGTAAGGTCTCAGCTTCCTTTATGCCGCCTGCTGCATAGGTTGATGGATATCATTTAGCATCTTTTCTGGGTCGTAATCTACACCTTTGCTTAACAATGCATAGAATATGCGAATTAATTTCCCGCAAAGGGCGACAATGGACTGCATTTTGTTAAGCGGGTTGTTTTCCCGCGTAAGATTCCTTTGATGAAGTGATCGAAATTCAGGATTATGGGCTAGTATGGCAATCATGGCAAAGAATAAACTGTGTCTCAACCGTTTTCTGCCTCGCCGGCTGATGGTGGTTTTCCCTTTGTGTTTACCGGAACTGTTCGCCACCAAGTTAAAGCCTGCTAGTTTCTGGATCTGACGTGGATCTTGAAATCTGCTGATATCTCCTACTTCGCCCACAAATGTTGCTGCTGTGCCTAAACCCACCCCTTTAATATCTAAGAGTTTACTGGCATTGGGAACTTGCATCAGTAGCTCCAGCATGAGTTGTTCCAGGCCTTCATATTGTTTACAGTATAGATCGTATTGTGCCAGTAGGTTTTTCAAACTGGCTTCGGAGGCTAATTTGCCACTGGTTCTACCTATACTGTTACTGGCTACTTTTACAAGTGCCTCTGCACGTTTAAAACTGGGACGTTTCATTTCTGTTTTCCATGTCTCGCAAATCTTTCTGGCTCCTGCTTCTACAATCTTTTCCGGGGTGGGAAAGGATCTCAGGGTGATCAGTGCTGCGTTTCTGCGCCAGTCTTTAAAGACCTTCTGGAATTCTGGAAACCTTATATCCAGCCATCTTACGACTCGATTGTGGATGGATGTCAATTGCTCCTGCAATCGCTCCCGTTCTGCCACCGCTTCTCTTAGTTCCTGATAGATATCATCGGGTATGTACACTTCCCGGTAACGTCCATCTTTGACCAGCATAGCGATGGTCTTACAATCTTTACTATCGTTTTTACTTGGGCTGTTATCATCCAATTCTTTGGTCCGATTAACATGGAACGGATTCACTATGGCCAGCTTATGGCCCTGGCGCTTAAGATGATCACCCAACACAAACCAATAATGTCCTGTAGGTTCAAAGCCGGCTACGATCTCTGTCTTGCCTTTCTGCTTACATATATCCTGCATCCACTGGTCTAGAAGTTTAAATCCTTCCGCTGTGTTGCTAAATTTCAGCAGTCTGGCCAGCTCAATCCCCCTGTAATCAAAGGCTCGTGCGTAGTGGGTCTCTTTTGCTACATCAATACCAACTACTAATGTTTCATTTTTGATTTGCGAAATCTTCTGATTTTGTGTATTTTTCATATAGGGACGCCTCCTCAATCTTTTGTCTTGTGCCTTTCTTTGACTGGGATCAGCACAATTCAATTGTAATTGACTGGCGTCTCTTTTTTCAAAGACCTCTGTTAAGCATTACAGGAATGCTCCAATATTAGGGGAATTCTTTATACTGTTTTCAACTTCCTGGTAGCTGGTAAAGCCTACCAGGGTATTACCGGTCTTAATATTAAAATCAATATCGGGCAGGGGTTCCAGTTCATTTGCTTCTTCAACTTGGGCTACCAGTTTCAGGAATAGACGCAGTTTGCATATTTCCACCGCTTCCGGCATAATGTCTACCCCATATAGGTTTTGTACGATAATTGATTTTAATATGGAATAACGCCGGTTACGATGACGTTGATACAGCTGGATAATCTCACGAAAATCTTGTAGTTTGTCAGCTCTACTTCCCTTTTCCTGAGTCTCTTCCAGCAAGAAAAGCATCCGGTCCAGACAAGCTTCATATAAAGGTTCCAAAATGTTTAAAGCCGCAAACAGGAAGGCACCCGAGCCGCAGGTCGGATCAAGAATACTCATTCCGCGCTGATAGGCTTCATTAGATTTGCGAGGTATTCTGCCAGCTAGAGTATAATAAAAAGCGCGAATTAATTGGGGGTCATCACTATTTTCAATGACATCCTGGGCAAACTGACGGATATTGAGATTGTAAGTAATCAAATCATTGATAGATTTTATCTCACCCGCCTGCATTTTCTCCATGATTTCAGCACAACGCTGACGACGGGTTATCACTTCGCGCCATATTTCTGTGGGTAAGGCATATTGTTCAGGAGCCAATGTGTTCCATCCACCTCGAAGGGAAATGTCATTAATACCCTTGGCTATATTTTCCGGTAGTTCTAATTCCATGCCCTTTAACATGGGCGGATAAATATACCTCGCAGGATTTTCGGCTAAGATATTAAAGACACTATCATCACCCGAAAATGATTGGGGTAACTTACGCTGCACTTCGTCAAAGAGGAAGGGTATTATCGTGTTCTTGCTAATATATTCGGTGATGTCTTCCTTGGTATAGTAAGCCCCCATTTGTTTCTGGTTAATGTATTTTTCAAAAATGTACCCCAATATGTCCGGGTTGATTTCATTGCCCTCCACGATGGGCCGTTCATCCAAACGCCAGTTAAATCCTTCAAAGAAATTAAAAACATTCTCAAAGGCTTGATCTGCAATATCAATATCGGGAAAATTAATTTCTATTTCGTGCTTCATAAACAGGCCGCCGTTCAGATAGGGAACATCTCCCAATAATTGAATATCTTTAGGAGTTCGTTTATCCTTGGGGCAGGCAAAGCCGCCAAAAAATAGGGGCTGCAGAAAATGGCGATAATAAAGATCCGGACCATCCTGCTGTGATTGCCGCAGTCTATTATGCAGGTAATCATGATCATTGTCTAAACATCCGTTATTATCCCTGAATGCTTTCTTCTGAATAAAGTAAATAAACATCAGTCGATTCATCATTACGGAAGAATACCAGCTTAATTGCTCGTCAGGCAGGCCATTAATAAAGGACATGAAAAGCTCACGTTGCTTTTTAAATTTATCGTAGAAACTGCGGGTAACCTGATCCTCCAGAGCGAAAGCCTGATCGACAGTTTGGGTGGCCTGAATTATGGTTATTTCGGCATCTTCCATAAACTGCTCCATGGTAAAAGTTATCGCATTCAATTTCTCAATTAGTAGCGTTCCGGAACGACCTTTAATGTGTTTGATTTCTCGACAGACTTCAGGCTTTCCCGTTTCACGGCGTACCCGCTGCCATATTTGCTCAGTTTCAGCCTCATCACAGAAGATTATCAAGTGCTCCATCTTTTGTTTGGTCAGCTGTTTCTCGATGGCCCGTCGTATCGGTCGTACAGGGATAATGCCTTCCGCATTGGGTGAGCAACGATAAACCACTAATCCCTGGCCATCAGCTACTGGATGAAGGTGATAATTCTCACTATTTATATTTAGACTTATATCTTCTTCGTCACTATAATTCCAGCCAACTTCTTCTATAAAGAGGTCTTCAAATGCAAATGAATCCAGATATTTTTTGACGCGATCAGGATTAAGCTGCATTAATCATTTACCTCCTCTTCATTCTTCAGTCCCATTGAACACACGATCAAAGGATCAGTCAATTGCCCCTGACTTTGTTTAATGCACAACCTCCGCTCTTCCCAGAGTTCCAATACCAGACGTGCCAGTTCTTCATCACTGGCTTCGGCTTTAAGTTGGCGCATAATAGCCTCAGTGGCAATCTCGGTTAAAGGATACTTGTATACCTCATCGATAGCTGAATTTAATGAAGGTATCTCAAAAACCGTGCTTTCACGGTTTCCCATAAGACGTTTTAAGCGATTATAAATTTTATACCGTGGTTTGCTTTTGGGTCCCAATTGTCCCCCAGAGTTGCGATGTTGTTCAACCAGATTCTTTACTCCGTTTTGCACCAAATCGTGATGGTTTACAGAACGAATTAATGCTGGGGTATCAGGATAGCATCTGGCAGCGCGCAAAATGGCCAGCTGCGACTGACTGACGATGTTTCCGTCTTGATCAACCCAGGTCAAGGAATCATTGTCTGCATTTCCCTTCATATAGACCAATACTCCCGCAGGTTGATCTTTTTTGCTGCGATGACTCCTACTAGAATACACCACCGGCGGTAATGCAGGTATTATATTGGCCAGTTCAGGTTGCTTTTCGATAGCCTTTTTCCATATTTCAAAGGCATAGGATGCCAGATCCACCTCATCATCCTCTTCCCCGTCCAGAACACCTGCTTTCTCAGTATAAAGATCGCGAACTACCTGATCATCCTGATCATCATCAAAAAATATTTCATCGGTTCCTACGACTTCGGCACTCTCATGCAGGCGTTTGTAAACGGTAAAATAAAAGGGAGAAAAATTGGCCACTAAAAACGGAGAATATTTACCTTAATGTTCCAAACCAGCTAAAATTGTAGGGTAAAATACTACAATTATGCGAGGAGAGGAACCAGGTGAAGGGGTGGCCGATGTATCAAGAATTACAGCAGCTAAAGGAGATGGGGCTTAATAAATCACAAGTTCAACGGCAGTTGGGCATAGATTGGAAAACAGTTGATCGTTATTGGGAGGTGACGCCAGACGAATATGACGAAATAAGAAAAAACACAAAAAGAACCAGAAAGCTTGAAAAATACGAAGAACAAATTGTGAGGTGGTTACAGGAACATCCCGACATGTCATCAGCACAAATACAAGATTGGCTTAAACAGCATTATTTAGATTATCAGGGAAAGGAGAGAACGCTTAGACGATTTATCAGGAGTTTACGGATTCAGTATAACATTAAGAAGCCTATTATCCAGCGTCAATACCAAGCAGTGGAAGAACTGCCCATGGGTTATCAGGCACAAGTAGATTTAGGTTTTACCACCCTGGTAAATACCCAGGGGCAGCGGGTAAAGCTCACAGGATTTGGGCTGGTTCTCTCACACAGCCGTTATAAATATGTTGAATGGGACGATAAGCCACTTACAGCAGCCAGATTCATACAGGTGCATTATCGGGCCTTTGAATACATAGGAGGGGTGCCAGAAGAAATTGTGTACGATCAGGACAGGCTCCTGGCTATAAACGAAAACTTTGGGGATATCATATACACAGCAGAATTCGAGAGATTCCGGCAGCAGATGGGTTTTAAGATATATCTTTGCCGCAAAAGTGATCCGGAGACCAAGGGCAAAATTGAGGCAGTTATCAAATATGCCAAAGGCAACTACGCCAGGCACCGGATATTTGACAACATTCAAGCATTTAATCAGGGGTGTATAGAATGGCTGAACAGAACAGCAAACGCCAATATACATGGCACAACAAAAAAGGTACCGGCAGAAGTGTTTAAAGAAGAACAAAAACACTTAAAACCGATACCGACCATAATTAATCAACCTGAAGAAATTATAACAAGACAGGTACGCAAAGACAATATCATTTGGTACAACAGCAACCGATATACTTTGCCCCTGGGCACTTACCATCCTGAAAGAGAAGTGAAGATTAAAGCAGACCAGGGCATACTAATCGTTTTTGACCTTGAAACCGATGAAGAGCTGGCCCGTCATGAAATATCTCTGGATAAAGGCCGATTGATCAGGAATAACAATCATAAACGCGACCATTCTGCCCGGATAGCCGAATTATATCAAGATACCCTGGCCAATATGGGAGGAAGTGAAATAGCAGCTGTTTTCCTCGATGGTATTCGTAAAGAAAAACCCAGATATGTTCGTGACCAGTATAATCTCATTATCCAAACGATTAAAAATTACTCTTTGGAAACAATATCCCAGGCATTAGATTATTGTGTGGAAAGGAGTATTTTTAGCGCAGTTGAATTCAAGACCGCCCTGGAGTATTTTGCCCAGCAAAACAACAGCCCGGCGGAAACTATACTTGATACGTCTGCCATACCTCTTGCCTATCGGATTAAAACCGAGATCAGAAATATTAGCGAATACGCCGCTATTTATGGAGGTATGAGTATTGAACAAGGCCGAAGAAACCAGGACTTATTTAAGAAGCCTTAACCTTTCCTGGTGCAGAGACAACCTGGATCAAACCCTGCAGACAGCAAGCAGTACCGACATATCCTATCTGGATTTTCTTAACCGGCTGCTGCAGGGAGAGATAAACTACCGTGAAAAAAGATCTGAAGAGCGCCGGATGAAGATGGCGGGGTTTCCCTTTGTTAAAAGCATAGATGAATTCGATTTTGCATTTCAGCGTTCTATTACCCGTAAACAGGTTAATCAATTGCTGGATATGCAATGGATTGAGAAGTTCTACAATCTGATTTTCCTTGGGCCTCCGGGAGTGGGGAAAACTCATTTGGCTGTAGCTATCGGGCTTGAGGCTGTGAAAAAAGGTTACAAGGTAAGCTTCGTAAATATGGATGATTTAATCAAGCATCTTAAGCTGGAAACTACCTCAACCCGGAGCCGCCAGAGGATGAAACGGATCATGGCTTCAGATTTAGTGGTAATTGATGAGATAGGTTTTGTCCCCATTACCAGGCAGGAAGCTAATTTGTTTTTTCAATTGATATCATCACTTTATGAACAGACGGCCTTAATAATAACTTCAAACAAGGGTTTTGAAGACTGGGCCGAATTGATGGGAGACCCGGTTATAACTACCGCTATCCTGGATCGAATCGCTCATCATAGTGAGATATTCAATCTGACCGGCGACAGTTACCGCCTTAAACATCGAGATTCTATACTAAGACTGTAGTCCTATGGAAAATTATTGGCCAAAATTTCTCCAAAATACTTGACCGCTTACAGCGTTGTCTTACTCTCCGTCGTAGAGCCAGAATGTTCTCCACACCATCAACCGGCAAAAAGGAATAACATAATATCCTTTCTGCATGTTGACCGATTCTATCCACACGACCAGCTCGTTGTACTAAACGTATAATAGCCCAGGGCAAATCATAATTAACCACTATGGAACAATCCTGCAAATTTTGACCTTCGCTTAATACATCGGTGGCGATAAGAACTCTAATCTCTTGGTTCTTTTTGATGGACCAGTTCTTGCCGTTACTGATCGGGCTAAAGCGCCAAGCCAGCACCGTCGGATCGGCGCTTTGACCGGTTGCCGCTTCGATTTCTTTTACTCCCTGACGCTGAAGCTGTTCCTTCAGATAGTTTGCTGTATCAGCAAACTGGGTAAATACCAATATTTTCTCTCTCGGATGTGTGACCGTAATAAGTTCATGCAGGGCATTTAATTTATGATCATTTTCCACCCGCCATTCTCCGGTCTTGGCTAATAGTTTTATCAATGCTCGGGCATCCTGTTCCAGATCGTCTCTTAGATCAGGTTTGAAGAGGTCACTACGCAGCCATTTAAAGCGCCGCTTATAATGAGTACGATAGCTATCATATATTGTACCGGCGTGATTTAAAAAATCTGCTTCCGAATAGAGGCAGATGGGTTTTTCTATAGGCTGATCATTATCATCTGTTTCATCATCAGCGAATATGCTGACTACCGGATCAACTGCATCCAAATCCTCATCAGAAAAGCGAGCGTCCAACATCTCGGCATCCTGCGTTCCAATGGGCAATGGCAGATTATTCTCAATGGCATATAAATAAACATAGTTGCGTAATATATGACGTTCCAGGGAGAGTATAAATGATTGGCCGCTGCTTTCAAGTCTCTTAAATAGATTGGTACGGCAAAAACCCATTAAGCGTTTCCCAGCGCGGGAAAGTCCTTGTAATTGCTTAACCTCAACAGGTGTAGGAGGCTTATGAGGTTTGGTGGCTTCGTAGTTTCCTAATCCATATCGGGGTAGATTAAGTTCATCAATCACATTTACCACTTCATTCGAATATAAACGCGCATACTGATCACTGGCATCCTGCTCATTTATCGCAAATGTTAGAGTATGTGGTATGCGAATGGGGAAATATGATCGTCTGCCTTCTTCCAAAGGCAAATAATAACGGCCGTTTTCATCGACTTGGGCATAGTTTTCAATAATAAAACTCCGAGTTCTGCGCACCAGATACATACGCATAAGATCCCGCCAGTCATCTGGATAGTCACTCTTTTCAAATGCAGCTATCGTATAAGGGGAGTATTGAAAACGTCTTATAAAATCCGTTTCACGCATATCCTGCATACGCAAAAACATTTCCGGTCTAATCCCCAGATTCTGTTCATCGGATATAAACAACCTCAATTGATTGGATAGATCGTTGTATGTCTTGTTATAAGGAGTTGCGGTCAATAATATGACCCGACTGCCGACAGATTCTAAATATTCCTTAATCACTTGATATCTTTTGCCATCTCGATTGCGTAAGTTGTGACTCTCATCAATGACGACCAATTTATATGATTTGGTCTCAGGCAGATCGTTTATTACGTTCCCAATTGACATTACTTTTCCGCGCAGGCCATAGGTCTCGCGATAATCCTCCCACATCTTTTGAAGTTTTGGCGGACAAATTATCAGTGTTTCCCATCCATGATCATCTTCAAAGATACGAGCCAAGGCGGTAGCGGTAAGGGTCTTTCCCATACCAACCACATCACCGATTACAACCCCACCACGGCGATTAAGATGATGGGCAGCAATTTTCACCGCTGCTTCCTGAAAATCAAATAACCGGTTTTTAAAGACGGCTGGTATCCGAAATTCTGATAAACCCACGCGGGCATCCTGAGAAAGATGATAGACCATTTTCATATATATGTAATAAGGTGGTAAGGGTACTTCGCGTGCCCAGCTCTCATCAATTACTTTGACCAAATCCTCGGAAATATCGATACACCAGCGGTCATTCCAGCGGTCTTCAAACCAGTTCTCCAGTTTGTTACAAGCATCATGATCGAGAACATCAATATTTAATTCACCCTGCTTAGACAATCCTGCAAAGGTAAGGTTACTGCTACCCAGATAGCCTACTGCCGGATTAATGGGGTCAGGCCGAAACAGCAAATACAGCTTGGCATGAAGTGGGTGACGCAAGAATAGCTTCACTATGACCTTTTTACTTTTGATCTGTTTAACCAGTTTTCTCAAACCATCTTCATCATCGTTTGTTGGCACTCCGATGGTAAGCTGTTTACGGAATTCTTCCGCTAACTGTTTTCTTTTTTGAGCTGCAACACGCATATCGATTCGCTGCTCTTTGTCTCCATCTATACTAAATGCAACTCGCAAATCCTGGACGGGAAGACGTTGCATACCTACCAGGAGACGACAGCATTGCCCATTTTCCCCAGACCAGTGTTCAATATGTGATTCTAGGTGTTTCCATCCCCGGAGATTAAAGTATCCAACACAAAAATCGGCACGGTCTGAATGGTCCAACGTTAACTGCAAAGTAGGTAATAAAGTATTTTCGATATTGTCAAAGATTTGCGGCATTAGACACCCTTCCTTCCAAAAATACAGCAAGCTGAAATAATATGAGATTAAAAACCGTTTATTGTCTAAGTCATAGAGAGTTTAAGCAGAACATGTTTAGCACAGCTGAAGGTTCTTAAAATCATTGGCGGTAGTTTGGTTTCTCGTATGTGATATTGTAATTTACCTATCTACCTTTGTTTAATTGCTAATCATTACTGTCAACTTTGGCCGTTTCTACAACTATCTCTTTTCTGATACTGCTTTTTCCTTTAATCATAGTTTCCACCATATTTACAGCCTTAAGAACAGTTTCAATACTAATATCGGGGATTTCTTCGCTATTGCCTAGATACCCGTTCAGATATTCTGCTGACGGATTCTTAATCCCCATCCTCTCACATACCAACCAGCAAACACTTTCGGCTTCAAATTCCTTAACATCCCTTGGGAGCATTGGCCTACCAGTCCACCATTTATCACTCGGACTGCCAAGGTGTCCGCAAAATAGATGCCCTAATTCATGGGCTATCGTGGCAAACTTAGTCTCTATTGGACGGTTTCTATTTATAACTATGTTGTAAAGAATCTTAATCCAATACACCTTATTTGATTTAACTACAGCCTGCTGTTCGGGGTTTCTTTTATTCTGTACTAATCCTGCGCTACTCGACCCGTGGTCAGATTCATAATAAGCAATACCGTAGTTAATAAGGCTGTTTAATAGTCTGTTATAATCAACAATGCCTATTTTACCTTCAACTCTGAATGGGTTTAATAATTCAGGCGGAAATGGCTTTGTGCCTACAGTATCTCCAAGTTCAAAAACAAATGTCACCGGTCCAAATGGGCGCAATATTACGAGCGGCCTAGCTCCGGGCACAATTTGCCTACCGAACCTCTCCCTCCAAACCGACGCTGATGCAACATATTGGCTGCCTGGTTTCTGAATATTGATAAGCATTGCATTGAAGGGCGCCATTTCTGGGAACTTCTTGATGAACTTAAGAAGGTCAGAATAATCCTGGCTTCGGCGATATGTACCGATTTCTTGGAATAGTTTATCTAGTTCGGGGGTATCTTTCTTGGCCATATGGTACCATTCAATTTCATGTGGTTCCTTATACATACATTTACCAGATACTAAATATTTACAATGAGTATTGTGAGCCAGACATCATCCAGCTTTTAATAATTTTTCTGACTTACTGCTTTCAACTATTGCTATCACTTATTAACGGATTTAATGGGTCCTCAAATATCTAATAAGAACCCATATAAGCCAAAGCCCCCCAGTAAAGAGTGTCATAACAAAATCGAATAGGATACCGAACCAACTTTGTTGTTTCATGGCGAAAACTCCATTCAATAGACGAATACAAAAGGAACGGGCTTCATACAGTGCTCAACACAATAAACGAATTCCTAATTCCATAGGCTTCTATTGGGAAGAGTGAGCACCCAGGCTCGTTATAGTTAGGGTGCTCATTAAGTTTATTGGACATCGTTGAGCCAATCATTTGCTTGTTTACGATGTTTATCCGTAATTACAGAATTTACTGCAGCCATTGCTGCCGCTATCGCTCCAGCATCATCTGCAAACCCGACAGCGGCAATCACGTCTGGTATTGCATCGGCTGGCCATATAAAGTAAGCTAGTGCTGCAACAATGGTTGTTTTTGCCCATAAGGGGGTTCCGTTATCTACCATAGTATTGTACATGGTAACAGCATCTGGTACGAAAGGAACCTTTGCAGCAAATTGCTTAACCTTACTGAAAAAACCCCTTTTAACATAGTCCTCTTGGGATTCCCCAGCATGTTGTTCAAAGTCCTTATCATTGTTTGCATAATCTCTTGACATTGTTTTCCTCCCTCTCCAAATTTAATTTGACGCACAGTATTCAACAAACTAAACCACCATAAGGCCTTTCCCCATTTATATCTCAAAGGATGGACAATATGTTGTCACCCTTCGATTCTGTTAATATATAAGAAAATTCCAGATAATGACTAGGAAGTCAATACCCTTAGCGCGGAAACTAAATCCCATGCTTCCCAGTACCTGCGGTTGACCCTCTCCACTTCCCTCTCAACCCCCAGCCACCCCTTAACCTCATCGATCCGTGCCTTAAGTGGCAGTTTTTTATTGGCCGCCGGGCGGGAGAGTTTATTCTCTAATGAACTGAGGTTTTCCACGATGTCCTGATGCAGAGCAGTTGCAGATATCTTGGTCAACCAATCTGGTTTTTCGCTTACAAGACCGGGGAATCTCAAGTAAATATCGTTACATTCTGCTATCTGCAGATTGGCTTGCCGTCCTGCCTGTTTAGCCAACATATTGATCAAGATTTTTGTTCTTCTGCCGCCAAAATGAAACACATAAGTTTCATTCTCGGTCTGAACTATTGGCCAAACATCGTCGGGAATATCAAGAAAGTATCTCAAGGCCTGGGCCTGGTTGCTGCTGTCCGGGCCTTCAAAGCCCACATAACCCCAACTGGCTTCCTCCTGCGCTTTCTTCTGCTTGGTAACCAGCAGCCGGTTGGATTCGATGCCTTGCACCTGCAGTTTCTTACCTCCGGTTTTAAGCCCTTTGCCCTGGCTGTATCTGACCCCGGAGGCGATCCTTTCCCCGGTGGTGGCATCTACCACTTGGTAGCCGCCTTTGTCTTCGATATTGCTATGGATGAATCCAGTTCCCATGCGGTCTAACCAGAATCGTCCCAGTTTTATTCTGCCATGGTCATTGACCAGTTCGCTTTCAGTCACCAGGGTATCTAACAGGCCTTGCAAGGGTTGGCCGGGCACACACTCATTGATCAGCGATTGTATTTTCTCGAGGCTTCTATAACCTTTCGGTGACTGAAATATGTATGAAGCCACTTGCTGGCGGGCCACAGCGTAGTGTGGCCCTGGGACATTATCGCCCAGGAACCCGTATCTAGCCGCCTCCAGCATGGCGGAATTTATCAAAGCATCCTTTTCATTGCTGGCACAGAATAAGACTCGGGTCTTATTAGTGCGGCGGTTGCCGCGCCCGATGCGCTGCAAGAGATCAGACACATTTGGGGCGGGGCCGTTTAACACCACTAAATCGATATCCCCTATATCTATCCCCAGCTCCAAAGTAGAGGTAGCAAAAATTATCACCGCATCTGATTTCCTGGCAATTTCCTCGGCCTGTTCGCGGATGTGCTGGCTCAAGCTGCCGTGATGGGCCAGGATTTCATAGCCATGGTGGGTCAGCTCTTCCCTCATGGTGTAGGCCAAATAGTCCACATCTTTCCTGGCATTGCAGAACACCAGGATTTTTTCTTTTTGGGGCTCTTTTGCTATGTAAGTTAATAGACTGTCTATTAGTCGTTTTGGTTCTTGGGGTGAGGCAATGCATTCTATCTCTCTTTTACCTTTAACCACAACCGGCTGGCCACCGGGAATGAAGGCTTCTAAGACCAATTCCGGGTTGTTTATGGTAGCGCTCAGCCCTACCACCTGGATAGCCTGGCTGCGGCACCAGCCTTTTTCCCGGGCCTGCTTTTTAAGTTTCCTTAGGCGCTGCAACAGCCACCTGACCTGTTCGCCACGGGCACTCCCATACAACAGATGGATCTCGTCGAGCACAATAGCGACCGTATCAGCCAGTATATGCCCGTGTGCAGTTTTGCCCCGGCACAGCAAGGAGTCGAATGATTCCGGAGTGGTGAGGATCACCTGGGCCCGCTCACAGGCCATATCATGATGGTCTCCGGTCCTGCGGGCCACGGTTAATCCCAATTCCTTTAAAGCATCGGCCAGCCGGCCATAAAGGTCATTTACCAAGGCCCGCGTCGGTGTGACATAGAGGATTTTCCACGGGGTGATTCGGTCAATGTTCCGTTCCACCAGAGGGGCGCACACCGCTTCGGTTTTGCCGCTGGCGGTAGCCGAACAGAGCAGGATGTCGCGGCCTTGGCTGATTACCGGAATGGCCGCCCGTTGCACTGCGGTCAACCGTCCGAACCTGCCGAAGAATGCCGACCAGGCCCGGGGCATGCTGGCTGCAAGCTGACGATCCAGTTTAAGATCAGGATCAATTGCCACTGCTCCTTGACCTCCCCGGACCGTATTCATTATCCAGAACCGCCATATAGTATTTGATGAAAGCCCGCACCAGATCGGTTTGGTCGCGGCTTTCCAAGAGCATCTGGGTTTTGTCTATCAGACCCTGGTCATAACTGGCTGCTATCTGGTAAGTGGATTGATATAGGGTATAGATACTGTTGGCCAGTTGCTCTTTCTGGGCATCGGACCAGGGGTTGAGGAAATACTGTTTACCACCGCCGCTATCCACCAAGTTTTCAACCCAGGGGTCGCCCTTGTGCCCGTCCTGGCTAACAGCCCCAATAAAGATGGCTAACGGGGCTGGCGGAATACGGAAATCCTGTGAAACGTAGTGTTCCAAAACGCTGATTAACTCTCTGGCCTTGGCCCGGTCTGAGGCGCTTAACATGCGATGAGCCTCAAATTCATCAATAGTGATTACTAAGCCCTTATAGCCTGCGGCCTTAGCCAGTACGGCATGCCCGGCCAGAGACATTATGAACATTATGAATTTATCGCGGGCTCCTTTGGCTACCATCGGCTTGAAGTTGATTTGCGCCCGCTTGAGGTTGGTTTCCATAGCCAAATCGGCTTTGACCTGGGTTGCGCTGACATTCTCGCTGCCAGCTAAACATTCCTCCAAAAGGTGAGCCAAGCCTTCGATTTGCTGGCTGGTTTTCAGTTTGCGGATGAAATCGAAGTTTTCGGGAAAATAGTCTAAGTCTTTTAGAGGTTTTGGTATGGAGTCATAACCATTTTGCATGGCTTTAAGATAAACATCCAGCAAGGGCATCTCTATGCTTAAGTCCTTGCCTTCAAGGGATAACCAGATATTATACAACAGCCTCTGCGGGGCCGAGAAATTATTACTCTTGCCGTCGATCTCTATTTTAGCCGCCAAATAGCCCTGATCCAGGGCAATCTGTCTGACCAGGGCCATGGTATGACTCTTTCCGGTGCCAAAAGGCCCGCATATTTCGTGAATACGGCATTTCCGGGCGGGAAGGCAATTTCCGATCCATCCCGCCATATCTTGGTATCCCACCGTTAAGAACTCCAGGTGGGATTCCGGCACCAGACCGAAGCGTAAGGCTTCCAGGGCTTTGACTTGCTGGAATTTATCCATATCCACAGCCGCTCTAACCGGTGGCGACATTTCCGGGATGTCGTTTTCCTCATCTATGGCGGCGATGTTGTCATAGGATTGTTTAATAGTCAACCCGGCGGGAGAGACCAGCTTGACCAAAGCGCCATCACCGGTCAGTTTTACAATTATGGCTTCTCCCAGTTGTTTGACCAGGACTTTCATGCCGGTGCGAAATCCCATCATTCCTATACCTCATCTTCCTCAAGCGGAGATACTGCGGCTGCGGCCTCCAAGGAGCCACGGTTGAGTATGTTTAACAGCAGTGTGGAGGTGCGTTTGGTCATCTCCCTGCGGCTGCTGCTGGATATGTCCTCTTCGATGATATCCGCTGCGATCTGGTTGATTTTATTGATGGCCTGGCTCTTATCAACGGCTAGTGGCATCCCGGCATGATCATAAAGCAAATCCGCCAGACGATGGCCAATTTTTCTCAGTTCTGCTTCCCGGTCAGTGGGTGCCGTTAGACTGATCAAGGCAGCGTAATCATTCCCGTCCATGAAGCCCTGTCCCGGGGGGGTGTCGATGCGCTGCTTTAAAGCCATGTATTGCATCATGCTCTGTACCACTTCATCGGTTAAGGCATAGACGAAAAACACCGCACCACCGGCCAGGTCGTTTATTACCCCGATATCGGCCCTTAATAAGGCCAGAATCTTTTGTATTTTATCTTTGCTGGTTTGCTGGAACCCGATGTCGGCTTCATCCAAGCACACCACGGTTCCCTTAAATCCTGCATAGCGGATAAACTGGAACATGGAGAACATGGCCTGGCTGGCACATAGTTTCAATTCGTCACCTTTTACCGGCTGTTCTCCCAGACGACTGGCTATTTCTTTACTATCAAAGGCTCCCTCCAGCCACTGGCAGGCGGTCTTGAAACCGTCTTGATCTTCTTGGTCATAATACCTGACTGCCTTTTGGGCTACACGCGCGAATTTGTCCAACTTAAAATCATGGTCAGTGATGCCATTAAGCCAACCTTGAAAAGCTGCTTCGGCTGCATCGGGGTCAGGCAGCATACCCTGCACGTTCTTTGCAGAGGCCGTCAGCATTTCTCTCATGCCCCGCCCGGAAGAGTCGGGCATGCGCAGGTTGCGGACGATTTCCTTATAAACCAGGAGACGGTTGCTATAATCCAGGTCTTTGTCCAAACTGACCTCTGAAGTGGCAAACCCCTGATTGGCCGCGATCTCCATCAGCTGGCGCAAGAAATGGGTTTTTCCGGAGCCAAATGGACCCACCACGAACTTCTCGGCTGATCCCCCGCGAACGGCAATGCGGTTTTGCAGATATACCTTATTAAGGCGCTCGAAAACATTTTCATAGCCAACCCCGAACAGGCTGCAGCCCGCTGCCGGTGCCACCCCATTGGTAGCCATGGTCTCTAAAATGCCGATGTAATCAATAGTCACCTTTCTCTCCCCCTTATCCGCTCCATCGCTAAGACAGCGAGCCCTTTCATCAAGTCCCGCTTGTAGCCGCTGCCGGCGTTTTGTTCGATTATCCTGGTACCCTGCTGGTTCATGGTCTCAGCCAGACCTTGGCAGGATGCGCCGCATTTTTCGACTACTGCACATAAGCGGCCAATCGACTGTTCCAGGAATAGCTCGGCTTCCCGAGCGGTATTGACTTGTTCCAGGCCTAAAACAGGCCAGCGCCAGGAACCATTTATGCCTTGATCTCTTACCATGGCCAGGCGCTGCCCCAGGGCTTGATAGTGTATAATCATGGTTTCCAGGAATCCCGGCAGTATGGTAAAGACCACAATGGTGCGAGGCAGGGTGCCGGTTATGCACCCGTCCACCAGATGGCGCATCAGATTAGCCGCATTTAGTTGCTTTTGGTTGGGCTTGCCGCCTTTAGGCTGAAATGATTTTTCATTCTCATCGAATAGGAACATGAAGCCAGACAGGCCTAATATGTTAAGGCTTTCAATGAGAGTCTTGATAAATGCTTCGGCATTGCGTTCATTTAAAGAATTCTTGACCCCATAAATACCGGCCCTTTTTAAGTCCGCTGCGGTTACTTTATCGCCATGCAGGAAAGCGCGCAGCAAATTCGCCTTAGTGGTGTTGCTATTACTCTGCTGAACGGCCTGAAAGATGGCGTTTTTAAATCCCGGATGGGGCATAGGGGTGGTTTTTAATTGCGCTAGGCCTTTCGCTCCCTGGCGGCCTAAGGAGGTCACGATATTAAACAATGACCGCACCGGTTCACCATTAATATTGGCCTGCATATTCTGGAGAATATATCGAGTGATGGCCTTCCAGTCCTCCAGGCGGAGGTCCGAGGACAGGTCGGTCCTTACTACTGCAAATCCTGCTTCCAAGGCCCGCTCTTCCAATAGTTTGAGCAGATGGGTTTTACCGGCTCCATATGGCCCCTCAAAAAATCGGCAGGTAGAGCCGCCACCAGCTACCAGGTGGTCGCATATCTCCTCGACAAAAAACCTCAGGTAGTGATCACTGCCAACATCAAAGACTGAGGCGTTGGTCTGTGGCGGTTCACCGTATTCAGCCATAGTTTCCAAGGCGGTTATTATAGCATCAGGAGTGACATCTGTTAGGTACATATCTGATTTCCTTCTTGGTGCCGGGCCTATTCAAGTGCCTTTTGGCCTCGGCTGCCGTGGTCATCTCAAATTTCCTTCTTGCGCTTGTTTTACATAACAGATAAACCTGTATTCATTAGCGGCCTCCAAGCCGTTTACTACTACCCCATTGCCTTTATTGACCTCGCTCATACTGCCCGTCTGCCAGGCTAGCTTGATCTCTGCAGGGATTTGGGATGTCATACTGCGGTACAGATCGAGGTTGTATAAAAAGGCGTACTTAGGGAATTCAACAAAGCGGTCCAGTTTAAGGTGAGGTTTTTTGGTTTCATACCTGCTTCTTACCAGGGCGATGCGAACCTCGCGGTAGAAATCATTAATTGCCACCAGCGATTGGTCCAGGCTGCGGGAATTCCTTTTGCGGGCTTCCACATAAGCCTCCCAGAATACCTTGGTCAACAATTCAGGAGGCAGAGCGGCCTTCTCTAATAGCGTTAAGGCGGTCCCTTCGGCCTTTTGGATATCTTCCACAGAACCCACTGACTGCCACTTGGTCAGATTCTCCTGGTTGTAACAGAAGCTGATCATGGCTTGTTCAAAGTTGATTTGCAGCTCCAAGGGGCCGATCCGCCAGCCTTTGATAAACTCGCGGGTAGCTTTGCCGCTCTGCTGTGCGTCCCTGATGTAGGCAGAGATCAGGCGTTTAATGTTGTTGGCGCGATTATGGCGGGCAGTAGTGACAAAGGATTGCGCCTTGGTTTTATAGGCTTGATAGTGATGAATGAACTCCGCATCATTGGGCATAGTCTGCAAGGCCTTATCTAATTGCGCTAAAGCCTGGGGGTCGGATGCTTTTATCTTAGCTATGCTTTCAAACCATTTGCTTAAACTTTTAGCTTCTTTCTGGATCTCTTTAAAGGATTGAGTTTCGTTGAAACCGTCTATATTCTCAGGCACCTGGGGACCACTCCTTACAAAAATATCCAAATGCGCTTAATCCACACTTTAGTAAAATTTTCTAGAAATAGTTACACAATTCCTGCAAAAACGGTACGTTTTTGCGGAGTGGGCGTGACTCTCCTCGATATTTTTCTCTTATTGTAATGACAGCGCAAAGCAAATATATCTATTTGATTGCATTGATGCATATAATACGATATTATCAAGCTGTAGAAAGGAGTTGATACTGTGGCTAGCACGACCAACTTAAATATTCGTGTAGATGAGGAATTAAAACGCAAGGCTGAGGCCTTATTTGCCGAACTGGGGCTTAATATGTCCACAGCCATGAATATTTTCCTGCGGCATGCCGTTCGCTACGGCGGCATTCCTTTTGATCTCCGTATTGAAAGGCCAAATGCCGAAACCCTAGCTGCAATTGATGATGTCAATCACAATCGAAATATGAGCAAAACCTTTGACAGCGTTAGTGCGTTAATGGAGGATCTGAATGCTTAGAATCAGGTACTCCAGTCGGTTCAAAAAAGACTTCAGGGCAGTTGTCAGGCGCGGCTATGATGTCCGGCTGTTAGAAGAAGTCCTTAACCTGCTGGTTCACGAAAAGGCGCTTCCTTATAAGTACCTTGATCATCCTCTTGCCGGTAACTATGCCGGGCATCGGGAATGCCATATAACCCCTGACTGGCTGTTAGTTTATAAGGTTGAAAGAGACATCTTAATACTGTCTTTGACACGAACCGGGACACATAGTGACCTGTTTTAGTCTGTCGGCACACGATTGCAGAAGCTATGAACTATTAGGTAATGCCAAATAGTTTGAATATCTCGATTTCACAAGTTAAATCGGCTACCAATGCCGGAACAGTTATTCTTTTTTCCGAAGGCGCTAGCTGGAATAAATAAAACCTACGCAAAGGGTATTAGGATGTTCTTCTCGTTCCGTTTCCGCAACAAAACCGTAAAAGAGCTCCGCAAGAACCGGGGCTACACCGCCAATGAGCTGGCGCAGACACTCAAGATAAAACCCAGCATCATACATCGGGTTGACGATACCCCACTTAAAAACGTGCCAGAACCGCTATATTCCAAATTGCTCCCCATCTTGCGCGGCGATGAGGTTGACAAAGCCCCATGGCTGTAGAATTTACCTCACCCATTCACAGCCGATATGCACTTCACTGTGCTATTCCCCACTAATCATCATGTATCCTGAGTAGACCAGATAGGCCCGTCATTATATTACGTCTCGTTTTATTCTTGTATAGTTCTTTTGTAACTAGATTATATATGTCACTTGAGGACGAAAGCCTAAAAGCGTTTTCAATCAAATTATCTAGATCTGAATCGTCCCACTCATCTATTATGTTTTTAAGCGAGGTAGTGTTAATCTTTGATTTTGCAGTCTTAATCTCAACGTATTTTTGCAAAAGTTCCCGCTTCATTACGGTTTTGCCTTTCTCATAGGCTCTATCAATTTCTTCTGTGACTAACTGAATCAAGGCATCTTTAGTGTCACCTATTTCATGGTTTGATACAGTGATATCTGGCTGTAGCGTTGTCGCTGCCTCTGCTCGATAAGCTTCGACTTCGTATTGCGCGATGGCTCTCTCCACCTCATCTATGGCAACTATCGAAAATAGATGACCTTCGATGTTTAAAACGGGCTGAAAGCTATTGTTGTTTATTAGGGTTTCTACATTCACAGATTCAGCACCATCAATTTGACTCATTACTAACACTGAAAGTCTACTATTGTCCTCAAGCTTTTCCCTGCGTTCACCATCGATTCGATACTGGCGTAAATGCAATCTGTAGGATTCCATTTTACCTACAGCCATGTCGACCTCTTGCCCTGTGGCAATGTCTCTAATATAGTTAATGAAATAATTTGACGCACCATTGTCCACTCTGGCTATCTGTCCCATATGCACTACTGGTGGAGCGTGATTAATTAATTCGTTATAGTTTAATATCTGTGATTTTACGGGAATACCACCTGCCTCAAGATTGACGGTGATCACCCCCGACTCATTATCCAAGCCCGGTATCAAATCGATTGACCTAGCCCCGGTTTTATCTATGTGTATTTGATAGATAGGTTCCCATCTTCCACCTTGTTTATCGAACACGATTAATGGTGCTGTCTGCCCTTCACCTTCCATAATGATCTGGTTCCTCTTAGCTTGTATCAAATTGGTTTTAGGGGTGATTAAAGTCCCGGCTTCAACCAATACAACTATTCTCTTGTTCTTATAGTCCCAGATCCCGTAAGTATTTTCACACAGGCGCTCGATCAGATCGCGATATCGAGGTACCAAAGCTAAACTTTGAGCTAGTGTGCCATTGCCGCTGTAGTCATTTATTACTTCGGCATGACTAAAACATTCCTTGAAAAGTTTTGTAATACAGGGCATCCGTGAACTGCCGCCGGCAAGGAATACCTTTTCAACAGGCTTACCATCGTTTATTTGCCGTAGTAGTGCTGTGATCTGTGTACGTATGTAGTCCAGGCCGGGTTTAAGGGCTGCCTCTAGGTCAGAACGTGATATGTTTATTTTGAGTTCTCCAAACCTGCAGGGATGCTTTAAAGTGGTGGTTGTTTTGCTTGAAAGGGATATTTTACTTTCCTCTATCGCATCCCACAGAGGGTAGTCCTCTATCTCTGAGGCTCTCTTGACCTCGTAACTCCTGGTCAGTTGCGGCACGCGTTCTCCGACCCATTCCATCAGGTACTCATCAAATCGGTTGCCCGCCATATCGCATCTTATCTGGCTCAAAACCTTGATATGGAAATCCCCTTCGATAGCTGTCAGGTCAAAGATGCACATATCCAGGGTTCCACCGCCGTGGTCCGCAACCATGACCCGCTGCGTACCTGACTGCTTGTAATCCAAACCGCAGCGCAGCGCTATAGCCAGTGGCTCAGGGAAAAGAATTATAGCATTTTTATCTGCTGCCCATTTAGCCCTTATCAGACTATTGATGATTCTTTTCCTTCCCAATTCTGAATAACCCAGCGGCAGTCCTACCACTACTCGCTCAGCTGCAGCGAATTGACGTGACCGTTCATATAAATCCTTGAATATGAAATCCAATGATTCAACCAGTTCATGCTCCTGATATACCCCACCCCCGCTCTTGGGAATTGGATGCCTTTTAACCTCCAACTGGTACTCAGGATCGTTGTTTATCGGAATCAAACACTGTTCCATCTGATCATACTTAAACTGTGGTACTGCATTTATTATCCGTTTGATCGATACTTCTCCACGCGCTGATTGGTCAGCAGCCAGTTTGAAGTTGCGCAATTCTACACCATTAGATAACCGGGCTATCGTCTTGATAACCTGTTTATCCACTCTGGATTTTTCGTCCAGATTAATCAGTTGGGGTTCCTGTCTCTGATCTCCTGACCATCTTGCTACTGCGCAACGGGTGGTCCCAAAGTCAATACCTATAATAGCCATCCGTATCCCCCCATCGTCCAGCTATTTGACCATAGCATGCCTAACCAGGGTACCATCGTTCATGCAGATGCCTGGAAATATTATTTGTATCCCGTCACCGGGTTGAAGGTCCTGATTGCTTCGATGTATTGCTGGATCAAAACCCGAGTTGGAAGCACCAATTTCAGTTATCAATCGGCCACCGATAGCGTATATCATCTCTGCTATACAGGCCTGTACGGCCTGCTGTGCATCTATCGGCGCTTCCTGGAGGCATATAAAGGCTCTTTCGATATTTAGGCTTATGCCCATCAGGATTCGCAAATTCACCTGATACTGTAGTGGGATGAATGACTGTAGGTTCTGATGATCGAAAAGTACCTGTTCCCACGCCATCAGGTAGTCTTCTGGGTTGGCGATGTCTGTCGTTTCTGATTTTAGAACAGTATCCAGCTGCTGTTCCTGACTGACCAGGATGTCCTCAACTATCGAAAGGCAATCCTGAAAATATCCGCCTATATAATCTGCGGTTGCGGGGTGGCATTGGTTTGCGCAAGCGGTGATGTGAGCTATTGATTTATTGATTCTATTTAAGCACTCGACTCGATACTGGCGCAATTCCCCGGACAATTGAGATCGTTGCATATCTAGATTCGAGCGCGCCTGATTTAAATAAGATAGAAAAATAATGGCTGACGAAGGCCAGTTGATTTCTATAAGATGTGAATAAGCCTTTCGGAAGCCTAAATCCGCCATACCCAATCGGGTGAAAAATATCAGTCCGGATAGAAGGTCTGCACTGCGGCGCAACCAATCATCCATGATGTCTGCAGACAGATCTGTATATTGGTGCAACTGCTCTGATTGCGGAATTTCCAGGTCATAACCCGGCTTGCTATAGAACTCGTTGAGAGCGGTTGCCAGTACATGTCGATAGTTTGATGTTACCGGTTTACTTTTCTGAAACAACTCTATGCTGTCGGGACGGGCTCGTAATTCTCTGAGAACAGCATCGTGGAGTGAACGATCGTGAGTGTATTCGGTATAGACGGCTAATTTCTCCAACAACCATACCAGATCAGACACGCTGTCCAATTGAGGCGTGAAGCGATCCAATGCCTGAATCAAAATATTGGGCACTGAATCGGGACTCCGTTTGTGCAGATCCTCCAGCAATGCATCACGTTTTTTGCAACGGTGCAATACAGGAACTTCGCGGCCGCCGCTATAGCCCAACAACTCTAGATACACTTCAGCGCGATCTTGCCAATGGTCGGCCAGTTCCATATACAGGGCAGTTCTCTTTACAAAATCCTCTGTCTTGGCAGTTGGCAGTAATTTTGAGCGAAGCAGGAGTCTTGCCGCTCTGACTTTGGCTGATATAGAACCTGTTTCGAATGCTTTTACCAAGGAGTCTTTAAATATGGGTATGAGTTCGTGATGCTGCTCCAAATGCCGTATCCCATTCTCCAAGTTAGAGGGGCTGCTGAACAGTTTTCTGATTACCTCATTACGTACCTTTGGCGGAAGAACTGCAAACAATTGCTGCTGCTCGATGCAACTCAATTTGCATACACTGTCGATGAGAACTTTATCTTTTATCCCCGCCCCAAAAAATGCCAATATGGTCGTACAATATCTCAAAATGGACGCAGACATTTTGGGCTTGGGCTTGGATTTCGATGGGGCAAGAAGACTCAATGCATGATTGCGCGCCTGTTCTTCAAAGGCAGGGTATTCTTTCAACACTTTGAGCCAGCTCAGTAATTCATTGATAGATAATTGTGCCAGTCTGGGATGCAGGTCTTCTATAGAAAAATCTTGTATGGCTTGAAGTGAAGGAGTATTGGTTTTCAATAGTGCCAGAATATTATCTCTATCACCAATCTGAATTATCAGACCTTTCACCTTGCGGGCTAATTCCAGTTTACCTTTGTCAGGCTTCTTAGTTGAGGCCAGTTTATTCTCGATTTCTTTAAGGTTATCCAAATGAGAACAATCACCCAGTTTCTCACACGCGCTGAGCAGTGCAAGTTGACCGGCGGGCTCGGCGGTATGGTACTTTTCCAGCAGAGGTGACAGCCATGCCGCATATTGTGAGTCCTTTAAACGTTGAGCCAAAATCCTAATCATAGGCCCTTTAGCATGTGACACCAGGTTAACATACTCTTCAAGATTGTTTTCCGCCAGAAGAGCATCGACTTGCTCCGCAAGTATCTTCTCCAAGCTTTGTGCTTCAGCTCTGAACAGGCTATTGAGCATTTCTGCTCCCATGGCTGCATTGAGTCCCTTAGACTTTGCCCATTCTTTATAGCTCTTATAAGAGAAAAACTCAATACATCGAGCAGTCGCATCCTTATCGTATCGCGTAGGCAATTGTTAGTCCCCCTTATTGATCGGATAAAGCGTCATAAATAATCAGTTTCAGCGAGTAAACGTGTCATTTCTTCGGGTGTGCACGTTTTCATATGTGCAAGTTTATGTCTTAAATCTCTCAAGAAATGTAGACGTTCATAATCTGTAGCTTCAGGAATGTATAATCGCCGTTGGTCATTCTCATCCTTATCCTGTGTCAAATAAACTAGAGTGCCTAATTCAACATCATAGGGATCAGTAATATTTTCTCTATACTGTTTAATAGGCAGGCAAGCTTTCACAACCACCTCATACTTCTTAATAAAAGCAACCCGCTCCTCCTCTATCAGGGCGAAGGCCACCATAAGTTGGGCTCTCCACAAGCGATGGGATAAGCTCTGAAGGTTATTGCTGCGCAGTAACGAAAACGGGTGTGGCTGGGTATTGGTTTGTTCAACGGTTCCTCTGTTTACCAGTATTTTGCCTTCATAATACAGGTTGTTCAGGCTTTCCAGAGGTGATGTGGTTTCGAAATCAGTGATTGAAATCAGTTCATCCGCCAACTCTGCGTCAGTTAGGCAGAGGTTGGCGGCTACATAACTTATATACTGATGGAGATGAATAGGAATATTGCTCTGAGATAAAACCATCAATGCAAACAGTTGGGTATCATAATGAGAAACATAATCATAGTAACGAATCACCGAAACGTATTGGGGAAAACGGGCATCAGGAAAATAACCGGCTGCCTCTATGACAAAAGCCCCGTGTTCGTTAGTATCAGTCCGGTAATCCCGGCAAATCGAAGCCCATTCTCCAATCTGATCTGCCGGTATCCCTTTAATCCATATGACCTGTCCAGAAAGAGCGCGCAACTTATGCAGATAGCTGAGTGGTTTGCCAAGATGGGGGCGATACGCGGCTACATCATTTCTTGATGCATATCGTTCCAGCAGGAAACTGCTTATGTCGCCGCCTTTAAACTCATCTTCCCAGTCGATGTAATCCACGACCAGACTACAGGTATTCTTGATCTGTTCCTCTATGGTATATCGCATTTCCCGGCGCCAGGGCATATCTGGATCGCTGATATATATTACCGATCGACTGTTTGTCAACGCAGAACTAATTTCATCAACAAGACGCCGCGGCCCGGTAATCTGCGTCCACCAGATAACAGACGGATGTGAAGTCACACTGAAGCCACCTCACTTTCCTCCAGCAAAGCACTAAGTACATCATCCTCACTGCCGATTAGCTGTAGAAAACTATTTTTCCTGAAACGAAACATTTTGGAATTCGGCTTGCTTGATAATATCCCCATATCAGCCATCTCATACAGAAGGGCTTCAAGATCCGATTGGCTTAAATCTCCGAGGTGCGGACTGTCAGTGTTTTCCCGGATATTCTTCAGGATATCATTTACATCATAGTACCCCTGCCACTGTGCATTTTCGTTGCGTTCGTCTTCGTAGTTCATAAAGGCGATCACATTTGCGATCATCTTATAACGGGTATCCAGGTTCAAAGTCAAATGTAATTTGTCTTTTATGTTGTTGTTCAAGTCTTCCGAGGCAAAAATTGCCTTCATTTGATCATCTTTCAATATATAGGGAGGATTACCCCCGGTTACACTGTAATATGATTTATAATTATCGGATACTGACTGCACCAAAGTATAGCAGAAGAAATGGAGTATACCTGGATAGTAATTGGTGTTGGCCAATATGAGGGCTAACTGCTGCTCGCCCATCCGAAAACCCAGGTATGAAAGAGGTCGTTCCACTAGCTTTTTGGCATCGGCTGGAGACAGAGGCCTGATGCACAATGGAGCTCCTAATTGTGGCAATATGCCGTTATTATCCAGTGCACGCCTTGACCTGGCTACATTATGAAGTCCAGCCAGAACAAATTTGAACTGGTTTTTGGTCTTCCGCTTTAAATCCACAAAAGGCCACAGTACTGAATAATTATCCATAGAAGATTCACTCAGGAACTCATCGGCCTCATCGATAAAAAGGTACAATTGGACGATTCTTTTCTTGGCGAAATTACTTTCCAACTCTTTGCAGATTTCTTCTAAAGAGTGACAGGTCTTATCAATCAGCCTCATATTTTCCAATGACTGGTTGAGGCGTTCGATCAGCTCTGATTGCCCTTTTTCCCTGATATCAATATAAAGTGCAAACTTTTTCTCAGCAGGTTGATGGGTGATGCTCCTTGCTCGTTCCAGCAGAGCAGTCTTGCCAAGCTGACGTCCGCCATAAACCAAACAAGTTCCCGTAGGCAATAAAATATCATTTAGTTCAGCCTTTCGGCCATAGAACATTTCATCTGCAATCGGTCCGCTCCCCTTCGAATATGGCTGGTAAAACGTGTAGGGAAGTGTGCATTTGAACATCGCTACCAAACGTTCTCCTGCGTCCAGTGTTGCCAGGTAGAGCATAAGCACACGATCAATAAGCAGAAACGCATTCTGACCACTGGTTTCTGCCTTAAACTCTTCGGCTACCTTCCGTCGTTCGATTAGACTCAATGCTCCATCCATCAGCACTATGGTATTTCCGCCTAATTGCAGCTTGTTAGTCATTATGTTTATCAGCTCGTTGGCACTGTTACTGCCGAACAGACACACCACATTTATGTAGTCATTCATAAGAGTGCCATTACTAGCAATGGGGTGAGGATAATCACGTAGATGCTTCTGAACGGGTGTTACATAGACCTTATAGTGGTTATATTTATCGCCTGCCTTTTCCAAAGGATGTCGTTCAGCTTTTACCGTATCAAAGCCTATATACTTCAAAAGATTGACTACCGCGTTGACATTGCCAGAATCATTTTTTCTTTTCGGCCAACTTCGAATAAACTGTTCGGAGTTCCTAATGTGGCGTACCGTCCAATCAGGTTTCAAAAGAGATTCGATACTTTTGAATCCCCAATTACTCATGACATCGCCTTTATTCTTTTGCTGCTGACATATCTGATATAGCCGTTCATATTTTTTTAGGAAAGCATCGTGATAATCGGTCTCTTTATCCACCTCGATCTCTTCATCCGGGATGCTAACCTCACCCTGTTCAAGCCTATTAAGATACTCTTCAGCCACTGCCAGATTTTGGTTTAGTAAGTGTTTTTCGATATTCTTCAATATGGGCGCGTTTTCGTATGTTAAACCGCCGCTATCTGTAATTTTACTCATTCTGGCTACCAGGCTGTTTTCAAGCTCTTTGGTTTCTTTTTCGCTGTTGTTCAGGAGTATCTCTAGGAATGCCCTGTAATGGGCAATATCGCCGGCCGTTCTGAAATGATCACTCAACACGCATGCGGTATGGAAAATCGATTCCTTGGTGCTTTCCTGAATGCATCCATAAGCGTATTTTAACTCTAATTCGCTTTTAAACTCCTCTTCATGTTTTTCAGCTAAATGCTGTGCAGCTATGTGGGTTTGACTCAGGTCATTAATAGGGTGCTCAGTTGTTTCATATAAATAAAGGTTCAGGTGTTCGGCGGTTCCATAGTTGCTGTACCAATTAGATTCATTGGGATCATCGATTAGTGCTATTGCCTGGAGGGGTTCGATTTTAGGAGAGACAATATGCCCCAGTATTCTTCTCCAAGGTTCAAATCCCGTTATGTCTTGCGTCCCAGTAATAATGTTCGGTTTGAGCTCCTTATTGAGGTTGATCTGATAGGAAGAAAGGAGGGCAATATATTCCCACTTCTCATGCGGTGAAATCCCGGCCTGCAGGTATCGATGCAACCTTTTCAATGTATGACTAAGCACGCACATCCCGGCCTGAACTGGCAATTCAAGGGAACCATACAAATCTACAAGCTGATAATAAACTGAATCAAGACCTCTCAGTAGTTGATTACGGGTCTTTTCCAATGTGCCAAAAATCGTGTTTGGCAATATGCGAGAGTTATCGTCAGTAATCTCGAGCCATTCACAGACAACATCTAAACGCTTCTTAATCCCAAACTCGATGGTATTTCTGGGGCTGGATTTCAGAACCGGGGCTCTACCATTAATGGCTTTCCAGGTTTTGTCTATATAATCATTGATTCTTTGTTCTGAATAGGAAAAAGGATCCTCGTTTTCTGAGTTGCCGTCGGAATGATTGTTCTTGTTGAAAAAGGCGAGGGTTTGCTTCACGAAAGATTTCTGCTCAAATTCATTGTTATATATGATTTTCATACATTTATATAGGTCGCTATTTTTCCCAAAGCATGATGAGAGCAGTTGCGGAACTCCGTTGATACGGTGCCTAATTTGCGGTTCCGTCATCAACTCTTCCGCGCGTTTAATCAGGTCTGACTGTTGCTTTTTCCTGTCCTCTTCTGAAATGAAATTTTTCAAAACAGTATGAGAAAACCCAGATGGTGAAGAGTCCTTAAGATCAAACAAGGCTACATAGATTTGTTTTATTTCCACAAAAATACTATCCAATTGTGGGGAAATTGTTCCTAAATCATCGATCTCGTCCAGCAAAGCGGTCCTATAGTTGTAGAGATGGAAATCATGCCTTTCATCAGGCATACAAAGCGCCCATGCGAAGCAACTCAATCGCAGGAGTTTTAGCAGTATGCTATCAAAAACTTCGGTCGATGCCTCATTGTCATCCAGATTGCTCAAGGATAACCCAGTATACCTGTGCGGATCCAGGGACAAATTGGCAGCCGACAACAATCGGCTATAAAACTTTCCGGACTCGAACCTATCACTGACTAAAGATAGAGCTTTGGCCAACACAGCAGTTTCCATTATATGGTTCTCGGCCAGTAAATGAGTCAGTAAAGGTGCAAAATCGGACTCTCGAAAACCGTCTTTATCATTGAAATCAGGTTGATTATATTTGTCCAATAGTTGTGTGGCTATTTGTACGGATGAGGATACATCGGTAATGGGAACCCCTTCGCTATCCTCATTTTTTGATTCTCCGTCGGAAGTATTACAGCTTGTAGACGGTTCTCCGACTGGCTGGTCAGGTTTGGCGTCAGATTCTTGGGAACCGCTACTGATGACTTCAGACTCCAGCGAGGCAACTCGTGGAGGCTCATCTTGTCCAATAGAGTCAGAAGCTTCTACGCCCTGATCCTCATCTGGTGTTTCCGGGTGATCCGATTGTTCGGACCATACTATAGAATTGTGGGAAATGCCCGCTTCATCCCAATAGGTTATCTGCGCATCGCTAATACGAGCGATGTAACAGTGACCTGAATCATAAGAAAGACTTCGCAATAGGTTCCAGGCAACTTCATCGGAGTCTTCAATAGGCAAATAAACAATCTTGTCGAAACGGCTTTTATTGAGTATGCCATTTATCTCCTCTATCGCTCCTTCCCGTTCACTGCCCTCCGTTAACAGCAAATAATGCATATTGGGAGTGGAGAAAGTAAGATAAGGAATCCGGCATGTCAGCGTCTCATAATGGCAATAATCAGCTGCCAGTGGCCGCTTACTATCATGGATGATCGATAAGGCTACCTCATTTAAGAGCAGCGTCTTGTTTAACAAGTCAGGGCGTTCTTTTAGAGGCCTTATCAACTCCTGTTCGCATAGAAGCCATTTGGATTTACGGAACTCGTCAATAAGGCTCTTCTTAGTAAAGATCTGTCGTCCTTTATCCGAAAGACAAAAGTATTTCTCCTGACCTCCTGTTTCACTTATTTCGGTTACATAACCTTGTTTAATAGATGGAGTGATGTAATAGCAGAGCAGGTTCGCATCCTGGAATCCCCATCGTACCAATTGTGACGCAGACATGACCTGGCAATTGTTTAGCATAGACAACAGTTTTCTCTTGTCTTTAGTATCTTTTTTTAAATATTTCCGAATTTCCTTGACTTGTATTTCGGTTCCTTCCTTAGCGGTGCTAAAAGTATATTGAGAGGGAACCTCATCACAAACCTCATCCTTAGGTGCTTCGGGTTCTATCACGGGTATAGCTTTCATCGATGAAATAGTTTCTTCACTATGGCTGGATTCCAGATAAAACTTGCCTTGGTACAATAACCGGGGAATAGGACGTGGGAACTCTGATTCCAGAGCCTCCTCCTCAACAGGAGTCAATTCTATGTCCTGATGATCCACAACCTGTAAAAATACCTTATACGGCAATACCCTCAATTCCAAGCCTTCCGGGGCGGTGGTTTGCGGTATTTCTAAGGCCTTCATTTTACATTCGGTAAGCAGTGGCATTACGTCCGAATTGTCTATACCGACCTGTTGAAACCTGGATAGAATCGCCAAGGAATCCTGCACAGCGGTTTTGGCCTCAGCATCCTCAAGAATCTCTTCTGCCATTGAATAATTATTGTCAACAAGCCCCGGGAAATTGGCCTCCATTTGTTCCCAGAATTCTTCTTGTATTTGTAGATAATTATTGAGAGACTCTGCGGAAGAAATCAGTAATTGAGGATCTATATAGTTTTCAGCTTCTGCGGATTCACATATTTCCGCCAGCTTCTGTTTCATTTCAATAGCATAATTCCTTATATATAGTATCTGGTTTTTTAAATCGTTAATTGTATCCATGGCAATGTCTGACACCATTTCTGAGCTTTTCATAACAGCATCCCCCTGTGGATGGACTTAGAAAAAATCCTTCATTAATCTGCAATTATTTCCAAATATTATTATAATTCTATATAATTCTCCAAGTACCTGCTATTTGGTAATTGACCGATTACTTAGCAATACTAACCAGTTTAATACGCATGTCATTCCAATGGGTTGTTATTTTCTACTTTCACGGCATCATACGATCCAATCCAACAATTAATTAATTAACAGTCGTTCAATCTGCTTTACTGTATGTGCAAGCTTTGCGTTCTTACCTCCTGCTTTAGTAATAATCTATTCCATGATGGCTGTATTCCAAATTGCTCCCTGTGTTGCGCGGCGATGATGTTCACAAAACCCCGTGGCTATAGATTGCTGTGTCATATCACGCAACCAGAGCATACTCCTATCGAACGACACTTCATTGTCATAAAAATTAATGCTACTCCCCCACTGCCATCCCCTCATCATGCAGCACATATAACAAAAATCTGGCCCGGGAGCCGCCCACGTATATATCTGCTGGAGTGCAGGCCCGGCTTGGCCTTATGTCCACCAGAAACACTATATCCGCCTCCAGTCCTTTGAAGGAGCGAATGGTGCCGAAGCGGATCAGGTTGCCGCTCTGCTCCATGCCTACCGCCACCGGCCATTCCTTGATGCGTTCTTTGCCTGCCAGGCAGCTCTTGGCGTAGATATGGGGCGAGAGCACGGTGATCCTTTTGAGTTGGACCCCCTGGCTGACCAGGCGGCCGATCTCTTTTTCCAGGGTACGATACTGCTGGTCTTCACGGCAGGGGATGGAAACCACCGGCAATCCGCGGGGATTGAGGCATTTAAGAGACAACCCCGGCAGGAATTTCAGCATCCACTCGTTGATGGCTTGAGTGCTGCGGATGTTGCGGGTTAAGCGGTGCCGGGAGATCGATAATCCCTGTATCTTATCTATGTCGTGGCAGAAAATGGACTGGGCGGGATCGGCGAACACATACAGCTCGCCCTCGGGGCGTAGCATGGCTTCGATGCAGTCGAACCAGTCGGCCTGGAAATCCTGGCCTTCATCGATTATGATGCTGTCAAAGCGATAACTGTCGTCCTGCTCAGCCAGGATGTCAAAGGCCATCAGGGGCAGGGTCTGGCTGAAGAACTCGGAACGCTCCGCCGTTGCTGCGGGGATCTCGGGCTGGCCGTAAACAGGCTCAATGACCTTAAGGAAATAGTCGTGGATGTTCTGCACATATACCGCCTCTGGCAGCTGGGTGCGCAGGTAGGCGGCCAGGTTCTTGTTGAAGCAGGTTAAAAACACTTTTTTGCCAGCGGCCTCAAGGCGGCGGGCTTTCTCTATGGCTAAAAAAGTCTTGCCGGTGCCGGCCGCGCCCAGGAATATCTTACGCCGGTCCAGCTCGGTCTCATCTAAAATGCGCTCCTGCTCCTCGCTTAAGAGGCGCTCTCCAGAACGGCAGAACTGCTCGATCTGTTCCTCCAGGCGGCTGAATACCCTGAAGCTGGGGTTGAGGATCTTTTTCACCAGCAGTTGATGGGCCTCCGGGTTCTCGGGCCGGAGCGGTTCGAACAGGCGGTAAATCCTACTCTCCAAAAGACCAGGGTCTTCAATTTCGTCAAACAGCCACACGCTGTTTACGTTCAGATCACTGGGAAGGTTGCCATCCAGACGCGCGCTTTCTGGAAAGCACAGGGCGTATCTGCATTTAAGCGGGTAATATTTCTGGCCGGTGATCTGCTCATAACGGTGCAGGATGGCGAACATGGCCCGCTGGGCCTGCTCAAGAGGGTCTTTGCGCATAGGCTGGTAGTTACCCGATTTGAATTCTTGCCAGGCGTTATTCTGGTATTCAACATGACCCTGCTTGACCTCGACCACCACGAAGCCCAGGGCGGGATGGGCAATGACAAAATCGGCCTCTCGCAGTATCTCCAGGCCGTCTTCATTATCGTTATATTTGTAGGAATAGCAAACTGTGAAAGGGTCGGGCAGGGCTGAACAAGCTTGATAGAACCTTCTCTCTCCCTCATTGGCTATCCCCTGGGGATGTAAATCCGGTACCATTACGGCCATATCTTATAAATCCTGCCAAATTAAGCCAATATAATTATATTATAGACATATTTTTTGTCACGTATAGAGTACTTTAGTATATATTGGTGCAAAAAATATCTACGCCGCATACAAGCCTACTTAAGATGCCTGGGGTAGACCGCTGTTTAGTGCCTTACCACTTTAGGAAACTCAGGAGAAAGCCCGTTCTGAGGTACGGGGACTATTGCTTCGACTTAGAATAAACTAAGGACACAGGGGGGGCACAGGGGGACGTTTTATTTGTGTCATTTTTTAGTCGGATATGAATCACTTGGGACCTGGGGACAGCACAAGTCTATTGCCACCCCCTACAGCGGGTACACTGAGGACAGTCTCGCTCTTTAATTTGCTTCGGGACACACAGGGGACAGTCACTCTGTATCCCTAGAGGGACACAGAAGGGACAGTCCCCGTGTATCCCTCTCGTAGATCTCCCTATCCCGGGTTTCCCCATCCCAGGCAAGACAGTCCCCCGTATCCTTTATCCGGTTTCCTTTGCATGCAAGACAGTCCCCGTGTATCCCGTGATTTCTAAGCGCACCCATAAAAACCCCTATCCCACGGTTTGGGATAGGGGTTTAATTTCATATTGATGCAGATTTAACAATAGCAGTGGCCTTACATCTTTAAGCTGATCAATCGTCGAAGGCCTCGCTGACTTTCCACACCTTCCATACGTTGCCGACCAGATCGGGGCCGGGTTTAAGGGTTTTTTTGCCCGGCTTCCAGCCTGAGGGGGTGGCTTCCAGACCATCGGTCTGGCGCACCAATTGGAAAGCCTGGATCTGGCGCAGCGATTCGCTGACATTGCGGCCTACCGGTGCGGTCAGGACCTCGAAGCCCTGAATTATGCCGTCGGGGTCGATTATGAAGCGGCCTCTGGTCTCCACGCCGCTGTCGCTGTCATAGATACCGTAGCTCTTGCCGATGCTGCCGTCCTGGTCGGAGAGCATGGCATAAGGGATATCCTGATTGATCATCTTGGATATTTCGTGGTCATTCCACATTTTGTGTACGAAAACGCTGTCTACGCTGCAGGCCAGGACCTCCACGCCCAGCTTCTGGAATTCGGGGTACTTTTCAGCAACTGCTGAAATCTCCGTCGCTCAGACGAAGGTGAAGTCTCCGGGGTAGAAACACAGGACTACCCATTTTCCTTTAAATTCGGACAGGCTGATATTCACGAATTTACCCTGTAAATAAGCCGGGGCAGTAAAATCCGGGGCTGGTTTGCCAACAGCTACCATTGTTTGCGTCGCCTCCTTTGCTGTTTGCTGTTCGCCTGCATCTGCAGCGGGCTGGGGCTTGTTAATGGGGGGCCGCTTACATCCGGGTTTGAATTCTTCGGGCATTTGGTTTCCTCCCTTCTTTTGCAATAGTGTGGAATCTATGTTTCTATTATATACACTTGTAGACATTGTTTGCCAGCAACAAAACTGCCTTACTAGGTGTCGCAGGGACGAATTTTTAGGCATTTTCTGAGGTGGCTGACGCGGTGTTGTTGACAGCGTAACAGGCAGTTGATACAGTGGCTAGAGCGCGGAGGTAACAAGTCCTCAAGAATTTTATTTGCGTCCCAACAGCCGATTTGGTGATGATTAAAATCGTCATTTCGCCTTGGGAGCAGATTCCATGACATTTGCCCGAACCGGGACAACGGATCTTTTCCCCGTCTATCCAGTCTCAAATATTGTTAATTGCTTAAATATTTTCTGGCTATTTTCCTCAAGCTATTAGCAAAGGAGGAATTTTCTATGGATCAGTTTGAAATTGTGGAAGTGAGGCATGATGAGCAGGGGCGCCTGACCCGGTTCAAATTATCCGATGGCCGCGAGCTGAATTTTCAGCAGGCTATAGAGATGGGCAAACAGGGGCAGATCAGGAATATCGATGTGGTGGATCGGAGCAGCGGCCAACAATTTATCCGCAGCGAACGAGACCAGACCGAAGAGAACAACCTCGACAACCTGCCTGAGTTCTGAGTGACTGGGACAGTTGCTTCGACTTAGAATAAACTAAGGACACAGGGGGACGCTTTATTTGTGTCATTTTTTAAGTCGTAAATGAATCACTTGGAACCTGGGGACAGCACAGGTCTATTGCCACCCCCAGTAATGAGACGCACTGAGGACAGACTTACTCTTAAATTCGCTTCGGGACACACAGGGGGCAGTCCACTCTTAAATTCGCTCCGGGACACACAGGAGATAGTCCACTCTTTAATTTGCGTCGGGACACACAGGGGACAGTCCGAGACCACTGAAAAAGTACCCTTATTAAGCCGCTACTGAGTACTTTTTGAACCATCCCTTTCGGTTAATCAATAATCTGCGTTGCATCAACTGTGCAAAAGTAATATTTAGGCTCTGTGAAGCGGATACCAGCTTGGCTATCCGCTTTAAATTTACCGCTAGGGCCGTTAGTTTGGCCTGAATGCGGATACTTCGTAGACCGTAGCCTTTAGCACGGTCTAATCCGTGGATTCTTTTTAGTTCTGCGTTTTTGGGTTCGATCTTCGCTCGCTTGCGGTATTCGTCAAGGAATTCCTTGGTTTTTGCCCTTTGGCTGTATTCATATAACTCAGGGGTATTGATACTGATGGATAAGATTCGGGCTATTTTTTTGCTCTTGCCTATACACTCAGTCCGACGGGGGCAGTTTCGGCAGCGCTCACGTTCAAAGCTGTAGTCCAGTAGTTTCTGCTTTTTGCCGTTCCGTTCTCGGGTTTTGGATTTTACTTTTACCGTTTCGTTCCCCATAACACAAAACCACTGGTCGCTATCCTTGTTGTAGCTAAACAGTTCTTCATCGATTTTGTAGGCGCTGGCACTTACCGGTATGTAGGCTGAAGCTCCATTTTCCTTGATCAGATTAAGGATATCAGCGCGGAAATAGGCTTTATCACCATATACTCCAGTCACGGTTAGTCCTGATCGCAGGAACTCATTAAGATGATCTTTAAAGTGGAAACCGTCCACATAGTTACCCGGTTCCACGATCATGCTGGTTATTAAACCACCGTCAGTGGTCTGGCATAGCTCTGCCTTGTAGCCATAAAACGATTGGGTCTTGCTTTTGTAGCCTACCCGGGCGTCTTTATCAACCAGGGAACGTATGCCCTTTTGTTCTATGAACAGGTCACTGGCTAAGATCTCCTGGGCTTCCTCTACGGCATGAAGGACTTCTTCTGAGGTATCGTCGCTAACTTGTTCTATCAGTTCTTCCAGATAATCCTTCATAACTTGTTTGGCTTTAACATGGTCTTCTATTTGCGTGTAATCGGGTATTTCAGGTTCTTGCTGGCCCAATGCTTTAAATATGTTCCTGGCCAGATGCTTCATAACTCGCTCCGGCACCTTTTTACTGGTGTTGGCTTCGATATGAGTGGTGTCTATTACGACACCGTTGCTGCTTTTAATAATGCCTCTTTCCACGCATTGCCGTACAATCTCGGTAATGATGGTATCCATACTAATATCCTTAAGGCGTTGGGTGCGAAATTTAGTAAGTAGGCTGGTTTCGGGTAGGGGGTCCTCGGGATTAAGTCCGATGAACCATTTGTAGGCTAGATTTACGCTTAAGTCCTGAATCAGTTGTTCATCTGACAGGTTATACAGGTATTTCAGTATCTGGATTCTTAGCATCATTTCCGGTTCTTTGGCGGGTCTGCCAAAATGTCTGCAATACCGGTCTGCTAATAGTTCATTAACAAAACTGAGGGAGATAGCTGCGTTTATCCGTTTTAGAATGTGATCATCGGGTATCATTTGGTATAATGCGTAGTAGAAGCTGCTTTGTTTAAAGGTGTTTTCGACTAACATAAAAAGCATTCCCTCCGTTTGGTTTATTTTGTTGTGGTGACTTAATTATACCGCAGGTGGGTATGCTTTTTATGTTTTTATTGGACTTTTTCAGTGGTCTCGGACAGTCCCTCTGTATCCCTAAAGGGACACAGAAGGGACAGTCCCCGTGTATCCCTCTCGGTCCCGTGTATTCCTTATAAGGGTCTGCTACAAGGCTTATTTATCAGCCGGTTCTAATCAATCCAATCAGGTTTTCTTTTTTCAAGAAAGGCTTTAATACCCTCTTCGCAATCCCTGGTGGTACTGTTTAAAGCCATCACTTCATTGGCATAGTTGAGTGCCTTGAAATCGTCCATGTTGATCTGTTCGTAAAACATGCGTTTTCCTATAGCCAGACACGACTTGCTGTATTGGGCGATGGTCAGAGCCATGGTATAAGTTGCTTCATTAAGTTGGTCAGCGGGAACAACTTTGTTTACCAACCCATGGATTAGAGCCTCCGCGGCGGGCATAAATTCTGCCGTAAACAGCATTTCCAGGGCTTTTTTGCGGCCTATGTTACGGCTTAAAAAGACCGCCGGAGCACTACAGAAGAGCCCGATCTTCATTCCTGGAGTGCCAAATAAAGAATCATCGGCAGCTACAGCCAAATCACAGGCTGCCACCAGCTGGCAGCCGGCAGCAGTGGCGATTCCATGGACTTGAGCAATCACAGCTTGAGGCATCTCCCTAATGGTACGCATGGTTAGAAAGCAAGTTCTAAAAAGGTCGGCTTTTTCCTGGGGATCAAATTCATGCACCTCGGTTAAGTCATGACCTGCAGAGAAAACCTTCCCTATTCCTTTGATGATTACGACGGATACATTGTTTTCCTGGGCAATAGTATTCAGAACCGCGGTAAGTTCCTGTAATAGTTCTTTGGAGAGTGCGTTCCTTTTTTCGGGGCGGTTAAGACTTATAACGCCGATCTTATCATTTCCTTGTTCCTCATAAATAAGATAGTTGTAAGTCATTTTTATGCCTGATGTGATTGTACATTATGTACATCAAATCAGTTTCACCTCCCTTTCCACTTCTAATTCTAGTTCTTCCCAGATTAGGCAACAAGTTGCTAGTTACTTATTATGATAAAAACGCCTTCAATATGTGGGCGGCCCTTTACGGTGGCATGCGACAGCGAGCGGCAGCAGAGAATGCTTGCATACCACGCTATATCAGCAAGCCGTGTAAAGGCACTGCTATTGTGACCAACACACCAATTCAAATACTGGTGTGGAGGAGGAATTAAGCGTAAGAAACGGCCCCTCCGGTGAACTGCTCAAAGTACTCCTAAGGGGCCGTTTTTTGTGACCGGTGGTCAAGTATTTACCTGAACTTGATGCTCTTAAAGGCAATGGTCTGATTCTTGATGGCTTTCTCCGTAGGCAGCCTTTCAATACTGGAAGCCCCGAAGAATCCATCCACACCATGGGTGCGCTCCAGTACATATTGGGCATCCTCTGGCTCTGAAACCGGCCCTCCATGGCAAATCACCATAACATCCGGATTGACGGATTTTCCAGCATCGTGAATGGCCTGGATCCTTCTTACCGCCTCATCTAAATCCATGGTGGTTTCAGCCCCAATGCTGCCCTTGCTGGTCAAACCCATATGTGCCACCAGTACGTCCGCACCGGCTTTCGCCATCTGCCGGGCATCCTCTTCATCAAATACATATGGAGTGGTGAATAAACCGATCTCATGCGCTTTGGCGATCATCTCGATTTCCAGACCATAACCCATGCCGGTTTCCTCCAGATTGGCTCTGAACTTACCGTCGATCAAACCTACCGTGGGGAAGTTCTGCACCCCGGCAAAACCCATATCCTTTAATTGCCTCAAGAAATAGTCCATCTCCCGGAAAGGGTCTGTCCCGCATACCCCCGCCAAAACCGGAGTATCTTTGACGATTGTCAATACCTCCCGGGCCATTTCTACAACTACCTGATTGGCATCACCATAAGGCATCAGACCGGCCAGAGAACCTCGACCCGCCATTCTATAGCGGCCTGAATTATAGATAATAATCAAATCCACACCACCAGCCTCTGCAGACTTGGCAGATATGCCAGTGCCGGCACCGGCACCTACCAATGGCCTCCCCGCCTTGATTTGTTCCTGCAGCCTGGCCCTAACTGTTTCTATCGTCCACGCCATAGATGACAACCTCCTTTGCTATTTTTCCAGCATGTCTACTAGTTTCTTGGCCATGGCCAGGGCAAATATTTCATCATTGATAGTGTTATCCATCTCGATCAACTCAACTTTATCCCGGTCGATGTTAGTTCTCAGGGTATCAAATAGAACTTGGTTTTCTTCAGGTCCATAGAAAGGCTGTCCTTCAACGTCGATCAATGAGACGCCCTTCAACGGTAAGAACAATGCGGTCGGGCCTGTGGTCATGTTGAGCTTTGCGGCGATGATTTGCCCCAGCTGCCGATTTTCGTCTACTGTGGTACGCATCAAAGTAACCGTAGCATTGTGTTTATAAAGATTGCGATCTTTAAACTGTGCCGGAACCGTATCCATGGCTCCAAAATTGACCATATCCAGAGCACCGGTGGAGACCACCTGGGGAATGCCCATCTTGCCTGCCGCTTCTAGTCTGTGGGGACCGGCGCTGAATACCCCGCCCACCAGTTCATCACACCATTCGGTGGTGGTGATATCCAGTACGCCTTTGATGAAACCGGCGTTCACCAGTGCCTCCATCGATCCTCCACCGGCTCCGGTAGCGTGGAAGACCAGTACTTCATAGCCTTTTGACTCTAAGTATTCTCTAGCGGTGGTAACACAGGGAGTGGTTACCCCAAACATAGTGGCCGCTAACAAGGGTTTTTCCTCTTCCAGGGCTGGCGTGACCCCTTTGGCCATGCCTGCGATGGCGAAAGCAGCATTGGCCAGGATCCTGGAGGATATCGAATTAATCCCGGAGATATCTACCACCGAGTACATCATAGTAATGTCTTTGTTACCTACATAAGGCCGGGTGTCACCAGAAGCAACCGTAGAAACCATCATTTTGGGAATACCCACCGATAATGCCTGCATCGCATTGGTGCCGATAGTAGTGCCGGCGGTCCCGCCTAAACTGATGATGCCCGCTACCACATTTTCCTTTTCCAGCTCGGCTACGATCTTTGCACTGCCTCTCATCATCACATCAACCGCCTGTCCCCTGTCATTGGCGGCGACCAGTTCGGAAAGCTCTGTACCTCCGGCCTGGGCAACGGCCGTATTAGGTATGTCTGGTTCAAAGTAGGGTTTGCCTAGCACTCCGGCATTGATAACCAGAGTTGCCACACCTTGAGATTCAATGATATCCTTGATGAACTTAAATTCCGCGCCCTTAGTATCAAGAGTCCCTAAGATAACGACTTTCTTCAAGATAACACGCCCCCTTTTAATATACTCTGCACTTCCGCTAGAAAACATATCCTACAAATTCAGTCTATGCCTACTACCACTATATGTAAATTACTATTTTCAAATTTCCCATCTAACCGTGATCGGGGACGCTCTTCAGCCAAGTCAAAAGGCCGTTCCTCGCCGGAGCGGCCTTTGTTAATTCCAAGCTTGCGGATTCGCTAATGATTTTATTACCCTCATGCTATTGGCAGTCTACTATGCACATTTCCTGACAGGATCTATTATGCATCTGTTGTAGGGCAGCAAAAACTCTCTTATACCACTTGAATACGGGGCAATATCGTATTGTTGAAAATATACCACCACTCCCTCTGTGGTGCTATAAAAACTATCCACCTTAAAAGTCTGTTTTACCAGTTGCTCATAATTATCGAAATAAATATCAGGATTTTCCCTTATCTGTTCAATAATTTTATTTTTAATATATGATTGATAATCATTGCGACACCCATACAATTGCCTTAGTCTAATCATCTGCCCGGTCCTCAGGTTCCAGGTCTGAGAAGTCCTTACAGTTGAGCCATGGGCTCCGCCGGTGAACTGGTAATTATCAAAATATAAACTGATTACACAGGCTCTATTATAAGTTACGTTAAAGGTCTGCAGGGCTTCGAATGCACGTACCGGAAATCCGTTTTCAATATCAAACAGATACTGATCAACTGCCATTTGGTAAAGCTTGGTGCGAAACTCGTTTTGAAGCGCCACGGCCCTGCCTTGGTAAAACTGGTTTATAGACTTTATGGCCTTTTTGTAATTATCTGACTCGAATTCGGGGTACTCTATTCGATAGCTTAAAACCGTTACACCGTCATATTGCATTTCCTCAGCTATTACTCTGGTATTAAAGCGGGTCATCTTTTTCAATGTAATCACCTCATGATAGCATATGGAATGATGCTATATTCAGTGACTATATATTATTGTAAAAGCCAAAAACGGTTTCACTTCTCACCACAATTGTAAGATGGAGAACGGCTTGTTTCCCAAAATCATGGAAGAAATCAGCGATTATATGGTAGAGGGACTAACAAGTTAAAAGTGACGGTCGCTGAGCATAGCTTTCATTATGCAGCCCTGTCCTCAGAAGCTCTCCTGGCAGAATGGTGTTTTCTGTAATTGGCGGTTCTTCCATGTAAAAAATAATACAAAAACAAGCATGCCAGTAAAACCACAGCTACAACAGTATACATCCCCCGGTAACCAATGAAAGGAATAATAAATCCGACCAACAATGGACCGGTTCCCATTCCTATGTCAGAGAACATTAAATAGGTCGAATTGGCTAGTCCCAGGCGATAGGACGGGGTCATTTTAACCGCGATAGCCAAAGTACTGGATTGAATAGCACCGAATCCAATACCGACTAATACTGCAGCCAGTAAAAGTTGATAACCAACATGGCTATGGCTGAATAAGAACATTCCGGCAGCAAATATGACAAATGCCGGGTACATTACTTTATTTTCGCCCTTAGCATCGAATAAACGTCCGATAATAGGCCTTGAAATAAAGACTACCAGGGCGTAGATAATGAAAAAGAAGCTGGCTGCTTCAACTAAATCTATTTCTTGTGCATAAACTGCCAGGAAGGAAACGATACTTGAATAACTCATGAAAACAATTAAACATATTATGGCAATCGGAATCACCGGCAACTCAATTAGGTTGCTCAGCTTCAAACCACGCATTTCCTCCATTTGTCCTGCTGTGAGTTCCTTTCTAGGCAGGGATAATAAAGGCACCAGCAAAAGGCTGATAGCTGAGGCTATCGCACAGACCGAGAACATCATACTATAACTGCCATGCTGGCTGATGAACATACCCAAAAAAGGTCCAATAGCAGTTGCCAGTATTGGACATAACGAATAATAGGCAATACCTTCGCCCCTTCTATTTATGGGCATAATATCAGCAACAATAGTTGCTGATGCTGTAGTAGTTATACCGAATGATAGGCCATGCCAAAAGCGAACCATTAGAAGAAGATAAATATCATTTACCCCGAAATATAACAAGGTCATCGCCAAACCAGTAATAACTCCCAGGGCGAGAGTGGCTTTATAACCTATCCGTACCAGCAATTTCCCAGCAAAGAGACGCACAAGAAGTGCGCCAATAATGAATATACTTGCCGAAAACCCCGCTTCACTTGGAGCTGACCCAAATTCTTTCATCGCATAATCAGAAATAATAACCATTAATAAATAGAAGTTCACCGCGATGAAAAAGTTTATAAGTGCGTTGACAATGAACTCTTTCGTCCACAACTTTGACTGTTCCAAATCTATTACCTCTTTATTATAATCATTCAGGCTTATCGGTCAGCCTATACCCTTTTGCACCTGGGGCTGGATGAAGGCGCTTCATTCATGGCACCTTTAAGGCCTGGATGATCTCTGCCTCCTTCTCCGCTATCTATCTATCTGTCAACCATTTAGGATCATTTCTTTTCTTGAATGATAACCAAATTCTATCAGGCAGTCTACCATGGGTGCAGGTTACAGATGGGGACATCAGACTGCGGTTTCAGGATTGGGGTTTGTTCCGATGCTACTAAGCATCAATCAAAATTAAATTGACACATTAGGCAAGGCATCACCAGTTGCGGCGTACACGGGGAGTCCAACACACAAGTCTGAAAAAATAAGCAATATGGCCAATTATGTCAAAATAACGCTATATATACATTAAACAGCCAATTTTCGTCATAACTTAACTATACTTATAAGTAATATATTGTATAATAAATTAGAATATGTCGACGGTCAGATTTATTCCAAGTAAGAGAGGAGACTACAGAATTGAAACGAAAAGGACTTGTGGGGATTTTAGTCATTGTTTTACTAGCATCTGTCTTTCTCATGACAGGTTGCGGGAACCAAAAGCCGGCAACTACTGGTGACGAGGAGCTGGCTACTTTAAACGTCAGCTATATCTTTACCAATCACCAAACTCCGTTGATAGTAGCTATGAAGCAGGGAGAGGCATTTAAAGACCAGGGAACTTATTTGAAAGAAGTTGTGCCCAAAGAAAAGTATGAGTTGTATTCCGACGGAAAAAAAGTCTGCAAGGTCAACATCATCACCGCCAAAAGCGGTTCGGAGACAGCCACCCTGTTTGCCCAGGGACATATTGATATTGGTCTGGCCTCGGTAACAGCCGTTATGAACGCTATTGACAGCGGGACCGCTGTTAAAATATTGTCGCCCATCCAAACTGAAGGCATGGCATTGGTATTCCCCAAAGGCAGCAATATCAAGGATTGGACATCGTTTGAAAACTACGTAAAATCATCTTCCAAACCGGTTATAATGGGCTATCATTCCCCTACCAGCGCACCCAAAATCGTCTTTGAAGCCGCTTTGTTCGATGCCGGTTTGAAAGTAACCCAAGATGCCAACGACACCTCGGCGGATATCCTGCTGGTTGATCTAAAAGAAACTTCAAACTTTATCCCCGCTTTGATCAGCAAGCAAGTAGAAGGATGGGTGGGGCCCTCACCTTTTCCTGAAGTTGCCGTTGAGGAAAACGTGGGACAGATCGTTGAACAATTGCGCGATCTTCCGCCTGCGGGCAAGTGGCATGATACCCCCTGCTGTGTAGTGGCAGCCAGTGATAAGATCATATCCGAATGCCCTGAAGAAGTCGAAGCCTTCATGAGGCTGATTGGTCTGAACAGCGCATGGTGCAATCAAAATTTGACCGAAGCTGCCCATATCACCGCGGATTGGATTGGAATATCCAAAGAAGAATCGGAAAAAGCCAGCCTGAAGTATATGAGTGCCCCCTCTGACAGTTGGACAGAAGGCGTGGGGGTTTATCAGAAGACTCTGGACAATATGGGCAAATTCAGCGGGAGCTTAAAGGGAAAAGAACTGAAAGATACTGAGTCGCTTCTCTTTGATTTCCAGTTTGTAGAGTAGTTTAGACCTTTGTTTTACTTACAGGTTCCCGAAAACAATTAGTTGCGGAAGGGAACCTGTTTTTATTTTATACCCAGGGAGAGGAGGAACAGCTTGGCTAAGGCAAGGAATACTTTACTTATCTCTCTAATCATACCGGTGCTCTTCGTAATCCTGTGGTGGTACTGTGCTCAAAGAGTAGATAATTCTATCATACTGCCGCAGGTAAGCGAGGTTTCTAGTTTATTAATCAGACCTATGGACAATCTTATCAGCATGGGTTCGCTGCTGAGCAACATTCTGGTGAGCCTGATCAGAGTTTTGACCGGGTATATAATAGCGGTATTGTTGGCCATACCTATGGGAATATTAATGGGATATTATTCCACCATGTTCACTCTATTCAATAATTTTTTAGGCTTGTTTCGGCCCATACCCCCATTGGCTTGGGTTCCGCTGGTTTTGGCCTGGTTTGGGGTAGCAAGTTTTGCTACTCTGTCCGGAATTGAACAAGGCCAACTCTATACATGGCTGAGCAGTTTAAAGCTATCAATGGTTTTTATCATATTCATCGGTGCCTTTTTCCCGATACTCACCAGCACAATTTACGGGGTAAGAAGCGTCAATAAAACCCTGGTCGATTCGGCATTGGTGCTGGGAGCTGATAGTCGCAAGATATTTAGTAAAATCCTTTTGCCCGCCGCAGCGCCATCGATTGTCAATGGTATGCGCACCGGTCTGGGGGTGGCCTGGATGTGCCTGGTTTCAGCGGAGATGCTGCCGGGTAGCATCTCTGGGGTAGGGTATCTTATCACCCACGCTTATACTATCGCGCATACTGAGATTGTAATCGCAGGTATGATCAGTATTGGCGTGGTTGGGGCCGTGTTGGATCTTATGTTCAGGATTTTTGAAAACAGGAAATTTAAGTGGCAAAGACTGGCTCGCTAAAAAGGAGATAAGCATGCGGGAAGATATTATTGTTATCAATCAAGTGGGCAAGACCTTTATCACGGAAAAAGGCGCTAATATACCGGCATTACAGGAGTTTTCGCTGAAAATCAAAGAAAATGATTTCATCTGTCTGGTAGGTCCCTCCGGCTGCGGGAAATCCACCTTGCTTCGAATGATGGCCGGGTTGGAGCCGGTGGTCCTGGGCCAGATTTTATACCGGGGCTATGAGGTTTTAAAACCGGATAAAAGGATAGGCATGGTCTTTCAGGAGTATTCATTACTGCCCTGGCGCACTGTGCTGGATAATGTGGGGCTGGGTTTGGAACTGGCAGGCACCCCGATCCGCCATTGCCGAGAAACGGCCATCAAATATTTGGAGCTGGTAGGCTTGGAGAAATTCTCCGGAGCCTATCCTTACGAATTGTCTGGAGGCATGCGCCAGAGGGTAGCGATTGCCAGGGCTTTGGCCAACGATCCCGATATCCTATTGATGGATGAACCCTTTGGTGCTCTGGACGCTCATACCCGAATCCTATTGCAAAAAGAGTTATTGAAGATTTGGGAGGCAAATCGCAAAACCATAGTATTTGTAACCCATAGCGTGGACGAAGCAATTTATCTCGCCGATCATATTATCGTAATGACTGCGGGACCCGGGAGGATAAAAGAACGTATAGATGTGAATATGCCCCGTCCCCGTGATAGGGCAAACCCGGTTTATGGGAAACTATCATCCCGTATCTTAGACATGCTGGAAGAAGAAGTCGTTTCCAGTCAGGAAGCCGTCACACCTAAGACATACCATTTCCCAGGCCGCGTAACAGCCAGGTCGTAGGGATTGCAAAGCCTCCCTGTTTTGCTATATCAGGTAGTAGCGGCCCTCAGTCTGGGCAGCCCGGTTATGCTTCACCAACCTCTGCAGATGTTGGAGCACCGCCATCTTCTCGAACCACATATTGAATTCGTCCAGGGTATGGTTCTTGCCATAGACTATCTGTTGGGCAGCCAATTCCTCTGCCGTCGATGGCACCTTTAAGGCCTGGATGATCTCTGCCTCCTTGCGGTAGATAACCTCCTCATACGCCTTCAGCCGCCCTGGTATGTTATCGGTGATTATGCCTTTGTGCGATGATACTACGATCTTGGGGTCAATCTCGGCACAGCAGCGGATGGATTTAATGAAATCATCGATATCGCTGCAGCGATGCGCATACCAGGGTCCAAAACTGCTCAGGTCGATGTCGGACACAAACAGCAGTCCGCTCTTTTCCTCATAGAAAGCACAGTGTCCCGGGGTATGTCCTGGGGTATGTATGACCTGCAGCCTGGTGCGTCCAAAGTCGAGGACCTCCCTATCGACAAACTCGCGATGGACCGGGGAAGCATGCAGGTCGATGCTGGCTATGAAGGCCTGGCCGATGGCGTTCCCGCCGAATTCAGAGAATCCGTAATACTCCCGGAAACCGGGCAGCGTCCGGGCTGCCGGGGCGTCCAGGGTGTGCATCCAGACTTCGGCGTCGGGGAACCGATAGTTGCCCAGGATGTGATCCTCGTGGAAATGGGTATTGACGATGACATCGATAGGTGACTTCAAGAGTTCCCGGAGATTTTCATCTCCACAAGAGGTATCCATGAGGGCGCGCCTCTCATCATCGATCAGCAGACAATGGCAGTACGGGAAACGGGCCTTGTTGGGAGCTTCGACAAAATAAATGTGATCGGTGATCTTGACCATCTATTATCCTCTCCTCATCTTACTATCCTTCGATAATAATGATTCGGCGGCCAATAATAAAATTGATTCACTCCGCTGAGCGCAATAAGGTGTGATCCCTGGTGTCGACGCTGTTGGCCACCTGCTGCATTTCTATGATGTATCCGTATACGGAGGCAAGGGGAATCAGATCCATATATCCGAGGTTGATTTGTCTGGGTTGTTTAAGAGCCTCAACTTAATAATAACCTATCATTGACCAGTTCTTCGCCACTATGTTTTTTGAAACTGGCGATAAGCGTTTCCACAGTCATCCCGGAGCGCTCTTTCCCCTGCAGGTCAAGAATGATGCTGCCCTCATGCATCATCAGGGTGCGAGTGCCAAAGGCTAGCGCATCAGTCATGTTATGGGTAACCATCAGGGTGGTCAAGTGCTCTGCCGCTACCAGATCCCGTGTCAGCTGCAAGACCTTCCGCGAGGTCAAAGGATCGAGGGCAGCGGTGTGTTCATCCAGCATCAGCAAACTGGGGCGAACAATGGTTGCCATCAACAGGGTCAAAGCCTGCCGCTGACCTCCGGAAAGCAAGCCCACTTTATCAGACATCCGATTTTCCAGTCCTAATTCCAATTGGGCCAATCGATCCCGGAAATTCCGCCTATCAGACCGGCTGATACCCGGTTGCAATCCCCGACTTTTTCCCTTAGCTAAAGCCATAGCCAGATTCTCTTCAATGGTCATGGCATAGGCCGTCCCCATTAAAGGATCTTGGAAAACACGGCCAATTAAGCGCGAACGTCGGTACTCCGGCCAATTAGTGATATCGTAATCCCCCAGCATAATACTGCCGCTATCGGAAGGGTGAACCCCGGCGATACAATTAAGCAGGGTGGATTTACCCGCCCCATTACCGCCAATTACGGCAGCGAATTCACCCGGAGCCAGGGTGAGATTAATCTGTTTTAAGACCTGTTTTTCATTCTGACTCCCCTGGCCAAAAACCTTGCTCAGGTTATTTATCTTTAGCATCAGCCTGGCCCCCTTCCCCGCCATACCGGGTAACCCAGCGTTTTTTCCGTTCCAGCAGATAGTCGCGAATTACCGGCATTGAAAGCGCCACTGCTACCACTACAGCCGATATCAATTTCATATCGGTGGGAGGCATTCCGGCCTCCATCGCCAAAGCGATGACCAGGCGATAAACCATCGCTCCCAGGACTACTGCCAGTAAGCGGCGCAACAGGGAACGGATACCGAAGATAACCTCACCGATGATTACCGAGGCCAGGCCAATAACCACCATGCCGACCCCCATGCTGATATCCGTAAATGATTGGTACTGAGCAATGATCGCCCCGGATAATGCTACCAGAGCATTAGATAAGGCCAGACCTATTGTAATCGTAAAGTCAGTGTTGCCCCCGATGGCGCGCACCATTTGGTCATTATCACCGGTAGCTCGCAAGATCAGGCCAAATCGGGTCTGCAAAAATAGGAAAAGCAGCACCATAATTAGAATAAGAATTGTGACCGGGATAATCAGTGGTGCTAAATCGTTGCCTTCCAGCAGGCTAAATATAGTGGTTTGGTTAATGAGGGGGATATTGGCTCTCCCCCCCATTACCCGCAAATTCACTGAGTACAAGGCCAACATGACCAAAATGCCTGCCAGGAGGGGCTGGATCTTCAATTTAGTATGCAGCCAAGCGGTTACATTGCCGGCTACAAATCCCGCTCCCATAGCTGCTATCAGCCCCAGCCAGGGATGTCCTGCTACGGCCAGCATTGCTGAACAAGCCGCGCCCAGCGTAAAGCTGCCATCTACGGTCAGATCAGGCATGTTCAAGGTGCGGAAAGAGAGAAAGACTCCCAAAGCCATGATAGCGTAGATGATGCCTAATTCGATTGATCCCTCTAAGGCTAATAAGGTCATAAACCAGGTTCCTTTCCCGTTTGGGCTACTTGCCGAAGATATGAGCTGCCTCTTTTACTACCGCATCGGGGATGGTAACGCCAATAGCAGCCGCTGTATCTTTATTCAGATAGATCTCGACATCGCTGATGGTTTTGACCGGGATATCTCCAGGCTTAGTTCCTTTTAATATCTCTGCCACCATTTTACCGGTTTCCTGTCCTAGGGTAATATAATTGACACCGTAGGTAGCCAGCCCGCCATCATTAACCATGGAATCAGCTCCGACATATACCGGTAGTTTGGCCTTATTGGCCACCTGGGCCACTACCGGCATAGCAGAAGCTACCGTATTATCGATCGGCGAAAACACCGCATCCACCTTACCAGCCAACGAGCTTACCGCCTGCTGGACTTCGTTGGAATTGGTCACGGTAGCATCAATTACTTTGATACCGTTCTTGGCGCCATAGGCTTTGAGATCATTAATAACCGAAACTGAATTGGTCTCGCTGGTATTGTAAAGTGCACCCACCGTTTTAATGCCCGGGGTAATGCGCTGAGCCAGTTCCATGATCTTTTCTGCGGAAACCGCATCCGAGGTGCCAGTTACATTGGCACCTGGTTTTTCTAAGTTGGTCACCAGACCAGAACCCACGGGATCGGTGCAGGCGGAAAATACTACCGGAATATCTTTGGTCTCACCAACCGCGGCTTGCGCTGAAGGTGTGGCTATGGCTACGATTAGATCGTACTTGTTGTTAGCAAACTTCTGAGCGATAGTCTTCAGGTTGGTCTGATCGTTTTGAGCATTTTGATAATCAATGGTGATGTTCTCCCCATCCTTATAACCCAGGGTGGCCAGTTCAGCTACCATCGACTCCCGGATGGTGTTCAAAGACGGGTGTTCCACAATCTGAACGATACCAATGGTTAGCTTACCATCATCCTTTTGGCCGCTCTTCCCACAGCCTACCACAGTTAAGGCCATAACCAGCATTAAACTCAGGGCCACCATCATGATCAACTTTCTCTTCATTCCTGCATTCCTCCTTTTAATTGTTCACTCAACTCTTCTCGATGGTGGCGGATTAAGGAGGCCAATAAAAAACACCCATCCTTGCCTAAGGACAGGTGTCTAGCCTGCGGTACCACCTTAATTGATACATCAATAAATGTATCCTCTCATGCAGGGTGCCATCACACCCCCCGCCCGTTAACGCTGGCGCTGCGTTGGCAGCTACTGATCTGCCTGGCAGATGTTCGCTCCACCCTCAGAGGCCCATTTGTCCACTCCATCTCCTGCCGGGCTCACACCTTCCCCGGCTCGCTTAAGGTTGGTGGTGGTTTTACTTCCTCTTCAACGGTTTAAATAAATGCTAACCGTTCACTCGCGAGTTTGTCAATAGTATGCTTTGCAATCTCATTCTATTAATAGAACTGCCCATGAAGAAAAAGGCTGATCCATACTCCGCCTGCTCCAACTCTAGATATTCTTGACATGCCCAATTTTCCTTATTGTCATTTTTCCTCCTGGCAGATATTCCACATATGGTTAAGCGGTCCGTTTCCTTTGCCTAGGTCAAGCATAGCCTTTAATGCGCCTGATACATACTCCTTGGCTAATTGGATCGATGTTTCCAAATCTATCCCCCTGGCCAGGTTGGATGCAATCGCACTGGATAAAGTACATCCGGTTCCATGAGTGTTTTTATTGTAAATCCTCTCTCCGATGAACCACCTGCACTTATGATCCTTGTACAATAAATCATTGGCATCGTTTACGCTGTGTCCGCCCTTTAAGAGAACCGCACACCGGTATTGATTGCTGATAATTTCCGCCGCTTTAATCATATCCGCTTCATTTGCTATGGATACTCCCGCTAGGACAGATGCTTCGGGAATGTTAGGTGTCAATACGACAGCCAGACGAAACAAACAATTTTTCAAGGTTTCCACTGCATCATCCTGGAGCAGTTTTGAACCGCTGGCGGAAACCATTACCGGATCCACGACAACGTTTCGCGCATTATAGAATTTCAGCTTTTCTGATATGGTTTCAATCAGTCTGGCTGATGATACCATGCCAATCTTGACTGCATCCGGATAGATATCGGTAAAAATACTGTCCAGCTGTTGGCCTAGAAATTCAGGAGTTACCTCCATTATCCCTGTAACCCCGGTCGTATTCTGGGCAGTGAGTGCAGTAATCGCACTCATGGCATATACGCCATTAGCGGTCATTGTCTTGATGTCTGCCTGGATTCCTGCGCCTCCAGAGCAATCGCTCCCTGCGATTGTTAATGCTGTTTTCATTGCTTTTCTCCATTCCGCTGTAATCGAGCTTTCTATAGCATTAAATATTGTATAGCGGCAAGGTGGTGTCCCCAATCTGCCGCTTTAACTTTAAAATGTGTCATGAACTAGGTTTTGGCTTCAGATGGAGTCTTTACTCCCACCTGAAGCTTAGCAATCGTTATCCAGGGACGCAGCTGCTTTTATCTCCCGCTGTGTTAGAATTAGGAGTCTTACGGCAAGTAGTCCTCGGATAAAGATGCTTTTTAAACCAGCCATTAATATCGTTCAGTTCCTCCAAGTAGATGTCGCTGGTTGTCTTGATCTCATCTATGTTGTCAATATTTGAAGCATCGAAAATCCCGACTGTCTTGAAGCCGACATCTCTTGCAGTTTGAATGGCATACAGGGCATCTTCAAAAACCCATGTTTCTTTGGGGCATGTTCCCAGATGTTCAGCCGCAGCAAGATAAATATCGGGCTTTTCTTTGCCGACACCTATTTCCGTACATGTAAATAGCTTGTCAAAATAATCTATGATCTCAAGTCTCACCAGTGCTTTTTCGATGACCTGTCTGTCACAGGATGTTGCCGCCACCATTTTAATGCCGGCCTGTCGCATGCTTTTTAAGAACGGCTCCACACCTTCCTTCAGTTGGACGTGGTTAAAATAAAAATCTTCAATGGTGTGATTGATGCCAGTTACAATTGCCTCCACATCCATATCCAGACGGTATCTGTTCCTCAAAAACTCTGCCCCTTCGATCATACTCATGCAAAACATAATTTTAGAAAGCCCGGGCTCCGCCTCTATTCCCAAATTGTATAAGAACATTTCACCGGCTTTATCCCAGATGGACATAGAATCTAATATAGTCCCGTCTAAGTCGATAATTGCCCCCTTGATCATGGTTTCACCATTTTCCCTTGCTTATTGAGTTCCAGGCCTCAACTAGCTCAGCCGCCGCCTGCTTTGGATTATCCGCTTCAGAAACTGCGGTCACGACGAAAAAACCATCGACTCCTGTTTGGGCCAGCGAAGGTATATCGGCAAGTTTAACCCCGCCACCGACAACTACTGGAATTGGGCTGAGTTTAGCAAGTCGAGAAATATCAGCCAGGCTTCTAGTGACCACTTTTCCATCCCCATCAAGCCCACAGTCCGGCTTGGTCGCAGTCTCATGCAGTGGTCCGACACCAAAATAATCGATCGGAGAGATATCCACGGTTTGGATATACTCAAATAATTCATGGGTTCTGGCGGATAGGCCAATGATGGCATCTTCGCCTAAGTATTTCCTGCAAACTTCCACTGGGATATCTGCTTGTCCCACGTGGATTCCATTAACCTTTATTCCTTGTGTTCTCGCCGCCAGGATAACATCCAGGCGGTCGTCCACCAGCAACGCAACTTCATCTGCCCGTCCAGCTTGCGCAATTACCACCGCGGCCTGACGGGTCAACTCGATCAATTCGCGGGCAGAGGCTACCTTGGATCGTATTTGCACACATGTAAACCCGGCCTCAACCGCATCTTTTATGATTGCCGCCACGGGCCGGCCTTTCGTATTCTCAGGGCCCACAACCAGGTATGCTGAAATATCAAGTCTATGCCTGAGGTTCATTATAATCTCCCCTCCTCAATGTCAAAGGGATTGTTAGCAATATCTACTGCGGTCGCTTTATACAGTTCATCGAGGAACTGAATTTGAAAGCTTCCCGGACCATCCGCCCCTTTTTCCGCGCGAAGCCCCGCTAAATTGTAAACCGCGGTAGCAGTAAGGGCTGCCACAAATGGTGAGGCGGCCGTTGCATAGACTGCGGCAACTCCGCCCAAAGAACAACCTGATCCGGTAATTATCTCCATAAAGTCCGACCCTCCATAAGAGAGGACGATGATTGCACCGTCGGTAATCAAATCCGTTTTTCCCGATACCGCAACAGCTCCACCGGTCCACCTGGCCAGGGCAACAGCTGCAGTTTTGGCGGCAGTTACCGGATCCGTGGAGTCAACCCCGCGAACCTTGGATACATCCGAACCGCCGTCCAACCCCCATAAACCCGCTAATGCGATAATTTCCGAGGCATTCCCTCTGATCACCGCTGGCTTGTACTCTTTAAACTGCCGCAACAGCTGCGTTCTAAGAGAGCCAATACCGATTGCCACCGGATCCAGGACCCATGGTTTCCCCATCTCATGCAAAACCCTGGCTGCGTGAGGTAAGGTCTGTTCATAAACTGGCAGCAGCGTACCCACGTTAATATAGACGGCTCCGCTGACTTTAGCCAAAAATTCGCCCTCATCGGGCAGATAAACCATAGCAGCGGAGCCCCCCACAGCAAGCTGGGCATTAGCCACAAAATTGATCGTTACACTGTTGGTGATTGACCCTGCCACAGGATTTGTCTGTTTTACTGTTTCAACCGCCTGAATTATTTGGCTTTGAATGTCCTCTTTATTGAGCAAGTTATATTTTCCCTTTCGTTGAAATTACCCAGGTTAAGTAACATTTCGTTAGGACTACCGAGGTTAAGTAACAAGTTGAATGGAATATTCTTATATTTTATATAGTGAGAAAGGCCCACTATGCCGATTTAGATGCACTGAAAAATTGACGACTCTACATATTTTGTTTTCAAAAGCACCTTTCTAAAATCCTTATACTAAAAAATGCCCCCCTTTGGTAAGGAGAGCATTTAGGTATTAATGATAATGGCTTGCTTCCCTACGACAGTATTAACTGACAGGTTCAAAGGGTCAGGTTTTACCTTCTCAACTCCTAAGAGTCCCCCCGCAATATATTTAATTTATATTCTCTTTAGTATTTATCACTTATAGACTTTGGTGTCAACTACAGTGAATTGTTACCCCATCTTTTTGTATTGTGTTAGTGCCAACCAGTTGGCAGCCCGCGGCAGTTAATAATCTTGACAAAGACGGCTTCAGATGCGAACTAACTGCCTATCCCTGATTCCGCCGGCGGCGGCTGGGCCGGGCTATATGGCCCTCACGGATCGGGTCGTTAATGGCCGGGAAAGCGCTGAAGTGCAGGACCTGCGCGCGATCGATGAGGCCGGCTCCAATATAGCAATCCGTCTGTATACGGAAGTCGGTGCCCTCCCCCGGTGATTTGTAGAACTCTGGCTTGGCCTGGGAAAGGTGCTGCCATACCTGACCGGGCCGGGGTGCGTTTTTACGCGGCTTTGCGCCCCTGGACTCCAGAGCCTCCATGGCATAGCTCTTCAACAGTTTGCTCCACAGGCCGTCCAAGGCGTCGCTGTGGCCTAGAATATCAAGGCAGTTGAAGCTGTCATTGACAAGCACCATTACCCCGACTTGATTGGGCAAGACCTCCACCCCCGCGGTGTACTTTTCCATTTCGGCCTGATAATCAACAAACACGTCATGCATGGCTGCGGTGGCTGAATACGATCCCATTGCGGCTTGTTTGCGGTCAATCTCTGCCCAAACCGCACCCTGGTCTGACGCAAAGTCGGCATGCATGCGAAGGTTGGCGGTCACGTCAGCAGTCCTCTTAGAGCGCAGGCGGCTGTAACCGAAGGCCTCCGAAATGTTGAAGGAGGCCGAGGTGTGGTGCCAGCGCCCGCGTTCCACGCAGCTGACCGGGATCACTAATTTCACCCCGGCGGCAATCAGTAGGGTGGCATTGACCAGGCGGTTCTGCTTGGCTCCCACCAGTTCTTCCCCGTCGAGGATCAACACCGGTTTTTCGCCTTTGTTTATAACTTGAATTTCATTGACACTGCCTCCCTCGCCGATCTCTCTGGCTTCCAGGCGTCCCCCTTGCACGGCCTCATCCAGCATCTCATAATACATCGGTCCCGCTTCTGTCTTGGCGATGATCGGTATCAGGGTCAGGTTCTCTCTCACCCACGGCTCCCCCAACTGCAGCTCTTGGAAGTGGCGTTTCAATACTTGTTCCATAGCATTGTCCTCCTGGTCTTTAATCTGGGTAAATTGTAAAACCCAGGCTGGACACTAGGTTGTCACCATAAAATGGTGAACACAGATAGGCAGTTATTGTTGACATAAACCGGGGGTAGTCGGGAAAACGCAGGGGATAGTGGAGATGCAGCGGAAACACCGGGGACAATCCCGTGTTTCCCCAAGGGGACGGAGCAGGAACAGTCCCGATGTTACCTCTCGTTGAGCCGCCTGAGACTATTTTTCTAAATACACTTCGCTGCCGATGCTGCGTATATAAGGCGACCAGGCAGCCCCTTCTCCTGAGGCTTGGGCGGATTTAAACTTCCAGATCTCAGCGTCCATCATATCTGCCAAATGCAATACTTTGGCCTCCAGGAATTGCGGTTTCTTAGGGGACTGCCACTCATAATAGCCGTGATGACTGGCGATCATATGCAACAGTTTGTTGCGGGTGATCCTGCTGACCGGTATGCCTTCCATCAGCCCTTCCAGCATTTCTATGCCCAGGATGATATGCCCCAGCAGTTTACCTTCATCGGTGTAGGTTATGCCCTCTCCCGCCTCCATCTCCCGGACCTTGCCGAGGTCGTGCAAGACTGCCCCGGTTAGAATCAGTTCGCGGTCGATATCGGGGTGCAGCTGCGCCATCTGCAGGGCAACTCTAGCCGTCCCCAGGCTGTGTTCCAACAGGCCTCCATTGTAGTTGTGGTGGTAGCGCTGGGCAGCCGGGGCCAGGCAGAAGTTGGGGTAATAGTCCGCTGCCATGAAGGCTATCCCCAGTTGTCTGAAGGGCTCGTTGTGCAGGCTGTTTAAGAGCTGCCTCAAATCTGATTCCATGGCGATAATGTTATCGCGGGCGGCTGCATTCAGGGCCTGGAACTGCGGCATGGCCTGCAGGTGCGCGATTACACCGGGGTAGGCGGTTTTTTCACAGGTTTTCATATGCTTCTCCTCTGCGGTTATCAATCTTTAAGCTGACAATAACCCGCCGTGGTGACAGGACACAGTCACCAAAAGAAACAAATGTTCTATTTTTAAATATTATTTAATTATTAATCTTTTCCTTTTCCTCCCGCAAATCCTTCCAATTCGTTCCCGGTTCGTGGTAGCGCCGGTAGTAGTGGGTGAGGGAGGTGTAGGTGAAAAGCTTGTTGATTATAGGGGCACGGGTGAGCCAGTTGAACAATCGGTAGACAAAGAAGAGCGACAGCAGGAAGTAGATGTAATTGATAACGGTTCCCGGCCAGTAGTTGACGATACGGTTCATTCCGGGGATGAGGGCGGTGAGCCATTTTAGCAAATAATAGCTGGCGGGAACGCTGGTAATGTAACCGAGCAAGACAGCCAGGGGTTGGCTGACTTCGATAGCCTGCTGGGGACAGAAGCCCATGCAGCGCATGCAGCTTTCGCAGGAATAACTCCAAAAGGGGAGCTTATTTTCTTTGCCGCGCAGGGTGAGCGAGTGAGTGGGGCAGTAATCCACGCACAGACCGCAACCGTTGCACTTCTGTGAAGTGAAGAATATTTTTGCCAGGTAAAAGCGACCGTAAAGGAGGTAGCCGAAGGAAACGGGAATGAGGGCGAGGCCCAATAGCAGCGGGATGAAGCCGCTCAATTTCCGCCTGCCGGCCAGGATTTCACTGAACCAGACGATTGTCTTGGCCTGGGCACGCCCGATGATAGCCGATACATTGACTGGGTGCAAGCCCCAGTGGAGAGCCATCCAATTCGACGGCATATCTACGGCCTGCACTCCCCGCAGCTGATACCCCTTTAGCCAGAGAATGAGCGCGATCAGATAGCCAGCGGTGCCTTCCATTCCGGGCAGGAAGCCAATGATCTTCGTACCGGCCCGGGTAGGGGTGACAAAGGCATGCGTTCGGTAGCGGCGAGGCAGCCTTAGCGTAAAATAGATCACATGCCATGGTGCGGTAAAACCATGGGTGGGAAAGACCAGCCCCAAGAGGTTTTCCGGTCCCTGCTCTATCTCCTTAGCTGGCCGGGCGCTGCCGATGGAGCCTATGTGAGTCTTTATTCCCTGGGCGGCCGCAGTTTCTCCCATCCAGGAGGCGACTCGATAGGAGTTACCGGTACCGGTAAAGTAGTAAATGGTCGCTTTTTTGTACATAAGCGCTCTTGCTTCTCCACTCTTTTTTCTCCAGCTCTTTTTAGGTGAATTTCTACTGTCATTTCCCAGTATTATGGACCGGCAAACGAGGCAAGATCCTGGTCCTTGTAAATGGTTGCGGCGCCACATTAATCCCCCTTGATTCGATATTGGCTGTATGCCTTTGGCTTAAGTATAAGGGGAGAAGATTCTCAGGGGAGCCACTCACCAAGTCTTCCCGATTTGCCAGCCAAGACGTCCCTGCTATGATCATCAATGGTCGCACTATGGCGCCCTGAAGGCGGTCTTGCTGTTCCCAGACCATTTTATGCTACATTGTAACCGAACCTATCAACTTTTAGGGACAGCAGAGCCGTCCCTCCCTGAATCTAGGCCTTCTTAGCTTCGATCAGAAACGAGGCTACGAACTGCTCTGTGCCGGGAGCCCAACCGCGAATCATCTCATCACTGCCCTCTTTCAGGTTGAGGTGAATGCCAACAAAACCGGCCTTCTCCAGCATAGCCCGCACCTTATCCACCTGCTCCGCCCCGGCGATGCAGCTGGCTATCTTGGTCAGGTCATTTCGTATGTCATCGGGGATTTCCGCTGTAGCCATGATATCAGACACCGATATGCGCCCGCCGGGCTTTAAGACCCGGTGCATATCATGAAAGACCTGCTGTTTATCCAGGGCCAGATTAATGACACAATTGGATATGATCACATCGACGCTGTTATCGGCCACTGGCAGGTGCTCGATCTCCCCCAGGCGGAACTCAACGTTATTGTAGCCGCCTTTTTCGGCGTTCTGCCGGGCTAGTTTGATCATTTCCGGGGTCATATCCACGCCGATAACCCTTCCCGATTCTCCCACTGCTTTGGCCGCCAGGAAGCAGTCAAACCCTCCCCCGCTGCCCAGATCCAACACTGTTTCACCTTCTTTGAGGGCAGCAATAGCTAAAGGGTTGCCGCAACCCAGGCCCAGATTGGATTCAGTGGGCACGCTCTGAAAATCACTCTCCGCGTAACCCAGATTTAAAGAAAGCTCCTTGATGTCTATTGATGTGCTGCTCCCGCAGCATCCCGTGTCCGGAGCTCAGCATCCTGTCGATGAGCCCTGCTGGGCCACCGCGCCATAGTTTTTTCTTATGAATTCCCTGATCTCTTCTTTGTCTGTCAAATGCCTGGCCTCCCTACTATTCCTGAACTGACTTCTTGAGCAGTGTGGCAATCTCCTGGGGTTTTAACACTTTTCCATATGAGACCACCTTTTCGTCTATAACCAAACCAGGGGTGGACATGATGCCATATGCAGCTATATCCTTGAAATCCTGGACTTTGACAACCTCGGCATCGATGCCGGTTTCTTTCAAGGCGGCCTTGGTGTTTTCACTGAGGGCGGTGCAGTTTTTGCATCCGGGGCCTAAAACCTTAATAATCATGTTAAATAATCCTCCCTTATTAAGTAATTCTGCTAGTTCTCCTTAAGGCCAGTAGCCATCCGACGGTCAGTGTATTGATGTCCCATTTTATCCTCTACCACGATGGCAGCTGTTCTCTCGACTGAGTTCGAAAAGTAAGGTTGAGACCTCTTTGACCTCTGAAGGGTGGCGCAATGTCCCCTTAAGAGGTGGGTTACAGTTATAGTCACAGCAGATCTGCCCTTGATTGAGACTCATCTCCCATAAACGAGGTTAAAAGCCCTCTGCTTAGTGTTTTGGCAATCTATGTGGAGCAGATTTTGGCTGCAAAACACTTATGCAGTGGAATCACACCTTCAGCCTTAATAACTACATGAAAAGATAGCCCAAAGCGTTGAAGGCATAACCGATAATAATGATACCTGTTACCACAACGCCCACGAAAATGCCCAGCAACTGTAGTTTCACCACATTCTTAAGCATTATCAACGAGGGCAATGACAGTGTGGTCACAGCCATCATCAAGGCCAAGACGGTTCCCAGCCCTACCCCTTTGATTACCAGGGCTTCGGCGATAGGCAAAGTGCCGAAGATGTCCGCGTATATCGGTACACCTAAAACGGTAGCCACCAAGACCGAGTACCATTTGTCCTGGCCTAAAACTGCGGCAATGAAGGGCTCGGGGATCCAGTTGTGAATAAGCGCTCCCACTCCGACGCCGATCAGAATATACATCCATACCCTTTTAACGATTTCTTTCACCTGGTCTTTAGAAAACTCGATGCGGTCTCGGGTGGTCAGCTCGTCTTGTTCCATCTCTATCATCTTATTGCTGAAAACAAACGGCTCGACATAACGCTCCAGTTTAATCAGACCGATAGCCGTCCCGGCAACAACTGCCAGGATTAACCCCACCACAACATAAGCGATGGCAATCTTCCAGTTGAAAATGCTGGCCAGTAGTATGATCGATGCTAAATCGACCAGGGGCGAAGATATCAAGAATGAAAATGTAACCCCCAGGGGCAGGCCAGCACTGGTAAAGCCGATGAATATGGGAATGGAGGAGCACGAACAAAAAGGGGTTATTGTTCCGAACAATGCCCCCAGCATATTGCCCCAGACACCGCTGAATCGGCCCAGAATCTTCTTGGTTCGCTCCGGGGGAAAGTAGCTCTGAATATAGGAAATGCTAAAAATCAGCACTGATAAAAGGATGAAGATTTTTATAACATCGTAGATGAAAAAGTGTATGCTGCCGCCAAGCTGAGTCTGCAGGCTCAAGCCAAAGCCGTCTTCCACCAGCCGCTTCACCAGGTTATATAGCCATTCCATTCTCAGCAGCTGGTTATTAAGCCATTGAAACATTTTCCATCACCCATTCTTAGGGATTACAGGTTCAACCGATTATTCGATCAGGGATAGGATTTCTTGCAAACTGCCGCTTAATAATTACATTCTTAATGAAACCTCTTGGATCGCCATCCTAGGGGAATATCGTAGGCCTGACCGGTTGGCGGTTCAGCCATTAAGATATCTTTAATCGCCCTTTCTCAGGGATTCCAGTTACAACAATTGATATCGATGACAGTGCTTTCCGGTTCGATGTGATTCAAGAACTCCTGCAGCAAAGCCAGGGTCTCGCCGTTTATGGTGTAGCGCATCCAGATGCCGTCACGCCGACCGTTCACCAGCCCGCAATCGCACAATATTTTCATATGATAGGACAATGTGGACTGACTTATGGCAAAGTCGTCTAAAAGATGGCAGGCGCATCTTTCCCCCACTGACAGCATCTTGAATATTTTTAGTCTGGTTTCATCTCCCAGGGCTTTAAATAAGGCTGCATAAGATTTGTACTCATTGTTTTTCAAGGCATTTCACCTCATTATAGGTCAACTTTGTTCCCTTATTATCAATTGCTATCTGTCGGATGGCATATAATGGCCGCTTAATTTGAGCCACTGACTATGATTCTGCCAATTATGGCCCGCTATCTGTTCACTTAGCAGGGGCTGCTGTAGGGGCTGCTATTTCTAATTCACTAGAAGCAAACATATCTAAATATATCGATATGTTAATTATGGTTTGCATATCGATAACTGTCAATGTGTTTAAGTGTTTTTCGGAATCATGATCATCCGGTGAATATTGTACGGCAGTGTTAATCTTCGGCCCAGAAGGGATTTCACGGTGCAGGGCATACACGGGGGCTGTCTCTCAGTAGACGGGTGATTTGAAAGATACATAACCATTTTTGGCTAAAAAACTAGGTGAAGTAATCGCGGATTGGAATGACATGCCATCTGTGCAGGTATAGAATGGTAAGTAGGTTATAAGCGTATTGAGGTTTACATATGAACAGTCCGTCCCTAACCACTATATCAGCCGCAGTCTTGGACGTGGAGACCACCGGGTTTTCGCCCTACTCTGATGAGATCATCGAACTGGGCCTGGTCTTGTTCACTGTCGAACTGCCCCGGGTTAAGATTACAACCATCGACCAATACAGCGGACTGCGCCAACCGGGGTGTATGATCCACCCCCGGGCCAGCCAGGTGAATGGCATTACCATGGCTATGGTTCGGGGCAAATCTCTTGACTTAAAGCGGGTTGAATCCATCTTGGAACAGGCCCAGTTGATAATTGCCCACAATGCTGCCTTTGATAAAGGCTTCACCGGGCGGCTCATTCCTTCAGTATTGGGCAAACCCTGGTATTGCAGCATGAAGGGCATTGATTGGTACGGCTGTGGATTCAATTCCAAAAGCCTGCCATACTTGTTACGGGAGCATAGCATCACAGTGCATCGGGCCCACCGGGCCCAGGATGATGCCATAGCCTGTTTGGAGTTGATCAGCCAGCGCCCCTCCCCGGATAAACCTTATATTCTCGAGATGCTGAGCAAAAAGCCATTACATTTGCCCCGCAAACACCGCCAAACCGTCATGCAAATTGCTGCAGCAGTAACGCTTGATTAAATAGAAGCACCCATCGCTTGCAGAATAGGATACACAGCGACTGTCCCCTGTGCCCTATCTTTATCTGATTAACCACCATTGCTATGATAGTCTTGTAACATCTGGAATCCAGAAGTTGCTATTATCATCATCAATGAAAATACCGTCTCTGTATGATTCATTTTCGACTTGAAAAATGACACATTGAAAGCGTCCCCCCGTATCATTTTTAAACGAAAAGTATAGTTGCCTCAGCAACATTCTCGCCGGTGATATTTTGCCAGTATTGTTGGTAGGCGTCGACCTGAGGCTGGTAATAGCTCAAGAGTTCCTGGCGGTGGGCTTCGTCGATGATGGTGTCGCTTTTATAGTCTACTATCACCCAGCCGGACTCCTCCCGGAAAATCAAATCAATGACTCCGCTGATATAGGTGTCTCCCTGTCTGATGCCGAAGGGCACCTCGGTAAGGATCGCCTCGGCATGCTGCATACGCTGCCAGATGGGCTGAGCCATAACCTGTTGCAGGGTGGCCCGGAGTTCGGCTAATTCTTCGGCTGGGCGTTCCTCCACTTCCAGTATCGCTAAGAGCCGGTCGTCATCGTTCACTATTGCAGGCTCCAAGGCCAGACGTTCCAGGGCCCGGTGCACTGCGCTGCCCCAGCTGGTCCCTTTTCCGGTCACCTGCCGTCTGGGGCTGTCCTGGCCGGATTTAGCCTGCTCGGTGATGGTCTGGCGCTGGTAGCTGGGTGCTAAAAGGGTTTTAAGGGGAGCCTTCAGCTCGTCTTTCAGCTGTTCAATGGAATCTGGGCAGATGCTCTCTGGCAGTTCAGCAGGTGGTACCGCTCCCGCACCAATCATGCTGGAAAACGGTGCCGACCACTCCGTCTCGGCTGCACTACCCGCACCTACAACGCTAGTAAAAGGTGCCGACAACCCCGCTCCTGTGACGCCCGTCCCCGTTGTACCCAACCCCGTCCCCTCGACACCCATCGTGACAGTAGAAAAACCTGTCGACAACCCCGTCCCCGTGACACTCATGTATTGCTCTAAGGGATGCCAGGGGCTAGTTTCGGGTTTTTTAGGGTTGATCGATAGCAGGAGCCGACATTTGGCACGGGTGGCGGCTACGTACAACAGGCGCATGGCCTCAGCCTTTTGGTATTGGCGCTCCTCCTCACAGTGGTCCTGCCAACCTCGGGGCTGTGCCAGGACCTGAGAGGTGAATTCGCTTCTTTTCCGGCTGATCACGAAATATCCCTGTGGGGTAGAACCGCTGCGGTTGACATGGTAGTCCGGTTTATGCTCTCGTGCTCCCAGGGGATTGGCTAATATGACCACCTGCGATTCCAGGCCTTTGGCCTTGTGCAGGTTCATGATGCGCACCCCGGGCTGGCGTCCGCCCTCTATGTCGACGGCATCCTCGGGGGGCTCGTCACGCAGGATCTCAATAAAATCGACTACCTCGGCGAAACGGGTGATACCCTGGGCTTCCATCTGCCGGACCAGTTCCAGGAGCTGCAAAAGGGCTGCCGCCTCGCTCTGCCCCATTTCCAGGGTCAGGGCCAGTGGGATTAAGCCAAGTTCTTCAATGATATTGTGCAAGGCGGTAGAGGGGTTGAGGCTGCGGCTGAAGCGCCAGCATTTACCGAGCAATTCCCAGGCGGCCAGCCATTTTTCACGGTCTTGCAGACGGGTATGATCAGGTACTGTGCTGAGGAAAGACCAATATCCCCCAGCCTGTTTGAAATCATACAGTTCCTGATCGCTGAAGCCGAAAAAACAACCGCGTAGGACGTTGACCAGGGCCAGCCCATTGCCGGGATCTTTAATGGCCTCTAAGAAGTAGTACAGTTCCTCAACCAGAGCGGATGAGGAGAGGTCGCTGCCCCCGCTTATGGTATAGGGGATGCCCAGGGCTTGTAAGGCCTGCGCGTATAAGAGCATATCTTTCTTGTATTGCATCAGCAGCAGGAAATCCTGGGGTTGTAAGGTTTGCTTTTCGGTAGTGCCGTCTGCCGCAGAGAGGGTAATACCCTTCTCCAATGAGGATTTTATCCACGCCGCCACCCTTCGGGCGTCTTCCCTGGCTGACGGTTTGGCTGCTGAACCTGTTTCAACAACCGGCAAGTTTTCTAAGGCCCCTTCACAGGGGCATAGTTCAAGAGCGGCCTGCATAGCCTGATAATCAGCCTGATAAGGCGGCTGCGACTCTTCAAACAGAGGTTCGAAGGCGCTGTTTATCCATTCCACCAGTTCTGAATGGGAGCGGAAGTTAGTCGTCAGAGTCAGGACTTCCCCTCCCCCGGCCACCATCTGCTCACGCACCTGCTGAAAGGTGTCGATATCGGCGCGGCGGAAGCGGTAGATGGACTGTTTAGGATCTCCCACTACGAACAGCGAACCGGGACGGGGCTTAAGCCGGGTCCAATCCTTTTCTTGGCAATCCTCGCCGCTCAGGTACATCATGATTTGAGCTTGTATGGGGTCGGTATCCTGGAACTCGTCAATCAAGAGGTGGGGATAGCGGCCTTGAAAATAGGCTCTGACCTCGCTATTGTCCCGCAACAGGGCGCTGCAGTGCATCAGCAGGTCCTGGAAGTTGAGCTTGTTCTCTGCCAGGCGAAGCTGCCGATAATATGATTCAGCACTCTCCAAGAAGCGCATTACAAAAGGATAGCGATATTCCCGCCAGTTCTGCAGGAGTGGTCCCCAGCTGTTGTCCCACAGATGCTGATATTCTTGTTTAAGGTCTTTGGCTTGCGGGCCATTGAGCCAGCGTTTCATGGTGACATCGGCTTTGGGAGTCTCCAGCTCGGCCAGGAGACGCAAAAATATCACATCATCATCGAGGTCGAAAATCCGCTTCCAGTTCAACACCTTCCTTACCTTTTTCTGCAGGCTGTCCCACTCTGGTTTAGGTTCCTCATCAGGCATGATCTGCCTGGCCTTTTGAGCAAAGTCCAACAATTCCCTGCGCTTGCCGCCCACCACCGGGCGGGGCGCCGTGACCAGGACTTTTTCCACCTCAGGATAGAGGTTCATGGTGCGGTAGGCGTCAAATAGCTGGCGCGGGTCGATGTCTATCCCGGCTAGTTCGTCCAGCTCGGCACGATGGTAAAGGTATCGATCGAGTATGAAGCCGTCCCAGGCCTTCCTCTCCAGCAGGCGCTCTTCCAGGCCCTCGATGGAGATGAAATTCGGGTCCAGGCCGGCTTCCACGGGGCGCTCCCGCAGCAAAGAGGAGCAGAACGAGTGGATGGTCCCTACATAGCAGCGATCCAGGTGTTCCAACGCATTCTCCAGGCGTTTTCTAACAACTTCGTCAGCAGCCGCTCTTACCGCCTTTTCCAGTTCGATCTGCAAGCGCTCCTTCAATTCACCGGCAGCCTTGCGGGTGAAGGTGATGGCAGCCACCTCGTCCAGGCTGGCGGTGCCGCTTGCGACCAGGGCGATGATGCGCCCCACCAGGCTCTGAGTCTTGCCCGAGCCAGCCCCGGCCTCGATAAAATAGTTCTGTCGCAGGTTTGCTATGATCTTCTGGCGTTGGACGCTGTCGGCCAGTTTCTTACTATTCATATTGCTGCAGCTCCCTCCATACGTCCAGTACATGGTTCCCGGAATCCTTATATACAGCTTTGACCTTTTCACTGGCTGTGCTGCCCCGGCAAATCGGGCGGTAATCACAGAAACCACAGCTGCGGGCTTCATGGGTGGGGTTGAACACCGCCTGCCCCATCAAGTCAAACACCTTCTCCAGGGCTTGCAGTCCCTCGCAGCGCCTGCTCCGGCTGCGCATCCGCACCTGCCCCTCTCCTTTGGGGGTGGGGAAAATATACCCAGCCTGATCCACCTCCACCGCCTGCCCCTTGACCTGGCTAAGCAAAATCTCCGCGGCTACACTGTAGACCACATGCTGGATCTGCTTGCCTTGCATGACGTAGCCCCGTTCCGGGTAGCTGTAGGTGCTGCCGGTCTTATAGTCCCATACCTGATAATGCCCCTGACCATCCGTGTCGATCCGGTCGATTTTACCGCGCAGGAGGAAGGCCTCTCCGGAGGGCAAGGGTATCTTTATGGCCTCAGCCTTGCCCATTCCCGCCTGAGCTGTTTCTTCCGCCCCCAGCCCAAAGGGCACCTCAAAAAAGGCCGGCCGGCTTTTCCCTTGCTGCTCCTGTTCCTCCAGCATGGCATGAAAGATCTCCAGCCCCTGCAAGAGATCCTGTTTCTCTAATTGGTAAATGATGGTGCTAGGGGGTGGGATCGCAGCCGCCACATTTTCAATCTCCTCCAGCGCATATTGAGCCAAGATAGTTTTGTCGGTTCCGTGTGTGCCTGAGCAGACAGCCTGCAGGTAGCGGCAGTAGATGGCGTGCAAAAGCGAACCCCGGTTTTTGGCATCTAACCACAGGTCTTCTTCCAATTCCAGTTCCTCAGGGGGTTTTACCCCAAGTATATATTTGAGGAAGTAGCCGAAGGGACATTTGGCCGCCGACTCCAGCGCGCTGGCCGACATCACCAGTTTAGGGTTTTCGCGGGGGTCTAAAAGCCATCCGTCTATAGTTAGCAGCCCATCATAGGCGGTGATGTCCCCTCTCTGCCGCTCAAGATGCGCGGTGAGCCCGCTGTCTAAGAGGGGATACAGCTTGAGGACTCGCTCCTCATCTACCATCGCATCATTGCGGCAGCGGATTTGATGGAGCCACCATTCGGTTTCGTTTAGAATCTGCGCTTGCTGATCTGGATAATAAGTGGCAGGTGGCGGCAGTGATTTAAAAAAAGTGCTGTAATCGGCCTGAAAGTCTCCGCTTATTAGTCTGTAGACCTGCAGCAGGAGGGCCGAAGGCAAGCAGGCCCGGCTATCCAGGACGTCGAAACAGGGGAAACTTAAAGTTACATGGCCGCGCTGCGCGGCCAGAAAGCGTGCTAGCCGGTAAATGCCCTGGCCCTGCTCATCGCGGCTTAGATCCAGATGTGTGGATATTCGCTGTCGTTCTTCATCTAAAAGCACCGGGTCTTGCAGGGAGGGCTGGTCCAAAGCCCCCGCATCCATCCCCAGAACGAAGACATAAGGCTTCCGTATCCACTCGGCATGGCCGAGTGAGGCTACATGCAGATGCCCCGGCCGGGGGCTTGCCGCTCCCACCCTGAGTCCGGCCATGCATTGCTCCAAACGCTGCCAAGCTTCTTCAGCAGGCACCTCCACCAGATGGTTAACGCCCTCTTGAGCCAGCATCTGCTGTAAAGCGGAAATCGCCTGGGAAGAAATCTCGCTGTCGGTCACTGCCCAACCTTCTATTATCGCAGCCAGTCCCTGGCAAACTATAGGGTAGGAAATCAGATTATTTTCATCTCCGGCAGGTATGGCATACATCACCGCCTGCAAGAATTGCTGTATCTCGCCTATACTCTGACTCTCCCGAACCAGTCTTGCCAATCGGGATTGGTGACCTTCGGCCTCGGCCCGAGCCTGGGAATTGAGGTTTTCCTCGAGCAGTCTATTTATAGCTGGCAAACAGCGCTCCCGTCCCCAGCCAATACCGGCCTGCCGCAGCAATCGGCCTGCCTCCGTGGGGTGGGACATTTTCAAGCCCCCACTGATAAAGAGGCGATACAGGCTGGTCTCTCTCCAGCCGCTCTCGATCCACTGCAGCATTCCCTGGAACAGACGCCCCGGGGCGGTATATTGCACTGGAATGCCGCTGCCTAAGGTTACTGGAAACCCTGCCTGGTGTGCCTGAGCATAAATCAGCGAAAGATAGTTGCTGCTGTGAACAGCGGTTATGAGGACCTGGTCCAAAGGCAGGCGAAGCGATTTGATAAGCCGCAGAACTTGGGCTGCTTCGTTGCTCCGTCCATAAGCCTGAAATATCGCCACCTGAGCTTTGTTGACATGAGGGGCCAATTGGGGTTGGAATATGTAGGATAGTTCAGATTGAGGTGCTATTTGCGGTCCGGGAAGCATGAACTGGTTGGGGGATATGCACAAAACCGGCTCTGCAGGCAGCACTTCCCCGCCGTTCTTTAAGACCTCCTCAACAAAGCGTCTGGCCAGGGCGGGCAGTACCAGATGTTGAGGAATGAAGACCGGCTGGCTATTCAAGCCGGTACTGCACCGGGCCAATCGGTCAGCGGCCAGTCGGTATACTTGGGCAGCATCGACCAAGTTGCGGTTTTTCAGAGCCTGTATGTAACCGATGAGGATTTTTCGGACCTCATCACCTTTCACTCCATCCACAAACTGGGTGGGGTCGATCTGTCCCGGCTCGACTCCTGCCAGGCGCAGCTCCATGATACTGTTAAACACCACCCGGGCCAGTATGCCCTTTTCCTGCAGCGGTCCGAAGTACCGCAGCAGCCCTTGCCCCTGCAGATCGTTCAGAACATTTTCCAAAACACTCAAGAGCTGTTGATCTGAAGTCAGGGTGCAACCCTGCCGCAGCAATTCCTCTTGTGCATATTCCGCGGCCAGCCCCAGTGGAGTAGTCGGCCTCAGGTTGACCCAGGGCGTACCCGCCTGGGCCAGAGCCTCCAACAACTGATGTCCGTCCCGCAAATGCGGCACCAAGAGCAATTTGTTCTGCCAGGGATACCTCTTGACAGCCTCAGCCAGCCCTTGCAGCAAAACGTTCATACCCTCTCCCCCTCCCAGGTGTGAACGGCTTATTTTTGGAACATAGCCTTGATTTTGTCGATTACCTTGCTGCCGATCATCTCATCAGCGGAGTCTACAATTTGCTGAACCAGCCTAAGCACATCCTGGTCTCCGGCCCAATGTTTTTTGACCAGTTCCGGGTCGGTCTCATTGAGCATGTTATTGAGGATATAGGCTGCTACTACCAGGTCATCGGCAAATCCCAGGGGGCCTAACAGGGCTTCGGGGATGAGGTCGATGGGGCTGATGAAGTAAGCCAGACCCAAACCCAGCTTTGCTTTGTAACTGTCTGGAACGTCCGGATCCAGGGTTAGCTTGACCAAGAGATGGAACACATCCGGCACCGCCAGGATATAATCGGCCCAGCGGTTGTCCTTGCCCTCCTCAGTCTGCATCCAGGAGTGGATCTTGTTGCGTATGGATTGATAGAAATCGTAATTCTGGTCTTCTACCATAATAGCCTCCTTAAAAATCGAATTTACTTATCGCAAGCGGCTTGGGAATCTACTGCCGCCAACTTTTCTTTCTACAGCTCAGGCTTGCGATTGCTCTGCCGCCTGCTTTTTTCTCCACAACTCGGCTTAATTGTCTCTATCAGGTGAGCGCTTTGGTTTGATAATGAAGCATAACCCGCTATGGGGACACTAAGCTGTCACTAAATAGTCAACTCGCGCCGTGTTTAAAAGACATATCATTAGTATTATCACACTGGAAGCGGATACTGATTCCTAAAAACAGGCAATTCCCGGCAACGCTTCCGTTCCGAAATGCTTAAATTGTATTCGATTTTAACCAGGCGGCGCCCAGGCCGCTCAGGCAGCAACACCTGAACCACCATTGGCAACCCGGCCTGTCGTCCATATCACGATAGCACCAACCAACTCACCGGCTGACCCAAGCCGAGATCTCAGCATACGCTTCTAATAATACTAAAGTCTTCTACCGTAAAGCTCTGCAACTCTAAGCGCCTGTGCCAGGATCTTTTTCCTTAGGCCAGGGGGCTCCAAAACCTCGACCTGATTCCCCCATTGCATGATCCAGCTCTGCATCTCAATGAGGCCGCAAACCTCAAATTGCACTATCACCGAACCGTCTGGCAAATCCTCTATGATCTCCTGACTGGGGTGGTAGCACAGTTTTTTCACCCTGGAAGCTACCTGTGCAGAGAAGCGCAATCGCACCATTTGCACCGGGTCATCACAGAAAACTCCCCAGCTGGCACCGATGTGTTGGCTTAATGAGAAATCCTGGGGATAGTCGAATTTATCAGCCTCGCGGCTCACCAGATGCTGAATCTGATCCACCCGGAAGGTCCTGATCTCTGCATTCTTGCCCTGCCGGGCGATTACGTACCACACATTGCGCTTGCACACCAGGCCCAGTGGTTGCAGAAGGCGCGAGGAGGTCTTGCCGGAGTTGTTCACATAATCTACCTTGACATGATAAGATTCGCTTACCGCCCGAACTAACTGGCCCAGGATGTGTCCGAATTGCTCAGGCTGGCTAAGGGTATCACCCAATATATAGATACGCTCTTTGAGCAATTGGGCGCGCTCTGGCATGCCTTTGAAGAAGCCCTTCTCCATGTTGACCCGAACCGAGCTGACCGCATCATCCAACAGGGTGTTGCGGTGCATCAGGGTGGAGACGTAGAGCACTGCGGCGCTCTCCAGGCTCAGCTTGGGGAGGTATTCTTGTTTGAGACGATAGGTCTTGTTATTGCTGCCGGATGAGGGGCGGTCAATGGCGATGCCGAACGATTCCAGGCGGGCCAGGTCCCTTTGCAGGGAACGCTTTATTGAGGCCTCTTTAGGAAGCTCCGAAGTGTATTGCTCCAACAACTCGCGATAGTGTTTAAACAGAGATTCAAAGCGTATGCCCCCATCGCGGCTGGCCTGCTCCAGGTCATGGTATAGGTAGATGAGCCGCTCCGCCAAAGGCGGCCGTCCCTCAGCTCCATCATCGCCATCCAGATACTCCTCGATCTCGCAGATGGTGAGATAATGCCCGTCTTTTACAACCGTGAAAGTGCCATCCTGACAGAGGTCCTTGTCTCCGGCCAGACCGAGCAGCAAACGGTACAGGCTGGCTTGGGAACGGATTTTGACCGCCGCCATCACCGCTTCTGGCGTAGACCCGGGGTGATTGCTGATGAAATCGCGTGCCTCGGTGGCCTTCTGGGCCAGGGCGGTGGTACGGGTTGAAACCGCCATATTTTCACACCCTTCCTGACAGATTCAGCTCCCATTGCAGGGGGTATTGCCCCGCCTTAATGCCATATTATGTATATTATATACAGATTTCGGATTGTGGCGATAGCAGGGCGTCAGGTGTAGATAACGAGCGGCAGGGTGGAACCGGGCTGCACAATTGGAGTGGGCGTCGTATCAGTTGCTATTAAGTTGCTGCCAGGAGGGTCGGTGCGGGATTGTTGAGAGCAGATAGGCAGGTGTTTTGCGGCGTGGTCTATCTTGCCGTTTGTTGATCCACACCCGACTTTTGAAGGCTCATGTGCCCAAAAGCGGGAAAAAAACCGCCCATACCTGGAATGTCTGCGCTCCTGCGGGCCTGCTTGCGTACCTTTTATACTGGTAAAAATCTTATCGAGCGTATGTTACAAAAAAATGTCCGGTATAACACAAGCCCTTGCTAGGCGGTATCAATTTCAAACCAGAACGCTACTCCTCCGGGGCGGTTCTCCATTCCGTAGAGGTTTTGGTCGAGTTCCATAATGGCCCGGACCACCGCCAGGCCCAGGCCGGTTCCGCCGTAGGCGCGGGTACGGGCCTTATCCACTTTATAGAAGCTGGTAAAAAGTCTGGGCAAAGCCTCTGCAGGAATTTGCGAACCGGAGTTGAAGACGGTGACGCGCAGTTTGCTTCCCCGGGGCTCTACCTCGATAGAGAGCTGTTTGGCTTCATCGATATGGTTCAGGGCATTGTTAATATAGTTCATCAGGACCTGCTCAGTGCGGGTTATGTCTGCATTGACCGGCAGCGAGGGGCTCCACTGCAGAACCGGGTCGATGCCCTTTTCAGACAGAAGAGGCTCGAATTTGTTTATCACCAACTGCAGCAGCCCGGCCAGGTCGAATTCCTCCTTATCCAAGGTAAACCCTCCCGACTCCAGTTGCGACAGTTCCAGCAGTTCCCGCACCAGTTTATCCATTTTGCTGGATTCGTCCATTATTACATCGCAGTAGAAATTCTTACTGTTCTCATCTTCGGCCACGTTTAGCTTTAAGCCTTCGGCATAGCCCTGTATCAAGGACAAGGGGGTCTTGAGTTCATGCGACACATTGGAGATGAATTCACGGCGCATCTCATCGATCTGCCGTTCTCTCTCCACTTCCTCCTGAAGGCGGGCATTGGCGGCCTGCAATTCCGAGATGGAACGGTGTAATTGCTCGGACAGGGAGTTTAGGCTATTGCTCAGCTGCCCCAGTTCATCCTGGCTGTTGACCTCCACCTTTTGACTGAAGTCCAGCCGAGTCATATTCTGGGCGATGCGGTTCATCTCCAGTATGGGCTGGGTGAAGCGTGCTGCAAACAGGAAGGCGACCATACCCCCTAATAGCAAAGTGATCACTCCGGTGAACAGGAAGAAGCGGTTAGCCACCGCAGCATTGGCCTGTATGGCCGCCAAAGGAGTGCTCAGGACCAGTATATCGTGGTTGTTCAACAGATAGACCAGATTCATAAATTCGGCGTTGAGTCGCAGGTCGTGGGTGATGAGGTTAAAGCTGCCGTACCTTTGCAGTTCAACATAACGCTCGGCGATCATGGCCTGACTGAGGTCACTGCGCTGGGAGAGGTTGCGCCTGGGGAGGGAGAGGTATTTAGCCTGCAGGTGGCTGTCCAGGATGATGACGTTTAAGCTGGCGGTGCTCTCGGCGCCTTCCAGGGCCAGGAGGATGTCCTCGGGAGCGCCGCGGTATTGCTTGTCGATTATCTCGGCGGTGGAATCCAAGAGGTCCATCTTTTGATTCAAATAGTAGCTTTCCAGATAGTTGTTGTTTAAGAATATGGAGAAGGCCACGAAGAAAAGAATCACCACTGCCAGGCCGATGAATAATTTGGAACGGATGGACTTGATCATGCCAAAACCTCGAAGCGGTAGCCGAGGCCGCGCACGGTTTGAATATAATCGCCTTTGTCAGCCAGTTTGAGGCGCAGTTTCTTGATGTGAGTATCCACGGTGCGCACATCACCGAAGAAATTGTAATCCCACACCGCGTTCAGAATTTGGTCTCGGCTTAAGGCTAGGCCCTGATTATTGGCCAGATACAGCAGCAGTTCATATTCTTTAGGGCTCAAATGGACGCGTTCCCCGTCTACCCTGACCAATCTGGCACTCTCATCGATTTCCAGGCCGTTTAGGGAATGTACGCTGCGGGACAACTGCCCGCTGCGCCGCAGCAGGGCTTGCACCCGGGCCATCAACACCTGGGGGCTGAATGGCTTGGTTATGTACTCATCTGCGCCCAGCTCGAAGCCGAACAGCTCATCCGACTCCTGGCCGCGGGCGGTGAGCATTATCACCGGCAGAGAAGAATTGCGGCGGATCTCCCGGCACACCGTCCAGCCATCGCATTCCGGCATCATCACGTCCAGGATGGCCAGGGCCAGATCATGGTGTTCATTGAAAACCTCCAGGGCCTCTCTGCCGTCGGCTGCTTCAATGGGTGCGAAACCCTCGCGGCGCAAAAAATCGCCCACCAGGCGGCGGATGCGGGATTCGTCATCTGCGATGAGGATTTTTTTCATGTAATATTCCCTTCTGCTGTAGACAATTCTATTAAATCTTGAATACTTCTTAAAACCACTAACAATACTGAGGCCAACGGCCTGTTTGTCAGTTCTTTTTATAATTAATGATAATCATTCAATGCCAATCCAAGCCCAATTCCATTGCAAAAATTTTCCTTATGAAAATCTGCCCCCCTTAGGATGAAGATTTCCATGATTCCTGGTGTATTTCTAAAAATATCAGGAATAATCCAATGATCATCTAGGGCCCTATGAGTTTTTGCAGTGGTATCAAACCTTAATTTATATCCAATATTCTAGTCCGGTCTTGTGAACATTCCGTGAACACATATCTCTTTCCTTTTTATAGCCTATCTCCGCCCAAATATCAAAATTCCTCATGTAGTTAACGAAACTCATACCTGCCAAATAATTTCACTCGGTGTTCACCTTATGTTCACTTTGCTTGGCTATACTACAAGTGATCAAATCACAATTTGATTAATTTATTGAGAAAGGAAGGATGGAATGGCAGAAAGCAAACGGTGGAACCGCTATCTGGCAGTTGCTCTGGTCTGCGCTTTCCTGTTGGCCTGTGCTGGATTCGCCATGGCGGCTAGCAGCGACTCGGCTGCCGCCAATCCCGCTTCTGCGCCGCTAAAGGCTTTTTGCGGTAAGATGATGGGCAAGGCTGATCCGGCTGAGCGCAACGCAGAGCTGCAAACCGTGGTTGACAAACTGGTGGCCGACAACGTCCTCACTCAGGAGCAGGCCGACAGATTGGTCTCCTATCTTAAAACCCAGGCTGAACAGCGTATCGCCCAAAGGGAGGAGATGAGAAAGCTCACCCCGGAACAGCGCCAAGCCCAGCGTGAAAAGCAACTGAGCAAGCAGGGTTTCCTGAACCAGGCGGTAGCCGACCAGGTAATTACCGAGGATCAGGCTCAGGCCATCCAGGATGCTCTGAGGTCACAGCATCAAGCCAGCCGGGACACCGCGCTGCAGAATCGGCTCTCAGAACTGGTCAGCAAAGGAACCATAAATCAATCCCAGGCTGATGCGGTTAAGAGTGCTTTGGATGCTCAATGGCAACAGCGCCAGGCGGAGATGGATAAGTTCCGCAACCTGACACCTGCAGAGCGCCAAACTTATATGCAGCAGAACCGCTCCCAGAGGCAGGCACCCTTAGAGGCACTGGTGAAGAACGGAACCCTGACCCAGGAACAGGCCGACCAGATCTGCCCAAGGCCAACGCAAGGCCAGGGGCAGGGCAAGAACCTTAAAGCCAAAGGAATGGGGCGGGGATGCCAAGGCTGCCCAATGAATGGGCAATCCACTGCAGCCGACGCTTAATCAACTCAGACAACGTCACAAAACCTATTCTAAATGTTCTCCTCAAAGGACTGCGCCAGCCTCGGCTGGCGCAGTCCTTTAACATTTCATTCAACCCTGAATCAAGAAACGACACACGGGGACGTTTTCATTGTGTCATTCAGTTTTGTATCAAGCCTTAACCGGACCGGTATCCGCCCTTAAACCCGTGCAGATAGCCATTTAGCCACTTACCCGGCAGCCATATTCAGTAATTCGTTCATGAATCAAAAAATGACACAACTTAAATGTCCCCGCGTGTCCCCGTATCATTTGCTGGGTTGGTAAAAGCAACGCTGGGGAGATTCGATTTTGCCGGTGTCTTTCAGTTTTTTGATGAGTTTGTCGACTTCCTTTTTTTCCAGCCCGGTGGCCTCCTGAACCGCTTTGGAATTCAGTGGTTTGTCGGCCTTCTCAAAGGCCTGCATGATTTTTTCCAGGTTGTCCATATCAATAACTCTCCTTTCAATTGTGTGCTGCATCATGAACTGTAAACCGATCCTACAGCTAAACATGTTATGGAGTAATGTGGTCTTTATTGCTACCAACTCGTACAAGGTTTCCTAAGGTTTATGATGCATATAAGCGGCTGTTATTATCCAGTTTGGAGTGGGTGGTAGAGTCCACTCAGCTCCCCTAGCCTGCCGCAGTTTTAATGTTATCCATACCAAAGGGGACGGCATCAAGGCTGCAGCGCGCCAAGACCGTCCCCGGATCAGCCATTATTTAATTACTATACTAGGGCATCATCCAACTATACTTATAATTAATAGGTTTACTATGTTTCCATTCGCCTTCGTAGATTAAAAAGCCGTCATCCGTATAAGCCTTGCCCATGCCATGTCGCACTCCATTTTTCCATTCCCCGTCATAGCGGAGGTTTCCATCGGGATAATACTCCTTGCCGTACCCGCTGCGCAGGCCGTCTTGCCATTCGCCTTCATACCTGCCACCGTTGCGATAATAGGCTATCCCCTGCCCGTGTGGCTTACCGTCCTTGAGTTCTCCTTCATAGTTCGCACCCATCTCCGGTTTCAGAACGATACGTGCATTTCCCATAGACTATCCCTCCTCTCTGCTTAATTCTATTATATTCCATAAACGTCTGTTATCACCACGAATATTTCGGATTTCAGTAAACTTGCACTTCTTCTTGTACCAGACGGAATTCTCCGTTGGGCATCAGGGTCAGGTATTGAATGTGCTGCGGGGACAAGAATTGAATACCCCGGGTCTGCGTGGTATAGAGAAGGTTGTAATCCTGGCCTTCATCGCCATCGAAAACCACGAACTGCCGCTCCCCGGTCTGGGCGGTGTAAACCAGATGCTGCGAATCTGGGCTGAAGGCCAAACTATCACCCACCACTGCATCATAGGAAACACCCTCTACCCCGTCTCGGACCACAAAGGCCTGCCCTTCATGATGCACTGCATATGCCCAGTGAAGTCCGTCAGGGCTGAATACCAGACCTCCTTCTAGAAATGTATTAAAGGGCGGGCCGACGGCGCCATCTATGACTGCCCGCCAGTGCTTATTTTCTCTAACTATATATGCCAGTCGATTGCCTTGCGGGCTGAACAAGAGGGTGCCCCGACCGATTCCGTCAAACAGCGGCCCCTCATCACCGTTGCACACCACCATCACTTGATTGTTCTTCATGGCGGCGTAGGCCAAAAGGCTGCTATCAGGACTGTAGACCAGGCTGTCACCACCCACTGCGTCATAGTGCCTGCCCTCGATGCCATCGGCTACGACCAGCTGTTTGCTGTTCCTGGAGGTGGCAAATTTACCGTCTATGGTCACCGGTTGGCTGCCAATCAAGGCGGCGTAGGCCAGATGACGGCTGTCAGGGCTGAAAACGAGCGATTCCGCCCCTATTGCACTGTAAGGTTCACCTTCGTCCTGACCGCAAACCACCAGCCAGCGATAGTCCTTTCTGGCGGCATAGGCCAGACGCTGGCTGTCCGGGCTGTATTTCAGGGATCCCACCGCTATACCCTGGTAAGGGGAATGCTCCTGGCCATCTTCCACTACCAACCAGGAGCCGTCTTTGCAGGCAGCATAAGCATGGTGCTGGCCATCCGGTGAAAATTGCAGGCTATCGCTCAGTATGCCTTTGTATTTCCTCCTGCTGCGGCCATCGATCACGGCCAACTGCTGACCTTCGCTCTGCACCGCATAGGCCAGCCGCTTGCTGTCGGCAGTAAAAACCAGACTATCGGTAAGGATGCCCGCATAGCCTTTCTTGGCTTTCCCGTCCAGAACTACCATCTGCTGCCCGTTCCTGCTGCCCACGTAAGCCAGACGCTGGCTGTCCGGGCTGAAGACCAGACTGCCTTTAATGATCTCATCATACTCGGGTTGGGGGCGGCCATCCCAGACCACCATCTGGGAGCGCTCCAGTTGGGCTATATAAGCTATATGAAGCAGATCCGGACTAATCACCAAAAAATCCTGTATCTTTTCAGCGCCCACCGCTGACAGGGGATGATCTAGGCTGCATATTCGGGTTTCCTGAATACTTCTCACCGCGCAGGTTCTTTTAGCCAGAGCAATCATTCCTTTCCTGACCTGGGCAACCAGGCTGACCTGGGTAGCCGGTTGCTTTATTTTTCGCCGCCATACTGCGGAAATCCTACCCTATTCGATATTATGGCAGAATTAGATTAAAGCGCGGCGATAAATCTGTTATTCTATTTATAGTCTGGACACTGCAAAATAATGAAAGGGAGGGCTTGTTTATGGAGTTGAAAGGGTCTAAAACCGAGCAAAACCTGTGGCAGGCATTTGCCGGCGAATCACAGGCACGCAACAAGTATGACTATTATGCCAGCCAGGCCAAAAAAGACGGTTATGAACAGATAGCAGAATATTTTACGGAATCGGCACTCAACGAGAAAGAGCATGCCAAACGATTCTTCAAGATACTGATGGGTGGTTCTATTCCCAAGACCGTGGAGAATTTGGTGGATGCGGCTGAAGGCGAGCATTACGAACACACCCAGATGTATCCTGAATTCGAGCGTATTGCGCGTGAAGAAGGGTTTGAGGACATCGCCGAGATCTTCAAGAGTATTGCCGAGGTGGAAAAGCACCACGAAGCACGTTATCTTAAGCTGTACCAAAACATCAAGCAGGAGAGGGTATTCTCCCGCCCAACGGCCATCAAATGGAAATGCCGCAACTGCGGATACATATTTGAAGGTCCGGCAGCCCCGCAGGTCTGCCCGGCCTGTGACCATCCCCAGGCTTATTACGAAGAATGGTGTGAGAATTACTAGGAATAAAACCACCGGCCGCCCCCTAGTGGGGCGGTTTTTTTATGTTACAACCACCATGGTGATCATGGCTAGGTCCTTTTGGCTGCCAGGAGGCGTTTTGTAGCCGAGATTGGCACCTTCGCTATGATGGGCGGTTGATAGCTGAAGCAATTCCTATAGGCGGCCTTTTCCCTTGGGCACATTTCACCAAATTGCAGCCATGGGACCGGAAGGCTTCACAGGCATCTAAACAGCCATTGAACATACATTTGTGGTAGAATATAACTCAAGTTTTTATTGGTGGTGTATATATTGTGCTGCACCAGCTGAGCAAAGACATCTGGATAGTCGCGCCTCCGGTCAAATCCCGCTATCCCTACTGCAACTGTTTGTATATAGATGGTGATGCCCCTATATTGATAGATACTGGGGCCGGCAGCGATGCTCTGGCAGAGATAAAGCCTGATAGTATCGGCCTGGTACTAATCACCCACAGCCACATTGATCACACCCACAGCACGGTTTTGTTCAGCCAGGCTGATATCATGACTAGTGCTCTGGAAGAGTTTTATTATTACGACGAGCAACTCTTCCTGGTGCACAACGGCTTCAGAGCCTGGGAAAACATTCGCGATCTGGCAAATATAGTAGGTTTTAAGAGCAGCCATCAGCCGCCTTTTCAGGATGTCCCCATCATGGACCGCTTCCGGCATCAACCCTTAAAGGGAACTTTCAAAGATTTGCAGCAGTTTCAATGCGGCCCCCACATATTGACAGCCTTGCACCTTCCCGGTCATACTGCCGGTCATTTCGGCTTCTATATCGAGAAACTGGGCCTGCTGATGAGTGGAGACATCGACCTGATGGCAAACGGACCCTGGATGGGCAGCGACAACGCCGATATAGACGAATTGATCTGCTCTGTGGAACGCATCAAAGAAGTCGACCCCGGGGTGATCGTACCCTCACACCGACGTGTGCAGCGAGACGACCTCAGGAAGCAGCTGGATGCTTTCTTAGGTGCGGTCCTGGAGCGCCAGGACCGCCTATTGCAGGTGCTGCAAGTACCGCACTCCCTGGATCAACTACTGCCGCTGTTTCCGCTCTTTCCCGAGATCCGTCCCGAGTACGTAAACGATTGGATACTAACTACGCTGCGCCATCATATTGAATTCGGGTTGCGCCACAGACAGCTGGCCGAGGTGAGTCCAGGGATTTATGAAAGGGTATGATCTTCTAACCCCGTCTGTTTCACTAATATAGATTAAGGTGAGCTAAGATAATGTTACAGAAATTAACTTCAAACTTATTCGTGGTGCGCCCTCCTGCCCAACCGCGCTTTCCTTATGGAAACTGCCTTTATATAGACGGCGAAGAACCCCTGATCGTTGATGCCGGGGCCGGCAAACGGGCCTTTTCTGAAATAAGAATGGAAGGGGTCAGCCGGTTATTATTGTCCCATTGTCATTTTGACCATATTCATAGTGCTGGCTTATTCCCTCACGCCTCTATATTGAGTAGCAAGCAGGAAGAAAACTGCTACCCCCAGGACAACTGGCTTAAAAGCAATGGCTACTGCAACTGGGATGAGATGCTAACGGTTTTCCATTCTTCCTTTAGTCAAAATGAGACACTATTCCCGGGGGATGTTTTCCTTAGGCATTTCCCGGTCTTCAATTTGGCTGGCACCTTCGTTGATGGACAGGTTTTTGACAGCGGGGCCATTAAACTGATGACTTTACATCTGCCCGGCCACACCGCAGGTCATTATGGGTTTTTTATTGAAGCTGAAGGAGTCCTGTTCAGCGGTGATATCGACCTAGTCAAAACCGGTCCCTGGATGGGTGCTCCCACCTCGGATATTGACCAGCTGGAATATTCGGTGCAGCGCATCAAGGAGATAAACCCTCGTATGATCGTGCCTTCACACCGTAGTAGGGTGCAGACCGACGACCTCCACCGGCAGTTGGATGCCTTTCTGGAGGTGGTCATACAGCGCCAGGAGCGAATTCTGGATGTGCTCAAAATCCCCCACACCATAGAGCAGTTGGCCGAATACCGTATGTTTTACTCCAATCCCCAAACCTACAAACAGAGGTACTGGGAGCGTATGATCATGCAAACCCACATCACCTATTCTCTTCGCCATCACCTAATCAAAGAGGTCTCCCCCGGAATATACCAGCGCATCTGACGCTGGCCAGATAGGCTAACAGCACCACTCAGGGTACCTATTGGGTATGGTAAACAACGAAAACTGAAAAAAAAGACAGAGAATAATTTCCCTGCCGAAATATGGAGTTAACTTGTAAGTAGCAACTTTAGATGATTATACCTATGTAGGGTGCCTTGGTGAAGAGGCTTGACACGAACGACCGCTTTTGGGGCATGAAAAACCGCTGGAAAGGCATGAATGGCGATAGGATCAAACGGACGGGTTGGTAGAACGTTTACTTATAAACCAGAATACAGAACGATATGTGCATCTGACTTAAGCCTTTAGGCTGCGGCCGAGGACCAGAGGTTGCACGCCGACTGAGTCTTCAAAGCCAGTGATCAGTCAGTCTGAGAATTGCGGCAGCGATGATCAGCCAGGCGGCTATGCCGCTTAAAAGCGTCCAGCCGATGCTGATCCGTCCCAAGAGACAATAACAGGTGAGAAGAAATGCGGCCACCGCAAACAGTGCCAGGAGACTTAAGGTGACCGTCTGCCGCAGGACTGCGGCCGGCAGGGTTTGCGACAGGAAATAATACCCGACTACCGTCACCACTGGAAATAGAACGGCCAACCCGGCCAGATGTGGATTCTTGCCCTTGCCTATCCAGCTCACCGCCAGGACTAAAATTCCCCCACAAACGAATCGTAACAGGCCCTCCTGCCAGCTCATCGCGGTTCCCCCCGGACAGGTCCTGCTAGACTCCCAAAGTGGGTGTCCAGCCACTCCAGGGTTATGATTTCACGCTGCTTGACCCGGTCGGTGAAGCGATGGTCGGCCCCCTCCACCAGGTGCAGGGTGGTATCCGGACGGAGGGCTGCGATCTGCTGGGCATTATGCCAGGGCACGGTTTCATCCTCTTTGCCGTGCACCACCAGAAGTGGTTTTCCAGACATAGCGGCCAGATTGCGCACCATATCCTGGGCATGCAGGTCAATAAGCAGCTCAGGCTTCAGCTGGAAACTGCCCTCCGCGTCGCTTATACTGACTATTTCACCGGCCAAGAGGCGCTGATAGTCGTCTTTCAGCAAATCCCTGAAGCAGCCGGAAAGGTCAAATGGCGCCGACCACAGGATATAGCCGGCAACTCCCGCTATATGAGGAGCTGCTGCTATCACCGTGCTGCCCCCGAAGCTGCGCCCCAGAAGAATCAGGGGGAGTTCAAAACGGCGCTCCATATAGGCACAGACCATCTTGAGGTCCGTTGCCTGCCGAGTAAGAGTCATATCGCAGAACTGCCCTGAACTCTCCCCGCTGCCGCGGAAATCGAAGGCTAAGACCATTAAACCCCGAGCGGTCAGCTCAGCCGCAAAAGAACCAACATGTCCGCTGTTTTCCTTGGCTCCGCGAAAGCCGTGGCACACCACCAAGCCGCCCCGGGGCGGGGACTCCGGGGCGAACAATAGAGCGCTTACAGTTTGTTGCTCATCAATCGTAATTGAGATTTTTTCCACCGCTATCACTCACTTAAATAGGTTTCTTAGGCTTGTTCTTTTCCTCGGATTCATGCTGCACACGGTAATTGCATAGGTCGCAGATAAAAGTGGCCACCGGCTTCTCCTGTGCGGCCAGCTTTTTGAAGTCCTTGTGGGATTCATCCACTGTGTAGGTTTTGCTGCACAACAGACAACGAGCCGATACGGTATCCATGCTTTGTCCTCCCCAAGCTAATTATTACTCTAATAGTAGCATCTTACGCCACAAATCGAAAGATAGTACCCGAGCCAGTCTGAGCTCTGCACAACTGTTTTTGCTGCTAAAACAGCGCATCGCAGCCATCTCTGATAACTGCCTGAGGCTGGAAAAGGCGCCCATTCGTCCCTGTAACCTGGCGGTTCTCAGTATGTGGGAGTACAGGATGAGTCCCCAATCACAAGAGGCTATCCCGTGAAAGGAGAGCCTCTTTGGCAGTATGCAACTATGCTTATAATGGTCTAGATTTTGAAATAGGCTATAGCGTTCTGCAGATCGGCCACCATCCGGTTTAAGGCATTGACCGACTGGTTGAACTGGTTAATCTCCTCCATCTGTTTGCCGGCCAAATCAGACATCACCTCTACGATCTGGGCGTTGTTCTGTGCCGCTTCGGCGGTGTTGTCCACCGATTTGATGGCTATTTCGGCCCCGGCGGCCATCTGCTGCCCCGCGCTGGACACTTCTTCGATCTGTGCACGGACCTGGTTGACGGCGGCGATGATGTAGTGGAAGGCATCCCCGGCTTGGGTTATGACCTCGGTGCCTTTGGCCACCTCTTTGGTGCCTTCCTGCATGGCCCCTACCGCTTTGTCGGATTCGTTCTGAATCTCGCGAATCAACTGGGCGATACGCTGGGCGGCCTCACCCGATTCCTCAGCCAGTTTACGCACTTCATCGGCTACTACCGCAAATCCCCGCCCCATCTCTCCGGCCCGGGCTGCTTCGATAGCGGCATTCAAGGCTAGAAGATTGGTCTGGCTGGCAATATTGGTGATCAGGTCCACAATCTGCCCGATTTCCAATGATTTGTCACCCAAAGCTTCCACAATGGATGCGGTATAATCGGTGTTGTTGCTGATGATTTGAATCTGCTTGACCGCCTGTTCGATCTGACGTTCCCCTTCTTCGGCCTTCTTGGCGGCCGCAGATACCGAGCTGGCCACTTCCTGTGCGCTGGCCGCTACCTGCTGGATGCCAACTGCCATTTCTCCAATAGTATCGCGGGAAGCGTGCGACAACTGGGCTTGTTCAGAAGCGGAGCTCATAAGGCGCTCGGCCTGAGCGCTCATATTGCTCATTAGGGCGGCGCTGTTTTCAGACAAGGCTCCCACCTGGGCGCCGGATTTGCTTACATTGGCGGCCAGGCGGCTGGTCTTGCTAATCAAATCGGAGATCTTCTCCAGCATGTCATTGAACATAGCCGCTAAAACTCCGGGCTCGTCCTTGGCATCAGCCGGGATGCGTTCGGTCAAATCGCCCTGGGCGGCCATTTCCACGGATGCGCTGATGCGCCTTAGGGGCGCGTAAACCGTATAGGCCACCAGGAACGCGGCCAAAAAGCCCAAGAATATACCGATGCCTGAATAGGTGATCATAGCCAGTTGGAAGTTTTTGATGGCCTCCTCATACGGTGTGGCCGGGACCCCCACATACCAGATGCCTATGGTTTTGCCGGCAGCGTCTTTGATGGGTTCGTAAGCAGCCTCATTCCATACCCCTACCACTTCAGCCCGGCCCACAAAAGGCTGGCCCTGGGTCAGAACCACCTGGCCCACCTCTTCGGAAATCTTGGTGTTAATGGCCCGTTGGCCGTTATTCATTACATTGGTCGACACTCTGGTGTCGCCTCTAAAGATGGTGCAGGTGTCACCGGTCAGTTTGCCGATGCGGTCCACGACTTCGTAATTGCCTTCCATTAGAACCGGGCCTTTATACAATTGCCCGTCAATCAGCTGCCATGGCCCCGGGTATCTCTCTTCCAAGATCTGATTCCCCATGGCCAGGTCAGACTGTAGTTTTTGCTGCGCCGCCATTAGTATCTTCTCAGACATGACCCCGGTGGCATAATAACCCATTATGCCGGTTACTGCGGCTAAAACCAGGGTAAAGGCCACCACCAGGCGAACCCGTACGCTGATTTTGCGCAAGCCTCGTTCAACAAACTCCATTCTCCCAAATCCCCTTTCTGGTGAGATGAATACACCCCATACAATTACTCTCTGCTGATACTTATCGACGATTAGGCGGTTATAATTTAGCGGTGTCCTCATCCCCGGGAGGAATGATCTCCATGTAAGTGACGCGCTGATAATTGATGCTCCCCACCACATTGCCCTGGGCATCGTACAGATAGGACAAGGATGAGCCTCCGGCGTATAGCCTGCCGCTTTTCTCCAAACCCAGTTCATATACGTAGCCATCCACGGTGTCACCACGATCAAAGTGTATGCGCACTTTGATCAAGGCAGACTCAGGGCTGACATCCTTTTTAAGCAATTGCTTAATGTCCAGGTTCTGGCATCCGCTCAAGAGCAGGGCGACGAAGACTATACTCAGCAATAGAGCCAGGCGGCTTTTTTTCATCAGTAGTCTCTCCTTCTCCGTTGCGGCCTCGGCAATGCGGGGGATGGCCTATCCCAAACCGCCTGCCTGCGGCGCTCCATCCATTTATGCAGTTTCTGGTTGACCAGATAATGGATTGACTCGGGGGTGAAATGCCCGTTTTGGTCGCGTTCCCCGGCCTTTTGTCCGGTCAGGATCTCCAGCCCCTGATTGATATGATTGACTGCCCAGATATTGAAGCGGCGGCGTCTAACCGCTTCCACTACGGCTTCATCCAGCATCAGGGACTTTACATTCTGTTGAGGAATAATGACCCCCTGCTTGCCGTTAAGACCTTTTTCCTGACAGGTCTTGAAAAAGCCTTCGATTTTCTCGTTCACGCCGCCCACCGGCTGCACCTCGCCGTTCTGATTTACTGAACCGGTCACCGCTATGCCCTGGTAAATGGGCACTTCGGCCAGGCTGGACAACAGGGCGTAAAGTTCGGCACTGGAGGCACTGTCCCCTTCCACCCCGGAATAGCTCTGTTCGAAGGTGAGACTGGCCGATAAGGCCAAGGGTTTATCCTGGGCATATTGCGCCCCCATATAGCCGCTCAGGGTCAACACCCCTTTGCTGTGTATGGTGCCGCTCATGCGGATCTCGCGCTCAATGTTGACCACGCCTTTTTCTCCCATGAAGGTTTTGGCGGTGATGCGCACCGGTTTGCCGAAATAATATTCCCCGGTCTGATAAACTGCCAGGCCATTAATCTCCCCCACCCGGTAGTGGTCCACATTGATCATTAAGGTGTTACGGTTGATCATCTCCTGCAGGTGCTCTTCCGCCATAGCGCTGCGCTGCTTTTTGCTTTTGACCGCCTGATTGACATGCTGGACGGTGACTAGCGGAGCCTTGTCTTTGGTGGCCCAGTGATGTGCCTCATAGACCACCTCAACCAACTTGTTGAAGTGGGTGGTCATTTTTTCCTGGTCCTCGGCCATGCGGGTGCTGTAGTCCACCACCCCGGCCACTGCATCAGGTGTGAAGTGCAGCAGTTGTTCGCGCTGGCACACCGATGCTATGAGCTGGGCATACTGTTTGATGTGGGTCCGGCTCTTGGCCATCTCCACATCGAAATCGGCCCTTATCTTAAATAATTTGCGGAATTCGTCGTCAAAAGCGTATAGGGCGTGATAATACCAGGGGTCGCCGATTAAAACCACCTTGAGATCTACCGGGATGGGCTGGGGCTGCAGGGTCTCGGTGTTGGTAAACCCTAACACGCGTCCGATGTTCTCCACTTTGATCTCGCAGTTCTTCAATACCTTCTTGAGGCAGTCCCACACATAATAGTTTTTCAACACGTCGCTGATATGCAGCACCAGGAAGCCTCCATTGGCTTTGTGGATGCTGCCCGGTTTGATTTTAGTGAAGTCAGTGGCCAAAATGCCGAATTCACCCTCATATTCGATCTGCCCGAACAGATTAGCATAGGTTGGGTTGGATTCGAATACCACCGGGGCATGGGTGAGGGCCTCGTTGTCAACTAAAAGGTTGACCTGGTATTTTCGCAGTGAAGAGCGCCGGTCCATATGGCGGAAAAACATCAAAGGGCTGGCATCCTCAGTTTTGATAAAACTTTCGGTATTATCGATCAAGTCCTGGCGCATATCCTGTAGATAGGTGCCAATATCTGGATAGTCGCGATATTTCTTCAAGAGCATGGTGAAGCAAGGCTCGGTAACCATGCGGGTGGTCTCGAATTCCAGGTTCTTGATCTTCTCGCGGATGATTTTTTCCGCTTCTTTGTATTTGCGCACCGCTTCATTGAGCCGCTCCTGAATGATGGCACCGGTGCGCATGATCTCCACCCGCTGTTGCTCGCTCATGGCCAGATATTCTTCCTGAGTTACCGCTTCGCCGTTTTCATTGATGGGGGTGGTATTGATGCCGGTCTGCGTGCGTGAAATGGTGAAGCCGTGGCGGCGGGCCTCTTCGTCCAGTTCCAGATACATTTTGTTGGTCTCTTCTAGGAAGGCGTTTAAGATGCTGTTCTTTTTGCTCTCGTAATCCTCACCTTCGAAGGCCTTGACGATACTTTTCACGATGGAGTCTATGCTGGAGTTGATGTCCTGTTTGAATACCTTGCCCTGCCCGGCGGGAAGCCTCAGAGCTAAGGGACTGTCGGCTTCGCGGAAATTATGGACATAGCACCAGTCGTCTGGAATAGCCCTGGTACGAGCTCTTTCCTCGAGCAACTCCCGGGCTAAACTGCTCTTGCCGGTGCCAAAAGGCCCGGCCAAATAGATATTGTAGCCCTGATTATTCATGTCCAAACCGAGATTTAAGGCTTGCACCGCCCGGTCTTGCCCGATGATGCCCCTTAAGGGTTGCAGTTCTGCGGTGCTGTTGAAACGGAACAATGCGGGATTGCATGCTTTGCGGAGCTGTTTGACTTTTAACCTGTACTGGTTGCTGTTCAATGATTTCCCTCCAATGATTCCATTACTATATGAAGTTGAAGTGACTGCCGGCATCTATCTTGACTACGTTCTGGCCCAGTTCGTTGTAGAGCCTGGCAGCGGCGTAGAATCCGGTGCAATGGCCGATCATGATGCGGTCGGGCAGGTTTCGGCCTAAGTATGAAATCGTAGCCTCCAGGCGCTGAGGGGAGGCATTTACCAGGTGGGCGCCACCAATATAGGCCTGGATATGTGTCTTGCCGGTTATCTCCCGGGCGTAATTTAAAGTGTTGACTATACCCGCATGAGCGCAGCCGCTCATCACGATAAGCCCCTGGGGATGGTCTACAACCAGGCCCATATCGTCCTCCAAAGAGTCTTCGATCAAACCCTGTTCGGTTTCCACCCAAAAGCGCCCTCCTACATCCTCAAATGCAGTCTGGCGAGGTATGGCACCAGTAACAAATATCCCCGGGCGGATCTCCTTAGGTGCGGCGGTGTACCTAAACTCTGCCCCGGCGGCAATGGCTGTCGCCTCTGAAAAGGGCACCCCCACCTCCAACTGTTGCCCTCCGGCACCCTGGGAATAACGCTTCACGAATAGGCCGGGATGGGCTGTGACCGGGCGGGGGCCGATCTTGTCCAGCAGGGTCGGCAGAGCCCCGGTGTGGTCATAGTGACCGTGGCTCAAGACGATTTCTTGGATGCTATTTAAAGGTACTCTGAGCTGGTGGCTATTGACAAACAAGGCCTCGCGATGACCGGTATCGAACAACAGCGGATAGCCATCAACCGTCAACAGGGCTGAAAAGCCCCATTCACCCATCAAGGCCATGCCCGAACTGGTATTTTCAACCAGTATGGTCATTTCTACCTTCATTACCTAGCCTCACATCCTTTAGTATTAATAATGGTATTTATTTATTATAAGGTTAATTCCTGCCCCTGTGACGAAGAAAAAATGTTATAGAGAGTAATAGCCGCTTCGGCAACCCTTGCCAGTGCCACTGAGCACAGGCAGCCCGGATGGGAGCTAACCCCCTTAGTCGGTGCCCAAGCAATGGCTATTCAACACCAAACCAGGCCAGCGCATCGATATGGGATTCGCTGTCTGGCTGCAAAGCGGGAGGCTGGGACGGCATTTGATCGCCGGGCTTTTCAGGCTGTTCTTCTCCATCCAGCCGGCCCGGCATGAGCCATTCGGGCAGGTCGGTCATATCAGGGATGTCAGGGAGGCCAGGCCAATCAGGTAAATCAGGCATGGAAAACTGATGCCAATAGCAGATCAGATGAGGTTCGCTATTGCCGACAAAGGCCATAGACACCGGACGCGGGCAGGCTTCCACCGCCACCAGGCCGCTGTCCATACATATATTGAGCCTTTTTATGCCCGCAGGCATGGGAAAATCAGTAGGCTGGAAGGCGGCTGAGGCGCTTCTCATGAAGCTGGCCCAGATGGGGCCGGCTGCCACCCCTCCGGCCTGATTAACTCGGCGATTGTCATCATATCCTACCCATACTGCACAGCACAAGTAAGGGGTATAGCCCACAAACCAGGCGTCCTTGTAGTCATCGGTGGTTCCGGTTTTACCAGCACAGGGTCGGCCTACGGTAGCTTTAAGATGGGCTCCGGTGCCCCCACTCTGCATCACCCCGGTGAGCATATCAGTGATAATATACGCATTCTCCACCGACACCGCCCGCTTCTGCTGGGCACGGTGCTCCTCTAACACCCTGCCGTTGGAGTTCAGTACTTTTATTATGGAGTAGGGGGCGCTATAGATACCTTTATTGGCAAAGGCACTGTAAGCAGCCGCCATCTGCACCGGGGAGACCTCGGTGGAACCCAGCGGCAAGGATAATACCGGCTTAATATTGGTAAACCCGAAATTCTGCGTATGACGGGCTACCCGAGCCGGTCCCAAGCGCTCGTTAACAGTCACTGCCACCACATTGTCCGATTTCATCACAGCTTCTTTGAGAGTAAAATCGCGCCAGTGGTAGGGTTCATTGCCGTAATCAGTGGGCTTATAGGGCGGACTTCCCGGAACCTCGAACTCCACTTCCTCACAGGGGATCATGTCAGCCTCAGTCCAGCCCGAGGAAATAGCCAGGGAGTACATGAACGGCTTAAAGGTGGAGCCCGGCTGCCGGGTAGCAAACGCCCGGTTGTAGCCGGAGGAAGCAAAATCACGGCCTCCCACCATAGCACGGATCTGCCCATTGCTGACGTCTACTGCCACCAGGGCCCCCTGCATCCCAGCCGGCCGTCCTTTCATGCCCTCACTCATAGCCCGCTCGGCGGCATTCTGCATGGTCAGATCCAGGGTGGTATATACTTTCATGCCACCCTGAAAAACTCTTTCCTCGCCGTATTGCTCGATCAGATATTGCCGGATCATGGCCACGAAATAAGGGGCGTCCCCACTGCTGGAGGCGGCCCGGCTGTAGCGCAGGGGGGTTCTGGCGATGGTTTCCCTCTGGGCTGCAGTAATATAACCTTCGGTCTCCATACGATCTAAGACAACTGCCTGGCGCTCCTTGGCCCGTTCGGGATGCACGTAAGGATCGTAACCGCCGGGGTAGTTAGGAAGCCCGGCTAGCAGGGCGGCTTCTGCCACAGTCAGGTTCTGGGCGCTTTTGCCGAAAAAAGTGCGTGAGGCTACCTCAATGCCGGTGGCACCATGTCCGAAGTAAATGGAATTACAGTACAAGGCCAGGATCTCGTCTTTGCTGTATCTGCGTTCCAGTATGGCGGTATACCACAGTTCCTTTATCTTGCGAGTAAAGGTGCGCTCATTGGTCAGGTAAAGAATTTTAGCAGTCTGCTGGGTTATGGTGCTGCCTCCGGCCACTATCTTTCTGGCTTTGAGGTCGGCGATAAGAGCCCTTAGAATGCCTGACAAATCCACGCCGTGATGGCGATAGAAGTTTTTGTCCTCAACCGCTATGATAGCCTGCTTAAAGGAATCAGGTATATCCTCAAAAGGGATAACAATCTGATTCTGCTCGCTTAAACCTCTGATAACTTTACCGTTTATATCGTAGATGATGCTCGGTTGGGGCACCTGAAAAGATGGCAGTTGCAGGCTGAACCCGCTGCTCACAATAATGAAAATGAGGATATATACACCGAGCAAGCGCTTGCGTGTCATGAAACCACCCCTTCATAGCTAAAAATACCCATTTTTGGATGGTTTCATTCCCTCCCGGGCAGCCAATCCCGCCTGAGGCCTGCAGGCTATTGACAAGCCCTCCTAAGAGGGTTATAAATTAAAGGAATCTAAATTGGGAAAGGCGGTGGTGGAAACATGGAACCCATACCATTACGAAAGTCCTTTTTGCTATTTGGTCAATATAATAGTGCATGGGGGATTATGAACCACTACTGCTCTTTGGTCATGTAATCCTCCACCAGAAGGAGGGTTGAACATGATCAAAACCTATTATTTCAGCCACGAACAACAAACCGTCTTGCACGATATCGATCTTTCCCAGCTCGACAGCCTCTTAGCCTCGAAGCAGAGCCTTTTGTGGATCGACCTCTATGACTGCGCCGCCAGTGAACTCCACTACATCGGAGATTTATTTCAATTCCATCCCCTTGCTTTGGAAGACTGTCTGCAGAAGAGCCCCAGGGCTAAACTGGACCGTTATGATGATTATTATTTCTTCGTATTCCATGGGCTGCGCTACCATGAGGAAGCTGAGGAAGAAGACGAGATCACCAGCATCGAGTTGGATGTATTCATGGGGCCCAATTATATTGTAACCATTCACCCGGTGGCTTTGACGGCGGTGGGCAAAGTAGCCCGGGTGTGCCTCAAGGAAGGCAGATACATGGATATGGGTGCAGAGCACCTGTTGTATCGGATCGTGGATAATATGGTTGACGAATGTTTTCCGATCATTGAGCGCTTAGGGGAGCGGATTGACGATTTGGAAGACAATATCTTCATCCATCGCGGACAGGAGATCACTGAAGAGATCCTGGCTTTAAAAACCACCATCATTCTGCTGCGCAAGGTGATGATCCCGCAGCGGCGCATTTTCGGCAGCATCAACGGGTATTATTCATTTCTGGTCAATGAAGAGAACCGACCTTATTATCTGGACCTGGTGGACCATATGGACAATATCCTGGACTCGGCCAGCACTTATCGAGATTTGATCAACAGCTCTACTGAGACTTATTACTCCATAATTAACGGGCGGACCAGCGAGATCATCACTGTTTTGACCATAATCTCCATTGTGATGATGCCCTTGACGGTGATAACCAGTTTCTACGGCATGAACCTCAACTACTTGCCCGGAGTGGACAGCGATTATTTTGTATGGGTGCTTACTTTGGGAATGATTACTCTGGTAGGCGGTATGTTGGCATTCTTCCGCTATCGCCGCTGGATCTGAAAGCAAACCTGGAGAAATGAGCGAGAGGTACGGGGACGGTTCTTTTGCCTTTGCCTTGGTTAACCAAGGCAAAGGCAAAAGAACCGTCCCCGTGCCTCTATGAATATTTAACGCATATATTGCTCAAGAGTTCGGCCACATCCTGAGTGTAGTCCTGGGCCATCTCTATATGCTCGTATACTTCCCGCCATTTTATTATGGATATGGGATCGTCTTCATGATTCTCAAACAGCGATGCCACCCCGGTGCGATACAGTGAGTCCTGCTTCCTCTCCAGGTTGAAGATCTCCGTGCAGATGTTTAAAATCTCTTTCTTATTGCGCTCCACTTTGTCCAGCATCCCAAAGGCCTCCTGCTGCAGGCGCAGAGATTCGGTCAGGACCCTGACCATTTCCTTAACGCGCTCATTAGGCTCTCCAGCTTTATAGAGTATCATGCGATCTATAATCCCGGTAATATAGTCCATGGTAGTAGCCAGCTTCTGTGAGAGCTGAAAAGCATCCTCTTTATCAAAGGGCAAAATAAAGCTAGTGTTTAAATGCCTCACCAGGTCCTCGTTGATGCGGTCACCCTCGTGTTCCAGGGCTGTCAATTTGGCCATCTTGATGTCCAAATCGGTATAGTTGCTGACAACTTCCTCCAAGATGGCGCTGCCCCTAACCACCACCCGGGCACTCTCATTGAACAACATGAACAGTTCTTCATCTTTTCTGCCAAATAGACGCATAAAATTCACCTCCGCCCGGATTAAGCAACGCTGTATAATCAAGAATTATAACATAGAATGTGACTTTTATATCAAGTATACATAATTTGGACCATTATTTTACAGCCGGCGCATATATTCCGGGCGTAAATAATCCGCATTATTGCGTTTGATTACCTCATCGATGAGGCGCAAGATTTTCTCCTTATCCTCTGGCAGACGCCCCTTTATGGCCAGGTAGTTGGAGGCATGATTGCTGCGAAATTCACAGCCCGTGACCTCCAGGTTCTGAATGATAAGACGCAATTCATGAAGGATTTCAAATGGCCCCGGCACCTCGAATTTGCCCTGTTGGATCTGTTTATACAAAACCGTTCCTGGCACCGGCATAATGGTCAAGGCAGCGCAATAGTCGGGGTCGATCTCATTGCAGATCTGAGCGCTCTTGATGGCGTGGTCCACTGCTTTGGGGGTGCGCCCCGCCAAACCCAAAACCAGGGTCACCGACAAGAGGATTCCGGCTTCGCGAATCTTTCTCCCCGCGGCCACCATCTCCTCATAAGTGACCCCTTTGCGAATTTCCTTTAAGAGTTCCTCATCCCCGGTCTCCACCCCCAGGTAAGCCATGGTGAGGCCGTGTTCCCCCAGAGTCTTGAGTTCCTCCGGGGTCTTGTTGAGTATGCTGTCCGGACTGGTGTAAATGCCCACATGCCTCAGCTCCGGAAACTGCCGATGCAGTTCATCGAGGATGGTGACCAGATCGGTGCATTCCATAGCCAGGGCGTCACCGTCGGCTAGAAATACCTTTTCCACATGTCGGTAATATAGTTTTGCCATGCGGATATCGCTTAAAATTTCCTCAATATCCCTTACCCGGTATTTCTTGTTCTTGTACATGCCGCAAAAGGTACATCTATTGTGGCTGCAGCCCACGGTGCACTGCAGGATGTAGCTGTAAGCCTCACTGGGCGGCCTGTATATATCGCCTTCATATCTCATCTTATTAAACCCTCCGTCGTGATGTTTAAACCGTCTAAATCATGAATCGAGCTGTTTACTACTTACATTTTACCGTATTTATACCGGCTATATTTTGCACCGATTTTCAAAAAATAAAATGGATGCGAGCGAGAAAAGGAGGTTAAGTTGTGAGCCGAAAAAGAAGCATGATGTCGGATCGCCTTAAATACGAAATTGCCCGGGAACTTGGTGTAGCCGACGTTGTCTCCAGAGATGGCTGGGGAGCGGTAAGCTCCCGTGACTGTGGGAATATCGTAGCCAAAGCCATTGAAATAGCCGAGCGCAATATTGCCAGCCAGCACAGCTACTAACGCCGTTGCGGACTCGCATCCTGCGGGGGGAAACCCCCGCTTTTATTTTGAGCTGCTTGATTTCAGTCTCGTCCTGGGCAACCGGCTGTTCCAAAACCATCAACCACCCATCAGATAACAAACCTCCTGCTGTTACCTAAGGAATTACTTATCCTCTGATTCTTTTACATAGATGTTCTCGGTTTTAGGACCCAAAAGCTTGTCGAAATTGATGAAATTGCCCAGCAACAGCACCAGGGCGGTAAAGAATGCTGCGCCTGCAGTGACCGTGGTCATCCCAGCTCCTACCAGCATCCCTAGAATGGCGGTAAGCCACAAGGTAGCCGCTGTTCCAGTGCCACGCACCTGTTTATTGTCCCCCAGCCAGATCAGGCCGCTGCCAATGAAGCCCAGGGCAGAAATCACCTGAGCAGCCAGACGACCTGGATCAACACTGCCGGGAAGGATGAAGAGCTGAAAGAACTCGGTGGAGACTATTGAAACCAGAGCGCTTCCCATGGCCACCAGTGCAAAAAGCCGGGCTCCCGGATTAGATTTGGTCGCTTTACCTATGACTGCACCCAGCAGACCGGCAGCGCCGATACGAGCTGCCGCCATGAGTAACATTATACAATTACCTGGTAGTTGGGAGCCTCCTTACTGATGGCTATATCGTGAGGATGGCTCTCCACCAGACCAGCATTGGTTATGCGGATAAAACGGGTTTTACTCTTCATTTCAGCCAGGTCGGCCACCCCACAGTAGCCCATGCTGGCCCGCAGCCCACCGACCAGCTGGAATATGGTATCGGAGACATAGCCTCGATAAGGCACCCGTCCTTCTATCCCTTCCGGGACCAGTTTCTGCTGACCTTCCTGGAAATAGCGGTCACTGCTGCCGTCGCACATTGCCCCCAGAGAACCCATACCGCGGTACACCTTGTAGCTGCGGCCCTGCAGGATCACGGTATCGCCAGGGCTCTCGTCTGTGCCGGCAAACAGGTTGCCCAGCATGACCACATCAGCCCCGGCAGCGATGGCCTTGGCTATATCTCCAGAGAATTTTATGCCCCCATCAGCGATGATGGGCACATCGGTTCCTGCAGCTGCGGCCGCACAATCGGCTATGGCCGTGATCTGCGGCACGCCGATACCCGCGATGACCCGGGTGGTGCAGATGGAACCCGGCCCCATGCCTACCTTGATGGCATCGGCCCCAGCTTCTATTAAGTCGCGAGTAGCCTCTGCGGTAGCCACATTGCCGGCGATAAGGTCCAGATCAGGGTAGGTGGACTTGATTTGCCGCACCCTTCTGACCACATCCATGGAGTGTCCGTGGGCGGTGTCAATCACAACTACGTCAGCACCGGCGTTCTTCAAGGCCTCTACCCGATGCATGGTGTCGGCGGTATTACCCACTGCCGCCCCGACCAAAAGGCGGCCGCGATGGTCTTTGGCAGAATGGGGATATTTGTAAGCCTTTTCAATGTCTTTGATAGTGATCAAGCCTTTGAGGTTGAAATCATCATCCACCAGGGGGAGCTTTTCGATCTTGTATTTGCGCAGGATCTCCAAAGCACCTTGCATAGTGGTCCCGACCGGCGCGGTCACCAGTCGCTCGCTGGTCATAGCGTCGCCGATCAAGCGGTCAAAATCGGTCTCAAAGCGGATATCGCGGTTGGTTATGATTCCTACCAGTTTGGTGCCTTCAGTGACCGGCACCCCGGAGATATGATAATGCTCCATAATTTCCAGGGCATCCTTGATCTTATCGGTTGGGGAGAGGAAAAATGGGTCGGTGATGACACCGTGTTCGGAGCGTTTCACCCGGTCGACCATTTTGGCCTGGGCCTCAATGCTCATGTTTTTATGAATAATGCCAATTCCGCCTTCACGGGCTACCGCGATGGCCATGCGGGATTCGGTTACTGTATCCATGCCCGCGCTCATGATGGGGATCTCCAGACGGATTCTCTTGGTCAGCCGGGTGGAAATGTCGACATTATGGGGTAATACCTCAGAACGCCCGGGTATCAATAACACATCATCAAAAGTGAGACCCTCTTTGGCAAACTTGTCGGTCATAGCTTTGTGGCCTCCTTATAAAATTTAAAATATAGTATCTTATTCTCGGCTATTTTTCAAGGCATGCACTGTTAAGGGAGCGAAAAAGTTAAGAGCCGGGCAGTATCCCGCCCGGCCTCGATATGCTAAATCTAATCCCCGCCCTGTACTGAACTGATCCCATAGCGATAGAAATGCTCATACAAGGCGTCCATGGTTGCGGTCGTAACCTGCATTTTCCGGGCGGCTTCTTCCGTACTCAATCCCTCGGCAATAGCCTCTATCAACTGATCGTGGCCTATACCGATTTCGCGGCACATATCCTGCAGTGAGGGTATACGCGACCAGGGCGGGTAGGAGCCCGGTTCATTATTAAATTCTTTCATTATGCCACCTCTTTTTTGAATAGCTTGCCCTAAAGATAGAGTGCCGATAAATACAAAAATGAGGACGCATTTGCGTCCCCAGGTTTGATGAAAGACGATCACATGGAACTGTTCTTAAGCCGCATATGGGTATGGTCCAGGTCAACCACGATAACCTCACGGCCTATTTTCTTTATAGCCTCCCAGGGTATCACTAGCTTTTGCCGATCGGCCCAGAAGGTAAAGGCATTGCCGCGGTTAGGGAGTATGATCGATATGATGCGGCCGTTCTCCTCATCGATGAGCATGTCCGAATCTCCCACGGTGCCCATTCTCATCCCATCATAGATGTTGACCATCTCTTTGCCCACCAGTTCGTTCAAACGCATATTAATCCCTCCTAAAGGCCGGTATGCCCAAACCCTCCGCTGCCCCGGACAGTGTCATCCAACTCCCGGCTTACCACCAGCCGCGGCTTTTCCACCCGGGCGAAGATCATTTGGGCGATCCGATCGCCTCTTTCCACAATATACTCTTTGTCCCCCAGGTTTATGACGATGAGCATGATTTCTCCGCGGTAATCAGCATCAATGGTACCCGGGGTGTTGAGTAGGGTGAGGCCGTGCTTTAAAGCCAGCCCGCTTCTAGGCCGGATCTGGGCTTCGTAGCCTTCAGGGATTCCCACCGCCAGGCCGGTAGGAATCAGTTTGAACTTCCCCGGGGGGATCGCTACTGCTGCTTCATTGGCAGCATAAAGATCAACCCCGGAAGCACCCGGGGTCATGTATTGGGGCCAGGGCAGGTCCGGGGAATGCAGTCGTTTTATCAGTACCTCCACAGATTCATACTCCTCTCTACAACGCATTAGCTGCCTAATCAGCTATGTCCAGCCAGCAGCTTAGAATAAAGCCCACCTACTGCCTTAAGGCACTGTCCAGTAGTGGTTAAAAGCCCGCTCTACCTCGTTTAATGTCTGTTGCGGGGCAATGGCGGCCAGTGAAAAGGGTTCTTTACCCAACAGGCTCAAAGCCAGTTCATGCACTTGCTGAGCATCCACTGCCAGTATGCGGTCCATGATCTCTTCCGGGGCATGGACCTCACCGTACATAAGCATGGATTTGCCCAAGCGGCTCATTCGGTTCATGACATTCTCCAACCCCAGGTACAGACTGGATTTGATCAGCTGCTGTGTCCTCTCCAGCTCCAGGGGAGTGATGCCGGTTTCCAGAAAGCTCCTGATTTCCTTGAACAGGGCTTCGAAACAGGTGTCAATACGGCCCGGGTTAGTGCCGATGTAAAGCGAGTAAGCCCCGCTGTCGGAATAGGCGGCGGGGTAAGAGTAGACCGAATAGGCCAAGCCCAGTTCCTCCCGCAGGGACTGGAACAACCTGGAACTCATGCCTCCTCCGAAGACATTGTTCATGATATTCAGGGCGTGGCGGCGCTCATCAAAGTAGTTGATGCCTGGCACCCCGATACAGATCTGCACCTGTTCGGTGGGCTTTTCCACCAGATTGGAGAAGCAGCGATAGTTACGCTGCACTTCCTGGCCTACCTTCAGGTCGCCTCCGCTATGCCCCTCAAGGTGGGCGCTGATCGCATCTTTCACCTTTACGCTGTCGATGTTGCCTGCCACCGCTATTACCATATTGGAGGGCTGGTAATGGTCTCGGTAGAAGTCGCAGATGGGCCCCCGTTCAAAGCTCGATACCGAATCCCTGGTTCCCAGTATGGGAGATCCCAGCGGGTGTTGTGACCACATTTGTCGCGCGAACACGTCATGAATAAGATCGTCGGGGGTGTCTTCATACATATTGATCTCTTCTATGATAACCTTCTTTTCATTATCGAAGTCTTTGGGAGCAAATTTGGCGGCAAACAGCATATCAAAAAGTATATCCATGGCCAGGCTCAGATGCTCGTCCAAGGTGCGGGCGTACACACAGGTATATTCTTTGGCGGTGTATGCGTTGAGCTGGCCTCCGATGCTCTCAAAACTCTCGGCGATGTCACGAGCAGAACGACTTTCTGTGCCTTTGAATAGCATGTGCTCAATAAAATGAGCCGCGCCTTTGATGTATTCCGCTTCATGCCTGGAGCCGACCCGGATGTAGATACCAATGGCTGCCGAACGCACATAAGGGATCTCCTCTGTAACCAATCGGCAGCCATTTAAAAGCTTGTAATCGTTGATCAAAACCAATACCTCCAGCAAGTTTATGGGACATCGACGGGATCTGAAAAAAGTCCCCAGCGCCGGGCTAAGCCATTTAACATGCGTATCGCCCAAGGCGGTTGCCGCTTGTATTCAGTCCCGCTTATCAGGCTGACTTCAGCCACGGGTTTTCCCTCCACATATACTCTTATGGTTCCCAAATTTTCATCAATTGCCACTGGTGCTTTTATATCATAGTCTAATGATACCCTTTTTTCAACATTAAGCTGGGCATCCCCCATCCATAGATATATGTCCTGATCAGGGTACAGTGACAATATGTCAGTCTCTCCCTCTCTGAGGAATATCTCCTTGAAGGGTTCGGCTTTATTCACCACCAGTACTGGACTGGTGGTGTTGAAACCATAGTCTAAGAGGCGCTTGCAGTCCCCATTGCGGTCATAGGAATTTAAAGCCACTGCAATTAGCTGGCGTCCCTGTCTAGTGGCTGAGGCCACCAAGCACTTGCCGGCCGCGTTGGTAGTCCCGGTCTTGATTCCATCGGCGCCGGGATAACTGGTGAGCAAGCTGTTGGTGTTATTGAGCAAGAGGGCTTCTCGGTATTGGGGGTGTTTAAAATATGCCTGTTTGCTGCCTACCAGGGGTTTCAACACCGGGTTGGTCATCAAGTAGCGCCCAATGACGGCCTGGTCGTAAGCAGTGCTGTATTGACGGCTGCCGGGCAGCCCGGAAGCGTTTTCATAGCGGGTACTGACTGCACCGATGGCAAAGGCTTTCACCGACATCAAATGGGCAAACAACATCTCATCCCCGGCTACATGTTCAGCAAGTACTACCGCAGCGTCATTGGCCGATTTTAATAGAGCCGCCTTAAGCAGTTCTTCCACGGTCAGTTCGCTGCCTGCCTTGATGCCCAGGGTATATTCTGCGGTCTGATCGGCATGTTTGCTCACTACGGCGATCTGATCCAGTGCGGCATACTCAACCGCCAGAATGGCGGTCATCATCTTGGTGGTGCTGGCCACCTGGCGCTTTTCGTCGATGTTTTTGCCGTACACTACCTGTCCGGTGGCAGAATCCATCAAACAGACATATTTTGAGCTGGTGCTAGGGGCTGCTAGAGTTGGCGGCAGGTTGCAGAAGCTGATCATGCCGAAGATGAGCAGTGCCACTACAGTCCAAATAGCTTTCTTCACCATGTTGCTACCCATTTAATTGCCCTTCTGCGGGAGGGGTCAGCAGTTCTTCAATAGTCACCATCTTATAGCCCTGCTCTTTCAGGCTGGCCAGGATGGCGGGGAGAGCTACCACGGTCGGTTCAGTCGGGTGCATGAGGATAATGGCGTCATTATGCACCTTCTTCATCACCCGCTCTACAATGACCTGCGGGGCTGGCTTCTGCCAGTCGATGGTGTCTATGCTCCACATTATATACTGGTAGCCCATGTCATCCACTGCTGCTACCAGGGGTCCGTTCTGCTCCCCGTAAGGGGGTGCGAAAAACTGGGTCTTGCGGCCGGTAGCCGCAAAGATCACATCTTCGGCCTGTTTGATTTGGGACTGCACCTGGGCGGCCTTCAAACTGTTGAAATGAACGTGTTTATAGCCGTGGTTCTGTATGCTGTGATTGGCGGCGGCCATGTTTTTCATTAATTCAGGATTGTTCTCGGCCCATGTCCCGGTCACAAAGAAGGTGGCCTGGGCATCGTACTTCTTAAAGGCCTCCAGCATCTGCGGGATGTATTCTCCGCCCCAATCCACATTGACGGTAACAGCAACTGCTTTGCCGCCGCTGCTGCCCTGATAGACAGCCCCATTCGCATTGGCCTGTACGTCCTGGCCTTGCTGGAAGTGGGTGATGAGCAGACTCAAACCGATTATGAGTACCAGTCCAGCTGTCACGCCTAAATTCTTCCAGGAAAAATAAATTGTTTTCATTTTGACCTCCCCATAATTTTGACCCATAGACTGCTTCCGCTCACACCTGCCCTGATGATCACCGGCCCCTCCTTATTATTGGTGAAGCGCAAGTCCACACCGGGATAGGCTACTGTGGCATCACGCCCTTCAGGTACATAATGGACCGGCTTGCTATGCGGGTGACGCTCGTCGATATGCAGACCGGCCATCAGTGCGGCATTGTATAAGGTGCTGGCCACCTGGCACACCCCACCCCCGAAATCTATGCCATGGCCCCCCATGAGGAAAACAGGGGCCGGTAAATAGCCCCGTTCCGGGGAACGCGGCCCCACTATATCGTTAAAAGAAAATCGTTCCCCGGGCCATAACAAAACATTGCTGACTCCCTGGGCAGCCAGCGCTATGTTGTGGTGGCGGTCGGCACTGCCGCTGATCCAGGTCTGATATTGGCCCACCACCTGTTTAGCGGCTTCCAGTTCAGCGCTGCTGTGCCGCGCTTTAACCGGAATCAATGGCACTTCCAGCTGTGCTCCGGGAGGGGCATTGATGATCATCTTCTGACACTCGATTACATCGAGCAGGTTGCCGTCTTTTTCCTTGATGATGCTGCCGCTTGCCTTGTCTATCCTGGGTTCTAGCGGATAATGGTGATACTGCAGGGCCATCTCTAATACCACCTGCTGCACCTCACCGGGGAGCAGCCTTTCAACCTCCCGCCCGGCTATAGTCACACCCGGCTTGACCCCGTTGACTTCCCGTTCCAGGTCGTCAAACCACATTGCCAGGGAGGAGAAGCTGATGAAAAAGGTGATTAACAGCAACGCCCTGGCATTGATTTTAAAGAAATAGAAATATGTCTTAACTTTGCTGGCCACCTTCCTGTTTCTCCTCTTACCATACATATTCATGGCTTAAGAGCGGTATGACCAACCGGCTGACTCTTCAGTGACTGACAATTTTACAACGGTTTTCAAGCGTGCTGGCAAGGGGCAAATAAAAATCAACTAATTTTCTAATACGGTCAGACAGATATCAGTTATTGAAAACTAAAAAATGCAGCGGGTCCACATATTCATGGCCTCTAGTTTAAAAATTTCTCAACCATATCGTCCCCAGCAGTTGAAAGCGGCAGTCCGTTAACATACTCTGCCATTGGTGAAACCAGACCAAAAAGACAACTAGTATGGGAGACCGTCACTGACGTGGCTCACACTCAGAAAATGCAAATAAACCGAGAAGCTCTCGGTTTACTTGGATGTGAGCAATTTATGGTGCTGGTCTAGTTCTTGGCGGCGGCCTTTAGAACCGCTTTACGGGAAAGGTTGACCCGGCCTTGTTTATCGATCTCGGTAACTTTGACCAGTATCTGATCGCCGATATCGACCACGTCTTTGACCTTGTTGACCCGTTCTTCAGCCAGTTGAGAGATGTGAACCAGCCCCTCTTTACCCTGACTGCCTAACACACCGGGGATGATCTCCACGAAGGCACCGAAATCCATGATGCGTTTAACTGTTCCCATATAGGTCTTGCCCACTTCAACTTCAGCGATGATGGACTCAATCAAGGTCTTGGCCTTTTGTGCAGCCTCACCGTCAGTGGCCATGATGTATAGGGTACCGTCGTCTTCAATGTCGATCTTGCATCCGGTCTCATCTACGATTTTGTGTATTACTTTGCCCCCTGGGCCGATCACCTCACGGATTTTGTCAGTGGGGATCATCATCTTGGTCAGGCGCGGAGCATAGGGAGAAAGCTCCTTGTTGGGCTCAGAGATCGCTTCCATCATCTTGCCCATAATAAACATACGGCCTTCTCTGGCCTGTGCCATGGCTGCCTCCACGATCTCCCGGCTCACCCCGCTGATCTTGATATCCATTTGCAGGGCGGTCACACCGACTTCGGTGCCGGCCAGTTTGAAGTCCATGTCGCCTAAAGCGTCCTCAATGCCTTGAATATCACTTAATATGGCGAATTTATCCTCGACTTTGACCAAACCCATAGCGATTCCGGAAACCGGGCGCTTGATGGGCACCCCGGCATGCATCAGGGAAATGGTGCTGCCACACACACTGCCCATGGAACTGGAGCCATTGGATTCCAAGACCTCGGACACTACGCGAATGGTATAGGGAAATTCGCTCTCCGGGGGGATGACTGCCAACAACGCGCGTTCCGCTAGGGCACCATGCCCAATCTCTCTGCGGCCCGGGCCGCGCATCGGTCTTACTTCACCGACGCTGAACGGCGGGAAGTTGTAGTGATGGATGTAGCGCTTGGTATCTTCGATGCCCAGCCCGTCCAGGCGCTGTTCCTCGCTCATGCCGCCCAGGGTGGTCACTGACAGCACCTGGGTCTGACCGCGGGTAAATAAACCGGAGCCATGCGGTCTGGGCAGGAAGCCCACTTCACAGCTGACCGGCCTGATCTCATTCAAGGTGCGCCCGTCTACCCGTTCTCCATCCTCCAGGGCCATTTTGCGCACGATTTCTTTCATCATGGCATCGACTATTGAGCCCACCTGTTTGATTTGTTCCGGGTAGATCTCAGCGAAATGTTCGATAATACTGTCGTTAGCCTTGTCCATATCGACTTCGCGGGCCTTCTTGTCCGGGTTCCGCACCGCCTGATTGAGCAACTCGTAGGAGTAGGCTCGTACTGCTGCTTCCAGTTCTTCGTCCACCTTGGGGGCGATGACCTCCATTTTGGGCTGAGCCAGGGCGGCAATAATAGGCTCCTGAAAGGCTACGATTTTCTTAATCTCCTCATGGGCGAAGAAAATAGCATCGATCATGGTCTGTTCAGGCACCTCATTGGCGCTGCCCTCTACCATCATAATGGCCTCTTTGGTTCCCGCCACCGCCATATGCAGATCTGATTGGCGGGACTGTTCCACCGTGGGATTGATAACCAGTTGCCCGTCGACCAGGCCTACAATTACCGCAGCCAGAGGGCCATTAAAGGGGATGTTGGAGATGCTCACGGCGAGTGAGGCTCCAATTATAGCAGTAACATCTGGGGTGTTGTCCTTGTCTACCGACATCACCGTGGCTACTATATGAATGTCGTTTTTGAACCCTTTGGGGAACAAGGGGCGTATAGGCCGGTCGATCTGGCGAGCCGATAAGGTGGCCAGTTCAGTGGCACGGCCTTCGCGCTTGATGAACCCGCCCGGGATCTTGCCGGCGGCGTATTGCTTTTCTTCATAGTCTACTGTGAGGGGGAAGAAATCAATGCCTTCGCGGGGCTCTTTTGAGGCTGTGGCCGTAACCAATACAACGGTGTCACCGTACCTTACTAAAGCTGCGCCATTAGCCTGTTTGGCTACCTGCCCGATCTCCACGATCAGGGGCCGGCCTGCAATTTCGGTTGTATATCTGTTGACGATAATCTTTTCCTCCTTCCTAATATGCTAAGCATATATAGTGAAAGAGCGGCATGCCGCTCTTTATCTGCGTAAACCCAACCGGGTAACGATGGCACGATACCGGTCAAAATTCTTGTTCTTCAGATAGTCCAATAAAGACCGCCTCTGGCCAACCATCTTAAGCAGTCCGCGGCGGGAGTGGAAATCCTTTTTATTGGCCTTGAGATGTTCATTCAGGTAGTTGATACGCTCGGTCAGAATAGCAATCTGCACTTCCGGGGAGCCGGTATCGCTCTCATGCACCTGAAAGGTCTTGATCAGTTCCTGTTTTCTTTCCGGTGATAGTGACACGTGTTTCACCTCCTTTTTTGCCTAAATCGCCATAAACCAAGCACAGCGTCGGTGGCTCGCCGCCCTAGCCTATGGTTCTGTCTCACTATAAATGGAATTGCGGCCTGGAGGTGCTGGACCTCGCTTAGGCTCATATAATGAATTATTCCAGTGAGATGCTGTATTTATACCTATGCTTTGATAGCCAAGGTAAATTGTAGCACAGTGAATTTAGATTGTAAACGCCAGACCGCTAGCATGGAAGGACTTCAAGGTCTGTGCCGCCCTGTCCCGGTCCAGCCCGATCTGTTTGACCAGAGCTTCAATGCCCTCAAACTTCTGTTCATCGCGTAGCCGGGCGGTGAAATAAAGCCGGAGCGTTTTGCCGTAGAGATCCCTCTCATAATCAATCAGGTGGGCCTCAATGGAAACCGGATATTCTGGATGAAAGGTGGGTTTGCTGCCGATGTTGACCACCGCTTTGACCACCTCAGTTCCTATCCGGGCCCAGGCTGCATACACCCCTTTGCCCGGTATGACCAGATCCGGAGCAACTCCCAGGTTGGCGGTAGGGAAACCGATCTGCCGCCCCCTTTTCTCACCTTCGATCACCAACCCTTCCACCTTGGGTAAATAGCCCAGGAGCTGAGCCGCGTATTCGATGTCACCAGCTTCAATGGCCTGGCGCACCAGCGTGCTGGATATGACCTCGCTGCCCTCTTTCACCGGTGGGATGACATGGACCTCAAACCCATACTGTTTGCCGAAGCTCTCCAGCATTTCCGGGGTGCCGGCGCCTTTAAAGCCAAAGGAGTAGTTGAAACCCACGAAGACCGCTTTTACCGCCAGTCGTTCAACTAAAATGCCCGCCGCAAACTGCTCCGGGGTCAAACGGGCAATTTCCGTGGAAAAGGAGTTGTATATCAACAGGTCCAGCCCCAGAGCCTCCAATAACTCTGATCTCATCTCCGGGGTGGCCAGCAGTTTTAATTCTCTATGGGGGAAAAGGACTTTGATCGGATGGGGTTCAAAGATAAAGGCCGCAGCAGTGCCATCATTATTCCGGGCGGCTCTTATCACATTGTTCATCAATTGCTGGTGACCGCGGTGCAGGCCGTCAAAATTGCCCAAGGCCAAATATAGCGGCCGGCCGTCACTTTTGTAATTATCAATTTCTCTTACTATCTGCATAACCCAAATCCCTTCCGGCCACGATTTCAATGGAACACGCGCAATGGTATCAAGCGGGGCTCACCATTATCGGCTTCAATCCGTCCGATGCCGGCAAGTTCACCCTGACGGTTGTGAATGCGCAGCTGCGGGATGTTTTCACGGTAATCCACCGGCAGGCTTCTGCCGTGCCATAGAGAGGTCTCTTCCTGTTCGCTGCGCAGCCGATATACCGGCCAGTCGCTCAAGGGGTAGTCCAGCGGCAAAAGCGCCTCCTGCAAATCCGCTGCACCTGACAGCAAGGCTTCTAAAGCCAATGCCGCTTCAATTCTAAAAGGCCCGTCCTCAAGACGGCGAAGTCGGTTCATATAGGCTCCAGTACCCAGTCTCTCACCGATATCGCGGCACAGGCTGCGTATGTAGGTGCCTGGTGAGCACAGTATATCCAGGGTCATCTCCGGCAGCGGCCCCTTGTAGCTGATCTCCACAAGGGTGAGACGGTATATGTGCACCTGCCGGGGAGGCCGCTCCACCACCTGTCCCTTCCGGGCCAAATCGTAGAGACGCTGGCCTTGATGGTGCAAAGCCGAATACATCGGGGGAACCTGTTCTATCAGGCCGGTAAATCCCTGTATTATTGACTCCAGCCGGTCCATATCAAAATCGCTCCTGCCCGTCAGGGTCACCTCACCCCAGGCATCCTCGGTATCTGAGACCCCTCCCAGGCACATCCCGGCCTGGTAGCGTTTGCGGTTTTTCTCCATCACACTGATGATGCGGGTGGCATTGCCCACTGCTACCGGCAGAACCCCGGTGGCCATAGGATCCAGCGTGCCCAGGTGGCCGATTTTGCTCTTTTTGGGGAGCAGTCTTTTAAGGCGCCTTAATACATCGGTGGAGGTCATTTTCGCAGGTTTATCGATATTCAAGAACCCATGCAAACTCAGCACACATCCTTAACCACTGCCAGTACCTGGGCTACTGCTTCCTCCAGGCTGCCGTTGATACTGGCTCCTGCAGCCAGGCGATGGCCCCCTCCGCCTAACCCACGTGCCAGACTGGCCACATCTATCCGGCCCCGGGAACGAAAACCCACTTTCACCTGCCCGGGAGCCACCTCTCTGAATAAAAGTCCCACTTCCACCCCGCTTATCATGCGGGCGTAGTTGATAATCCCTTCAGGGTGATAATCCAGGGCATCGGCCTGCTGGGCCTCCGCCAGGCTGATGCACATCCACGCCACCTGGCCGTTTTCACTTAAGTGCAGATGCTGCAGGGCAAATCTTAACAGCATAACTTCCTGCAACGGTTTGGATTCAAACAGGTGGTTGCGGGCCAGTTCTACACTGGCACCGCTTCGCAGCAAATCTGCAGCTATCTCCATGGTGAGGCTGGTGGTATTGCTGTTCAAAAAGCGCCCGGTATCCATGATGATACCAACATAGAGACAGTTGGCCACCTCTGCGGTGATAGCTAGGGACATTTTTTTCAATAGCCGATACACGATTTCAGCACTGGCTGCGGCCTCTGTATCCACGAAATTGTAGTCTCCGAAAAGACTGTTGCCGAGGTGATGGTCGATGTTGATTACTTTTGCCGCTCCCTGAAGAGCCTCTCGAACAGACTGATCGACCCGGCATTGATCAGAGCAGTCCAGCCACACCGCAGTAAAACCGCTAGATTCCACTTTGTGAGGCTCTTTGATGTCCTCCCAGTGAGGCAGGTAATGGTATATTACCGGCACCGGGTTTTCCAGTATCATCTCCACCTTTTTGCCAAGTGCACGCAGGGCGCAGGCCATCCCCAGCATGGAGCCGATGCAGTCCCCATCAGGTATGGCATGCCCCACCAAGACTAGTTCATTATCCTGCAGCAGTTGGCTGGCTATGTCTTCGAGACTGTTCATCACTCTTTCCTGCTGCCCTCTTCCTGTTTAATCTCATCCAGTAAGGAAGAGATGCGGATGCCGTGTTCAATGGACTTGTCCAGTCGGAATTCCAACTCCGGAGCATGGCGCAGCTGTATCCCCTGGGCCAATTCGGTACGCACAAAACCTTTAGCCTTTTCCAGGACCTTCATGATCTCCTGTTGTTTCTCTGCACCGCCCAGAATACTGATATTGATCCGGGCATGACCCAAATCGGGGCTGACATCAACCCGGGTGACCGACACCGTCGAAAAATCCACCCGGGGGTCCTTGATCTGATCCCGCAGAATCTGGGCCAAAACTCGCTGTATTTCTACTGACATTCTCTCCTGGCGTCGTTTGCTCATAACATTACCCCCTGTAATGGCACTCCCTCAGCTTAGTTCTTATAATTCACGGGGTATTTCTTCGATGGTAAATGCCTCAATGACATCGCCTTCTTTGATATCGTTGAAATCTTTGATGCCCATGCCGCATTCGTATCCTTCGGCCACCTCTTTAACATCGTCTTTAAATCGTTTTAAAGAGGACAGTTTGCCTTCGTAAATGATGACCCCATCGCGCAATACACGCATCTCGGCATTGCGCAGGAATTTGCCCTCATTGACATAGCATCCCGCGATGGTGCCGATATTGGGCACCTTAAAGGTTGCCCGGACTGCGGCCCGGCCCAGGAATTTCTCCCGGTATTCCGGTTCCAAAAGACCCGCCATGGCCTTTTTGACCTCATCTATGGCCTCGTATATGACCCGGTAGAGGCGCACGTCGATCTGCTCATCCTCCGCGTATTTGCGGGCTTTGGAGTCAGGACGCACATTGAAACCGATGATGATGGCATCCGAAGTCGAGGCCAGCATGACGTCGCTTTCGGTAATGGCTCCCACTCCGGAATGCAGAACAGTGACTTTGACCTCATCGGTGCTGAGCCTCAATAATGAGCCCGATAGAGCCTCCACCGAGCCCTGCACATCGCCTTTGATTATAAGGCGCAGTTCTTTCAGCTCGTGTTCCTGGATGTGCTTGAAGAAATCATCCAGGGAGACCCGGCTGCTCTGGCGCTGTTCTTCGATCTTCTTCTCGGTTAAACGCAGGCCGATCACTTCTTTGGCCACTTTCTCATCGCACACCTGCACCCGTCCCCCGGCTTCAGGGGGTTCAGACCACCCGGTGATCTCCACTGGCATGGAGGGATATGCCAATTCCACCCGCTCGCCGCGATGATTGTTCATAGCCCTCACCTTGCACAGGCTGCTGCCACTCAATATATAATCACCGATTTTCAGAGTACCTTTTTGCACCAGGACAGTAGCCACCGGTCCCCGGCCTTTGTCCAGTTTGCTCTCGATTACTACCCCTTCTGCGGCCCGGTCAGGATTTGACTTAATATCATGCATCTCTGCCACCAGTAACACCATTTCCAGGAGGTTGTCGATGCCCTCCCCGGTCTTGGCCGAAATGGGTACAAAGATGGTGTCTCCGCCCCATTCCTCGGGAACGATGCTGTATTCGGTGAGCTGCTGCATGACCCGATCCGGATTGGCACCGCTCTTATCAATCTTATTGACCGCCACTAAGAAAGGCACCCCTGCGGCCCGAATGTGATTTATGGCTTCAACCGTCTGCGGCATAACACCATCATCGGCTGCCACCACCAGGATGACAAGGTCGGTCAGGTTGGCACCCCGAGCGCGCATGGCTGTAAATGCCTCGTGGCCGGGGGTATCGATAAAGGTGACCCGGTTGTTGTTGACTTTGACCTGATATGCCCCGATATGCTGGGTGATGCCTCCGGCCTCTCCGGAGACCACATCAGAGTGGCGGATTCTATCCAACAGTGAGGTTTTGCCGTGGTCGACATGACCCATAACAGTGACTACCGGTGGGCGTGACACCAGGCTCTCTTCACTGTCAACAATCTCTTCCAAAATCTTCTCTTCCTCCGACACTGCCTTTTCCACCCTGACCTCATAGAGGCTGGCCAGGATTTCGGCAGTTTCGAAATCTATAGGCTGGTTGATGGAGGCCATTACCCCCAGCTCCATGAGCCGTTTTACAATGTCCGCCGAACTGCGCCGCAGCTGGTCAGCCAGTTCTCTGACCGTGATGGGGGCTTCGATGGTAATAACCTCCGGCGGCGGCAGAATGATCTCTTCCTTTTTACGTTTATGCTTGGTTTTCTTCTGCGGTCGGCTGTAATCCCGTTTGGGCTGATTTTGCCCAAAGCGGTTGTCGCCGGCTTTTTTAGCCGGGGCCTGGCCTGGTTTCGATGCAGTCCCGGGCTTGCCCCCCCGGGGAGCGCCTTTATCGCCATCCGTGGCCACCTTTTTGGGCCATGGTGCGGCAGCAGGCCGATTGCCCGCTTCCTGCGGCCGCGGCTGGTTGAAGCGGTCCCGCGCCTGTGGCGCGGACTGGGGCCGATTATGCGAAGGGTGTCCGTCCTGCGGTCTGCCGCCCTGACCCTGTGGCGGACGTCCGCCTGATGGCCGCGATCTCGGGGCTTGGCCCGGTGGCTGCGACTGGGGGCGCTGCCCCTGTCCCTGCTGCTGCGACCTGCCAGCCTGGGGCTGAGGACGACCTCCCTGGGGCTGACTCTGCCGAGGACGCTGCCCTTGCGGCTGCGGCCTGCCGCCCTGAGCCTGCCCTTGGGACTGGGGGCGGCCGCCTTGGGTTTGGGGAATGCCTCCCTGAGGCTGCTGCGGCCTGCCCTGAGTCTGTGGCTGAGTTTGCGGACGAGCGCCTTGCTCCTGCCCCTGGGCCTGGGGACGCGCGCCCGGCTGAACAGGACGGTCAGTCTTTGCTTGGCCCTGCCTGGCTGCCGGCCTATCCTCATTTCTGGGGGTGGGCTGTGGTTGGGCTCCGCCTGCACTGCCGGCTCCAGGGGGACGCCAGGTTTGGGGAGCACGTTCGGGCTGGGAAGACGGCTCTGGTGGCTGTTTTGGAGCAGCGCCGCGAGAGGGCTGTGGGGCGACATCGCCTTTGGTTTTCGGTGGTGCCGGATCGCTCTGCGATCTGGTTTTGCCTTTTTCCGCTTCGGTCAGTTGTTTCCTAACCCAACTGGCCTGAGAATCCTCCACAGTGCTCATGTGGTTCTTCACATCCAGCCCCATTTTTTGGAGAATATCGACCATTTCTTTACTGGACTTACCCAGTTCTTTTGCTATTTCATGCACTCTTATTTTGGCCATTCAACCACCCCCGTCGTATTTGGCTCATCTCCCGCAGCATAGACTTTCATTATTTGCCTGGCTATGCCTTCCTCATTCACTGTAACAGCTACCCGGTAGGCCTTCCCTACTGCGTTGCCGAGGCGATACTTGTCGCCCGCAACCAGATAGGGGATGTGCTGCTTCTCACACCAGGCTACCAGGGACTCCCGGGTTTTTTCCGCTATATCCTCACTTATAATCAATAAACAGGCTCTATTCCGAAGCAGACTATTCTTTACTGCCACCGCCCCCGATGAAACCGCTCCCGATCTCATCGCCAGGCCGAGCAGATTGTATAATTTGAGCAATACCTCACATCCTTACGAATTCATCCCTGCTATCTGGCTTTCGATGCTGGCCAGAACCTCCGCGGGGATATCATGTTCCAGGGCCTTTTGGATGCTTTTTGATTTCACCGCTTTATTGAAGCACTGCAGGTTGGGACACACATAGGCTCCACGCCCGGCCTTTTTGCCGGTGGTATCCATAAAAATCTCACCTTCCGGCGACCTCACGATGCGGATCAGTTCCTTTTTTATTTTCATCTCCCGGCACCCCACACACATGCGTAGGGGGGGTTTACGCATCCTGACCATTTTCCTCATTCTCCATGTCTTCACCGGATTCCATGTCTTCGTCGAACTCCACGTCTTCCTCGAATGGGACTTCATCCTGGTCGGGGTCATAATCATCAAATTCTGCCAGGTATTGGCTTTCGTTCTTGATGTCTACCTTCCAACCGGTCAGCTTGGCAGCCAGACGGGCATTCTGGCCTTCCTTGCCGATGGCCAGGGAGAGCTGGTAATCGGGTACTATCACCCGGGCCACTTTGTCTTCCTCACTGGGAATGACATTTATTACCTTGGATGGACTCAAAGCGTTGGCAATAAAGCGCCTGGGATCCTTATCATACCGAATGATATCGATCTTCTCCCCAGCCAGTTCGGATACTACATTCTGCACCCTGAAACCGCGTGGTCCCACGCAAGCCCCTACCGGATCCACCTTGTCATCATAGGAATGCACCGAGATCTTGGATCTGGAGCCGGCCTCCCGGGCAATGCTGCGGATCTCCACTATCCCATCGTAGATTTCGGGAACCTCCAGTTCAAACAGCCTCTTCAAGAAGGATGGGTGCGCCCTGGACAAGAAGATGTTAGGACCCTTGGGGGTATCCTTAACTTCATAGATATAAGCCTTGATGCGCTGCCCTACCTCGTATCTCTCTTGAGCAATCTGGTCGGAAGGCAGCATGATGCCTTCGGTGCGGCCCAGGCTGATATAGAGGGTCTTAGCCTCGAGGCGCTGCACCGTACCGGTTACGATCTCGCCTTCTCTTTCCCGGAACTCCTGGTAAATCAGGCTCCGTTCCGCTTCACGCAGCTTCTGTATTACTACCTGCTTGGCGGTCTGTGCGGCGATGCGCCCGAAATTGGTGGGGGTAGCCTCAACATAGACCATGTCTTCCACCCGGCATTCGGGGTAGAGTTCCTGGGCTTCGGGCAGGGTTATCTCCAGGCGTGGATCTTCTACCTGATCCACCACCCTCTTCTGGGAGTAAACATGCACATCCCCGCTCCTCTCATCGAACTCCACGCTCACATTCTGAGCTACGCCGAAGTTCTTCTTATAAGCGGTATTTAAAGCCGATTTGATGGCATCTATAAGGGCTTCTTTAGGAATCCCCCGTTCCCTCTCGATCTCATGTAGGGCTTGGATCAACTCGTTGGACATGGTGTTTCCTCCTCTAAAAGTCTGGGTGTAATCTGATTATCGAGATCATATCACGTGGTATGGTCACCAGGTGGTTTTCCCGGTTTATTATGCTGATTTCTGTAGGGCTGAAACCCTGCAGAGTGCCCACCATTTTGCGCGGTCCTTCATAAGCCTGCACAGTCTTAAGTCTGATGGTCTGTCCAGTAAAACGCTGCAAGTCGCGGTCGGTCTTTATGACCCGATTCAACCCTGGCGAGGATACTTCCATATGGTCGTACTCGATCTCAGCCTCGTCGATGAGGCCTTTGACAGCCCGGCTGGCCTGGCTGCAGGCTTCCAGGTCGATGCCCTCTTCACGATCTATGTAAAGCCTCAGGATGCGGTCCCCGGCTTCACGCTGATATTCAATCTCCACCAATTCAAACCCCAGTTTTTCCAGGGGCCTTTGCAGCAGCGCCTCTAACCGGCTGGCTTTGTCCGTATTCATACAATTTTCCTCCAAGTAGGCCTGAGCCCGGCATCATACAATAGAAAAAGTGGGCAAAGAACCCACTTGAGTAACATACTATTACCAGCTCATTAAGAGTATAACACAATTTCAAGTTTCTATTCAACCGCTTTAAGGTCTAAATTACCGGGGTCAGCATGCTCAGGCAAACAAATTTAATTGCGCGCTCTCCGGCAGTCCCTCCAGGCAGCCATATTTGCGCAGCATCTCCAAAGTGGTCTTGTTGAGGTGGGTGCGCATCTGCATCTCCTCAATCGATAAAAAGGGTGTGTCGCCGCGCAGTTTGACGATGCTCTGGGCGGCTGCTTCACCTACCCCGGGAAGGGCCGCAAATGGCAATAAGAGGCCGTTGCCCTTGATCTGGAAGCGGCTGGCGTGGGACTCATAGATATCCACCGGATAAAAACAAAAGCCGCGCGCATACATTTCCAGGGCTACCTCCAGAATCGGCAAGAGCTTCTTATCCTTACCCTCTGCCTGCTGTCCTTTTTTCTCGATCTCCTGAATGCGTTTTAAGATGGGGTTATAACCTCCCAACATGCTCTCGATCTCCATGTCCTGTGCGCGCACACTGAAAAAACTGGCATAGAAAGCCAGGGGGTAATGGACTTTGTACCAGGCTATGCGGAAGGCCATAGTCACATAAGCCGCAGCATGAGCCTTGGGGAACATGTATTTGATCTTGCGGCAAGAATCCACATACCAACGGGGGGTATCGCAGCTGAGCATGATAGCTTCCTCTTCATGATCTACCCCTTTGCCTTTGCGCACCTTTTCCATTATCTTAAAGGCCTGCTTCGGTTCCATCCCCAACTGAATCAGATAGAGCATGATGTCGTCACGGGTGCAGATAACATCTTTCAACTGCGCCTGCCCGGACTGCACCAGTTCCTGAGCATTGTTGAGCCATACATCGGTGCCGTGAGAAAGCCCGCATATCCTGATCAGTTCAGACATGGTAGAGGGACGGGTAGTCTCCAAAATCTGTCGCACGAAACGAGTGCCGAACTCGGGGATGCCAAAGGTGCCCACCGTGCTGTTGATGACCCCGGCATCCAAGCCCAAGGGTTCTAGACCAGAGAAGAGCTTCATGGTAGTCTTGTCCCCCAGCCTGACCGAATTGGCTTTGACACCGGTAAGATCCTCCAGTTGCTTAATGACGGTGGGATCGTCATGGCCCAGAATATCCAGCTTCACCAGTTGATCACCGATGGCATGGTATTCAAAATGAGTGGTGATTATCCCCGATTCTTTGTTGTCGGCAGGGTGCTGCAGGGGGGTAAATTCCAATATGTCACGGTCCTTGGGCACCACAATCAGTCCTCCAGGGTGCTGGCCGGTGGTTTTTCTAACCCCGGTAATGCCTTGAACCAGGCGGTTGATCTCGGAATTCTTGTAATTCAGGTCGCGCTCTTCGCTGTATTTTTTCACATAGCCGAAGGCGGTCTTGGTGGCGATGGTTTGAACTGTTCCAGCCCGGAAGACATTCTCTCTGCCGAACAGTTCCTCCACATACTGATGAGCCCGGGACTGGTATTCCCCGGAGAAATTCAGGTCAATATCCGGGACTTTGTCGCCTTCAAATCCCAGAAAGGTCTCAAAGGGAATATCAAACCCGTCCCGCAACAATTCCTGGCCGCAACGGGGACAGTTTTTATCCGGCAGGTCAGCGCCACAGGAGACCGCCGTCGAAGCAAATTCGGAATACGCACATGCCGGGCACAGGTAATGCGGCGCCAGTGGATTTATCTCGGTTATGCCGGTCAGATAAGCCACTAGAGATGAGCCCACCGAGCCGCGTGAGCCTACCACATAACCGTCCTGGTTGGACTTATTAACCAGCTTATGAGCGATCAGGTACAACACACTGAAGCCGTGTTCGGTAATGGATTGCAGTTCTTTTTTGGTGCGATTCTCAACCACCTCGGGCAACGGATTGCCGTAAATCTCTGCGACCCGCTTCCAGGCCAGGGCAGTTATCTCTTCACTGGCGCTCTCGATTTGAGGAGGATAAAAGCCATCCGGGACCGGCTGCACAGCCTCGATCATAGCGTTGACCCGGTGCGGGCCATCGATTACTACCTCCCGGGCGGCATCTTCCCCCAGATAGCTGAACTCATCCAGCATTTCCTGGGTGGTGCGCAGGTAGAGGGGCTTGTCGGATTCGGCATCATCGTAACCCTGGCCGGCTTGAATGATGGTGCGCAGGATGCCGTCATGGGGATCTAAGACATGCACATCCCCGGTAGCTACTACTGGTTTGCCCAGTTCCCTGGCCAGCTCGATGATGCCCCGGTTTAAGTCCATGAGGGCCTTGTCATCGGCCACCAGCCCCTTATGAACCAGGAACTCATTGTTGCTTAATGGCTGTATCTCCAGGTAATCATAGAAGTCTGCGATACGGTGCAGTTCCTGTGCGGAAGCCCGGTTCAAAAAGGCTTGGTAGACCTCCCCGGCCTGACAGGCGCTGCCTACCAGCAACCCCTGACGCAATCGCTGCAGCTCTGCTCTGGGGATGCGGGGCCGGTTCTTATAAAAATACTGGAGATAGGAAAGGGTGATCAGAGTGTAGAGGTTTTTCAAACCCTGAGCATTCCGGGCCAGGATAATCACATGGTAAGCCCGCTCCTTGAGGTCATTTTCAAACAGGTAGCCCTCCACTCCGTAGATTACTTTGATGCGGTGCTTACGCGCGGCATTATAAGCATCGGGGAAGGCCTGCACACAGCCGTGGTCGGTTATGGCGATGGCGGGATGGCCCCATTTAGCAGCCCGGGCCACCAACTCCCCCACTTCAGCCAGTCCATCCACAGCACTCATCTTGGTATGGGCGTGCAGTTCCAGCCTTTTTACCGGGGCTTCATCGAGCCGCTGCGGGGCCTCTATGTTGTCAATAGCAACCGCGAACAGGACGGCCTCTTTGGCATAAGGGTCGTAACGCACATCCCCGGCGGCTGACATCCACTGCCCTAGGGAGGCTTTATCATCTTCGGGTTTATCAAGAAATTGTTTTACTATCACGCTTCCGGAAAAATCGGTCAGATAGTATTCCACCGCGCAGCGCCCGCCGCGAAGGGGTCGCATTTCCTTTTGCCATAGCTGCCCTTCCACCTTGATATTCTGCTGACCTTCCTGGAGATCGGCCATCCTCACCGGGGAGAATTTTCGCCTGGCTCTGGCAGCAGAGACGGTTTTTTTGCCTGCTCTTGCAGTAGTGTCATAGTTAAGCACCTGGATTTCAGCTACTGGGATCAGGGTTGGGGCAGGTCCCTGGTTTATCTGAAGGGACACCTCCAGCTTGACCCGACAAATGACCATGATTCCATAATTATCGCGGAACCAGGCTGAAATCCGCTGGCAACATCCATTCTCCAGCAGTTGGTTATAGTATCCTTCATTGTCAATGATGAGATCCAGGCGGTGATTCTCCACCGCCCATGACACTGATTGGGCATTCGGTCCCAAAAGCGGCATTATGTCTTGCCAGCGTTCCCCCACCATATCCCGCAGGGTAGCATCATCGCTGCACTGAACGCACAATTCCACCTGCAGGCCATCCATAAGACCCTGCAGGTGCTGTATGGTATCTTCCAGGAGGCTGGTCTTTACGGGCTGCCTAACCTCAACCGACAGGCGCCATAATTTCTGGGAAGGATAAACCTCCACCCGGTTTATAACAGCACCATGCCAGGCCTCGGCCTGGCAGAATCCTGCATGCTTATGTAACAGCGCAAAGAAATCTGCGCTCGACTCCAAAATCTCCAGCCCCCTTTGGAAATCAGCTGACCAATCTGAACCCTAGTTCAACCGGTAGATACTCCTGATATTCTGCATCTCGCCCAGGCGTTCCACCACTTCTTCCACCGTAGTATTGGAAGGGATCTGTAAGAGCAGCTCTATCTCCAGGTCATCGCCCTCAAGGCGGTTGAGTTGTATGTTCTTCATCAATACGTTCATGTCGCCCAAAATTGAACCGATGACGCCCACCTGTCCGGGACGATCCTGGACCACCAACACGATGGCCTTATATTCGCGCCTTCCGGTGAAGCGATGTTCGAAGCGGATGAAGTAAATCAGTACAAACAGGATCAGGAGAGTGGTGGCCACGGCAGGAAGATATAACCCGGCTCCTACGGCCAGCCCGATACAGGCTACCACCCACAGACCAGCAGCGGTGGTCAGGCCTTGCACGGTGGAGCCTTCGCGCATTATGGTACCAGCCCCCAAAAAACCGATGCCGCTTACCACCTGGGCGGCGATACGCCCGGGGTCGGCATTGACGGTGTGGTAATACTGCAGGTAAATATCTATGGATACGATCATGGCCAAGGTGGAACCCACACACACCAGGGTGTAAGTGCGCAGCCCGGCCGGGCGGCTCAGGCTTTCGCGCTCCAGTCCGATCAAGCCCCCCAGAATGCCAGCCAAGGCCAGTTTAAAAACAACCTCATAGATGGTCATGCTCCCACATCCATTACCTTTATTGGTTAACCCATCTTAACCTGACTCGCCTGCTCGATAATAGCGACTACTTCGGCGGCTACCTGGTCAATAGCTATCAGATGGGTCTCGCCTTCCCATCTCTTCTTCAATTCCACCTGCTTTTCCTGCAAGGATTTGGGTCCGATAGTAATGCGCAGCGGGATGCCTATCAGGTCGGCATCCTTGAATTTAACTCCGGCACGCTGGTCGCGGTCATCGAGCAGGACCTCCACCCCCAGTTCTTGCAGCTGTTGATATATCCTCCAGGCGGCTTCCCACTGCTCGGCCTTATTGGCATTAACCGGCACAATAATGGCATGGTAAGGGGCGATGGGCATGGGCCAGATAATGCCGTCAGCATCGTTGTTCTGCTCCACCGCCGCCGCCATGGTGCGGGACACCCCAATGCCATAGCATCCCATAACAAAAGGCTTCTGCTGCCCATCCTTGTCGAGGTAGGTGGCATCCAGGGCTACAGAGTATTTAAGCCCCAGTTGGAAGATATGACCCACCTCTATACCGCGCATCTTCAACAGATGCCCCTGGCAATGAGGACACGGGTCGCCGGCTTCAGCGGAACGCAGGTCCAAAACCGCAGTGGCGGTGAAATCGCGGCCATACTTGACCCGGCTGTAATGGAAATCATCGCGGTTGCAGCCGCAGCTTATAGCAGCCATTTGGGGCACTTCCAAATCAACATACAGGGGCACATCAAGTCCCACCGGCCCCAATGAGCCGAACCCGGCTCCACACCTTTCCCTGACCACAGCTTCATCGGCCATGAGCAATTCATTACAATTCAAAGCGTTTTTCAGTTTTATTTCATTCAGTTCACGGTCACCCCGCACCACTGCTGCCACCAGCTCGCCGTCGGAGGTATAGAACAGGGTCTTGACCTGCTCTTGTGCAGCTATCTGCATATGTTCGGCCAGATCGTTTATGGTCCTCAATCCGGGAGTGCTGATGGTTATCATCTCCCCGCATTCCTCTGGCTCTGCCCCGGCTGCAGGGCTGCAAACTGCTTTTTCCACATTGGCTGCATAATCACAAGCGTCGCAATAGACAATCTCCGATTCCCCGGTTTCCGCTAGGACCATGAATTCATGACTGGCGCTGCCGCCGATAGCTCCACTGTCGGCCTCAACCATGCGGTAGGAGAGCTGCAGGCGCTGATAGATACGGTTATAAGCCTGCCGCATCTTCTCGTACGAAATCTGCAAGCCTGCATGGTCCACATCGAAGGAATAGAGGTCCTTCATGATGAATTCCCGGCCGCGCATCAATCCAAAGCGCGGTCTGATCTCATCTCGGTACTTATTCTGGATCTGATACAGCAGCAAGGGCAGGTCGCGATAGGAGTGAACATCGGCATTGACCAGAGTAGTAATTATCTCCTCATGAGTTGGTCCCAGGCAATAGGCACGGTCGTGACGATCACGAAGCCGCCACATCTCATCCCCATACACATCCCAGCGCCCTGATTGTTGCCACAGCTCAGCGGGCTGGACAATGGGCATCATAACCTCCTGACCGCCTGCCCGGTCCATCTCTTGGCGCACGATTTCAGTGATCTTCTTGATCACTCGGTAACCCAGGGGGAGGTAAGTATACACCCCGGAGGTGGTCTTGCGTATAAACCCGGCACGCAACAACCATTGGTGGCTGACCACGTCTGCTTCGCTAGGCACCTCTCTCAAAGTGGGAAAAAACATTTGTGAACAGAGCATTATTAAGCCTCCTCCTTATCTGCAGCCTTAACGGCTTGACCTTCCTGTTTTAATAGAGCATCTATCTCCGCTAATAGCACCTCGGTCAAATGATTTTCCGGCACTTTGCGTACGATCTGGCCTTTTTTGAACAACAACCCCACTTCCCGGCCTCCGGCCACACCAATATCGGCTTCTCTGGCCTCCCCGGGCCCGTTGACCACGCACCCCATCACCGCCACCTTGATGGGGGCAGAAATCTGGCGCAGGCAGTGATCAACCTGTTGAGCGGTCTTGATCAAGTCTATCTCACAGCGTCCGCAGGTGGGGCAGGATATCAATTCAGCTCCATATTGACGCATACCCAGGCCACGCAGAATCTCGTAGGCGGCCCAAACCTCCTCTATCGGGGAGGCGGTCAAAGATACCCGGATAGTATCCCCAATTCCTTCCGCCAGCAGAATGCCCAAGCCCAGGCTGGATTTGATCAGCCCTCTCTCCATGGTGCCGGCTTCGGTCACCCCGACGTGCAGGGGATAATCCACCATATCACTGATAAGCCGGTAGGCCTCTACGGTAATCGGCACCGAAGAGGATTTCAGGGATATTTTCAGATGGTTGAAATTCATCGCTGCCAATATATTGACATGCTCCAAGGCGCTCTCCACCAAGGCCTTGGCAGAAGCCCCACCGAACTTATCGGCCAAGGACTTGTCAAGTGATCCGGCATTGACTCCGATGCGAATGGGAATGCCCCGGTCCTGGCAGGCCACGACCACTTCCCGCACCTTATAGGCTGCCCCGATATTTCCCGGATTGAGGCGCAGCCCGTCACATCCCGAGGCAATGCTCTGTAAAGCCAGACGGTAATCAAAATGTATATCAGCGACCAGCGGTATGTTAATCTGTGACTTGATATCAGCTATAGCCTGGGCGGCAGTCTGATCCACCACTGCCACCCTCACCACCTCGCAGCCGGCCTTCTCCAAAGCCTTGATCTGCGTTACCGTGGTTTCCACATCCCTGGTATCGGTGTTGCACATGGACTGCACCACCACCGGGTGGCCGCCACCAATCATAATACCGCCCAGATCGACTATTCTGGTCAGCTTTCTCATTACTCTATCCCTTAATAAGCCGCAGTATATCATTATAGGTCACGAACACAATGATAAGCATCAGGAACATAAATCCCAGCCAGTGAATGAAGCCCTCTTTTTCCGGGTCGATAGGCTTACGGCGCAGAATCTCCGCCAGTGAGAATACCACCCGGGCACCATCCAGTGCCGGTATAGGCAGGAGATTCAATATCCCCAGGTTGATGGAGAGAAAAGCGATGAAAGACAAAAGGAAGATGGTCCCGTATTGTGAAGCCTCTCCCACCATCATGGTGATGCCTACCGGCCCTGCCAGATCACCGGCTGAAGCCCCGCCGCTGATCAACATCCACAATCCCGAGAGCAGTGCCCCGGTCAGATAGAAGGTCTGCTGAAAGCCATAGGCTATGGATTGTATTATGCCCTGCTTTTCATATAACACCTGGCCCATCACCCCGATAGCGGGGGTGCCGGTCTGCGCATTGGGAACCGGCACCATCTGCAGATCGATGGTTTCGGCCTGGCGCTGCAGAGTCAGGGTTATTGCTTTACCGGGCTCTTTACTGCTCATGTGGGCGGTAATCTGCTCCCAGCTGGCGATAGGCTGTCCGTCGATGGCCAAAACCCGGTCACCGGGCATTACTCCTGCTGCAGCAGCCGGTTCACCTGCTATGACCTGGCCGATCACCGGTTCATTGGTAGGTGTGGGCAGGCCTATAAAAGCATAACTGTAAATAAAGATTAATAGCCCCAGGAAAAGGTTCATGGCCGGCCCGGCCACAGACACCGCGATCTTCTCCAGCGGGGTGCGGCGGCTATACCCCTTAGGGTCATCGTTATCCCCTGGTTCCTCCCCGGCCATACGCACAAATCCTCCTAATGGTATCAGACGCAGGGAATAGCTCACCCCGTTTTTACGGTGTGATATCAATGTGGGACCAAAACCCAAAGCAAACTCATAGACCGGAATGCCTATGGCACGTGCGGTCAGGAAATGCCCCAGCTCGTGTACGAAAATCAACAAGCCCAGTACAATAATAGTGAGAAGTATGGTCATAATTGGCCTCCTTGCAGGATTGCGTCTACAATTACCATTATACCCGTTTAGACAATTGTTGTATTATGTTTTGCGCCTCTCTCCGTGCCCAATGATCTGCGTCCAGGATGGTATCCAGATCGTCTGCCGGCAGGGGGAGGTGTCTTTCCATAACTTCAGCCACCGCAGTTACTATCGAATTGAAGGAAAGTCCCTCATCCAGGAAAGCGGAGACCGCCACCTCATTGGCAGCATTCATCACCGCCGGCATGGTGCCCCCGGTTTTTCCGGCCTGATAGGCCAGGTCCAGAGCTGGAAATCGTAACCGATCCGGCTTTTCGAAATGCAGTTCTCCCAGGCTGCATAGGTCCAGGCGCTGTACCGGGGACTCTTGTCGCTGAGGGTAGGTCAGGGCATATTGAATGGGAATGCGCATATCATGCGGACCCAGGTGGGCTAAAAATGAACCGTCTACAAACTCCACCAGGGAGTGTACAATACTCTCCCGGTGCACCACCACCTCGATATGGTCGTAGTCAGCAGCAAAGAGGTGGTGGGCTTCAATGACCTCCAGCCCTTTATTCATTAGGGTGGCTGAATCCACAGTGATTTTCGGCCCCATCATCCAGGTGGGGTGCTTTAATGTCATAGCCACAGTGACATTTTCTAATTGCATCGGTGAATAACTTCGAAATGGTCCACCTGAGGCGGTAAGCCAGATTTTATGCAAATGCTCTCGCTCCCTTGCCAGGCACTGGAATATGGCGGAATGCTCACTGTCCACCGGCAGCAGCAAGATACCTTCATCCTCTACCCGGCGCATCACCAGGTCACCGGCTGCCACCAGGGTCTCTTTGTTGGCCAGGGCGACCCGCTTGCCTGCAGCAATAGCGGTCAAAGTCGGCTCAATGCCAATCGCCCCGCTCACTGCCACCAGGACTACATCGGCTTGAGGATGTGCGGCCAGTTCACACAAGCCCTGCATACCCTGGGAAAGCCGTATCCCCCCGTTCAACTGCTGCTGCAGGGCCTTATACGCCTTGTCCTCATGCACATTCACAGCCAGGGGCTGGCAGCGCCTGGCCTGCTCACACAGCAGGGCGGTTTCATTGTAGGCGGCTATGCCCACCAGCCTAAAGCGGTCCCGATGCCTTTCTATCACATCCAAGGCCTGGCGGCCAATGGAACCGGTCGATCCCAATACCACCACCCCGATTTTGCCATCACAACTCATGATCTTTCCTCCAATTAAAGCGATCCAGCAGTCCAGCCCGGTGGCTGGCGATCACTAAGACCAATAATACTGGCCCTAGAATCAGCCCGGTCAGTCCGGCCAACTGCAGCCCTACATAAAGCGATATCAATGTGGCCAAGGGGTGCAGACCGATATTGTCTCCCACTATCTTGGGTTCCAATATCTGGCGTATTCCGGAGATAATCAGGTATATTATCAACAGACTGATGCCCAGGCGGGTCTCGTGTATCAAGAGGCTGTAAGCCGCCCAGGGCAGGAATATCATCCCCGGTCCCAAAACCGGCATAATATCTAGAAATCCGACTAAAAGGCCGATAGTCAAAATATATTTTATGCCCAGCAATTTCAGGGATACCATAGTGATTATCGTGGTTATGGTGATAAGGATGCCATAGGCACGGACGAACCCGGTCAGGGCTTTAAACAATTGAGTGACCACTTTGATGGTCTGGTAGCGGAAACTGTCTGGCAGGCTGTTTACGAAAAAAGTTCGGATCTTGGAACGGTCATTGATGATCAGATAGGTGGCCACAGTGGTGATGATCATGAAAACCAGCATCCCCGGCAGCATCAACAAGAACTGGGTGAGCCCGTCTATAGTGCCGTTCATCATTCTGGTGAGGGATTCCAGGCCTTTTTGCAGGTTATTCTCTATAGCAGTCTGGGCCGCCATAGGCAGATTGAGCTGCCCATAGAACCATTCAAAATTGCTGACTGCATCCATCAACTGGCTGGCGGCCTGGTCGGAATAACGGACTATAAGTGGATAAAGGCGGTTTATCTCGCTGATCACTACTGAAACCACTAATGAGAGCAGGTATACGAAAGCCCCTACCACCAGCAACAGGCTGGCCGCGGTGGCCAGAGCCCGGTTCAGTCTAACCCGCACTTCAAAAAATATCACCAGGGGCTCGATCAACACCGCCAATAAAACCGCGATAATAAAGGGAAGGAAGACCTGGGGGAGCTTGACTAGAACGGTAATCAATGCCGGAGCAACCAGAGACATAAAAAGATATATCATTACTAAAATCAGTACCACAATGCCTAGCTTAATAAAGGTCTTAATATATTTAAGCAGTTCTGGATCCAACTGGGACCCTCCCTTGTGAAATGATGACACGGGTTACATCATCAGGCGAAAACCGTAGTATACCAGAGGCAAAACCAAGAGGAAGCTGTCGAAGCGGTCCAAAACGCCGCCATGTCCGGGAATAATATGACCGCTGTCTTTTACCCCGAAATAACGCTTTATAGAGGACATGAACAGATCCCCCAACTGGGCGGCCAGGCTGGCTAACAGTGCTAATATTACAAGATATGCACTCTTATCAGGGGTTAGGGTAGTAAAATATGCAAAAACCAGGGCGGTGATAACACAGAATAATAAGCTCCCCATAGCACCCTCCCAGGTCTTTTTGGGGCTGAGCTGAGGGGCCAGTCTCCTTTTGCCCCACATCATCCCCACCGCGTAACCCCCTACGTCACTGGCCCAGGTTAAGAGTAGGGCTAATAGCATGATCAAAAAGGGATCTGGCAGATGCAGCATGCGCAGTGCATATTGCAAGGTGAGGCCAAGGTAGGCCGGTCCGAAAAGGTTGATAGCAACCTCGGCGACGGAGAGGCGTGGATAGTATACGACTACCATGGACACCATCACCAGCATCACAGCCATTAAACCGGCCCATAACCATTCCTGGTCAAGCAGGGGGGAGGCCCATAATAAAAGCATGAGGCCGTAACCCGGCACCCACATGACCTCAACCGCTTTTTGTCGCAGCATACGACCATACTCATACAAGGAAGCGACTGCCATGAGCAGAAATAGCCCTTTCCATAAGGCTCCGCCCTGATAGAGGCAGAATATTATGATTGCCACCCCAACCAGGGCGCTGATGACCCTGGTCCTAAGCATGGTCTTCACCCTGCCGGCTTAACCCGCCAAAACGACGGTCACGGCCTTTATATGCGGCTATGGCCTCCATGAGGTCTGATTCTGTGAAATCGGGCCAAAGCCGCTCAGTCACCCAAATTTCGGTATAGGCGATCTGCCATAACAAGAAGTTGCTGAGGCGCATCTCCCCTGCGGTGCGGATCAACAGATCCGGATCGGGCAGTTGGGAAGTGAACAAAAATGAAGAAAAAAGGTCCTCGTCGATAGCATCTACCGACAGTTGTCCTGATGCCACCAGTGCAGCCGCCTTTCTGGCCGCAGTCAGGATCTCGTTGCGGGCTCCGTAGTTGAGGGCGATATTGAAGTTCAGTCCGCTGTTGTGGCGAGTTTTTCTCAAGGCATCTTGCAGTTGCAATCGGCATCTCTGCGGCAGAGAATAGTAGTCCCCCAGGATATTTACCTTAACGTTGTTGTCATGTAATTCCTGCAGTTCTTTGAGAAGATATTCCACCAGCAAGTTCATGAGATAATCCACTTCTTCACTGGGACGTCTCCAATTCTCGGTGGAGAAGGCGAAGACCGTCAGATAAGGTATGTTCAACTCGCCCATTGTCTTGACCACACGCTTTAAGGCACTCATGCCAGCTCTGTGCCCCATGGTCCGGGGCATCAGCCGTTTTTGAGCCCAGCGCCCATTGCCGTCCATTATCACCGCGATATGGCGCGGCATATCCTCGCTCCCAGGCGCCACAGTATCCCTTCTCTCCTAAACGATAATACCCCCGTTAGGGGGGTATAAAAACTTACTCAATATTATAACCGCCGCAGACTGGAAATAAAACCCGTATCTAGACCTCCATGATCTCCTTTTCTTTGGCCTGCAGGATGGTGTCTACATTCTTGATGTAACGGTCGGTGAGTTTTTGCACCTCATCGATGCCCTTCTTGTTCTCATCCTCGGTAAGGAGTTTCTCCTTCTCACCCGCTTTCAGCATATCATTAGCTTCACGGCGGATGTTGCGCACCGCCACCCGAGCCTCTTCAGCCCTTTTCTTGACCACTTTGGCCAACTCCTTGCGCCGCTCCCCGGTGAGCTGCGGCACCGCGATGCGGATCACGTTGCCATCATTGCTGGGGGTTATGCCCAGGTCAGATTTCATTATGGCTTTTTCGATATCGGCTATCATTGATTTGTCCCAGGGCTGTATCACCAGGAGGCGAGCCTCTGGCACGGTTATATTAGCTAACTGATTGACCGGGGTCATTACCCCGTAGTAGTCCACACTCAGTTTTTCCACCATGGCGGGGTTGGCACGCCCGGCCCGCATCGCAGCCAGATCCTTAGTCAGATGCTCCAGGCTCTTTTTCATGCGGTCTTCAGCATCATTGATTATGTCTCTGATCATTGGATTTTACCTCCCTACATAAGTGCCAATTTTTTCCCCCTGGACCGCCCTCAATATATTGCCCTGCTGGTTTAGGTCAAAGACGATAATGGGGATGTTGTTATCCATACACAGTGAGGCGGCTGTGGAATCCATGACCCCTAGGCCCCTATTCAGCACATCGATATAATCCAGCTCGGTGAATCTTTTGGCCTTAGGATTAATCAGCGGATCGCTGTCGTAAATCCCGTCGACCTTTTTGGCCATGAGGATGACCTCGGCTTCAATCTCCGCGGAGCGCAGAGCAGCGGCGGTATCGGTGGAAAAGTAAGGATTGCCGGTGCCGGCCGCAAATATGACCACCCGGCCTTTTTCCAGATGACGGATGGCCCGCCGCCTTATATAAGGCTCGGCCACCTCTCGCATTTCAATGGCTGACATCACCCTGGTAGGATACCCTTTGCATTCCAGGGCATCCTGCAAGGCCAGGGCATTGATGACCGTGGCCAACATGCCCATGAAATCAGCCGTGGCGCGGTCCATACCTTTGGCGCTGCCGGCTACCCCGCGCCAGATGTTACCCCCGCCGACTACTATAGCCACTTCCACCCCCAGGGTGGCCACCTCAACCACCTGAGCGGCGATGATGGAAAGGGTTTCCGGGTTTATGCCATAACTGTCATTTCCCGACAGGGCTTCTCCACTGAGCTTGAGAATGATGCGTTTGTATTTGGGACTCTGCAAGCTGTAAACCTCCCCGTTATGCTCTGCTATTGGGTCTGAATCTGGGCCATTACCTCGGCTGCAAAATCGGCTTTCTCCTTTTCGATGCCCTCCCCTAATTCATAGCGGGCGAAACGGCGTACATTGATGTTTTCACCGATGCGGGCGATGTTCTCGTGTATGAGCTGTTCCACCGTCTTGTCCGGATCTTTGATAAAAGGCTGCTCCATCAGACAGTTTTCTTTGTAATACTTTTCGATGCGGCCTTCGATCATCTTGTCGATTATCTTCTCGGGTTTGCCTTCTTCTAAAGCCTGGGCTCTTAAGACCTGGCGCTCCCGCTCAATCTCTGCGGCAGCAACGTCTTCACGCCTGATATAACTCGGATTGGAAGCAGCGATCTGCATTGCGATGTCATAAGCCAGTTGTTTGTATTCCGGGGTCTTGGCCACGAAGTCGGTTTCACAGTTCACTTCCACCAAAACTCCGATGCGTCCGCCGCCATGGATATATGAAATAACCAGGCCCTCACTAGCAATGCGCCCGGCCTTTTTGGCCGCCTTGGCCAAACCTTTGGCTCTCAGCTCGTCAATAGCCTTTTCAATATCTCCGGCACAAGAGACTAGGGTGTTCTTGCAGTCCATCATACCTGCCCCGGTTCTCTCCCTGAGTTCCTTAACCATTGCTGCTGTAACTTCCATTGTCGATTCCTCCTATTTCCGGTGTATCTTGAAAATCTATGCAATAAGTAATAATCAAAAAGGAGGGGTGTAGGAACAACCCCCAGCACCCCTCACTCCGTTATGCGTTTACCTGTTCCCCTTGCCTGCCTTCCAGAACAGCATCCGCGATTCTGGAGGATATTAATTTCACGGCTCGGATGGCATCGTCGTTGCCGGGGATAACATAATCGATTTCATCAGGATCGCAGTTGGTGTCAACTATCGCCACCACTGGTATGTTGAGCTTTCTGGCTTCTGCTACCGCGATCTTTTCCTTGCGAGGATCCACCACAAAAACGGCTCCGGGCAGGCGTTCCATGTCCTTGATACCGCCCAGGAAGCGTTCCAAACGCTCCTTTTCGTTGAGCAGGCGGGCAATCTCCTTCTTAGTCAGGACTTCCATGGAACCATCGGCCTGCATCCTTTCCAATTCCTTCAAGCGCAGGACCCGTTTACGAATGGTCTTGTAATTGGTCAGCATGCCCCCCAGCCAGCGCTGGTTGACAAAATGCATCCCGCAGCGGTTGGCTTCTTCCCGAATGGTTTCCTGGGCCTGTTTCTTGGTGCCTACGAATAAGACCCCTTTACCTTCCGCGGATACGCTTTTCACAAAATTGTAAGCGTCGTCGAATTTCCGTACCGTCTGTTGCAAATCGATGATGTAAATCCCGTTTCTCTCCATATAAATATAGGTAGCCATCTTGGGATTCCATCTGCGTGTCTGGTGTCCGAAATGCACCCCTGCCTCGAGGAGTTGCTTCATAGTAATTACTGACACCTAGAACACCTCCTTTCAGTTTTATTCCTCCGCTGTTTCATCCCCGCCGACCACTTACTTAATGGTAAGCACTAATCAGCAGATCCTGCAGCGTGTGTAATTACCAAAAATTAATATAACATAAGCGTGATGCTTTGGCAATATTCGATTCTGAAGGGGCTTTACCGGAGGTTTAGTAGGCACCCCTAAATTAATCTACATTGCTATATTGTTGTGACAATCGCCGCCGATTATACCTTCAAGTGGCTTTGTCGAGCCTTTTTTTCCGGGTCAGGTTAAGTATCAACTCAACCTCTCCTTGACCGCGGGAAAGCAGCTGAGCTATCTGTTTGGGCTTCAAGCCCTGATTGTGAAGCTGGTTGACCGCCAGAGTGGGATGCATCTTCCGGTAGTACTCACCGTCACGGTCTTCAGGAATGTCTGCTGTGAGCTGCTGGGGTGGTCGCGGTAAATCGCTGGACAGCGTATTCCAGGCCTGATCACTATTTTGCTCCTCAGCTTCTGGACACTCCTCCATTGACAATTCCCGGTAAAACTGCAACCGCGGATCCGGCCCAGCTTGCGGTATTTCGGGAGATGGCGGCATCGTTTCCCGGGCTGCCTGAAAGCGCTGTTCGAAATCATCCAAGACTCGTTTGGATAGATCCACGGCATTGCTCAGCATGGCCTCCATGTCCTGACTGACTATGCGCGCTTCGTTGATAAGATCCTCCAACTGCCGGGCTGTAGTACGGAGCCCTTCCTGCCTGGCCCACCACAACCAGCCCGCAAAAAGCAGCAATAGGCTTCCTAAGGCCGTCATTTGCCACATAAAGGGATCAACTCCTAAATCTTAATGTCGATAGTATTGCCCTTATGATAGTCCCTAAAAATCGCCTGATCCTGGTCCTGCCTGGCTTCATCGCCTCCACGGCGCTCACCCTGCTGTTGTCGGTCCTGGTGTTTGGATTCCTTTTTCTGCATGGTTTTGGCTTCGGGATCGTTTGACTCCTGTACCGTATGGCGCTGGGCAACCGTCTGAGCGGTGATCAGTTGAGAGAACTCGCTCTGCCGTTGGTTGGCCGAAGTCCCTTGAGCCTGTTGGATGCGCGCTATTTCGCCTACTTTTTGAACCAGAACCTGCATATCCACACTGCGGATACTCATCTGTGTCCCTCCGTTCAACGCAGCGGCACTACCCGCACTTCTCCCCGTTCCATAGCAAAGGCAGAATATTTAATGGGATCGTTTACTATGTAAATCGACTTGCCGATACTGATCCTGACCCCCGGGTAGGCCAAATCATGCGCCTTTACCTGAGCGTTCTGACTGCTCTCGAATTCGTCTTCCAGAAACTCCATGCGCTTTTCCATTTCATCCAATTCCTGTCGCAAGACCTTGCATGATTCCAGCAATTTCATCAATGATAACTTCTGTTTGTCACTAAGGGTTTCGGGATTATTGAGCAAGCGCTGGTAATTCTTCAAGCCCTGGTTGATATTGGAGAGGGTCTGCTTTTTCTCCCTGCGCTCCTTGAGGATGCGCTGGTACTCATCACGATAATGTGGATTTACACCTACCTCCACCACGGTCTGGGTGGCCAGCTGCGAACCAAGTATTTTAGACTCCACCTCCCGGGCGGCCTGTATGAGCCCTCCCACGATCAGAGCCTTTTTGTCAGTAACCTTCACCATGCTGCCCGCCTTGACCTGAGATTGTATGATGGCCTCTTTAACGAATACCGACATACCTGCTTCCAGGCGGGCGTTTTCCACAAAACGGGCGGTGATATTACCCTGGGCTTTGACAAATCCTTTGAGCCCGCCGCCAATCCCTCCCCTTACCAGGATGCTGCCACAGGCTATTACCTCGGCGCCTTCAACCGAACCCCCTATTTCTATATCACCCTCGGCCTTGACTTTGAACCCGGTCATAACATTGCCCAGAATGCGTACCGTGCCTACGAAATCGATGTCTCCGCTGGAGTAATCCACATCGCCCCGCACAGTAAAAACCGGGCTCACCTCGACGCTGTTGCCAATAATACTGGCATGGCCGTCAGTTAGCGCAAAAAGGTAATGGCCGCTGGGATCGAGTCTGGTGTTTTTACCGGCAGATAGTATCACGTCTTTGCCTTTGCGGGCCACCAGCGGCACCCCGGTCACATCCATGCCCGGTACCCCTTCGGTCATAGGGATTTTCTCAGCCAACAATTCACCGCTGCGCACATTGTTAATAAGCCCCAAATCCTTAAAATCAACTGTTCCGTTTTCATCCATGCGGGGTCCATTTCTCATATCCGCTCCGGGGAAATGGTATATTATCTTGGCCGCTTCGCCGTGGCGGGGCTCCTGACCGCTGGCCACCAACAAGGTCTTCCCCCAGTTGTAGTCTTTCAGGGCTTCTAGCAGCCGCTTTTCATCAATACCAAAAACCACCCGGCTGTTGGTAAGTGCCTGCATGGCCTTGTCACGGGTGCACGGGTTTCCATCTCCAACAGGGGCGGTTATGGTCAAATAAGCGTTCATGCGATTGGGGTCAATGACCACTAAGGCCTCACCGTCAACCGTAGAGCCGATACTCTGCATAGTCCTCTTCCTCTATACTATGATACCAGATGCTTTCTCTTGCTGAGGCTGCCGCGCATCCTCATAATAGCCTTGGTATGCAGCTGTGAGATCCTCGATTCGGATAAACTCAACACTGCCCCGATCTCTTTTAATGTCAGACCCTCATAATAATACAGTCCTATTACAGTCTTTTCCTTCTCCGGCAAACGGGCTATGGTTTGGGCCAATAGCTCTTTGACCTCGCCTAATTGCAGCAGTTCCACAGCATCCCCGGCGTTTTCATCCTCCAGCATATCAACGATGCGCTTTTTGCGGTTGTCCCCGTCCTCCCCGGGAATGAAATCATCCAGCGATATTATGGTGGAAGCCGCCACCTCGCGCAATAAGGCTGTGAAGTCATTCAGACTGAGTCCCATTTCCTTCGCTACCTCGGCATCGGTAGCAGATCTCCCCAATCTGCTCTCCAGGGCGTTATAAGTCCGCTCCAACTCTTTGCCTTTCTGTCTCACTGATACCGGCACCCAATCCATGGACCTGAGTCCATCGATTATAGAACCACGGATACGGGTTATGGCATAGGTCTCAAATTTGATGTTGCGCTTGTGGTCGAATTTTTCAATGGCGTCGATGAGTCCTTCAATCCCATAGGAAATCAGTTCATCCACTTCCACCACTGAGGACAGGTTGATAGCCAGCCTGTTGGCCACATACTTGACCAGATGTGCATAGTGCACAATCAATTCGTCCCTGGCTTCCAGTACATGCCCCTCTTTGTACTGCAGCCAAACCGTGCTCATGTCTCTCTTCATTTTAAATGACTCTCTCCCCATTACCGAGTGTTTTGATCAACAACTCCCCTGTAGCAGGATCGAAAACGATGGTGCGGCCCATACTGCCGCCGACATCTTTGGCTACCATCTTGATGTTGTGCTTTTTGAGGTTTTCCTCCACTGCCTGCACATTGCGCAAACCAATCTTCATGATGTCACTTTCGCCCAAAAATTTGAACATCTGTGCGCCCCCGGCTATTTTAGCGATGAGGCGATTGGTGGCAATACCATCCTGGCGCAGGTCTCCTAAGACCATGTCTAAGGCCATGTCAGCAAATTTGGCCTGGTTGTGGGAAATCCCCCGGGAAAGCTCCCCCGAGGGCAGCATGATGTGCGCTAAGGCACCGACCTGCCCCCTGGTATCCCACAGGCAGATGCCTATGCAAGAACCCAGCCCGGCGGTAATCAGTTTGTCCGGAGCTCGGGCTATCTTATAATCGGCCATGCCTACTTTGACGAAACTACCCATTATTCATTCACTCCCAGCGCAGAGAGTATAGTGTCTAAGGCTTCCGGCTCGGGCAGCATGAAGAAATGCCCAACCACCTTATGTTCTTCCTTCTTAAAACAGGTTTCCAGGAGAAGAACATGGTCGGCTACTTCGCCAAACTTGGCTAATATTGCATCCAGAACAGAGCCTGCCATATCGATGGCCAGGGCTGGTACTGAAGGTATAAAGGTGAGGCCGGTGAAAACCGCCAGAGCGTTGAGGTAAGTGGCCGCGATAATGTTGCCCATCTCGCGCATGGCTGACAACTCCAGTTCGCCCAGGGTGTCAGCCCTGGTAGTACCAATCTGCTGGCCCAACAGTAGATCCACGAGTACGACTGCCTCCTCAAAAGGCAGCATAAAGAGAATATTGGAACTGACTGATCCACCCACATTGAGGTATACCCCGATGATATGCCGGTCTGCGCCCCCTACCAGTTCGGGAACGGCATCAAAAGCCAGGATTTTTACCCGGGGGACGTTCATATCGATTTTGGCTTGGATCAGCTGAGCCAGAGCGGTGGCTGCATTGCCAGCGCCGATATTGCCTATCTCTCGTAGCGCGTCTAGCTGCATACTGGAAAGATCACCGATGTACACCAATTTATTCCACCTACCTAATATTATCATTAATGAGAATTTTGTAAATATTAAGCAGAATCAAAATCCTGCCCTCCAGCTTGGCTATACCGATGATATGCTCGGCATTTATACCTTCGTACACACGGTCTGTGGCTTCAATTTCTTGGCAGTTGAGGTGCAGAACCTCAGAGACTTTGTCGACTATTACCGCTGCTTTAATATCATCAAGTTGAAATACTATGATGCGCTGCTCATCAGTGCTGTCCGGTGCGGATAGCTTGAACTTGGTGTGCAGGTTGAACAAGGGGATGATATTGCCGCGCAGGTTTATGACCCCCTCCACCCAGGGTTCGGTACGGGGGATGCGGGTCACTTTTTGCAGCTTGATAATCTCCTGGACATTGATAATATCTACCGCGTATTCTTCCGCGCCGAGTTGAAATGCAACTACCTGTCTCTCTTCCTCGACCGCGTTTTCAACTGCCTGGTTTATAACCTGCATTGATTGACCTCCTTTAAAACAGGCTGGCTATATCCAATATCAAATGCACATTGCCGTCTCCGGCCACGATAGCTCCGGCCAGGCCTGGTATGCCGGCCAGAAGCCTGCCTAGCGACTTGATCACGATTTCATGCTGCCCAATCAAGGCATCGACCACCAACCCCACCTGGCGGTCAGCCTTGCGCACCACCACCACATAGATGGATTCACCAGCCGCTGAGTCACCAGGCACATCCAAGAGGCGGCGCAAACGATACAAGGGCAGAACCCTGCCGCGTATCAAGATCACTTCCTGATTCTGCACCATTTTGATATCCTGTTCCGATATCATAGTGGTTTCATCCACATTGCTCAAAGGGATGGCATAGATCTCCTCACCTAACGAAACCGTCAAGGCCTGGATAATTGCCAAAGTAAGAGGCAGTTTAATGGTGAAGCAAGTCCCCTGGCCCGGTTTGGAAACGACCGAGATTTCTCCGCCTATGCCCTCCATTTTGGCCTTGACCACATCCAGTCCGACTCCCCGACCGGATACGTCTGTAATCTCGGCGGCGGTGCTGAATCCAGGAGTGAACACCAGGCGGAAGGCCTCCTCCGGCGTCATCATTTCAGCTTCGCGGCTGCTGATCAACTCCTTTTTCACCGCCTTTTCCAAGACCCGTTCCAGGTCGATGCCCCGCCCGTCATCTTCTACCTCAATGAAGACATTGTTGCCCTCATGTCGGGCCATTAGTTTGACTGTGCCCCGTGCCAGTTTGCCTTTCTGCCTTCGTTCCGCAGGCAGTTCCAGGCCATGGTCAAGAGCGTTGCGCAACAGGTGGATCAAGGGGTCGCCGATCTCATCGATCACGGTGCGGTCCAATTCAGTCTCCTGCCCCTCAACTATGAAATCGATCTCTTTACCCAGTTCTTTAGCCAGATCCCGGACCATGCGGGGGAAGCGGTTGAATACCTGCTCGATCGGAACCATCCGTACCTTCATAACCACACTTTGCAGCTCTGTGGTAATGCGGTCCACCTGTTCTACGGTATCTTCCAATTCATTGTTTTTGCTGATCAGACCAATCTGTTCCAGGCGCCCCTTGTGCATTACCAGTTCGCCCACCAGATTCATCATCTCGTCCAATTTTTCTATGTCCACCCGCACTTTTTGTTTGAACTTCTGGGTGCGCTGGCCATTGTCCTGAGCCCGTACCTCTGAGTCTGGACTGGTTTCGGCTTCCTCCAGCGGAACAGCCGGGCCTGTCTCCAAATCCAGCCGGGTAATCTCTTTTAAGGAACTGACCCTGACCTCAGAAATGCCATTGACCCGGCGCAACACTTCTTCATTGTCCATCTGGCTGATCAACAACAGGGAGAAACTGCTATCGAATTTACCTTCCTCGAGGTCCTGTACCGGTGGTACAGCCTTGGTGATCTCCCCTTCAGTCTCCAAGGCTTTGAATACCATGAAGGAACGCACCGACTTCATGGCACAGTCGGGATCTATTTCAACTTCCAGCAGCAGCACCTTAAATCCCCTTTTGAAGGCTTCTTCTATGACCACCTGATCATAGCCGTTTATCTCTAGGGCGGCAGGCGGTTCCGGCTGTTCTTCTGTTTGTGAGAACTTGGCCGCGGTTTCGGCCACGGCGGCTAACTCCCGGCTGCCGTCCTTGATGGCTTCCAGGACTTCTACCAGGTCAGAGTTGTCATGTCTTCCCATATGGCCCTCTTCGATGCCCTCCACCATCAACTGGATGCGGTCAAAACACTTGAACAAGACATCAGTGACCTGGCTGTCGACTTGCAGCACCTGTTCTTTGACGCCGCTTAATACATCTTCCATGTGGTGAGTCAGGTCGGCCAGGTCCTCAAAACCCATGGTCGAGGACATGCCTTTAAGGGTGTGGGCAGCACGGAAGATCTCATTTAAGGCCGCAGCGTTGTGGGGCTGCTGTTCCAGGATTAACAGGCATTGGTTGAGGTTGGAGAGGTGCTCACGGCTCTCTTCCAGAAACACATCCAGATACTGCGACATATCTATTGTAGTCAATCGTTACACCTCCGGCTTTCCGTAACATTTTACCTATAAAAGCTGCATGATGGTGTTAGCTATCAACGGCAGGGGCACTACCTGGTCTACCTGTCCGGTCTCCACGGCTGCCCTGGGCATGCCGTAAACCACGCAGGTAGACTGATGTTCGGCTATGGTCCGGGCCTTTTTGGCTCGCACTTTGAGCATCCCCTCGGCTCCGTCAAGCCCCATGCCGGTCATAATCACACAGACCATCTGTGACCAGAATTGTTCTGCCACCGATTCCAAGAGCACATCGAAGGCTGGTCGGCAGCCATGACGTGGTGGCGATTGGTCCAGTTTCACCAAGAGTTCTCGTTTGTCGCTAGGACCAGTGGCCAACACTTTTAGATGGTAATCCCCCGGCGCCACGTAGGCGCATCCAGGCAGGATTTTTTCCCCGGCTTCAGCCTCCTTGACCCGCAGCGCCGAGACCTGGTCGAGGCGTTCCGCCAACGAACGGGTGAACCCGGCTGGCATGTGCTGTACTATGAGGACGGCGGCATTCAGATTGCCGGGCAGTTTAGGCACCACCTGGTGAAGGGCTTTGGGGCCCCCGGTAGAGGTGCCGATCAGTATCAATTTGTTCAATCCCAGGCTTATTCCTGGCAAATGGCGGCGTTGCAATCGGGTCGGATCCTCGCGGCGCAAGGGGATGCCATTTAATTTCCCCGCCGTTCCCGCAGCGATCTTCACCTTATTAACTATATCGGTGCTTGGGCCTGTAACATCCAGCAAAATTTGTAAGGACGGCTTGGCTACAAAATCTACCGCTCCAAATTCCAGGGCTTTCATGGTGGCTTGAGCAGCCTGGTTGTTCACCACGCTGAGCATGACAACCGGAACCGGCCTGGTCTGCATTATGGCCTTCAAGGCCGACAGACCATCCATCACTGGCATCTCTATATCCATAGTGACTACCTGGGGATTAAGGGTCTCGATCTTCTCCAGGGCTTCACGACCGTTGCTGGCAGTGCCAACTACCTCCAATTGAGGATCGTGATTTAAGAGATCGGTGATCAATCGGCGCATATAGGCGGAATCGTCCACTACTAATACTCTGATTTTGGTCATATGCAAATCCCTCTATCCTTCTAGCAATCCCCTCTTGATCAGTAGCCGCTGTCGGGTAAAAACATAATGGGCGATTTTATCACGGTCACTTTCTTTGATATCTTGGTATTGAAGTCCGGCGCGTACTTTGGCCAGGCTGTCTGTTCCGTTAAATACACGTACGGTTTTGGCTTTGCAGTTGACAACTTCGGTTTCAGGCAGGAATAGTTCCAAAAAGAGTATCTGGCCTACTTTGAGCGGAGTCTGACTGGCCATCAGTATTCCTCCGGCACTGATATTGATGGTCTTGGCCGCATGTGCGCTAAAATCATTGTTATTGTCACTGAGCAGGCGAAACCTCACCTCCAGGTCTGCCTCCACCCGCACATGCCGGCGATGCTGCTCCACCGGATACACTTTTAGAGGCCGCTCCACCACGATCACCGGCACCGGTAGGAACCGACGCTCCACAATCCTGGTCTCAAAGCCGAAATAACTGTGCTTCTGTAGGAATCGCACCTGTAATCGCTGTTTATTGTGCATAGGCAGCAGTGCACCCTGCCACATGGGCATGGAAAGTGCTATATATCCCCTGCTCACTTCCTCTATGCGGACCGGAACATACTCCAGTTTCTGGTTGATCGATATACCAACTTCCAGGCGCATATTGAGTCTTAAATCGCTGCTTCGCATGAAGCCCCCTAATTGTTGTCCCGCATGAACCGGGTAATTTTCTGAAAGAATTTTTTTATTCCGCTACCGCGGGGATCAGCAGGTGCTGCCGCTCCATCCAAATTGATCAGACGCCGGGCTATCTGCTGAATGCTCTTGGCAGGATTGCTTTTGGGGTAAGCCTCCAAAAGGGCTTTTTGCTGCCGGACCACATCCCCCACCAGACTGTCAGCAGGGATGCTTCCCAGCATCCTGATGTCTACCTCCAGGAATTGACGGCAGACCAGGCGGAATTTTTCAGCTACCATCAGCCCTTCGTTGTGGTCGCCGACCTGATTGATGACCACCGCTAGGGCCCCCTGGTACTGTTGCTTGGCTATCGTTTTGATGCAGCCATAAGCGTCGGTCAACGAGGTGGGCTCAGGGGTGGTGATGATTATGACCTCATCGGCGGCTAATAGAAAACTTATCACATTTTTGGATATGCCCGCCCCGGTATCGATTATCATGTAATCATAATCTCCGTCCAACTTGCCGATTTCGGTCATGATCCGCTTCAGTTCAGCATCGCTTAGGTTGGCCAATTCGTTAATGCCGGAACCCCCGGGGATTAACTTCAAGCCCAGTGGTCCGTTGATGATGATTTCTTTTATACTCTTGCGTCCCTGCACCAGGTGTTGCACATGATATTGGGGAGAAAGCCCCAACATTACGTCGATATTGGCTAACCCCAGATCGGCATCCAGCAGTATCACCCTTTTACCCTCCCTGCACAGGGAAAGAGACAGGTTTAATGCCAGGGTGCTCTTGCCCACCCCACCTTTGCCACTGCTGACCACTATGGTGCGAGTCTTGCGCAGGTTGCCCAACATTTCCGCCTCGATCTGCTGCCGCACCCCTTGGGCCATCTTTCGTAATTTGTCAGCCTGGTCGCTGATCATCAACCGTCCCCCTTTAAGAGCATACTGGCAATACCTACGGGGTCCGGAACTTCTATATCATCAGGCACGTTTTGACCGGTAGTGAAGTACGCCAGGGGGCGCTTGATCTCATTAAGAACATTGATGATCTGTCCATAACGGCAGGTCTCGTCCAATTTGGTGAATATGAGTTTGTTAATGGGCATGACCGCAAATTGCCGGTAGATATTAATTAAATCCTGAGTATTGGTAGTCACACTCAGCACTAGTATAATCTCATCAGGATTGGCTATTTCGACATAGTGGCACAGTTCTGCCATATGCTCCTGGTTATTGGGACTGCGCCCCGCAGTATCCACAAAAATGATGTCATGTTCTTTGAACTGCTCCAGTGCACCTTGTAAGTCCAGGGGAGTGAAGGCCACATTTATCGGTATGCCGATAATATCAGCAAAGGTGCGCAACTGTTCAGCCGCAGATATACGGTAAGTATCAAGAGTAATCAGAGCCACCTGCTTGTTCTCCAGAAACGTCATATTAGCAGCCAGTTTAGCTATAGTGGTGGTTTTGCCCACTCCGGTCGGGCCAACCACAAAAATGAGGTGTCCTTTTGTCCCCGGCGCAAGTATTATTGGGGCTATATCCTGCATGTATTCCTGCAGGGTATGCAGGCAAACATCCCGGACCCAGCGTTCATCTCCAGACTCTGGCAGGCGCGCTTCCACGCTGGCCGCAATTTCCCGCGCGATGCCACGGTCGACATTGTTTTGGATGAGAATGTCATAGAAATGGCGCACTGGTTCGGCCATGCCTTTAAGCCGGTCGACCTCAAACAGCCGCGTCTGGATCTCTGCCATCATGGCCTTCATCTGCTGCATCTCTTCCATCAGTACTAGTTCCGAAGCCGTGACCGCTGGAATCGGGCTGCAGCCGGCTGGCGGGTCTGGATCCGGTTTTAAGGTGCGCTGCCGGCCCCGGTCAGAATTAACCTGCAGGGTGTCATCAGCTGCCACGGTGACTTCCACCTCACGAGGAGCAAACCAGCCCTTGAGGCCTCTGGGCCTAACCTGCCGGGTCTGCAATATGATAGCATCTGGGCCCAGCTCCTGTTTGGCCATTTGCAATGCGGTCTGGAAATCCCGGGCTACATACTTTTTTATCTTCATACCGAAATCATCCCTATCACTTCAACATTGGCATCACTGTCGACTTCGTTATATGACAAAACCACCAGATTAGAAATAAAGCGGTCTAATAAGCGTTTGAAATACAGCCTCAAGACAGGGGCACAGATCAAGATGGGGGACTGCCCGCGCAGGCTCAGTTCCTCTTGCAGGCGCGAGATGCGCTCCATCATCTTTTGGGCCACATCGGGATCTACGGCCAGATAAGAGCCGAATTCACTCTGCTGTACCGAATCGCGCAGGGTCTCCTCCAGGCCGGGATCAAGGGTCAAAACTGCCAGTTTGCCCTGATCGTTGGCATACTGGCGGGTGATCTGGCGCTTCAAGCCCTGGCGCACATACTCTGTCAACAGATCGGTATCCTTGGTGATCTTGGCAAAGTCAGCCAGGGTTTCCAGGATGGTGATCATATCGCGGATCGAGACCTGCTCTTTGAGCAGGTTGGCCAGGACCCGCTGGATGTCGCCGATACTCATCAAGTCAGGGATCAGTTCCTCGATAACCGCAGAATGGCTCTCTTTAATGAAATTGATAATATTCTGTATCTCCTGGCGGCCTAACAGTTCGAAGGCGTGGGCCTTTATCACCGAGGTCAGATGGGTGGCCAATACTGAAGGGGGATCGACTACAGTGTACCCGGTAAGTTCTGTCTGTTCTTTATATATGGTGCTTACCCAGCGGGCAGGCAGGCCAAAGGCCGGTTCTATCGTGTCTATCCCCGGAAGATCGACATCGTTTTCAATCCCCGGCCCGATAGCCAGGTAGTTTTCCAATAGCAGCTCACCGTGAGCGATTTCTATGCCTTTGATCTTAATGGAATAAGAATTAGGTTTAAGCTGCATATTGTCACGGATACGCACCGGTGGGACGATGAATCCCAGCTCTACCGCGCACTGCCGACGTATCATGACAATACGGTCCAACAGATCCCCACCCTGGTCCGAATCCACCAGCGGTATCAATGCATAGCCCAGTTCCAATTCCATCTTCTCCACCTGCAGCAATTCGATTACATTCTCCGGCTTGCGGATCTGCTCGGCTTCTACGAATGCTTCGTTTTCAGCCTCAGGCTCGGCTTCGGCCTGCTGGCGGCTGAGGTAGAAGTATAGACCACCGCACAAGATGCCCAAGGAATACATAGGCAGCTTGGGCAGTCCTACAGTTCCCAGGGCTATCAGTATCAAGGCCGACATGCCCAGGGCGCGGGGATAATTGAAGAGCTGTTTGCTCAATTCCTGCCCGAGCGAATTGGTGGAGGCACTGCGGGTTACCACTATGCCGGTGGCGGTGGATATCAACAAGGCCGGGATCTGGGTGACCAATCCATCACCGACCGTCAGTATGGTGTATACCTGCATTGATTCCGCCATGGACAGTCCCCGTTGGGCTACCCCGATGATGAATCCCCCCACGATATTAATAATTATTATGATGATGCCGGCGATGGCATCCCCTTTGACAAATTTGCTGGCCCCGTCCATGGCTCCGTAGAAATCGGATTCCCGCTGCACCTTCTGGCGGCGGTCGCGGGCGGTCTGCTCGTTTATCAAACCGGCGTTGAGGTCAGCGTCGATAGCCATCTGCTTGCCTGGCATGGCATCCAGGGTGAAGCGTGCCGCCACCTCAGATACCCGTTCGGCGCCTCGGGTGATGACGATGAATTGTATTACCACCAGGATGAGAAAGATGACCATCCCCACCACCATATTGCCGCCTACTACGAAATTTCCGAAAGCATCCACCACTTGCCCGGCATGGGCGTCGAGCAGTATCAGACGAGTAGTGGAAACATTGAGGGACAAGCGGAACAATGTCATCACTAGGAGCAGGGAAGGGAACACCGAGAACTCCAGGGGGTCCACGTTGAACATGGAGACCATCAGAATGACCAGGGCAAAGGTAATATTGAAAGTCAATAGTATATCCAGTAAAAGGGGGGTCAAAGGAATGATCATCATCATCACGATGGTGACCACCAGCATAGCCACTAAGACGTCGCTATTGGCCATCAAACGGCTTTTCCAGGCTTGTTCCGCGGCCACTCCTATTCCTCCCAACTACAAGGCCATTCTCTTGTGACGGTATACAAAGGCCAGCACTTCGGCCACCGCCTGATATAACTCCTCCGGTACCTGAGCCCCTATCTCCACACTGTAAAACAGCGTTCGCGCCAGGGGCGGGTTTTCCACCACATCCACTTGATGTTCACGGGCGATTTCTCTGATCTTCTGGGCTATGAAATCCTGGCCTTTGGCGGTCATCAGCGGAGCCTGCATGGTTTCGGGCTCATATTTCAAAACCACTGCGAAATGAGTAGGGTTGGTGATTACCACATCTGCTTTAGGGACTTCGGCCATCATGCGGCGCATGGCGTATTCACGCTGCACCTGTTTTTGCCGGGCTTTGAGCTGAGGGTCACCTTCGCTCTGCTTGTATTCCTGCTTGATGTCATATTTACTCATCTTCAGTGACTGTTCGTATTCATACCATTGATAGAAATAATCCGCCACACCGATTATGACAAAAACCAGCCCTACCTTTAAGGCCATTTCAAATATCATTTGGCTCAAAACCTTGACTATGGCCAGGGTGTCCATATCGACAAAACGTGGAAACACCTCGAATTGCCCCCTTAAGGTGGCATATACAATCCAGGCGGTGATCACCACTTTAGCAATAGATTTGGCCAGTTCCACCAAGGCCCGTTTGGAAAAGATGCGCTTAAAACCAGACAAGGGATTGATGCGATCCAGCTTGGGAGCCAGCGGCTCGGCACTGAACACAAAACCCACCTGCACAAAGCTGACCAGCAAGGCAGCTGCAAAGGTGGCCCCCAGGATGGGCATAGTGAGCTGGGCCATGACCAGCATCACCTCACCCAGCAGGAAATAGGCATATTCAGGGGTGAAATCGTACCAGCCCCGGCTTAGAAGATAGGTGGCGGAAAACTGCCGCAGGGTTGATACCATGTGAGGCAGGGTAGCGAAGGTGACCAGTGTTCCAGCGGCTAGTATCACCGCCGCGTTGAGGTCGCTGCTTTTAAATACCTGCCCTCTCTTTCGGGCCTCTTCCCGCTTTTTGGGAGTGGCTGATTCAGTCCTCTCCCCAGTGCCCTGATCTTCGGCAAAAAGCTGCAGATTGAAAAAGTATCCTTTTAAGTACTGATCCACGGTCGATTACCTCATTAAACCCATCATTCCGTCCACATAAGCGAAGAACCTGGAAAACAGCATATCGAACAACCACAGGTAAACCGGCAGCATCAATAGTAAGCAACCCAGACCCATCAATATCTTCAATGGCAGCCCTACGATGAATACATTCATTTGTGGTACGGTACGGGCGATGAAGCCCATGGCCACATCGCTGATAAGGATAGCCACCACCAGCGGGGCCGACACCTTTAAGGCGATCACAAACATCTCTGCACCTATGGAAAACAGGCTCTGATAAAAAGCGCCCTCCAGTTTCATGCCCAGTACCGGTATGACCCGATAACTTTGGGCCACCGCCTGCAGCAAATAATGGTGTCCGTTGACCGCCAGATAAAACAGCAGGGCTATGGCCTGGGTGAGGTTGCCCATCAGGGGGATCTGCATACCCGATTGCGGGTCGATCACGTTTACAATCGCAAATCCCATCTGCATGTCCATCATCTGCCCGGCCAACTGAATAGCGGCAAACAGCATATAGGCCACTAAGCCGATGGTATAGCCCACCAATACCTCCATAACCACCGCTCCCAGCATATACAGGGGATTGGCTATTTCCACCCCCTGGGTGATGGGGAGAAAATAAGCCATCATCGCAGATAAGGCCAGAACCAGTATGATTTTGACCTGGGCCGGCATTTGCCGACTGCTGAATATCGGGGCGCTGAGAAACAATCCCGAAACCCGGGCCAATACCAGTAGAAAACCTTCAACTGTAAAGCCCATACCGCTCCCCTCTCTAGATGGTCACCATCTGAGGTATGGCAGCTATCAGACTGTGGGTGAAATTGACCAGAATGTTCAGCATCCAGGGGCCAAAAATGAGCACCACCAGCAAAACCACCACGATCTTGGGGACGAACACCAGTGTCATTTCCTGAATCTGGGTGGTGGCCTGTAAGATACTTATCAAAAGACCAGTCAACAGAGCCGCACCCAGAATGGGGGCAGAAACCAGCAATACCGTCAATACCGCTTCATGGGCAATCCCCAGCACAATATCTTCGTACACTTGTATAGGACCTCCGTTTATCTAAAACTCAATACCAGAGACTGTATCACCAGATCCCACCCATCTACCAGTACGAATAACAGTATCTTGAATGGCAGGGATATCATCATCGGGGGCAGCATCATCATGCCCATAGACATCAGGGCGCTGGCCACCACCATGTCGATTACCAAAAAGGGAATGAAAATAATGAAGCCTATCTGGAAGGCTGTCTTAAGTTCACTGATGATAAAAGAAGGAATCAAGACATAATTAGGAATGTCATTGAAATTTCTAGGGCGCTCCATATTGGACAGGTTGACGAACAAGGCCAGGTCCTTTTCCCGGGTCTGTTTGAACATAAACTCGCGCAGCGGATCCATACCCTGAGTAAAAGCGGTCTGCTGGTCGATTTCGCCCTTCATCAGCGGCTGCACCGCATGACTGTTAACATCTTGCAGGACCGGTGCCATCACGAAGAAGGTAAGAAATATTGCCAGGCCGATCAAGATCTGATTGGGCGGCATCTGATTGGTGGCTAAAGAGCTGCGCACAAAAGACAACACCACTATAATGCGGGTGAAAGAGGTAAGCATTATCAAAATAGCCGGTGCCAGCGATAGTACTGTTAAAAGCATCACCAGTTGCAGGGCTGAAGAGAATCCCTGAGGACTGGCTGGATCCTCGCCGCCTATCTGCAGGTCGATATTGGGGAGTTGCAGTGGCTCTGCCAGGACTGGCTGGGCAAACCATAATAGCAAGACTGCAGCTCCCAGGCTTGACAGCATTATGATGGGCACCCGCCTTGCGGTTTGGTTAGAAAAAATCATCACCGTTTCTCACTTAGGCCCCTTTTCGGCGTTTTGATCGATCATGTCTTGCAAACGGCTGGCTTGTTCAGACATCAACTGACTGAACTGCGGTTTTCTTCCCGACCGCCACCCCCTATTTGATAGGGCTTGATTCAATAGTTTGACCAGTGGTGAGGTCTGAACAGGAGTTTCTGGAAGAGGCTCCTGGCTGATCTGTTCCAACAGCTTGGGATTGTCGGTCTCAAACAACAAGTTGATTTGGTGTTCGGTGATACCCAGCCCGTACAGGCGACCTCCTACTTCGCACAAAGCTATGCCGCGGTTCTGCCCCAGAACAACCTCGTCCACAATGTGTACAAACACCCCTTGTGAGCGGGCCCTTGCGCTGCTATTCAGATAGCGGATGACCCAGGCGGAAGCTGCTATCAACAGCAGAAGAAAGAACACCAGTTTGATGAATTCCCACCACAAGTTGTTCTGTTCTGGGGCACTAGTCTGTCCGCGCTCCAGTTCCTCCTCAACCGCACTGAAATCTTCCACCCCCATGGCGAGAGGTGTAAACAGCTGCACACAGCAAAAGGCCAGCAGCATGATGAGGAGCACCTTACGCACCCGGAATGAGATGCTGATCAGTTTCATCACCTCTCCAAGGCCTTGCCCACCGCTTCCAGAACGCGTTCAGGCTGGAAGGGCTTTACTATGAAGTCTAAGGCCCCGGCCTGTATGGCATCGATTACCATGGCCTGTTGTCCCATGGCGCTGCACATGATGACGCGGGCTTTGGAATCGAAGGCCCGAATTTGTTTGACCGCAGAGATGCCATCCATTTCTGGCATGGTTATATCCATGGTGACTAAGTCCGGCTTCAGTTCCTTGTATTTTTCCAGTGCGGTCATACCGTTTTCAGCCTCTCCCACCACTGTGTAGCCGTTTTTGTTGAGGATGTCCTTGATCATCATCCTCATAAAAGCTGCATCGTCTACCACCAACACGTTTTTTGACATAATGCGCCTCCTCGCCTCTACTGTAGTTTATTCACTCTGTCCATAGGACTAATGATTGCGGTGATCCTTATACCATAGTTCTCATCGATGACCACAACCTCACCCCTGGCGATGAGTTTCCCATTGACGATCAGGTCCACCGGCTCACCCGCCATCTTATCGAGTTGTATTATGGAGCCCTGCTGGAGTTCCAGTACATCTTTGATGCTCTTGCGGGTCTTGCCCAGCTCTACCGCTACGTCCAGGGGGACATCTAATATGAGTCCGATATTTTGCGGCATAGAACCGAGAGACAGTTCATGCAGGGAAGCAAATTGTACCGGCTGCACGGTAAGCTCTGGCGGGGCTGGCTTTACCTGCGGGGCGGAGGCCGCGAACCCCACCTGTGGAGAGACGGCGGGCTGCTGTACCACTGCCTGGTCATAAGCCATGGGCTGGGGCGGTTCATAGGAATTGTTTTTAACTGTCGGGCCTGCTGCCTCTTCCAGGAACTCCGCCGGGGGGCTGTTCCCGGTAAGCAGGTCCATCATGTGCTTGACCGACTCGATCGGAATGATCTGTATGAGCTCGCTTTCCAACAAGTTCTCGATGGACATCTGAAACCTTACAGTGACCAGTTCTTGGAACCTGGTATTGAAACCCAGGGGCTCTTGACCCAGATCGACCACTGTCAAATGTGGCGGAGATATATCGATACGGGTGTTGAACATGGTCGACAGACTGGTGGTAGCAGAGCCCATCATCTGGTTCATGGCTTCTCCCACCGCACTCAGTTCGATTTCAGTAAGATTAGGGCGCGGCCTGCCCGGCTCTAAGCCCATCATCAGGTCAGCAATTAGACAGGCATCCTCGGTCTTGACCACAAACACGTTGGAACCGTATAGGCCTTCCCGGTAATGCACTTCCACGATCAGATAAGGTTTGGCAAAATCGGTCTGCACCATTTCCGGGGTGCTTATCTTGACTGCCGGGGTGGTGATCGAAACCTTCCGCTGCAACAAAGTGGAAAGTATAGTCGCCGCGGTGCCCATGGAGATATTGCCGATTTCTCCCAGAACATCACGTTCATAATCAGATAACAGGGCAGCTATGGTGGTCTCGGTTTTTTTAGGTCCGCCCGCCAAAAGCGCGTCTATTTCCTGTTGGGACAAAATGCCGTCATTCATCGTCATTTCCCTCCTTAATAATCTGGGAAACTTGCACTGCATTGCGATTTTCAAAAATGCCGGGCTTGGCCAGAAACTTCGTCTTCTGGCCAATCACAACTTCTAACGGTTCTTTGATATTCCGTTCTAAAGAGATTACATCCCCCACCCCCAGTTCCAACAGGTCCCTTACAGTGATGCTGGTCCTGCCCAATATCACTTTGATCGGTATCAAGGTTTTCTCCAGCTTCTGCTGTATAGCCGCTTGATGCGCCGGGGTGCCGGATTTGGTGGTGGTAGAGTAGTAATAGCTGACACTCAGTCGGTCCATGATAGGTTCTAAGACCAGGAACGGTATGCAGATGTTTATCATGCCTACCACATTGACCATTTTAGCCTCCAAAGAGACAATCATCATGATCTCCGATGGTGATACCAATTGGGTAAACTGCGGATTGGTCTCCATTCTTTCCAGGGACGGATCAAGTTCGATAATGCCCCCCCAGGGTTCCTCGAAGTAGTCCAGCATGCGCTGCACGATGCGTTCAATAACGCTTTGCTCAATTTCCGTTAATGCCCTGACCTTGGACAGGGTGCTCCCGGGCCCACCCAGGAGACGATCCAAAAGGGCAAAGCCCAAATCGGGGTTTATCTCCATAATGGCGTTGCCTTCCAGCGGATACAGGGAAAATATGTTCAGGATAGTCGGATTGGGAATAGAGCGGATAAATTCCTCATAGCTCAATTGCTCCACCGACAACATTTCTATCTGTACCGGAGTGCGCAGTTGAGCGGACAGATAAGTGGACAGCGAACGCGCATAGTTATCATATATGACCTGCAGGGTGTTAATCTGGTCTTTGGAGAATTTGCTGGGTCTTCGAAAATCGTAGACCCGAATACGCTTGCGATGCTGCTCTTGCTTGAGTTCGTCCGCATCTACCGAGCCGGTGCTCAAGGCTGATAAGAGGGCATCGATTTCATTTTGTGACAGTACCTCGCTCACTGAAGATCCTCCCTCAGGTCTGATCGGCTATTGCATGATGAATTTGGTAAAATACACATTCTTAATTACCTCGGCCCCCAGTGTGGCATTAATCTGATCGGTTATCTCCGCCTTGAGGTTGTCACGGTTGCGGTTGTCCAAATCAGCCACCGTCTTGGCAGCCAAAGTGTTCAATATGGTGTCTTTAATTACAGCCATGTTTTTATTGACAGCCTCTTTTTTCTTCTCTTCGGTCTCAACAGTCACTTCCACCTTTAGAAAGCGGGTCCCGTTGACATCGTTGATGTTGGTGGTGAACTCCCCTACCGATAACAGAGCTCCCAGCTTAACCTCGCTGCTGGTTTCTTTGGCCGGTAAGATCGGAGCTAAAACGCGGTTCATAATCAGATAGGAAGCACCCATGGCCACCAGAAAGAACACCAATCCGACAACTATGATTTTCAGGTCAAACCCAGTCTTGGCCTTGTCGTCCAGGCCGCTTTCGTCCGCCATCAAACTTCCTCCTTAAAACCTTTACTTTTTTAATGTGGTGAATATAGCGCGTTTCAATTTGATGATCCTGGCCGCAATCTGGGCGACACTCTCCTTAACCACCAGTTTGCGCCCGGTGGTTAAGGTTACCACCGTATCCGGGGTGGCTTCCATCAACTCGATCAGCTCTACATTTACCGCCAGCACTTCACCATTTAGACGGGTCAGATATATCATGCTTCACCTCATAGCCGGGCTGTTCCGGGGGACAAGCCCCCTGAACAGTCTCGGCGGCTTATCGCTTCAGATTTACCAGTTCCTGCAGCATCTCGTCCGAGGTGGTTATGACCCGGGAATTGGCCTGAAATCCCCTTTGGGTAACGATCATATCGGTGAATTCCTCGGACAGATCGACATTAGACATCTCCAGACTGCTGGGCAGTATGGCGCCCATGCCTTTGCTGCCCGGTCCCCCGATGACCGGGTCACCAGAATTGCTGGACTGTTGAAAGAGGTTGCCCCCCATCTGCTGCAGGCCCGAGGGATTTTGAAAGTTGGCCAGGGCTACCCGGGCCAGACTCATTATGGTGCCATTGTCATAGACCCCCTGTATAGTGCCGTCGATTCCCACACTATAGCTTAGCAGACTGCCCATGGCGTAGCCGTTCTGATTTGCCACCCAGGCGCTGGACTGTGTATTGTACTGGGTCAGGGCGCTGAAATCGATGTCTAACACCAGATCCTCAGCCCCCTGTGAGGAGCGGTCTACACTCAACTGCAAGACTGCGTTTTCCGGCATGACTATGGCTCCATCCTCATTGAACTGCAGGTTGTAAGCCCGGAGCATACGGGTGCCTCCGGCAGGGACATCACCGGCTGAAAGGTCGATGGCCTCAAAGTCGGTTCCCTGATCATAACCTGCCATATTCTCGAAACCCGGATCTAAGGAGATATCACAGGCCCAATCCGTGACTGGCGGCGGACCGTTTTCCACTTCATGCTTGAAAAAGCGGAAATACAGGGTCATCTCATTGCCCAGGGAGTCGTATACTGTCTTGGAAGTAATGACAAGGTCATCCCCAAAAGGGTGTTGCGTCCCATCGGTGGGGTCGATAGCCGCACCATTGATCTGCGGGATCAACAGAGTGGAATCCAAATTGCCGGCAAAGGCAGCATTTTCAGTGGCCTTGGGAGCTATGGTCTGAAAAGCTGAGATATTGATATCCTGAGCAGGCTTGATGGTGTCGATATTGCCGTTTAAGTCGGCCACCCAGCCCTGCACCCGGTAACCGTTGGAAGTGCTGACCAGGTTGCCCAGGGTGTCAAAATCGAAATTGCCTGCCCGGCTGTAGCAGATCTGTCCGCCGTTGTTGAGCATAAAATATCCGCTGCCGTCGATGGCCATATCGGTGGATTTATTGGTAGAGGTGGCCGGAGACGGCGTATGGATCTGATCAATGCTGCTGATGGCCATACCCAGGCCGATGCTCATAGGGTTGGTGCCGCCTCTGGCATCTGTAGCCAGCGATGCCCCGCGCATGGTCTGGTAGAGGGCGTCTTTGAAAACCACCCGGCTTTTCTTGTAACCCACGGTATTTACGTTGGCAATGTTATTGCCGATAACATCCATCCGGGTCTGATGGTTTCTCAAACCAGACACGGCTGAATACATAGATCGCATCATGTTTCATGACCTCCTTTAACAAAGAATTGTTAGGATGCTTCCATCACTCCGCATCCAGGGCTTCCCCAAGAGGTCCAGCCCTAAATGATAACTGCACTATCGATGTTGGTAAAAACGTTCTGCTTAATATTGGAATCATCTACCGCGGTGATCACGGTGTTGTTCTTGATGCTGACTACCAGTGCCAGGCGGTCCATGATAATCAGCGAATCCCGGGAACCCTTACTTCTGGCCTGGGTGACTGCCTCTTGAATCCGCTCCACATCTTGCGGGCTCAGCTTGATGTTGCGCGATTGCAAGCGTTCTTGAGCATGTTTGGAGAACTTCAGCCCGCGGCTAATCTCCTTCTCCAGAACTTGATCGAACCCTGCCGTCCTGTTGTGACTTACACCGGGTTGCCTGTTTACCCTACCCAGAGGCTGAATCGGTTGAGTGGGAAATATTGGTCCTTCAATCATCGGAATCCTCCGTATCAGCCCCCAAAAGTGTGGCCAGTTGGTCGAGTTTGTCCAGGGCCTTAGCGTAAAAGGCAGTTTCCATACCGACCGACCTGCCCAATTGGGTGATGTTTTCCATGGGTATTCTCTGCCCTTGAATCACCAGCAAGGGAGCACCCTGTCCGACTTCCACCGAATCGACAATTCCAACCAAAGTCTGTAGTTCGCCATCCTCATTCAGGGAGTAATAGGCGACCTCTCGCCCTACCATCTGTCCGGCCTGCTGCAGCATCATGCCAGGGAGCCACTGATTGCTGATGGTGTCTACCAGCCCATTCACAGTGGTGTTGAGGTTTTGCATCTGTTCCAGTGAGCTGAAGGTGGCCATCTGGGCGATGAACTCCTTGTCCTCCATAGGCTCCAGGGGGTTTTGGTAGCGGAGTTGAGTCACCAGCAGCTTGAGGAAATCATCTTTTCCCATGATAGGTTTAGCCGAATTATTTACGGTCTTGGTTGCCTGGCCCGTATACTGGGTAGCCGCAGTTGCATCTACTGTCATCTCTTCACCTCCTAAATCAGCCAATTCATCTGGCCTTCGGCATGGTATCGGTGATATTGGTCCGCTGTCAGGCTTGACTCCGGGGCTGCTTCCATGTCAGCTGCAGAGGCTTCATCATCAAGGTCAAAGGGGAGGTGTTCCAAACCATCCCGGCCGCCCCAATTGCCTCGATTCCAGTTGCCAGCTGCGCCAAAATCGGCTTGATTGCCAACCTGCACCTCAACCTCAGTGCGGTCCACCTTTAGGCCCTGGTTTTCCAGGTTGTGGCGCAAGCTGCTCAGACTCGATTCGAGCACCTGCTTGACCTGATGGTTGTCAGTCACGAAGCGGGCTGTGACCAGGCCGTCTTCGAACAACACCTTGATCGATAATTTTCCTAAAGAGTCCGGCACAAGATCGATAGTCATCTCCGCCCCGTTCATTTTCACCATCAGCCTGGCCCGATCGACGATCTGCTCAAACAGATCTTCCACCTGCACCGCATTCTGAGCTGAAGCTGCCGGGGTTGGGGTAGACCGTGCCATAATACGGATCCCTGGCTGGTTTTCCCGGACGCTTACGATCGGGTCGGGACCGGTCTGAGTTTCAGGCCTGGCGGTGTTCTCCTGATCCGTCTGGACCGTCTCAGGAAGCTTCAAGGCTGCCAGACGGTGGTTCTCAAACTCCATCAGTTTCCTGGCCTGCCCGGAGGCATGCTGAGCTGCGGGCTGCTGTTGACCGTTATGTGGCCCGGCCTTCAGCTTCAAGAATGCATGGCTCCGATGTTCCCGGCTCATCAACCTGATCCTGTCCGTTTTCGCCTCGCTTTCCTCAGCATTTTGCACATCTTGCTCTGCGCCAGGGAAGGTCTTGTGCGGTTCTGCACCTGAGAACTCGACGGCTGGCTCGACAGATGCCAGAGCAAATATTACAGAGCTGGCCGAAGCCTGCTGAGGCTGTACGGCAGCCTTTGTTGATCCGTCTGGCACAGCTCCGGGGAGCAGTTCCTGCATCTCTGCATGAGTTTCCAAGATCGGTGGTAAGGCCTGTTCCATTCCTGTACCGCTTTCACTCGGCAACTGCGCCGGGAGCGCTTCTGCCACCGCCTCAACCGGTGCAATAGATGTCTCCTTAGTCTTGGCCTGTTCCAGAGCCGGCTCCACAACATTCGGTCCGCTTTGATCTACAGTGACCTGGGCCTTCTTACCTTCGAGCTGCTTTTTAGGCTGATGGGCAGCAGTTTTCAAATGCTGCTTGAATCTGTTTTGTGCCTGGTGCGGTGAGCCAGGGGAAGATTTCTTATCCCTGGCCAACGCCGGGCAATGATCGGGTATGGACGAGGATACCTGGAGTACACTACTTTGCAAATACATTCACCTCCTTTGTTATAAAATCTTAGGGTCAATAAGGTGCCTTGAAGCGAAAGACACCTTAGGCCTAAACCGGAATTCTAAGGCTGTGTGACCAGCATTTTGGAGGTTATGGCTGCCGCCTGGTCACGATCCATAAAAGGCAGTATTTCAGCCGCAGTCTCTTTTGGCATGGCCGACAGAATACCTATGATATCATCATCTTTGAGGCGGGACAGGATGTCGGCCGCGTCTTTGGGCTTCATACTGGCGAAATAAGAGCCCATATCCTTATAAGTGGCCTGTTTGCCCGCTACTTCCGATTGCAGGTTTAAAACCTCTTCATTAAGCCGGGCCAGCTCAGCTTTTAAGTAGGCTTCGCTGTCCTGGCTCTGCCTTAGGGCGGTATCGGCAGCCGACAGGCTGGTCTCCAATTCACTGATCTTATCTGCCTTATCGGCCAATTGCTGCTGCAACAACAACAGTTCGTCTCCGCTGGCAGGGGCGGTTGAATGTCCCACCAGGGGAAGGCCTGAAAGGGCTGGAGGTACAGCGATGACTCCCAATCTGACCAAAAAAAGCCCCGCTCCGGCCATAATCACCATTGTCAGCAGACCTAGCGCGAATATTTTTACTGTCTTTACACTTTTCGTCATGAAGAAGCTCCTGCTTTACACCTGATGGAGATTTTTACGGAAATGGCCTGAGGTGGCCAACTCATCAATTAGCTTCTGCTCTTCATGCATGGCCTCTTTCAGATACTCCTGCCATTGGCGCTGTTTAAGTTTTTCCAGAGTATTGGTTTCCCGGGCCCGCTCCAACAACAGGCTGCGGGCTGAATCCACCACGGTGTCCGCCTCTTGTAAATGCTCTTTCACCTCGGTTTTGCGTTGCTGCAAAAGGGGCAGGTACTGGCGCCGGGTCACTAGGATAGAGAATGCTGCCGTGTCCTGATTCTGCTCGCGGATACTGCTCTCGATCTCCTGCACCCGATCGGCCAGTTGGTCGAGACGGCGGGCGATCTCAGTACGAACCTGCAAGCTGGCCTGCAGGTTTTCCCTGGCTATGTCCTCCTGCCGTACGGAGATATCGAGTTTGGTCTGCAGCCTGAAGTCGAAAGCTTTCATATCACACCTGCCTGTAAGCAATATTTTTCAAGGCTTCAATGGTGTCAGCCAGTTGCGCCTCTTCATGTATATCCTGGCGCAGAAAAGCCTGACACTGCCCGATTACAGCGATAGCCTCATCAATGCGTGGATTGGCACCCTCTTTATAGGCCCCGATATCGATCAGATCCCTGGCCTCCTCGTAAGTAGCCAGAATGCTGCGGAAATAATTGGCCGCCTGCATGTGGTCGGCGTCGACTAAATCTATCATCACCCGGCTGATGCTCTGCAGTATATCAATAGCTGGATATATGTTCTGCGCGGCAATGCTCCTGCTCAACACCACATGTCCGTCCACTATCCCCCGGACCGCATCGGTGATAGGCTCATTGATGTCATCGCCCTCCACCAGCACCGAATACAGTCCGGTGATGCTGCCCCGGGCTGCAGTACCGGCGCGCTCCAGAAGTTTAGGCAGCAAGGCGAATACTGAGGGGGTAAAACCCCGGGTGGCGGGGGGCTCACCGATGGCCAGGCCCACCTCGCGCTGCGCCAGGGCAAATCTGGTCAGAGAATCCATCAACAAAAGCACATCAAAACCCTGATCGCGGTAGTATTCGGCAATACTGGTGGCTACGAAAGCCCCTTTGAGCCTGACCAGGGCGGGTTGATCGGAGGTTGCCACCACCACTACGGAACGGGCCAGACCGTCTGGGCCTAGATCCTTCTCCAGAAACTCGCGCACCTCGCGGCCGCGCTCCCCGATTAAGGCGATGACATTTATATCGGCTTCAGTATTCCTGGCCGCCATGCCTATCAGGGTGCTCTTGCCCACCCCGCTGCCAGCGAATATCCCGATGCGCTGGCCGCGTCCCAAGGTATTCAAGCCATCGATGGCCCTGATCCCTACCGGCAAGACTTCCTTGATGCGGGTGCGACTGAGTGGATTGGGGGGCTGGTTCATGACCGGGTAAGTAGCTTCCGCCTTAATTCTCCCCAGGCCATCGATAGGCTCTCCCAGTCCATCCAACACCCGCCCCTTGAGGTCCATACCTACATTGACGCGCAGGGTTTTGCCGCTGGCAATCAGCTCACTGCCGGGGCCGATGCCTTCCAGTTCGCCCAGCGGCATTAACAGGCTGCGATCGTTTTTGAAGCCCACCACTTCCGCGGCTGTCAGCGGCTGGTGGGGATTGTTGCTCGCTACATAACACAATTCTCCCAGGCTCAGTTGCGGGCCCACAGCTTCCAGGGTAAGGCCGATGGCCTGCGAAATCCTGCCCTTAAGCTGACACAACTGGGCGTTCCGTATAGTATGCAAATGGCGGTCAAAAACGGCCTTGTCAATCATCTCCAGACCCGTCCTGAATGAGCTGTGCCATGTTGGTAAGCCGGGTCTCGATCCTGGCATCGACCATGCCGGCGTCACCTTCCACGGTGCAACCGCCCTCCTTAATACGGTTATCGGGTATAACCCGGAGATTGATTAACTCCCCTTCCGGGCCGCAATGAAACACCGCAGGGGCACAGTCTAAGACTCGTTCCAATTCTGCAGGATTGACACGAACAGTGATATTATCAGGATTGTCCAGCAAAGCGATGGCTTCGCGGATCACACTCAGGATAACTTCAGGATTAGTCTTGACCTCCGCAGCCACTACCTTGTTGGCAATGGCCAGGGTCAGCCGCAGGATGTCGGTTTCACAGTCCTTAATGGTTTTGAGCTTCTGGATTCTGGCCTCTTCCAGGCAAGCCCGGCTGGTCTCTTGGGCCAGAGCCTGCAGGTCAGCCATCTCCCGGCGGGCCTTTTCTATCCCTTCCTGGTAGCCGTCTTCCTCAGCCTGGGCTTTTATCTGCTGGGCTGCCTGTGAGGCTTGTATATGAATCAATTCGGCCTCATCACGGGCCGCTTCTATTATGCTCCGAGCTTCCTCGCGGGCCTTTTCCAGCAAATCGACGATCATGGCCTCAGTCTCCTGCAATACCTTTTGGCTCTCCATTTGCAGGGTGGATAAATGTTCGCGCTCCTTTTCCGCAGCTATCTCCAGCCCGGTTTTTATAGGCTGCGGGCCATCCAGGCGGCCTATAACGGCCAGCTCTATCACTTTGGGGTTGGAGCGCTGTAATGCACTGCCTTTGATAATATTAGACAATGATCTCATCTCCTCCGCCGCGTGCCACCACTATCTCCCCGGTCTCCTCCAGGCGCCGGATCACATTGACGATGCGCTGCTGAGCTTCTTCCACATCTCTAAGCCGCACCGGACCCATGAATTCTATATCTTCTTTCAGCATCTCTGCAGCCCGGTTAGACATATTGCTAAATATCTTGTTGGCCACTTCAATGCTGCTGCCTTTCAAAGCCAGGGCTAGTTCCTGCGATTCCACATCGCGCAGGAAACGCTGTATGGAACGGTCATCTATGGTCACGATATCCTCGAACACGAACATCAATTTCTTAATCTGTTCGGCCAGTTCCGGATCCTGCACTTCCAGGGCTTCCATAATAGTCTTTTCAGTACCCCGGTCGACCAGGTTGAGGATCTGTACCACCGATTTTACCCCCCCGGCGCTGGTCAATTCCTGCGGGCCAATGGAGGAAAGTTTGCGTTCTAAGACGTTCTCCACCTCTTTGATCACTTCCGGAGAGGTGGTATCCATGATGGCAATGCGCTTGGCTACCTCGGACTGAAGCTCCGGGGTCAAAGAGCTGAGGATGGCGGAGGCCTTATCAGGTTCCAGGTAGGCCAGGATAAGGGCAATGGTCTGGGGATGTTCACCCTGTATAAAATTCAAGAGATGGGCTGCTTCGGTCTTGCGCATAAAGTCAAAGGGTCGCACCTGTAAGGAGGCCGAGATACGCGAGATAATCTGCACAGTCTTCTCTTCACCGTAAGCCTTTTCCAATATCTGTTTGGCATAGGCGATACCGCCCTGGCTGATGAAATGCCGGGCCAGGCACATTTCAAAAAACTCTCGAAAGATGTCGTCCATGCGTTCTGAAGAGATGTGACTGATATTAGCGATCTCCAGAGTCAACTGCTCGATTTCATCCTCGCTCATATGTTTGAATATCTGGGCCGATTTTTCTGGTCCCAGAAAAATTAGGAAGTTGGCAGCCTTCTGCCTTCCGCTGAGGGTCTTTTTGGCTACCATGGTTTTCACCTCTAACCTTCTAACAGCCAGGATTTGATCACCTGGGCTGCGTTTTCGGGGTTGCTCTCCACCAGTTTATCGATCTCTTCTTTGATCTTCTGATTCTCACGCTCAGAGGGAGTCATGTTTTTGTCGATCAGTTTTTCTAAACTGAGTTCATCATCCACCACAGCTTCAAAGCCGCTTATGGGAAGGCCGGTTTCAACCTCCGACAGCGGGCTTTTACCCCTCATGCTCACAAATACTGCCAGACAGGCCAGTAAGGCCAACCCGGCTAGAGCCCAGGGCATCCAGCTTTTCTTCATGAGCGCCTCCACTGGATTGGGATTTGCACTCTCCGGCACGGGCAAGGGCTGAAAATCTATAAAGGCCACCGAAATATTTTCCTCCAGGCTGACATTCTCGTTGGCCCGGTTTTCACGCAATCCAGAGGCAGTAGCCACGATGTTACGGATGGTGTTTATCCTATCCGCCTCAGTCGACCCCAGTTTCAGATTCTGTGTCGCCGCATTATTTACTAGAACCGATATGGTGAGATAATCGTATTTGACCTCACCGGGCGCATAGCGGGTAACCGTCTCGGTCTTGTCGATCTCATAATTGCGTGATGTCTGGGACTTATCGAAACTGCCTGCGCTGGTATCGACCTCCGTGTATTGCGGCACGTTGGTATCAGTCCCTGGGGCCGCCGCCGTCAGCGGGGAGTTGCCGGATTCCTTGATGACCTCTTCGCTGCGTACAAAAGGCCCCCCGGGATCATGGCTGTAGATTTCGGTGCGTTCTTCGCGGTCATTGAAATTTATCTCTGCATTGACCCTTACTACGGAATTATCTACCCCTAAGGTCTTGTCCAGCATGCTCTGTATGGCGGTCTGTTTCTCTTTTTCATATTCCTTTTTCAGCGCCATTTGCATCTGCAGTTGTGTGGATGCGGCCAAGGAAGAGGAGGGCAGGGTGTCGGACAGCAGAGTACCGTATTGGTCCACTATCACCACATTTTCTGCCTTGAGCCGCTCCACGCTGTTGGCCACCAGATTGGTAACCGCTTGAACCTCCTGCGGACTGAGGCTGTGTCCGGGTTCGGTGTTGATCACTACTGAGGCTTTGGCGGGTTCTTCCTGATCGGAGAACAGGGATTGTTCAGGCAGTGCCAGGTTCACCTTGGCAGCCTTGACTTTGTCCAGGCGTTGAATGGTGCGGGCCAATTCCCCCTGCAGGGCTTCCAGATACTTAACCCTTTTATCAGTCTGGGTCTCGCCAAAATTAGTGCTGGTACGGAATAGTTCAAAGCCCGACTCTCCCTGGGGCAAATTCTGCTCGGCCAGTTTCAAGCGGGTATTGTACTTTACTTGAGTTGGTACCAGTATGGTGCCGCCATTGTCCTCCAGACGGTAGGGGGTGCCTGCTTCCTCCAGTTTGGCCACTATGGCGCCGGCATCCTTATCACTGAGCTGGGTGTAGAGCGGTTCATAATCCGGCCGGGTAAAACTGACCCAGGCAACCCCAACAATACATAACGCTAAGGTCAGCAAGCCTACGGTGAGGACTTTGCGGTTCAAGCTCATCTCTTGCCACAACCCTCTTATACCAGCCAGTAATTGTTTGGCGGTGCTTATGAAGGTTTCCATCTATCTTTGCTCTCCTGTGTTCTACATCTGCATGCGCATGATTTCCTGGTAGGACTCCACCAGGCGGTTGCGTATCTCGATAGTCAGCTGCAAGGCCAGGCTGGCCTTTTCATATGCAATCATGGTGTTGTGCAGGAAATCTTCATTGCCCAACGCCAGTTGCTGGGCGCTCAGCGATGCCTCTTGCTGCATCTTGTCAACCTGGCCTAATGCCTCTTGCAAATTATTCCAAAAGCTGCTGTCCGTGGCTTGCAGAGCTGTTTTGCTGGCAGCGCTGGAAACAGCGGGACTCGATAAAATGTTCAAACCGATAGGATCAACCGCCATGCTTCACCTCTCCTCTACCTGCCTATGCTCAAGGCGCGCTGAGCCATAGCCCGAGTAGCTTCGATCACCTTGGCATTGGCCTCATAGGCCCGGGTGGCAGAGATCATATTAACCATCTCTTCAACCACGTTGACATTAGGATATGTGACGTAGCCCTGCTCATCAGCATCGGGGTGTCCGGGTTCATACACCCGTTTAAAGGGGGCCGCCTGCTCATCCAGAGAGCGGATACCCTTGACCCTGACCCCTCCCCCGCTGCTGGCTGACATGCTCCGCTGCAAAACACTGGCAAAGCTGCTCCTTGGGGTGCTGCCCGGCCGGGATTCAAAAAGCACCACCTGCCTGCGGTAAGGGCCACTGCCTCCAGCCACTCGCGTGGTCTCAGCATTGGCCAGGTTGTTGGCGATGGTGTCCAGACGCAGCCTCTGTGCGGTCAGGCCGCTGGCGCTGATATCTATTCCATCCAAAAAGCTCATGACTTACCCCCTTCCGGTTATAGCGAGGCGCAATAGACGGATCTCATTGCTCATGCTCTGGCTGAGAGCCTCGTAGAGGAGATTGTTCTTGGTCAGGAGAGCCATTTCATTATCAATATCCACGTTGTTGCCGTCATTGCGGTACGATAAAGCGGTAATGCGATCGACCACTATACCGCCACCCGCGCTGCTGCGGCCGGCTTGTCCCTGAACGTGCCTGGGATCGGTATTAGTCAGCCTTTTGGTCCCTGGTCCTAAAAGCCTAGCCTCTTGCAGGTTCTTGGCGAACAACACCTCACTGCGTTTAAAGCCCGGGGTGTCGGCATTGGCAATATTGTTGGCAGTGACTTCTTTCGCACGCCAAGTTATGTCCATTGCTCTATTCAAGAGGGACTGAGTTCCTGAATTGAATACTCCATTGAGCAATATATCACCCCTTTGATGCAATATCAGAACTAAACCAATGCTTCTACTCAACCCAACAAAATTCCTGCATTTATTAGCAAAAACATCACATAAATCCGTAATTTTACATTATCTTTTGAGTGTTGGTATTCTGTCCAGAAAATAACACGGGACCGGTTAGAACCGGTCCCTGACCAAAAACCCTGATATTATCTTATTTATGTGAACAGATCCCTCTTCTGTGGGATTGCAACTTACTATCCGAATGCACCAAAGAGCCTCAAACTACCAGAGCTGGTCCCAGGTTCGGAGGGACTATTTTCTTAACCCTTCAAACAGATAGTCATTCAATACTTTGATATAAGTGCCCTTCATACCCAGGGAACGCGATTCGATTACCCCGGCGCTTTCAAATTTACGCAAAGCACTGACAATAACCGAGCGGGTGATTCCCACTTTATCAGCGATGCGGCTGGCCACCAGTAATCCTTCGGTGCCGTTTAGTTCAGCGATGATATGCTCAATAGCGCCTTTCTCCGAATAAGACAAGGTAGCCAGGGCAATCTGCACTGAGGCTTTCTTGCGGGCTTGATCTTCGACTCGTTCCGAGGTCATGCGCATGATCTCGTTGGCCACTACTATGGCTCCATATTCAGCCAGGACGATATCCTCATCAATGAATGGATTGCAATCGGTTCTGACCAAAATCAAGGTGCCGATGCGCTTGGCACCTCCGAATACCGGGGTGATAGACCAGATCCGCTTCGAGCAGTCACAGTCCCCGTGGTTGTAATTGAAGATGCACTTGCGCCCCTTTTCCAGGACCACATTAGTCTGGGTCTCCTGAATGTTGGTGAACTCCTGGTTGAAGCTCTCCGGGAAGCGCTCCGCATGGTAGATCAACTTCTGTACATCCTCACAGGTAGTATCGGGGTGAAAGGCGTAACCCGTGATCTGCCCGCGCCGCCCCACGATAAAGACGCTGCACTCCAGGTTGACAGACAGCACCTCGCAGATCTCATAGAAATTAACCGGATTGCCCCCGATCTTCTGCAGGGTTTTGTTGATGGAGCGCGATTTTTCTAAAAGTGTTCTGCCCATTGATCATGACCTCCTACAATATAAATCTGCTCAAATCCTCGTCCTGCACGATCTTCTCCAGGCGCTGGCTCACAAACCCCTGGTCAATAGCCAGACTCTGCCCCTGCATATAGGGAGCGTGGAACAACAGGTCTTCCAAAACCCTTTCCATGATGGTATGCAGGCGACGAGCTCCGATATTCTCTGTGCGTTCATTGACATCGGCGGCCACAGCGGCGAGATAGTCGATGGCTTCGGGGGTGAAGGAAATACTGACCTCTTCCGCCGACAAGAGCACAGTATACTGTTTCAGCAGTGAATTGTCCGGCTCAGTCAATATGCGTTTCAAATCTTCCTTACCTAGATTCTGCAGCTCCACCCGAATGGGGAAGCGGCCCTGCAGTTCCGGGATAAGGTCTGAAGGTTTGCTGACATGGAAGGCTCCGGCGGCAATAAACAATATGTGATCGGTCTTGACCGGCCCGTATTTGGTCATGATGGTGGAACCCTCCACTACCGGCAATATATCCCGCTGAACCCCGCCGCGAGACACATCAGGCCCGTAGCCCCCATCACGACCGGCAATCTTGTCGATCTCATCCAGAAAAATGATGCCATCTTGTTCAGCCCGGGTAACGGCCTGGCGGTTCACTTCGTCCATATCGATCAATCGTCCCGCCTCTTCATGGGTCAGCAAGCGACGGGCTTCCGCGATGGTCATCTTTCTTTTCTTGCGTTTTTTGGGCATCATATTGCCGAACATGTCCTGCAGGTTGACCCCCATCTCCTCAACCCCGCTCCCGGTAAAAACCTCCAGCATAGATGGGGTCTTCTCCTCCACTTCGATCTCCACGATGCGGTCTTCCATCTCCAGACGGTTTATCTTCTGGCGCAATATGGCGCGCTGATCCTCAACCGATTTGGGCTCCGGCTCTTCTTCCGGGGCAGGTTGCTTCTGCGCCCCGCCCAACAACATTTCAAAGGGATTAATGGCTGCCAGGTTCTTATGCTTGCGCGGCAGGAGATATTCGGCGATGCGTTCCTCTGCCAGCAACCGGGCGCGGTCAGCTACTTCCTCCATCTTCTCCGCTTTGACCATGCGGATGGCGGTCTCCACCAGGTCCCTGACCATGGAGTCCACATCCCGTCCCACATAGCCCACTTCAGTGAATTTGGTTGCCTCCACTTTTACGAAGGGGGCTTTGACCATTTTGGCCAGACGGCGGGCTATTTCCGTCTTGCCCACTCCGGTGGGACCAATCATGATGATATTTTTAGGATAGATCTCATCCTGCCACTCAAGGCTCAGCAACTTGCGCCGGTAGCGGTTGCGCAATGCTACCGCCACGGCTCTCTTGGCTTCCTGCTGCCCCACAATGTACTTATCCAGTTCGGCTACGATTTCTTTAGGGGTAAGATTCTGCATGTTGTCCTCCTAACTGACCGATCTTATTCGATGGTCTCCACGGTGATGTGATGATTGGTAAATATGCAGATATCTGCAGCGATGGATAGGGCCTCACGAGCAATCTCCCCAGCATCCAGGTCGGTATGTTTGACCAGCGCACGGGCTGCTGCCAGGGCATAAGCTCCCCCCGAACCGATAGCGGTGACTCCGTCATCCGGTTCGATCAACTCCCCATTTCCTGAAATCAACAGCATTTTCTCCCGATCGGCCACGATAAGCAGGGCTTCCAGCTTCCTTAAGATCTTATCATTGCGCCAGTCCCGGGCAAGTTCTACCCCGGCCCGGGTGAGGTTGCCGCCGTGTTGTTTGAGCTTTTCTTCAAAGCGCGAGAACAAGGTAAAGGCATCAGCGACTGAACCGGCAAAACCGGCGATGATGCGCCCTTCATAAAGACGCCGCACCTTATTGGCGGTCTGCTTCATGACCGTGTTCTGGCCGAAAGTGACCTGACCATCACCGGCAATGGCTGTTGTTCCGTTTTTTCTCACAGCTACAATGGTCGTACCTTTAAACATATGCTACCTCCTGGGAAGAGTCCGATTATGGACCCGTTTTATATCTTCTTTGGTGAGATGGGTATAAATCTGGGTTGTGGACAGCTTGACATGGCCCAGAAGTTCTTGCACCGAGCGCAGGTCAGCTCCCCGGTTCAAGAGGTGGGTGGCAAAGGTATGCCTTAGTGTATGGGGGCTGACCTTAGTATTGATGGCCAGTGCCTCCACGTATTTATTGATAATATTCCGCACTCCCCGCATCGATAATTGTGCCCCGAAGCGGTTCACCCACAAAGCCTGGGTCCCCTGGCCTTTAGTAATCAGTTTGTCCCGGGCTTTGAGATAATGCTGCACCCATTGGGCAGCAGCCTTTCCCAGGGGCACGATGCGATCCTTGCCCCCCTTGCCCTTTACCTTGACCACGCCTGACTGAAAATTGATATCGGCAGCACTAAGCCCCACCAATTCAGATACACGTATGCCGGTGGCATACAACAGTTCCAGGAGTGCCCGGTCTCTTAAGCCCAGAGGTGTGGAGGTGTCAGGGGCTTCGATCAACTGCGTGACTTCAAGGGGGTATAGAAAATTGGGCAGGCGCTGCTCCTGTTTGGGGGTGGAAACGGCAGCGATGGGGTTGCTGGGCAGGATATTCTCCCGGCACAGGTAGCGCACCAGGGAGCGCAGAGCAGCCAGTTTGCGGGCCAATGTGGAGCGGCGCAGACCCTGCCGCTGCAACCAGGCCAGATAATCCCGTACCGCTCTGTGGTCGATCAGGGTCACGCTCAGCTCCCCATAATCCACAGCCTGGCGCTGGGCTAGGAATTGAAAGAATTGATCCAGATCGGTCCGGTAGCTGATCAGGGTCAGCCGGGAAGCATTCTTGACCACCCGCAGATAGTTTAAAAAATCCTCAATATATTGTGAAATCATTGTCTTTCACCCGATTTTGCTTATCTAAGCACAAATGCTAGCACAAATGGGCGACTTTTACAATGTGTTTTGCAACAATTCAGAAAACTCATGCATATGCTTGAGGGACCTAGTCATATAGGCCAAATTTCTTTGCTTTTTGTCCTTAATTTTTCCGGGCAGAGCTGGAAGTAGGCCGAAATTGGCGTTCATGGGCTGAAATTTAGCATTAGCAGCGCTGCTGATATGTTTTATCAAAGCCCCCAGCATAGTGGTTTCAGGCAGTTCCAGGGGCTTTTTTCCCTGCATCCAACGTGCCAGGCATAAGCCCGCCCATAGACCACTGGCGGCAGATTCCATATACCCTTCCACCCCGGTCAGCTGTCCGGCTATAAACAGTCCCGGGCGAGTGGTGAATTGCAGATCAGGGCTAAGACAGCGGGGGCTGTTGATATAAGTGTTGCGGTGCATCACCCCATAGCGAACAAACTCAGCATTTTTAAGACCAGGTATGAGGCGCAGCACTCGGTCCTGTTCCCCCCAACGCAGGCGGGTCTGAAAACCGACCAGACCCCATAATTGCCCTTCCTTATCCTCCTGCCGCAGCTGCACTACCGCATACGGCCGAGGGCCGCCCTCGACCGGGCTTAAACCCACCGGCCGCATGGGGCCGAAGCGCAGCGTGTCTACTCCGCGCTGGGCTATGAATTCGATAGGCATGCAACCCTCGAATACCATCTCCCGGTCAGCCGCATGCGGCTCCAAAGCGTCGGCTGCTACCAATTGTTCATAAAAGCACAGGTATTCCTCCCTGGTCATGGGACAATTGTAGTAATCGGCACTGCCTTTGCCATAGCGGGAGGCCTTATAAACGATGCTTTCATCCAAGCTGACCCGGGTAACGGTGGGGGCCACAGCATCATAAAAATACAGATTTTCTGCACCGCTGATCTCCTGCAGGGCTTTCGCCAGAGGAGCGGAGGTCAACGGTCCGGTGCAGATGATGCAGGGCGCCTGCGGGATGGTCGTGATCTCTTCGCGACGCACCGTTATTAAGGGGTGGGCTTCGATTTGTTCAGTTACCATCCGGGAAAAACGGCTGCGATCCACGGCCAGGGCAGAGCCGGCCGGCACCCGGGTCGCCTGGGCACAAGGCAGCAACAGAGAGCCCAGGATGGTCATTTCCGCTTTGAGCAGACCCTGGGCAGTATCGGAATGTTCTGATTTAAGGGAGTTGCTGCACACCAACTCGGCCAGGTCTCCCCCCTGGTGCACGGGGGTCTGCTTATCCGGGCGCATCTCCCAAATAGTAACCCGAATGCCCTGCCGGGCAAGAGCGTATGCCGCCTCGCACCCCGCCAGGCCACCACCGATTATATCTGCATGCACTTAGCGGCTCATCTCATTTCTTAACGTATTTGCACTCCTGATTCTGGCATACGGCCTTTTTGGATTTATCCGAACCGAGCTTCTCTACCATGACCTGCCCACATTGCGGGCATAGTTCACCGGTGGGCTGATGCCAGGAGACCAGTTTGCACTCCGGATAATTGCTGCAGCCATAAAAGCGGCGGCCTTTCTTGCTCTTTAAGCCTACGATATTTCCGCCGCACCAAGGGCAGACGATACCGGTCCCTTCATTTATTGATTCGGTGTGGCGGCAGTCGGGGAAGCCTGAACAGGCCATGAATTTTCCGAAACGGCCGTGTTTGATGAATAGCGGGCGGCCGCACTGGGGGCATTCTTTACCGGCCTCTTCGTCCTTGAGCTCTACTTTGCCGATCAATTCCTTGGCCTTTTCCAGATCCACGGCAAAGGGTTCATAGAATTCCGCCACCACCTCACGCCAATCCAGCTTGCCCTCCTCGATCTGATCCAGTTCTTCCTCCATGTGGGCGGTAAAATCCACGTCCATGATTTTAGGGAAATTGGCTTTGAGGAGATCGACCACAATTGTCCCCAGCTCAGTCGGGGCAAATTGGCGGTTTTGGCGCTCAACATAATTGCGCTTTAGGATGGTATCGATAATCGGGGCATAAGTACTGGGACGGCCGATATTATTATCCTCTAAGAACTTTACCAGACTGGCCTCAGTGAAGCGCGGCGGGGGCTGGGTGAAATGCTGCTGGGCATCCAGTCCTTTTAAGCTTAAGGCCTGATTCTCTTTCAAAGCCGGCAGAGGTTTACTGCTGTCTTCCTCGTCGTTGTCATTATATACCTTCTTATAACCCGGGAACTTCAATTGGGATGAGGTCGCCCTGAGCCCGTAGTCCCCGGCCTTGATATCTATAGTTACACTGTCATATACCGCCGGGGTCATCTGACTGGCAACGAAGCGTTCCCAGATCAATTTATAGAGCCGGTATTGGTCGCGGCTGAGACTGTTCTTGACGCTCTCCGGAGTGCGAGATACCAGGGTGGGACGTATAGCTTCGTGAGCGTCTTGAGCGCCTTTCTTGCTCTTGTATTCGTTGGGCTTGGCAGGGGCATAGTCGGCACCGTACTGAGAGCTGATAAACTGCAAAGCTTCCTGCTGCGCCACGCTGGCGACGCGGGTGGAGTCAGTCCTTAAATAGGTGATAAGGCCGATGGTCTCTTTACCGATTTCCAGTCCTTCATACAGCTCCTGGGCCACTTTCATGGTGCGCTTGGAATAGAAATTTAGCTGTTTACTGGCCTCCTGCTGCATAGTGCTGGTAGTAAAAGGCGGGCTGGGTTTCTTCCGTTTCTCTTTGTTCTCGATCTTGGACACCAGAAAGGAAGCCGCCTCAAGGTCATTGACTACCCGCTCTTTGTGGTCCGCGTTGCCGATCTCCAGTTTGTTGTCCTGGTAAGAGTTCAGTTTGGCAATGATATGGTGCTTTTTATTGTCAGCCAGCTCGGCGTTAATGGTCCAGTATTCTTCACTCACGAAAGCCCGGATTTCTTCTTCGCGCTCGCAGATGAGGCGCACCACCACCGATTGCACCCGGCCCGCACTCAGGCCCTTGCGCACCTTGCTCCACAGCAAGGGGCTCAAGTTGTAACCCACCAGACGGTCTAAGACCCGTCGGGCCTGTTGCGCATTGACCCGGTCCAGATCGATTGGGCGCGAATTCTTGATGGCCTGCATCACGGCATCTTTGGTGATTTCGTGAAACTCGATGCGGCATTTGCTGCCTGCAGGTATTTTCATGGCGTTCTGCAGATGCCAGGCAATGGCCTCCCCTTCCCGGTCAGGGTCAGTTGCCAGTAAGACCCGGGTGGCTTTGGAAGATTCGTCTTTTATTTCTTTAAGAATGTCCCCTTTGCCGCGGATGGTGATGTATTGGGGTTCAAACGATTTATCCACATCAATGCCCAACTTGCTTTTGGGCAAATCCTTAATATGGCCTACCGAGGCCTTTATCTTATAGGTTTTCCCCAGAAATTTTCCTAATGTCTTGGCCTTGGCGGCCGATTCCACAATGACCAGGGTGCTGCCCGCCAATCATCTCACCTCTCCTGTGTTTGTTAATCTAGCCAATCTTTACATAGTAATTGCCCGGCAATGATTGTACTATACCTTCTAGCTCCAGCTTTAGCAAGGCTAAGCTTAATTCTCCAGGGTTTAGTCCGCTCACTCGCAGCAGTTCGTCGCGGTGGCAGCGTTCATAGCCCAGATGGATCAGGATCAATTGCCGGGCTCTATCATGCAGGGGCAGAGACATTTGCTCCGGAGCCTTTTCGGTTGCTACCGGCTGGTATCCGGGCAACTCTTCCAATATATCTTCCACACCAGACACCAGCTTGGCACCCTGCTTAATCAACTGATTGGTTCCCATACTGTATGGACTGCTGATTGGGCCAGGTATGGCAAAAACCTCTCGCCCCTGCTCAAGGGCGAAATCGACGGTGATCAGGGCTCCGCTTTTCTGTTGGGCTTCCACCACTAAGACCCCCAGAGAAAGCCCGGAAATGATGCGGTTCCTCATCGGGAAATGATTGGCCAAGGGCGGGGTGTCCCACGGGAACTCGCTCACCACCAGCCCGCGCTCACAAATCTGCTGATAAAGAGGGGCATTTTCACGAGGGTAGATAATATTGATGCCAGATCCTAAGACACTTATAGTATTCCCCCCAGCATCCAGGGCACCTTGATGGGCTTGACTGTCTATACCCCGGGCCAGCCCGCTCACAATGGTCAATCCCTGGGCGGCCAATTGCGCCGAAAACTCCCGGGCATTTTTGCGTCCATACTGTGTAGCCCGGCGCGATCCCACTACGGCCAGGCCAGGCTCCGAGCCTAACTCCGCTCTGCCACGCACATACAGGATCTGGGGCGGATTGTGTATGTGCTGCAGCTGAAGAGGATAACCTGGCTCGCCCCACATAATCATGTCCACTCCCATATCATCCATGCTGGCACCGATTTGCACAGGGTCCAGGTTGCGCATTCGTTCAACCAAGGCAGCAGCCACCATCGGTGGTAAAATGTCCTGCAGTACTGTTGGGGAAGACCGGAATAGGTCTTCACAGGTGTATTTCCCCAGTAAGCCTGATAACAGCTTATTACCTATTCCCGGAGTTCCGTGCAGGATGCTCAGCCTGCCTTTTTCCACGCTGTCCATATACACCAACCCTATAATGGTACTTGAACAGGAACGATTTTCCAATCTATTGCCATTGATAACATAAATATTTCTGTGCTGCAAGCGTTAAATCCCCATCGATTTAAAATACCCAGTATTTTCTTTACGTTTAATATCTATGCCGGGGAAAAATAAATTTGATGATTCATGCATTATTAGATGAAAGGAGTGACAGACTTGCTATCCGATATGATGGACCGCCGCAATTCCGCGATCAGGAAAATCATGGGCAATGACAAACCCGATCCTGGGACCTATAGTTTTCTGCAGCCTGGCTGGTGGGCTTTGCATGCCGCCGCCATTACCGGCCTGTATATAATGGCGAAACGCGCCGGCAGAGATGACTGTTATTAATTGTAGTATGGCCTTTAAAGTTAACCATGCAAACCGATAGGCTCCACACCTCGGCAGGGGGCGATCGATAGATCGCCTCTACATAACAAGCATTTTAGTAGGGATTTTGTACAAACCCCTATGGTTTTCATCTTTTTTCTTCGATACAGTAACCATATGGTATTGTGCAAGGAGATCCGAAATGCTGTTAACAAGCGCCAACTATTTCGCCCTACTAATTTATCTATTCATGGCTTTTCATGTCTACCACACCAATCCGCGGGATAAACTCAACCGCCTACTCGCGGCGATATGTCTGTTGTTCTTCCATATTGCCTTTGTTGAGCTCCTGGTTATAAACACTGCCGACCCACGAACTGCTTATTTTTTTAAGCAGATTCAGCAATTAGGCTGGTTAAACTATCCGGGACTGCTATTGATGATGGCCTTTATTGTGAGCCGCCGAGATTATTTAGTTAATAGTCTCACCAAGCAAGCAGCTTTATATGTTCCCGGGATAATGCTCAGTCTTTATGAACTGTTTATTAACAATTACGCGCTTCGGGACCATTCGATTACGGGTATGATGATCCAAATCGAATATGGATACATCTATTTATACTTGTCTCTTTGTCTGCTTTTGAATCTGGACTGGACTCGAAATACTGATTCGCGGCGGCAAAAGAAACAATCTTCCATAATCCTCACGTTTGCACTCACAGCGTTCGCTATTGGGGTCTTAAACGACTTGTACTTGAGCAGGCACATCCCCAATTACCCCTGTTTGAGCCAATTCACCTTTCTTTTAATCATTTTCGCCATATGGTATGCCAGGGTTAAATACCGCTTTATGAGCATTGCTTCCCTTATCACCGCAGAAGATATAGTCAGCAAGATCGATGAAATCGTGCTGGTGGTTGATGCCGATGGCTGTATTGTGTACATGAATACTGCTGGGGAGAGTGCCCTGGGCTTTGACAAAGCTGATATAACCGGGATTTCTATAGACAATATCCTCAATATAGATTTCACTGCAGCCCTTCACGAAACCTTAGGCACATCTATGTTGGTCTGGAAACAGGAACTATTTCTCCGCACCTGCCGGGAAATGAGTCTGCCGGTTAAAGTCAGTATCTCAACGATAAAAGATTCCCATGACGACTTGACAGGTTTGTTGCTGATCTGTCAGGACCAGACCATGGTCAAAGAACTGCAGACGGAAATAAACCAGCGCAAAACCAAGGAGCGCCAGCTCCAATACCTCAGTCTGCATGATTCATTGACCGGTCTCTATAATCGCACTTACTTTGAACAGCAGATGAGCCAGGCTAAAGGCCACAAAAGCATCATTGTCTTCGATGTCGATGGTTTAAAACTTATTAACGATACTTTTGGTCATGAATGCGGAGACCGTCTTTTGGTCAATGCGGCAACCACCATACATTCCGCCCTGGATAATGGCCTTAGTCTGGCACGTATCGGCGGTGACGAATTTGCGGTCTTGATTCCCCACAATGATCGGGAACGCATCCACCAGATGGGGTCTGCCGTAAATCGCGCGGTGGAGCAATACAACCAGGCCCACCCCCAATTAATGCTAAGCATATCCATGGGTTTCGCGATATCCAGTTCTCCTTTTCAGGATGTCAATGAATTGTACCGCGAAGCCGATGACAATATGTACCACGAAAAACTCAACCATATGCAAAGCTTCAGGAGTGGCATGGTACAGGGCATGATGAAGACTTTGGAGGCCCGCGATTTCTTGACTGAAGGACATGCTGAACGCCTCCGTGAACTGGTTTGGAAAATGGGCAACTACGCCGGGCTGAGAGCCAACATGCTCACCAACCTGCAGCTTCTGGCCAAATTTCACGATATCGGCAAGGTAGGCATATCTGACCAGATACTGTTTAAACCGGGCAGGCTGACAGACAGCGAAAGGATGGACATGCAGCGCCACAGCGAAATCGGCTACCGCATCGCGCAATCCATTCCCGAATTGAGCAGCATCTCCGATCTGATCCTCAAGCACCACGAACGCTGGGATGGTACAGGATACCCGCTAGGCATGAAAGGTAAAGATATCCCCTTGGAATGCCGTATACTGGCCATAATAGATGCCTACGACGCCATGACCAACGACCGCCCCTATCGTCAGGCCATGCCTGAAGAAGAAGCCCTGGCTGAAATAGAACGCCACGCTGGTACTCAGTTCGATCCCGTACTAGTTGCCACTTTCCTTAATATGTTGAAAGACTACAGTGAAGGCAAGACCTCAAGGCCTATCGAGGAAGCCGCACTTTAGTATTCCCAACCGATTGAGGACTCTTCCGACCCTGGTCAGCTTATCTAAATCTGATTACACACCTCTGATTCACACCTTCGCTATCATACGGAGGTGCATCGTCAGAAGGCGTCCGTAAAGGTCCGCTTTTATGTTAACATTAAGGTGCCGCAGAAACCTTGGGGGGTTATTAATAAGACTTATGACGGGGAGGAGGAATCGTAGGATGGTCATCGGCATCGATATAGACAACACCATTACCCATACCACCGAGATGATCATGCATTATGCCCGGATATTTGGTGCTCGCAAAGGACTAAACACTGTATCCGACCCGCGCTTTTATTATCTGGAAGACGCCCTGGGCTGGGATCAAGCTGTAGCAGATGAGTTTCTGTTTCAATACCTGGGCCATATCTATCGTGAGATGCGCCCCAAGGAAAAGGCCGTGGAGGTTATCCGTGAGCTGAAAAAGGACCACCACATCATTCTCATAACCTCACGCAATCAGCAATATCCTCAAGTAGAGGAGGCCACCTCGGTCTGGCTGAAACAGCATGGTGTGGAATACGACCGGCTTATCCTGAATGCCACCAGCAATATGCACTATTTCAGCAAGCTGGCGGTATGCCTGGAAAATCAGGTGGACTTGATGATAGAAGACCATCATGACCTGGTCAGTGAAATCAGTGCCCATATGCCGGTATTAATGTTCGATTACCCCTATAACAGCCATCTCAAGGCGGATAACATCATCCGCGTACGACACTGGGAGCATATCCGCCTCTGGGTGCGCTCATGGCAGCAAGCCTAGCGGTTTATATCCGGGTTGTATCGGCAAACAGATCGTGGTTTCCACGCTTTTGCGGACACCATGGCGGATATTAGGCTTGTAAAATATTGGTTAGCAAATCTATAATACAAGTAATTGGTAGGGCCTATGTTTTATTGAAGGAGGTAGAACCATGAGAAAAATCACTGCAGCTATGTTGATCGTGATGGTGATGCTATTATCCATGCCCGGGATGGCAGCCGCCGCAGAAACCCCCAAACAGGACTTCATTTCTTATTTCACCGCATATTATACTCAATCCATGCAATTGCAGCAGACCATTTTTGAAGCCATGAACACAGAGACTCTCCATTTCAATGCCAATGCCAACCTCCGGGAATTCGAGATGGTGCAAGATGACGGCACCACCATCAGTAACATCCCCGGCAATGGCTCCGTGACTCTGGACTTCAATCTCGCTCAGAGCAAAGGCGCCAGTCATTTCGAGGGCAGCCTTTTCGATAAGCAGGTTAATGGTCATATTTATATCTCCGGTGATGATATTATCATCCCTCGTGAAACGATTCTGTCACTGAACAATATCGGCGCTGACTTCTCCGAATTGGGGGATTTAAACCAGCTGCCCGCCTATATTGTCTTTCCCCTGGATATCAGTGCGGATGAAAAATCCGCAATAACTGCGGCCTGGAGTGAGAGTATCGTCTATCAGGAACAGCAGATGGCAGTTGCACAGGATCTTGTGGTGGAAATCCTGGAAATCATTCCAGATCGCTGTTACTCTTACAGCGGAGGTTTTGCCGTGCTGGACCTTCATCAAATCGCCAGGGACCCGGCGCAGCTATTGACTAACCTTAAGAACCACAGCGAAAGTTTAAGCGATAAATTCGCTGCTATCTTGTTAAGCAATCCCACCCTGAAAAATGATTCCAATTTTCAGTACCAGATTACTCAAAGCAAAAATGAGATAGTGGCCGCAATAAATAGCCTTACTATCGAAGATCTAAAAGAATTCCAGAAGAATACGCCCATAAACCTGAAACAGGGTAAGGTGTATGCCTCACCTGCCCGCATCAAAGCTGATCTGGATCTGAGCGGAACTTTTGGAGATGCTGAAATCAGCTTCAACTTGCAGCAAGATACGCGATTGACCTCCAACCAGATGAATTCGCTGCAAAAAGCACAATTATCGGTACATACTGATGAATTCAAATTAAATCTGAATCTGTCATCAGAGGGCAGCACCGATTTCAACAAGGTTGCCGGTAAAATGACTCTGTCGGGGCAATGGAACGAGGTAAAAGATAAGGGTGATGTAAACCAAGCCAGGGCTGTGCTGGATATGGACATGAACCTCGATTGGTCAGGCAAAAACGCTATTAATATTCCACAACTGAACGCCAATAACAGCAAAACCGTGCAACCGTCAAACCATCAGGTCAAAAAGCCCGATCAGCCCATACAGGTCGTCCTGGACGGACAGAAAATACCCCTTCAGGGGATCAATCCAATTGTATCAAATGGCAGGACCATGCTGCCCGCCGCAGTATTGGCGGATGCATTGGGAGGCAGTGCCTCCTGGCAGCCCCCTGACACAGTCACACTGTCCAATGGCAGTGCTGATCAGATGGTAATGCGGATCGATTCCACCGAATACACTGTAGGCGATCAGTCATATACCATGGATGCATCTCCTTTTATTCAAGAAGGCCGCACCTACGTCCCGGTCCGGGTGATAGCTGAATACTTTTCCCTTTCAGTTATGTGGGACCCCGACAACCGTATAATATTCCTTTTTAGTGTTCCCAACGTATAGAACATGACCTTATTTATAGAGGCTGTGCTTAAGCCCTTGGGACTTAAACACAGCCTCTTAAATAGGTTCCAGACAGTATAACCTCACGGTTGGCCGCAATGGCCTGTCCATCGTTTTGCATCTATAACTATATGTTGGCCATTTCTTGCATAATAATTAATCTAGCCGGGTACCATCGAATACTATAACTATATACTTGCCAATCTTTAGCGCATTGGTTTACAACGTCTTCTGCCACACCAAATATCCGGTATATGGTTTGCCCCGTAGTGTGACCGGCGGGGTTGCCAAAACCAGGTTGCCGTTGGAGAAAGACGGGAAACGGATGAAGGTCGTACCTACCCAATTGGGGAAATATCCTATTTCGATGTGATGAAAGATCCGGTCCTCCAAAACCTTATACCTGCCCGCATAAGTCATAAATCCTTTAGCCAGACCAATTTTTTCATGGTCGGGAAGCATCCCGAAATCCTCAGTAGAAACACACGGCCGGTCAGTGCGCGTTATAACTGCTGTCATATAACCTTTGGGATCATAGATAATGATACCGTCAGCTTCTTTGCCGTAAGGATAGAAACAAGCACCGTCTTCAGCCTCATATACGAAAGACAGTAGTTTCCAACTACCCCAAATTTGTTGATCGATCATATTTGTTCACCTCCTGGCCTTAATTGCTTCTAGAATCCCTTCAACAGTTGATATCCAATTCTAGAGCAAAAACTGTGCCAAGACATCACAGATAGATAAATGTCTGGAATAACCTCGGGTAGCCGCAAAGAATGGGTATTCTGAATACAACATGTCAAAACCCTGGTATTTTCAAAAGCCTGCATTAGTGTATGAAAAAAAGGACACTGTACAGCCTGGTGCACAATCAAGTGACTCAGGGATGCTTTTTTCAACTCTTACAATCCGGCTGATTCCACCCCCATCAATGTGTCACCGTAGCCAGCCGGAGCTACTGAATAAGTGTTTTTTGTCCAAATGGCAACGGTATTATGCGGGTTTTGCAGGCATCAATTTGCCAAAGTCACTTAAGAAAGTGACTATTTCAGTATCACCGGAATCATCCCTTGACTCACCGGCCTTCAAAAACCGGTACTCTTTTTTCGCGTATGGCAGACAGCCCTTCTTTATAATCCCGGGTCGAACTCAATATGGTCTGGCACATGGCTTCTGCCGCCAGGGCACTGTATAGATCTCGCTCCAATCCATCGTAAATAGCTTTCTTGATGTACCTGGCAGCAATAGGAGCATTCGCTGCAATTCGGCCAGCTATATCCAGGGTGAAATCCATTAGGACATCGGGGGCAACGACATGGTTTACCAAACCTATGCGCAGTGCTTCGCCGGCATCAATAGCTTCACCCAACAAGCACAGTTCCAACGCTTTAGCAGTCCCCACCAACCGGGGCAAATTATAGGTACCGCCCATGCCGGGATTAAGTCCTAGTTTAATAAATGACATGGATAATTTCGTATCGGCACTGGCAATACGCATATCACAGGCCATGGCCAGACATAGACCGGCGCCGATGGTGTGTCCTTTGATAGCTGCAATCACCGGTATTTCCAGTTCTCTTACTGACAGAAAGCGCTTATAAAACGCTTCTCCGGTAGTCTGGCCTTGGGCAGGCGATCTATCATAAAGTGAAAAAATGGTATCCAAATCACCGCCGGAACAGAAGGACTTACCCTCCCCGGTAATGACTAAAACTCGAATATGCTCTTGCTGTTTTATGGTTTCGATAGCCGCCCTGAATTGATCAGCCATGTCATAATTCATCGCGTTATGGGTTTTGCTGTGATTAAGGCTGAGAACAGCAATATCGCCTTTTTGCTGCAAAGATACTGTTTCCACGTAAACATAGTCCCTTTCTTCAGTACTATTATTGGCCAAGGGGCAAGGTCACTACATTTTAATTTTTACCTGTGCCCACATACTAACGTAATGATAGTAACTAGGCCATTAATTCAGCCATCTGTTCTTCAGAAGGCTTATTGGGTATGGTGGCGATGGTCTGACCATTGAATTCAAAAATACAGCAGTCTTCATCATTGATTTCGCCAATAACAGCGGCTATACCATTCTTGGCACGGATAGCGGCCAAAACTTCGTCGACATACTGCGGCTCCACTTGCAGCAGCATACGAGCTTGAGTCTCGCAAATAAACACTTCTTCCGGCGTTATAGCCGCATCCTTTACCGGCACCTGATCAAGTTTGACCCGGGCTCCCAGTCCCCCGTATCGAGCTGATTCGCATACCGCCGCCCCTATGCCGGCTGCTCCCAGGTCAGAACAAGCCTTTATCTTTCCGGTGGCAAATGCTGATAGAGTAGCTTCCATGGTAGTGCGTTCTTCAGCGAATACGGCTACGGCTGGTTGCAGTACATCCACCAGGCCGGCCCGATAAAGGGTGTCATTGCCGTCCGTGCCGGTTTCTCCAATAATGATGATTTTATCACCAGCCGACTTGGCTGGTTTAGTAAGCGGGTGTTGCGTGACCTGTTGGCCGATCACAGCCACCACCACAGCGGGAACGATATCGCTGAAAGAAGTCGAAAAGCCGCCCCCGACCACGAACACCCCCATGGTTTCACACATCTCAGCCATGCCTTTGAGCATCAGGTTGACCCTGTCCTGGCTGGTCATAACCTCGCAATGCCCGCAGGTGCATTTTCCATCGAAGCCACAGGGACCCACGATCACTTCCTGCTCCAGAGGGCGGGTGCCGATGAAATCCAAAACGAACAGCGGCCTGGCACCCATTGCCACCACATCCCGCATCGCTCCTCCGGCTCCGGTAGCAGCCGCGTCATAAGGTCTCGGGACACTAGGAGAACAATGGCTCTCCATTTTTGCAGCAATAAAGCAATCGGTTCCTGGAATTTTTACCACCGCAGCATCGTCATTGGCATCTGGGCCCACCAATAAAGCCCCCGGCCAAGTCTGTTCGATTTTCTGATTAAGCTGTTTAAACAGATTAAAATCGATAGCTTTGTCAATATTGTGGTGCAGGTGTACAAACAATGCGTGCATGAGCGCCTTTTCAACAGTATTCATTCTTAAATGCCTCCGTTCTAATTGCTTTGATGACCTTACTATTATTTGTTGTTTAGCTAAATTAATCCTTGCTGACACACTATATTATAATATCAAACTTTGTTGAATCAATATAAAATACAAGAATACAATTCGACAGAGCGAACATTATCATAGGGCTTCCTCAAACGGCCATATCCGGTCACCGATCGGATATGGCCTGATTGCACTTCTTGGGATACTCGCTTTCCGCAATTATTTTCCGATTTCCTGATTGTTGCGGGAAGCAGGAAAGTCCTTCGTCCATAAGGATCAGGTCAATAAAAGCCTCATTTTTCCACACAAATCTGATGGCCACATGATTGTCCCTAAACCCCATTATTTCCTATTTATAACGTATAATCCCTCTCTTTGCCATTATTTACCGCCATAATTCGGCAGGTATTATCCAATTTTTGTTGAATTTTGTCTTGGTTTACTTTTTTACCAATATAAATTTATTTAGGAAAGGTTTGATTTTTTATGTAGTATCTTGATTCGTTTAACTTTATTGCCTTAATAAGATTTAAAAGGAAGGGACTGATTATTCTTGAAAAATATCCACGATTTCTTAAAAAGGTTCGCAATAGCAGCCTTCTTGATATTGTTCTCATTGACGATGGTGATTCCGTCAGTACATCCAGCAACTGTTGCTGCCGCCACCGCAAATTATGGGACCAAGGATTTGACCTCAGGCAGTCAAGGCTCAGCTGTCACTCAGTTACAGAAAGATCTGGCTGGGCTAGGCTTTTACTTATATAGTATTGATGGCTGGTTTGGGCCCAAAACCCACGATGCAGTCGTCAAGTTCCAGAAATCCGCGGGATTAAAAGCAGATGGATTGGTAGGTTCAATCACCAAGTCCTCTCTAAATAAAATCTTAACCCAGGATTTGACCTTAGGCAGTCAAGGTTCAGCCGTCACTAAACTACAAAAAGATCTGGCCGGGTTGGGTTATTACTCATACAGCATTGATGGTTCATTTGGGCCCAAAACTCACGATGCAGTCGTCAAGTTCCAGAAGTCCCAGGGATTAAAAACAGATGGCCTGGTAGGTCCGATAACCAAGTCCGCTCTAGAAAAGGCCTCAACAGCACCCTCCAAGGCTTCCAGGAAGACAGTCACTATTGCAGCCGGCACTACTTATGCAACGCCTATGTATATTATTGACAGCGGCGTCTCAGGACCAGTGGTTATGATCGTGGGCGGTGTGCACGGCAACGAACCCGCCGGGTACACTGCAGCAGGGAAGGTAAAAGATTGGAAAATAAAAAAAGGTAAACTAATTGTGCTGCCCCAGGCCAATAAAAAGGCGGTACAAAACAAAACCCGCACTTATAATGGAGACCTCAACCGCGCTTTCCCTCAAAGCAGCAGCGGAACCGGTAATAATACCCTTGCTAAATCGATCTACTCTGCGGTTAAGAAGTATGATGTCGACTGGCTGATGGACATGCATGAAGGCTACAACTACACAAAAATCAGTGATTCAGTGGGACAGAGCCTGATTTATTATCCCACAACTACTACAAAAACGATGGCCAACGCTATAGTGAGCAAGCTGAACAGCGGCATCAGCACCTCGTATAAGAAATTCACTCTGTATCGCTACCCGGTTAAAGGCAGTCTGGCCAGGGCTTGTGGTCAATATCTGGGAGTAAAGGCCTTTATTTTTGAAACTGCCAGCAAACCGAGTCTCAGCGTGCGAGTCAATTACCAAATGAAAGCGGCCGATACCCTGCTGTCACGCCTGGGGATGATCTAGACTTCCAGGTTGGCAACTGCTTAACGAATATGTTAAGGCCCAATAACCCGGCCTTTGTCAGGGTTATTGGGCTTTTTAGTCACCTTGGGCATACCGTTACACCTAGTTACAGCGGGAAGTTGGCTCTGGTCTTGACTGCCAACAGTTGAATCACAATATACTCCCCATTAAACAAACCACAGTATAACCGTTTACATTCTTGCAAGAAGATTGTTCAATTTAACCATTCCTTGTTCGGGGTCCAAGTTCTGAGCTGCCACCCACTGTTTCAGCTTTTGCAGCGCAAGTCCGCTATAGACCATATCACGAGCTATTTGCAGGCTTGCAGCGATAGTACTGTCAGGTGTGCCGACATAGATTACCAATGCGGCGTTCAAACAAGCGATATCAGTCCGGGGGCCGTTTTCAAGACCCGCAATTACGCGCAAGAATTGCAGTACTTCCTGTTCTCGGTCGGCATGGGGAGCGATATCCTCGAGGCCCGCCCGTCTAATGCCATATTCTTCCGGAAAGAAACCGTATTCGCGAATGGAGCCGTCTGGATGCAATTCCGCCACCAGAGTCTCTCCTATAGTCGATGCTTCATCCATGCCCCGCTCTCCGCTGGAATCCAATCCATGCACCACCACCGCACGCTGGTATCCGATCTCGTTCATCACCTGGGCTACCGGGTTCAATAATGCCCGATCGTAGACGCCCCGAACGCCAATCCGGGGCAGGGCAGGGTTGGCCAGGGATGCCGCAATGTTGAGCACTGTGCCAAAGGCTATCTGTGATAGTATTCTTCCCAGACCTTGGTGTATATAAGGACTCATGCCGTTAAAAATACCTATACCGGCTGTTTCAATACTGTGCTTCACCAGGGCTGGTGGCCCTTCAACATCAATACCCAGACTCTCTAAGAGGTCGATCGTGCCGCAACTGGAGGTAATAGCGCGGCTGCCATGCTTGGCCATTACCACCCCGGCGGCCGCTGCTATTATTGCAGCTGCCGTACTGATATTAAATGTTTTCATACTGTCCATCCCGGTGCCGCAATTTTCAACCACATGGCTGCCGACATCCAAAACGATTTTACAGGTGTCGTATTCATATATCGCTTCCCATATCCCGGCAATTTCCTCCGCAGTCTCGCCCTTTGCAGCCAATGCGCTCAAAAACGCTCCCTGCTGCAGGGCAGATTGCTTATCTAAAATCACCTCAGCAAACAAGGCTTTGGACCGTTCCCGCGACTGATCTACCTGATTGATTAACTCAGTTATAGTCCTTCCAAATTCCTGGGCACACAATGACATTTCGCATTACCTCCCTTTCTTCATATACAGCACTATTTTCATTTCCTTCCCCAAAGCTATCAAATCCAACCCTTGTTGCAGTTCACCCAATGCAATGCGTCTAGTGATCAGGTCTTTGACCGTCACATCGCCTCCATTTATCAACTGCATTGCAGATTGATTGTGTTTTGCGGAACAACCGTATGCACCAACAACGGTCAGTTCCAGGTAGTGAATCAAATTCCACTCTGTATTGGCAATGTCAGGGCAGGGGGTCAATCCACTAAAAAATCCGATACGGCCCCGCTTCGCACATACTTTCAGTGATTCCCTAAAGGCTTCCGGATTGGGACAGCAAGGAATAACCACATCCGCCTGGCCTCGTTTTGTGACTGCTGCCAATATTTCCAAAAGGTCTTTTAAGTCAGCGGCCAAAAGGCATTGGTTTTCCAAACCCTCTAAAAGCCTCATCCTATCAGGTTGTGGCTCGACTATGATGATATCTTTAGCCCCCCGGCTTCTGGCCAAACGGGCGTTCAAAACACCCAGGGGGCCGCCCCCCCAAATCAGAACTACATCCCCATCACCAATATGCAGGGCATCCTGCATATTTATGGCGCATGCCAGGGGTTCCGTCATACAAGCTTCTTCAAAAGACAAACCGGTAGGGATGTAATTAAGTACGCCAGTTTTTACCGCTGCAGCGGGTATGTGCAGATACTCCTGAAACCCGCCATCTCTATGAAAGCCCATGATTTTCACCCGATCGCACAGGTGATCAAAGCCCTGTTTGCAAAAACGGCATCTGCCACAGGATATTCCCGGAGCCACCTGCACTCTGTCGCCAATACAAAAGCCGGTCTGCTGCTGGCTGGCGTCAAGCACTGTGGCGGTGATTTCATGCCCCAATACCCGGGGAAGCCTGAGATCCCGTTGTCCGACAGTATAGGCTTTCATATCGGTGCGACATAGGCCGCACACTTCTACGGCCAGTAACACATCCCCCTTTTGACATCGAGGTTGCGGACGTTCTTCAATCCTTATCTTGCCTATGTTCTCTAAAACTGCAGCCTTAATATTAAACACCCCCTAAAAAAATAAAGTCCATACCTTAAAAAGGTATGGACTCTCCAATTCCCTACCAGGTTAAAACCGAAAGGTTTCAACCTTCAAGCTACAGGCAGGTCTCCTGACTCAGCTTCTTCACCGATGCGCCCCTTCCCCCTTGCGGAGTGGTTTATGGCCTGGCTCAGCTTTACAGTGGCGGGCCCGTCCGGGAATTGCACCCGGTTCCCTATTCTCCCTATTGGGCACCTGTAACCCTGAAAGACTATATTTTATGGTTTATACTAGGTGTAATTCAAGGCTTTGTCAAGTATTATCTATGGCTCTGTCTTATTTAATGACTGCCGAGCTACAACGGTCAAAACTGTGCAGTAGCCACTGCTGTGGCGCCGAATACATCGTGTATCCGAACCGCTATCTGAATAGGCTTGGCAGGCTTTTTAAGGCGGGTGGTGATTTGCAGCGGCAAATCGCCGTCCATACGCTGGCTGGTCCTTAGTACCTGCAGATCAGAATTAAATATTTGACCATCGTAATTGAGATCGATCTCCCAGAAATCTATATAATGAACCCATGGAATCGGCTTCACTTCCTGTCCGGGCTGGTAGCTTTGTATCCCGACTTGCAGCAGCATATCTGCCGCATCGAACTCATTAACCAACAGTGGTTTTAGTATCAGCCGTCCAGCATTTTCAGGCTGGCCTTCGCAACTCTCCACCGTAAAGGGGCGGGCAGGCATCTTTAGCAAACGTTTCATAGCGGTTTCGATGGCAATGACACTGTTATCACAGGTTATCCAGGTACGGCCTCCTGATTCACAAGCCTGGGCCGTGGTGGCCGAACCTGCATAGAAGTCACCTATCAAATCACCGGGGTTGGAGGCGGCGGAAATGATGCGTTCCAATAAGGCCAAGGGCTTTTGAGTAGGGAACTTGAGGTTTTCGTAGGCGGTGGGACTGAGGATCTTGTTGATGTCAGTCCACCAATCCTGCATCAAGGCACCTTGTGAGTGCAGCCGGTAGCGGTCTCCTTTGACCCGGGTCAGGCCTCTTTCCACCGTCCCCGGGGAATAAGGGCGGTATTGGGGGTTGAATGTATAGTCAGGGCCCTTGGCATACCACAGGATCAGGTCATGTTTGCGATGGAAATGGCGTTTAGTGCCGGTGCCACCCCCGTAGCACCACACAATTTCATTAATTAGAGCCTCAGGGCCGAAGATCTCATCCAGCAAGATTTTAACATAGTGACTGACATGCCAGTCCAGATGCACAAAGAGGCTGCCATTTTCATTTAATAGGATTTTCATCATTTCCAAACGCTCAAACAAATCCTGCAGGAAAACATCCAGCTCGCGGGGGCCCACATCGCTGAATACCTGGCGCTCCACGGACTGGGAGTGGTCTTTATCGCCGATAGCTATTCGGGACATATACTTCTGGTTGCTAAGGTAAGGAGGATCTATATAGATTAGATTGAATTGACTTTCATAGCCATTTTGCAGGAGGTGGTTCATCACCCTCAGATTGTCCCCATGAAACATGCGGTTTTGTGGGTCCCCATAAGGGCGAATGGGTTCTTCCAGCCACAGTGAGTTGTCCGGGTTCACTGGATGAGGATATATGCGCGATACTGCAACTGGTCCCATGCTGCCGAAACTTGTGGGCGGATTATCATTACGCCCCTCCCAGAACAGCTTCACTTTTTGGTTTGCCAAAACCCTCATCCTCCCGGTTGCAGAACATCGATCCGGTATTATCCAGACTCCTCTGCCTCAACCCTTTTTCCGCATTGTACCATAAAAAAAGGGTTAGGCCCTACAACCCAACCCGCTTATTCTGAGGGCACCTCCAGGTGCACCAGGTTGTCTGCCATGAATGCGTATCCAACTGTATCTTGCCAACGAAAAAGCATAAGTTCACAAGATGTTGTTCCCCACCCTCAACCTTTTTATGGCCTCTTTGATGCTGGTATTGCATTACATACTATACAGACGTAATATTGTTGTTAAACAACCTATGAAAGGATGGGAAAGACATGTTTAGGACCAGGGTGACCGAAAAATTAGGAATCGAGTATCCGATTGTGGTTGGGACCATGATGCACATCTCTGATCCGGTGTTCGTGGCTGCGGCTTCAGAAGCGGGATGTCTGGGCGTTTTGGCTTCAGCGATGTATAAGTCAGAAGAAGATTTGAAAAATGCGGTTCAACAGGTACGTTCCCTAACCAGTAAGCCGTTTGCAGTCAATCTAAACCTCTTTCCCGCCAGAGTACCAGTTGATAATGCAGCCTATGTGGAAATGCTCATCGATGCAGGGGTTAGGATTATCGAGACCTCCGGCCACGGCATCCCAGAGCAGTTAGTCCCCGTTTTAACACGGCCTGATGTCACCTGGATCCATAAATGTGTGGGATTGCGCTATGCACGTAAGGCTGAGTCTTTAGGAGCCGATATGGTTACGGTGGTGGGATATGAAAACGGCGGGGCGACCGGAATTTTGGACATTGGCACATTTGTCCTCATTCCTACAGTAGCCCGCTCCCTGCATGTACCGGTGATCGGTGGGGGAGGGGTGACCAATGGACAAGGGCTGGTAGCAGCTCTGGCTCTGGGCGCCGAGGCTGTGATTATGGGCACCGCTTTTCTGGTGGCCGAAGAGTGTCCGATACACATCAATCTTAAGAAGGCGCTGCTGGAGGCCACAGAAACGGATACCACTTTGATCCTAAGATCGGTTGGAAACACCCACCGAGTTTGGAAAAACAAGAAAGCCAAGGAGATCATGCAATTAGAAAGTGACCAAGCTTCTGGCGATACTGTGATCAGTGCAGCTTCAGGCGACAATAACCTGCTGATGTACCAAAGCGGAGATATTGCTAAAGGTACTATCTCCTGCGGGCAGGGCATAGGAATGGTAAATGAAATCAAACCTATCAAAAGTATAGTAGGCGATATTATTAGCGAGGCCGAGTCGGTAATTAAAGGGCTTTAAGAATTGGCTTGAATGCGGGTGGGGTGTACCGTGAACGTGAAAGACGACGGTTTTAACCGTTGGCCCCAATGTCAGTTGCAATGCTGCTGTTTACCGACGCTATGATCGCGGCAACCTGCCAGAGGTTACCCGCGCTTTGCCGATCTAATTCCAGGGGTAACTTATGAACTGCTGGCGTCCAGACACGGAAGCTGGTTTTTGGATCTGGCAGCGTGGCAAATGATAATTGCACTTCTTCTCAAGCAGTAGCGGAAGCCTGGGAGGATAGGTTGGGGAGGCTACCGATTGATTGAGCAGCCGACTCCTGGCAGAAGAGGCCATCCCATTGCCTGATCCGCCGCATTCCTTCCTGCAATTGGGCAATACTTGACCCCTCAGGTTTATTCAGAGGACATTTCCAGGCGCACCAGATTGTCTACGGTGAAGGCATTTTCCGCTGATAAGTAACCCTGAGTCAGGGGCAGCAACAGGCCTAGAACGGTCATCAGCAGCACTAACGTCATGATCCTATTGCCCATATCCAAGCCTCCTTACCACCTTCAGATATATTTTTTGAGCTGTTTTAAGGCGGCTTTTTCCAGGCGTGAGACCTGTGCCTGGGAAATGCCGATTTCATCAGCTACTTCCATCTGTGTCTTGCCGGCGAAAAAACGCAAGTTCACAATATGCTTTTCCCGTTCATTGAGCTTTTTCATGGCCTCTTTGATGCTGATCTCCTCTAACCACAGGTCGTCGGTGTTTTTGTCGTCACTGATCTGATCCATGACCAGAATCGGGTCGCCGCCATCATTATAGATCGGTTCGAACAGTGACACCGGATCCTGTATAGCATCCAGGGCGAACACCACCTCTTCACGAGGTAGTTCCAACTCCTTGGCGATCTGCACCACGGTAGGTTCGGAGGAATTATCCGAAACCAGCCGTTCCCTGACCTGCAGGGCTTTGTAAGCGATGTCGCGCAGCGACCGTGATACCCGCACCGGGTTGTTGTCACGCAGGTAGCGCCGTATCTCGCCTATGATCATCGGCACCGCGTAGGTTGAAAATCGCACATTCTGGCTCAGGTCGAAATTATCTATAGCCTTGATCAGTCCGATGCAACCCACCTGAAACAGGTCATCCACGAATTCGCCGCGATTACTGAATCTCTGAATGACACTCAAAACCAGACGCAGGTTGCCCTGTATCAGCTTCTCCCTGGCCTGCTGCTCTCCCGCTTGAAACTCTTTAAACAACACTCTCATCTCATCGTTTTTCAATACGGGAAGTTTGGAGGTATTGACCCCGCATATCTCAACTTTATTGATCAAGCTGGCTCCTTCCCTTCTCTGCAACATTGTCCCTGGTAAATCATAAAAAATAGTGCCTCATAAAGCACTAAATTCCCTTATATTAAATTGTTTACGCCACAGCCAGGATTTATTCGTTCTTGATGAGGGGCAGAACATTAAGCCTGCCCCCTTATTCAGACCTTATTCGATCTTTCTGATTTCACGCTGCAGCCTTTTAAGGATTCTCTTTTCCAGGCGAGAGATATACGATTGCGAAATACCCAGGATGTCGGCTACTTCCTTCTGAGTCTTTTCCAATCCGTCCCCTAAGCCAAAACGCAGTTGTATAATAGTCTTTTCTCGACTGCTCAGCTTATGCATGGCCTGCCACAGCAGGCTCTTTTCCACCTCATGTTCAATGCGCTTGTAGATCATGTCCCCGTCAGTCCCCAGCACATCTGATAGCAGCAGTTCATTGCCGTCCCAGTCCACATTGAGCGGCTCATCTAATGAAACCTCGCCACGGTTTTTAAGGTTGCGGCGCAGGTACATGAGGATCTCGTTTTCGATGCAGCGTGAAGCATAAGTGGCCAGCTTGATATTTTTCTTGGGTTCGAAGGTATTGACAGCTTTGATCAAACCGATGGTGCCGATGGAAACCAGGTCTTCGATATTGATGCCGGTGTTTTCAAATTTCTTGGCGATGTATACCACCAGGCGCAGGTTGTGTTCGATGAGTTTGGACTTGACCCCCACATCTCCCTGCTCCAGGCGCGAGATCAGACTCATCTCCTCGGTTTCTTGCAGGGGTGGAGGCAATACCTCAGTCGAGCCGATGTAATGGATGAACTGCGGTATGCGCTTTTTGATGTACAAGCGGATCAGGCTCATCTGACAGTTCTTCAACAGGTCTCTGATTCCCATGCCATTTCCTCCTATCCTTCCACCATATCCGCAGGGATCAAGAGTTGGTAATTGCCCTGCGGATTCAACTGCTCGCGATAGATCCCCACCACTGCGTTTCTATGCAAGATGTCTTTAGAGCCGATGTTCAATACCACCTCGTCAGCGCGGACACCCAATAACATTCCGTTTTTTCTGCCGATGGAAGAGAAGGGTATCAATCTCAGGCGATTGGCCCAACTGCTATTCATGATCTGTTCCAGCATGGCCTCCTCGCTCTGAGTCCCTTCCATCATGTGCTGCAAATCCTGAGGCAGACAGGACTTGATAAGTGCATACTCGGCCACGATCACCGGTCTTCTGGTCAATGGGTCTTTGAGTGCGTTGCCAGTGTCCACGAAACCATGCCCGCAGCAGTGCTGTTTGCCAAAACGCAGATCCACCTGAAATTTGAGCAATCCCGGCAGAAGATGGTCCTTGACGTAGCGGCCAGCGAATAGGCCGATGGCCAGTGCGGCGAAGACTGCCACCAGAATCCAGACGGCCGGGAAAAGACTTTCGATCACAGTGCCGGCCAGCAGTGAGGATGCTGCGATGGTGGCGCCGGCTACGGTAAAATTGATCAGGTAGAAGTAAAGCAAAACCTTGCCATAATCCTGCCAGCGGCCTGGTCTGATGGCCAGCATGACCATGAACAGGGAAAAAACGATTTTACCGGTCAGGCTAAAGAGAGGATTCCCTCTGAGCCACACATAACCGACCGCATAGGCCGCACCCAGGGCTGCTGCCACCGCCAGGCGGGCGTGATTGGGCCTTAAGCCGGACAACCGGGATGTCGCCCACAGGATAACGAAATCCATTATAAAATTATTAAGGAAGGTCAAGTCCAAATACACTTTAGAATCGCTCAATTGCCCTCACCTTGATATGAAAAGATCCTTCCGCTTGACAGCTGTCAGCTTTAATCACTATAAACATTCATATTCTAAGACCTGCGACGGTATGCTTACCAGATTATACCAGACCTGGTTAAAAGAATTTGTTGGATTTGCTTTGCATTTAGCGCTTTCTTATTCCTCTAAAAAACAAAAACCGGGAATAAAGCATTCCCGGTTGTATCCTGGTTATTTGGCCGTTCAGTCTGGTCCAGACCTATCTGTCAGTGCGTTTGCGGCTGCGTAAAAAGGGTGGTATCTCCAGGTCGCCTTTTTCCGCAAAGGTAGGCGGGGCTTCAATACCGCTGCGGCTGCTCTTGCTGGTTTCGCCCAATCTGGGCTTATAGGCGCTGAATCCGGTGGCGATCACGGTGACGCGCACCTCGTCTTCAAGGCTCTCAATAATATTGGCTCCGAAGATAATATTAGCTTCAGCATCGACTGCCTGATGAATTATCTCGGCGGCTTCATAGATCTCAAACAAGGTGAGGCCTCCTCCCCCGCTGATGTTGAACAAGACCCCTTTGGCCCCATCGATGGAGGTCTCCAGAAGCGGGCTGGATATCGCCATGCGAGCTGCTTCTGCGGCGCGGTTTTCACCTTTGGCGGTGCCGATGCCCATCAATGCTGAACCAGTGTTTTTCATTACGGTTTTCACATCGGCGAAGTCACAGTTGATGACTCCCGGCACCGCGATGAGGTCGGAAATGCCCTGCACGCCCTGGCGAAGAATGTCATCGGCAATACGGAAGGCGTCATTAAAGGCGGTGTTCTTCTCAACCACCTGCAAGAGGCGGTCATTGGGAATAGTTATTAAACTGTCCACTTCTTCGCGCAGGTTATGTATGCCGCTCTCGGCCTGCGAGTTCCGTTTGCGGCCTTCAAAAGTAAACGGCCGGGTCACTACGCCTACGGTAAGTGCACCCAGCTCCCTGGCTATACGCGCGATTACCGGCGCTCCACCAGTGCCGGTGCCTCCGCCCATTCCTGCGGTGACGAAAACCATGTCAGCGCCCTGCAGGGCCCTTTTGATTTCATCAGCATTCTCTTCTGCGGCCTTGAGGCCGATCTCCGGGTCGGCACCCGCACCTAAACCCTTGGTCAGCTTTTCACCCACCTGTATCTTCTTGTCGGCTTTGGAGATCCACAATGCCTGTGAATCAGTATTAACGGCTACAAACTCAACCCCTTTTAATCCGGCTTCAATCATGCGGTTTATGGCGTTGTTGCCGCCGCCGCCGATTCCTATGACCTTGATATCAGCAAATTGTTGCATCTCAACGTCAAAATCCAGTGGCATTAAAAAACCTCCTCTGTCCTTTACCTAAAAAAATCCTTATACCATTCGCCCATTCTGTCAAATAAACTTGACAGGCCACGTTTGTTTTCGATTTTGTGGGGCTCAATGTGCCGGGCTGCACAGATCAATCCCCCTATTACCGCGCCATAGCACGGTTTGCGGTATTCTCCCGCCAGTCCCGGAACCCGGTCGGGATAACCCAACCTCACCGGTATCCCCAGATATTCCTCGAATAAGTCCGTCATCCCAGTAAGTTTAGCGCCCCCTCCGGTCAGAACTATCCCTGCCGGAATCCTCTCCAGCACATCGGATTGCCTCAGTTCAGCATACACCATTTGAGCGATTTCCAATACCCGGGCAGAGATAATTTCTGTCACCAACTGCTGAGAAACCTGGCGCCCAACCTGACCCTGGACGTCTTTGATATCGATCAAATCTTCATCCCCATCATCACCTGCCGGAGAATAGTTGAGGTCGCTGCGTTCTTTCAGGCAGGCCGCTTCTTGCAGCGAAGTCTTGAGGATGATAGCCAGATCCCTGGTTATGTGTTCTCCGCCCAGAGGCAGCACCGCAGCACACAACAGACTGCCGCGTTCGAACACGCTTACATCGATGGTTCCGCCCCCGATATCGACCAGGGCTACCCCCATCTCCATCTCGGTGGGCATTAATACTGCTTCACAATCCAGCAGTGGATTGAAAACCAGCCCTTCGACCTCCAGGTTGATCCGGCTGGCACTGCGCTGTAAATTCTGTACCGCGGCGATAGCCGCTACCACCACCGTAATCTCAGCTTCCAAGCGGCTTCCCACCATGCCAATCGGTTCTTTGACACCATCGTATCCATCGATGATGTACTGTCGTTCCACGGTCTGCACGATGCCTTTGTCAGGAGGTAAAGAAATGGTGCAAGCCGAATGCAGAACCCGGTTCTTGTCCTCCGGTGAAATTTCATAACTGGGGGTTCCGACGGCTACCACGGTATGATTATTCAAGGTTGAAAGGCTGGTTCCGGAAAAACCGATCAAAGCCCCGCTTATCTCCACACCGGTCAGCCTCTCCAAGGCGTTCAAAGCTTCTTCCATGCCCTGGGCGGCCGCTTCGATATCAACTATGTGTCCTTTTTTAATTCCCTTGGCGGGCAAGGACGAAATACCCAAAACGTTTATCTGATCTATTGCCACCACTTCAGCCATGGCGGCTTTGATGGTGTGGCTCCCTATGTCCAGGGCAACCACTATATGGCGGTTCCTGATAGTGATTCCCCCTCACTTTAAGGTCTACATAGAAATACCACAAAATCCTGAATATCCCTTTATTTGAGTCTAATATTTTTTCATGAGATATCGACGAATTATTGCCATATTTTGGAACAATCGCACTCCAAAGACCAGCACTGCGGCCAGATAGAGATCGACCCCCAGGCGGTCCCCCAGATAGGCCATACCTGCCGCCAGGAGAGCATTGACCACAAATCCGGTAACAAAAATGGTGCTATCGAAGCCGTCCTCCATATAAGCGCGGATGCCCCCCAATACGGAGTCCAAAGCCGCCAGGATAGCAATAGACATATATTTCGCGTATACCACCGGAAATAGCACCGGCATCTGCAATCCGATAAATACCCCTATCAATAAACAAAAAATTACTAGCAGCCACATCTCTTATTGCGCCTCATTCGCTTGTTCTACCGGCACCGCATGGGTGAACTTCATAATCCCGTTGTAGCCCGGCAATTCCATGTTGTCAGTTTTCTGCAGATTGGTCTGGACACCCAGGATTTTCAGGGTTTCCAGGTGGCCGCCCCTGATGTTCAATCCGCTGGTCAGCATATCCGGATCGCCGATAGCCTTGATCACATATGGGGGCCCGATGCGAACCCAGTTTACTAATATTAAAGTTCCGGCACATCTGATTTCTGAAACCGCAGTCAGGCGCTGTTCATTGATTGCGATTGCTTCCGCACCCGAGGCACGCATCTCGTTGACCAGGGTCAACAAATCGTAATCATGTACGATACCATAGTTGGGATTCTCCCCGGTCTGCAAGGTGTGGGTGCTGTCGTTTAAAGTCAGCACTATTCCAGGCCCGCTTACGGCCACCTTTCCTGCCGCCATATTGGCTTTGATCACCTCATCATGCATGTCCGCCATAGCCTGATTGTCCTGGCGGATGTTCTGCAGTTTGTCACGCAGACTCTGCACTTCCTCCGCTAGCGTATCGCGCTGCTTGGTGACCTCGTAAAGTTGTTGGCTCAATTCCTCCATTCGCCCCGGCATCAGGGTGTCGTTTATATTCTCCTGGGTTTTGAACTGTATGGCCAGCATAATGCCCAAGATAATACAAATAACTGCAATTGTGATTTGTGCACTGCGGTTGCGCATTTCTTGTACCTTCTTACCTACTCCTTGATTAGTCCAGCGTTTTCACTACCGGCTGACCCTTAAAACGTAAATCAACATAGCTTAAGCCAGTCTGGCCCTGTTCTTCATAATCCTCCTCGATACTTATGATCTGCACCAGCGACTGCACTTTTTCATCCAGCCGTTCCAGACCCCCGAATTTAATCTCAGTCCCTCTGTTGGTATACAAGACCAATTCTTGGCTGGCATTCACATAATGATAATCAGAGATGTCGGCCCGGCTCTCGGCCGGTATGGCATCCCACACCCGACGTACAGAGGAAACCGCTTCCTGGTCAAAAACTTGTCCCAACACCACCTGCTCTGGTTGCTGGTCCAAAGTAATTATACAATATTGATCTGCGGAAAATGTATTAATCTTATCGAGGACGATCCCGTCCATATCCAGGCACAAAAATGCGCCCTGATACGGCGTTAAGGCCCAGGCCTGGCGCTCTTCAACCTGGATCTCCAGATGCCGGGGCCAATGCCTGATCACTTTGACCTCCTTGACCATGGGGTGCACCCGCAGGGCATGGCTGATCTGATTTCCATCCACCGAAAAGATATTTTGGCCGATATGCAGCCCGGAGAGGCGGATGACCTCCGCTGAACCCAATTTGTCCGCCCCCTGGACCGTGATTACATCGATATAGAAGAAAGAACTATGCACAAAAAGGAAAAGCGAGAGGAGTGTAACCAACAGGAAAACCGTATACTTTACCAAACCGTTATACCATAGATTCTTCATTTGCTGCCTCTGCCCCAGATTGATGTGATAGATTATAGCAGAATTCGGTAGGAAAATCATCTTTGGGAACGGATTTCCTGCTTACTAAGATCAAAAATTATCGGCTGCCGGCTGCAGTCCTGCGTTCTATATCTGCACCGAGTTTCTGCAGTTTGCAGTGCAGTTTGTCATATCCCCGGTCAATATGTTCTAGTGTTCCAACCCGGGTCTCCCCGCGAGCCCTTAGTCCGGCTAAGACCAGAGCTGCTCCGGCGCGGAGATCACTAGCCTCCACAGCCGCCCCTTCCAGTTTTTCCCGGCCTTTAATTATGGCCACCCGGCCTTCTATCTTTATTTCCGCCCCCATCCTGCGCAATTCGTGTACATGCATGAAGCGGTTCTCAAAAATAGTCTCCACCACGATGCTGGTCCCCGGCACGGTCGACATCAAGGCCATCATCTGCGGTTGCATATCGGTGGGAAAACCGGGATAGGGCATGGTCTTAATATCGGCGCTGTGCAGAGCTTGATGGCCCGAAACCCTGACCCAGGAACCATTAGTACTGATATCTACACCGATTTCGCGCAGCTTGGCGACCAGGGATTGGATATGTTCCAAGACGATATTATCGATCATCACATCACCATGAGTAATAGCTGCCGCTACCATGAAAGTCCCGGCTTCGATACGGTCAGGAATCACGGTGTGTTCCACCCCATGCAGTTTGCTCACTCCCTCAATGCGGATTGTATCCAGGCCTGCGCCGCGAATTCTAGCGCCCATGCGGTTGAGGAAATTCTGCAAGTCTATGATCTCCGGCTCGCGGGCAGCGTTGCGCAGGGTGGTTATGCCCGGGGTCAATGCGGCTGCCATCATAATGTTTTCGGTTGCTCCCACACTGGGGAAATCCAGCAGGGTCTCCTGGCCGCCGAGTTTTTCAGCCTCGCCGTACATGACTCCGCACTCCTCAGTGATGTTATATCCCAAAGCTCTGAATCCCTTGAGATGCAGGTCCATGGGACGGCTGCCGATGGCGCACCCTCCCGGATAGGCTACCGCAGCCCTCTTATAGCGGGCTAGCAATGCCCCCATCACCAGGTTCGAAGCCCGCATCTTTCTGGACATATATTCCGGAAGTTCGATGCTATTCGCATTGCGGGTATCTATAATCAATACGTCATTTTCTCTTTCAACTTTCGCCCCTAACAACCTGAGAACATCAGACATGACATTGATGTCCTCCAGATCAGGTACACCGCATAAAACAACTTCGTCAGCCGCCATTAAGGTAGCGGCCATAATCGGCAGGGAGGCATTCTTGGAACCGCTGATATGAACTTGGCCTTTTAGGGCTTTGCCCCCCCTGATCAAATAGTTATCCAACCTAGCACCTCCACAGGCGTCATAACTTTTCCAAAATATTTTTGCCCAACTTCCAAATATCCCCAGCCCCCATAGTAATGATAAGGTCACCGGGCTGGGAACACTCAGCCACCAGGGGAACAACGGCTTCCTTATCGGGCACATAATAAACCCGGGCTTCAGCCCCGCAGGCAGCGTTATACACAGTCTGCGAGCTGACCCCTGGAATAGCTGCCTCACCGGCAGAGTAAATATCAGTAATTATGACCGTGTCAGCCCCAGTAAGCGATTTGCCCAGCCTCTCACCCATAAGCTGGGTGCGGGTAAAGCGATGGGGCTGGAAGATCACCGTAAGGCGGCCTTGATGAGCCTGCCGGGCTGCCGCGATAGTGGCTGCAATCTCGGTAGGGTGATGGGCGTAATCATCTATGACGGTAATGTCATTCTTGCTGCCCACCAGGTGAAAACGGCGCTTGGCACCGCTGAATTCCTGCAAGGCACGAAGAGCCGATTCATAGGGCAGGCCCAGCTCACAGACCACCGCCACCGCAGCCATGGCATTGAGGGTGTTGTGCCATCCCGGCACCGACAGCTGCAGACTGCCCAGGTGCCGCCCCTGGTGGTATACCTGGCAATGAGAACCCATCATCCTGGCTTCCCAGTCGGTGAAATAATAGTCATTGTTTTCCGCTGCCCCGTACCTGACCACACGGGTGGCGATTTCATCATCAAGCAATTGCTGCACCTCGGGATCATCCCCGCAAACCAGTGCCAGACCGCCTGCCTTGACCCGGTCGAAATAGCGCCGGAAGGCCTGACGGATATTTTCCGTGGAGCCATAATAATCCAGGTGGTCATCCTCGATATTGGTAATCACCGCGATATAGGGCGTAAGCTCCAGGAATGAGGCATCACTCTCATCGGCTTCCACCACTGCGTAATTGCTCTGGCCCAGCCGGGCGCCCAGCTGACTGCCCTGCAATTCTCCTCCCAGGATAAAAGTCGGGTCTTGCCCGGCGCCACTCAACGCCTTATACACCATTGAAGTAGTAGTGGTTTTACCATGGGCTCCGGCTATAGCAATAGTCTGCATATTGTTGACCATTAAGGCCAGCATCTGACCTCTCTTGAGGATAGGAATGCCTGCTTGTCGGGCAGCTGCCAATTCACTGTTGTCTTGAGGAATAGCTGAAGAAGCCACCACCAAATCAACCCCGGGCTTAAGGTTTGCGGAGGAATGCCCCATATACACAATAACACCCTGGTCAGCCAATTTTCTGGTAACTTCAGAACTCTGCAGATCCGACCCGCTGACCTTGATACCCTGTTCAGCCAGTACCTTGGCAATGCCGCTCATTCCGGCTCCTCCGATTCCCACCATATGCACCCATTGTGCCGACGAGGCGGTCATTTCCTCATCTCCTTCCTCCTGCTGCTATCTACACCTTATAGTATGCTTGATTGCTAAAAGTGGTTACACTGTGTAACCTAAACCCGTTCGTATTAAGGCCTGTCCTGATAAATCGCAGAATCGTCCTGCTTTAGGACAATATGATATCCAGGATATCATCTAAGGCCTGCGGTCTAGCCTCCCGTTTGATATGGGCGGCCATATTCCGCAGCATTTCGGGCTGATGCCTGAGCCCTTGTATTTTTTCATAAAGAGTATCCCCATCCAGGAACTCGTCGATAATCATCTCCACTGCCTTTTTTTCCAGCAAAGCCCGGGCATTTTTTTCCTGGTGGTTATCACTGGCATAAGGATACGGCACCAGAATAGCTGGCAGGCCGAGAACAGCCAACTCACTCAAGGTGCTGGCTCCGGCCCGGCATAAGGCCAGATTGGCTGCCGCCAGAGCATCTTCGATATGGTCCAGATACGGTTTCATCACCAGTTTGATGTGACTCTGCTCCAGTTGCAGAGCTTTGACCTGTTCGACCAGTTCCTCATACTGCTTGTTTCCCGTCATCCAAATAATCTGAGATCGTTCACTGCGCGATCTATCCAAGTAACCCAGCATAGCCCGGTTGATGCTGGCTGCACCCTGGCTTCCGCCGAACACCACCAGGGTGAATAGCTGGGGGGTGAACCCCCACTTGCGGTAGGCCTCGTCCCGCCTTACGGTGGTAATCGCCTGGCGCACCGGCAAACCAGTGATCTCTATACGCTTTGCCTGCAAATACTGGGCAGCTTCTTCAAAAGTCAGCATGACGCAATCCACCCGGCTAGCCAGGTTGCGGTTGGCCAGACCCGGCTGGGCATTCTGTTCATGAATAAATGAGCGGCACGAAAAAAAAGTGCTGGCCAGCACCACCGGGAATGAAGCATATCCTCCTGTGCCAACCACCACATCCGGTTTGAAATCTTTAATTATATCCCAGCCCTGAAAGAAGCTTTTGGGGAATTTGACCAGCGATTTGGAGGCTTTGAGCATTGAGGAGCGGTCTATGCCTGAAATGTCGACTTCCGCGTAATCAAATCCCCTTTCGGGCACTATTTTCTTCTCCATGCCTTGTTTGGAACCTACATACAGTATCTTTGCCTCAGGGATGCGTTGGCGCACTCCTTCAGCAATAGATAAAGCCGGGTAGATATGCCCCCCGGTGCCTCCGCCGCTTATAATCAATCTCATTATTGATCGCCTCACTCTTCAAGCTTGCTGAACAGGACTGCTTTGCCTGTCATCGGTTGGAGCTATACCTGGAGATATTGAGCAGCAAACCGACCCCAATCATAGTGAACAATAGTGACGAGCCGCCATGACTGATAAACGGCAGGGTTATACCGGTTACCGGCAATACCCCGCATACCACTCCTATGTTGATCGCGGCCTGGAAGGTAATCATCACTGTCAAGCCTGTTGCCAGCAGGCTGCCGAAAGTGTCAGGGGCATTGATGGCGATTTTGAATCCCCGCCAGGCAAACAAGAGAAACAGTGAAATCACCAATATCGCCCCTAAAAAGCCGAGTTCCTCACCTAATATGGCAAAAATGAAGTCGGTGTGCTGTTCCGGCAGATAGAAAAATTTCTGGCGGCTGCGTCCCAACCCCATGCCAAAAAGCCCTCCCGATCCCAGCGCATACAGCGATTGAATGGTCTGGAAGCCCTCATCGCTGGCGTATTTCCAAGGGTTGGTGAAGGCTATCAGCCTCTCCAGGCGATATGGGGCTACCACAATGGCTGCGAACACTGCTGCCATGCCTGCGGCAGCAATACCTCCCAGATGGCTCCAGCGCATACCTGCCGCCATCATCATAAAGAATATGGTGGCAGCCACCACAAAAGTAGTCCCCAGGTCAGGCTGCAGCATAATCAACCCGCATACCACGCCCATTATGGCCAGGTAGGGTACCACCCCTTTCATGAAATCCTTCATCTTATCCAGGTTCACTTCCATGGTACGGGCCAAAAACATAACCGTGGCCAATTTAGCCAGTTCCGAAGGAGCGAAAAGGCGCGTGCTGCCTATGCCTAACCAGCGGCTGGAGCCTTTGGTGGATATCCCCAGAGGTGTTATTACCAGGATCAAACACGTTAAAGCTATGATCATGGCGGGCAAGGCCAATCCCCGTAATTTCTGATAATTGATCTTCATGGTAATCAACAGTGCGGCGATGCCGATTACCGACCATACAATTTGGCGCTTGAAGAAATAATAAGCATCCCCATAGCGGACACTTGCGGTGACCGCACTGGAACTGAACACCATAATCAATCCTATTCCCAACAGGGTCAAGGCGGTTATAAAAAGAATCAGATCAGGCGGTCCTTTTCTTAATCTCAAATGTATGCCTCCCGCATTACCTACTCTCCCTATGCTACTGCGGCTTCACCAGACTGCAGAACAAGTCTCCGCGTTGTTCATAATTGAGAAACATATCCCAACTGGCGCAGGCTGGTGACAACAACACCACATCCCCGGGCTGGGCTTTCCGCCTGGCCGTATTGACCGCATCAGTCAGGGTTTCTACCTCATATATATTCTGGAAATCAGCATCCATGACTGCCCGGCGAATCTCTGCGCGAGCTTCTCCCAGCAGGATCAGGGTTTTGACCTTTTGCTTGATCGAATGCGCCAATTCGTCAAAGCTGCTGCCTTTACTGCGGCCTCCGGCGATGAGGATGATGGGCCGGCTGAAGGCATCCAGGGCTTTTATGACCGAATCCGGATTGGTGGCCTTGGAATCATTAATATATAAAACCCCATCAATATCGGCAGCCTCTTCCATGCGGTGCCGCACTGCACAGAAGGTTTTGAGAGCTGAGCCGATCACCTCCGCGGACACCCCGCAGCAGAAGGCCATGCCCGCTGCGCAGAGAATGTTTTCCATATTGTGCCGACCCCGTAACAAGACCTCCTGCTGGTTGCAAATGGGGTAAGTCACTCCTGCGCTGGTAATCACGATGCGGCCGTTATCGAGATAGACACCCTCTTCAACCGATTGTTGTTGGGAAAAAAACCAGACCCGGGCCGGGCACTGGTCCGCCATCTGGCGAATCACCTCATCATCATAATTCAAGAGGGCAAAATCCTCCCGGCTCTGATTTTTGAAGATGCGGGCTTTGGCAGCGGTGTAGGCCTGCATGGTCTTGTGCCTATCCAGATGATCCGGGGTGATATTGAGCATACCAGATACCCCGGGCTTAAATTCATGGATGGTCTCTAATTGAAAACTGGACATCTCCACGACAATAATGCCGTCGGTCATCTCCTCTACCAGCCTGGTCAGGGGAGTACCGATATTGCCTCCGGCGGCTGCCTGGCGACCGTCAGCCTGAAGGATGTATTCCAAAAGTGCGGTGGTGGTGGTTTTGCCATTGGTGCCAGTCACAGCTAGCATGGTAAGCTCAGGTTGCTTGATTTGATAGGCCAGTTCCACTTCCCCAATTACGGGGAGGTTACAGGCCAGGGCTTGCTGAAAAGGCTCTATATCCAGTGATATACCTGGGCTGGCCACTAGCATATCATAAGTGGCGGAGCTTACTGGCGGGTAGCCTCCGGTATATATTTTCACACCAAGTCGCTCTAGGGAAGCGATCAACTCGGGGTCAAAGCTTTCTGATGGTTTCAGGTCGCAAGCCTCCACCTGGGCTTGACAATGGGTAAGTGCAATTGCGGCCGCCTGCCCGCTTTTACCGAGCCCCACTACCAAAACGCGTTTATTAAATAGTTCCAATAATTTCACTCCATTCTGATTACCACAAGGCTTTGAGGCTGATTATGCCCAGAACCGCACTGGCCAGGCCACCAAGCCAGAAGGCCCTTACCACCTTCTGTTCGGACCAGCCTTTCAATTCGAAATGGTGGTGCAGCGGCGCCATAAGAAACAAGCGCCGACGGGTGATCTGAAAGGAGATCACTTGCAAGACCACACTCAGTGTCTCGATCACATATACTAATCCCACCAAGATTAATATCAGCTCAGTGCCGGTCAGGGCTGCCATAGCTGCCACCGCCCCGCCCAGAGCCATCGACCCGGTATCTCCCATAAACACCCGGGCCGGATAATGGTTGTAGATCAAAAAAGCCAGGCAGGCGCCGCACAGGGCTCCAGCGAAGGTCATAATCTCCGGGTGACCGGTCAGCCAGGCTATGATCGCATAGGCCAGAGACACAAAGACGGTTACCCCGGCTGCCAGGCCATCCAGGCCATCGGTCAGGTTGACTGCATTCGATGAGGACACTAAGACAACTATCAAAAACAAAATATATCCGCCGGCCATCAGATCCAGGCTGTATCCGCTAAAGGGGATCAGAATCTGCGAGCCGCGGTCGAAATAATAAATCAAAGCCAGGCCGAAGAGCAGCCCGATTAAGAGCTGAAGCCCCAGTTTTTCGCGGGCACGCAAGCCCAAGGAGCGTTTTAATACCACTTTGATATAATCATCCCAGAAACCTATAGCCGCCAGGGCAATCATCACCAATACTGCGGTCAATGCTTTCAGTTCAGATCCGGCCATTATGAAGGTGGCCACCATCACTCCGGTTATGATCATGACCCCACCCATAGTAGGAGTGCCGGCCTTGGCCATATGCCGCTTGGGGCCGTCATCGCGTATGTTCTGACCGAATTTGAGCCGGGTCAAAAGTGGTATTATCAGGGGCCCCATACCTGCAGTAACTGCGAAGGCTATCGCTGCAGCCAGCGCAGTATGCCAAATAGCTTCCATCGTCACGTCTCCTGCCTTGAAATTAAGCCTTAACCAGTTCGTTCAGCACCTTCTGCGCCACCTTGCGGTCATCAAAGTCCAGGCGCTGTCCCTTAATAAGTTGATAGGTCTCGTGGCCTTTGCCGGCGATGATGACCAGGTCGCCAGGCCGGGCTAGATGTATACCGTGTTTTATGGCCTCGGCCCGGTCTGAAATAATGGCATAGCGGGAATGAGGCACTTTTTCCAATCCGGGTACGATATCGGCGATTATGGCCTCAGGTTCCTCACTGCGGGGATTATCGGAGGTCACCACACAGAAATCACTGTACTGTGCCGCTATCTCTCCCATCAATGGCCGTTTGCTGCGATCACGGTCCCCGCCGCAGCCGAATACCGTAATCAATCGGGTGGTGGTCAGTTCCCGCCCGGTCTGCAGTATATTCTCCAGGCCATCAGGGGTATGGGCATAGTCTACCACTACCGTAAAATCATGGGAAGAGAAGACTTGCTCGAAGCGTCCTGGTACGCCCTGGACTTTGGCCAGAGCCCGGGTGATAATTTCCGGCGAAATGCCTTCAGCCAGGCCCACGGCAATCGCCGCCAAAGCGTTATAGACACTAAACATGCCTATAAGGTGCATCTTCACCTCAAAGCAAACCGTCCCATATCTCACTGTAAAACTGGTCCCTTTAAGGCTGATGTCGATATTCTCAGCCCGCACCCCGGCATCGCCTTGAACCCCGTAGGTATAAACCGGGCCTGAAGCAGCAGCCAGGAAAGCGGCGGCGTTAGGGTCATCGCGGTTCACGACGCAGAAATGGGGGGCTGTAGGCGGGATCATGCCAAACAACTTCAATTTGGCTGAGAGGTAATTATCCATATTCTGATGGTAATCCAAATGGTCCTGAGTCAGGTTGGTAAATACCGCCGCATGAAAATGGATGCGGTCCACCCGGTTTAGACTCAAGGCATGGGAAGAAACCTCCATGACCAGAGATTGAGCACCCTTATCCCGACACAGGTCCATAAAAGATTCGATTTCCAACGCTTCTGGGGTGGTGTGTCCTAAATCCACATTATAGTCACCCACCCGGGCGTACAGAGTACCCATGATGGCGGAAAGACAACCTGCTTCTTCATAAATGGCCTGTATCAGGTGGGTAGTGGTCGTCTTGCCGTTAGTCCCGGTAACTCCTACAACTCTCAAATCGCGGCTGGGCTCTCCATAAAAACATGCTGCCAAATCGGCCAGCACCGCCCGGCTGTTAGCTACAGTAACCACCGGGATATCCTCCGGGATGTGATCCACCTCCTGTTGGGCAACCACCGCAGCAGCACCGGCTTCAACAGCTGCAGCAATATATAGGTGTCCATCGGTCTTAATACCGGGGATAGCTACAAACAGTGCACCCGGTGCAACCTGACGGGAATCATAAGCGATCTGTATGATGTCGGGATTGCCGTCGGTGGAAATTGATTTGATGTCGAGTCCTTTGAGAAGATCCAACAGTTTCATGCACAAACCTCTCCATCCTCTGGTTTCGCTACATATTTGCCTGTCACTGATATCATTCGCCCACCGGCTGGAATTTTACTGTCACCGTCGAGCCCCCGGTTATCACCTTGCCAGGGTCGGGACTCTGCTGGTAGGCCAGCCCGTATCCCTCCGGCATAAGATGCAGACCCAGGTCGGATAATATCTTGGCTACCTCCCGCATGGATTTACCTTGCAGGTCAGGCACAGTCACCGGCCCGCCATGATTAGTCCTGTCTACCGCCGAAAGGCTGATTATGACCTGCTGTCCGGGTTTCAGTTTTGTGTCCGCCCGGGGGGTCTGCTGCCACACTACATTGCCGCTGCCGTTGACTTTGGTCTGCAGGCCTCGAGCCCTTATGGCGGCAGTTGCCTCTTCCAGCGGCAGGTTGACTACATCTGGAACAACAGCCATTTCCTCTTGTGGTAGGGTTTGCTCTGCATTGCCATCTTTATACATGGGCTCTTCCAGATAACGCAGGGCATCCTGCATTATATTCTTAAATACCGGAGCTGCAACCCAGCCTCCATAATAAGGATAACCTTGCGGGGCATCAACTGCTACAAAACATAACAGACGCGGTTTATGGGCCGGGGCATAGCCGATGAAGGAAGCCACATATTCATTGGACAGGTACCCCCCCCCAGGTGCTATCTTCTGCGCGGTACCGGTTTTCCCCCCGGCGCGGTAACCCTCAATGTAGGCATTTCTTCCGGTGCCGTTGATGACTTCTCCCTCCAAGATTGTAGAGAGGCGCTTGGCAGTTTCCTCAGTAATCACCCGGCGCACCACGGTGGGCTCATTCTGCTGCACTATCTGGCCGTCGGCGCTCACCACCTGTTTCACCAGGTAAGGTTTCATCAGATTGCCCCCATTGGCTACTGCAGCCACCGCGTTGCAAAGCTGAATCGGAGTGACGGCATTAGCCTGCCCCATGGACATAGTGGCCAGGTCGATCTGTTTGGCACGGGACTGCGGTACCAAAATCCCTGAAGCCTCTCCCGGCAGGTCGACGCCGGTAATCTGTCCGAAGCCGAAAGCATGGAGATAATGATAATATTTTTCCATACCCAGGGTCAAACCCAGCTGCACAAACGAAACGTTACAGGAATTCTCCACTATCTGCGCGAATGTTTGCTGTCCGTGGGCCTTATGGTCAGTGCAGCCGATTGTCTCTTTGCCCACTTTAGTTGATCCAGAGCAATAAAAAGGAGTATTCTCATTGACGATAGCCTCCTGCAAAGCCATGGCAGCGGTGGTTATCTTCATGGTGGAACCGGGTTCATAGGCGTTGCTGATGGCCCAATTGCGGCGGCTGCTGGCCGGGTAATCCCCGAATTTATTGGGATCAAAAGTGGGGCGATTGGCCAGAGCTAGTATCTCCCCGCTATTAGGGTCCATCACCACGACAGTAGCGGCCTTGGCCTGGCGTTCTTTAAACACCTTATCCAGTTCGCGTTCAGCTATATATTGAATGGTCTCATCGATAGTGAGGATGAGGTTGGAACCGTCCACGGGGGGCACGAAATCATGCGTAGCCTCGGGAATCGGACGGTTGGCTGCATCGTGTTCAATGACGATACGGCCCTTTACTCCGCCCACCAAATCATTGTACTGGTAATCGATACCCTCCAAGCCGGTGTTATCCACCCCGGAAATACCTAGAACATGCGCTGCCAGGGTGCCTTTGGGGTAATAGCGACGGCTTTCTTCGGTTAGTCCGATCCCGGGGAGGTCAAGCTGCCGGATCTGTTGGGAGATCTCAGGTTCGATCTGGCGTTTGATCCACTCGTAGGAACTTCGGCGGGTAATGCGCTCATACAGCTTGTTTTCATCCATCCCTAAAAGGGACGCTAGTTTTTGGGCTACTTCCTGCTCGCGTTTGCTGGCTAATACCTCGGCGGGAATGGCATAGACTGAGTCAGCGCTGACTGAGATGGCCAGGTCATGGCCGTTGCGGTCGTATATGATGCCTCGTTTGGATTCCACCGGAACATCGCGAGTGCGGTTCTGGGCTGCTTTTTCGGACAATTCCGCCCCGCGCACAAACTGCACCCAGAACATCCTTCCTCCCAGAATAAAAAAACCCAGGGTAAATAGCAAAAAAAGCGTGGCAATACGCTTTCTGACCAGCAGACTGGTAGTATGCATTGTGACGCACCTCGTTTATTAGTATATCAATGACTGTGCTCTGCGAGCTGTACCAGACTGGCGTAAATCTTATGCAGGGTTTTATCCTCATTATGGCTTACGGTCACCGGGGTGGAAACTTCTACAGCACTGCCGGATACCTCGGCCTTGGCTACTTTGATATTCTGCTCCGGTCTATACATGCCCAGATTGGCAATGGCATACTGCTCCACATAATCCAGAGAGACCTGCTTCCCTATCTCATATTGAAGACGCTGGTTGGTTGATTCCAGGTGACGAATCTCACCCTCAAGCTGCACAATCTGATAGCCCAAGGTAGAAGCTTGCAAGCACAAGAACACCAGGACTAATCCATACACAAATGCTGCCACGCCTAGCTTAGCCAGCAGTTTCCCCTTTGACACCTTGCGGTAGGTCTTCTTAACTCTTTGCACCCTGGGTAGCTCCTGTTGGGGTTGTGGCGCCTCCCAGCTGTTTGTGTATTGATATTCCGCCTGTACCATGCTTATTCTTGCCTCCTGTCTCATAGAACTGCTATCTTCCTGGCCACCCGCAGTTTGGCGCTGCGGGAACGGGGGTTGAATTCAGATTCGTCCTCCCCTGGGGCAATGCCCCTTCTTGTCACCACCTCGAGGTTGGGTCGGTAATTACAATTACATACCGGCTGTCGCGGAGGACATATGCAGGTTCTGGCCTGCTCAATAAAAAACTTCTTTACTATACGGTCTTCCAGCGAGTGGAAGCTGATGACACACAGCCTGCCTCCTGGCTTCAAGGCCTGCACCGCCTTGGGGAGAGCTTCCTCCAGGGCATCCAGTTCCCGGTTTACAGCAATGCGCAGAGCCTGGAAGGTCCTCCGCGCGGGGTGCTTTTCCTTACGGTAGCGAGCCGGAACGGCCTGTTTGATGATTTCAGCCAACTGCGTAGTAGTCTGTATAAACTGACTTTCGCGATATTTTACAATCGCCCTCACGATCTTCCGGGCGAATCTCTCTTCGCCATAAGTAAAAATGATATGGGTCAGTTCCGCCGGGCTGAGCTGATTGACCAGATCTGCAGCAGATACAGGTTGACTGCGGTTCATCCTCATATCCAGTTGCGCCTCTTCATGATAGCTGAAGCCGCGTTCCCGTATATCCAACTGAAATGAGGATACTCCCAGGTCCATCAGAATGCCTTCCGCTTGCCCCTGTTCCTCAGGGGTGAGGAAACGGTCCAAATCCCGAAAGTCTCCGTGTACCAGGCGCAGTCCCGGATGAGACAGTGTTGCCGCAGTTTGCTGCAATATCTCGCTGTCTTTATCTATGGCCAGGATACTGGCCTCAGCAGATAGGTGTTCCAGCAATTGCCGCAAGTGTCCGCCGCCGCCTAATGTACAATCAATGTAAAAACCCTGACGGTCACCTAGCCAGTAATTAATGACTTCATCCCGCAGAACCGGTATGTGCACGCTTTTCACCCACTCCTATATCCCCAGCCCGTCAGCTATTTTGGCTACGGTGCTGGCAGTTGCTTGATTATAGCGTGCCCAGTTTTGCACAGACCAAATTTCAACCCGGCTCCCCACTCCGACGATCAAGAAATCCTTATCTATTCCGGCATATTCTCGCAGGTGGGCCGGCAATACCGCCCGTCCATTTTTGTCAGTCTCAAGTTCGGCCGCGCCGGAAAAGAAAAAGCGCTCAAAGGAACGGACATCCCCGCTGGTAAACGGGAGCTCGCGCAGTTTGTTAGCCAGGCGCTGCCATTCTTCCAGGGGATAGATGAAAATACAGTTGTCCAGTCCCTGGGTGCAGACAAAAGCCTCGCCGAGTTCGTCTCTGAACTTGGCGGGAATGGTTATTCTGCCTTTATTATCCAGTGAGTGCTGGTACTGACCCAAAAACATCCGGTTCGCCCCTAGGTTTGTTATCGAGTGGGATAGTAAACCACTTTACACCACTTTATACCACTTTTCTATTCTAGGTTGGGAAATCGTTCCCCTGCTTTGTGAACATTGGAACAAGTGGCGCTTTCTGTCAGGTTAAACGGGGAAAATTGGAAATATCGCGAGATTATAGGGTTTGTGTTGTTTTTGGGTTGCCAGGCAGCGCAATTATTTTACAAAAATCGTACCATTCGCATAATAAAACCAGGAAATTATTCCCAACAAATATTTATTTAATTTAGGCCTTAAGTATGATGAAGGGAATATCACACATGGCTGATTTAGGCGATAAAAACATTGCATATCCCAATTTATGTCCGATATTGATAGCCGTTCAAACCGCCTGAGTTGATTCGACACAGTGTCGGCGCACCTCAAAGGCCTCTTGCACCCCTAACTGACAAGCAACTTCTTATGGTCCGTAATTATCTTGGCCTATAAGCCAGGTTTGAAAGTGTTGTTACATGGCGTTTAAACATGCTTTAGCTCTATACGCCAGCCTTACTCTCGTAATATATGCAGTATGTGGCGGAGTCTGTCTTTTGTTTGGGCACAGTGGCTCGGCATATTCAGCTTGAGGGGGTTATGCCCAAACCAACTGCTGCGCAAGCTGCTAATATTCATCACTAATCTATGAGCGCAGATGGGCACAATCATCGCCGGGGCTGACATTATTACGAAGCTGTTTGGAAAGGTCGGTAAGCATTAACATTTGGGATTCGCGATTTAGGTAAATTGGTTTTTGTAGTTCTGCTATTTTGCAGCATGCTTCTTGGGGGTATCAGGGGAGGGATTTCCCGTATCACATCACGCGTTGTCACACCACATCATGCCGCTGAAGAATGGGGCTGCATCACAATCTGCATAAAGAAATTATAGTTTGGTAGAGATTAACTGTCATTGATAGTATCTGGTTTGTTCCAGCCTGATGGATTATAATTGGGCCAAGCTTGGCTACACGATCAAACTTTTTCTAAAATACTTTGATTTTGACTAGTTTTTGCCAAGTTCACAAGGAAACCTGGTGAGAATATTTGACTCCAATGTGAGCCAAAAGCAACCTAGGTATATGGCTGAGATTAATCAATTGAGAGGAGTTAGCCTATGACAGCAATACCTATGCAAGATGGTGTTTATTGGGTGGGGGTGCGCGACCCCGAACTTCGGATTTTCGATGCAGTCATGACCACCGACGTCGGCACCAGTTATAATGCCTATCTGATTAAAGGCAGCCAAAAAACGGTGCTGATGGAGGTATGCGAGGACAAGTTTTTTGACCAGTATGTGGCCAATGTCAATAGTGTTGCCAACCTTGCCGATGTCGATTATCTGATCATGAATCATACTGAACCGGATCATTCTGAAGCGGTTGCCAAATTGCTCGACCTTGTGCCTAACCTGACGGTCCTGGGCAGTCAAACCGCGCTCAGCTTTCTGCGGGAAATCACCAATAAACCGTTCAAAGCTCAGGAGGTAAATGACGGCGATCGACTGGATTTGGGCGGGAGAACCTTGCGCTTTATCAGCGCTCCTTTCCTGCACTGGCCGGACACCATTTATACTTATCTGGAAGAGGATCAAATCCTTTTCACCTGCGATTCGTTCGGTTCGCATTATCCCGATGAACGCCTTTTCAATGATTTGCTGGAAAGCAATTTTCTCACCCCCTATAAAGAATATTTTGACGCTATCATCGGGCCATTCAAACCTTACGTTTTAGAAGCCCTGGACAAGATCAAAGACCTTCCTCTGGCTATGGTGGCCCCCGGACACGGCCCGGTTTTGCGTAAGGACATCGACCGTTATATCGATCTGTACCGGCAATGGTCAACTAGAGAGCCTATTCCTAAAAGTGACAAGCCCAAAATCGTTTTGGCATATCTCAGTATCTACGGTTTTACTGAAAAATTGGCCGACAGCATCATTGACGGGGTAAGCAGTATCGGAGATTTTGATATCAGGAGATACCGCTTGATAGAAGACAAACTTGACGACCCGGAGCTGTTGGATAGGATTGCGGAGGATCTGTTAGATGCCAGCGGGTTTCTGATCGGGTCAAATACCGTTAATGGCGATGCCCTGCCCCAGGTCTGGAGGCTGCTCAGCCGTCTGTCTCCGCTATCTCATGGGGATAAAGTGGCCATGGCCTTCGGTGCCTATGGATGGAGCGGGGAAGCGGTGCCCAGCATAGAAAACCGCCTGCGGGCCTTGCGCATGCAGGTTATGCCCGGCTTGCGGATAAGGTTTAAACCAGGTCAGGGCAACCTGGAGGATGCGTTCATGCTGGGTATGGATTTTGGACGGGCCATTCTGGAAAAGAGACAGGATAAATCCGTGCAGCGCTGGCGCTGCCTGGTATGCGGACATATTCATGTGGGGGCTGAACCGCCTGCGGTGTGCCCGGCCTGTGGAGTGGGACCGGAAAACTTCGTGCGCGAGTCCATAGAAGATGAATTTATCAACGACACCCAGGATAAATTCGTGATTGTTGGCGGGGGTATTGCCGCCCTGTCGGCCGCCCAGGCCATTCGCAAGCGCAACCGCAGCGCGGCCATCCTGATGCTGAGTGAAGAGGAATATAAACCGTATTACCGGCCGGCCTTATCTGATCTGCTTAGTGAAGATCTGCCCGATAATCGGCTTTACGTATTTGATTCGGCCTGGTATGAAGACAACCGAGTGGAACTTAAAACTAAAACCCGGGTGGTAAAGATTGAACCGGACCAGCAAGTAGTGGTCACAGAGCAGGGAGAGAACATCCCTTACACCAAATTGATTTATGCCACCGGGGCGCGCAGCAACATCCCACCTTTTAAAGGGCTGGAAAACCGCGGCGTTTATAGCCTGCGCAGCCTGTCAGATGCCTTGCTCCTGAAGGAAGCCATCAAAGCGGCTAAGAAGACAGTAGTTATCGGCGGGGGCGTGCTGGGGTTGGAAGCGGTATGGGAAATGGCCTCTAGCGGGGTTGAGGTAGCGGTGGTGGAGTACAGCCAGCGCATTATGCCCCGTCAGTTGGACGAACCGTCCTCCCTGCGTTTGCAGCAGTTGATGGAGGCTAAAGGGGTAAAGCTGTACCTGGGCCTGGGCATCGAGGAAATCGTGGGCGACGGCCAGGTGCAGGGCGTGCGCCTCAATGACGGGCAGTTGTTAGAAGCGGACCTGGTGCTATTATCGACCGGGGTCAAACCTAATGTGGAATTGGCACGGGAGGCTGGTATTGAAATGGCTCAAGGGGTGGTGGTGGACAACCAGATGCGCACCAATCTGCCCAATATCTATGCGGCTGGGGACTGCGCCCAGTTTGGTGACCGGCTGGTGGGACTATGGCCGGTTTCGTTGGAGATGGGGCGAATAGCCGGAGCCGCTGCCGCTGGTGATTGGCTGGAATACAAGGCTCCCCTGTTGTCAACTATGCTGGCTGCTTTTGATATGGAGGTATTCTCAATCGGAGACGTCAATCTGCCCTCTGACCAATGCCGGATAGTGGAAGTCCAAGATCCGGTGGAGAACTTCTTCAAGCGCAGCTATTTCAAAGATGGGGTTTTAGTGGGAGAAATCATCATTGCCCCGCGGGTGGACACAACTCAATCAATGCAGAGTCTGGGCAAAGACAGCAGCGGGAAGAAACGCAGCAATCACTGGAAGTGCCGGGTCTGCGGCTATATACATCAGGGGCCCGAACCTCCCGATTTCTGCCCGGTATGCGGTGTTTCAAAAGACATGTTTGATCCTGTAATATGACCTGTGACAAGGGAAGCAGACTGTGTGAGACGCCTGAATCCAATCGGCGAGAAATAAACGACGCAGAGCAATATCCACCTGATTGTATACCAGGTTAAATGCCGTTCTGCTCTTTTTCGGTATGTTTGGGGTTCATTGTCCTTTAAGCCTTGGAATTACCGATATAAAGTCGACATAACATTAAGGACATATGCTGATATTGACCGTACTGAAAGCGAGGTAATAGAATGTCAGACCAGGGAGTCATTAGTAATAAGGATAAGGAGAAGATCAAATTTGCTTTCGAAAATGCCAAGGAATTGCTAAAGACTCAGCAAGCTCGCGGGGAGAGGATCGAGCTGTCTATTTTAAAAGGCGATACGCCGACCTTTATGGAGTATCCCCTGGCAAAAAAACCACAGGACTTAATAGGTGCTGATGCTGTAATTTTGGGCATACCTTTTGAAGGCCTGACAATTCAAACTCCTATGATAATGGCTCCGCCTACTTGCGGCAGACCGCCTCAGGGGTCGGTGTACTGGCGCATGGGAGCAGATATTGGCACGGATATGATTCGAAAGTATTCAATTTATTATTCCATTAATCATAACCGCGGTTATTTCCCTGAAATTGATAAAGATCTGGTCTTTGAGGATCATATTCGGGTGGTGGATTATGGTGATGTGCCATACACCCCGGATGATATTGAAGGCAATCTTGAACGGGCGGAAGAAAAAGTAGCGGATATTGTAGCGGCAGGAGCAGTGCCTATAATTCTAGGCGGTGATCACACTGTGCCTACACCCACCTTAAGAGCCATACTCAAACCAAGAACCCAGAAAATAGGGCTCATCGTTTTCGACTCCCATATGGACCTTTCATATGAGCCAAAAAACTGGGCTTCAACCGAATGGAGCCAGGTGCTTGAACTTGGGAAAATAAGTCCTGATAATTTTGTTTGCATTGGAATAAGGGGGGTGCGCAATTCTATTTTCGAAAGAAATGTGGCCCGTGAATTGGGACATCGTGTTATCACGATTGACGAGGTGAAAGATCGCGGTATTAAAGATGTTATGGATGAAGCCATAAAATTAGCAACCAACGGTACTGATGGGACTTATTTTTCTTTAGATATTGACGTTATGGATCCAAGTCAGGTGATGTCGCAGAAAGCCCCGGAATTTTGGGGGCTGACTATGGATGAAATGTTCCATGCCCTGCGCCGCATCACCAGAGAGAAGATTATCGGCTGTGATATCAATGAGTATACCCCTGATTATGATTTAAATGGTATGGGGGCGCAATTCTGTGCTCGTGTTGCGGCTGAATTTCTGGGAGGAATAGCCTTAAGAAAACGTGATAAAAAGGACTGAGTAAGGCGGCCACCCATTTATAGTATTGTTATGGGATGATAAATAGCACTAGAGGAGACAACAACATGCGCATTAATGAATTCAAACTCGAAAAATGGCTGAATCCCAGGGATGAAGGATGTAAGTACAACCTGGGTGCAAGCTGTGTGAAGGCATTTACGGTTAAGGAATTATTTGATTTGATCGGAGAGGATTGTGGCACATTTTTAAAAGAAGTAGAGGAAATGAGCCTTCATTATGGACATTTTTTCGGCTTTAGAAGACTATTGGAGGCCATCAGCAAAATGTACCGGGAAGTGACCGCGGATATGATTTTGACGGTTCATGGTGGTACTGGGGCCAACAACATGGTAATTACTGAGCTGTTGGAACCGTCCGATAATGTGGTCATCTTTATGCCCAATTACCAGCAGCATTATTCAATCCCGGAATCGATGCAAATAGAAACGCGGTATATTGAATTAAAGGAAGAAAACGGTTATTTGCCGGATCTCGATGAATTACAAAGATCAGTTGATTCAAATACCAAGATGATCATAATAACCAATCCCAACAATCCGACTGGAGCTTTTATTGAAGAAGACATGTTGAGAGAGATTGCTAAAATCGCTGCAAATGTGAATGCTTATATACTGTGTGATGAAATCTATAGGGGTTTAAGCGATGATTACATGGCATCGATAGTGGATGTGTACGAAAAAGGCATTGCGACCAGCAGCACCTCAAAGGTGTTTTCGATGGCGGGAACCAGGGTTGGCTGGGTTGTAACCCGGGATAGGAGTACATATGAAAGACTGCAAAACAGGCGTTCTTATGACACCATTTGCGGCGGTGTATTTGATGAATTGATCACAGCCATCGCCTTTGAAAACTACGAAAAGATTTTACGCAGAGCCCGGCAAATAGTCCGGGAAAACAAAGCCATCCTGGATAAATGGCTGGATACTCAACCGCACTTGTCATGCCAATACCAAAGCTTAAGCTCCACAGTTTTCATAAAGTATGATTTTGATATTCCCAGTGATCAATTATGTTTGGACATATATGAAAAAACCGGGGTCTTGCTTTGCCATGGTGATTGTTTCGAAATCCCAAATGCGTTCAGGTTAGGATTTGGATTTGGTAAGCCGGAAATGCTTAAGGAAGGACTTCGATTGTTGGGTGATTATTTCGCTAAAATGGAAAAATAGAATGATATTGCCTTTTTCCAGGAAATGACTCTCTGGGTTGCTGGCTGATAGGTAAATATCTGGGCGCAATTGGAAGATTACCGATAAGGAGAGCAATACATATGTATCCACTTCGTATTTTAAATAGTGAGCAAACCAGTTATTTGCTCAACATGGAAGATGCCATTTCCGATGTGGAGTTGGCGTACAGGCTGTATGCCAGAGAAGAAGCCGGAGTATTTCCGGTAATAGTCCATCACTTTGAAAGCGGAAAGCGCGAAATTGATCTGAAATCAGGCCACCTGGCCGGCGCAGGTGTGTTTGGTATGAAAATGCTTGGCTTTTGCTCTGAAAATCCCCAGCGGGGGTTGGCCTCTTTGTCAGGATTAATCGTGGTTATGGATGTGGATAAACAGCAGCCCATAGGAGTCCTTGACGGAACCCCGATTACTTTTATGAGAACAGGAGCGGCTGGCGCAGTGGCAGCAAGAGCACTGGCAAGAAAAGATGCTAAAAAGGTACTTATAGTTGGTGCCGGTAATCAGGGCAGAGCCCAGCTGCTAGGGCTTGCTACAGCCATGCCGACCCTCGAGGAGATTTATATTTGCGACATTATTTATGAAAAAAGTTGCCAGTTTGTTGAGGAACAAAAGGGTAAGTTTCCAAATTTACGGTTAAAAGCGGTGCTTTATGCTGAGCTTGCAAAAACTGCCGGTCAAGCAGATATTATTGTTACCTGTACACGTTCCCGGAAGTTTTTTATTAATAAACAATGGATCAAAGCAGGTACCCACATTAACGCGATTGGGGCTGACATGCCGGGGAAACAGGAAATCGAACCGGAATTATTAGCATCTATAAAATTATTCGGCGATTCACGTGCGCAAGTAATACAAAAAGGTGAGTGCCAACATGCGGTCAAATCCGGGAGGATTTCTGCAGATGATATTGCTGAGATCGGGGAGGTGCTTGAAGGTATAAAACCGGGAAGAAATTCGGAAGATGACATTACCCTTTTTGATGCCACCGGGATGGCCATTCAAGACTTGATCGTTTCAGCCCATTTGCTTGAGAAAGCCAAACAATTGAACATCGGCCTGGAGGTTGAATTTTAAAAGTGTCAGGGGACGGTTCTCTGACACAGCTACTTAATTCTGATCCTCTGTACTAACCCGCGATTAACTTCTAACAGTTCGGCTATTCGTCTGATAGACAGTGTGGATCGCGTTTTGAGTTCTCTAATGGTTTCTTCAATTACCGCCCGATGGCTTTTTAGCATCCGGTAGTCACCTTCGATACCATGTATAATGGCCTGATTCTTTAGGAAATCCATCACCTGATACGAAGTTAGCAAATCCTTTGGTGCATCTTCTTTCACATCCAAAAATGTTTCCAGACTTTCATCCTCCATGAATTGGGCAAAAAGCAATCTTGCTTCTCTTTGGTCCTTAGCGAATATTGATAGGATAAAGTCAGTATCTACATTGGAATTAGTCCGAGTCCCCACATATTCACAATAACTACTCCAATTGTATCGTCCAGCGTGGTTTACCATTCCGGCCTTAACCGGATTTTGATGGATATAACGTAATACAGCCAACAAGTGCCTTTCATCTTTGATCGGCTCGCTCTTAAAACGGTCCTGGAAAAGGTGCCCAATGCGATGATATTTTTGGTTAAAGTAGTTTGCGAAGCTAACATTAATCCTTTTCATTGTTAGGCCCAATGTTTCATTACCCTCTCGAATAAGTAGATGCACATGATTATCCATCAGGCAATAGGCATACAAAATAAACCCTACTTCCTTCTTCTTGATCGACAATGTTTCCAAAAACCTCAACCGATCTTCATCGTCGAAGAACAGGTTTTTACGCTCGTTGCCTCTTAACATAACATGGTAAATTCCAGTCTCACTTATAACTCTCTGATATCTAGGCATTCACTTGTTTTCCCCGGTAAAAGTATTTTACATATTTTACCAGGTTGTGTTCTGTGTGTCAAAGCCCCGTCCACTGATAAAAACCGGGCTGAAGGATATCTTCAGCCCGGTTACTTGCTTTGTTGATCGACAATGTGTCAAAGAACCGTCCCCTGACACCATCTGTCAAAGAACCGTCCCCTGACACCATCGAAAATGTGTCAAAGAACCGTCCCCTGACACTTTGTCAAAGAACCGTCCCCTGACACTTATCAAAGAACCGTCCCCTGACACTTACCCTGACACTTATAGTTCATACAGCTTCTTCTCATCCAGAAAGCGTATACCCTGCTTATCAAAGGCCTTTTTGGCCTTTTCTATATCTTCCACTTTAAAAATGATCAGGGCGTCATCTTCTTTGGTCCCTAAAAAAGCATAAAGGTATTCGATATTGAGGTTTTCCTCGGCCATCCTTTCTAATACCGTGGCTAGGCTGCCTGGTGTGTCCGGAACCAGCACGGCGATAACTTCGGTCTGGCTGACGGTAAATCCTTTTTCTTTTAATATGCGGTAGGCTTTCTCGGGATCGTTGACAATCAGGCGCAAGATGCCAAAATCAGAAGTATCTGCGATCGACAATGCACGGATATTCACCTCTGCATCCCCTAAGACCCGGGTCACATGAGACAGCCTGCCGGACTTGTTCTCCAGAAAAATCGAAATCTGTTTGGCCATTGTAATCCCTCCTATAACTTCCTGTTGTCAATTATTCGCTTCGCTTTGCCTTCACTTCTCTCAATGGTTCTGGGCTCTACCAGCCGCACCCGCACCGCTATACCCAGACCGCTGTCCAGTTCCCGGCTGATCCTGGCCTCCAATTCTTCCAGCCTCCTCACCTCGTCGCTGAAGACCTGCTCGGAAACCTCCACCTGCACCTCAAGGCGATCTAAATTGTTGACCCGGTCTACTACCAGCTGGTACTGCGGCTCAATTCCAGGTATCTGTAATAGAATACTCTCCACCATGGAGGGGAATACGTTGACCCCGCGAATGATGAGCATATCATCGGAGCGGCCCAGTATTTTCTGAATACGGGCATGGGTCCGTCCGCATGCACAGGGCTGACGGTTTATCTGCGTCAGATCCCGGGTGCGGTAGCGCACCAGGGGCAGGGCCTGTTTGGTCAACGAAGTGATGACCAGCTCGCCTCGCTCGCCATAAGGCAGAACCGCTCCGCTGTCAGGATCTATTATTTCCGCCAGAAAATGGTCTTCTGCCAGGTGCAAGCCCTGCTTGCAGGCACATTCGCTGGCCACCCCCGGTCCGATGAGTTCGGTCATGCCATAGACATCGTAAGCATCAATCTCCCATTTGCTCTCGATCTCTTTGCGCATGTTCTCCGACCAGGGCTCGGCTCCAAATAGCCCTGATTTGAACTTGAATTCTGAGCGATCCAACCCGGACTTAAGGAATTCCTCATACATGACCAGGGCGTATGAAGGAGTACAACCTAAAAGCGTAGTGCCGTAATCGTGCATCAACATTACCTGACGGCGGGTGTTGCCGCCTGATGCCGGCAGGACTGCTGCACCTATCTTCTCAGCTCCGTAATGTCCTCCCAAACCTCCGGTGAACAAGCCGTATCCCCAGGTGATCTGAATGATCGAATCGGCAGTAGCTCCGGCACCGGTCAAAGCCCGGGCCATCAATTCGGCCCAGTTTTCGATATCATGCTGGGTATATCCGGCCACGGTTGGTTTGCCCGTAGTGCCGGAGGAGGACTGTATGCGCACCACATCACGCATCGGGACTGCCAACAGCCCGAAGGGATAATTATCACGGAAATCCTGCTTGGTGAGAAAGGGCAGATATTTAAGGTCTGCCAAATTGTTAATGTCCCGGGGATTCACCCCGGCTTCATCCATCTTGGACTTATAGGCCGGAACAGAGTCATAAACCCGAGAAACTGTATCTTTTAATCTGCTTAATTGTAGTTTATCTAACTCCTCCCGAGGCATACATTCCTGCTCTTTATTCCAAATCATTATTCTACCTCCTAGTATTATTTTCCTGCTCTTGGTAGTACCTACACCCGGATGAGATCGGGCAGGTCCCGCACTGGGGGCGTTGTTTTTTACAGTATTCAGCTCCCAGTTTGACCAATAGCGCATGGTATTCGTTGTACAGTTCAGGCTGCGGTGGCAGATTCTCCTGAAAATAGCTCTGTAAACGTTGATAATCGATCTCTTGTGGAACTGATCCCATGCGGGTAAAAATGCGCTTGGTATAGGCGTCCACCACGAAAACGAGGTGGTTGCCCGCATATAACAATATCGAATCGGCCGTTTCCGGCCCTATGCCCCACAGCTGGAGCAGTTCCCGGCGCAGTTCTGCGGTGGGGTTATCCAGCATCTGCTCCAAGTCGCCTTCATAGCGGTCACAAACCCAACCCAAGAAGGACTTCAGCTTGCGAGTCTTCTGGCGGTGGTAACAGGTAGAATGAATCAACTCGGAGAGAAGTTGGTCTTCCATATTTAATAGGGCTGAAAAATCTAGATTGCCGGTCTGCTTAAGGTTGGTTATGGCCTTCTCCACGTTTTTCCACGAGACTCCTTGGGTGAGGATAGCGCCGACGATTATTTCCAACTTGCTCTCCCCGGGCCACCAGTGACGAGGGCCAAACGCAGCCAGAAGTTGTTCATATACAGTTAATACTGACGAATGCTGGGGTTGAAACAAATGTAAACCTTCCTTCCTGATGTGGCTCGCAATTTTAGACCAGACCCAGATAACGGTTTAAGGCTTGCTGGGCCATCAACAGGCCGGCGCTGGCAGTGACAGTTACCATACTGCCTAATGAGGCCGGACCCGCTGCATCGGCCAGCTTTCTAGGCTGTTCCCGGGAGAACACTACTTCCACACCGTGGTGGATATCATTCTTGCGCAGCTCCCGGCGCACTTTGCGGGCCATAGGGCAAACACTGGTCTGGCTGATATCGGCTACGGTGAGCAGGCGCGAATCGATACGATTGGCAGCCCCCATGCAGCTGATCAGCGGTATTTCCTGTTGAATACAGGTTTTTATCAGATGAATTTTATCAGGAAGGGAATCTATAGCGTCGAGGACGTAATCATAGTCCTGATGGGCGAATACCTGATGACTGGTTTCGAAGTGAAAACGAAGGGTGAACAGGGTCAAGTTTATAGAAGGATTGATATCACGCATTCTGGAAGCCATGGCCCGGGTTTTGTATTCCCCCAGGGTGCTGTGCAGAGCAGGCAGTTGACGATTGAGATTACTGTGTTCGATCTGATCGCTGTCTGTTATGGTGATTCTTCCCACCCCGGCACGAGTGATGGCTTCTGCAGCATATGAACCCACGCCGCCCAACCCAACAATTAAAAAATGGGCTTGTTGCAGTTTGTCCATGGCCCGTTCTCCTAACAGGAGTCGGGTACGCTGCCAAATATCGGTCATAACACCAGCCTCGACCTGCATATAAAAACCCCACCGAGCCGTGGGCAACCGTTGTTTAAACCTGCTACGCAGGTGGGTACCCTCCCACATGATTAATGTTTCCCATCTTAAACGGGCTTACAGCCACATATGGAGATCAGGTTCCCTAATTTTTGGTGTTGGCAAAAACTAAACGGCTGTTCTCACGCACACAGCAGGGATAATTGATTACTAGTATCTCTCGTTAGCAAAACTATAACACATTTGGGGCTTGGCTTTCAAGAAATGGCCCCGCCCATTATCTCTCCAAAATGTATCATGCAAGGTTATTTTTCCTTAATTTTAAGTGATAATTCCCGCAATTGCTGGGAACTGACCTGAGAAGGCGCTCCAGTTAAAGGACAGGCAGCACTCTGCGTCTTGGGAAAAGCGATCACATCACGGATACTCTGCCGGCCGGCCATTATCATCAAGAGGCGGTCGATGCCAAATGCGATGCCGCCATGGGGAGGAGTACCGTACTCAAAAGCTTCCAGCATATAGCCAAACTTCTCCGCGGCTTCATCCATGCTCATCCCCACCTGTTCAAACATCATTTCCTGCAAATCGCGGCGGTGAATACGGATGCTGCCGCCCCCGATCTCAGTGCCGTTTAATACCAGGTCATAAGCCCTGGCTTTGACTTTTAAAGGCTCAGACTCCAGGAGTTCGATATCCTCCGGACGCGGTGCGGTGAACATGTGATGCACCGCCACATAACGCTGTTCCTCATCATCGTATTCCAACAAGGGGAAATCGTATACCCAGGTAAAATTCAGTTCCTGGGGGTCAGCCAGGCCAAGCCGCCGCGCCAATTCCAGGCGTAAAAATCCCATCACCCGGTTGACCACTGCAGTGGAATCGGCCCCAAACAAGAGCAGGTCTCCGGGTTTAGCATCCAGTGCTTGCATTATACCGTCGATTTCAACCTGGGTGAGGAATTTTGTGATGGGGGATTTCAATTCATTTTCCGTGCAGACGATCCAAGCCATGCCTTTGGCACCGCTGTCCACGGCCAGCTTGCCCATTTCATCGATTTCGCGCCGGGTCCAGGAAGCGCATCCCCGGGCGTTGATAGCCCGCACCACACCTCCATTCTGAACCGCCTGGGAGAATACTTTAAACTGGCTGTTGTGAAGTATAGCGGTGAGATCCACTATCTCCAGGCCAAAGCGCAAATCCGGGGCGTCGCTGCCGTATTTAGCCATGGCTTCGTCATAACGGATGCGCGGGAAGGGGGTTTTTATTTCCCGGCCAGTGGCAGCGAACAACAAGACCATCATTTCCTCTACCAGAGTGAAGATATCCTCTTCATCGATAAACGACATCTCCATGTCCAACTGAGTGAATTCCGGCTGGCGATCGGCACGCAAATCCTCGTCGCGGAAACAGCGGGCGATCTGAAAATACTTATCCAGCCCGGCTACCATGAGCATCTGTTTGAATATCTGTGGTGACTGGGGTAAACCGTAAAAGCGTCCTGGATGAACCCGGCTGGGAACCAGATAATCGCGAGCCCCTTCCGGTGTGCTGGAGGTCAAGATCGGGGTCTCCACCTCGATGAAACCTCTGGCATCCAGAAAATCGCGGATAGTTTTGACGATACGGTGTCTGAGCATGAGGTTATCCATCATCTCCGGGCGGCGCAGGTCCAGGTAGCGGTATTTCAGACGCAGATTCTCATCCACGTCAAGGTTGTTTTCAATGTAAAAAGGCGGGGTTTTGGCCTTGTTGAAAACCAGCAATGCGGATACAGATATCTCCACCAGACCGGTTTTAAGATTGGGGTTTTCAGTGTCTTTAGGCCTCTTCTGCACCGTGCCTCTGATGGCTGCTACATGCTCCGGCCTGATTTGTTCGGCTACGGCAAAGGCATCCCTATCCACCTCGGGGCTGCATACCGCCTGAATTATGCCGGAACGATCGCGCAGGTCAATGAAAATCAAACCTCCATGGTCGCGGCGGGTGTTGACCCAGCCGTTGAGAACCACCTCCTGGCCTACCTGGCTGGTCCCTATCTGTGTGGCGTAATGGGTTCGTTTCATTGTGCCTGTGCCTCCTCATTATGATGCAAAAGTTTGGTTATAGCTGGGACCAGGTCAACTCTAGGTATGGCTACCTGTTCCTTATCGATCATATTGCGTACGGTCACGAAGCCTTGTTTGACTTCGTCTGCACCGACAAATAACACCAGAGCAGCCCTGCTCTTGTCAGCATATTTCATTTGTGCCTTGGCTTTGCGGTCCATGTAATCCTTGTCGGCGGAGATGCCGGCTGCCCTCAACTGCTGCAGGATAATTACCGCTTCTTCTTCATACTGAGCTTCCATAACCGCCACAAAGACTTCCACTCCGCCATTCCCCCGGTTCACTGTGCCCTGCTGCTCCAGGGCCAGCAAGAGCCTTTCCATGCCCAAGGCAAAACCTATGCCGGGCAGATCGGGTCCTTCGATGGCTTTTACCAGGCCATTGTAGCGTCCCCCGCCTCCCACCGCGCTCTGAGCGCCGATGCCGGGGATATGGATCTCAAAGGCGGTATTGGTGTAATAATCCAGGCCTCTGACCAGTTGGTCATCATGTTCAAAACAGATGTTATGCGATAAAAGGGTGTGACAAACCCGCTGATAATGCTCGGCGCAATTAGAGCAGAGATGATCTAACAAACGGGGATGTCCTTTTATAGCCTGTCGACAGCGTTCTTCTTTGCAGTCCAATACCCGCAGCGGATTCTGCTGAACACGCTGCTGGCAGTCCGGGCAGAGTTCCTTAGAAAACGGGTCGATGAATGCCAATAAAGCCTGGCGGTAGCTCTCCCGGCAGGAAGGGCAGCCCACCGAATTGATATGCAGGCGGTATTCGGACAGGCCTATGGCCTGCAGCATGTGCACCACCATCATCAATACCTCGGCATCCACCATGGGACTGGTACTGCCGAAGACTTCCACCCCGAATTGATGGAATTGCCGGTAACGACCGCTCTGGGGTCGGTCATAGCGGAACATCGGCCCGTAATAGAACCATTTTACCGGCAGCAACCCGGTGTGAAGGCTGTGCTCGATCAGTGCCCGGGCGCAGCTCGCTGTCATCTCAGGCCTTAAAGTCAGGCTTCGCCCTGATTTATCAAAAAAAGTATACATTTCCTTGCTGACGATATCGGTGCCTTCACCCACTCCCCGTTCGAACAGTTCTGTATGCTCGAAGATGGGGGTGCGGATCTCCTGATAGCCGTAGAGACCGGCCACCTCTTTTAGGCTTTGTTCCATAGCCTGCCAGTTGCGGGAGTTGGGAGGCAGAATATCGTAAGTGCCCCGGGGGGCTTTGATAGGCATAAAATCCTCCAAGATTGTGAATATTGGGTAGAATAACGTCCATTGTCATGGATAATTCTAATTTAATGCCCCAAGCTTGTCAACTTTACGAGAGATCAGCTTTTGCACGGTTTGACAGTAGGCCTTCGGGTTTTTGGGATTGTAAAAAGATTCCAGGGAGCCGGCCTTCAAATCAATAAATTTGCTACCGGCCCCACCTCCCACGCCAATGATGGTCTGTCTCTCCTCGATCATCTGAATATTGTAGAGACAGAAGGAATCCTGCCTGGCATACCCCAGGTTCTCCATGCTGGCTTTCATGTACTTCTGCCGGTACAGGTAATAAGGAACATAGCCAGCCTCACGCAAGAGGCGGCTAAACAGTTCCACTCCTGCCTCAACCTGGCTGGTCCTCTCAGCGGGAGTTATGCCGTTTTCCCGCTCAGCCATGAGCGAACCCCTTTTTAACGCCAGGGTGTGTACCGTGATATTATCTGGGCGCAACTCCAGAATTTTCTGTGCAGTGTGCGTGTTTTCCTTCAGGCCTTCATCAGGAAGGCCTATGATTACATCCATATTTATTTTTTCGATTCCAACTTCCCTTGCCCATTCAAGGGCTTGTATCACTCCTTTCTGATCATGACGTCGGCCGATAGTCGTTAATGTAGAATCATTCATGGATTGAGGGTTGATGCAGATGCGGTTGACCCCATGCGCCTTCATAAGACGCAGTTTGTCAGGGTCAAGGGTATCCGGCCTGCCTGCCTCTACAGTGATCTCCACCGTTTCCGGGGTTATCCAACCCTTTGCGCTAAGCTCGGCAAATAACTGTTCCAGGTGGGGTGTGGAGAGCACTGTAGGGGTACCTCCGCCCAAATATACGGTTTGAACCTTCAGGCCGCGCTCTTGCAGACAGCCTGAGATAGCCCTGATTTCATGAAGTAACGCATCCATGAAAGGAGTGATTTCGCGGTCATAATCTTCTAACACCGCCCCGGGAAAGGAACAGTAATAACAGCGTGAAGGGCAATAAGGTATACCAATATAGATGCTGACCCATTTCCCGGCCTCCTCCAGGGGGAGCAAATAAGGCCGGTTGGCAAATGCTATCTCGGTTAGTAAACGGGCTTTTTCCTCCGTCAGACGGTATTCTGACTTGAGTCTGGCTTCGATCTCAGAGGCTGCCAGGCCTTGATCGATAAGCCGGTGTACCAATTTCACCGGCCTCATCCCAGTCAAAATGCCATAGCGGTTGATATTTTGCCCGGTCAATTGGCATAGCATGTCATAACTGAAAGCCCGCACTTGCTGTTTGGCCCAGTTCAAGACCCGATCCCGGGCTTTCTCCGGTATAAGTAAACCTTTTTCCCAGTTGCGTTTGTCATCGGGGGTGCGGATCTCAGCGCTGATGGTGGCGTGCTTTGCCCTGATATCCAGCCGCAAACGAAGATGCAGATCTGCTTCCCCATCCCGGGTACGCTCAATTTCACAACCGGGAAAGGCCATCCTTATCAGCTCATGAATGCTGTCGTACAGTTCCGGGGGCTTAAGGTCCAGTATGATACGCAATTGGTGTCCTCCTAGCTTTTGTCAATCTTTTATCAACTGATCGACCTCTGGGGCCGATCAGTTTGGGCCTTGGTCGGGGGCATCTCCAGGTCTGCTGATTAAGGCTGAAGTAGCTGCATAGCCCTAATCTGCCCTACCCATCGGTCTCAGGAAACTGCGATATGCACGAACCGGGTAACATTGCCTGGCCTGTTGATATCGTGCTGTAGTATCTTCAAGCCATAATTACGGGCGGCATGGAAACTGCTAATGGAGGCAGCCCGGCGGGGTTCGGTCAGTAAAGCCCGGGCCGCACCGGCGGTACTGGCGCAAGGCTGCAACTCAACCCAGCCCAACTGACTGGTGATGAAGTGGCGGCACTGCTCAATGGCCAGGGGATGGGATATGATCACCTCCACTTCATGCAGGCGGCAGGGTTTACAGACCATGAGATGCTGCCGCACCGGCATCTCGAAATGGCCTTTGATCAGCAGGGAGTTTTTGTAGAGCAGATTCAGGGTAGGGTTCACCCATCCGGTCAAGGTGTTGTAAAGGGGGGCCAGGGCTCCCTGCACCTGACGGTTGGCGAGCATGGCACCGATTGTATCGAGACTTTCCACGGTGGTAAGCTCAACTTTCGGTCCCCAAAACTTGCGGGCCGCTTCTTCGCTGAAGGTGCCTGCCGGGCCGAGTACAGCATAGGCCATTAGCGCACCCTCCTTCCCATCACTGCCACCAGAGCTTCCAACTGCCGCATCAATTGGCTGAAGCCTCTGGGGGTAAGAGACTGTTCTCCGTCTGACAGGGCGGTTTCTGGCCGGGGATGGACTTCGATCATCAATCCGTCGGCTCCTGCAGCTACAGCGGCCATAGACATGGGGCCTACCAGACTGCGCACCCCGGTGCCGTGACTGGGATCGACTATCACCGGCAGGTGGGAGAGCTGTTTGACCAGGGCCACCGCATTCAAATCAAGGGTATTCCTGGTCCAGGTTTCAGCACTGCGTATGCCCCGTTCACACAGGATAACCTGCTTATTGCCACCGGCCAAAATGTATTCCGCCGCCAGGAGCCATTCTTCGATAGTGGCCGAGAGGCCTCTTTTCAAGACCACCGGTTTATTGATTTTTCCCAATTTGCGCAATAGACTGTAATTATACATGTTGCGGGCGCCGATTTGGATTATATCGCTATATTCCATCACCGCATCCAGGTCTTCACCATCCATCAATTCAGTGATCACCGGCATATTCATTTCCTCACCTACTCGGGCCAGGCATTGCAGCCCGGAGCGGCCGTGGCCTTGAAAACTGTACGGAGAAGTGCGCGGCTTATAGGCTCCCCCGCGGAGCATTACCGCACCGGCCGCCCTGACCTTGAAGGCGGTTTCGCGCAGGTTATCTTCGTTCTCAATGGCACATGGGCCTGCTATTACCGGAATCTGCTTGCCTCCGAAGCATACATTCTTTACTCTTATCATGCTGGTTTCTCCGTCTGTAGCCGCTACCAGCATGGAGGCAGTCTTTTTCAATGCAGTATTTATCATGATAGACCATCTCCTTCAATAATCTAGCCAATGTTGAGCTGTTATTATCGAAGGGAAACATCCCCGGGCTGTAAAGCTCTGCTGACATCCTCGAATCCACCCTCTTTCACTGTGTTCATATACCCCAGAAAACAAACAAACCTCTCTCCACCAGGGACGAGAGGCGAACTTCCCGCGGTACCACCCAATTTGCCATAAGGCCGCTTTAGCTATCAGGATACAGGATCTGTAGAGCAGGCTGGAAATAAAAAGGCTTCACATCCTCATGGGACGTGAAGTCTGGTGCTTACACGCTATACCACCCAATAATGGTTCAGGGCCTGCTTAAAGGATACAGGTTTAATCCGATATCCCCCCTCTTTTAACGGCAAGGGCTCCGCCTCGACCTACTTGCATATGTTTCAGCCGGGTGCTCCTAAGTGAACTTCAATCTGCTTCCTCATAAGGATGCTTGCAGCCGGTGGCATCCTCTCTCTGTCTGATTTCCCAGACCTACTTTACTTATTCACAGCATTTAAATTATTGATATCGCAATAATAGCATAATGCTCACGGCCTGTAAAGGCCAGGACGGGCTAAAATTATTAATTATCACTTAGTCGCGGAGGAAAGGATTGCGCCTGCGCTCAAAGCCTATAGTCGAAGCCGGGCCGTGCCCGGGATAGACCACCACTTCATCATCATAGCAGAGCAGTTTGTTCTTGATATTGGCGATCAGCTCATCGTATGAACCTCCGGGAAAATCGGTGCGTCCGATCGAACCATAGAAAAGCGTGTCTCCAGTAAAAATCATCCCTTCGGTGGCTAAACAGATCCCACCCTGACTGTGCCCCGGGGTATGAATCACCTTCAATTCTACCGTATTGCCTATCTTGATGATGTCGCCTTCATCTATATACTCCTCCGCCGGCGGACTGGTGACTTGCTGACCCATCATGAAAGAAAAGTTGGAGACCGCATTGGTCAACATTTTGGCATCTTTGTGGTGGATCAAAACCTTGGCTCCGGTGGCATCTTTGATAGCCCGATTGGCTCCTATATGGTCAATATGGCCGTGGGTATTGATAATGTAGATGGCTTTAAGTCCGTTATCATTCAGGACTTTTAAAATGCCGCGGGAGTTCCCCCCTGGATCTATCACCGCCGCCTCCCTGGTCTCTTCGCAGCCAATTATATAGCAGTTGACTGCCATGGAACTAATCTCGATGCGCTTGAGAATCACTGTTCTTCCTCCTTATCAAAATGCTCGGGCACTATCCAGCAAAATGGTGCAGGGGCCATCATTGCATATATCCACCTTCATGTCGGCCCCGAATTCCCCAGTTTCGACCTTGATTCCTTTGGAACGCAGGTTCTCTATACAATAGTCGAACAGAGGTTCTGCCTCTTCAGGGGGTCCGGCTTCAGTAAAACTGGGCCGGCGCCCTTTACGGGCATCTCCGTAAAGGGTGAACTGGCTGATCAATAAGACCTCTCCGCCTATATCCTGAACCGAGAGATTCATTTTACCCTGCGGATCAGCAAAGATCCGCAGTTGGGAGATCTTTTCCATCAGGTAATCGGCCTCATCTTCAGTGTCGCCCTTCTTAATACCCAAGAGGACCATCAGACCCTGGCCGATACTTCCAACAACCCGGCCTTCCACCGTTACTTTACTAGCGACCGTGCGCTGAACCACTGCCCTCATTTAATCTCCCCTGTATTCACCTGGCAAGACCCGTCTTACTTCCATCACATCTTTAACCTTCTGTATCCTCTGAATAACCGCCTGCAGATGACTCATGTCCTTTATCTCCAGTTTAAAATTCATTATTACCCGGTTATTCTTGGTGATGCGGGAATATACCGAATTGATGTGGATTTTGGTATCAGCGATGACGATCATCACATCGGTGGTCAGCCGGGGACGGTCCATTGCCCGGACCTCCAGTTCCACCCCATAAATCCCCCGGTCATCAGACCATTCCACATCAATAATACGGTCCGGTTCATGATTCATATAGTTTTGCATGTTGGGGCAATCTTGACGGTGAACGGATACTCCCCGTCCTCTGGTAATATACCCTAAAACTTGGTCACCAGGCAAGGGGTTGCAACAGCGTGCCAGGCGTATAGCGACATCGTCCACCCCTTTGATGCGCAAGGCCCGGGTATCCTTATCGGCGTGCGACGCCGGGCGGTTGACGCTGGTCTTCAATATGTCCTCAACGCTGGCTTCCGGAAAGTATAATTCCTTCTGTTTATTAATGACCTGATTGACCGTCAGAGCCCCATCACCCAAGGCGGCCAGGAGATCGTCGACGGTACTATAGCCAAAGCGCCGGGCTATATCCATCAACTTGTCTTCCTTTAATAACTCGCGGGGATCGAGGTGTTTCTTTTTCAAATCCTTTTCCAGGAGTTCGTGGCCGCGCATGATATTGACCTGGCGCTTCTCCCTCTTAAACCATGCCTTGATGCGGCTTTTGGCAGATGAGGTCTTGATGAAATTGAGCCAATCTTTAGACGGTCCCGGTGAGCTTTTGGAGGTGATAATCTCCACAATCTCACCGTTATTCAAAGTGTAATCCAACGGTACGATGCGCCCGTTGACACGCGCGCCGGTGCACTGGTGCCCCACTTCGGTGTGCACCCGGTAGGCGAAATCCACCGGACAAGCGCCTTTGGGCAGCTCTATTACTGCCCCCTTGGGGGTAAAGACGAAAACCGAGTCATCGAACAGGTCTATTTTTAAGGATTCCATAAATTCGTCGGTATCCTTGATATCTTGCTGCCACTCCAGGATCTGCCGCAGCCAGGCCAATTTCTCATCCAGTTTACGCTCCCGGCCGGTGTCGCCCTCTTTATAGCGCCAATGCGCAGCGATGCCGTATTCGGAAGTACGGTGCATATCCCTGGTGCGGATTTGCACCTCGAACGGTTCACCCCCCTGTCCGATCAAGGTAGTGTGCAAGGATTGGTACATATTCGGTTTGGGTGTGGCTATATAGTCTTTGAATCGTCCCGGGAGCGGCTTCCACATAGTATGTATTATGCCTAAGACCCCGTAACACTGACGGATGTCGTCCACGATGACCCGGATGGCAATTTTATCATAGATCTCATCAATTTCCTTGCCTTGCTTGATCATCTTTTTATAAATGCTGTAAATGTTCTTGGGGCGGCCTTTGATTTCTGCCTTGATGCCGATCTGATCCAGGCCGCTGCGAAGCTGCTCGATCAATTCATTGACATAGTCTTCCCGCTGTTTCCGTTTCAGTTTGAGCCGCGTGGCCACCTCGCGGTAAGTATCGTTGTCCAGGTAGGCGAAAGCCAGATCCTCTAGTTCCCATTTGAATTTAAAGATCCCCAGGCGATGAGCCAGCGGGGCAAATATCTCCTGGGTCTCAGTGGCAATCTCTTTCTGTTTTGGTTCACTTTGATAGTCCAGGGTGCGCATGTTATGTAAACGGTCAGCCAGTTTTATAAGAATAACCCTGATATCCTTGGCCATAGCGATAAACATCTTGCGCAGGTTTTCAGCCTGGGCGTCTTGTTTGGTCTTGAAGTTGATGCGCGACAGCTTGGTAACCCCTTCAACCAAGAGGGCGATTTCTTCTCCGAAGTTTTTTACCACATCCTGATAGGTCACAATGGTATCCTCTACCACATCATGCAAAAGAGCAGCACACACTGATGCGACATCCATTTCAATGTCTGCCAGGATAAGGGCTACCTCGACCGGATGGCTGATATACGGGTCGCCGGATATACGCTTTTGGTTTTCGTGTGCTTTGCTGGCATATAGATAAGCTCTGGTTATGAGGTCCAGATTGGCATCCGGGTCATAAGCGGCCACCTTATCCAGAATCTGCTGTAATTTTGGATCCATTGATGTCACCTAAGCGGCAATAACTGAAGACTTTCCATCAGATCATGGAAAGCTTTCTTTTCGGCCAGGCCTTCAAGATAATAAGGGGAATCAACCATATCAAAGCTGGTTTTAACTTGGGGCACCAACTTTATTGCCATAATACTACCCTTTTTCTTAACCTGGCACAAGCCCAGGTCGACAAGTATCTGCAACAAAGCCCCCAAATTTGTCGGGTGCAGGCGTACCCCACTCCGGTCTGACAAAGCCTGGCAGAGGTGGGCAGGTTCGCCCTGCAGGGCTTGCGGACCCAGGGAACACAAGGCCGTATACACTGGACGGAGCAATTCCGGGCCGGGATAGAAGCGCTCCAAAAAACTGCGATTGGCCTCGGCCTGTTCGGGTTCAAACAGCAAACCCAAAGGCGTAGCGCCACTGCCCCCCAATTCCCAATATAGCTGGGTTATCTCCATCAGGCTAAAGGGCAGGTCAGCCAGCCAAATCCCGTCAATATCCGTTACCGGGTCACCACAGGCATTGCCATCGGTGAGCAGGAATCCAGCAGCCGCCCTGGAGAATTGCATCCTCATCCGGCGGCGTTGCTGAGTATCATTCAAACCAACTTCGTTGTAAAGGTTTTGATGCCGTTGCTGCCAGCCTTGCAAAGTCCTGGGGCGATTGACATACACTGCATATCGCCCCTTCGGAAGCATATTTCCCGCCTTAATAGGGTATGCCAAAGATAATGGGAAGGGTGCCGACCGATCACTGCTCTCATCAATGTCGTATGTGGCCGCTCCTTCCTCCCTGGCTTGCAAGTCTATAGCATAACCGCCTTGCCATGAAAGGCCGTTATGCTGCATATAATAGTTGTAAGCCCGGGTAATTATATAAATGCCCGGAACGCCTGCATGCAAGGCCCGCTCTCCGGCCTGACGCCGGCTCAAGGGCATATGGCCGTGCAGGCTGTACAGTACTGATTCACACAACCACAGTTGCAGGTAATGTCTAACTTTTTTCCACAACCGATAGGTAGGCACATTTAACACTACCACCTGCTGCTGCTCCAGCCGGGAAACAGCAGCTGAGAGCCATGAAGCCGGTGTATGGCCGGACTGTGCTTCAGTCTGATAGGAAGTACGCATCTCTTTGACTTTGAGTTGCAGACTGGTCCGGCCTCGGAATTGGTTGCGGTCCAGTTGAAAGCTGATATCGGCCCGGTAATGGCTTGACTTAAAATCCACCAGATGCGGCTTGCCGAAAGCGATCACGCCCAGGTCGGTGCCTTGCAGGCGGGCCTTAAAGTGCTGGCCTTCAGAACCTACCATACCCGCTTGATACAGCGCCGCTCCCCTAACCGCCAGTACCGGGGCATGATTACCGGGCCCGAAAGGCTCCATAGCCTGGATCTCCTGCCATAGCTGGCAGTTTAACTCCTCGGGGGTAAGTTCAATATCTATGTGATGTTCTGATCGTTTTAGCTGAGCCGGACAGTGCTGCTGGCTCCAGGCCTGCAAAGCCTCATCAAAGGCAGACAGTTTCGACCGCTCTATGGTCAGGCCTGCCGCCATGGGGTGCCCCCCGAATTGACGAAGATGTCTATGGCAGGCCTGCAAGGCGGCATTGATGTCAAAGCCCTCAATGCTGCGACATGAACCCCGCCCGATATCGTCCTCCCAGTTTATGAGGATGACCGGTTTATGGTGCTGTTCACAGAGCCGTGAAGCTACAATGCCCAGAACTCCATGGTGCCAGTCACTGCCGTCTATAAGCAGCACTGGTTTATCCTTTAAGGATGGTTGGTGAGCTATTTTAAGGGACGCTTCGCCTACTATTATTTCCTCGATTTGTTTCCGTTCCTCATTGAGGCGGTCAAGTCTCTCCGCCAGGTAGCTGGCCTGTTGCTCCTCGCGGCTATAGAGCAGTTCCACGCTGAGCCGGGCGTGGTCCAGCCGACCGGCTGCATTGAGGCGCGGAGCCAATATGAAACCGATTTGCCAGGAATCCAGCCGTTCCTCAGGTTTGATACCACCCAGATCCATCAAGGCCCTTAGTCCGGGCCTGACGGTATCAGACAGGCATTGCAGCCCGTGTCTTACCAAGATGCGGTTGTCACCGGTCAGCTCAACGATATCAGCAATGGTGGCCAGAGCCACTAGATCCAGCCAAAGGTCTGGTTTAGACTGCTTCGTTAGGGCACGGGCCAGCTGGTAGGCCACCCCAGCCCCGCACAGTTTGCGGCTGCCCGGGTTGTGGTCATCCAGTTGAGGATTTATTATGGCGTCTGCCTCGGGGAGTATTTCACCCGGCATATGATGGTCGGTGACAACCACCTTCATACCGAGCCTCCTGGCTGCGGCCACCTCATCCACTGACCTGATGCCACAATCAACAGTTATGAGCAGCCCATAACCTTGCCCAACCAGTTGCCGTACAGCTTGCATATTGAGCCCATAGCCCTCCTGAAATCGGTCGGGAATATAATAATCCACCTCAGCGCCAAGCATCTCCAGACATTCTCTCAATATAACCGTACTGCAGACCCCATCCACGTCATAATCTCCGTATACGATTATAGGTTGCCGGGCTAAAATCGTCTCTTCGATCACCTCTATTGCTGTAACCATGCCCTTTAGGGCATGCGGGGAAGTGAGTTCTTCCCAGCGGGGTGAAAGATACCGTCGGCATTGCTCCTCGGTACACAGGCCACGCTGCTGCAGCAATATGGCTGCAGTAATGCTTATACCCAGGTTTTTAGCTATAGTGCGGGCTTGTTCAATATCATATTGGCGAACGATCCATATCGGCTGATTCATTTAATCCCCTTTGAGAATCGGGTAGACTGTGGCCTCAAAGAGGCCATTCCGATTTCTTATACATTATAAATGAAGACGATACGAATAGCAGTAGTTTCTTATTGCGCAGTATCAGCCGGGGTATGACGTTGAAAGCAAATACTAGCACGGTCTATTGGCTAGCAGGCAGGATACCTAATTGGATATGCTGCGGTCTTAGGGGATTGGGGCAAACCCCATTTGGCGACCAGGTTGCTGACTCCAGCCCATTGGCTGGTCGTGACAGGTTTAGCTCATACTCCCGGGTAGAGGAAGGATGGGATTGAAAACATGGTCGGATGAGGCTTTAATATGGTTAATATGTTGTTTTTATATCCATACAATTGTACGCGATACCTTACAACCGTCTGCTTCAGGCAATCTTCAACCCAAAGTCTTCTTAAGCCCTGCAATATCTCATTCAGCTTTCCTGCAATCAAAGCCTAAAGCTCTAAATAAGGGAGTTGGCATGATAGCCCCCACTCTATCCTTGACCAATACAGTCCGAATCCGGCGCAAACGCCATCATAGATGTTGCAGTCATTGATGGCACAACATTTGCATTACTATTACGGTAATATTATGACCATGTGTTAAGAAGGGGGGTCTAATGATAAGCCCGGACGGTTTAATCTCTAAACTACCTTAATCAGAATAACGGATTATAACAGGGGGGATTATAATTCCGTAAACTAATGCCTTATAGATTGTTGCAATATACCGAGTTCATTATCCCCCCTTTTAAATAAAAACTGATAGTGATTATATAAGGTTTGGGAGGTAGATCTTGTGAATTTTGATTTAACAGATGAACAAAAGATGGTTCAGGAAATGGCCAAAAACTTCGCAGAGAAGGAAATTGCCCCTTATGTTGACCAGGACGAGGAAAACCACTATTATCGCAGAGAGATTTTAACCAAGATGGGCGAATTGGGTCTCTTAGGTTGGAGCATCCCCGAGGAATACGGCGGAAATGGCATGGGTTGGATGGAGGCGGTTTTGGCCCTTTACGAAATTGCTAAAGTTCATACCTCCTGGCGGCTGAGCATAAGCGGCAACTGCTGGGGGCCGGCGATGACTATCAATCAGTATGGCACCAAGGAACAGAAGGAGAAATACATCCCCAAACTGATCAGCGGAGAGCATGTAGGCAGCTTCGCCATAACTGAAGCCAATTCCGGTTCGGATGTGGCCAGCATGAAGACGTTCGCTGAAGACAAGGGTGACCACTGGTTGATGAATGGCAGCAAGATGTGGATATCCGGAGGTCATGTTTCCGATGTGGGCCTGGTATACGCAGTAACCGAGAAGGGTGCTGGCCACAATGGTCTATCCTGCTTTATCGTCGATTACAATAACACTCCCGGCATTACCAGGATTCCTATAACCACTAAAGTTGGCATGTGGACCGCTCCCACCTCGGAGCTGGTTTTCGAAAACGCCATAATACCGAAAGAAAACCTGTTGGGACCTTTAAATAAGGGCTTTTTCATCTGTATGTGGCAGCTTAACAACACCCGCATGGGCTGCGCTACTGGAGCGGCTGCGCTTTCCGCCGCCTGCCTGGAAGGTTCGGTGCAATATGCTAACGAACGCACCCAGTTTGGCAAACCGATTGGTAAATACCAGATGATTCAGGCGCAGCTGGCAGAGATGAAACTGGAAGATGAAGCCGCCAAGTACCTGGTTTACCGCGCTGCCTGGCTAAAAGACAAAGGATTGCCCAGCCAGCAGGCTACCTCCATGGCCAAGTTATTCGGTTGTCAGGCTGCAGTACATGCCGCTAATATGGCTATGAAGATTTATGGATCCTATGGATATTCCACCGAATATCCATGCGGAAGATGGCTGCGTGATGCCAAACAGTTCGAAACCCTGGAAGGCACCTCCAACATGCACATGCAGATCATCGCCAACATTGAGCTGGGTTATCAGCCCAACAGATAAGCATACCAGGTTTTAAACTATTAATGTTTTTGGAAGAAGGGAGAAGAAGATGAGCGAATACGGTTTTTCACTACATCCATATTTTAAGGAAATGCCTGGCATCGGCAAAGCACTGAGAAAGGCTAATAAGGCCAATACTGAAGAGCTTAAAAAGGTCGAAGCGGTCATAGCCGCAGAAGTGGAAAGAGTTAAGAATTCAGGCAAAGCCACCGATTTGATGAACAAAAAAGGGGAATTGGACGTCTGGCAGCGCCTCGAATACCTGGTAGATCCGGGCACCTTTTGCCCTTTGCATACCATCTATGATCCACAGGGCAATGAAGAAGGCAGCACCGGTGTAATTGACGGATTAGGCAAAATATCGGGCAAATGGGCAGTAATCATCGCCTCTAACAACAAAATCATGGCCGGAGCCTGGATCGCCGGACAAGCCGACAATATTCTCAGGGTCACCGATATGGCCAAAAGACTGCACATACCGCTGGTATGGGTGCTAAACTGCAGCGGTGTGAAACTGATGGAACAGGAAGAAGTTTATCCCAACCGCAGGGGTAATGGCACTACTTTCTATCGCCACGCCGAACTCCAGCAGATGGGTATACCAGTGATAGTGGGCATTTATGGCACTAATCCGGCTGGCGGTGGTTACCACGGCATCAGCCCCACTACCTTAATAGCCCATAAGAATGCCAATATCGCCGTAGGCGGCGGAGGTATTGTGGGTGGCATGTCGCCTAAAGGTTATTTCGACGAGGAGACTGCCGAGAGCCTGATCGATGCCACCAGGCAGTTGTCTTCAACTCCTCCGGGCAGGGTTGAAATCCATTACAACGGCACTGGATTCTTCAGAGAGGTATGTGACACTGAGGAAGCTGTACTGGACAGAATTAAAAAATACATGCAGGATATGCCAGCCTACCATCCCGACTTTTTCCGGGTAGCGGATCCGGTAGAGCCGAAGTTTCCGGCTGAAGACCTTTACAGCCTGGTGCCTGCCAATCAGAGAAGAACCTATTCTATGCCTGAGGTTCTGGCTCGGCTGTTTGACAATAGCGAGCACTTGGAATACAAGCCTGATTACGGGCCCGAGGTTTATTGCGGTCTGGCCAAAATCGACGGCTATCTGTGTGGTGTGATTGGCAACAATCAGGGTGCTCTGGGTGCTGAATATCCTGAATACACCGACCAGTACCAGGGTATGGGCGGAAAGCTCTACCGCCAAGGCCTGATAAAAATGAGCGAATTCGTTACCTTCTGTGGCCGTGACCGTATCCCCATGATATGGGTGCAGGATACCACCGGCATCGATGTGGGTGACATCGCTGAAAGGGCCGAACTCCTGGGGTTGGGCCAATCACTGATTTATTCCATCGAAAGCACAGAACTACCTATGATGCTAGTGGTCTTAAGGAAGGGCACGGCTGCAGCCCACTATGTTATGGGCGGGCCCAACGCCAACAACAATAACATCTTTACACTGGGCACGGCTGCCACGGAAATTTATGTCATGCATGGGGAAACCGCCGCTGCCGCCACCTATTCGCGCCGCCTGGTCAAAGAAAAAGATGCTGGCAAGCCACTGGAACCCATTATTGAAAAGATGAATGACATCGTCAAGGATTACTATGAGAGATCCCGGCCGGCTTTCTGCGCCAAGCGCGGCTTTGTCGATGAAGTTGTGAATTTGGACGAGCTGCGCAAATACTGCAAGGCTTTTGTGGGAGCCTCGTATCAAAATCCCACTTCCATATGCCCGCCCCATCAGATGATAACCCCAAGGATTATCAAAGGCTAATTAAATCCTTACTCCCCTCCTCAACAGTATGGATTTAAAACAGACACAAACCCGCTGGTTTACCCCGAGCCAGCGGGTTTGTCTTTTTTGTTGCAGCGCTTGAAGGATTGAAGGTATGATAAGGATACACGTTAAAACTAGGATTTTGGGGGTATTTGGGAGACAGAGCGGTGAGTTTTCTGGTTTGCTTCATTTTTCCACAGTTTTAGATGATGAAATTAGTAGCTAGTGGATGTATACTTAAAAGCGGTAATATATTTCACTCCCAACTTGCCATTCATGTCTAATTTTGTTTATATTTGTTAAAACAGCTTCTCTATTTTGATGTAACCAAGCCGAAGATGATCAAGGACCAGCGAGAAAGGAATATAAATATGGAATTTGTTACTTTTCCAAATTCGTTTATTTTCGTAAAGGACTTGATTAATAAAGACTTCCAGTGTTTACGTCCCGAAGATTCCTTACGTACGGTGGTGAGCAAATACAAAGAGACCAAGGTAGAGACACTGCCAGTGGTTGACGAAGAAGGCAAGCTAGTGGGGGTATTTCCCCGGGGTAGGCTTTATAATGCCATCCTCGACGGGAAAAGTATGGACGAACCCTGCAGTTCCTATATGGTTACATCCCCCCATACCCTTCCTTCTGATCTCAGTTATAATGAACTAACTTTTAGCCTGCGGGTAAATCATAGCCGGGTGGGAACGATTCCGGTTGTCGATGAGAATCATAAACTGGTAGGCATGGCTGGAAAATTGGAATATGTCCGCACAACTCTGGGACTGACCAGAAAAGCTATGGCACACCTGGAATCTGCCTTCCAGGCCATGAGTGAAGGAATCATAGTTACTGACGAACATGGCAACATAGGCCGCATCAACCTGGCGGCCGAAGGCCTGTTTGGCATAGGCGATGTAATTGGCAAACATATTTCGGATGTGTTTCCGGAAATCGTGTTTGATTTAGTGCGCCGCCAAAATGTGTATTGCATCGTACGCTCTTTACCTGTAATAATCAATCAGGTGCCGATAACTGTTGATGACCGGATCACTGGCATGACCTATACTTTTCTTGATTTATCCGATTTAGAGGAGGTCACCGCCGAGCTGGAGATCGTTCAAGAGCTGCAGGCCAACCTGCAGGGCGTCTTGAGCGCTTCTTCTGATGGCGTAATCGTTTCTGATCAGCAAGGCTTGATCAGATATCATAATGAAGGCGCTATCAGCCTGCTAAAGAATCCCCCCCCTAGTCTGGTCGGTCAACATATTGAAAATATCGTGGGCAATTCTAGCAGCTTCAGTAATGCCATAGAAACCGGCCTGCCTGAAGTTGAAGTATGCTCCATAAATGGGCGCAATTGTATTGTTTCACATGTCCCGGTGAAAAGAACCCGAGCCGAGGGCGTATCGGCTGGCATAGTGAGCACGGTGTATCTAGATGATAACCGCTTGACCGAACAACTATCCCAAAGCTGGTTTTCGCTTAAACAACAAGTTCAGTATTATCGCCAGGAACTTGAAAAGCATGGTGGCTCAGATACTGCTGAGTTTAATAAGATAATTACTGCAAACAGCGGATTTAAAGCCCTGAAAAATGAAGCCGAAAGAGTGGCCCGCAGTACCTCAACGGTTTTGCTCACTGGTGAGAGCGGAGTGGGAAAGGATATGTTCGCCAGGGCCATTCATGCCGCAAGTCAGCGGGCCCGGCTTCCTTTTGTGAAAGTCAATTGTGCCGCCATACCAGAAACCCTGCTGGAGTCGGAACTATTTGGCTATGCACCAGGGTCTTTTACTGGCGCTTTGAAGAAGGGCAAAATGGGGTATTTTGAGCAAGCTCATGAAGGCACTATCTTCCTGGATGAAATTGGTGATATGCCGCTTTCCATTCAGGTAAAAGTCTTGCAGGTTTTGCAGGAAAAACAGTTTATGCGGGTTGGCGGCACCCGCACTCAGACAGTGGACGTTAGAATAATAGCAGCGACCAACCGGGACTTGCGTGAGGCTATGGCCAAAGGGGAGTTCCGAGATGATCTCTTTTATCGCTTGAATGTGATCGAGTTCAACCTCCCCCCACTGCGCTCCAGACCTGAGGATATTCTGCCCTTGGCAGAGGTATTTATAGAAAAATACAACCGCATTTTGGGCACACGTGTAACCCGGCTTTCCAGGGAGGCAGAAGAGTTGCTGGTCTCCTATTCCTGGCCAGGCAATATAAGGGAATTGGAAAACGCCATCGAAAGAGCTGCTAATTATGTCTGGGAAGGCGAAATAAAGAAAACTCACCTTCCTGCACATATAAACCCAGATCGTATTGAAAACAAGATAGAGACCGTACGTCCGTCTTTGTCCTCATTAGATTTTGTTGAAAAGGATATTATTGTTGATGCTTTGAAAAAGACCGCAGGCAACAAAAGTGCTGCTGCACGGTTGCTACGGATCAGCCGTTCTTCGTTTTATGATAAACTGGCCAAACATGGCATAAGTTAAATAGCCTTTTGATCGTTATAATGAGCCTGTTTGGTCAAGAAGAAGAACCGTTTTGGGGTTTTGCGAACAAATATCATACAGCACACCGCCAGTGCTGATACTACAGCTAGGAACTTCCAGGCAATACTGTATGAGTAGGCGGGATCGTACAGACGGGCAACCCAAATTGGCCCCAGGGCGCCGCCCAGTAAACCTGCCATGGTAATAGTGCCCCAGATTTTACCCATAGCACTTACTCCGAAGCGGTCAGCAACGACAGCCGATATGGTCGCAGCTGCTCCATGAGCGGCACCTACAACCACCATCACCAATAGTATCATACTGCTACCTCCGGTGGTGAAGGCGAATAATGCACATCCCAGGCAATAAAGAGCATAGGAGATGACTATAGTGGTTTTTCGATCTTTGACCAGGTCGGCCAACCATGCCCAAACCACGCCGCTGGCTGCGGTAATTAAGCCGGTATATCCGAAAAAGGTAGCTGCTTTTAGCTTGCTCAGACCCATATCAGTCATGGCCATTACCGCATGATTGGTCAATGAGTACCAGACGAACAAATACCCCAGGTAGCCAAACAGCAAGAGCCAGAACTCTCTGGTTTGAAGTGCGTCCTTAAACGACCAATCCTTCTGGTTTACTATTGGCGTTTTGCCAGGGATCTTTTGAATGGCTTCAAACTGCTCGGCTTCATGGGGCTTCATGCCATCGACATACTGACCCACATCCTGGGGCAGGTTCTTGACCAGCAGGCTGACCAGGATAATAAGCAGTGCTCCGGTACCGATGCCCAGTACGGTTACTGCAGTCCTCCACCCCCAGGCTTCCATAAGATAAGCTAAGAGCGGGTTGAAAACAAACAAACCGACTCCCGTTCCGATAGACACCAGTCCAGCAGCAAGTCCTCTTTTACGCACAAACCAGCGCGATACCATGGTTGTGTTCACAACCATTCCGGCTCCTACCGCTGCCAGAGAAAACAACATGCCATAAGAGAGATATACGCTGAACAGACTCCTGGCCTGGCCAAACAAGGTCAAAGAAATGGCCATCAAAGCAGCCCCGGCCATAATCATCTTCTTGGGTCCAAAACGGTCCACCAAAGCCCCGCCAAAGGGCTGTAATATAGCCTGGCTGAGTATACTGAGGGAGAATACGCTGGTAACCATTGCTCTGCTCCAGCCGAATTCATCCAAGAGCGCCCCGAAAAGTGTACCAAAACAAAACTTGTTGCCGTATATGATGCTCACTACAATAAATCCAACCGCAACAATGACCCACCCGTAGTAGATGTTTGACATCACTCTACGCACAAAATAATCCCCTTCCCCCGCAAAGCATTAAGATTCCCCTTCGTTTGAACTTGCGGATTCTTTAAAAATAATGCTGTTTAATATCGTGGTATTTTCTAAGTTGACTACGTGTTCCGCAAGTATTTCCTCATATCAGTAGAAGGTCTTATAAACAGATGATTTCTTATCCTGCCAGGCAGGATAAGAAATCATCGTAACAATTCTTAAAGACTATGAGTTACAGTTTTTCCAATAGCACCGTTAGAGACTGACCACCCAAGGCTCCGACATTGACCAGACCCAGTTTGCCTTGACCGGTTTGCAGGCGGCAGACCATATTGGCTACCAATGCTCCTCCGGTTGCTGCACCAGCGTGTCCAAAGCCCAGGCTGCCTCCGTCCACATTGGCCTTTTCGGCCGCCTGGCCCAGTTGTTTCAAGACTGCCAGACCGTATGCGGCGGAAGGCTCATGGAAATCAATGAAGTCTATATCGTCTAAAGTGGTCCCGGTTGCCTTCAAGGCCTTTTCGATCGATTTAGCGGTTGTGATCTCTAAGAGCCGGGGATTGCCTGCAGCAATCCCAAAGCCCAGCATGCGGGCCAGCGGTTTGGCCCCCAGGGCCTGGGCACGGTCTGCTGAAAGCATGGCAATGCTGGCTGAACCGTCAGCCAGTGGGGCAATATTCCCCTCGGTGGCAGTACCGTCCGGATTAACCGCAGCCAGTTTCATCAATTGGGCAAAGCCGGGGGCTTTGGCGGCATCATCGGCTTCTATCACGACTTCGGCCTTCTTTACCTTTTTGGTAACTGGAACTATAGCGTCTTTAAACAGCCCATTTTTAATAGCGGCGGCCGCTTTTGACTTGCTGGCAGCGGCATACTCATCCAGTTCACTGCGGCTAATGCCGTAATTTGCTGCAATGATATCAGCTAATGTATAGGCACTGAGTTCACCATAAGTGTCCACCGGCTGAGCTTTGATTTCTACGTCAACCTTGGAATCATGGAAACAAGCGTTTTCAGGCCCGAATTTGTAGCGCGGGTGGACCAGATACCACTGTGCCTGGCTGTTGGTTTCAATGCCACCAGTCATGAGGGCCGAATACTCACCACTGATAATCTTGTTAAAAGCACTGATCATGGCTTGAAGGGCGCCTGCACACAGAGCGTTCAAAGTAAATCCGGCTGTACTTTCTGCCAGTCCTGCCAGTAGCCAACCGTGCCTGCCAATATTGGCGGGTAGACTACTCTGTTTGGCCTCACCGTATATACAGGCATCAAATTGTGAGGAATCAAACCCGGCCCGGGCAACAGCTTCTTTCATTGACATGGCGGCAATATCCTGAGAACGTAGATCAGCAAGTGAACCCATATACAATCCCACAGGAGTACGTGCTGCACTGGCGATTACGACGTCTTGCATAACTATCCCTCACTTCCCTAGTCTATTGTCTTGATTATGCCGGCAACGCCGATTCCGCCGCCGCAGCACATAGTAGACAAACCGTATTTGCCATTGGTACGTTGCAACCCATACAGGAGTTTAGTAGTAATAATGCATCCGCTGCCTCCTAAGGGATGGCCCAGCGCTATTGCACCGCCATACAGATTGACATGAGAATCAAGCCAGTCTCTGTCTACATCCCAGTCGCTCATCCATTCTCTGTAGACGGCCAGGCTCTGTCCGGCAAAAGCCTCGTTTAACTCCACCAGGTCCATATCTTTTAGAGTTAAGCCAGCTTTACCCATTGCTATCTCAACTGCAGGTACTGGTCCGCGCCCCATTATAGAAGGATCAACACCTGCTATACCGCCGGCTACAAACTCTGCTCTAGGCTTAACGCCCAATTCTTCAGCTTTTTCCTTGGACATCAAAATGGCCATGGCGGCTCCGTCATTTCTTCCTGAGGAGTTAGCTGCAGTCACAGAACCGTCTTTTTTAAATACCGGTTTTAATTTGGCCATGGCCTCCAGGGTGGTTTCGCGCGGATATTCGTCTACTTTAAAGATCCCTTTGCTGCCATCGGCCTTCTCGTATTCCACAGGAACTATTTCGGCCACAAAATCGCCATTGGCAATGGCCTGTTTGGCCAATACCTGGCTTCTGTATCCAAATTCGTCCTGTTCTTCACGGGAAATCTGGTGAATATCGACTAGATTTTCAGCAGTAATGCCCATGGGTATGTTGCCATACCTTTCCACCGGCGCTCCACCAGGGCCTCCGGCAATGATGGCATCATAAAGGGTCAGATTGGTGGTTCCAAAGGCCTGATTGGTCTTGCCGCTTAAGAAAAACTCCCCGGTGCTCATGGATTCTACGCCTCCGGCCAGTACCACATCGGCAAATCCATTTTTAATAAACTCGTAGCCCTCGATCATCGACAACAGCCCAGATCCACAGGCAACCGTTACTGTAGCCGCCGGAAGTTCTTCCGGAAGCCCGATATTTAGGACCATATTACGGGCAATATTGGCACAGATGGTATTTTGTTTAACCTGACCTACAAAACAATAATCATAATATTCCGGCTTTACCTTAGCCTTATTGCGGTCTACAATAGCCTTGGCCACCTGGGAGACTAAATCGATAGGTTTAACATTTTTAAGAGAGCCACCCATAGTGCCTATGGCGCTTCGGGCCATGTCAACTATTACAACTTCACGCATTATATCCCTCCTAATTTGCTGAACATTGATAGATCCAGCTTATTTACCGGTGTATTCTGGTTTTCTCTTTTCCACAAAAGCACGCATGCCTTCCTTAGCGTCTCTACTGCCAAAAATGGCCGCCCAGGCATCCTGCTCTACTCTCATGGCGGTCTCGTTGTCTGCGCCCCAATTCTGGTTAATTACTGCCTTGAGCATTTTCAGTGTAAAGGGGGGTTTTTTTGCCAGCTTCTCTGCCCATTCTCGGGCGGTGCTCATTAATTCGGCGAGCGGGACCACTTTGTTTATGAGCCCGATCTCCAGAGCTGTCTGAGCGTCTATCATGCCTCCAAAAAAGAGCATTTCCTTAGCTTTGCACATGGATACATTCTGCACCAGCCGATGGGTCGCTCCTCCACCTGGAAAAATCCCAACGTTGATCTCTGAACAGGCGATTTTGGCATTTTCCGCAGCTATACGCAGGTCGCATAACAGCACATTTTCTGCTCCGCCGCCCATGGCGTATCCCGCTACAGCCGCAATAGTCGGTTTAGGCATATCAGCCAAAGCCCTCTGACCAGCACAATTCAGGTCAGCATGAGCGCGGGCATCGACCACACTGTATTGTGAAATAGCTGGCAAATCTCCGCCAGCACTAAAAACCTTCTCACCACCGGTGAGTATTACCACTCTGACATCGGGGTCGTTTCCCAGCGCGGTAAAAATCTCCACCCGTTCACGATTTACCTCATTATTTATGGCATTTAATACTTCCGGCCGGTTGAATTGAACCGTGGCAATATGGTTTTCTACTGTGACCAGCATGGTATTAAACTTCTTATCCCGGTATGATAACAAAAATACAACCTCCTTCCCGATGTCATCGGCCTCAGTTATAGGTTACGGTCTATCCGGAGCTTTGCCGGATAAACCGCAACCAGCATCTGTTAGGTGTTTCAGCCTGTCAGGGCCCTACTTAACACAGGCCGCGTTTGATAAAACCTCACATTTCGATTTAGAACTTGATGTCGGTTCTGGGTTTCTTTTCCCCAGAGGTGTAGTCGTACCATCCCTTGCCGGTTTTGCGGCCCAAATCGCCAGCGGTGACCAGTTTCTCTAGAATAAGACTGGGCGCAAAATGGGGATTCTTATAACCCGCATACAGCTGTGACAACACGTTGTAGTTGACATCCAGACCTACGAAATCGGCCAGTTCAAATGGTCCCATGGGCATATTGGCACCCAGTTTCATGGCTGTGTCGATATCTTCAATGCTTGCTACGCCTTCCAACAAGCATTTGTAAGCTTCACAACGCAGCGCTGAATTGATCCGGTTTACGATAAAACCGGGAACGTCTTTGGCCACAACCGTAGTCTTGCCCATTTTCTGAGCAACTTCAGCAACTACCGCGATAGTTTCATCCGAGGTTTTGATAGCACGGATGAGTTCGCACAGTCTCATTACCGGCACAGGACTGAAAAAGTGCATACCGATAAATTTGGATTGATCTTTAACTGCTACAGCCAAAGAGGTAATTGGAATAGATGAGGTGTTGGTTGCCATGATGCATTCAGGTTTGCATATAGCGTCCAGTTTGCCGAAGATTTCTCTCTTGAGATCAGCGTTTTCATACACAGCTTCAATGACCAGGTCAACATCGGCTGCATCCTCAAGGGCAGAACTGGGTTTGATAAGAGCCATGGCACCGTCAAGAGCTTCCTGAGTCAGGGTTCCTTTGGCAACCTTTTTGGCCAAAAGCTTATTGATTCCGGCAATTCCCTTTTCAACAGCGGCGGGGGCAATATCATAAAGATACATTTCATAACCGGCCTGGGCCCCTACCTGCGCAATCCCGGCACCCATAAATCCTGCTCCAACCACGAATATTTTCTTAACTTCCATTTTCATTTGCCTCCTTTGTGCTAATCGCAAATACTCAGGGACAACTACATTTGTTAAGTTAGCGGTTGGCCTGTTTCCGACTATGCTGTATCAATGCTGCGTTTACTAATGAATCTGCCAACCGCTTCACTTGTCGAAGCTTTCTAATTGCTAGCCAACCCATTCCCAGATGGCGGCAACGCCCTGGCCGTGTCCGACGCACATGCTTTCTACCGCATATTTGGCGCCGTAATAAGGCATCTCATGCATGAGTGTGGTGGCTATACGAGCACCGGTGCAGCCCAAGGGATGTCCCAAGGCGATTCCGCTGCCGCGCGGGTTTAATAAAGGATGATTCCTGATGCCCAGTTCCTTGGTGCAGTATACTGCCTGGGAGGCAAAGGCTTCATTGATTTCCCAGATATCGATCTGATCCATTGTCATTCCGGCTTGTTTTAAGACCTTGGGAATCGCGATAGCCGGTCCGATGCCCATATAGACCGGATCCACACCGACAGCAGTGTAGCCTATAAGTTTCATTTTGGGTTTAAGGCCCAATTCTAAGCATTTTTCCTTGCTGGCTACCAGCACGCAGGCAGCGGCGTCATTGGTCTGGCTGGCGTTTCCGGCCGTTACTGTAGCCAGTTCGTCCTTCAAAAACACTGGTTCCATTTTGGCCAGGGTCTCCATAGTGGTGCCCGGTCTAATGCCCTGGTCTCTGTCGGCAACCTGCCTGACGGTGCTGCCGTCTCTCTGCAAAACCTCGACCTCAATGGGCAGGATTTCATCTTTGAACAAACCTTCGGCAGTGGCTTTATGAGCTTTGGCATGGCTCTCCACCGCCATCTGGTCCTGCTCTTCGCGGGTAATGCCATACTTGCGGGCTACCATCTCAGCCGTCCAACCCATGCCTTTGGCATTGTCATCTGTGAACTCACCCAGACGCGGGTTATGTTCATTGCCCCATCCCATGGGGACATGGGTCATATGCTGTACGCCACCAGCCAGGATTAATTCAGAACCCCAGCCCATATTGATTTCAGAAATGGCGTTGAAAATGGCCTGTACACCGGAAGAACAGAAGCGGTCCACGGTGCATCCCGGAATGCTATAAGGGAAGCCTGCCATAATTACCGAATAGCGTCCGATGTTGCTGGCCATGTCTTTAACCAGAGCGGTTCCGCCCAGGATTACCCCATCCAGCTCTTCTTTCTTGTCCTCCAGTCCGGCCCGTCGCATCAATTCATTCATAGTCAGTGCTGCCAGGTCATCGGCTCTAACATTGGCGAAATATGAGTACTTACCAGCCTTGGCAATAGCGGTTCTAACACTTTCAACCAAATAGATTTCTCGCATTTAATAATCCCCTTTCCCCAATTTAATTGATGATCAAGGCCTCTTCCGGAACTTCCAAAACACTGGTGTCGGCATCCTTGATTACTGTGGTCAATGTAAATACGTTGGGCAGGATGTTGTTGGCATAGTAACGCGCTGCGGCCAATTTGCCGTTATAAAAGTTCATATCATAATGATCCGCGGGCAGATCCGCAATAATCTTTTTCACTGTTAAAGCCTGGTCTAAGAGGCAATAGGCAACATAGAGCTGCGCGAATACGAACAGAATACGGATGGCAAAGACATTAATGAGCTGGCCTTTGTCAGCTTTGTCGGCATGCCAGGAATAAACCAGGTTCATAACCTCTTCCGCGCAATTGTAAGCCTTTTCCATGTTAGCGAATTCCTTGGCCAACCCCTCAACATTTTTATTATCATCTATGAACGCCTTGATGCTTCCCATCCACTTTTTGAAGGGTTCGCCGTCTTTCATGGTCATCTTGCGGCCTACCAAATCGTTGCCATGAATGAAGGAGGTGCCCTCCCAGATGGTTAGAACCTTGGAATCGCGAAGATACTGTTCAACCGGATATTCCTTGGTGTATCCTACTCCCCCCAGAACCTGAATGGCTTCCGCAGTCATCAAGGCTGCAGTCTCACTGCCATAACACTTGACCAACGGGGTCAGGATGGCGGCCACATCAGCGCATTCCTTGGCTTTGGCCTTGTCTTCCGGTTTGGAATTTTCAGCTATGTCCAGGCTCCAGAAGCCTTTGAATATCATAGCCCTGATGCCTTCGGTGTGGGCCTTCATATCCAGGAGCATTCTTCTCACATCATCATGCTTGATAATGGGAACGCGCTCGCCTTTTATATAACCCTGAACCCTGTCAATGGCATACTGAGAAGCCAGGGCATATGCCGCAGAGGCCTGGTTGTTGGCATTGTGTCCGGTGCCTATACGGGATTCATTCATCATATTAAACATCATCATCAGGCCCTTAGAGCGGCCTTTTTCATCGGGGTCCGGTCCGACCTGGATTCCGTAGCACTCGTCGTTTTCACCGTAATTCAGCATACAAGTAGCCGAACCGTTAAGTCCCATTTTATGTTCGATGGCAATGGTGGTAACATCATTATCTTTACCCAGGCTGCCGTCTTCATTGACCCAGATTTTGGGAACAATATAAAGGCCCAATCCTGCTGAGCCTTTGGCTCCTTGAGGCGGACGGGCCAGAACCATATGAATGGTGTTTTCACATATGGAGCCGTCACCGGCAGTGATGAACATCTTGGTCCCTTTGATCTTCCATATACGCGGGTCTTCGGTAGGATAAGCCCTGGTCAGGGCATCGCCGACGTCTGAACCGGCGGAAGGTTCAGTCAGGTTCATGGTGCCCTGCCAATCGCCACTGAGCATCTTGGGAACGAATCTTTCTTTATCAGCTTCGGTGCCGAATTTGATAATCAGGTTGGCAGCCCCGGAGGTTAATTTGATGTTTGAGCCCATGGCCGGACAGGCGGCAGCGATCATTTCAGCTACTGCTTTGTAAAGGATCAAGGGCATACCACCGTCAACTTCCACGCATTCACTGCTGGATCCCCAGCCATTTTGCTGCAGGAAGCGGAATACTTCTTTATATCCGGGGGGATTGGTGACTACGCCGTTTTCGAACTTGACGGGGTTCTTGTCGCCTTCAACATTGATGGGGCTGACTACTTCCCGGGCAACTTTGTACCCTTCGGTTAAAATGGGATCAACATCGTCAATGCTAAAATACTCTTTGAAACGATCCAGAGCGAATACTTCTTCTGAAGGAAGCCATTCTTTCAAGATGAATTTTAAATCGCGAACATTATATTTGTATTCCATTTAGTATTTCCTCCTAATTAGCTACTCGCCGGTATACACGGGTTTGCGTTTTTCCAAAAAGGCATTCATGCCTTCTTTTGCATCTTTGGTACCGAAGGTCATCGACCAGCCATGGGTCTCGATCTGCAGACCTTTTTCCAGACTGCTGCTCCAAGCTGCATTCAATGCCTCTTTGGCCATGCGCAAAGAAAAAGCAGGCTTTTTCGCCAACTGCCTGGCCAACTTCAGAGTAGTCTCTTTTAGCTCCGCCAGGGGAACAACTTTATTGACCAGGCCATATTTCAACGCGGTCTCAGCATCGAACATCTGCCCGGTAAAAACCAGTTCCTTGGCTTGACAAAGCGATATGTGCTGGGGCAGTCTCTGTGTAGCGCCTCCACCCGGGAATATCCCCACATTGATCTCCGGCAGAGCAAATTTGGCATTGTCCGCCGCGATTCTCAAATCGCAGCACAGGGCATTTTCGAAGCCGCCGCCCATGCACACCCCAGCGATCATAGCGATAGTAGGCTTGGGAAGATTGGTAAGTGTCAGGCCGCCCTGCACATTCTTATCAATGAATTCCCGTGCTTCTTTGACCCCATAATGGACCATCGACGCCAGGTCGCCGCCGGCACTGTAAGCCTTTTCATTACCGGTCATGATCAAGACTTTGATCTCGGGATCCTGACCTGCTTCGAAAATAGCTTCACTGCGTTCGATCACCAATTGAGCATTGGCGGCATTCAACGCTTCCGGACGATTGTACTGGATTATGGCTATATCGCCATCGCCTTCAATGGTGACCTTGATGCACTGATAGTCCTTATCACGGTATGACATCCTGCACCCTCCTTTCCGAATTTATGTTACATAATTCACGAACTGAGTCATCCACTTGATCTAACACCGTGGAATTTACCAACCTTTTAACCTGTTCAGGTTGATCAATTATGCAATTCCATAATCATTTGCCATTGCTGTGCTTCATCTCAATCAGTTTTGGTAATGACAAAAGAATATTGCTGTAACCGGTTTGGCATTTGGGGGCGGGGAGAAAGCAAATGTTTCGCCACCCGTCCCCAACGCCAAACTTATATGCAGTACTACAAAATCTTGCCCTTGACCCGATTCAGGCTATAGCATTATAGTTTGCCTGCCGCATCGGCTTCGGCCAGGGCCTCTTCATATACCACAAATCCGTCTGCTTTCGGTTTAGGAGCCATCAAGGTCAAGATTACCAGGATCGGTACTCCCACCGCCAAGGACGGCCACAGTGAAGTAACATAAGGATTGCCTGCAAAGTGCCAAACCGCTGCTACAACACCGCCCACCAGTATAGACCAGAAGGCGGCCCGGCTGTCAACCCGCGGCCAGAATATGGCTACTAACAGCACCAATCCGGCGATGGCCCGGATCTGGAAAGCACCGGCCATCTGTCCCAGTATGGAGGTGGCTTGCAAGCCGAAATAGGTTGCGGCCAGACCAACAACAGTCATGGATATGCGGGAAAACATCAAGCGTTCACTTTCATCCGCGCTCGGTTTGAATAACTTGTAGACGTCCTCACTGAGCATGGTACTGGTTAGCAGCAATAGTGCAGGACCGGTAGACATAATCGCAGCCAAAATGCCCATGGAAGCCAGAACCGCGAAAGTCGGCCCCAATTGATTGGCTACCGTATAAAGGATACTTCCGCTGCTAGCAGTAGGCAGCATAGCTTTGCCAACAACACCGATGATTGCCGGGAAACACGCAAATATAAACGTTAATACAGAAGCCCATATAAACCCTTGCTTGTAAGAATGTTCATCCCTGGCTCCGAAAATGGCGGCGATTAACACCGATGCGGCAAAGAATGACAAAGCCGTACCTACCACCCAGCCGGCCATGGTCAACAGGTCAGGCTGATCCATCCGGAAATAGGTCGTAGGCAGGGCGACCTGTAATTGCCCTATGCCACCAGCCCATTTCACGGCGAAAATAGCCACTGTACCCAGACCAACATACATCACTATGGTGTGCAAGGCGTTCATCCAGGCCATACCCTTCATCCCACCGGTAATGCACAAGACGATAAACAGAATGCCCAAGACCCAGGTAATCATAGTCTTGTCCACGCCCAGCAGGGGCGACAGTATATTACCTGCAGCCACCGGCTGCATAGCAAAAAGAATGGCGTAAACCAGAACCAGCACAAACATCATGACCATTCTGGTTTTGGCGTCAAACCGGGCAGCATAAACCTGGGGCACTGAAACGGAATTAAATTTATTGCCGATAACCCGGTAGAACTTGGCGGCGGTAAATAAAACCACCAGACAACCGATGCTCATGCCCCAGTTGACCCATACCGCTGATATTCCGAACTGGAAGGCTTGAGCGGCATTGCCAACCGTGCCTGCACCGGCAATGATTTCAGCGAACAACAGCGGGATAATCAACATCGCACCTAAGTCTTTTTTGGCAACAAAATATCCGGCCAGAGTACTTTTTTGCCGCATCATATATAAGCCAATCCCGGTAGTAATTGCAAAATAAGCTACTACACATGCTATAACCATAAAACTCTAACACCCCTTTTATTTGATTTGAACGTCGGGTCTAATCAATCTTGTTGGTCCGGGTCCAGATATGCTGCTCCTGGGCCGCTTTAATCAAATCATCGCGGAAATCGGGGTGCGCGATATCGATTAAGAGCTCAGCTCTTCTGTAGGTTGATTTTCCCATAACGTTGGCTATGCCGTATTCGGTTACGATGTAGGGTGCGTAGGTTCTGGGCATAGTTACGATGGTTCCCGGACTGAAATGGGGAACGATTCTGGACACCATTTTGCCCTTCTGCATCTTGGTGGAAGTAAGGCAGATAAAAGGCTTGCCACCTTTGGATTTTAACGCCCCAATGGTGAAATCAAGCTGGCCGCCGGTGCCAGATATATTGCGGAATCCGGAGGATTCAGAATTGATCTGACTGTAAAGATCAATTTCAACCGCGTTGTTTATGGCGATTACTTTGTCGTTTCGTGCGATGACGTCTGGATTGTTGGTGATATCCACCGGATATGTGGCCAAGCGTGGATTATTGTGCATATAGTCGTAAAGCCGCTGCGAACCAAGAGCAAATGTGTAGGTGATTTTCCCCTTGTCAATGTTCTTCTTTTCCCCATTGACAATCCCTTTTTCTGCCAGGTCAATGAAGCAATCGGCCATCATTTCAGAATGGATACCAAGGTTTTTCAGGTCGGTGTCGGCAATCATCTTGCCTATCATGGAAGGCATTGCGCCTATGCCAAACTGCAGAGTGGCGCCGTCTTCGATTTCATTAATGAGTATAGAAGCAATCTTTTTCTCAGCATCGGATACGGGAAATTCCGACGGAAAAACCGGCATGGGACTCTCATGCTCTACCACATAGTCAACCTGGGAGATGTGGATGGATTCCTGTTCCCCACCCAGGCACCACGGTACATTGGGATTAACCTCCAGGATCACCACGTCTGCCGCGTCGCAAAAGGTTTTGGCATAAGAGCAGGCCGGTCCAAAATTGAAGTAACCGTGTTCGTCCATTGGCGTGGTCATGAGCATGGCTACCTTGGGCGGGTACATATTGCCGGAACGGGTATTGCCTGGGCACTGCCCGTAGTTGCCAGGAATGTAATAAGCCAGGTCACGGTCTCCCATATGGCGTTCGTGTCCGCTCATATGTCCGGAATGATATAGAAACGATTTTTGTTCGGGGTCTGCTTTGACTATTTCAGGTTCGTACAAAAGACACACGCCTTTTACATTGACCCCAGTCAACTCACCAGCTCTACGGGCCAAAGCCTGATCCAGAGCACGGGGGCCCATGGCGAAATGTCCGTACCATACCCACTGATTGGATTGGACTACTTTTACGGCTTCATCGGCTGTTCGAAGTTTGCTGGCATAAAGGTCACTATAGGTTCCCAACTAACATCAACCCCCTAATAAATAATCATGACTGGCCATATACTACAGCCAGACTTTTATGTTTACAGTGTTGATTCATTACCTCCTTCCCGATTCTTGTCGTATTTTTGTTCCAACATCTTAGAACGCAACATTCATGCCAAGAAGTCCGGGGAAGAGGTGATATTAGTTTGCGCTATAATTTAGCCGTCTCATGGGGATTTAGCATAAAAAAGAACACAGCTGCCTGCCTTGATGTTGTTCGATAATTATTACAGGTGTCTGTAAAGTCAGACACGTGTGGCGGCGACCAGTATATCCATATCTTGGAATGACTAGAGCAGATTGGTTTCAATCAAAAAAGACCACTAGTCGTTCGTAGAATAGTGGTCTTTTGGTTTCCGGGGTTCTATGATATTAATTATATTTTCTGCCAATTAGAACGGTTTGAATGTTTAAAGTTTCATTAGTATATCAAACCAGCTTCAGCAGGAAATGACCCTACCCATTAATTCAGCCCGTATTTGCTTAGTTTGTCATAAAAGGCAGATCGGCTCAGATTGAGCATTCTGGCAGCAGCGCTCTTATTCCCCTTAGTTTTTTGCAGGGCTCCGATGATAATGTTTTTGTCAACGTCTGAAAGCGCAGAACGGTAATTTGAAGGTTCAATCTTTCTCGCTTCTGACTGAAACAGATGCACCGGCAGGTGTTCAACTCCAATTTCTCCATCCCAGACGTAATTAGCAGCTCTTTCGATGGCATTTTCCAATTCCCTTATATTGCCTGGCCAGGAATGACGCTGCAATGCTGTACAAGCTTCTTTGTTGATCCCTGTGACGTGCGCCCCCAGTATATGATTGTATTTTTCAATGAATTTATTTGCCAGCGGTACAATGTCTTCGAACCGCTCCCTCAAGGGCGGAAGATGAAACTCAATTACATTCAGGCGATAAAAAAGGTCTTCACGAAAACTTCCATTATTTATGGCTTCTCGCAGATCCTTATTGGTTGCGGCAATTATTCTGACATCTACTGTCTGTGCACTGGTTCCCCCAACCCTCATGAATCGTTTTTCCTGCAAGACCTGCAATAACTTGACCTGAATAGACAGAGGCATGTCCCCTATTTCATCGAGAAATATGGTTCCCTTGTGGGCCTGCTCGAAATAACCAGGCTTGCCCTTTTTCGAGGCGCCGGTGAAAGATCCGGGAGCGTAGCCGAAAAGTTCAGATTCCAATAGTGTCTCAGGAATAGCTGCACAATTCACCTTTACGAATGGGTATTTGGAGCGGGGACTTGCAGAATGTATGGCCCGAGCGAACATATCCTTGCCCACGCCGCTTTCACCTGTCAGCAGAACAGTGGAACTGCTGCGGGCAATTTGAAAGGCTTCGCTTTTCATATTATTAAACTCCGGGTTCCTGCTCAGTATCTGTTTGAAACTGCTTTCGCCGCCCTTTTTCTCAAGTTCACTGCGGTAATAATTGACCTGCTGTTTTAGTGACAGGAGTTTAGCAGCAATCTCTTCGGTAAACACATTTTCATCGAGATATATAGTACTTACAACTCCTGTGATCGAATAATGATGGTCCCTGGCCTTTTTGATCGGTATATGAGATATAACGCATTTCTTATTGCCTATGATACATTCCGATATTTCAGGTATACCGTTGGTGATAGTGTTTTCAGCCGCTCTGTTGTTGAGGATCTCATTGATCGGTCGGCCCACAATCTCTGGTGGTGTCTGCCCGAACAAATGGCTGGCTCTATTATTGCAATATTTGACTTTTCCGGAAACACCGGAAACCAGTACCCCGTCAGAAGTGGCATTGATGACGCCGTCCAGTACAGCGTGCATATCTTTGACCATCTCCAGTTCATGCGCTATCTCTTCTACATCCGATTTGTCCAAAAGCGTGATCACGGTTCCAATATAGAAGTTTTCCTCATAGATTGGCATCTGATTGACAATTACGGGCAGTTCCTTAATTATGTGCTTTACCCCTAAAAGCCTTTTATTCATGATATTGATCTCAGGCAAAACCTCGTTTAAATGCTTACCTTTAATATTGCTGAACTGCACCCCGAACATTTCTTCTGCCACCGGGTTGAACCTTAAAATATAGCCCTTGTTGTCAACGATTATAACCGCTTCATAGTTGGCGTTGAACAAGGACTCTAAGATAGCTGATGACTTTATTATTACATTCATGCTTTCGCGCAGATATTCTGCTGTTCCTATCAATCCAACCACTTTGCCGGAACGGTCTACCACGACTACATAATCCACTTTGCTGCGTGTAACTCTAACCGCCAGGGAGACCTCATCGTAGCTTAGTTCCGAGGATACAAAAATCGGATTATAAACCACATACGGTCTGCACACATCATCTAAATCGGCCCCTTCTAATAATGCTGTGAATAGTCTCTTTTTAGGGAATACCCCGATTAGCCGGTCCTTGTCGTCAACGACCGGAAGCGTGTTCAATTTGCATTCCTGGTAATAGCTAATTACCGTACGCAAAGTATCGTCAAGATGAAGCAGTTTAAAATTGGTATTCATCATTTGTTTGACAGTCAACCATGAAGCCGAATTCAGAGCTTTTGGGCTCATCGATTCATCCCCTCCTCTAATCAACAGCAACAGCGATGCAAAATGTACCGCTTCCAAAACAATATTCCGGTCTAGATGCCCTAAGATTAGCTCTGCGATTGATCCTAACAGTTTTAATGTAATGTAATGCTAGATTGTAATACTAGATGATTATTAAATGTGTATGGTCGACCGGACAGTTGTACGAGTAAGCAAACAAAAGCCTGAATGTACTAATAAGGCATCATCAGACTGTTTTTCCTTCTCATTTTGCAGCCTGTTGGCATCACCCACCACCAGCCATTGCTACGACGAAGGATTTACCCCATTAAACGGCGGGATACGTCTTACCGGCATTTCCGGCAGCCCCAGAAACGCAAAATATCCTTGCCACTAGAAATTGCAAGTATTATGCCAGGTTAAATTAATTCCCGGTTAAAGCGGCAGAATTGACATAAAAACCATACAGTTCAGATAATCTTTTCCTTGACCAGCACCTCAATTTCGTCCAGTGTGTATCCGAGTTCTTCAAGAATCTTACCGCTGTGTTGACCTAGCCGGGGAAACTCATATTTCGGCTGATTAGAACTATTTGAGAACTTTATGACCGGGCCGGGCAGAGCCAGATCAATGCCTGTTTCCCTGAAATTGCCGATTTTAATAATGGTTCTACGGTCTTTGACCTGAGGGTGTTCACTCACTTCATCCAGGCTTAATACCGGAGTTATGCATGCCTCATCACCGAATATTTCCAGCCATTCGCTCTGACTCTTTCGCTTGATTCTGTCTTGGATCCCATTTATCATCTCTTCCTGCATGGAGGGTTCTTTATGAGGTTTTATATATTCGGGTTTGTTGATTACCGTACAGAACCTCGTCCAGTACTTTTCTTCCGATGCGCCGACACTTATATATCTGCCGTCACTGGTCTCATATATATTGAAATATGCAAAAGCACCGGTCAAACGTCCCTTCCCCCTCCGGGGCAAGCTTTGGTTGCCGGACCATTCTGCCATCGTATAGGCCAACAGATTGACTGCACTATCTAACATTGCCACATCACAGAACTGGCCTTCCCCGGTCTTATCTCTGTGGTGCAAAGCCACAAGGATGGCAATAGCAGAATATAAAGCCCCGCTAACGGCAGATATTTGCACTGTCGACATAGCAGGCGGACCATTATGATGTCCGGTTAATTCCGTAATCCCGGCCAGACTGCTGATATTTATGTCGTGAGAGGGAGCATTGCGCAGCGGCCCTGTCCACCCGTATGCAGTCAATGCGCAGTATATTAAGGACGGATTAAGCTGTTTCAGCGCCTCGTAGCCAAGTCCAAACTTATCCATCGTACCCGGCCTAAAACCGTCTATTACGACATCACTGACCCGAACCAATTTCCGAAATATTTCCTGTCCCTTTTTCTGCTTTAAATCAAGGGTGAGACTTCGCTTGTTGCGGTTGACTGAATAAAACTGTGCCCCCTCCCCTGCCAGACGGGGGAGATTCTTACGTGAGGGATCGCCATCGCGGTCTTCGATCTTGATGATTTCGGCCCCGTAATCAGAGAGCAGTTGAGAGCAGTACGGTCCGGGAAGCGCCCTTGACAGATCCAGTATTCGAATGCCAGATAAGGGAAAATCCACATTTATCCCACCCTTCTAATAAATGATTAAAAATGGCTCCGCATACTGATGGAGCCTGCTTACCTTTATGGAGACTTAATTTAAGTTGCATGCGCTTATCATGTCTCTCAACACTACGTTTAATATTGCAAATTTCGTGCCGGACACCTTTACCCTGCCTGTATATATTTCCCCAGTAAAAACCAGCTTATATATTCCCCTACTGTCATATAGATATAGATGAGGAATACGATTTTAATGAAGGGAGGTCTCTATATGGCGGCTCACCGTTATGTATATCCTGGCGGCAACACCCGTTTTGGATTCTACTCCTTCTATGACCATATGGTTGGTGCCGAGGTGGAGCAGAAGATCATATTGAAGGGCGGCCCCGGGGTAGGCAAGTCCGTCTTCATGAAAAAGGTTGGAGAGGATTTCGCCCGTCTGGGAGTGGATATCGAAGAACACGGATGCTCATCCGATCCGGATTCATTGGACGGGATCGTCGTGGGCAAAGGCCAATTCTGTCTGGTTGATGGCACCAGGCCCCACATAGTCGACCCGGTATATCCGGGAGCAGTGGACCAGATACTCAATCTCGGCGATTATTGGGATCAAACGCTTATCAAGTCCCATCGCCGGGAGATCGTCAGCTTAACCAACGAGATCTCCAGGTGTTTTATGCGGGCTTACGGAAGACTGAAAGAGTGTGGTGTAGCTAGTGATGAGCTTAAAAGGTATTTCGGCGAGAATAGAGTTAACAGGTCTCTTTACCGCAATGTGCAAGGACTGACCGCTGACTTTCTGGCAGGTGCATTATCGGAATACCGACCTTTAAGACATCTCTTTGCCGGTGCGTTGACTCCGGGCGGGCCGAAGACCCGGCTTACCAGCCTGATCAATGAGCAAACCGCAGTTTTCGCCGTCAAGAGCAGTCCGGGAGCAGGGATTCAGGAGTTGTTCGCCCACACCAGGCGCCTCATGGAGCAGGGCGGGATCTACGCGGAAGTCTTCCATAACCCTATAGACCCGGAGGATATCGATTATATACTGGTGCCCTCTAATAACTCCCTTCTGATCGATATTGGTTCCAGGCTGCTTCCTTATAAAGACCTGCTCAAAGGGAGGAAGCTGAAACGTCAATTGGACCTGGATCAATTACTCGATAATGACGGGGTGTCAACTCGGGCCAAGCTGATTTTTTCTGCCACCCAGCGCTGCGATCAGGGGATAGCCGATGCGGTGGAGATCTTGCAGACCGCCAAAAAATGGCATGACGACCTGGAGAGCTATTATGTGCCGGCTATGGATTTCGATGCGGTCGAAGAACAACGGCGGCAACTCGTGGCTGCCTGGCAGGAGCAACTTACCGCCACAGTCTAGAACAAGCAAACCGAACAGACTGCACCGTTGTTTAAACCCTGTTCCACTGCTCTGATGTGAATGTAACCATCAGCCCTGGCCAGAATTCCCATCAGACCGGATTTTCCCAACAGGGGGCGGGCCGACCACTGGCCTGCCTCTTCTGCTAAGGACACTGGCACGAAATCATCACGTCCTGGTTGTGAGGCAATATTCTGCGTCAGGCAGGCATATAGCGTATAGTGTTTCCTGCTATCCAGCAGGGGCCGGGCTATCACCATAAACATCATCAAGGCCGATACCGGGTGGCCAGGAAGGCCGATAACCAGGCGATCCCCGATCTTAACTGCCAGGGTCGGTTTGCCCGGTTTCACTGCCAGTCCATGAAACAGCAGCTCCGAGCCAGGAAACGACAGCAATACATCCAGGGTAAGGTCGGCTACACCTACTGAACTGCCCCCAGACAGCAAGGTGATCTGATTGGAATCCAGCGATTTTGCCACCATGGCCTGCAGTTGTTCAGCGTCATCCCCAACCAGCGGATAGCTATGGGGATTATGCCCCATTCCAGCCACCATGGCCGCCAGGCTGTAAGAATTGACATCTCTCACCTGACCGGGTTGAGGATATTCCTCTATGGGTATGACCTCATCGCCGCTGCTTATGATCCCTACCTGATACGGTTTTACGACCGGTACCGTAGTGATGCCCAGCGAAGCCAGCAACCCGATATCCTGAGGGCGCAGCACATGCCCAGGGGGGAACAAAGACTGACCCCTGCTAATGTCCTCTCCGGTCTGCATCACGTTTTCCCCCGGGCTGACGGGGCGATAAGCCAGTACGGTATCATCACCGAGTTTTTCAGTATATTCCACCATCAGGGCAGCGTCACTGCCTGTTGGCAGCATGCCCCCGGTTGGAATCCAGGCGCATTCTCCGCTGTTTAGGGCGAAAGCGGGCACGGCCCCCATGGGCACAGTTCCTACCAAGCGAAAAAAGGCTGGCAAGGATTCACTGGCACCGAAGCTGTCCTGCGCACAGAGCGCATAGCCGTCGACTGTAGAGCGGTTGAAAGCAGGCATGTCTTCGGGGCTGTTGAGCTGGCCTGACACAACCCGCCCCCGGGATTGTTGTATCGGGCACTCCTCTTGGCCGGCTCCGCTTAAAGCCTCTTTGAGCCTCTGTATGGCTTCGGCATAACTCAATACCTTTAAAAATTCACCCATAATAAAATGCCTCTCAACATATTGCTAGGGCGGATTCTGTATCAGCCCTTAATCCCATTATACTTAAACATTGCTGCGGTTAAAAATCAATACTGGCTTTTGACTACTTTCATTGGTAATTTTGGCCCGGGTCAGGTTTTGATTTCGTCCCGGTTGCGATACAATAATTAAAAACCTCCAGGAGTCTACAATTACATGAAAAGAAATATATATATCAGGAACACTCCCTTGCAGGATGCTATCACCAGTTTTAATCAGGCTTTGGAGGGGGCAGGTTATTTCGCCCCAGATGAGGAATGGGTGCCAGTGCGGGAGTGCCTGGGACGGGTCACCTCCCGAGCGGTCCTGTCAAAGCGTTCTTCTCCACATTATCAGGCCTCAGCCATGGACGGTATTGCCGTACAAGCTAGAGACACTTATGCCGCTAGTGAGACCAATCCGGTGCGGATAGACGAAAGCCAATACCTGATGGTGGATACCGGTGATTATGTGCCTCCGCCATTTGATGCGGTGGTGATGATCGAAGATGTCAATTTTATTAATAATCAGGCAGAGATAATAAAAGCCGCAGTTCCATGGCAGCATATCCGTTCAGTGGGTGAAGATCTGGTTGCCCAGGACATGATAGTACCCAGCTATTATACTCTGGGCAGTTTCGAAGTAGCAGCTTTGATCAGCGCCGGTTTGGATCAGGTGGCAGTTTTCAAACAGCCGCTGGTAGGCATCATACCTACTGGCACGGAACTGGTGCAAAACGCCGCTATCGATTTGGAACCTGGAAAGATTGTGGAATCCAACAGCTATATGCTGGCTTCGCTGTGCCGGATGTGGGGTGCTAAGACCATACGCCACCCTATCGTTGAAGACGATTGGGATAAACTGCTGGCAGCAGTGCAGGACATGCAACCGCAATGCGACCTCCTGGTGATCTGTTCAGGATCGTCTGCCGGAAGGGAAGATTATACTTCTGCCCTGATAGAAACGCTAGGAGAGGTGTTGCATCACGGTCTGGCCATCAAACCGGGTAAGCCGGCCATCTTAGGCATGATTGGTGCCAAACCGGTCATCGGGGTGCCAGGCTACCCGGTTTCGGCGCAACTGGTGTTCACACTGTTTGCCCGGCCATTAATATACAGAAAGCAGGGTTTGGCGGTTCCTCAATCTGAAGCCGCTGATTGCCAGCTCACCAGGAAGTTGGCTTCGCCCATGGGGGTGGATGAATTCATCTATGTCAATCTGGCCAGGGTGCGGGAACGCCTCTTGGCGTATCCTTTGAGCCGCGGCGCAGGCATTTCCTCCAACCTGGTCAGAGCAGACGGGGTTATTACTATTGCCAGTGGTCAAGAAGGCATCAATGCCGGTGAAAAGACCACTGCTATCCTGACCCGCAGCCGCCGCGAAGTTGAACGCTCGCTGGTTTGTATGGGCAGCCACGACCTATGCATAGATTTTTTAACCGATTACTTGCGCCGCCAACACGACATCCGTCTGTTATCTGCCAATGTAGGCAGCATGGGGGGAATCATGGCCTTGTTGCGCGGCGAAACCCATATGGCCGGTATCCACCTCCTGGATACGGAGCGGGGCGAATATAATGTCAGTTATCTGCAGCGTTATTTGACAGGCCAGAATTGGCGCTTGATCAATGTCGCCAAACGGCAGCAGGGCTTGATCGTCAAAAAGGGTAATCCCCTTGGCATCACTGCTCTGGCTGCCCTGACCGACCCTGAGGTGCGTTTTATCAACCGTCAGAAAGGAGCCGGTACTCGAATCCTGTTGGATTATCTGTTAAAACAACAGGGGATCAAACCTGATCAGATTAACGGCTACACCCGGGAGGAATATACTCACCTGGCGGTTGCGGCAGCGGTCAAGAATGATGCCTGTGACTGCGGGCTGGGCATCATGTCGGTCGCACGGGTGATGGAGCTTGATTTTGTTCCTTTGGCTGAGGAACAGTATGATCTTTGCCTATTGATTGACTTCTTTCCTGAAGCCTGGCTGGACATCCTCTCAGAAGCCTTAGCCAACATCGCCTTCAGAAATAATTTAAAAGAAATGGGTGGTTATAACCTTGAACTCACCGGGCAGTTGATAGCAGATAATAAATTACATTAGTTAATACTTATGATATATTTGTGTTATACTACAAAACCTTTAAAGCCCGGCAAGGATTTTATAATTCTCTGTCGAAATAATAAGTAGGCGAATTAGGGCTTTTTCTAAATGCAGCTATTAAGCCTTTGAAGGGAGGGAAGAGCCTTTTTGTCCCGTTGTGGTGCCAGCCATGACCAGGTCCTGATCGGTAGTACTTTACTAGATAAACCCCGACAGTGAGGTGTTATGGGTGTTGATATGGCCTGCGGGATGCTATAATGTGGTGGGAGTTTATAAAAATAAATACGGGAAAGGAGAGTGGGGAAGGAATGAAGGTTACGCGTCGTCAGTTCCTTAAACTAGCCGGTGGAACAGCAGCCAGCTTTGCGGTTGTGGATCTCGGCTTTGATATGCAGGCTACAGCTGCGGCTATTAAGGAACTCAGGATCAAAAACGTAACCCCAACACCGACGGTGTGCCCCTATTGTGCTTCTGGATGCGGTCTGGTTGTTTATTCCGAGAAAAATGCCGAAGGCAAATTTGTCAGACTGCTGAGCGTGGTAGGCGACCCTGACAATCCGATCAATGAAGGTTGTGCTTGTTCAAAGGGTTCGGCAATGTTCAATCTCAGAGAGATCTATGAGCCTGAGACCGGGCACCAGGTGGTCAACCCAAAGAGGGTACAAAAACCGTTGTATCGGGCACCCGGTAGTGAGAAGTGGGAAGAAAAAGAATGGGATTGGATTTTGGATGAAATTGCCCAGCGGATCAAACAGACCCGCGATGCAAGTTTTATTCATAAGGAAAAAATTGCTGATGGTACAGAGATAATTGTAAACCGTACTGAAAAGATCGCCTCCATCGGTGGCTCCGGTCTGGATAATGAGGAGTGCTACCTATTAACTAAGATGATGCGTTCCCTGGGTGTGGTATTTTTAGAAACCCAGGCCCGTATCTGACACAGCTCCACGGTGGCAGGTTTGTCACCAGCATTTGGACGAGGCGCCATGACTAATCACATGATCGACCTCAAAAACACCAATGCCGCTCTGATCATGGGCAGCAATATGGCGGAGAATCATCCCATCGGAATGAAATGGCTTATGAAAGGCAGGTTCGATCCTAAGCGTCAGACCAAGATCATCCATGTGGATCCCCGCTTTACCCGTACTTCGGCGGTTGCTGATATCTATTGCCCCATACGCTCAGGAACGGACATTGCATTTTTGGGCGGCATGGTCAAATATATCATCGACAATGAACTTTATCATAAGGATTATGTAGTCAACTATACTAATGCAGCTTTTCTGATCAGGGACGACTTTGATTTCAAAGATGGCCTGTTTTCTGGCTGGAACCCTGAAAAGAGAAGTTATGATGTGAGTTCCTGGGATTATAAATACGATGAAAGCGGAAATATCATGCGGGATGAAACTCTGCAAGATCCACGCTGTGTGTTTCAGCTCATGAAGAAGCATTATTCCCGCTATGACATCGATACAGTATGCTCCATCACCGGCAGCCCCAAGAAAAAATACGAAGAGGTATTGAAATCATATTGCTCCACCGGAGCGCCTGACAAAACTGGCTGCATCAATTATGCTATGGGAATCACTCAACACACCGTTGGCGCCCAAAACGTTAAAGCCTTTACTGTGGTACAGCTTTTACTAGGCAACATGGGGAGGCCTGGCGGCGGCATTAACGCACTGCGCGGAGAGAACAACGTACAGGGGGCCACTGACATGGCTCTGCTTTTCCACATCTTGCCCGGCTATATTGATTCCCCCACTGCAAGTGATGCATATAAAGATTTGATATCCTATATTCGCAAGACAACCCCCGGGGTGAGCAAGCTGCCTTTCACCAATCTGACTGAATTGCGGGCTCTGGTCGCGGCCGGTGTCAAATATTCGGGTTGGAAAATCCACACCTCCAAATGGATTGTCAGTTTGTTGAAAGCCTGGTACGGCGATGCGGCTACCGAAGCAAACGACTTTGGGTACCACTATATTCCCAAGCGGCAGGACACCAAGAATTATTCACATATCGCTCTGTTCGAAGCTATGCATAAAGGCGAGATCGACGGTCTCTTTATCAATGGATCCAACCCGGTGGTAGGCGGCCCCAATGCCAATAAAGAGCAGACCGCATTGACCAAGCTGAAATGGATGGTATCCATAGACTTGTGGCTCAATGAGAGCGCTGAGTTCTGGAGTCACACCGCCTGGGAAAGAGCTGTGAATAATGACAAGGTACAACGCTTGACACCTAAGAATATTGATACTGAAGTATTCTTCCTGCCAGCGGCTGCGGTATACGAAAAAGAGGGCACGGCAGCTCAAACCGGCCGTTGGGTACAGTTCCGCTGGAAAGGTGCCGACCCTGTAGGGGATTCTAAGGCTGACTTGTGGATATACAATGAGTTGGGCAAAAGGCTCAAGGCATTATATGCTGACAGCACACGTCCCGAAGACGAACCAATCACCAAGCTTACCTGGGATTATGACGGACATCCCGGCGAAGAAGAGCCCGACATCTTGAAAGTAGCCAATGAATTGTGCGGATATACCATCGCCGATGGAAAGCCGGTGGAAGGCTTTGCTTTACTGAAGGATGATGGTAGTACAGCCTGCGGAAACTGGATATACTGCGGGGGCACCACTTTTAAAGACGGCAAAATGGTTTACAAACCAATGCTGCGCAAGAAAGAAGACCCCAGCGGATTAGGCTTGTTCCCCAATTGGGGTTGGGCTTGGCCAGTCAACCGTAGAATTATATACAACCGTTGCTCAGTACAACCTGATGGAGTGACACCCTGGCCTGGCGATGAAGACCGTCGTCTGGTATGGTGGGATGCTGCCGATGGCGCCGGTGCTTGGGCGGGACATGATGTTCCCGACTTCATTAAGACCACCGGTCCTGATAAACCGGCCTTCAAGGATCCTTTTATCATGCGTCCGGAAGGTAAGGGTTGCCTGTTTGCAACCACCTCCTCTTTCAAAGACGGGCCATTCCCTGAACATTATGAACCGTGGGAATCCCCTGTCGCACCAATTATTAATAAACAAGCCATAAACCCTGCGGCCAAGGTTTGGGAGCCGGATAAACAGGGTAAGGCTGAAGAATTTCCGATCATCGCCACCACCTACCGGGTAACCGAGCATTGGCAGACTGGCGCTTTGACCCGCAATTTGCCTTGGCTGGCGGAGTTGATGCCCAATATGTTTGTAGAGCTTAGTGAGGAACTGGCCCGGGAGAAAGGGATTAAAAACGGTTCCAAGGTTATTGTCTCTACCACCCGAGGTGACATCGAAGCCCTGGCTTGTGTGACCAAACGCTTTAAGCCCTTTAAAGTGGGTGGTAAAGAAGTTCACCAGATCGGTATGCTGTGGCAGTTCGGTTTCAAAGGCTATGCCACTGGGGACATCGCCAATCGTCTTACCCCCCATATAGGCGACGCCAATACCATGTGTCCAGAATATAAAGCATTTCTATGCGACATAAGGAGGGCGTAACAATGGCAAATATGACAAACCTGTATGATAGCAGTATATGTACCGCCTGTCGTGCTTGCCAGGTAGCCTGCAAGAACTGGAACCAGCTCCCGGCTTCCATCAAGCCCTTCAAAGGCAATTACCAGACCCATGAGGATACCGATGGCGATACCTATACCATCGTCCTGATGAATGAGGTCGACAATGCCGCCCACGGGGTGGACTGGAATTTTGCCAAATTCCAGTGCATGCATTGTTTCGATGCAGCATGTATGAAGGTTTGCCCCAAAGGCGCTTATACCAAAACGGAATGGGGAGCCACCATCCATGACCCCGATAAATGTATCGGCTGCCAGTATTGCACCTATGCCTGCCCGTTTGGAGTGCCTAAGCACCGCAAACGTGAAGACAAGATCGCCAAGTGCACCCTGTGCGCTGATCGCGTGACCGAAGGCCTGGCACCGGCTTGTGCTACGACTTGTGCCCCGGGAGCCCTGAGATTTGGGGACAGGGATGAGCTCATCGAATACGCTCGCGAGCGCGTCAAATCCCTGCAAGCCAACGGCTATCCCAATGCCACCATCTATGGCATCAATGAACTGGGAGGGCTCAACAAACTGTATATATTGACCGATACGCCTGATAAGTTCGGTCTGCCGGTCAATCCCCAGACTTATGGCACCATCAACTTCTGGCAGAACTGGGTGCAGCCCTATTTCGGCTGGCTTATCCCCGTTGCCCTGGGAGCATCGGCAGTCAGCTTTGTGACCACCCGGTTGATGGCCGATAAACACCAAGATCACCCTGTGGAAGGAGGTCATGAGTAATGCAATGGTTACCAGAATACCGGGATGATGTACCTCGTGTAGAAAGATTCACCTGGCTGGCCCGGTTTACCCACTGGGGACATACTGTGACCTTTCTGCTCTGCCTGTTCACCGGCCTGATTCTCTTTTTAGACGGTGTCAACTGGCTGGCAGCCATCTTTGGCGGCTATTACGGAGCCGGTTGGGTGCACCGGATTTCAGCTCTGGCAATGACCGCATTGATTGGTTTCGGGTTTGTGTTCGGTTTTAAAGGAGTTTTGGTCTGGATCGTAGACCTGCTCCGGTTCGGCTTCAATGACCTGAAATTCCTGGTTTTGTTCCCTCTGGAGTTTTTTGGCTTCAAGGTCAAAGTCCCGCCGCAGACCCGCTTTAACGGCGGTGAAAAAGGAAATTCCATGATAACCCCGTTTATGGTCTTCCTGCTCATGATATCCGGCTATATCATGTGGTTCCCAAGCTATTTCCCGGCCAGCTGGGTAAGGGTAGCGTATCCCACCCATGATATTGCTATGATTCTTTCCACTGTCATGGTGTGTATGCATGGTTACCTGGGTTCTTTCCACCCCGGCTCTGGCGAGTCCTTCTGGGGCATGTGGAAAGGCACCGTCAGAGAAGACTGGGCCAAACACCATCACGCAGTATGGTATGAAGAGACTTATGGCTCCATGGCAGGAGAAAAGCCTAAAACCATCCTGGGACTGCCTGTTTTCGAAGAGTATAAGAGCAAACCCAAGGATGCAGAATAGTTAGAGCAGACACTGTTTAGGGGGGAGGCTTACTCTCCCCTTTTGTTTTATACAGCTATAAAGGGAATATGATTTGTAGCCAGGCTTAATTAGAGGAGTGAATATTGATGCCAAGCAAAATACCTGTAGAACTGCCCAGTGGTTATGTGGAGTTCTTCTCCGATCTGGAATCGTGGCAGAATGAACAACAGATCAAACTCCAAGCGGTCATGCAACTGGAGAAGGCGGAGGAACCTATGCGCAAAATCGCCAAACACCGTCGGCCGATGATTATGATCACCGGGCTTGAGGTAGATCCTGCCTTATATCGCCAACTGCTGGCTGATCTGTTGGATTTTCTTGTCGAGCAGCGCCCCGATATCAAGACTAATCTTGAAGAATTGCAGCATAAGCTTCCCGATTTCGACTATCCGCTGCTGGTCGCCCGTTTGCTGGAGCAGGACATGGAGTATTTTGGTGACCTGGCCGGGGCATTGAATATCTCCCCGGAGTTGCTGATTTTTATATTGGACCATGCCTTGCGACCTTATCTAAGGGTATATGCCGCCCCATATCAGGCGGAATTATTTGAAAACACCTATCATCACTGGGATCTGCCCACCATCTGCCCGGTATGTGGCAGCAAGTCCCATTTCAGCCGTTTGCGGGCTGAGGATGGGAGGCGATTCATGTTCTGTGATCGTTGTTTTACCGAATGGGAAACCCGCTACCTGGAATGCGTTCACTGCGGCAATGATGAACCCGGCAAAATCAACTATATAGCGGTGGAAAATGATGCCTCCAACCAGCTTTATATCTGTGACAAGTGCCGCGGCTATCTAAAGACTTATGATGAGCGCCCCACCGGAATGCCTACTGACCTTTTCGTGGCCAACATACAAACCATTTACCTGGATATGTTGGCAGAACAAAAGGGCTATCGCAATCATAACGGCCATGGGAGCGATCAATAATTGCAGCCTAAAAAGGTACAGGTGCTCTCCGGCTAAGCCGCCGGATGGCCTGTACCTTTTATAATTGCGCTATTCCCTTCTATAAGAGCTTGAATCTTTCCACTATGAAGCGCGCAATTTCCAGGTCTTGATCGAACCCAAAAGAGGTGATGCCGTCATCGCCGGGATGGTCGGATACACGGGCTACCAGATCGGTCAGATCGGCTAGGAATCCCCCGGTGGCCTGCCGAACCACTTCTATTTTAGGATAAGGTCCGGTCTTATAGCCTTCAGTTATGACCAGATCGACCTCTCCTTCTATTTCCGCGAAGATTTCCCGCAGGTTTCTCTCCTCACTTTCCCGACGATAGCGCAGCGACATATGCGGTGAAGATGCATACACCAGTTCGGAACCGGCTTTGAACAACCGCTCCGAATCTTTTTCCAGCGGAAGGTCAAAGTCGTGCTGAGAGTGTTTGATTACTGCGGTACGGATTTTCCAGGCTGTGAGATGACGGATAACCTTCACCAGGAAGGTAGTCTTGCCGCTGTTATGATGTCCTACGAATGAAATGGCTGGAACCACTATGCCTCTCCTCTCAAAAGTTGTTTCGACTGGGGCCTTTTTATCTGCGGATCAGATCCGCCGCGACGGCCTGGCACCTTTCCAGTACCTCTTGTTCGTCAAAAGTAGTGATCTGGCGCTGTTTCATAATTATTTGGCCGTCCACTATCACCGTGTCGACATCGGAGGCCTGGGCCGAGTAAATGATATTGGCCACTATGTCATAACGCGGTATCATATGGGCTGCAGTAAGGTTAATGAGGATCAGGTCCGCTTTATAGCCGGGCTTGAGCATACCTATCTCGCCCAGGCCCAGGGCCTTAGCACCTAGCGTGGTAGCCATCTCCAGGACCTGATAGGCGGGCAGGACGGTGGGATCCATAGTGCTCACCTTATGCAGCAAGGCACAACTGCGCATCTCCTCGATCATGTCCAGATTGTTGTTACTGGAGGCACCGTCGGTGCCCAGGCCAACTGCAACGCCCGCCCTTAGCAGCTCCGGAACCGGGGCGATGCCGCTGGCCAGTTTCATATTGCTCTCCGGATTATGGGCCACACCTACCTGATACTGTTTTAGGATGGCGATATCATCCGGACCCAAGTGAACGCAATGCGCTGCCAGGGTGGGCCGGGAGAAAACACCGCTATTAAGCATCAGTTGGACAGGCGACATGCCGTATTGGTTTTGGATATCTTCCACTTCCTGGCGAGTCTCAGCGATATGTATATGCAGCCCGGTATCGAGTTCTTCTGCCAATGCCACTACCTTTTGCAGGTATTCCGGCGGACAGGTATAAGGGGCATGCGGCCCCAGGACGAAACGGATCCGTCCGTTAGCCGCCTGATGCCATTGTTCTACTAAACGGCGGCTGTCATCCAGGGCCGCTTGACTGTCCGGAGAAACCCCGATCATGCCGCGGCTTAATACCGCCCGTATACCGGTTTGCTCTACCGCTTGGGCGGCCCGGCTCATAGCAAAGTACATATCATTGAAGGTGGTAGTGCCGGATTTTATCATCTCGGTTATGGCCAGCATAGTGCCCCAGTATATATCATCATCATTGAGTTTGGCTTCCAGAGGCCAAATCTTGGTGGACAGCCAATCCATCAGGGGAAGGTCGTCAGCATAACCCCTGAGCAAGGTCATGGCCGCATGGGTATGGGTATTTATCAAACCAGGCAGAGCGACCTTTCCAGTGCCATCGATGGTCTGTTCATAATTCCCCTGAGGGGCAGCTCCGGAACCGACCTCGGCGATGAGATCGCCTTTGATAAGCAAATATCCCTTTTCAATATAGCTATCCTGGCCGTTCATAGCGAGGATAGCTATATTATCGATAAGAATTGACATCTTTATAAAACCTCCTTAACATCCCCCGGCCGATTTAAGCACTATTGAACCATACCTACCGCAGCCCAGTTATTTCTTCTGGCCGTAGTTCTTAAAGCCCTGATGAAGCCGATTGATTTCCTCTTCCGGCAGACTGGGAACAGAACCCAGCATATGCGCATAGAGAGCTATCTGGGCAGTCTGTTCGGTGACATAGCATATTCTCAAGGCCTGGGATACTGTGTTCGCGCAGCCGATCACACCGTGATGAGCTAGCAAAGCTGCACAACCTGCTGTTCCCAGAGTCTGTACCGCATATTCCCCCAATTTGCGGCTGCCGGCCAGGGCATAGGGCACGACCGCTATCTCATGGCCGATCGCCTGGGCGGTCTCTTCAAGTATCACCGGAATAGACCTGCCAGCCACGGCAAAAGCGGTAGCAAATGGGCTGTGAACGTGTACAATGGCATGCACATCGGGTCGGGCTTTATATATCGCCAGGTGCAGCGGGGTCTCACTGGACGGCTTAAAGCTCCCTTCCAAGACCTGGCGGTCGTAATCCACTACCACCATATCCTCAGCGGTCATACTGCCATAATCCATCCCGCTGGGGGTAATCACAAAACCTTCTACATCCCTGCTGCGGGCACTGACATTTCCCCAGGTGCCGATCACCATTCCGCTTGCGGCGATTTCTCGGGCTGCATTCAAAACCTCTTGCCGGGCTTGTATAGAACTGATCACCCCCTCACCGTCCTTCCTTGAGTCTCTGCAGTTCTTCCGCAAATGGAGCCTTGATAACGCCGCCTTCGGTGATTATGCCGCTTATCAAATTATGCGGGGTCAAATCAAAGGCAGGGTTGAATACTTCCACCTCAGGGACTGTGAGGTAAGTGGCAGCACAACACCTGACTTCATCCTGGCTGCGTTCTTCGATAGTAATAGCCTCCCCGTCAGGTAGACTGATATCGACGGTGGATAAGGGGGCAGCCACATAGAATGGGATCTTATGGTATTTAGCCAAGACAGCCAGAGAGAATGTGCCGATTTTGTTGGCGGTGTCGCCATTAGCTGCGATGCGGTCCGCACCTACGATGACGGCATCCACCTTACCCAGTTTCATCGTATAGCCTGCCATATTATCAGTGATCAATGTCACCGGGATATTATCCTGCATCAACTCCCACACCGTCAGGCGGGCACCTTGCAGCACCGGGCGGGTTTCACATGCCCACACCATATTTACTTTGTTGCGCGCACAGGCTGCACGTATTACTCCCAGGGCGGTTCCATAACCGCAGGTAGCAAGATGTCCGGCGTTGCAGATGGTCATGATTCGGGAGTCAGCCGCCAACAGAGCCTCTCCATTAGCTCCAATAGCCCGATTCACTGCTATATCCTCTTCATACATACATTGGGCTTCTTCCAGCAAGCGGCTAGCCACCTGCTGCAGCCCAGCCCGCTTTTCATAGCGGTACAGCTTTTCCATCCGTTTTAAGGCCCAGAACAGGTTAACCGCAGTAGGCCGAGTCGATGCCAGCAAATCACGATTATACTCAAAGTATGTATCCATACCGCTGACCGGGCCCTGGTAACGCAGCATGGACAAGGCTAGGCCAAATGCCGCTACCACCCCGATGAGCGGAGCCCCGCGCACCTTCATGGAGCGTATCGCCTGGGCCACCTCCTCTGGCGTATGGCAGCGGTGGAAATGAACTTCCCCGGGCAGCTTGCTCTGGTCCAGAACCACTACGGCATCATTGTCGAAGCGCACTGTCTCTATCATAATTTAACCTTTACCTCATCGAGAATGCGCGCACAGTCGCATCCTGTGTCCTGGGCCTCGATGTGCAAGGCGCTCTCCAATAGGAGTTTGCGTACTGCGGAGGTGTTGTTCTTCATAACTTCATAAACCTCACTGTGGGTCAGTATGGTCGGTGAAATGCCGGCAGCAAAATTGGTGATGGTGGCAACAGTGGCATAACACATGCCCAATTCCCGTGCCAGGCAGACTTCGGGTACACTGGTCATACCCACCACATCGCCCCCCAGCAGTTTATACACCGAGATTTCGGCAGCAGTCTCAAAGCGGGGGCCTTCTGTGCAGACATATACCCCACCGTTAATAACCGTATAATTCAGATTATTTGCCGCCTGTACCAGGGCAGACCTGAGGCGGGGGCAGTAAGGGACAGTCATATCACAATGCACCACTCCCATATCACCACCTTCATAGAAGGTGCTGGGACGTGACTTGGTGAAGTCCAGGAATTGGTCCACCAGCACAAATTGGCCGGGTCTGAAATCATAATTCAGTGAGCCCACGGCGGCAGTGGCGAGAATATTCCTTACTCCTAATTTGTACAAAGCCAAGATATTGGCCTGATAATTTATCAGGTGCGGCGGTACGCTATGCTTGGACCCATGCCTGGGTATAAAGGCCAATTCAATCCCCTGGTGAGTTCCGATGGTAATTGCCACGGCCCCATAGCGGGTTTCTTGAAGTACCTCGCGGCGGTTTTCAAAGGCATCTGGATTGTATATCCCTGTGCCTCCAATAATGGCTGTCTTGATCAAATTAATTCCTCCTTATGGAAATACTATTATGACTGAACATTGTTGTGGTCGGTGTCAAACAGCGCTTGAGCGAATAAGCCAGGGTCAAAATCCCTTAAATCATCCAAAGTTTCTCCGATACCGATCAACTTGACGGGCATATCCAGCTCCTGGGCGATAGCCAGTACGATACCACCTTTGGCGGTGCCATCCAGCTTGGTGAGTATAATGCCGGTAACTCCGGTGGCTTCCTGAAATATGCGTGCTTGACTGATGGCATTCTGTCCGGTAGTGGCATCTAAAACCAACAAGACCTCCTGAGGCTCCTGGCCGATCTCCCGATCTATAATTTTTCTCACCTTGGATAGTTCTTTCATGAGGTTGGTTTTATTCTGCAAGCGTCCGGCGGTATCGATAATGAGTATATCGGCCTGGCGCGCCCGGGCAGCATTGATGGCATCAAAAACCACCGCTCCGGGGTCGGCCCCCTCCTGATGCTTGATCAGTTCCACCCCTACCCGGTCGGCCCAAATCTGCAACTGATCGATGGCAGCGGCTCTAAAGGTATCGGCCGCCGCCAGGATCACACTTTTCCCCTCCTGTTTAAACCTGTAAGCCAGTTTAGCTATGGAAGTGGTTTTTCCAGCCCCATTTACTCCCACCACCATTATTATGGCAGGCTGTGCACCGCCCAGATTGAGAGTCTGAGCATTTTGCAGCAGATTGGTCACTTCTTGTTGAATCAGAGCCAGCACCTCATTGGCATCGTTGATGCGCTGCTTTTTGGCGGACTGACGTATTTTGGCCACCAGTTCCACCGAGGTGTTCATACCCACATCGGCCTGTATCAGTATTTCTTCAAGTTCTTCCCAAAAGTCATCGTCTAATTTGCGGGTATTTTTAACCAGCTCCTGAATCTTGCCAGCCAGGTTTTCGCGGGTTTTACTTAGCCCTTGTTTAAATCGCTGCAGGAAGTTCAACCGCGGTTTGGGTTCCACAGCAGCGGAGGTTGTGGCATCCTGATCTGCCCCCAAATACTCGGCTTCAGGGCGGGGGGTCTCTTCCCCTTCCGCTGTTAGTCTCTGGTCCGCCTGGTCTTCACATTCCAGGTTATCCCCTGCCGCTGCAGGGGTTTCTTTCCGGGAAAAGGGATTGATGCGGTTTAATAGACCGCTTTTTTCCGTCTCTACTTCAGAAGCGGGTGACGGCTTTTCCACACCGTTGTTTGGTTCTGAGCAATTCTTTTTCTTGCGATTGAAAAACGACATGGTCTCATCCTTTCGATATGGTCAGACTGGTTTAACCCGCCTTGATGGGAACATCTTCTAAAGACAGAGTGTACACCCCGCTGATCCCTTTCTCAGCCATGGTGACCCCATATATAGTATTGCCGCATTCGATAGTGGTTTGGCGATGCGTGACCACAATAAACTGGGTTTCCTGGCACATACCATGCAGAAAACCAGTAAAGCGCTTCAGGTTGGTTTCATCCAGGGCGGCATCGATTTCATCCAGTAAACAGAAGGGCACCGGTTTAAGGCGGATCAAGGCAAATAGGAACGCAATGCAGGTCAGGGCCCGTTCCCCGCCTGACAGCAGGTGCAGTGACTGCACCTTTTTACCCGGTATTTTAACCTCGATGTCCACACCGGCATCCAGATCGGGACCGGCCTGGAGGAGCAGGCGCCCCTCACCGCCATTGAACATTTCGGTAAAGGTTTGGGCGAAGCTGTGGTTGGCCAAAGCCATGAATTGAGCGAAATCCCGGGCCATAAGCCGTTCAGTGTCTTTTAGCAGATCCAGCAGCGAGGACCTGGCCTCGCCTAAGTCCTGGTATTGCTTTTCCAAAAAGGTCAACCTGGTATCCAAGGCCTGGCTTTCTTCAATGGCAGAAACATCAACCGGCCCCAGAGCTTCCAGCTTTTCTTTCAATTCTCTGAGTTCATGCCTAATATTTCGCAATTCTGACGGTTTTATCTCCCGGGTCTCGATCTCAGTTACCGGTATTTCACCAATTTTCTCCTGCCACTGCCCATACATTCCACCCAGTTCGGTCTCCAATCTGGCCAGGTTTAATTCCAACTGGCGGATACCCTGCTCCATTTTCTCCATTTCAGCAGCTGCCGGTTCCAGACTGTTTTTCAGATCACTGACCTCATTTCTGCACTGCGTTTCCTTGTTTTTAAGCACTTCCATCTCTTTCCGTTGCGATTCCGCAGTGGTGCAATACTGCTGTATCTTCTTTTCCAGGTCAGCTATTTTCCCAGTTTCAACCTCGATATTGTTCCTTAAGCGAGCCATCAGGTCCTGGGTCTCCTGCCAGGACAGTTGATATGACCTTTTCACTGCTTCAAATTGGAGCAGATTCTTATGACTATTTTCCAGCTCACGTTGTTTCATTTGTAATTGTTCGCGGTAGGATGAGGAACGCTCTTTCAACACCCCCAGATCCTGGCGCATTTTGATGAGGCTTTCTTTCTGTTCTTCAAGCTGGCTGGAGTCTTCATACTGCTGCTGCTGCAGGGCTTCATATATCTTTTCCAGAGCGGTCAGGTCGCCTTTGATCTGCACCACCTCTTCCTGCAGGCGCGACATTTCACGGCTGGACTCCTGGCTCTGTTCCATCCAGTGGTGCATTTCTTCATCCCCCGCAGCCAACTGGGCCTGGAGCCAGTCTTTTTTTAAAGTATGTTCTATATACTCCTTTTTTAATTGCTGGGCTTGTTGCTCGCTGGCCTGCAACTTAGCCAGGGCTGAATCCAGGGCCTGCTGCGAGTGCTCCATCTGCACTTGCAGTTCCTGTAATCGGGCGGTGAGCTTATTCTCTTCGGCACGTCGCTGCAGCCGAGTCGGACCACGGTCAGCAGCCGTGCCTCCACTCATGGCCCCGCCGGGATTGATTATGTCCCCTTCCAGGGAAACCAGAATCCAAGGATAGTTTACTTTTCTGAAAACCTGTATGCCATGCTGCAGGCTGTCGACTACCAGTATCCTGCCCAACAAATATTCTGCCACCGACTGGTATCGGGGAAGGCATTTGACCAGGCGATCAGCGCTTCCCAACACACCCTTGAAAGCCAAAGCCCGGTCCAGCACCTCTGGCGGCACCCGGCGTATCCTGAGATTGTCCAGGGGGAGGCAGGTTACCCGGCCACGGCGCCTGTTCTTAAGCAGTTCTATAGCCTGACGGGCATCCGCACTACTTTCTACCACGATGTTCTCCATGCTCCGGCCTGCAGCGATCTCAATAGCCGTCTCTAACCCCGGAGGTACCTCCAGGATTTCTCCCACTACACCCAGAATACCCTTCAGCTCCCTTTGGGCGGCCCATTGCATCACAGCTTTTACACCTGGTGCATAGCCGCTGAAGCTCTCTCTGAGCCCTTTCAGGCTCTCCAAGCGGGTGCTATTAAGGCTGAATTCCCGGCGCTGCTCTTGCACCAGCTTTTCTAATGCTGCAACCTCACTTGCGGCCTCATTCCTGGAGCTTGCGGCCTTATCGCCAGCTTCTTGCAGTTCTTCCATAAGCTGTTCCAAATGGCTTTTATCCTCCAGGTAAACGGCCGCTCTGTCTTTAGCCTGCCTTAATTGCTGCTCCAACTGTTCTAATTGGGTTTCCAATCTGAATTTTCTTTCCTGTTGCTTATGCAGATACTCCCGTTTCTCCTGTATGGAATTTTTTATCCGGCTCTCTTCCCGGGTATGAGCAAACAGGTTAGCCTTCTCGGCCTCGAAGCGCTCTGTCTCCAGAGCTAGAGACTGTTCCAGGCTAATGCTGTCCTGCTCGATCGCCTGGCATTGTTTCTCCAGGTCTTGATAGGTTTGCTGCTGGGCGGCGTAGTCCTCCCGTTTGCCGATCAGATCCTGGTCAATCTTCTCCAACTGGGCTGCGTATTTACGAGCATCAGTCTCTACGCTATGTAGTCTCTCCCCGTAGTTGTGAATGCGTTCTTGGCTCAACTGGGTGGCGGCACGCAGTTCGCTCACATGGGCCTGAATTTCATACAATTGCTCTGCGGCTTGCTGGGCTTCCATACGGAGGCCCTCCAATTGGGCCTCTTTTTCCTGCAGGCAGCTAGCCTCTTGCAGCTGCTGTTCACGAAGCAGTTGCCAGGCCTGGCTGCGCTCCCTCAAATCTGTACGGCGTACTGCCAGGTCCCTTTCCAGTCTGTTAATCTCTGCCGCCAGAAGGGTCTTTTCCAGCCCCTCGGCTCGTTGTTGGTAATCCAGGTACAAGTTGGCCTTAGCTGCCTTTTGCCGCAGTTCCAGGCTCCGCTCACGCATTTCCTGCAACAGGTCGGCGAGGCGAATCAGATCCTGGGCAGTAGCTTCCAGCCGCCGGTTCACCTCTTCGCGTTGCTGACGATGCTTGATTATCCCTGAGGCTTCCTCCAAAATAAGGCGCCGCTCCAAGGCCTGAGCATTGAGGAGTTGATCAAGCTCGCCCTGACTGATAATGGCGTATCCTTTGCGGCCCAAACCGGTGCCGGCAAACAACTCATGGATATCCTTCATGCGCACCCGCGAGCGGTTGATGGCAAACTCGCTCTCTCCAGTTCTGAATAGCTTGCGGGACAGGTCTATCTCCGTATAATCCAGTGGCAGGAACCCGTCGCCATTATCGATCACCATCTCTACCAGGGCCATACCCTGAGCCCGTTTGCTGTCCGTACCACAGAAGATGATATCTTCACCTTTTTGCCCGCGCAGATTGCGGATGTTGTTCTCTCCCAAGACCCAGCGCACCGCGTCCACCACATTGCTTTTGCCGCAGCCATTCGGTCCTACCACAATATTAATGCCGGGTTCAAAATGGATAGAAGTATACTCGGCAAAAGACTTAAAGCCTTTGATATCCAGGCGCTTTAAATACACTCTGTTCCTCCGTGTGTTACAGTTCCGCTTACAAATGCAGATCTTATTGCTGCAGCCCCTGCTGCATCGTCTTGCTCAGCGCCGGCCTTCTTCCCGCTCTTGTCCGCAGTGGTCGCCGCTTAAGGCCGGTGCAATAAAAACTGCGTTTTTGTAGCCCAAGCCAGTGATATGGCTTTGCTGGTATTTATTAGTTAAACAAAAGCCTGGTAAATACCTGCCCCGGTGGATAGTTTAACTGCGGTTTCGTTAAAACCGACCGGGGTTTGACACACGACCGGGTTTGCTCGGCTGGTTAGAGTTGGGCTGCATCATAGGGGAGCAAACCCTTGTCGATCATTGACCGGATAAATTCCCCCCGCTTAAGCGTCAGCTTCTTGATCTGCCCAGGAAATTCCATGGCTATCTCGTCTAAAGCCACCTCTGCGCTGGGCCTGACCTTGAGCGGTTCCAGTCCCAATTCCTGCTTTAAGGCCTTTAGGTTGCTGCGCTGCTGTCCAACCATCCGGGAGACATCGCGGGGATTGACCAGAATATTGATGGGCCCGTGCAGTCCCGGCTGGCTTTGCGCAGCGTGCAGCAGTTCTTTAGCCTGCAGCATAAATATATATTGTTGTACCAGTTCCCCAAAGGCGGGATGATACGGTCCGGCCAGTACGGTCTGCTCAGATTGTAGTTCCTGGCTGGGTTGCAGACCCAGCCGTATGACCGGGATACCACCGTATTGAAACATCAAAAGCATTTGCGCCGCAGTGGTTATGGCCTCATGCAGGGGCAATTCCCGATAGCATCCCTGTTGCCAGTGATCGGCCAGTACGGTCCCGGCTATCACCAAGGTGGGGTAGATCCTGACCATGTCCGGCTTAAGCCTTATCGCGACCAGAGTGCTGTACAGGTCCTTAGCACGCTCATCATGAGGCAGACCAATCATTAACTGAATACCCAGTTTAAATCCATATTCTTTGACTAACCGGCTCGAATCAACAGCCTGTGCCGCTACAGTTCCTCGTCCCGCGGCCGCCAGGACTTGGTCGTCAAAAGACTGCACTCCCAATTCGATGACGGTTACTCCCCGCTTCTTTAATCGCTTCAGTGTAGCGGCATCGATTCCATCCGGCCGGGTGGACAACCTCAGGCCACTCACTATGCCCTGACGCAGATACGGTCTTGCTGCCTCCAGATAGGCTTCCTGCAGGGATACGTCCATCATGGTAAAACTGCCCCCGAAAAATGCGATCTCTATCTCGCTTCCGGGAGCAATAGTGGATAAATACCGCTCAACCATCTCTGGGATGCTGGAGGGGGAAAGGGGTTCAAGCTGGGAGGCTATTTGTCTTTGATTGCAGAATATGCATGTAAACGGGCACCCCACATGGGGGATAAAAATCGGGATATTTATGTGCCTCATAGCCTGGGGATTCTCTCCAGCCCCAGACTGAGCAGCAAGGGTTGGTTTTTCAATACCTTTTCGGCGGCATTTTGCTCGGCTTCCTTTTTGCTTCTGCCCTGGCCGACAGCCAGCAATTGGTCGCGGTAAAACACCCCCGCCTCGAAAACCTTGGCATGGGCAGGACCGCACTCCTTGATTATCTTATAGGCCACATTCTGTTTGTTCTTGCCCTGCACCAGTTCCTGCAGGCGGGACTTGTAATCCTGGTAGTCACCCCGTGCGGTTTCATCCACATACTCCTGCAAGTGAGTCATCACAAAACGGGTGGCGGCTTCATATCCCTGGTCAAGGTAAAGCGCACCTATTACCGCTTCCACGGCATCAGCCAGTATGGAGCGTCGTTTACGTCCCCCGGACATCTCTTCGCCTCGCCCCAAAAACAGATAATCACCCAGCCTCATGGCATGGGCAACGTTGAGCAAGGCCTTCTCGCACACCACCCTAGCTCGGATCTTGGTAAGTTCTCCTTCCGGCTTCTCGTCAAAATGATTGTATAAATATTCGGCTACTATCATATTAAGGACCGCATCACCCAGGAACTCCAGGCGCTGGTTGTTTACCACGTAGCTCTTTTCCTGGCTGAAGGAGGGGTGGGTCAATGCCATGTCGATAAGCCCCTGGTCTTTAAAAGTGAGCCCATTGTCGCGCATGAAGCGGACAACTGTGTCCCGGTGTCTAGCCATTCTTGACCTTTTCCAGGTGCTCGTAGAGCGCTGTCACAAGTGCTCCGAAGGTCGACAGGTTTTCCAGTCCCTCTTCCGGGAATTCCACATCATATGTATCTTCCAGGGCCATTACCATCTCCACCACATCTATGGAGTCTGCGTCCAGATCCTCCAAATTGGTTTCCAGAGCTATGTCCTGCGGGTTGAGATCCAGTTGTTCCGCCAGAATCTTCCTGGCCAACTCAATAAACTCCTGCAAATCGATGCCCTCCTTAATTATTGAAATTATTATATTATCCTTTCAAAATCTAAATCAATGCCCCCAGGGCTTGTTCCTGTTGTTCAACGATACGGCTGGCAACACACTGAAGAGCTATTCTCATTCCACTTTGAATAGCCTGACTCTTGGAGCTGCCATGACATACGATACTGACCCCTTTGACCCCCAGCAAGGGAGCCCCGCCCACCTGACGGTAATCCACGGCCTGATAAATAGAGGGCAAATGGCCTATTTCCCGCATGGTTTGCTGAGCCAGAAAAAGCACCAGTCCCTCCATGGCTTTGAGTACTATGTTGCCGGTAAAGCCATCACAAACGATCACATCACAGTCGCCGCTAAAAAGGTCGCGTCCTTCTACATTACCTATAAAATTGATTTTGGGCTGCTGCTTAAGCAGACCATAGGCTTCCACTGCGGCAGCATTGCCTTTAGTCTCTTCAGCCCCATTGTTGAGCAGCCCCACCCGGGGATTGGCTATAGCCTGAACGGCCGAAGCGTATGCACTGCCCAGAGCCCCGAATTGCACCAGCTGAGTGGGCCGGCAGTCCACATTGGCACCTACATCGATCAGCAGTGATTGAGTTCCGCGAAGGTTGGGTATACCGCCGACGATGGGGGGACGTTCGATACCCTCCATGCGCCCCAGGATAAACAGAGCTGCTGCCATCTGTGCACCGGTGCTGCCACAGGATAACACCGCATCAGCCTGGCCCTGCTTGACTAACCCAGTAGCAACTACAATTGAGGCGTCCTTCTTGCGGCGTATGGCTATTGCCGGGGATTCGTCCATGGCTATGACCTCAGTGGTATTGATCACCTGCAACCGGTCAGCATCATAGTCTTGTCCGCTTAAAGCCGCTTCGATCTCCTCGCTGCGGCCGACTAAAAATATTGAACCCGCACTTTCCTGCAACCAACTCAAAGCCCCGCTGATAACCTCACCCGGTCCGTAGTCGCCGCCCATCACATCAACTGCTATTCTCATGCTGCCCTCCTCATTTTCGGCCAGAATTACAAAAAGTAAGCCATGGGCCTGAAGCGACACCGATACCTTACTTTTTGACTACCCGTATTTTGACTACATTACGTTTTTACCTTTATAAAATCCGCAATTCAAGCAGGCCCTATGTGATAATTTAAGCTCCTTGCACTGTGGACATTCAACCAATCCGGGTTTGTCCAGCTTACGCCATTCGGCACGCCTCATATTCTTCCTTGAATGCGATTGTCTCCTCTTAGGAACACCCAATTTGTTCCCCTCCTTCCTAGGTTAATTTTTTCAGGGCTTCCCAGCGCGGATCGATGTGATCCTCCTGGCAACGGCAAGCCTCCTGATTTTTGTTTACCCCGCAACCCGGGCATAGACCCTGACAATCCATATTGCAGAGCGGATTTAAGGGGATGATGGCAAAAATGGCTTCTACTACCGCCGGCTCAATATCAACCTCACCTTGCTCCACTAGTAGTATATCATCCTTAAACTCATCTGGTTTTCGGCTGCCAGCATCTATCATCGTTAAATCCAGGGCTTCATCAACCTCAAAAATGGATGGCTCCAAACAGCGGGAACAGAGCAGTTGCAGCTTGGTAGTCACTTTTCCCCGACCGACATACATCTGCCCGGTGAATACTACTTCCAGGTCTACTTGGACAGGTTCTGCAAATCCAGCCCCCAGCCCCTGAAGCAGTTCATCAGGCCAGGATTCCACGAATAGAAAGCTCTCCCCCTGTTTAGGTTGATTTCTTAGTTGTTTAAGGTCAATTTTCATATTGCACCCCTAAAAAACACCAGATTAATTATATTCTTCACCGGTTAGTATTGTCAATAAAGCCAGCAAGTATATGCTGCGGTGTGCAGATTGGATGCTTATCCCCCAAAATTAAAGAGGCGGGTAATGGCCCGCCTCTTTAGCCAACAGTGCAATATTATTTGGTGAGTCTGTAAGTATCTCTGGCGATTACCAATTCTTCGTTGGTGGGAATGACAAAGATGCGTACTTTAGAATCATCAGCGGCCACATCGACCTCTTTGCCACGGACTTTGTTCTTCTCCACATCCATCTTAATACCGAGAGCTTCCAGATTAGCGCAAATGTTCTCGCGCATGCTGATGCCGTTTTCGCCTACCCCGGCGGTGAAGACCAGGCAGTCGCAGCCGTTCAGCTTGGCGAAATAGTTGCCGATGTAGCCCTGAATGGCATTGTAATATACCTTGAGGGCGATCTGGGCTCTGGCATTGCCAGCCTTGGCGGCTTCTTCCACGTCGCGCAGGTCATTCGATACGCCGGACAATCCTAGCATACCTGATTTCTTATTGAAATAGTTGTTGGCTTCAGCAGAATCCATGCCCAGTTTTTCCATCAGGAAGAAGACGATAGCGGGGTCGATGTCACCGGAGCGGGTGCCCATGACCAGACCTTCCAGGGGCGTGAAGCCCATGCTGGTTTCTACTACTTTGCCGTTCTTAATGGCGGCCATGCTGGCACCGTTGCCCAGATGCAGAGTGATGATCTTGCATTCCTCATAAGGCTTGCCCAGCAATTCGGCAGCACGGTGGGATACATAAAAATGCGAGGTGCCGTGGAAACCGTATCTTCTGATGCGGTATTTTTCATAAGCTTCGTAGGGCAGAGCGTACATATAATTCTGCGGTTCCATGGTCTGATGGAAAGCGGTATCAAATACTGCCACATGTTTGACATTGGGCATCAGCTTCTGGCAGGCTTCGATTCCCATCAAGTTGGGGGGATTATGTAACGGAGCGATATCGAAGCATTCTCTGATCACCTTGGCGACAGCGTCATCAATTACCACTGAATCGGCGAAACTCTCACCGCCATGGACCACACGATGACCGGCGGCACCGATCTCATCCATATCTTTTACTACGCCATATTCGGGATTGACCAGAACTTCCAGAACCAACTCCATACCGGCTGTGTGGTCGGGAAGATCCTTTTTGATAACAACGGCATCTTTACCCAAAGGTTTGTGTTCCAGGGTGCTTCCTGGTATACCTACTCTATCTACCAGCCCCACCGCCAAAACGGATTCATCAGTCATATCGACGACTTGATATTTAATCGAAGAACTACCGGCATTAACAACCAAAACCTTCATTATATTCCTACCTCCTCAATTTTCTTCAGAATTCCCCTTTATTATCCTTTGATCCCCTAAGGGGATGCAAAAAGTATCTGAGATTAGGCTTTCAGAGCCGTCATGGCTACTACATTGACTACGTCCTCGACGCTGCAGCCTCTGGAGAGGTCGTTGACAGGTTTAGCTATACCTTGCAGAATTGGTCCAATGGCTTCAGCCTTGGCCAGTCTCTGCACCAGCTTGTAACCAATGTTGCCAGCCTGGATATCAGGGAAAATCAAGACATTACAGTTGCCGGCAATATCGCTGCCGGGAGCTTTGGAGGAACCTACACTGGGGACAATAGCCGCATCCAGTTGGAATTCTCCGTCCACTTTGATTTCCGGGAATTTCTCCTTGGCAATTTTGGTGGCCTCAACCACTTTATCTACCATTTGATGGCTGGCGCTGCCTTTGGTGGAGAAGGACAGCATCCCTACTTTAGGATCTTTGAAGCCACATACATTGACAGCAGTTTCCACTGATGCTTTGGCAAACTCGGCCATCTGCTGAGCCGAGGGGTCAATGGTGACGGCACAGTCGGCAAACACGAATAAGCCATCTTCACCATAGTCTTTGTTGGGGCAAATCATGATAAATGAACCTGAAACGGCAGAAATCCCAGGAGCTGTCTTGATAATCTGCAAAGCTGGCCTTAATACGTTGCCGGTGGTGTTTTCTGCTCCTGCCACTTCACCGTCAGCTTTACCCATTTTCACCATCATGGAAGCAAAAAAGAGCGGATCCAACATGGTCTGTTTGGCCTTATCCAGGGTAACCCCCTTGTCCTTGCGCATTTCATAAAAAGCCTGGACAAAGTCATCAAGTAGCGGAGTAGTAGCCGGGTTGATAATTTCGGCACCAGAAATATCGGCACCTATAGTACTTGCTAACCCCCTGATCGCGCTTTCATCACCCAGCAGAATCGGGTTGGCAATCTTGTTATCCACGATTGCCTTGACAGCTTTAAGGGTTCTCTCTTCCGTTCCCTCGGGGAGAACTATGGTTTTTCCCTTGATTGCTGCCTTTTCTCTAATTTGCGCTAGTAAGCTCATCCTTTTCCCTCCCAATTTTTCTAAAGATCTTAGTTTGTAGCAAACTTCACAATTATGCTCTAATTCTAGCATAAATGGCCTATAGAGTGTATAATTATTGGCACCATTGACACAGTCCAAGGAGCCTGAAACATGAGCGTAGTCGGTATCGTCGCCGAGTTCAACCCTTTTCATAACGGCCACCTCCTGCTAGTGGAAGAAGTCCGTCAAAAGCTGCAGCCGGAAGCGGTTATTTGTGTTATGAGCGGTCCATTTGTGCAGCGCGGTGAACCAGCCCTGTGCGACAAATGGGCCCGCACCCGTATGGCCTTATCTAATGGGATCGATATGGTCATAGAACTGCCGTTTTGTTTTGCCGCTCGCAGTGCCTACTATTTTGCTCGCGGGGCCTTACTCACCCTGCAGGCTGCCGGGGCTGATCAGTTGGCGTTCGGCAGTGAGAGCGGAATCCTCGACCCCCTGTTAGAAATTGCGGGTCTGCTCAGCCATGAGACAGCTGCTTTCCAGCAGAAACTCAAGGCCAACCTGGCTCGGGGCTTAAGCTATCCGTCAGCGCGGGCCGATGCCATAAAATCCATCCTTGGAGATCACAGCCCGGAAATAAGCCAGCTTCTGTCTGGCCCCAACAATATTCTGGGGATCGAATACCTGCGTGTCATTAAACAACTGGACTTAGGACTTAAGCCGATTACCATAGCGCGCCGTGGTGCTGGCTACCATGACTCTGGGGTCTCTGCACTAGCCAGTGCCACTGCCATACGTCAGGCAGTATACCAGGGATACTTACATGACCTTTCCCAGGGCTTGCCGCAAATCAGCTTTCGCATCCTTAAGGAAGAGATCCAGGCAGGACGCGCCCCGATCAAGCATGATGGTCTGGAAGCGGCTTTGCTCAGCCAACTCCGGCTGGCCTCTAAAGAGTGGCTCAAGACTATTTACGAAGTCACCGAGGGGTTGGAAAACCGGCTCTTATTGGCGGCACAACAGAGCGGCACCCTGGCCGCATTGCGCGATACAGTAAAAAGCAAACGATATAACCTTACCAGAGTCAACCGCATGCTCCTGTACTCGCTATTCGCTGTATCAAAGAGCCAGATGGCCCGGTTTGACAAGGCTGGGCCGCAATATATACGTCTGTTAGGGTTTTCGTCACAAGGGCGTAAAATCCTGCAAAAAGTGAAAAATAATTCAGAGCTGCCGATACTTAGCACCGGCAGCCAGATAGCGGCTATGATCAGAAATCCCCCTGGAAATACCGGTTCTGAAATGCTGGCTCTGGATATCAAAGCCTCAGACATTTTCAGCCTGTTAGCTCCGATGCCACAACAGAGACAGGGTGGCCAGGACTATTTCCGTCAGGTGGTGGAATCAGATCCTGTTTAGAGCAGCGGTTTTAGATAGAATCTGTTCCAGGCTGGCCTCAGCAGCCTGTCGTCCCAGATCGATAATCTGCCCTGCCTTGTCAAAAGCGCGCGGTGAAAAACAGCCCACTTGGGGTTGAATAAGTACATCGCTCAGTCCTTTTACCTGCTCAAACTGGGCTCTTTGCATGATGTCCAGCGAAGTAATGATCACATCCAGGGTATTGCGGATGTTAATCTCCTTCCCCCCACCGAACATTACATCTACCGCGATCACCATATCAGCTCCGCGGCTTCTGGCTATTTCTACCGGTAAACGATTGCTTACCGCTCCGTCTACCAGAATCATATCCTCTTTTCTAACCGGGGAAAAAACGCCCGGCACAGAAATGCTGGCACGTATAGCATCCGCGACCGGCCCCGACTCCAGGACTACAGTATCCCCGGTAATAAGGTCGGTGGCTACCATATGCAGCGGCACTCGAGTATCCGTAAAGGTCATTTTCTTGGTTAAGAGTTTCAAGAGACTGTCCATCTTCTTGCCGGCTATGAAGCCCATGCGCGGCAGGCGTACATCGAAGAATACCCTTAAGTCCATGCTGTCGATCATTTTGCCCAGCATCACCATATCCGTCCCGCAAGCGTATAGTCCCCCCACCATGGCGCCCATACTGCTGCCGACAATGAAGTCAAAAGGGATGTTGTTCTCAATCAGCACCTGCAAAACTCCAATATGAGCCAGACCACGAGCACTGCCTGCCCCCAGCACCAATGCTATTCGGGGTGACTGAGTCATTATTGAACCTCCTTCAATGCGCCGCATTACGGCATTTATCGCCCGGCTAAGGCTTCTAACCCAACCCTTATCAACATATATTGAAGTGGAAACCTTGTCAAGTTAAGGGAGGGAAGCCGGATTGCACGGCGCCATGCTTATCAAGCCCCAATTTTGGCTGTTGCTGGGTTTTACGGGCTTATTGGTTTTTATGATGGCTCAGCCCAGTGCAGCGGTCAATTCAGCCGCGGCCGGCATACGGCTATGGGCTATGGTCATAATTCCGGCCTTGCTGCCTTTTTTTATAGTCTCGGAATTGCTCGTCAATATGGGGCTGGTGAGATTTTTGGGGGTTCTGCTGGAGCCGGTGATGCAGCCCATCTTTCGGCTCCCCGGGTGCAGTTCACTGGTAGTGGCGATGGGTTTCACCTCCGGGTTCCCCATCGGGGCCATATTGACCCGACGCCTGTATGAGCAGGGCCTGCTAAATGCCGATGAAGCCCAGCGGCTGGTCTCCTTCACTAATAATTCCAGCCCGCTATTCATCCTCGGAGCAGTAGGTATGGGAATGTTCGGATCCGCCAAGTTGGGCTGGCTCCTGGCCATCTCGCATTATGCTGCCAACCTGGCGGTAGGTGTGCTGTGCCGCTGGAAAGCGCTGGATACGGTCAGTTCCGTCGCCTATAGCAGGGGATTGTGGAAGGCGGCCGGGGTTGAACTATCGTCTTGCCTAGATAAGGAGGGTTTCGCCAAGCGCCTGGCTGAGGCCATAAGCAAGAGTACAGCCAATATTCTGGCTATAGGCGGGTATATAATGATCTTCTCAGTAATAACCACCATGCTTTCCGAATGGGGGTTCTTGGAGCTACTGGCTGAACTGATCACGGCTTTTTTTAGTTTTATAGGGCTTTCTTATCAGGTAGCCTATGGAATCGGCATGGGCTTATTTGAGATAACGCTGGGTGCCAATACCATCGCCCAGGCCAGTGATGCGGACCTCCTGCATCAACTGGCTGCAGTCAGTCTGATCGTGTCACTGAGCGGTTTGTGCATCATCACTCAAGTCATGGGAGTAATGGTGGGTACTCCGGTAAGGCTTGGATTCTACCTCAAAGCCCGCTTATTGCAGGCGTTCATCGCGGTATCCATCACCCTGGGAGGATACCACTGGGTGGCCGCTTCTGCTCCGGTTTCCCACACATTCCTTTTGCCGAGCCCTTTCTACGCCGTTCACGCCTGGCGCTGGTCCATATATTGCCTGGCTGGTGCAGCTCTGATCCTCTTAATTATGATCGGTATGGCAGCTGTTATTAAAAGGGATTAAAGGTCGCTCTCCATCTCCAGACGGATTTCTTCCTTGCCTTTAATGATGTTCTCCAACCCTTTTTTCAGCACCAACTCCATATGGTTTAATACGTTTTCAGCGTATTGATTGGCTTCGTCTCTGATCTCACGGGCAATCTCTTCAGCTTTGGCCAGGATCTCCTCTGACATCCGCAGGGCATTCTTAGTTATTTCGCTGTCATCCATCATACGGGCTACTCTGTCTCTGGACTGCTCCAGGTATTCATCGGCCTGCCCGCAAGCCTCTTTAATTATCCGCTGTTTCTCGGATATTATTAGGCGAGCGGTCTCCAGTTCTTCTGGCAATACAGCGCGCAGCCGGTCTACCCTATCCAGTAAAATATCACTCTCAACCACCACTTTGGTGTTGGAAAATGGCATCTTTTTTGATTCCTTGACCAGTCCCTCGAGTTCATCTAAAATCTTAAAGATCTCCATCATTGCATATGCCTCCTCTAAGCCATCAATGAATAATAATGCATGGCAGACTCCCCATAATAATTATGCCGATATTTGATCAAACGGCTAAATGCTTGCGGGAGTTCCTTATGTCGACGAGTTCGAATAATGATGGTCCCTTGCGGTTGGAGTAAATCCACCTGATCCAGTTTTTTCATCACATCCATAAATATCCCTTCAACAGTGAAGGGAGGATCTACATATATGTAATCGAATTTGGCGCCATTTTTGTGCAAGACATTCAAACCGCGCAGCACATCATTGCAATACACTTCATAATCGTCCCCAAAACCGCAGTTGTCTAAATTCTCATATATGATCCGCACTGCCCCAGGGTTATTATCAATAAAAATCACTTGTTGAGCTCCACGGCTCAATGCCTCTATGCCCACGCTGCCGCTTCCAGAAAACAAATCCAAAAAACGGGCATCTTGTATTTGGGGGCCGATAACATTGAATAGAGCCTCTTTAATCATGTCGGTTATAGGTCTGGTTGTGTTACCAGATGGTGCCTTGAGTCGTTTTCCTTTGGCACAGCCGGCTATAACTCGCACTATTGCCCTCCTTCCTGGCGCATATACCTTAAGGGCTATATTATTGTCATCTATTGTAGCATAAAAAATTTTTTAAAAATATTGTATATAATCCTATTTTAGGGGTAAAGATATCAATACCAGATGATAGTCTGGTAAACAAACCCTCCCCAACAACTTTACAAAATTCTCCTCTCCCCAAAATGGCGACGCGAGTCGCCATTTTAATTTGCGTAGATCCTCGTATATTCTTCCAGTGATGGCGCAGACTAACTACCGAGGTGATAATATGAAGACTATTCTGAGTGCTTTCGGATTGAGTGTCGATTTGGCCGTGGAAGCCCATGAACTGGTGCGTGGCGCTGCCGATGTAGAAGTCCCTGGGGTAATCGAACAGGTTGAGGAAAAGGAATATGTGAAAATTACCACCATTACCATCAAGGACCAGGCCGGAGCCGAAAAGATGGGCAAACCGATCGGGACCTATGTTACTATCCAGTCGCCACCGCTGAAAATCAATGACCCTTATGTAAAAAATGAAATAATCGAAGCTATGCAAAGAAGTATGCATACTCTTTTGGGCGATGGTATTCACCCGGGGGACACGGTTCTGCTAGTAGGCCTGGGAAATTGGCGGGCTACGCCGGATGCACTAGGCCCGAAATTCATTGAATATAGCCCTATCACCCGGCACTATCATCAACATGCCCCAGAAGCCCTCGTAGAAGGCATGCGCCCGGTATGCGGGATAGCTCCTGGTGTGTTAGGCATCACCGGCCTGGAAACTTTTGAAGTCATAAAAGGGGTGGTGGAGAATGTAAAACCGGCCGCTATGGTAGTAGTCGATGCTTTGGCCGCTACCAATGTTGAACGTATCGGGACCACTATTCAGATGTCCAATACCGGAATACAGCCGGGTGCCGGGGTAGGTAATGCCAGAATAGCTTTGACTGAACAAAGCCTGGGAATGCCAGTCATCGCCATAGGTTGTCCAACCATTGTGAATGCCAGTGTTATTGCCAGCGAAGCTATACGCAAGTTTTGCTTTAACAGCGGGGCTATGTTCAATGAGACCCAGGCCCTGGAAGCCACCAGGACAATATTGTCTCGCTTTGGGGGGACTCTGGGAGTGACCCCGCAGGAAATCGATGATATCGTAGAAAACACCTCTCGCATCCTGGCTATGGGGGTAAGCACGTCTCTGTTCCCAGGAATATCACAAGAACAATTGGAATTGTACGCAACCTAAAAAGATTTCTAAGTAAATGAAAACAAGCGGAGATATTAATCTTCCGCTTGTTTAAACCTAGAATGATTACGTTGTGGCTATAATGCTAGCTAAGCTGACCACCTGACTTGCGCTGTTCGTAATCATAGATCATTTTCTTGACCATTTGTCCGCCGATGCTGCCGGCCTGACGGGAAGTCAGATCACCATTGTAACCATCTTTCAGCTGTACGCCGACTTCCTGGGCAGCCTCCATCTTGAACTGGTTCATGGCCGCCTGAGCCTGGGGAACCAAAATACGATTGTTGCTTCTTTTTGCCATTCTGTCTCACCTCCTTTGTTTTGTAGTCATATTCTGTCCCCTACCGGAACTTATATGCTAGAAGTATTTTCATGAGTTTTTATTTTCTTTCTGGGCGGGCGAGGGTTTTTTAGGCTTCGAAATTCCCATTTCCTGTGCAACCTCGAATTTTATGTGCTCCAGCTTTTTGGACTTGTCATCGGCCTTGCTCATGCCATCACCTCCGTTTTATGATAAGCCGATAAAATCAAAAACTGCAGGGAAACCTGCAGTAATAGCTTTTAGTATTTTATGAAGATATACTCGAGGAACAATATAATAAAATAACTAATTTGCGGCTATATACGACGCTTTTTTAAATTTCATATCGAAATACTTTTGCTGCAGAGAGTTCATGGCAGGAAAGGCTGCTGCCAGTTGCCGGCTCATTTCCACAATTTCCAGATCCCGGGAAAGATCAGCAACCTGCAATTGATTAAGTCCGTGCTGGCGCACTCCCCAGAAGTCTCCGGCTCCCCTTAAGCTGAGATCAGCTTGAGCTAATCGGAAGCCGTCATTAATGCTGGTCATGAGTTGCATTCTCTGCTCAGCTCCGGGGTTTTTAGGATCAGCCAGCAGGAAGCACAGCGATTGCCGCGATCCCCTCCCTACCCTGCCGCGAAGCTGGTGGAGCTGTGACAAACCGAAGCGTTCGGCTTGTTCTATGATCATCATCGAGGCATTGGGCACATCTACACCGACTTCTATCACCGTGGTGGAAACCAAAACTTGTATGTAGCCCAGTTTAAAGCTTTCCATAATGCTCTCTTTCTCAGCACCTCTCATTCTGCCATGCAGCAATCCCACTTTGAAACCTTTTGCCAGTTCTGTACGCAATTCGTCATAGAGGGTTTGGGCCGCCAGGAGGTCTTGTTTGACGGATTCCTCGATCAAAGGGCAGACCACATAACACTGCGCTCCATCAGCCAGATGCCGCCGCATCAATTGGTAGGCCTGGGAGCGCCGTTCCCGTCTCAGGAATACTGTTTTTACAGGCGTCCGCCCTGGAGGGAGTGAATCGATCACTGACATTTCCAGATCACCATAAACGGTCAAGGCCAAGGTGCGGGGTATGGGGGTGGCGCTCATAACCAGGATATCAGGCTTTATGCCCTTGTCGCTCAGCAGGGCGCGCTGCCTTACCCCGAAACGGTGCTGTTCATCCACAATTGCCAATCCCAGCTTAGCAAATTGCACTTGTTCTTGAATCAGAGCATGGGTGCCAACCAGCAACTGCACTTCTCCACTGCTGACTCCAGCCAGTACAGGCTGGCGTAGGGAACTGTTCAAGGATCCGGTCAACAGTGCCATATTGCACTTCAATCCGGCGAAAAAGCTTTTCATATTGCGAAAATGCTGTTGGGCCAGGATCTCAGTAGGAGCCATAAAGGCAGCCTGATAACCGCTGGATAGCGCTTTGGCAATGGCCAGCGCCGCCACCGCAGTCTTGCCTGCGCCTACATCACCTTGCAATAAACGGTTCATGGGCCGAGATGCTTCCATATCGGCAAAAATTTCTGTGGTGACCCTGCGTTGAGCAGGGGTGAGCATGAATGGCAGCTGCTGTGTCACTTCTTGGACCAGATTATCCTGTTCCCGGTGAGCTACACCGAGATAGATCTGCTGCGCCGCCTTAAGCTTTTTCAGGCCCAGGTTGAAGAGCAGCAGTTCTTCGCAAGCCAATCGACGCCGGGCCTCTTTATAATTTTCACCGCTTTGTGGAAAATGCATATTCCAGAAGGCGGTCTTTATGTCGATCAGTCTAAAGCGGCGAGCTTGATCCGGGTCCAAAAGCTCCGGATAATTGGGCAAAAACTCGTGCAGCGCGGTTTCGGTCAGCTGCCGCAGGGAGCGTTGGGTAAGTCCTTCAGTGAGGCCATAGATCGGCATCACCATATGGCTGGTGCTATCCTGATCTAACAGGTCATATTCTTGAACCTGTAGCTGGAGGCGGTCATAGACCAGCTTGCTCCGCCCTCGTGCCCATATATTCTGGCCTTTTTTAATGGAGCGGCTTAAAAAAGGCTGATTGAACCAGACCGCGGTAACAGACCCGCTGTGGTCCTGCAGGATTGCCTCAAATACGCTCATCCCACGGCGGCTGCGCTTCAAGCTGGCAGCTACCACTATTCCTCTGATGCTGCAATTTTGACCATCCTGAAGCTCCTTTATGGATTGGACACGATTGCGATCGTAATAACTGCGGGGTATGTACCACAACAGATCAAAAACCGTTTCAATGCCCAACCTGTGCAGTAACAGGCTGCGTTTGGGGCCCACCCCCCGGAGAAATTGTATTTTTTTGTCCAAGGCTTCCATGATGATTCCCCTGTCTCCAAAATAAAAAGCGGGCCATAAAACCCGCTTCGAGTTCAACATTCTAAAGTCAGTCTGCGCCGGGCTGCAGTCGCGGGCATGATTAGCCCGCCATCATTCCACTGAAATATAATAACTGTAATGGGGCTGCCCCCCATAATGGACCTGAATCTCATAATCAGCGTACCGCAGCTGCAACTTGGATTTAAGCTCCTGAGCCTCATTCTCATTTATATCCGCCCCGTAAAACAGGGTGATCAATTCGCTGTCTTCATCAGCCATCTCCGCTAAAACCGCCTCAACCGCCGACTGGTTATCGTCAGCCTTGATCTTTATGGAATCCTCTACTATGCCGATAATATCGTCGGCTTTGATATCGAGACCATTCACAGCTGAATCCCTGACCGCCCGTGTTATTTCTGCGTATTTGACGCGGCTTACCTCTTCTTCCATGGCTGCCACCATATCATCCAGATCCCCGTCAGGGTTAAAAGCTATCAGTGCGGAGATGCACTGCATTACCGAGCGGGTGGCTACTACCCGTACTTCCTGGTCCTTGGCCAGCAGAGCCGCCTGCTGTGCGGCGAGGATTATATTGCTGTTATTGGGGAGTATGATCACCGCCGGTGATCTTATTTCCTGGCAGGCTTTCAGCAGGTCCTCAGTGCTGGGATTCATGGTCTGACCGCCTTCCACCACCCGGTTTACCCCCAAGCTTTTCAGTATTTCCACAACCCCCTGCCCGCTGCCCACTGCTACCAGGCCTACTTTAGGCGCCTCAGACAGAGAAGGTTGTGCTGCTCCTGATTCTACCGGCCAGTTATTCCTGTGCTGGTGCACCTCTTCCTGCATATTATTGATCTTGATGTCATTCAGATCCCCCACTTGCAGACAGTATTCCAGAACCCTGCCGGGGTGATTGGTATGCACATGAACCTTGACCAGTTGGTCATCCCCGACCACTAATAGAGAATCCCCCAGCTTGCCAAGGTGGTTCTTGATGCCCTCTATATTAAGCTTTTGACCTTTGAGCAACAACTCTGTGCAATACCTATAATCCAGATGGGGAAGCTCTTCAACCGGCACAACTTTAACTTCTTCAGCGGCCGTCCATCCCCAGCGCAGTGCGTCCAGGTTGAGTTCATGATCGAAAGCCAGAGCTTCGGCAAATCCCTCCATAAAAAACAACAATCCCTGCCCCCCGGCATCCACCACACCTGCTTCGCGCAGTACCGGCAGCATCATCGGGGTTTTCTCCAGGGCATTATACCCACATCTGATCCCCGCCAAAACCACCTTGATCACATCATCGTTCTTCTTGGCCTCTTCCTCACAACCCCGCCCGATTTCCCTGATAATGGTCAGTATGGTCCCCTCTACCGGTTTCATTACGGCTTCGTAAGCCGTGCGTGAGCCTGCCTTCATGGCTTGCGCCAGTTCTTTGGCATCGACCTTTTCTTTGTGGTCCAGGTAGATAGCTATGCCGCGGAAGATCTGGGATAGAATCACTCCCGAATTTCCCCGGGCTCCCATCAGAGAACCGGTGGAAACTGATCTGGCTACCTTTCCCAAGGGCTGATCTTGTGACTTTTCGCCTTCCCTGACCGCTGACTGCAGGGTGAGAAACATATTGGTGCCGGTGTCTCCATCTGGTACCGGGAATACATTGAGCTGGTCGACCTTATCGCGATGGCTTTCCAGCTTAATAGTACCCCCTTTGAGGGCTCTGACAAAATCACTTCCATCTATATACAACAAACTCAACTCGACGTCCTCCCCTACCTGTTGCCGGGAGCTTTAACCCCTTTAACGTTAACGTTTACTGCTGCTACAGGAATGCCGGCGGTATGACTTAAAACGTAGGTCACCTTCTGAATGACGCTGCCAGCCACCTCTTTTATTTTAATTCCATATCCCATCATAACATAGAGGTCAATCACAAAGCCGTTCTCAGTGAATCTAACCTCCACACCTTTGCGCACATTTTCTCGTCCCAGAATACTGCTGATGCCGGTCTGTAAATCCTGCGATACCATGCCCACCAGGCCATAGCAATCGATGGCAGCCAGCCCTGCGATGGTTTGGATAACCTCTTTGGACACCTGAATAATTCCTATTTCGGTATCTTTGATCTTATGCATTCCGGTCCCTCCTGTCTGACTTAGTTAATTCTACAACACAATATTTATTCCTTCTTCTTGCCCTTTAACCACCATTTTGGTAAAATAGTTAAGTGCATTTATGAAGAGAGGGGGCAAGCAAGGTGGCCAAGTGTTATGTTTGCGGGAAAGGCATCACATTCGGGAAAACATACAGCCACTCCCATATAAGAACCAACCGGCAATGGAAGCCTAATATTCAGCGGGTAAAAGCTATTATTGACAAAACACCTCAAAGGATCTATGTATGTACCCGTTGCCTGCGTTCTGGCAAAGTACAGCGCGCCCTGTAATTTTGTTTGATAAAAGCCTCAGTCCCTCGGCTGAGGCTTTTTGGCGTCCATAATCTGTTCGGGGGTATAGTGATACTGCTGATTACAGAAATTGCAGGTGACTTCCATGGTACCTTCATCATCACATAAACGCTCCAGTTCTTCCTTGCTGTAACTGGATAGAATGACCGCCAGGCGCTCCCGACTGCAGGTGCAGCAGAATTCCAAATCCTGCTCCCCTATAAGCTGGTATTCGATTCCCCCCATTACTTTCTGCAACAGTTCTTCCAAATTTTCCGTCATTTCCAGAGCGGAGCTTATATTGCCCAATTTCAGCACCTGCTGTTCAATACTGGCTAGCAGTTCATCATCGACTCCGGGCAGGGCCTGCACCATAAGTCCTCCGGCCGCTTTGATGCTCAGGTCGACATCTACCAGCACACCCAACGCCAGCAAGGTGGGGACCTGTTCGGAATGCATAAAATATTGCACCAAGTCCTCGGCGATCTCACCTGAAACTAGTGGCACCCTGCCGGTGAAAGGCTGCTTCATGCCAATATCTTTAAGCACTTCCACATAACCTTCAGTTCCAACCAGTCCTCCCACGTTGAGCTTGCCGGGAGCAGCAGCCGGCAGATCAGCCTGTGGTTCGGAAATATAGCCGCGCACCGTTCCCATTCCGGTAGCAGTAGCGATGATCACCCCGGCAGGGCCATCTCCATTAAAACGCACCGAAACCACATCGGCAGGGTCCTTAAGATCATGGGTCATAATCAGAGCCGCAGTCAAGACCCTGCCTAAAGCAGCCGAGGCAGTGGCAGAGGTGTGATGGCGCTGCCGGGCGTGTTCGACCAGGTGGGTAGTGGCCGCCAGCACGACTTTTACGCCGCCGCTGCCATCCAAAGCTTTTATCATATAGTCTCTGGGAATCATGGCATTATCCCTTTCGCGTGTTAATTGTCATTATACCCAATCCCGGCAGATGAAAAAATATATCTGAAGAATGGGGCTTAAAGCTATTGTTTTTATTATCGTAGCACACTATCCTCCAACTTCACCTCTGCGCGACAATTTTCGCTCAATTCTTTTTCGGTAATTGCAGGCGGAAGACGTTGGTGCTGCGCCGTAATGGGCCTCAGGAGGCATCAGCGTTAAGGTGTTGTTAGGGCTCTTTTTTTATTGAATGGGACAAAATATAATCAGTAATTGAGAAATCCATGCTGTTCAGCAGGGAAATCGCCCTATTAAGGCGAACAGGTATTCATTTAATAGAGATAGCTAAGCTGAGGGGGGTAGCAGGTGCGTCTGGCAGTATATCCAGGGAGCTTTGACCCGGTAACCAACGGTCATATTGATATCCTGGAACGCAGCAGTAAGTTGTTTGACAAAATAGTGGTGGCAGTTATCCACAATGTCACCAAGAGCGCTTTGTTCAGTCTGGATGAAAGGGTTCAACTGATCAGGGAGAGCGCCAGGCATATCGATAATGTGGAGGTTGATTGTTTTTACGGACTGTTCGCCGACTATTTGCGCCGCAAAGGAGCTTGTGCGATTATCAGGGGACTGCGGACTGTAACCGACTTCGAGTACGAAATGCATATGTGCATGATGAACAAGATGCTCATTCCGGAAATCGATACTATATTTATCATGTCTGACACCGATTATATCTTTGTAAGCTCCAGCGCAGTCAAAGAAGCCGCCCTTTTAGGGGGCGATGTGAGCACTTTAGTGCCGGGGGTGGTTAAAGAAGCCTTGGATGTCAAAGTGGCTCAACTTCTGGCACAAAGATAGAGGATGTCGTGGGGACGGGGTTGTTGACACCTTTTGACACCTTCGAAAAGGTGTCAACAACCCCGTCCCCTGCTGTCAGGACATCAGGTTTGGCAGAAACAATGTTATCTGAGGGAACACCATGAGTATTGCCAAACAAACCACAATAGCCGCCAGGAAAGGCCAAATGCCCCGGAAGATACTCTCTAAGGGCACATCCGGTGCAATGCCCTTTATGATGAATACATTCATTCCTACCGGCGGAGTGATTATTCCCATGCCTACCACCAATACCACAATGACTCCAAACCAGATGGGATCATATCCCAGAGTGTTGGTGACAATGGGGAAGAATATCGGTATGGTCAGCAAAACCATGGCCAGGGCATCGATGAAACCACCTAGTATAAGGTAGATTACCAGTATGATTGCCATCACCGCAAAAGGCGGCAAGTCCAAAGCCCCGGTCCAGGAGGCCAGTTCAGAAGGCACCCGGCTAATGGCCAGAAATCGCCCAAATATCATGGCCCCGGCGATAAGCAGCATTATCATGGCGGTAGTTCTGGTGGTGTCATATAATGATTTCTTAAAACCTTCCCAATTCAGGCTTTTGCCCAGCAACGCTGCCAACAACACCCCGAAAGCTCCTACCGCACCAGCCTCCGTGGGCGTGAACCAACCCATGAAAAGCCCTCCCATGGATATCAGGAAGACCAGTAAAACCTGCCCCAGGGCGCCTTTTAAAGCCTCCCAGCGTTCTGCCCAATTGGAGCGCGGCCCGGCTGGCCCAAGTTCTGGTTTGCGCCAGGTCAACAGCCAGATAGTGAGCTGATACAAAACCATCAAGAGGATTCCCGGCAAAATGCCGGCCATGAACAATTTACCCACTGATATTTCAGTTGCCATGCCATAGACTATAAATATGACACTGGGTGGGATCAAGACCCCCAGGACCCCTCCGGCTGCTACAGAAGCGGTCGCCATAGAGTTGTCGTACTTGTATTTCTGCATCTCCGGCAAGGCGATGGCACCCATGGTGGCTGCAGTGGCAGTGTTCGATCCGCAAATGGCCCCAAATATGGCACAGGCAGATTGAGTGGCTATAGCCAATCCCCCCGGCCAGTGCCCGATGAGTTTGTAAGCAAAGATGTACAAACGGGTGCCAATGCCCGAATAATAAGCCAAAAACCCCATCCATACGAACATCGCGATCACGCTCAGGCTGTATGAAGAAAAAGTGCTGAATAATTCCTTAGCCACCATATCAAGGGCTGCGGTAGCCGAGGTCAGGTAGGCAAACCCGGCGAACCCTACCAGGGCCATGGCGTATGCTATGGGCATGCGCAGAATCAACAATAGCATAAATATCACAATACCGATTAATCCCAGTTCTGATGTGCTCATGCCAGATTCCGTACCTTCCTCAGCGATACCGATATGCGCTGCAGCAGTACCAGACATAAAGCCAAGAGGCCGAAGGTAATCAGGTAGGATACCGGGTACAGAGGAATCTGGGCTGTGGAACTGACCAGACCACTGTTCAGCATCTCATGACTGTAATCCAGCATGTAGCTGGCTGCCAGCCCCCAGAAACCCAGGGCCAGGATTCCAGTGATGACATCTGAGACCGCCTGGGTACGCGCGGGCAATTTTTCCATTACGAAATCGACTGCGATCTGGCCGTTGCAGAAGGCACAGTAGGCCAGAGCCAGCCCGATGGTTACTGCTGTTAGTATATTGACATATTCGATGGTCCCCAACAAAGGACGATTAAATAAAGCCCTGAGCAGGACATTAACCACCACCACCGCCATGGTTAGAGCAACACAGCAGGCTGCGATATTATCCAGAAACCTTCCCAGGCGTTCCACTATTCCGCTGAATCTCTTCATGGATAAAAACCTCCTTACAGCTCGGCGTTGTATTTAGCAGCCAGGGCTTTTACCCCGTCCAGTATCTGCTGCCCGTCTATCTGCATGGCATTCATACTGTTTACATATTCTCTCTGAATGGGATTTACCAGTTCGATCCAACGCTGACTTTCAACAGGGTTCAATTCTATTACCTGCATGCCCTTCTGCTCCACTGCCCATTTGAGAGCGGCTTCGTTTTGCTGATCCCACAAGCCTGCGGCTACCTGATCAAAGTACTTCTGATTGACATTAAGTATGGCCTGCTGCGTGTCCGCTCCCAGCGCATCCCATTTGGCTTTATTTATGGTCACAAAAAACAGCGTATTGTACAGGAAGGGAGTCTTGGTCAGGTGGGAGGTGACCTCAGCCTGCTTCCATCCCTGCAAGACTTCATCAGGCCCCAGGTTTCCCTTTACCACCCCTTTGGATAGAGCCTCATAAGCTTCCGATTGAGCCATGCCGACCGGGCTAGCACCAAGGGCAGCGAGTGTCTTAGCGCTCAAACCGGTAGCTCTAATTTCCATGCCTTTGATATCCTCCAGCTTGGTGACCGGGGCCTTAGTATAAAGGTCGCCAGGTCCGGTAGTGAATACCATTAACAAATTGGTATCCTGCACCTCTTTAGGGTTTATCGACTGTATGGTCTCCCAGGCTACCTTGCTGCTGACTCTGGAACTCTCATAAGTGATACCCGGCAATTCGAATACCTCCAGGACCGGGAAGCGTCCGCGTGTATATGAGAAACAGGAGACCCCTATATCTGCTACTCCTTTGACCACGCCGTCATATATGTCGTTGGCCTTCAAGAGGGTTTCTCCCGGATAGCTGGTGATCTTTACTTTTCCATTCGTAACCTGGTTGATTTCTTTGGCCCAAGGTTGGATCAACTGCGTTTCCACAGGATGAGTGGCGGGCCAGAAATGGGCTAATTTCAATTCCACAACTTTGACGTCGGCCCCGCTAGAAGCGCTCTTTTGGCCGCACCCGGCAAGGGCGCCGCAACTTAAAAACAACACCATGATAAGTGCCCAGGCGATGTTGATTCTCCATCCCCTGCCTACCTTCCTACTGACAACTTTCACATTTTCGTCCTCCCTTTAAATATTCCTGCCCAGGAAAAGCAAAAAACCCCCGGAGGAGTTATAAAAATGGAAAATCCCCAGATAGGCATACGACCAACCAGGGGTATACATCCCAATTCCTACCATTCTACTCTTCCTACGCATATGCAGTTTTGGCATCACCCAGTGAAAAAACCATACTACTGAAAATATCTTACCATTCCCGCCATATTTGTGGCAAGTCTGCTAAATTATATGTAGGCGGCAGTAATCTTATGATAATTACGTCAAATTTAATTTTACTGCCCCACAAGCTTTTTTTGACTAATACCGGGGTCCCTCGGTTCTAATCAACTCTACCGCCCAGGAGGAGAGCTTTTCTTTACCTTTATATACCAGGACGCCGCGATTTAAGTAGCGATCGGAAGCAGTCTGGATCAGAACCTCCGACCCTGAAAATTGCCCTTCTTCGGCCCGATATTCGGAGAGGATACAATCCCCTACAACTGTGAAAGTACCCTCCAGAACTCCCAGACTGGGGTTAACCGAAATCCAGGTGGTCAATTCCTTGCCTTCATCCCAGGGAATGATCTCGTAGCGGTTGCGAATCTCGACGGATTCTTGCCCGACTACCTTCATGACCCCATCATTGATCCACAGATCGTCTTCGTGATAAATACGCACCTGCCCCTCGACCTGATGGGGCTGTCCCTTTTCGGTATAGTAAAAACCGCTGGCTTTCCAATAACCTTCTTCAAATAACAATTTATGCTCCATTCCCATACTCCTCTTCTGTTTATTCATTATTATAGTGATTACCTCACCATTGTTGAAGCACATCAGGAATATTCATACTAATATCCCAGTTCCTTTAATATTCTGGCAAGGGTTATTAAACGTTCTCCAATCAATTCGTCGTCATTGCTCAAAGCTTGATGGAACAATTTTATATCCTCATCGATTTTCTCATTATCGGTACAAACCTTGACCGACATAGCGTCACCCTGCAAACCTACTCTGTCTATGTCCGATTTATTAGGATCATATAGCTTTTCATAACGATAAGCCTCGCTGAAATAAAGCCTGCTCCTGCAGATGAGTATAGCCAAGTCTAAAACCCGGTGCAGCGGCAATTCTTCAGATTGCCGGGACCATTTTTCCCCAGTATGCCTCCACACTTTAGCGGAGATGTCCAGCTTGCCACGGTCATTCCATTGAGCCAAGCCAAGTGATAGGCCTTTGGCATCTGATTTATAGGCATACCTGCCGTCAACGTTTTCGTAGTCCTCCACCACAATCACCGGTTTGTGCTTCAAAGTAGTCGGAATCCTCATCACTCAATTTCCTTTCAATTTACTAGATTAGTAGTTTACTAAATAACAAATAAAATTATACACCCAATTGAAAATTATTGAAAGTCAAATATTAGATCCTGTTTGCCTATTCGCAATTGTTTTTGAATGTTTTAAAATCGGCCGTTATCTACTACTCTCGTCCTTAAACATCTGTCATGAATACAGTTGACATTATGGCAATCATCGGGATTGGTGTATCTTTTTACATACTGCTTTAAGGGATTGTTTTCTAGGCTAATGTAGATGCTGAACTTAAAATGGTATCCGTGGAGGATATGGTGTTTAAACTTCTGAAAAACGGCCACTGTTATTTGCCCCAGGAAGTCAGGAAAATGGATATATTGGTGGCTCATGACAGAATTTGTGACGTGAAACCGGATATTGCGGCTGAGAAGCTGTGGGATGTGGAAATCATTGATTGCAGGGATTGTCTGGTAATGCCCGGGATCATTGACCAACACGTTCACATCACCGGTGGTGGAGGTGAACAAGGCCCTATCAGCAGGATTCCTGAGATTATGCTTAGCGAGGTGCTGAAAGCGGGAGTCACCACGCTGGTCGGGGTACTCGGTTTTGACAGTATATCTCGCAATATCGCAGGTCTGCTGTTAAAAGCCCGCGGGCTGGAAGCTGAGGGTATTACTACTTATATATACACCGGCAGTTATGGCAGTCCCACCGAAACCCTGACCGGGCGGGTTTTGACTGATATCGTGTTATTGGACAAAGTAATTGGGGTAGGCGAAATAGCGATTTCGGATTACAGGTCCAATCATCCCACACTTCAGGATTTGAAAGTTTTAGCCTCGGAAGCCAATGCGGGCGGTATGCTGGGCGGCAAGGCAGGGGTCCTCCATATTCATGTTGGAGATGGTCAGGAAGGTCTTATCCCTTTGTTTCAGCTTATTGAAGAATCTGATTTTCCCCTGCAAATTTTCGTGCCTACTCACATAAACCGGAATCCCCAATTATTTGAACAGGGTATAGAGATGTTACAGCGGGGCGGCCATATCGACCTGACTGCGGGCGAAGCTAAGGGCTGCAGCGTAATTGAGTCTTTGCTATATTTAACCCGCCAAGGAATCAATATCGATAAGTTGACCATTTCATCGGATGGGAATGGAAGTTCGCCTGAAAGCAAGGTGGCTAAAATGGATCAGCTCTTAGAAGACGTGCGGACCTGTCTGGCGAATCCCAGACTGAATAATCACGTCATAATAAAAACGGTGACTGAAAACCCGGCAAAATTATTAAAGCTATACCCTAAGAAAGGAGCTATTTTATCGGGTTCCGATGCTGATATTCTGGTTTTGCGGCAGGACGATCTCAGCATATTCCGGTTGTTGGCAAAGGGGGAAGTAATGGTGGAGAATGAAAAAGTTTTAAAATACGGTCAATTTGAATAATAAATCTATCTTTCAGGGAGCCAACAGGAGGCAAGTATGGGTGAAAAGAGAAAAGGCACTTTGATAATCATCGGCGGGGCTGAAGATAAATACGGAGACAGCAAAATATTGGAAGATGCCCTGGACATCATGGGAGGCCGGGATGCCCGGGTAGGCATAATAACCACCGCCACTGAACACCCCCGGGAGGTGGGCGAGGACTACCGCGAGGTCTTTCGGAGACTGGGTGCTTTAGATACTGACATATTGAATATCAACTCACGTGATGATGCCAATGGTGAGGATAACGTCCGCCGTATCCAGGATGCTACCGGTTTTTTCTTCACCGGCGGGGACCAACTCAGGATTACCAGCATCCTGGGAGGCACCAGGGCTTATGAGGCTTTGTCGTGCTCGTTTAGGAACGGAACCGCCGTAGCTGGTACCAGTGCCGGTGCATCAGTTATGAGCAACACCATGATCGTGGAAGGCAATAGCAATGATGCCGCCAGGAAATGCACACTAAAGATGGCCCCCGGATTGAGTTTTCTGGAGGGCGCGATAATTGACCAGCATTTTGACCAAAGAGGGCGGCTGGGTCGACTGATGTGCGGAGTGGCTGAAAACCCAGGGATACTAGGCATAGGGATAGATGAGGATACTGCCATCGTTGTATCCCCCGATGATAAATTCAGGGTAATAGGCAGTAACGCGGTGACCGTCATTGACGGCACCTCAATTAAAAGCTCCAATGTTTCCGAATTGAATCCGGATGAGATACTGACCATCACCAATGCCACTATCCATATTTTATCCGCTGGATATGGTTTTGACCTTAGAAAACGTGAGGTCTTGAGACTTCATTAGATAGAGGCTGACACGAGGAGGATACGCAGTTGATAATTCTAAATATTTGTAATTACAGTGGCAGAAATATCTTCTCACATAAACCCGTAGTCAAGATGGTAGTCGACCTGGAAGATTTAACCTCGGTAAGCAGCGCAGAGATAACCGGCTTTAACCAGCACTTACTGGAATTCTTCCCCGGTTTAGCAACCCATTGCTGTTCCACCGGCCACCCCGGCGGATTCGTGGAAAGGCTCTACGAAGGCACTTATATGGCTCATGTCATCGAGCATGTGGCCCTGGAGCTGCAGAGTGTGTTGGGTTATGATGTCTACTTCGGCAAAACCCGCATGGCTGGGGAGCCATCCCAGTTTACAATTATTTTTGAATATATCAATGCATACTGTTGCCAAGACTATGGCCGTGCTGCGGTTGAGATTGTATCCGTCTTGGTCCATGGTCGGCCCGAACTCATCAATGATATTATTAGCCGTTTGCGCCGCCTCAGCCTGGAATCCAACCTCGGTCCGGGCACCCAGGCTATTTGGGATGAAGCCCGAAAGCGCCACATCCCCATCAGGCGGCTGGGCAGTGATAGTATGCTGCAGCTCGGTTATGGAAAGTATATGAGGACCGTGGAATCATCACTTATTGACACTACCAGTTGCATTGCGGTCGACCTGGCGCAAAACAAGCAGCTAGTAAAAAATATCCTTAAGGAGCATAACATCCCGGTTCCTGAGGGAGGCCTGGCTGATTCGGAGGATGCGGCAATAATTCTGGCCGAACAGCTGGGATATCCGGTGGTGGTAAAACCGTTTGACGGCAACCATGGACAGGATATCACGGTAAACATCAATGACCGTGCTCTGCTTCAGGCCGCCTATCTTCGGGCCAGCCGCTACTCTAAACAGGTCATCATTGAGAGGCATATCCCCGGCAAAGACTATCGCATCCTAGTAGTAGGAGACCAGGTAAGCGCTGTAGCCGAAAGGAGGCCGCCTTCTGTAGTAGGCAACGGTCTCAATACCATTGAGGAGTTGGTGGCTGCAGAGAATAAGAATCCTCTTAGGGGAACCGGCCACGAAAAACCCCTGACCAGAATCAGATTGGATAAATGCGCCCAGGAAGTACTGGCAAGATGCGGCCTTGAACCGAACTCTGTCCCAGAAGCGGGAGAAAAGGTCTGTCTGCGTGAAAACGGCAACTTGAGCACGGGTGGAAGCGCCCGGGACTGCACCATGGAGATCCATCCAGAAAACAAGACTTTGGCGGTAAAAGCCGCCCAGGCTATCGGCTTGGATATTGCCGGTATTGATGTGGTAATGGATGATATATCGCAACCCCTAAGCCCGCTCAATGGTGCCATGATCGAGGTTAACGCCTGCCCGGGCCTGCGTATGCACCTGTATCCAAGTGAAGGCCAACCCCGGAATGTGGCTCAAGATATACTGAACCTTATTTATCCCAGGGGAACTCCATTTACCGTCCCCATTATCTCCGTAACCGGCACCAATGGTAAGACTACCGTCACCCGTATGATACATCATGTCCTGTCTCTAAGCGGGAGAAAAGTGGGAATGACCTGTTCCAGCGGGACCTACGTCGGTCAGGAATGCATCTCACGGGGTGACAATACCGGCCCTATCAGCGCCCAGTCGGTACTTTATAATCGGGAGGTGGAGATCGCAGTTCTGGAAACCGCCCGGGGCGGCATTATCCGCAAAGGTCTGGGGTACGATCTGGCCGATTTAGGGATAGTTACAAATGTGAGTGATGACCACCTGGGTCTTGATGGGGTAAACACCCTCAAAGATATGGCCTTTGTCAAAGCCCTGGTGGTGGAAGCGGTCAAACCCAATGGTTATGCAGTATTGAATGCCGATGACGAGATGACCGAATATATAAAGAGCCTGGTGCGCTGCAATTTGGTCTATTTTTCTCAGAAACGCGGCAACCCACTGATAGAGAACCATATTGTACAGGGTAAAATGGCCATATTAGCTGAAAATGGACAGGTGATGGTATATCGCAACAACGCCAAGTACCCTCTCTTGAAGCTGCAGGATATCCCCATTACTTTTAACGGAAGGGTGTTATGCAATATCGAAAACTCCCTGGCCGCTATCTCCAGTCTTATCGCCCTGGGTGTGCCGGATAACATCATCAGGTTGGGGTTAAGAGCATTCCGTCCCGACCCTCAGGTCAATGCAGGGAGATTTAACCTATTTGAGATGGGAGATTTTAAAGTTATGCTCGATTACGGCCACACCCCCAGTGGTTACCTTTCAGTCATACATTTTTTGGAAAGCCAGGACGCTTCCCGGCGGGTGGGCATCATCGGAATGCCCGGGGACCGCAGCAACGAAGCCATAAAAAAAGTAGGCCGTATAGCAGGGCAATTCTTCTCCCGGCTGTATATCAAGGAAGATATCGACCTACGCAACCGCGCACCCGGTGAGGTGGCCAACCTGCTCTACCAAGGCGCTGTGCAGGGTGGCATGGACGAAGCTCAAATCGATATCGTCCTGTCTGAGCGGGATGCATTGCTTACCGCCATGGACCAAGCCCAATCCGGGGATTTTATTGTTGTGTTTTATGAGGATTTCGATTCCGTCCTACAAGTTGTGCAAGGCTTTAGAGGAGATGGTCCGGCACGGGTCTATTCGCCAACTCTGTCAGAGCAGACCAGCATCCCCTTTAAGACTGATATCAGGCCGGTTTTGCAGGTCGAATACACTGATACCAGTGGGGTTAACGTCCAGCATCACTAACCTTTCAATGGTATATCGTTAGTTGTAGGCAGCCAGCGAACCTCAGATCAACATTCCAGCATAGCTAACAGTGCAATCGTTGATTGACAATATTCATAATTTGGGATTTTATATCCGCAGCTTCAGCCAGCAGTTCCTGACATTTCGCTGCGGCCTGTTTGCTTAAGTCCTGCTCTTTTATGCCGGGAAGGTTTATTTGCACGTTTAAAACCGCACCCTGTAATCCTGCGTAAGCCAGCAGGGCACCAACACCTACATCTGAAACCGCGTTCCGATTTCCATAACGGGCTATATTAATCTGGTGTTTCAATGTATCACAGCATTTTTCGGCCACCAACAGTGGCACCTGCAGTGCACGCCGGTTAGCTGCCCGCATCCGCTCAAGGCGGTTCTGCCTTTCCGCTTCGCTTTGCTGCGGGAGTTTTAGGGCTTGCATGACCTGGTTGAAGGCTTCTGTATCTTCATGGAAAAGCTCCAAAAGTTCCTTATTTATTGCACTGAGGATTTGATGATCAAGCTTTATCTGCTCTTTTATCACTTCATCCAGTTCTTCGTAGGCCCTCTTACATGTGCTCAGTTCGATAACCATTAGGCTCAAGGCAGACCCCATAACCCCTGCCAGAGCAGCAGAGCTGCCCCCACCAGGGGCAGGCTTGGAACTGGCCAGAACATCGTTAAAATCCTTTATTTTCAGGTCGTATAGCATACTCTTGTCCCTTTCTAAACCAAATTCCCTTTTTCGACTACAATACGTCCGTTTTTTATCACCTTATCCACATGATTGATACCAAAATGATAGACCACGTATTCCCAATTGGGCGCGTCGAGAATAGCCAGGTCAGCTTTCTTACCTACCTCGATACTTCCGATGTCTGCGGCCCGATCCAGCGCATAAGCGGCATTGATAGTCATTCCCTGCAAAATTTCGGCTGGTGACAATCGCATGCCGAAGCAAGCCATGGTCATGATGGCCTGCAGGTTTTCACAGGGACAGGAGCCCGGGTTATAGTCGCTGGCCAGGGCCACCCTGATTCCCTTGTCTATCATCTGGCGCGCCTCAGCATATCTCCCCAACATCAGATAGAAGGAAGTACCAGGCAGCAACACAGCCGTTACCCCGGCCTTGACCAAGGCATCCTGGCCTTCTGCCGAAGCAGCCAGGAGGTGATCTGCGGATGTAGCCCGCATTTCGGCCGCCAGTTCAGCACCCTGCAGTGGAACCATCTCATCAGCATGTAGCTTCAGTTTAAAGCCCAGCTCTCTGCCGGTTTCCAACAACACCCTGGTTTCTCGGGGAGAAAACACCCCTTCCTCGCAGAACACATCCATGAACTCGGCTAGTTTATACCTGGATACAAAGGGCATGACCTGTTCTGTCATTAAATCTATATACCCCTGGGGGTTTGCAGCGTATTCATCAGGTATGGCGTGAGCGCCCAGGTAGGTACTGATTATATCCACCTCATGCTCTTCATGCAGTTCCCGGGCGGCCAGCAAGCACTTTACTTCTGTTTCCAAGTCCAAACCGTAGCCGCTTTTGGCCTCAATGGTAGTAGTGCCATGGAGCAGCATCTGGTCCAGGCTTTTTTGAGCCTGCTTTTTTAGTTCCTCTTTAGTGGCCTTTCTGGTCCGGGCCACGGTATCCAGGATTCCTCCCCCCGACTTGAGTATATCCAAATAGGATACTCCCTTCAGTTTAAGGTCCAGTTCGCTTTCCCGGGAGCCTGCATGTATCAAGTGGGTGTGGGCATCAATCAGTCCTGGAATTATCGTCTGCCCCCTGGCGTTGATTATTTTGGCCGCAGGCCTACACAATTCTGGGGGTATCTCTCCCTGCCCCAAAGCAGCTATCCTTCCGCCAGCAATCGCTATATACCCATCAAAGGGCTCAATAGGGCGTCCTTCTTCACAAGTCATAATATTGCCGGATCTTACAATCAAGTCCATTGCCATCCTGTTTCACCTCACTCCAGCATTCTTTTTTCGATTACCTGATTTAAACTAAAATCCTCAATGCGCAGATAGTACGCTGCGGCGTCTATCAAGGCTTCCATGGGGGTGAGACCAATTATCTCGCTGCCTACTATCTCTACCCCATAGCGCCGAGCTTCAAATTTGACCATCTCAAATACCCGGTAGAGCGAGGTCCGGGTATAATCGGTCATATTGATGGAAACCTGTACTATGCCCCTCTGCTTAAGCTCCACCCCCATCGCCTTGCAGTATCTCAACCCGCCTGAGCTGTGCCTTATAGACCTGGCGATTTGGTTGGCTATCTCCAACTGCTTAGTATTGAGATTGATATTGAACGCAATAAGGGGCATTCTGGCGCCTACGACGCTGGCTCCAGCGCTGGGATGCGGGCTCTGCGGGCCAAAGTCGGGCTTCCATTCCGGTTGCAGCATCTTTTCTGCCAGACCTTCGAATTCTCCTTTCCTGATATTGGCCAGGTTTTCTCGGCTTGCGGCGGTTGCCGCCTTTTCGTAAAGGAATACTGGCAGGTCGTATTGTTGAGCCAGAGTTCGAGCAGTATCCCGGGCCAATTCTACCGCCTCCGCCATAGAATAATCCTGTAAAGGTATGAAGGGCACTACATCGACTGCGCCCATGCGAGGGTGAGCCCCTCGGTGGTTTTTCAGGTCAATGTGCTGGATCGCGGTCCCGGCTGCCTCTATGACTGCCCGTTTGACACTCCCCGGTTCTCCCATAATGGTTACTACGGTGCGGTTGTGATCTTGATCCGGTTTGTAATCCAAGAGCTTCACCCCCGGAGTGGTAAAGAAAGGGGTAAGAATCTGCTGTATAATACTAGTGTTTCGTCCCTCACTAAAATTGGGCACACATTCTACTAAGGCTGCCATTTGTTAAAACCTCCCCTGGATAGCGTCGCTTTGATCAAGTCCTCGCTGGGGATATAGGGCAGGGTGATTTGCGCCCTGCCGCAATATTCCCGGTTATAATCCATTGAAGTTGCTATTGAATGGGGATTCCGCGCCCAGGCGCGCCGGGCCACTCCCCCCATCACATCCCACATCATGGCTGACTCGATGATGCTGTCAACTCGTTGGCTGCCGTCTAAAACCAGGCCAAAGCCTCCGTTTATCGCCTTGCCAATACCAACCCCGCCGCCATTGTGCAACGCCACCAGGCTCATGCCCCGGGCTGCATTGCCGACGAAGCATTGCACCGCCATATCAGCCATAACATTGCTGCCATCTTTAATGTTGGCGGTCTCTCTGAAGGGCGAATCGGTTCCGCTCACATCATGATGATCTCTGCCCAGCATTACGGGGCCGATCTCTCCGTTGCGCACCATTTCATTGAATTTAAGGGCTATTTTTTTCCTGCCCGCACTGTCTTGATACAGTATTCTGGCTTTGGTCCCTACCACCAACTGATGCTTCCTGGCATCCCTGATCCATATATAATTGTCCCGGTCCTGGGAGCGCCGCTGCGGGTCAATACAGCTCATAGCAGCTTTATCGGTTTTCTGCAAATCCTCATCGGACCCGCTTAAGCACACCCATCTAAAAGGACCGTAACCATAGTCAAACAGTTCCGGCCCCATGATGTCTTCCACATATGAGGGGAATATAAAGCCGTCTTTTTCATCCCTGCCATTGCGGGAGATCTCCTTCACCCCGGCGTCGAACACTGCCTTCATAAATGAGTTTCCGTAGTCAAAGAAATACGTCCCTCGCTCGGTCAAGGTCTTGATCAATTCAAAGTGCCGTCGCAGGGACCTGTCAACTTCCCGTCTGTACTTATCCCGGTCAGCGGCCAAGAGTCTCCCCCTCTCTTCAAAGCTGATTCCCTGCGGGCAATAGCCGCCGCTGTAGGCGGCATGACAAGAGGTCTGGTCTGATAACAGGTCAATACTAACATGGTTTTGCACCGCATATTCCAAGAGGTCGACCACATTGCCATGATAGGCGATGGATATAGGCTGTTTTTTTTCTAGATAGTGATCCGCTATTTCAAATGCTTCGTCCAGATTGTCAGTAACGCGACTCACCCAACCCTGATCATAGCGGGTCTTGATTCGCGAGTAATCGACTTCTGCGAAGATGCCCACTCCACCAGCTATCTCTACCGCTTTTGGTTGAGCCCCGCTCATCCCCCCCAACCCAGAAGAAACGAAAAGTATGCCATTAAGGTTACCATCCGGGGCAATGCCCAGTTTAAGTCGACCTGCGGTAAGTATGGTATTGAAAGTGCCATGAACTATGCCCTGAGGCCCGATATACATCCATCCCCCGGCGGTCATCTGCCCGTAGTTGGCCACTCCCATCTGCGCCGCCACTTCCCAATCAGCCTGATTGTCGAACATTCCTACCATAAGGGAATTGGTTATGATCACCCGCGGGGCATCCGGTTTGGAGGGAAACAATCCCAGGGGGTGCCCCGACTCAATGACCAACGTCTGCTCCTGGGTGAGACTCTGTAAGTATTTTTTAATCAGGCGGTACTGCAGCCAATTCTGGCATACCGCTCCGGTTTCCCCGTAAGTTACCAGCTCATAAGGATACAGGGCAACATCATAATCGAGATTATTATCAACCATCACCTGAAAAGCCTTCCCTTCCAGGCAATTTCCTGGGTAATCATCAATGGGACGGCCGAATATCCTCCCTGGGGGACGGAAACGGTAAGCATATATACGACCGTAACTTATAAGTTCCTGCAAGAACTCCGGTGCCAGAGCCTCATGGAGATTCTCCGGGACATAGCGCAAGGCATTCTTTAAAGCGGTTTCAGTTTGGGCCTGATTCAGTCTGAACCCCCGATCTGGAGCCCTCCTGATGCCGGGCTGGAATTCAGGTGTTTCGGGGAGTTCCTGATCCAGTTTGATCTCCATGGCGTTGTAAATATCGAGGTTATCCATTTTACATCCCCCTTTATATGGCCCATTGGGCTAACTTACGAGTATTATCCAAGGCCAACAGGTCCTGCCAGCCACTTTCCATCCATTTGCTCACCTTTTCTATGTCCTTGGCGAAAACCCGGTCTTTGGCAATAGAGGGTGTGATGGTGCGGGCTTGTTGATAGATTTGCCTGGTATAGGGGGACATCTTATCTGTGCCGCGGAATTCCACCGCTTGAAGAGCGCATATCAATTCAATGGCCACCACCTGGCGGGCATTGTTGATAATCTGATAAGCATGGCGTGCCGCAATGGTGCCCATACTAACATGGTCTTCTTGATTGGCAGAAGAGGGTATGGAATCGACACTGGCTGGATGGGCCAGAGTTTTGTTTTCCGACACCAGGCTGGCAGCGGTGTACTGCAGTATCATAGCCCCTGACTGCAGACCCGGTCGGGGGCTGAGAAAGGGGGGCAGATCATTGAGCTGTGGATTCACCAGGCGTTCAATGCGCCTTTCCGCGATATCGGCCAGTTCTGCCATAGCTATCTTCAAAAAATCCATGGCAAAGGCTACCGGCTGACCATGAAAGTTGCCCCCGGAAATCACTTTGTCTCCACCTTCAAAAATCAACGGGTTGTCAGTTGCGGCGTTGATTTCAATTTCCAGCTTGTGCTTCACATAGCCTAGCACTTGCCAGGTAGCCCCGATTACCTGGGGAATGCACCTCAAAGAGTAGGCGTCCTGCACCCGCAATTCTCCCTGCCTGGTGGTGAGCATGCTCCCGGCCAAAATCTCTCTCATCCTTCGGGCCACATCTATCTGTTCCTGGTATCCCCTGGCGTGGTGCACCTCTTCATCGAAGGCGTCAATGATCCCCCTCAGCCCCTCCATGCTTAAGGCCGCCACCATTTCCGACTGGTAAACCAGTTCTTCCGCCTGTAAATAGGCCACCGCTCCCATAGCGGTCATGGCCTGGGTTCCATTGATCAAGGCCAGACCTTCTTTGGCCTGCAACACCAAAGGCTCGATCCCTTCCGCTCTAAAAGCCTGAAGAGCAGAGCATATCGTACCCTGGTAATATACCTCCCCTGCACCGATCAAGGTTAAAGCTAAATGAGCCAGAGGAACCAGATCCCCGCTGGCGCCTAAAGAGCCCTGCTGAGGTATCACCGGATGAATACGGGCGTTTATCATCTCCACCAGGGTTTCCACCACCACCCGGCGCACCCCGGAAAACCCCTTCAACAGCGTATTGGCACGCAGCAACAACATGGCCCGACTGACTACTTCAGGAAATGCTTCCCCCACACCACAAGCATGGGAATGGATCAGATTGAGCTGCAATTCTTGGCAATCTTCACAGTCTATAAGGACATCGCTGAACTTGCCGAACCCGGTAGTTATCCCATAGACGATTTGGCCCTTTTTCACAATGTCCTCAACTGCCCTGCGACTGGCATCGACACTATCCAGACTGGCCGGGGAGATATATACCATGGCATCTTCACAGAGTACTGCCCTGACCTGTTCCAGGGTCAATGCATGCCCGTTTAATGTGACCATATCATCTTAACCTCCTTTCTGAGATAAAAAGGGCTCTATTAACAAAAGTCGCCCGACTTTCACTAATAGAGCCCCCTAATAACTAACACGCTATAGGCTCCAAAATATTCAGATTCTTATCTATTAAATGTGATTTATGCCCAGACCGACCACTTCGTGTTCCAGGCCTTTTATCGGTGCTCCGATGGTGCCGTACAGGGCCACTGCCATCCACTGCCCCTCATCAGCGCTTTCATAAGGATTGCCCTTTATGACCGCAAACCTCAACCCGACCGTTCGTTGCACCGAACCCAGTTGTATCTGCCCCCGGGTTACGCCCTCCAGAGCTTCCAATATGGCATGATACAAGGCGTGAGACTCACGGTATATCTCCGGTCTGATAAGCTGATGTTTTTTAGCTGCAGTTTCGATGGCGGCTACCACTTTATGTGATTCCATCGAACCGACTTTGCCTGTGCAGAATTGCCATTGCAGTTGCTCCAGGCTATGCAGATACTCCTCGCTTTTCCCCTCTTCGGATAACACCAACCAAAGGGCTTTCTTACCAATTAAGTTCTTGGACAGATGGGTCATTGCATACCCGCTTTCTAATAACTAACAGCTGCTATTAATATTGTATGGCAAACAGCCAGTCCCTGTCTATCACCACTATGCTGCCTGAAAGTCACTTCAGCGCTTCAGGCACCGCCTGCTGACATGGGACGGTTTTAGCGGTCCATAAGCCCTGCAGCTGCGAAACCAACATCCCTGAGAATATCAAGGCACAGCCCAGGATCTCCAGCAGATCCATGATCTCACTTATAAGTATAAACCCGCCAATTGCGGCGAATACCGTCTCCATACTCAATATGATGGCAGCCGCAGCAGGCGGAGCCTTTTGTTGTCCTACGATTTGCAAGGTGTAGGCGATCCCCACCGAAAAGACCCCTCCATAAACGATAGGCGTCGCCGCTGCCATGATGCTCTTGACGACTATGGTTTCTGTCACCGCGGCAGTAATCAGACTGAGCAGTGCACAGGTGATAGTCTGAAGCCAGGAAAGCTGCAAAACATTCACCCGGCGAGAAAAATGAGCGATAATCAGAATATGAAAGGCCCAGAAAAGAGCCCCGGCGAGTTCCCAAAGGTCTCCGCTCTGAATGCTGGTGGCCTCTTTGACGCAAAGAAAATACAGTCCCACAACCGCCAGAAAACACCCCAGCCATGTAAAGGCGGATGTCCTTTGCCCGATAAATATGCCCACAACCGGCACCAACACCAGATAGAGGCTGGTTATGAAAGCCGCTTTGCCCGCAGTAGTAGTCACCAGGCCGATTTGTTGGAATGAAGACGCTATGAATAATACCAGCCCGGCCAGTATCCCTGGCAGGGCAGCTTGCTTAAGCCCCATGGCCAAGGGCTGGCTTTTGTCACGGAAAACGAATAACAACGGCAAGAGGGATATTCCCCCCAGCAAGAAGCGCACCCCGTTAAAGGTGAAGGGGCCCACATAGTCCATCCCCACCCTCTGAGCCACGAAGGCCAGGCCCCAGATGGCCGCGACCAGCAAAAGTATGAGATTGGATTTAAACACACTCACAAGCGGACTCCCTCCAAATCTAATGTAATCATATTGCTCTGCTATTGCTTGTGGGTTCAACACCTAAATTATAGGATACTCCAACCGCTTCCCAGAAGAAAGCACAAAAAATCCCTCACAGAGGCGAGGGAGCAGAACAGCCCTAAAACAGAACCACAGCTCGGCGTCGTATGTAGCATTTCCATCATAGACGAATCACACCGCCAGTCTGTCTAGTCTGGTTTATCTGTGATACCGTTACATTTTGAGAAACTCCAATACTTTGTAAACCAAAAACGCCGGCCAGAACAAGGCTTTGAGAACGCCTACCACCCCATCGCCCAAATCGGAGGCATGTTGCAGGTAATATACCAGTGCACCTAGAAAACCAAGCCCATATATTCCACCGGCGGCGCTATTGTATCTCGGACCCTTGCAATCATTGCTCATCATATCATCCGACCTTCCATCATTAATGTAGTCTCCCACATGCCTGCAGGCTATGTTTTTATGGCCATATCATGGGTCCCAGGGGACTATCGCCAATCATCAAGCTGTAGATAATTTACAGTCCAAGGCATTATATTAGGACAGCGGTAACGTTATCCATTAATTTCCATATTATGCTATAAAGCACTGCCAACCCTGATTTACTGTCTGTCTGCCTGGTAAAACTGATTACAGGAGGAGGTTGGGGCATGTTAAAGCAATTATGGTGTTCCCTGTCGGGGCACAGATTTGTGCCCTTTTTCGAAAAGCATACCCATGTTATCACCTACTGGTATTGCCGCAAGTGCGGCAAGTGTTGGCGATATTCACCTTAAAGCTGATAATAGCCGAGGTCTAAGGCTATCTATATAGGGTATTCAGCTGTACTTTGTTTATGTACATCAACAATAAATAAAAAGCACCGGACGTTCGTCTATTTCGTCCGGTGCCATTATAGCTACTTCTGCATCAAAGCCACTCTTCGATTGACATCATCCCAATTGACCAGGTTCCACCACGCTTCTACCCAGGCGGCGCGCTTGTTCTGATATTTAAGGTAATAAGCGTGTTCCCACACATCCACAATCAAGAGGGGCACCACACCCCATTGAGTCAAGTCCTGATGTTTCTCCGCCTGCAGGACCACCAGTTTCTGAAAAACCGGATTGTAGGCCAGGACCGTCCAGCCTGATCCTTCCACTGCGACTGCCGAGGCAGTAAAAAGCTTTTTAAAATTTTCGAACGCTCCGAAATCGCGGTCTATCAGCTCTGCTACCACACCGGTGGCAGGGCCTCCCCCCCCGGGTTTCATGTTTTCCCAGAACATGGTATGCATGATATGACCTGAGCCGTGAAAGGCCAGTTCCCGTTCAATATGTTTTATTAAAGAGAAGTCGCCTTTTTCAATGGCCTCAGCCAATTTGCTTTCAGCATTGTTGAGCCCGTCCACATATGCTTTGTGGTGCATATCATGATGCAGCCTTACCGTAGCTTCGTCATAATAGGGCTCGAGCGCATTGTAATCATATGGCAAATCGGGCAGGATATGTGACATATTATCCACTCCTTTCTTGACCTAATAATACCAGTTTATAGCCACCGGACTCAACTTGCGGTTTTGATACCCACCGGCCTATATTCTAAAGCAATGGTGATCCCCCAAAATAATGTTTTGCAGTGAAAGCCGGCCCCATATGAATCGAGACTTTTGCATAACTCAGAAAAATGCTGTTGATAATACAAGACGTTTTATGGGCGGCAGATGGCAAATACACTTATTTCCAAATTAGCCCTGTAACCACGGTCAAAACGCTATGAGTTCCGGAATTAGGGCAGACTACCCCCTTTAACGTAGTTCGTTCTTTAATAAACCAATAAATGTGAACTAAGCAGCTAGATACTGGGTACTACTTTCTTGATTGACTGCTATTGTAGCTGCAATCATGGTTATGGCACAAAGGTAAGCATGGACTTCAACTTTCTTGATTTTTCTTACCCTCAACCCGGTTTCTAATCCCAAGTTCTCCTTAAAGCGGCTGAAACAGCGCTCTGAGTAGGTACGCATATTGTATAACTTCTGCCAGTTAGCCGTCCCCCTATGTGGAGTTGAGAACAACCGGGGATCGTCCTTTACTCTGGTTTTAACCACCATTCCATAGTTACTCTTTGAACACCATGCAGAGCCAAAAGGACAGTCGCATTTACCCAGTACATGTGGGCATCTAAATTTATTTACGCCCTTATAGGAACCCCAATATACCATGCGATAACCAGCAGAGCAGATTGGGGTTCCATCCCAGTCAAACCCGGCTTGGGGCTGTTTGGCCCCTCGTTTATTCAGCGCAATAATCGCCTGGGCATGGTATTTATCCCTGATCAGAGAGTATATCTCACGATGGTCATAACCAGCGTCCATCAAGAAATACTCTATGGGGGTTTGTACATTTGCATAACATTGTTTCACTAAGTCCATAGCCACGCTGGAATCAGAACAATTGGCCGGTGTTACCTTGATAGCTATAGGAAGTCCTGATTTTACATCGGTGCCAATATGTTGCTTGTACCCAAACCACTTGATGGGGTTGCCGTTGGTGTCACTCTTAATACCCCAATCAGCGGCACTGCCATCCTGGCTGATATTCTTACGGGGAACGGACTTTTCATAGGCTTCTACTTTGGTGGCATCAATTGCAACGGCAGTAAGATCAAGAAGGCCCATATCCTCTGCTTGTTTAACCAGTGACGAAAACAGTGTTTCCAAGCAACCGCTCTCAGCAAGCTTCGCATAAAACCGACTGAAACACGATATACTGGGCGCGGTGCCAAATGGCTCAAAACCGCAAACATATCTGAGATGAGGGTCGTAAGTAAGCCGTTCAACCAGTGAAGTAAATGTAGTCATATTCGTAAGCCTCATAGCAATCAGGGCATTTAGCATTGCAGCGGCTGGGTATGGTGTTGGTCCACCCTTTCTCTTATCAGGCTTATTCAATATGGCAAGAACTGGTTGTAAATCAAGGGTATTGATTATTTTCTCAAGCCTGGATTTTGGTTGCATTTTTAAAGCATCTTCAAAGGAGAAAATGCAGTTCTGTCGAATATTCATAAGTGACTTCGCCTCCTACGGATTGTTTGTTTGTGTCACTTACTAATTCGACAAAATGGGGGGTGAAGTCCTTTTTCTGGGTAATTAAAACCCCACTAATTCCAGGCATGGCTATTATGCAAAAGTCTCAATTAATATTAACAGACTGTTAAAATAATATTAAAGGATGTGTTGACTTTAATCCCTTGGGATGATAATATAAGTCTTGCGCGCACGACTGGTAAACGGTTAGCGCGGGGCAGAAAAGCCGGAAAGCGTAAGTACGAAGGCTCAACGCCAGGTCCCTAAAGAGGGAATGGTTCTGATAAAACTGAACAGCAAGAAGATAAGTGCGAAAAGATTGGAACTGTATTAAGGAGACTTAATAAAAGCCGATCAAGGCCCTTTGAGACAAAAGGGAAAACAAGCCAGAACGATTTTGGCTAGGTATAAACTTTCATTGGAGAGTTTGATCCTGGCTCAGGACGAACGCTGGCGGCGTGCCTAACACATGCAAGTCGAACGGTTCAGCACTCGACACTGAATGTTCTTTTTAGCGAAATGTGGTATAGCCAAGTGACGCGAGCCTAAAGAAGGCAAACATTTGGGAAAACTGCTTATTAAATATCGAAGCAATAGTAACGGGATAAACCAAATGGCGAGCGTCACGCTATTTCCAAGTGCCTAACACCAACAAGTGTAAAGGCAGAGATTAATGAAAGAACATTAAGTGTTGAGTGTTGGATAGTGGCGGACGGGTGAGTAACGCGTGGATAACCTACCTATATGTGGGGGATAACAGTTGGAAACGACTGCTAATACCGCATGTGATCACGGTTTAAGATTGTGAGGAAAGATGGCCTCTTCATGAAAGCTATCGCTTATGGATGGGCCCGCGTCTGATTAGCTAGTTGGTGGGGTAACGGCCTACCAAGGCAACGATCAGTAGCCGGCCTGAGAGGGTGGACGGCCACACTGGGACTGAGACACGGCCCAGACTCCTACGGGAGGCAGCAGTGGGGAATATTGCGCAATAGGGGAAACCCTGACGCAGCGACGCCGCGTGAGCGAAGAAGGCCTTAGGGTTGTAAAGCTCTGTTGTAAGGGAAGAAGAACTTAAGCGAGAATATTGTTTAAGAGTGACGGTACCTTACTAGAAAGCCCCGGCTAACTACGTGCCAGCAGCCGCGGTAAGACGTAGGGGGCGAGCGTTGTCCGGAATTACTGGGCGTAAAGAGCACGTAGGCGGATATTTAAGTCAGATGTGAAAGACCGCAGCTCAACTGCGGGGTTGCATTTGAAACTGGGTATCTTGAGGGCAGGAGAGGGCAGTGGAATTCCTGGTGTAGCGGTGAAATGCGTAGAAATCAGGAGGAACACCAGTGGCGAAGGCGACTGTCTGGACTGACCCTGACGCTGAGGTGCGAAAGCGTGGGTAGCAAACAGGATTAGATACCCTGGTAGTCCACGCCGTAAACGATGGATACTAGGTGTAGGAGGTATCGACCCCTTCTGTGCCGCAGCTAACGCAATAAGTATCCCGCCTGGGGAGTACGGTCGCAAGGCTGAAACTCAAAGGAATTGACGGGGGCCCGCACAAGCGGTGGAGCATGTGGTTTAATTCGATGCAACGCGAAGAACCTTACCAGGTCTTGACATCCTACGGATTTCTATGAAAGTAGGAGGTGCCTTCGGGAGCGTAGAGACAGGTGGTGCATGGTTGTCGTCAGCTCGTGTCGTGAGATGTTGGGTTAAGTCCCGCAACGAGCGCAACCCCTGCTATTAGTTGCTAACATTAATGATGAGCACTCTAATGGGACTGCCTGTGACAAGCAGGAGGAAGGTGGGGATGACGTCAAATCATCATGCCCTTTATGATCTGGGCTACACACGTGCTACAATGGATGGTACAGAGGGCAGCGAAGCCGTGAGGTGAAGCGAATCTCAAAAAGCCATTCTCAGTTCGGATTGCAGTCTGCAACTCGACTGCATGAAGTCGGAATCGCTAGTAATCGCGAATCAGCACGTCGCGGTGAATGCGTTCCCGGGCCTTGTACACACCGCCCGTCACACCACGAAAGTCGGCAACACCCGAAGCCGGTGACTCAACCGAACGGAAGTCAGAGGTCAGAAGTCAGAGGTCGGAACAGACTACAGAGGTAGGAAGTCAGATAGCAAAGAAGAAACTGGCTGGCCAGTTTCAACAAGAATCCGACATCTGACGTCCGATTTCCGACTTCCGTTTGGAGAGAGCCGTCTAAGGTGGGGTTGGTAATTGGGGTGAAGTCGTAACAAGGTATCCGTACCGGAAGGTGCGGATGGATCACCTCCTTTCTAAGGAGAAACGAAGCAGTAACAGCGAGCGAAGGGGATTAGGATGAAAGAGAATTGACTTCAGTCAATTTTAACGATTCCGACCTCTGACCTCCGACTTCTGACTTCTGAATCCTACGGTCGATCGCCTTACTTCTTGTTGTTCGTTTTAATAAATTTGAGCATACCCTGTTAAAGGGAATGCCAAAGTTGTTATCCCGCCTTGGCGGGGAACAAATTTTAACCGAAGCCAGTCAGACTGAAGGAGAAGGTAATATTGAATTAATCGGCGTAGCCGATTAACATATAAATCCGACTTCTGACATCTGACTTCCGACTTCTGTTAGAGGTTCTTTGAAAAGTGCATACAGAGAAAAGCAAAGGGAACAATTTCACTTAAAGCTGTGAAGACAGTGAAAAGTTGAGAGTTTTCTAAAGCGCGTAAATTAGGTCAAGATACAAAGGGCGTACGGGGGATGCCTTGGTGCCAGGAGGCGAAGAAGGACGTGGCAAGCTGCGAAAAGCTACGGGGAGCTGCAAGCGAGCATAGAGCCGTAGATATCCGAATGGGGGAACCCAATACTTGCGAACAAGTATTATCACTGCCTGAATATATAGGGCAGTAGAAGCCAGACCCGGTGAACTGAAACATCTTAGTAACCGGAGGAAAAGAAATCAATTGAGATTCTCTAAGTAGCGGCGAGCGAACGGGGAAGCAGCCTAAACCAGCTGTGTGTGATAGCCTGCAAGCGTTGCACAGTTGGGGTTGAGGGGAACACCAGACTAAGTTGCAGCTTAGTCAAAGAGTTACAAACCATATCATTAGCTGAACCTGGATGGAAAGCCAGGCCATAGAGAGTGAAAGCCTCGTAAGCGAAAATGATAAGGCTCTTGGTGTAAACCCCGAGTACCGCCGGACACGTGGAACCCGGTGGGAAGCAGGGAGGACCACCTTCCAAGGCTAAATACTACCTGGCAACCGATAGCGAACAGTACCGTGAGGGAAAGGTGAAAAGCACCCCGGGAGGGGAGTGAAAAAGAACCTGAAACCGTATGCCTACAAACAGTCAGAGCACTATTTAAAGTGTGATGGCGTACCTTTTGTAGAATGGGCCAGCGAGTTACGGCAGCAAGCGAGGTTAAGTTCAAAAAGGACGGAGCCGCAGCGAAAGCGAGTCTGAAAAGGGCGTCTAGTTTGTTGCTGTAGACCCGAAACCGGGTGATCTATCCATGGCCAGGGTGAAGTCTCGGTAACACGAGATGGAGGCCCGAACCAGAGTACGTTGAAAAGTGCGTGGATGAGTTGTGGATAGGGGTGAAATGCCAATCGAACCCGGAGATAGCTGGTTCTCCCCGAAATAGCTTTAGGGCTAGCGTCGTGTAATTCCTTATGGGGGTAGAGCACTGGTTAGGCTAGGGGCCTTACCCGGTTACCGAACCCTCCCAAACTCCGAATACCATAAGGTGAAGCGCGGCAGTCAGACTGCGGGTGATAAGGTCCGTAGTCGAGAGGGAAACAGCCCAGACCAACAGCTAAGGTCCCAAAATCTATGCTAAGTGGAAAAGGAAGTAGAGTCGCACAGACAGCCAGGATGTTGGCTTAGAAGCAGCCACCATTCAAAGAGTGCGTAATAGCTCACTGGTCAAGTGACTCTGCGCCGAAAATTCAACGGGGCTAAGCATAGTACCGAAGCTTTGGATACGGAGGACGGATGACAGAGGACAGAAGACGGAGGGTCTTTCAATGGCAATCAAAAGCTATGAAGATCTGGTAGTCTATCAAGAAAGTTATAAATTAGCTTTAGAGATGCACCAGATATGCTCTAGATTACCAAAGGAAGAGAGATATGAGTTAATACCTCAGATAAGGAGAGCAACCATATCTATACCAGCCAACATAGCCGAAGGTTATGGAAGAAGGAACTCTGAAAAAGAGTTCAAGCATTTTTTACGAAATGCTATGGGCTCAACGAATGAAGTTAAGGTATATATTGATATGATTCATGATCTTGGGTATGTGAATAGACATACACATGACCAGTTAAAAGAAAGATACGAATCAGTTAATAAGCAAATGTACCGGCTCATTCAGAGATGGACCAAGTATGAGACAGAGTAATCCGATTTCTGACTTCCGTCATCCGACTTCCGTATGGTAGGGGAGCATTCTTAATGGATTGAAGCTATACCGTAAGGAGTAGTGGACTATTAAGAAGAGAGAATGCTGGCATAAGTAAGCGAGAAGGCAGGTGAGAATCCTGCCCGCCGGAAACCTGAGGTTTCCTGGGGAAGGCTCGTCCGCCCAGGGTAAGCCGGGACCTAAGCCGAGGCCGAAAGGCGTAGGCGATGGACAACTGGTTGAGAATCCAGTGCCACCTGAAGCCGCTATAAGCGATGGGGTGACGCAGGAGGATAGGTGAAGCGCACGGATGGAAGAGTGCGTCCAAGCACGTAGGGTAATGGGTAGGCAAATCCGCCCATTGCGAAGCCTGAGGTGTGATGGGGAGTGAAATATAGTAGCGAAGTCACTGAGTCCAAACTGCCAAGAAAAGCCTCTAGCAAGGTAACAGGTGCCCGTACCGAAAACCGACACAGGTAGGTGAGGAGAGAATCCTAAGGCGCGCGAGAGAACCCTCGTTAAGGAACTCGGCAAAATGACCCCGTAACTTAGGGAGAAGGGGTGCTCCATTAGCGTGAGTCATAAAACTTTGATGAGCGTGAGGGAGCCGCAGTGATCAGGCCCAGGCGACTGTTTACCAAAAACACAGGTCTCTGCGAAATCGAAAGATGAAGTATAGAGGCTGACGCCTGCCCGGTGCCGGAAGGTTAAGGGGAATGCTTAGCTGAACGGAGGTCAGAGGTCAGAAGGAAGAGGACAGAGAAAGAAAGAAAAAAGAAAAGAGAAGAAACTGGCGGAGCCAGTTTCAACGAGTCCGACGTCCGACGTCTGATTTCCGACTTCCGTTCAGCGAAGGTATGAACCGAAGCCCCGGTGAACGGCGGCCGTAACTATAACGGTCCTAAGGTAGCGAAATTCCTTGTCTGGTAAGTTCAGACCCGCACGAAAGGCGTAACGATCTGGGCACTGTCTCGACGAGGGGCTCGGTGAAATTGTAATACCGGTGAAGATGCCGGTTACCTGCGATAGGACAGAAAGACCCCGTGGAGCTTTACTGCAGCTTGATATTGGATTTTGGTAGTTCATGTACAGGATAGGTGGGAGGCTGAGAAGCGAGTTCGCAAGGATTCGTGGAGCCAACGGTGGGATACCACTCTTGAATGGCTGGAGTTCTAACCTGCTACCCTGACCGGGTAGAGGGACAGTGTCAGGCGGGCAGTTTGACTGGGGCGGTCGCCTCCAAAAGAGTAACGGAGGCGCCCAAAGGTTTCCTCAGCGCGGATGGAAATCGCGCGAAGAGTGTAAAGGCATAAGGGAGCTTGACTGCGAGAGAGACATCTCGAGCAGGGACGAAAGTCGGGCTTAGTGATCCGGCGGTACCGAGTGGAAGGGCCGTCGCTCATCGGATAAAAGCTACCCCGGGGATAACAGGCTTATCTCCCCCAAGAGTTCACATCGACGGGGAGGTTTGGCACCTCGATGTCGGCTCATCACATCCTGGGGCTGGAGAAGGTCCCAAGGGTTGGGCTGTTCGCCCATTAAAGTGGTACGTGAGCTGGGTTCAGAACGTCGTGAGACAGTTCGGTCCCTATCCATCGCAGGCGCAGGAGAATTGAGAGGATCTGTCCCTAGTACGAGAGGACCGGGATGGACAGACCGCTGGTGTACCAGTTGTCTCGCCAGAGGCATCGCTGGGTAGCTATGTCTGGGACGGATAAGCGCTGAAAGCATCTAAGCGCGAAGCCAACCTCAAGATGAGTTCTCCCACTCCGAGAGGAGGTAAGATCCCATCAAGAACAGGTGGTTGATAGGCCGGGTGTGTAAGTGTAGTGATGCATTAAGCTGACCGGTACTAATAGATCGAGGGCTTGACCTAAATGCGCTTTAAAGCTTTATCTCTGTATGTACTTTTCAGAGAATCTTTCTGTGAGCAAACAGGAGGACGGTCCTCATGTTTGCAGACCCATAAAAAACTTAATATGTAACGAAATTAAATTTCCTGGTGACAATAGCGGAGAGGTCACACCCGTTCCCATCCCGAACACGGCAGTTAAGCTCTCCAGCGCCGATGGTACTGCAGTTTTCCTGTGGGAGAGTAGGACGTTGCCAGGATTAATCTATTTTCCTGACTTTTGCAGATAAGCTGAAAAGAATACCCGTGTAAATGCTGTAATATTAGTATTTATCGGGTATTTTTTATATCCCTCTACTGTATATCTAACGTATGTATGTTATAATATGGTTATACTATACTTGGTTCATACGAGGGGGGCAGGCATGAGCAGTCTACAGGTATATAACAGCCGAGGGATCAAATATGTGAGAATCGTGGAGTCTTATCGGGATCCAGTTAATAAGAAGCCCAAGACCAGGGTACTTAAGGTATTAGGGCGTGCAGACGAATTGGAAGCGCAGGAGCCTGGAATTCTGAATCGTTTGCGCAGAGAATGCCGGGAGTCCAGGGCTTTCAACGAGAGTCTTAAACAAGAAGCAATATTTAAAGATATCCAGCATTACCTGGAAGGATCTGATAACGACGCTGCTAAAGGCTTTCCTATTCGTAATTACGGCGTTAAGGTATACGAGAGTATCTGGGATGAATTGAAACTTGATTACTTCTTCGATTATCGCCAGAAGCGTGATTCCAACCTTAAGTTCAAAGTCAAAGATACGACATCTATGCTCGTTTACTTCCGGCTGCTAAAACCGGCATCAAAGAAAAAGAGCTTTGAACAAAAGGAGTTCTTTATCAACTCCAAGGAAATGAATTTAGAACAAATATACCGGAGTCTTTCTTTTCTTGCCAATGAAAAGAAATCTCTGGAAAGGCACTTGAACAAGCAGCTATCACTTAAAATGACACGCAACCTTGGAGTTGCTTTCTACGATGTTACCACTTATTACTTTGAGTCAGTCAGAGCCGATGAACTTAAGAAGTTCGGTTATTCTAAAGACAACAAAGTAAATCAGGTCCAAGTCGTAATGGGGCTCTTAATTGACGATGAGGGCATCCCAATTAGCTATGAACTGTTCCCCGGAAATACCAATGATTTTAAGACGCTGGTGCCAGTTATGGAATACTTACGGGAAACCTATGGCATAAAGAAGATTATAATAACCGCTGATCGTGGGCTAAATTCTAAACAGAACCTGGCCTACCTCAGGTCAAAAGGTTTTGATTATGTCATGGCATACAAAATCCGATCTGCAAGTAAAGCAATTAAGAACCTAGTTCTTGGGGACGAGGGCTACACTGTGGAGAGCCCGCAATTTAAATGGAAGGTCTGCAATTTTCAGAACAGTGTTAAGATTAATGGCGAAAAAGTCTTGCTCGATGACAATATGGTGATAACTTGGTCAGCTAAACGTGCTGAGAAAGACCGTAGAGACCGCGAACGATTGATAGAGAAGTCCCGGCGCCTTGTGGACTCCAAATCCAGTCTCAAAGCAGAAATGAAAAAGGGTGGCAAAAAGTATGTGCAACTGGCCATTTTTGATGACGATCACGTTTCATTCAACGAAAATCAGGTTGAAATGGATGCACAATTCGATGGATATTATGGAATTCAAAGCTCGGACAAAAGCCTGTCAGCGGCGCAGGTGATAGGGATCTATCAAGGCCTTTGGAAGATTGAGGAGAGCTTCAGGGTTATGAAAAGCAATTTAGAGGCCAGACCCATCTTTGTTTGGACAGAATCGAGTATTCGCGGCCATTTCGTAATGTGCTACCTGGCTTTGGTAATCCAGCGGTATCTAGAATACAAACTCAGAAAAGAAAAACTTGAGTTGTCTACCGAAAAGATCCAAGATGCTCTTCGAAGTGCTAATCTTACTGTTATTGATGATGCAAAAAGCAACAGCTCATATTATCTAAAGAACCAATCAAATGAAGACTTTTCGGCAATCCTAAGTACTTTACAACTTCCTGAAATCTTACCGTATGGTAAACTGAAAGACATCCGCAAAGCTTAGATATACAATCCTACAATTAAAAGAAAAGCTCTCAATTGCCTATCATCTAGGGGCGCGGAGAGCTTTCTTCTTCCTCTATTTTGCAAAAGTCAGGAACACGGCAGTTAAGCTCTCCAGCGCCGATGGTACTGCAGTTTTCCTGTGGGAGAGTAGGACGTTGCCAGGATTAATCTATTTTTCTGGGAGAGAGCGTATGGGCAACCTTGCCCGGACGCCCTACACAGAGAAGAAGGTTGTGAACATCCTTCAGTGTAAATGGAATAATCATCCTAAAATTTGACCATAATATTATTGCAGCATAAATCGGGCAACGCTGAGGAGCGACCCAACGCTCGCTGTGGCTTATACGGTGAGACGGCGGGCAATGAGTCTGCCGTTTTCTGCTTCACCGGTAAGCCCTGAGCGGGTAAACCTCGGGAGTTTGAGGGCAGAGCCCTCAAGGCCTTATGCCACTAACCTGTCTGCAAAGAATATCATAATCTGGCTGTACGCCATTGCCCAGTCCCTTGATGGCTGCGTCCACTTCTTCGTGATTTCCTTAGTCGAAAGAAATACCACTTTCCGGATTGAGTCATCTGTGGGGAAGATGGATTTTGTCTTCGTAAATTTCCGCACCATCCTGTGGTACGCTTCCACTGCATTTGTCGTATAAATCAAATGCCGGATCTGTTCAGGATAATTGAAAAACGTGGTGAGTTCTGCCCAATTAGCATCCCAGGACCGCAAAATGGAGGGATACTTCCTATCCCATTTTTCCCGGAATTCTTCCTTGGCATACTCTGCGTCGTCTAAATTTACTGCACCGTAGATTTTTTTAAGGTCAGCGCAAATTGCTTTTCGATCCTTATACTGCACAAATTTAGTGGAATTGCGAATCTGATGGACTATGCAAAGCTGTTGCTTTGTCCTTGGGAAAACCGCATTTATGGCTTCGCCAAGTCCTCTCAGGTTATCATGACAGGCGATAAAAATGTCTTGCACGCCGCGCTTTTTCAGGTCGGAACAGATGGATGCGTAAAAGCTTGCGCTTTCATTCTCGCTGATCCAGATGCCCAGGATGTCTTTTTGGCCGCTCATATCAATGCCTAGCACTGAGTAGACGCATTTGTTGATGATCTGACTGTCCTTGCGGCTTTTGAATACGATCCCGTCAAAGTAGATGATCGGGTAAATCGACTCCAGCGGCCGATTCTGCCACTCGTTCACTTCCGGGAGGATTTTATCTGTTATCTTAGAAATCAAAGCCTGCGATATTTCTGCCCCGTAAATCTCCCGTAGATTATCTTCAATGTCGCGCTGGCTCATTCCTTTTGAATACATCGCCATGATTTTATGTTCGATTTCATCCGTCCGTGTCTGCCTCTTTTCGAGGATTTTAGGCTCAAATTCTCCGTTGCGGTCACGGGGCACGGCAATTTCACTCTCGCCGTAATCGCTGATGATGGTCTTTCGGTTATACCCATTGCGGGAATTACCAGTGTTGTTTCCTTCGGTGCTGTGCTTTTCGTATCCCAAATGATTTTCCATTTCGGCTTCCAGCATCTGCTCAATTGTTCCCGCAAAAAGGCGTTTTAGCTTCGACTGAATGTCACCCGTGCTTTGGCAGTCCTGCATTAATAGGCTCACTAATTCCATTTCCTTGTCCGTAAGAATGTTTTTTGACTGTCTCATTTTAATAACCTCCATTTTGTTTTATATGGAGATTATTGCCATTTACACGGGTTCTTAATCAGCCTCCAGAAGAATCTACACTCCCTTCTGCGAAGTCTGCAATTCATCGGTGAGCGCCTATATTGAGCCAACTTTCTTATGGCGCGCTATTGACAGTTTATTATTCAATAAGTACAGTAGTTCTGCCATACCCTAAAGGAACACCGCTAAAATCTCCACTACCAGCTGTAATAGTGAAATTATTCTTTAAACAAGCATCAGCAAAGGACTTTCCGATAAGTCTTCCATGCAAATTCCAGTTATTCTTCTGTACGTCAATTATTCCATTTGGAGCATAGATAATACAATACATATTAACATTGTTCTTCTCTATGGTAATATTTTTTTCCGAGTAGATAAAGACAGGTATATCAGCTGAACCGATTTGAGTGTTATTACCACTGATTTCAATATCACCAGTGGCATAAATAAATCCTTTTCCGGTGATGTTATTGCCCGTTATCTTAACGTTGCCTTGGACATAGATTGATTCACTTAGATCTAGACCGTTACCGCCAAAAGTCTGATCGCCTATATATTTTTTTGGAGCTGCCGTAACCTGAGCCAATAATTCGTCTTTGAAATCTGTCGGTATTGGAATATAAGGCGAAGCAGCATCGCGACTACCTATAGTATTTGAACCAGTTTCAGTTATACCAGAACAAGCTTCTACTCTAGTTACATTCAGATGTTTACCTAGATGTAATGTATTGTTTGTGTGAATAACGCCGTTACATATACTTTGTCCAGCTTTTCCAACATACAATGGTATATCGCCACTTTCGGAGAAAATAGCATAATCTGTAAACGCACTTGGAAGACTTGAATCCTTTTTTGCAACTGCGCGCGCTGTTACCTCTGCCTTGTCAAAACCCCACACTCTAGCAAAAAAATAGGGCACATCAATTCTTCTACAAATAACTTCTATTTGGCCGTCAGCATAATTCTCGTTTACATCGTCCGGATTTATATCCACGCCATTAAAAGAACCATATGCAATTGCTTTTTCTTCAGCCTCATTTTTATCAGGCAGCGCCTGAGCTCCTGCTAATGCGGCAGCATCAGCAACGTTCTGTAAATGAGCCTTATTTACATACATAACCCCGGCGTCTACTACTAAAGCCATGCAACCCAGCAGTACTACCAACGCCAACGCGACGATAACGACTACTGCACCGTCCTCCTCCTTAAAAAGCCTTTTAAGCCATCTCATGTCTGTCACCTCACGGTTTAATTTAGGCATTTAGGAATATAAAATACCAAATTATACTATTACAATACTATATCGTAAATAAGATTTCGATACTTTTGCACATAATTAGAACAGGTTAAGTGCTGCGCTAACACTTCGGACCGTTGGCGCATTCGCACATTTACAGCTCAGCCGTTTATTTGGCCGCACTAGGCGACAGAATGTCGCCGTTGGAGTAGGTCGTTACCGGGATTATATTATTATCTGGGAAACAGTTTTTCCTTTGGGGCCTCCAGCCAGGCCTTTAGGGGCCTTGTCAGATCGAGATGTGGAACAAGCGAAGGGCAGGGCAACGTCCACCCTTCGGATACCACTGATGTTCCCTGCGGTCTTAATGTTGCGATGTGACCGAGTGCAGACGGGGGACAAGGTGCCTGGCACTTGGTTAGAGTAAAAAGGACCGGATGAACCGGTCCTTTTTGTAAGCTATTGTTTACCAGGCTTCGGGGAAGGCCATGCTGGTGTAGATCTCCTCGAGTCTGGTCTTGTGGTCTTGCTCCATTTTGGCCAGTTCCTCAAAAACCCCCTTTTGTTCAGCACTGTCACTGTCCTGAGCAAAAGCTAAATATGTTTTCATGGCTTCTTCTTCCTTCTTCATTGCTAGAGCAATAGCATCAGCTGGTTTCATATCCAGGGTGAGGGGCGGGAGTTCTACCGATTCGGCGACCTTGAAATCGTTGGCAGCAGCCTTGAACTTCAGGGGCTTGTCCGGATTCCTCAGGAAAGCAGTCAATATGTCACGATGGTTCTTCTCTTCCCGGGCTAGTTCATCAAAGATCTTTTTCATTCCGGAGTCCAGGTTCTTCTGAGATAGGGCATGGTAGAAGTCATAGGCTTCTATCTCGTTGTCGATTGCCATACTGATAACAGATTCATACGGACTAAGGCTCATGAAACAACCCCCTTTCTTGTTTTTATTTTACAGGAGCATGTACTATTAAACAAGCATGGAAGGCTGGCCAAAGAGAGCTTTACAAAAGGCAAGCTATCCAATAGGTTGGGATATGCGGAGGGACAAGGCAATTCTGTATCAAGATATGATATACGCCTGGATGCTGGCAGCCAAATAATTAATGTGCCAGGCACATATGGTCCAAATTGTTCCGCCAGCATCAGCCAACGAAAAATAAGCAGGCTGCATCATGCCCATATCAGCATGTGTAACCTGCTTTAATAAAATCCAGGCTGCTAATCTTTTGATTTTCTGTCTGCTCCGTTTGCCTTTGGCAGGCGTCCGGCTTTGAGCAGTGCGTCTCTTAAGATATACTCTATGTGGGCGTTGACGCTGCGCAGTTCATCTTGCGACCACCTTTCCAGGGCGGCGTAAACCTGGGGGTCGATGCGCAGGGGAAAGCTCTTTTTAACAATAGCCATGATGCGACCCCTAGTATATGCTGCTGGTATTCAATATTGGTTGTGCGCCGCGCTCGGAAATAATGGCTACCAGGAGGTTGTTGATCATCGCCACTTTACGCTCTTCATCGAGCTCCAAAATACCGTCTTGCTCCAGCCTGGCAAGAGCCATCTGCACCATCCCTACCGCTCCATCGACAATGATCTGCCGGGCTGCCAGTATGGCTGAAGCCTGCTGGCGCTGCAGCATGGCGCTGGCTATCTCAGTGGCGTAAGCTAGATGGGTGAGGCGTGCTTCCATTACTTCTACCCCGGCCAGGGATAGACGCTCGCGCAGTTCACGGGTCAGTTCTTCGGCCACTGCATCCGCGCTGCCACGAAGTGAAAACCCGTCTTCACCGTAGGTGTCATAAGGATATCTGGTGGCCACATGGCGCAACGCGGTTTCGCTCTGGATCTCCACGAACTGTTCATAGTTGGTTACATCAAACATGGCCTTGGCGGTATCCACTACTCTGAAAACAACTACTGCCGCAATCTCTACCGGGTTCCCCAGCACATCATTGACCTTCAAGGTCTTGCTGTTAAAGTTGCTTACTCTCAACGATACCTTGGGACGTGCCGCGAACGGGGTGATCATCCAGAAGCCGCTGCTGGTAACGCTGCCGATGTAGCGACCGAAAAAGGTAATTACTTTGGCCTGATTGGGCTGTACTACTATAATCGAAGAGAAGATGACAATCGCCAATAGTATTGAGCCAATGCCCAGCCAGATAGTTTCGCTGGCAAAGCCCCAAATCGCAACCGGGATTAACATGATGCCGATAAACAGAGCCAGGAACCCGTTAATTTTCCATGCGCTTTTTTCCAACATGACAAACCCTCCTCGTATAGAATTTAAATCTGATATGTAAATGATATCATAATAATATATAAAGAACCAGAATTAATCGCGATGCAGGCACGGGAAGTTGGAGTGCGGTGGATGCGGTTTTAAGGCGGCGTTGGGCTTGAAGCAGGAATATGAGCAAGAGTACAATGTTTAGAGAAAGTAGCCAGTGGCTCAATTAAAGGGGAATCTGACGAAATATGCTTGAAAAGCTGATCATGAGTATGAAGGCTTGGGACCACAATATACAATACTGGGTAAGCGCAAACCATCAGTCGGAGCTGATAACGTTCTTCACCTGGATGACCTCGTTAGGGAATTCAGCCACCATCATCGTGCTCTGCTCCCTGGTTTCAATAATGCTGCTGATAAAGCGGCATTGGCAAACCATGCTGATACTGGACGTGGGGTTAAGCGCCGCATGGTTTACTATGGCATTGCTGAAGCTGATATTCGGGCGCGTCCGCCCGTTGGGCGAGCACCTGGTTTACGCTGGCGGATACAGCTTTCCCAGCGGTCATGCCATGCTTTCCATGGTGTTCTACGGATTTGTGGCTTACATTTTTTCACTTTATCTGCAAGGCTGGCCAAGGTTGGGCGTTCAGTTTGCAGCTGGCTTATTGATACTATTAATCGGCTGCAGCCGTGTATACCTGAATGTGCACTATTCTAGCGACGTAATGGCAGGCTTTTTTCTCGGCAGCCTATTCCTGCTGGTCATGATACATACTCATAACCGGATGGATAGAAGGCACTACTGATGCAGGTGGGAAGTAAAGTCATGAATCAGGGGGCAGTTTGCACATTTCCTGCCTCTTGCAGCCGATCTGATCATCTCCGGTCCTGGTTCAATAGCTCTTGCGCTGGCGGGCATTTCTTTCTTTGGCGGCTTTGCGGTGGCGGCGGGCTTCATCTGAATAAATCTGGCGGTTTTTTTCTTGGACTTTCTTCCCGCCCAGGTACTGCTGTTCCAGGCCTTTGGCCACAACCAGGGTGTGACCGGCGTCAAAGGTCAAACAAACCGGAAAATCAGACTCCCCATAAACCACTTTATAGCCCGCGGCTTTTATTTCCGGCAGGGTTTTGAGCAGCTTTCTGACCTCAGTTTTGATGACCGAAAAGTTGCGTTCGCTGTGATGGCCTTTGCCATGGTTGATGTCTAAGATGTCGACATCATGATCCAAACACCACTGTAAGCTATTGCGGGTTTTCTCCAGGGCTTCATTGAGGCCTAAGCCATGCAGGTCCAGGGTTTCCATCTTTTACACTCCTCTGCCTCGATTGTTGAGATCGCGGGTGATAGATAAGCCCATAGGGGCGTGATCCACCATTACCTTGAGCCTCAATTGTTTACGGGGTAGCGGTAATGCCCGATAATTTCCCATCTTAACAAAGCTTCTTCTTCTTTGCACACACTGGCGTTGTGTATCACCAGAGGTATACCATGTTCATTACGTCGGTCACTGATAATCCCGCAGTGCTCCAGTCCATTGGGAAAGCGCCAGTAGACCACGTCCCCCCACTGCCACAACTGTGGATCATCATGATTATTTAAAGCCAGACTTTGGCCATACCGTTTAAAATAGGTCATCTGATTGGGGACGCGGCGGTGGTCAATGTTGTGGTCAGGAGCTGTTAGACCCCATTGTTGCGGGTATTTGTTGAAATGGGCCTTCATATCCTCATGGATTGACACCTGCAGGTCGATCCCCGCCCGGCGATAAGCGCGGATGACCACATCGGTGCAGGCACCGCGATCCGGAGCTACGTCCCCGCCGGGGTAAGCCAGCGCTTGATAGGAGGCATCATAACGGGTGGCATTCTCAGCTTCGGCCCGAGCTCCGAGGAGAATTAAGTCCGGGGTCTTTAATTGGTCTACCGGGATTTGCTCCACCGGAGAAGGGGGCCAGACGGTTTGGCTGGGCAGGCCGCTGTAAAATGGCCCCGGGGTTTGGAAACGGGTCAGGCCGAAACCGATAATAAAGATCGCTACCACTACTATTAAGATATTCTTCCACAGCAGGCGCAATGCAAATTCTCCTTCAAGCAGACAGTCGTTATTAGGATTGTAATCATAAGCGGGGCATTCTTCAAGCCCATGAGGAGTTGGAGATGTCAGACAGTTTAAGATTTAAGCGGGCAAAAAAGGCCCAAAGGAGTACTGAGCTCAAAAAGGGTGTTGATAGATCATCCGCTCCACAGCCCGAAGGAATGTAACAACCCGTAAGGGCCTAGGTTTTGCGGGAATGATCCGCTTTCCCAGTCCTAAGAAGCGTAGCTACAGACAGCCTGACCGCTCTTGAGGTAACCCCTTCCCCGGTCCAAAGGAGCCCAGGGCCTTATCGGTCCATGAATAATAGCCGGACTTGTGTTATTATATAAGGGTTAATGATAGGTAACAGCCATGTCCAATCGCTTCGATGTGGTTATAATAGCCGGGGGCTTCCCGGAAGAAGGAGCTTTCCCTTGAATCAGGATATTATTTCTCAATTGAATGAACAACAGCGCGAGGCGGTCCTGCATGTGGACGGGCCTTGCATGGTTTTGGCCGGGGCCGGAAGCGGCAAAACCCGGGTCTTGACCCGGCGCATCGCCCACCTCATCTCTCAGGGCATATCACCTCATTCCATAATGGCGATTACTTTCACCAATAAGGCTGCCCAGGAGATGCGCGCCCGTGTGGCCCGTCTGATTCCTGATTTCAGCGGGCAATGGATCCAGACCTTCCATGCCGCCTGTTACCGCATTCTGCGTATGGACATCACCCTTTTGGGATATCAGCCTAACTTCGTGATCATGGATGACGGTGATTGTAAGATTATCATCAGAAATATCCTTAAAGAAGAAAACGATCACGAGAACAAGCCGGAAAACATACTGTATCAGATCAAAAGGGCCAAGAACAGCATGAGCACCGCGGAGGAGTTTTTCGCTGCTATGCATGCCCCGCCAGCGGTGCGGGAAAAGTATATCCGGGTGCAGCGCCTCTACCAGGCCCGCTTGAAAGAACTGAATGCCCTTGATTTTGAGGATCTCATCCTGTTGTGTGTGCGGCTTTTCAATGAATATCCCGATGTCTTGGAAAAATATCAGAACTGGTTTAAATACATCATGATCGATGAATATCAGGACACCAATTTTGCTCAATACCGATGGGCGAAGCTGCTGGCCAAGGCGCATCATAACCTGTTTGTGGTAGGGGACCCCGATCAATCCATCTACAGCTGGCGGGGGGCTGAACCGTTTAACATCAAGCGCTTTTTGAACGATTATCCTGAGGCCCAGGTGATCAAACTGGAACAGAATTACCGCTCCTGCCAGGCTATACTGGATGCCGCCAATGCGGTCATAGTCAACAATGAGGAGCGTGAAGACAAACGCCTCTATACCGAAAAAGAGGGTGGGGGCAAACTGGTTTATTTCTGCGCCGGGGATAGTTTTCAGGAAGCCCGCTTCGTGGCCGACACCATCTCCGACCTGGTGGACCGGGAAGGGTACCATTACAGCGATATGGCCGTATTCTACCGCACCCATGCCCAGTCGCGCCTCTTGGAAGAGGCCTTGCTGAAGAAATACATACCATATCAGATTATTGGTGCGCGCCGTTTCTATGAACGCAAAGAGGTCAAGGATATAATCGCTTACCTGAAACTGGCCTGTAATTACAATGACCGCTTGAGCCTGGAACGAATAATAAATGTGCCCCGCCGGGGCATCGGCGAGAAGACTCTGGAAAAGATCCATCTCATGGCAAACGAGCATGGATTGTCACTGATGGAGGTACTGGACAAGGTCTCTTCCATTCCCGGCATAAGCGGCAAGGTAGCCGACAAACTGACCGAATTCTATGGCATGATGCGGTTTTTTACCGACCTGGCCCAGGCTGGAGCCTCACTTAAAGAAATCCTCGACCAGGTGCTGGATATGAGCGGTTACCTGGACGAACTCAGGAACAGCCATACTCCTGATGCTGAAAGCCGCATTGAGAACCTGCAGGAACTGCGTTCCCTGGCTCTGGAGTTTGAAGCCCAGGGTGGGGAAGGCCTGGAGGAATTCCTGGCTCAGCTGGCCCTGGTCCAGGATGCCGACGAGATGGACCGTTCCGACACGGTTTGCATGATGACCTTCCATGGGGCCAAAGGCCTGGAATTCCCGGTAGTATTCATGACCGGCATGGAAGAGGGGGTTTTTCCCTCTTATCGCAGTGAAACCCCTGAGGAGATACAGGAGGAACGCAGGTTGTGCTATGTAGGCATAACCAGGGCCATGGAAAGGCTTTACCTCACCAATTCGGTCAGCAGGCTGTTGTACGGTTATGAACGCAGTAATCCACCATCGCGTTTCTTAAAAGAGATCCCCCAGGAATTCCTGGTATCTCCGCATCAACAGGAGGTGGTCACCGGGCAGCTGGCTACCGGGGACCAGGTCATACACCGCAAGTTTGGCATGGGCATTATAACAGCCATCATCGAGGATGGACAGATCGCAGTGATCGACTTTGAGCGCGCCGGGGTGCGCATGCTCAGACTCGACCTGGCGCCATTGGAAAAAATCGGTTAAATCCCGGGGGGCATGGCAAATGGCAGATCCCAAAGAACGCATACAGTATCTGCGTGATGAGATCAGACGGCACGAATACCAGTATTATGTGCTTGACCACCCGCTCATCACTGACGCCGAGTTCGATGCCCTGATGGCTGAACTGCTGGCATTGGAAAACGCGCACCCGGAGTTAGTCAGCATTGATTCTCCCACTCAGCGAGTGGGGGGAGCAATCCTGGATAAATTTAAGACTATCGCCCACCGCTTTCCGCTATTAAGCCTGGACAACGCCTTTTCCTTCCCTGATCTGGCCCAGTTTGACCAGCGTGTACAGAACATGGTGCACCAGGCTGATTATATCACCGAGCTGAAGATCGATGGGGTGTCTGTCCTGGTGGTCTATGAGAACGGGGTGTTCCTCCACGCTGCCACCCGCGGCAACGGCCTGACGGGTGAGGACGTCAGTGCCAATATCCGCACCATTAAAAGCATCCCTTTAACCCTGAAAACTGCTCTGCCGCGTTTGGAAGTGCGCGGTGAGGTGTATATGCCCAAGAGTGAATTCGCCCGGCTCAATGTGGAAAAAGAAGAAAAGGGTGAACGCACTTTTGCCAATCCCAGAAATGCCGCCGCCGGCTCGCTGCGGCAACTGAACCCGCAAATTACGGCTTCCCGCTCCCTTTCGGCCTATTTCTATGATGTGGTATATGTTGAAGGGGCCACACTGAATACACAGCAGGAAATGCTTGCTCTGATGCTGGAGCAAGGTCTGCCAGTGAACCCAGAATTTCGCCTGTGCCGGAATATAGCTGAGGTTTTTGAGCATTGCGAACAATTCACTGAAAGGCGTCATGAACTGCCTTATGAAATAGACGGCATGGTAGTCAAGCTGAATTCCCTGGCGGGGCGGGAAGAGCTGGGGCAGACCGCCAAGAGCCCGCGCTGGGCGGTAGCCTATAAATTTCCTCCGGAAGAGAAAGAAACCCGAGTCTTAGACATTGTGGTCAATGTAGGCAGAACCGGCATCATTGCCCCCACAGCCGTATTAGAACCGGTGTCTTTGGCAGGCACTACGGTGAGCCGGGCCAGCCTGCACAATTTCGATCTGGTGGCCGAAAAAGATATACGCTGTGGCGATCTGGTCCTGGTTCACAAGGCGGGAGATATCATTCCGGAAATAATCAGATCTTTTCCTGAGAAGCGCTGCGGCACCGAATTCATAGTAAGGCCTCCCGAGAATTGCCCGGCCTGCGAAAGTAAGGTGGTGCGGCCCAGGGGAGAGGTAGCCTACCGCTGCGAGAATATCAATTGTCCGGCCCGATTGAAAGAGAGCCTGATCTTCTTTGCCTCCCGTGAAGCCATGGATATAGAAGGCATGGGGCCGGCTATTATCGAACAACTGGTAGAACGCGGCCTGGTGCAGAAGCTGGAGGATATCTACCAGCTCGATCAGGAGCAGCTGCAGGGACTGGAGAGGATGGGGCCCAAATCAGCTGCCAAGCTTTTAGATGCCATTGATAAGAGCAGGCAGCAGCCTTTGTTCCGTCTGCTCACCGCTCTGGGCATTCGCCATGTTGGTCCCAAGAACGCTAAAATTTTAAGCAGGCACTATGGGCACATGGATCAGTATTACCATGTGACGGTGGAGCAATTGGTGCAGATCCCAGAAATCGGCCCCAGGATCGCCGAGAGCATCACCGGTTTCTTTGCCGAGCCGCGCAACCGGGCCACGGTTGAAAAGCTTAAAGCCGCAGGCTTAAACATAACTGCAGCCAAAACCGCGCCGGGGCCACTGCCACTGACAGGCAAGAGTTTTGTATTGACCGGGGCTTTGCCCTCATTGTCCCGCAGCGAAGCCACCCAGATGATTGAGGAACTGGGTGGACGGGTTTCGTCCGGTGTGAGCAAGAAGACCGATTATGTGGTGGTTGGCGATGATCCCGGCAGCAAATATGACAAGGCGCTGCAATTGGGTATCACCTTGCTGGATGAAGCCTCCTTGATTGCATTAATAGAAGCGGAACGTAGTTTGTATACAAGTAATTAGTATCTGTCTGTACCCATATATTTAAGGTATAATAAGCACATCGTGGGCATTAATAGATTGGTGGGGTTTACGCACATGGGAGTAAAAATTGTAGCCGACAGCTGCTGTGATCTGCCTTATGATGTCATCGAGCAATATAATATAGGTTTAGTACAGCTACTGGTGCGCTTCGAGGAAAGGGTATATCAGCCCGGGGAACTGAGCAATCAAGAATTTTATGAACTGATGGAGTCTTCACCCATTCTGCCTTCCACCACCCAGCCTACTCTGGAGGAACTTACCCGGGTCTACCGGCAAGCCCTGGAGGAAGGTTCACAGGTCCTGGCCTTGCACTTTTCATCAGGTATATCAGGCACTTTTCAAGGTGCACAGCTAGCACAGAAAATGCTTGACGATCCTCGCCTGACGGTATTCGATACCCGCAAGGCTTCAGTAGGATGCGGACTGCTGGTTTTAGAGGCGGCCCGCATGGCCGAGAGCGGACATGACCTGGAGGCCATACTGGAACGAATGGAGGAAATGCGGGAGAAGATGCAATGCATTTTCACGGTAGGAAAAATGGAGTACCTCATCAAGGGAGGGCGCATCTCTCGCAGCAAAGGCACCCTGGCCAATGTCTTAGACATCAAACCTATTTTGCATTTCGACCACGACGGTTACATAATGCCGCTGAATAAGGCCCGGGGACATAAATCAGCCTTGCGCAAAATGCTGGATATAATGGAGCAAAAAGGAGCCAATCTGTCTCAGCAGACGGTGGGAGTGAGCCATGCCGGAAGCCCGGAAACCGCCGCATACCTTTTTGAGTCCATTCAATCCCGGTTTAAGCCCAGGGAAATCATAGTCGGGGAAATCGGCCCGGTGATAGGCGCCCATGTCGGATTGGGAACCTACGCCATATTCTTTGAATCTTGAGGAAGACCACAGCTGCTCTCCCTCAATGAGGGAGTTTTTTTATTGGTTGTCTTCAGGAGGGGTTATATTTTCTTTAAGAGTAGACAAGCTTGTTGGCGTTTATAAATGGGGGAGCGACCATGTGGGGAACGGTGATAAATGCTGCCGCCATCGTCCTGGGAGGCATGTTGGGGCTATTGTTCCGCAGGGGCATAGCAGAGAACTACAACCGCACTATTCAGGACGGCTTGGGCATGGTGGTGGTGGCAATTGGCTTGCAATATGCGTTGAAGGCCGATCAGTGGGCGGTTTTGGGTGCCAGCCTGGCTTTAGGGGCTGCTATCGGAGAACGGCTGCAATGGGATCAGGGCTTGCAGCGGTGGGGCGAGAGTGTACAAAAATCCTTGAAAAACGCTGGAAACCATTTTACCGAGGGCTTTATTTCCGCCAGCCTGTTGTTCTGTGTCGGTGCGATGGGAATTGTGGGGGCATTGGAAGACGGACTTACCGGCAATTATGACGTTTTGACTGTAAAGGCCTTGTTGGACGGGATATTTGCCCTGATATTGAGCGCCAACTATGGTTTGGGCGTGATTTTCTCCGCTGTGCCGGTATTGATATATCAGGGCAGCATAAGTTTGGGTGCGGTATGGATACAGCCTGTCTTAAACGATCTGATGATGAACACTATCACTTCTTTAGGGGGGCTGATCATCAGCGCCCTGGGACTGAATATTGTTGGTGTGACCAGAATACGCATCGCCAACCTCTTGCCCGCTCTGTTGCTGGCCCCGCTTATGATTTGGATCATGGCTGCGTTGGGGTATTAGGCAAAGGCAATGTTGTTGCAGGGTTTAGTGTACCTGAGATGGATATAATGATATAATATGGTGATAAATTTTTATGCGAAGCGGGGGAAAAAGAGAATGGCTCTAACCATAGCAGAGGTTGAACATGTGGCTATGCTGGCTCGTATCAGCCTGAACCAGAGCGAAAAGGAACAATTCGCCCTGGAGCTGGGTCTGGTCCTGAACTATGCTGATCGCTTGAAATCGCTTCAGACCGACAATATCCAACCATTGGATCATATATTGCCCGTATCCAACGTCTTTCGTGAAGATGTGGTGATAGGCAGTCCTGACCGGGAAGACATGTTCGCCAATGCCCCTATGGCAGAAGACGGGCAGTACCGGGTGCCCAAGATAATTTAGGGGGTTATAAGGTGAAGCTTAATGATTTATCGGTTCACGAATTGAAAAATCTCCTGCAAAGCAAGCAAACCAGCTCAGAAGAGATAATAAAATCCTGCCTGGAGCGGATCGCAGAGGTCGAAGCAGAGGTCAAGGCTTTTATAACTCTCTTAGAGGATGATGCCTTGAAGGCCGCTCGCAATTTAGATAAAAAGGGCGAATATCAGGGCCTGGCAGGCATACCTTATGGCTTGAAAGATAATTTCTGTACCAGTGGGATCAAGACCACCTGTGCCTCCAGGATGTTGGAGAATTATGTGCCTTTCTACGATGCCACCGCGGCCCGCCGCCTGAGTGAGGCCGATGCCATCCTGATGGGGAAAATGAATATGGATGAGTTTGCCATGGGCAACTCTACCGAATTATCAGCCTTTTTTCCCACCCGTAACCCCTGGGATCACAACCGGGTGCCGGGGGGATCATCAGGAGGTTCTGCGGCTGCTGTAGCTGCGGGAGAAATTCTCTTCAGTCTCGGAACTGACAGCGGAAGCTCCATCCGTCAACCTGCATCGTTTTGCGGGGTGGTGGGCCTTAAACCCAGCTATGGCCGGGTTTCCCGCTGGGGAGTGATAGGTTCCGCCTCTTCGCTGGATCAGGTGGGGGTTATAACCCGCGATGTAACCGATTGTGCCCTGGTTCTGCAGGCGATTGCGGGAAAAGATCCATCAGATTCGACCAGTGTGGCTTTGGAGGTTCCTGATTATTCAGCCAGCCTCAAAGCTGACATAAAAGGCTTGAAAATCGCCTATCCCCGGGAATATTTCCAGGCCGGGATAGATCAGCATGTCAAGGCCTGTGTTATGGAGGCTTTGAAAACCTATGAATCCCTGGGAGCTATCATCGATGAAGTGTCGCTGCCCCACAGCGAATACGCTCTGCCGGCTTTTCTCCTCATCGCCTGTGCCGAGGCCAGCGCCAATATGGGCAAATACGACGGGGTCAGATTCGGTTTGCGTGATTTCTCCGCAGACAATGTGGTGGATATGTATTCGCAAAGCCGTGGCCTGGGCTTCGGGACCGATGTTAAACGCCGCATTTTACTGGGGACGCATGCTTTGAGTGCTGGGTATTACGAGGACTATTACCTCAAGGCCCTAAAGGTGAGACGCCTGTTGAAGAATGATTTCGATAAGGTATTTGAAAATTACGATGTCATAGTCGCCCCCACCGCTCCTACCGTAGCCTTTGAACTGGGGGCGCAAAGCGGAGATCCGCTGACCATGTACATGAACGACATCTTGACCGGGTCCACAAATATGGCCGGTCTGCCCGGGATGTCAATTCCCTGCGGTTTCGTTCAGGAAATGCCGGTTGGAATGCACTTAATCGGCAAACCGTTTGACGAGCCGACCATGCTCAAGGCGGCTTATGCCTTCGAGCAAGCTACCAGTTTCCATCTGTCCAGGCCTGGCAGGAGGGTGAGATAATGAAAGCTTATGATTATGAGATAGTGATCGGGTTGGAAGTGCATGTTGAACTAAAGACCAAGACCAAGATTTTCTGTGGCTGTTCCAACCGCTTCGGGGCTGAACCGAATACCAATGTGTGCCCTATATGCTCGGGTTTTCCCGGCGCGCTGCCGGTGTTGAACCAGCAGGTGGTGGAATACGCCATCCGCGCCGGTCTGGCGTTGAACTGTGAAATCGCGTCCTACACCAAGTTTGACAGCAAGAACTATTTCTATCCTGATCTGCCCAATGCCTATCAGGTCTCGCAGTATGACCGGCCCATCTGCAGCAATGGCTATATGGACATATACGTTGACGGCAAGCCCAAACGGATAGGCATCAACCGCGCCCATATAGAAGAGGATGCCGGAAAACTGGTGCATCAAGGCAGTATCACTGAGACTGCGTATTCACTGGTTGACCTGAACCGCTGCGGGGTGCCGTTGCTAGAGATTGTTTCAATGCCTGACATGCGCCAGGCTGCGGAAGCGCGTCAGTACCTGGAAAAACTGCGTTCGACCATGCTATTCGCCGGGGTTTCGGACTGCAAGATGGAGGAGGGTTCATTGCGCTGTGATGCCAACGTTTCGGTCAGACCCTGGGGAGAGCAGGCACTGGGTACCCGCGTCGAGATCAAGAATCTCAATTCTTTTCGCTCCCTGGAGAAAGCTATCGAATATGAAGCGCGGCGTCAGATGGAGGCTCTTGATGACGGCGAGGTGTTAGTGCAGGAAACCCGCACCTGGGATGAAGAGAAACAGGTCACCCGCTCCATGCGCAGCAAGGAAGAAGCTCAAGATTACAGGTATTTCCCCAATCCGGACTTGCCTCCCCTGGTCATACCGCGTGAATGGGTGGAAAGCGTAGCCCGCAGTATGCCTGAACTTCCTCAACAGGCTCAACTGAGGTTGATGGAAAAGTATGGCCTGTCGGCATATGATGTATCCATCTTGACTTCTTCTCCGGAGTATCTGGCCTTTTTTGATAGGTGTGTGGCAGCCTTTGCTCAGCCTAAAGCGGTGGCCAACTGGATGATGGGCGAACTGAACAAATTCCTCAACCAGAGCAATCTCCAAATTACGGAATGCAGATTCTCACCGGAGCATCTGGCCGAACTGCTGAAAATGATCGATGAGGGTGCAGTCAGCGGCAAAATGGCCAAAGACATATTCGCCGAGATGTTTGCCAGCGGAAAGCCTGCGGCGCAGATTGTGAAAGAAAAGGGCCTGGCCCAGATATCTGATCAGGATACCTTGATAGCAATGATCGAAGAGGTTTTGAAAGCCAATCCCAAAGTAGTTGAAGATTATCGGGGCGGAAAACAGAAAGCAGCTGGTTTTTTGGTGGGTCAAATCATGAAGGCCACTAAAGGCCAGGCCAACCCGACACTGGTCAACCAGTTGATCGACAAATGTTTATCCGCTGAATAGTATTGGATATACAGAAGTATATGAAGGGGAAAACACCCGGACCATGAAAAGAGGAGTGGATTTATGGATAATAGTATGGGGCGGGAATGGTTTAAACAAGAAGGCATTAAAATCAACATTGTTGACACTACCCTGCGTGATGGTGAACAGACCGCCGGGGTGGTTTTTGCCAACGCGGAGAAGGTAAGGATCGCCAGATTCCTTGATAGTATCGGGGTGGATCAGATCGAAGCCGGAATACCGGTGATGGGCGGTTCTGAAAAGCAGTGCATCAAACAGATTGTAGATCTGGGTCTGAAGGCCAGCATAATGGCTTGGAACCGCGCAGTGATCTCCGATATCCAGGAATCCATCTGCTGCGGTGTCGATGCCGTAGCTATATCGATTTCTACATCAGATATTCACATTGAGCACAAACTGCAGACTACCCGGCAGGATGTCTTGGAGCGGATGCGTCAGGCGTGTGAATTTGCCAAAGATAAGGGCCTGTATGTGTCAGTCAATGCTGAAGATGCCTCTCGTTCCGATCCGGAGTTTTTGACTGAATTCGCCCTGGTGGCCAAGCATGCCGGGGCGGACCGCTTGAGGTTCTGTGATACGGTGGGCATTTTGACTCCACTTCGGGCTTACCGCTATATCAAGACTCTGATCGATGCAGTGGGTATCAATGTGGAGATGCACACCCACAACGATTTCGGCATGGCTACCGCCAATGCATTGGCCGGGATATCTGCCGGGGCCAATTATGTAGGGGTGACCATAAACGGATTGGGAGAACGGGCCGGCAACACCTGCCTGCAGGAAATGATCATGGTCTTAAAGTACCTTTTGCAGATGGAAGTGCCTTACAATACCATGATCTTCAGGGAAGTCGCTGAATACGTGGCTCGGGCTTCAGGAAGGATATTGCCGGTCAGCAAACCTATTGTTGGGCAGAATATATTCTGCCATGAGTCTGGCATACATGGCGACGGGGTCTTAAAGAACCCCCTCACTTATGAGGTGTTCTCGCCGGAGGAAGTCGGTCTGGAGAGGCAGATCGTGATCGGCAAGCATTCCGGTTCGGCTGCAATAGCCTCTAAATTTAACAAAGAATATGGTATCGAATTGTCTAAAAGAGAAGCTGAAGAGATGCTGGTAAAGGTGCGCCAGTTGGCCATCGACCTTAAACGCTCACTTTTCGACAAGGAATTGATGTATATTTATGAAGATCATATCAAAGGAAGAGGGGACCGGTTTGGGAAAGACAATAGCTGAGAAGATTTTATCCTTAAAAAGCGGAGTAGATGCCAAAGCCAATGACATCGTGGTGGCAGATCTGGACTTCGTGATGGGCCAGGACGGCACTTCACCACTGGCCATTCAGGCCTTTCAGGAAATGGAGGCTACAAAGGTCTTTGACCCGGCCAAGATCGCCATGGTCATAGACCATAGCTCTCCCAGCCCTTTGCAAGGGGTTTCTGAGCTGCATTACCAGATGCGTCAGTTTGCATCCCAGCAGGGCATCTTCCTGTATGATATCGGCGAAGGGGTGTGTCACCAACTGATGCCGGAAAAGGGCCATGTGGTCTCCGGAGATCTGGTTATCGGAGCAGACTCACATACCTGTACCTATGGAGCTATAAACGCCTTTTCCACCGGGGTGGGATCGACCGACTTGGCAGCAGGTTTGATTTCCGGCAAACTCTGGTTCAAGGTTCCTGAAACCTTCAAATTCATCGTCAATGGCACCCTGCCGCCAGGGGTTTATTCCAAAGACCTGATACTCTACCTGATCGGCGACGTGACCGCGGATGGAGCTACTTACATGGCTGCCGAATATGTGGGACCGGCCATTGATGCCTTATCTATCGAAGCCCGCTTCACTATCAGCAATATGGCGATTGAAATGGGTGCCAAGGTTGGCCTGATGGAAGCCGATGACAAGACCCGGGAGTGGGTGGAAAATCAAAGCGGCAGGCCTTTCGCTCCGGTAACTGCCGACTCTGACGCAGTTTATGCCCGCATCAAAGAATACGACGTATCCAATCTGGAACCGCAGGTGGCCAAACCGCACACCGTGGATAATGTATCACCGGTATCGGAAGTCACCGGTATTCCCATTCAACAGGGGGTCATCGGGACATGCACCAACGGCCGCATCGAGGATCTGCGCATAGCCGCCTCGATTCTAAAAGGCCGTAAAGTATGCCCCGGGGTTCGGCTCATCGTAGCTCCTGCCTCGCGGCAGGTGATGTTGCAGGCCATTCGTGAGGGGCTGTTGGAGACCTTTGTGGAGTCCGGCGCGGCAGTGGTTACCCCTGGCTGCGGTCCCTGTGTGGGCACCCACAATGGTGTGCCCTCAGATGGTGAGAATGTGATATCTACCGCCAACCGCAACTTCAAAGGCCGCATGGGCAACAACAAAGCATTCATATATCTGGCATCTCCGGCTACAGTGGCAGCCTCGGTATTGACCGGCTCCATTACTGACCCCCGTGAATTTATTAAATAGGTGAGGAGGGCAAACTGGTGAGTTTACGCGGTTACAGCCATAAATTCGGGGATGATGTCAACACCGATTATATCATCTCAGGAAGACACAAGTTTAAGACCCTGGATATGAAGGAATTGGCTAAACATGTTATGGAAGACCTTGATCCCGACTTTTACAGCAAGGTTGCGAGTGGCGATTTTATCGTGGCAGGCCGCAACTTTGGCTGCGGATCATCACGCGAACAGGCCCCTCTGGCGATAATCAACGCCGATATCAGCGCGGTGTTGGCCAAATCCTTTGCCCGTATATTCTATCGCAATTGCATCAATACCGGCTTGCCATTGGTGGAATGCAACACTGACCTGATCGATGCCGGTGACGAATTGGATATTGATTTAGAGGCCGGAGTGGTGCGCAACCTGACCAAAAATATCGACATACCCACCACCCCGCTGCCGGCGGTGATGCTAAAGATCCTCTCTGAGGGAGGGCTGGTTGAACACTTTAGAAAGTATGGAACTTTCAATTTCGATTAGGTGAGAGTTCTGCTTGATAAGCCTTTCTAGCATATTATGATGCAATTATGACTGTCATCCTGAGGCGAAGCTGAAGGATCTTAAGATTCTTCAGCTTCGCCTCAGGATGCAAATATGATTTTCTAAATTTATGAAAAACTCTCAAGCATAAAAGTGATTAATATCAACCCTTGCCAATTTTGGCTATTTGACGAGGAGGTTATCTATTTATGACTCTGACCGCAGGTGAGAAGATCACGGTTAAAGACGGCGTTTTAAACGTTCCCGACCATCCTATTATCCCCTTTATAATTGGGGATGGTACCGGTCCTGACATCTGGGCGGCAGCTTCCCGGGTCTTGGATGCGGCGGTCAACAAGGCCTATGGGGGGCGCCGCCGGATCGTATGGCATGAGGTCCTGGCCGGGGAAAAAGCCTTCGACCTGATCGGGGAATGGCTGCCGGCTGCTACTTTAGATGTGATCCGCGAGTATATCATAGCTATCAAAGGGCCTTTGACCACTCCCATCGGCGGGGGCATTCGTTCTTTAAACGTGGCCTTGCGCCAGGAACTGGACCTGTATGTTTGCCTGCGGCCGGTACGCTATTTCCCGGGAGTACCTTCCCCGGTGAAAAGGCCTGAGGATACCGATATGGTTATTTTCCGCGAAAATACTGAGGACATCTATGCCGGTATCGAGTATTCCCGCGGCTCAGCCGAAGCCAAAAAGCTGATCGATTTCCTGCAGCAGGAACTGGGAGTGACCAAGATTCGCTTCCCGGAAAGTTCAGGCATGGGCATCAAGCCGGTATCCGAGGAAGGCAGCAAGCGCCTGGTGCGGGCTGCTATCCAATATGCTGTGGAGAATGGGCGCAAGAGTGTGACCCTGGTGCACAAGGGCAATATCATGAAATACACCGAAGGCGCATTTAAGAATTGGGGTTATGAGCTGGCCGAGAATGAATTCGGTCCAAAGGTCTTTACCTGGGCAGAATACGACCGCATCAAGGATGAACAGGGCAGCGAAGCTGCGGACAAAGCTCAGGCCGACGCGGAAAAGGCCGGTAAAATCATAATAAAAGACGCCATCGCGGATATTTTCTTGCAGCAGATACTAACCCGCCCGCGTGAATTCGATGTTGTAGCCACCTTGAATCTAAACGGGGATTATATCTCCGACGCCCTGGCCGCTCAGGTAGGGGGCATCGGCATTGCCCCCGGAGCTAATATCAACTATGTGACCGGCCACGCCATATTTGAGGCTACCCATGGCACCGCACCGAAGTACGCCGGTCTGGATAAAGTAAATCCTTCCTCGGTAATACTGTCCGGGGAGATGATGCTGCGCCACCTGCAGTGGCATGAGGCCGCCGACTTAATTGTGGCAGCTATGGAGAAAACCATCGCCGATAAAGTGGTTACCTATGATTTTGCCCGTTTGATGGAAGGAGCAACTGAAGTCAAGTGTTCGCAGTTTGCGGATGCATTGATTAAGAATATGTAGGACCGGTGACATTACGAGGCACAGAGGCATAGGGACGGTTCTTTGCCTGTTTCTCCGAAAAACAGGCAAAAGAACCGTCCCTATGCCTCTGTGTCAGCGACGAAGATATTCTGTGTCCTGGTGCCGCAAAATAGGCCGGAAGTGCCTGCATCAAGCAGTCATATGGCATATCCCGGTTATTATGGCGGTAATGATATCGACGCGCTTAAAAGGCGTTATCAGATAATATCCATCTACATAATCATATATCTGGCTGGCCATATCTATGGATACCTGCACCGCCAGGCGGTGGGCTTCTTCTCTGGGAATATCTTGGTATTGTTCCACGATTTCCTCCGCAACATATATGCCCGCTACCTCATTGTTCATGAAGCAGGCATTGCGGTGGCTCATGATAGGCAAAATGCCTCCCAGAATATTGGCGTTTAACTGCTCTCGGGCCTTTTTTATATTTTCCACCGCCTGCTGACTCAGCACCGGTTGGGTCAGGAACATAGTCACGCCCTGATCGATTTTCTTTTGAGCCCGCTGCAGCTGGCTGCCGAAATTTCTGGCATTTACATTTAAGGCTGCGCAAATATTGAAAGGGGACGAAAACACGGTTTCGTTCAGATTACGTATATAACCTGCCAGTACAGCCGAATTGAAACTGAATATCCCCTTGATTTCGTCGCGTTGGGCGGTGGGAATAGGGTCCCCGGTGACTACTAAAACATTGTTGATACCTTCGATGCTAAGTCCCAGCAAGAGGGCTTTGGTGGCGTTGATATTGCGGTCCCGGCAGGTCATATGGGGAATAGGGGTAATATCCAGTTCTCTTTTCAATTTGCAGGCCATCAGACTGCTGTCCACCCTGGCCCTGGCCAGGGGGCAGTCGGCAATGGTAATAGCATCTACCCCGGCTTGTTTGAGAAGCAGCGCTCCTTCCATAAAGAAGTCTATGTCTGTGTCAATAGGCGGGTCCAGCTCTACAGCGAGCACCTTTTCACCCCGTTTGATTTTATCCAAGAGCGGATTCTCCAAGGGGAGCCTGACCTTGATCGCTTGAGGCTGAGCGGGGCCGGGCAGGATTTCTTCCACTGCCAGGCCTTTAAGGCGGGCCACGGTTTCGCTGATGTGGGCCGGAGTTGTGCCGCAGCAACCCCCCAGGATGGCGACTCCTTGTCTGGCCAGCTCCAGCATTTTGGCAGCGAAATATTCCTTGCTGTTATTGAAGTACATGCGGTTGTTAACCGTGGTGGGATAGCCTGAATTGGGCATGACCGAGATGATTTTGTCCCGAATGTCGAAGGTTTTGATGTATTCTAATAAATGGGAAGGTCCGGAATAGCAGTTAAAGCCACAGGCATCGATGCTGGGCCATTGCCATACATTTTCCAGCAGCTGGTGGCCGGATAGGCCCATTCGGGTCAAACCCTCCGGTGACACAGCGAATTCTATCAGTATATAAGCCTGGGGGGCTTTTTCTTTAATATATTGGGTAACTTCCAGCAAATAATCAGCACTGCTAAAGGTTTCAAATATAAAGTGTGACGCTCCCATATTCAGGAATACATCCGCAATTTCCAGGTACTCTTTCCCAATGTCGTTGGTATCATCCTCTGGTATGGGACCAATGTCGGCGAATACCTGCACCTGAGTACCGCGTACAGCCTCTTCGGCCAGATGATAACCCTGGCAGATGACTTCTCTGACAGTATCAAAATCGCTATTCAGGCCAAACCGGTTAGCCCCAAAGGTATTGGTCTTAATGGCCTGACAACCGGCTGAGATATATTCACGATGGATGCTCAATATAGTGGCTGGGTCGTACAGATTGGCCAGTTCACACGGGGTTATCGGATTCACGGCCCGGCTGGCATAATAAGTTCCCATGGCGCCATCAAAAATGTAAGGCGGTTCGATTGAATGTTTCATGGCGATTGATACCTTTCTTGCAGAATCCCATGACCTAGGCCAGGTTTAAATATCGACTATCCGTATATTATACCCTACTGTATTTTTATATTGGTAAACATTTGTGCATAGCGGTTCAACTATGAGCCCGGCTACAGGGCTGATCGCGATTCATAAAGATCATAATCGAATTATGTTATAATTCAATATATCCTGCCTGGGGACAATCATTGGCTCCTGGGCTTGGTGGTAATCGCCTGAATTTTTTGGTTTATGCCCTTCAGGGCAGTTGTTAAAAGGAAGTGAGAGAGATCAACAGCCGCTTTGCAGAATCGTTATTAAATAAAGATAGTTTCTGTGTTACCTGGGAATTGGTGCCAGGCCGGGGAGCATATGAAAAATCCCAGCAAGATGCGGTAAAAGCGGCTGAACAGGCCGCCGCTGACAGCAGGATTCATGCGGTGACGATCACCGATAATCCAGGGGGGCGGCCCGCCCTGTCAGCTGCCTGCCTGGGGATGGAGATTGAAAAGCTGGGCATAGAGGCCGTGATCCATTTTACCTGTAAAGACAAAAACCGCAATCAAATCGAATCCGAGTTATACGCTCTGGAGCGGGCCGGGGTGGAAAACCTCCTGGTCATGAGCGGCGACTACCCCACCAGTGGATTTAAAGGCCGACCGAAACCGGTTTTCGATCTGGACCCGGTGCAGCTGCTGGATTTGATACAGAGTTTGAATAACGGCGCTAGTCTATCCTCGGCGGGGGCCAACCCGTGCCAGCCTACCCGCTTTTTCGCTGGCTGCGTGGTTTCACCATTTAAAGCCAATGAAGCCGAACTGATGGTACAGTATTATAAACTTAAGAAAAAGATCGATCACGGAGCCCGTTTTGTAATTACTCAGCTCGGTTTCGATGCCCGCAAATTTCATGAGGTCTTGCAGTTTGTAAAGCTTTACCGCCCTGAACTGCCAGTAATAGGCAACATTTATGTGCTTCCTTTCGGCGCTGCTAAGATGATGAACTCCAACCAACTGCCGGGCAGCGTGGTCACTGATGCGCTTTTGGCGCAAATAGACCAGGAACGGCATGAGGAGGACAAAGGTGTGGGGGCTCGCCTGCTGCGGGCCGCTAAAATGTACGCCTTTATGAAAGGGATGGGCTTTGACGGGGTGCACCTGGGGGGGCACAATCTCAAATATGAACAGGTTAAGTACATCATCGAAAAAGGGGAAGAACTCAGTTCTGATTGGATCAAGCTGATACCTGAGTTCGATTACCCTCAGCAAAACGGCTTTTATTATTTTGAACCAGATCGTGCCAACGGGCTAAATACCAAGACACCAGTCAACCGAACCGGTTTAGCGCCTGAGTATCCGGTTAGTGCAAATCACCGCTTGATGCGCTGGTTCCATCATGTAATGTTCACGCCTGGCGGTAATCTGTTCCCCATCATGGTAAAGTACTATAAAGGGTATGAAAACCCCGAAAAATACCGGCTTGAGCACTTGCTGAAGGTGATCGGCAACGGCTGCCAGGATTGCGGTGACTGCGCCTTGCTGGATATTGCTTATCTGTGCCCCATGGCGCAATGCCCCAAAAATCAACGCAATGGTGCTTGCGGCGGCAGTTATAACGGCTGGTGCGAGGTATATCCTCAGCAAAAAAAATGTATTTGGGTAAAAGCCTATGCCATGCTCAAGGCTTACCGGGAAGAGAGCAAACTGGAAAATCTTTATGTACCGCCGGTTAACTGGGATCTGTATCATACCTCAGCCTGGTATAATTATTTTACCGGCCGCGACCACTCCGCTGTCGGCAAAAAAGATGAGTAAAATGGGCAGACGCATCAGGACAACCAGCCCCAGATGCGTCTGTTGGCATTAATAATAAGACAGGCCGATGGTGCCCGGTCCTACATGGGCACCGATCACAGGACCGGATTCCTGTACATATATGTTACCGGAATAAATCTCGCTCAAGCGCTGCCGCAATTCTTCGGCTTCATCAGGGGCGTCTACATGAGTAACCGCCAAATTCTGCACCTGTGGCGACAGCTCCCTGAAAGCCTCGACAATGCGCGTTACGGCTTTCTGCTTGGTGCGGATTTTGTCAAACACATCGATTTTTCCCTCTTTAAGATAAAGTATGGGCTTGATTTGCAGCATGTTGCCGAAATATTTGGCGGCAGCCCCTATACGCCCACCCCGTGACAGGTATTCCAAATCATCCACTACAAAAAATATGTTGGTCCTGGGGATCAGTTTTTTCAATTCAGCCAGGATGGCCTCGGTGTTGCAGCCCGCCTGGCGCATCTCGCAAACCCGCATGATCTGCAGAGCCAATCCAATGGTAGAGGACCAGGAATCGATTACATGTATGGTCACGTCGGTCCTGTCTAAAAGCCCCTGGGCTAATTCGGCAGAATGCCAGGTTCCTGAAAGCCGTGAGGATATTACGATCACCAGGGCTTCATCCCCGGGTGCAAGAGTGTTGTAAACATCTAAGAAATCACCTGCTGAAGGCTGTGAGGTGGTAGGGAAAATCGGCTGGGTGCGCATGGCCTGATAGCATTCCCGATTGCTGAGGTCAATGCCTTCCCGGTATGGTTTGCCTTGCATCATGACATTCAACGGGACTACTTGAATCTCCTCGCGTTTAAGCACAGCCTCGGGCAGATAAGCAGTGCTATCTGTGATAATTCTTATCGCCATGTATAAACTGTTCCCTTCGTATTGAGTATGATGGTAAATATATATGATGGTAAATATAATTGAACAGTCAGCAACTGTCAATATTTTAAAAAGTATATTATCAATAGAATACCAGCCTTTCCGCATTGTGTGCCAGGCACTCCACTCTGACCTGTCCGTACTTATCATCCAATTGACTGATCAAAGCCGATATTGCCGAGTACTCATGCTCCCGGGCGGCTTTTTCCAGTTGCGCGGCCAACTGGGAGATCTCGCTCAAACCATACATACCGGCGGTCCCTTTGATATCGTGGCCCAGGCTCTGTAAGCCGGCCAGGTCTTTCTTCTGCCAGCAGGCATAGAGGGATTCCAGCATCTCCCCCAGCATCTCCAGCAATTCTGGCATCAGTTCATTGATGATCGAACTGTCACTCTGCACGGCAGCGTCCCGACTCCGGCTTTGCAGATGCCGGGTGATCATTTCCGCTAACTCTCTGGCTTTAAAGGGCTTGCTGATATAATCATCGCAGCCGCTGGCCAGGCATTTCTCGCGGTCACCCACCATGGAGTGGGCGGTCACGGCTATAACTGGGATCTGGCTCAGACTGGGATCCTGACGAATCATGGCTGCGGTTTCGTAACCATCCATAACCGGCATCTGCATGTCCAAAAGAACCACATCAAAAAATTCCCGATGCAGAGCTTCCAGGCATTCCAGGCCGTTTGCCGCCACTTGACAGTGAAAACCATAATTGTATAACATCTGTGCCACGATTTTCTGGTTCAATAAATTGTCTTCAGTGAGAAGTACTCGCGGCGCTTCGAATCCCAGCACCTCACCGGAATCTCTAAAGGGGTATTCTTCATTACTCTCCAAGTTACTCGGCGGTGCAGCTTCGTGCAAGGGAACCTCGATATAGAAAGTGCTGCCCACCCCGGGCTGGCTTTCCACCCGGATGGACCCGCCCATCAAATTGGCCAGCTGCTGGCAGATATACAGTCCCAATCCGGTGCCCCCATATTCACGGGTAGAAGAACTATCTGCCTGAGTGAAAGGGGCAAATATCTGCGGCAACGCTTCTGGAGTAATGCCTATACCAGTATCCTGTACTGTCAGCAGCAGGCGGCAAGAGGCATTATCACCGCTCCGCCGGGCGCTAATGGATATGGAGCCGTGCTGCGTGAACTTCACCGCATTGCCGAGAATATTGGTAATGATGTGCTGCATTTTGGCTTGATCCAGCAATACCGTTTCCGGTAATTCTTCGTCCACCTGCATCTGCACCTTCAGAGCTTTGGCCTTTAATAAGGGTTCCACTGTTTTGAGGCACCGGCTTAGAAAGGCGCGGATGCGGCAACTGGTGGGGGAGACTTCCACCTGGCCAGTTTCGATATTAGATACATCCAGTAAGGCATTGATAATAGTTAAGAGCTGCTCGCTGCATTCCCGGATAATATTTAAATGCTCAACTTGTTTAGGGTTTAAGGGGCTCTGCTCCAACAGATCCACAGCGCCCAAGACGCCAATCATAGGGGTTCTGACCTCGTGGCTGATATTGGCCAGAAACTGGTTGTTATAACTGTTGGAGGAGTCTGTCTCAAGCCGAATCATCATCACTTCAGTTACATCGATGGCACTTATCAATCGGTAGGTCTGTGAGCCTTCCTCGATTACACTGATCTTATATTTGAACAGTCTTTCCTGGCCTTGCACCAGGCGTTTCCCTTCCAGTTCAAAATGACTGCCAGGTCTACAGGCATCATAAATGGGGCGCAATTCTGGCAATGGCAGCGACAATATCCGGGCTATGCCTTCTTCATCCAGTTTAGCACCCTCACCCAGTCCAAACAGCTGCCTGGCGGTGTTATTCTGGTAGCACACTATATTATCAAGCCCCATCAGCAGCAAGGCTTCAGGCAATTGGTCAAGTATTATGGAGAGAGTGGAGCCCAAAGGGTCGCTCCAAGGGGAGCGGGGGGGTGCAGACGGACTGCAGTGCTTTTCATGGCCCGATTGTGCCCTAATAGCCAACCAGGCTGGCAGCATGGCAGCCGCAAGTAGTGCAGCTGGCAGGCCATTGTTATAGCCTGCAGATCCGGGGGTCAAATCAAGGGGATACAGTATCGATACAATTAGGCCGCCAAGGAGAAAAAGCGCGATTATAGTCCCCCATTTATAAGCCCAATATGACATAATTCCCGCCCTCCGCTAGAATAATCAAAATCTCCCCGAAAAAGGAGGTATCTAATAATATACAGTATCGGCCTTGAAAAATATGTCTGCTTATGGGCGTAAACAGGCGTTTTTTTTATGTTATACTGACGAAGCCTGTATAAATAAGTCAATTGCTGGATAATAGCACAGTCGGCCTGCAGATATTGGGGATCAGACGGGCGTGGCGCAAGGGCCGCGGCGAAATAACTCTCAATTTGGCAGGAATTATAAATAATATAGTGAAATATCCATAATAGTGGTGCGTATACACCAGTATGTATGGGAGGTTCTTTTTATTTTGGGGGTGCGGTTCTTGCGTCCCCCAATAAGGGCAAAAGAACCGTACCCCAAAAAAAGGAGGTTTAATAATGCGTTCCAAGAAATCATTGGCCGTTCTGGCTGTCTTATTAATAGCCGCCGGTTTGCTGTTCATACCGCCCCTGGCATTGGCCCAGCGGGCCGTAACCATCTTTTTGGATGGCCGCCAAGTAAAATGCGACGTAGCTCCGGTGATAATCGACGGACGGACCATGGTGCCCCTTCGCGCCATCAGTGAGGGACTGGGGATGGATGTACAGTGGGATGCCGCCAATTATCATGTACTGATCAGCAGTCCTGCTACGCCGGTCAGTGGGACAACTCCTACTCAGGCAGAAAATCTGGGCATTATGGGGCAGTCCACACTCAGCGCTGACCAATTGCTGGCCCTTATGGTAAAGAACAACCCGCAGGCTCCCCGTGAACTGCCGGCGTTGTATCTGCGCATCGGGGCTGAATATGGCATCCGTGGAGACATTGCCTTTTGTCAGGCTGCCAAAGAGACCGGATGGTGGAAATATGGCGGTCTGGTTCAGCCCTACCAGAATAATTATTGCGGTCTGTCCGCAACCGGTCAGGCTGCCACCGGCGCAGAAGACCTCAGGGGTGCCGACCCCAACCGGGTGCGCTTTGAGAACGGCGTACACGGCGCGATATTTTCCACCCCTGCGGATGGGGTAGAGGCTCATATCCAGCACTTGTATGCCTATGCCTGCAGTAAAAAACTGCCGGCTGGCAAAACCCTGCTGGACCCGCGCTTTGTTCTGGTTCCCCGCGGTATCGCACCGGAATGGAGCGATCTGAATGGGCGCTGGGCTGTGCCTGGAGTCGGTTATGGGGAGAGCATATTGCTGGACTACTACTACAAAGCCTTTAGCAATACACCCAAGAGCGGACTGAGCCTAGAGGAACAGGTTCAGAGATTGCAGATAGAGAATCAGTTGCTGAAACAAGAGATAGGCAGGTTAAAGGCAATGTGAGAAGTGACAGAGGAAGTGACAGCAGACGGTTCCAAACCTTCCATTTGTGTCACAGAACCGTCCCCAAAGACGAAAGACGACAAAAAACCGTTTTCAGCATGAAGCTGAAAACGGTTTTTGAATTCTGTCTTATCTGTCTTAGGCAGCGATGCCAGCCTTCTGCTTAACAGCCACCGATTTGCGGTAGAAGCTGCCAAAAGGTGCTCCGACTGGAAGCACGGTATACCCGTACTGAATGTTTAGTACCGTGGCCCCCGACAAATAGAAAGAGAATATTGAGATCATCAGCTCTGCATAGGCCGCAAGTTCGTGCCACATATGAGCATTCCCGATTTGCAGGGTGCTGAAAGACAGCCCTAAAAAGAGCAGGTCGATCAAGAAGAATATCAGAAATAGTACTTTATTGGTCGCCATGGCACCCACGGTCATGAATATGGTGAATATCAGATAACCGAGGAAGGCAAAACCCAGTTGTTGCGAATCAATAACGGCATTCGGACCTAAACCGATGGTGCCATTACCGGTCATCCAGGTCATAGCTACGCCGAACCAGAAGAATCCATAAGCGCAAAAAGCAGTTCCCCCGAAAGTGTTGTTGTGTTTAAAATCAAGCAATCCTGCGACAAATTGAGCGCTTGCGCCCAGGAATATAGCCCACGGAATCACATAGGCGGTTCCTTCGGTTATCCCCAGCTTTTGCGAGGAAGCCACCAGAGTGACCAGGGCCAGACCCAGCAAACCCAGCGGGGTTGGGTTCCCCACCACTTCTTGAATATGACCGGTTACCTTCATTTCATTTGCCATCTTCTAACTCCTACCCCCTGTGTCTTGTTAAATGCACTATTAATCGACATCAAAAGTATTTCAGCTATCCCCCTTTCCGGATTACCTGTGAAAAAATTATCTTACGCCAAATCAAATTCAACAATTACCGCAGGAAATCCTGCAAAACTGCAGCAACATATAATATATTGTCTAATTAATGCTTGGAAATCCGAGGATTAGGGCTGTTGTCGATGTGCAACAAAAAAGCCGTCCTATTATGGACGGCTGCTCATATACATCTATTAAGTAGTATATAAGCTCAATTAAGAAGGGGTAGGGAAAGTAACGGCTTCACAATAATTGGCTTGATAAGTTGATAATCAGGTTAAGAACGGACCCCTAAAACAGAACGGTTGAAAACTATTTATGAGGTCTAAAGCACCTGATCTTCGGTTTTGGCTCATTATTGATCTACCTGATAACAATTTATGAAGTGATCTTTAGAAAGGTGACACGGTTATGGAGAGATTTTATAAAATCGGCGAGGTGGCTGAGATGCTGGGGATAGAACAGCATACCCTGCGCTACCTGGAAACCACTCTTAAGATCAGAATCAAGCGGGACGAACGGGGTGACCGCATGTACAGTGAAGCCGACCTGGAGACCCTACGCCTGGTCTTGCAGCTCAAAGAAAAGGGGCTGAATACCACCGCCATCAAACTGGCCCTGGAGACCGCCCAGGAAAACAGGATGGTTGAGGAAACCGGGCTGGTCAATGTTACCCCCTCAGAGAATAATCTCAAAGAAATGGTGGGCATTGCAAAACGCATCGTAGAACAGAATGAGGAATTGATGCAGCAGAACCGCAAGCTGGAAGAAAAGATGGCCCGGCTGGAGAAAAAAATCGATGAGCGCAACCTGGAGAGGGAGAAGAAAATAAATGAATTTCTCGACCTGTGGAAAGCGGAACAGGAAGGTAAGGGGCGCTCCTGGTTCTCCTGGCTGCGCGGTAAATAATTGCTTAACCTGCATTATGGTGCTGGTTTTTCCTGCATGAAACAAGGCTGTTCACATTCGGCACAGGTCTGGCGCCTGATTTTGAGAGGTGAGACCTGATTGGCCTTTTTGGCCATCTGCAATACCTGACGACAATGCGCCTCATCGTTGCATTCTACTGCCAAAACGCTGGCCCCTTCCATTCCTCCCACCCCGCCTGCTGCTACCTGTACTGCTTGCGCACCGCTGAGTATTTTTATACTCTCGATTTCGTTCACTATCATGGTGTTGGCCACAGTCAGATAACCGCACTTCAAGCCCAGATGCAACCTGCTGCGGACCGCACCCTGCATCCACCTCTCGGCAGTAATGCAGCAGGGTATGAGTTTTTCCAGACCTATGGGAGCAATCCAGGTTATTCCCCGGGCTTTGATCGTGCCTACTGCCTGGCCTGCTGTCCCGCCACGATCATTTCCCAGCATTATGCCTATCAAGCCGGCCTGGTCGTAAGCGTTGGCCCCTTTGATAAAAACATCCCCGGCTTGCATACTGTCCAGGAAATCTAGCCAATCAGCCTGGACTGGAACCCCTTTGTCCAAACACCAGGGCCCGACTCGGGACGATCTCGTGGTGATGCAGGCAACCCGTTGGGTAATGATGCCTGCCGCATAAGCCTCCAAGTCTTTGACTTCCACACCTAGCAAGGCTTTGGCCACCATTACATTGGTAGTTCCCGCCCCGATAATTATCTTCCCATTACTAAAGGCTTGCTGCACCTCGGGCAGCGCTGCCACCGCCTGTCCGATTATAGTCTTAGCCGCGGCCGGATGCAACGCCAGAGTAGTGATCATAGTAATTATTCATCCTTTCCAGACAAAATCATTACTCAAATTATACCGTATTTATTCGGTTTGGTTCGGTTAAACAATGCGGCTGAATGAGTTTAGGCAAGCGTGATATACCATATAGTACCATGAAAGATTCGGTTGACCTTAACGCAACGTAAGGGTGTATAGTGATTTCATGAGGAGGTGACAACACATGGAATATACGGTGCAGCGATTGAGTCGTCTGGCTGGAGTAAGTCCACGGACGCTGCGATACTACGACGAGATCGGTCTCTTAAAGCCAGCGCGCTTGAACTCGGCCGGGTACCGCATCTATGGACGGGATGAGGTGGACCGCTTGCAGCACATCTTGCTATATAGGGAATTAGGCCTCGGTCTGGAGCAAATCGCAGCGATAATGTCTACTCCCGGTTTCGATGAGGTCGCCGCCCTGCAGGAACATCACCGCCAGTTGCTCAACCGCAGGCAGCAACTGGATCAGCTCATAACCAATATCGAAAAGACTATCGCTAGCCGAGAAGGGAGCATTGCTATGTCTGATGAAGAGAAATTCGAGGGTTTTAAACGCAAGCTGGTAGAGGACAACGAGAAGAAATATGGAGCAGAGGCTAGAGCCCGATACGGTGATCGGGAAGTCGAGGCCTCCAACCAGAAGGTGCTGGATATGACCCCTCAGCAAATGGCTGAAGTTGAGAAACTGACTGCCGATTTCAATAAGACTCTGCAAGAGGCGATGAAAACCGGCAATCCAGCCGGCGAACTGGCCCAGCGGGCTGCTGACCTGCACCGCCAGTGGCTGTGCTACTTTTGGAAGAGCTACAGCAAAGAGGCCCATGCTGGAGTGGTGCAGATGTATGTGGATGATCAACGCTTCACTGAACACTATGATAAGATTCAACCCGGGGCGGCGCAATTCTTGCGCGAAGCAGTATTGAGATATACCGGCATTGAGCAGCCGGATTAAGCATTGGCGAGCTTCACCAGCCAGGATTGACGGCCTGGTCCTTAACAGCATGCTGGTATGGGGATCAGGCCGCTAATTGTTGCGTATCTCAGGGATTCATTATCTGCAAGGCACAGAGCAGCCGGTAATAAGAGGCCTGGAGCTGGCCAAAGCAAGCGTCAGCAGAGTTCCCCGGGCTGGATTCTAATTGGTTTGTTAAGTGGGTTATTAAGGTCTTTATCAGTTCCTGGTCAACATTTTTATAGGCTGACAGGTATTTAGCCAGAGACAGCTGCCGGCTCGGCCAGTCGACCAGGATTTCTGTATCAACTCGGCTCACCGGGTCAGTTGTGAAGTTGATAAATATTTGTGAAGTGGACACATCCAATTCGATGTTGAGCAGTTCATCTCCTCCCCAGCCCTGCTGATGCCAGTGCATCACCAGATCAGGAGCCGACCATTCTTCCATTTCAGCCCTGCCTGCTCGGTTTTGTGATGCATACAGCCTGATCTCAACTTCCTCTGGGGCTGTGGCCAGATTATAGTCGGAGCGCACTGCAAGCGAAGTGAGAATATACCTTTCACCTAAAGTGAGCTCCAAATTGACAGTATCAAAAGGTATTAATTCCAATACCGAGCCACCCTGCCCGGTCTGCTTTTCTAAGTAAAATTTGAAGGGATAAATAAAGCTGATCTGGTCGGCCGCTTCCTGCCACAGGCAGTCCCCCACTGCGTGATAGGGATGTTCAGTCTCGCCCTGGTAAACAGGAACACCCGGAAAGAGATCTTCGATGTTCCTGAGCAGACCTGAGGTCCCAGAGTCACTGTTCAGCAGCAGGATGTTGTCCAGTCGCCAGCTGTGCTGGTCAAATAAGCCCAGCTTTTGGGCATGGGGTTTAACAATGGTATCTATGAAAAAATTGAGACTGCTCTCTTCAGCCAGCGGCAGCTCTGTTTCCAAAACCATCTGCGCTGGCCTCACGGTGCTTAGGAAACTGAATTGAGCAGTCCCGGCGAAGCAATCTACTAGCAGTACATCCCCTTCCAGCAGCGTCTCCGGATTCAAGGCACGATAGCCTATGAAGGCTGCCAGTGGCTGAGGCAGGAGATATGAGGAGGTTTCCGGGAAGGTGTGCTGCAGTGCTCTCGAAAGGATCTGCCGCTCTTTTAGCCCCAGGCAATTGGGAATTGAAACGGTAACGGATTCGATCGGCTCATTTGCATGTGGCGGCAGGTAATTTTGCAGATGTTTTAAGTAGGCTGACCACATGAGTTCAGACTGTAGGCAATCCCAGGCTGGCCCTAAGCTGCTCCTCCCAGCTGGCAGGGATGTGCCGGACTGGTGGTTGACTAGGTGGCCTTCCAGGCTGAGACCCTGTAAGGCAGGCTGATGAGGGATTACACTGATGAATGGCTGCGGCCGATCACCGCCTCCGTATATTAAAGGGCCTTCGCTGTAGGCTGCGATTGTGGAAGAAACAGTGCCGATATCAATACCCAGTCTCATCTCAAACCTCCTGAGCCGAAGGCTGCCGGGTCAGAATCATAAATGGAATCTCCACCTGTTCTTCATTGAGTACCTGGATGATGAACAGGTCTCCTTCCTCATGGAGGATGGTGTAGTCGGGCCGGGAGGTATCAGTTCGCGGTTCCCACCTGGCCTGCTCCAACAGGTGAATATAATCGGAGGGGAATGCCTGTCCGTTTTGCAGAGGAACCTTTACCAGCCGGACTCCCATGTCCTTCCAGGTGCGGGCTACATTGCGCGGCGCCAGCAGCCGATCCAGGTCTGATTTCAGCTGCCCCAGATGGGCCAGCTGAGTCTCAGCCAGGGTTCGCATCCGTTCCACCTGATCCTGATTATAAGCTGAACGCCGCCTGGCCGTTTCTATCATGCTGAGCTGGTGAGAAAGCATGGAAATAGCCCCTCTGGCCTGGTGTAACAGAGCATTAAGGTGAGGCGTCTGGCGAACCTCGGCTTCATTGCTCATACTGCGCAGGAAAGGCGACCAGAAAGCCAGCCATTCCCTGACCTGAACCAGGATCTGGTAACTCGGTTCGGGGTTATGCTGCAGGGCGGTTGTGAGCTGGCCTAACTGGTTAAGAGCGAATTCCACATCGCGCAGCGATTCCTGCAGACTTTCGGCTGAGGTTGGGCCCATAAACATCAAGGAACTTAACTCTGCACCTGGGGACAGCTGGTTTGAGGCCCGCAGTTGTAAAAACTTCTGCCAGCCCTTCAAGCGTTCCAGTATCAGAGCTTTTATATCAGCAGCAGTCTGCTCCGATAACAGGGCCTGGCAGTAGAGTGACAACTCCAGGGTGAACTGGCCAGTGATCCAGGCGCTTATGGGATCGTCGCTGTCATTAGCTGCTTTCAGGTGTTTGATACGCTGCTGCATATCCATGGCCAACCTGGTCTGCCCGGCTTGATTATTTAGCACTGGGCTGTTAAGCAATGCTATCAGATAGGTCACCTCGCTGATCGCCTGGATGAGTGCGCGGGGGCAGCGAGCCGGCCCCTGAAAAGGCGCTTCGGCTACATTCAGGATAGCGGCATAGCCGGGGTATTGAGCCAGGTAGCTCATCAGTTCCTGGTCCTCCAGATATGGAACTATTCTTAACAAATAAGTCTGCAGAGACTGCAATTGATGCTCCAGATCAGTCAGAACCAACAATAACTCAGTGCCCTGACGCATAGTTTCTTCTTGCATCAGTCGGGCTTCCTGCTCATTTATATGGAAGAAAACCTGAATGCTCTGCAAAAGGGTTTTTAGCAGGTTGTGTAAACGGGTATACCGCTTTAAGGTGGACATGATATTGGTTTCCAGAACCCCTTGCTGCTGGGAGAGCATGAGCAGTTCCTTGACCTCTTGATGCCAGCGCTGCTGGTATAGGGGCAGATAATGCTCCAGGAAACTCTGGTAATAGAAGCTGTTTATGTGCAAGAGGTATTGATCTATATCAGCCTCGCCAGGTATCTTTGCCATGGTGCTTTGGGCGTCAACTTCCCGCCGCAGGCGAGCCAGCAATTCTTCTAGTATCTGAGTATAGGCCTGCATATCGACTACATTGGAATCCAGTTTTATCGCACCCCCAAAAATGCACCTGCCAGTATATTGCGCTCCCAGATACGGTCACGCTGTTTGAACAGATCCGGCCGATGCTGTAATTCGAATTGCAGGTCGTCTCCCTGCAGTTCACTCATCCGTGACAGGAGACGATCCCCCGCCTGCCTGTCGCCATGGTCAAGATACCTGCTTAACTGCTCCCATAAGCGAGCATTAAAAAATATCGCACTCGGCACCCAGGCCCACATTTCCTGGCAGAGGGACATTAGCCAGGTACAGCTTTGCTTATTTAGACCGGATTCAAAGCTGCGATTCACCCATAGCGCACACATAGCCAGGGTAAAGGCTTGCTGTGGCTGGGCTTGTTTGAGGCTGTCAACCAGTTGGCGCATTAACCCCAGTCTAATCATGCCCTCGGCATCGAACCAGGCTTGCTGTTCCTGGTTCAGCTCGCGGCTGATTTGCAGCAGCCATAGTCTGAGGGAGGCCACAATAGCTGGCCCAGAGGGGCTGTCCGATTGCAGCCGCTCCAATATCCCCAGGCTGGTATAGGTGGGAGCATGGTCGGGAAACAGGGGAAAATAGCGCTTGTGTATAGAACGGTAGGCTGCCGCGGCTGATGGGCCATGCTCCAGCATGGCGTATGCCGGTGCCACCTTGAGCAGTAGTCGCGACCACCGTTTATATAGCCGATTACCGGCTTCAAGCCCTTTGAAGCGACCCTTTTTAACCCCATCCTCATAGGCTTCGAGCAGAATAGCCATGCTGTCAGGCACCAATCCGGCTTCAAATATAGCCTCGGCTGTCTCTATGACCTGGAGCATATGATCTGTTCCTGGATGGTTTTGTATATCCCGACTGCACATACTGCTCATCTGTAAAGCTTGTAACAAACACTTATTTTTATCGCCATACAGGCCGGGCAGAGTATTTTCCGAGAGGCGGTTCAAAACCGTGCCATACAACTCTTTAGCCTCAGTATGTGCCGGGGCTTTTAGCAGTTGGCGCAGGCTGGGGTTGGCGGTCCGGGACATCAAATAATGACTGGCTTCCTGACTCAGGCTTTCAGCGATGGCGCTATACCAGGGGGATAGTTCCTCGCGGTATAAGCTGACCAAAAACTGTAATTCCACCGGGCGGGGCCGGTAGAGCAATAAATACCAGGGAAGGAACTCGAGAAAGCCCTGTATGACAACTGGCGGTGAAGTTGTCAGCCACTTCAGTATGGGCATTTTGTTCATATTGTGGAATAAGGCCACATACAGGTCACGGCTTCTGCCGCAATAGAACCAGGCTCGTACCAAAAGGTCCACTTCTTCAGGGCGGTTTAAAACCATGTCTGCCGGATTGAGCTGCGAATCGCGTATTTCCCGACGTTCTGCCAGTTCCTGTCCCCATAGCTGAAATAGGTCTATTGCTTTATCGGCACGGTTCTCAGCTTTCATGCGGTTCTCCTTCCGGCAAGCCATACAAGGCCAGATTCATCAAGCGGCAGGCCTCACCGGCCTTAGCCCAGTTCGATTCGGTCAGGTAAATATAGAAATAGATGGATTTCTCTTTATTGGTAAAAATGCCTCCCAGGCGGTCTGCTGCCACGACTTCTATACGGTCCTGTTTGGCTTTATGTACGGTCAGATACCTTATACTCTGCAGCCGGGTGATGAAACTGAAACGGCTCAAACGATCGAAATGGGCCTTTAAGCCGGGCTCTTTGAAGGGGTTGCGGTCTTCGAACAGCATGACCACCTCGCCATCATGGGGAGGGGGCAGTTCGTTAAGGCGCTCCGGCTTCATCGCCATTTGGTCCACGATCTCATAGAACAAGCGGCCTTCGGCTTGCATTTCTGAACAGGCCTTGAGAAAAGGCTGGTAAGGGGTTGGAAAGTACTGCCATTGCACCGGACGCTGCTGGGCATATATCAACAGTTCCGGCTCTCTTGCCAACAAAGAGATCACATCACCCAGAGTGTATTCGAATTCGGGAAGGTAAGTGGCATATTGCTCATGGAGCACCCTGCTGTATCTGCGGTGAAACACCTGATAGGAAAATGAAGAATGGACCTGCAAATGTCTAATGTAGTCCATCAGGTTTTTGTATTCATCCTGGCACAGCTCCTGCTGCCGCAGCAGTTTCTTCAAAATGGCCCGCATATGATGCCCTCAATACTTTTTTACTATTTTACCGCAAAGCTTAATGGAAATCCGTATTTATATCCTGGATGGCGGTGAGGAACGATTCGTCTTCAACATGCCTGGCTGATGAAGGTCTATCTTTGAGCAGGGGGCATCTGCTTGCCGTATGTCCAGCCGCAGCTTGATGCCGTTTTCTGCATATCACTATGATAGAATAATGTTAGAGGTGATGTTAATGCAAGTTAAGGACATCATGACCAAGGCGGTGGTCAGTGTAGAAAGCCGTAAAACGCTGAACCATGCCCTGGAACTTATGGTGGAGAACAATATCCGCCGCCTGCCGGTTCTGTCTCAAGGCAGTTTGATCGGCATGATCGTACAGCATGATATAGAAAAAGCACTGCGCTCACCTGAATTCGTGGGTGATAGCCCGGTTGACTGGGTCATGACCAAAACGGTGATCACCGTACCGGCCCAGGCCGATCTGACTGAAGCCATCGACCTTCTGCTGAAGCATAAGATCAGCGGAATACCGGTAATTGAAGGCGGTGCCATGGTGGGGATAATAAGCGAGACGGATATACTGCAGCTCTGCAAAACATTATTAGAAAGGCCGTAAAGCAAGACCGAATCCAGCTGTTGGGGCGGCCATTTTATTTGAACTGGGGTTTAAGATGAAGCAGGCTTTCAATATTTGGATATTTCCGCTGTTGACCTTACTGGCAGGTCTGGCCATTTTCATTAATCATCAAGAGATCATAACTTCTGCCCATGGGGCTACCAGCACTTATATCAACAGCGCACGGTCAGGCAATATCGGCTATGGCAATCCCCAGCAGGCCCACAACAGCATCTCCTTTGAGGGCTTGGAGCCGGGGGATATTATATTGGGCGCATACCCCGACTGCGCCTACGGATATTACTCACATGCTGCTATGTATGTCGGCTCTGGACAGATTATTGAGGGCTATGCTGATCTGGGGATTACCCTGCAGCCTGTAGATCATTTCCGCGAATACCCTCAAATTTGTATTTTGCGGGTCGAGGCTGATAAGGCCCTCAAACAGGCTGCGGTCGATTATGCGCTGCGGCAGCTGGATGAGGTGTTTTATCCGGTGGCCTTTAAATCTGGGGACAGAAGCTGGAATTGCAGCAAGATCATGTGGAAAGCTTATCAGACCCAGGGATTGGATTTCGACACTACCGGGGATTTATGGGTGCCCCCGGATATTTTTTATCACAGCCCCTATGTCAGTGTAATCAGGGAAGGGGGGCAGTTATGATCACCTTGCGCCTCTTATGGATTCACATCTTTGCCTGGGGAGCGGTATGGCTGATGAGTTATTGGTCCGGTTGGGAGTATCTGGCCGCGGTTTTGTACCTGTTGGTAATCACCCTGGAAGCTGACAGTCTGCGGGGAGTTGAGTGGGGAAAACGCTTGTTATCGTCATTGGCCTGGCAGATACCAGGTTTTTCCATGGCCTTTATACTGCTAACGGGCTGGGATCCTGGAGGGATTTATAATTATGCCATCTTCTTGTTGCTATTCTGGATGACCCCTATTTTGCCCTGGCTGGCTCTTTTACCACCCAGTGACCTGGCCTATCCTTCCTATTACTACGGATTGATTGGCGGCGCCCCTCTGCTCGCTTTATGGATATGGACCTTCAGCGGCAAAATAAATCCGCTGGCAGTGTTCAAACACAATAAGTTGGGCAGTGCCAAGGATTGTGTTTGATTTAATCTGCCAGCGGTTTTTAAAGAAACCGGCAGTTTTTTATCAATAAGACTTATCCGTTTTTCAGGTGCTTATTGATCTGTGGTGACTGCCGGTTTCTAATCATATTGTGTACCAAAAAGATAATCATATACTGTTAAATAAATCCAATTATACAATCCGGACAGCATCCGTCCAGTTCTGGGGGCAGGCGGATCACTGCAGTATGACACCGCCAATTCAGCACCAACCGGAATGGTCTGTTAATCGCAGTTCGGCTCGGATAGGTTTTATAGGTCAAGCCATTAATTTTGTGGAGGAGGAAAAATATGCCATTGCCGCAAGTGCTAGTGGAAAAAACCCCGGGGATCGCATGGATTACCATGAACCGTCCGGAGGCCCTTAACGCTTTAACCCCGGAGATGATGAACGGGGTCAAGCGCGAAGTGCTGGCTGCAGACCAGGATGCCGATGTAGGGGTGATGGTCATCACTGGAACCGGTCGTGCCTGGTGCACTGGATTGGACCTGAAATCATTGGGGCAGATACAGTTCAGTGGAGGGGCAGTGGGCCCGGAAATAGATGAATATGGCAGGTCCTTTATAGCAGCGGTGCAGAATGCCTCCAAACCAGTTATTGCCATGGTGAATGGATTTGTATACACCGGAGGACTGGAGCTGCTGCTCAGTGCGGATATAGTCGTTGCCGCGGAAGAAGCCCGTTTCGGGGACACGCACTGCAAATTCGGCATCCGCCCCAGCTGGGGGATGAGTCAGCGCATGCCGAGGATAATCGGGCTTAACCGGGCGAAGTATTATACCTTTACGGCCCGCACCATGTCGGCTCAGGAAGCCATGCAATTCGGACTGGTTAATGTGGTGGTGCCGTCATCCAGGCTGCGCGCCGAAGTGGAAGAGATCTGCCAGGACATCCTTAGAAACAGTGCACAGACGATTGCAGCCTGTAAAGTCATGTACAACCAGGGTTGGCAGACCACTCTCCAGGAAGGCCTGGAGAATGTCGAGTATAAGCTGAATTTTAAGATCGATGACACCGATCAGCGATTGAAGGGATTTAGTGGGCAAAGTTAAACCCGTGGAGTGATCTTGCCCAATCTTCGTAGCCTGTATCTGGTGACTGAGAAATTGGTGCGGGGAAAAATCTGTCTAATAATTTGCCAAAATATGAACAGGGGCTGTAGTCCCGCTGTTATCGGCGACAAAGCGGTATCTTGCGCATAATTACTTAATGACACATCTTGCGTTAATTGTATTTAGCATACTCTTTTTCCAATCTGCTGGTATCATTAACAAACTTTTAACACCAATATGATGCACATTTATATTATAATAAACTAGCTGTGGTTCGACTATTTTAAAGAAATGTCGAAAAACGGTACACTATTGCTGCGGTAATCGATTCGATGTCAAATCCCGCCATGCGGGTTAATAATAGATTGTTTAAGGGAAGGAGAGAAGACTATGAAGGAGGCTGTGACCCTGATTCCAATGCCTGGATCGGCTCAAGCCATGATCGAGCAAATCGAACATGAAGCCCATACCAATATAAAATCATGCTATCAATGCGGCAAGTGTTCGGCAGGGTGCCCGGTGGCATTTGCCATGGATTACCCGCCCCGGCAGATAATCCGCCTCTTGCAGTTGGATTTGGTAGAGGAGGCCTTAAAAGCTGACAGCATCTGGGTCTGTGCTTCATGTGAGACCTGTTCGGCTAGATGTCCCCGCAATGTGGATATAGCATCACTGATGGATGCAATGCGTCGCAAAGCCTTAGCTGAAGGAAAAGTAACCGACAAAAAGGTGGCTGCGTTCAATGAAGGTTTCCTGGGCGGGGTAAAGAATTTCGGACGCTCCTTTGAAGCCGGGATCCTTCTTTATCATAATCTTAAAACCGGGCAGTTGTTCAAGGACATGGAACTGGGGCTGCCCATGATGCAGCGTGGCAAAGTGGAAGTTTTGCCCCATAAAATCAAGGGCAGTGCCCAAGTAAAAGCGATCTTTGACCGGGTCGATAAAATGGGGGGGGAATAGCATATGGAAATCGGTTATTACCCCGGTTGCTCCGGAGGCGGCAGCGGAGTTGAATATAAGCTGTCCACCTTAAAGACTGCGGAGATGTTTGGTATAAAACTGCGGGAATTGGAGGATTGGAATTGCTGCGGGGCCACTTCAGCCCACAATACCAACAAACTCCTTTCCCTGGCCTTGCCGGCGCGCAACCTGGCCATAATGGAAAAAATGAATCTGGACACCTTGCTGGCTCCCTGTGCGGCTTGCTATAACCGCCACCGGGCGGTGGAGGTGGAGACTAAAAACGATGAGGCCTTGCGCGAGAAAATACAGCAAGCTATCGACATGGAATTTTCAGCCCGGACCACTACCATCTCAATACTGGAATGGCTTGTCAGGGATGTGGGTATCGAGGCCATACAAAACAAGGTGGAGAAGCCCTTAAAAGGCATGAAGGCCGCTTGCTATTATGGCTGCCTCTTGGTTCGGCCCACAGCTCATACCGGATTCGATGATCCCGAACAACCGAACACCATGGATCAGGTAATGACTGCCCTGGGTGCGCAAGCAGTGGACTGGCCGTATAAGACCGAATGCTGTGGAGCGGCCCTGGCAACCTCGCGGCCCGATATCGGCAGCAAAATAATATACGAGGTAATCCGCAATGCCAAAGATGCCGGGGCGGAATGCATTGTAACCGCCTGTCCCCTGTGCATGTTGAACCTGGATATGCGCCAGGCCAAAGTAGCAAAGACCATGGGCGTGAAACTGGATATGCCCATCTACTATATCACTGAAATGGTGGCCTTGGCCGGAGGCTATACACCTAATGAAATTGGTGTGCCGCGGCACTTTGTAGAAGCTATGGGCTACTTGAACAGTCTGCCCGAAAAGGCCGCTGCCCTGGCAGCGGAAGAAGAGGCCCAAAAGCCTAAAAAAGCGGCGAAAGCGGCAGTCAGCCCTGGTGCCGGCCAGGCGGACGGCGCAGCCGAGCCTGCAGTTGATGCAGAGGCTGTACAGAAGAAAATCGAGGCTATGCTCAAGGGCATTCAGAAGAGCCCGGATAAAATCGCCGCCCGGTTGATCGAAGACCCTGAGAGGGCCAAAGTATTGGCCGAACTGATGGCTCACGACGAGAAGAAAAGCCTTAAAATAGCAGAACTGATGGTTACAGATAAAGACAAAGCCACTAAAGTGGCAGATGCCTTTGTGACCGGGGAGCTCAAGAAACGGGACAAAGCATAAGCTCATGTCGGGCAAGGAGGGTTAGTGAATGAAAAAGCGAGTGGGCGTATTTGTGTGCCAGTGCGGCACCAATATTGAAGCCAATGTGGATACCGAAAAGGTTGCTGAATACGCCAGAAACCTGCCCGGGGTGGTATATTCGACCACATATAAGTATATGTGCTCAGACCCGGGACAGGAGATGATAAGAAACGCGGTCAAAGAACAGCAATTACAGCAAGTGGTGGTGGCCTCTTGTTCACCGCGCATGCATGAGAACACCTTCCGTCGCGCGGTCGAGGCCGGGGGTTTAAACGGCTACTTGTTCGAGATGGTCAACATCCGCGAACAGGACTCCTGGGTTCATCATGACCGCGGGGAAGCCACCCGCAAAGCCATGGACCTGGTGCGTATGGGTGTGATGAAGGTCTTAAAGAACAAACCTTTGAATATATCCACCATCCCCATTACCAAGAAAGCCCTGGTGGTGGGGGGAGGCATTGCCGGGATGCAGACCGCGCTAGACATTGCTGAAGCCGGGCATCCGGTGATACTGGTAGAGAAGGAGGCCTCCATCGGGGGCAAGATGACACAGATCGATAAGACCTTTCCCACCATGGACTGCGCCGCCTGAATAGGCACCCCCAAGATGGTTGCTGTGGCGCAGCATCCTAACATCGAACTGATGACCTATAGTGAAGTGGTGAAGGTTACAGGATATATCGGCAATTTTACCGCCACCATCAAAAAGAAAGCCAAGTACGTGGACTGGGATCTGTGTACCGGTTGCGGCACCTGCTGGGAAAAATGCCCCAGCAAAAAAATTAAAGATGAATTTGAGATGGATATGGCCAACCGCACCGCCATTCACAAATTGTTCCCGCAGGCAGTGCCCGGTAAGCCCCGGATCGACGCGGCCAACTGCACCAAACTGACCTCGGGCAAATGCGGCATCTGCGAGAAGCTGTGTCCCACCAAAGCCATTCGTTTTGATGATAAAGACGAATTGGTGGATGTGGAAGTAGGGGCTATGGTTATGGCCACCGGTTATGATTTGATCGACTGGCAAAACAGCTATGGCGAATACGGCTACGGCAAATACCCGGATGTTATCACCAGCCTGCAGTTTGAGAGGCTGGTCAGTGCGGGCGGGCCTACCACCGGCAAAATCAAAAGGCCTTCAGACGGTAAGGAACCCAAGAAGGTGGCTTTTATCAAATGCGTGGGTTCGCGTGATGACAGCAAAGGCAAGAGCTACTGCTCGCGGGCCTGCTGCATGTATACCGCCAAGCATGCTTATCAGGTGAAAGACAAGATCCCCGGCAGTGAAGCTTACGTCTTCTATATGGATGTGCGCACCGGCGGGAAGAATTACGAAGAGTTTTATCAGCGCTCCCTCAACGCAGGAGCCAAATATATTCGCGGCAGGGTCAGCAAGATCTACCCTAGAGGCGATAAGCTGATACTGAAGTCTGAAGACACCTTGCTGGGTCGTCCCATGGAATTCGAGGCGGACCTGGTGGTTTTAGCCACTGCCATGGTGCCAGCCCAGAATTCTTTGCAACTGGCCAAGATGATCGGCTTTTCGGTGGACAAAGACGGCTGGTATCAGGAGGCCCATCCCAAGCTGCAGCCGGTGGAGACATTCGCTGCCGGGGTGTATCTGGCCGGAAGCTGCCAGGGGCCTAAGGATATTCCTGACAGCGTAGCCCAGGCCAGTGCGGCCGCGGTCAAGGTATGCGGGCTGTTCTCCAAGACCAGGATGGCAGTTGAGCCTATGACTTCGGAGGTAGATATCAGCAAATGCTCGGGATGCCAACTGTGTGTGCCCATCTGTCCTTATAGCGCCATCTCGATGAAAGAGATCCAGGAGCGGGGCGGACATGGACACGGACCATTTACCCGGCAGGTAGCCGAGGTCAACAGCAGTCTTTGCCAGGGCTGCGGAGCCTGCTTGCCGGCTTGCCGCACTGCGGCCTTAAACCTAAAAGGGTTTACCGACGAACAACTGGTAGCGGAGGTGGATTCACTGTGTCTATAAATGAAGCCAATGCATGGCAGCCTAAAGTAATCGTTTTTGCCTGCAACTGGTGCAGCTATGCGGCTGCCGATCTAGCCGGCTTAAACCACCTGGAGTACCCGGCCGAGGTTAGAATTATCAGGACTCCCTGTTCAGGCAGAATGGACCCGCTTTTAGTGATGCGGGCACTGAACCGTGGAGCGGACGGAGTATTGCTCTCGGGGTGACACCCGGGTGAATGCCACTATGGTAGTGGCAATTATTACAACCGGCGCCGGCATACCATGATGAAGAGCATAATGGAATATATCGGCATTGAGCCGGAAAGATATCAGACCGCATGGATTTCAGGAGCTGAGGGACCCAAGTTTCAGGAAACCATGAGTAATTTTGTAGAAGGTGTCAAGAAACTGGGCCCCAATAGAAAGCTGAGGGATGCGCGATGAAAGCAATAAGCGATAAAATCAAAACTATTGCTGCCGGGCTATTCGACGCAGGTAAAATCGATGTATTCATCGGCTGGGAAGAAGGCAATCCCGATTTTGCCATAAGGCCCTATATAGCCAAGAGCAAAGCAGACCTGGAGAGAATGGCATTCAATGAATATGCCATCCACAACAGCAGCAACTATCTGCTCAAACTGCGCGACGGGCATGAAAAGATCGGCATAGTGGTCAAAGGCTGCGACTCCCGGGGTGTAGTAAGACTCCTGGAAGACAACCAGATCAAACGGGAGCGGCTCTACATCATCGGAGTGTCTTGCCCGGGGATGAAAGATCCCTTGCTGGCGATAAAAGCCCAATCTGGCCTGCTGCCCCAGCGGGACAGCGATGGGTTAGCGGTTAAATGCCAGAACTGCCTGGTCCCCAACCCGGTGATCTATGATGAACTGATCGGCGAAGAGCAGCCCCCGCATATGACGACAGAGCGCTTTGCACAAGTCAAGGCCATTGAGAACATGACCGTTGAGGAACGTTATCAATTCTTTGAGAAAGAGTTTTCAAAATGCATCAGATGTTATGCCTGCCGCCAGGCTTGCATAGCCTGTGACTGCCGCACCTGCATCTATGATGAGATGCGTCCCCAGTGGGTGGGACGGGAAAACAGCACATCCGACAATATGATGTACCATTTGGTAAAAGCCCTGCATATGGCGGGACGGTGCATCGAATGCGGGGAATGCGAACGGGTTTGCCCGGTCGATATACCTCTGATGCTGATCAACAACAAACTGGCCAAAGATGCCAACCACTTCTTCGGCCCTTATGAAGCAGGAATGAGTTATGTGGAAGGGCAGAAGCCGGCTTTGAGTGTCTACCGGGAAGACGATCCCGATGACTTCATATAAGGGGGGAGAAGCGTGAAAATACTAGCCAAGGATAAAGTGCAAGCTTTACTGGATAAAATCGCCCAACAGGCTACTGTGTACGTACCCATGGCAATCGAACAGGGTAGCGGCTTCTACCCCTGGAATGAGGATAATAAAGAAAAGCCATTATTGCTGGACGCCTTAAATGTCTATAATTCGCCTAAATACGTCGTGTTTCCGCAAACCGAGCGGATGTATGATCTCAAACAACAGGGCCAGGAACTGAGTATCGACAAAACCTATGAAGATAGCAGCGAACGGGTGATTTTCGGGGTCAGAGCCTGTGATGCCCGGGCTATGCGCAGCTTGGACGATGTGTTTTTAACCCGGGGCTTTGAGGACAGTTTTTACAAAGCCCGGCGCGACAATGTAACCGTTATCGGCAATGCCTGCTACAATCCGGGAGTTAACTGCTTCTGCGGGGCTATGGGGGTAGCTATGACCGAGCCGGAGACCGATGTCATCATAAGAGACACCGGTAATGACGGTTACATCTGGGAAGCAAAAACCGAAAAGGGCGAAAAGCTGACCGCTCTGGTGGCAGAATTCCTGGTCGATAAGGAGCTAAAATACCCGGAGGCCAAATCGTTCACCACTCAAGTGGATTATGAAGGAGTGGCTGAGAAACTTAAAAGCATGTTCGATCACCCGCTGTGGCAAAAGATGGCTGAACCGTGTGTTAACTGCGGAGCTTGCACCTATATCTGCCCCAGCTGCCATTGTTTTGACATACAGGTCAAGATGTGGGGAGATTCCGGCTATCGGTTCCGCTGCTGGGACTCCTGCATGTATGCGGAATACTCCGCCGAGGCTGGGGGAGGCAATCCACGTCCCACCGGAGTGGAACGCTTCCGCCAACGCTTTTTGCACAAACTGGAGTTCTTCAACGAACGCTACGGGTATTCCTTATGCACCGGCTGCGGGCGCTGCACTATAGTATGCCCGGCTGGGGTGAGGATAACTGATATAATCAATGAGATCAAGGAGGTGGACAGCAGTGTCGAACTGTAATTGCGAACAACCGCTGGTGCCTCACATCGTGGAAGTGATAGACATCGTTGAGGAGACCCCGGATGTGAAGAGCTTTTATGTAAAAAGCGTGGGTGGCGGCCTGCCATATCAAGTCATGCCCGGACAGTGTTCCATGCTGTCCCTGCCGGTAGGTGAAGGCATGTTTTCCTGCACCTGGCAGGAAGGACAGGAATACCAGCAGTACGCCATCAAGAGAGTGGGCCTTTTAACCGAGGAGTTGCACCGAATAGAAGTTGGACAGAAGCTGGGCTTAAGGGGACCCTATGGCAATGGCTTCCCCATCGAAACCAGCCGGGGCAAGGATATGCTGTTTATTGCCGGAGGCATCGGGCTGGCGCCATTGCGCTCCTTTATCAAGCACTGCTTCAAAAACCGTTCTGATTATGGCAAGATCACTATCATTTACGGTTCCAGAAGCTATAACGACCTGTGCTTCAAAAAGGAGTTGTTCGAGGAATGGCCCAGTCAGCCTGATACCGAAGTCCATATCACCATAGACAACCCTGAAGAGATCTGGAAAGGTCATGTGGGGTTCGTGCCGGCCTACGTTGAAGAGTTAGCGCCCGACCCGGCGGGCAAGGTATCAGTAACTTGCGGTCCGCCTATAATGATCAAGTTCGCCCTGCAGTCCTTGCAGAAACTCGGATATCAAGACGAACAGATCGTAACCACCCTGGAGATGCGCATGAAATGCGGCATCGGAAAATGCGGGAGGTGCAATATCGGCAGTCAGTACATCTGTCTGGATGGCCCGGTATTCGACCTGACCCAACTGAAACAACTGCCGCAGGAGTGGTAAAAATTAAAGTTTCCACAGCGGGGACGCGGGGACGGTTCTTCTGCCTGGGGTGGAACCCCAGGCAGAAGAACCGTCCCCGCGTCCCCGTGCCTTCCAACCGCTTATCTGAATATAGCACCCCCAAACAGATAGCCCAAATAGAATACGCCAGCGATGGCGACTATATGTAAGATCCACCATCCGCTGCGCAGGAAACTGAAACTGCCCAGCTGCATATCACTCAAATTTCCGTCGTCTCGTCTCATCTCATCAGTCATTTTTACTCACCCTTTTCTTGCCACAGTGCGGCTTTTTACAATTAATATGGCTGTATTTGTTAATTGATATACATGCTGCCAATTTGCTGAATCGGGGCATCATATTTGACAAAGGGTATATATTCACTAGAATGTATATAGCAGAAACTATTGCACAAATGTGTGCACATTCAAAGGAGGCGCCTATGACCAACCTGCGCAAAGATCTTTTGAACCCTACGCTGAAAGAGGTCCTGGAAAATTTCTGCCTGGATAAAACCTATACCTTAGGTCAAGGCAGTTACCTGATAGACGATAAAGGCATCCGTTATCTGGATTTCATAGCTCAATACGGATCGGTGCCCTTTGGCTACAATCCTGATTTCGTTTGGGATCGGCTGGAAATGGTGCGCCGGCAGAGCATCCCCAGCCTGTGCCAGCCATCCCTGCCCGCCGAGGCTCTGAAACTGGCCAATCTGCTGGCTGAACTGACGCCTGGCGACCTATGCTATTGTACCTTTTGCCAGAGCGGCACCGAAGCGGTGGAGGCAGCCATCAAACTGGCCAGATCATCCACCGGCAGGGAATTGATCGTATCCACTACCAACAGTTTTCATGGTAAGACCCTGGGATCCCTGTCTGCAACCGGCAAAAGCTCTTATCAAGAACCGTTTCGGGCTCCAGCCCCGGGTTTTATAAGCCTGCCTTACAATGATATCGACGCTCTTCGAGAGGTGTTTATAGCCTGTCAGGGAGAAATCGCGGCTTTTATAGTTGAACCGGTGCAGGGTGAGGGCGGCATTGTCGTGGCCAGACCGGGGTATCTCCGGGAAGTCCAGGATTTGTGCCGCGAGCATGGAGTAATCTTCATGGTTGATGAGATTCAGACCGGGTTAGGACGGACCGGGCGTTTATTTGCCTGCGAACATGAAGGCATTGAGCCTGATGTCTTGCTATTGGCCAAGGCCCTGGGTGGCGGACTCTTGCCCTTGGGGGTCTGTATTAGCACTCCTAAGGTGTGGAATGAGGATTTCGGCATGCTGCACAGCTCCACCTTTGCCAATAACAATGTAACCTGCGCGGTCGGTCAGGCGGTATTGGAAATGCTGCTAATGAACGACCAGGCTCTGATAAAGGACGTGGCCCGTAAGGGCAGTTATATGCTGGAACAACTGCAGATAATCGCCGGACGCTACCCCGGTGTGATCAAAGAGGTACGCGGGCAGGGGCTTATGATGGGAGTGGAGTTCAATTCGCTGGAAGACTGCGGTTCCTACGATATGGCTTATCTGGTCGATCAAGGCGGGTTCTCGGCCTTATTAACCGGCTTCCTGCTGAATTGCTATCAGATCAGATTGGCGCCATATCTTAATAACTCTATGACGCTGCGTTTGGAGCCTACCCTTACCATTGAAGATGAGGATATCGAGAGAGTCCTAAGGGCCGTGGATGACACCTGCCGGATAATGTATTATAAGGATTACGCCAGACTTTACCGCTATCTGATCGGGGATAACAGCCGACCTGGCAGAATCACCAATTATCGGGCCAAACACCGTAAAACTCAGGCCTCTGAGCTCCGTGCGGGTGAAGCCCCCAGCAAAAGGTTCGCCTTTATAATTCACTATCCCGGACCTGAGGATGTGGTATTAAACAATCCTTCGTTCGATACTTATTCGCGCGAGGAGTTGTACCGCTTTATGGAGTGGGAGAGCCGCGCTGCGGAGCCTGGAATGGTATGTCACCTGCCGGCCTTGCGATCCAAAGACGGCACTGTAGCCGAAGGCTGGCTTATCGGGGTTCCCTATGGCGGACGGGAGATCATGGGTTCATGCCGTGAAGATGCGGTGGAAGCCATCCGCAATGCGGTAGACATCGGGCGCGAGTTGGGCGCCGGGATCATCGGCCTGGGGGCCTTAACCTCGGTGGTTACCCGCGGCGGACGGTCAGTCTTGGGCAGGGATGTTGCCATCACCAGTGGCAACAGTTTCACTACTCTGATGGCCATGGAAGCTCTGGCTGCGGGCGCCCAGAAAATGCACATTGATCTGCAGCAAGCCCGGGGAGCAGTGGTAGGTGCAACCGGTTCCATCGGTCGGGCTTGTGCAGTTATGTTGTCCGAGCAGATCGCCAATATCACCCTACTGGGAAATCCAGCTCATGTCAGAAGCAGCCATAACCGCCTGAATTCACTGGTTTCCGAACTGTTGAACTGGGCCTGGCAGCGCTGTCAGGAGGGTAATCCGACCGGATTAGCGGCATGGCTTGCTGAGGCCTTGAACCAGGCTGACCAATTCAGCCTGCCCCTGACTGAGGCTATAAAGCATAACCTGTCTAACGATACGCAGATATCACAGCAGATGTTGCAGGAATGGTGCCAGCAAATGGGCATCTGCTGTCCTTTGCACATCTCGCTGGACATCGAAGCTACCTTGCCGGAATGTCATTTGGTGGTAGCAGCCAGCAATTCCCCCGAATACTTGATTTTCCCTCACCACCTGCGTTCTGGAGCGGTGGTATGTGATGTAGCTCGTCCGGCTGACGTTTCACCGGAGACCATCTCTTCCCGGCGTGACGTCCTGATTTTGGAGGGGGGCTTGGTTCAGCTTCCTGACCAGGTGGCTTTTGGGGCCAATCTGGGCTACCGCGAAGGGGTCACTCTGGCCTGCCTTTCTGAGACCATACTATTAGCTTTGGAAGGGGATTATCAGGACTACAGCATAGGCAACAATCTCAGCATGACTACTATCACTTACCTGCGCGATCTGGCCGCCAAGCACGGTTTTGGCCTGGCGGGGCTGAAGATGGGCAATGATGAATTAAACGATGAGGCTATTGCCCGGATTTACCAGAATTCACTAATCAGTCTGAAAAGGGTCGGCAGCCTCTAACTGCCCTCAGGAATATTGGGTTTTGTATTGAGTGGGAAAAAAAGTTATCATAAACAGAGAGAACCCAGTTGATTTCAAGGGGGTAGGGATGTGGACCTAACAGAGATAGTAATTAAAGAGAATGGCAAATGGTATTTCGGTCAAGCCGAGATGTTTCGACGCAACATTGTAAATATTCTGGCCCAGCATATTGAGAAGGGCGAAGACGGCAGCTATGGCATACGCCTGGGCAACGATTACAACCCATTGACGGTGGAAGACGTGCCGTTTTTGGCCAGCGGATACTCTGAAGAAGAGGATGGCAGAATCAAGCTCACCTTTCACGATTTACAGGAAATGTACCTGGAGGGGGAGATACAACTGTTCTTAAAAGGGGATGTGCCCTATGTCTCGTTTCGCTGGGAGGCCGATACCCGACTGAGCCGCGGGGTATACTGGAAACTGAGCCAGTATTTCACTTTTCGGGGTGATGAGGTTTTCATCAGCATTCCCGCCATGCAGAAATCGTAAGCTGACGGGACGGGTCTTTTGGATGCACCGCTAAAGACCGGCAAGATTGCCCTGGCCCACCTTAACGGGTTCCCGGTTATTACTAGCTGGGAAAAACAATATGCGTTTAAATCTCTTTTTTATAAGGCGCAGATTTGGTTTTAACTGAGCAGACCCTGGGAATTAATCTCCCAGGGCCTTTAATTTGGCTTGAAAATCCTTTTCTGACCGGATTTTGATACCCTTCAGGTTCTGGGACTGCTGTATACCCCCGCCGCCCGGCTCCATGATCAGATAATTGAGCAGTCTAAGCCCCCAGCCTTCGTTTTGATTACTGCGCCAGCGTACCAAGAGTCGGGTGTTTTCACGGCCAATCTCTTTGAGGTAATAGGTCCAGACTACAAGGTAATCATCTCTTACTCGGCCAGTCATCATCAAGGTATGAGGCGGTCTTACTATTTCAGCTTTCATCCCTAATTGTGGGGTGAGATTGACTTTATCCCCCTCCCGTAAATGCTGTAGTTCCGGTATAATCCTCTGTGCTGACCGTTTGCCCTCATAAAAGTAGTCAGGCCCGGCTAGGCGGTTAATGAAATCCCAGTTGTACCAGCCCGCACGCTTATAGCCCATCTGTACCACATAGCCCCATACTATCTCCCGGGGTGCATGCACATCCACCGCCTGGGTGTATTTCCAATTGGGGTTTACTACCAGACCGTCGCCCGGCAGGGCAGCGCGGATTTCCTCAGGAGTGGCGCCCATGCGCAACATCCAGGGGCGTACCAGAAGAATATAAAGTGCTAACAGAATGGCAGTGACCAAAATAGCCCTTATTATCATAACCGAATCCATTGCCCAATCATTGACCACAACCGTAGAACCGGTTTAAGCGCATAACAACTGTCGCCAGGCATTGACATTACAGCACGCCTTTATGGGGCGTCCTGAATAGCCGTTCATCATAGGTCAGCAGCTCATCCAAATCAGCAATCATGAGGGCTTTATCCCGGGGTAAAAGACCGTTGACATTACAGTAATTGTTGCTGTGGTCACTTAGGAAGATGCTGCCTTCACATTCCAGGTTTTCTAATAGCAGTCTCACCTCGCGCAGGGTCTCATGAGGTGTCTGCAACACAAATTCCCCGCTCTTATATGCATCATACATAGGGGTACCGCGGTGAGGGAAAAAGGTTCGCAAGCGGATGAATTCGGGACTGAAGGCATTCAGGGTTTTGGCGCTGTTGATGGCATGCTGTTCGCTATAAATCCTGCCCCCAACACCGGCTAGAAAGTATTCGCTGACCTGAATGCCGGCCTGTTTCAGTTTTGTCCCGGCGGATATAATCTCCGCACTGCTGGTGCCCTTGCAAATTTTCTCCAGTACCACGTCATCACCGCTCTCCATTCCCATATGCAGCCGATTCAAGCCCGCCTCCTTAAGAGCCCCCAACTCTTCCGGGCTTTTCTTATTGACGAAACGGGCTGAGCCGTAGACGGTTATTCTCTCCAGATACGGAAAACAGGAGCGGGCATAACGAATTATGTCTACCAACTGCTCGGTCTTCATGACGATGGTATTCCCGTCCGGGAAAAACAGGGACTGAACCCCTTCGCCATAATATTCCCGGGCTGCCCTCAGGTCGGCTTTGATATCCTCTACAGGGCGGACCCGGAACTTGCGGTCTTTGTATAGCCCGCAAAAGGCGCAGCGGTTGTGGGGGCATCCGATGGTAGCCTGTATGAGCAAACTCCCGGCTTCACTGGGAGGGCGATAAACGATTCCTTCATAGCGCAATTCTCATTCCTCCTTATAAATCAAACATAACAGATTGCGGAATGTTTTTGAAGGATTAGGCCATACCAATACCCAATTTCCAGTTGTTTAAACGGCTTTTTACCGATATATTTACAATAAGTAGGCATATCACGTTTCACGGGGCGGTGTTGTTGCCACTTAATACCTGTACCATCCCGGGGAATCACTATAAATGTCGCCAAGGAGCGAAGATATGACCATACAGGTTTTAATTGCAGCAGACCAGGAAAGAGAACGGGTTGTTTTGAGGTACCTCTTAGAACAGCTGAAAGCCGTGGAAATTGTCGGGGAGGCAGGAAGCGGTCAGGAGGCCCTGGCCTTCATACAGGAGCACAACATTGACCTGGTGATCCTTGATGTAAACGGAGCGGCCCGGGCAATGGAGGCGGCCGCTGCTATATTGGATTTGCACCACCCGCCGTTGCTGGCCTTGTTAGGTTCGGAAGCGGAGTTGGCGGTCAAGGCCTTTGATATCGGAGCTTTCGATTTTGTGCTCAAACCAATGGAGTTGAAGCGTTTACAGAAGATGCTTGAGCGCGCCCAGGAGCGCAGCCTGGAACAGGACCACCTTAAGTTACTCATACAATCCCAGCTTAAGGAGAAAATGAATCTGTTATTGGACAGATACCTGCAGACGGAAAAAACGTACCAACTCCTGCCGGTGCGGGGCAAAGGTAAAATCACTCTGTTGCGGCAGCAGGACATAATATACTGCGAGAGTCAGGCCAGAAAGACCGCCGTATGCACTAAAACAGGCAGTCATCTCTGCAATTTCACCCTCAACGAACTGGTCGACAAATTGAACCAAGAGTCATTTTTTCGTGCCCATCCGGCCTATATAGTGAACCTGGATTATGTAAAGGAAATCCTCAACTTTGGAGAAGGCTCTTACATTCTTCGCATGCATTACAGTGAGCGGGATATTATCCTGAGCCGCTCCAGGTCAAAACTATTGCGGCAAAGGCTGGGAATATGATTTATACTGATAATAGTGCAAACAAGACCAAAAAACTCTTCGGCCAGACCGTATTTTATGCCTGTAAAATGTTTGCCCTGATTAACTGGACTCAGCCATGTACCTGTGAAAGCCGGTAATAAATCGAATGGTGGGTCTGTGTGGAGATGACTAATTGATTCAAACCGGGTTTGGGCGCAATCAAAGGCTTGCACAGTCAAATTGTCCAACGAAAACTACAAACGAAATAAAAATAGAGAAAATAATCACAAAATCTATTAATATAAAATGAGGGATATAGTACGTGCTTTAGAAAAAGTGTGAGGAGGGAAGAAAGAGGAGCACAGAGAATGGATGGATGGGACGGAGCGTCCTCCATTCGCAGACTCCCGAGTGGATATGGCATAACATGAGGGGTGGAGTGTGCTTGAGTCGAGGGGACTTTAGCCGCGTGAGATTGGAGTGATAGAGAATGTTACCGTTTTATGCATTAGAAAGGTATGAAGGTAACGAAGCCTTATTTAACCTGGTAATGATGTCGATCGTTTCTACCTATGCCGGAGAACCCCTGCATCTGCATGCTGAGGGACTGCGCGGCACTGGCAAAACTACCATTATGAGATCTGCCCGGGGAATACTGCCGCCAATTGAACGCATCAAAGGATGCGTATACAATTGCGATCCTTATGACCCCCATTGCCCACACCATCGCTACCTGAGCCAGGAGGAGATCGACGCTATAGGAACGGAAATGATTCCCATGCCGTTTTTGGAGATTTCCCATTCTGCTAAAGTGGGCACGGTAGCGGGCAGTATTGATCTGGCCAGATTGACCGATCCGAATCATCCAGAAGCCCACATGCTCCCGGGTTTAATCCCCCAGGCCCACCGCGGCATATTATTCATCGACGAAATAAACCGCCTGGCCGATACTTCACCGGAGATCACCGACATCCTCCTGGATGTGATGGGCAATAAGCCTGGCCACCTGCAGATCGAAGAAGCCGGCCTGCCGGCAGTGGAGATCATCGTCAATGTGTCGGTGTGGGCGGCTTCCAATCCTGACGAGGATCCAGGCCCGTTAGAGGAGATCCGCCGTCAGCTTTCTGACCGCTTTGACATGGTATGTTATATGGGACGACCGCATTCCGTGGATATTCTTTCCAATATGTTGGCAGAGAATTCTCATCAAAAGAAAGCCCGACTCTACAAGCAGAGAAAAGTGGTGGTGGATGAGAGCAAAAATGAGGCTTACCGTCAGCAGATCGTGCGCTGGGCGGAACAGTATGACAAGACCGAATTGCCTGACTTCCTGCGCAACTTTATCGCCCGGCTGTATATAAAACACAATCTGGAGAGTATACGTGCAATAGAGGCCATGCAGCAGGGTGCGGTCCTGCGCTGCTTGATAAAGAACCGTGATAAGGTGCAAATCAGTGATGTTACCGAAACTATCCCGCTGGTCTTGAAGCATCGTGTTGATGGAGATACTTTGGTGCGTATCATTAACGACCTGGATACTCGCGGCACCAAGGAAGGTATCTTAAGTTTCAAGAACCGTAAAGACAAAAAGAAAGAAGTGGAAGAGCCGGAATACTTCCAGCATGATGCCCGCTCCTTGAAGGATTTGAGCCGGGGTGAACTTATAAATACTGAGAAAAACCTGAATCCGACTGACTACTAGAAGGGAGTGGTCTTAAAATGGCGTGGATGGAAAAATCCAAAGTCGACAAGGCCGCTTCGGTAGGCAATTATTTGGGGCTGTATCTAGGTCAGGGACAGGGGGTGCGCCTGGGAGAGAGCACGGTGGTGAGCTGCCATACCCATGGACGCATGCCGGAAAAAAGGGTCAAAGGGCAGATCAAGATATTCACCAACCGCGATGCCGGAAAATGCTTTTTAGATTTCGTCGACGAAGGTCAAGTGGTTCATATCGATGTTTTCCACCGCCCCGGTGAGATAGATCCGGTTGAGCTGGCCAAAGCCATTTTCTGGGCCTTCAACCAGTATTTTATGGTCAAAGATCCTCAATTGCAGTACGCTGAAGATGAACGCTTCAAAATAGCTGCTGATTATGCCACCAGAATTTTTTTAACTACCGGAATGGGTAAGGGTACAGTCTACAACCTTATGCAGGAAAAAGTGGGTGCTTATGGAGAGGCAGATGAAGGCCACGATCATGTACATATCCTGGCCCAACTGCAGAGAGACGAATATTATCTGGTCTATGTAATAGCCGAAGTAGTTGAAGAGTTTATACTCAACAACGAGTTGAAATTGGCCCGGGTGCGGAATATAACCCATGGCAACCAGAAAAAAGAAGAAGAGAGCTATGCCGGCTACATGCGCCTGCCCTGGAAAAGGCTCAAAGGGCAGAATGCCCGGCAGCTTCCCGATAAAGAAAATGTAAACCAGCTGATTATCAAACTGGCCGAAAAATTTGGTGGTGTCGAAGAAATCGAGGAGTTCATGGAGAACTACTCCACCAATATTTTAAAGCGCAAGGGTATTGAACAGCAGAAGAAAAAATGGGGAGACATAGAAAACGATATCGAGCAACTTGAAGAGCTAGGCATACTCAAAGAAACCATGTTCGGTAAAGTTTTGACCAAGCAAGGCCAGGCCTTAAAGGATTTCGTTTTGAACAACAAATGTGAACTGGAAACCGAAATCCGCCGCAATATCCGCAAAATGCCTTCGGGAGGTAAAGGCCGCTACAAGAAGCTGGGCAAATCAGAGAGCAAGATGTCGGCGGTGGAACTGACTAACCGCAACCGCACCATCAACAACCCCGACAAAAACTGGTCCGGCGATCTGGCGGTTCCAGAGACCATTATTCAGGCCAAGAAAAACAGTATCCTGCGCGGCGACAATCATCTTGTAATTAAAAAAGACGATTTGCATTATCATGATAAAAAGACTTATGTCCCGGTGGACATCTGCTTTTTGATCGATGCCAGCGGAAGTATGGCCGGGGATAAGAGGCAGGCGGCCTGTTTTTTGGCCGAACATCTCTTGCTGTCAGGCAAGGAAAAAGTAGCTGTGGTAATATTTCAGGAAAGAACCAGCCAGGTGGTAGTGCCCTTCACGCGCAAGCAATCAGTGCTCAAAAAGGGATTGGCCACCATTAACCCGGCTGGCCTGACCCCGCTGGCCAGCGGTATAATGACTGCGGTTAACCTGATTAAAAACTCCCGGGTCAAAAACCCTTTGCTGGTACTTATTACTGATGGGCTTCCCAATACTCCATTGTGGACCATGGATGCCAAAGCCGACGCTTTAGAAGCAGCCAGCAAGATCCCGGAAGCCAATATCCGTTTTATCTGCATCGGGATCGAAGCCTACCGCCAATACCTGGAAAAGGTGGCAGAAAAGGCCAATGGAATCTTATATGTGGTCGATGACCTCAATAAAGACAATCTGATCAACATCGTGCGCGCTGAGAAAAAGCAGCTGCAGACCGCCAGACAATGATATAGTCACATGGTCAGGCTACAGAGAAATTTGACATTATTCAAGCTATTCTGCTAGAATTTTATTAATATATCAAGTGCTTTTTCTAATATGCAATTAAGTTTTCTTTTTAATAACTCCTCCTTCATACCGAGCACCGCAAGGTGCTCGCTTTTTTTTGAAATGATTCATATTCACCAGGGGTTTCTAGTATCTATTAAAAGGAATATTATGGAGGAGGCATAGTTATGGCAAAGAAGTTTATCGTTACGCTTACTGCGGTTGTATTGGGCGTTTGTTTGCTGAGCGGCGGCTGCTCTTCCGACCAGAGCGCCGATAGAGTAGACGACCTGAAAAATCTGTTAAAGACCTCAATAAACCGGGAAAAGGACCCGCAGCCCACCACGCGTATACAGGACCTGCTTCCCGAAGCCCCTGCGGCTGTGCCGCTGGAGACAGTGAAAGTGACGTTGTACTATGGAAAACAAGATGGCCAGGGCCTGGTAGCGGAGACCCGGGATATAGAGAAGACCACCGGAATAGCGCGCACTACGGTGCAGGAACTCCTGCGGGGGCCGACTCAGGCGGAGAGTGTAAGACTATTCCCGGAAGGCACAGCGCTTCGTGACATAAATATTAAATCCGACGGCACTTGCATAGTTGATCTTACCAATCATGTTCGTAATGCATCCACTAAGGCACAGACTGAGCTGATGGTTTACTCCCTGGTCAACACTTTGGGCGAATATCCTACCGTCAAAGAGGTTACCTTGATGATAGATGGTGATTACGCCGACATCATTAATAATGTGGATTTATCCAAGCCTCGATCTCCTGACTATGGGCTGGCTAAATAATAAAAAGTTCAAAAATTAGGGAATTGGGCATAGCCTTTGATGGAGGTTATGCCCACAATTGTATATTGACAATAATGTGACCAGAATTGGTTAAAGTGAATGTGGCGGGACGGCTGGTTTGATCCTCGGCCAGGATTATTATTCTTTACGGGCATAAAAGTGGTTATAATATGGAAGCGGACTATTAAAAGTGATACATTAATTATTGGGTTTCAGCTTACAGACTCTGCTTTTCGGGTCTATTGCTGAACAACCTGGACTTAAAAGTTTAAAGAGGTGTAATTATTGGGAAAAAACCATCCCGTGGGAATATTTGACTCTGGTGTGGGCGGCCTGACCGTTGTGAAGGCTTTTCTAGAACAGCTGCCAGGGGAGGATTTCATCTATTTTGGAGATACCGCCCATGTACCCTATGGAAATAAGACACAGCAACAGCTATTGCAGTATGCCCGGGATATCATGCATTTTTTTATAAGCCGGGGAGTCAAAGCGGTCCTGGTAGCTTGCGGGACCCATTCCTCAGTAACGCTGCCCTTCATCAAGGACGATTATCCCATTCCCATGGTGGGGATGGTCAAGGCCGGTGCCCGTGCTGCCTGTCGGAGCACCAGCAGCAACCGTATAGGGGTTATGGCTACTCAGGCTACAGTCAACAGTCACGCTTACTCCAGGGCGATACGGGACATTAACCATACTTGCCAGGTGTTTGAGGTGGCCTGTCCGCGTTTTGTGCCCCTGGTAGAGGCAGGCCAGCTGGTTGGCGAAGAACTTGAAATGGCAGCCCGGCAATATACGCTCCCGCTCCTGCAGGAGAACATAGACACCCTGGTATTAGGCTGCACCCATTACCCTTTTTTGAGCCCGGTGATTGCCGAGCTGATTGGAGAAGTATGTTTGCTCGATCCCGCCACTGAAGCGGTGGCTGAGTTAAAGGCCATTTTAGCTGGCAATAACCTGCTTAAGGATAGTGATTCTAACAGCCAGGCCGAGTTCCTGGTTAGCGGAGATGAGGCTTCATTTGCCCGGGTGGGGAGGAGACTTTTGGGGCAGGTTATTAACGAGGTAAAGAGCATAACCCTAGCTCACGGTTGATTGCAGGGAGGAATTATGGAACTACAGGTGGTGGGCTGCTGGGCCCCATATCCCCAAATTGGCCAAGCCTGCAGCGGGTATCTGATCAAACAGGATCAGACCACCTGCCTTTTGGACTGCGGACACGGGGTGCTGTCATTTCTGGGGTGCTATACTGATGTATTGAAATTGAACCTGGTCATCATCAGCCATTTTCATCCCGATCACTATGTAGACCTGCACGCCCTGCGCCACCTGATTAGGGGCGGCCTTATCAGTGGCCAAGCAGCCGGACCGGTAGACCTGTTCATCCCCGATGAGCCCCGTGAACAGTGGGAATACTGGCAGAATGTCCCCGAATTTCGCGTCTATCGACTTCATCCGCAGATGCAGCTGGCCTATCCCGGCCTGAACATAGAGTTCTACCCTGCCATACACCCCCTGCCCACCTATGCCGTCAAGTTTTTTACGGGGCAGTCCAGCCTGTTCTACACTGCTGACAGTGCAGCCTCGGATGCCATGTGGGAATATGCCCGGAAGGTGGACATACTCTTGGGAGAAGCTTCATTTTTAACTGCAGACAGCCATTTGGCGAGTAAATTGGGCCACATGAGCACCACGGATCTGGCCAGGGGGGCTTTGCAGACCGACCCTGGCATTTTGGTAGCCACGCATTTATGGCCCGGGTTCGATGCCAATGTAGTATCAGGGGAAATACAGGCTGTTTACCCGGGCAAAAACATGCTGGCCTATTCCGGGTTGAATATAGAAGCATAGCCTTTACAGGTTCGTTAATGATTATAAACAACAGCAGCCTGGCACAGCGTTGAGCTAATGAAATATGACCGGGCTTATATGGCATAGCTGTGACATCTGTCAGTGCGTCAGCCTTTAAGGCTTGAAAAGGGGAGAATAATGCGTGAAATACATTGTGAGCAGATAAAAGCCGCAGTGAAGGATTGTGTCCTTAAAGCCAATCTGGAACTTCCCGGGGATATTGTCATTGCTCTTCAAGAAGCCGCGGAAAAAGAAGAGAGCCCCCGCGCCCGAAGCTTGATGAAGATTATGCTGGATAATGCGGAGATGGCCATACAGCAGCAAATGGCGGTGTGCCAGGATACCGGATTGGTCGCGGTGACTATTTGTATGGGGCAGGATGTACATATTGTGGGTGGAGATATCAGTGAGGCCGTCAATGCGGGCATACGCGACGGTTATCGGGAAGGCTGGTTCCGCCAATCAGTAGTATCTGATCCCCTGGAACGCATCAACAGTGGTGACAACACACCGGCAGTGATCCATTATGAGGTTTCTGCGGGGGATCATTTTTCCATCACAGTATTTCCTAAGGGAGCAGGCAGTGAAAATATGGGACAGCTCACCATGCTCAAACCGTCTCAGGGTCTTGAGGGAGTACGGGAATTTGTGGTCAAGGTTGTAAAAGAAGCCGGGGGTAATGCCTGCCCGCCTTTAGTGGTTGGGGTGGGTATCGGTGGCAACATGGAGATGGCGGCCTATATGGCCAAGAAAGCCCTGCTACGACCGGTGGACAGGCGACACCCAAAGAATGAGCTGGCTGCCCTGGAAATCGAATTATTAGGGCTGGTCAATCAACTGGGATTGGGTCCGCAGGGATTGGGAGGGGAGAGCACCGCTCTGGCGGTCAATATCGAAACTTATCCGACCCACATAGCCTGTCTGCCAGTTGCGGTGAGCCTGAGCTGTCACGCCACCAGGCGCAGCAGCTGCGAACTATAAAGGTGAAGTGGAAATGGTGGTGGAGAGTATGGTTACCAGGAGATTAACAACCCCGCTGACAGAAGATGAAGTGCGCAGCCTGAAGGTCGGAGATGAGATTCTGATTGATGGATACATATATGCGGCACGGGATGCAGCCCACAAAAGGATGATTACCTCTATCGAGCAAGGTCAGCAACTTCCTTTCGACCCTCAGGGACAGATGATATATTATGTAGGTCCGTGTCCGGCTCCGCCGGGGAAGGTGATTGGCTCGGCCGGACCGACCACCAGCGGAAGAATGGATGCCTACACTCCCCCCTTATTAGAGCGGGGACTGAGAGGAATGATAGGTAAGGGCGATCGCAGTCAGGCAGTAGTCGATGCCATGAAAAAGCATGGTGCGGTCTACCTGGCAGCAGTCGGAGGTGCTGGAGTTTACCTGGCGGAGCGAATCGTCTCAGTCGATCCCGTGGCCTACCCGGAGCTGGGCCCGGAAGCTCTTTTAAGGCTTGAGGTGCGATCTTTCCCCTGTGTGGTAGCCATTGACTGTGAGGGGAAAAATATATATGAGCAAGTCAGGCGAAAACTTGACGTCTCACCAAACAAGGAGGAGCTATATGATGAGAAGCCATAATCGAGGCCCTGAACAGCTCAGGCAAGTAGAGATGATCCCCGGATACGTAAAGAATCCACACGGCTCGGTATTGATATCTACCGGGGATACCCGCGTACTCTGTTCTGCCATGGTAGAGGAGAAGGTGCCGCCGTTTTTAAAAGGCAGCGGTAAGGGCTGGATAACCGCCGAATATTCGCTGTTGCCAGCATCCACCCATACCCGCACCCAGCGTGAAGTCTCCCGGGGCAAAATCGGAGGCCGTACTCATGAGATCCAGAGGCTGATCGGCCGGTCGCTTAGGGCAGTGGTGGATCTGAACAAGCTGGGGGAGAGGACTGTTTGGATTGATTGCGATGTGATCCAGGCTGACGGCGGCACCAGGACAGCTTCAATAACTGGGGCTTTTGCAGCTCTTTCCCTGGCCATGAGAAAATACCTGGAGCTGGGTTTGATCAGCGAATGGCCGGTGATGGATCATGTGGCAGCCGTTAGTGTGGGCATGGTAGATGGAGAACTGCTGCTAGACCTGGAATACATCGAGGACTCCCGGGCCGAGGTGGATATGAATGTGGTCATGACCGGGAGCGGCGATTTCGTGGAAGTGCAGGGTACCGCAGAGGGTAAACCCTACAGCCGGAAGGATCTGGATGAGATGCTCAGGCTGGCTGAAGCAGGCATACAGGAACTGATCGCCATGCAGAAGCATATATTGGGGGCATAAGTGTGTATAAAACGCTCATTTTGGCTACGCGCAACCAGCACAAACAGCGCGAATTGACGGAAATGCTGGCTCCGTTGGGAATCGAGATCAAAAGCTTGTTGGATTTTCCGGATTTTCCGGAGGTCGAAGAGGACGGCCAGACATTTGCTGACAATGCCATCAAGAAAGCACGGGTTACCGCTCAATTCAGTGGTTTGACCAGCCTGGCTGACGATTCCGGCCTGGAAGTCAAAGCCCTGGGCGGCCAGCCCGGCATCTACTCAGCCCGTTTCGCTGGGCGGCCGGGTGATGACGAAGCCAACAACCGCAAGCTTCTGCAACTGATGAAAGGGGTGCCGGAGGACTCGCGCCAGGCCCGCTTCGTCTGTGTGATTGCCATTTGTGGACCGAATCAAGAGATTCAGACCGTGCGCGGGGTGTGCAATGGGACAATAGCCGCTGAACCGCGGGGCAAAGAGGGCTTCGGCTATGACCCGCTGTTTATCCCAGATGGTTATGAACTCAGCTTTGCGGAGCTTTCAGCGCAAGAGAAGAACCTTATCAGCCATCGAGGCCGGGCACTACAGGAGCTGAAGCGATTGATGTCCAGGATGAAGCGTGATTGAGGAGGCCGTTAAGTGCGGATTGCCATAGTCGGTGATACTCATGGACGGGTCACCGGCATCAAGAAAGCCCTGGCCCAAAACCCGCCTGACCATCTCATCCATACCGGGGATTATTACGCCGATGCCAAAAGGATAGCGGTTCCATTAAAGCTGTCTTATGATGCTGTGACCGGCAATTGTGATGTCAAAAAGGGGGAACCCGCTGAATTACTGCTGGAACTGGCGGGCAGGCGCATCTATGTGGTACACGGTCATCAATACGGGGTGAAACGAGACCTCAACAGTATCTTTTATCGCGGACAGGAAATGGAAGCTGATATCGTTGTCTTTGGTCATACTCATGTACCCTGCTGCGAAAAGGTCGGCGAAACCTGGCTGATTAACCCCGGCAGTGCCTCTCGGCCCAGGACTGCGAAACTGGGCAGTTACATTTGCCTGTCGGTCGATGAACAAGCGATTGTCCCGGAGATATGCAAGATTAGGCCCTAATAGGAGACAATAAAGTCTAGCTCAGCATGAATGGGGATGAAACTTATGTATGACGTAATAATCGTGGGCGCAGGCCCGGGAGGCTATGTAGCTGCCATCCGAGCCCGGCAGTTGGGCCTTAAAGTGCTTTTAATAGAAAAAGACCGGGTGGGGGGCACCTGTTTGAATAGGGGCTGTATTCCCACCAAAGCCTATTATAAGGATGCCACTTTCATACATGAACTGAACCAGAGCGCTCAATTTGGGGTTTCCCTGTCGGACTGGCGTTTTAATCTGGCTCAGGCCTGGGAGAAAAAGCAACAGGTGGTAGAAAAGCTGGTAAGTGGTGTGCAGCGTCTGCTTAAGGACCACGGGGTGGAGGTATTAGCCGGTGAGGCCAGGCTTTCAGACCGCAACTCTGTGGTGGTCGATGGTGCCGTCCATCAAGGCCGGTTCATCCTGCTGGCTTCTGGTTCAACACCGGCCTCTTTAGATATTCCCGGGGTGGAATTGCCAGGGGTTTTGACCAGTGATGACGTACTTGAATTGAAAGAAATCCCGCAACGCATGGTGATTGTGGGCGGAGGCGTGATTGGCTTGGAGTTTGCCTGCATATTCAAGGCCTTTGGCAGTGTAATAACTGTGATCGAATATCTTCCCGCCTTGCTCAACAGTCTGGATGCAGAAATGGGCAAGCGTCTGGGGGTTTTTCTTAAGAGACAGGGCATCAATGTCATGACTGCGACCGCTGTCAAGAGCATTGAGAGCATGGAAGGCGCGCTTTCTGTTAAGACCGAAGACAAGAAAGGCATCAAGGATATGCCTGCCGATGCTGTATTGCTGGCTGCCGGTAGATTGCCTTGCACAAAAGGCTTGGGTCTGGATAGGATAGGGGTCAAAACCGGCAGCAAAGGCTTCATTGAGGTTGATGCCACCTACAAAACGAGTGTGGAAAACATCTATGCCATTGGTGACGTGATAGGCGGGCAAATGCTGGCCCATGTGGCTTCAGAAGAAGGAATAGCGGCGGTGGAATCAATTGCCGGACTAAGAACCCGTTCAGCCAGTCCCATTGTGCCATCTTGTATATTTACCATACCTGAAATCGCCACTGTTGGCCTCAGCGAAGAAGAGGCCAGGGCACGGGGCATAAGCTACCGCAGCGGCAAATTTCAGTTTGCCGCCAATGGTAAAGCCCTGACTATGGGTGAAAGCGACGGGGTGGTCAAAGTGCTGGTGGACAGCGATGATATCATCATCGGGGTGCATATCATCGGTCCTCATGCCAGCGACCTGATCATGGAGGGATTGGTTCTGGTTGAAAAAGAGGTTACCAGAGGACAGGCCATCGACATGATCCATCCTCATCCCACCTTGAGTGAAGCCCTGCGCGAGGCTATATTGGATGCTGGCGGGGAAGCCATACACCTGGCCCCACCCCGCAAATAAGCTACATGCGGGCATGGGCACAGGCATGGGGACGGTTCTTTTGCCTGTTTTCCCAGGGGAAAACCAGGCAAAAGAACCGTCCCCATGCCCGTTAACCAAGCAAACAACAGAGGAGAATTTAAATGCTGAGAATCATCAACCCCTCCGACGACCCTTATTTCAATATGGCAGTGGAAGATTACCTGGTACATACTCCCGAAATAGCCGCCGACATCTTTATGCTGTGGCAGAATCGGCCCACTGTGGTGATAGGCCGACATCAGAACAGCAGCGCTGAGATTAATTTGCCTTTGGTACGTGAAAAAAACATCGCTGTAGTAAGACGGCTGTCAGGCGGAGGAGCGGTATACCATGACAAAGGTAATCTCAATTTCACCTTTATCACCCGTGCTCAGGGCATAGGCCTCGATTTTGCGGCATTTTCCGGGCCGGTAATTGAAGTTTTAAGGCAGTTAGGGGTTCCGGCGGAGCACACCGGGCGTAACGATATAGTAATTTCGGGGTGCAAGTTTTCTGGTAATGCCCAATACCGTTTCAAAACTCGCCTCATGCACCACGGCACCATCCTATGGGATTCCAACCTGGAAGATGTTGCCGAGGTCCTGCAGCCCGATGAAAGCAAGACTGTGGCCAGGGGAATAACCTCGGTGCGCAGCCGGGTTACCAATGTAGCTGAGCATCTCGATCAACCTATGCCGTTAAAGGATTTTGAACAATTGCTGATCGAGCATATATTTCGTCATAGTGGGGAAGAACAGCAAAGGGAGCTTAGCAACCTGGAACTAAGGAAAATTGAGGAACTGCGGGATAAAAAATATTCCACCTGGGAATGGAATTACGGCCAGTCTCCGCAGTACACCCAGCGCCGCAAGGCCAAATTCCCCTGGGGCAGCATGGAGGCCTTCTTGCTGGTTAAGCAGGGCAGAGTAGCGCAATGCAAGTTCTACGGCGACTTTTTCACCATAGCTGATCTGTCGGTTTTGGAAACAGCCATTGAAAACCATCCGCTGCAACAAGAAGCTATCACCACGGCGCTGCAGTCCTTGGACCCAGGCACAGTCATCCCCGGCTCCACAGTGGAACAGATCAGAAGCTTGTTGGTAGACTAAAGCAGGAGGCATGGGCAGGCATGGGGACGGCAGACTGTGTGAAAACTAGTCCGCAGAAAAAGGAAAAAAACATATAAAAGTCGAATGATAGGGTGATAGCGAGGTGGAATAATGGCCTACATTAAGGGCGAAGACCGCATGCAGATCACCCTTTTTCCTGAAGCGGTCGATGACTATATATCAACTGATAATCCAGTTAGGGTAATTGAAGCATTCGTTAATTCGTTGTACATGAAGGACCTCGGGTTCCAAAAAGCGGAGCCGAAAAATACTGGTAGACCTCCATATGATCCTAGGGACTTGTTAAAGCTCTACTTGTATGGTTATCTAAATCGGGTTAGATCATCTCGGAGGCTAGAGACCGAAGCCGGTCGGAATCTTGAGTTGTTATGGTTATTACGGAAGCTAAAACCCGACTTTAAGACAATAGCTGATTTTAGGAAAGATAACCCCAAAGCCCTAAAAGGAGTCTTCAAACAGTTCACCCTGTTATGCAAAGACTGGGACTTGTATGGCAAAGAGGTCATAGCTATCGATGGTTCCAAGTTCCGAGCCAGCAATTCCAAGCGCAATAATTACAACCAAAAGAAGTTACAAAGACACTTAAAATATATTGACGAAAAAATTAACGGCTACTTTAATGAATTAGATAGCAACGACCAGGACGAAGCCGATATCCATATCCCCAGTGCTGAAGAGATCCAGAGGCGCATAGAAGAACTAGAAAGCCGTAAAGGTAAATATACCGCCATGAAACAGCATATGGAGCAAACCGGGGCTACAGAAGTATCGACCACTGATCCAGATGCTCGGCTAATGGCTGTTAATAATAACGGAGTAGAAGTCAGCTACAATGTACAAACGGCGGTAGACCAAAAGCATAAGCTAGTGGTAGACAGTGAAGTCATAAACAATCCAGCTGACCAAGGGCAGCTAAGCAATATGGCTAAGCAGGCCAAAGAAGTATTGGAAGTAGACCAAATTAAAGTATTGGCCGATAAAGGATACTACTCAACCAATGATCTAATCGAATGCGAGAAAAACCACATAGAGACCTATGTAGCCAAGCAGAGATTTACCGGTAATATAGCCAACACCGACTTTCAAGCTGACAAATTCCAATATGACCAAGAGCAAGACGTTTACCTATGCCCCGCAAAAGAGATTCTCTATCCAGGCAGAATAAGAGAAGTCAACGGAGTAAAATATCGAACCTACAAAAACTACCGGGCCTGTAAGGGCTGCCCCTTAAAGGATCAATGCACCAAAGCCCAGAAGGGCCGAACAATTAGCCGCAACCTAGCCCAGCCATTACTGGATGAAATAGACCGCCGGACCAAGGAAAATCGAAAACTGTATGTACAAAGGCAAATGATCGTAGAACACCCATATGGAACCGTAAAAAGGGGCTTGGGTTATAGTTACTTTTTAACCAGGGGATTAGTGTCTGTAAATACGGAAAACAAGTTACATATGTTGGCCTACAACATGCGAAGAGTAATCAATATTCTGGGAGTTGAAGAAATAGTAAAAAGGCTGGCCTCAGCATAAACTGCACCAGCCTGTTTTTTATCAAAATATCACTAGTAATACTAAATGACCAGTAAAACCTATCACGTAGTTTTGGGATCTCATCGAAAGTTCTCACACGGTCTGACGGTTCTTTTGCCTGGTTTTCCCTTGGGAAACCAGGCAAAAGAACCGTCCCCATGCCTGAAAGAACCGTCCCCATGCCTGTGCCTCCCCTGCCTCCTGCCCTGCCTTACGAAGTTTTGGACTTGGCGGCGGGCTTTTGCTTCTTCTTCTTAATCTTGGAGGCGGCGTCCTTGCTTTCGACCTGGCGGCTCTGCTGAGAGAGGCGCACACTTTCACGCAAGGCCTCCATCAGATCCACGATATTGCTGGTCTGAGCGGGCTGATCCGGAGTGACCAACTCCTGATCGTTTACCTTGGCAGTGATCAATTCCCATAAGGCCTGGCGATAATCATCCTGATATTTTTCCGGGTCAAAGTGCGAAGACAGATTCTCAATCAGGCTAACTGCCATCTTAACTTCATTTTCATGCAATGCATCCTCGTTGACCCCTGATGACAGGGAGGCCGCAGAGCGGATCTCGTCGGGGTAAAAAATGGTCTCCAGGAGAAGCCACTTTTCTTTTATGCGCAGCACCGCCAGGGCTGATTTGCTTCGGATAACCACTTTGGCTATGGCTATTTTACCGGTTTCTCTCATAGCCTTTACCAGGAGGGCATAAGCCTTCTCACCACCGGGGCTGGCCTGTAAATAATAGCTTTTGTCAAAATAGATGGGGTCTACCTCCGATAGTTCCACAAAATCTAGTATGTCCACAGTTTTGGTGTTCACCGCCGGAATGCGCTCCAGGTCCTCGTCGGCTATCACCACCCAGCTGCCTTTTTGGTACTGATAGCCGCGCACGATTTCATCAGTCTTGATCTCTTTCTGGCAGCGGGGGCAATATTTGCGATATTCAATCGGCCCCAGGCACTCCTTGTGCAGGTAATTGAACTTGATATCTTTATGTTCGGTGGCAGCATACATGTTGACCGGGATGTTCACCAGGCCGAAGCTGACGGCGCCTTTCCACAGAGTCTTCATATTTGGATCACCTACCCTTGCCTATTTGAATTAGCATTGAATAGACTGCAGGTAATTATGCTTGTTGCAGCGAAAAAGTAAGTAGTTGGCAGGCAGTGTATTGTCAGGGGATGCTTTTTAAGTTATATTGTTCGAGGGTTCTATATAGCTGTTAGGAGGGGAAGGGATATTACATGAGTAGATTGCCAGATTATATTGGGGTATCTGCGTTTGGCCTCAAGATGGGGGTTATTGTACCCGGCAGCGACGTAGTCTCAATGGTATGCGAAGTACTGCAGAAGTGCGACCAGGATGGTTTATTGGATGACGGAGATACAGTGTGTGTAACTGAGTCGGTGGTGGCCCGGGCACAGAACAATTATGTAACCATAGAAGATATTGCTTCAGATGTAAGGACTAAGTTGGGGATAGGGCCTGCAGGACGGATAGGGGTGCTTTTCCCTATACTGAGCCGCAACCGTTTTTCCCTTATCCTTAAAGGTTTGGCTGCTGCGGTGCCCGAAGGTGAAGTCGTGATTCAGTTTTCCTATCCGGCCGATGAGGTTGGCAACCAACTGCTGCCCTACGATTTTCATGAAACTTTGGGAAAATGCGAAGGCGAATTGATTCTTATGGAGGATATCGGGGAGCAACGCTTTCTGCATCCGGTTACCCAGGTGGATTATATCGCCCTGTATGAAGACATCGTGAATCAGCAGGGAGCAGCCTGTCAGATTATACTGTGCAACGACCCGTTGCATTTGGTCAGCTACGAATTGGACGGAGTAATAGTGTCCAATGTCCATCAGCGCTTTCGCACCCAGGCTAAGCTGATTAAGCACGGGGTGAATTGCATCACCCTGCAGGACATATGCAACAGCGGTGCGGGCAGCTGGTCTGAATGGGGCGTGCTGGGCAGTAACCTATCATCCGGGAATAAACTTAAACTGGCTCCGCGCGATTGCGATCTCCTGGCCGATCAAATCCAAACACTGGTGGAAAAGGATATGAATAAAAAGATAGAGGTCATTATTTACGGTGACGGGGCTTATTGCGATCCCTCCACCGGGATCTACGAGCTGGCCGACCCCCAGCCGGCCTTCGGTATGACGAAAGGACTGCGCGGCAAATACCGTGAAGGCCTGAAATACAAATACCTGGTAGATAAGATGCTGGATGAGGGTTATGACATCGACACCATTGCCCAGCACATTGAGGAACGCAAAGAGGAACAGTTCGACCGCAGCAGTATTGAGACTGAAGGGACCACTCCCAGGAAATCGGAGGATCTTTTATCCAGTCTGGCGGATTTAATCAGCGGTTCAGCCGATGCCGGCACCCCGTGCATTTTAATCAAGGGATTCCTGCAGAGGAATTAGAATTCAATAAGCAAACGAAATACTGGCCATTTTCCGAGCAATTCGGGAAATGGCTTTTTTATGCCAGGAAAGCGGGGGTGATATTCAGGTTCACGCTCCAGTATATCAGGGCAACCAAAGGCGTGCCAGTCGCCCTGCGAATAGGATAGGCAAGCCTTACGCCCAAGCCTGCCAGATGGTAAAACTTACTTACCGGTGGCGATACTATAAACTGTGCAAGTGCTTACGTCTATACATTGATGTATAGGCAGGATTTTGCATTTCTATGTCAAATATTCTTGTACATGATCATTAATTTGGCCTGAGAGTGAGGTGAACCTGGTTGAAAAAGGGCTTTTCATTATTGGGACTGCCGGTTATCTCCATAAAAGAAGGCAAGGAAGCGGGGCGGGTCATTGACCTTTTGGTGGCTCCTAAAGGCCTTAAACTGGAGTTCTTGCTGGTGGGTCGGCAAAGCAAATATATAGACCTGCGCTTGCTGGCTTTCTCTCAGGTAGTAGGCCTGGGCCAGTATGCGGTCACAGTGGAAACCGAAGCACAACTGCAGCAGATCGAAGCGGTGCCAGCGGTCAGAGACTGCCTGGAGGCGAGCGTTGATATTATGGACAAAATGGTGCTGACCCGCAGCGGTAATCTGGAGGGCTTGATTGCCGATCTATTCTTTGATGAAAAAAATGGGTCTATTGTGAGAATGGATTACAAGGATTTGCATAATGACATGGAGTTGCAGAGTATTGACAGCAGGGAGATCATCAGTCTGGGCCAGGATGTGCTGTTCGTGAAAGACCGCCGTCAGGCGCATGCCAAAGCCGCCCCAGAGACCGTTCCCGCCATCCCTACCACGGCAACGCAGAAGAGATCAGGGGCTTTGCTGTTCAAACAGAAGCAGCGCCAATTTTTAATGGGCAAAGAGGTGCAGAAAGACATCCGCGACAGGCACAATCAGGTGATAATTCCCCGGGGCACGGTGGTAACCGGCGAAGTGCTGGATGTGGCCGAAGGCCATGATCGTTTCAGTGAACTCACCCAATGGGCAAAATGAATGGTATCTGAATCAAACCCGGACTTGTGATATAATTATCAGAGCATCATTAGGGGAGGTCAGACCGCATGGAAGATCTGATAAAAATCGTTAAAATGGAAAGCATTCGCACTATTGTCTGGGTGGCAATAGCTATGGCGATAGCCGTAGGGTTATACTACCTGGTGTGGTAGGGTTAGACTGAAAAGGGCGGGGGAATCCTTAAGGGATTATCCCCGCTTTTGTATTTTTGGTTGGTAACAATATTGACAGTTAACATCATTTAACATATACTAACAGAAATCAAATATACCCAAGGGGGGTATTTAGTTACACATGGAAAAAGATGCAGTGCGAAATGACTTGTTGCTCCGATTAAGGCGTATTGAAGGTCAGGTGCGCGGGCTGCAGCGCATGATCGAAACCGAAGCTGAATGCGGCCAGATTCTCAATCAGGTGGCGGCAGTCCGGGCGGCCTTGAATAAAGTGGGTATGATTATGTTTCAACACCATTCCCGGGACTGCATCATCAAAGCTACCGCCCCGGATGGGAAACCGGAGAGTATTGATGAAATTGTCAACCTGTTGGGAAGACTAATCAAATAAATATTAAGGAGGGTAAGCCATTATGAGTAATGTGATGGAATTAAATGAGGGTAATTTCGAATCCCAGGTGGTTCAAGCCGGGATTCCGGTATTGGTAGATTTCTGGGCGCCGTGGTGCGGACCTTGCCGTATGGTGGGACCGATCGTGGAAGAATTGGCGCAGGATTATCAAGGCCGCATGCAGGTGGCTAAGCTGAATGTAGACCAGAACCAGGACCTTTCCCTGCGTTTTAATGTGCGCAGCATCCCCACCCTGCTGTTCTTCAAGGACGGTCAGGAAGTAAAGCGCATCGTGGGCGCGCAGGGCAAAGCCCAACTACAGAAGGTGGTAGACGAAGTACTGGGATAAATAGAAAATGACCATGCGAATGGCAACAGGGTGTTAGTCTTTTGACAAGACGCCGAGGTTTGGGGAATTTCGCCGCAGAAGCACATGCGCAGAGGGGTGTCAGTGTATTAGCCGACACCCCTGCTTGATTTATTCCTCCAGAAGTGACAGCAATTCTTCCTGGCTTAGGAAAAGGCGGCCCTCCTCCAAACAATCCAGCAAGCGAGTGATGATATCCCTTACCGCATAACCTTCTTCACCGGGCTGAGGCTGATAATCGCAGCGGTGATTATCTTCAGTTCCCGCCAGATATTGGCAGTCTCGACATACTAGTCCCAGCACCGAAGTTTGCATCATCGGGCAGTAGTTGAAATAACGTAGGTCGATCAAGTTGTCACCTCCTTGGGCTATTCTGGCTTACCTTTCAGCTTCCCTATTTGCTCCATAAATCGTTTGATCTGGGCTTCATAGCCCTGTTCTCCGGGGTGGTAGAAACTTCTGCCCTGATATTCTGCGGGCAGGTAGTCCTGGGCAATATATCCTCCGAAACTGTGCGGATATTTATAGCCCTGGCCTTTGCCCAGATAGGCGGCTGCTTTTGAATGGGAGGCATCTCCCAGATGTGCCGGGACATTAACTGCAGGCCCTTTCCGAATAGTCGCCATGGCGCTATCGATAGCGGTTACAGTGGAATTGCTTTTAGGCGCGGTGGCCAGGTAAAGGGCCGCCTCAGCCAGAGGGATCCTGGCCTCGGGCATGCCGATCAATTCCACAGCTGCGGCTGCGGCTTGAGCTATCAATAAAGCCTGCGGGTCGGCCAGCCCTATGTCCTCCGCGGCGTGAACCACCAAGCGGCGGGCCACAAATACTGGGTCTTCGCCGCCTTCCAACATCCTTGCCAGCCAGAAAACCGCGGCATCTGGGTCTGAGCCGCGTATGCTCTTGATAAATGCGGATATGCAATCATAGTGCAGTTCGCCTTTCTTATCATACTGCAGACGCGGCCTGTCCACCACCAGGGCGACATCAGCCTCGGATATAGACCAGGGCTTGCTGGTGTCGCTGCTGTTGACTAGGGTCTCTAAAATGTTCAAGGCCGTCCGGGCATCCCCTTTGGCATGTTCAATAATCAATTGACGGGCCGAATCATCCAGGCTAATGGCGTATTTGCCCAGGCCGCGCTCAGTATCAGTCAGGGCACGGTTTAATATGGTGCCGATGGCCGCGTCATCCAGAGCTTTCAAAACATACAGTTTCACCCTGGATAAGAGCGCGTTGTTGATCTCATAAAGGGGATTTTCAGTGGTAGCCCCCACCAGGATCACGATGCCTTCTTCTACAATGGGCAGCAATACATCCTGCTGGCTTTTATTGAATCGGTGCACCTCATCAACAAACACCAGGGTCTTCTGCTGATAGTATTTTAAGCGGGCTGAGGCATCGGCGCCCAGCTTCCTGATGTCGGCTACTCCAGCCGCGACCGCCTGCAACTGGACGAAAGCGGCTTTGGTGTGCTCGGCGATGAGACGGGCCAGGCTGGTTTTGCCGGTTCCAGGCGGTCCGTAGAGGATCATTGAGTTCAGGGCATCCTGCTCGATAAGGCGTCGCAACACCGAACCAATGGATAAAAGATGTTCCTGGCCCACTAGCTCATCCAGGCTGCGGGGACGCATGCGATAGGCCAGGGGCTGTTGCTGCCCGGGTCGGGATTGCAGGTTTAAATCAAATAAGTCCATGGAACTCCATCCTATAGAATTTCTGCGAAGCGCATGTGCTTTGGTCCAAAGGTGATCTTCCTTCGTAATCAAGGAAAGGTAATATAACCTTCATCCTGACACACCCCGGTTTGCTACACCGTATACCCCCGTGTAGTCGAAGGGTGACTGCCTGTAGTAAACCGCCTGTCTTAATAAATCTTAGGCCTAAACTGCAGGCTAACGCAATCATTATTTGCAATCCCTCCTGGTGTCCAGGCTGATTTTCAGATGTCCACTTCCGGCCTTGCCAAACCATGATTTGACCAAGGTCGGCAACTGGTATAATGTGATATTGGTTGTTACTAATAATTGTAAGGGCAGCATAACCTGCATGCTCGGCATTCATAACCAGGGTTAAGCATTAACCTAGAAAATCAAGGAATTCTGAAATTCCACCAACCTTTCAGGCCATGGTTATGACGAAAATAAGGGACAAGTTGGGTTTGCTATCCTTAATGGGAAGCAGGCCACTCAGGTTAAGTGTTTCTGGAAATCTAAGGTCAAAAGCAGGAGGTGTGGCGGTGAAAATCGGAGTACTGCTCAGCGGAGGGGTAGATAGTGCTGTAACTGCTGCTCTGCTCCAGCGCAGTGGTCATGAGGTGGTCGGCATCACCATGGTCAATTGGCGGCCTGATACCGCTCAGCAGGCAGCTCAGGTAGCTGCTTTTTTGGGAATAGAACACCATGTGGCCGATCTGCGCGGACCATTTGAAGCTGAGGTCATCGACTACTTCTGTAATACCTACCTCGCTGGTGCCACCCCCAACCCCTGTATACACTGCAATGCGGTCATAAAATTCGGCAATCTGATGCAATATGCCCTCGGTTTAGGCTGCGATAAGGTGGCTACCGGGCATTATGCACGTATCCGTCAAGACGCGGGCAGCGGGTTGTACAGCCTCCATCAAGGAGCAGACCAGAGCAAAGACCAGAGCTACTTTCTGTATCGTTTGAACCAGCAGCAATTGCAGCGTATCATATTCCCGCTGGGGGAGAAGTCCAAGCAGTCGGTGTGGCAGCTTGCCGAGCAGTTAAAACTGCCCCTACCCCACGGTCTGGAGAGCCAGGAAATCTGTTTTATCGAAGGGGACTACCGGGATCTGCTATCGCAGCGGGTGCAATGCCAGCCCGGGGATATTGTAGATGCTTCCGGCCGGGTAATGGGCTGCCACCGGGGGCTGCCCTTTTACACCGTGGGGCAACGCCGCGGACTGGGCATAGCCGCCGGGGAGCCGCTATATATTGTGGATATGCTTCCTGAGCCGAATTGCATCATCGTTGGACCGGAAAAAAGCCTTTACCAGCCGGCTCTGATTGCCCGGGAAGTGCATTTCATATCGGGGCAGATCCCGTCCCTGCCCCTGGAGGTGAAAGCCAAAGTCCGCTACCGGGCAGCACTGGCTCAAGCAGTGATTTTCCCAGAAGGGGAGGGCATAAGGGTCGAATTCGATCAACTCCAGCGGGCCATAACCAGAGGCCAGTCAGTGGTTTTCTACCTTGGCGACCAGGTCCTGGGTGGAGGCATTATCGAATCACCGTGTGCGGATAAAAACGATTAATACAATTGATCCATATCTGATTCTGCGCCTTTAATGGCGCATTTTTTTTGTTCTGTCGGGCAATCTAAATCTAATCAAACAAGGAGGCCGGGCTAATTTGAAATTGCGCAATATAATCAGCCTGCCGGTATTCTATGAGCCCACCGCCACTGTAGTTGGTTATGTAGAGGAGGTGGTCATAAATGACGATTACCGGATCGACTACCTGATCATTAACACCAGTCATAATGAATTGCGCATGATTCCCAGCCCTTGTTTTGAATTAGGTCCACATGCTGTGTTGATTAATGATATGGCGAGTATCAAACCATGCCCGGTCCGGGAAGAATATACCGTATACCAAAAAAAGCTGGGGGATACCATCTTTGACGCTCAGGGCCGGGAAATAGGGTCGATCAGTGACTTCGTCATCTGTATAGAGGACCACCGGGTGAAGGGAGTTGAAGTATACAGCGGGGCAGTATGCGATATTCTGTACGGCCGCCGCGAGATACCCCTGACTGAGGTGACCTGGAAAAGTATAGCCAGCGGGGTCATTGATGCGGAAAGGAGAGCTTGATCATGACATTAAGGTGCCCAGCGTGTAGAGGCCTGCAAGTAGGCAAAGTAGGAAGCGATCAGTATTATTGCTGGAATTGTTATTTGGAGTTCAACTTCCACAAAGGTCAGGTCAATCTATACGAAGTGGCTGAAGACGGAAGTCTGATCGCCATGGAAAATTCCTCTCAAATCCTTTAATAGAGACGGGGGTGAAACAGTGAGATACCGCAGTCATAATCATTGGGGATACATGATGTTTGGTGCCGTCCTGGGTGCAGCCGCCACAGTGATGTATTATCATCAGGGCAGTGAGCTCAGCAAGCTGGGCAACCGGATGATGAACAAGTCCAGGCAAGTCATGGACGACACTATGAGCACAATTGGTGAACAGACCGATTATAGTACGGGAAGCGAGCAATAGCAGGTGTCCCTCTTAAACAACAGAGGTTGGCGCAGTATACTTTTTTTAGTGGTGGCGGCTGCCACCATCTATTTTTTATATCGGCTGCGGGAAGTGCTCTATGCCTTCAGTTTCGGCGGCATCATGGCCTATTTTCTGTACCGCCCGGTGAAGGCCCTGGAAAGACGAGGTCTTGCGCGGTTAGCTGCCATTTTGCTTATTTATATACTGTCAGCGGCTTGCCTGGGGGCTCTAGCTTACTGGATGGTTCCAGCCATAGCAATCGAAGTGGGTGAGCTAGGTCGTATCTATCCGCTGTGCGTGGAAGACATACAGCGACTGCTGGCGCAGCTGGACGGTATGGCCAAACCGGAGCGGCTGCAAGTGTTTATCGACGATAACCTGGCACGGCTGGAGGCGGGGGTATACAATGCCCTGCAGCATTTCATCGACACTTGGTATCATCTCCTGAGCAGAATACTGGCCTTGATATTTGCGCCTATTCTGGCCTTTTACATCCTGGGAGACTGGGAAAAAATCAGGGACTCTTTTCTCAACCTACTGCCCCCGCGAGCCCGGGTGCAGATGCGCAGCTTATTTCAAGAAGTCGACCGTATAATGGTCGAGTTTATCAAAGGCTATTTCTTGATCGCAGTAATAGTAGGTCTCTTAACCGGGGTTTGGGCTGCGTTGTTGGGTGTGCCTTTCCCGCTGATCATAGGCATCGTGGCTGGGATCACCAATTTGGTGCCCTATTTTGGCCCCATTCTAGGAGGCCTGCCGGCTATAGCCCTGGCCTGGACCGTGTCGCTGCGTCTGGCCGCCTTGATGGCATTAGGGATACTGATTATTCAGCAATTGGAGGCCAACCTGTTTACTCCTCGTATTATAGGGAAAAAATTAGGTATGCACCCATTGAGCATTATCTTTGTGCTCCTGGCCGGGGGCACACTGTTCGGACTATGGGGAGTGATTCTGGCTCTGCCGGCAGCGGCGGTACTGAAAGTTATATTGCATTGGGCGCACTTGAAAATTGCAGAATAAACTTTTATTTCGGCCAGTGCTACAAATGTAGCGCCAAAAGTTGACATCGCAGCGGTTTTTCCCTGAAAATAGAGTATACTAGTATTTTTTCGGGATGGAGGAGGCCTAAGTGAAAAAGAGCAGTGAAATAAGACAGACTTTCCTCGATTTCTTTAAGGACAAGGGTCATACGGTGGTGGAGAGTTCATCGCTGGTGCCGATCGATGATCCTACTCTGTTGTTTACCAACGCGGGCATGAATCAGTTCAAGGATGTTTTCCTGGGGATGGACAGGCGCAGTTACAGCCGCGCCGCCACCGCTCAGAAATGCGTGCGTGCCGGGGGCAAACACAATGACCTGGACACGGTGGGCAGGACCGCCCGGCACCATACCTTTTTTGAAATGCTGGGCAACTTCTCCTTCGGCGATTACTTTAAGCGCGATGCCATTGCCTATGCCTGGGAGTTTCTAACCCAGGTGGCCAAACTGCCCCGGGAAAAACTATGGATAACCATATATACCGATGACGACGAAGCCGATGCCTTGTGGCAGGAAGTGGCTGGGGTCAACCCGGAGCGCATCATTCGCCTGGGTGAAAAGGACAACTTCTGGGCCATGGGAGACACCGGGCCGTGCGGTCCATGCAGTGAGATCCACTATGATCGGGGCCCAGAATATGCTTGCAAGGCCGAGGTGTGCGGCATAGGCCAGTGCGACTGTGATCGTTATCTGGAAGTCTGGAACCTGGTGTTCATGCAGTACAACCGTGATGAAAGCGGCAATATGACGCCTTTGCCCAAGCCGAGCATCGACACTGGTATGGGATTGGAAAGACTCAGTTCACTACTGCAAGGTGTGGACAGCAATTTCGACACTGACCTGTTTACACCCATCATTAAATACATCGAGGCAATGACTGGAACGAAATACGACCGCGGTGAAGCAGGTTTTCCCTTCCGGGTCATAGCTGACCACAGCCGGGCCTGCACCTTTTTGATCAGCGACGGAGTCTTGCCCAGTAATGACGGACGCGGCTACGTGCTGCGCCGCATTCTTAGAAGGGCGGTGCGATTCGGACGCCTGTTAGGCATTGAAGAGGCTTTCCTGTACAAGAACGTAGACGTGGTCTGCGAGCTGATGCAAGATGCTTATCCCGAGTTAATGGAGCGCAAGGAGTTCGTAAAAGAAGTCATCAAGATGGAAGAACAGCGCTTCCTGGTAACCATCAACGAAGGCCTTAAAAAGGTTGAAGATATCATCAAGACCATGAAAAAAGAAGGCCGCCAGGTGATGAGCGGGGCCGAGGCCTTCATGCTCTACGATACCTACGGCTTCCCGTTGGATTCAGCCGAAGACGTGGCCGCCGAAAATGGAGTCGCAGTGGATCGGGACGGTTTCAATGAGCAGATGAACCTGCAGCGGGAGAGGGCCCGTCTGGCTAATAAAGGCGGAGAGGCCTATGCCCGCGAGTTAATTATCTCCGAGCTGTTGACCCAGATAGAGGCGCAAGCCACCACTTTTACTGGCTATGATACTCTGCAGGACCAGTCCCGGCTGGTGGCTCTGATTAAGGACGGAGAGCTGGTCAGCGCCGCTCAGGATGGACCCATCATCGCGGTTACAGCGACCACCCCCTTTTATGCCGAAAGCGGCGGACAGGTTGCTGATCGAGGGAGCATCACCGGACGGGCTGGCAGCATGTGGGTCGATGATGTGCAAAAGGTGGGTTCCTGGGTAATCCATGTTGGGAATCTGAAAGGGACTTTGACCGGCGGGGAAGATGTGGCCCTACAGGTTCAGCAAGGGCCTCGGCTGGACACTGCCCGTCACCATACGGCTACACATTTGTTGCATAAAGCGTTGCAGACGGTGTTGGGCGAACATGCCCAGCAAAAGGGTTCGCTGGTGGAACCAGACCGGCTGCGTTTTGACTTTTCGCATCTGGCGGCACTGACTGAAGAAGAATTGATCAGGATAGAAGAAATGGTCAACGAGTCCATCTGGCAGGCCTATGATGTCGGGGCAACGGTGAAAAGTCTGGAAGAAGCCCGCGCTCTGGGGGCTATGGCATTGTTCGGGGAGAAATACGGTGACACCGTGCGCATGGTGCAGGTAGCCGATTACAGCCTGGAGCTGTGCGGCGGCACTCATGTAAAAAATACCGGCCAAATAGGCCTTTTTAAGATACTGAGCGAGGGCAGCATCGGCTCCGGACTGCGACGCATCGAAGCCGTGGCAGGGAGAGCGGCTTTGCGTTACCTGCAGCAGATCGAGCAGGAGATCAAACAGGCTGCCAGCATCCTCAAAAGCAGTGAAAACGAGGTCAGCCATCGAGTGGAAGCGGTGACCCGCACCCTCAAAGAAAGGGAACGGGAGATCGATGTGTTGAAGGCTAAGATCGCCCGCAGTGCCAGTGAAGACCTGCTATCACAGTCGGTCAAAAAAGGCGACAGCCATATACTGATGGCCCAGTTGAGCGGGCAGGAGCCTGATACCTTGCGCCAGAATGCTGAGATGCTGAAGGATAAGTTGGGTAGTGCGGTAGTCCTTTTGGCATCGGCTAATCATGACAAGGTTGCCCTGGTATGTTTCGTTAGCAAGGACTTGGTGGAAAAGGGACTGCATGCCGGCAAAATAGTGGGTGAAGCAGCCCGGGTGACTGGCGGCGGAGGCGGTGGCAGACCTGATATGGCCCAGGCCGGAGGCCGGGAACCAGATAAAATTGAAGCAGCTTTAGAGGCAGCTCGGGCTCTAGTGGATAATTCTCTTCATTGATTAAGAGGAATATCCTGTCTCCAAGCCGAAAGAGTAACTGGGAGGGAACGAATATGGCACATGGACCTGGACATACGGTTAGTTTCAGCCTGGCCAAAGACGGCGAGGAAAGGGTCAAAAGCATTCTGCAGGCAGTGCACCAGGCCCTAGAAGAGAAGGGCTACAATCCTATAAACCAGCTGGTGGGGTTTATGATTTCAGGTGATCCGGCGTACATCACCAGCCATAATGAGGCCCGCAGCCTGATTTGCAAAGTTGACCGGGATGAGATTATGGAAGTGCTAATCCGGGATTATCTGGGCAAATAGCGGCCAAAGCGGTCGCGGTACTAAGAGTTAGCGTTAGGACAGATAATGAGAATAATGGGTTTAGATGTCGGTGACAAGCGTATCGGGATAGCCGTGAGCGACCCACTGGGATGGACAGCACAACCTCATTCGGTGTTGAACCGTAAAAGTCCCAGCCAGGATTATAAACGCCTGGCAGAACTGTGCACCAGCGAGCAAATCGATCTCCTGGTGGTGGGCCTGCCGCTAAACATGAATGGCACGGTCGGACCAAGAGCCCAGTTAGTCCAGGAATTCGCGGCGCAATTGTCTGCCTTTACAGGGCTTGAGGTGGAATACTGGGATGAACGGCTTTCTACCAAAAGCGCTGAGCGGACCCTCTTGGCGGCTGATGTATCCCGTCAGAAACGCAAAGAGGTTATCGATAAACTAGCCGCGGTCCACATTTTACAAGGTTACTTGGACAACCGCAGCCGGTCGGATAGGTTTGACGAAAACCATAATAAACTATAGAATGTCAATAGTTTGGAGAAAGAGGTGGCCGCTATGCACGATGGAGACCTGTTAGATGAAGATTTTCCAGTGTTAGTTCTGGTTGATGATGAAGGTATAGAACATCAATTCGAACTTCTGGCTGAACTGGAGATTGAGGAGAACTTTTACCGTGTCCTCATACCGCTGGAAGACGAAGACGAAGAGGAATGTGAAGTTGTCATCCTCAAGGTGGTGTACGATGAGGAGGGCAATGAATTCCTGAGTGATATCGATGATGAAGAAGAATGGGAAATGGTTGCCGATGCCTGGCAGGAACTGGTAGACAACGAAGAAATCTGATATCATCTATAAAAGAAGCCTTAGGGCTTCTTTTTGTTCGCTCTGATTAAATAGCATACTGAAATAGAAATGTAATATAATCGTAATAGTGTATAGATGATTTTACGCTTTGGGGGAAGGGTTTTGCCGACGATACAGTATGATACAAGATTTAAGAAGGCCGCACTCTGGGTAATTATCCTGATTCTGGGTATAATGTCAGCAGCAGGTCTTTTTTATTGGCAGGCTTACGGCAGCAAAGCGAATTTCTTCCCCGGCGTCAGCATTGCCAATACAGCGGTGGCAGGCTGCAATAAAAGCCAGGCCGCCAGTGCCCTGGAGTATAACATTAAGCAGGCCTACTTGCAGCCAGTGGTTTTCAGCTACGGCTCCTACCGCCATGAGACCAGCCTGGGAGAGTTGGCTTTTCCCGTGGAGACCGTCCGGGTAGTTGAGGAAGTTTATTCGCAGGAGAGCCAACGGGGATTGGTTTCCAAAGCCTCCAGTATTATCGGCAGCAAGACTATGGAGTATTCAATTCCCATTGAGTACCGGGCCGAGGTGGTAGAACAGCTCATAAGTGACTGGCAGGCCACTTTAGGAACCCCAGCGGTAGATGCCCGTTTGGAGATCGACCGGGTGCAAGGTTTGGTAGTTGTCCCTGAAAAGGTCGGCCAGGAAGTGGATTATGATGCTACCTGGGCGCAGATGCCGAAACAGTGGAACCCCTCAGCAGCCATCGAAATACCGGTCATAATGAAACAGAAAGAACCTGCCGTTGTAGCCCAGGATCTGAAAGGTATGGGGGAACTTTCTTCCTACACCACCTGGTATAAAGTCGCCGAAGTGGACAGGACTCACAATCTGACCAAGGCTGCCAATATAATTAACGGAACCATGATTAGACCGGGACAGATTTTCTCCTTCAACCAGACCGTAGGACCACGCACCGGGGTTACAGGATACCGCGACGCACTGGTCATCGTGGGGGACAAATTTGAACCTGGCACCGGCGGTGGTATATGTCAGGTTTCTTCGACACTTTACAATGCTGCGCTGTTGGCGGGATTGGAGATCGTGGAAAGATTCAATCATGGCCTTGCAGTAGCTTACATACCTCCCGGACTGGATGCTACCGTAGCTTACGGGTTGCAGGATTTTCGATTCAAAAACAATACCGACAGCCCGGTATACATTCGCAGCATAGCCGGGGGCGGAAAGCATACTATAAGCATATACGGCAATCTGGCTTACAAGAAAAACGTCAAATTGAGCTACGTTATAGACCAGGTGATTCCCTTCCAGGAGATACGAGAATTTAAAGCGGACTTAACACCAGGTTCGGAGCAGGTTGATCACAACGGTTCACCGGGATATATAGTGCGGTCCTTCCGCAGTTATCTGAACGCCAATGGAGAAATTATAGCCTCGGAGCAATTAGCTCGGGACCGTTACAAGCCCCTCAATAAATTGATCTATGTGGGTCCCGCAACTACGGTCGGCAATCCCCCGGAAGATGAAATGCCAGTGGACAATCCCGTAAAACCAGGTGATGAACCCAAACCCGATGATAAGCCAGATCCTGAAGATAAGCCTGAACCCGAAGATAAACCTGAACCTGAGGATAAACCCCAGGACCCTGAGCATGACGAGTTTGACCCTATGTCTTAGGAATGCAGTAATAGATTTTTTCTATGGATGGACGAAATGAGTGAAGTCAAAGTTGTGCGTAAGAAAAATACCATATTAATGCTGGCCGCAGTTTTGATACTGATAAGCCTGGGTCTTTTAGGTGGACAATTGATATCCCAGCAATACCGGCCATTAGATCCGAACGATACTAGCCTGATAGATATCCACATACCTCCGGCCAGCAGCGCGGCTGGGATAGCCGCCGAACTCAAATCTCAGGGCTTGATCCGTAATGAGGATTTTTTCCTGGCTTATTGCCGTCAGAAAGGCTTGGACAGCCAGTTGAAAGCCGGCCACTACCGTTTTTCCAGGAGCCAGGGGCTGGCTTATATTGCCGAGGCCATAGCCGAAGGCAGGGTAGTCACCATGTCATTGACTATTCCCGAGGGTTACACAGTGGCCCAAGTAGGAGAACTTCTGGTTAGCCGGGGCATATGCAGCTCAGAAGCCTGGCAGCAGGCGGTCAGCAAGAACTACGATTTCGCATTTTTGCAGGGAGGTCATCGCCCCGCAGTCCGGCATTCCCTGGAGGGCTTCCTTTTTCCGGACACATACACCATCGAGGAATCTACCTCCGCCGAGGATATAGTGAAGACCATGCTGAAAAGGTTTGAGACCGTATGGGACGAGCAGTTTGCCGCTCTGGCCAAATCGCAGAACCGTGACGTGCTGGAGGTGATTACCACTGCCTCTTTAATAGAAGAAGAAGCGCAGGTAGCAACGGAACGTGCCCGGGTCGCAGGGGTGATAGAAAACCGCCTCAGCCGGAATATGCTGCTGCAAATCGATGCTACTGTACTATACGCCCTGGGAATCAACAAACCTCAGGTTACATACGCCGACTTGAAGGTGGAATCACCGTATAACACCTACCTCCACCTCGGGCTGCCGCCCGGTCCTATTGCCTGCCCCGGTGAGGCTGCCATTCATGCGGCCTTGCATCCCGAACAGCATCAATATTTGTATTATGTGGCCAGGGGAGATGGAAGCCATGAATTCACCACTACCTTCCAGGAGCACCTGGCCGCTCAGAAGCGCTATGCGAAATGATACCATCCAGGCCACAACATCAATAAGGATTTCAGAGCAAGCGCCTAAGCGGCCCGAGCTGTTGATTCCCGCAGGAGACCTGGAAAAACTGCACACTGCCCTGCTGTTTGGCGGAGATGCGGTATATGTAGGCGGCCAGGAGTTCAGCCTGAGGGCTTATGCCGACAATTTTGACCTGCCCTCTCTGGAGCAAGGGGTACGGTTTGCACATAACCAAGGGAAAAAAGTATTTGTGACGGTCAATATTTTGGCACATAATCGTCATCTCCAAGCTTTGCCCGCTTTCCTTGAGAAGTTGGGGGAATTGCAGGTTGACGGTCTTATAATATCTGATCCCGGGGTGATGAGACTAGCCGGGAATCTTGTACCCCACATACCCGTCACTGTCAGCACCCAGGCCAATGTCAGCAATTATGAGAGCGCGGCAGTGTTTAAAGATCTGGGAGCCCAACGCATTGTCCTGGCCAGGGAATTATCGCTTGAAGAGATCGCTGCTATCAAGGCTAGAGTCCCGGTGGAGGTCGAGGTCTTTATCCATGGAGCCATGTGCGTTTCCTATTCCGGCCGCTGTCTATTGTCGTATTATATGACCGGACGCAGTGCCAATCAAGGTGCCTGTGCACATCCCTGCCGTTATCGGTATGCCTTACAGGAAGAGAAGCGCCCCGGACAGTATTTCCCCATCGAAGAGGATGAACACGGCACCTATATACTCAATTCCAGTGACCTGTGCCTGCTAGAGCATATACCGCAATTGATACAGGCCGGGGTCGATGCCTTCAAAGTGGAGGGGCGTATGAAGAGCCCCTTGTACACCGCCAGCACTGCCCGGGTTTACCGCCAGGCTATTGATTTTTGGCTGCAGACCGGGCAGCCGTATACTCCTGAGTTGATGGCAGCCTGGCAGCAGGAATTGCAGGGTATTGCCACCCGGCCTTACACCAACGGTTTCATTATGGGTCCTGCCCAGGACCTGCAGGACGCCTCTAAGAGCCGAGATGGGGATTACCGCCTGGAGTTTTGCGGGATAGTGAAAGGTTATGATAGCGGCTCAGGCCGGCTGGAAATTGAACAGCGCGCCAATTTCGGGCCGGGAGACCAGCTGGAACTGATGATTCCCGGACAGCCCATAAAACCCTGGGACTGTCGGGAGATATATGACGAAAACGGACTCCTTCTTGACCGAGCCCGCCATGCCCGGCAAAGGGTATGGGCACCATATGGGGCAGCGGTGGCGCCATACTCCATATTGCGGCGTGTTTCCAAGAGGGCGGTCAAATGACGACACCTGCTCCCGATACGATTCACCTTATGGTCAATCCCGCGCATATCGACTGTTTGAACCGCATCCTGGAAGGGTATGAACACCTGGGGGTCTTATCCACCCTGGACCGCCGGCAGGGGTTGGCGGTGGTGCGCGGCACTGCAGACACCTATCAGGATTTAATGCACATTTTGAATCACCTGCCTTTTGAGATTGCCATCAAATCTGAATAACTGGTATAAGCCCGCAGAGATGAGCTAATGCTAAAAAAAAGCTAATGAGGGGGCACCAGGATGCGCTGGCGCATCGCCATTATAGCAGCCATGATGCTGTTTATTTTCATTTTTCTGGGCGGCAAACTGGTCCATGACCAGTTGATAAACGGCCAGGGTATGGCCCGAGCTGCAGTGCAAATGAGAAGCCAGTCTATTCAGTTGAAAGAATATTCGCGCGGAGCCATCTTGGATCGAAATGGTATAGCCCTCACCGACTGCAGTAAAGACTATGCCCTTTATGCTGTGCCCGGGGTGATCAAAGCACAGCATGGCGATAATACCAGCCTAAAGGAGGCTCTGGCCTCGGTCGAATCTCTGCTTTCCCCCCATCTCCATGAAGACACCCAACAAGAAATCAAAAACCACCTGGCTCATGCCCCGACAGAATCCCGCTCCCTGCTGAGGATTGCTTCCCATCTGGAGGAAGATGAGGTGGAAGCGGTCCTGGATATGAATCTGCAGGGGGTAATGGTGGCGCCCATAATCAAGAGATACCGAGAAGATGGTTTTGCCGCCCATATCCTGGGATATGTGGGAGCCTCAGGCGATGAAGGCCAGTCTGGCATTGAAAAGAGTTATGACCATATCCTGGCCCGGTCTGCTGCTGATCTGGAACTGGTTTCTATGGTCGACGCGCGCAATTCAGCTATCAAAGGTTTGATGTTTAGACTGCGCCAGGACCAGGAAGACAACCGGGGTACGGTGGCCTTGACCATTGACCGGCGTGTCCAGGAATTGGCGGAAATGGCTATGAACCGTCATGTAGCTCGGGGCGCAGTAGTGGTCATGGATATCAACACCCGCCAGGTATTGGCTATGGCCAGTCGGCCCAGTTTCAATCCTTATGATAACATCGGTCTGATCATTGCCCATGATCCCTACAGCACCCTTACTAACCGGGCCCTAAGCCGCTATTACCCCGGTTCCCTGTTTAAAATCCTCCTCACTGCAGCCGCCCTGGAAGAAGGGGTAATTACCTCTGGAGATTATTTTGACTGTGATGGGGCTTATGATTTCAATTCCGAGGTTTCCATCTCTTGCCTGAAGAAGGAAGGGCACGGCCATATCGATCTGACCACGGCTTTTATCCGATCTTGCAATCCCAGTTTTATCGCTATTGGTGAGCGGCTGGGCCGCAGCGCTTTACTGGAATATGTAGACCGCTTCCACCTCACCGACGAAACTTTGCGGGGGTATATAGAGGATCATGATTACAGCTATGTGGATATTGAGCCCGTGCCAGCAGCGTTGGGGAATGCCAGTGTAGGACAAAAAGGAGTCATGCTCACACCCTTGCAGCTTACCTCCATGATTGCCACTATTGCCGATGGAGGCGCATGGAAAGCCCCTTCATTGGTGAGGTACACTATCGACCAACAGGGGCAGGTACACAATTTGCCCGAAGAAGCCAAAGAGCAGGTGATCAGTCCTCAAACCGCTGCAGTGGTGCGTGATTTGATGGAAAAGGTGATCACTTCCGGTTCCGGGCAGAGCGCCGCATTGCAAGAAATCGCCATAGCCGGCAAAACCGGCACCAGTCAGACTGGTGCTCTGGATTATAATAGCACTCCGCCCCGTGAAGTACTGAATGTATGGTTCGGAGGATACTTCCCCGCGGATAATCCCCGATTTGCCATCGTGGTCCTGGTAGAAGATGGTGAAAGTGGCAGTCAAAATGCCGCCCCGGTTTTTCGCGACATTGTCAAGGGGATGATGGACTATTACTAGAAAGAGACCTTCTATTAGACCTGTCATTTTGGGTAGAAAATCTGCAAAAAATACTTTGACCTTTATTGACTATTAATCAAGTACATACTATAATGATAGACAGATATAGGAAGGCAGTGTTGAAATAAGGGAAATATTGATCTAGCCGTAAAAAGAGCATACTGTTTCCATATGAATTTGGCACAAATTAAGGAGGAGGTGTCAATATGGCCAAAGCAGTGGGAATTGACCTGGGTACTACCAACTCCGTTGTCGCAGTGATTGAAGGGGGGAGCCCCACGGTCATAATAAATGCCGAAGGATCCAGAACAACTCCTTCGGTAGTCGCATTTAAAGAGGGCAAAGGCCGCCTGGTAGGACAGGTTGCCAAGCGTCAGGGGGCCTTGAACCCTGAAAAAACCTTTTACTCGATCAAGAGATTCATGGGCCGACGCTATACAGAGGTTGAAGCTGAGCGCCAGCTGGTGCCGTATCAAGTCACCTCAGGCCCTGCAGACGCAGTGCGCTTTAAGGTGGACGACAAATTGATGGCTGCGGAAGAGATTTCCGCCATGGTTTTGAGCAAGCTGGTGGAAGATGCCTCCAATTACCTGGGGGAAAAGGTGGTCGATGCGGTCATCACTGTACCGGCTTATTTCAATGACGCTCAGCGTCAGGCCACCAAGGATGCCGGGAAAATTGCAGGACTGAATGTTTTGAGGATAATCAATGAGCCTACTGCGGCAGCCCTGGCTTATGGACTGGACAAAAAGAACAATGAGACCATTTTGGTTTTCGACCTGGGTGGAGGAACCTTTGACGTATCCATTCTAGAGGTGGGCGATGGGGTCTTCGAAGTGAAGTCGACCAATGGCGATACCCACCTGGGTGGAGACAATTTTGACAAAGCTATTGTGGATTGGCTGGCGGAAGAGTTTAAGAAAGACTACGGCATCGACCTGCGCAAAGATAAGCAGAGCCTGCAGCGTTTGACCGAGGCGGCCGAAAAGGCCAAAGTGGAATTATCCAGTGTGTTGGAGACCACGGTCAGTCTGCCCTTTATCACAGCCGATGCCGACGGCCCCAAACATCTGGACATAAAGCTGACTCGGGCCAAATTCGAGGATTTGGTACATGAATCGGTGGAAAGACTGCGCGGGCCTATCAAAGCAGCTCTGAGTGATGCCAAGCTGACTGCTCAGGATATAGACGAGGTCATATTGGTCGGTGGTTCTACCCGAGTGCCGATAGTGCAAAAGGTAGTGGAGGAGCTGACCGGCAAGAAACCAAATATGAGCGTTAACCCTGACGAAGTAGTTGCAGTTGGGGCAGCTATACAGGCCGGAGTGCTCTCTGGTGAAGTCAAAGATGTGGTCCTTTTGGATGTGACCCCCCTGTCCCTGGGGGTGGAAACTATGGGCGGCATTATGACCCGCATCATCGAGCGTAATACCACCATTCCGGTTCGGCGCAGCGAGGTGTTTTCCACCGCTGATGACAATCAGCCTGCAGTCGATATCCATGTCCTGCAGGGTGAGCGGGAAATGGCCCGCGACAATCGCTCTCTGGGACAGTTTAAGCTGGATGGTATTCCGCCTGCTCCGCGGGGGGTGCCACAGATCGAAGTGACTTTTGACATAGATGCCAACGGCATCCTCAAGGTTACCGCCAAGGACAAGAGCAGCGGCAAAGAACAGCAGGTGACTATCAGCGGTTCATCGAACCTGGATAAGGGCGAGATTGATAAGATGATCCGGGATGCTCAGGCCTTCAGCGCTGATGATCGCAGGCGCCGTGAGGAAGCCGAAAAACGCAATCAAGCCGACGCTCTGGCCTATCAAGTGGAACGTCAATTGGCGGCGGTGGCGGAACAATTGGCGCCTACTGACAAGGCAGCCATTGAGAATAAACTGGAACAGTTGAAAAATGCCATCAAAGAAGGCAGTTCAGCTGAAACTCTGGAAACCCTGATGGCTGATTTAAATGCTGCCGCACAGGCTATGGCCAGTGCGGGGCACAAAACGGCGGATCCTAATGAAGCTACCCGCCCAGATGATGATGTCATCGATGCCGAATATGAAGAAAGATAAACTATTCCGCTAATTGGAGGCAGGAAAAATGGCAGTGCAATATCAGGATTATTACCAGGTTCTGGGGGTGGAGCGCAATGCTGACGCCAAACAGATCAAGGCGGCCTACCGTAAACTAGCGAGAAAATGGCATCCTGATCTGCACACTGGTAAAAACAAAGAAGAAGCGGAAGAAAAGTTCAAACAGATAAATGAGGCCTATGAAGTGTTGAGCGACGCCGATAAAAGGGCTAAATACGATCGCCTCGGGAGCAACTGGCGGGCGGGGGACCAATTCACCCCGCCGCCCGGCAGTGAAGGCTTCTACACTTACAGCACGGCTGATTTTGACCCTGCTGATCTGGGCGGCTTCAGCAGCTTTTTCGATGTTCTGTTCGGAGAGGCCAGAAGAGGCAGGCAGACCCAAACCGATTTCGGAGCTTATTATGACCGCCCCCGGAGGGGTGAGGACATAGAAAGTCAGGTGGATATAAGTCTGGAAGAGGCCTTGCATGGCGGAACCCGCACCTTTACCCTGACCGGTTCGTCGGCTTGTCCGGAATGCCGCGGTCAGGGCTTCAAGGACCAGGGCTTCTGCCCGCGTTGCGGAGGCACCGGAGCCATACCTGAGCACAAAACCCTGCAGGTCAATATCCCTGCCGGGGTATATCAGGGCAGCCGCATCCGCTTAAAAGGCCAGGGAGGGGAAGGATTAAACGGAGGAGCGCGGGGCGATTTGCACCTCAAGGTAAACATTTTGCCCCACCCTCGTTTCAGGCTGCAAAATAGCGACCTGGAAACCGACCTGGTATTGACTCCTGAACAGGCGGTATTGGGTGATAAGCTACCGGTAATGACCCTGGAAGGCAACATTGTGATGACCGTGCCGGCAAATAGCCATAACGGTCAGCGCATGCGGATCAAGGGCAAAGGGATGCCCCGTAAGGAGGGTCAGCGCGGTGATTTATACGTGAGGTTGAAAATTGACATACCTAGTAACCTTAGCCCGGAAGAACTCGAACTGTACCGACAACTGCACGAAATCCGAAAAAGGTAGGAGAACAGAATGAGCATATACAGAGTTTTCTACCATGATGAAGGGGAAGCCATGCCATTATCTCAAATTGATATCCACCCCGAGTTTCTGCAGCTGCTGGCAGAGCTGGGAATCATCGAGATAAGGGATCACCGTATCGCAGTCAGCCATCTGCGAAAGATGTCCAGAATCATGCGGATCAGGCAGAGGCTCAAGGTCAATGTCAACGCGGCGGCCATCATTGTGGATTTATTGGAACGAATTGAATCCCTGGAGGATGAAATCGAAGCTTTGAAGAAAATGAGGTGATGAGATGAATGTAGAACGCCTAACCCAAAAATCGCGGCAGGCCTTGTCTGAAGCCCACCAACTCGCAGCAGAGAAGCACCACCAGGAAGTCAACAGCAAGCATCTGTTAAAAGCCTTGTTGACACAGGAAGAAGGCATTGTACCGCGTCTCTTGGAACAGGCCAACATCAACCTGAATGCCTTTGACCAGCAGCTCAACCGGCTATTAGAAAAGATTCCGGCCGTTTATGGATACGAAGGTTCGGTGTATATGAGCGGCTCGCTGGCCCGGGTATTAAACCAGGCGGAAAAAGAGGCCCAGCTATTAAAAGACGATTATGTCAGCGTTGAACATATACTTTTGGCTTTGATCACCGACAGTGAGAGCGACCTTAAAACCTTACTGCAAAATATGGGGTTAAGCCGGGATCAGATTTTCAATGCCCTGCGTACAGTGCGCGGTTCGCAGCGGGTGACCAGTGAGAATCCCGAGGAAAGCTATGAAGCTCTGAGCAAGTATGGCCGGGACCTGACCAAACTGGCCGGCGAGGGAAAACTGGATCCGGTGATCGGCCGGGATGAGGAGATACGCCGGGTGATCGAGATCATCTCCCGCCGCACCAAGAACAACCCCATATTGATAGGTGAACCGGGAGTAGGTAAAACCGCTATAGTGGAAGGACTGGCCAGACGCATAGTGGCCGGTGATGTCCCTGAAGGCTTGAAGGGCAAGCAGATCATATCCCTGGATATGGGGGCTCTGGTGGCGGGGGCAAAGTATCGGGGCGAGTTTGAGGAGCGGCTCAAAGCGGTTTTGAAAGAGGTGCAGGATTCCAACGGCACGGTGGTGTTGTTTATCGACGAATTGCACACCGTGATCGGTGCCGGAGCAGCAGAAGGAGCCATGGACGCCAGTAATCTGCTGAAACCGATGCTGGCCCGGGGTGAGTTGCGGGCCATCGGGGCTACCACCCTGGATGAGTACCGCAAACATATCGAAAAAGACGCGGCTTTGGAGCGCCGCTTTCAACCGGTGTTTGTAAATCCCCCGTCAGTGGAGGATACCATTTCGATACTGAGAGGGCTAAAGGAACGCTATGAGGTGCACCACGGGGTGCGCATACAGGATGCTGCCCTGGTGGCGGCAGCGATGTTGTCGGACCGTTATATTTCAGATCGCTTCCTGCCTGACAAGGCCATCGACCTGATGGATGAATCGGCAGCGCGCTTGCGCACCGAGATTGACAGTATGCCTGCCGAACTGGATGACATCACTCGCCGTATCATGCAGTTAGAAATTGAGGCTGCGGTTTTGGAAAAAGAGAAAGACCCGGCCTCCAAAGAGAGACTGAACAATATACTGAAACAGTTGCAGGATTTGCGCAGTGAATCCGATGTCATGAAAAGCCAGTGGCAGACTGAGAAAGAAGCCATCTCCCGGTTGAGGACCATTAAGCGTGACATCGAAGAGTGCCGTACCGAGATCGAACGGGCCGAGCGTGAATACGACCTCAACCGGATCGCCGAGCTGAAGTATGGGCGGCTCAATCAATTGGAAAGACAGCTTAAAGAAGAAGAGGCTCGCCTGGCTGAAAGCGAGATGCATCGCTTGCTCAAAGAGGAGGTCGATGAAGAGGACATCGCCCGGGTGGTGAGCCGTTGGACCGGTATACAGGTAAGCCGCCTGATGGAGGGTGAACGCGAAAAGTTGATGCACCTGGATGAAATTCTGCATGAACGAGTAGTCGGGCAAAATGAGGCGGTGGAAGCCGTAGCCGATGCCGTCTTGCGCTCCCGCAGCGGTCTTAAAGACCCCAACCGTCCGGTGGGCAGTTTCATCTTTCTGGGTCCTACGGGAGTTGGAAAGACGGAATTGAGCAAGGCTCTGGCAGAGGCCTTGTTCGATGATGAGCGCAATATAGTCAGACTGGATATGTCAGAGTATATGGAAAAACATAGTGTAGCCAGACTGATCGGGGCTCCGCCCGGTTATGTAGGTTATGAAGAGGGAGGCCAGCTCACCGAAGCAGTGAGGCGCAAGCCTTATTCGGTGGTATTGTTCGATGAGATTGAAAAAGCCCATCACGATGTTTTCAATGTGCTTTTGCAGATTTTGGACGATGGTCGCCTAACTGATGGCAAAGGGCGTTATGTAGACTTCCGTAATACCATTATTATCATGACCTCCAATATTGGCAGCCATGAGATACTGAGTTTCTCCCAAAGCGGGGGACGGTATGAGGAGATGCGCACCCGGGTCCTGGATTTGCTGAAAATGCACTTCCGGCCAGAATTCTTGAACCGAGTGGATGAAGTGATAGTGTTTCATGCTCTGGAAGCAGAGCAGATCGAGCATATCGCGGCGATGTTACTGAAAAAGCTGGCTTTCCGCTTTCGCGAGAACATGCAGGGCATGTTTAGTTGGGATAAAAGCGCTCTGAAATACCTGGGCAGACGGGGTTATGATCCTAATTATGGAGCCCGGCCGTTGAAACGTTTGATACAGCAGGAAGTGGAAACTGCTTTATCCAGGCAGATCATCAGCGGAGCTATAGAGGCAGGGGACAATGTGGTCCTGACGGCAGTACAGGACGAGCTTAAAATGAATGTAGAAAAGGCTTCCAGATAGAAGATCGGTGTCAGGGGGACGGGGTTGTCACAGGGACGGGGTTGTTGACAACGATTGTTGTCAACAACCCCGTCCCTGTGACAACCCCGTCCCCTGATCTTTCAAGCGGGCGAAAACCCCTGTTGTTCATACCACTCCTCTTTTAGGTAATCGTATATCCGTTCAAGCTTTTCCATATGTTCGCGTTCCCAGCGGGACAAATACTGGCACAATTGTTTGACAGCCATATTATTTGTCTGTGTAAGAGCCCGGTCATAGTAATCCATAGAGGCTTTTTCCATCAATACCCCAGTGCTGATCACTGATATTTCCAAATTGCTTTTTAACTTTCCCAGCTTCATGAGGTCAAAAATTCCGGTGGAAGGAATATCGCCCCAATCCGGTTCTTGAGACAGGTTCTGGCCGGTGCTCAATCCCTGGTAAAGCTTGCGCAAAGTCTGCTGATGTTTGACCTCTTCATCGGCCAGATGTAGCAGCAGGGTGCGGATCTCCCCAGAACCAAGGTGTTCTGCAGCCAGGCGGTAAAATGTCTCTCCTTCAACCTCGTTAAGGATCGCCACCTGCAATAATTGCAATTCTGTGGTTGACACCTGTTATCACCTCCATGTCTGTTTATTGCTTATTATACCAGGCATTGGCACCTCATATGTGAATTTTTCGATGGTCTTCACGGCGGCGAACTGCATAAAGTAAGGCTTGATGCGCAAAGACTAAGTGAAAAAGGAGGCAAAGCAATATGGCCTTACTAGGTGACCCTTTTATAGCTACCATATCCAAACAGTTATCCCCGCAGGAACTGCTGCAAGCTATCAGAGCGGACATGGCCGGAGAATTAGAGGCTATCATCGGTTATGAAGCCCATGCTATGGCCTGTAATGATGAAAGAGTAAAACAGATCCTGATCCAGATCGCAGATGATGAAAAAAAGCACGTAGGGCAATTACAGCAGATTCTGCATATGCTTAACCCGCATGAGCAGCAGATGTTTGATCAAGGCCAAAACAAGATCATGCAACAGCAATCGCAGAACTTTTCGTCCATGCAATAGAGCGCATTTCATCATGTCCTGGCAGACTTTTTAAATCTACCCTGGCGGTGTGCAAAAGGCTATAATTTACTTAATAGCTTATTGGACAGGACTGGGAAAGGAGCGCTAGATGAGTACAATAATAAAAGTGGCAGGAATGAGCTGCAATCACTGCAAAATGGCAGTTGAGAAGGCCTTAAAGGCAGTCCCCGGGGTTGAGAAGGCCCAGGTCGATTTGGAAAAGAAGCAGGCTGTGGTAGAGGGTACGCCACAACGGGAAGAACTGGTCAAAGCCATTGAAGATGCCGGTTATGAGGTGGAGTCATAACATCCGTTGCGGAGTTGAAAATCCTTTGCATTCCAGAGCCATATTTATTATCATAAATAAAGCGTAAAAGGGATTATCTCGCATCTTGTGCAGGTAATCCCAATGATTTGGGAGGTGAACTAATGGTAACTAAAGATATGATCATAAAGGATATTGTTGAAAAATATCCTCAGACCCTGCCGGTGTTCGGTCAGTACGGCATGGGTTGACTGGGATGCAGTGGGGCTTTATTTGAGAGCCTGGAACAGGGGGCATTAGCCCACGGTATCGATGTAGAGTCAATGCTTAAGGCGCTTAATGAACGGCTGCAAAAGTAGCCATTTTTTAAGATAATCTATCTGATTGAGGTGCTTATGGTTAACCAAGTCGGCACAGTACTAGCTGTCAACATCTCCGCCAAGCGCGGGGAGAAGAAACGTGACGTGGGTGAGGCCTACCTACAGGAAGGTCTGGGTATTACTAGCGACGCTCACCGCGGGGGATGGCATCGGCAGGTCAGTCTGTTGTCACTTTCCAGCGTGGACAAGATGCGTGCCCTGGGGATCAGTATCGACTATGGCGATTTTGCCGAAAATCTCACCGTTTCTGGTCTGGAAGTGTATACCTTGCCGGTCGGTACCAAACTGCGTATTGGCAAGGCAGTGGCCGAAGTCACACAGATCGGCAAGTCCTGCCACAATCAGGAATGTGCCATCAAGAAGCAAGCCGGCCATTGTGTTATGCCTTTGGAGGGAATTTTCGTTAAGATATTGGAATCCGGCCCGGTTAAACGCGGTGATTCGGTGGAAGTATTATAAGGGGACGGGGTTGTTGACAACAATTGTTGTCAACAACCCCGTCAGACCGTGCGAAAAGTCCTCGAATTCATGAACTGTGCTCTCAAAGTGGGGGACAGTCGTGCCATTCCGAACTAAATGCCAGCCCCCATCCCATATATCAGCCCCAAAACAGCCAAAAGTGGGGCGCCCAAAAAACGTAGAATAGTTTTTACACAGTCTGCCGTCCCCCTGACACCTTTAGCCTCATTTCGATTATTTCCAAACATTTTCCCCTTTTGCTGTGATATGATGAGGCTAGGGGGTGAAGGGCATGAATAGATGGTTTTTATTGATTCTTATCATTATATTGATGATGCCAGTATCCTCTTGTACCATACTGCCCTTTGGCCAAGAACCCCCTGCACAACCTGCTATCGCTCCGCCGCCTGTACAAACATCGTCTCAACCCGATCCGGTCAACCCAACTACTCCAGTTGAGCCTCCCGCTGTCGACCCAACGGTTGAACCTAAGCCCGCTGATCCTGGTCCGCCCACGTCCTCCCCGGGATATGATTGGTACTTTCGCCGCAACAATCAGCATACCACCCCCGGGGCTCTGGCCGAAGCAGGGGAGTGGCTGCAAAAGTACCGGGGATTCTATGTTTTGCCCAACAACAGCAACAGGATCTACCTGACCTTCGATTGCGGCTATGAGCTGGGTTATACCCCGGCTATACTGGATACCCTGCAAAAGCATAATGTCCCGGCTGCTTTCTTCATCACTGGCCACTATATAAAAACCAGGCCGGATCTGGTCAAACGCATGCATCAGGAAGGGCATCTGGTATGCAATCATACCTGGGATCATCCTGACCTGAGCACCTTGAACGCATCCCAGATAGAACGCGAACTGCAGCAGTTGGAAGAGGCCTACCTGAAACTGACCGGCGCTCCCCTGGATCCTTATCTGCGTCCGCCTATGGGTCGCTATTCCGAATACAGCCTGGCTCAAACCAGCCGTTTAGGGTACAGCACGGTATTCTGGAGCCTGGCATTCAAAGACTGGGATCCCAATCAACAACCCGGTGCAGAGGTATCGTACCGCGAGGTTATGAACAACATCCATCCCGGAGCAGTGATACTGCTACATGCCGTTTCCGAAAGCAACACCCAGGCCCTGGATAAGATTCTCACCGATCTAAAGGCCCAAGGGTATGTTTTGTCCCGCTTTGAATAAACCCTGCCTACTGTACCGGAGTCCCTTGCTAGCCTGCCCGTTTAGGAATATTATATTATTGTTGAGTTTTACTGACTTTTTGATCGGGGAAACGGTCTCTGCTTATAGAAGGGAGCTTGGCAGTGCTTTTTTTTGCTGATTATCATACCCATACCTCACATTCAGGGGATAGTGAGGCCCCCATGGAGGACATGGTACAACGCGCTGTGGAAATGCAACTGAAACAACTGGTATTCACCGATCATGTGGATTACGATTATGCCGATCCCAATTTTGAAATGATAGATTTCAATGCCTATAAACAGGAGTTCGATGAACTGAAAAACCGCTTCCGCGACAAGATAGATCTGGTTATGGGGGTGGAGGTAGGATATCAGCCCCATATTCAGGAACGGATTAAGACGCTATTGAAGAGTTATCCCTTTGAATTTGTAATATGCTCCACCCATATGGCCGATAACATGGATTTCTATACCGGGGCTTTCTTTGAAGGCAAAACCTCCCAAGCGGCCTACGAACGTTATTTTCTGAATGTTTTGGAAGGTATTCGCCAGATGGATGATTTTGACGTCTATGGGCATCTCGATTTCATCATGCGCTATGGCGATTACCCGGTCAAGCAACTGCATTACCGCGATTATTCCGATATGCTGGATGAGATCCTGCGCCGTCTCATATACTTGGGAAAAGGCCTGGAGGTGAACACCTCTGGATTCCGCTACGGTTTGGATCAACTGCATCCCCAGCAGGAGATATTGAAGCGCTATCGGCAGTTGGGCGGAGAGATAATCACCGTCGGATCAGACGCCCACTTTCCCCAGGACATCTGCTGCCAGTTCCAGTATGCTTATCAGGCCTTAGCCGATCTGGGGTACAAATACCTCACCATATACAAACAGCGCCAGCCCGACTTCATCAAGATCCTGTAGTGTCAGGGAATGTCAGGGGAGTTCTCTGACACACCATCCACCACCACTCGCGGACAAAGTTCCACAAAATACCTGCTCAAAACAGTCACTTTTCATCATTTTTACTCATATGATGTAAGGCGCTCTAATTTTAGGGAGGTGGTATTTTGAGCATTCTCACCGGGTTTATTGCCTTAGTGACCTTGCTTAAAGGAAGTCTGCTGCTTTTCGCCTATCTAAACAATCAAGTTTTTCCTCAACCATTGAAAGAAGAAGAAGAGAAAGCGCAGCTGTTGCTGCTCAAACAGGGCAGCGAAGATGCCCGCAACATCCTCATCGAACACAACCTCAGACTAGTGGCTCATGTAGTAAGGAAATACGAGAACAGCGGCGAAGACATGGAAGATTTGATTTCCATAGGTACCATCGGCCTAATCAAGGCCATAAAGACCTACAATGACGAGAGAGCGGTCCGCCTGGCTACTTATGCCGCGCGCTGCATAGAGAATGAGGTGCTTATGCACCTGCGCAATACCAAAAAACTGAAGCAAGAGGTATCTATATACGATCCCATCGGCTTTGACAAAGAAGGCAATGAAATCTCACTGATCGATGTGCTGACTACTGACAATGAAATAATCGACAATGTGGAGGCGAAATTACAGGAGGAAAAGGTGCGCAGCACCATCGGCATTCTCTCCCGGCGCGAGAAGCAGGTCATCGAAATGCGCTACGGTTTGTTCAACGGCCTTAAAGAGACACAACGTGAAATAGCTCGTAAAATGGGCATATCTAGATCCTATGTGTCCAGGATAGAGAAACGCGCCCTGAAAAAACTCATCAGCGAGATCAGCGTGCAAACGTAAAAATATGATGCTGGGGAATGAATCCCCAGCATTATTCCGGGACCATCTTAGGACAGGCTGTGCAGCATGACCTGTTCCGGTACTGCTAGGTCGGCTGGGCCGGTTTATTCGGATGGTATAAGTATTTCCACAGATTCGCCGAGCAGACAGCACATAGGCCGGGCTGTGAAGAATCGGAGTAAATAGTTTTACAAAATAGGACTTATGGGCAATATAAGTGGTTATTGTTTACTAAACACTTGCGGGATTAATGTCCAAGAAGTAGAATGGTACTATATATAGTATAATATAAGTCAAATCACACAATTATCTCTATATGAACATATAGATGGAGTGAACATACATGGATTCCCAGGACCGCATTGACATGCTCAATAATGAAATCCACACTATGCGCAAAGCAGTCAGCGAGTTATCTGCCTTGAACAATCTTCTGTATGAGGAGATTGAGCAGCTCAAGCAGGACCAAGCCAGGCTGCAGGATAACCAAGAGCGTACGGCATCGGCGCTGTGGGCCAGCCAGGAGTTCTTGTGGGAGTGGAATTTGCTCAATAACACGCTTTACATAAATGATAGTTGGAGCAGAACACTCGGCCAAGAATGGGATGAGGAGCGGCGCCCTCTGCAGGAGTGGAAGGGGTTATTGCATGAGGATGACATCAATGCGGTCATCGAGGCGGCTCAGACATATGTTGAGGGTCCGGAGAAGCATTTTGAGACTGTGTGCCGTATCAAGAATGGTGCGGGAGATTGGCTCTGGGTGCGCATCTCGGGAAAAATGATCTTTCAGGATAGCAGAGGGAGAACCATTAAGGCTCTGGGGCTGGGCGGAAGAACTGCACCGCCGGTGGCAGTCGATCTCACAGACCAACTCTTGAAGCATCAGGCCATGGAGGAGAGCGAGCCGCGATATCGGGCGCTTTTCGAGAACAACCCCATTGGCCTTTTCAGGTATGAATCCAGTGGCACTATCACTGATCTTAATCAATATATGCTAGAGGTGCTGGGAGCTCCATCCAAGGAAGCCTTAAGTCACTTGGATCAACTGGCGGCATCGGAAAAAGAAATGTCGCTCATCAAATATGAACTGTTGGAAACGGTGAAAGAAGGTAAGTCCGGCACCGGGGAGATTCACTTCCTTTCCTCCTGGGGCCGGGAAGTATGGCTGCAATATAAGGCTAATCCAGTATATGACCATACCGGTAAAGTCACCGAGGTAATAGTGGCCTGTGAGGAGATCAGCGAGCGCAAACACGCTGAAGAACGCATCCGCTATCTCAGCTTCAATGACCCTCTGACGGGGCTTTATAACCGGGCCTTTTTTCAGGAAGAACTGAAAAGGCTGGACACGCAGAGACAGCTGCCAATGAGTATTATTATGGGTGACTTGAACAGCTTGAAACTGATCAACGATGCCTTCGGACATCAAAAAGGCGATGCGGTTTTAAAGGCGGCCGCCGAGGTCTTGCGTGCCTCCTGCCGCAAGGAAGACATCATCGCCCGGTTGGGTGGGGACGAATTCGTGGTTCTGCTGCCTATGACCAATGCCGAGGTAGCGGATGAGATATGTAATCGTATCAAGAACAACTGCAGGAAAACTGAAGAAAGCGCTGATCAGGTCAGCCTGGCCTTGGGTATGGCCACCCGCACGGATATAACTCAAGACATTGATGATGTGATGCGTGAGGCCGAAGATCGTATGTATCGCAATAAGCTTATCGAAAGCCGCAATATCCGCAGTTCTTTTATTCTCTCGCTGGAGCGCACCCTGAGAGAGAAGAGCCATGAGACGGAGGATCATACCGCGCGTCTGCAGCAAATGTCCAGTATGATAGGCAAAGGCATGCGAATGAGCGAAACGGAACTGGATGCATTGAACCTCCTGTCAGCCCTGCATGATATCGGCAAGATCGCCATACCCAGCACCATCTTGGATAAGGCTGGTAGTCTATCCCACGAGGAATGGGATACCATGAAAAAGCACCCCGAGATCGGCTATCGCATCGCGTTGTCCACTCCCGAACTGGTGCCCATCGCGGAGGCTATCCTGGCGCACCATGAATGCTGGGATGGCAGTGGCTATCCACTTGGCCTGAGAGAAGAGAAGATTCCCTTGCTGGCACGGATCCTGGCGGTGTGTGATGCCTATGACGTGATGGTCAATGGGCGGCCTTACCGCGAGGCCATCAGCAAGCAGGAAGCGTTGCAGGAATTGCAGAACTGTGCGGGCACCCAGTTTGACCCGAGTGTGGTCAAAGTGTTTGTGGAAAGAATGGCTTGAATCAGGATTTGAGCAGATCTAAGAAGTGCTGCAGTATGCGCGAGGTCATACCCCAGATAACCTCCCCCTCCCAGAAGTAAAAATACTGCATATAACTGCCGGTGCGCATGGGGTAATTCTTCCCGTGAGGTATCAATTCGAAGGGGAAGTCCTCCTCCATGAACATACGCACCGAAACATTGTGTTGCTGAGGCTCTGTATTCATGAGGAAGGAAAGAGGAACGTATAACAGCCGTTCCACCTCCTGGTGGTTGGGATTTATTTTGCTGCGGTCGTTGATAAAGGCCAGATAAGGCACAATAATGAAATTGCCGGGATGAACCATTACATCCAGCGGCGCGATCACTTCGATATCTTCAGGATCAAGGCCTAATTCTTCACAGGTTTCTCTGATGGCACTGGCCTTAGTACCCCGATCATCGGGTTCCATCCTGCCTCCCGGAAAGCAGATCTCACCGGGCTGCCACTTTAGGGTAGCAGCCCTTTTCTCGAACACTACATAATAGTCCTCATCTTCTGCAATCAAAGGCACTAAGACGGCATATTTTGATACTTCTGCATGGCCGAGGACTTTGGCCTTACGGCCTTTAAAGGAACGGATCTTGTCTAGCATAAGCCCTCCCTGAAAACTTAAGGGGCGATCTGGTATTGTGCAAGTGTCGAGGTCACCACAGTATCGCCGGATTTGAACTCGCGTTTGACCAGTCCCACATTTTCTTTGTAATACTCCGTCACCACACTTTCAGGGGTGCGAGTCTCAATCTGCAGGCATTTTTCGAATTTACCTGCCGGGGTGTCAACGGCTGCCTCCACCGAGACTAGCTTTTTCTGCATATTGCCGCTGGTCCAGGTGGTGCCTGCAACCAAGGGAGCCTTTATTACAACCGTGCTGTCATTGCCAGCGAAATTGGGACTGTTTAAAAGATTATCGGGTTGGTATTGTTCCCCTTGAAAATAGACCCTGGTCACGGCATCGGCATTAGCCTCAAAAACCGCACTGCTCACTGTGCCGCCATTGGATTCCTTAAACTGGCCGCGGTTGTCACGGCTGAAAATCGATTCCCGGGTGAATGCTGCATATTCATTGCCCTGGCCCTGATAAGTCCAGGTGCTGCCGGCTTTTATGGGAAAAAAGGATTGAGCTGTCAAAACCGGTGGAGTAGGCTGCGGCGCGGGGCCATCGGGTCTAGGGGCCGGATCGCCCCCTGAGGGTGGCGACTGCTGAGCACAACCAGCAGCCAGCAAAACCAGACAAATTATAGTTACCTGAAGCAATCGGCGCATTGATATCCACCTTTCTTCCATTAATATCTATTATAATTGGTAACCCCTGGCGGGTCCATATTTTCCATGCAGGCAGCTGGTCAGGTGTTTTTTCGCTGTGCTGCTGCACGATAGTCACCCGTTTTAAAAGGAGTTCCAGTCTGATATAGTATTTTTAGTAATACACTGTTTTATTAATGGCGACTCCCTGTAATAAATCAGATTATATATTACTAAAATATCAGTATGTATCGAGTTTTTTAAGCAGCAGAGGGTGACATGCAGTAAGGTGGAGGGGGGATGGGCCTGTGCCAGAATTGCGTAAGGATATGGTCAGAGACAACTGGGTGGTGATAGTGGCGGATAATGCTCTAAAACCAGGGGAGTTTCCCATCAACCGCAACTGTGTCAGCTCTCATTTTGACGGCAGCGACTGCCCCTTCTGCGAGGGGCATGAAAGCAGGACTACACCTGAGATCGCGGCCATCCGCTTGCCTGGCTCCACAGCCGATGCACCGGGATGGCTGGTCCGTACGGTACCCAACAAATTTGCGGCTTTCAATCTGGAAGGGGAATTGCGTCACTTTCGTGAGGGCCTTTTTGAATGTTTCAACGGTCTGGGGCATCATGAAGTGGTGATCGAGACGCCGTGGCATTATCAGGAAATACAGCAGCGCGATACCAAACATATAGGCCAGTTCTTCCGTTTGCTGCGGCAAAGGTATCAGGAACTGAGGCGTGACGACCGTATCAAATATATTCAGATCTATAAGAACCGGGGCCTTTTCGCCGGAGCTTCGCAACAGCACAGCCACAGTCAGATTTTGGCCTATTCCATAGTACCGGAGCAATGCACCGCTATTGGCCGCTATTTCGATGAACATCGGCGCTGTCTTATCTGTGATATTATCAAGGCGGAGCTCGCCCACCGGGTGCGGATAGTGGCGGAGACAGATCATTTTCTGATAATATGCCCTTATGCCTCCAGATTCTGCTATGAGGCCTGGATCGTACCCAAGACCCATACTGAACACTTTGACGGCATATCCGATGCGGAGATTGGCGACCTGGCGGTCTTGAGCAAGGCATATATAGGCACCATGATGGATACTCTTGACCAGCCGGCTTATAATATCAGTATCAATACTGCACCGGTCAACAGCGTGGAGGATCGGGGTTATCATTGGTTCATGGAGATCTCCCCGCGCCTCATGGTGCAAAATGCGGTAGAGATCGGCACAGGGTTTTATATGAACCCGGTGGCCCCGGAACGGGCCGCACAGATTTTAGGCCAGACCATGAGAGAAGGCCGCAAGGGAGCATCACATGATTGACAAACTGTATCCTCACCTGTATGTGGCAGCTCTGGCTGACATCCCCCTGGAAGCCTTGAAGTACCGTGGCATCAAAGCATTGATCTTTGACCTGGACAACACTATCACCGAATGGAACAGCAATGTGGTGGAATCCCAGGTGGGAGAATGGTTCAAAACTATTAAAACCGCCGGCTTCAAGGCCTGTATTTTATCTAATAATAAAAAGCAGCGTTGTCTGGCAGTAGCCGATCACCTGAGCATCCCCTTTATTTATAAGGCCAACAAGCCACGCCGCGGTGCATTTTACCGGGCGATGGAACTGATGGCGGTAAAACCTGAGGAAACGGCCGTGATCGGCGATCAGATCTTTACTGATGTTCTTGGAGGTAATCGTGCCGGCCTTTATACGATACTGGTCACTCCCCTGACCAAAAAGGAGTTCATGGGTACCAAGATCTCCCGCGCTATGGAGAAGATGGTTTTATACCGTTTGAAACGCAGAAATGTGCGTAAAAACGGGATCTAAATATATTATCGCGGTTGTTCTGCGTTCAACCCGCAAGAAAATCCTGCGGGGCAAAGGAGACCCTCATGATTATCGACCCCCAAACCGGATGTCTGGGCATTTTCGGCAAACCCCTGGGGCATAGCTTGTCACCGCTATTGCATAACCGCACCTTGCAGCATCTTGATTTGAATTATGTCTACCTGCCTTTCGAGGTTGAGGCCCATAATTTGCCACACGCGGTAGCGGCGGTGCGTTCCCTGGGGATGGCTGGGGTAAATGTTACTATCCCTTATAAGGAAGCCGTTATCCCCTATTTGGACGAACTGAGCGGAGATGCCAGAGCCTGTCAGTCGGTCAATGTGATCGTCAACCGAGATGGCCGACTGGTAGGACACAATACTGACGGGGCCGGGTTTATGAAAGCCCTGTCTTCATATGAGGTGCACAGGGGCTGTGCCCTGTTGATAGGCTGCGGCGGGGCTTCCCGGGCCATAGCCTGCCAACTAGCAATGGCGGGCTGGGAGCGGCTGGTTCTGCTCGATATCGACCTACAGCGAGCCCGGAGTCTGGCCGGGTTTATCCGCGACCGATATCAGTGCGACATTGCAGCCCTGGCCATGAGCCAGCAGGCATTCGCGGCACAGGCCGGTTCGGCAAACCTGGTTGTAAACTGCACCCCGCTGGGCATGCACCCCCAAATCGAGCAGAGTCCGGTTGAAAACCTGAATGGGCTTGAGCCGGGGACGCTGGTGTGCGACATCATTTATAACCCCCAGACCACCCGGCTGCTAAAAATTGCAAGCCAGGCCGGATTGGTTACACTAGATGGTTTGTCCATGTTCGTCAATCAAGCCGCCCTCAGTTTGGAGTTATGGCTGGACATCGATCCGCCGCTGGATTTTATGAAGGAAGTGGCCGCAGATGGGATGCGATGAAAGGGGCTTTACCCTTTTAGAATTGCTCTTGGTGTTGCTGATCACCACTTTCAGCCTGGTGGCAGCCACTCCGGCCTTGGAACAGGTCATGACCCGGCAGTGTCTTGACAGCAGCGCACAGCAGATGGCCTGGGTGCTGCGCTCAGCGCAGCAAGAAGCCATTTATTCCGGGCAGGATCAGATGGTACGGTTTTATTTTTCTACCAATTCATATTTGTCCGGAACCTCCACCCGCTATTACCTTGAAGGTGCCCAGTATGCTGCGAATCCTAACTTTCCTACCCAAGTAGGCCGGGTACCGGCCTGTATATTCCAGCCCTCAGGTATACCACGCAGCGGGGGCACGGTAGTGCTGATGAACGGGGAAGAGGAGCACCGCTATATAATTGTCAGTCCGGTAGCCGGCCGCATCAGGGTTGCCAGCCAACCCCCGGCGGGATGGTAAGCGGATATCCTTAGGAGAACTGCTATGCTTAATTTTCAAACCTGTGGAGAATCACACGGTAGGGCCCTGGTAGGAATTATCACTGGCTTGCCTGCTGGGGTCCCGGTGGAGCTGGCGGCCATCGACAGTGAGCTGCGGCGGCGTCAGCAGGGCTACGGACGAGGTGGGCGAATGGCCATTGAACAAGATCAGGCAGAGCTGCTTTCAGGAGTGCGCCACCGATTGAGCCTGGGAAGTCCCATCTCCTTTATGATCGCCAATCGGGATCACAGTAATTGGCGGGATACCATGAGTGCCGGGGAGTGTTCCGTAATCGAATCGCGTCAGGTGACTTCACCCCGCCCCGGGCATGCCGATCTGGCTGGAGCAATCAAATACCATCATAAGGATATGCGCAATGTGTTAGAAAGGGCCAGCGCTCGGGAGACAGCTGCCCGGGTAGCAGCCGGGGCAATTTTTAAACAATTCTTAGCCATCTTTAACATATACATTTATAGTCAGGTAACTGCCATAGGTGCGGTGAGCTGTTCGGCCCGGGAGGTTACCGCGCAAAATCTGCCGCAGCTACAGCAGGAACTCAAAGCTTCGGCAGTGCATTGTGCCGATCGCGAGGCCTCCCTAGCCATGACTGCAGCTATAGATGCAGCCCGCCGGGAGGGAGAGTCGCTGGGCGGATGTTTTGAAGTGGGCGCTATTGGCGTACCCCCCGGGTTGGGAAGCCATGTCTCCTGGGATACCAAATTGGATGCGGCTCTAGCCGGGCTGTTGATGAGCATCCCTGCCATAAAAGCGGTGGAGATCGGAGAAGGGGTGCTCAATGCCCAACTCTCTGGATCTCAAGTGCATGATGAAATATTTCATGATCCCAGGCACGGCCTTTATCGCCGCACCAACCGGGCAGGCGGGCTGGAAGGCGGCATCACCAATGGGGAGACCGTCTGGGCACGGGCTTACATGAAGCCCATTCCGACCCTCTATAAACCATTGAACAGTGTTGACACCAGACTGTGGCAGGAGAAGCAAGCCGCTGTGGAGAGATCTGACATCTGCGCGGTCCCGGCTGCCGCGGTGGTGGCGGAAGCGATGATGGCTTTCGGAATCGCCCGGGCCTTTTTGGAGAAATTCAGTGGAGACCATATTGAACAGGTCCATGTTTCTTATGATTCTTATCGCAAATATATGAAAAAGGTGTGGCAATGGGAAAAAATATAGTTTTAATTGGTTTTATGGGAACAGGTAAAAGCACTGTGGGTATGCGTTTGGCTGAGCGGCTTCATCTGCAATTTGTGGATATGGACCGGGAAATTGAACGCATCACCGGCATGAGCATCAGCCAGTTGTTCAGAAAACACGGAGAAACCAGGTTCCGCTCCGAGGAGCAATTGATGGCACAAAAGCTGGGGCGTTGCTCCAATTTGGTCATAGCCACTGGCGGGGGCGTGGTGCTGCACCCCGATAATGTAGCCGCCCTGAAGAAGAACGGAATCTTTGTGGGACTGGAAGCAAGTCCGGAAGTGATCATGTCCAGGGTGAGCCGAAAAAAAGGCAACCGGCCGCTTTTGAGCAAGAATACTACCATTGAAGACATAGAGAAAATGCTGGCCGCCCGGGAGGAGTACTACGCCTGTGCTGACATCCGGGTCGATACCACCGGACAGGAATTAAACAAAGTGGTCAATGAGATTATCACGCAGGTCAGGAGGATCAGCTACCGGCGGAAGAACCATCCTGACCTCCGGGTATAAAGTGGTGGGAAGCAATGCAGGAGAACAGCAAATGGCCAAGTTACTGGTTGATCTAGGGGAGCGTTCTTATGAGATCATAATCGCCGCAGGGTTGCTGGACAAGGTTGGAGACCTGATCGCGGCCCGGAGCGGGGCCAACCAGCTGCTCCTGGTCAGCAATCCGCTGGTTTTCTCCCTTTACGGTGAAAAGGTGCTGACCGCCTTAAGCGGGCAGGGCTTCGATGTGGACGTGGCCTTGATGCCAGATGGGGAGTCTTATAAAAACATCAAAGAAGCCATGAAAATCATAGACCGGGCAGTGCATATCGGATTGGAACGCTCCAGCGCGGTGGTAGCCCTGGGGGGCGGGGTGGTCGGAGACCTGGCCGGATTGGTCGCCGCCCTCTATCAGCGTGGGATCGAATTCATACAGATACCCACCACCTTGTTGGCCCAGGTAGACAGCAGTGTAGGAGGGAAGGTGGCGGTAAACCACCGCCGGGGCAAAAACCTGATTGGTGCTTTCCACCAGCCAGCCGTGGTATTGATCGATACCGACACCCTTGCTACTCTATCAGTTCGGGATTACCTGAGCGGGCTGGGGGAGGTGGTCAAATACGCTATAGCCTTCGATGCTGACCTTTTTACCTATCTGGAACAGCACCAGGAGCACATCTTAAACCGTGATCCATCAGCCTTGCAGCACCTCATTCAACGCTGCTGTCAGCTCAAGAGCATTGTTGTGGCCCGAGATGAACGCGAAGGCGGGGTGCGCATGAGCCTCAATCTGGGACATACCTTTGGACATGCTCTGGAAAAAATCGGCCATTACCAGGAGCATACGCATGGCGAAGCAGTGGCCATGGGCACTATGGCTGCCGCCTTTTTATCCAACCAGCTAGATATACTTAGTGAGGATGAATTGAGGCGCATCGGTTTTCTGCTAGGCTCCCTGCATCTTCCGGCCAAACTGCCTGACACTCCTGCTGCTACCATATACCGTAATATGCTCACTGACAAAAAGGTTCAGGCCAAAAAACTTAGGTTGGTGCTGCCTGAGGCCATTGGCAGTTATACTATTCGGGATGATGTTCCCAGGCATATGATCATTAAGGCAATAAATGCGGCCCAGCATATTCAGAAATGACTCAGTGGCTGAGATCGGACCAGTGAGCTTCGATCTCGCTCAACTCCACAGCGGCTCGGATTTGGTCCTGAGCGCGGATGAAGACGCCTAATCTGGCCAACCCCAAATCGATAGCATCCATCTCATCCTTCTCCACACTGAATTGAATGCGCGGTTTGATTTTCTGCCAGGCAGTATTGAGCCCCTGATACTGTTGGTCGGCCTGGTACCAACTGTGCTGATCCAGTGAGGCTTTCAGAGCGGTCATGTGCAAGGGGACATTGTCAACTGGGCCGTGCGGCCTGGCCAAATAATGATACCCGTTCATAACGAATACACTTGCTGCCATTATAAGCAGCACCAGGCTATAATAAATTACTTTTAGCATATTTTCTCACCTGCTCAGTTATCCTGGTATTTATCTATCCAGAGCAACCCGCTGTCAAGATTGTAGGTGGCCAGGAATACCTCCTTTGGATCAGATATGCCCTGCGCTTGGAGTTGCTCCTGCAGCCACCGCAGGCTGACCCCGGCCATCTTAAGGTTTTCCTCCACCACTAACCCACTGTAAATGACCTCAGTGCTTATTCCCCCGGGAGAGGGCTTGATCTGCAGATCCTTTAAAGTGGCTGGTTGGTATTCAGGCTTCAGTAATACCGATAAGTTGCCATTGTTCTCTAGGACCGCGAATTCCACCCTGCTGATATCGAATACACCTTTATTGCGCAAATGCTCTAATAGATCGGATATGGTGTAATGAATGGTCTTCATGTTCTGCTCCATGATTTTGCCATTCCTGATCACGACAAGCGGTTCACCACTGAAGATGCGGTCGGCGGTTTTCCAGCGGATGCCCGACCACTGCATTGCGGCCACGATGGCAAACCAGGTAAACAGACCGACCCAATGCGGCCAGGCCCGACTGCTCAGATCGACCGACAGGCTCGCTGCTATGGAGCCTATGGTTATGCCTAAAATATAATCGAATAAGGTGAGTTGGCTCAATTGCTGTTTGCCCAGCATCCTGGTAAACACCAGCAAGGACGAAAAGGCTATCAGGCTTCGCACCAAAACCACCAGAGCTTCGTTCATACTCACACCCACTTTGCGTCGCTATGAGTATTATGGGCTATGTATGGGAGTAAAATTCCCGTTAAAGACTAAGGCTAGTGACCGTAGTATGAGGGGCGGAGTAAGCTGCCAAGAAGCTTCAATCCGAATGAGATCGGGGATATATGCTGCGGGATAGGCAGTTATCGACCGTGAAGGGGATTATCATATATAATGTCATAAGAATGATCGGCCATAAAAGGAGAAGTACGACATGAATATCAGAGAAGCGCTAGAACTAGCCATACGGTCAGAGACCCAGGCCAAGGAGAAATACCTGGAATTGGCCCGCATGGCCGAGGATCAAGAGACCCGGCTGATGCTGGAACAGATCGCCAAAGAAGAAGAAAGCCATTATAAACGGTTGGTGGACAGGCTCAAGGCCATCAAATTGATGGGCAAATAATGTTTTAATGTCCAACCATCACTCCCGGGATGGCCACGGCAGGGCCCGTGATGATGGTGCCAATAATGATGATTAGCAGCAGTGCGGCCATCACTATTAAAGCCGCGATCATTTTGCCCCTGACTTCATGTTCGCCCTGCATGTATTCGGCTAAGAGGTGTGTACAATATACGGCGCAGCCGGAGAACAGCAGAACAATGGCGAATTGTATTGAAGACGGAATCAACAGGTAGCTGTCATGAGCCAGGTTTTTCCACAATGAATGGCTGTAATAAGCCAGTACGATGAACTCGATCAAACCGGCCGCATATTGGAACACCAGGCTTTGTTTTTGCATCTCGGTATTCTGTTCCATCAAAGCGCGAATCTGCGCCTGAGTGGCCAAATTGCTGCGGTTGTTCATCATATCAATACGACTTCTCACCACCTCGATCCCAGCCAAATAATCCCGCTGGGCATGCTCTAAGCCGGATTCTACCTGGCTCAATTCATCCAGACTCTCCTGATAGCCTTCCATCCACCTATCGAACAGCGGCTGCACCGGATCCAACACGCTGTCCTGACGCAGCTGCCGGTTTAACTGGTTTACCAGGGTGAGCAGCCGGACTCTGCCCTGCGCTACCAGGTGGCGGCTGCCCACGATCTTTCCATATGAACTGATCAAGGTGTTGAGTTGTGTGTCCAGTTCATCGGCTTCCTTCTGAGCCCCCTGGGCCGACACCAGGTTGGCATGCAATATCAGCGAAAGCTCTCGTTCCAGCGTGGTACTTTCACGTTTGACCTGAGTTAATTGATCACGCAGCAAGCGGCCTACGATCCCGGCATTGAGTTGCTGGGCCTCAATCTGGGCCAGACCCTGCCTCCAAAAAAACGTGTCATTAGTTTGACAAACCTCTGATGGGGACAAATAGCAAGCCTGGGTAGGGGACAGTGCATAACGCAGCAGCCGACCATTTCGAAGCGCTACTTCCTCGGGGGCTACCCGGCCCATTAACGCTGCTGCCTGTATTAACAGCTCATCCCAATTGTGCTCAGCAGCGACCACTACAGTAGCCTGACCAAGAATCATATCCAGGTCAACTCCGGCCTGTTCCTCCAAGGCTTGCAGATATTGCTGAGCCTCTTTAAGGCCGCCTTCGCTACTGAAGGTCAGAGCCCACACATGGCTGCCGCCTAGGGCTGCAAACTGCCAGTAGACCGGGCTAAAAGACGAGCTGGGGTGCAGGCCGTTGTCATTGCCACCGCTAATAACCTTAAATCCTGCGGCTTCTAGCGGAGATGCCATTCGTTCCCCGAAATCGGAAATGTCATCTCCCAGCATAAAATAATATTGGATAATACCCGCCATATCTTCTACCGCCTTCTTCTTTCCTGATCGGGCTAAGAAAAACATAACAAACCAGGCTCCTTAAGTCCATACCCTTAAGTCTGTGAAAAGCTAAAGCGACACCTTCTAACAAATATCCCTAAAACATCTTATGGATAAAATGGAAAATATTGTATATATTTATTTTATCACCCCTGAATAGAGCGGATGGTGCGGAAAAATGACTGGTGGTTCGGTTGCAGATCAGATGAAGGCGGCTGCCAAAATAGTAGTGGGCACAGTCAGGGCACCTGGCGGTATCAAGCCGCCCTTGCTCCGATCCGGCCCGGATGAGCCTCAAGCCCATATAGCATTGGAAGGCTTAAACCCCGGCAACTGCATAGATTTGTTCGACCAGATACTTCATCAGGCGATTAATCACCGCGCCAGTGACATCCATGTGGAGTGCCGTGATAAAGATGTGCGCTTGAGGTTCCGTATTGACGGCTTGATGTATCAGGTAGCTGAACTGCCTCATTCAGTTCATTCCCAGCTGATCTCCCGCATAAAGATTGTTGCGGGAATGGATATAGCCGAAAAACGGCTGCCTCAGGATGGACGTTTCACCTTTGCAGGGCTTCCCGGCAAGGTGGACTGCCGGGTGTCGACCATCCCGGCTATACTAGGCGAGAAAGCGGTTATCAGAATTCTGGACCGCAGCCAGGCTATTACCGCCATGGGGGAATTAGGCCTGAGCCAGAACAATTTCCTCCTGCTCAGCGGTCTATCCAAGCGCAGCCATGGCCTCGTGCTGGTGACCGGACCGACCGGCAGCGGCAAGACCAGCACTCTGTATGCACTATTAAACAGCATCAACACTGCACATAAGAACATCGTAACACTTGAAGACCCAGTGGAATACTCCCTGGAAAATATCAACCAGGTGCAGATCAACAGCAAAGCCGGACTGCGCTTCGCCAACGGGCTGCGTTCGGCCTTGCGTCAGGACCCGGATGTGATCATGGTGGGAGAAGTCCGTGACGAGGAGACTGCCCAACTGGCGGTGCATGCGGCTTTGACCGGGCACCTGGTCTTGTCCACACTGCACACCAACAGCGCCGCAGCGGCAGTAACCCGGTTGTTGGATATGGGCTGTGCCTCTTATCTATTGGCTTCAGCCCTTAGTGGCATCGTTTCCCAGCGGCTGGTCAGGCTGCTGTGTCCGTTGTGTCAGCAGAGCTACCGGATTTCCACGCCGCAGGCGGCCTGGTTAGGGAGGCCTGAACTGAGCGGGACAGTAATGTACCGGTCTGCGGGTTGCAGCCAGTGCTACGGCCTGGGGTACATGGGACGCACTGCCATACAAGAAATCATGGTAATCGATGCAGCTCTGAAAAAGGCCGTATATAAAGGGGGATCATCGGAAGAAGAGCTGCAAGCCCTGGCAATCGGCAATCATATGGTACCGCTAAAGTGGGATGGCATTGACAAAGCAGCACAAGGTCTGACCAGCCTGGAGGAAATCCTGCGGGTTATAAATGAAGATCAGGAGAGAAGATTACCATGATGGAACAGAGTGAACCTATATCAACCACACCATGCAGTGAAGTCGCAGGAGTGGTGCGATGGAGGCAGTGGCTGAATCCCATCGGGTCAGCCTTGGACAAGGCCTCGAGTTGGGTGCAGCTGTCAAGCATCTCCCGTCGGGAAACAGCACAGCTGTTCAGTCAATTAGGGGTGATGCTGGAAGCCGGGCTCGGTTTGGAAAGAGGCCTGGAGATACTCAGTGCCCAGACCTCCAAACCGTATTTGAAACAGGCCCTGAATAATATCCTGCAGGATATCAGGTCAGGTTTATCCCTATATCAGGCCTTAGAAGCCCAACACCGGCTTTTTCCCGGCCTGGCAGCGCAGATGGTGCGGGTAGGCGAGTCAGGCGGAGTGCTTACCGAAATGCTCTACCGCATCAACTCGTACATGGAAAACCAGAATGAACTGCAAAAGCGCATACTCACCGCCCTGGCCTACCCGGGCATCGTATTTCTGTTTGCCATTGCGGCAGTGCTGGGAATCAGTTTCTTTATCATTCCAATGTTTTCGGAACTATATACCGGTTCCGGGGTGCCCCTGCCAACCATAACTACCGTGGTCATGTTCAGCGCCGGGTTCATCAGGAATTATGGCCTGCTGGCACTGTTTGTATTGAGTAGCATCGGCTATCTGCTGCTGCGAGTCAGCCGACGCCCAAATGTTGCATTCGCGCTGCAACGCAGGCTTATGGCTGTGCCCATACTGGGCAAATGCTTACGGGGTCTGGCCTTAATGCACATCAGCGAGACTGCAGCGGTATTGCTTAAGGCAGGGGTGCCTGCCATGACGGCTCTGGAAACAGCCGGCAACACCTCTGCCAACCCTTATGTGCAGAATATTGTGGAGCGGGTTTGCCTGGATATGCAGGCCGGAAAAGGTATCGCCCTGAGTCTGGCCCAGCACGGCCTGTTTGAGGAGATGTATGTCCGCATGATTGCGGCCGGCGAGGAGAGCGGGCATCTGGCGGAAATGCTGGAAGTTTTGAGCAGACATTTACAAAAGGAACTATTGCACCGGTTGGATGGCATGATCGCCTTACTGGAACCAGCCCTGATCTTGATGGTGGCTTTTCTAGTGGGCACTACGGTGATTGCCACCTTGATGCCAATGTATGGTCTTCTCGATCTGGCCGGAGGCTTTTAGTTGATTTGCGGTGAAAGGAGGTGTAAACGGTGAGTGTGATGAAAATTAGGCGCAAATTGAAGGAGCAGCAGGGTTTCACTCTGATCGAACTGATCGTGGTCATGGCCATCCTGGCAGTGTTGGCTGCGATGGTAGTGCCCAGATTCGCCAATATTCTGGCCGACTCCGAGGAAAAAGCCAACCAAGCCAATATTGATATGCTCAACAATGCCTGTGATCTTTATGAAGCCAATACGGGGAATACGATCACTGATCTTGATGAACTGGTGGATGAATATGTAAAGGTTATTCCTAATAGGCCAGGTACCGACGAGGTTTACACTCTTGCTGACCTGGGTCGTGATGATAGTGAACCGTAGAAATCTGTTTCGTATCTGGAGTGATTATGCCGGGGTCACTTTGCTGGAAGTGCTGGTGGCCCTGGTATTGTTAGGGTTGTTGGCCGGGTCCATGCTGCACATCTCTGGCGTCGCCGGACGGTGGACAGAAGAGGCTAGCAGACAGAATCAGGCGGCAGCTCTGGCCTTCGGCATACTGGAATACTGCTGGCCGTACCCGATTGGGTGGAAAACGGTCCATACAGCGGTGATGATGCCCCAATTGTGGTCCAGCGACCCTGTCAATAGGGCGCTTTATCCGTGGCAGCAGATGTGGAGCCTTGCGATGGGAAGCACAATTGTGGCAGGTTCGGTAAGGGTGAATTGGGATGGGGATCGAGGAAAAGCAGTGGAAATGTGTACCCTGTTATACCGGCCGCGGAGATCGGGTCAGGTCTGTAGCCAGTTGGTTTCACGCTGGTGGAAACCGTCCTGGCCTTATTTCTATTCTGCTCATCGTACACAGTGTCATGGCTGTGTTCTGGTATTCCTTCCTGATAACACAGCAGATGCAACAGCAGGCCGAGCTGCAAACTCGGTAAGGCGGGCTCGCCAGTACTTGAGCCTGATCTGGCCAACCAACCTGTGCAGGTGAAAGACGCCTCGGGCAAAATGCCGCCACTGGGGCCCCATCTATACCTTACCAGTGGTGCAGATCTGTTGCACTATCATCAAAGGGGGCAGCTCTTTCGCGATACCGCCACCGGCTCGCCATTGCCCTGGCAGAATACATCGACAGCGTGAGTTTTTCCCAGCAAGCCCGTCCACAGTGCTATGCCGATAGTTGCCGCGCAGGACGGCTCCAGGCTGGAATTATGAGCAATATGAAATACAACCGATACAGTGCCGAGGTGATCGAGGGTTGCGAAGATTAATCAAATGGCCATGCGGTTATACTGGTCCTGGTGATTATGCTGGCCTGCAGCGGTTTTATCCTGGCAGGGCTGCAAACGTCCTATATGAACAGCCGCATAGTAATCTGGGATGAATGCCATCTGCGGCTGGCAGGCCGCTGATGCCGGTCTGGCCTGGGCGCACTGCCAATTACTGGGCGGCTCTACAGCCGCAGCGATCCTGTAAATTGATCTGACCCTGAAAATGGCTCTCATTCCACGGTCAGCAGCACTTCTATCATGGTTGGCGATGCACGTGAATACACGGTAGTATCGATAGGCAGCCATCAAGGCGCCAGCTTCCGGGCTTCGCGCAAGTTCAAGGTACTTCCGCCATAAAACCCTGCGGTATTGTGGCGCTGAAAAAGATGCCATGGGTGAGTACAAGTTGAAACCATGGCATGCAGCCTTATAATGCTGGCAAGAAAAGGCGCATAAGACAAGGATAAGCACCTCAAAACCCCATCACAATATAATTACCTGGAAGGGGGGAGGTGCTTAAGCTTGGAGCTGAGCAATTACACACTGTGCTGGTGTGATAAGACTGCAGAAATCATATTATTAAAGAACCAAGAAACTCATATCCCTCTCTGTACTACTGTATGATCAGTGCCACATCACAGGGCCGGGCTGCTCTAAAGCCCGGGGAGCCAAACGGCCCGCTACCGATGCCATTTGAGCCCAGCTTACCTTTTCCTGAGGGCGAAAGTCCCCGGATGAATCAGGGGTCAGTAACCCCAATCCATAAACCAGACCCACATAATTGCATTTATTAGCGCTGATTTGCCCGATATCTCGGAAGGGAGTGTCAATGCGATTGGGGATGGCGGCTATCTCCTGGAGGCCCAGACTATTGACCAGCCAGATGGCCAGGTCTTCCCGGCTAAGGGGCTGATCGGGACGGAACTCCCCTGCAGGGGGGATGATACCCCTCTGTATGGCCAGTTTAAAAATAACCAAATCGGGATCGTCTTTGGGAATATCAGCGAGAACAACCTCTATCTGCTGTCCATCCTCCTGGTAAAATTGAGGGGCGGTGGCCGGGACCAGAACCTTCAGGATTTCCCTGCGGGTCATGGCCTCATCTGGCCGCACGGTTTGAGAGAACAGGCCGTTATACCTTAACAATGACAAGGCTGGGGCTGCCCAGTGGTGACTCCAGGGTTCAGGTTCATCCTTGGTTAGCTGTGGTGGTTGAGCATTTGTAAGGACTTCTCCGGTTATAGCATTAAATTGCGTATAGGGAATTAAGTAGGCTGGGATGCTCCCTCCAATAGGTACATAATGCTCATCTCTGGCCAGGATATAACTTAACTTGAGGCTTTCCGCCGACCAGAGCTTATCCTTAATAATTTGCGGATCCTGCAAGGGTGGCAGTACTTCGCACTGTACTGGGTGCCACCGCTTCAAATAGTGTACTATCTTGCCATTGCTTCCATCCAGAGTAATGTTAATGCTGTCCCGGTCAAATGGAATCCCGTTAACCAATCTCACAAACTGGTAATGGTAATAGCCTCGATCGTCTTCCCAATTGGTTTGACAAAATGCCACTTGGTCAACTTTGTCAGGATCATACTTCCGAATTGCCGCTAGGGCTAATTCTTGGGCTTTGGCATAAGTCATGACCGGATCAATCTTTGCTCCACCATAATCCTCATCGCTAAAGCCGATTACTTCACCGGTAAAGGCATTGACCTCTACCCGCAAATGGCTGTTATGCTTTGCAGAATCTTGCAGGCTATAAGACCAGTGTTCCTCCCGGATTCCGCCCCCAGCAGAGCCGCCGCCCCCACTCTTGCGGATTTGGTCAGTGTACCCCATTTGACCAAAGAAATCCTGGGCAGCTTGCATAGCCACCTCCGGGTCGACGTATTCCTCGGATTCAGGGGATTCATCAAGGGCCGGAGCGTTAACCACCGGTACAAAAGCCTGTTCATATAGGCGGGGAACGGTATTACCCTGCTGCCTGCCCTGGTAATCCAGGAATCGGCCAGTTCGAGCATCGACTAGTGGTGCATTTATATTTAGGCGATAGGCGGGAACCATCCTTCCGGTCCTTTGCCCGCTGGAATCTTGTTCATCTGTATAGCAAGGAATCAAATCTATCTGTGCTTGTAACATATGGGCCATATCAGCCGCTGGTATCAAGCCGTTCTCAGCCGGAAGTTCAAGTTCGTGCCAACTGCAATTATATTGGGTGACTGCTCCGGTATAAGCGTTGACCCCTACGCTAATATTGTCATAGTCGATCACGGTTCCATTAACCAGCCGCTGCCAGTTAAAAATATAGCACAGGTTCAGATTGCGACTGGGAAAGGGTGTAACCATGTCATCACGAATTTGGAGCTGGGCATATTTTTGGGGCTGTTTCTTTTGAAGGAATTGCTGGGCCACCACTTGGGCCTGTTCCCGGGTTAGGCTCACGGTTTTACCCTGGTAATAATCTTTTCCCGGAATATATTGCATGCTCTGGACTTCACCGCTGGTAGCGTCAATCTGCCCACTTACCTGCTGCCCCTGGGAGGGGCGCAAGCCGCCTTGCACTGTTTCATGAATCCGCCAAACTGAATTTCCCGCGTAATTATCGAATTCAGCGACCAGTTTCCGGCCTCCAGTAATTTCCGGAAACGCGGAACAGAATATCTCCACAGCCTGCTTTGAGCTTATTATCTCAGTAGTCTCAGCACTTACCGCTATTGGTTTATTAACAATCTCCACCGAATCCACTGCCGCTGTTGCCATACCCGGCAAGGCGGTCAATTGCATGGCAACGGCCAGCATCACTGCCAATATCTTTCTTCTCCTCATTCCCCTCTCCTTTCATGCACTCAGAGTTTTTCAAAGTATACCACATTATGGTAGATGCGTGGATGATAGGTAGCCGACACGATGCTAAAATCACGGCCTAAACCGAGTCTGAACTTGCCAGATGCTATGACCGTGGCCATGGCGATTGCTAACCACTGTGACTCATACCCGGGATGATAGCGGTTATATATGGAAAGCTATCTAATGCTTACCAACTATTATGCTAAGCAATTGTGTTTGAAGATGATCGTTATAATCTAAGCTAAGCATGGCGGCTATATTTGCGACCATTTATCGGTTAATCACTCATTTAGGGACCTCCATGGCCGGTTTTGTCTCCTCCGGCTGGTTACCTGTCTTTTTCAGCAATATTACGGCTACCAGGATGAACGGCATTCCACCGATGAGACCCGTGATAGCCGGGCCGAGAAGAGGATTGGCTCCCTCTTTGGCCATGATAATGGCCAGTCCCGCACCAGCGTTAACGGTCGAATGAATCATCGCGGCAGGGATTACGCTATTCAACTTAATTGTCATGTAGCCTTCAATAATGCCCAGCCAAACACAAAACACAACCATCATCAAAATCCCCAGCCATGGATACCCTGCATAACTGGTACCGTAATTATGACCCATGGCGATAACCGGCGCATGCCACAAGCCCCATATAAGGCCGGTCACCACTAAGGCCGCCCGGTCAGATAGCAGCAGTCGTAACTTGGGGAGCAGATAGGCACGCCACCCCAGTTCTTCACCGAGAGTAGGAATAATATTAATAACCGGGCCAATGATCACTACCTGTAATACGGTAATCAGCAGCAGGGTCTGGGCGGAAAGCACTCCGGTCCGGGCGGCGGGCTCTTGTAATAAGGTAAACTGCGGGTCAAAAGAACCGGGCATAATCAAGAAATAGAGCAGGGCGCTCAGTAACAGCAAGGCAGTGGGTCCGAAGAAGACCAGCAAATAGTCTCTGCCATGCCCCTTGAAATTGGGGCCTAGCAGCATATTGTCAAAACCCTCCCGGGTTATTAATCGCGTCAGCAAGTTGCACAGGGCAGGGACGAACATGCCGGCCATGACTATATAAATGGTAACGCCGGTTCCATAGGTCAGACCTTGTCGGGGGATCTGCCCAAAAATAAGCCAGGTAATAACGAAGGTTAGAACCACAAACCACATGAGCCGTTTTTTTACCATCGTCCTATCCTGCTCCATATTGCCTTACCTCCTTATTCTGAACCGCGAATGCTTTGCAGGCGGCCGATAATGTTTTTCCTGACTTTTGCAGATAAGCTGAAAAGAATACCCGTGTAAATGCTGTAATATTAGTATTTATCGGGTATTTTTTATATCTCTCTACTGTATATCTAACGTATGTATGTTATAATATGGTTATACTATACTTGGTTCATACGAGGGGTGCAGGCATGAGCAGTCTACAGGTATATAACAGCCGAGGGATCAAATATGTGAGAATCGTGGAGTCTTATCGGGATCCAGTTAATAAGAAGCCCAAGACCAGGGTACTTAAGGTATTAGGGCGTGCAGACGAATTGGAAGCGCAGGAGCCTGGAATTCTGAATCGTTTGCGCAGAGAATGCCGGGAGTCCAGGGCTTTCAACGAGAGTCTTAAACAAGAAGCAATATTTAAAGATATCCAGCATTACCTGGAAGGATCTGATAACGACGCTGCTAAAGGCTTTCCTATTCGTAATTACGGCGTTAAGGTATACGAGAGTATCTGGGATGAATTGAAACTTGATTACTTCTTCGATTATCGCCAGAAGCGTGATTCCAACCTTAAGTTCAAAGTCAAAGATACGACATCTATGCTCGTTTACTTCCGGCTGCTAAAACCGGCATCAAAGAAAAAGAGCTTTGAACAAAAGGAGTTCTTTATCAACTCCAAGGAAATGAATTTAGAACAAATATACCGGAGTCTTTCTTTTCTTGCCAATGAAAAGAAATCTCTGGAAAGGCACTTGAACAAGCAGCTATCACTTAAAATGACACGCAACCTTGGAGTTGCTTTCTACGATGTTACCACTTATTACTTTGAGTCAGTCAGAGCCGATGAACTTAAGAAGTTCGGTTATTCTAAAGACAACAAAGTAAATCAGGTCCAAGTCGTAATGGGGCTCTTAATTGACGATGAGGGCATCCCAATTAGCTATGAACTGTTCCCCGGAAATACCAATGATTTTAAGACGCTGGTGCCAGTTATGGAATACTTACGGGAAACCTATGGCATAAAGAAGATTATAATAACCGCTGATCGTGGGCTAAATTCTAAACAGAACCTGGCCTACCTCAGGTCAAAAGGTTTTGATTATGTCATGGCATACAAAATCCGATCTGCAAGTAAAGCAATTAAGAACCTAGTTCTTGGGGACGAGGGCTACACTGTGGAGAGCCCGCAATTTAAATGGAAGGTCTGCAATTTTCAGAACAGTGTTAAGATTAATGGCGAAAAAGTCTTGCTCGATGACAATATGGTGATAACTTGGTCAGCTAAACGTGCTGAGAAAGACCGTAGAGACCGCGAACGATTGATAGAGAAGTCCCGGCGCCTTGTGGACTCCAAATCCAGTCTCAAAGCAGAAATGAAAAAGGGTGGCAAAAAGTATGTGCAACTGGCCATTTTTGATGACGATCACGTTTCATTCAACGAAAATCAGGTTGAAATGGATGCACAATTCGATGGATATTATGGAATTCAAAGCTCGGACAAAAGCCTGTCAGCGGCGCAGGTGATAGGGATCTATCAAGGCCTTTGGAAGATTGAGGAGAGCTTCAGGGTTATGAAAAGCAATTTAGAGGCCAGACCCATCTTTGTTTGGACAGAATCGAGTATTCGCGGCCATTTCGTAATGTGCTACCTGGCTTTGGTAATCCAGCGGTATCTAGAATACAAACTCAGAAAAGAAAAACTTGAGTTGTCTACCGAAAAGATCCAAGATGCTCTTCGAAGTGCTAATCTTACTGTTATTGATGATGCAAAAAGCAACAGCTCATATTATCTAAAGAACCAATCAAATGAAGACTTTTCGGCAATCCTAAGTACTTTACAACTTCCTGAAATCTTACCGTATGGTAAACTGAAAGACATCCGCAAAGCTTAGATATACAATCCTACAATTAAAAGAAAAGCTCTCAATTGCCTATCATCTAGGGGCGCGGAGAGCTTTCTTCTTCCTCTATTTTGCAAAAGTCAGGAATAACGAAGGTTAGAACCACAAACCACATGAGCCGTTTTTTTACCATCGTCCTATCCTGCTCCATATTGCCTTACCTCCTTATTCTGAACCGCGAATGCTTTGCAGGCGGCCGATAATGTTTTTAAACCGGTGGTTATCTGCCAGCGCCGCGAAAACCGGACTCTGCTCCACCACATCGCACATACTGCGCTTGATTGTTTTGTCATCGCGGGGCAGATCCTGCCCAAAATCCATTTTGATCAGCCACTGGTCCAACCGGTCAAAATACTCATCGCCGTGCAGCTTCAAGGGATAAATATCACTGGTTACTATTTCCGCATATTGCTGCAGCATATCCAGAGCCCGGTCATGATCGTTCTGTACCAGGTACCCCTGGGCCGCGCAAATGTAAAGACCGACCAGAACGCCTGGGTGCAGATGCCGCATATCGTATAGCTTCGCAATATTCAAAGCGCGTCGCAGCACCTCCTCAAATTTAGCCGGCTCGTCAATACACAACCCGAGGTAGGCCGGAAAATAGTTAAACAGAACGACGATGTTTTGGTAGATGCCCAACTGCAAAACTCCCTTGGCATCCTCGATACGCCCTGTCAATTGGTAGGCTTTAGCGATAAGCAATTCAGGGGGCATGGCCGGTTCAATGGTTCTATCCAGCAGTTCTAAAACCGAATTGGCATCACCAGTCGCTAAATCACAGTATGCTTCCATATACAAAGCCTTTTTGGCCAATGCCACATCCCCGCTCTCCTCTTTTACCCTTATAAACAGGTTCCGGGCCTCCTCAATCAAGGTGACTGTTTGCGGCGAGCCCTTCAGCAATTCAATATGGTTGAGCAGCAGTATCCCCATTTGCAGCAACAAAGGAAAACATGAGTAATATTTCTTGATGATTTGGCGGCATTCCCCCAGCACCACCTCGACAGGTTGGGACGTAAAATCGGAGCTCAGCCGGCGGTACAGCTTGCTTATATCTTCTTTGGTCATTTGCGGCTTATAGTCCATGAGATCATCAATGCTTATGTTAAAATAGGTGGCCAGCAGCGGCAGAAGGGTTATGTCAGGATAACTCTGCTCTGTTTCCCATTTGGATACGGATGCTTTGGAAACCCCCATATAGTTGGCCAGCTCTTCCTGGGTGACACCTTTTTCTTTGCGCTTTTTCACCAGCACTCGGGCAATATTGATTTCCTTCATATAACTCACCCCCGCTTGTATTGATTCGTTACGGTTGGTTGAAAAACCAGTCTGACTGCACCTTAAAGATAATCATCTCGCACTAACATAATGGCGATCTCCGGTTTCAGGATTGTAATACACCCTCAACTTTCTGCCATCAACCGGGTCGATGAACACTTCCTCAGTTTTTATATAATCTTGGGGCAACTCCCTGGTGGTATTGTGGCGATATCTCTTGTCCCAGATAAACCAGGAAAGTAAACCTATTAGAAAAAGACTACCCAGAATCAGCCCACTGTACATCGCGAATTTACTCCTCCTTCTCGATCACAACCCCGGTGCCGTAGGCCACAATTTCGCTCATGGTCTGGCCCATTTCACTGGAATCAAAGCGCATCATAACTACCGCGTTGGCACCCATGACCTGGGCGTTTTTAACCAGTCTGTCTATTGCCTGTTTGCGGGTATCTTCCAGCAGAGATGTGTATTCATGAATCTCTCCCCCGACCAGGCTGCGCAGAAATGCTATGATGTTGCCACCCAGTCCCCGGCTGCGCACAACCAGGCCAAAGACCTCGCCTTTTACTTCCTTTACCTTATATCCTTTTACATTTTCCGTTGTAACCACCAACATTAATGACCCCTCCATTCCATTTTGATCAGTTCAATGAACCTGTCGGTCTACAGCCTGCATTACCCGCGTTGAAGTCAAAAAACCTTGTATAACCGAACCTCTGCCTATATCTTAGTCAGTAGTGCGGAGTTATTCAACGGATTTGGGCCCAATTTAGGGCAACTAAATCAACTAACGCGATACTTCTATTTGGTGCACGATTCAATATGGCTGCCCTATATATTCTTTAGGTTCTTTGGTAAATCTCAGTACGAATGTCAATATTGTTGTATACGATGGGCTGCCCAGAGCCAGATTTCAAAGTTCCGACAGCGTTGTAGCAGTAGATAAATGGTGGCTTGCAGCAGACAGTGATTGCAACTCCCGGCTGCACCTATAAACTATGCTGTGCAGAACATGTTTAACCAAGGGAACCGTCAAGCAGCAGCATTCCCTCTTGCTAACCGCCAGGGCACTCACGCAGATAACTTCCGAGACAATAAAGACCCATGCATATGTCCCTTCGTGCTGGGCCAACAGAACGCTATAATAAGAAGGAGGAAAAATTCGGAAGACCAGCCTGAATGACCTCTCGTGATCTGGTACCCCGTAATAGCCGCTCGGCGGTGGGGCCATCAATACATTTGAAAAGGAAGTAACCATGTTCACTTTAGATGATTTGATAAACGCCGACCGGTCCCCGGCTCCGTATGAGCCAGGTCAGGAACTTTGGAATGATCCTCATATTTCAAAGCAGATGCTTGAGTTACACCTTTCGCCCGATACTGATGCTGCAAGCTATAGGCCGGAAAAGATTCAGGCAATTTGTAAGTATTTGTTTCGGGTAATGGATCTGAAAAGCGGAGACTCAGTGGTAGACCTTGGATGCGGACCAGGTCTTTACTGTTCTAGGCTTGTGCAAAAAGGCCTTTATCTTACTGGTATAGATAGGTCGGAAAACTCCATTTGTTATGCCAAATGTCATAATCACCACCGGCATACCAATTATGTTGTGGCAAGTTACTTGAATTCGTTTGGGTCAAACCAGTTTGAAGCAGCCCTGATGATTTCTCATGACTACGGCGTTCTCAGCCCGGAAAAACGGAAAATATTGCTTGGCAACATTCGCAATGCCCTAAAGCCGGGAGGATATTTTGCCTTTGATGTACCTAGCATGAGTGCTTATCAGAATAGAATCAATAGTGCTGCCTGTAAATGGTATGCCTCCGAGGCGGGCTTCTGGAGACCTCATAAACACTTTATTCTGGAGTCTACTATTAGTTATCCCGATATGCCCACACTTTGCGACTATGTAGTTGTGGTCGATTCAGGAGTATGTACATATCATATCTATCAGACTTACTTTTCCCCACAGTCCATTCGTTCGGAACTGGAAGAAAACGGCTTTCGGGTAGAAGCAGTGCTGTCAAATCTAGGTGGTGAAGAGTATCAGTCCACTTCGCCTGAGCTTGGCATTATTTGCCGAAAATTATGAGAACCATGGAACTTGAACACTTCTTATTTGAAACGGCAAGGAAACCCTGACCGGGCCCCTCTAAGGAGATGGTGTGATGAAGAATATTGATTTTGATTTTGTGGCCGATATTTATGATGCTTATGTTGCGGTCGGCTTCGATATCGGATTTTTCAGCAAATATGCCAAGGAGATAAAAGGCAAGACCCTTGAACTGATGTGTGGCACCGGTCGAGTGTCAATCCCGCTGCTTAATAATGGGATCGATTTAACATGCCTGGATTACTCGCAAGAAATGCTTAGGGTTCTGGAGCGAAAAACTATCGGTTTGAGCAACCAACCGAGGATAGTATGCCAGGATGTTTGCGAACTGAAGCTCGATGAGGAATATGAGCTTATATACATACCTTTCAACTCGTTTTCGGAAATTGTGGACAGAGATAAACAGAAGGCAGCGCTTGCCAGGATTTTCGATCATCTCGCCCAGGATGCATTATTCATATGCACTTTATATAATCCCTGCTACAGAATAAAAACCGCGGATGGGCTGCTTCGGATTCTGGGAAGGTTCCCAATGGAACCAGAAGAGTCTTTGGTAGTGTCTTATTACAACCACTATGACGATAAGACAGAAGCTGTTAAAGGTATGCAGTTTTATGAAATATACGATTCTAAAAACGTATTGATCGATAAACGCTTTCTTGACATTCACTTTTCATTGCTTAGCAGGGCTGCATTTGAAAAAATGGCTTTAGAAAGCGGCTTCGCCATGAGAGATGTATATGGCGATTATGATTGTGCCCCGTTTAGCGAGGAAAGTATTTATATGAATTTTGTGTTGGAAAAATGATCAGATTGAACGGATATAAAAACCACAATTAACGAAATGTGTCAGGGGACGGTTCTCCGACAAATGTGTCAGGGGACGGTTCTCCGACACACCCTGACGCACTTGACGTTCCCGGTATCAGTTTCATCTGTCCCCACATGTTATAGGTCTGGTAGTTTAGTACGCTTGATCTTTACGTTCTGCAATACTAAGCGGTTAACAAATAGAAAACGTCTGGTATCTATAGTAATAGGCAGTTCCATATTATCTGCTTCCAATTCCCGGTCAAACCATATCTCGATCCCGTCACAGATCACACTACCCATATCGACGTCGATGTCAACTGAACGGGGGCGACCGAAGCTAATCACCGGATGCTGCACCTGCAGCGCCGGCCCGTGTCAACAACCCTTAATGCGGCTGTCCAGTTCAATAGTGACCGCATTTCCCTTGTCTTTTATCAACTTTTTGGCTGAGTCGGTCAATGCAAACATGATTTCACCTCACTTGCATTATGGGTTATCTAATTATAACATACCCCCATTGGGTATTAAACAGTGTATCGAGGGAAGTATAAAGAACAACAGTAAAAGGTAATGGTATAATGTTGTCGAAGAAAAATATGGAAAGTAATAATCATAAGACATTCCCCTGAATGGGAAACATATTCTCAAAAGTCGAGGAGGCTTAAGAGTATGGAAGCTGCTGTCTTGCAAAGGCTGCTTGATCTGACTCTGCAGCGGGGCGGTGATTATGCCGACATTTATATCGAGAATAAAAGGACCAGCGGAGTCTGGTTTGAGGATCACCGACTGGAAAAGACTCATAGCGGAGTGGATGGCGGAGCAGGTATACGCCTGATCAAGGGACGGCAGACGGCTTATGTTTATAGCAGTGATCTGAGCTTGGGGGCATTGGAAAAAGCAGCAGGACTAGCGGCTCAAGCATTGCACAGTACTAACAATCGTGTTGAAGCTATACCATTGGTCTCTAGCCCGCTCCAGCATTACCCCGGCAGAGAGATACACCCCGGACAGGTCAGTTGGGAACATAAGATACAGCGAGTTTTAGCTGCTGACCAGGCAGCGCGCTCATTGGGCGCACCTATCCGCCAGGTCTCGGTCGGAGTGGCCGATCTGGAAAAGAGCGTGGTATTTGCCAATAGCCTGGGGGAAAGGGTAGAGGACAGCTATAATCGGGTCCGGGGGATGATAAATGTGGTTGCCAGCCGGGATGGCATCCTGCAGACCGGTTATGAGTCGATAGGTGGGGTAGGCGGCTGGGAATTGCTCGGTGACGAGTTGTGGGAGGATCGAGCCCGTAAAGCAGCCCAATTGGCAGTGGATATGCTCTCGGCAAGACCGGCTCCAGCCGGTCGTATGGCGGTGATAATGTCCGCAGAGGCAGGCGGCACCATGATACACGAGGCTTGCGGCCATGGCTTGGAAGCTGACCTGGTTCAAAAGGGGCTATCGGTCTACCAGGGAAGGAAAGGGGAAATGGTGGCCTCACCCCTGGTAACGGTGATAGATGACCCCACCCTGAATAAACGCTACGGAAGCTACGCATTCGATGATGAAGGGACTGCGGCACAAAGAACTGTGCTCATAGAAGCAGGCCGGTTGGTAAATTATCTCTATGACCGTTATACCGCCCTTGAAGATCATACCCAGAGCACCGGCAACGGGCGCCGCGAGTCCTACCAGCACAAACCTATTCCCCGTATGAGCAACACCTACATTGCCCCGGGACAGGATAATCCCCAGGACATCATCGCCTCTACCCGGCGAGGGCTGTTGGTGATGAAAATGGGCGGCGGGCAGGTCAATACGATCAATGGAGATTTCGTATTTGATGTGTCAGAAGCGTATATGATTGAAGACGGGAAAGTGGCTTACCCGGTCAGGGGAGCTACTCTGACCGGGAACGGACCCCAAGCCCTGCAGGATATGGACCGGGTAGGAAGCGATCTGGGATTCTCCATCGGGGTATGTGGCAAGAGCGGACAGGGGGTTCCGGTAAGTGATGCCCAGCCGACCATCAGGATAAAGGAACTTACTGTAGGTGGTACTCAGCTCAAGGGCCAACCCGGCGCAGGGAGGTGATATCATGGAAGACAGCTTGAAGAGTGTTGCACAACATACTCTGCAATATGCCATTCACCATGGTGTGCAGGTCGAGGTATATGCCAGCAGCCAGCGCGAGTTGCAGATAGAAGCCGCCAATCAAAGGGTAGAAACACTAAAAGAAGCCACAGAAAGCGGGTTGGCAGTGCGGGTGGTGAATGCCGGTCGGCTTGGATTTGCCTACACCTCTGATCTGAAGCCGACAGCGCTGAGGGAGGCTGTTGATGCGGCCATGGCCGCCTCCGATTTTATGCCCCGGGACGAGCACCTCCAATTGACTCCGGCGGGACTGATATATTCGCCATTGCAGACTTATGACCATGACTTGGGGCGACACCCGGTGGAAGAAAAGATCTATCTGGCACTGCAGGCCGAGGAAGTCGCGCGCATTGCTGATCGGCGTATCGCATCGGTGGAGCGCTCCGTTTATGATGAGAAAGAATTCGAGGTGGTGATCTGCAACAGCCTCGGATTAGATGTTTATGGACGGGGCAATTATTGCAGCCTTTACCTGTACGCAGTCGCCCAGCAAGATGGGGAGGCTCAGGGTGGCTTTGGCACTATGAGCCGCCGCCGTTATAGTGAACTGGATGCTGAACAGGTAGGCCATGAAGCTGCTGAGCGAGCTGTGCGCAGCCTGAAGGCCAGAAGCATGGAGTCCACTGTCTTGCCCTGTATTTTGGAGCCTTATGTGACAGTGAAATTTCTAGGCTTGCTGGCGCGCATGGTGGATGGGGAAGCGGTTCTGAAGGGCAAGTCGCTATTGGGTGACAAGGCAGGCCAGGAGGTAGCGAGGCCTGTATTATCCGTAGTCGATGACGCCACCCGGTCTGACGGTCTGGCCAGTTTCCCGTTTGATGACGAAGGGGTGCCCACTCGGAAATTGTCCCTGGTAGAAGCGGGCCGGTTAAAAGGCTTCCTTTATGACAATCAGACTGCACATAAGGCCGGGCTGGCTTCCACCGGACACGCGCGACGTATGTCATACCGCAGCCTGCCTTCCATAAGCCCCAGCAACCTCAGCATTTCAGCAGGCCAGGTCGATGATCATACCCTGCTCGAGTCAGTTGAAGAAGGATTATATGTGACCGACCTGATGGGGCTGCACACTGCCAACCCGGTATCCGGTGACTTTTCCCTGGGCGCCGCCGGGTTGCTGATCAAAAATGGCAGGTTTACTTACCCGGTGCGGGGGATGGTGGTGGCTGGGAATATGATGCAACTGCTGCAGGATATCGAGGCGGTTGGAAATAAAGTGCGTTTTTACGGCAGCCGGGGGGCTCCCAGCCTGCGGTTGGCTGCCTTGAGTATTGCGGGAGTTTGAGGAGGTGGATATGCTGGCTAAAGTATTGGTGATAAACGGGCCTAACCTCAATATGTTGGGACGTCGTGAACCAGAAATATACGGAAGTGTTACCCTGGAAGAGATCGAGGCAGGCATGACCAGGATGCTGTCTGAGGCACAGTTCACTGCTGAATTCTATCAGTCCAACCATGAAGGCGAACTGATAGACAGAGTACAGAACGCTGGGGAGGGATGTGACCTGATCATCATCAATGCCGGGGCTTTAACACATTATTCCATAGCCCTTTATGACGCCCTAAAAGCGGTGGGGCTGCCGGTGATCGAGGTCCATATGAGCAATATCTATACACGGGAACCATTCCGCCAGCAATCGCTGCTGTCTCCGCTGGCTATAGGCGGTGTTTTCGGCTTTGGAGCCATGAGCTACTATCTGGCGGCAAGAGCTGCCATCGATTACCTGCGCAGAGTAAAAACCTTAGAAAAATCACAATGGTGAGTGAGGATTGCTATGAACAATGAAAATATCACTGCGCTGAGAAATAATCTGGTCGATATGGGACTGGATGCGCTGTTGATCAGCGCCCCCTCCAATATACGCTATCTTTCCTCCTTCACAGCCGGTGCTGATGCCCGTCTGCTGCTCACCTTGGAGGAGCAGTTCATTTTTACCGACAGCCGCTACCGCGAGCAGGCTTATCTGGAATGTCCGGAGTGGCGTTACCAGGAAGAAAGACCGCTTACTTATGAGAAGCTGTATGGGGTGGTTCAGGGGCTAAGCCGCATCGGATTTGAAGAGGCCCATGTCAATTATGCCACCTACCGCAAGCTGGAACAGATTCAGCCGGGCATCTGGGAACCAGTGGCCGGGTTGGTGGAGTCCCAACGCAGGGTAAAATCAGCTCAGGAACTGGAAAGGCTAAGAAATGCAGCCCGGATCGGGGACGAAGTCTTTCAGGCCATTCTGCCGTTGATCAAAACCGGTGTGGAAGAAAAGGTCCTGGCTGATACCATCGTACACTTAATACGACAAAAAGGTTGTGAAAAGGAAGCCTTTGATGCTATTGTGGTATCGGGAGAAAATGCCGCTTTGCCGCATGGCAGGCCGCAAGACAAGCCAATCTGCCCCGGGGACATGGTAACCATGGACTTCGGGGGCTTCTTCCAGGGTTATGCCGGCGACATGACCAGGACAGTGGCGGTTGAATGCGCTCCTAAACGCCTGCGGGATACTTATCAGAAGGTCCGGGAGGCCCAGCAAATCGGCCTAGATAGTATCAGGGCGGGAATCCGCGGGTGCGAGGTCGACAGGCTAGTGCGGCAGTGCCTCCAAAAATACAGCTTAGACCAATACTTCAGTCACAGCACCGGCCATGGATTGGGCTTGGACATACACGAAGGACCGACCCTGTCTGCCAGTAGTGATGACTTACTGGAAGAGAATATGGTGGTGACAGTCGAACCTGGAGTGTACATCCCCGGCTGGGGCGGCATACGCATTGAAGATGCGGTGATCGTAACCAAAAATGGAGCGGATATAATCACTCACAGCACTAAAGAATTTTTAATTCTATAAATATTTATGGAGGGATAGCATGATATCAGTTAATGACTTTAAGACCGGGGTTACCATTGAGATGGACGGACAGGCTTATGTGGTGGTGGATTTCCAGCATGTCAAACCCGGTAAAGGGGCCGCTTTTGTAAGGGCCAAACTGAAAAATGTCAAGACCGGCGGAGTGGTGGAAAAGACTTTCCGTGCAGGCGAAAAACTCCCCAAAGCACATCTGGACCGCCGTGAAATGCAGTACCTCTATAATGACGGCGAAGGCTATGTATTTATGGACAATGAAAACTATGAGCAGATTACAATAAGTGCAGACGCCATGGGGGATGGAGTTAAATGGCTGTTGGAAAACATGAACATCCACGTGCTGTTTTTCCAGGGTAATATAATCGGCCTAGATATGCCCAATTTTGTGGAACTGGAGGTTATTGATACCGAACCTGGTATAAAAGGCGATACTGCCACCGGCGCCACCAAGAGCGCTACCTTACAGACCGGTGCCAGGGTGCAGGTGCCTCTGTTTATCAACACCGGTGACCGGCTGCGCATCGATACTCGCACCGGCCTTTACATGGAACGGGCCTGATAAGGTCTCATTATATGCCGGGTTTACTTTCCTTCCTTTTTAGCAATAATATAAACAGTCCTATGGATAAGAAAAGGGAGGATAGTTATGATAACCAGAGACATAACAGAACAGGTCAGCTACCTGCAGGGATTGACAGAAGGTTTAAACATTAATGACGGCGGTCCGCAGGGCAAGATTATCAGCGGCATTCTGGATGTGCTCAGTGAAATCAGTGCCAACATCAAGAACCTTCGGGAGGATGTATTCGAACTCAGTGAATACCTGGACAGCATCGACGAAGATCTGTGCCAGCTTCAAGAAGCTGTAATGGAAGATGATGATATCGACCATATCGAGCTGGAGTGTTCCAATTGCCAGGAAAGATTGTATTTTGATGCTGATGTGTTGGATGATGACGATACTATTGAAATCATCTGCCCGCGTTGTAATGAAGTGGTTTTTGTGAATGACGGCTCTTTTGATTACGACCCGTGTTGTATCGAAGACGAAATCCTGTCGGAGGAAAAAGGCGGCGTCAACCCTTCACCCTCTTGATAAACCAGGATTAAATAAAACACCTTAAACCGCCCCGTGGGATGCCGCAGGGCGGTTAGTATATGCAGGTCTTTCGCAGATTCATCAGTGATCCTGCAAGTCCCTCTGCCGAACGACAACCCCTGTTGATTAAAAACTTCTCTTTTACCAGACCGGTTAGCTGTCTGCGCACCAATTAGCTGGCATATTTTGCAGCCCTTGCCAATATCTATTTACAGCAAGGTGGTGATAATATGCCGGTTATCAGCTCTCCCAATCAAATCAAAACCGAGATCCTATCCTATCTCCCAATACATATGCAGAAGCTTTTAAACAGCCTCAAGCCAGACGACTACCACAACCTGGAGGAAATTCGCCTGAGATGCGGACAGCCTTTGGTGGTGCGAATCGGGGAACGGGAACTAGCAGTTGGCCCAGGGCGTCTCACTGCCACCCTTCATGAAGGCTATCGAGTAGAGCGGGAGGACATCTGCCGGGTAATCGCCTCCATAAGTGACAACTCGCTATATGCCTTTGAGGAAGATATCCGCCGCGGCTTCATCACCATACCCGGGGGTCATCGGGTGGGACTGGCCGGACAGGTGGTATTAAAAGAGCACCATATAGAACTGATAAAAAATTTCGGCAGCCTGTGCTTCCGGGTGGCCCGAGAGGTTAAGGGGTGCGCCGGGCCGGTCATGCCGATCCTGTTCGGCAACCCGCAACAGGTCTTGCACAATACCTTGATCGTATCACCGCCCCGATGCGGCAAGACCACCTTGTTGAGGGATATTGCCCGCTGCATATCTGCAGGTTCACATTGTCCCGGCATGAATGTGGTGGTGGTGGACGAACGCTCTGAAATCGCCGGTTGCCATCAGGGTGTGCCGCAATTGGATGTAGGGCCGCGCACCGATATCCTGGACGGATGCCCCAAAGATGTCGGCATGATGATGGCTATTCGCTCACTCTCTCCGCAGGTGATCATCACCGACGAAATCGGCAGGCAGGGCGATGCCGACGCGGTCATGGAATGCGTGCATGCAGGAGTCAATATAATCAGCAGCGCTCATGCCGGAAATCTGGATGAACTGCGCCAGCGCCCGATTTTGAGAAAACTCATGTCTGATGGAGTGTTCAAACTGGTGATTATCCTGTCGCGCCGCCAAGGCCCGGGACATATCGATCAAGTAATAAGGTGGGATGCGCAATGATATTGAAATCCATAGGCACCATCATGATCATCACTGGAGCGGGGGTGTGGGGATTGTCCGGCGCCAGGCGCCTGACCAAACGGCAGGAGCAACTGGGGGAATTGAAAATGGCTCTGGCCTATCTGGATAAGGAAATCTTTTACATGCATAACAACCTGTCGCAAGCCATGCTCAATACTGCCAAATTTGCGAGCTGGCCGATAAATGTCCTTTTCGCTGCCACTGCTCAGGAACTGAACCTCAAAAAAGGCACTACTGCAGACGAGGCCTGGCAAAAAGGTGTCAACGCCCTGCAGGCAGAGGCACAGCTGCACCCTAATGATATAGCGCTGCTGGCCACTCTGGCTTCCCAACTGGGAGTTTCCAGTGCATCTGAGCAGAACCGGGCCCTGACCGCCCTGGGAGAGGAACTGGGCCTGCAAGAAATCAAAGCCCGGCAAGAGATCGAGTGCAATCACAAGCTGTGGTCTTATGGAGGCTTTATTATGGGTACTGCCATTGTCTTATTGTTGATATAGATTCAAGAAAACAGGAGGTGGCCTGGTGAATATCGACATTATTTTTCGCATCGCAGGTATTGGCATATTGATCTCAGTGCTCTCTATTGTGCTAAAGCAGGCGCGTAAAGAAGAACAGGCGGAAATGCTTACTCTAGCCGGTGTGGTAGTCGTTTTAATAATCGTGGTGCAATTAATGAGCCAGTTGTTTACCGTAGTGCGCTCGGTCTTCAATCTGTAAACGCTGCAGCCATAGTCCTGGTAGAAGCCAAGACATCAAAGGGGAGATGGTTTTTGGATATAGCTCAAATAGTCGGGTTAGCCTTGATAACCACCATACTGCTGTTGATCATCCGCCAGGAAAAACCTGTCATGGCTGTGCTCCTCACTGTGGTCTGTGCGGTGGTCATCTTTACGCTGATGATGGAGAAGCTGGTTTCGGTCATAAACGTGATGAAAGAACTGGTGGCGCGAGCAGAGGTCAATTATTTCTTTTTCAGCACCATATTGAAAATAATCGGTGTGGCCTACCTGGCTGATTTCACGGCAGCTATCTGTCAGGATGCCGGGGAAGGTGCCATAGCTAAAAAAGTGGAATTTGCCGCCAAAGTGATCGTAGTTGTTTTAGCCATCCCCATTATGGTCGCCATACTGGAATCACTGATGGAATTGATGCCAGGCTGAAAACCAGCCCACAAAAGGCCTTAAGGAGAGGATGTCAATGGTCCACCGCCTCTTAAAAAACACATCCATAATATCCTCAATATCCCCAAATTCGACAGCCAATAATGTCGGCAAAAAGGGTACAAGTCTATCCCCAGTCGCCTCGGGCGGTTCTGTCCGGGCCTGGCCGAAATGCATACGAGTGGCTCTGCTGACCCTGTTGCTTATAGGTCTTTTCATGTATATCGGTCCCTTGCCGCTTATGGCCCAGACTGATGAGGGCAGTTCGTTCCCAGTCTTGAGTATTCAACAGGGAATGGAACAACTGGACCTGGAGGAAATCGAGGAATATAAACGGCAGGTGGACAGTGAGATAAATGATTACCTGCAAGGGGTTTCTATCAAACAATGGATTTTGGATTTTATGCAGGGCAAATGGGAATTCGGCTGGGCGGATACCGTTAAGCGACTTATACAATTGATGATGGGGGAAGTGGCGGTCAATAGCGGTCTGCTGATCAGACTTCTGGTGTTATGTGTGCTTTCCGCTTTGCTCATGAATCTGCAACAATCTTTTTCTACCGATGTGGCGCGTATTTCTTACCTGGCCTGTTATTTGGCCCTGGTCACCCTGGCGGTGGGCTCCTTTAAAATCGTGCTAAATATCGGACAAACCACCATCAATAACATGGTAAGCTTCATGACCGCCATGCTGCCGCAGATGCTGGTCTTGACTGCCGGTCTGGGCGGCATTAACAGTGCCACCATGTTGTTTCCCATGTTGATGACTACCGCTACCGCTCTGGCCAATGCCATCAATAGCATCGTATTTCCGCTCATCATCCTCTCTGCTGTGGTCAGTATTATGAACCATATGTCGGAAAGTATCAAATTGCAGCGCCTGGGTAAGTTCTTCACGCAGATGGCGCAGGTGGCCTTAGGTTTTTTTCTGACCCTTTTTGTGGGCATTCTGACCATGCGAGCTCTGTATGCTTCGGTGCTGGATAAGACTGCACTCAGGGCCACCCGCTTCATCTCCGACAATGCCCTACCGGTGATCGGCAAGATGTTCTCCGACACCATCGAGGTCACCGCCGGTTATATCGTGATGCTAAAACAGGCCCTGGGAGTTTTGGGAGTGTTGATCATCCTGGCTATGATAATCATGCCGGTGATCAAGGTAACAGCTATTGCCTTGATTTATAAAATTGCCGCCGCCCTGGCCGAGCCGTTGGGGGATTCCAAGACCGCTGCCGTTCTGGAGAGCATGAGCACCCACCTGTTCCTGATGCTGGCAGCGGTAGTGGCGGTGGCTTTGATGTTCTTTATTATGATAGCCATTGTGGTAGGGCTGTCAAACGGTTGGGGAAGCCTGCGTTAATGGGCAGGATATGGAACTGACAGGAAGGGGGTCTGCTATGGATGTCTTGGTAGAAATAGTAAAGAATCTTTTGGTGATTATAATTTTGGCCAGTTTTTTAGAATTACTGCTGCCCACCGGTGCCATGAAACCGTATGTACGCCTAGCCATTGGCATGTTTGTTCTCATCGCCATACTGAGCCCACTGGTGCGCTGTATCTATCCACAGCAAGCCCTGCAGATCGATGCCTGGGAGTGGTCTGACTACAGCCTCGGGCAGCAGCAGGTTATGGAAAGGGGCAGTCAGTTGCAGAGTACTATAATGAGCCACAGCAATGCCGGTGTGCAGTCTAAGCTGGAGGGTCAGATCAGTGCTATTGCCATGCTGGTTCCAGGGGTGAGCACAGTCGACAGCAAGATTGCCCTCAACCCAGACGGTTCGATCCAAAAAGTCACCATCAACGTGTCTGGAGTTGGCAGTCGGGATTCCAGTGAGTCAACCCTGGGGGTATTTTCCGGCCAGGAAGATACCTTCATAGATCCGGCGGTAGAGCCGCGTATGAGAGAGATCATGAAGAACATGTTTGGACTTAGCGAACAGCAGATAGAAATACAAGTTAAAGGAGGTCCTTAATAATGTGGGAAGATTGGATCAAAAATACCAAACAGCAGGGCGCGGGCCTGTCTTGGTTCCAGAGCAGAAACGGCAAAACGGTACTTGTTATTGTGGTTTGTATCGGTTTGCTGGCCATTATGTGGCCGTTAGGACAGGTCAACCCCCAACCTGCGGCTGTCACCGGTACTGCTGTACAGCCCGTCCAAACCGGCAAAAGCCAACAAATCGGAGAGCAACTGGAATACATCCTGAGCCAGATCGAGGGTGCCGGCGCGGTAAAGGTGGATGTGATGCTGGCATCTGAAGGCAGCCGCCAGTACGCTCATAATACCAGGGAAGAAAGGCGCGATACCAGCGAACAACAGGCTCAAGGCCTGAATAAAAGAGTGGTTGAACAGAGCACTTCGCTCGACCTGGCCGTATCTTCCGGGAGCCCTTTGCTGATCGAAGAAAAGACCCCGGAAGTATTGGGGGTGTTGGTAGTCGCCGAAGGGGCATCGAATATAGCAGTCAAGGAACAACTGACTGCTGCCACCTCAACGTTGCTCAACGTCCCTCTGCATCGGGTGATGGTGGTAGCCGGAAAAGGAGGCAGATAGCATGATAATGGGGAGAAAAGAACTATTGAAAACGCTGGTCATAGGGATATTGACAGTGGTGCTTTTGCTGGGAACCGTAACCACCATCAAGTACCTGCAGCAACCGGTTAGTGTGAATCAGGTGGCAAAAGACTTCCAAACCTTAGAGGAATCAGTGTCACAAACTACTACCAATGTGGTTTCAGGAGGCTTTTTTAATGAATACCGCCTGAACCGGGACCGCATGCGCAGCAAGCAGGTGGAGATGCTCCAGGATGTCATCAGCAACACGGGCAGCGACGCTAAGACCCGCGATGCGGCCGGAATGCGCCTGGTGGACATAACCAGTGCCATGGAAAAAGAGTTGAAGGCTGAGAATCTGATCAAGGCCGAAGGGTATCAGGAATGCGTCATCATGGTGCAGGCAGATAGTACCACCATAGTCTTGCAATCTCCTCCCATGCAGCCGCAGCAGGTCAAAAGGGTCAAAGAACTGGTCGGCCAGGCCGTAAACAGCAGCCCGGACAAACTTTCCCTGGTGACCCGCGGGCAGCCCTAGCCAATTTACAAAACATTGGTAAGGCGGGTGACACTGATTAAGGGTATCAATGCCCTGCCTTAGCCGAGCCAAGCAATCCAGCCCGGCCGGTTAACAAGATGGCTAGATTTTGGCGGCAAAAGCCCATATTGTTGCATACATGCCCAGTAATATTGAAGTAAGACACATTTAGCCATATAATATAATCCAAACCAGCCGGTTAACAAGATGGCTAGATTTTGGCAGCAAAAGCCCATATTGTTGTATACATGCCCAGTAATATTGAAATAAGACACATTTAGCCATATAATATTAAAGAGCTAGAGTAGAAAAGTATGCTCAGGTCGTTGACCTGGGTATATTTGTATATAAGGGCTTTTATATGGCAGCCTTATCAGGCGGGGCCATTATTTAGGGCGGAGGCGGATTATGAGTAGGATTAGGATTACTGATACCAGCTTGCGTGACGGCCACCAGAGCCTCTGGGCGACCCGAATGGCGACTTCAGATATGATACCGGTCTTAAAGCAATTGGATGAAATTGGCTATCACTCTCTGGAGATCTGGGGCGGCGCTACTTTTGACGTATGTATTCGTTACCTGAACGAGGATCCCTGGGAACGTTTGCGGGAGATACGCCGCACCATCGTCAAGACCAAACTGCAGATGCTGGTCAGAGGACAGTCGTTGGTGGGCTACACCCATTACCCGGATGACATAGCTATTAAATTCATCGAGAAAGCAGCTGAGAATGGCATTGATATCTTCCGTATCTTTGACGCCTTAAACGATCTGCGCAATCTGGAGACCTGTATGCGCACCGTGAAAGAGATCGGCAAGCATGCCCAGGCCTGTGTAGTGTACACCATCAGTCCGGTGCATTCCATACAGCATTTCGTCGATACCGCTTTGAGGCTCCAGGATATGGGCGCTGATTCTATCTGTGTTAAAGATATGGCTGGATTACTGGCTCCTTACATTTCTTACGATCTTATCCGGGCCTTGAAGGAGAATGTGGATGTGCCCATTCAGCTTCACACCCATTATATCGGCGGGCTGGCCATTGCCACCCATTTAAAGGCCGCTGAGGCTGGAGTCGATATCATCGACACCGCCAGTGTTCCCATGGCCTTCGGGTCTTCTCAGCCGCCGGTCGAAACCATAGTCAGGGCACTGCAGGATACCGAATGGGATACCGGTCTGAGTCTGCACGACTTGTTCGAAATCGCCGAACACTTTGAGCAGATCCGTAAGCATAAGGGATTCGAGCGTGGCGTCACCAGAATAACCGATATGAAGGTCTTTGAACATCAAGTCCCCGGAGGGATGATTTCCAACTTCTATTCACAATTGGAGGAACAGAAGGCAGCACACCGCTTAGACGAGGTCTTGCAGGAAATCCCCAGGGTGCGTGCTGATCTGGGTTATGCTCCGCTGGTCACCCCTACCAGCCAATTAATTGGAAATCAGGCTGTTATCAATGTCTTATTAGGGGAAAGATATAAGATGGTGCCTGGCGAGATCAAGGAATATGTGCGGGGCTGCTATGGGAAACCCCCGGCACCTATCGACGAGGAGATCAGGCGCAAAATCATCGGCGATACGCCGGTTATTGAAGTCAGGCCAGCAGATCTGCTTGAACCCATCTGGGAGAAGGCCAGAGAAGCCTGCAAAGAATGGGCTGAGAGCGAGGAAGACATTATCACCTATGCCCTCTTCCCGCAGGTGGCCTTGAAATTTTTCGAATGGCGCAAATCGCGCAGTACGGAAGATGTTCCGCAGATCCAATCCAATGAAGAACTAGGACCCACGGTAGTGGAGAGAAAGGCTAACCCGGCGGCTCCTCCTAAAATGAAGCCACCGACCAAGCCGAGAGCAGTCAGTAGGGGAGATGAAGATATGAACATCGATGAAATAAGGGAATTGATGTTGCTTTTAGATCAGAGCAATATAGCTGATCTGGAGCTGCAAAAAAATGACTTCAGAATACATCTGCGCAAATATGCAGCGGATACGCCGACAGCACCCAATCCGGTTCCCAATGTGCCCCAAGCCCAGCCTGCCGAAGCCGCAGAAGTGATGCTGGATGAAAATATCACTGAAGTGTTGGCCCCCATGGTAGGCACATTTTATGCTGCGCCTTCTCCGGATTCAGATCCTTATGTAAAAATCGGAGATAGAGTCGAGCCTGGCCAGACCCTGTGCATTTTGGAAGCAATGAAGCTGATGAATGAGATCAAGACTGATTTTTCCGGAACCATTGTGGGCATTCTGGTGGAGAATACGCAGCCGGTTGAGTACGGGCAGACCCTGTTCCTTATCAAGAAAGATTAGGGGTGGAAGGTTGTTTGAAAAGATATTGATCGCCAACCGCGGGGAGATTGCTCTGCGGGTGATTCGGGCCTGTAATGAACTGGGCATCCCCAACGTAGTGGTATATTCGGTGGCTGACAAAGACAGCCTGCCGGTCAGACTGGCTGATGAAGCTGTCTGCATAGGCGGGGCACAGGCCCGGGAGAGCTACCTGAACATACCCAATATAATAGCTGCAGCACGTAACACCGGCGCGGATGCTATCCATCCCGGGTACGGTTTTCTGGCTGAAAACGCGTATTTTGCCGAATTATGCAATACATATGACATAAAGTTTATAGGCCCTCGTTCCGATGTTATAGATACCATGGGAGATAAGGTCAAGGCCCGGGAGGTGGTAAAACCCGCCGGGGTGCCGGTAGTACCCGGCAGTGATGGCGCAGTGAGCAGCTATCAGGAGGCGGTAAGCATCGCTAAGGAAATCGGTTACCCGGTGATGATCAAGGCTTCAGCCGGCGGGGGCGGCCGTGGGATGCGCCTGGCACACAGCCGGGATTCGCTCAAAGAAGCCCTCAGTACAGCCCGCATGGAGGCCGGTGCGGCCTTCGGCAATGATGCTGTGTACATTGAAAAGTATCTGGAGGAACCCCGTCATATCGAGTTTCAAGTTCTGGGTGACGAGTACGGTGATCTGGTGCACCTGGGTGAGCGTGACTGTTCCCTGCAGCGCCGCAATCAGAAGCTGTTGGAAGAAGCGCCCTCGTCCTTTCTCGATGACACCTTGCGTAAGGCCATGGGTGATGTGGCCATTAAGGCCGCCAAGGCGGCTAATTATAGCAGCGCCGGAACGGTTGAATTTCTGGTAGACAAGAATCGTAACTTCTATTTCATTGAGATGAATACCCGGGTGCAGGTGGAGCATCCCGTAACCGAGATGGTTACCGGGGTAGACATAGTCAAGGAACAGATCCGCATTGCGGCCGGTGAACCATTGAGGTTCTCTCAAGAGGAGATCGTGCTCAACGGCTGGGCTATAGAATGCCGCATCAATGCCGAGGATGCAGAAAATGAGTTTCGCCCTTCACCAGGCCAGGTGGGCCAATATGTGGTGCCCGGAGGGCCAGGTATCAGGGTGGACTCCTCGGTTTATTCCAACTACCTCATACCGCCTTATTACGATTCCATGGTTGCCAAGTTGATCGCATGGGGCAACGACCGCGATGAAGCCATTGAGAGAATGAAGCGCGCCCTGCATGAATTCAAGGTGGAAAACATCAAGACTACCATCCCCTTTCATCTCAGGGTTCTTGATAATGCTTTCTTCCGGCGCGGAGAAGTATATACCAATTTTATCCAGAGACGTATGGAAGACTGATATTTTACACCTGAATTTGAACAAGCCCTGGTCATCTGGTAGAATAATACATACAAATTTGCAAATCATAAATTGGAGGTGGAATTAATGGATTCGCAAAAACCCGAAATCACTAATGAGATTGGTTCGATTCGTATAGCCGATGAAGTGGTCGCAACTGTCGCTGGACTGGCTGCGGTTGATGTTGAAGGTGTATCTTCGATGAGCGGTGGTTGGGGAACCGATTTGGTTGAAAAGTTGGGCCGGAAGAATTTCGGCAAAGGCATAAAGGTTGAAGTCACAGATAACGAAACCAAGATCGATATCTATCTGATCATCGAATACGGTTATCCCATTCCGAACGTCGCGGAAACCGTTCAGAAAGAGGTCAAGATGGCAGTTGAATCCATGACCGGATTGAAGGTAAGTGCGGTTAATGTCAACATACTAGGGGTTTCTTTAAAAAAGGCTGAAACCGCCTATGATGGAACCGACCTGGAGAAGGAATAGCATTAATGCAAGTCAGGTATTTTAACCCCCTGCCATAAACAGGGGGTTAACTGTATTTCTTTAGAAAGAGGTGGGACAGTATGTCGGGTACCTTGCGTCTGGTATTATTTGTCTACAATCTGCTGTTTCTGGCCCTGGCGGGTGTATCTTTGGCGGCGGCCCTGAATCGGCCAGAGCCGATGAACTACATACAGTGGGCTTTGGCGACAACAGAGAGCAAGCTCATCGTCGGGATCGTGTCACTGCTGTTGTTGGCCGCTACCCTGGCAGTATTTGTGGCCATATTCAAAAGGGAGCCCCGCCTGGAGCAAGTGCTAGTAAAACAAGGGTTGCAGGGAGAGATCGCCATCACCGTTCCGGCTATTAAAGTGCTAATAATGAAGGCCATCAAACCGATTGAAGGGGTTCGTGATATTAGACCTGACGTGGCTCAGAGCGTGGAAGGCCTCATCATTAAGCTACATATGGCTATTAATCCGGAACTGAGTGTCCCTGAACTCAGCCAGCAGATTCAGTCCACGGTTAAGCAGTATCTGCAGGATATCGGTGGGCTGCAGGTCTCGGAAGTGCGTTTACTGGTTGATGACATTCCTGCTGCGGGAAGATAGCAGCCAAAAAGGGGGCAGTCCATATGCTGGATAGATTGATCGCATTATTGTGGCAGGAGCACCGCGGCAAGACCGTGGGTGTGATGCTAGGGTTTGCCGCCAGCATCCTGTTTGTGACCCTGGGATTCTGGCGCACGATATTTATTGTAATCTGCCTTTCCATCGGTTATTGGATTGGCAAGCGGGTCGATGACCACCACAGCTTTAACAATTGGATGGATACCTTCAGGAATCAGCGCTAGCCGGAAAGGACAGATGTGATTGAGCAGAAGAAAAGCCCGAGTAGCAGCCTTCAAGGCTATATTCCAATATGACCAGGTTCAGGCTGAACCGCAGCAGGCGTTGACCTACCTTTTTCAGGAGGATGAAGTGGGTGCGGAGAAGGACCGGGTTTTTGCCTACGAATTGGCCAATGGAGCTGTACGACACCTGGCTGAAATCGACCAGGCTATCAAACGTTTTGCCCGGGAATGGGATTTGAACCGCATGTCAGCGGTGGATCGCAATATCATGCGTCTAGCAGGCTTTGAGATCCTCTTTATGGAAGCCTCCGAGCCGATAGTGGCTATAGATGAAGCCGTAGAGATCGCCAAGAAGTACGGCGATGATAATTCACCAGCCTTTGTAAATGCCATTTTAGACAGGATTTTGGGTGAAAAGCATGGAACTGTTCCTGGGACTTGATACTAGTGCATATACCACCTCAATGGCGGTAGTCAACAGTCGGCACGAAATCGTCGCCGACGAACGCATACCGCTCACCATAAAACCAGGAGAAAGAGGGTTGAGGCAATCACAAGCTCTCTTTTTTCATGTGCAGAATTTACCCCGGCTTTTGGAACGCCTGCCTTCAAACTTGAGTCGGAAAGTGGTCGCCATCGCAGTCAGCGCCTGGCCCAGGCGGGTGAAGGGCAGCTATATGCCGGTCTTTCTTCCCGGACTCAACCAGGCTCGGGCTTTGGCCCACTTCAATGACTTGCCCTGCTATGAGGTCAGCCATCAGGAAGGACACATCATGGCAGCTTTGCTGGGAAATGAAGAACTGCTCCAGCAAACCAGCTTCATGGCGGTTCATTTTTCCGGGGGCACCTCAGAAATCTTGAAGGTTAGCAGGCACGACCGCCAATTCCTGCAAGTGGAAGCCGGCCTTTCGGGGTTGGACTTGCATGCCGGTCAGTTGGTGGATCGGGTCGGTGTGGCCATGGGGCTTCCGTTCCCAGCAGGTCCGGCTTTGGAAGAGCTGGCCTCCCGGTCAGACGGCCGGGATATCCCTCGTCTGGCTACCTCAGTCAGCGCTGCTGGTTTCTCCTTTTCTGGACTGGAGGCGCAGATTTTACGCCTCTTGGCTAAGGGATGCAAGCCTGAGGATATCGCCCTGGCTCTATTCCGGGCCTTGGGCAGAACTCTGGAAAAAGCCCTTTTGAAGGAAAGTGTGCGCATGGAAAGCAGTTCTGTCCTCTTGGCGGGGGGAGTCATGGCCAACCAGTTCATCAAACAACATCTTACAGATCGTTTGTGCCACCCGGCGCGGGGATTTAAACTGTATTTTGCTGAACCCAAACTATGCAGTGATAATGCAGTCGGGGTGGCGCGGCTGGCAGTTGAGCTCTTTCAGGGGAAGCTTGCGGAGCATAAGCTCGATATAGCCCCTATGGTCTGACAATGATATAAGGAGAGCTAATCAGAATGCAAATGATATCCGGAACACAGCTAGCGGCCGAGATCCGGCAGCAAATATGTCAGCAAAACCAGAACCACGGGATAAGCCCAATTCTGGCGGTAATTCTGGTGGGAGAGATGGAAGACAGTACCGCCTATGTGAAACTGAAGCAAAAGGCCGCTGCGGATATCGGCGGGCAATGCCGGGTTGTGCATTTACCCGAGGATATAACCGCAAGAGGACTTCTCCATGAGATTGCCATCCTCAATCAGGACCAGCAGGTGCATGGAATTATCCTGCAGCTGCCTTTGCCGCCCCATCTTCAGTCCTGGCAGGATGATTTCTTGCAAGCCATAGCCCCGAAGAAGGATGTGGATGGATTTAATCCCGTCAACCGCGGTCTGTTGATGGGAGGGCGTCCCCTGTTCACCAGTTGCGCAGCCCTGGCTGCTATGGAGGTAATAAGCCGCTTTCTTCCAGATCTGAAAGGGCGTGAGGCCCTGTTGATCGGAGATTCCTTCGATCTCATCCTACCCCTGGCAGTGATGCTGATAGAACAAGGCTGTGAGACTCGAGTCATGCCGGAATGGAATCAAGAGGCCATTAAAGCCGATATCGTTGTGGTGGAAAAAGGTTCTGCCATGATGTTGAAAAAAACCCATGTGAACAAAATCGGCTTGCTCATCGATGCTGGTTTCTATTGGGGTGAGGGCGGTTCCAGGGGCAATGTGGACAATGAAGATGTGGCTCTCAAAGACGGCCTTCTGCTGCCTGTCCCCGGGGGCATAGGCCCATTGTTGATCGCCTTTTTGATGTATAATCTCTCCCGGGCCGCCTGGGAGCAAATGAGTTCATCATGAGAGAGTATCTCACTGTCAGCGAAGTAAATAAGCACATTGACCACCTTATGCAGACTGATGTTATCCTCTCTGATTTGTGGTTAAAAGGAGAGATATCGGGTTTTAAGCATCACCGCCAGTCGGGGCATTTTTATTTCACTTTGAAGGATCAATCCAGTGCCTTAGGTTGTGTGATGTTCAGGAGTCAGGCCAGGAGGGCTAGCATCACCCCTGAAGATGGCATGGAGGTTTTGGCCCGGGGCACGGTGTCGGTGTACGCTGTGCAGGGCAGGTATCAGCTCTATGTGCAAGAACTGAAACCTTTTGGAATTGGTGCCTGGCAGTTATACCTGGAGAAAATTCGGGAAAGGTGTCAGGCAGCAGGCTACTTCGATGCAGAACGCAAAAGGCCTATCCCCAGTATGGTGAATCGAGTGGGCATTATCACTTCCCAGGATGGAGCGGCTTTGCAGGATATACTCAAAGTCATCCGCCAACGTCACCCGCGCTGTCAAGTGTACTTAGTGCACAGTGCAGTGCAGGGGAACGATGCCCCCAGGGAATTGGCGGAGGGCATCCGTCTATTGAACCAGCACGGCCATTCGGAGGTCATTATTCTGGGGCGCGGGGGAGGTTCATGGGAGGACCTGATGCCCTTTAACACCGAAGTGGTGGTGGAGGCAGTTTATAATTCCCGGATTCCTATCATAACCGCTATCGGCCATGAAGTTGATTACAGCCTCGCCGATCTGGCTACTGACCTGCGCGCTGCCACCCCAACGCAAGCCGCAGTACTGGCAGTTCCTGATATGAATCAACTGGAATCGACCGTAATCAGGCAGCAGCAGCGCCTGGTGGGAGCAATGGACCGACTTTTAAGCAAGAATATGGAGAGGCTCGACCGAACCATGATGAACAAGGTGTGGAGAGACCCGCTTCAGCTGGTCAAACAACGTGAAGAACGATTGCGGCAGGTTGGACTGAGGCTCGATAAGACCATGAAGGGCCTCTTTGAGCAGAGGTCGGCTAATCTGGCCCTGTTGACGGCTAGACTGGACGGAATGAGCCCGCTTAAAACCATGCAACGAGGCTATGCCATGGTTAGATCAGGCCAGCGGATCATCAGCAGAGGAGAACAGGTGGAGATCGGGGACAGGCTGCAGGTTTGTCTGGAAAATGCTGATCTCAGCGTGGAAGTGAGGGCAAAGGAGGCTGTATCGAGGTGGAGGGGATGAAATTTGAAAAGGCCTTAGAGAGGCTGGAAGAGATCGTAGACCAGCTGGAAAGTGGCAGTTTGGATCTGGAGACCGCGGTCAGACTCTTTGAAGAGGGTATTGCCTTGTCGGTTCGATGCCAGCAGGAGCTGCAAAAAGCAGAAGGACAAATCCAGCAGTTGGTTAAGAAACTGGAGGGCGGATGGGAGATTGCCGACATCTAAAGAAATACCTACGGTTGCAGGGAGACAAAATAATGGAATTTGACCAGACCAGGTTTTACGAACAGTTACAAGTACGAAAAACCAGCATAGAACAACATCTTCAGAGATACCTGCCGGTGGAGGCTTACCCGCCAGTGATACACCAGGCCATGAATTATGCTGTTTCAAATGGGGGTAAAAGACTGCGCCCTATTATGACCGCAGAAGGGGCCATATTGGCCGGTAAGCCGGCCCAAATGGTGATTCCTACTGCCTGTGCCATCGAGATGATACACTGCTATTCACTGGTACATGATGACCTTCCGGCCATGGATGATGACGACTTGAGGCGCGGCCAGCCCACCTGTCATATCGTTTATGGTGAGGCCAATGCCATTCTGACCGGAGATGCCCTGCTCAGCCGGGCCTTCGAATTGATGGCTCTTAATGCTGCTGAGCCAGGTATTGATCCCCGTAATGTGGTCAGAGCTATAGAGGAGGTAGCCAGGGCTATTGGCAGCACCGGCATGATCGGCGGGCAGGTCTTAGATCTGCAATGGGAAGGACAACAGATCAGGCTTGAAGATCTGCAACGCCTGCACCTGTTGAAAACCGGGGCTCTTTTCCAGGCTGCCCTTAAGGCCGGAGCCATTCTGGCCGGGATGAGTGGTGAGCCTCTTAAGGCTCTGGATAATTACACCCGGCATTTCGGGCTGGCATTTCAGATCAGTGACGACATTCTCGATGTTAGCGGCGACCAGGAGATTATCGGTAAGCCGGTGGGGAGTGACCAAAAAAACCAGAAAACCACCTATGTGAGCCTTTTTGGCCTGGAAGCCGCACGAGAACTGGCCCGCCAGAGTGTTGAAGAATGCCATAACGCCCTTTGTGGTTTCGGGGAGGAGGCCGATTTTCTGCGCGATCTGGCCTGCTTTGCGCTGCTGCGCGAAAGCTAGCAGGTTGACCTGCATACCCATCATTGGGAGCGCATGCCTTTGCTGCAAAGGAGAATTTGGCCTCAAAGGGAATAACAAGCGTAAATACGGGCAATCATGGCGTTTATCACAACTGGAAGGGTATTTTTATACATGATATAATATAGTACTGAAAGGGCTGGCAAAAGGTTGCAGTATTCTAGTCAACCCTATCGGTTTTGAAGACGGGGCTAAAAATCCGTTAAGGGCACATCGATGAAGCTTCTGGTGTCGGCTTGTGACGCCCAGTCAGGGGTCGATGCTGGGAGTTAAGGATGTGTGGGGAATCCGCAACGGCATGCGGGCTCTACCCAAACGTCCGTGGAGGCTCGCCATTCAGGTGGTGGGAAAACCTGCATTCCGGTAACAAAGCTGGGTGTAGTGTAGCCTGCCTTGAGTGGGGGCGGCGAATGAGCTTTTGTGAGTTGTACTTATCTTGGCCGAGATGGTGTGGCTTGCTCTGAAACCGTCGCTGCAAAAGAGGCTAGAAACCGATGTGGGTTGTTGAGGAAAACTCCTAGACTGAGTGCTATATGCACGGTTTGTTGAGGATTAAAGTGCGTACTAAGTGGTAATCCAGTTCTGTCGGCGGTGACGCGGCAGAGCAGGCGTAAAGGGAAATCGCCCATTTGGCAACAATTGGGTGTCCTGCTGGGAAAACCGTCTGGACCTAAGTCGCAGCGTTTACTCAATAGACAACCTTTTGCCAGAACCGTTGTTTTCGGAGGAAAAATCAGCTTGTCTGGTTACATACGCAAAAACCATCTGATTTCGGCCCTAATTATGGGCTTTTTAACCTTTGTGATAGCTCTGTTGATGAGCATCGGTTCTGAGGGACTGGTCAAAACGGCCAATCATATCGCCGTAGCCATTACTCTGCTCTTAATCATCATGTTACTGGGGATTGTATTTGATACTATAGGAACAGCTGTCACTGCAGCAGAATTGCCGCCTTTTAATGCCAGGGCGGCAAAAAAAGTATTTGGGGCCCGGCAAGCGGTAAAATTGATTCATAACGCAGGTTTGGTAGCAAACTTCTGCAATGATGTGGTGGGCGACATCGCCGGGACCTTAAGCGGCGCTATCGGAGCCGGGATCGCTATAAGTCTGTTGAGGAGTTATCCTTTAATCGATGCGGTCTGGACCGGTGCAGTCATGACCAGTCTGATCGCCGCAACAACTGTAGCCGGAAAAGCCCTGGGAAAACACCTCGCCGTCAACCACGCCAATAAGATCGTATTTCGAGTGGCGGTTGTCATGGGCTGGTGGGAGAATGTTACCGGGATTGAATTTTTTAAGAAGTAGAAGGTGTATCCGTGTCTTTATTGGACAAAATCGAATCTCCGCAGGATTTGCGGCAATTGGATAAGGCCCAAATGATACTTCTGGCTGATGAGATCCGGGAATTGTTGATAAATAGTGTTTCCGCATGCGGGGGCCATCTGGCTTCAAACTTGGGCGTAGTGGAATTGACTCTGGCCCTGCATTATGTTTTTGATACCAACACGGACCGGGTCATCTGGGACGTCGGCCATCAGAGTTATGTACATAAGATCTTGACCGGGCGCCGTCAGCAGATGTCCACTCTGCGCCAATTAGGGGGACTATCTGGCTTTCCCAAGACCGAAGAATCCAATCACGACGCCTTTAACACCGGGCATAGCAGCACTTCAATCTCTGCTGCCTTGGGGATGGCTTTGGCCCGGGACCTGATGAAGCAAAAGTATTCAGTGGTGGCTGTAATCGGCGATGGCGCTCTGACCGGAGGCATGGCATTTGAAGCCCTCAACCATGCCGGACATCAGGGGTGTGACCTGACCGTACTATTAAACGATAATGAGATGTCCATTTCCAAAAATGTCGGGGCTTTATCGGGTTATTTGAACCGTCTGCGCACCGACCCCTCCTATTCCCGTACCAAAGAAGAGATAGAATCTCGCTTAAACCGCATTCCGGCTATCGGTCCCAACATCGCCCGGGCGGCCGGAAGGATGAAGGATATGGTAAAACACCTGGTGGTGCCGGGGATTCTCTTCGAAGAACTGGGTTTTACCTATATCGGGCCGGTCAACGGGCACAATTTGGATGAGTTGTACTTGATGCTGAACAATGCCAAACAGATGAAGGGCCCGGTATTGATCCATGTCATAACCCAGAAGGGGCGGGGCTATGAACCAGCCAGTCTGGAACCCGACCTTTTCCACGGTATCGGACCTTTTAATGTTGAGACCGGTCACCCTTTAAAGAAATCATTGCTGACTTATACTGAAATCTTCGGCAAATATATGCTGGAGCGTGCTAAAACCGACCCCAGCATGGTAGCCATTACTGCTGCCATGACCAGCGGCACCGGCTTGACGGCTTTTGCATCCTGTTACCCGCAGCGTTTTTTTGATGTGGGTATATGTGAACAGCATGCCGTTACTTTGGCGGCAGGCATGGCCAGGTCCGGGTTAAGGCCGGTAGTGGCTATTTATTCTACCTTTCTGCAGCGAGCCTATGATCAAATCATCCACGATGTAGCCCTGCAGAATCTGCCGGTGATATTTGCTATAGACCGGGCCGGGCTGGTGGGCGAAGATGGACCCACCCACCACGGGGTGTTCGACCTGGCCTATCTGAGGAGCATTCCTAATCTCACCGTGATGGCTCCCTCTGATAAGGAAGAGCTTATCAAAATGCTGGACCTGGCCTTCACTATGGAGGGACCGGTAGCCATCCGTTATCCGCGCGGGGTGGCGGAAAGCCATGCTGCGGAAGCTGACGCCACGGTTGTGCCCGGCAAGGCCAGGCTGATATGTGAAGGCCGGGATCTCACCATCATGGCCATTGGCAGAGCGGTGAATATAGCCCGGGATGTAGTAGCCAAACTAAACCAGGCCGGTATCGCCGCCGCTCTGTTGGATGCTCGTTTTGCCAAACCGGTGGATAGTGCCAGCATTTTGCAGCGCGCCCAGAGCGGTGCGCCACTGGTGACTATGGAAGAAAACAGCTTAAAGGGCGGATTCGGCAGCGCAGTAACCGAAGTCCTGGCTGAATCTGGTGTAGCCTCCGGTTGTATGCAATTGGGCATTCCGGATGAGTTTATCGGACACGGCAAGACCGAGTTGTTATTCGAGTATCTCAACCTGGATGCTGATGCCATTGTGGAGGGTATAATAAAACGCTGGCCGCAGCTGCTCAAAAAAGGGCATGAAGTGGAGTTGCTGAAGATTGTCAAAGGTTAGGTTGGATGTCTTGGTTCATCAGAGGTCGCTGGCCGCAAGCCGCGAAAAAGCCCAGGCTATGATTCAGGCCGGGCAGATAATGGTAGACGGTCAGCGGATGGATAAACCCGGTACACTGGTCGCAGAACAAGCCGATATTGAGGTACATGGCGACAAGCTCAGATATGTCAGCCGGGGAGGTCTGAAGTTAGAAAAGGCCCTGGAATGCTTCAAGGTGGACTGCCAGTACAAAGTGGTATTAGACGTGGGGGCTTCTACCGGCGGCTATACTGACTGCGTGCTGCAAAATGGGGCTAGACGGGTGTATGCGGTGGACGTTGGCTATGGCCAGCTGGATTGGACGCTGCGCAATGATCCCCGGGTCATCAACCTGGAAAGGACCAATATCCGCTATATCAGCAGTGAACAACTGCCTGAGCTGATGGATATTATAACCATAGATGTGTCATTTATTTCCGCCACCCTGGTCTTACCGGCTATAAGGCCCTGGCTGAAGCCTGGAGGGCGGATTATCTGCCTGGTAAAGCCGCAATTCGAGGCAGGCCGGGAAAAAGTGGGGAAAAAGGGAGTAGTCCGGGATTCGCAGGTGCATATAGAGGTAATTGAGAAAGTCATAAACTGTGCGCTCGGTCTGGATCTAGGTCTGGCAGGAATTACCTTCTCGCCTGTCAAAGGTCCCAAAGGCAACATAGAATACTTGTTATTGCTTGAAACGCAAGATCAGCCCCTGAATAAGGATTGGCAATACCTGGTGCGGGATGTGGTTGATGAGGCCCACCAGCGGTTAGGAAAATGAGATGAAATATCTGCTAATAAGCAACCACCGTAAAAAACATACCACCACTATGGCCCGTGAGGTGGCGGTCTGGCTTCAAGACCATGCCATCGCTTGTGACATTGATGACGCTTACGAACCCACCGCCTCCGGACCATTCGATCTTATCATTGTACTGGGCGGGGATGGCACCATGCTGCGGGCGGCCCGGCGCTACGGGCAATGTCGGATACCGATATTGGGAGTAAATCTGGGCACGGTCGGCTCTATGAGCAATATCAAGTCTAGTGAACTGCTGCCATACTTGCCCCAGGTGGTTGCGGGCAACTATACCCTGGAACACCGGCTTATGCTGACAGTAAGGGTTTATGACTCCTCCGCCTTGATCTCAGAGTCACATTGTTTAAATGAATGTGTACTGAAATCTACCGGGGCCAGGATGATAAGATTCACGGTGCAGATCGACAATGGCCACCAGCATAGCTTCAGCGGTGACGGTTTGATGGTAGCCACCCCCACCGGTTCCAGCGCTTATTCTCTGTCTGTGGGAGGGCCTTTACTGGACCCGGGTATGCAAGCTTTGCTGCTCACTCCCCTGGCTGCCAATACCATAGCCTGGAGACCAGTGGTCTTAGGACCGGAGCGCTGTGTGGCGTTGCGTCCAATCGACTGTGATGAGGCCATATTATGCCTGGATGGGCAGACCTGCCTGTCACCGCAACCGGGGCGCTGGATAGAAATCAGGCGAGCCGAAGAACTGCTGCCCCTGGTCAAACTCAAGGAGAAGCCATTTCTGCAGACTATCAACAGCCGTTTAAAACCCTTCAACGGGTAACCTGGGCGCGGCTGGCCCAGCGCCAGACGGTCAGCCGGGTTAAAAGCCGATATCACAACCGGTCCTGCGGAATTATTTAATCAATTTTAAACTGTCAACAGGGAGACCACGATGAAGGCACGACGCCATTTCACCATTTTGGACATAATAGCCACTCAGCGGGTGGGCACACAGGAAGAACTGTGTGAATTGCTCCGGGAACGCGGTTTCGATGTCACCCAGGCTACCGTGTCCAGGGATATCAAGGAATTGAAACTGGCCAAGACCCCTGATGATCGGGGATATCATTACTCTTTGCCTGAAACCGCCCCTGCCCGAAGCCCGCTGGACCGCATGCAGCGGATTTTTAAGGACCTGGTCATAAGCTGTGACCACAGCGAAAACATTATTGTAATCAAAACCATAACCGCAGGGGCGCAATCAGTAGCCTCAGTGATCGATGCTTATGATAACCAACATATATTAGGTACGGTAGCCGGCGACGATACCATTATAGTGGTGGTCAGATCGAGCCTGGCGGTCTTAGAAGTGATGAATATCTTCAACAATATGCTCAGCTCCTAAGTTTTTCAACAGGTTAAGGTAAGCCTATGCTGCTAGAAATCTATATCAGTAATTTTATTTTGATAGATAAGCTGCGTATTTCTTTCCCCCGCGGATTAACTGTGCTCTCCGGTGAAACCGGAGCCGGCAAATCGATTCTGGTCGACGCCCTGGGGCTGATTTGGGGAGAAAGGGCGCAAAAAGAATTGGTACGGGACAGCAGCCGTGCTGCTATCGCCGAGGCCAGCTTTGATATCACGGGCCTTCATCAACTGCAGGCCCTGCTTGTAGAAAGGGGTCTGCTGGAGCCGGATGAGACCATCGTGGTATTAAGCCGGGAAATCGTGGCCTCCGGCAAAAACCTGGCCCGTATCAACGGACGCACCATCACCGCCTCGCTGCTCAGGCAAGTTTCCGCCTGGCTTTTGGACATGCATCTGCAGCATGATCATTTGAGCATACTGAAACCCCATATGTATTTGTCATACCTGGACAGGTGCAGCCCGGAAGCATCGCCACTGCTGGCCCGGGTGGAGAGTGTCTACCAGTGTTTGAGCCGCTGCCGCCAGGAATTGCAGGAGCTGCATGCTGCGGAACAGACCAAGCTGCAGCGCATCGACTTCTTAAGCTATCAGATCAAGGAGATCGAAACCGCCGGTCTGCAGCCTGGGGAAGAGGAGGAATTGCAGCACACCCGCCAGCGCATCCGCAATCTGGATAAGCTCATAAATGCATCAGAACGGTCAGTAGAGCTTCTGTATCGTCAGGAGCAAGGCCATAACGCCTATGACCTGATTTCCGCAGCTTTGGACACCATAGCTCCGTTGGAGAATGATCCCTTCTTTAAACCACTCATCGGTTCCTTGCAGGAGTTGTGTTTTACGCTTGAGGAGATGGCGGCAGCACTTTCCTCCTATCGTCTGAGTTTGGAAGAGGAGCCTTGTTCCCTGGACGAGGTGGAAGCCCGTTTGCATCTTATCCAGCGTCTGAAGAGCCGTTACGGACCGGATATTCCCAGTATCCTCGAATATCTCAGCCAAGCCCGTCAGGAACTGGAGACGCTGCAAGACCAGACCCACCGTCAAGAGGCCTTGGAGCAGGAAATAAATGGTTTGCAAGAGGAGTATCTGCAGGCTGCGGAACAACTCAGCCAGGTCAGAAAAACCGCCGCATTAAAGCTGGAAGCAGCAGTGCAGGAACAGTTGCTGGAATTGAATATGCCCTATCTGCGCTTTAAGGTTGAAGTCCTGCCTGAAAAAGCCAGTATCCGGGGTATAAACCGGGTGGAACTGTTGTTTTCACCCAATCCCGGCGAAGAAATGAAGCCTATACTACGTGTCGCCTCGGGCGGAGAGATGTCGCGTTTGGTACTGGCTTTAAAAATTGTTCTGGCCGGCATTTATGAGGTTCCCACCCTGGTTTTCGATGAAATCGATGCGGGAGTGGGCGGACAGTCTTTAACGGCCATGGCCCGAAAGATGGCTGAGCTGTCTCGCCATTATCAGGTGCTCATCATAACCCATGCGCCGGTAATAGCCAGCGCCGCCAACCAGCATTTTCTGATCAGCAAGGAGATCGAAGGCCAGCGCACCATAACCAGGGTGACCAGGCTCGATCAGGAGCAGCGTGTTCAGGAACTGGCCCGAATGCTCTCCGGGAACAATATTAGCCCGGTCACAATAGAGCACGCCAGGCATATGTTGTCAGAGGGAAAGCGATTGCTTCCGCCTGAATGAACATAAACGTTTATGGAAGCAGGGGACGGCTCTGTTGCTTCCATTTTCCTAAGTCTTCCTTGGATTCCTCTACTTACTTCATAATAACGAGCAAAGAACCCTTAACCATGATCTTAACCACCTATTTTCGGCCATTTTTTAATATCGATCATATCCGGAAAATAGGAGATTAACCCCATACAATCTATCGATAATTCCGAATTTTAGGCAATAGTATAGTTTCTTCCCCACGAGGAGACAATAACAGTTATCAGCAACCAACGGGGGAGTGACTAATTTGCGCCGCTTTCGTCCTGCTTTCGGCATTATTTTATCAATATTATTTGTGGCTCTGTGTTGCAGTCCACAAGCGCGTGTTATTCTTAACTTGCCCCATCAGCAGAAAATGGTGGTGGGCGAGACTAATACCATTTCCATGCAGCTTCCCGGCAGTCTCGAAAAACGGCTGGAGTTGGAAATATTTAACCCTTCCCGCAGCGTTTTCGCCACTCCGGAAGACCCCGCAGTGGTGGTATCCAAAAATGGCTCCGGATATGAGATAACCGCACTCAAGCCAGGCCGAGCTTCATTGAAGATCAAACTGCTGGGTTATATACCTTTGAAATCAATCTCCATAGAATCCGTCCCGCCCCGTAGGGTGGTGGTGGGAGGTCACTCTATCGGGGTATTGCTGCAATCTAAAGGTATAATGGTGGTGGGCTTTGCTCCTATAGTCGACAGTCAGGGCCAAAAACTGTATCCAGCCCGCGAACAAGGGGTGGAAATCGGCGATTTAATTCTCCAAGTCAACCATCAGGACGTCAGTACCGAAACTGATCTGGCCCAAATCATCGATGCCGGTAAAGATAATGACCTGGTATTGAATGTAAAACGCAAAGACCGGATAATCGACCTAAGTATCAAACCGGCTTACTGTGCGGAAACCCAACGCTTCAGAGTCGGTCTTTTTGTGCGTGATGGAGTGGTGGGTGTCGGTACTATGACTTTCTGGGACCCGGAAACTAAACAGTACGCGGCCCTGGGGCATGTAATCATGGACGCCGATACCAAGCAAGGTATTGACGTATTGAAAGGGCGCATCGTGTCGGCTTCCATACAGACTATCAAACCCGGCAAGCCGGGGCGCCCAGGCGAAAAAATCGGAGTTTTCCAGGGGGAAAGCACTTTGCAGGGCACAATCTCCAAGAACAGCGAAGCTGGTATATTCGGCGTTACTGAAGACAATGTTCAGAATCCCTCCCTGGCTCATAATATGGAAATCGGATACGCTCATCAGGTCCATACCGGTCCGGCCCATATTTATACGGTTGTCAATGGCACCAGTATTGAAGAGTTTGAAGTGACTATAGAAAAGGTATACCCGGAACGTAAAAATGGCAAAGGTATGATCGTGAGGATTGATGATCCCCGCTTACTGAGCATAACCGGGGGTATCGTACAGGGGATGAGCGGCAGTCCTATCATACAGGACGGCAGGCTGATCGGTGCTGTAACTCATGTTTTCCTCAATGATCCACAACGCGGCTATGGGATATTCATGGACAGCATTTTGTCAGAGATGCCTGAAATCTTGCAGAAATCTGCATAGGCGCATAAAATAATAAGTTCCAGCTGAAAATCGAGTAACCGCATTCCTGACCTCTGCAGGTCAGATCATGTCGTATACTCGCTTGAGTAATATCTGCCCTTGCATGTTTCGACATTCCAATTCCACCCAGGATGCCGCTGCTATTCGGTTAATCAGATGAAAGCTTGAATTATCCCGCTTTGACCGATAAGGGATTACTGTATGATTTTGGGATTGCCTGAGAGATTTTCGGGTAATTTAGGTTATTTAAAAAGGAGGAAATACTTGGGTTATAGTCGAAAACGGTTCTAGAATGAGTCGGGAATAGGGAGGGGTTTGTGAACATGTTTTTTGACAACGACAAAATCAAAGTTTTGATTGCCGATGACAACCGTGAATTCTGTGGAATACTCAGGGATTATTTTACCAATGATCCTGATTTTGAATTAGTAGATGTATGCACCAATGGCATGGAAGCGCTGAATGTCCTTCAAAAGCAGGAGGTTCAGGTTCTGATACTTGACCTTATTATGCCTTATATGGACGGGATAGGAGTGCTGGAAAAGATCAATACCGTAAACCTGGAGACCAGGCCGAAAATAATAGTATTGACAGCTTTCGGCCAGGAAAACGTCACTCAAAAGGCTGTGCAGCTCGGGGTGGATTATTACATATTGAAGCCATTCAATCTCGAGGTATTAGGGGATCGGGTCAGACAGGTGGTCCGGGATATCAAACCGCGTGAGGATAGTCGGGGTGGTGTGACCGCACTGACGATCAACCACGGCGGCGCCAAGAACCTGGAAGTTGAGGTCACCAAGGTGATACATGAGATAGGTGTGCCTGCACATGTGAAGGGCTATCAGTATCTGCGTGATGCTATCATGCTGGTGGTTGAAGAAATCAACTACCTAGGTGCGGTGACCAAAGAACTGTACCCCGCTATCGCACAAAAATATGACACCACCCCCAGCCGGGTGGAGAGGGCCATCAGGCATGCCATCGAGCTGGCCTGGGATCGTGGTGATGTGGACAAGATAAACAAAGTATTCGGTTACACCATCAGCGGAGAAAAAGGTAAACCCACCAATTCAGAATTCATTGCCATTATCGCTGATCGGCTGCGTCTGGAAAACAAAGTGAGCTGATTAGAAGTTACCAACACAGCAAATATGGGGACGGGCCTTTTTGTCACTTGAAGGTAACATAAAGGGCCGTCCCCAGTTGTCTCGACACAAGGAGCGGCTGGGACAAGGGACACAAGGGGAGTTTTCCTATACAAGAGGACAACTCCCCTTGTGTCCTTTGTGTCTTAGCGGTTTAATTCCTATCGTGAGACAGGGATGATATACTGGACAAGGAAGATTATGGCGCATTTAAGATATACATTAGGGCAAATTATAAGCGGAAATTGCCCGAATATGGGTTAAGACGATAGCTCCCCAGGCGGGCTGTTAAGAAAACAAGGGAGATAGTGTTATGGTGAATAAAGATCGATTGATTAAAGGCTTTTGTAATATGGTCAGTATCGCTTCAGTATCGGGACGTGAAGCGGCCATGCGCGATTGGTTGATTAAAGAGCTGGGCAGGCGCGGTTATCGCGCTGATGAAGATGGTTCCGCAGCCATAGTGGGTGGGGATTCCGGAAACCTTTTGGTGCATGTGCCCGCAAAGGCTCCCGGTAAAAAACTGTTGTTTTCCGCCCATATGGACACGGTAGAGCCGGGTGAGGGCATTGACCCGGTGGTTGACGGAGGCATTATCCGCAGCCGGGGGCAAACCATACTGGGAGCTGATGACAAAGCAGCTATAGCGGCCCTATTGGAAGCCCTGGATGTAATTGCCGAAAATCAAAGGCTTCATGCTGACCTGGAAATCCTGTTTACGGTGGGTGAAGAGCAGGGCTTGAAGGGGGCTAAAGCTTTCGATTTCAGCCTTTTACAAGCGGAGATGGGATACGTTTTGGATGCTGGTGGGGAGCCGGGCTCGATAGTAATACAATCCCCCTGTCAAAATGAAATTGAGTATGAGGTTTTGGGGAGGGCCGCCCATGCCGGCATTAATCCCGAAGCAGGCATCAATTCCATCCATCTGGCAGCCCAAGCCCTGGCAGCCATGCCCTGTGGTAGAATAGACGCTGAGACCACCTGTAATTTTGGTGTTATTCAAGGGGGCCAAGCCCGTAATATAGTGGCAGAATACTGCCGTGTGGGCGGAGAAGCCCGCAGCCTGTCACGCTCCAAGCTGGATAAACTGACCGCCAGTTTGACTCAGACTTTTTGTGCGCAAGTCGAAAAGTTGGGCGGCCAGGCTAAGACCACAACCAGGCTGCTATATCCTGAAATATCGCTGCAACCAGGGGACGAGGTAGTGCGTTTGGCATCCCAAGCCGCGCGTTCGATAGGGCTTAATCCTCGCCTGATCAAAACCGGGGGCGGCAGTGACGCCAGCATCATTCACGGTGCGGGGATACCGTGTGCCAATCTGGGGGTGGGTATGCAGAAGGTGCATAGCTGCGAAGAATATATCCGGATTTGCGATCTGCTAGATGTGACCCGGCTGATCTTGGCCATAATCGATCAGGCCGTGGCACAACACCCGAAAAACGAATCAATGTAAGTTAAGGCGAATATATTCCTCAAGGCGCATATCCCCTGGCATTTGTGCCAGCCAGGCCAAGACATCGCCGATTTTGCCATGCAAGGTCAGACGGTCAGATTCCAAAAACACGTTCATACTATCACCTCTGCTGCAGTATATGCATGATATGGAAATGTTATACAGGGAGGCTGTTATGCATCTGGAAGAGAAAACCATAGATTCCCAACCTATATTTAAAGGTCGCATTATTGAAGTTAAGCTTGATCGGGTACTGCTTCCCAACGGGCAGGAGAGCACCCGGGAGATAGTATTGCATGCCGGAGCAGTTGCCATCATTGCCATAGACGATGAGGATAATCTGTATTTGGTACGCCAGTATCGCAAACCGCTGGAAAGGACTCTGATAGAGGTCCCGGCCGGTACGCTGGAAGCCGGCGAAAACCCTCTGGACTGTGCCCGGCGGGAATTGGAAGAGGAAACCGGCATGAAGGCCGCACACTGGGAAAGGCTCATTTCTTATTACAGCGCCCCCGGCTTCTGCAACGAAATTTTGCACATTTTTTTGGCTACCGGATTACATGCTGGCAGCACGCACCCTGATCAGGATGAATTTGTTGAATTAGTTACCATGCCTCTGCTGCAGGCCTATAAGGCGGTGGCCAAGGGGGAAATAGTTGATGGCAAGAGTATTATAGCCATACAGATGGTGCAGCTGAAGCGGGCGGAACAATAGATGAAGCGATTTTATGCAGATCTACATATACATATCGGCTCAGCTCAAGGCCGAGCGGTTAAAATAACCGCTTCGCGGCAGCTGACGGTTTATAAAATACTCTATGAAGACGCCCCATTGAAAGGCCTGGATATCGTAGGTATAGTCGATGTCGGCAGTCCGCTGGTCAGTGCTGAGATAGAAGCGCTCTTATCAGAAGGCTTGTTACGGGAGGTCAAGGGCGGAGGATTCATGGCCGCCAATGGGGTTCTACTGGTGGCCGGGTGTGAGATTGAGACCTGTGAGGGCATCCACATTATCATTTATCTGCCCGATTTATCCAGCATCAATAGACTGCAACAGTACCTGCGTTCCCGGGTGACCAATATGCAGCTTTCCACCCAGGCGGCCCGCTGTACCACGCTGGACTTGATTAATCTCAATGTGCTGTTAAACGGCATTATCTGCCCGGCTCATGTATTCACCCCCCACAAAGGGATATACGGCTATTGGACGCGCCGCTTGAGCGATGTCCTGGGAAAACAAGCCGGTCAGATCAAAGCCTTGGAACTGGGGCTCAGTGCGGATACCATTATGGCGGACTGCATCGCGGAAACCCGTCGGTTCACTTTTTTATCCAATTCCGATGCTCATTCTTCAGTAAATATAGCCCGCGAATTCAATCTGCTGCGCATGGCTGACGCAAATTTTGAAGAGCTGCGGCTGTGCCTTGATAAGTCGTCGGGGCGTAATGTGGTCGCCAATTACGGTATGGACCCGCTGTTGGGAAAATACCACCGCACCTACTGCCGCCGCTGCCGCCGCATAACCTCTGAACCGGCTCCGGTTTACGCCTGTCCGGTGTGTGAGGCTACTGATATAGTAATGGGGGTTTTTGACCGGGTGGTGGAAATCCGCGATCAGGAGCATCCCCTACACCCGCTGGGCAGGCCTCCTTACTATTACCGGGTTCCATTGAAAGACCTGCCCGGGGTTGGTCCCCGTACTCTGGAACGACTACACAAGGCTTTCCCTAGTGAGATACATATTTTGGAACAGGCGCCTATAGAACGAATTGCCAGTGTTGGCGGAGCAGCTCTGGCAGGTTTGATTGCCGCCATGAGGAATGGGCGCCTTAGTATTCAGACCGGAGGTGGGGGTATTTACGGCAAAGTGTTGAAAGGAGGATGCGACTATTAAACCGGTATATGTGATTGGACACAAAAACCCTGATGTAGATTCGGTAGCCGCAGCCATAGCTTATGCTCACTTTAAGAACCATAGCCAGCCGCATCGTTATGTAGCTGCGGCGGCCGGAACCCTCAACCATGAGAGCGAATATGTGCTAGAGCGACTGCAACTGGAAAGGCCATTGGAGCTGAATAGTGTGGGTACAGTAGCCGAGGATTTGTTGGACGGAAAAAACCTCATCACCACTCGGGCAGATGCTGATCTAATGAGCCTGGGCCGGATGATGCGCCAGATGGACATCAAGACCGTACCGGTGGTGGATGAGGGCGGAAAATTCCTGGGCCTGGTCACTATCGGAGATATGGCCATGCTGTTTCTGGAGCATCTTGGCGAGGGTACCCATATCAACAATACCCCCGAGGTGCTCCGGCGTTTGCTGGCCTTAAGGGTGGGGGACATAATGAAAAGCCAGGACTTGATGTTGTTTGAAAAGGACGACAGCATTGACGAAGTAAGACGGAGCATGTTAGGCAGCCGCTACCGCAATTACCCGGTAGTAGGCGATCAGCATCGATTTCTGGGGATGATCTCACGTTATAGCCTCCTGGCTATGCGCCGCAAGCAATTGATACTGGTGGATCATAATGAGAGCAAACAGGCTGTGGACGGTATCGAGGAAGCGGAGATCTTGGAGATAATCGACCATCACCGGGTGGGTGATTTGCAGACCATGTCCCCCATCTATTTCTACAATCAGCCGGTAGGGTCGACCTGTACCCTGGTAGCCGAGCATTTCTTTAATGCCGGGGTGCCTCTTCCCCGGAGCCATGCCAGTCTGCTGCTGGCCGGTATTATGACCGATACTATGCTGTTTAAATCGCCCACTACACAGCCCAAGGACCGCAGCCTGGCCGCTAAGCTGGAGGACCTATGCGGACTACAGGGGCTTGAATGGGGCAAAACCATTCTGGAAAAAGGGGCCCGTTTTGATGAACAGGACGAGCTGCAGATGGTTACTTCAGATTTGAAAGAATACCAGCAAGACAGCCTGTTGTTCGCTATCGCCCAGGTGGAGATCCTGGAACTGAACCAGCTCCATCATCGCCGCCAGGCTTTCCGTCAGGTGATGGAGGGACTATGTCAGTCCCGGGGTTATGATTTCATGTGTGTGATGGTAACTGCAATACTGGAAGAATGTACCGAATTGATTATAGCGGGGCCGCAGGCAGCCCTGTTGGAGGATGCCTATAACAGTCAGGCGGTTGAGGGAGTGATCACTTTGACCGGTGTGATGTCAAGAAAGAAACAGGTGGTCCCAGTAATAATCCAGCATATCCGCCAGAAACATATGGTATAGCGGCGTCCTCAAAAAACACTTGCGAAGGCTTGAGAATCGACATCTCAAGCCTTTTTCTTTCTGCATAAAGTTACCATGTTGAAAATAATATGTTACAGGCCGTGCTTGGCTACCGATAAATCTGTTACGCTCAATGCTGCACCAGGGAGATTAGTGCATGAAATTAGGTCTGAGATTAAAAGAGCATTTTCGTGAAAATCGCATTCAATACTGCTTGGTAGCCGTGCTTTTTACGTTGGGTATTATCATGGGGGCTTTCAAAGCCGGCGATCTGGACAATTCAGTGCGTGAACGGCTCTTAGCCATGATTGACTCCTATCTGGGGGATCAGGAGGGAGTATATGGGCCCACGGTATTCATCAGCGCCATAATAAATCAGGGGCGGTTCATACTGGCTATCTGGGCGTTGGGATTGACGGTTATCGGCATTCCCCTGATCCTGGCGGTGGTATTCATGCGTGGCTTTTCCTTGGGTTTTACCAGCGCATTCTTGTTTCAGCAGAAAGCCGGGCAGGGGGTGTTGTTGAGCCTGATCTCGCTGCTGCCTCAGAATCTCATCTATGTTCCGGTCTTATTGGTTTTGTCGGTCTTGGCTATAAATTTCTCCCTGTACGTGGTGCGAGGCCGCAACTATCACAAAGCCCCTTTGGGGGTAAGCCTGCTGGGCTACACCTCGGTGGTGGGAGTGTTGTTGGTGGTATTCATGCTGGGGGCCTTTATCGAAGCCTATCTGGTGCCCTGGCTGGTGGATGTCTTTATAAAATAATTGGAGGTGTTCAAATGGTTATTCTGGTTGGAAATTGGAAAAAGAAAGTGGCCAAGATACTCGCTGTGATCGCTTTGATCGCGGTATTCGCCGCCTCCCTGCCCCTGCTCACCGGGCTGCTCTATGATCAAGTGCCGGTGATTGGCACCTGGTTTTCGGATGAACAGCCCAGCGGAAATCCGATGCGGGTGGACAGCGCAGAAGAGAATAGCAGGTTCCAGCATTTGGTGGATCAGTTCGTTTTTAAACTGCAAGAATTTTACTATGAGGAATAAAGATGCGGCAGGAAAATCTTGCCGGTATGTCAAATAGGATAGAAAAATGAAAGATATTTTGGGCCATGTTAACCTATGTGGATGCTTTTATCGAATATCTCGACTATGAGAAAGGATTGTCCTCAAATAGCCGGGAAGCATATCGGCGCGACCTCAACAAGCTGCAGGCTTTTCTTGTGTCGAGTGGCAGGAGGGTCGATTCGGCACAGCTGAGCAAACAGGATATCATGGCTTTTCTGACCTGGCAACTGGATAAAGGTGCGGCTCATTCCACCATCGCCCGCAGCCTTTCCAGCATAAAAGGTTTTTTTAAGTTTCTTATAATCGAAGGGGTGGTCACCCATAATGCGGCCCTGGACCTGGAAAACCCGCGGATCAAACGTCACCTGCCCCGGGTGCTGACCGTGGCCGAGGTGGACCGCTTGATGGAGACGCCGCAGGTATCCTTACCGCGGGGCTTAAGGGATCGGGCTATGCTGGAATTGATGTATGGAACCGGTATTAGGGTGTCTGAAATGCTGGCTTTGGAAGTCACGGATATCAATCTTACCGCCGGCTTTTTGCGCTGCCTGGGCAAAGGCCGCAAAGAACGGATCGTGCCGGTGAACGGCAGTGCACTGCGCTGGGTGGACCGGTATCTGTCCCACGGCCGCCCGCTGTTGATAAAAAAGAATGCTCAGCGCACTCTATTCCTCAATGCCCGTGGCAATGCCATGACCCGGCAGGGGTTTTTCAAGATACTCGGCGCCTACGCGCAGAAGGCTGAACTGGATAAGGATATTACCCCCCATACCCTGCGCCATTCCTTTGCCACCCACCTGTTGGAAAACGGCGCTGACCTGCGCACGGTGCAGGAAATGCTGGGACATGCCGATATTTCCACCACACAGATCTATACCCATCTGACCCGTTCCCGTCTGCTCGAGGTTTACCAGCTGTACCATCCCCGGGCCTGAAATGCAGGGTCATGGTCCTAGAGGAATTTTGGGGCATACTACAAGCACCGCATACAATACGCTGATGAAAGTCAAATGGAGTCCGCTAAGGAGGTTTACTATGAAGAGAAGGGCTATACTGGTGGTGCTGGACGGTGTAGGAATTGGCGCCGCGCCGGATGCAGGCTTATATGGAGATGAGGGTAGCAATTCCCTGGTCAACACTGCGACTGCCATACAGGATTTGCACCTGCCCAACCTAAGCCGATTGGGCTTGGGGCACCTGACGGATATACCCGGGGTTCCGGCGTCAGCCAATCCGGTGGGCTCTTACGGCACACTGCAACCGCGGTCTCAGGGCAAGGATAGCACCACCGGTCATTGGGAACTGATGGGAGTGCTTCTGGAGCACCCCTTCCCTACCTATAAAAAGGGGTTTCCGCCCGAAGTGATAGATAATTTTGAAGAGGCCATCGGCAAGAAAACCCTCGGCAATGTAGTGGCCTCGGGTACCGAAATCATCGAACGCCTGGGTGAGCAACACCTGGAAACGGGCTGCCCCATAGTATATACCTCAGCAGACAGCGTTTTTCAAATCGCTGCTCATGAAGAGGTTGTCCCCCTGGAGGAACTGTATACTATGTGTGAAAAAGCCCGGCAGTTGTTAGCCGGAGAACATGCCGTGGGCCGGGTCATTGCCCGACCCTTTGTGGGACGACCGGGTAGTTTTGAACGCACCAGTCACCGCCATGATTATTCCCTGAGCCCGCCCCGGAATTTACTTGACCTTATCGGTGAGGCGGGAGGACTGGTGGTGGGTATCGGCAAAATCAAGGATCTTTTTGGAGGGCGAGGGGTGACTGACAGCCGGGCCATCACCTGCAATCAAAATGGTGTGGAGATGTTGAAAGCAGCTCTGGCTGAGTCTGAAGGTGACCTGGTCTTTGCCAACCTGCTCGATTTTGACCAGGTATTCGGACACCGCAACGATGTGCACGGTTATGCCCGGGCGTTGTCCCAATTCGATATGGCTTTGCCCGACCTGATGGGCCTACTACGCCAGGATGATATGCTCATAATAACTGCTGATCATGGCAACGACCCCACCACCCCCAGCACCGATCATTCCCGTGAATGTGTGCCGGTGCTGGTGTACTCGCCGGCCTTCCCCGGCGGGATCGATCTGGGATTACGCCACGGGTTTAGCGATGTCGGACAGACCATTGCCGATCATCTGGGGATAGATGCCTCCGAGTTGGCGGGCCGGAGTTTTTACCAGGAACTGAAAGGACAGCTATGAATTACTCCGATTTAATAATGAAAAAACGCGATGGCCTGAGCCTCAGCCAGGCTGAAATAGAATTTATAGTCAGGGGCATAAGCGATAAAACGATGCCGGATTACCAAGTGGCTGCCTGGGCTATGGCAGTCTATTTTCAAGGCATGGATGAAGAAGAAACGACGCAGCTAGCCCTGGCTATGGCACGGTCCGGTGATATAGTCGACCTTTCTCAGGTAAAGGGCATTACGGTAGATAAGCACAGCACCGGAGGGGTCGGTGACAAGACCACTCTGGTGGCTGTACCTATTGCCGCTGCCGCTGGGGTCCCCGTGGCCAAGATGTCGGGACGGGGCTTGGGGCATACCGGCGGCACCATAGATAAATTCGAATCCATCCCTGGTTTCCAGGCTGAGCGGGATTATGATGCATTCATCAGGCAGGTCAATCACTTGCGGGCGGCGGTAGTTTCCCAGACCGGCAATCTGGTGCCGGCTGACAAACGCCTATATGCCATCCGCGACCTGACTGCCACCGTGGAGAGTATACCGCTCATAGCCTCCAGCATTATGAGCAAAAAACTGGCTTCAGGTGCAGATGGCATCGTATTGGATGTGAAAGTGGGCCGGGGGGCTTTCATGAAAGACATCGCGGCGTCGCGTCGTCTGGCCGAAGCCATGGTGTCTATCGGACATGGCGCTGGCAAACGAATGGTAGCGGTATTGAGCGCCATGGATCAGCCCTTGGGTTTTATGGTGGGCAATGCCCTGGAGGTAATAGAAGCAATGGATACTTTGCAGGGGCAGGGACCTGAAGACCTGACCGAGCTGTCCCTGCGTCTGGCCGCCGAGATGATCCTGCTGGGGCAGAAAGCCTTTAAGCTGACAGAAGCCCTGGAAATATCCCGGGAAATGCTCGCTTCGGGAAAAGCAGCCCACAAACTGAACCAGCTGATAGCCTGGCAGGGAGGAAGCTGGAATGAAGCCGGACCTGCTTACGGTCTGCCCCAGGCTGAAATCAAAGCGGCGGTAAACGCACAGCAGGGCGGATTCGTGCGTAGCATTGATGCCTTTGCGGTGGGACGGGCCGCCATGCACCTGGGTGCGGGGCGGGAGCAGCTGGGTGATATTATCGATCATGCCGTTGGAATACAACTGTTGAAGAAATGCGGCGATGAGGTGAAACCGGGTGAACCCCTGGCGATCATGCACTATAATCTCCCGCAGCGCAAGACCGCAGCCCAGCAGCTGCTAAATCAGGCTTTCGTAATCGCCAGCACCAAACCTGCTCTTCAACCACTTATAATAGATGTCATCCGCGCGGAATGAATGGGGTTGCAGTGAGTATGGCTAATCACAGCCCTCATCTGGTTAGCCATCCGGCCTGGACTACACTAAAACCGTGCACCGAGCCGGCGCCCTCGGTATTGGAGAATTCGATAGTAATATCCAGGCCGCCGCTGACCCCGCTGAACTGAGCGATGTATTTTACCAGGGTGATGTCGGGATAAATAACTGTGCTGTAGTAATGGCTGGATAGATAAAGGCCATAGCTTTGTTTAACAAATTCACTGAAGCTTTGAAAATCGGCTGCGGAAAGCTGAGCCCGCAGATGTTCGTCGAAGTGTTCGGAGAACTCAGGGTAATTGCCCTCACTCAGAGCGGTCAGCATCTGCCCGGCGATGGGATCAGCATGATTTCTTATACGGGTTTCCTCCCGGAAATCGGGCCTTCCCAGGCAAAGCGCCAGAATCACCAATATGGCCACTAAGGTAATAGCGAAGTACCGCAATAACCTCTCCCCCCTCCTGACCTGCCGCAAATACCAACTTCTTGCTGCTGGTTATATTTTCTCTTAAGCAAAGCAATTAGCCAAGCAGTTTTTAGATTACCGCCTGCTCCCTGCACCCCTTTAGCATAATAGACCCGAATGCTAAATATAATCTACTAATGAACATTTTGGGGAGGTATTGCCTGCTATGAAAATCGGCAGAAACTTGGCCTGGATGGTGCTCTGCGCTTTCTTCTTGGGCCTGGTGTTCCCAGCGGTTAGCCAGGCTGAAACGCTGGATGTCAAAGCGGAATCATATATTTTGATAGATGCTGATTCCGGCCAGGTGCTGTTGGCGCATAACGAGCACAATCAAATGCCGCCAGCCAGCATGACAAAACTGATGACTCTGATTTTGGTTGCTCAGGACCTGCAAGCTGGCAAAGCGAACTTGACGGATATGGTAGTAACCAGCGAAAATGCCTGGAAGATGGGCGGATCCCAGATATATCTGGAACCTGGTGAAAAGTTCAGCCTGGAAGAGATGCTCATAGCAATAGCAGTAGGATCGGCCAATGATGCCTGTGTAGCGGTGGCTGAACACCTGGAAGGCAGCCATGAGGCCTTTGTAGAACGCATGAATAAAACCGCTCAGGAAATGGGCTTAAAAAACACTCATTTTGTCAATTCCTATGGCCTGCCTGCACAAGGCCACTACAGCTCCGCATACGATATGGCAGTGATAGCCCGAGCCGCCCTGCAATATCCTAAACTGCTTGAATACAGCTCTATCAAGGAATATGAGCTGCGCAACGGGGAGTTCATACTATATAACACCAACAAACTATTGTGGTGGTATCAAGGCGCAGACGGTTTTAAGACCGGGTGGACCAATGAAGCCAAGTATTGCCTGACCTCTACGGTGAAACGCGACGGCCTGCGCCTGATAGCGGTGGTTATGGCCTCTCCGGAGCCGCGCGGTAATTTCCGCGACAGCATGGTACTGTTCAACTACGGGTATGCCAAATATGCTTTTAAAAGCTTCTTCGATCAGGGCAATGTGTGTGGAGCGGTCAAAGTCGGCAAAGGTCTGGCTGAAAGTTTAGAGGTAGTAGCCGCGGCCGATGTCGGGAGCATTTGCTTGAAGGGTGAGGAAAAATCACTTTCATATCAGCAGTTACTGCCGGACTACATCGATGCGCCCATCTTAAAAAACCAGAAAATCGGAGAGATAGAGATATATAAAGATCAAACCCTGGTCAAAAAGGTGGACCTGGTGGCTTCCCAGGACATTCCTGCAGCCGGCCCGGTACGCGAAATGCTCAAGCTTCTGCAAATGGTGTATCTGCTCATCTAAGGCAATTTCCTTCTCCCGGTTATCCTTGATTTAAGAGACTGCCTTTTTCAAATAACTGCACTAATGAAGTGGAATGACATGGCTTAGATTATTCTGGCACAGAATTTGACTGGCAATAATATTTAAGATGGGCTATCTATTTGAGGATAGCCTTCTTTTCTGGAAAATATTATAATTTAATCTAATCAGCAAGTTGCAAGGAGTGGCCATTGGTATGGTAATGGGACCAAAAGCCCTTTTTAATATACTAATTAAATTAATAGGCGTAATTACTATAGCTTATATTCTAAGGAAACTGATGAGTATGTTGAATCGTTCGGGTTATTCCGGATTAAATTTTGCTATGTCATTATATTTAATAATCATGTTCATATTCGGCCTATATTTGCTTCAAAATGATAACTGGTTTTTTATTACTGGAACTAGACCCACAAATTTATCATTTGAAACCGAATATACTGTACAAAACATAGTACTTCTTTGCCTGAAAATAATCGGTATGGTCTTAATCACGATACAAGTAAACTCATTGCTGGACTTAATACAGTTTTATATTAGTACAGATGCTGTGGAACTAAGCTCATCAATCCGGTTGATTCCTATCAATATAGCATTACTTTTATTAGGTTATGTTTTATTAATATGGAGCCCTATCAAGATGGACAATGGAGATAAGTAGGATTTGCTTTCGAAAAGCGGCTAAGAAGTATGGATTTCCTGACCGGGTAATTTTGATGACCGACGGCAGCAGGATGGATGACGAGAACCTGCGCTCAAATTACTGCATACGGTATTTTAATGTTATATTGCCAGGTAGGGGAAGAATATTATGAATGGATTCAAAAGAAACATCATCGGAGTATTCATATTTGCATTAATGCTGTTGGTGATAGTCTTTATTAATCAATTACCTGACGGAAAAACAGATAGGGAGCCTAAGCCTGATTTAACGAATGTATTAACCCGGGCTGAAATTGAAAAAGCACTAAGCGAAAAAGGGTTTTATCCGGTTAAGGTGGTAGAAGATGATGGAACTTATTCAAGAGATGATATTACTCCTGTAATATATTACCTTAACGACACCGATACTATCATTCTTTATGATTACGCCTCCATAGCAGAACGCACCCACAATGTATCTGTCACCCATTTGGGAGACTCGATTTCTGTTGATTACCCTATGAGTGATATTTATATCCATTGGACCTTCCCGATACGCAACTTTTCGCTTGTGTACAGGATTGATACAGAGGCAATGCCTGATTCAATATTTGTCAATAAAATGGATAATGATTTAAATAGAATAAAGCAAGTGGCTTTAGATTTTAACAACGGAAAAGAAGCTTTGCTTTATGGCAAGGGCACAAACTGGGAAGCACAGTCATTTGTTGAATACTACCAGAATTGGTATGAAGATAAAGACGGTGAAGTTCGTGCTGACCAATTATCCAAACAAAACCTAAAAGTACGATATTTAGGGCCTGAAAATGAAAAGCCCCAGTCAATACAGTATGAATATATAGGCGGTGGTACTGGAAGGGGAGCCTTTCGGACTATATCCGCAGATAAAGATGGATGGGTAAAGGTTGTTAGCAGCGCAGGTAGTGGTTTTATACCGAATCCCAAGACCGTTTGCACTCTAAACTTGGTGTGGGGCAACAATAAAGAAACTATTCGTATAACACCCCAAAATAGTTAAACAAGAGGATGTGAACCGCCAATCAGGTAAGGAAAAGGCAGTACCAAATGATATTTTGAGACGAATTAAAGAAGACGAGGTGCGGGCAGACCCATGCTCCCGCCGTACAGTGGACAGGCAGGCAAAATGTTTTGCAACAATTGCAGAATCATTCAGGCGGGCAGATAGAGCCGTCTGCCCCTACAACCCGGCCGGCCCCCGTTTTAAGGGGCGGGCTTTTTTCCTGACTTTTGCAAAATAGAGGAAGAAGAAAGCTCTCCGCGCCCCTAGATGATAGGCAATTGAGAGCTTTTCTTTTAATTGTAGGATTGTATATCTAAGCTTTGCGGATGTCTTTCAGTTTACCATACGGTAAGATTTCAGGAAGTTGTAAAGTACTTAGGATTGCCGAAAAGTCTTCATTTGATTGGTTCTTTAGATAATATGAGCTGTTGCTTTTTGCATCATCAATAACAGTAAGATTAGCACTTCGAAGAGCATCTTGGATCTTTTCGGTAGACAACTCAAGTTTTTCTTTTCTGAGTTTGTATTCTAGATACCGCTGGATTACCAAAGCCAGGTAGCACATTACGAAATGGCCGCGAATACTCGATTCTGTCCAAACAAAGATGGGTCTGGCCTCTAAATTGCTTTTCATAACCCTGAAGCTCTCCTCAATCTTCCAAAGGCCTTGATAGATCCCTATCACCTGCGCCGCTGACAGGCTTTTGTCCGAGCTTTGAATTCCATAATATCCATCGAATTGTGCATCCATTTCAACCTGATTTTCGTTGAATGAAACGTGATCGTCATCAAAAATGGCCAGTTGCACATACTTTTTGCCACCCTTTTTCATTTCTGCTTTGAGACTGGATTTGGAGTCCACAAGGCGCCGGGACTTCTCTATCAATCGTTCGCGGTCTCTACGGTCTTTCTCAGCACGTTTAGCTGACCAAGTTATCACCATATTGTCATCGAGCAAGACTTTTTCGCCATTAATCTTAACACTGTTCTGAAAATTGCAGACCTTCCATTTAAATTGCGGGCTCTCCACAGTGTAGCCCTCGTCCCCAAGAACTAGGTTCTTAATTGCTTTACTTGCAGATCGGATTTTGTATGCCATGACATAATCAAAACCTTTTGACCTGAGGTAGGCCAGGTTCTGTTTAGAATTTAGCCCACGATCAGCGGTTATTATAATCTTCTTTATGCCATAGGTTTCCCGTAAGTATTCCATAACTGGCACCAGCGTCTTAAAATCATTGGTATTTCCGGGGAACAGTTCATAGCTAATTGGGATGCCCTCATCGTCAATTAAGAGCCCCATTACGACTTGGACCTGATTTACTTTGTTGTCTTTAGAATAACCGAACTTCTTAAGTTCATCGGCTCTGACTGACTCAAAGTAATAAGTGGTAACATCGTAGAAAGCAACTCCAAGGTTGCGTGTCATTTTAAGTGATAGCTGCTTGTTCAAGTGCCTTTCCAGAGATTTCTTTTCATTGGCAAGAAAAGAAAGACTCCGGTATATTTGTTCTAAATTCATTTCCTTGGAGTTGATAAAGAACTCCTTTTGTTCAAAGCTCTTTTTCTTTGATGCCGGTTTTAGCAGCCGGAAGTAAACGAGCATAGATGTCGTATCTTTGACTTTGAACTTAAGGTTGGAATCACGCTTCTGGCGATAATCGAAGAAGTAATCAAGTTTCAATTCATCCCAGATACTCTCGTATACCTTAACGCCGTAATTACGAATAGGAAAGCCTTTAGCAGCGTCGTTATCAGATCCTTCCAGGTAATGCTGGATATCTTTAAATATTGCTTCTTGTTTAAGACTCTCGTTGAAAGCCCTGGACTCCCGGCATTCTCTGCGCAAACGATTCAGAATTCCAGGCTCCTGCGCTTCCAATTCGTCTGCACGCCCTAATACCTTAAGTACCCTGGTCTTGGGCTTCTTATTAACTGGATCCCGATAAGACTCCACGATTCTCACATATTTGATCCCTCGGCTGTTATATACCTGTAGACTGCTCATGCCTGCACCCCTCGTATGAACCAAGTATAGTATAACCATATTATAACATACATACGTTAGATATACAGTAGAGGGATATAAAAAATACCCGATAAATACTAATATTACAGCATTTACACGGGTATTCTTTTCAGCTTATCTGCAAAAGTCAGGAGGCAAAATGTTTTGCAACAATTGCAGAATCATTCAGGCGGGCAGATAGAGCCGTCTGCCCCTACAACCCGGCCGGCCCCCGTTTTAAGGGGCGGGCTTTTTTGCTGCATTTGGCGAAACAAAGCCTTATTAGCTGGAATTTTGTGGAAGGAAAGCTGTCCCAGGTGTAGAATCATCTGAATAGTACGCTTCTGTGAGGGGAGAAGGATAATGAGCCTGGAATTTAAAAAGATTCGCAGCACTCTGATTGTACGGGTCGCAGGCGAAATGGATATGCTCATCGCCGACAAAATGCGGACCGAGATCGACAGGAGAATAGATGATAAATCCGTCAAGAATCTGGTGTTAAACCTGGAAAAGGTCACCTTTATCGACAGCTCTGGCCTGGGGGTGGTCATCGGGCGCTATAAGAGGATTACTGCCAAGCAAGGCCGAATGTTTATCGTGGGCGCCAGACCACAGGTGGAGAAAATACTGTTTTTTTCTGGGGTGAACCGCCTGGTGCCGATGTATAAGAATGAACAAGAAGTGATTAATATCTAGGAGGTGGAGGCCGACGCAAGTCGGGAACACTATGAATTTAAGGAATTATGTCAGGTTTGAATTCTTTAGCATCCCGGAGAACATTGCCTTTGCCAGGTCTTGTGTAGGGGCCTTTGCAGCGCAGTTAGACTGCACTCTGGAAGACATCGAAGAGATCAAACTGGTTGTATCTGAGGCGGTTTCAAACTGCATCATCCACGGTTATGAAAACAACCCGACGCAGATGATTACCGTGATGGTCAGTATCAACACCCACAGCGTGCTGGAAATAGTGGTGGAGGACCGGGGCAAAGGCATCGAGGACCTGGAACGGGCTATGCAAGCCGCTTATTCTAGTGATCCTAACCGAATGGGCTTGGGATTTACTTTCATGAAATCATTCACCGACGACCTGCATGTGGATACTGCGCCCGGCCAGGGTACTACCGTACGCCTGCGGCGCTCATTTGTGAAGAACGAGGAAGCCCTGGCTTGAGGAGTTGATAATGGTGTCCACTTTTGATAATTACAAGGAAACCGAAGAACTGCTGCTCAAGGTGCAGGCCGGGGACAACAGTGCGCGTGCCAGGGTATACGAGGCCAACATCGGTTTGGTATACATGGTCATGGAACGTTTTAAGAACACCTCTTATGATTATGAAGACCTGTTCCAGGTGGGTTCTATCGGACTGCTCAAAGCCATTGACAAATTCGATTTCCAGTACGGGGTAAAGTTTTCCACCTATGCGGTGCCGATGATAATCGGTGAAATAAAGAAATTTCTCCGCGATGACGGCATTGTCAAAGTGCAGCGCGGCATTAAAGAAAATTACGGCCGGATACGCTGGGCTCAGGATAAACTCAGGGGAGAACTGGGACGGGAACCGAGCGTCAATGAGATCGCCAGTGCTCTGGATATGATCAAGGAGGATGTAGTCACCACTATTGAGGCCTGTCAGGCACCAGCCTATATACATGATGCCCTCCCCGGGGATGACCGCGGCTCACCATCATTGCTGGACCGATTGGGAGATGAAGAAGGAAGTGTGCGTCTGCTGGAGCAGCTGGCCCTGCGCGAAGCCTTGAGCAAGTTGTCCTCCCGGGAGCGCGAGGTCATACTACGGCGCTTTTTCAAAGATGAGACCCAGTCGTCCATCGCCACCGACCTGGGCGTATCCCAGGTGCAGGTATCACGTATAGAGAAGATGGCTATCAACAAATTGAAGGAGATGCTGGGATAGATTAGAACTAGCTATAAGGGGCGTTGCACTGATGCGTAATTTGCGTCAGGCGACGCTCCTTTGTATTGCCTAAGAATAAATGCGGCTTATTATCAGCACAATAAAATGAAACCTAAATAAAAGGAGGTCATATTTTGCAGGTGAGAGTAGCAGAATTCGTCGGTGAATCTGATCAAAGCTGGCAGCACGCTGTAGAACAGGCAGTTACGGAAGCATCTAAGAAGTTTCAGCGCATTTCCGGGGTGGAAGTTATCAATTGGACCGCCTCCTGTCAAGGCGACCGCATTGTTGAATACAAAGCGGATGTGAAAATTGCTTATACTGAATAACGTATAATAGACCATCCCAGGCCTGGAATGACACCAGATGTTGATTCCAGGCCCTTTCTAATGAATAAAAACCGCCTCTTATGGGCAAAATATGGTTTGCAAGGGGGGAAACTGATGCAGACACCAGACCAAAAATTGAAAGAACTCGACAGGCAGGAGTACGAAGAACTGGCCAGCCAGATCAGGCCCAAGCCCAAATGGGCTGCAAACTTGCTGTGGGCTTTTGTGGTAGGAGGCTTGATCTGTACTCTGGGCCAGTGGATGGTAAACTTCATGGTCAGCCGGGGGGTTAGCCTGGCGGACGCCAGTTCATCAGCGTCTTGCATTCTCATCTTCCTTGCCGCAATGGCTACCGGACTCGGTTATTACAATCAACTCGGTCAGCGGGCCGGGGCCGGCTCAATCGTGCCTATCACCGGATTTGCCAATGCCATCGTGGCCTCAGCCCTTGAATTTAAACGGGAGGGCTATATCTTCGGAGTCGGTGCCAGGATATTCAGTGTGGCCGGCCCCACTCTGGTATTCGGATTCGTGGTGGCGGTCTTGGTAGGACTGATAAAAGTATTTTTAACTTCTTAAATTCGGGGAGATGTGTGTATGCCGGGAAGAAAGAAACGCGGCCAGCAAACCGTGGTTTTTGAAAACCCTCCAACCATAACCGCCTGGGCCTCAGTTGTTGGGCCAAAAGAAGGCGCCGGGCCATGGGGGGCAGAATTCGACGTGGTCATGGATGACTATATCTTCGGCGAGAAGACCTGGGAAATCGCCGAATATAAAATGCTCCGCGGCACTATTGAAAGAGCCCTGGAAAAACGCAACTTCCGTCCTGAGGACGCTGAATTGCTCTTGGCCGGAGACCTCCTCAATCAGATCGTGGCTTCCAATTTCGCCGCCCGAGACCTGGAAATACCTTTTTTGGGCCTTTACGGGGCTTGCTCCACCATGTCCGAGGGTCTTACGGTTGGGGCCATGCTGATGGATGGGGGCTATTTTGATCGCATAGTGGCAGCAGCCTCCAGCCACCATTATACAGCCGAGCGGCAGTATCGTTTTCCCACTGAGCAAGGGGTGCAAAAGTCCCAGACGGCTCAGTGGACTGCCACCGCCGCCGGGGCGGTATTGCTGGAATCGCGGGGCAGCGGGCCATATATAAAAGCGGCCACGGTAGGCAAAGTCATCGATATGGGTCAAACCGATATGGCCGATATGGGCAGTGCCATGGCAGGTGCCGCAGTACACACCATTAAAACCCATCTGGACGATCTGAATCTGCCGGGAAATTACTATGATTTGATCGTCACCGGTGACCTGGGCAAGGTCGGTTCGGCTATTGCCAGCCAGCTTTTTGTGCGTGACGGCATAGTCAACCCGAATTATAGCGATTGCGGAGTGCTTTTGTATGACCAGAGCCAGGCAGTGGGCTCGGGGGGCAGCGGTTGTGGATGTTCGGCTTGTATGCTGTGCGGCCCCCTGTTGAAGAAGATGCAGAACGGAGAGTTGCAAAAACTCTTATTGGTTTCCACCGGAGCTTTGATGAGTCCGATAATCTCGTTCCAGGGTGAATCCATCCCCAGCATCGCCCATGCGGTGGCCATAGAAATGTACTAGAAATGTAGGAGGCAATCACATGGTTCCTTTATATATGGCTTTTTTGGTAGGTGGCTCGTTATGCCTGATCGGGCAGATAATAATGGATGCGACCAAAGCCAATGTTACTCCAGGGCATATTTTGGTGGGATACATAACTTCAGGTGCCATTTTAAGCGGCTTGGGAATCTATCAGTCCCTGGTCAACCTGGGCGGGGCGGGAGCCACCGTGCCTCTGTCAGGCTTCGGCCACTTGTTGGTGCAGGGCACACTTAAAGCGGTCGAACAGAGGGGCCTTCTGGGGGCTTTTAGCGGTGGGGTGGAGGCTGCTGCGGCAGGGATAACCGCAGCCATTGTGTTCGGTTACCTGGTGGCGGTGGTTTTTAATCCCAAGGTAAAGGAATGAACACCGAACCCCTGCCGGTGATTATCGTGACTGATGGAGATGCTGCAGCGCAGGCTGCCCTTGAAACCGCCTGCTATGATCTGGATTTGTTCTTTCTTAGGTTGAATTCTATAAACTCCATCCCGTTAAACGGCCCTGAAACGGTGCGCCAAATTCTACAAGCCCCCAAGGCGCCGGTAGTAATCGCTGTGGATGATTGCGGTCAGCCTGGGGTAGGGCCTGGGGAAGAAGTCATGGAATGCCTCTTGCGTGAGCCGCGCATTAAGGTGTTGGGGGTGGTGGCGGTAGCCTCCAATACCAGGGTCAAGGGGATTCCGGTAGAATGCTCGGTAACTGCACAGGGACGGGTAGTGAAGGCTCCGGTAGATAAAACTGGAGAACGCCGGTCTGCAGCGTTTTTTCAGCAGGGGGACACTTTAGAGATCATGCACAAACATCCTGACGTAATGGTCATCGGCTGCGGTGACCTGGGCAAGATGAATGGCTGCGATGATAAGAGTCAGGGGGCCAGCATAACCAGTCGCTGTCTGCAGGAGATAATCGACCGCTCCAGGCACAAGCCCCAGCAACACCCGCAGACCGGCGCGCCATTGAACAAACAGGGAGGATAAATAATCAATGACACGAGTAGGAATACCACAGGGACTGTTTTATTTCTATCACTATCCCCTGTGGAAAACCTTTTTTAGTGATCTGGGAGCGGAAGTAATCACCTCCGGCCCAACCAGCAGGCAGACCATAGATGTGGGTATCGACCATGCGGTTGACGAATGCTGTTTGCCTATCAAGGTCTATTTCGGACATGTATACCAAATGATGCAACAGCAGCCCGACTATATCCTGGTGCCTCGTTTGATCAGCACTGAGCACAGGAGCTATATCTGTCCTAAGTTCATGGGTATACCGGATATGATCCGGGCTACTATGCCCGACTGCCCTCCGCTGATCGATATTACCATTGACTGCAGCCGCGAGACCCGACAGTTGTGGAGGGATATCTATCAGCTGGGGACTCTGTTCAAGGCCAGCCGCAAAAGTACCAAAGCTGCCTATGAACACGGATTACAGGAGATGAGAAGTCTGCGCGTTCTGGTCCGGCAGGGCTATACACCCGGTGAGGCTATGCAGCTGTGGGAAAATAACGGTGAAGGCCAGACTTTGGATAATAATAGTGATATTTGCGTAGGTGTACTGGGACACGGTTATTCCCTCTATGATCCTGCCATCAGCCTGAACCTGATTCAACGGCTGCGCGACCTGGGGTGCAAAGTGGTTTTGTTGGAATCCTGTTCCCGCGACCTTGTGGAACAGGAAGCCGCACGTCTGCCCAAAAAAGTGTTTTGGACTCTGGGGCGGAAGATGCTGGGTTCAGCTCTGGTGATGGACCAGAGTGAGGACATAGACGGTATAGTGTATTTGGCCTGTTTTGGCTGTGGACCGGATTCCATGGTAGGTGACATAGTGTCCCGCAAGGTTAATCACAAACCATTTATGCTGGTCACCATCGACGAGCATAGCGGCGAAGGCGGGCTGCTTACCAGATTAGAGGCCTTCTGCGATATGTTGAGAAGAAAGCAGGTGCGCGAGCTTGAGAGTAACATTCCCGCATATGGGTTTTATGCACATTCCCATTAAGTCTCTATTGGAGGGTCTGCATCGCGAGGTGGTAGTCCCGCCTCCCATAACTCAGCATACCCTGGCCCTGGGCATTAAATATGCCCCGGAATCTGCCTGCCTGCCACTGAAAATCGGCCTGGGCAATTACATTGAGGCCTTGGAGGCCGGGGCGGATACCATTCTAATGGCTGGTGGATGGGGACCATGCCGTTTCGGATTATACGCTCAGGTGCAGAGAGATATATTGCAGGAATTGGGCTACGATTTTCAAATGGTTATTCTGGAGGCTCCGGACTCCAAGATATCTCAACTATTCGATCAGCTCAAACGCCTGGGGGAAAAGGTGTCTTTTTTCGAGGCGGTTCAAGCCATCCGTTTTGCCTGGTATAAAACTGCGGCTATTGAAAAAGCGGAAGAACGCTATCTTTTTACTTTGCCTCGAACCATTGATAAAGACAGAGCGGAACAACTGTGGGATCAAGTGTTATTAGGTATCGATCAGGCCAAAAGCCGAAAAGCCGTTGACGAAATCCTGAACCAGGCTTTACAGGCTTGGGATGGACTGCCGCTGCACCATGAACCGGTTTTGCGCATCGGCCTGGTGGGAGAAGTGTATACTGTTTTAGAACCTTTCTCCAATCAGAACATAGCCCGCAATCTGGGCAGGCTCAATGCCGAGGTGAGCAACTCCATTCAACTTACTGAGTGGCTTAATGACAACCTTTTCAAGGGTCATCTGATCAAATCGCGCACCCCCCATATAAACAACTGTGCCAGACCGTATTTGCCTTGCAGTGTTGGCGGACACGGGCGTGAAACTGTAGGCACGACGGTGAATTTCGCTCATCAGGGCTATGACGGAGTTGTTCAGGTGGGACCTTTGACCTGCATGCCGGAAATAGTAGCGCAGACCATCTTGATACGGGTGGCCAAAGAGGAGCAAATTCCCTGTATGACCCTGTATTTCGATGAGCACTCCGGGAATGCCGGGATACAGACCCGGTTGGAGGCTTTTACCGACATGCTGCGGCGCCGTAAGGCGCTGCAGACCGAAAACAGTGATTTCCAACAAGGAGGAACTTGTAGTGCAGTACTTTCTAGGGGTTGATATCGGATCGGTCAGCAGCAATTTTGTGCTTATTGACCAGCAGCAACAGGTCGTGTCCAAGGTCTATCTGCGCACTAACGGAAATCCCGTAAATGCAATTCGCGAAGGCTTCCAGAGCCTGCGCCGCCAAATGCCTGAAGATGCTGGAATAGCTGCTGTTGGGGCAACCGGGAGCGGCCGCCATCTGGCTGACATAATACTGGGTGCAGATGTGGTCAAAAATGAGATAACCACCCATGCGGTAGCGGCCTGTCATTATGACCCAGCCTGCCAGACAGTCATCGAGATCGGGGGTCAGGATTCCAAAATAATCATTCTGCGCGATGGTATTGTCTATGATTTTGCCATGAATACTGTGTGCGCCGCAGGAACCGGGTCATTCCTGGATCAGCAGGCTGCTCGGCTGGGGATCGCCATTGAGAACCTGGGTGAACAGTCCCTGGCTTCTTCACGGCCAGTGAGGATTGCAGGCCGCTGTGGGGTTTTTGCTGAATCCGACATGATACATAAACAGCAGATGGGCTATCCCATGAGCGATATATTGATGGGCCTATGTGAAGCCATGGTAAGAAATTATCTTAACAATGTAGGCAAAGGCAAAAAAATATTAGCTCCGGTGGTTTTCCAGGGTGGAGTAGCAGCCAACCGGGGAATCCGAAAGGCCTTTGAAAAATCCTTGGGCTTGCCGGTGGCAGTACCCGAGAACCACGATGTTATGGGAGCCATCGGTGCAGCTATTCTAGCTGGCGAAGCCGTATCTGCGAGCCAGCCGACCCGTTTCAGGGGAGACGGCTTCATACTAGAAGGTGACTTTAAGACTCGCAGCCTTGATTGCCAGGGCTGTCCCAACCTATGCGAAGTGGCCTGCATCATGCGTGACCGCAAGATACTTTCTTACTGGGGGGATCGCTGCCGCAAATGGGAAACCTCCCTTAAACCTGCCGCGCAGGCGGTAGTAGTGTAGCTCTCACTCATCCTCTAAAATGGTCAGGAGCTGATTTTTCAGGCGGTAGAGCTTCTCTGCTGATTGAGGCTCCTGCCGCATGTCCAGTTCCAGTCGCAACTGCGCAGGCCGGGCTGAGAGCCAGGTTGCGAGAAACTATTAACAAAGCCTCTCCTATATCATGGGTTACAGCTGATGTCAGGAAAGCAGCTTATGACGACGGACGGGATTGCTCAGTAATGACCCGCTTTATAAGCTGGCCGGGTATGAGATCGAAGCCTTCCTCCAGCGGCAGAGCAGGGGGATGTGCGGCAAATTTGTGCGATTCACAGAGGCAGTAGAAGGGTATGTGGCTTTTCAGGCAAGCCTGAGCCAACTCCAGACTGGGATGTCCGTTAATAACGGTCCCATCCGCAAGTATGCTGTCAGCACCTATCAAGGCTAGGTTTAACTTCCCCAGGTGGGAAGGAAGTTGTGACATGCTGATGACCTGGCACTGTATCCCCCCAACCCTCAGAGTGGAGGCCATCATCTCACCATAGGACATTGGGCTGCTTCCCTGCGCAGCTTCAACCATCAATACTGAACAGTTCTTGCCCTCAGCCGCGGCCTGCAATAGGGCAGAAGCAACCGTGGCGCTGAAGCTGCAACTCAAGAGGCGGTCCCCGTTACTGATCATGGCAGCGCCGTTTTTGACTGTCAGGTCGTAATCCCGGTCCAAAGCTTTTAATATCTGCTCTACCAGAATGCTGACCGCTTCAACGGGATGCTCAGGCGGAGCGGCGATCCTCAGAGCGTCGATACCCTCTCTAAAAACCTGCAGGCCGTTAAATATGGAAGCCATTACTGGCCTGATGCGCTGCAGCCGGACAGCTAGAGATTCCAGTTCTTGCAGGTATTCCAGCCAATTCCCGCAGGGCAGTTCGGCAGCTTCATCTTTTAACAGCAACAGGGCCTGACGCAGCAGAAAGCTGGCTCCGTGCTGCCGATCCAGGGCCAACTGCCGGGCTTTAATTTCTTGTCTAGGCATCGGCTACCTTTAGCCAGGTTGCATACAACATAGGAACACAGTCGAATTTCTTTATATCCTGTGGCGCTATCCACTGGTATTCCACATGTTCCCAATCCACGATGATGCGGTCCGGGCTCTTGACGTAAAAACGGAAGGGATGCACCAGCCAGAGTGTATCCCTGTCCGGCACTTCAAGAACGGAACCCGATTTTACCAAAACCAGGTCTTTAATGTTCAAACTGGCTTCTTCTTCGATCTCCAAATAAGCCTGGTTCAGCGCACTGCGGCCTTCAGGAAGATAGCCGCTGATCCCTGCCCATTTGCGTTGATAAGAGCCCACCTGTGAGCTGCGCTTTAAAAGCAGGATTTTGCCGTCGTGTTCCAGGAAACAGGTTATGACATGATTGCTTACCAAGGCTTTACCTCCTTATGCTGCGCTGTGGCCGGAAAATGTGCGCTTGGCGCCGGGCTGCCTTGCTGCCCGAGGTCTACTGCGTTATATTTACTATAATACATGGAAAGGAACCCTCATGGCTACCATTGACCAGCGCCTCCTGGCGGCCAGTGAGATGATTATTGCCGATGGTACGGTAGCGGATATCGGTACCGACCATGGCCAGCTGCCGCTTTTTCTGCTTGAAAAAGGATTGTCACCCCTGGTCATAGCTACTGAATGGGGCGACGGGCCATTTTGCCGGGCCCGGAAAAGCATTGCCCAATCACCCTGGAAGGACTCCATTCAGTTGCGGCAGGGGTATGGGCTGGAACCGCTCAAGCCGGGTGAGGTCCAGAATGTTGTGATCATGGGTATGGGGGGTGATCTGCTGGCCGCTATCATCAGCCGGGATTGGCTTCACAGCGCTTCTTTTGAGCGGTTGGTGTTACAGCCCATGACCAGGCCTGCAGTAGTGCGCCGTATCCTGGCCGCGAAAGGCTGGGTCTTGCTGGAAGAGAGGGTGGTTCAGGTGAAAAATCGGTTCTTTGTGCTTATGAGCTATCGCCCCGGGACAAAGCCTTACCAGCTCTCCCCATTGGAAGAACAAATTGGGCAGCACATTTTAAAATCCTGCGGGCCTACCGAACTGGCGTATATGTCTTATTGTTGGCGCGGTTTCAGAAGAATAGCTGATAGCCTGTCCCAATCGGGACAGAGCGCCACCATCCCCAAGTTGAACCAATACCAAGTCCTATGCAGAGAATTGGAGGATATTATCAATGGCATACACGGTTAAAGATATCATCGCCACACTGGAGCAACACTACCCTTCTTATTTGTGCGCTTCCTGGGATAATTCCGGCCTGCAGCTAGGCTCCCCGCTAGCTGTGGTTAAGAAAGTCGGTGTAGCCCTGGACTTGGATCCGTACATCGTCGCCAATGCGATAGAGGCAGAAGTGGATATGATCATTACCCATCATCCCCTGTTTTTTAAGGGGATCAAAAGCCTGCGCTCCGATAGTTCCTGGGGAGCCATGATATATCGGCTTATCTCGGCAAACATTGCCGTTTACGCGGCACATACCAATCTGGACGCGGCCCCCCGGGGTTTGAATCAGCGCCTGGCTGAGATGCTGGGACTACAGGATATTAAGCCTTTGTTTGCAGACATAGAGGGTGAACTCAATAAAATCGTGGTCTATGTTCCTATAAGCCATGTCAAAGCGGTACAACAGGCTATGGCCGAGGCAGGTGCTGGCCATATCGGCAACTATTCAGCCTGCAGTTTTCGCACCGCCGGCATCGGTACTTTCCGGCCTGAAGCCGGAAGCAACCCCTACATCGGTTCCGCAGGGGTGATGGAGGAAGTGGAGGAGTACCGCCTGGAGACGGTGGTGGAAAAAAACGGCTTAAGAGAGGTCATCGAGTCAATGTTGTCCGCCCATCCTTATGAAGAAGTAGCTTATGACATTTTTCCCCTGCTAAACCGGGGGCCTACCTACAGTATGGGCCGCAGGGGGCGTTTGCCCCAACCGTGTCCTCTGGATCGGTTGGCCGAACAGGTTAAAGATGTCTACCAGTGCCAGGGGTTGAGGGTGGTTGGTGATGGAAGCCAATCAGTACAGCGGGTGGCATTGATTAGTGGTTCCGGAGGATCGCTGTTGTCCAGATTCAACAGTAACATAACCGATGTGGTGATCACCGGGGATGTGAAATATCATGAAGCCCAAGAAGCACAGCTTAATGGGGTAAAAATAATAGATGCCGGACATGAGGACTTAGAAAAGCATATGATACCCTTGCTCGCCGAAGTCTTAAAGCATAGGGTTGAAAGCCGACAGCCGGATATTAAGGTGGTTGAATTACTCCCGACTCCGATATTCAGGCATTTATAAAGGATTGGCCGACTGCTCCTGGCGAAGGACGATGATCCGGATAACTGAGCCAATATTGTAAAAATGTGGTATATGCCGTAACAATGGGACTTGATGAATAAAAGCTTATTTTAACAGGTAAAATGTATTTAAGAGTTTTGGCATCGGATATTTAAAAAAAATTTCCGAAAAACATTTGTAAATAGCAGGAATTGCCGTTTTTTTGGGGAATGTAAAATATGGTTAATAAAATAACATAAGGGAGGACTATGTCGTGAACAAATCGGAACTTGTTAAGTCAATAGCGGAAAAGGCAGAGATCACCCAGAAGGATGCTGCCAAAGCCCTGGATGCTACGGTTGAAGCTATTCAGAAGGCCTTAGCCGGCGGGGATAAAGTGCAAATCATAGGTTTCGGAAGTTTCGAAGTACGCGACCGCAAGGAAAGAAAGGTCATTAGCCCGGCAACCGGTGAAGAAATTAAGGTTCCTGCCACCAAAGTTCCGGCATTCAAACCCGGCAAATCCCTTAAAGAAGCTGTTGCGGTAAAAATACCGGTAAAAGCTAGTGCTAAGAAAAAAGGCGGCAAAAAGAAATAGCAACAAAATAGCAATTAAAAAAAGAGGTATATAGGATATACCTCTTTTTTTATTGTATGTAGCCGAATTGATGGGCAAGTAAATCTGTAAGCGGAGTTCTGTATTCGATAGTCATCTATCTGGGATGCCAGTTGCCTGACACCTCTTGCGACCTAACCCGGGAACGAGGCGGGCAACCTCATGGTTCCTCTATTCGGTCTTGCTCCAGGTGGGGTTTACCGAGCCGTTTAGTCGCCTAAACGCTGGTGAGCTCTTACCTCGCCTTTCCACCCTTACCAAAAACGGAGGTCGGAAATCGAAAGTCCATTCTGTATAGAGCCTGGTTGGCTAATATCTAACTTCCGACATCCGATTTCCGACTTCCGTTTTGGCGGTTTGTTTCTGTGGCACTTGCCTTAGGGTCGCCCCCACTGGACGTTATCCAGCACCTTGCCCTGCGGAGCTCCGACTTTCCTCAGGTTATAAACCTGCGACTATCTGATTTACTTGCCGAATGTATCAACTCGTGCAGTATTTATTATAATTACTAGAAGCATGGTTGTAAAGCAGCGTGAAATTATGGCTTTAAATAAAAAATGTGGCGAGCCAGGGAGGAAAAAAGTAATTTTTAGAGAATACATAACCTAGCGAAAGCAGGGAGTGACGGAGAAGATCAGAAATGTTCAAGTTTCTTGTTTTACCTGTGCTAGAATTATAATATACTTACTAAAGAGATAAAGGGGGGTGAAGAAAGATGTTGTTTGGATCGGAACATGCAGCTGCCGGGGGGTTTTATAATGGTCCGCTTTTTACCATTCTGGTTATCCTTTTAACGGTGTGGATCTTTCTGAAGTTCTGTGGTTGGGCCAAGAAACAGGCGCTGTCAGCAGGCGCTAAAAAGGGTATTTTTATACTCACCGCCGTGGGTGCAATAGCTTTTAACGTAATGTATTCTCTGGGGAATTCAGCGTTTGAACGCGGCGAGGGTCTCAATATGGCCACCATCGCGGTTGTATCAGCATTAGTGTGGGTGTTCATTTTCTCCTACGCCCTGATGTCAGACACAAAATAGGTTATACGGTTTAAAGGCGGCTTTATGCCGCCTTTTTTATTGGTTATAATAGCCCTATAGTTTAAAAGGGTGGATAAACATGGATGAACTCACCAAAATAACCATTATTCGTAGCGATCAGACGGATACAGCGGTCTGGTGCTATTCCGGGCAGAACCTCTGGGAGGCCTTGGCAGCTAACGGATTGATATCATCTGGGGCTTGTTCAGGACAGAAACTCTGCGGCAAATGCAAGCTCAAGGTTAAGGGGGAGCTTTCGGCACCTGATGAAGCAGAACGCTACCTGCTCTTGCCTGAAGAGGTAAAGGCGGGGGTTAGGCTGGCCTGCCGTATTCCGGTGGTTCCAGGCCTGGAGGTATTTCTCGAGGATCTGCCGGGGGTGGCTGCTCGGTCAGCTTTCACCACTGCAGTAATTCAGGATTCTGAGCACAAAATTACCCACAAAAAGGTTTATCTTCCCGGTTTTGATCGCCATAATCCGGTTTCAATACAGGAAAGGCTGCAAAAAGCCGTCTCTAACCTGGAAGTGCATTTAAACCCGGTTGAGCTCAACCAATTGCACCGTATTGACCGGGCCGATCGTCCGGTATTGGAATTGAACGCTTTGGTGGATGAGCAACAGCGTCTGATTTATGCCGGTAAAACCAGGCAGAAGCTTTATGGAGCAGCTCTGGACATCGGCACCACTAGCCTGGTGGGAACGTTAGTCGACCTGGAAACCAATCAGACTGTGGCTACAGCCACTATGCCCAATATGCAACGGGTTTATGGAGATGATATTATCTCTCGTCTGCAGTATGTGTTGAACCATGATGACGGCTTGCAGACCCTGCACCAGGTTATCATCAATAATACCAACACTTTATTAGCCCACCTCACCAAGAGCTGCAGCAGTCATCCTCAGGAGATATATCGGCTTGTCATGGTGGGCAATCCGGTAATGACTCACCTGTTTCTGGGTCTTAATCCGGCCGGCATGGCACAATCCCCCTTCTGTGGGATCATAACTGATGCTTACCGCTGTAATGCAGCCGAGCTAGGCGTGGTGGCGCACCGTAAAGCGGAGCTGCTGGTTCCGCCCCAGGCCGGCGGGTTCATCGGAGCGGATGCCCTGACCGGTTTGCTGACCTTAAAGGAACCGATTCCTACGCCTTATGTGTTTATAGATATTGGTACCAACAGCGAGGTTATATTGGACTCTGGCGGGGGGATGTGGGCTGCTTCAGCAGCTGCTGGGCCGGCCTTTGAAGGGGCTGGCATCCGCTGTGGGATGAAAGCCGCCAATGGTGCCATCGATCATTTCTATTGGCAAGACCAAAAACTGTCCTATCATGTGCTGGGAGGCGGAAGTCCTCGCGGTATGTGCGGGTCAGCTCTGGTAGATTTGTTAGCCTATCTGTTGGAGAAAGGTATGCTGTCAGCAAATGGCAATTTGCTTGAGACTGAAGCGGGCTTAAAATCGAGGCTGGGTGAGCAGGGCAGGGAATTAATCATTGTGCCCGCCGCTGATTCTTTCCAGGGTATCCCGGTGGTATTAAGCCAGGAAGACCTACGCCGCCTGCAATTGGCCAAAGGGGCGGTGCGGGCTGCCATCGAGGTCTTGATGGGAGAGAGCGGGGTAAAAGTCCAATCTCTGAAAGCAGTATATCTGGCAGGGGCCTTCGGCAGTTATCTGAATGCTGAAAACGCTATAAAAGTTGGCCTGCTGCCCCAGGTAAACCCGGAAATGGTTCATAATATCGGCAATGCTGCCGGCAGGGGCGCTGCCGCTTACCTGTTAAGTGAGACTGCCCGCCACCAATTGGGCAATCTCAGGCATAAGCTAAAGACCATTGCCCTGGCTGAACACCCTGAGTTTCAGCAGCAATTCCTGCGCCACATGGATTTTTAATGCACATACTATTGGTGAGGCATCTGAACGGTTTCGCCTGGCTCTGTCAGGTCGGATACTGCTGCAGTTGTCTAGCTGCACCTGTAAAGGTATACTGATTAGGGACCACTCCACAGGGAGGAGGTCATTTTACAGTTGCGCGCCATTATGCGAGAAGGAGCCACCATGAGCGACATCGTGATTTTGTTATTCAGTCTGGGCATCATACTGGCTGGAGCAGAGGTTTTTGTCAATGGGGTGGAATGGCTGGGACATAAACTCAACCTTTCTGAAGGTGCGGTAGGCAGTGTATTGGCTGCTGTTGGCACCGCTTTGCCGGAAACCATCATTCCCATCATCGCCATCTTTTTCGGCAATGGCAATGGAACCGGACACGAAATCGGCATTGGCGCTATCCTGGGAGCTCCTCTCATGCTGTCCACCCTAGCCATGTTTGTTACTGGAGCAGCGGTGGTAGTATTTAAAGGTCGACGCGTCCACAGACTGCAGGTGCGCGCTGATTGTACCAGTATGTCGCGGGACTTGAGTTTTTTCTTGGCGGTGTTCCTGCTGGCTTTGGGCTGCGGATTGTTACCAGACAGTTTGAGATTCGTCAAGGTAGTGGTGGCTTTGCTGATGGTAGGGGCATACGTCTGGTATGTGGTGACCATGGTTACACAGGAGCGGGATATAGAGTCCGACCACCAATTGCCGGACTGCTATTTTGCCAAAAAGCAATGCCCCCCTTCCCTGGCGATGGTGCTCCTTCAGGTGCTATTTGCCCTGGGACTGATAGTGTTAGGGGCCAATATGTTCGTGAATGCAATAACTGAATTGGCCTTGCTTTACGCGGTTCCGGCCTTTGTGCTCGCCATCATTATAGCCCCCATAGCCACGGAATTGCCGGAGAAATTCAACAGTATTATATGGATTTCCAGGGAGAAAGACACCCTGGCCCTGGGCAATATCACCGGGGCAATGGTTTTTCAGGGCTCAGTCATACCAGCCTTGGGAATAATCATGACTGAATGGAGACTCACTGGAGGAGCTTTCTTGTCAGGAATTCTGGCTATTATGTCTTCGTCCTTCCTGCTCTGGCAACTTCGCCGTAACGCTTATATAAGTGGTAGTTCTCTGTTATTATGCGGATTGTTTTATGTGCTCTTTATTGCTGCCGTTTTTCAAGGCTGGATCCATTAAAGGGGGATTATTAGAATGGATATTGAAGCGCGTTTACTTGCTGCAGGCATAGTCCTGCCCGAAATCAGCCCCCCTCTGGCGGCATATGTACCTGCCGCCCGAAGCGGCAACCTGTTATTTATATCCGGGCAGCTACCGCTCAAAGAGGGGAGCTTGGCCTATCAAGGCAAAGTGGGACAGGAACTCAATTTGGAGGAAGGCCAGTCAGCCTGTCGGCTGGCCACTATAAACTGCCTGGCAGTGCTGAAAAAATACATCGCCGATTGGGGGCAGTTTGTCAAGGTAGTCAAGTTAACCGGCTACATAAACTGTGAGCCCGATTTTACTGCTCAGCCCCAGGTATTAAACGGGGCCTCACAGTTGCTGGAGAGTATATTCGGCTTCCAGGGCCGACACGCCCGGGCTGCGGTTGGAGTCAATGCCCTTCCTATGGGAGCGCCCTGTGAGGTGGAGATGGTGGTCGAAATTCGCTAATGGAGGCTGGGCAGTGGTCAGACTGCCCAATAATAATTAATCAGGAAGTGATTTTAGTGGTAAGCAATCCTTATGATAAAGCCCATGAACTGGCCCGATCGATACAGGAGAGCCAGGTTTTTCAGCGTTACCTGGCCGCCCAGCGGGTGGTGGATCAAAACCCCGACCACAAAGACAAAATACTGCGGATGCGCGGCAAGCAGATGGAACTGAATCGTGCCCAAATCCTGGGTCAAGGACTCCCGCCTGATATAATGAGCGAACTATCCCAACAATTGGCAGAAATGCGGCAATATCCGGAAATGAATGAATTTTTGGAAGCGGAGACCCATTTTTTTAATTTATTCCAGGATATTCAGAATATAATACAGAAGGCTCTGGATGGGGAATTGAAAGGGTAAAGTCCAGATAAAATGATGAAGCCATTTTAAAAGGTGGGGTTTGTTGACCCTGCCTTTTTATGAGAAGCTTTCCAGTAGCCTTATACTGGTCTTAGGTATACAATATTATTCTGAATATGGTATTTACAAACCGGGTCAAATGGTTTCACAATTAACCCAGCTTATGCTTCTTATCAGGCATTAAACCAGGGGTTTTTTGTTTTAAGGGGGTTAAAGAAGTGACATGTGGATGCAACCTTCCAAAACGCTTGGAGGCGGCTTTAGATTGCGAAGTCGATCTCGACCTTATCAGGGGTGTTCTGCAACACCACCATGACCAGGCCGGAAGCCTTATAACGGTTTTACAGGAGACACAGGCTGTATATGGGTATCTCCCTATGAGGGCTTTACTGCTTATTGCTCAGGAAATGAAGTTAAAGCCATCCAAAGTATACGGTGCTGCCACCTTTTATACCCAATTCCGTCTCAAGCCGGTGGGCAAACACCTCATATTGTTGTGCCAGGGAACCGCTTGCCATGTCAATGGAGCGGACCGGATCGCCACTGCCTTGTGTGAGGAACTGAAGATCGATATCGGAGAAACCACAGCGGATGGCTTTTTTACCCTAAATACGGCTGCCTGCCTGGGATGCTGCAGCCTGGCTCCGGTGATGATGATCGACGGGCAGGCTTATGGACCGCTGACAGCTGATAAAGCCCGGGCCGTGATCAAGAGGATTTACAGCAGCGAACGGGCGGTAGACGGGGAAGGTGAAACGGCATGAGAGTGAGAGTCGGATTGGGCAGTTGCGGCATTGCCGCCGGAGCCCTGGAGGTATGGGATGCTCTGCATGATCTGGCAGCAGCACCCGGGCTGCATATAGAGGCACAACGAACCGGTTGTAACGGAAGGTGCTATCAGGAACCTCTGGTAGATATCGTTGAGGAGGATGGTTCGATCCATTCCTATGGCAGAGTCAGCCCGCAGAGACTACAAGAGATAGTAGAGGCCCATCAAAGCGGGGCTGGTCCCTTGAATGCTTACCTTACCAGCACTCAGGACCAGGGCGATGAATTCTTAGGCCGCCAGATCAGGGTGGCCTTGCGTAATTGTGGCCGTATTGACCCGGAGTCACTAGAGGATTATCGCCTGGTGGGTGGATATGAGGCCTTGCAGCAAACGCTCGCCATGTCTTCCGACGAGGTGATTGCCGAGATCAAAACCTCTGGATTGAGGGGGCGCGGCGGAGCCGGTTTTCCCACCTGGTTTAAATGGCAGGATACCAGAAATCAACCGGCATCAACCAAATATGTGGTGTGCAATGCCGACGAAGGTGATCCTGGAGCATTCATGGACCGCAGCCTGCTGGAAGGTGATCCCCATTCGGTATTGGAAGGCATGGCCATAGCAGGTTATGCTATTGGGGCTAAGGAAGGCATCATCTACTGCCGGGCCGAATACCCTCTGGCCATAAAACGGCTCTCCATAGCAATTCAAGCTGCCCGTGAAGCCGGTCTGTTGGGAGATGGTATTTTAAACAGCAGCTTCAGTTTTGATATCCGCATTAAGCAGGGAGCGGGTGCTTTCGTCTGCGGCGAAGAGACTGCCTTGATAGCTTCTCTGGAAGGGGAGCGGGGCATGCCCCGGCTCAAACCGCCCTATCCGTCAGTCAATGGTTTATGGGGTAAACCCACCAATATAAATAATGTTGAAACCTTTGCCAATGTTCCCTGGATCATAGCTAATGGCGGAGCCGCTTTTGCGTCCATGGGCACCACCGACAGCAAAGGTACCAAGGTGTTCGCCCTGGCCGGCAAAGTGAACCGGGGCGGATTAGTAGAGGTTCCTATGGGGATCACTCTACGGGAGGTCATATATGATATTGGTGGAGGGATCAGAAATGGCAAACGCTTTAAGGCCGTGCAGCAAGGCGGACCGGCTGGAGGGTGTATTCCTGAAGCCCATTTGGATACTCCCATCGACTATCAGCAAATCACCAGCCTGGGAGCCATCATGGGGTCGGGGGGAATGATAGTAGTCGATGAAGATGCTTGCATGGTGGACATGGCCCGCTATTTCCTGGATTTCACCCAGAAAGAATCCTGTGGCCAATGTGTGCAATGCCGCATCGGCACCCGCCGCATGCTGGATATAATCGAGCGCATCTGCGAGGGGCAAGGCCAGCCGGATGATATCGAACTGCTGCAAGAACTAGCTCAGCAAATCAGTGAGACCTCTTTGTGCGGTCTCGGGCAGGGAGCACCGAACCCGGTTTTGACTACCTTGAGGTATTTCCGTGAGGAATATGAGGCCCATATACACGACAAGAAGTGTCCGGCTAAACAATGCAAAGCCCTTATTCAATATAGCATCGATGTCGACAAATGCACGGGTTGCACCATATGTGCCAGGAAATGTCCGGTACAGTGCATCCGCGGTGACAAGCGTGAGGTGCACTACATTGAGCAAGAAAAGTGTACCAAATGCGGCACCTGTTTGGAGGTCTGCCCCACCCGTTTCTCGGCAGTAAGGGTCGACTAAGGAGGAGTCCGGCATGATAGAGATAAATGGAATACAGATCCCCATCCAGCCAGGCTGCACCATATTGCAAATGGCAGTCCGGCACGGCATTGAGATCCCCACCCTTTGTCACCATGAAAGGGTCAAAACTTGGGGAGCCTGTGGATTATGCGTGGTCGAAGTGGAAGGCAGGGAAAACCTGGTCCGGGCTTGTGCCACTCAGGCGGTTGCGGGTATGAGAATAACCACCGATAACGAGCGGGTCCGCCAGTCAAGAAAAGTAACCTTAGAGCTGATCATGTCCGACCATCACGGGGATTGCCGGCCTCCCTGTTCCAGGGCCTGTCCGGCAGATACGGACTGCCAGGGTTATGTGGGGCTGATTGCCAATAATCGTTATGAAGAAGCGGTAAGACTGCTAAAAGACAGTTATCCCTTGCCGTTCAGCATAGGGATGGTTTGCCCCCACCCCTGCGAAAAAGCCTGCCGTCGTCAGATGGTTGAGGAGCCGATTGCCATTGCTGATCTCAAAGCCTTTGTAGCCTATCAGGATCTGCATCGGCTGACTTCCTACCAGCCCAATGTGGAGCCCCCCAGTGGCCAGCGGGTTGCAGTGGTAGGTTCCGGGCCGGCTGGCCTTACCGCCGCCTATTTCCTGGTCCGGTCCGGGCATGAGGTGACCATATATGAAGCCATGCCACAGGCCGGGGGGATGCTTCGTTACGGTATTCCGGAATACCGGCTGCCCAAGGCCTTATTAGATAAAGAGATAGATCTGATCACAGCCCTGGGAGTGCGGATAATAACCGATACCAGGGTGCCGGAAGATATTGGCCTGGATTATTTACAGGCCCATAATGACGCCGTTTTCTTGGGTATTGGGGCCTGGCGTTCCTCCCGCCTGGGATGTCGGGGAGACGACCACCCCGACGTTTTGGGAGGTATCGACTTCCTCCGCCAGGTGGCAATGCATCAACCGGTAAGCATGGGTTCGAGAGTGGCTGTGGTAGGCGGGGGCAACACTGCCATGGATGCCGCCCGTACTGCGGTTCGCCTGGGAGCCAGCCAGGTGGTGGTTCTCTACCGCCGTACCCGTGCGGAAATGCCGGCCGAAGACATTGAGATCGCAGAAGCTCAGGAAGAAGGAGTGGTCTTTAGGTTTTTGGCGGCTCCGGAGGAGATTATCAGCCAGGGTAAAAAATTAGTCGGCGTAACAGTCAAGAAAATGCAACTCGGTGAGCCAGATGCCTCAGGGCGGCGCAGCCCAGTACCAACCGGGGAAAGCGAATTTATCGCAGTAGACACCATCATAGCCGCTATTGGGCAGCAGGTGGAAGCCAGGGGTTTCGGGGCTGTAAGCTTAAGCCGCTGGGGCAGCCTGGAAGTGAATGAGAATACTCTGCAGACCTCACTGGCCGGGGTTTTTGCCGGAGGTGATGCCGTGACCGGGCCAGGAATTGCTATTGAGGCGGTAGCCCAGGGGCAGAGAGCGGCGCGTTCAATTGACAGCTATCTTAAAGGCCTGCAATCGATAACGGCTTCAACATACTTGAGTGAGACGGAAGTTCAAGCTTCCGATTTTGAGGGGTGCAGTGTCCAGAACCGGCAGCGCCCGCGCCATGCAGAGCCCGGGGAACGCCGCAGTGATTTTCGGCAGGTCAAGCAGGTTTTCACTGTTGATCAGGCCCGGGCCGAAGCCAGCCGTTGCCTGGAATGTGGCTGCCTCGATTATTATCAATGCAATTTAATTGCTCATGCCCGGGAATACCGGGTGCAGCCGCAGCGGTGGCAGGGTCAGGCTAGAAAGCTCATGCCCACAGAAGAGCATCCCTTCATGTTCAGGGATATGAATAAATGTATTTTATGCGGGCTGTGTGTGAGGATGTGTGACGAAGTCATAGGCGCTGCTGCATTGGGACTGGTGAAGCGCGGCTTTGATACCGTGGTCGAGCCGGAGATGGGTCTGGCTTTGAGCCAGACATCCTGCATCAACTGCGGGCAATGCGTTGCGGTGTGTCCCACCGGTGCCCTGGTGGAACGGGAGTTGTCAGGCAAAAATGTTCCGCTGCAGTTGAAAGAGAGCGTGACTACCTGCTCCTTTTGTGGCATGGGCTGCCAGCAGCGGGTCGAAAGCTATGCAGGTCTGACTGCCAAGGTCCTGCCGGTCCGGGATGGCTTGTTGTGTTCGCGGGGGCGTTTTGCCTGGAAGGAGAACCAGAACGAAAGAATAACCCATCCATGGATTAAGGAGAGCGGGCAATGGCGACAGGCTGATTGGGAAGAGGCTCTGGATGCAGTCTCAGCCGCCAGCTCAACAGTCAGTAACGACGTGTACACCCCAGCAGGTGTTTTTATGAGCCCTGCCTATACCGTTGAAGAGGCTAGGGCGGGTGCCAATATAGCTCACGGTTTGAAAGCCCGATATCTGAGCAGCTTCACCCGCAATGCCGGAGAAGGGCTGCAACCAGTTCTGGGGGATATCCTATGCAGCAACAAGCTGAATGAACTGGAACAGGCCGACCTGATTCTGATGTTGGGATCTTTCCGGTATAATCAGGTTGCAGCCATCAGAGCCCGTCAGGCTGCCCAAAAGGGAGCCCGTTTGATAATAATCAGCCCGGAGGACAGCATCGCCGATGATTATGCCTTCCTAAAAATATGCCCGGAGGAAAACAGTATCGATCTGTTGCTGCAAATACTGGCTGTATCAGTAGCAAAGCAGCCAACCGCCCCGGATCATCCCTGGGAGGGATGGGGTGAGCTGGCCCCACGGACAGCAGGCCAGAGCATTGGAGACACAGCAGCCCAAATAGCTGAACTGTATACTGAAGCCTCACGGGCCTTGATCCTGATCGACGGTTTTACCAGCAGCGTTGCTGCAGTTCAGGTTTTGGCCAATCTGGCAGTGGTGAGCGGTCATATCGGATCGGCAGCCAATGGCATTATCGTGATTTCCCCCGGAGGCAATGCGATCGGGGTATGGCAGGCCGGTTTTAAACAGCCTTACCAGGAAGTGCGGGATGCACTCCATAAGGGCGACCTGAAGACCATATTTATATGCGGTGAAGATCCAGTGGGATGCGGCCTGGTTTCGGCTGAAACCCTGCGCCGGGCTGAACGCCTGGTAGTGATGGCCTCGTACTGGAACGACACTGCCAGGCTGGCGGATGTAGTCCTGCCGAGTGCACTGCCCATGGAGACTGATGGCACTTATGTCAGTGCTGATGGAAGCTTGCACCGTGTACAGGCTGCAAATATTCCACCGTCGGGCCATGATAATATAGCTATTTTCGAGGCCATCCTGGGCCGCATGGAGTTGCGCCCCGAATCGAGCATGAAGGCTCTACCCGATCAGAAATTGTCCATAGCGGTGCAGTATGATGGGGAATTCGCTCAGCAGGACAGCGATGCCCACCGTTCGCTGCCGGTTCTTGAAAAGATTTTTGTGGCCCCGGAATCTGGCGATCCTGCCTGGCACAGATTTAACCAGACCATGTTAAAACACGGTCTGATGGACTGACAATTGTAATGCGTTACACTTTAAAACAGCAATCATAAATACAATATGTCTGAAGGATAGCCGGTTTCCCAAAAGTGGCAGACGTTAAAGTGTAGTGCTCATTGTTCTTGAATCATTAGGGGCCTCTTTCTATGGGGAATAATATACCAGCTTAGCCCCTTGATGCTACTGATGCTGTGTAATAGCAGCGTTGTTGCTGGTTTAAGATTGATACGGGATTTAGATCTTCGGGTTTATGGCGGAAAGTGTGTTATAATGACCTGGGCGAGTTATGGGGACGGCTCTTTTACCTAACTTGAGTCTTGATTTACCACCATGAACCGGCCCAATGACTCGGTAAGACAGGTGAGGAGGATCAAGCAACTATGAGGAAAAACGCCATCATAATGGGGCTGTTAACCATGCTGGTGATAGCCGGTTGTTCATCCGGCAATTCTGCCGATAAGGTTATAGCTGAAGTTAACGGTAAGAAAATCACCCAACAGGAATATGACAGTCGCATAAAACTGATCAGCAATAGTTATAAGCTGCAGCAACAGGCAGCCGGTGCTTCTGATGAGGTTATAATTGACGATAAAGTTCTTCCCCAGATAAAGGAGACTGCCTACAATCAATTGATAATGATGAAGCTGATAGATCAAGAAGCTGAAACCAGAGGCATTCAGCTGAGCGATGAGGACAAGGACAAACAATTGGCGGATTTTAAAGCCATTCAAGAGACCGGCGGTGGTGCCGAGGCTTATAACCAAGTATTAAAAGATTTCGAACTGACCGAAGCCGAGCTTAAGGATGAGTTGGCGGTCGGGTTGTTGCGCAGCCGGGTGGAAAAGAGTATTGCGGACAATGCCTCAATCGGTGAACAGCAAGCCCTGGAGTATTATCAGGGTCACCCGGAAGTCTTCAAAGAAGGCGCCGGGATGAGAGTCTCGCATATTCTGGTGGACAGCCAGGAAAAAGCTCTGGATCTGATCAAACAACTTCAGTCCGGGGCTGATTTTGCCAAACTGGCCTGGGATAATTCAACCTGCCCCAGCAAGAGTCAGGGGGGCGACCTGGGGGTGGTCAACCAGGACACCCCTATGGTGAAGGAGTTTTTGGATGCCGCTTTGGCCCTTAAAGCCGGTCAGATCACCGACCAACCGGTGAAAAGTGAATTTGGCTATCATATCATCAAAGCCACCGGTCAAAGAGCGGAAAGGGTGATACCTTTTGAAGAGGCCAAAACCGATATCATCCAGCAACTGCAGAGCCTGACGGTGAGCAGTTTTCTTGATCAGCTATACCAACAGGCCGAAATCAAGGACTTGCGCCAAAAGTAAGCATTTATGTGGAGCCGGGGCCGTTTTGCTGGCCTCGGTTTTTTATCGCCAGCAGGGGACGGTTGGCACTGGAGGCTAACACCTGTATCTCAGCAATTGATAAGCCAGGCTTGACAAGCCAGGCTGTGAGCAGTTTGACCAGATCTAACAAGAGGCGGAAATATAAGATATGAGAAGTAATAACCTAACCTGCCAGCCGGGGACAACAATCAGTCCCTGGCATTTTTTGTGGTCGGCAGTATTGCATATGAGAGTCGATTAGAGTATATTAATAATGATAATTATTATCAATAGGGAGCGGATATGATGCAGAAGCGTGATTATAAGGCTAAGCTGGACGCCAGCCAATATAAACTGACCGGTCAGCGGGCCACGGTCTTAGATGTTATGATAAAAAACCGCGGCCAGCATCTAAGTGCTGAGGAGGTCTTGCAGCAAGCCCGCTTGACAAGACCCAACATCGGCATTGCGACAGTATATAGGACTTTGGAGAAATTGGCCAGCCTGGAGATTTTGTATAAAGGCATGTTCGACAGCGGCAAATATCGTTATGAATTAGCCGATGAGCGGGAACATCACCATCACCATGTAGTCTGTATGAACTGCGGAAGTATAAGCGAAATAAAGGATGACCTTTTGTGTGAGTTGGAAAAGAATATTGAAAAACAGGGCTTTCGTATCGTAGATCATGACCTCAAGTTTTTCGGCTATTGTCCTGCATGCAGCAAGTTCTAACACTAAGTTTATCCTATTTAGCCTGATAGGAAGTGATCAATATGCGAAGCATTTTTGTAGGGAATCCCAATGTGGGCAAAAGCGCTCTGATCAATAAACTAACTGGATCTAAGCTCTTGGTAGCCAACTATCCGGGTACATCACATAAAATCGCCTATGTTAACAAAGGTGAGCAGTGCTTCTACGATACGCCGGGCATATATGCTCTGCACGGTCAGGGCGGCAACGCGGCGGTGGTAAGAGATTTATTGCTGGATAGCGCGGGCTTGCGCGTAGTCAATGTGGTGGATGCAGCCAATCTGGAGCGCAATTTGGTGCTGACCCTGGAGATTCTGGCCTTGGGCCTGCCAACTGTGGTGGTCTTGAACCAGATGGATCTGGCCGCCAGTTTGAATATACAGATCGATATGGAGGCTTTGTCCCAAGAACTGGAATGCCCGGTGATTGGTATCTCGGTTGCCGATGGCTCGGGCTTTAAACGACTGCTGGACTGGCTTGATAAACCTGTGGAAACTGGCCGCAGCAGTGTGGACCCGCGTCAAATCGAGAAGCTGTCCAGAACCTCGGGATCACCTAAATGCCAGCACTGTACCGAGGCCTGCCAGCACAATGTCATCACCATCGACAGGGCGACCATTGAAAGAGCGCGCACGCTGGCTGCGCAAGTCATAAAAACCGAACCCGCGGCCCGGCACCAGACATGGCTGGAGAAGGTTCAGGACGGGCTGGATCAACCTGTTATTGGAACGGCAGCATTGCTTGCCCTGGCTTATGGCCTGTTTACTATGATGGTGACCCTGGTAAATCTTTTGGAAGGCCCCATCAGTGAAGCATTGCAGCCTTTGAGTGATATTCTGACCGTCTTGATTCAAGGTTTACTGCCTCCGGGGGCGTTTAATGAGGTGCTCTCCCTGGCTATACCGGAAGGACTGGTGATCCCTTTTACGATTATCATGCCAGCCATGATTATTGTTGGTGTTTTTATTTCGATATTGGAGGACACTGGCTTGCTGCCTCGTTACTCGGTAGCTTTGGAGCGGGTAACAAGCTTTATCGGGGTTTCCGGGCAAGCCATCATTCCGCTGACCTTGGGGTTTGGATGCCGCACCCCGGCTATCATGGCCACCAGCCTGTTGCCCAATGCCGCCGAACGTTTCATCATCGCCACCCTCTTGAGCATTGTGGTTCCCTGTGCGGCCTCCTTGGGAGTGATGGCTGCAGTTATTGCCAAATTTAATGCTTACATCTATGTGGTGGCTGCCACTATGCTGGTGGTATTGCTCTTGTTGGGCTTCGGATTGAGCCGACTCATGCCCCGGGATGAAAGCTTTGTCTACGAATTGCCTCCGCTGCGCATCCCCGCCTGGCGCACCACCTGGCAAAAGGTAGTGTCCAGAACCGGGGGGTTCTTCACTGAAGTGTTGCCTTTGCTGCTGTTGATGAACATCGTACTGCGCGCTCTGATGGAAACCGGGGTACTGGAATCATTCCAGGCCATGGAAGGTTTTACCCAGTTTTTCTTCGGAATACCGGCTGAGGCTATGGTAGCCGTTTTGATAACCATCTTTCAGCGTTATCTGGCTCCGCTGGTTCTGCTAAACCTGGCTTTGAGTCCCAGGGAGGCTACTATTGCCATAACCATGATTGCTTTGTCCCTGCCCTGCCTGCCGGTCATGACTATGATCGTCAAAGAGATGGGTGCCAAACAGCTGCTGTCTATCCTGGCCCTGGGAATAATAAGCTCTATCATAGTTGGGGTATCCTTAAATGTGATTCTGCCGTAAAGGAGACTTGTAAAATGAAGACCATTAAGAACCTTAAAACCGGGGATAAGGCCCGCATCACCTCCATCGACACCGAGGTGGCAGGAAGCCAGCAGCTGGTGGAGATGGGCTTGACGCCGGGGAGTGAAATACAATTGCTGGCCAAATACCCGTTGAGGGGGCCGTTACTAGTAAAGCTGGGCAATAATCGTATTGCGGTCGATTATAAATTAGCCCAGGCCTTAGTGGTGAACGAAATGAACGACAGTCCAGCCCGCGATGTGTTGGACTCATAACCAATGGTTATGCTAATATATACCTATATTCGTCATTACTCAGCAGGAGGTTGACAATCATGCTCAAACTAAAAGATATTTCCATGGTGGTGGGCAATGACCAGGGCGAAAACCGTGAGATCATCCGCAACATCAACGTTGAGTTTGAGGCAGGCAAGGTATACGGTATAACTGGGCCGAATGGCGGGGGTAAGACCTCACTGGCGAAGCTCATCATGGGAATATACATGCCCAGCCAGGGCAACATCTACCTGCAGGGCCAGGATATAACCCCGCTGAGTATCAGCGAGCGGGCTCAGTTGGGAATCATTTACGCCTTCCAGCAGCCGCCGCGTTTCAAAGGCCTGACGGTCAAAGATCTTATCAATATCGCCCGGCCGGGAATCGACAACCTGCATTTGCGCAGCACTTTGCGTGATGTGGGATTGTGTCCCGAGGATTACCTGGACCGTGATGTAGGGCCGGGGCTGAGCGGCGGTGAGATGAAACGTATCGAAATGGCCCAGACTCTGGCCAGGGAGGCCGTTATCAGCATCATGGATGAACCTGAGGCAGGTGTAGACCTGTGGACCATTCAGAAATTGATAGCCGTGATAGTAGGTAGATATAAGAAAAATCCACGCCTTACAACTATCATCATCACCCATAATGAGAATATGCTCCATATCTGTGATGAGGTGCTGGTAATGGAGAACGGGATGCTGGTTCATCGCGGCACTCCAGAAGAGATTTGGCCGCACATCAAAGATGAGATAGAGTGTAAAATGAAAGAACTGTGCAGCGGAGACATAGCTTATGAAATTAGATGAAATACAGACCAACCTGCTGAAAACCATAGCTGACCTGGAGGAAACGCCACGGGGTGCAGTCAATATTCGTATTGATGGCACTCCGGTCATGCGCCATTCCTCACCAGGCATTCAGATTACGCCAAAACTGGACAAGCCTGGCTTTGACCTGGTAGTAGCACCCGGTACCAAGGGGGAGACCGTGCATGTGCCGGTGATTCTGACCAAATCAGGCTTGAAGGACCTGGTCTATAACAGCTTCATCATAGGTGAAGATGCCGATGTGACTATTATTGCCGGGTGCGGGATTCACAATTCCAGCCACATGCACTCACAGCATGATGGCATACATGAATTCATACTGCATGCCAATAGCAAATTACGCTATGTGGAAAAACATTACGGCGAAGGCGAGGGGAAGGGTAAAAAGATACTCAATCCCACCACCACGGTCCATGTTGCCGAAGGCGCTACCATCGAGATGGAAATGGTGCAGATCGCCGGGGTCGATGACACGGTGCGTAAAACCACTGTGCATATAGAAGCCAAGGGTTATGTTAAGATGATCGAACGTCTCTTGACCCATGGGGCTCAACATGCCGAGTCGGATGTGGAGATGTATATCGACGGTGCCGGAGGCAGTGGGCAGGTATTGTCTCGTTCGGTGGCAAAGGAAAACTCTGCACAGGTATTCCGTGCTGCCCTGATAGGCCGGTCTGACTGTACCGGCCATGTAGAATGCGACTCGATCATAATGGGAGACTCCAAAATTAAAGCTATTCCTCAATTGGTGGCTGAAGATGCCCGTGCGGTACTGACCCATGAGGCTGCCATCGGCAAGATAGCCGGAGAACAGCTGATCAAACTGATGTCCCTGGGGCTTTCTGAACAGCAAGCCGTAGATACAATTATTGAAGGCTTTTTGCGTTGATTGACAGGCTGGTGAAGCAATGAATTTAAATCTGCTCAAAACCTATGTCAAAGTGGTGGAAACACAGAATCTCTCCCGCACTGCGGATGAATTCGGACTGTCCCAACCAGCTGTGACCAAACAGATCCAGTCGTTGGAGGATTTCTATGGGGTCCTGCTGCTGGAGCGATCAGGACGCCGTCTGAAGACGACCGAAGCTGGTGAAACCCTTTATCAATGTGCCCGTGAAGTTATCAAGGCTATGGACAAAACCGAAAAAGCCATGGAGGAAGTTGCCGATGGCCGCAAAGGCACTTTATACATCGGAGCCAGCACCATACCAGGTCAGTACATCCTGCCGAGGCTGTTGAAGGATTTTAAAGACCGTTTTCCCAGTGTTTCTATAACCATGGACATTGCCGATACCGACAAGGTTATCGGCCTGGTGGCAGACCGGGTGCTGGATGTGGGCATTGTGGGCGGTTGGAGCAATATTCGTAAAATTGAGGGTTTTCAATGGTTGGAGGATGAACTGATGGTAATTGTGCCGGCAGAACACCGTCTGGCACGATCTTCTCAGGTAGTGCTGCCTGATTTGCTGGCGGAACGCTGGATTTTTAGAGAGAAGGGTTCTGGCACCAGAAAAGCCACCGAAGAGATGCTGTCTTCCTGCGGAATAAAGAAAGAGGACCTCAGCGTTTATATGGAAGCAGGCAGTACCGAAGCCGTGTTGGCTGCAGTGGAGTCAGGCATGGGCATCTCGATCGTCTCTGCCTGGGCAATAAAGAGGCTGGCTTCCTCCCGGATCCGCGCTCTGAGCATAGCAGAAGCTTGCAGTAAACGGCACTTTTATGTTATTTACCCGCGTCAAAAGTCAAGGCGTAAATCGGTCAACTCCCTGCTGGAGTTGATGAAGCAATGGAAGTAACGGTCCGAATCCCGGCACAAGCCGGGTTTTTCTTATTTTGCGGCCTGTAGAAAATGGTTTGATTTTGATACCTGTTTGGATATAATATACCTGTTGCCAATAAACATGGGGAGGTTTATCAATGCTTCCATTGCCTAAAAAGTATTTTTTGACTGCTGCTGCAGCGGAAGGGGAAACAGAACTGACTGCTTTTGATGGGGCGCTGCTAAAAGCCCGGGTGGGAAATACCAACCTATTGAGAGTCAGCAGCATATTGCCGCCAGGCTGCCAGTTTGATCCGGAACTGGTCATTCCTGAAGGTTCATTATTGCCGATCGCTTATGGGACCATAATCTGCACTGAGCCTGGTACCAGGATAGCAGCTGCGGTAGCAGTGGGTATTCAAAAACCTGATCGCTTCGGGGTAATTATGGAGTATGAAGGCCACTGCAGCAAGGCGGAAGCTGAAGCCATGGTGGAGAAGATGGTTAAAGAAGCCTTTGCTATGCGAAACATCGAACTGCAAGAGATCAAGCTGGCTGCTGCTGAGCATGTGGTGGAGAAGGTAGGCTGCGCCTTTGCGGCGGTGCCGCTTTGGTATTAGTCGGATAGATTGGAACAGCCTAGTTAATAGCCCCTACTTCAGGAATGTATAGGAGGAAATGCTGTGGAACTATGGGTTACCGAATATCAGACCCCTTCGTTGGGTTTTAGCTGCAAGGCCACTCAGACCCTGCGCAGCGAAAAGACTCAGTATCAGCATCTAGCAGTGGTGGAGACCGAACAATTTGGGCGCATGCTGCTTTTGGACGGAATGGTGCAGACTACTCAGAAGGATGAATGGGTTTATCATGAGATGATAACTCAGATTGCTTTAAACGCCCATCCCAATCCACAACAGGTTTTAATAATTGGCGGCGGAGACGGCGGGACCTTACGTGAAGTAGTTCGCCACCCTGGGGTTAGAAAAGGTACTTTAGTTGAAATCGATGAACGCGTGGTAGAAGCTTCACGGGAGTTTTTCCCGGAGCTATGCTGTGCCTTTACTGACCCCAAAGCCGAAGTGGTCATTAGGGACGGCATCGAATATGTCATGGAAAATCGGGCCTGTTTCGATGTGGTCATCGTGGACTCTACCGAGCCGATAGGACCTGCTGTGCAACTATTCTCAGCAGAATTCTACCAAAACGTGTTCGCAGCCTTGAAAGAGGACGGGATGCTGGTCGTCCAGAGTGAATCGCCCTTTTTCAATGCTAACGTGATAAAAATGTCATATACAGGAATAAGAAAGGCATTTCCCATCGCTGAACTGTACCTGGCCAGCATTCCCACCTATCCCAGCGGCCTGTGGAGTTTTACTATCGGTTCCAAGGTCTATGACCCGCGCATGCCGCTAACAAGCTATCAGGAAGGCTGCAAGTATTATAATCCCCAGATACACCAAGCCGCCTTCAAGCTGCCTGGCTTTGTCAGCCGGATAATCGAGGAATGCAGATGAGTAGAGATCTGCCGTGGCTGGAAAAGAACTTTGGTTTTATGGGAGCCAGTTCCGACTATGGATCCTGTTCCAAGGTGATTTTAGGGTTGCCTATGGATTCTACCACCAGTTTCCGGCCCGGTACCAGGCTGGCGCCGGCCCGCGTACGTGGCGTTTCTGAGGGTATTGAAGAGTTCAGCATCTATCAAAAACGCTCCCTCTTAGACATTGATTTTTTTGATGGCGGCGATGTGGTACTACCCTGGGGCAATGTAGCTGAAAGCCTGAAACGAATTGAATCCACTGTAGAAGCCTTATTGAACCAGGGCAAGCAAACCGTATGCATCGGCGGTGAACACCTGGTATCCTTGCCATTGATCAAAGCTTATCGGCGCCATTACCCGGATTTGGTAGTGATACAGATGGATGCCCACGCTGATTTGCGCCAGGAATACCTGGGCGAAGAACTGTCCCACGCCACGGTTATGAGGCACGTGGTCCAGGTGCTTGGCCCCCAGCGGCTTTTTCAACTGGGAATCCGTTCGGCAACTGAGGATGAATTGGAATTTGCGGAAGGCAGGACCTATCTCTATCTGGACCAGTTGTTAAATGCGGTTGACAGCGTTAAAGAGCAGGTGGGAAAACGCCCCGTCTACATTACTTTGGATATTGACGTGTTGGATCCAGCCTTTGCACCTGGCACCGGTACACCGGAACCAGGAGGCTTCTCTTCCCGCGAATTGCTGCAGGTGATGCATTCCTTAAAAGAACTGCAGGTTGTCGGTTTCGACCTGGTGGAGATCTCACCACCATATGAGAAAGGTGATAACACCTCGATATTAGGGGCTAAAATCGTCCGGGAGGCGTTGCTGGCCTATTAGCAGCGTTATCATCCCCAAAATTTCATCAATACATGGTCAGGCGGGAAGGGTAGACATAGATCAGGTCGCTTTCACCCACCCGCTTGAAGGTGAACAGTTCTTGCAGCAGATCGAAGATAGGTTCCAGATCCTCTTCCGTAGCCTCTTCCTGTCCGATCACCTCGATGCGGAAAACAGCTACCGCAACCTCGGCCCAATTTAGAAGTTTTAGCTCTTCCAGCCCTTCCCCTAAGAACTCCAGGTCTTCTACGGGAATAGAAAAAGGCGCCCGGCTTTTACTTTTAATATGGGTTTCCATAAGGCCGATCAATTGTTTGAGGCGGCTTTCCTGCTCGGCATCGATCAAATACTGGAAGAGAATATCGTACAGGTTTTGAACTACTATTATCGAGGTCACCGTAGGTAAACGCAGATGGGTGTCTTGTTTCACCAGAGTCAGTTTAAATTCCTTGACGGTCAGCATAGCACCACTCCCTAAAGCAATTGATTATTAATAATGTCCACTGCTGGTGGCGAAATCGGGGTCCTAAACTTGACGAATAACCCCCACCCCTGGTTAACTTGTGGTTTGGTGGGCGGGTTGAGAACCTGCCCGGCAATCGGTTATGCTGATAACAGCAGCCGTGCAACACTCCAACGGAGGGTAATAACATGCGCCGTAGCCGATCAAAACCGAGCCGACCACCATCAGCAGACCGCAGCCACAGCGAGACCTGGGAGCAGATCGAGCGGCGGCGCTGGAAAAACAATGTTCTTGGCTTGATTACCTTGCTGCTCATCATTGTCCTGGCCGCTGATGTGGGTGGGTGGGCAGGCCGACTGGGTAACCTGTTGCTGGGCAAATAAGCTTGCCAGCCTTCCTGAGACTTATTGGTTATGCCGGTTCTAACCCTGATGGGGTGGAGACGGCGGGAATTCATGCTGGAAATAATTGATTTTCATGGCTTCCCTGACTTCTGACATGGTCTCCCGGGCCACTTCATGAGCCCTGGTGGTGCCAGTCAGGAGTATGTCTTTTACCTCTTCGGGCCGCTCCTCATAATAATGCCTGATCTCACGCATAGGGTCCAATAAGCCGTTAATGACAGAGGCCAGGTTCTTCTTACAGGCCACACATCCAACTTTGCCCTGACGGCAATCTGATTCTATTGCATCAACTTCCACGGGATTAAAGACCCGGTGGTATTCAAATACGGTGCATACTTCAGGATGCCCCGGGTCGGTTTTACGGATCCGTGCTGGGTCAGTGACCGCATTCCTGACCTTTTCCTGTACCACTTCCGGTTTATCCGCCAAAAAGATAGCATTATTCAGGCTTTTGCTCATTTTATTTTTGCCGTCCAGGCCTACCAGACGAGGGGTTGTCCCTACCAAAGCCTCAGGTTCGACCAGGACTGGCTGGTATAGATCATTGAAGCGTCTCACGATTTTGCGGGCTAGTTCGATATGAGGAATCTGGTCCTCTCCCACTGGAACCAGGTGAGCCTTAAAAATACTGATGTCAGCCGCCTGACTGAGCGGATAACCCAGGAATCCATAGGTCATATCTTTAAATCCGTGCTGAGCCGCTTCGGTCTTCACCGTGGGGTTGTGGCGCAATACATTGACCGACGTGAACATGGAGTAATACATGGTTAATTCATGAATCTCCGGTATCATGCTCTGCAGGAATATTGTGGCCAACTCCGGGTCAAGCCCTGCAGCCAGGTAATCCAGGGTTATTTCGTAGATATCCCGGGCCAGGTTTTCATCCTTTTCCCAGTGGGTCGTCAATGCCTGCACATCGGCGATGATTATAAAGCTTTCGTAATCATGCTGCAGCTTCACTCGATTGGCCAAACTGCCCACATAATGCCCTAAATGCAATTTGCCCGTGGGACGGTCGCCAGTTAAAATGCGCTTTTTTGTCTGTTTAATGACCAACACCCCCTCTAACCCACAATTTGTCCCAAAACAAAAGCCCCCATACCCCTAGAAACGGAGGCTATATGTACTGCCTTGTTGTGCTCAGGCTAAGTGGGAAACGGCACTCGGCAGAACCAGGCGGACTACTGCCATGGATTGCCTGCCGATTGCGACAAGTTTTTAGCAACCGAGCCTGTTCAGAGCGTAGTATGTATGGCGATGCTAATAAGATAGCACGAAGCGTTTTGCACTTCAAGGTATTTCCACAGGCATTATGCATCAGAAAATAAACGTCTAAGCTCAGTTCAACCATTTTGAGGAGGAATTGCTTGTTTTATGAACTTACATGCTTTTATAATATGGTATAAAGTGGTCCAGAAAGAGATATAAAAAGCCTAGGCTGTAGAGGAGGAGTAATTTCATGAATGGTTTGAACACCTTTATCGGTTTCAACCTGCGGGCTACCATGAAAAAGATTGAAAAACACTTAAGTAGCCGTCTGGATGAGTTAGGAGTCACAATTCCCCAGAGTTTCATCCTGTATTGCCTTCAAGAAGAAAACGGCATCACGCTAAAAGAAATCGGCACCAGAACAATGATAGACAGCTCTTCCATGACCGTCTTGGTTGATAAACTGGAAAAAGACAAATTGGTGGAAAGGCGTCTGGACCCGCAGGACCGCCGCGCCATTAGAGTGTTCATCACCAATAAGGGCGCTGAAGTAGCCGCTCGGATCGTACAGATCAAATACGAGTTCAATGCCCTCTTATTCGATTTACTGGGTGAGGGTAATCAAAAGGAGTTTATCCACGCCATAAACAATCTAATGAACGGGCTCGACTGAACGCAGAGATGAGGCTGCTGGAAAAACTTTCATTGCAGTTTATAATAGCAGTTTATATATTAGATTAATATAAATAATATTAGAATCTAGAGCATATGATAGTAATTGTATAGTATTTCGAGCTCAGAGCGTGGCATCGAGCAACAGGGCATATTTTACAGAAAACCCCCATCATTTTTATTGACAATGCACAGAATTATGCTAAAATTCTACATGTGCGTTTTAGGGATTAAATTAAGGAGGTCTGAGAGCACAAAAAAAACTGAAGGGAGGCGACATGATTGCAGTCTTTAGGGCGACATGTACTGGCCGAAGTATATGGCTGTCACTTTGAAGTATTGAATGATATCGCTCAGGTGGAGGATATCATGGTAAATGCTGCTTTGGAGGCTGGAGCTGAAGTGAGAGAGGTTGTTTTTCACAAGTTTAGCCCGCAAGGAGTCAGTGGAGTCGTTGTTATTTCAGAGTCGCACCTGGCAATTCATACCTGGCCGGAGTTGGGATATGCAGCAGTAGATGTATTTACCTGCGGTGAATCGGTTAACCCCTGGGATGCCTGTAATTATCTGGCTGAGAAATTTGGGGCGACCCATGTAACGGCATCAGAAGTGAAGCGGGGAACGGTTCAGAGCCAGAAGAAGGAGCGCCTGGTGGTAAATATTTAGGAGGGATACTATTTTAGTAGACCGATGCAAATTAAACGATAGCGCTCGAATGGTCTGAAAGGTCTTACTTGAAACCGAATCAAGTAAGACCTTATTCTATTAGTGGCAAAATTCGGACTGTCAAAGCCGGTTATTTTCTATATAATTAATAACATATGAAAAAACATGTCAGGGGTAGAAGCAGTCAGGAAATTATTGCGAAGGTGTTTTATCCTCGAAATGGTTTAGAATAGAGATAGATAGACATTTCAGAATAATGATAAAGAGAATCAAACCCAAGGGTTAGTGGGGGGACTTATGGTGGAACGCGATATAACACAGGATTTAAAAGAGGTCGACCGCATGGTGCGGGTACGGCTTTCGCCCTGGTGGAAGAGGATTCAGAGTCATGTTGCTCAGGCAGCCGCAGAGCCCACCTGGGAACATCTGCCAGCAGCGGTATTGGCCATTTATCGTTACCTGGGCCAGCAGCCTGGATATTCCCTTAATATGGCCGCTGTGTTTAAGATGACTCATTTAGCCAGTGTCATTCATGAGTCAGTGGGGGATGACGAGGAAGGACAGGCTTATAACCAGGACATGCAGTTCAGCATCTTAATTGGGGATTATATTTTCGGGTCGATATTAAAAATGCTGGTGGAGATGGATGCTGATCATCTTTTGGAGGTATTTGCCGATACAATAGGGCAAATGAATGAGGGCCTGGTGATGAAGTACAGAATGAATTCCGCACCGGAGCAGGTTGTAGCGAGAACCAGAGCCTCCCTTTACCAGGCCGCCTTTACTACTGCAGCTCGGTTGCGCGGTGTTTCCAATGATGCCATTATATGGTATGCCAAATTCGGCTTCCATGTAGGTATGGCATTGGAAGGCCATGCCCCGTCAAACTTGGAAACAGAGAATGCGATGAAACATTGCCAAAAGAGTCAGGAATTGTTTCCCTTAATTAACCAGGGGGGGAGCCCCTTGAGCGGTACCGCCCTGGAAATGATCATACGCAACAATCTCGCTAGCGGTTTGGCTCGGGCAGCGATTTAAACATAAATATGTTGTCAATACGGCCTGCGGCCTGCAGGCCTTTTGTCTTGCCAACTAAAGGCCCGGGGATTCGCATAACCCCCAGGGGCCTTGCCGGAAGAAGGAGCATTTTAGCCTTGAACAATCTGACACGGTTCCTGAAAATGATTGATTTTGGGCATACCCTGTTCGGCTTGCCGTTTGCCTACTTAGGAGCGTTTCTGGCTGTTGCTGGTCTACCCAGCCTGGCACAATTGGGCTGGATCACTCTGGCCATGATCAGTGCCCGCACCTCAGCTTTGTGTTTGAACCGTATCATAGACCGGCATTTGGATCTGGCCAACCCGCGCACTGCCCACTGGGTGATGGCCTCGGGGCAACTCCCGCTCAGTCTGGTGTGGGGAGCTGTGGTGGTTGGTCTGGCTCTGCTTTTCATCGCTGCCTACCATCTCAATCCGCTTTGCTTCAAACTGGCTCCCCTGGCAGTAATAGTTCTATGGGGTTATTCTTACACCAAGCGTTTTACCTGGTGGTGCCATCTTATTCTGGGGCTGGCCATCGGCATGGGGCCGGTGGGGGCCTGGATGGCTGTAACCGGACGGCTGGACTGGCAGCCCATTCTTCTGACCCTGGCGGTAGCTTGTTGGGTGGCGGGATTTGATATAACTTATGCCTGCCAGGACATAGAATTTGACCGCCAACAGGGGTTGTATTCCATCCCGGCCCGTTTTGGCGCCAGGATTGCATTCAAGTTCTCGGAGACGCTCCATGCACTGATGGTAGTATTCCTCATTATAGCCGGCCTGGCTCTCCACCTGGGGTTGTGGTATTATATCGGGGTAACTGCCGCCGCGCTTATCCTGCTCTATGAGCATAAGATAGTAACCCCGGAAAATATGAGCCGGGTGAATTTTGCTTCTTTTAAAATCAACCACTACGTAGGTCTGTTGATCTTCATAACCACCCTGGCAGATATATTAGGTTAAATCCTGGTACGATGGGTATGCTTGACTTTACTAATTAGGCAACTGGGGGATGCTGGATGAAGAGGTACACCGTTGGGTTGACCGGTGCCAGTGGGATTATTTATGGAATTACACTTATCAGGGAACTACTGCTGGCTGGTTTTGAGGTACATGTTATCGTCAGTCAGGCAGCCGAGCTGGTTCTCAATCAGGAACAGGGTTGGCAGCAGGGAGAGAATGCAGCACAGGCTCTGAACTCGCTGCAAGACCGCTACCCACAGCTGATACGCCATGACAACCAAAATATTGCCGCTCCCATAGCCAGCGGTTCTTACCTGACCGAGGCCATGATCATCTTGCCCTGCACCATGGCTACTCTCTCCGCTCTGGCCCAGGGCAGCTCCAATAGCCTGATCGAACGGGCTGCCGATGTAATGCTTAAAGAAAATCGACCTCTGATAGTAGTGCCCCGGGAAACGCCTTTGAGCATTATCCATATCAGAAACATGCTGCTCTTAGCAGAAGCCGGAGGCCGTATCGTGCCGGCCATGCCAGCTTTCTATCATCATCCCCAAAGGGTACAGGACCTGGTCGACTTTATGGTAGGTAAAATCCTGGATATGTTAAAGGTACCCAATAAGATGTTTATCCGCTATGAGGGTGATTGATGAACCGTACCGAATCTGGGTACGATTTGGTTGGAATACGTCGAATGAAGCATTATAATGAGTTTAATTGACTATGTGGGGGAACACATGGGACCCAATGATTTCTTTGCCCCGGTTGCAGATGAACTGCAAAGGGTTGAAAGCAGCCTGGAGACCAATATAAACACTGATTTGGGCGTATTGCATGCGGCCTCGACCCACCTTATTAAAGCCGGTGGCAAGAGGCTGCGACCGGCGTTTGCCCTCCTGGCAGCGCGGGTTTTTATAGATGACTTGGATGAAATTATCCCCCTGGCCATAGCCCTGGAATTGACCCATATGGCTACCCTGGTGCATGACGATGTAATTGATAATTCGCAAATCCGCCGTGGCACTGATACTGTTAAGAAGTTGTGGGGCAACCGCCTGTCTATCTACGCTGGTAACCTGGTATTCGCAAATTCGCTGTCCCTGGTAGCAGGGTATCAGCGGCAGGATATGGTAAACATACTGGCTGATACCAGTATGAAAATCTGTGAGGGCGAGATCATACAGATGTTGAGCGCCTACAACACTGAAGTAGGTATGAAAAACTATCTCCGCCGCATCGAACGTAAGACGGCTTTGTTGATCTCGGTGAGTTGCCAGCTGGGAGCCTTGCTAACCCCGGCTGGTATTGCCGAAATTTCTGCTCTGCAGAAGTATGGTTATTATCTGGGGATGGCTTTTCAGGTGACTGACGACATACTGGATTTTGTGGCCACCGAAGAGATCCTGGGAAAGCCGACTGGAAGTGATATCAGGCAGGGTATAATAACTCTGCCGACAATTTATGCTTTGCGTTTCAGCCCCCACCGGCAGGATTTGCAGCGCTGGCTGTCATCTGCGCAGTGCTGTATCGAACAGACCGATCATATTGTAGATCTGGTAATTGATGCCGGGGGGATTGATTATGCTTACTATGCGGCCCAATATTACACCGAAAAAGCCAAACGTCAACTGCGCTATTTACCCAAGACCCCAATCACTGAGAATCTGGGGATGATGGCTGATTTTATCTCCAACCGAGACTATTAAATATGAGGTGCTTAACCAGTGGCCTTTTTCAATTTTGGTGACATGACCAAGGAAGAAAAGCAGACCTTCATCGCCCATCTGGAAGAATTGCGGACCGCGGTCCTGATAAGCGTGGTTGCTATTGTTATCGGTGCCTGTGTTGCCTTCTATTACAATGAAGAGATACTGGCGGCGATCGTCTCGCCCTTGAGCTCTCTGCAGCAGACCTTGATAGTTACCGGAGTGACTGAAGCCTTCTTCGTCAAGATAAAGCTGGCTTTGTATGCGGGGTTTGTTATGGCCTTTCCGGTAGTGGTGTGGGCTTTATGGCGCTTTATCAAGCCTGGCTTGTATCCGCACGAAAGGCGTTATGTGTATGTACTGTTGCCAGTCACGGTGTTGCTCTTTGCTGCCGGAGTCCTTTTTTCTTATTTTGGAATTCTGCCTTTGGTTCTGAATTTCTTCATCTTTATTGCAGGGGAAAATCTGGAAACGCTTTTCAAAGTGGATCAATATGTTTCCTTTGTTACAGCCTTCACCATTCCCTTTGGACTGGTTTTTGAACTGCCGGTGGCGGTGTTTTTCCTCACCAAGATCGGGGTGATCAAGCCGGAGTGGATGAAGAAAAACCGTAAGTACGCATTATTGGCCATCGTTGTGGTGGCTGCCGCTCTGACTCCTGGCCCAGACCCAATATCCCAACTGATGATGGCTATCCCGGTATATTTGCTCTATGAAGTCAGCATTTGGGTGTCCAGATGGGCCAGCAAAGGAAAAACCCGTCTATCCCAAACAGAGGGAGATGATAAGCAGGAAGCTGAAAGGTAGCCGTGGTAAGGGCGTAACACATTAACAGCCGCAGCGATAAGGAGCCGTTCCCTTTACAAAAAAGGACCCATTTGTCATAATAGCACTATATATGGGGGGACAACTGGTAGCATCGCTGTGCGGCTCAATTTGAGCAAAGGAGAGAAATATTTTGTTTGCATTTCTGCCATTTAATGTTGGCCCTTGGGAACTGATCCTGATTCTGGTCATATTATTGATAATCGTAGGACCGGGAAAACTACCGCAAGTAGGACAATCCCTGGGCAAAGCCCTGCAGAACTTTAAGAAATCCCGTGAAGAAGAACCCGACGAGGAAAGTGAAGATAAATCCGGCAAGTAGTTGGGACAAGTAGTAAAGTACTGCTTTTGCCCATGAAGTTTGGAGTATATATGCATCACCTGTTTCCCATTTGCCTGAATCTACAAGACAAAACCTGCCTGGTGGTAGGTGGCGGCCGGGTGGCAGAACGCAAGATAGCGTCATTGATAGAATATGGCGCCAGGGTCAAGGTGGTTAGCAATGCTGTTACTCTGCGCATCGAACAATGGCAGCAAGAAGAGTTGGTGCAAGTCTCATTGCGCGATTTTGAAGCAGAAGACCTGGAAGGTGTTTGGCTGGTTTTCATAGCCACGGACAACCGCCGGGTCAATGGGGAGATCAGCCAGTTATGCCAACGCATGAGTGTTCCGGCCAATGTGGTGGATAATCCTGCCGAATGTGACTTTCTGGTACCATCAGTGCTGCAGCGCGGCTCACTGCAGGTAGCGGTATCCACCGAAGGCAAGAGCCCAGCCTATGCAGCGCAATTGCGCCGGGAATTGGAGGCCATTATCACCCCAGCCCATGGCGAATGGGTCGATCTGTTGGGTGAGGTCAAGATCTATCTTCAAAGCCAGGTGCCGGATATCAGCATTAGAAAGAAGATAATTGAATCAATCGTTAACTCGGATATACTAAACCTGATTCTAGTGGGGGAGAAAGACAAAGCGAAGGAGAAGATTAGGCAATGTATGTCCTTTTGGCAGGTTTGAACCATCGCACTGCGCCGGTAGAAGTGCGTGAAAAACTGGCTTTTTCCGCCCCAGTGATGGAAAAGGCTTATCAATATCTGCGGCACAGTGCAGACATTGAAGGTGCTGTTATCTTGGCGACCTGTAACCGAACCGAGGTCTATGCCACCACCCGGGATATTGCCAAGGGAATTATTGTGCTCAACCGCTTCCTGGAAGAATTTTCGGGTTTTTCCCATAGCGAACTCAAGGGTTATTTGTACCAGCCTACCTGTTATGATGCTATTTCCCACCTTTTCAGGGTATCGTCCGGCCTGGACTCGATGATACTGGGGGAAGCACAGATATTAGCCCAGGTTAAAGACGCATACCAGACCGCCATGGATCAAGCCGCTTCTGACGGTGTTTTGAATGCCTTGTTCCAAAAGGCCATTTTCGTGGGTAAAAAGATCCGCACGGAAACCGGTATAGACCAGCATCCGGTGTCGGTCAGTTATGCTGCAGTTGAATTGGCCCGTCAGCATTTCGATACACTGGAGGACAAAACCGTATTGGTAGTCGGTGCCGGGGAAATGAGCGAATTGGCTACCCGCTATCTGATGCTGAATGGCGTCAAATCGGTAATTGTATCCAATCGCTCTTATGACCGCGCCCAGATGATGGCAGAGAGCCTTGGCGGGCGTGCGGTGAGGTTCGATCAGCTGCCAGAGGAAATGCTGGAGGCGGACATCGTGATAAGCTGTACTGCCGCCAACCATTATGTGATCAGGACGGATAACTGCGGAGAGCAGCTCTCTACTCGTCAGGGCCGGGAGATCATCATAATCGATATCGCCGTGCCCCGAGATGTTGATCCCCTTCTGGGCAATATCCCTGGGGTGCACATATTTGACATTGACGACCTGCACAGCGTGGTGGATGAAAACCATTTGCAGCGCCAGCGGGCAGCCCACCAGGCGGAGCAAATAATTGCCCTGGAGTTGGACAAATTCCATGAATGGCTGGCTGGTTTATATGTGGTTCCGGTTATAACCTCGCTCAAACAAAAGGCCGAAGCTGTTAAAGAACAGGAGTTGAGAAAAGCCTTTAACCGGCTCGGCAAGGTTTCTGAACATGACCGGAAAGTAATCGTATCTATGGCCCAAAACATCATCAGTCACCTGCTGCATGACCCCATTGTGAGCCTAAAAGAAATGGCGGTCAAGGATGAGGGCCATCAATGCGCCGAAATCACCAAAAAGCTGTTCAAGCTGCAGGTGAATATGGAGGAACAGGCCAATGAGCAAGTTAAGATTGGGAACCAGGGGTAGCAAGCTGGCCATGTGGCAGGCTCATCACGTTGCCGACCGGCTGCGTGAGAAGGTTCCCGGGCTCGAGGTGGATATCCAGGTCATCAAGACCAAGGGGGATAAAATCCTTGATGTATCACTGTCCCGCATAGGCGATAAAGGGCTTTTTACTAAGGAAATTGAATTGGCATTGCTTAAAAATAAGGTAGATCTGGCGGTTCACAGCATGAAGGATCTGCCTTCTGTTCTCGAATCGGGTCTATGTCTGGGTGCGGTGTTATGCCGGGAGAATCCCCAGGACGTTCTGCTTTCCCGGCAAGGCTTGGGATTGACCAGCCTGCCCCGGGGAGCGCGGGTGGGCACCTCCAGTTTACGGCGCATAGCTCAGCTTAAAGCGAAACGGCCCGATTTTAACATGATTGATTTAAGAGGCAATGTGGAAACACGCATTCGGAAGATGCACCAGGAAGGACTGGATGCTATTATCCTGGCCTATGCAGGTGTTAAAAGACTCGGTTATGAACATCTCATCACCGAGGTGCTGCCCCAGGAGATACTAATGCCAGCGGTGGGGCAGGGCGCTCTGGGGGTGGAGATCCGCAGCGGCGACCAGGACATCTCCAGGATAGTGGGACTGATTAACCATGAGCCCACCCGTCGGGGGGTTTTGGCGGAAAGGGCCTTTTTGCGCGTACTGGAGGGCGGTTGCCAGATTCCGGTGGGAGCACTGGCCGAGGTCGAAGCAGGGCAACTCCACCTGTCAGGCCTGGTGGCTTCCCTGGATGGCACTGCGATGTACCGAGGAACGATAGAGGGCAGCCTGGACGAATTTGAAGAACTGGGGCAGAGTCTAGCCGCAGATTTGCTTTTGAGAGGCGCCGACAAGACCCTGGAAGAAATACGCAGTTTAGGGGGGTAATGATGGAAAAAGGCTTGGTCTATTTAATAGGGGCCGGGCCCGGAGATCCGGGCCTGTTGACCATAAGAGCCCGCCAGGTGCTGGAACAGGCTGATGTGGTAGTATATGACCGCCTGGTTGGTGCGGAGATTCTAGCTATGGCCAATCCACAGGCGGAATTGATATATGTGGGCAAGATCTCGGGGCAGCATGCTCTGCCCCAGGATGAGATCAATCAATTGCTGGTTGAAAAGGCCGCAGCCGGAAAAAAGGTAGCCCGGCTCAAAGGCGGAGATCCCTTTTTATATGGCCGAGGTGGAGAAGAGGCCTTGTATGTTCGCCAACAAGGCCTGGATTTTGAAATTATCCCTGGCATTACCTCCGCCATCGCGGTGCCAGCCTACGCGGGCATTCCAGTAACTCACCGCGATGCCACCTCCAGTTTCGCTGTCATTACCGGGCATGAAAAACCCGACAAAACTGTCAGCTCGATAGCGTGGGACAAGATCAGCACCGGTATTGGCACCCTGGTATTCTTGATGGGAGTCGACAACCTCCCTACCATCTGCCGGGAATTGATCGACAATGGCCGCGATCCGTCCACCCCGATCGCGTTGATACGCTGGGGCACACTGCCGCAGCAAGAGGTTTTAGAGGGCACTCTGCAGGATATAGTACAAAAGGCCACGGCTGCCGCTTTTAAGCCACCGGCAGTGACCATAGTGGGCGAGGTGGTGCAGCTTCGCGAACACCTCTGCTGGGTAGAGAATAAGCCTTTGTGGGGTAAGCGGATCATCGTCACCCGGGCTCGAGCCCAGGCCAGTGAACTGGTCGACAGGCTCCGTGCCGTCGGAGCACAGGCTATTGAATTTCCTAGCATCGAAATACAAAAGCAAGTTGACCAGGAGGCTTTGCAGACTGCTTTTAAAAACCTGGAGTACTACGACTGGATGATATTCACCAGTGTTAACGGGGTAGACATATTCCTGGAGGAGATGTTTTCCTATGGGCTTGACATAAGGGATTTGAAAGGGATACGGCTGGTGTGTATAGGACCGGCAACCAGGGCCAGGTTGGAGAAATACGGTCTGCAGGTGGAGATCACACCCGAGGAATATCGGGCTGAAGGTATATTGGAAGAGCTGCACAGAAGCATTACTCCAGGCCAATGGGTGTTATTGCCCCGCGCCGCCGGGGCGCGCAATATACTGCCCGAGACCTTCAAGGCCTGGGGAGTGTATATGCATGAGATAACCCTTTATCAAGCTGTACCGGCAGCAGCCCGGGCGGGTAATATAGTTGAACAGATTATTGGTGGGGAATTCGATTATCTAACATTTACAAGTTCATCAACCGTGACCAATTTCGTTAAAATGATAGGTGAGGACAAGGTGTCCCTTATTGACCCGCTGCTCAAGGTGGCCTGCATCGGCCCGGTTACTGCTGATACAGCCCGTGATCTGGGCTTTACTGTTGATGTCCTGGCCGGGGAATACACTATTGTCGGACTTGTTCAAGCTCTTATCGAAGATGCTCGGGACAGCAAGAGAGAGGAGAGGGTGCAGTGATAGGATGCACTAAACTGTTATGCGGTCAGGCAACCGTTTCGGATGCGATTAAACACCGGGGGCAGCAAGGCGACATACCGCCTCAGCTGTTGCAATTCTCCGCTACTGATCGCCCCCTGGTGGTATGGAATATGACCAACCGCTGCAACCTTAAATGCCTGCACTGCTACATCAAGGCAGAGGACAGAAAATACCAGGACGAGCTTACAACTGCGGAAGCTGAGATTTTTATCCGCGACCTGGCGGAAATGAAAGTGCCGGTGCTGTTATTCTCCGGGGGTGAACCGTTGTTGCGCCAGGATATCTTCCATTTAGGCAGGATGGCTGCAGACATGGGATTAAGACCGGTCATATCCACCAATGGCACTTTGATAGATGACCAGGCGGCAGAGAAAATCAAACAGGCTGGGTTCCAATATGTAGGGATAAGCATTGACGGCGGCCCTGAGACCCACGATCATTTTCGCAGCATACCCGGCGCCTTTGACATGGCTTTGAGAGGTATTCGCACCTGCTTGGAGCACGGTATAAAAACCGGTATACGTTTCACAGTCAATAAATATAATCAAGAGGACTTGCCTGTAATCTTTGATCTGGTAGAGCAGGAAGGCATCCCCCGTTTTTGCATGTATCATCTGGTCTATGCAGGACGTGGGGCGGAGATGGCAGGCATGGATACCACTAGCGATGAAAAGCGGTCTATACTAGACTATGTCAGTCAAAAGACCCTGGAACTGGCTGCTAAAGGAATAGAGACCGAGATACTCACTACTGACAACCATGCTGACGGCATATACCTCTTGGACAGAATCAAAGCAGAGGATCCGGAAAGGGCTCAAGAGGTAATTCAGCTTTTAGAGATGCACGGCGGCTGCTCGGCAGGAACCAAATTTGCCAATGTGGATCCGCGCGGCAATGTTCATCCCTGTCAGTTCTGGCAGGATTATACTGTAGGCAATGTGCGCGAAAAGCCCTTCAGTGAGATTTGGATTTCTGACGATCCCCTGATGGTTCAGCTCAGGGAGAAGCAACTCCATCTTAAAGGGGCCTGCGGGGAATGCAGTTACAAGCACCTGTGCGGTGGTTGCCGCATACGTGCCAGAGCAGTTTCCGGTGATCTGTGGGCCGAGGACCCGGCCTGCTATCTCGATGAGGCTCAACGTCGGGGAGAAAAGAGTATCGGCTAGAGGCCGTTTTAAATCTGTGAGGTGAACTCTGATGGCATTTCCTATCCAACGTTTGAGAAGACTGCGCAGTAATGAGGTCCTGCGTGATATGGTAGCAGAGACTAGACTGTCGGTGAAAGAATTCATCTATCCGCTGTTTGTTCATTTCGGCCAGGGAGTTAGAAACCCCATAAACTCCATGCCCGGTATTTTTCAGTTCTCGGTCGACCAATTGGCGGGGGAGGTCAAAGAGATCGAAGCTCTGGGTATTCCTGCCGTGCTCCTGTTCGGTATCCCAGAATATAAGGATGCCTGTGGCAGTGAGGCTTACAGTGATGACGGCCTGGTGCCACAGGCCATCAAGGCCATCAAAGACACCTGCCCCCAGCTGCAGGTCATCACTGATGTATGCATGTGTGAATACACCGACCATGGCCATTGCGGGATTATTCGTCCTGATGGCGTGGTTGACAACGATGCCACCCTGGAATTGCTGGCCATGGAGGCCTTATCCCATGTCAGGGCAGGGTGTGATATAGTTGCGCCTTCAGATATGATGGACGGCAGGGTGGGCTATATACGCCAGCGCTTGGATGAATCGGGGTTTTCTGATACACCCATAATGTCGTACGCTGTCAAGTACGCCTCCGGGTTCTATGGACCCTTCCGCGAAGCTGCTGATTCTGCCCCGCAGTTCGGAGACCGCCGTACCCACCAGATGGATCCGGCCAATGTCCGCGAGGCTCTGCGCGAGGTAAGCCTGGATGTGCAGGAAGGGGCCGATATGGTCATGGTCAAACCAGCTTTGCCTTATCTGGATGTGCTCCGGGTGGTCAAAGAACGATTCGGATTACCTACTGCAGCTTACAATGTGAGCGGGGAATATGCCATGATCAAGGCCGCCGCTAAGGAGGGCTGGATAGATGAGGCGCGCGTGATATTGGAAGTGCTGACCTCCATCAAAAGAGCCGGAGCCGACCTGACTATCACCTATTTTGCCAAAGACGCGGCCAGGCTATTAGGTCGCTAGGAGGTGAAGGGACAGATTATTCTGTCGATATTATGCTGGTTTCTTGGAACACCACTAATCAATGTAATCAAAATTGCGAACACTGTTACCGGGATGCTGGTAGCGTGATGCAGGCTGAACTTAACACCGATGAAGCCCGCCAGCTGATAAAAGACATCAAAAAGGCTGGTTTCAAAATAATGATATTCAGCGGCGGAGAACCTTTGATGCGGCCTGATATATACGAACTGATCAGTTTCGCTTCCTCACAGGGGCTGCGTGCGGTGTTGGGATCAAACGGCACCTTAATAGATGCTGATGCGGCCAGACAGCTCAAAACAGCTGGTATAATGGCAGCGGGTATCAGTCTGGACAGCCTGGATGAAAACAAGCATGATGCCTTCCGCGGCCTACCCGGTGCATCGGCTATGACCCTGAAAGGACTGAGCCATCTTCGTGAGGCTGGAATTCCTTATCAGATTCATACCACAGTAATGGAGTGGAACTCCGAGGAGTTAGAGGATATTACCGACTTCGCCATCCACATTGGGGCCATGGCCCATCACGTGTTCTTCCTGGTTCCCACCGGACGCGGCGCGGACATAGAACAGGAAGCCTTACGGGTGGCTGCATATGAAAAAACCATTGTCAGATTAATGAACAAACAAAAGACGGTCCCTATTGAAATCAAACCCACCTGTGCCCCGCAGTTTATCAGGGTGGCAGATAAAAAAGGCATTCCTCTGCGTTTTTCACGGGGTTGTCTGGCCGGCATCAGTTACTGCATTATTAATCCACGCGGGGATGTGCAGCCCTGTGCTTATCTGGATATGCCTTTGGCCAATATTAGAGAGACCCCTTTTAATGAAATATGGCAAAATCATCCTATGTTAAAGACCCTGCGCACCCTTGAGTATGAGGGTAAATGCGGCAGCTGTGAATACCAGCGGAGCTGCGGCGGGTGTCGAGCCCGGGCTTACTATTACAGCCGCGGCAACTACATGGCTGAAGACCAGTGGTGCCTGTATAAGCCGGCCGAAAGGCAATGCCATGAGTAATTTGGACAGAATAGATCGAGTATTATTGGACTGTCTGCAAAATAGTTTTCCTATAAGTGCCACCCCCTACCGGGACCTTGCGGAACAACTAGGAATTACCGAAGATGAGGTTATAGCCAGGGTTGAGGCTCTTAAACAAAAGGGGATTATAAGGCGCATCGGGGCTGTGCTGGACGCCAGGGCGATGGGCTATTATTCCACCCTGGTGGCCTGCCGGGTGGAGACCGGGGATTTGGAGAGGGTGGCAGCAGCAGTCGGCGCCCTGGCCGGGGTGACCCATAATTATCAGCGCGACCATGAGTATAATCTGTGGTTCACTCTAACTGCTCCCTCAGCGGAGGCGGTCAACCGTCTGCTGCAGCAGCTGCAGCAACAGACCGGGGCAACCATGGTTAGTATGCCGGCAGTATCGCTTTACAAAATAGATGCTCGTTTTGAAATGAGTGATGATAGTGGCAGATAGTACGCTTATTACCAAGGTAATCGATTTCCTTCAGGGTGATATTCCAGCGGTGCATCGCCCCTACGCCAGCCTGGCAGGACAACTGGGCTGCAGCGAAGCTGACATCCTGGAGGTTATCCACAAAATAAAGGCCCAAGGCATCATGCGCCGCTTCGGTGCGGTATTGCGTCACCAGCAGGCCGGTTTTGTCAATAATGCTATGGTGGCCTGGCAGGTGCCCGTGGGACGCGAAGATGAATCGGGTGTGCAGATGGCCTCCTATCCTCAGGTGAGCCATTGTTACTGGCGTAAGGTGCCGGAGGACTTTCCTTATCAGCTCTTCACCATGATTCACGCCCGCAATGAAGAGGAGTTGCAGCAGGTTCTCAATGCCATAGCCGCAGCAATTGAAATAATTGATTTTAAGGTATTGCGCAGTATCAGGGAATTCAAAAAGGTGAGCATGCGTTATCAATTAGAGGATTGGCTTCTGCCAAGCTCAAAGGAGGAAGTATAATCATGCAGGTCGCCGCTTCCAGAAAGCTTTTTTCCCAGGCCCAGACCGTAATTCCCGGCGGTGTAAACAGTCCGGTCAGAGCCTTCAAGTCCGTGGGCACAGATCCGCTTTTTATCGATAGAAGCAGTGGATGCCGAGTCGTGGATGTGGATGGCAATAGTTACATAGACTATGTGTGTTCATGGGGACCGTTGATATTAGGGCATTCCCATCCCGAGGTGGTGGAAGCCATTGTTCAAGCGGCCAGCAAGGGCACTAGCTACGGCGCTCCCTGTCAGCAGGAAGTGGAGATGGCAGCTATGATTTGTGCAGCTTTTCCCTCCATAGACAAGGTGCGTATGGTCAACTCGGGGACTGAAGCCACTATGAGCGCACTGCGCCTGGCCAGGGCTTATACCGGCCGCAGCCGTATAGTGAAGTTCGAAGGCTGCTACCATGGTCATGCCGATGCCTTCTTGATTAAGGCCGGTTCCGGCCTGTTGACTTCGGGAATACCTACCAGCCCGGGTATCCCCGCGCAATTAGCTGCATATACCCTGGTGGCTCGATATAATGATATCTCGTCGGTACAGGCTTTGTTTGAGCAGTATGGACAGGAAATTGCAGCGGTGATAGTGGAGCCGGTGGCTGGCAATATGGGTTTGGTTCTCCCTGAATTGGGCTTTTTAGCAGCACTACGTGATATCACCAATCAGTTTGGCAGTCTGTTGATTTTTGATGAGGTAATTACTGGATTCAGGGTTGCCTATGGCGGCTACCAAACTCTTATCGGCATACAGCCTGATTTGACCACCCTGGGAAAAATTATCGGCGGAGGCTTGCCGGTGGGCGCCTATGGGGGGCGCCGGGACATAATGGATCTGATCGCTCCGCAAGGACCGGTCTATCAGGCAGGGACCTTGTCAGGTAATCCGTTGGCCATGGCAGCGGGGGTGGCCACACTAAAAATACTCCAAGACAGTAACATCTATGCTCAGCTGGAACAGCGCTGCAAACACCTGACCGAGGGGTTGGGCAGTGTGTTCTCAGAGGCTGGGGAACGGGTGGTGATAAACCGTCTGGGTTCCATGTTTTCAGTCTTTTTTACCTCTGGCCAGGTCGATGGCTATGAAGCCGTGATGAGATGTGATACCGAGCGCTATGCGGCCTATTTCCGGGCTATGCTGCAGATGGGAGTATACTATCCGCCGGCTCAATTTGAGGTCAGTTTTGTGAGTATGGCCCACCGGGAGGAGGATATCGAAGCCACCATTGAAGCCACTCGCAGAGCCTTGGAATCATTGCCTTGAGAAATATTTACCGCAATGATTGGGCATGGTTTATAAGGCGCTTTGAGGCCATCAGCAGCATCAACCTCAACGCTTATAAACGTCCCCAGATGGAACGTCGCATTAACAGCTTCATGCGCAACCATAGCCTGGCTGATTATCATGAACTTATACAACGGCTGCAATCTGATCAGTCTATGTATAAGCGGTTTATGGAACACCTTACCATAAATGTGTCCGAATTCTTCCGCAACCCTCCCCATTGGAGGGTCTTGGAGGATACCATTATCCCCCTTTTGATTAAGCCGCAATATAGGCTTAAAATATGGAGTGCAGGGTGCTCGTCCGGCGAAGAAGCCTATTCACTAGCCATAACGGCCTGCGAAAAACGTATTGAACTGCGCGAGCCGATTCTGGCTACTGACCTGGACGCCGGTGTTTTGGAGATGGCGGCCAAGGGAGTATACCAGCCAGGCCAGCTGCAAGGTATCCCTGAGCAAATAAAAAGGAAGTATTTCGAGGAGAATAAAGGGTCATTCAAGATCACAAACGAACTGCGCAGCCTGGTCAGGTTTAAGCAGCATGACCTGTTAAAAGACCCCTTTCCGCGCGACTATGACTTAATTCTATGCCGCAATGTGGTAATTTACTTTACCGAGGAGACCAAACAAGAATTATATGGACGCTTTGCCAAAGCCTTAAGACCCGGTGGAGTATTGTTCATTGGGGGAACGGAGCAGATTTTTAACGGTCGCCAATTAGGTTTTAACTCCATTTCGACGTTTTTCTACCAGAAAATGTGAAAGCTGATAGCATAAAAAAGTTGCCATTCAGTTCAAAAAAGCAGGAAATGTAAGCCTGGTATCGAAGTTATAATATTGACTATCTATATATTATTCCATTATCAATCTGGCGGTAAATTTGCCGTAGGCAAGCAGAATAAATATATGCAGTTGTCATGGGGGTGGTGGCTGATTACTCAACATGTGGAATTCTGTTTTTCTTTGTCAACCGACTACTATCAGATGAAAAGGAGGAATGAACTTGAAGGTTCTGGTTTGTGTTAAGCAGACATTTGACACAGAGGCGAAGATCGAGTTAAAGGATGGCAAGATTTCCGATGCGGGGATCAATCTCATCATCAATCCATATGATGAGGTGGCTGTAGAAGGCGGCATCCAGCTGAAAGAAAAAGGCATTGCCAAAGAGGTCGTAGTTGTATCTGCCGGTTCAGACAAAGCCATGGACGCTATCCGCACTGCGCTGGCTATGGGAGCAGACCGGGGCATCCTGGTTAAACAGGACACTGCTGCTGACGAATATGCCAGAGCATGTGCATTGGCAGAGGTGATCAAAGGCGAATCACCCGATATCGTATTGGCTGGCCATGTAGCCGCCGACGATGGATCATCTCAGGTCCCCACCCGCATTGCTGAGATCCTTGGTTTTCCGCATGTCAACGTCATCACCGCGGTCGAGATTGCTGGCGGCAAAGCCACCTGCACCAGTGAGGCTGATGGCGGAACTCAGGTTACTGAAGTCAGCCTGCCCGCAGTTATTTCCAGCCAGGTAAGCTGGAATGAGCCTCGTTATCCTTCTATGAAGGGCATCATGGCAGCCAAGAAGAAACCGGTTTCCACTGTGGATGCCGCAGCTGTCGCTAACAAGGTTGCGATCGTCAGCGTTGCCTTGCCGCCTTCAAAACAGGCTGGCATCAAGATCGAAGACGAACCCGCAGTCGTTGGCGCCAAGCTGGCTGACTGGATGCTGAACACTGTTAAGGTCGAAGTAAAATAGGTGCCTACCAGGCTTATTAATAAAGGAGGGTAATTGATGGCAGGAACATGGGTTATAGTTGAACAAAAGGGCGGCAATATCCGTAAAGTTACTTATGAAATGCTGTCCGAAGCCAAGAAATGGGGCGACGAAGTAAGCGCAGTCGTATTCGGCCAGGGTGTCGAAGCATTGGCTCCCGAGTTTGCCAAATTCGGCGCTGATAAAGTATATGTGGTGGAAGGCGATATCTTTGCCAATTATAATACCGGTGCTTATGTAGCACAGTTGGCCGCCATGATCAATGAATATCAGCCCAATGCGATAATTTTTGCCCATACCTTCAACGGCAGAGACTTCGCATCCCGGTTGGCACAGAAATTGGAAGCAGGGCTGGCCACTGACGTAATCAAGGCTAATGTGAGCGCAGGCAAAGGCGTATTCACCAGATCTATCTATGCCGGTAAAGCTCTGGCTGAGGTGGAAGTTGCCACCGTTCCAGTATTGGCAACTATCCGTGCAGGGGTTATGGAATTGGCTGAATCAGCTGGAGCAGGTGCGGTGGTTAAACCCGCTATCGCTGCCAGTGCTGCTGATGTCTACCAGGTAGTAAAAGACTTCATCCCCACCGTTTCAGCCAGACCGGAACTGACTGAGGCTGATGTGGTTGTATCCGGCGGCCGTGGCTGCAAAGGCCCCGAGGGCATTAAGCTGGTAGAGCAACTGGCTGACATGCTGGGTGCCGCACTGGGCGGCAGCCGTGCATCGATCGACTCTGGATGGCTGGGCCATGAACTGCAGGTTGGACAGACCGGCAAGGTGGTCAATCCCAACCTGTACATCGCCTGTGGTATATCGGGCGCTATCCAGCATCTGGCTGGTATGTCTTCCTCCAAGTTCATCGCTTGCATCAATACTGACACTGAAGCTCCGATTTTCAACGTATCTGATTTCGGAGTAGTGGGCGACCTGTTCAAAGTCATTCCGGTTGTATGCAGTGAGCTAAAGAAATAACCCGGATTCCGGGAAAGGGGATAAACTGGATATACCTCCGGGTATATCCAGTCAATCCCGCTTCATTTAAGGAGGGAATTTTGTAAATGATTTTTGGATTTGTACCACTAGAGGGTGGTTATGAAGTTCCCATGAGGGTGGTCGGGGCTAACGTACCTTATGAATGGCTTATCTACATTTTTATGTTCATCCCCATCGGTATATTTTGTTTAGGTTTTTATGAAAAGGCCAAGGTATGGTGGCTTGCGAAGGGCGAGATCCACAGGGTCGACAATGGTTGGCAACGGCTCTTGTCATGGCTTACTTTCTCCTTTGCACAGGCTCGTGTAATCAGAAAACCTTTTGCCGGCTGGATGCACGCCTTCCTGTTCTGGGGCTTTTTGGTCCTGGCATTGGCGGCGGGCGTTGACGCAGCTCATTTTTGGATACATTGGCCTCCCATAGAAGGCACAACATATATTGCCTTCTCTTTTGTTGTTGACCTATTGGGCTTTTTGGCCCTGATAGGCATAATAGCTCTGGCTTTCATTCGTTATGTTCAAAAACCAGACCGCTTAAACGACACTAAAAAGTCCGATGGTTGGATAATCTTTTTGATTTTCACCATTCTGCTCACCGGGTTCTTTATTGAGGGCCTGAGAATAGCAGCTCAGATTAAATTGGCTACTACTATGCAACAGATCCAATACGAGCAAATGGCATCAGCCTTTGGCTGGTATTTTGCTTATCTGTTCATGGGAATGTCATTAGAATCAGTCCTGGTATGGCACCGCATCATGTGGTGGTTCCATATGGCGATTGCTTTCCTCTTTATTGCTATAGTTCCATTTACCAAACTGTGGCACATTATCACCAGCATGATCAACTATGCTTTCCGCGACCTGGGCCCCTCGGCTCTTCGTCATGTGGAAAACATTGAAGAGGCTGAAACCTTTGGAGTAGAAAACATCGAGGAGTTTGGATGGAAAGACATTGTCGACCTGGATGCCTGCATCCGCTGCGGGCGCTGCCAAGAAAACTGCCCGGCTTACAATACCGGCAAGCACCTTAATCCCAAGATTACCCTGATTCAAAACATGAAACAACACTGGGATGCCAAGGTGCCTTATCTGATCGCTGCCCAGGATCACCCCGCGGAAGAGGACGCTGCGGTGGCCATGACTGATGAAGCGGCCGCTGAGGCTGTGAATCCCATGGAACAGAGCCTGCTCTACGATGTAGTTACTACCGACGTAATCTGGGATTGCACCAACTGCCGCGCTTGTATGGAACACTGCCCGATGTTCATCGAGCACATTCCCAAGATCGCGGAAATGAGACGCAATCTGGTAATGTGGCAGGGAGATATGCCCGGTGAAGCGCAGATGGCTTTCACCAACATGGAACGCAATTACAACCCCTGGGGCGTTGGCTGGGCCAACCGCGCTCAGTGGCTCACCGAAAGAGGCGTTCGTGAGATGGTCAACCTCCTGCCTGAAGACGGCGGTGAGTTTGAATATCTGCTCTATGCCGGCTGCGCGGTATCCTTTGACGACCGTTATAAGAGGGTAGGGGAAGCCCTGGTCAGAGTGCTTAATGAGGCCGGAGTGAGCTTCGGTTACCTGGGCACCGAGGAGTTCTGCTGCGGTGACTCGGCCAGAAGACTGGGCAACGAATACCTGTACCAGACCCTGGTTCAGCAGAACCTTGAGTCCTTCAACAATTACGGTGTGAAGAAGATTATCGTGGTATGTCCGCACGGTTACAATGCCTTGAAGAACGAATACCCGCAGATGGGCGGCAACTTTGAGGTCTACCACTATACAGAAATCATCGCCCAGCTGATCGCTCAGGGCAAGATCAAACCGGGCAAACTCGGTGCCAAGGCCACCTATCACGATTCTTGCTTCCTGGGCAGACACAATAATATCTATGATCAGCCCAGGCAGGCCTTGCAGTCCGCTGGAGTGGCTATCACGGAAATCGAACAAGGCAAACAGTTCGGCTTCTGCTGTGGTGCCGGCGGCGGCCGGATGTGGCTGGAAGAACATGCCGTCGAAGGTTACAAACGCATCAATGATACCAGAACAGATCAGCTCTTAGAACCCAATCCGGAAATGATCATCACCAATTGCCCGTTCTGTTTGACCATGATTTCAGACGGTGTTAAAGGTGCTGAAGCCGAAGAGCAGACCAAGGTATTTGATGTGGCTGAAGTAGTCTGGCAGTCACTGAGCAAATAAACAGACAGCCTTTAGTTCTGAAGAACCCCTCTGCAAAGAGGGGTTCTTTTTAGGTGTGGCGTGCCCAGCCAATCAGGCATTATCTAGGTGGTGAAAGTCTGGAGGGGATGTGGGGATAAACGCGTAGGTGCCCGGTAGTCTGAATGCCTGGGTAGGGAGAAATCTGTGCGTAGAAAGCGTATCGACGAAAGTGACTTTCTTTGCCCGTGGTTATTCCCGTGGCTGGGGAATACAAACACAATTTTATATTTACCATAGCCGGGTTATAATAATTAGCAGGCTGCTACGGTGATCATCGAATTTAGAATGCTTTGATACTCCAGAAAAAACGGCTTCTTAACCTCACCAGTCGACCTTGCCAAAGGAAATTTACAGGGACGTATGAAGCCGGTTTGGCTGTAGGCTTCAATCCAGGAGAAGTGACTATGAGACTGGCTAAATATATTGCGGACAGCGGTCTGGCCTCAAGGCGCCGAGCTGAACAGCTTATTGCGGACGGTGTCGTTGCGGTTAATGACGTCACCGTCTTAGAGGTTGGTTTTAATGTTGACCCACAACATGATCAGATCAGCGTGAACGGCAAAGCGATCAGACCTATGACTAAGGTTTATTTACTGCTCAACAAGCCCGGCGGCTATCTCAGCAGTGTGGGAGATCCGCATGGAAGGCCGACTGTAGTGGATCTGGTCAGGGATATCAAAGTGCGCCTCTACCCGGTAGGCAGACTTGACCTGGACACCGAGGGCTTGCTTATTATGAGCAATGACGGCGATTTTATGAACCTTATGATCCATCCCCGATATCACATACCCAAGACCTACCAGGCCTGGGTGAAGGGGCGTATAGGCAATAAAGAATTGAAGCTTCTCTGCCAGGGGATACAGCTTGAGGATGGCATCACCGCTCCGGCACAAGCGGAACTACTCCAAGTCCATCCTGATCGGGCATTGGTGGAAATTGTATTGTACGAAGGCCGCAAACGCCAAGTCAAACGGATGTTAAAAGCCATTGGCCATCCTGTTCTGGCTTTAAAGCGGACCGCATTCGGGTTCCTGACCCTGCACGGTGTGGCACCCGGAAAGTACCGTCACTTGTCGACCACAGAGATCGAGCGACTCATCTTTTTAGCCAGAGGTTCATAGTCAAGCACTTTGAGTCGGCACTAATCGAAAGAAGGCTCTGCAATTGTATGTATTGGAACCTGATAATGCCTGGGGCCGCCTCAACATCATCAGGGAGCGCATCTGCCGCTTGGGATCCTACCGCTATGGTGTAGTGCTTTTCGCGGCGGATCACGGCATCAGCACAGAAGCCATCAGCCACTATGCCCCCTTAAAGACTGGGGTCTTGGTAGAGCAGCATCTTCAGGGGAGATCTCCGGTGAGCCAGCTGTTGAAACGTCTGCAGCGCCCAGAGTTGGTTGTAGATGTGGGGGTATACGATGAAATCGAAGCCACTGCTGACCTGATCGAATGTAAGATAATCCCTGGCAGTCGGCATTTCATAGCTCAGGATGGGTTGAGCCGGGAGGAAGCGATCCGGGCTCTAAAATGTGGTGGTCAGATTTATCAGGAAAAGATTGGCGATAATTTTGATATAATTGGTGTTGGAGAGCTGGGTGTCGCCAATACTTTGTGTGCAGCGGCAATTGCCACAGCGGTTACGGGACTCAGTCCGGCGCAATTGGTGGGCCGTGGCTCAAGTAACCATAAAGTAATTGCCCAAAAAACCGAAATAATCAATAGGGCCTTTGAACACCGGTTCCCGGACCCCGCTGATGTAGTTGACATTTTGGCTCGATGCGGTGGGTTAGAGATTGCCGCATTATCTGGTTTCATGGTGCAGTGCGGCATCTATGGTAAGATGGTCATGCTGGATGGTTATGTGACCGCAGTGGCAGCCTTATTAGCCACCCTCATAGATCAGCGGGTGGCATCCTGCCTCATCGCTCCTAGCTTATCCGACCAAAGGGGCCATGAATTGATTCTTGATAGGCTCGGCCAAAAAGCTGCTCTAAACCTGGGAATCAATTATGGGGAAGGCCTGGCTGCTGCTCTGGGACTATTTCTGGGAGAAATCATGTTCCAAAAATATTGAATGACGGGGGGGCGGAAATTGATCCGCATGCGAGTTCGTTTCGACTATGTAGCCGAGGGAAAGACCAGTCGACGGTTGTTTGCCGCCAAGGGTGGCGATGAGCAGGCTGAGGAATTGAGACAGCAGAAAATCGCCATGATCAGGAATGTGCCCATTCAAGGGATCAACATAGAAGAAATCGATATGAGCAAAGAGATTTATTCCATTTTTGACGAATACACCAACCGCCTCTCTATCTGCGCGCCAGTGACTATAACCTTTTCAGTGGATACTCTAGAAGATGCGGTCAAGTTTATTATGAAAGATGAGTTCCGCACCATAGAGGTTTTAGAACCGGCGCAGATCAGCATGAGCGGTATAGAAATGGAAAGGCTCTTCGCCAAAATGAATGAGAGCCTGCAGGCCTACCGTTCCATTCTGGAGAAGAAGATGGACAACTGGAAATAACCCATGGAGGGTGAATGATGGCCCAATTCAGCATAGAAGATATTATTGCCGCAGTAAATGACTTGCCCGCTCTGCCTCAGGTGGTCTTGAAAATAATGGATTTGACCCAAGACCCTCGGGCAACTGCTCAGGATATCGGCAATGTTATCAGCCACGACCAGGCCTTGACCGCCCGGGTTTTGCGCATGGCCAACAGCGCCTATTATGGCTATCCCCGCAAGGTGGCTACTGCTGCCGAAGCTACTGTCTTGCTGGGGTTTTCTACTATTCGCAGCGTGGTTCTGGCTGCTTCCATAAATGATATACTCAATCGTGAGCTTTCCGGTTATGCCCTGGGTGTGGGCGAGATGTGGAAACACTCTTTCGGTACGGCTATGGCCTCACGCCACATAGCCAAGCGGTGCAGATTCAAGGCGATTGAGGTGGCTTATACAGCAGGCCTTTTGCATGACATCGGTAAGGTTATTTTAAACAATTTCATGAAGCAAACTTATCATGAGGTGGTGGCAGTGGCCACCACTGAGCAGATATCTTTTCTGGAGGCGGAGAATCGTGTGCTAGGGTTTAACCATGCGGTCATCGGCTCTCGAGTTGCGCGTAAATGGCAGCTGCCGGCAGAAATAGTAGAGGCTATTGCTTTTCATCACAATCCCGCAGGAGCGGAAAAGAATCCACTGCTGACCGCATGTGTACACGTATCTGAGGCCCTCTGCACATCTATGGGACTGGGGGGAGGCCTTGATGGTATGCTTTACCCCATTTCTAAAAATGCTATTGAACTATTGGGGCTGGGAGGACAGGATATCGAGGATATTGCTTACGAACTCTCCGATGTCATGATCGAACTTGCGCAAGGAAGCTGAATTGTGCCCAATAGGTGCCGGCATATTGTCTCTTATTGACAACAATGCCAAATAATATATTTATTAGCAGGCGGCAGGCTTTAAGTCCGGCCGCTTAACCATTTCTTAACACAAAAATACATTGTTTTATGAACCAAGTCTCTATTATAATTTACACTATATAATTTGATAGAAGGGTAAGGTACGGGGGTATTATTACTGTGTTTGCAGGTGCGTTTGGCAGCGGCAAGAGTGAGATAGCCGTCAACTATGCCATTGAGTGTGCCCAGCAAAATCGCGCTGCAGTTCTGGCCGACCTGGATCTGGCCAACCCATATTTTGTGTCCCGTGATACCGCGAAGGTTCTTGAACAGAACCATGTCAAGCTGTTGGCCCCAGACAATGCCATGGCCTATGGGGATGTACCGAATCTGCCTCCTGGTATTATTGGTATCCTGAGACAGAATTTCAATACTGTAGTAGATCTTGCCGGAGATAAAGCCGGGTCCCTAGTCTTGGGCTATCTGGCCAGATTCATAGACCCTCAGCAATTCCGCATCTACCTGGTCATAAATCCATACCGCCCCTTTTCCTGGGATATAGAGGAAATAAGAGATCTTAAAACCATGCTGGAGAGTTATGCTCGTCACCTCATTTCTGGAATTATCAGCAATCCCCATCTGGTGGAGGCTACTGATTTTGAGGTGATTGAACAGGGGCATCTTCGGGTTGAGTATATTGCTGCTCAACTCGGCGTTCCCGTTACCCAACTCACTGTTACAGATGGATTTCATGAACAGGCCCGGCTTCGATTTGGGGAAATGGTGAAGAAAATAGATCTTTATCTGCGGCCGTCATGGATGTAGGGTTATATAAGGGAGGAATGCAGTTTGGCAAGGGGCATAGTCACTTTTAGCAGTGATCGCTGTAAAGCTTGTGGGTTATGCATACTGTTCTGCCCCAAGCAGATAATGGGATTTGATAAGACAAGTATCAATATTCTGGGTTACCATCCGGTTGGTTTGATTAAACCAGAGGATTGTAACGGATGCGGGATATGTGCCATGATGTGCCCTGATTTGGTTATTGAGGTGGGGAGGGAATAAGCCGATGCAACGGGTGTTAATGAAAGGAAATGAAGCCATTGCCGAAGGGGCTATCAGAGCGGGTTGCAGAGGCTTTTTCGGGTATCCTATAACCCCTTCCAGCGAAATAGCCGAATACATGGCCAGGAAAATGCCCACTATCGGTGGAGTATTCGTACAGGCCGAAAGTGAATTGGCAGCCATCAATATGGTTTATGGAGGGGCCGCTACAGGCGCCCGGGTGATGACGGCTTCATCCGGTCCGGGAATAAGCCTTAAGCAAGAGGGCATCTCTTTTCTGGCGGAAGGGGAACTGCCCTGCTTGATCGTGGACATCTGCCGGGGCGGACCCGGACTGGGAGGCATACAGCCTTCCCAGGCTGATTACTTCCAGGCCACTCGCGGCGGCGGCCATGGTGATTATTATATTATCGTTTTAGCTCCCTCCAGCGCACAAGAGATGATGGATTTGACTATGTTGGGCTTTGAGCTGGCCGATAAGCACCGCACCCCAGTTATGTTGATGGCCGAGGGCACTCTGGGCAACCTGATCGAACCGGTGCTGGTACGTGATGAAGTGACAGAATTTGTAGATAAGCCTTGGGCAATTACCGGTTGCCTTGGCCGCCAACCGAATATTGTGAACACCTTGCACATGCCAGTGGAACAGCTTCAGACCCGAAATCAACATCTTACCGAGAAATACCAGGCCATACGATCTCAGGAGATCAGAAGTGAAGAATTCTTGACCGAGGATGCTGACCTCATCCTGGTGGCCTATGGCATTATGGCCCGGATAGCTAAAAAAGCAGTAATGAATGCCCGCAGCCTCGGAATAAAAACCGGTTTGATCAGACCGATTACGTTATGGCCTTATCCTTATGGAGTAGTCAATAAGATAGCTCAGACCTGTAAAGCTATGGTATCAATAGAGATCAGCACCACTGGCCAAATGATCGAAGACATCAAGCTTGCCACCGCGGGGAAGGTCCCAATTCATTACATCGGGGAAATTGCCAGAACTCCCAACCCCGAGGAGATTACCCAGCAGCTGCTGGTAATTGCCGCAAAGGAGGGCTTGATATGAAGATGATAGCTAAGAAACCCGAGAGTTTGACCGGGGCCAAATACCACTACTGTCCGGGTTGCAGCCATGGCATTATTCATCGCCTGGTGGCGGAAGCAATGGACGAACTGAATATCCGTGAACAGACCATTGGCATCTGCCCGGTAGGCTGTTCCGTACTGGCCTATGATTATTTTAATTGCGATATGCTGGAAGCGGCTCACGGCAGGGCTCCAGCCATTGCCACGGCAATTAAACGCCTCCTGCCGGATCGCTATCTGTTCACCTATCAGGGAGATGGCGACCTGGCTTCCATCGGCATGGGGGAAATCGTGCACGCCTCGCTGCGGGGTGAAAAGATCACCACCATATTTGTCAATAACACACTATACGGCATGACCGGGGGGCAGATGGCCCCAACCACCCTCTTGGGACAGGTGACCACCACCTCGCCGTATGGCCGCAAGGTAGAGTGGGAGGGATACCCTGCCAAAATGTGCGAATTATTGTCATGCAATGAGGGTGCGGCTTATATCTGCCGCACTGCGGTCAATAGTCCAGCCAATATAATCAAGACCAAGAAAGCTATTAAAAAGGCCTTCCAGATCCAGGGCCAAGGCCTGGGTTTCACATTGGTGGAGGTCCTGTCAACCTGTCCCACCAACTGGGGTTTAAGCCCGGCTGATTCGTTAAAATGGATGGAAGAGCATATGATACCATATTACCCACTGGGGGAATTCAAGGTGAAGGGAGAATAGCTCGATGTCAAAAGAACAACAGGTTTTATTTGCAGGCTTTGGAGGGCAGGGAGTCATATCCATGGGGCAGTTTTTGACCCATCTGGCTATGCACACCGGCAAGGAAGTCTCCTGTGCACTGTCCTATGGGGCAGAGATGCGGGGCGGCACCGCCAACTGCCTGGTCACCATAAGCGATGAGGAGATCAGTTCTCCCCTTACCGAGAATCCTATGACGGCCATAATAATGAATCGTCCCTCTCTAGACCGTTTTGAGGATAAGATCAAACCGAACGGCACCTTGGTCCTTAATTCATCCATGGTGGACCGGCTTCCCCAGCGGGATGATGTAGAGGTTTTACAGATGCCGGTCAACCTTCTGGCAGACCAACTAGGCACTTCCCGGGTAGCTAATATGGTGCTATTAGGGGCTTTTGTGGAAAAACAGGGCTTGATGAATATTGACCAGGCCCTGGAATACCTGGATGTGGTTTTTAAAGGCAAGCAAGAGGCCATAATCGCCAAAAACAAAGAAGCCTTTCTGGTGGGTGTGGATTATGCCCGCAAGGAATGGAAGTAAGAGCTATTTTCATTTCTGGCCGATGCAGTAATCGAACCGGACATAAGGGGATAGACCGTAATCATACAGATTACGAGCCTGTCCCTTTGCTTTATGCCCGCAGGTTTATGTAGATTCACCCCGGCTCTTCCGGGCACGGTCGAGACCATGGATAAATGGCGCGGGGGGGGCATAAGATAGAGAAAAGCAATCCGGGGAGATGAAATCGTGCGCGAGTTTTTTGAAAAAGTGGAACAGATATTGATGCGGGTGGTAGTCATTGCCCTGGTGGCGGTGGTGGTTGTGCAGGGCGTAATGACCAACGACCAGGCGCGCCTTTATCTGAGTTGGTCGGAACGGATGGAGGGGCAGGCCCTCAATATGGAGCAGGAAGGCGAAACTCCTGCCGCCAGCACCGTCACGGAAGCGGTAGCTGCGCCATCGGCCTTGTTGGTTCTGGGTGTCAAAGACTTCAACTCGCTGCCCAAGGCCAGGGTCCTGGTAAACGGGCAAGAATACAGCGTTTTCAATAGCGCCAAAGTCGAGCTGAAGGTCAATCCGCAGGATGTGATAGAAATCGATTCGACCGCTTACAACTTTCCGGTAGAATATCAGGTGATAAACCGCTCCCCCAATCTGGCCTATCCGCGTCAAGGGCAGGTATACACCGCCAATCAGTCTATGGTCATGGTGGGGAAAATTATAGTAAAATAGAGATATATTCTTAATAGGGTGTGATGTTAATGGAGATCGGCAGTAAGGAAGTTGCCAGTGCTGCCATTAGAATGGCGTTATCGTCTTCCCGCCAGGAAGAGAGCCAGTTAAAGAAAGATCTTTTGGAGAAGGCTCATATAAAAGCGGTGGCAGTTGATTATGGCGGTGAATTTGTTACTTCGGTGGGGAAGATCGTTGAAAGGGCTGTAGTTGCCGCGAAAAGGGAAGCAGTGATCAAGGACCTGCATGCTGATGAAGGTGCGGTGGCAGGTGCCACCCGTGAAGCCATAGCTCAGATCATGCCCAAGGCTTTAGGACTGAATGTGGGCGGCAAGATCGGCATAGCTCGCTTTGGCGACCATATCAGCGTAGCCTTGTTTTTTGGCATCGGCCTTTTGCATCTGGATGAAGTCGGTATCGGTCTAGGACACCGGGCGGTTTCATAGCTGAGGGGGAAGACTAAGTGCCGTTGAGAGGCATTCGCGGGGCGACGACCGTGCCTGAGGACAACAGAAACCTGGTTCTGGCTGCTACACAAGAACTTCTGACAGCCATGCAGTCTGCCAATAACTTTGTGACTGAGGATATCGCCAGTATACTATTTACAGCCACACCCGACCTGTGTTCGGCGTTTCCTGCCCAGGCCGCGCGTTTGCTGGGCTGGGATCAGGTCCCTCTGCTCAGTTTTCAGGAAATCGGAGTGCCCGAAGCCCTGCCCCTTTGTATCAGGGTCTTGATACATCTCAATACCGAACTACCCCAGAATAAAATGAAGCACATCTATTTGGGGCAGGCTAGGAGTCTGCGTCCGGACCTGTCAGACTAAGCTATTCTCCCATAACCTTGATTATCACCCGCTTGTCCCTTTGACCATCGAACTCAGCATAGAATACCTCTTGCCAGGGCCCCAGATCCAGGCGGCCACCGGTGACCGGCACGATTATCTGATGATGAACCAGTATGCTTTTAAGATGAGCATCGCCGTTGTCTTCCCCGGTGCGATGGTGTCGGTAATCAGGACCATAGGGGGCCAGTTCCTCCACCATTTCAGCTATGTCGGCCAGTATGCCCGGTTCATTGTCGTTGACAAATACCCCGGCGGTGATATGCATAGCACTCACCAGTATCATGCCCTCCTGTATACCGCTCTTGCGGCAGGCTGCTTTGATCTGGTCGGTGATGCGAACATATTCATGCTTGTGGGGAGTGTTAAACCACAAATATTCAGTATGAACCTTCACGGTCAGTTCTCCTTTCGATTATCAGCCCAGGCTTCCGAGCTATGGTATCATACAGATCGCTGCGGCGCTGGGCCAGTACCGGGATTTCAGCACGCACCCGAGCCACCTCCCCGGGCTTTAAATCACCCATAATGATCTCTTCCCCCTGGTCAGCCTGAGCTATAATTCTGCCCCAGGGGTCAACCAGCATGGAATGGCCCCAGGCCTGATAAGATGCCGATTCATCCCGAGCTGGCGAGCAGGCTATGACATAAGCCTGACTGTCCATAGCCCGGCTGCGCATTAAGAGTTCCCAATGCAAGGGCCCGGTAGTAAGATTGAAAGCTGCCGGGACGATGAGCAAATCAGCCCCGGCCAGGGTTGCCAAGCGCAACATTTCGGGAAAGCGGATGTCATAGCAGATCAAGACCGCAGCCTTCCAGCCATTAACTTCAAACAAGGTAATATTATTACCCGCGGATAGGGTTTGCGATTCTTGGAAGCGAAGCTTGCCGGGAATGTTGATATCAAATAGGTGTACCTTACGATGTTGGGCGAGCAGAACCCCGTTTGCCCCAAACACCAGGCAGGTATTGAATAATCTGCCCTCGCGGTCCCGCTCGATGATAGACCCCCCCACAAGCACAGCCTGGTACTCGCGGGCCATATCTTGCAGGGCTTCACTGCTGGGGCCGGGTATTGCCTCGGCGTATTGCTCAAACCGAGCAGCCTCATAGGGGGCATTAAATATTTCCGGCAGGATGATCATCTGGGCTTGCTGTTCCGCGGCCTGCCTCACCATATTCCGGGCAGTATGTAGATTTCTTCCTTTGTCTGTCCCCACTCTCATCTGGCACAAAGCCACCCGCATCGGTTTCAACGCATAACCCCCCTTGCAGTATATTAGCAGTCATTACAACATAAAATATCATACTTTTTCTTCATAGTCGCCGAAGATGCCCGCAAAGAAAAGCCAGCCCGTTGGAAGAAAACCATTCGTTTAATATGGGGCGTTTTGATATACTAATTCGTATGGAGGCTATGTCAAGATGAAACCATTTCAACTTGCATCGCGGGATCACTGCGCCACTGACACTATCATCACCATTGTCACCCCATCCCGAAAGGTACTCATCGGTGAGGGATATTGCACTGTGATCGCTGGTCCCTGTGCGGTGGAGAATAAACATGATTATCTGTACCTGGCCCACCATCTCAAGGACCTGGGTGCTGACATTCTGCGTGGAGGATTGTTTAAGCCTCGTACTTCACCTTATTCCTTTCAGGGGTTGGGGCGCAGCGGGGTCGACATTCTAGCCCAGGCCCGGCTGGAAACAGGTTTGCCGGTGATTACTGAAATCATGGATGTCAGGGACCTAGATACCCTGTACCCCCATATCGACATCCTGCAGGTAGGCAGCCGCAATATGCAGAATTATTCGCTTCTTGAAGAGCTAGGCCGACTGGACAAGCCGGTCATGCTAAAGCGTGGTTTATCGGCGACCATAGAGGAATGGTTGCTGGCCGCTGAATATGTCCTCAAAGGCGGCAACAAGCAGATCATCCTCTGTGAGCGGGGCATACGCACCTTTGAAGCCTACACTCGCAATACCGTGGATATCGGAGCGGTGCCTCTGATTAAACAGCTTTCACACCTGCCTATTATTGTCGATCCCAGCCATGCCACCGGCAAGTGGAAAATGGTGGCTCCCATTGCCAGGGCTGCTGTGGCTGCCGGCGCGGATGGAGTAATGGTAGAGGTGCATCAGGATCCAGACCGAGCCTTATCAGACGGTAAACAGTCCTTGACCCCGGAAAATTTTGCCAGGATGGCAACACAGCTGGTAAGGCACGCCCAAATAAACCTTAAACAGGCGGCTTCCCAAGCCTTGCTGTAATACCACCACCTCAAGTAAAAAAGCCCGGCTGCAGTATATCTAGTCTCCTCCCTCGGCGACCAGCACCGACTCGATCTCATAACCTTTTGAGCGCAAAGCCTCGACCACTTGCTCATAATCCAATTCCTCGATGCGCAGGATGACTTTGTATTTGCTCAGTGCGTCATCGAAATAAACCACCGTGTTGATGATATTGATTCCCTTTGAGGCCATCAGACCGGTTATCTCAGCCAGACTGCCGGGGCCTTCGGGGATCAGCGTATCTATCCGCGTATGCGGGCGCTTTACCCCCAGAATGTCGATCAGGGCGCGGAACAGATCGGTTTCGGTTATAATACCGACCAGTTTATCGCCTTCCATTACCGGGAGACCACTGATCTGGTGCTGCAGCATCAGCTTGGCCGCGGTTTCAATATAGTTCTGGGGGGTTACCGTGATCACCTCCTGATGAGGCGGGAAAACGTCTCTTACCCTGGTTCTGGCCAAAAGATAATTCAGTTCATGAATGCTCAGACTGGTAGCGGCTGAGGGAGAAGCCTGGTTTAGATCCCCCAGGGTAATTATGCCCACCAGGCGTCCCTGGTCCATAACCGGCAGGCGGCGGATATTTTTCTCCTTCATGATACGGAATGCCTCATTTACATTGGCATCAATGCTGATGGTAAATACCTCTGTAGACATGCGATCAGATACCTTCACATCTGCACCTCCCTGGATTTATTATTCCTTTATTTGCGGTTTTTCACTCTTTGCCCAGCGTCTGTAAATGGAGCGCAAGCTAGACCAAATTGTAATATAATGCTAGAATTATTCGCAACTGAACTGCAATTTCCCTGCTTGGCCGGAAACCTCACCGGTGCCAGGTTGCTTTCAATTAGCAGGAATTCTGCAGAATTGTGGGGAATATTCTATTCTGTTGAATTGATTGGGAAGGGGGAGAAGGTTAGAATCGTTGTCATTCTATTTACAGGGAGGTATTGGAATTGAAAAGAAAAACCGCTAGAAACTGGGCCCTGGTGTTGTGCCTGATCATGCTGGTGGCTCTGGTACCAGGATGCAACGATACCAAGGCGCCAGCCCCGGCTGCTGAAACCATTAAACTTGGATTTCTGGGTGCCAAGACCGTCAACAACGCCAACTATGGTATACCTGGAGAAAAGGGCATGAAGATGGCCATTGAGGAGGTCAATGCCAAGGGCGGAGTGTTGGGCAAGAAGTTGGAAGGCATATATGAGGACAATAAGGGCGATTCCCGTGAAATAGCCAACATTGCCACTAAATATGCCACGGTTGACAAAGTCTCGGCTATGATCGGTGACCCGGCCACCGGCCTGACCAAAATAGCCGCTGACATCGCTCAGAAGAACCAGGTGGTTATATTTTCCGCAGGTGCTACCGGTACCGGTGTAGTTGAGATCGGGGACTTTGTTTTCCGCAATACTCTATTGGACAAGTTCGCTGCTCCCTCAGTGGTGGATTGGATGATCAACACCAAGGGATGGAAGAATATCGCCATAATTACCTCAATGAACAATGGTTACAGCACTGCTCTCACCCCGGTGTTCAAAACCGCTATTGAGGAGAAGGGCGGCAAAATAGTATTGGAAGAGTCGATCAATGACAAAGAGACTGATTTCACCGCCCAGGTGACCAAGCTGAAACAAGCTAACCCGCAGGTCTTGGTGTTTACCGGTTACTACACTGAAGCAGCTCTGATTATGCTGGAAGCTCAGAAACAGGGTTTGGATATTGTCATGGTCGGTGGTGACGGGCTGTATGGTGAAGACCTGAAGAAATTGGGCGGCACTGCGGTGGAAGAAAAAGTCATATTTTATGCCGGCTTCTCGGCAGACCAGCCCAGCCCTGAAACAGACGCCTTCATCAAAGCTTATCGGGCTAAATACAATGAAGACCCTGATATGTTTTCAGCCCAGTACTATGATGCGGTGATGATAATTGCCAAGGCCATGGAAGCGGCCAATAGCAGCGACCCCAAGGTCTTCAAGACTGAATTGGCTAAACTTAAGGATTATCCGGGCGTTTCCGGTAATACCACCTTCCTCCCGGATCGTGAACCGCTCAAGAGCCCGGTTTTCTTGTTAACCGTGAAAGGTGACAAATTCCCGGCCTTGCTGGAAAAGGTACCCACTAGCGCACCCCAACAGTAGAACATGATATCTGGCGGCCCGCTTACACCGGGCTGCCAGCTCTGTTCGCCATTCGTCTTAGCTCATATATGAACCTGGTGGCAGAAATTGCTTATAGAGCCCTGCCAGTGTGTTGATGTATGGTCTAATAGGGACAAGTATCAGTAAAGGAAGAAGCATATGTTATGGCAGCAGTTGCTTAATGGTCTTACCCTGGGCAGTACCTATGCATTGATCGCCCTGGGATATACCATGGTATATGGCATTGTACAATTGATCAATTTCGCCCACGGGGAGATTTACATGGTAGGAGCCTTCGTAGGCCTGTTCCTGGTCATAACCTGGGATGTCAACCTGGGAATTGCTATGGTGGGAGCTATGGCGGTATGTATGGTTCTGGGGGTCTTGGTGGAGAGAATCGCTTATCGGCCTCTACGGGGCAAATCGTCGCGCCTGTCACCCTTGATCAGTGCCTTGGGGGCCTCAATATTCCTATCCACCCTGATGGCCTTGATTGCCGGGGTGAACACCAGGCGTTATCCGGCCGTGGTTGATCTGAGTTCATATTCACTAGGGCCGATACAGGTTTCTTCCATGCAAGTGGTCATATTACTGGTTTCCGCTGGTTTAATGATCGGACTGCAATTTTTGGTGCGCAGAACCCGTATCGGCAAGGCCATGCGGGCCTGCTCACAGGATCTCGATGCAGCTGCTCTGATGGGAATAAACGTTAACCGGGTCATATCATACACTTTCGCCATCGGGTCGGCCTTAGCCGCTGCCGGGGGTGTGATGGTAGGTGTTTATTACAATGCGGTGTGGCCGTATATGGGAACTATGGCCGGACTTAAGGCCTTTGCAGCTGCGGTCTTGGGCGGCATCGGCTCGATTCCCGGTGCTATGCTGGGAGGCCTCACCCTGGGTATCATGGAAATTATGGGAGTAGCTTACATTTCTTCTTCATTTAAAGATGCGATTGCTTTTGGCATCTTGATCCTGGTCTTAATACTGCGTCCGCAGGGCATCTTGGGAGAGAAAAAAAACAAAAAGGTTTAGGTGAGACAATTGGAACAATGGATCACGGGAATCATCGATCCTTATTATCTTCGCATCATAATCCTTTTAGGCATAAATATTATCATGGCCATGGGGCTCAATATAACCACCGGGGTGACCGGGCAGTTGTCCATGGGCCATGCCGGATTTATGAGTCTGGGGGCTTACACCTCGGCCATAGTGACCTTGAAGTTGGGAGCACCTTTTTGGGCAGCATTACTGGCTGGAGCAGCCGTGGCGGCCTTCTTTGGATTCATTATCGGCCTGCCTGCGTTGCGCCTGGAGGGGGATTACCTGGCTATTGTAACTATCGGTTTTGCCGAGATCGTACGGGTGTTTTTCCTGAACTTTGAACCAGGCGGCAAAGCGGTGGGCTTGTCGGGTATTCCGCAGCAGACCTCTTTTACTCTGGTGATGATCACCACCATTGTAGTTATATTCTTTACCCAGCGATTATTATCTTCGCGAATAGGCAAAGCCATGTATGCCATCAGGGAAAATGAGATCGCGGCTGAGGCTTGCGGAATCAACACCACCCATTTGAAGGTTCTGTCTTTTGTATTAGGGGCTTTCCTGGGAGGATTGGGAGGTGCCCTGTATGCCCATTATATGTATTATATCAGCCCTCAGGATTTCGACTTCATGCGCTCCATAGAGATACTCAATATGGTGGTCTTAGGTGGTCTGGGAAGCATACCCGGAGCTATCCTGGGTGCAACCATTCTTACGATCCTGCCGGAGATGCTGCGTGTGGTAGCCGAATACCGCATGCTGTTTTATGGCGCCCTTTTGGTCATCTTGATGATATTCCGGCCTAATGGTCTTTTAGGAAACATTCGCCTCTACGATTTGCTAAAACCTAAGCGGGAGAGAGAGGTGAAACCATGCCAGTCTTAGAACTTCAGGGGGTGAGTCAGGAGTTCGGGGGCCTTCGGGCTTTGGACAGCATCGACCTGCAGGTGGAGCAGAACTCCATCTTCGGCATCATCGGTCCGAATGGTGCCGGGAAAACTACTCTATTCAATGTTATCACCGGAATATATCCCCCTACCGAAGGCAGACTGATCTTTCAAGACCAACCTATAGCAGCCCTGTCTTCACACAAGGTGGCCAGGCTCGGAATAGGAAGAACTTTTCAGAACATTCGTCTTTTCAACCGCCTGTCAGTAATTGATAATGTCAAAGTTGCAGCGAATTGGAACCGCTCTGCAGGTCTCTTGGCCAGCCTTCTGGGTCTGCCTTCCTACTCCCGCGAGCAGAGTCAATCCCAGGAAAAAGCGGAAGCTCTTATCGATATGATGGGCCTCTATGCAAAACGCATGGAATATGCACAGAGCCTTTCTTACGGAGAACAGCGGCGCCTGGAAATCGCGCGCGCCCTGGCTGCAGTTCCTTCCCTGCTGCTCCTTGATGAACCGGCGGCGGGAATGAACAGTTCTGAGAAGCTCGAACTCATGGACCTGATCTGGAAAATTCGCGATGATATGCAGCTCACCATTCTATTGGTGGAGCATGACATGCATCTGGTGATGAACATCTGTGAACAGATCGCAGTTCTGGACTACGGGCGCAAGATCGCAGAAGGCGATCCGGATGCGATCAAACGCGACCCCCGGGTGATACAATCCTATTTAGGGGTCGAACGATGAATCCGGCTGCGGTCTATCTGGCCATTTTCTTCGGAGTCCTCTGCATGTCCACCTCGTCTATCATGATACGCTGGTGTTCTGCCCCGGCCTTGATCATAGCCTTGTACCGTTTGGCTACCACCACCGCTTTGGCTGCGGCCTTGAAAGGCCGCAATCTTTCTGGCATAGGCCAACTCAGTCGGCATGACATGGCTCTGATGGCCTTATCGGGCTTATTCCTGGCCCTGCATCTGGCATTTTGGATCAGTTCGCTAGCCTACACCAGCATCTCCAGCTCAGTCTTATTTACCAATTTACAGGTCATCTTTGTTTTGGCTTTCTCAGCCTTTATTCTCCAGGAGCGATTGAACCGTTGGGCTATCGTCGGGGTGTTGGCAGCCTTGACTGGTTCAGGCCTGATTGTTGGCGGTGACCTGGGCCACGGAAAACTGTTAGGCGATATGCTGGCACTGGCCAGCGGCTTTTTTGTAGCCGTATATCTATTGATAGGTCGGCAGGTCCGCGCCCGGGTAGAAATCCTGGATTATACTCTGGTGGTCTCTGGGATAGCTGCCCTGGTCATCCTCCTGTGCTCCACCATAATGAAGCTTCCCCTCAGCGGCTATCCGGCTGGGGACTGGTTGCTTTTCGTACTGATGGGCCTGGGCCCCGGTCTGGGTGGACATGCGGTATTGAACTGGGCTTTGAAATTTGTTAAAGCGCCGCTGGTCGCGGTTTCCATCCTGGGAGAATCGGTTTTGGCCAGTATACTGGGGTGGTTCATTTTCAATGAAGCCTTGCTCTGGTATCAACTGACCGGTGGCGGTTTGATTCTGGCCGGAATCTACCTGGCTGCAGCCAATGAACGGGTGGCAGCCTGATTGCGGTAACAACCGCTGGTTCAATTTAGACTTGCTATACAGCAGACTATAAGTTATCCTGGGTAGGTAGGTAGGTAGGTAGGTAGGTACTCAAGTCCGATAAAACAGCAGTACGGCAGGATGGTGGGAATAACGACAATGGATCGACCATTGGCGATATGCCAATGGTTTTAAGTTTTCCACTCCTCCTCACTGTGCAAGGAGGTTTTTTTATGATTATCGTGATGGAAAAAAACGTAGATCCAGAACTGATTGAACTGGTGCAATCCAAACTGCGTGAGTGCCATTTTCAAGTGCACCTTTCCCAGGGGGTGGAGCGCACTATCATCGGTGCGGTAGGCAACCGTACTCAGGAAGACCTGGACCTGTTTGAGACCATAGCCGGGGTGGAACGGGTGGTCCCGATCGTGCAGCCTTTTAAACTAGCATCAAAGGAATTTAAGGAAAAGACCGTTATCGAGGTCAAAGGGCGCAAACTGGGTGGAGGAACACTCACTGTTATTGCCGGTCCTTGTGCAGTGGAGGGGATGGAAAAATATCTGCAGGTGGCCAAGCTGGTAAAGGCTGCAGGTGCGACCATGCTGCGCGGAGGGGCATTTAAGCCCCGCACTTCCCCATATTCCTTCCAGGGCATGGAAGTGGAAGGCTTAAAGATCCTGGCTGAGGCCAGCCAGCACACCGGACTGCCGGTTGTTACCGAGGTTATGGATCCACGCCACCTGGAAATGGTAGCTGAGTATGCCGATATCCTGCAGGTGGGAGCACGTAACATGCAGAACTACTTTCTGCTCCGTGAGCTGGGCAAGATCGGCAAACCGGTAATGCTCAAGCGCGGTCCGGCAGCTACCATCGAGGAATGGATCATGGCCGCGGAATATATCATTTCCAGCGGCAATCCGCAGGTGATCATGTGTGAGCGCGGCATTCGCAGCTTTGAATCCTATACCCGCAACACCCTGGACCTGAGTGCAGTACCCATAATAAAACATCTGACCCACCTGCCGGTGATAGTAGATCCCAGCCATGGCACGGGTAAATGGCGTTTAGTGGAACCTATGGCCCTGGCTGCGGTTGGCGCGGGGTGTGACGGCCTGATGATCGAAGTGCATCAGAATCCCACCGAAGCTTGGTCAGATGGTCCGCAGTCCTTAACCCCAGAAAAATTCCAGGCCTTGATGAACAGGTTGGACCAGATGTCGGCAGCCCTGGGTATAAAACTGGAAGGTGGCGAAAAGGCTGATGGCTGAAGAAGTTCTCATCATAGGTCTCGGTTTGATAGGAGGATCACTTGGCCTGGCCTTGCAGGGAGCGCCTCTGGTAAAAGGGATAACCGGCCTGGATAAAAGTGCAGAGGCCGTGGAGCAGGCTATAAAGATGGGTGCCATTGACGCCAGCCCAGCTCTTCATGAAGCGGTCGCTGGTGCTGATGTGATATTCCTATGTTCCCCTATGTCCGCTTATCCACAGATATTGCGGGATATACTTCCCTTTGTGCGGCCAGGCACGGTGATAACCGATGTAGGCAGTACCAAGACCAAAGTGGCGGCTTTATTTGAGGGTCTGCCCGGTGAGATTTGCGGCATCGGCGGACACCCTATGGCAGGTTCGGAAACAGCCGGTATTCAGGGGGCAGATCGCTACCTGTTTGAAAACGCTCTCTATATATTGACCCCGGCAGAACACGCCTCCCGGACTGCGGTTGAAAGATTGAGCCGTTTAATCGAGCTCACCGGAGCCAAGGTGCATGTGATTGATGCTGCCCTGCATGACTTGATCACCGCTCAGGTCAGTCATGTCCCCCACCTGGCTGCGGCGGCGCTGGTAAATGTCACCCGAGGAGAGCGCCGGGCCATGATGATGGCTGCGGGAGGATTCCGGGACACCACTCGGGTGGCTTCAGGCAGCCCCACGCTGTGGCAGGACATCATTTTTAGCAATGCGCATTATATTAGTTCGGAACTGGAAAAACTGATTAATGAACTGGAGCGTATGCGCCAGGCGATAAGGGCTAGCAACCGGGAAGAAGTTTTGGCCTGGCTGGAGCAGGCTCGCACCATCAGGGCGCAAATACCTGCCTGGCAGCGGGGCCTGGTGGGCAGTTGCAGTGATATAATCTGTATAGTCCCCGATGAACCTGGAGTAATAGGAAAGTTGGGGAATATCCTGGGATCATGCCAGGTTAACATAGTTGATCTGGAGATTCTGAGGATTAGAGAAGGTGACGGTGGCACCATACGTATAAGTGTCCCTGATGACGAAGCGGCCGGGCGGGCGGTACAAGCCCTGGGTGAAGAACATATCAAGGCCTGGATCAAATAGGAGGTAACTATAGTGGAAATGAAGCTCAGCCCATGCCATTCCCTTAAAGGGGATTTGGAGGTCAGCGCGGACAAGTCGATATCGCATCGCGCCCTTATCTTTTCAGCCCTGGCACAAGGTGAGGGCAGTGTGCATAATTGCCTCGAAGCCCAGGATACCAGATCTACCTGCAATTGCTTGCGCCAATTAGGGGTGGATATCAAGGCGGAGCAAGGACGCTTGGTGGTGCGGGGCAATGGTTGGCAAGGTTTGCAGGAGCCGGAAAAGGTATTGGACTGTGGCAATTCGGGCACCACTATGCGTCTGCTGACCGGGCTTCTGGCTGGAAGACCATTCTTATCGATATTAAGTGGAGATGACTCCCTGCGCCGACGGCCTATGAGAAGGATCATCGAACCTCTGGAACGGATGGGGGCCAAGATCTCCGCGCGGCACAACGGCCTGGCCCCTTTAGCAGTAAATGGGGCACCGCTGAGAGGGATCCAATATCAACTTCCGGTTAGCAGCGCGCAGCTTAAGACCGCGCTCCTACTAGCCGGCTTGCAGGCTCAAGGCCCCACTCTTTTACTAGAGCCGGAACCTTCCCGGGATCACAGCGAGCGCATGCTTGCAGTCATGGGAGCTGATCTGCAGGCAGAATCCGGGAAAATAACTCTTAAACCAGGCCGCACTTTGCAGCCACAAGAATTTAAGGTGCCGGGAGATATAAGCTCAGCGGCCTTTTTCATCGTGGCCGCAAGCATAGTGCCGGGCTCAGAACTGCTTATCCGTAATGTGGGCGTCAACCCGACCCGATGCGGGGTTATCGAGGTCCTGAAATCCATGGGAGCTGATATTACTCTGGAGAATCGCCGGGTAATAGGAGGGGAGCCAGTGGCGGACCTGTTGGTGAGAAGCGCGCCTTTGCAGGCTGCGGTGGTCGAGGGAGCATTAGTGCCACGGCTGGTCGATGAGATCCCGGTGTTGGCCGTGGCCATGGCTGTAGCCGAGGGAGAATCAAGGGTGGAGGGGGCTGCCGAGCTAAGGGTCAAGGAGTCGGACCGACTGGCAGTTATCTGCAGTGAACTCAACAAGATGGGGGCTTGCATTGAAGAGATGCCACAAGGCTTGATCATCAAGGGCAGGCCTGGGGGACTGAAAGGGAACCGGGTCGCAAGCTATGGAGATCACCGTATTGCGATGAGCCTGGCTATAGCTGCTCTAGTGGCTAAAGGGGATACCTCTATCAGCCAGGCTGAGGCGGTTGACATCTCTTTCCCGCAGTTTTGGACGCTTTTAAGTAATCTGACCGATGGCTGCGAAAGAGCCTAAAAACTTTTTTGGCAAGCTGTTGCAGCGGTTGTAGGTATGCTAAAATAGATACGAGCATATGTGGGTGGTAAACGAATGAAGATTGCGATTGATGGTCCGGCAGGTGCTGGGAAAAGCACCGTGGCGCGTAGATTAGCCAATGAATTGAACTTTACCTATGTTGATACCGGTGCGATGTATCGAGCCCTCACTCTTAAAGCCCTGCAACAAGGTATTGACCTCAACGACTCCAACCTTTTGGAACAGCTGGCAATTACCACAAATATGCATTTCCAAACCCAATTCGAAGGGCAGTTAATTTTCAGTGACGGACAAGATGTTACCAGCCAAATTCGCTCGCCCCAGGTCAGTGCGGCGGTGTCGTTAGTATCCGCTCATTCCGGGGTGAGAAAGGTCATGGTCAAGCAGCAGCAAGCCCTGGCTTGCTCTGATTCGGTAGTTATGGACGGCCGGGATATAGGTGAATTTGTGTTGCCCGATGCTGATTTTAAATTCTATTTGACCGCCAGCCTAGAAGCGCGCACCCGGCGCCGGGTCAGGGAAATGCAAACCCGAGGTTATACTGCTGACATCGATACGGTTCGGGAAGAAATCGTCAAAAGGGATCAGATCGACTCCCAACGGCCCGTCGGCGCATTGAGAGTTTTGCCGGATCATATCATTGTGGATACCAGCGACTTGAGTGAAGATAAAGTGTTGGCTGTCATCCTGGAGAAGATTCGAGGGGCTTGACATGTTTTATGTTGTTATCCGGGGCTTTTTTAGATTATTTTTACTTATACTTGGTTTGAAAATAGAGGGATTACATAACCTACCCCAAAAAGGCCCGGTTATTATAGCCGCTAATCATGTCAGCAATTGGGATCCTATACTGGTAGGAGTGGCCTTACCGAGGCCGATACATTTTATGGCCAAAGCGGAATTGTTCCATAATTGGCTTTTAGGTTCAATCTGCCGGGGATTGAATGCCTTCCCGGTGCAGAGAGGGACAGCGGACCGCAATGCCATCAGGCAAGCCCTGCAGATGCTTAAAGAAGGCGAAATGTTGGGGATTTTCCCTGAAGGAGCGCGGCGCAAGGTAGTTGCTGAAACCAGCATTCAACCCGGGGTGGCTATGCTGGCTTTGAAAAGTGGAGCGGAGGTGGTGCCGGTTGCCATCAGCGGTACAGAAGGATGGTTCCCCTGTGGGTGGCGTCGCCCTTTGCGGGTGCGCATAGGACCTCCCCTTGACATGGCGGAATACCGCCAGGAAAAGTATAGTTCTGCCTTGCTGGGAACAATAAGTGAGAATATTATGGCGCAAATTAGTATACTTTTGCGTAATTAAAGAAGGATTTATCCAAGATCTTTAGAATTTATTATATTTGTGGGGTAAAACAGGTGCACACCCAATTAGCAAGCCATGCCGGTTTTTGTGCGGGGGTCAAACGGGCCGTCAAACTCGCCCAAGAGGCCTCTTCTGCGGAGGGATGCTACACTCTGGGACCCTTGGTTCACAATCAGGCTGTGGTTGAAAATCTGTCCCAACAGGGCATCATACCAGTAGACAGCTTTGAGCAGCTAAAGCCCGGGCAGACCATTGTGATTCGTTCACACGGGTCTTCGCCAGATATCATCAGTCAGGCTGAAAGGCAGGGATTGGTGGTCAAAGATGCCACTTGTCCGCGAGTGTCCAGGATACAGCAATTGACTGCCGAAATGGATAAACAGGGTTATAGTGTGGTAATATTTGGGGATGAAAAACACCCCGAGGTTCAGGGCATACTGGGTTGGTGCAAGAGTGCACAGGTGGTCAAAGACGGCCATGAGGCCGAAAAGCTGCCTCATGTGAATAAGGTCGCGGTAGTAAGCCAGACCACCAAAGAGGCCAGGGATTACTATCAGATGGTTCAGAGTCTCCTTACCCGGGCTAACGAAGTAAGAGTATTCAACACTATTTGCTCGGCAACTGCCAAGCGCATTAAAGCAGCTCGGGAACTGAGCGGGCGAGTCGATCTGATGCTGGTGATCGGAGATCCTCACAGCTCTAATACTGCCACTCTTGTTCAAGAGTGTTTAAATACCGGGGTCAATACTTACAGGATCGAGGATGCCTCAGAATTGAAGCCAGAGTGGTTCAGTAAATCTAAGGCAGTCGGTATTACTGCAGGTGCTTCTACTCCGGACTGGATTATTAAGGAGGTAATGAGTAGGATGACAGGTTACGAAGAAGAAAAGGATGTTCAGATTCAAGCCGGAGAGAAGCCGGGCAACGAGGAATCCTTTGCCAAACTTGAGGCTGAAATGGCAGGTCTAGCAACTCCCAGTCGGGGAGAAGTGATAAAGGGCACGGTCGTTCAAGTGTTGGATGATGAAGTCATGGTGGATGTCGGCGGTAAATCTGAAGGCGTGATTCCGCTCCGCGAGATGTCTTTGAAGGATGTCGGCTCGGCTCGTGAGCTGGTTCAGGTTGGGGACGAAATCGAAGTCCTGGTGTTAAAATGGGATGACGACGGCACCATCTTGCTCTCCAAGAAGAAGGTCGATTTCAAAAAAACCCTGGATGAGTTAGAAGTGGCCTTTAATGAAAAACGCCCCGTGGAGGGCACGGTAGTGGAGAGTGTAAAAGGCGGACTTCTGGCTGATGTCGGAGTGGTAGGCTTTCTGCCTGCATCCCATGTGGATGATGGCTATGTAAAGAACCTGGATGACTATATTGGACAGACCATGTTGTTCAATATCATTGAGTTCAATCGCAACAAACGCCGCGGCTCACAAGTGGTCTTATCTCGCCGGGAATTGGTGCTGGAAGAAAAGAATCGCCAGAAGGCTGAATTCTGGCAGAGTATCGCTGAAGGACAAACCCGTTCAGGCAAAGTTAAGCGCATCGTAGATTATGGTGCATTTATTGATTTGGGCGGTTATGAAGGACTCTTGCATGTTTCCGAACTAGACCACCGCCGGGTAGAGCACCCCGCTGACATCCTCAGTGAAGGCGATGAGATCGAAGTATATATCCTCGGCCTGGATAGGGAAAAAGAGCGAGTATCATTAAGCCGCAAAAAGCTCTTGAAGAGCCCGTGGGAATTGGCTCTGGAAAAATATCACCAAAATGATATAGTCGAAGGCACGGTGGTCAGAATAGCTCCTTTCGGCGCTTTTGTAGAATTGGATCCGGGCGTGGATGGCCTGGTTCATATTTCTCAGTTGGCCGACTACCGGGTGGAAAAACCGGAGGATGTAGTCAAGGCAGGAGACCAGGTAATGGTCAAGATCATCAGCATCGACCCTAACGAAAAACGCATTGGATTGTCTGTTAAGGAAGCCAGGAATGCTGCCGACCAGGCTGATGTGGAACAATACCTGGAATCACAATCTGCAGACCAAGACAATGAATAGGACCGGTGGGTAGCCTATGCCGATATATGAGTATAAATGCCGAAACTGTGAAAAGGAGTTCGAGATCCTGACCAGTTTCAAACAGCGTGACAAGGTCAAATGCCCCCAGTGCCAGTCTGCGGATGTGACCACCCGGTTAACGACCTTCAGTACTAAAACTGCTGCTGACAAAACCGGGCCGCCACCTATGCCAGGACCTTGTCAGGGATGCTGTAATCAGCAATGTAGCAATTTTCCCCGATAGAACCAGGGCTGCTTAGGCAGCCCTTTCTATTACTATCACAAAGGAGCCTGCAGATGCCTGTGATGGCCGTTTTGTCAGGCGGGAAAAGTTCACGCCTGGGCACCAACAAGGCTTTAGTCGATCTTAATGGCATTACTGTGCTGCAATACATTTTGAACCGGCTTCAGCCCCATTTTAGCGAGACCTTCATTGTGACCAATGAGCCAGAATTGTATGCAGATTATCCGGCGCGGGTGATCACTGATATCTATCCCGGTAAAGGGCCGATAGCAGGTATTCATGCCGCATTAACGGCCTCATCTGCAGAACCGTTGTTTGTGATAAGTTGTGACATGCCCTTCATCACTTTCGAGTTGGCAGAACACATGCTTGAACAAGCTCCAGGTTTTGACGCGGTGGTGCCGGTCTTAAAAGGCCGTCTGCAGCCTACTGCAGCGGTGTACAACCCCAGTTGCCTGGAGTTTCTTATTGACTGCCTGGAAAACGACCTGCTCAAACTGACCAGGATTTTTCAAGACCTCAATACCCGTTATCTGGACGAGAATGCTCTGTCACAGTTCGGAACGGCCCAGGAGTTGTTTTTCAATATCAACGATGCTGCAGCGCTGCAAAAAGCCAGGGAAATGGTGAGAAGAATATGAGTATTCGGGCTAAACGAAAAGACGATCATATCGATATAAGCCAGAATTGTGCGGACGGGCCGGAGAAAAACGGTTTCGAAGATGTGGTTCTGATTCACCAGGCTGTGCCTGAGCTAGATCTGGAGCAGATCGATCTCGGCCAGCAATTTTTGGGCAAAAGCTTGCGATATCCCCTATTGATCAATGCTATGACCGGCGGCACCGATCAGGGTCATAAGATCAACCGAGCCTTGTCGGAACTGGCTTGCCAGTTCGGGGTGGCTATAGCAGTGGGTTCGCAGTCCATCGCGCTCTCCGACCCGGAGCGGCGAGCTTCATTTGAAGTGGTCCGGGAAGTAAACCCCCACGGCCTGGTTCTCGCTAATATCAGCGCCCTGGCGCGTCCTGATGAGGCCCTGCAAGTGATTGACATGATGCAGGCGGACGGTCTGCAATTGCACCTCAATGTTCCCCAGGAACTGGCTATGCGCGAAGGGGAAAGACAGTTTAAGGGTATGCTGGATAACATCAGCCATATCGCCTCTGCTTCTCCGGTTCCAGTCATCGCCAAAGAGGTCGGCTTCGGCCTGAGTCAAGAAAGCGCCGCCATGCTTTTTGCCGCCGGGGTGAAGATTCTCGATACCGGTGGGCAGGGTGGCACTAATTTCGTAGTGATCGAAGACCGGCGTCAGGGCTGCTTTGACGGCGAACTCGATCATTGGGGCATCCCCACTGCGGCTAGCCTGGCTGAGATTCTGTCACTGCAACTGCCGGTGCAGGTAATAGCGACAGGAGGCATAAGGACAGCCGTGGACGCCGCCAAAGCCATAGCCATGGGGGCTCAACTGGTGGGTATGGCGGCGCCGCTTTTGAAACTGTATTTCAGCCAGGGAGCGGTTGCATTACCTGAATATTTGCGCCAATGGCTGTATCGCCTCAAGGCGGTATTTCTGATGACGTCTGCTGCCGACCTCACTTCCATTCAGGAAAAACCGCTGATAATCAAGGGACAAACCCAGGCCTGGCTTGAGGCCCGCCAAATAGACTGCCGCCTCTGGTCACGTCGACCAAACCATTAGTCCATACCTATTGCTCGCCTTCGGTTACATAAAAACGCCCCTCATGGGAAATCTATTGCCATAAGAGTTTCAGAAAGGATGTGGCTTAAAGTGGCCAATTTTCCCTTTGGTCTGATTGCGCTTGTGGTGGTATCGATTTTGATCTATTTTGGAGTTGCGCACCGTGCTTTAGACCGTTTACGTATGACTGACCGGGCGGCTCTGGCGGTGATTGCTGCCATTATTATTGGCAGCTTCATCGACGTTCCGGTAAGCTCCCGGGTGACAATCAATGTGGGCGGAGTGATTACTGTCGGTGTTGCTGTCTGGTTATGGCTGGGAGCAGGGACCGCATTTGAAAAAATGCGCTCCGCCATAGCAGCTGCTGTTACGGCTTTGGTACTGTTCATTGGTGCTCGTTTCCTGGGAGCAGAGCCTGAAACCGTATTTATCGATCCTATTTACCTTTATCCATTGGTGGCTGGTATTGTTGGCTATCTGGCAGGAAGATCCCGGCGTGGGGCCTTTTTCGCCGCAGTAATGGGTGTGCTGGCCTTGGACATTGGTCAATACATTTATCTCTTGCAGAGCGGTGTCAGAGGCACAGTCCATCTAGGTGGCGCCGGGGCTTTCGATTCGCTGGTCCTGGCAGGAATATTAGCGATCCTGCTGGCTGAAATAATCGGTGAGAGCCTGGAACGCCTGGCCGGCGGTCCCAGCAGCGAAGACAAAGACCCCGCATTGTTAGAGAACCTGAAGGAACCAGCACCGGCCCGTAAACCTGCTCATAATTCAGAGGCCGAATATACCCAACATGATAAAGATGATGAACCCGATCAAGAGGAATTCAAGGATTGGGAAGACCGCGTCTCGGTTACCGGAACGCGTGGCCAAGAGGATAGGGGGGATGACCGTGTCTAGACTGGTTTCCTTTCTGCTGGTTATGGGCCTTGCCATAGGGTTGGGGCTAAGTGTTCCTGGCAGCGCTCAAGCGGTTTACGAGGAATTGCCCTCGGGGTATTACTTTTCGTTGGTAGATGAGAACAACAATACCATAACCCAAACCGGCGCACAGGTATATATAGGTGATGAGTACATCAGCGCTGATAATGGCAGATATCAGGTGGTGGAAGTATCCGGTCATACCGCCCGCTGCGTATATGTCGGCCAGGAACAGATGCCGGCAGTCAGCTTTGATAACAACCGCCAGGCCTGGGTTATCGACAGCCGGGAGATTCCGGTGGCGGCGTCTAAACCCACTATCGCCATTTATCACACTCACAGTGATGAATCCTATGTGCCCACAGATGGCAAAGAAAGTAAAGAAGGCAACGGGGGCATATACGATGTCGGCTATGTTCTGGCTCAGCGCCTGCAGCAATTGGGCTACAACGTGGAATACAATAAGAACAATCACAATCCCCACGATATCAATGCCTATAACCGCTCACGCCGAACCGCGACTGCCTTGATGAAAAACGGTTCACAGGTCTTAATCGACGTCCATCGCGATGCGGTGCCAGCTCAGCAATATCAGACCACCCTCAACGGGCAGCAAGCCACCAAAATCAAACTGGTGGTCGGCAAGAGCAATCCCAACATGAAAACCAACCTGGAATTCGCCAAACGGCTCAAGGCGGTTATGGACAAGAGCAAACCCGGGTTATCCAACGGCATCTTCATGGGTAAAGGGGATTTCAATCAGGACCTCAATCCCCGGGCCATGCTGATCGAGGTCGGTTCCCACACTAATCCCAAAGATGATGCCACCAAGGGTGTGACCGCTTTTGCGGATGTACTGTCCTCAGCCCTGGGTGGCAGCAGCGATACCAGCTCTGGGGGAGGACCAGCGGCCAAGCCTCTGCAACAGAGTTCGCCTTCCGCCTGGACCACTATATTGATCCTGATCATAGTTGCTGGGGCCGCCGGGGCAGGTTTCTATCTGCTTAATAAAATAACATAGGTCGCTGATGCCCGGTTACGGAACAGTTGTGTGGCAGGAATCGTACGGAGTTTCATTAACCGCTGGGTGTTGTTGCGCTATGATTGCCATGTTACCCTGCACTATCCCCTCCTTGGCCGTGACCCATCTGGCTAAACTTCATCGCCGCCAGCCTGGGGGCGGTGGCTATTCCACCATCCACTAGGCCAGATTATGCGGCGGTTACCTTTAGCCCTGGCAGCCGCAATTCCGGGAAATCAGGGACATGGAACGCAAACTTTGGCCAGCCTGGAGAACAAACTGATAGCCCGGGGGCATGACTATATAGAGGCATTGCTCAGGTATTTGAAGTGCGTAATTATCTGGTGATGTTGACCTCGGTGGTGACTGCGGTTACGCATTTGTAGGATGGCCGTTTGGCGTGATGGCTAGGATTCTGATGATATATGCTACCACCCGGTTGAGTGAAACATCGATAGGAGACATGGTCACCCATTCCAGCCAGCTCAAGTGAAGGTTTGTGGGGCTTTGCTGTTAGCCGATGCTTATGATGAATGTCGGCTTTGAACCAGAGCCCGTCCAGAAGATTCTGGCAGAAGCCTGGCAGTAGTGATCCATCCACGGGATGATGATGGACGCCTGACCCTACAAAGTCCGGGCCAGCGCATGGCTATTATTCATGATGAACCTCTATCCTGGGTGCCAAGGTGGGAAATCCTTTGAGATGGAATGGCGCCAATGGCCAGAATACATGCTGATAAGGCTACCTGGCCTTGTTTATCAATTGCCTAACAGGCCGGATATGGATGTGATGGTTGAGATGATCAAGAGGTGCCGGTTTTAGAATCAGCCCATGACGCACTAGTTTAGAAAGTTATTGGGGCAGAAAAGGCGTGGATTGAATGGAAATCAGCCTGAAGGAGTTTATTCTGGCCATTGTTACTCTGGATGCCAATAAGGTACAGGGGTTGCGGGTGTCCGGTATTCATAGTTCAAGACAGTGGCGAGCGAAAAGCAGAAGCTATTGTGAGCTTGGCTCGTATTCTGGGCAGCAATGTACATGATTTGGAAGGCAACATACTAATTATATATGTAAACATTAGACAAAGAAATTATTGTAGAAGTTATCATTGCTGCAATTGAGAGCTCATTCTTCGGTACTGGCTGCGACCTGCACTTAAAATTGATTGATGGTGCGATGCTTTAGCCGGATGATATGATGGTTATACCTTTTTTGATAAAGACCGAAATAAAGTGATTTCGGCACCATCCGTTATATGGGCACAGACGACCGTAATAATGGGAGTCTATGTGCTGGAGTAAAAAGAATATGGGGATCGGTGCACCTCAATGCTGATCAGCGTAGCACGCCTGATGGGAGTGGAACAGCATGAGGTTATAGCGGTGAACTGCATGAGCCGGGTCAACCTCTTGATGATGATCAGTGGTTTTCGTATCCCGGCGTCTGGGCTGGACCTTTGCTGGGACGTCGGTTTTTGTTTCAGGGTACCAAGGAGGCGTTTAAGAATTATCGTTAATCTAGTAGAAATAACCCGCCTAAAATCGGTGCAGTAGCGGTGAAGACATAGACATAATATTTGTTGGCCCCACCGGGAGTTCATCACGCATATAGCCGCCCATATTTTATGGGCGATTTGCATAACAATGATTATCGCCACATAAAACAATTTTGGTGATTGTGACTTGACTCAGAAAGGAGAACCTTGATTTATGCTTACGGAATTCAAGAGATGGCAGGGCACTCAAGGTCTATACTTTGGGGCGGGGAGGGCGCAATTATAAACTGGCCTCCACGATCATTTCCGACACCGTGACCTGTTTGGGGTAGACAGATGAATTGGTGGCTCCGGGCAGTTAATGTTCAGGGTTATCTGCTTTTATGCTTTGGGCGGCTATATACCGTCACGGATTTGGGGGCGTTATCTGTCTAACCTTCTGGCCGACTATCTGAGTGTGAGACAATTCGCACAAATCAGAGCCGAAACCCTGGCGTTTAAGAATGAGTTGAAGAAGCATGGCAATAATCTTTAACAGACCGGGAGCAGCTCTTGCAGGGCACTAATCGATAGGGGATAATAGTGGGGTAGATGAAGTGGGGGGAGCAATATGTCAGCTCTGATTAAAGATGTCGCCCCGGGAAGTATCGCTGCAGAGGTAGGGCTTGAGCCTGGGGATAGACTGTGTTCCATCAATGGCCGGGATGTTGCCGACATATTAGATTATCAGTTTGCAGTCGGAGACACTGTCTTGGAAATCGAGATTGAGAAAGCCGATGGGCAGAGCTGGGTGGTTGATATAGAAAAGGAGGAAGACGAGACCCTGGGGGTGATCCTGGATGGTTTCATCTTTGATAAAATGAAGGTATGCGCCAACCGATGTGTATTTTGTTTCGTCGACCAACTCCCACAGAATGTGCGAGCCACCCTGAAAATCAAGGATGACGATTACCGCCACTCCTTTCTTTTCGGTAATTTCATCACTCTGACCAATTTGAAACCAGCCGATTGGGACAAGATTTTAGCTATGCGGTTGAGCCCCTTATATATTTCGGTGCACGCTATGCATGCTGAGGTGCGTGCCCAGATGCTGCACAACAAAAAGGGCGCTCTTATCAAGGAAGGGCTGGAGCGACTGTGTCAGGCGGGTATCCAACTGCATACCCAGATAGTGCTTTGCCCGGGCATTAATGATGGGGTCATCCTTGAAGAGACTATTGAGCAATTAGCCGGGTATTACCCGGGAGTGCAGTCCATTGGCGTGGTTCCGGTCGGTTTAAGCGGCCATCGCCAGGGCCTGGCAGAGCTTTCGCCAGTTAGTGCGGAGCAGGCCGCGATTTTGATCGATAGGGTAGACAATTATCAGCTAAACTACCGACATCAGTATGGCATTGGGTTGGTTTACCTGGCTGATGAGTTCTATTTGCGGGCCAATCATGCCATCCCAGATAGCAGTTATTACGACGGTTTTGAACAAATGGAGAATGGCATTGGGTTGATCCGCCTATTCTGGGATGAGTTCTCAGGTTTGGAAAAAGATCTGCCGGAGCACGTAGAGCCCCGGGAGGTGCATATTGTCACCGGGGTGTCGGGCGCGGCTGTACTACAACCTATAGTTCACCGGCTTAGGCAGATAGATGGGCTAGCTGTAAACCTCATACCGATAACCAACCGTTTTATGGGTGAAAGTATCACCGTAACCGGTCTTTTAACCGGTCAGGATATCATCGCTGTCCTGGGTAAAAAATATAAAGGGAAAAACATCCTCCTGCCCGAAATCATCTTGAAGGCTGATGAGGACGTGCTTTTGGATGATATTTCGCTGGCACAGATCACCCAGGCCACGGAAGCGGTCATCCAGGTGGTGCCAATGCAGGCTCAGCACCTGGTTGAGGCTGTGGTGGGAACAATAAATATAAAAGCGGAGTAAAGCTATGTCAAAACCGGTAGTTGCCATCGTGGGCAGACCCAATGTAGGAAAATCTACCTTGTTTAACCGTCTGGCAGGAAAGCGCAAAGCCATTGTGGAAGATATACCCGGGGTGACCCGGGATCGTCTTTATGATGTCTCCGAATGGCTGGGCCGGGAATTCATCATTATCGATACCGGCGGCCTGCGCTTTGAAGAAACCGACAGTATAGCCCGGGGAGTGCAGTTGCAGGCAGAGATTGCCATTGATGAAGCCGATGTGATCGTTTTCGTGCTCGATGCCCGGCAGGGCATAACTGCAGAAGATGAACAGGTGGCGGATATGCTGCGCCGCGCACATAAACCGGTGATACTGGCGGCTAACAAAGTTGAGAATTTTGATCGGCAATTGGAATGGGTCGATTTTTATCGCCTGGGATTCGGTGATCCCATCCCTGTTTCAGCCATGCATGGCATGAACACCAATGACCTGTTGGATGCGGTTATCGCCCAATTCAAACCGTTGACTGCCTATGATGAAGACCCTGAAGCCATTAAGATCGCTATTGTGGGTCGACCTAATGTGGGCAAATCGTCATTGGTCAACGCCCTTTTAGGCCAAGAGCGGGTGATAGTCAGTGAAATACCAGGAACCACCCGGGATTCGATCGACACTCCATTTGAGTTTGCCGGTAACCGCTACATTTTGATAGATACCGCCGGCATCCGCAAGAAGTCGCGGATTAAAGAGGCCACGGAAAAATACAGCGTGATTCGCACCTTAAAGAGTGTTGAAAGGGCCGATGTGGTTCTTATTATGCTGGATGCGGTGGAAAAGGTTACCGAACAAGATCAGCGCATCGCCGGCTATGTGCATGAACAGAACAAGGCCAACATCGTCGTGGTCAATAAATGGGATGCGGTTGAGAAAGATGAGCGCACCATGAATCGCTATGATAAGGATATTCGCGAAGAGCTGAAGTTCTTGGCCTATGCTCCCATCCTTTATGTTTCGGCTTTGACCAGGCAGCGCATTTTCAAGATAATCGAACTGGTCGATTTTGTGGTCGAACAACACAACCGCCGCATTACCACAGCTGAGCTGAACCGGGTCATAAACGAAGCTATTTTGCTCAACCCTTTGCCTGGCGGCAGCAAGCGGGTAAAAATATTCTACACCACTCAGGTGACAACTGCTCCGCCTACCTTCGTATTGTTCTGCAGCGATCCTGAAGAGGTACATTTCTCCTATCTGCGCTACCTGGAAAATGTGTTGCGCCAAAATTTCGGTTTCGAGGGCTCGCCGCTGCGCCTTTTGGTGCGGAAAAACACTTCTAAGTATCAATGATGATGAGAAAACCACAGGGTTTTAGAGGAGGGGGAGATTAGTGAATTACTGGGTACTGATCTTACTGAGCTATCTGTTGGGAGCCATTCCGTTTTCATATTTGTTTGGCAAATACCTGGGGAAAGTGGATATATCCCAAAAAGGCAGCGGCAATATCGGGGCTACTAATGTTTTGCGTTCCACCAAAACATCTGTCGCAATTCTCGCTCTCCTAGGCGACCTTTTAAAAGGTTTTATCGCTGCCTGGATTGGCCTCAGTTGGGGCGGCCCGGTTGTGGCCGCGGCCTGTGGAGTCATGGTGGTGGTAGGCCACTGTTATACAGTTTTTCTTTCTTTTAAGGGCGGAAAGGGTGTTGCCACAGCTGCAGGGGTTATCCTCTTTCTGATGCCGCAGATATTTCTGGTTCTCCTTGCGGCCATGGTTTTATCGGTACTCTTGACCCGCTATGTCTCCTTGGGCTCAGTACTGGCAGCAGCCCTCTTACCCATTCTCTGCCTGATTTTGAGGGAGCCCTGGCCATATACCATTATGAGTCTGTTTCTAGCGGGTATGGTATTGTTCAGGCATCGTTCTAACATACAGAGATTGGTCTCGGGCCAGGAAGCCCGAATAACCGATAGGGCAGTATAAAAGAATCTATATGGGGAGATAAAATGAAAAAGGTATGCATCATGGGGGCTGGCAGTTGGGGAACCGCTCAGGCCCTGGTTCTGAATAAAAACGGTTTTAAGGTCACCATTTGGGGCCAAGCCGATGAAGTGGCAGCCATAAACAAGGATAAGGAAAACCGCCGTTATTTGCCAGGCTTGCCCATACCTGCGGATATCACCCTCACCTCCGACTTGGGCCAAGCGGTACAAGAAGCACAGCTGATAGTGGCGGCGGTGCCCGCCCAAGCAGTGCGACAGGTACTCGAACAACTGCGGCCCCTTTATAATCCTGGAACGGTTCTGGTCAATACCGCCAAAGGCATAGAAATAGCTACTGGAATGAGGCTCAGTGAGACTGCGGCTGATGTGCTGGGAAAAGACATATTGACATATTACGCAGCCCTCTCCGGTCCCAGTCATGCGGAAGAAGTGGCCCGCCAGGTTCCTACCGCGGTGACTGTGGCTTCCACTTGTGAAGAGACAGCTTTTTTTGTGCAGGATGCTTATATATCAAGATATCTCCGGGTTTATACCAACCTGGACCTGCCTGGAGTAGAATTGGGTGGAGCATTGAAGAATATCATCGCTCTAGCTGCCGGGATGGTAGTCGGATTAGGCTATGGGGACAATACCGTGGCAGCCTTGATGACTCGCGGGCTTATGGAGATTATCCGCATGGGTGTTAAGATGGGCGGTGCCTATCACACCTTTACCGGGTTGAGCGGAATAGGAGACCTGGCTGTGACCTGCTGCAGCGATTACTCCCGCAACCGCAGAGCCGGGATTTTAATCGGCCGCGGATATAGTTTGGATGAAACTTTGCAGGAGATAGGCATGGTGGTGGAAGGTATTCACACCACCCGGGTGATGAACCGGCTGGCGAATGAACTGGGGGTTGAAATGCCTATCACCCAGTCTTGCTATAATGTGTTGTACAATCAGGTGCCGGTGTCACAGGAAGTGACCAACATAATGTGCCGTGCCAGGCGTCATGAAATGGAGCAACTGGCGGAATAATACAGCAGCAGGTGTTGATCATTGGCATTACAATGACCAGAAAATCAAGAAAAATTGAGTGTGGACAAACCCACACTTTTTTTCTTTTCTGGTTATATTACCGAATATTGATAAATATATTTGTACTGTTATAGCGCAATGGGATATTAAGGGGTGTCTTACATCGGAGGGAGGATGCCTTTTAAAGTCTGAAACAAGGGAGGGAAAATGAGAAGTGGATAGTAACAATATCTTGAACGATATTGCTGAAAGAACCGGCGGCGATATCTATTTGGGAGTCGTAGGCCCTGTAAGATCAGGTAAGTCAACCTTTATCAAGCGCTTCATGGAGCTAATGATCATCCCCAATATCAAAGACGTATATGATCGGGAAAGGGCTGTAGATGAACTTCCCCAGAGTGGTGCTGGGAAAACCATCACAACTACCGAACCCAAATTTGTCCCTAACGAAGCTATAGAAATCACCACGCAGAACGGCGTGAGCTTCAAGGCTCGGCTGGTAGACTGTGTGGGCTATGCTGTTGAAGGGGCTTTGGGTTACGAAGAGGGTGATGAGCCTCGCATGGTTAGAACTCCCTGGTTTGACTATGAGGTTCCCTTCGAAGAAGCGGCCGAAATAGGGACCAGGAAGGTCATTGTAGATCATTCCACCATCGGGATCGTTGTGACCACTGACGGCTCCATCAGTGACATCCAGCGTTCATATTATGTCCCGGCGGAGGAAAGGGTCATACAGGAACTGAAAGACCTCAACAAACCGTTTATAATCATTCTCAATTCGGTGAACCCATTTAGCACGGAAACCCTGCGCCTGGCCGAAGAACTGGGGCAAAAATACGGCGTCAGCGTTACACCCATAGACGTAGCTCGTATGTCCATGGAACAGATCTATGGTCTGTTGGAAGAAGCCCTGTATGAATTTCCGGTTCATGAAGTCAACATCAAGCTGCCTGGTTGGGTCGATGAATTGGATGCCGACTTCTGGCTCAGAGATGGTCTGGAGACCTCGATACGGGACATCTTGAATGAAATCCGTAAGGTCCGTGATATCGATCAGGCCATCGAAAGGCTTTCCAATGTGGAAAATGTCAGCTATGTGAGCCTGGAGGAAATGAACCTGGGAACTGGCACCGCAGCTGTGGATGTATCTGTGCCCGATGAATTATTCTATCGCTCTTTAAGTGACGTCAGCGGCTTCACCGTAGAAGGCACCCAAGATATCATGCGCTTAATGAAAGACCTCAGCGTTGCCAAGAAAGAATATGACAAAGTATCCTCTGCTCTGGTTGAGGTGCAGGAATCTGGCTATGGGGTAGTCACCCCACGGTTGGAGGAGATGCTTTTAGAAGAACCTGAACTGATCCGCCAGGGAAGCCGGTTTGGGGTCAGGTTGAAGGCTAAAGCCCCATCATTGCACATCATACGTGCAGATATAACCACCGAAATAACCCCCATAATTGGGACCGAGAAACAGTGTGAAGAGCTGGTGCGCTACATACTGGATGAGTTTGAAGAAGATCCTGCCAAGATCTGGGAATCCAACATCTTTGGCAAATCCCTGCATGATCTGGTCAGAGAAGGTATTCAGAACAAACTGCACCGTATGCCCGAAAACGCTCAGCTGAAACTGCAGGACACCTTGCAGCGCATTGTCAATGAAGGCAGCGGAGGCTTGATCTGCATAATCGTGTGAATATATGTTAAAACCACTTAAACCGGCCCCCAAAGGCCGGTTTTTTCATTGTGACGTAGGGGCGGGGCTCTGCTCCGCCCGTAGGGGACGGCGGTTTCACATCTACCCTTTGCTTGGTTTGATTTCGTTTTTGCGTTGCACCAATTGGGTGTACTCTTTATCAAGCGATATATATTCTGAGGTATCTGGTTTTACTCGGTTAAGTTCATTCAAGACCCAGGCGATTTTTGTCTCCAGTAATAAGAGTTCTTCTTTATTTGCGGATGTTTCGGAATCAAAAGTAACTTTATTAAACTGTTTTTCTGTCAGGTATGATTCTACTTTGCCTTCTATGCGGATTATCTTTTGTTTATCGAAAACCAGCAAATGCTGGCAAACTTGTTGTAATAGGTAACGATCATGGGAGATGATTAGTATTGTTCCTGGAAAATTAATGAGACTTTCTTCCAAAGCCTCACGGCTGTAGACATCAAGATGGTTAGTAGGCTCATCTAGAATGAGCAGATCACGTTCACCCATAATGGCTAGTCCCATAGCTATCTTCATCCGTTCTCCCTGGCTGAGTTCCCCCATGGCCACCCCAAGTCGGTCATACGGTATCCCCAGTTGAATCAGCAGTTGAATGGTCCGCTTCTGCTGTTCACGAGTCCAATTCGCGACCAGATCAAGCAGGGTTGCTTTTTCGCCCTGGGGCAATTCCTGACTAACATAGGCTGCCTGGGCTGCTTGGCTGAGGAATATCTCCCCTTTATCCAGAATTTCCTCCCCCAGAATAGCCTTAACCAGGGTGGTCTTTCCACAACCATTAGGGCCCAGTATACCTATCTTTTCACCCCGGTTTATATAAAATGAACTATCCTTGAATAGGACCAATTCTCCATATGTTTTGCTGATCTCATGAGCTGCCAACAGGCGCCGGGCACCTTTTCTCCGAGCATTTAAATCGAAGTTGACTCGCGGCTCTTTTTGAGGACGCTCAATCTGCTCCCGTCTCATCTTTTCCAGGCGTTTAATCTGCGATTTTATGGCTTGATCACGTTTTTTAGCCTTTTTGCGAAAATATTCTTTCCCGCCCATACCTTCTCCCTTATGTCGGGATTCACGGTGGGCTTTAGTGGACCAGGTCTTTAGCTGAGTTACAGCGGCCTCAATCTTCCTTTGTTCCTTCTGCTGCGAATCATAGGCGTGTTGCCTGCTTGCACGGTCTCTTTGCCTGGCTTTCCGATATGTCGAATAGTTGCCCTTATATATTCGGATAATTCCGTTTTCCAACTCCGCTATTTGCGATACCGTTTGGTCAAGAAAATAGCGGTCATGGGAAATAATTATGGCTGCGCCCTGGTAAGAAGCCAATTTAGATATAAGATAGCTGGAACCCCGATAATCCAAATGGTTGGTGGGTTCATCCAATATTACCAAATCAGGCCGGGAAGACCAGACCCTGGCTAAAGCCAGCTTGGTTTTTTCTCCTCCGCTAAGATTCTGCAAGCGCTCCCCTGACCAGTCTTGAACCCTGGTTATGCCCATATGACTGACGAATTCGCCAAAGGCTTCTTCTTGACCCTCTAACTTATTAATATAGAGCTCTGGTTCCGATTCCTTCTGGCCTAGGTAACCTATAATTATTGGTTCTCGAGGAGTGCTCAAGCTGCCTTCATCATAGTCGAGACAGCCCGCAAGAATATTAGCCAGGGTACTTTTACCGGCCCCGTTACGACCGACCAGGCCTATCCGATCCCCCCGGCAAATATCCAGATCTATGCCATTCAAAATGATGGTATCTCCAAAGCTTTTTTTCACCTGACGGCAGCTAATTAGCATTAAAACACCTCCAGAAAATATGCAAGGTTGTAAGCAACACTTGTTACTTACAACCTGTTGAGGCCATATAAGTATCACCTGCAGTCACAAAACCATTGCGATTCTTAAACTGCATTATTATGTGAGATTAGCAGTAACAAGCATTCTGGGCATAACAGAACTGATAGATGCTGGTCGCCCTATAGTCCTGTATTGCGTTTGTTTAGGCCAGAGTATGCTCGCGCACTGCCGTTCTCCATTCTTCATTATTTACGGATACATTTTAGCATGAATGTATTACTTCCATCAAGAATATCAGGCTGCATTAATGCCAGTAAAAAATATTGAGTAATTTTTTATAGACGAATAGCATTTTGGAATTAGCTAAGTTCTTATACGCTTGATTTCTTGCATTATCTGCGTCAAGCATTCGCCCGTGCTTCCCTGAATAAAGTAGTCGGAAAGGCCGCCGTTGGTCAGGGGAGTCGGTTCCGCATTAATTTCGATAATAATAGCTCCGCCATTTTGCTTGGCCGCCAGCGGCAAGCCAGCAAAAGGATAGACAGTTGCTGACGTTCCGCAAACCAGCATAACATCAGATTTAACGGCTTCGTGCAGACTCCTGGCCGCTACTTCCTCTGGAATAGGCTCATTAAAAAACACAATGTCCAGCTTCAAGGCATGACCGCAATTGGGACAAATGGGCGGCAGTGAATCATTCCGGAGCATTTCTTCCAAGTTGAACTCATCTTTTTCATATTTGGAAGCACAATTCATGCAACGGAGCTTTGAATAATTACCGTGGTATTCGATTAAATTTCTGCTTCCTGCGCTGCTGTGCAGATTGTCGATGTTCTGGGTAATAACTGTTTTGATAATACCCATATTTTCCAGCTCAGCCAGGGCTAGGTGACCCAGGTTGGGTTGATATCCGGACAGATCCCTTAAGAGGCTGGCTGAAGTAAGCCTCTCGATCCAGTGTTCTTTGGGATCACGCAGGAACTTGGCAAAGCTCTGATACGCTTTACGCTCGGCTTCCGGGTCGGTCGTCCATAAACCGTTTTTACCCCTGAAATCCCGTATGCCGGATTCTGTACTGATTCCTGCTCCAGTCAATGCAACGGCATAGCTGGCTACATTCAATTCCTGAGCGGCTTTTTCTATGTTATTATTTGCAGTTTTCAAACCAACCCCACCCTTCGCATCATTGTATCCTAATTCTAACATATCCACTTATTTATATTGAATTAGTGAAGCGCCTTACCGATGACAAACGATCAAGATTATACTGACATAGAGATTATCGATAATGAATTGAAGACACGATTGATATAGGCGTACGAGTAAAAAGATTAAAACAACTATAAACGAAATAGAACGTTTACATAGCTAAAGCCTCTAACCAGGGGATATTTGCGTTTAGCATATAGGGGAAATATGCAAATGAGTAACAAATCCGATAGGAAGCGGTTGTTTCCTCGTTTTCCGAAAAAACAAAAAAATGATTACTTCTATTATAACTTATGGAACACAGGCACCATCCGGTCAAAGGTGGCATAGTATTTTACCCCGGCACGCCGCGCCAAAGCCATGGCCTCATCAAAATGATAGGTGATGTATTCAGGTGAATGGGCATCAGAGCCGAAGGTTACAAATTCACCCCCCAATTGTACATAACGGCGCAGCCAATCCTCCCCCGGTACCTCCAGTTTGCCCAGGGTGCGATAAGTGGCCGTGTTTACTTCAATGCACTTGCCCAGCGGGATAATATACTTAAACAAAGCATCAATTTCATCTGGGGCATAATGGAAAAACAGTCGGGGATCCTTCTCCGAATGGGCTCCCTTGGCCGGGAAATCAATATGTCCCACACTACTGTAAAGGTCCGCGTTCAACTGCTTAATGCCGGTCAAAATCGAACTTATATAATCCCTGAACACCTGGGCTATGGTCTTACCTTCATAGAAAGCAGGATCAAAGGGGTCAATATTATTGATGGAATGGGCACTGGCCAGAACAAAATCAAATTGCACCGACCGCAGTTCTTCTTCAAGCTCAGGAAAATGTTCCGCCGCCAGCGAGATGCCGGCTTCGATCCCAAACTTAATATTGACCCTGGATGAGGTTAACCGGGCGAAACGCTCTTTATAATCTTGCAGGTTGACATGCCAGTCTTTGCCTCTATAATAATGGATTTCCAAATGTTCAGTAAAACAAATCTCATCCAGTCCCAACGCTTCGGCTTGTTTTATTTGCTTAACAGGACTGGTTGAACTATCAGTTGAAATAGACGAATGTAAATGATAATCACAACGCATAACGGGAATATCTCCTTAAAAAAGCCTTTTGCTTAAAGCTTATGAAGGAAGCCGGCCCCCAAAATATTTAATTCCAGTCAGTCTAGTCTTAACAGAAAAGATAAATTAATTCAACCTCATAAAAAATATTGCAAGAAATTGCATCACAGGGGACGGGTGAAGATTTCATCACCTCTAGTAAAGCATTGTCGAATCGTTGCGGTAGTGATATAATGTCCGTTATATGGAATCAGTAGTCTACCTGTGGTGAACAGGAGAAGCAATTTATGACCATGCGTTATTATCTGGTACGTGAAGATATCCTACCCGAATCTATTCTCAAAACCGTACAGGCCAAGGAGATGCTGGCCAGAGGGGAGGCCATGTCAGTCTCCGCAGCGGTAGAAAAGCTGGGGCTGGCGCGCAGTACGTTTTACAAGTACAAGGACGGGGTCAATACCTTTTTTGACGCCAAAGGCCTGGAGATAATCAATATCTCGTTGCTTCTGCGCCATGTTTCAGGTATTCTATCAGGGGTGCTGAATTGTATAGCTGCATATCATGGCAACGTGCTCACCATTAACCAAAATCTGCCCCTCAATGGGGCCGCATTGGTGACCGTGTCTCTGAGCATAGAAGAACTGAGTATAACCGTAGACGAATTGATCAAGCATTTAGGAGAACTAAACGGCGTAGTCTATGCAGAAATTGTCGGCAGAGGTTAAACAGGAGGTCGCGACATGATTTATATTGGGTTGCTGGGATGCGGAACAGTGGGCTCGGGAGTAGTAAAACTGTTAGAGCAGAATCAATACACCATTGCCCGTCGTGCCGGTGAGGGGATTCAAATCAAAAAGGTGTTGGAAAAGGACAGCGAAAAATGCCTGCAACTCGGTTTGGATCAGGCCGTTATGGCCGGCAGTATCAATGAAATTCTCGACGATCCGGACATTCAGATCGTGGTAGAGCTGATCGGTGGCATACAGCCCGCCCTGGATTATATTCTGGAGGCCATGCGCCGGGGCAAGCATGTGGTTACTGCCAACAAGGACCTGATCGCCGAACACGGTATGATCCTGTTCGAGACTGCCACCGCATACAAAGTGGATTTCTATTTCGAGGCCAGCGTAGCCGGAGGTATACCCATCATATATCCCCTTAAGCAGTCTTTGGCAGCCAACCGCATCAAAGAGGTCATCGGCATCTTAAACGGCACTACCAATTATATCCTCACCAAGATGTCGCGTGAAGGCCAGCCTTTTGAAGAGGTCCTGGCCGAAGCCCAGGCCCTGGGCTATGCTGAAGCCGATCCTACCGCAGATGTGGCGGGGCTGGATGCCGCCCGCAAGATCGCCATACTCTCTTCTATAGCGTTTAATACCCGGGTGACCTTCAGTGATGTCTATGTAGAAGGGATAACCGCCATAACCCCGGCAGATATCCGTTATGCCAGCGAGTTGGGCTATGTGGTCAAGCTTTTGGCGGTGGCCAAAGAGAATTCACAGGGACAATTGGAGATCAAGGTTCATCCTGCATTTTTGCCTGATTCCCATCCTCTGGCGGCGGTAAACGATGTCTTCAACGCGGTCTTTGTTAACGGCGATGCAGTAGGCGAAGTGATGCATTATGGACAGGGTGCCGGTCAACTTCCCACGGCCAGCGCTGTCTTGGGGGACGTTATCGATATCGCCCGCAATATTCAGTATGGCATCAGTGCGCGCATCGGCTGCACCTGTTATGAAGACCGTACTATACTCGATATTAACCAGCTCAGTGCGGAGTTCTATATCCGTATGACAGTCACCGACCGCCCTGGGGTCTTGGCTGGCATTGCCGGTGTGTTCGGCAACAACAATGTCAGCATAGCCTCAGTGATCCAGAAGACCAGCAGTGGTAATTGTGCAGAATTGATATTGATCACCCACAAGGTGCAGGAACAGAATATGCGCGATTCCCTGGCGGTTCTGCAGGGAATGAGCATCGTCAGCCGTATTGATAATGTAATCAGGTTGGAAGGCACCGAACGAATGGAGGTCTAACCTGAATGGTCAAGGTTATTGTACCGGCCAGCAGTGCCAACCTGGGAACCGGTTTTGACACTCTGGGATTAGCCTGGCAGCTCTATTGCAAAGTCACCGCAGTTGTCGAGGATGTAAATAACACCGATAATAGAACGCCTCCCGGCGACGATTTGCTGACCCGGGCTATAGGACTGGTATTCGATCAGGCCGGAATTGAAATGCCGGCCATGAAACTTGAAATCAACAGCGAGATTCCGATGGGCAAAGGATTGGGAAGCAGTGCAGCCGTCATTATCGCCGGCCTGTACTTGGCTAATCACCTTTTGAAATACCGCTTTACAGACTCACAGTTGCTCGACTGGGCATTAAGCCTGGAGGGGCACGCCGACAATATCGCTGCAGCAGCTGCTGGGGGGCTGACCACCGCCATGGTAGTCGACCAGCAGGTTTATTACCAACAGGTTGCAGTGCGGGATAACCTCCAGTCAGTGATCGTGGTGCCCGACTTCACACTGCCTACCCGCGAAGCCCGGGCAGTATTGCCCCGCCAGGTCGGTTGGGAAGACTGTGTGCACCACACCCAGCAGGCCTGTTTTGTGCTGCAGAGCCTGGCCAACGGTGACTACCGCCATCTGCAGCTGGCCATGGATGACACCATAGTGCAGAGGGCGCGTCAGCAGTTGATCCCTGGACTTTCACAGGTGCTCGACAGCGCTGTCCAGAATGGCGCCCTGGGGGCCTGTTTAAGTGGTGCCGGGCCTTCAGTATTAGCCCTGGCTCAGAGCAATCTCGCTGCCATCGGCCAGGCTATGCAGGATGCCTTTGCCGCCAGGGGTATAAAGAGCCAGTGCCTGTACACCGCAATTGATCAATACGGAGTCAGGATAGAAGAATACGACGTCTAAAACTATGTAACTGCTTTTATATGGCATTCATAATTAGGGAGTGAATAATCTTGGGCTTGTTGGTAGTGAAATTCGGAGGGAGTTCGGTAGCCTCTATCGAAAAGATCAAGAGCATTGCTGAAAGAGTATCCGTCATGCGCGAAGAAGGCAATCAGGTGGTGGTAGTGGTCTCAGCCATGGGCGACACTACTGATGAGCTGATCGATCTGGCCGGTGCTACCGGTGAGCAGAAATGGCACCGGGAAATGGATATGCTGTTGGCCACCGGTGAGCAGCAGTCTGCGGCCCTCTTAGCTATGACTTTAAATAGCCGGGGCACCCCGGCAATATCTTTGACCGGATGGCAGGCCGGCATCAGAAGCGATGATACCCACAGTAAAGCCAGAATAATAAGCATAACCAATGACCGTATCCTGCAGGAACTGGAGCAGGATAAGGTGGTAGTTATCGCCGGGTTCCAAGGTATTTCCCCGCAGGGCGACATCACCACCCTGGGGCGCGGCGGTTCCGACACCACTGCGGTAGCTCTGGCAGCCAGTCTGTTGGCTGAACGCTGCATCATTTTCACCGATGTTGAGGGGGTTTTCACGGCCGACCCGCGTCTGGTTCCCAAGGCTCATAAGATGGCCACCATCAGCTATGAAGAGATGCTGGAAATGGCTAGCTTGGGTGCCGTGGTTATGCAGCCCCGGGCCGTGGAGTGTGCCATGCAGTATCATGTGGAAGTAGAAGTGCGCAGCAGTTTCAAACCCGATCCTGGAACCATTATCACGGAGGTAAACAGAATGGAGAAACAGAGAGTAGTCAGCGGCGTGGCTCACGACACCAATGTAGCCCGGATCGCTATTTTTGACGTTCCTGACCGGCCTGGTGTGGCCAGCCTGCTCTTTAACAGACTGGCTGCGGAAGGCATTAATGTAGATATGGTAATACAGAGCGCCATGCGGGAAAACCGCAATGACATCGCTTTCACTATTGAAAAACCTGATCTTAACAAAGCCCTTGCGGTAGTGGAGGATGTGGTAAGCGAACTGGGAGCCTCCGGTTTATCCTATGATGCCGATGTTGCCAAGGTATCAATTGTGGGTGCGGGAATGCAGAGCCATCCGGGAGTGGCTGCCAGGATGTTCGAGGCCCTGGCTGAGCAAGGCATCAATATCCATATGATCAGCACTTCGGAAATCAAGGTTTCCTGCCTGATCGATGAGGACCTGATCGCCCAAGCGGTACGAGCATTGCACGCCAAGTACCAACTGGACAATGGCAACGGGGGCTGCTCTTAGGCGATTGCTGTCGTCATCCGATCATGGCGCAAACGCAGCACATGCCGTAGCTTATGGCGGACCGCTCGCCAGACAAGGCCTCAATACGCTTGACTTATATAAACATCTGTTATAAAATGATTTTTGCGTCGGGGTGTAGCTCAGTTTGGTATGAGCGCTACGTTGGGGACGTAGAGGCCGCTGGTTCAAATCCAGTCACTCCGACCATTATGAAGATTAAGGCTTTTCGAATTTTCGAAAAGCTTTTTGTGTATAGGGAACATGATAGCTCGGGCCGGCTTGTCAGTAATCTGAACTTCTTTGCAGTCAGAGACAGCGGGAATAGTCAAAGAAGCTCGGCGTGATATCAAAAAGGATGGAAGATTTGAAGGTGGCGAAAACAATTCTGAAGCTGAAAAGAGTCTATCAAGAAGCGGGCAGCGATGACGGTTATCGGATTTTGGTCGATAGGCTATGGCCTCGGGGGCTTGCTAAAGAAAAAGCCGGAATAGATTATTGGGCTAGAGAAATAGCCCCGTCGCCTGAGCTTAGAAAAACTTTTAACCATGAGGCCGGCCGGTTCGAAGACTTTAAGTTCGCTTATACATGTGAACTGAATACCAGTGAACTAGCTAAGGAATTTCTGGACCTGATTGGGGAAAAGCTCCAGAACGGAAATGTCACCTTTTTATTTGCAGCCAAAAGTGAAACGATAAATCATGCGGTAATATTAAAAGATTGGATAGAAAAAAATTTGGTTTAAGCAGGTTCTGAGGGCTGGGATCCCAGGGGATCTGTAAATAGTTGGTGTTTGCATGGAGTGGCTAATGGTCAGTCATTTTTTTTGCATATACCGATTTGCGCAAGTTGACCATGGCAATGGCACAATATATCCTTAACACAGTAAATTTGTACGATTACGCAGTAAAATGAGCGAAGTGAGTTAATGGATCCTATACAGGTGATTAAAGACCGTTTACCGGAACTGCGCCAACATTATCCGATTACCCGAGCGGAGTTTCCGGGTCGTAATGCTTAGAACTGTCACAGCCGCACTTTTCCTGCAAGGGCAAAGCGGGCTGGATGACACCAGGTTAAGGGGGAAGCCAAGGGGTGAACCGGCGGCTGTGGGGGGCGATTTCATTATCGCTGGCTACAAGTATATGGGGTAGTTTATATGTGGTCAGCAAATATGTAATGGACTTTGTGCCTCCATTCACATTGCTGTGGTTGCGCTATCTTATAGCCGGTTTGGTGCTGGTGATAGTGATGGTTCTATATGGCCAGCATAGAATAAAGCGGCAGGATATGCTGCTCCTGGTCTGGATTGGCTTTATCGGCTATTTCGTGTCGATAGGCGCTCAGTTTTTAGGCACCAAGTTCACTGACGCCCACACCGGAGCATTGCTTACCACCAGTTCACCGGTGTTCACGGTATTGCTTGCCCGGCCTCTTTTGCAGGAGAGCCTGGATATGCGCAAACTGGTGGCTCTATTCCTGGCAATGCTGGGCATTGTGATGGTAATTGGGCTAAACCCCGAAGGTGAGAAAAGCTGGCAGGGCAGTCTGTTTTTGATCCTAGCTGCTATTACCTGGGCATTGTTATCCATTTATGTAAAAAAAGCCTCAGCCCGCTATTCTACCCTTACCATCACCACCTATGCTGTGCTATGTGCAGTCTTTTTCACCACTCCGGTAGCAATCATAGAAATGCAGTTCTATGAAGTGCGAATGTTTGCCAACAGCCTGGTCTGGTTGGGAACTTTGTATATCGGTATCATATCCACTGCAATAGCTCTATTTCTCTGGAATAAAGGCATGGATTTGATGGATGCAGGAGTAGGTTCACTTTTCATGTGCTTTCAGCCTGTGGTAGGTTCATTATTGGGATGGCTATGGTTAAATGAAAATCTTTCCCCTGGTTTTTTTGCCGGAGCAGCACTCATTCTGGCCGGGCTGATCATAGTGAACTGGCCCCGAGCCGACCAAAGCTGCAGTTAATAAATGGCCTTGGATTCACCTGCCAAACCGGTCTGGGGCCATAGAAAGCCTGCGCAAAAGGACTGCCAATAGCAATTTGGCCGAAAACAGCCCGCAACGGAGAAATTTACTG
>CAJYDM010000003.1 GCA_913757435.1 Syntrophomonas sp. DTU019
GCCGAGGAGATAGATGAATTGTTAGGCCTCAAGGAAGAAGTAAAGGAAGATAACTTTGATGAGGAAGTGCCGGTTGAATCTATAACTCAGCCGGGAACTCTTTGGTTTTTGGGAAGACATCGCCTACTCTGTGGAGATAGCACCGACATAGAAGCTGTAGAAAAACTGATGGCAGGGGAAAAAGCAAACTGCGTTATTACTTCCCCGCCTTATGCTATGCAGCGAAAAGATGATTATGGCGGCATTCCCCCTGTCTTTGATAACGTAAAAGTTGACCACATAAGTTAAAAACGATAACGAAAAAGTTGACCACCCCAACCAACCTTTCCTGTAAGCTATGAGTTGTGCAAACACCAAAGCTGCAGGAGGAAAAGGAATGATTGGGATGGCCACCAAAGAGTATATCAGGAAAATGCATTTTGTTGAAGGAGCATCCATACGTTGGATATCCAAGGAGACCGGGCATTCCCGGCAGTACATACGCAAAGTGATTGCTGAGGAAGTGCCCACCATACCCAAATACACACTGACAAAGATCAAAGAAAAGCCGGTCATGGGGCCATACCTGGACATCATCACTAGCTGGCTGCAAGAAGATGAGAACCGGCCGAAAAAGCAGCGGCACACTGCCGCTAGGATATATGAACGACTGTGTGAAGAACATAGTTTTACCGGCAGCCAATCAACTGTCAGGCACTGTGTCAGGGAAATTAAAAAGCAATTAGGGAACGATAAACAAGAAGTCTTCATTCCTTTGCAATTTGAACTTGGCAGCCACGCTCAGGTAGACTGGGGTGAAGCCGAGGTCATTTTGCAGAGTAAAAGCCAGAAGGTCTATCTTTTCGTGATGAAACTATCGGGTAGCCGCGACCCGTTCATGGTAGCCTTTCCCTCAGCCCGTCAGGAGGCATTTTTTGAAGGTCACAAGCAGGCTTTCGAATACTTCAGGGGAATCCCTAAAACTATCGTATACGACAATCTGAAAACTGCGGTAGCCCGAGTATTACAGGGAAAGGATCGTAAAGAACAGGATGCCTTTATGGCCTTCAAAGCCCATTACCTTTTCGAGGCTGAGTTCTGTAATGTGAGGCGGGGAAATGAAAAAGGCCAGGTCGAAAACGAGGTAGGCTATCTTAGACGAAACATCCTGGTTCCTATCCCCGAGGTAGCTTCCCTTGACGAGCTAAACCAGTTGATACTGATGAAGCTTTCAAAGTTACGCCAGACCAGGATAGTACCTCATACTAAAAAGACTATTGCGGAGGTGTTTAAAGAGGAGAAACAATTGTTGCTGCCCCTGCCCCGGTACCCCTTTGACTGTTGTGTAGTGGTGCCTGCCAAAAGCTCCAAGGAAAGCACGGTGCGTTTTGATAACAACCGTTATTCAGTACCCAGTCGTTATGCCCGGTGCCGGATACATATCAAAAGCTATGTAAATGAAGTCCATATCTTCTACGAAGACCAGTTGATAGCAGTTCATCCTCGTTGTTACGAGCGAGGCCAGGATATACTCGACCTAAGTCACTATCTTGATGTACTGGAGCGCAAGCCATACGCCCTAAACCACGCCAAGGCTTTCAAAGAGGCGGGCTTGCCGGAGATATACCACCAGTACCTGGCTATACTCAGACAAAATAACGATAAAGCCAACCTTGAGTTTGTAAAAATACTAAAACTTAGAGTTAAACATGGGCCGGAGGTGATTGATGAAATTCTGCAAATGGCCATGGACTGTTCCGTTTATCACTATGATGGCATTAAAGCCCTGTTCGACAGCTTTGCTACGGCAGAATACTCGCCCTGTAGCATGAGCTGGGAACAGGTAAAGGACATATCTGAATTTAGCGTCAAACCGCCCAATCTCAGTTGCTTTGACCAACTTTTAAAGGGAGGTGCAGCATAGTAGACATTGAGGCAAGGCTCAAGGAATATATTAAGACTTTAAAACTACCCACTGTTGGCCAGAACTATCAAGAACTGGCTCGGCAAGCGGAAAGCGAGTGCTTAAGCTATGAAGAATACCTTCTTAATCTTCTGGAACGCGAGGTGAATAAACGAGAAGAAAACCAGGTAAGAAGGTTAATCAACCAGGCTAGGTTTCCCTTGAAAAAGACTCTGGACAGCTTTGATTTCGAGCAAATACCAAGCCTTAACCAACCCAAAGTACTAACCCTTTCCCGGGGCCAATTCATAAAGGACAAGGAGAATGTTATCCTGGCTGGCAACTCCGGTACCGGCAAGGCTCGGCTTGCGGGCTGTAGACATCAAGGACCTGCGGCTGGAAAACCTTAAATGGGATAAGAACACCATCGAGTTCGTGCAGAGCAAGACCAAGAAGCCAATTGTGTTGCCCATGTTGGAAGATGTGGGCTGGGCAATTATCGATTACTTGAAAAACGCCCGTCCCGTAACAGACTCACCCTTCGTGTTCGTCCGGCACAACGCGCCGTTTGAGGCATTCGGCATTAATGCCGCTCTAAACAGGATCCTTGTCACGCATATCCGCAGGGCGGGGGTCAAGGTGCCACGCGATGTGCCCAAGGGATTACATTCGCTTCGGCATACACTGGCAAGCACCCTACTGGAACAGAACACACCGCTGCCGGTGATCTCTGAAATCCTCGGTCACATGAGTGTTAATTCAACCGATGTATACCTGCATATCGATATCAAGAGGCTACGTCAGTGTGCCCTGGATCCGGAGGAGGTGTTTGATAATGTCGGGTAGGACAAGCCTTCCGGATATCATCGGTGATTACATTGCAGAGCAGAGGGCACTCGGCTACAAGTGTGACAAGAAAGAACGCTCACTACGTGAGGTGGTGAAGCTGTACCATGAGATGGGCTATTCAGGGCCTACCTTTGATAAGGAACTTGTCCTGAAGTGGACGGAAAAGCGATCCTACGAGTCCGAACGCAACCGTTCGCACAGGATCAGCATCGTACGGGGTCTGGCTGAATACATGATCAGACAGGGCTATACCGCCTATCTTTATCCGAAAAGATCGAGGCCATTTTGGCAAAGCAATTACCAGCCCTACATTTTTTCAAACAGGGAAATCGCCACTCTACTACAGCGGGCGGACAGTTGCACAGTCAGTATAGCATCTCCACACAAGCACTTGGTCCTGCCGCTGTTGTTCCGGATCCTGTATGGTTGCGGGCTAAGGGTGTCAGAAGCGTTAGCGTTGAAAAAGGAGGATGTGGATCTGGATGAAGGCATTCTGTTCATCAGGAAGGCCAAGTTCGGTAAGGAACGCCTAGTGCCATTGAGTCGTTCCGTACATGAGTGGTGCAGGGAATACGCGGCGGAGATGGAGAGATATCCTGTTTGGAAAGATTCCGCCTGTTTTTTCCCAGCGCCACATGGCGGAGAGTATTCCGGACGTACCGTGTATGCATACTTCAGGAAGTTCTTGTGGGAAGCTGGAATATCACATGGAGGACGGGGGAAAGGCCCACGGATCCATGATCTTAGGCACACTTATGCGGTTCATTGCCTGCGCAACTGGGTCAAGGCTGGCACGGATCTGACCACGGCAATGCCTTGCCTTTCCGCATACCTGGGACATTCCGGAATCAGAGGTACCCAGCACTACCTGCGCCTTACGGCGGAACTGTACCCGGATATCGTCAAATGCACGGAAGAGAAATTCTCCTGGGTGATGCCGGAGGTGAATGCGTGATGCCAGGCACGGATTTCGCCAAATACCTGACGGAGTATCTATCCCTCTATCTCCCCGGCCAGCGCAACATGAGTCCGAACACAATCAAGTCGTACCGGGATACCTTTCGCCTGTTTATCCAGTTCTGCCGCGACAGAAAGAAGATCAGGCCGGAAAGTCTTTCTTTGGCTATGGTGACAGATAAACTGGTCTGCGAATTCCTCGACTGGGTTGAAAAGGAACGGTTATGCGGCATTAGTACACGGAACCAACGTCTGGCTGGAATCCAAGCCTTTTTCCGTTACTTGCAGGCAGAAGTCCCGGATGGGCTTTTAATGTTCCAAAAAATCATCCATATTCCGGCCAAGAAGGGTTCCCATCAGCCGATGAATTATCTGTCGACCGAAGCTTTGAAGGAGATTCTGGCCAAACCGGACACGAAAACCAGCAGCGGTAGGAGAGGTCTGGCATTGATGACCCTTCTCTATGACAGCGGTGCTCGTGTTCAGGAAATCATCGACCTATCCGTTAGGGATATCCGTCTGGTAGAGCCCGCCACGGTCAAATTGACCGGGAAAGGAAGAAGAATACGATATGTTCCGCTTATGTCCAAAACCAAAAACATCATTGAATGCTATCTAAAAGAACAGAAACTTCTCGATAATACAGCATCTCTGGATAGACCGGTGTTTTTTAACCGGCAGGGCAAGAAGTTGACCAGGGCCGGAGTGACCCACATCATCAAGAAGTATTTTGCCAAAGCAAAGCTGGATGGGAATGCCTTGTTTCCGGAGATCATTTCGCCGCATGTTTTTCGCCACACCAAGGCCATGCATTTGCTTCAGGCCAATGTTAACCTTATCTACATCCGAGACTTTTTAGGTCATGTAAATGTCATCACAACGGAGATTTATGCGCGGGCTGATGCGGAGATCAAAAGAAAAGCTTTGGAACAGTCTTACCCTGAGTTGATTACCGAGGATATCCCCCAATGGAGTGAAGACAAGGATCTGATGAATTGGCTGCGGGACTTTTGCCGTTGAACTCTGATCGTTATGCAAAGTTAACAAACAACAGCCGCATGAATCATCTGGGCTGTTGTTTTCTTCTTTACATAACGAATAACTTTGCATAATTGCCGTTATGTAAAGCTTTACATAACGGCAAAACCCACTTGGCAATAGCCCTGGGCATCTGTGCCTGCCAGTTGCGCTACAAGGTTGGATTTTACACAGCCGCCGGATTGGTGAATGAGTTGACTGAAATGGAGAGTGAGAAAAGGCTACTAAAATACCAGAAACAATGGCTGCGCTACGATTTAGTGATCGTTGATGAGCTTGGCTATATCCCGTTTAACCGCCGTTCAGCAGAACTTCTGTTTCAATTCTTTTCTAGCCGTTATGAAAGAGGCAGTATGATCATTACCACCAACCTTGAATTCTCCGAGTGGAATCAGATCTTTGGTGATGAAAAGATGACTGCGGCTCTTTTGGATCGGATCACCCATAACGCCCATATCCTGATTACCAACGGCGAGAGTTTCCGGCTCAAACAGACCGTGAAGAGGCAGCGTCAGTCACGACCCGCCTAACTATTATTTTTTTACCCTGGGTGGTCAACTTTTTCATGAGCGCGGTGGTAAACTTTTTAATTGACAAAGACAATATTTCGGGGAATGGTGGAAACAGCTTTTTGGCGAGAGTGAAGGCAAGCAAGGTAAGGGCCTATTTCCAGCTTGTCTGAACTATACCACCGATTTGCACTCTATGGGTCAGTATATTCAAGAGGGCAGAAGGGATGTCTTCGAAACCGTCCTGAGGATAGAGAAATCGCCAGCGGAACTCACCCTGAACAGAGCCCAAGAGGATACGGGACTTGGTTACCTGGCCGGTAAAACAATGGGCTTTGTCAATGAACAGGCCTTTGCCGGGACTCTGGCTGCTCACGTTGACGGCGGAGTACCTAATATTGTCATCAATATACCGGAGTTATCGCCGCATTACTTTGGCTACATGGTGTATTTCTTCGAAAAAGCCTGTGCCATGAGTGCATATCTGTTGGGAGTTAATCCCTTTGATCAGCCGGGGGTGGAAGCCTACAAACGCAATATGTTCAAGCTCTTGGGTAAATAAAATGCGTTCTTTAATCTAATTCAGAAGATTTCACAATAAGGGTAAGCGGGGGAGTAGAATTTATGATCAGTCCGAGTATTTTTCGCCAGTATGATATAAGGGGAAGGGTGGGCACAGAGCTGGATAATGATACGGCAGCCCAAATCACGGCTGCCTTTTGTGCCCATATTCATGACAACGGCAGACACACGCTGATTGTGGGCAGAGATAATCGTGCTTCTTCTCTGCAATTTCGAGATATCGTGGTAAAGGTTTGCCTGGAAAATGGTATTGATGTTGTAGATATAGGAGCATTCCTGTAATGCTTAAGAACGATCTTTGAAAAAAGAGACGCCCATCAATACAATTGAATTGTGCTGATCCCCACAGAAAGGCACAAAACAAAAGATTGAGGAGGCGTCCCTATATGAAAAATACACAAAATCAAAAGATTTCGCAAATCAAATTTGAGACTCTGGTCGTTGGAATTGACATTGGCAAAGAGACCCACTACGCAAGAGCCTTTGATTACAGAGGGATGGAGCTAGCCAGGCTGCTGAAATTTAGCAACACAGACCAAGGATTTGAGCGATTGGGTCAGTGGATGCGTGATATATGCAAGCAGCAAGAAAAGACGGGTATCATCGTCGGCTTCGAACCCACAGGACATTATTGGTTTACGCTAGGGGATCATCTCAAACGCCAAGGCCATAAACTGGCCATAGTCAATCCGTTCCACGTCAAACGAACGAAGGAACTGGATGACAATAGCCCTACCAAGAACGATCGTAAAGACCCGAAAACAATCGCCATGTTAGTGAAAGATGGGCGTTATCGGGAAGTGTACATACCCGACGACCTCTATCAAGAACTACGAGAGGCGGTATCGGAACGGGAAAGGCTGCAGAAGCAATTGACTTCTATCTACAATCAGGTCGTTAGGTGGCTAGACATCCGGTTTCCAGAGTTTACAACAGTCTTTAAGGACTGGAGAAGAAACGCAGCATTGATAACTCTCAGAAGCTTTTCAACACCAGAGAAAGTTGTAAAACTAGGCGTAGATAGAATCGTAGAGACGTGGAGAAAGCAAATGAAGCGCGCCAGCCTTAAACGTGCAGAAGCACTGGTTAAGGTGGCAAGCAGAAGCGTAGGCCGAGTTAGCGGTAAAGTGGCCTCCGAGGCCAGCTTGCAAAACCTGCTAGCAGAATATGACCTGTATTGCCAGCAATACGACAGGCTAGAACAACTAATGCAGGAACTGCTGATGCAAATACCCAATGCTGACAAACTTTTGGATATCAAAGGGGTTGGCCTAATCACAGCAGCCACCTTTGTCGGCGAAGTAGGCGATATCAGTAGATTTCAAGACCCTAGACAAATACAGAAGTTAGCTGGACTCAACCTGGTAGAGAACAGTTCTGGTAAGCACAAGGGAAAGACCACTATCAGCCGTAGGGGTAGAAGACGCCTGAGGCACAGCTTATTCTTTTCCATGATCGCCATGCTGGGGAAAAACCAAGAGTTTCGGCTACTTCATCAAAGAAACCTGATGCGGGAAAACAATCCGCTCAACAAGATGCAGTCCATAATCGCACTCTGCGGCAAACTGATTCGGGTTTTCTTTGCAATACTAACCAAAGGCGTTGATTACAGCCCAGAGAAGATGCTGGGCGACATGGAGCAGTCAATTAGGATAGCTGCTTAAAAGGCAATGGGGTCATTTAACATAGCAATTGTTCCCACATCATTGCCAGCATGAAGAATGGCTACCCGCAGCCACTCAGTAAGTAGCGATGAATGAAGTTTCAAGAACCAAAAACACGATAAAACGGGAGCCGGGACAGTCAGGTTGAATTTATCCATAAGGGCAACGACCCCGCTTAGGAGCATGACTGACGTTCCACCTCTTGGATAGGCAGGACGAAGGAATTAAGGGCTTTTAGACCCAGGAAGACATGGGAGGTTTGCTGCCAGGAGATGGTGTGGAATCCCACTGGCCACAATACAAGAAACCAAGCGGCTTAGGGAACCATACTCACCATTATCCATAATTACACAAAGATGTAACAAACAAGAGATGGGCTGTCCGTAATCAAAATGAAATTGTGAGAAAACAAGCGATATCTAAAGTAAGGCTTAGTTTATTAAGGGAGAGGTTATTACTCCGGTTTTTTATTATGCTGCCATTCATCTGGGAATTGATGCCGGAATTATGATTACCGCCTCCCATAATCCTGGTCATGATAATGGTTTCAAACTGCTGCTGGGATCATCCACTATATATGGTGAAGAAATACAGCACATCGCCCGTATGGCAGAAGCGGGATCACACGTGAATAGCCTGACAAGCGGCCATCTGACGATTACGGATGTGACTGATGATTATTTGCAGGCTATTACTTCTCGCGTCCAATTGGGAGCGAAAAGCCTAAAGGTAGTAGTCGATTGTGGAAACGGAACCGCAGGGTATATTGCGCCCAAATTGCTACGTGGCCTGGGCTGTGAAGTGGTGGAACTGTATTGCGACTCTGATGCGTCTTTTCCGCATCATCATCCTGATCCGGTGAAGGTGGAGAACTGCCAGGACCTGATAAAAGTGGTACAGGAGGAGAATGCCGACCTGGGAGTGGGATTTGACGGAGATGGGGATCGGTTGGGAGTAGTGGCGCCTAATGGGGATATCGTCTGGGGTGACACCCTGATGATTTTGTTCTGGCGTGAAATCCTGGCCAAAAACCCCGGATTGGATTGCATTGTGGAGGTGAAGTGCTCTCAGTCCTTAGTCGATGAGATCCAGCGCCTAGGGGGCAGGCCGATTATTTATAAAACCGGGCATTCGCTGATAAAGGCCAAAATGAAGGAGATTGGAGCCATCTTCACCGGCGAGATGTCAGGGCACATGTTTTTTGCCGACGAGTATTATGGATATGATGATGTTCTGTACGCAGCAGCCCGTTTATTGCGGATTTTATCCAATAGTGAGCTGAACATTAGCGAATTGTTGTCCGATGTCCCGGTTTATTATGCAACCCCGGAGATCCGGGTCAAGTGCGGTGATAAAGAGAAGTTTGCCATAGTCGAGAGTGTATTAAACCATTATCGTAGATCACATCAAGTCATAGATATTGACGGGGCGCGCATTATATTCCCCGGTGGTTGGGGACTGGTTAGGGCGTCAAATACTGGGCCGGAGCTGATTATTCGCTGTGAAGGCAACACCAAAGAGGCGTTAGAGGAAATCAAGTCTGATTTGTTTCAGTTCTTGGCCAGCAATACTGTGGCTGATCTATCAGGGTTAATGATATAAGATTTATTGGAAGCGGACAGTTTGAATATGACATATAAACGTTTCATACTCTGGCTATTAGTAATATTTTGGATGGGGATTATTTGTTTTCTGTCGGCACAGACGGCAACTGAATCAAACCAACTTAGCGGTCATACTATCCGTATTCTGATTCCAATATTTATGCCGGAATTTATAGATATGTCGCAGGCTCAGCAGAAAGAAATAGTGGTTAATTTACAATATGTAGTCAGAAACATAGCCCACATTTTGATGTATTTTATACTGGGAATATTGTGCATGTGTACCCTAATTCCATATGAATTTAAGTTGAAAGTGAAGGTTATTACTGCCCTGCTAATTTGCACCGTTTATGCTGCGACCGATGAGTTACACCAACTTTTTATGGACGGCAGGGGGTTTCAGTTTTCAGACATTTTTCTCGATTTTTGTGGTGCACTTTTTGGGGTGCTTATGGTAGTGGGCCACCAATCCTTATGGCGAAAGCAAAGGGATTAGTGCACGGATTCTTACTAATGTCGCTAAAGCAAATCCGGATTGGTCGGTTGCTCTCTTGCGGTATTTTAATTCCGTGGGAGCCCATCAAAGCGGACTGACGGTGAAGTACCTATCGGTATTCCCAACAATCTTATGCCCTATATTACCCAAGTTGCGAAAGGCAAACTAGAGAAATTAAGGATTTTCGGTATGACTATCCGAAGGTGGATGGTATCCAGGTTATATCCTGCACAACTGAGTATGACAATTTTAATGCTGGGCTTTGGTGGCAAAATCGGGAGAACCTGAAGCGGGGAGCACTGGAGTATCTTAAATTGTTGAACTTTTACACAAGGGAGCAATTTGAGTTGTTGGTAAGCCCCGATTGACAGATGGTGACAGATGATGACATATGATGACAGATGGGGTGACAGATGGTGACAGATGATGACAGATGATGACAGATGGGGTGACAGATGGGGACGGTCCTTTTTTGTCAACGGTTAAGTTGACAAAAAAGGACCGTCCCCATCTGTCACCCCATTTCATGGGTCCTAGAAAGGTCCTTAATATTCAGACAAATAATTTTACCAAAATGAGACTGTCCGCCGGTTACAAAAAACAACAATATTCAATATAGTTGAGATAGAAAAATGTATTCATTAGGCGGAAAATATATGTCACATGAGGGGTTTGAAGATCTTAATAGCCAATATGCTGCAGAACGGCAAATGCATGTAATTAAACAGCTGCGGGAATTAAGTCAGCAAATCGCGTTAAGAAAACACTTGCTGGAAAACTACATGCATGATGTTGTCAGCCAATTTAAGGAAATGAAAGAAACGCCAGGCCGCGGAGTCAATAGTGTGAGAAGCGAGATATACGGCATACTGAAGAACACTTGTATTCCCACCGTGGTCCTAAAGGGTATGGAGATGGTACAGGGCAATTACAAAGCCCGTAGGATCTTTTGTGCGCCCCATGAATATTTGGAAGGAAAAAAGCTGGCCGATTATTTATCAGCACATGATGCGCGAAGTTTTTATGAGGCCTTTACCAACCGAGAATCATGCATAAATATTGAATTCGTCATAAACAGCTGGCAAGGCCTGCGCCATTGTCGGGGCAATCTGGTCTATAGCAGCATATTAGACGAGTTTGTTTTGCTTTTCAAGGATATTACCGCTAAAAACCGCATGGCGGAGCAGCTTGATCTGCAGTCATCATTCCACGATACATTGAGCCATGCTTTGACCAGTATACACACGGTTACCAACAACAATTTATTAAGGATATTTCTTGAGGACATTACTGCCGATATTGTGAAGTGGCTTAATATAGAACATTGCCACGTATGTATACTCAGTGATCATAAATTAATATATGCCAGTCATCCGCTCAAAGAAGACTTGAAGCAGAAATGCGACAAACAAATACTGAATTACTGGCTTTCTAAATTGAGATATTTTCCGCTGCATTATATACATCGTGGTTTCACCACCTCATCGTTAGAAGACCAGTTCTTGGATGCCAATAAGCTGGGATCGGCCATAATTCTGCCTATTCCCATGGGCAGCCAGGTGCCCGGCTATTTATGTGTCGGTTCCAAGCATACCGGCAGCTGGGCTTCAGCGGAAAAACTACTGCGCAATATTACCGCCATTATTTCCCTGGCGTTGCGCAAGACTGCTCTGCACACTCAAATCGAAGTGGCCAAGGGTTATTATGGCGCTGAAAAACAGGACCAATACCCACGGGGTGAATCCATGCCGCATCAAAAAGAACCAGCTGAGTATAGGCATAACTCGTTGAATTTGTCGGTGTAGTCTAACCCCCCTCGATAAATCCCTTTATATTCCGGAACCCTTTGGTTGCCGGAGAATTGCGCCATGTGGAAGTGTATTAAACAATAATCCTATCTAAGTCCTAAAACGACTGATAAATTACTGCCCAAAATCACAACCTTTGGATATTTACGCTAGGACCAATAATGAAATATATATATGTCAAGATAGAAGTGCGAGGTACCATGGGATGTCGAAAAATTCCTGTCACATATTGAGCTGTCATCAAAAGCTTATAAACACCCATCACAGACTGAACGAAGCCTTGCAGCAATTAGATAGAATCCAGCGAAAGCTTGGGGAATACCAAGAACTCTTTGATAATGCCCAGGAAATCATATATGTGCATGATTTGGAGGGGAAATTTCTTTCCCTGAACCGGGCCGGTGAAAACCTGCTGGGCTATAATCTGAAGGATACCCCGGATCTGTCAGTGTTTGATATTGTTCCTGAGGAATACTGGCCGGGAATAAAGGATTACATGCAGTGGGACCCGGGGAATCGCCGAAGCATTACCCATGAACTGGAGATTATTAATAGGGCTGGACAGAGAATACCCCTGGAGAATTGTCCGCATATTGTGATGCGGGACGGAAAACCCCACGTAGTGCAGGGTATCGCCCGCAACATAAGCAAGCGCAAACAAGCCGAAATGGCATGGAAGGAAAGCGAACAGCGTTTACACAGTATAATCAATTTCCTCCCCGATGCCACTTTTGTTATTGACATAGAAGGCCGGGTCATTCACTGGAACCTGGCTATGGAGGAAATGACCGGCATAAAAGCGGAGCATATGGTGGGCAGAGGCCAATATGAATATGCCTTGCCGTTTTATGGGGAAAGGTGTCCCATTCTGATCGATGAGATTTTGGAGCAATACCAGCAGCAGAGTATGCACTCCGCGCCGGCCGGACCTAACAGCAACGTTATCATTGGTGAACAATTCTGTCCTAATATCGGTCCCGAAGGGGCCAGATTGTTCGGCAAAGCTTCGACATTATTCGATGTGAACGGAAAAGTGACCGGGGCTATTGAATCAATCCGCGATGTAACCGCCCGATGGAAAACGGAAGCGGCTTTGCGCAGCAGTGAGGAGAATTTTAGAACCCTGGCTGCTTTAGCGCCGGCGATGATATTCGTCATTCAAAAAAGAAAAGTGATATACGTCAATAATGCCGCAGAAACTATTACCGGTTACACCCGGGACGAGCTTTTGGCCTTATCTCCCCTCGATATCGTTCACAGCAATTACCGGCAACGGGTGCTTTCTGCCTTTAGAACCAGCCCTGACAAAATCAAGCGTTTGCAGTTCGTGCTGGCGGCCAAGCATGGTAAAGATGTCTGGCTTGACCTGTCTACCACTATGGTTGAATTCGACGGCCAACCTTCTCTGCTTGGAGTAGCTGTAGACATTACCAAAGACAAAGAGGCGGAAAATGAGATACGTTATTTAAGCTATCACGACAAACTGACGGGTTTGTTTAACCGGGCCTATTGTGAAGAAATGATGAACCGCTTTGCGGAACCCCAATACATGCCGTTGAGCATGATCGTAGGCGATCTCAACGGATTGAAACTGATTAATGATGCTTTTGGCCACCACACCGGAGATCTGTTGCTTAAGGGGGTGGCCGAAGTCATGCAACGCTTCTGCCGCTCTCAGGACATAGTAGCCCGCTGGGGCGGCGACGAGTTCGTGATGCTGCTCCCCAACACTGATGAGATTAAGGCAGCAAGAATCGGCGCCGGCATCAGAACCGGCTGCCTTGAAGTGCCGGGGCTGCCGGTACAGGCAAGCATATCTCTGGGAATAAGTGCGCGCCGCGACCTGGAGCAGAGTGTGGAGGAGTTGAGCAAGGAAGCCGAAGACCGCATGTATCGGGCCAAGCTTTTGGATAGTAAAAGCAACCGCAGCCATTTTATGCAATCCCTGGAAAATGCCCTGGAAATGAGAAGCCACGAAACCCAGGTTCATACCGAGAGGCTGAGCAGGCTGGTAGAAGCCATGGGGCAGGCTTTGGCATTACCGTCAGCAGAAATCCACAATTTAATTCTGCTGGCCAAGTTGCATGACATCGGAAAAATCGCCATACCCAGCAGCGTGCTGGAGAAACCCGAGCCGCTGACAGCGGAAGAATGGGAACTGATGAAGAAACATACGGAAATCGGATACCGTATTGCCTTATCCAGTCCAGAGCTGTCGATGATCGCTGAAGCAATTCTGACCCACCACGAACGTTGGGATGGGACCGGCTATCCACTCAAATTGAAAGCCGAAGAGATACCTCTGCCTGCCCGCGTTTTGTCCATTGCTGACGCTTATGACGTGATGATCAGTGGAAGGCTGTATCAACAGGCGGTGTCCTGTGCTGAGGCTTTGCAGGAGATCAGCAGATGTGCCGGCACCCAATTTGACCCTGAACTGGCCCGGCGTTTCATTGATCTGGTGAAATACGATTTGGACATCCGTGCTGAAGCCCGGGGCTTATGATTAGAATCTTAAGCCCAGGTGCTAATCAACAAAATATGATAAAATACAACGTTAAATGGCCCATTCATACCGTTATAATACAGTATGTATTGAAAATATTCCATAATAGTAGTAAGATTGATCATTTAATGAGGAAAATCCTAAAAAAATCACATAAATTCGACGAAGTATAGGCCGGGAAAATGAGACCCATCGTAGATCAATACAACAATATTTACCTATAGTTTGCCGATCATAATTAATTCGAAGCGACGGTGAAACTGATGAAAAACAAAAATCTGCATCTTTTGAATAACTCTATCCTGGAATTTGAAAATCCGGGAATATATTATGACAGAATAAAAAACAGCCTGTTAAATATGAACGACACCGTTGTTTTAGACCATTTAAAAGAACAGGTATGTATATTCATAGAATTTGATGTTTACGCTTATGCCAATCTATCCCATAAACACTTCTTCGGTTCATCTATCGAAGACTTCACTGGAAAGACCATCAACCAGGTTTTTGAACCGGCTGCCGCAGAAATAATAATTGAAAAGCTCGATTTTGTGATTGAGCATAAAACAGAAATCTTTTTTAATGTGGAGTGTCAGGGCACACAGCCTCAGAGGCGCTGTCTGCAGATGAGATTGATTCCGGTTGTGGCCTTGAACAATACTGTCTCTTTCGTGATTTGCTTCGCCAGTGATATAACCGAGAAGGCGCTTATGGAAAATCAAGTGGAGCTTAAGGAACTGCGTTATCAGGATATTGTTGAGAATATGCAAGGTTTTATCATCCGCTGGCTGCCTGACACCACCATACTCTATGTAAATAATAGTTTAGCTTTACTTTTAGGCCATTCTCAGGAAGAATTGTTAGGCATTAAATTTATACACCAGGTAGATCAGATACAGCACCAAACAGTTGCGGATGTATTAGAGTCAATAAACCCGGATTTATCCAGTAGTATGAGACAATTATCCCTGACCGACGCCAATGGTGAAATAAAATGGTTGTGCTGGAGACACAAGGGATTTTTCGATGAGAACGGCAATTTACAGGAAATACAGTCAGTCGGATGGGATATTACCGAACATAAATTAAAAGAAATTCATTTGTTAGATAATTATAAAGAATTGAACAAGGCCATGAAAAAGAAGTCCGGCAAGCTGTATAAATACAAAACAAATCTTTTATTGGCAAAAAATCGGATAGAAACCTTAACAAATGAACTAAAACATTTTCAAAGGTTATCAACAAGTGTATTTAATAATGCCTTTTTTCCTATTGTACTGCTGAATGCAGACATGGAAATAATGGAGGGAAATAATTGTGCTCATTCACTATTATGTTCTCCATATGAGCACTTAGAAGGAAAGAAAATATTTACTTATTTGTCAGCGGTTGATGCTGAGCATCTCAAACAGGCCTTGCAGCAGGGCTCTGACTGCATTACCATGAAATTTAGTCTCAATTCCTGGCTAGGTCCCAAGTACTGCCAGGGCAATTTGATTACTGATCCCGAATTGAATGCAAAAATCTTTCAATTTCATGATATTTCAGCCACACATGAATTATCAGAACAGCTGGAATTACATACCGGCATTCAGGATATGGTTGGCAGCGTACTCACTAGGGCCAGGTTGGTTACCGACAACGATTTGCTGAAAAGGTTTCTGGAGGATACCATCAGGGAAATAACGGAATTGCTTACCATAGAATACTGCCAGGTAAACATCATCAGTAACAGTGAGAAGATAGATGTTCAGTATCCAGCAATCGAAAACATTGAAGAAGATAATGAAAGTATTGTTGACCGCTGGCTTTTCCTGTTAAGGAATAATCCCCTGCACTATATTAATCAAAGCTCTACAATTTCTGATGCCGAGAGCCAATTTATGGAGCAAAGGGGATTGATGTCAGTTCTGGTTTTTCCAATAATGTCTGATAACCAGCTGCTGGGGTATTTATGCATCGGATCGAAAAATAATCTCAATCTTTCCTTGTATGCTGAAAAGGCCTTGCGAAACGTCGCTGACATAATTGGGCAGATCATGGAAACGGTAAAACTGCGTATTCAAGGCGAGGTACTAAATAGGTATTATCAGAGCATCAATGAAAAATCTGAACAGAAATCGCAGCGATTTTTGCAAGAAATTATACAATCACTGATTATTACCATGAAAATGTTTGATATTTACACGGCTGAACATTCGCTTAGGACAACCCAAAGGGCGATGGCGATTGCTAAGACATTGGGTATGCCTGAAAAGTCTGTCCAGGCCATTCAAGCCGCTGCATCGATACATGATATCGGGAAAATCTCCGTTCCCCTTAGCATTCTGAAAAAGCCCGGCAAATTGACGATGGAAGAACAAAATATCATCAAGCGACACAGTAAGGTCGGATATGAGATTACTAAGAACATTGAGTTTTCAGGGCCGGTCTCCCAGATTATTTTGCAGCACCACGAAAGAATGGATGGAAGCGGTTACCCGGCGGGTCTGCGAGGAAGTGACATATTAATGGAAGCGCGTATTTTAGCTGTTGCCGATGTCTTCGATACCATATTGTTCCATGCCCCGTACCGTGATGGCTGGGGCAACAGGGCCGCACTAAAAGAGATTATTAAAGAAAAGGGCATTTTGTTCGATGAAGACGTGGTGGACGCCTTTATTGAGGTTGCGAGAACCGATGCTTACCTCCTCAATGTAAATAATAAAAAGGAGATTCGTATTGATGCGTAATATTATTGGGAAGTTAAAAAACAAGGTGTTATCCGGTGTATATACGGATACAGACTTTGCCGCCCAGAAGATAATGCAGCTTGCGGACCGCTACCGTTCAATTATCGACAGCCAATCTGATTTGATTTGCAGATTCGCATCTGATGGCACGATTACTTTTGCCAATGCAGCTTTTTGTGATTATTTCCATAAGGAGCAGGAAGAAATCTTAGGTATTAATGTTATGTCACTGCTGAACAAGAGTCGGGATGAATTATCCAGGCTGGTGGGAACTTTGGACAACAAACCTTCTGTGACTGAACTGCGGTGCGATAATAAGGGCTCCAGTGGGGAAATAAACTGGTGCCGTTTCATTTATACCAAAGTCTCTGATTCGGTCATAAAGGAAATACAGCTTATAGGTCATAAGGTGGATTGGGAAATAATGGGCGTTTCCTTGGACATGCACCACATTGAAAAGGCTGATCATATCGATGAGGCGCACGGTATTGAAGAGATTAATCATATCGATGAGGCGCGCGGTATTGATAAGGTTGATTATATCGATGAGGCGCGCGGTATTGAAGAGATTGATCATATCGGTGAGGCACACGGTATTGATAAGTTTGATCATATCGATGAGGCGCAAAAATTTAGCAACAACCCAGAGGCCGAATCTGAAGTATTTGAAGGAAACGTCTATGATATGGTTAGTTGGCCTGTAGTGGTGTTGGAGCCTGATTTGACAATATGCAGCTGTAATAAGATGTTTGCGGCCTTTTCCGGTTATTCGCGGGATGAAGCCATCGGTCAGGAACTGTTCTCTATTCTCGTTCTGCCGGATTTCTTGGAAATGCTGTCATACAGCGAATTGGCCAAGAAACCAGGTGATGCTGAACTTCAATGCGTTGACCGGTTTGGCAATATTCGTGACGTTATCATAAACACTTCCCGCCTTAGAAAAGATGGCAAGCTGGTTTTGTCATTTGTGGATGTTACCAAGAAATATGTTGATAATGATTTGATTAAAACCCTTAATAATGAGTCTATTATTGTGATTTGTAAGATTACTGGTACTGTCTTGGCCATAAATCGCAACTGTGAAAATGCTACCGGTCTTTACTGCGAACAGGTCAAAGGTATGAAGTATTGGGATGCTCTCTGCCTCGAAAGTGAAAGAAAGATTACTCAGCATATATTCAAGAATATCGTTGTTGATAAGGGGATGATAGAATCCAAACAGAACTGGAAAACTGCTACCGGAAGAGCACAAGCAATGGAACTGAAGAATTTTGCGCTGCTTGATCTGAATGGTAATATCGAGTACATTGTCATAGCCGGTAAAGTAGCGATCGATTAGATCTCGAAGCTGATTCCGAGTGCCGGTGCTTTCGTTAATTTTAGCAAATGATGTATGGTGTTGATGAGATCGGTTGATGTTACTGGAATTCCGTACCAACCGGTGAGGAGGGGCTGAGTATTTCATAAATGGCAATCATTATTAAACGCCTTCACTCTATAAATGCACTAGGCCATTTGCAATCCGATCAAGAATCCTTCTGTCCTTATATGGATTTAAAAAGCAGAACCGTTATCACTGGTTTTTCCCAAAGCGGCAAAACTGCCTTGACTAGACTTTTCAGAGTCTTGGAGCACCGGGATAGTCTAAGCGAATTCCCGGGGGCTGAATATGTATTTGAGTTGTCTGATGGAACCCTGGTCAACCAGTCGGCTGATTTAATTCCCCGTATAAGTGTCAAGGTGTTTAATGAGCAGTTCGTTGCTGAGCATATAAGCTGGGACGAAACAGACCATACCTTTACCTTGAAGGAATCAATCGACATCGATTTGTTTAATGAAAAGATGAGGTTTTTTTCGGGGTGCCAGGATATCAAGGTGTATCGTGACAAATGGGGTTTTAAATACTGGATTGGAAACGATGCCACCACCGGTGCAACCAAAGCCAGTTTGGAACGGCATCCTTTGGATGTGATTAACAAGACCGCCATAGCATTCGTATATTTTGCGGTAAGGTTGCATCAACAGGATATTATTGAAGACAGCGTTATTGTAATTGACGATCTGATCAACCCCCGGCATTTGGCCAATGTATTTGCCGCTTACCGGTTTGTGAAGGAAGAATTCTGGAACGCCGCCCAGTTGATTATTTTCGCTCATTATCCACTATTCTACAAACTGATCCTAAATTGGTTCGAAAAAGAGTGACAGATGGGGGTGACAGATGGGGACGGTCCTTTTTTGTCTACTTTGAAAAAGTTGACAAAAAAAAAGGACCGTCCTCATCTGTCACATTTGCATTCATATTGCAAGTTTAAGTTCATTAAGTGGTACGTTCAATGATATTGTAGTATTGTTTAACAGTGGAGCATTTGGTTGACAGTGATTTAGAATTACTTGAATGTGAAGCATAGAGAGCTAGTGTTATCGTGTTTTATTATAAAAAAACTATATTTGTATTATATTTATATTTTTTGGGGGGGAAAAGGAGGAAGAATCATGTACAAGATTGCAGTAGTTGGAACAGGCTATGTAGGCTTGGAAGGGGAGCTATGACCTATGCTGAAAACCCGGAAGCAGCCTTAAAAAGTGCTAATGTATGCTTTCTCTTTACGGAATGGGGAGAGATCCAGGCAGTAGAGCCTATTACATACAAGCGACTCATGAGAACGCCTCTGGTATATGACGGAAGAAATATATATAACGTAGAAGATATGTATAGAGCTGGAATAGAGTACTATTCTATAGGAAGACCTAATATTAATATTTCTAATGCGTTTTCTGAAGCTGCAGTAGCTAGTGAATAACAACACTCATTAGGATCGAACCCACCGTTATTAGGGCATTAAAATGAATTACAGAGAAATTTTGAGCAAGCTGCACGGTAATTGGGATAAATGATTTTTGAAATATACCTATTAAATCCTTTGAGACTTGCAGATGCCATCCTCTAGTCCGTTTGGTTTATGCATCCTAAAGTTCAGTTCATGGAACAATCCCGATAAGCTGTCAACAGCGATTGAGTTAATAGAACAGTACACCGACAAAAATGCCGATAAGATTTATAAGGAGTTCCACAAGGCCGATATATTAGCTACTTGGGCAGATATCAGCAAGGCCAAACGGCTTTTGGATTGGGAGCCTACGGTTAGCCAGGCTGAAGGGATCAGTCGCTCGGTTGAGTGGGCTAAGGAGAATTGGGAGTGGGTGAGTACGCTGACACTTTAGTCAATTAGCCATATAAGTCTCCATATGAATGAATTTGGCTTTGGTATCGTCTCTTATATCCGGCTATATGGCTGGCCTTGAGTGAAGCTGGTTCTCCGGAAATCCGAAGTGATATTACCCTTGTTACGAGGATAGCATTTATGTAGAGAACTTAGAGAGTATTTAATACAAGGCTTAATGAGGTGACTGATAATGTTCAAAAACAAAACCCTCTTGATTACCGGTGGCACCGGTTCATTTGGCAACGCGGTGTTGAAGAGATTTCTTGACACTGAGATCGGTGAGATCCGCATTTTCTCCCGCGATGAGAAGAAGCAGGATGATATGCGCAAAACCTTTAAGAATGATAAGATCAAGTTCTATATCGGGGATGTGCGCGACCTGCAGAGTGTAAAGAACGCTATGCATGGGGTCGATTACATATTCCATGCGGCTGCTTTAAAACAGGTGCCTTCCTGCGAGTTTTTTCCCATGGAGGCGGTCAAGACTAATATACTGGGTACGGACAACGTCCTGACCGCAGCCATAGCCGAAGGGGTCAAGAAGGTGATCTGCCTGTCTACCGACAAGGCGGCTTATCCGATCAATGCCATGGGAATGTCCAAGGCCTTGATGGAAAAGGTGATGCGGGCCAGATCGGCCACGGTGTCACCGGAGCGCACCTTGATTTGCGGCACCAGGTACGGCAATGTAATTGCCTCACGGGGCTCGGTGATTCCGCTGTTCATCGAGCAGATCAAAAATGGACAGGCCCTGACGGTGACCGACCCTAATATGACGCGGTTTCTGATGAGTTTGGATGCCGCCGTGAACCTGGTCATTTTCGCCTTTTATAAGGCTCAGGCCGGTGATATCATGGTGCAGAAGTCCCCGGCTAGCACCGTGGGGGATCTGGCCCAGGCGGTTAAAGAGGTGTTTGCGGCTGAAAATGAGATCCGCATCATCGGGACCCGCCACGGGGAGAAGCTGTATGAGACTCTGCTAACAAAGGAGGAGTATCTGCAGGCCGAGGATTTGGGCGATTTCTACCGGGTGCCGGCCGATAAGCGCGACCTCAATTATGACAAGTATTTCTATGACGGCGATGTGCAGTTGTCTGCTGCGGAGGAATATACCTCTCACAATACCCGGCGTTTGACCGTGGAAGAGGTGAAACAGATTCTGCTGTCGCTCGCATTTGTGCAGGACGAGCTGAGGAACTGGAGGCATTAGTTTTGAAAATACTTGTTACCGGTGCTAATGGGTTTGTGGGCAGGAATATCATAGCTGAATTGCGCAACCGGGGTTACAGCGATATCTATCCCTTTGACCTGGATACTGATCCTGCCCTGCTGGACAGATATACCGGGGATTGTGAGTTCGTATTCCACCTGGCCGGGGTCAACCGCCCGTCAGAGACCTGGGAGTTCATGGCGGGAAATCGCGGTTTTACCGCACAGTTGTTGAATTCGCTGAAGAATAACCGTAACCCCTGCCCGGTTTTGATGAGCTCATCTATACAGGCTAGACTCGACAACCCTTACGGTCAGAGCAAGAAGGCCGGCGAAGACCTGCTGTTCGCTTATGGCCAGGCCAGCGGGGCTAGAGTCCTTATATATCGCCTCCCAAATGTTTTCGGCAAATGGTGCCGCCCCAATTATAACAGCGCGGTGGCTACGTTCTGCCACAATATCGCCCGTGATCTTCCTATTACAGTGAATGACCCTGGGGTGGTATTGAACCTGGTTTACATAGACGATGTGGTCGATGAGTTTATAAAGGCATTGAGCGGCAATGAGACCAGGCACGGGGATTTCTGCTCGGTGCCGACCGTTTATACCGTCAAACTGGGAGAGATTGCGGAACTGATATATTCATTTAAGAAGAGCCGCAAAGATCTTGCTATTCCTAATATGGCCGATGGCTTCACCAAAAAACTCTATGCCACTTACCTGAGCTACTTGCCGATTGATCAGTTCAGCTATCCGCTAAAGATGAACGTTGATGATCGCGGCAGCTTCACTGAGATGATACGCACCCCGGATAGAGGTCAGGTGTCGGTCAACATAAGCAGGCCGGGGATTACTAAGGGCAATCACTGGCACCACACCAAGAATGAGAAGTTTCTGGTGGTCAGCGGGACCGGGGTAATTCGTTTCCGCAAAGTGGACTCCTCTGAGGTTATTGAGTATAGGGTCAGCGGGGAAAAGCTAGAGGTAGTGGATATCCCGCCGGGCTACACCCACAATATCGAGAACCTGGGCGACACGGATATGGTGACTATTATGTGGGCTAATGAGCCGTTTGATCCGGAGAGGCCGGATACGTACTTTTTGGGGGTTTAACAGTGGTTGAACGGTAGTTTAACATGGTTTAACATGGTTAAACCATGGTTAAACAACATTAAACAACCGTTAAACAATGTTAAACCACGTTAAACCATATTGGACCATGTTTTAAGCGGGAGGTTGTCTTAATGCATAAATTACGACTGATGACCATAATAGGAACCAGGCCAGAGATCATCCGCCTGTCCGAGGTTATTAAGAAAGCGGATAAGTATTTCGAGCATGTGCTGGTGCATACCGGGCAGAATTGGGATTATACCCTCAACCAGATTTTTTTCAAAGATTTGGGCTTGAGGGAACCGGATCATTACCTGGACGCGGTGGGCGAGGATCTGGGTGAGACCATTGGAAACATCATTGCGAGGAGCTACCGGCTGATAGGTGATGTGAAGCCTGATGCCCTATTGATATTGGGTGATACCAACTCGGCATTGTCAGCCATAGCCGCCAAGAGGCTGAAGGTGCCGATTTTCCATATGGAGGCCGGTAACCGTTGTTTTGACGAGAATCTGCCCGAGGAGACCAATCGGCGCATCGTTGATCATATTGCCGATGTGAATTTGTGCTATAGCGAGCATGCCCGGCGCTATTTGAATTATGAGGGAGTGGCTAAGGAGCGGACTTTTGTGACCGGCTCTCCGATGGCCGAGGTGTTAAACGCCAATATAGATAAGATTTTACACAGCAAGATCTTGGATGATTTGGGATTGGAACCAGGCCGCTACATCCTGCTCTCTGCTCACCGGGAGGAGAATATCGACCTGGAGAAAAACTTTTTTGCTCTGATGGAGGCAGTTAATGCCATGGCCGAAAAATATGATATGCCAGTCATCTACAGCACCCATCCCCGCAGCGCAAAATTCATCGAGCAGCGCCAGTTTAAATTCCACCCTCTGGTAAAAAGTCTAAAGCCTTTCGGTTTTTCTGATTACAACCACCTGCAGCTGCATGCTTTCTGTGTAGTATCAGACAGCGGGACCCTGCCGGAGGAAGCCTCATATTTCAAGTTCCCGGCGGTGTGTGTGCGCACCAGCACCGAGCGCCCCGAGGCCTTGGATAAGGGGAATTTTGTATTGGGTGGTTTGAGCGCGGTCGAATTACTGCAAGCCGTGGATCTGGCAGTTGCCACAGGCCAGAACGGTGACCTGGGAGCAGATGTCCCCGACTATGTGGACGAAAATGTCAGCACCAAGGTGGTTAAGATAATTCAAGGCTATACGGGGATCGTTAATCGCAGGGTTTGGGGGAAGTAGAAACCTGCTCGATCGGAGCTTCGAGCGGAGCACTGTAGCGGCCATTGAGTGGTATCGGGAGAGTTTGTAGTGAGCTGTATGGATATTGAAATATGAAGAACCCCAAGAAACTTTTTATTACCTTAGCCATTATATTGGCTGTAATACTTTTGGGCAGATTATCTTTACCTGCATTGGGCACTTATCTGGTAGCACAGGATGAACCACAGCAAAGCGATATCATTGTCCTACTCATGGGAAGCGGCCCGGATCGGATGCTTGGCGCGGTGGATCTTTATAAGCAGGGGTATGCTGACGAAATAGTGATGGCCAGAAATATGGTTAGTGGCTATGATCTGGTTGTGAGTCAAGGGATTAAAATTCCGCATGATACCGGCATTGCTAAGGAAGTGGCGGTGCAGATGGGAGTACCGGCAAAAAAGATAATTATCCTGCCCGGTGATGCATCAAGCACCCTGGATGAAGCGATAGCGGTGAGGGAATACCTGAAGAGCGAGTCAGGTATAGATTCTTTAATTATTGTGACTTCTAAATCACATTCCGGGCGGGCAAAGAAGATTTTTGATAAAGCAATGAATTCCCTAGATAGGGAAATAAGGGTCATATCTTGCCCCACAAGGTATGATAATTTTAATGCCGAGAGATGGTGGCAAAACCGAGAGGATTTGGAAAGGGGAGCTTTGGAGTATTTGAAATTGTTTTACTTTTTCGTAAGGGGGCAATTTGAGCTGTAAGTAGAGCGGGGGCGAGCCACCAAGTTCTAATAACCAATCCTTTCCAGCAGCATACGATATAACAAATCTGCTTAAAGAGGGGAACGGTTGTGAATTACCGGGTATGTTTTACAGCCTATCTGCGGCGTCACGGGCGCAGGGAATCCACGGTGAGGATTTATATTCGAGCTTTGGATGAGTTCTGTAAATATAGTGAACGCGCGGGAAGGCGTTTGTCCATGCAGGCTCGGTTAAGGCCAGAACAGGTGGAATTATATAAACAATATCTGTTGCGTGAAAGGGGGCCTGCGGCCAGCGACGGTAAATCAGCGTCTGTCGGCTTTGTCGGCCTTTGCACGTTTTCTGATCTACCGGGGCATCTTAAGCGGCAACCCCCTGGAGCTTATAAGCCGGGTAGGGAGAGCGTCGCGTAACCCGGCTGCCGTGAAATCGTCGTGGGAAGATGTTCAACGGGTTCGTGCCCAGGTTCACAGCGATATGCTCAATTTACGCGACCGGGCAATAATTGAGCTGCTATACGCCGGATTGACGGTGCGGGAATTGTGCAGTTTGAGGTATGACCGGCTCTGGAGCCCGGATAACAGCAGGCTTACGGTAGGGGAGCGAGTGGTGACGCTTCATGCCCGGGCTTGTTTGGCCTTGGCGCATTATTTGATCTTAAGGCCTATTTTAAAGGGCTGCTATCTAATGGTGGGAAACGGAGCGGAGAATGCTCTTAAACGCAGTAGTGTTTACAGCACGGTGCGGCGTTTAGCCAGGCTAGCCGGGGTGAGGGTAAAGGTTAAAGACCTGCGCCAAGGCCGTTATATAGCCGAGGTGTTAGGTTTCAGCCCGGTATTTATTGCTGCTGGCGTGGCGGCATAAAGAACGGGATATACTCATCATGGTTTAAGGGATGGTTTTCCGAACGGTCGCCTGACATAGGCTTTTCGGCAATTTAGCCAGGCGTTATAAGGGGACAGGTAGTTGTGTAACTATGACGTTACACAACCACCTGTCCCTTTGTTATGTCGCTTCCTTTTATTAGATGCAGTGGTAAAAAGGCTGGTTCATGTCAAATAAAGGCAACCGGAATATACTACATTAGGAAAGGAGTGATAAAACATGCATAAAAGGCCGAGCTGTGATTCAGAGCGAGACCTTATAGTTAAACCGGAATGTAATCCTATAAACAACATAAACAATCAGATAACCGTATTCACTAAAGAGCAAGAAAGATGTATGCCGCCAGCCTGTTGCTGCGCAACCGGAGAGCTGATTAGAAATGGGGGTTTTGAGATCCCCGGCTTTACAGCCGGCGTACCATTTGCCGATTGGACATCTCAAGCTGCTCCCGAATCACGTGTGGTCAGAACCAACACTAATGTTTTCCAGGGCTGCTACGCAGCCAGCATTGAGACCAATGTTATACAAGACCCTATAACCAGGTCAGTGCGGCTTTTCCAACCTGTTCTTGTGACACCTGGATGTCTGTACAGGCTGACATTCGCCGAAAAATTAATCACGCCAGGTACTCTTGACAGCGCCCTGCCAACCCTTATTGCGAAAGTCATTTATGTCTACCAGGGCTCTGCATTCGAACTTTTAACTCACACTATTCAAAAATCCAGAGCAGATGCGAAATATAACCTTCACATCGCCGCGGCCAAGATTCCCGTACCCTGTAATATATCCGGAGTTATAGTGCGGTTTGAATTCTTTTTACCTGGTTTCGGAGGCGCGGTATGGAATTTGGATGCTGTGTCATTGCGAACCATTTCCAAGACTTCTGCCTGCTGCTGTAAGGAGTGATTGATATGATGATAAGAAAACCGCGGATAAACCCGCTTTACAGAAACTATGGCGTATATGGAACCGTTTCACCCAGCAGAGAGAAGTGCATTCCGCCAGCCTGTTTTTGCGAAAGAGGAGAACTGCTTAAAAACGGGGGATTTGAAACCCTCAGCCCAAACCCCTTCGAGTTGTTTGCTGGCTGGATATTACAAAGCCGGACCCTGGATATAGGTCTGACCCAAGCTACCGTAAATGTATACCAGGGCAATTCCGCCGCAAGCGTCCAGACAACCGCGCCGCCGGTGGTAGGGGTTTCAATCCTGGTTCTGCGGCAGTATGTTGATGTGACGCCCGGCTGCCTGTACAGATTGAAGTTTGCTGAAAGAATGGTAACTTTCGTCGGGGATGACGGCCACCTGCCACTGCTGGTAGCCAGGGTCGTTTACCTGGACAGAAACTTAAATGAATACGAGCTTTTAAATATCCCTATTCAAAAGACCGCAGCAGATACAGAATACAACCTTCACGAACAGACTACCAACCTTCCCGTGCCCTGTGACGTGCCAGGAATTGTTGTGCAGTTCAGCTTCTATATAACGGATGCCCCAGGCTCGGTGTGGAATCTGGATGCCGTCTCGCTGCAGTCGGTTGCGCGGATTTCCGCCTGCTGCTGAAAAGTCTAAGGAAGCCTTTAAAGGGCAAAAGTCGGTGAAGGTTTATCCATGCATATGGTCAATGATGAGTAGAAAGGAGTGTCGGATTTGATAAGGAGAGATTTGGAAGACTGCTTCCCTGGACCGCCCTGTCCCGGCGGCAGTCTGGTAAACCACAATAAAGATAACCATCTGAAGATAGAAATAGATGGGCCAAAATGCTGCCCTATAACGGAATGTCCCTGTGAGGGTGGAGAACTTATAAAAAATGGCGGGTTTGAAATGCGCAACGCTGACCTTACCCAGGAATTTGCATACTGGAGAGCGGTGAACCCGGTTTCGAATACGACTGTAACTACCTATTCAAATATGCCGGTATACGAGGGATATAAGGCGGCACAGTTTCAAACTAATACTACCCCCGCGGAACTGCATGCCATATCCCTTCAGCAGCATATCACTGTAACCCCGGGCTGTATTTATCGGTTCAGCTTTGCGGAAAACTTTCTTGGTGGGCCGGCAGGCGCCGTTCTTCAACCCAGCCTTATAGGGAGGGTATATTATACCGATTGTGCCGGCAGCCAATTTGACCTCATAAATATTCCTATTGTAAAGGAGAATATTCCCCTTAATATTGATAAGGGTTATAGCTACCATCAAAAAACCGCTGATATACCTGTACCATGCGATGTTTCAAAAGTTACGGTACAGTTTGATTTTATCAGCAGTAATGATTCCGGGGGTACCCGGTGGCTCTTAGACGGTGTAAGCCTGCGAGCCATATCTTCCGCATCTTCCTGTTCCAAAGATGGGTGTGTTTCTTCCATGGGCATTTGCAGGCCGGGAAACCTGATTAAAAACGGCGATTTTGAGGATTTTACCGAGATTAACCGTGGCTCGCCATTCCTATACTGGTATCAAATTCCGGAAGATAGCGACCTGGCAATAGTAGAAACCTTTTCCAGCGCGGGTTATGAAGGGCTTAATCAAGCATTATTCGTGACATTTCCCGGTGCTCAACCCAAATCAGTATCCCTTCGCCAAATCGTTACGGTAACACCAGGCTGTAGATTGGAGCTCAGCTTTGCGGAGTACTTTATTACCCGTGGTGAATCTGCCGAAAATACCCCCCGGCTTATAGGGAGGGTCTTTTGGGTAGACGACAGTGGCACTGAGTTTGACCTTATAAATGTTGCGATTGCTAAGTTCGACCATGAAAGCGATGAAGAAAAGGGTTATTCCTTCCACACCGGGACCGCAGATGTCCCTGTGCCCTGTAATGTAAGCAGCGTCTACGTACAGTTTGATTTTTCCGTAACTGATAATGGAGGCACCCAATGGGCTTTGGACGCGGTACAGCTGAGGGCAGTCCTCTGGGAATCGATTTGCTGCCAGTGTTTTAAGGAGGTGGCTTTAAATGCCAAATTGTAGATTCTCAGGCTGCCGCTGTGAAACTGGGGATCTGATTAAAAACGGGGGGGTTGAGGTGACCAGCACCGAACCAGGATTACCTTTTCAGTACTGGAAAGAAATTAATCCGAGCTTTGCCAGGGTAGCTAATGAGCCGGTCCTCACCAATATTGCCTACGAGAAACTGGCCGCAGCCAGGTTTGAAGCTCCGAATATACTACATTGGGAAAGGAGTGATAGAACATGTATAAAAGGCCGAGCTGTGATTCAGAGCGGGACCTTATAGTTAAACCGGAATGTAATCCTATCAACAACATTAACAATCAAATAACTGTATTTACTAAAGGAGACAGGTGTCTGCCGATAAGCTGTTGCTGCGCAACCGAAGAGCTGATTAGAAATGGGGGTTTCGAGATCCCCGGCGTTCAAACCGGCGCCCAATTTGCCAATTGGGCAGCGTTCCCTTCTTCCGATTCAAGTGTGGTCAGAACCAACACTAATGTTTACCAGGGTTACAGCGCTGCCAGCATTGAGACTAATGTGTTACCCGAACCTGTAACCAGGACAATACTTCTTTTCCAACCTGTCACGGTGACGCCCGGCTGTTTGTATAGGCTGGCATTCGCCGAGAAATTGGTGGCGTCAGGTACTATTGACACCGACCTGCTAACCCTTATAGCGAGGGTTACTTATCTCTACCAGGGCTCGGAATTCGCACTTTTAACCGAGACTATTCAAAAATCCGGAGCAGATGCGAAATATAACCTTCACATCACCGCAGCCAAGTTTCCCGTACCCTGTAATGTGTCAGGAGTTTTAGTGCAGTTTGATTTCATAATGCCTGGCCTCGGAGGCGCGGTATGGAATTTGGATGCTGTGTCATTGCGAGCCATATCCAAGACTTCTGTCTGCTGCTGTAAGGAGTGATTGATATGATAAGAACTCCAGGGTTAAACCCCCTTTACAGAAATTATGGCGTATGTGGAACGGTTTCACCTAAAGGAGGGGAGAAGTGCATTCCACAGGTCTGTTTTTGCGAAAGGGGAGAACTGCTTAAAAACGGGGGATTTGAAATTCCCGGCCCAAACCAATTAGACCTGTTTGCTAGCTGGCTATTACAAGCCCATACACCGGATATAGATCTGTTCAGAGATACGGTAAATGTTTATCAAGGCAACGCCGCCGCAAGCGTTCAGACAAACGATCTGCCGATTGTTGGGGCTTCAACCCTCATTCTGCGCCAGCATGTAGATGTGACGCCTGGCTGTCTGTACAATTTGAAGTTTGCTGAAAGAATGGTCACTTTCATCGGGGATAACGGCCACCTGCCACTGCTGGCAGCCAGGGTTGTTTACCTGGACAGAATCCATAATGAATACGAGCTTTTGAATATCACCATTCAAAAGACTGCAGCAGATGAAGAATACAACCTTCACGAACAGACCGCCGACCTTCCCGTGCCCTGTGACGTACCGGGAATTATTGTGCAGTTCAGTTTCTATATAACGGATGCCCCGGGCTCAGTGTGGAACCTGGATGCCGTATCGCTGCAGTCGGTTGCGCAGATTTCCGCCTGCTGCTGAAAAGTTGAATGGAGGTGGCTTTAAATGCCAAATTGTAAATTCTCAAGCTGCCGTTGTGAAAGCGGGGAATTGATTAAAAACGGGGGTTTTGAGGTGCCTAGCGCCGAACCAGGATTCCCTTTTCAGTACTGGGAAGAGATTAATCCGAGCTTTGCCAGGGTAGCGAATGAGCCGGTCCTCACCAATATTGCCTACGAGGGACTGGCCGCAGCCAGGTTTGATAGTTTGACTACCGTTACCGAAGAAGATAAGTCAGTAACATTGCAGCAGACCGTAATTGTAACCCCTGGCTGCACCTATAGGTTAAGCTTCGCGGAAAACCTTTTCGCTAAGGGCAATGGTACAGCCACAGCGATACCTTTCCTAACCGCCAGGGTCATATACGTGGATAACTTTGGCAACGATGTTGACCTCATTATAATACCCATAGCAAAATTCAGCCAGGACCACGATCCCAACCGGGGTTATACCTTCCGCCAGGCGGTGACTGATGTGCCTGTGCCATGCGATGTAGCAGAGCTTATAGTCCGTTTTGAATATTTTGAAAACAGCACCACTGGAAGCTCCTGGTTATTAGACGGCGTATCTTTGAGGGCAGTATTCCCCATATCAGCCTGCTGCGACCATAATAAAAACTGTGTAATAAAGTAATTCCCAATATAAAGCCAGTACAGCGACACTCGGGGCGACAGAAGGGGACCGTCCCCTTCTGTCATGTTCAGTTATTGAATTATTGCTTAATAACTGAATAACTGTTGTGCCTGGCACATAAGTAGGACCTTGCCCGATTTATCGATGCTGATCAAAAAGAATAGGGTTGCCATCAGGATCTATTACCATAAAACTGCCTGGCCCATTTGTTTCCGGATCAACCTCGTTTATTATCTCAATTCCTGCTTTGCGGAGGCTTTCTTGTATGACTCTAATATCATCAAAAGGATTTACTTCTTCAGCATTATTGTTCCATCCCGGATTAAATGTGAGGATATTTCTCTCAAACATACCTTGAAATAAACCAATTACGCAATCACCATGTTTCATAATCAACCACTTCTCATCGATGTTACCCAAGAAGACCTGAAATCCTAATTTTTCATAAAAACTTTTAGAAGCTTGAATATCTTTTACAGTTAAACTTAATGAGTTTGCTCCTAAGTGCATAATATTCCTCCTTTAAAAGCGCTGCTGTTCGGTTCATCGCTATTTGGTTCGATCCACTGTGAATGCATGGGACGTTAGGCCTAATCCTGTAGGTTAATCTTGACATATTCTGCATGTGGGTATTACTATAATATGTATCAGGAGAAAAGGCAAACTCGCCGAAAGGCGGGGACGCAAAGCCACGGGTCTAAAGACGCCAGGTCAATGATAGCCGGGTTGCCAGGAATAAGTGTTCTTGAGGATATTTGATCTGCTTGGCATCCAGCTTAAGCAGATTTTTTAATTTAATACTGGTCAGGACGGCGGGGCCTTAAAGCCCCTCACCGATAAAGGCAAACTCGCCGAAAGGCGAGGACGCAAAGCCATGGGTCTACTGACGCAAGTCTATGATCGCCAGGCCGCCGAAGAAGAGGATTTAAGTATCCGCCTTTTTTATACGGTCCGTCCTTAATGACAAAGGAGGACCTGCATAATGCCAGCATCAACAGACCGTATTGGAAGTCTAAAAATCAAAGCCTTGGTACTTTTATTATGCTTCGTCTTCACTTCCTTCCCCGCGGTTGCTTTTGCATCTCCACAAGATGTAATCATAGACACCGGGGCAATACAATTGGGGATCGTTGACATTGCTTATCTAAGTGACAGCCCCAACAAGGTAAAGGTTATGATCGAAAAGGGTTCTGAAAGACGTACCTATGATCTGAGAGCCGATGGTTCCACGCAAAGCTTTCCTCTTCAAATGGGCAATGGCGATTATACGGTAAGTGTACTGCAAAATAAACAGGGGACGAAATACAAGTATCTGAAGAAAGAATACGTTTCTTTAGCTCTGCAAGACCAGAGCGTGCTGTTTTTGAACTCCATACAGAATATCGATTTTAGCAGTGGATCAGTTGCAGATCAGGCAGATGAACTTACCCGGGGGCTGGCTAGCGATCAGGCTAAGGCAGAAGCCATATACAACTACATCGTAAACAACTGCGGCTACGACTATGACAAAAAGAGAACCGTGCAAACTGGCTATATCCCCGATCCCATTGATACAATGCTTACTAAAAAGGGCATCTGCTATGATTATGCCTCACTTTATGCTTCAATGACGCGAAGTGTTGGCATACCGTGCAAATTGGTGAAAGGATATGCAGATAATGTGAACGGCTATCATGCCTGGAATGAAGTAGGTATAGACGGAAAATGGGTCGTTGTGGACACTACCTCCGATATGCAGCTGAGAGCGGTTGGGAAGGCATACACTATGGAAAAACCGACAGCATCTTATTCAAAAACATACGAGTATTAAAATTGTATTAAAAGCCCTGTAAATCGACAGAAAACCTGCACATTGTATGCAGGTTTTTGTTTTCCATTTTCGTATTGGTGGATATGGCACTTTTTAGTATAATTGTATGCACAGTTGTCATTGATCTGTCAGTTCCAACCAGGTTCACAGGAGTTGATTGAATGAACGTACAACAACATAATGATAATATTTCAAATCGAATAAAGATCGTTACGCTGGGTGAATTTAGAATAATACCAAAAAATGGAGAGGCATACAATACTTCAAGCAGATCGAATCGGCTTTGGAGCTTGTTTAAGTATCTTCTCAATAATTTAAATAAAGGAATCACTCCGGAAATCCTTCTAGAGAACGTCTCCCCCGAAGCAGACTATATTGATCCAAGCAATGCGGTCAATAACATGATTTACCGTTTACGAAAGCTCTTGTCCAATGATTCAATTTTTGAGAATAGAAAAGATATCATTCTATTTACAAATGGATGCTATATGTTGAATTTGAGAGAAGACGTCTGGATCGATTTCATCGAACTGGAAAGATCATTTAATACTGCTGAAGCCTTAAAAAGAGAAGATCCTAAGCAAGCTATCGAATATTACCTAAATGCTTTTGATATCTATGGCGGGGAACTCTTGCCGGAGCTGGTTTATGAGAGCTGGATTTTCCCCAAAAGAACCTATTACCGCAATTTATATCTTAAAATTATTGCGAATTTGACGAAGCTGTATGCGGATCAAAAGTCATATGGGGCTATCGTGGAAATATGCCAAAAGGCAATTTCTATTGAGCCATATGAAGAAGAGCTCTATGTGCGATTGATGGAAAATTTGATTCTTATGGGGAAAATTAAAGAAGCCAAAGACTACTATGAGAAGACTGTCAGCATTCTTGAAAAGGAATTTGGTATTCGATCAACCCCCGAACTGCAAAGGATAGCGCAAATGCTGAAAACAGAGTATGTACAGATCAAGACCGACAGCCAGGTCATGTCCCAGCTCCTGGGCGAGATGGACGGGGCTTTTTTCTGTGACTATAGGGACTTTTATACGATTTATGTATTGGAAAAAAGGAAATGTGAAAGGTCGGGAAATGGCCTTTGTCCGGTTTGTATCGAATTTGAAAACGGCCAGAATGTTTTCAAATCGAATGCTCAGAAGAATTCTGCCATAAAGGAATTTAAGGAAACGCTGATCAACGGCTTGAGAAAAGGGGATTTGGTCAGTTTGGTCAATAAAACCCGGTTTTTGATTTTGCTGGACAATGCCGAATATCAGACCGTTAAGTTGGTCATGAGCAGAATGATCGACCAGTTTCTTAAAAAGAGTGCTTTTAAAGATATTGTCCTGGAGATACAAGTTTGCCCTTCCCTACCTAAGCCGAAAAGCAACTGACAACCCCTGCCTATAATGCTTCATCGTTTAACCGACTGCTCCCGTTCTGCGCCTAACCGATGCAAACGACTCCGCTCGCACCGAACATAGTCATCGTATCCGACTGTTCCCGTTCGCGTCTAACTGCATCCCCACGTTCCGCTTCAACAATACCCTCAATTAAACAGCAGCCCCCGTTTAGGTCCAGCGGGGTCTCCAGTCCTTGTGCAAAAACTGCCAGGTGTAAAGCACGCTGCTCTATCCAATAAAACTCCGCACTTAAGAAGAACCCCCTGTGAATTGTACCCCGTAAAGCAAGCTACTCTATCCGATAAAATTATATATCTCAACGTAGGCTCCGGTCCTGATAAGTGTGATTGAACTGTGAGTAATATATGGTAATTTTGGATAAAGATCTGATTGATGTGAGGACATGGTATGAAAAAGGACAACAAAGAGCCAGTATACGCAGGAGAGCAGTCTGGTCAGTCCCAAGGGGATAGAACCTTCATTGTCAAGGTTAAATATAATCAGAACTTTAGCATGCAAGGTTCTATTCAGTGGATCGAGAAAGGCAAAATCGTCAATTTCCGGAGTGAGATGGAGTTGCTTTCTCTTTTGAGCGAATCTATGGACAACAATGAAATCAGAAGTTGGGAGGATGACAAGCAGGTACTATCAGTTGTTAAAGGCGACACTTAACCTTTATCAGGTTGGTGGCGTATAGGAGGGGATGCGATGAAGCGTGTTTTTATGTGGGCACTTTAGACACGATGGAGCAAGTAGTGCAACCGGCCTTTTCTTTATTTACATAGGGCAAATGAAGAGAGGAGCGATAATAATGTCAAAGAAGTTTTTTAAACAACTTGAGAACAAGCAAAAGAACTGGGAAAAGAACCAGGCCAGAAAACGTAAGCTAATAACGCACTTTTTGCTGGGCTCATTGGTTGTGAGCAGAGTATTTGTGCCTGGTATAGCCGCTGCGGATAATGATAAACACGATTTCAATAGTCCTGCTGCGGTATACAGCTCTATGATGGACTCTGACGATGGCTTGGATGACGACACCGACGCAGACGCCGATGCTGACGCAGATGCTGACGCAGACGCTGATGCTGACGCAGATGCAGACGCTGACGCAGATGCGGATGCAGACGACGATGGTGATGCGTTTACTTTTATGAAGATGTCAGCAGGTACAATGGATGTGCTTTCAGGCGGCGATGTAGCGAATCTGGAAAAAGGCGAGATTTTTGTAATTAAACAAGCACAGGGTGTTCTGATTTGGATAGAAAATGAGCCGGCAGACCTTGCCGAGCTGATTCAGTTCGTGAATGATAATGACCCCTCATCCGTCGGCAGAATGATAGAAGTAGTATCTGGACCTGGAACGTTTTACTTAAAAGATTACTTTGAAGGAAATCCATATAAGGAGACATCGATTACCGTAACTGCGTCTGGCGATGGATTTTCGATAGAAGTATTCGGAGATTATAGTCATTTTGAAGACTATGACTATGATGACGGAGACGCCGACGCGGATTGCGATGCCGACGCCGATTGTGACGCCGACGCGGATTGCGATGCCGACGCCGATTGTGACGCCGACGCGGATTGCGATGCCGACGCTGACGCCGATGCCGATGCTGACGCAGACGCTGACGCCGATGCCGATGCTGACGCCGATGCTGACGCTGATGCTGACGCCGATGCTGACGCCGATGCCGATGCTGACGCTGACGCCGATGCTGACGCAGATGCCGATGCCGACGCCGACGCTGACGCTGACGCCGATGCTGACGCTGACGCCGATGCTGACGCAGATGCCGATGCCGACGCCGATGCTGACGCCGATGCTGACGCCGACGCTGACGCAGATGCCGATGCCGACGCCGATGCTGACGCCGATGCTGACGCCGATGCTGACGCCGATGCCGATGCTGACGCTGACGCCGATGCTGACGCAGATGCCGATGCCGACGCCGACGCTGACGCTGACGCCGATGCTGACGCTGACGCCGATGCTGACGCAGATGCCGATGCTGACGCCGATGCTGACGCCGATGCTGACGCCGACGCTGACGCAGATGCCGACGCTGACGCCGACAGTGACTCAGATTCTGACAGCGATTCCGACTCCGACTCCGACAGCGACTCTGATTCAGATAGCGACAGCGATTCCGACTCCGACAGTGACTCCGACTCAGACAGTGACAGTGATGCCGATGCCGACGCAGACGCCGATGCCGACGCCGACGCTGATGCCGACGCCGACGCTGACGCAGATGCCGATGCAGATACTGATGTCGATACGGATATCGATATAGTGGATGAGGAAGTGCCCTTGGGCGATTTGGATCCCGAGTTGCCGAAAACAGGAGGTGCGGTCAGTTTACTCTCTTTGGCCGGACTGGGGATGCTTCTCTCCGGACTGGGATTGAGAAGAAAAGCTGATAAGAAAGAATAGTTGACTGCTTAAGAGCATAGCAGATTTATCATCAGAGCCTGATTCTTTATAATAGAATCAGGCTCTGTTTTGGGTGTTCCCTGATTGATGCCATGAAGCAGAAGTTGCTTAAGCAAAGAACTTTATTTATATTTCTTCATAGGCGATACATACAAAAAGGCGGAAAGGGATATTTTCATGCATTTTAATAACAGTGAAGCTATTGCACTTAAGGCAAGGCTGGAGGAATTGAAACAACGCATCTATTTGCATGCTGAAGCGGTATCGGACAATATGAAGCTATTTTTTGATAACAAGCCGAGGTATATTGTTTTTCTGTCTTTCAGCGATGGAGAATCACGTGCCCACGTTTGCAATGGCAGCGGCAATTCAATTGAATCGAGCTGGAAAAATGCTGTAAATAGCATGAATAAAAAAGTCAAAAAGCTGAAGCTGCAGCCTTTGTGGATAAAAGCAGATCTTGTCAAAGATATTAAAGAGTGTTCATTTGATGCCTTTATCGATTATGTTTCCAGTATCAAAACCAATTATTTCAGAGAAGGCATTGCCCTGGACGAAATGTTTAATATCGCCTTTTTGGAACAGGAAGTCAATGCCAATGTATTTATATACGACAACAAAGTATCGCCCCAAAAGCAAATCTCCTGGAAGAACATGATGGCCTATATTAAATATAACCTGGGGATTAAATTGGAGTTGGATGAGAAATCCCTCAAGAGAGTATGGCTGTTTACGACGCTTGGTTTTTTCCATGATGGAACAGAGTGCCATGACCTGAACCATGGCAGGCTAAACAATGGGCGACGGGTCATAGAGGTCATCGATGAAAAATTACTGCGGTCGGTAATCGAAAAATCCTCAGGCTTTTTAGCCACTCAAGTTGACGAATCAGGTAAGTTTCGTTACGGATATTTTCCCTGTTTTAACAAGGAAATCCCCGGCTACAATACACTGCGGCACGCCAGCACCACCTACTCTATGATCGAGGCGTTTGAGGTGACCAGAGATGAAGAGTTGGGGCGGGCCATCATCCGGGCTTTGGAATATTTGGCCCGGGAGGGAATAGAAGTGGTAGAGGATGAAGAGGGGATTACCCGGGCCTTTGTGATTGAACGAACCATGGACAACGAAATTAAGCTGGGTGCCAATGCTACCGCTATTTTGGCATTTTCCAAATATACCACCGTATTTGATGACCAGAAGTATGTTCAGTTGATGAAGCAGCTCGCTGAGGGCATCAGTTATTTTCAGAATAAACAAGACGGTTCCTATGTCCATGTCTTGAATTTCCCCGACCTGTCCATCAAGGAAGAATTCCGCACCGTATACTATAACGGCGAGGCGGCTTTTGCCTTGATGCGGTTGTATGACATAGATAAAGACCAGCGCTGGCTTAATATGGTGGAATCAGCCTTTGAATATTTTATCGACAATGAGTTTTGGCGCCAAAAGGATCACTGGCTCAGCTATTGCTCCAATGAGCTCTTTAAACACAGACCGGAGAAAAAATACATAGAATTCAACCTGAAAAATGCCAGTGGCATTTTAGACTTCTGTTTGAGCAGGGAAACCACCTATCCAACCTTGCTGGAATTATTAATGGCTACCTACAGCATGATAGAGAAAATGAAAAGAGACCAGTACGGTCTGGACCTTTTGGACTCTTTTGATCAAAAGAAATTGATGGCCGCAATCGAACATCGCGTGGAGCATCAATTGAATGGCTTGTATTTCCCGGAAGTGGCTATGTATTATAAAGCACCTCAGAATATTTTGTGGGCATTTTACATTCGCCATCATTCTTTCCGGTCCCGAATCGATGATATTGAGCACAATATTTCCGGATATTGCAGTTATTTGAATCAGATCCTGCTCAAACGCGGGGACGGTTCTGGGGATTGAGCTCCATAAAGCCAACGCGGACAGCCAACGCGAGCAGACGCGGGGACGGTTCTGGTGTTTAAAAAGCGAACGCGGGGGCGGTTCTAGTGTTTAAGGTGGCACTCTCACCGGTTCGCCTTTACCCCCTTTTGCTGCACAGTAGCAGCCACTGCCGCAGAGATCGGCTCAAGGGGGCCAGATCCCATGGTCCCGCTATTCCTCACGTTTTAAGGTATACGATTATAGGAGAGAGCAACATGCAAAAAGGTTGGTCGAAAAACGAGCTGACCGATATTATCGGCGGAAAATGGATTGTTGAGCCAGCAGATGACTGGCGCTGCTGGAATCTGGCAGTTTCGTCCGCCGGCTGTGTTGGCCAGGGTACTCTATTTGTTGCCATTGATAGGGAGAGATGGCTGCAGGGCACAGGCAACACCGGAGTGTATGCGGATTGGACCGATACTCACACCACTTTGCATAGCTTCCAGAACAAAATTATCGGCGCAGTAGTGGAGCGTCACATAAAGGAACTGGATCCATTCATACCTCAGCTTCTGGTGGAAAATTCTTATGATGTGATCAAAAAGCTGGGTTCCACCGCACGCGAAGCCTATGCGGGAAAGATTCTTGCTATTACTGGCACGGTAGGTAAATCAACCACTAAAATGATGTTGGATCATTTGCTGAAGGGAAAAGGTGCAGTTGAATCTACCTATGGAAATCACAACTCCAGAACAGGTGTAGCCCTGACTTTGGGGCGGTGCGTTACACAGCCTGATTTTACGGTTATTGAAGTGGCACTTTCGGCATTATGGATGCGTTCTGGGGGTATTTGCCAACTGGCTCGTCCCGACATCGCCGTTATTACCGAAATCGCTTTGGGGCAAACCGGTGGAAATTTCAATACGGTTCACGAAACAGCCCGAATGAAGGCCCGTATCGCCCAGGGCATCCAACCTGGGGGAACAGCGGTATTAAACCGTGATATGCTGGAGTATGATTTGGTTAAATCCGAGGTGATATCCTACGGAGCAAAAGTAATTAGTTATGGTTTTCATGAAGAGGCTGATTTCCGAGTGGTAGAATGGCATCCGGTGGATGATGGTTCCTGGGTTAACGCGGTTATCGCTGATCAGCAAATCAAATATCATTTGCCGGCAGCAGGACGAGCTATGGTCTCTAATTCACTGGCAGCGCTGGCTGCGGTATATGCTCTAGGTATAGATCCAGCTGAGGTAATGGAGCGTTTGGAAACGATCCATTTAAATGAAGCGGTGTTGGAACCGCTCAGCGTAGAATTACCCCAGGGCGGAAAGGTTCACCTACTTGATGACAGCTACAATGCGGAGGTCGCTTCGATGTATGCGGCCTTTGAAGTGTTTAAATTAAATGCAGCGCAGCATAAGGGGAAAAGAATTTGCATTTTAGGGAGGATTGTGAACTTAGGCGTCAATGCCGAGGCAGTTCATAGACAACTGGCGAAGCCTTTGATCGATACCGGCGTTGACCTGGTATTTCTTTATGGGGACGAAATGAGATATTTGCTGGAAGAATTACCGGGGAAAATGGTAGCCGGTTTCTACACGGACATTGAGTCCTGTGCTCGGGATGCGGCCAGCATACTGGAAGCGGATGATTATGTGTTGTTGAAAGGGTCCCGCCGGGCTAATGATTTCGGGCAGATTCGATCTAGATTGTTATCCGCAATAAAGAGGCAGCCTGAGTTGCCGCCATTCACGCCTGGCAAATGGGGATTCTCGTCCCATGCCAGGTATAGGCTGGAGGCGGTTGACTTGGAAAGCGGAGAGACGCTTTTGAGCACAGGAAACCCTAGTATTCAAGTGAACCGTGGTCTGGGAAGCCTCTTGTTGCTGGCTCGGTTGCTGGAGGATATCGCCAGGGGGAAAATGGCATTTAATGAGTATGTAACCATGAGTGTTGTACCAGCCAGGGAGGCAAAAGCAACCAATGCTATTGGTTTTGAAGAAGGGGAGCAGGTGTCGCTTTATACATTGCTGAGCTTATTAGTCTGCCGCAATGCGCCTGATGTGGCGTTAGCCCTGGCGGAAAAACTGTCCGGTAAAACTGGGGAAGCTTTGAAAGCTATAAAGGCTTTGGCCACTAAACTGGATTTGAATAACAGTGCCGTCGAGAATATTAGCGGCAGGCCCACAACTAAGCCACAGCACTTTACGGTAACAGATCTAAGCAAGCTGGGAAGATATTTGTTTTCTATGCCTCCCAAATATTCAAAGATGCTGAATACAACCATGGTGGAGTATAAAGGCAAGTTATTTGAGTCTACCAGTAGCCTGGTGGCCAGCGGGAAAATAATTGGAGGCTTTTTTTTTGGACAGAACCATGGGGAAGGCACGGTATTGACCTATATAAGGGGAAGAAAGGTCGTAGTCTCAGTGTGCGGCGCCAGGGATAATTTTCAGCGCGATTACTTGCTTGCCGAGGTCATAGATCGGCTTGCAGGGGCGGGTGATACGGCGGATAACCCGACTATCAAAAGGGAATTTAAACTTGGGTCTGCAGAGCCAGCCGTTATTCAGTTCATTGGGGACACTTATTATGGAGAGGATTATACAGCCAGACGGCTGAGAAGAGGCCAGGAAGATGCGCTTACGAAATACGGTTATGATTATTGTTTTGCGGCATTGAAGCCTTTCCTGGCACAGGGAAGCCTGAATATCGCCAATTTCGAAGGCGTATTGACTGATTTGACCTCTTCACACCTGAAAGGCATCAAACCATTTGTGCTGGGCGGGAGGATTCAAGAAAGCATCCGATCTTTAAAGAACAACCATATTCATGCCGTGACATTAGGCAATAACCATGCCATGGACTATGGTGCGGCTGGATTAAAATCAACTTTGCAGGCCTTCAATGAAGCAGATATTCCATGGGCAGGGGCGGGATTTACGGGCCGAGATGCCAGCCAACCACTGCGGATCAGGCATGGAGATCATAAAATTGTAATTTTCAGCGGCTATTGGTATAGGCGCCCGGCTCATTATGAATTTGATTCATATGCCATGGGTAATAAACCGGGCGTAGCTTGCCTGAATGGCGAGCTGATGGCAAGGATCACTAAAGAAAAACTCACCAAATCCTCTAAAATTTTTATCATTTTAGTGGCCCATTGGGGCACGGATTACGGACCGATACTGAATCAACAAAGAAATTATGCCAAAACCTTTATAGACTCTGGGGCTGATCTGATTATCGGCCATGGTGCACATTTAATGCAGGGAATTGAGCAAATAAACGGAAAATGGGTGATCTATAGCATCGGGAACGGCGTCTTTAACAGTAACGGGGAGTACCAACAGAGAAAGCTGCCGCCTTACAGTTACCTGCTGCAGCTGAGACTTGAGGAAGATGGTGCCAAGTGTATCAGGCTTTATCCGATATTTACTGATAATTTGAAAACATTCTGGCAGCCCCGTTTTGTTACTGAAGAGGAATTCAGGGATGTTCTGGCATATCAGACGCAGTTGGGTACACCGACTGATCACTTCGATATCGGGATGGACGCATATGGTTATTATACTGAAGTGAAAATTTGAGGTGGGTGTGTCAGGGGACGGTTCTCTGACACTTATCGATTGGATTATGGAGGGTTGGTAGTAGCATGAAAAAGCAGAGACGAAAATTAAATTACAAGCTTTTGGGCAGCCTCTTGGTCTTGGGCGGTTTGTTCCTGTTTGTTTTTCCATATGCTGAAAGCCTGTATCAGCAATGGACCCAGCCAAATGTCGGCATTCAGCCCGCAGAACCGACTCCCGTACTTCCAGAAAGTGAAGCTGCACCATCTTCGGCGGAACAGCCCCGAGAATTCCTGCCGATTTCCGGCCGCCTGGTTATTCCCAGCCTGCAACTCGATCTGCAGGTCGGCTATGGGGTCGGAGAAGCAGATCTGAAGCAGGGGCCTGGTTTCTATCCCCAAAGCGGCTATCCCAGCCTTGGCAATGTAAGCATCGCCGGTCACCGCAATGCCTATGGCAGTCCCTTCCTGCATTTAGATAAACTGAAACCTGGCGATACCATCGAGCTAGAATACGACAATGCTCATTATACTTACCGTGTGGATAAAGTCTATGTTACTCATAGCCGGGACTGGAGCGTTGTCGATCCCACCAGTCAGCCAGCCATCACGCTGACCACCTGCACTCCTCTGATTCCGGTGGATGGCCATTACGACCGCCTCATCGTGCGGGGCTACCTGCAATAAAGAACAGATAAAGGACGTAAAGGGGGGACGTTCTTTCTGTTTCCTTTTCTAAGCGCATATTTTGCACATGACCGCATAGCTGTCCGGCGCTAGACCTGAAAGAACAAGCGGGCACAGGTATTTCTCTGGGGATCTGCTTCAGTAGGGGAGCTCTGCCCAGCCCGCCTAGAGTCGCCCCAAATTGGTGGTGGTAGGGGAGACGACTCTGTCTGCCCTGGAGGGTCTTGCGACAAGGATTTTCATCACCCTTGTGAAACAACGGTTCACGGTAGTTTTGCTTCTGCCTGTAAGTGTGTCAGAGAACCGTCCCCTGACACTGTTAGTAAAATTTACATATGGGGTAATCCTTAGGATAAACAATCTACTATTTCCATGTACTATGAAGTTATTGTACAAAATTTGGCCATAATAGCCGATTTGTCCCGGTTTGCCTAAGACTCCTAATTAACATATATTAGATAGTAGAACAAACCGGGAATATTTGTTTAAGCTGTACGGAGGGTCCTGGAAAAAGTTTTAGGAGGTCATTATGAGGCAGAAATTAATACTGGTATTTGCTATTTTAATGGTGGGTTTGTTTGCCATGCAGGCAGTAGCGGTAGACATCCCAGTTGTTATTGATGGACAGGCCGTGGAATTTGTGGATCAAAAGCCATACATAGATGAGAATAACCGTACCCTGGTTCCGATGAGAGCCCCAATGGAAGCCTTAGGGGCAACGGTTAGCTGGGATGCTGATAAATATCAGGCTATCCTGGAAAAAGATGGGGTTGTTGTAGTATTCACCATTGGGAACAATGTGTACACGGTTAATGACGAGGCCATGGAAATGGATACCAAGGCAGCCTTGACCGGAGACCGGACCTGCATTCCCATTCGTTACGCTGCTGAAGCATTTGGTTATACGGTTTTATGGGACAGCGAAACCTATACAGTGGATATAACCTCTGCTGCGGTGCCTGAAGATGGCGATGTAATCGTTCCCGATGAGGATGCTGTCGATGAAGGCGCTGTCGATGAAGATGGCCTGGATGATGGATCCGTCGAGGAGAACGGTGATGACCAAGAAGTTGTAGACGATGAGAATTTGGATGAAGGTGCAGAAGATCCCATTTTGGATGAGTCTGTACTTGAATAAGAAGTTCAGACAAATACCCGAAGCAGCAAAACACTGAAATAATAGTCTGCTGACTTATGAAATAACCCGGTTAATTAAAACGGACCCTGTTTGAACAGCAATAGTATTTAAAAACCGCCCGTTATGCGGGCGGTTTTGCATTACTCACAAACGGTTTTGGCGTGTTAACAGCAATCCCTTATCCATGCAGGTTTAGATGAGCTAGTGGTATGATAATGCTGGCTCTCTGGCTACAATGTTGTAGCTACATGAATACACTGGAAGAAAAGGGCGAGCGAAGCAAACCTGGAATCGGTACAGGTGGGGGCATGCAACGTTTTTTTGGTCTGGTACAAACATGGGGCAGTTGTTTGACAAGTTTTGCCGTAAATAATTAGTATAGTATACATCAATAGATAGTAAAGGTGTTGTTGCTGGGCATGCTATAAAGGAGAGGGAATGCAAGAAGATACTAAGCGACTGAGAACACTTCTGATAAAGCCGGTTTCCCAATTCATATCTGGACAAATGTTAGGCGGCACACTGTTGCTACTGGCCACCATTGTAGCGCTGTTTTGGGCCAATTCTCCTTGGGCCGCCAGCTATTTCCACTTATGGAATACAAATATCGAGATCAGCGTAGGCAACTTCAAACTGGCTGAATCCCTGGGTCTTTGGATTAACGACGGCCTTATGGTCATCTTCTTTTTTGTGGTTGGCTTGGAAATCAAGCGCGAATTCCTGGTGGGAGAATTGTCTACAGCGCAAAAAGCAACCCTGCCGATCATAGCTGCCCTCGGAGGCATGATCGTGCCGGCTGCTATCTACACTGCATTTAATTTTGGCGGAGATGGGGCCCACGGCTGGGGTATTCCCATGGCTACGGACATTGCTTTTGCCCTGGGCTGCGTCATCGCTCTGGGTCGGCTGATCCCGCTGTCATTGAAGGTATTCCTGCTGGCCCTGGCAATTGTTGATGATCTGGGGGCTATCCTGGTAATTGCTCTGTTTTATACTGATCATATAAGCCTGATCAGCCTGACTATTGGCATTATTATCCTATCTGTGTCGTGGCTGCTTAATATCAGAGGGGTTAGGCGGACGTTTCCTTATGCCCTTCTGGGAATTGCCTTATGGCTGGCCTTCCTGCTGTCAGGAATTCATGCCACTATTGCAGGAGTTTTACTGGCTTTCACGATTCCCGCCAGGGCTCGTTATCATCCCGATCAATTCGTGGGCGAAACCAGCAGTCTATTAATGAACTTCCCGGAAAGAGACTTCAACATCATGGTGGTCGACGAAACCCAGAAGCAAATCCTTAAAGAGTTGAAATGCGCTGTCGACAATGTCAACACCCCTCTGCAGAAACTCGAAGACGCACTGTACCCCTTTGTCTCTTATTTCATAATACCGGTCTTCGCCCTGGCCAATGCAGGAGTGAGTTTTGTGGGCGGTGGTGAGGAAGTCGGGTTTATCAACCCGGTCACCATGGGCGTGGTGTTAGGCCTTGTTCTGGGCAAACAAATAGGCATAACGTTGTTTTCATGGCTGGCGGTCAGAGCCGGTATTGCCGTGTTAGGGGAAGAGGTGCGCTGGAGTCAACTATGGGGTATAGCAGGGCTGGCCGGCATTGGCTTTACTATGTCGCTGTTTATTACCAATCTGGCCTTTACAGACCCGCTGCTCACTTATCAGGCTAAAACTGGCATTCTCTCTGCATCTGTGATCGCGGCGATCGGGGGCACGATTATACTGCTTGCGGATCATCTTATCCAGCGCAGGAAGTCCAGCTGAAGAACAACAGGCTGTTAAGACCGGCTGATAGCTTAAACATAAGAAACATCTTTTATAATAAGTACCGGGCACTTGACCGCTCTGCTCACTCGTTCGCTCACACTGCCGAGAAGCAGACCTTTGATAGCACCCAGGCCTCTGTTCCCCATGACAACCAAGTCGTGTTTTTTTTCGGCCACTTCTTCTATAATGATGTTGGCCGGATTGCCCCATGATAATATTGCGTCGATATTGGCAGCATCTCTGTCAATGCTCTTGAGGGCTTGGTTTAAGATCTCGCAGCCCTCGGCGCGCAAGGCTTCGATTTGTTGAGCCTGAATTTCCGGCCCATCCTTTCCTTTTGATTCTATCTCCGGGCTTTTAGTGATCACATGGAGCAAGGTCACCCGGCCCTCAAACTTCTCTCCAATAGCTACAGCAGCTTTGACGGCACTAAGGGCGTATGCTGATCCGTCAATGGGAACCAGGATGTTCTTAAACATAGGTACCTCCTTGTAATACCGGCCACATCAGATGGAATTAGCCATGATCCAGCGAGATTAAACCTCTATTATTTGCGCGTTCTGTGCTTAATTTTTCCTGAATTGAGTGCAAGTGATTCTCTATCTAGCCTTAGTCTACTATGGAACGCTGATTTCATCTAGCGCAAGATATCGGGAAACAGCGGGAAGCAAGGAGATATGCCCATACTGCATCTCATCAAAACCATCTTACCTATTGCCAAAACACCTCGGAACGAATAGAATATTCTATATACCATACCCGGTATGGGTATCATAAAGAGGAGGTAAGGCTATGTCTATGACTGTGACGCGAAGGACATTTCTAAAGCGGGCGGCGGCATCAGGGATCGCAGCAGCCAGCATTATGACCGGGGCGCGCAAAGTTCTGGCCGAGTCTAAGTCGACTGGCAAATACGCTATGCTGCACGATTTGAATAAATGTGATGGTTGTGAACATCAGGATACCCCCGAGTGTGTTCTGGCATGTCGAATTAAAAATGAAACCAATTACCCTCAGCCCCAGCATCCTATTAAGAATTATTGGCCTCAGCCCAAACACGAGGACTGGTCCGAAAAAAGGCATATTACCGACCGGCTCACCCCTTACAACTGGACCTATGTCCAGCGTCTGGAGGTGGAATGGCAGGGGAAAAAGATCAAGGTGAATGTTCCCCGCAAGTGTATGCATTGTGACAACCCGCCCTGTTCGACCTTGTGTCCTTTCGGGGTTAATGATAAGACCGCCGAAGGTCCAGTGGTGATAAATCCTAAGGGGTGTTTCGGCGGGGCTAAATGCCGGGATGTTTGCCCCTGGCATATCCCTCAGCGGCAGGGCGGGGTAGGGCTTTATCTGGAGGTAGCTCCCGACCTGGCGGGAGGCGGAGTTATGTACAAATGCGATATGTGTCACGATTTGATCAAACAGGGACAGCAACCGGCCTGTGTAACTGCCTGCCCCAGAGATGCTATCAAGTTCGGCCTGCAGCATGAAATGCGCCAATATGCCCGCAACTGGGCGCAGGAAAACCAGGGGTATGTATACGGAGATGTAGAGAATGGTGGCACAGCCAATTTCTATATTTCAAAAATACCTTTTGAGGCCATCAATGCGGCAATTATTGAGCAGGATCTGGACGGCAAGACCGGTCGGATAAATATGGCGGTAAATATTGAAAACCCGCTTGACGAGCCGGGCACTATGCTGAGCGGCTTTGTGATGGCTCCAATTGCCGGTATACTGGCGGCCGGAATAAGCACTTACCATATCATGAAAGGGGGTGCTGATGATGAAGATCAAACGCCATAATCTAGCTATACGCTTTACTCATTGGGTCACGGCAACGTCGATATTTATATTGTTCTTTTCCGGCTTTGGCCAGATGCCGGTGTATAAGAGGTATTTTGTCGACCAACTCCCGGGGCTGGCCTGGTCGAGCGATTTTTTAGCAACATTGCATCTGCATTATCTGGCAGCTATGGCATTGATATTTGTAAGTGTCTATTATGTGACCTATTTGATAGTGAGCAAAAGATGGGACATCATACCCCGTAGGGGTGATTTCAAGGAATCCTTACAAATTTTTGCTTCCATGGTGGGGTTGGCCGAGGAGCCGGAAAATGACAAATATCTGGCTGAACAACGCCTAGCCTTCGAGGTGACTGCTTTCTCAGTAATGGCCTTGATCGTCACCGGGATATTTAAGGTGTATAAGAATCTGCCCGGAGTGGAGTTTTCGTCGGGTGCGGTGTTCTGGCTGGCACAGATCCATAACCTGTTCACAGTTATTTTGCTGTTTTCGATCATAGTTCATCTAGCGGCGTTTTTCATCAAGGCCAACCGCCCCCTGGTTATCAGTATGTTCACCGGCTATATCGATAAGGGATATGTGGAACGTCGCCATGCGGTGTGGTGGGCTAAGCTGAATCAGGAGCAAGACCGCAGCGAGGCCGAAGTGCTCTCAGCGGAATAGAAAGCGAGGGGCAGCTTTTGCTTCCCCTCGCTTCACCATGTGCCTGCTAATAATACATCAAAATTCTGGGAAACCCGATTTAGGCGCATTCATGAATTCTTCATCATTGTACCACGGAGGGATTGCCATGCCTGTTTGAGGCTCAAATTGAATGCCATTATCCCCTGGATAAGGTTTGCGATGATCATAGTATTTCCACATCAATTCCTCTGGGACTCCGTCAGGGAAAGCCTCGCAAGTATACCCGAATCCCTGGCATTTGGCACCGGTTCTTTTAGCCGGTGAGTACGGCGTGTAATGTTTGCAGACCATGCACATAGGCATCAAACATTGAGTCATCCCTAATTTCCTCCTCTTCCCTTTGTTTCTCTATATATTTAGAATGGAAAGTTTATACACTATATTCCATATCTAAAACAAATTATCCTGTTTATTATATGATTGGAGAGTTTTGTATAATAAGCTTCTCTAGTATTTATAAAGCACTTTTTACTGTAATCCTGACGCGAAGCCGAAGGTTTCAAAGATTCTTCGCTAACGCTTCGAATGGCAAATCTGAAATTTTGGAATCAGCCAAACTCGCGATTAATTTGTATTTAGTCATGGTGGGGAATTTTTGACACCTGTAAGACGCATCATCTAATATTAAAGCAAGGTTATCTATAATCTAGAAACGGCGGAAAAAGGAGGTCTTGTGGTGAGCGAAAAGGAATTTCGGAATCGGGCTTCGACAGCAGATAAGATTGCCCTGGGAATAGGGACGGCAGCTGCTCTAGGGGTGGCCGCAGGGATTTATATCGCCAAGAAATCGGCGGCATCGGTGCGGCGCTTCGCGCTTGGCAGAGGCAGCGTACCCAAGGAGTACTGGCAGGCTGACTACGTCAAGGACTCTGTTCCGCAGACGCGCTATTTCCATGGTACTTTGGATGCGGTCAATCGGCGCCTCAAGCATTACCAAGCCGAGGTGACGTCGATAACCAGGCTTGACAAAGCCGAGGTTGATTCTCTCATAGCACAACATTACACCCATCTAATTGAATTGTGAGGAAGCAGAGGGATTATAATTAACCAAGCCGGGGAAGTGCTTTTTTCTGCGCCTTTTAAAGAGGGTCAATAAAGGCAAGGCAGCAATAAGAACTGTGGCCGTGCCGATGTGTTTGCTCCCTGGGTTTGGCAGGAATGCCAAACTGTATCACTGCTGCGTATCATAGTACAGAAACGTTATCTTCCAAAAATGGTAATAGCAGCAAAGGAGGGGAGCGTAATGCATACTATTGGGGCCATTATTATAGCTGCCATGCTGTCTGAGGCGGTCTGGGAGACCGGTAAAATGGTGTGGCAAAAAGGCAAGATCTCGGTGGATAGGGTTGGCGCTCTGGTGGTAGGGATATTGTTTGCGGTAGGAGCCAATCTGGATCTATTTCACCTGGTGGAGATACACTTTTCCCACCCGTTTATCGGCCAGGTTCTGACCGGCATACTTTTATCACGGGGTGCCAATTTCGTACATGACATACTGAAGTCAGCCGAAGGAATAATGCAGGGCCAGAAGCAATAATAGCCGACCATGCTCAGTTTACCAAAACTGACAGCGAGGATGGATATATCGAAATTGACAACGTAGTATTTGCACGTTTGATTTAATTATTTCTGAATCACATATAAAAACTATTACTTCAATTAAAGATACCCATTAGCCGGTGGGTATCTTTTTGTCTATGTTAACCTTAGGGAAGCAAAGGACGTTTCTTTTTGCCTCCTCCTGCTTCCAAAAAACTTTCACATAGGATGATGTGCCATTGCATCCTGCGGTTACATTTTTCCCTGCTTTTAACGTTCCCTGTCACATGCCGCGATAGTTTTATGTGTGTTACAGAACCGTCCTCGGTCACATGCAGAAACGTCTGCGGTCACACATTCGTGTTACAGAACCGTCCCCTGACACCCTGCAGAACCGTCCCCTGACACCCTGTTATGTGTGTCACAGAACCGTCCCCTGTCACACCGCCGGCACAGTCACTCTATACTGGCAAAAGCCATAAGATGGAATATAAGCCAGGAAAGGATGATTGTGTGAAAATCTCTAGATGCCAACATCAAGTAAACGTGACTACTCCCAATGTTGTTTCAAATACTGCTCAAGGCTGCGGCTTCCCGGTTTCCAAACCGCCAAAGCCGGAGCCCTGCGTGCGCTGTGGCAATCTGGTGCAGGACCCTAGTTTTGAAGCCAGCGGTGCCTACTGGTGGTTCAGTGATGCTTCCATTTCAGATACCAGTGTCTTTGAGGGCACCGCTGTGGCTAGCATGGGCCCAGGTGTGTCAAGCGTGTTCCAAGAACTGTCTTTAAAAGGAATCAATCAATATCCGCTGTTCTTCAGCTTCAACGCGTTTTCTCCATCGGCTAGCAATAACAATGGTACCCTGACAGCTGAGGTGGTGTGGCTCGATAAGGAAAACCAGGCTATCGGCACTGGGGTAAGGATGTTTGTTCCTAATGACCGGATCAATGATTGGGCGCGCATCACTTTCTTCACCATCACCGACTGCCCTCCTGCCGGGACCGCCTCAGCCCGGGTTATGTTCAGTAAAGGGCAGGGTATAGAAAATGATATCATTTTAATTGACGGGGTAGTATTAGCAGCCATCAATAAGCCAGATCTAGTGCGCAATGGCGATTTTGAGGCCGGTCTCTTGGGATGGGACCCAGACCCGAATACCGCGTTTATTTCCGATCATAAGCTGTCTCTGGAAGGGGCCGGTCATGTGCGCACCCATTTCAACGGCACCTTGACTCAGGATATACCCATCGGCCAGTTTTCCAAAATGCCGTTCCTGTTCAGCTTTGCGGTGTTAGGAGAGGGACTGGTAAGCCTGAATGTGCGCATTGAATGGTTGGACCGCAACAACAATGCCATCGGGTCGGGATTGAGCATATCCATTCCCAATAATACGCTGCCTTCACAGGGTAATTATCTAAGCTACTTGAATATCACCGAGCCGGCCATATCTGGTACTAAAACCGCGCGGATAATCTTCACGGCCCAGGTTCCCAACTCGCAATACTACCTGGCCTTGGATCAGGTGCTGTTTGCCCCGGTTCTTACCGACAATCTCATCCAGAACCCCAGCTTTGAAGACGGTTTCAATCAATGGGTGCAGACCTATGTTACCCTGGTGCCTTTAAACGATGTCTATGAGGGCACTGCCGCTGCCGGGATCGGGCAGATCGGCGGGTCACTGTGGCAGGATGTCTACCTCAAAAAGGCTCCCGGACAATGCTACCTTTTCAGCACCGGGTTGGGTTTCCGCCGCACTAATCCGGAGGCTACTTTCGGGACTATGTTGATGAAAGTGATCTGGTTGGATCGGGATGAAAATGAGATTGGACTGGGACTATGCCTCATCGCTACCAGCGACAATGTGTCACGGAGCGATCATCAGTGGGTGCCTTACGCCGGTGTTACAGAACCGGCACCTCCCGGAACCGCAAAAGCCCGCATTCAGTTTACCAAAACTGACAGCACCGATGGATATATCGAAATTGACAACGTAGTATTTGCACGTTTGATTTAATTAGTTCTGAATCACATATAAAAATTATTACTTCAATTAAAGATACCCATTAGCCGATGGGTGTCTTTTTGTCTATGTTTACCTATGGGAAGCAAAGGCCGTTTCTTCTTGCCTCCTCCTGCTTCCAAAAAACTTTCACATAGGATGATGTGCCATTGCATCCTGCGGTTACATTTTTCCCTGCTGTTAACGTTCCCTGTCACATGCCGCAATGGTATTATGTGTGTCACAGAACCGTCCCCTGTCACACCCTGTCACATCAAATAACATTTTTCTCACCCGTAAATAAATATAATGTTTAAAATAAAACAGTGTGTTAACATGAATTTGAGGTGATTTGCAATGGAAATTAAAATCGAAAGCCTGGTATCGTACGAGAAGATTAAAAAGCAAACAGACGCCGTTTTTAAGTTGGTTGACCGCAATGATACTGTTGTGGTTTTAAAAAACAATCAGCCTGCGTATTTGATTCTGAAATATGAGGCTGGGATTACAACAGCAGAAAAGAATATCGTTATAAGCGAGTCTGCAACTATAGAAGAAAAGGTTCCCAAAAAGCGGGGCCGTAAACCCAAAGATGAAGCAGCACAGAAAACCAAAACTGCTGCCAAGAAGACGGAAGACAAAAAACCGCGCATGAAGCTTCAGGAAGCGATGCAACTGGTGCTGGCAGAAACCGAGGACCAACAGCTGCATGCCGGTGAGTTGGCGGAGGCAGTTTATCAGCGCGGCTTGTATACCAAAAGGGATGGCAGCAAGGCTCCGGCCAATCAGCTCCGCTCCAGCTGCAATAATTATAAAGATTTGTTTGAGGTGCTGCCGGGCAACATCATCAAACTTAAGACCAGCGATCAGTAGAAAAGTAATTAACTCCCACTTGGAACTGTTTAGGAAACAGCTCCAGTATGATATAAGAGCACCACTTCTCGCTGCGCCTATTGGTCATGGACCCCGGGTTTAACATCAGGACGCCTCTTTTGCTCTGCACCATGGGCTGATGGCTGTGTCCGAAGATGATAATATCCACGTTGTCACTGACGAACTGGTCATAAGCCCGGTCCAGAGTGGTCTTATCGCGTCCATGGCCATGGACGAGGCCGATCCTGTAGCCCATTGCTGTGATGATGTCTTTTTCTTTGAGGGTGCGTTGGATTTTTGCATCGTCGCAGTTTCCCCACACGCTATACAGCCTTTTGAAATTTCTTAAGAATTCAAAGGTCTCGTAGCAAACAAAATCGCCGGCATGAATCAGCATATCAACGTCCTGGAAGGTTGTCTCGATGTAACCCAACCAGTTGCTATCCGGCTTGCTTATATGAGTGTCGGCTATAACGCCTATTTTCATGGATGTATCAACCTTTCAGAGCATCATCTCGGGCCTCTCTCTGGGAGTATGAAGCAATTCCCCAAAGAGCGGGCTTTTTCATCTGGCAGAGGGTTTGCAGGTTGACCAACCCAGCAGATCATATACAATTCAGTAAGCTAACAGTGCCTCAATGATCATAGCTACACCCATAATGCCGAAGAGGATGCTCACCCAGCCGCCCATGGCCACCGCATCAAAGATTGCCATATAGAGCAGCACGGTGCCGATGACGACTCTGGCAATGCGGTCGGTATTTCCCAGATTACGGCGGAAAGACAGATGCATAGCATCAAACCTCCATATTGCCATTATGCGCAAATATTGGCGGGGTGATTCACCCCGCCAACCTGAAGTCCATAGTTATTTATGGCGGTTCAGTCTCATTCATCCTGCCGCACTACCAAAACATCCTGGGATCTGGCGCAGCAGCCATTGGTGCAAGCCACCACATAAACCCGGCCTAGAGTGCCCGGCGGCACTTCCCAGAGGATTTCGGCCACTCCGGTCACTGCGCTGGGGCAATCGATGCCGATAAGGCTGGCAAATTCGCAAGTTCCGGTACCGGTTGGCTCTAGGAGGAATAAGGCCCGGGAGACTACCCGGTTGAAGTTGGCCCTCACTATGGTGCGGGCATTCAACTGCACGAATCCTCCCATTACAGGCAAAATCTGGCCGGTCTCGCTCAGGAATCTGAGATTGGTAACTCTGAGGTCGCAAACCGGCTGAGCCACGGGCGGAACGCAGATCACCTGGTCTATGAAAATTATGTCCGGGTCGGTGATCTGCGGGTTGGCGTTCCGGATGGCCTCTACGGTCACCCCGAAGCGGAGGGAAATGAGGAAGAGAGTATCCCCAGCCCTCACGGTGTAGAGCTGGCCGCTGCAGTTATTTGGCGGGGGCGGTACCTGCTGGCCTTCAACTGGCATGGCCGCCCGTCCGATATTACTAGACAAAACTATCACCTCTAGCTATTTTATTGCTACATTATATGCAAGCAGGGCCACCAGGGGGCCAACAGGCCAACAGGGCCAACGAAGGGACGATCTTTTGTTGGGTTTAAAAACCCAACAAAAGATCGTCCCTCTGTTGGCCTTAAAATTTTGATTTTACAAATTCGTTAGATGGAGGCATTTCAGTTCATTACTTGGAAGGGTTGAGCAAAGCGTGGAGTTCCTCCAACTTCTGCAGGGATTGTCCGTAATCCTTAATGTTTCCGTTAACGAAAGCATTGGCCTCCTCCACTGTCATGCGTAAATTGTAAGCCTCAAAGCGCACTTCCACGTAATCTAGGTTTTCAACCAAAGCCAGGATATAATAAGCCTCGTCTACCTGGCCTTTTTCGCGGTATTTCAGGAGATCTGCGCTGATGTGGATATCGGAGAAGTTGACGATTAGGCCGTAAGGTTCTTTTTCTGTTTCCAAGGCAATGGTGTAGACTCCGAAACGGTTGAGCTGAAGTTTATTCAAAAGATTGCCTACTTCGGAGTTGTTGCCTACATATTTTACCCGAGCATCGTAGAGGGCTTGAAAGTCTGGCTTGTTTTGCATAACTGGAGTGGTTCCGGGATGGGGGGCATTAAAGCTGTTCGCTACCGACCATCCAGCATAAGCCATTATCGCCGCAATCACCACAAATATCAAGGCAGGACCGAGTTTTTTCACTTTAATTTACCTCCCCAACCGCTCCACTTTGGAGCAGATATTTCATTTGGGCCTTGATCTTTACCTTTATGCACTGAACTTCCATGTTCTTTCCTCCTGCATATTTTGCGATAATTTTATAACACCATAAACCTGGTTATCAAGGTACAATCAGCAACAGCCACTATGGCAGAACTTTGCTCGCACTTGGTAAGTCCCATCCCCGCGTTTGGTGTGAATGTTTTTACCCAGAAATTATCAGTCAAAAGCTTATCGGTTTTAAGGCCTGTTTATGTTAATATTTTGGGTAGGGTTTTTTCTAACCCATTCCATAGAATCATAATATTATAATAGATTATTATCGGAGCTATTTATATAAATGAAGCAGATCATGACTCGATTTATATACAGTTCGCATTTTTCAGGCCAACAGAGGGACGTTCCTTTTGTTGGTTTCAAAAACCCAACAAAAAGAACATCCCTCTGTTGGCCCCTTTGGCCCTGTTGGCCTTGTCGGCATCTGTTGGCACTTTGCCTGGCCTTGATATTTATGTTCGGCCTTCTGCCGGTCCCGGTCCAGGCCGCCGACGAAGCCAGTTCCACTCCGCAGTTGGTGTCCGAATCGGCAGTTTTAATGGACGCTAAAACCGGACAGATTCTCTACGAAAAGAATATGCACACCCAGTTGTACCCGGCTTCCATTACTAAAATACTGACTATTCTGTTGGGGTTGGAACACGGCCAACTGCAGGATACAGTGATTATGTCGCGTGAAGCGGTATTTAGCATTCTGCGGGGATCATCTCATATCGCCCTTACCGACGGGGAGGAGATTACCCTGGAACAAGCCTTGATGGCGGCCATGCTGCCTTCGGCAAATGATGCCAGCAACGGCATCGCTGAGCACATCAGCGGCAGCGTGAAGGATTTCGCGGTGTTGATGAATCAGCGCGCCCAGGAGGCTGGAGCGATAAATAGCAATTTTGCCAATCCCCACGGACTGCCTGATGAGGAGCATGTGAGCACTGCCTATGATATGGCGATGATCACCCGGGCCGCCTTGCAGAACGATAAATTGGAGAAATACTGGGTACAGGTGCGCTATACTTAAATACCCCCTACATCAAACAGTCTGAGTCCCGCGATCTGGTGGTCGGAACATCGTAGCGCTACCACCAAACGCTTCTACTACGAAGGTGATTGGTAAAGACCGGATATACCAGCATTTCGCAGAATACTTGGTTGATTGGGTACAGATGCGGCGACCGGGAACTGATCGGGTGAGATGAAAAGTTCCCGGTTACGGTACCGACACCATTGCCCTGTTGTTTGAATTGGGTTGGTTTAACAGTTCACCGAAGCCAGCTTTGCCATCCTGCTCATTCCATCCCAAAGACAATAAATTGGGTGATATTGACGATCAGAATAGGATTAGTTTTCACCTGGCCGCATTAAGAGCATCAATTGGCCTGGCCGATGAAGCGAGATTACCACCTGGTGGAGGTGGACCCAATCAACCACGTCTGACCTACGCTGATTTCGGTCTAAAAAACTCAGCCTGCAATGCCGACCTGGGTACGGTGGTTCATCTCTACAATTTGCACCTGCAGGGAGGACACTCCGCGTTGGCTAAGCCTCCTGATTACCGCTGCCAAAATTCTGGTAATTATGGTTGTGGGCATTATAGCTTTTCTATACGGGCTGCGCTTTGCTATCAGGGCCCGCCGCAGGCCGAGATGAAATTTAATTGGGGCGCAGCCCTAATCATAACATAAGAATGGTTGATTCTGTGTAACCTCCAACAGAACGTTATCTGTCAGGAGGTTATATTATTTCAACATGGTTGAGTGGTGATTAATAGTCTGAACGCCTGAAAGCATTCAGGATGCCTATTGTTTCCCAGGTTGAGTTGCGATAGTAAAATTTGCTGCTCAGGTATAATATATAGTAAATCCTATAGCAAGGTGAAAACAAATGAGCATTATCGGGTGGACTGTAAAGGGAACTGTAGGGCTGGTAGCCAATAGCCTGGAATTTATTATAAAGCGGGGCGCCCGTAGCGTCGGCAAACGGTATGGAGAAAACCAGATTGTTAAAACCGCTTCGGAAATTGGTACGAGCACCGTGAGGGTGACGGAAAGTACGGTCAAAACCCTCACTGACGTTGTTGACGGAGGCATCGAGGCGGGAAGCGGCTATCTGGCCAAGGACGAGACCAAGGTTGCCCAGGGTTGGCAGAAGTCCAAAAGTGCAGGTAAGGAACTGGTCTCAGGGGTCAAGCAGGGGCTCTTGGACACCTATGAGGCTGGAGCCACCACCACCGGCAGTGCAGTGCAGGCCGGCAAACACTATATTAAAGGAGACAAAAGAGCGGCTACTCAGGCCCTGGCCAATACCAAGGCATATGCCCTGGAACTGGGCAAGCTAGTAGTCATCGGCCTTCTGGCAGTGGGCACTCCCACTAAGAACGGTGAAACCTCGAAGAGGGAATAGGCGATGTAACAGATAGGCCGTTAAACTTTTATTTAGAAGGTGCTGACTTAACCGTCCCAGATAAGCCTCGGATAACTAAACACATGCTCAGGCACCATATCAAAACCGTCCCCCCTTACTCGCAACCTGCTGTGGTATCATTAAGGAGAATTTAAGCTTCATTGCGGAGGGAGCAAGATGAAATATCTAGTTATCGGAGCCGGAGGAACGGGGGGAAGCATCGCGGCCTTCATGACTGAAACCGGCCACGATGTAACCGTCATCGACAGGGGGCAGCATCTGGAGGCTATTCAGAAAGGCGGCCTTCAGATGAAGACGACCCGCAAAGGCAATTATACCGTGTTTCCAGTGAAAGCCAGCCATATGGAAGGTTATCAGGAAGAGCCAGATGTGATTTTCACCTGTGTAAAAGGTTATTCCCTGGATGACACCATCCCTTTTATTAAAAGAGTGGTTCACAGAGATACGGTGGTGATACCCCTGCTGAACATCTACGGCACCGGGAGCAGAATGCAAGCCATGCTGCCGGGAACTCTGGTAACCGATGGGTGCATTTACATAGCCGCCGAGATTAGGGAACCAGGCACCATCCTGCAAGCTGGGGACATATTCCGGGTTGTGTACGGGGTAAGAAAAAGGGAAGATTTTCGGCCGATCCTGGAACAGGTAGCCCGCGACCTGACGGACAGCGGCATCGCCGCGATCGTATCCGATGATATCCGCAGAGACGCACTGCAAAAATTCTCCTATGTTTCTCCCATGGCCGCATGCGGTGCCTATTATGACATAGATGCCGGAGAAGCTCAAAAGCCAGGGTTAGCCCGGGATACCTTCATTGCTTTGATGAAGGAGATAGATGCCCTGGCTCAGGCCATGGGGATAAACTTTACAGTGGACATTGTCCAGACTAATCTGAACATTCTCGACAACCTGTCACCCATAGCCTCCACTTCTATGCAGAGGGATTTGCGGCAAGGCCGGAAATCGGAGATAGATGGGCTAATTTTTGAAGTGGTGCGCCTGGGCCGACAGTATGGTGTGCCTGTGCCCACTTATAAAATGATCGCAGCTAGATTTGGCTTCACAGTATAAAAAATGCGACAGGGGACAGGAGCGACTGTCTCCTGTCGCATTCACATTTCCGGGCTCTTGCCCTTCATCCTCTGGCTTTGGTCCCGTTACCTGGCCTGCCTACGCTTAAACGCTTCTGTTGTCAGTTGCTCTCCAAGGCTGGCTGCTTGGTTTACTAGTCCCTCGGTGGGCTTCCCAACTCACTATATGTCACCATCTTTCTCAGTCGGTCCCGTCTCGTGAATCCGCTTCGTTTCCTTCAAAACCTTCCGTTCAACCCCATGACATTTAATCCCCCCAGAATGTGAAAGTTGAGCAACGCAAAAAATATAGAATTGTTATTGCAGGGATTTGCTCATTCAGATCGTTATTATATTAGGGGGGTGGTCACAGTTCACAACAATGAAATAGATCAGAAGCGCTTGATGAACGGTGACCTGCAGGCATTTGAATGCTTTATTGAGCAGTATAAGGCCTATGTATTCGCTATCATCCTCCGTTTTGTGAGCGACCCTGATGATGCCCAGGATATAGCTCAAGAAGTTTTTGTGCAGCTATATCGTTCGTTGCCGCAGTATCGACCCGATAACCTGAGGGCCTGGGTAGGGAAGATCGCCACCAACAAGGCCATCGATGGGAAGCGAAGCAGGGCGCGGCAAGGCCAATATCTGCAGGCCAATGTGGACACGTCGCTGGCCCTACAGCCATCAGACATGAACCCGGAGCAGATGTTGATCAAGCTGGAAAAACAGGAACGCATCAAGACCTTGTGCAAAGGCCTTCCCCCAGGCTACAGGCGGGTTTTGATGAGGTACTATTTCGAACATCAGTCATACCAACAGATAGCCCGTGAAGAGGGCATCAGCCTCAAAACCGTAGAATCCCGATTGTACCGGGCACGTAAGCTTTTGAGAGAACGATGGGAGGAGGGAACGTAAAATGCAGCATTTCAGCAAAGTAGAGTGGCAGCAGTTTTCCCAGGGTCAAAACACAGATAAAGCGCTGGCAATGGAAACCCACTTAGAGATCTGTGACCAATGCCGCCAGTTGTTTTTAGAATCGATCGACGCGGCAGAGATGAAAAGAGCAGAGGCAGCCATCGTTCCCGGTTTTGCGGCTCAGACTATTGATCTGATAGAAAAAAGCACCAGGCCTAAACGCCCCAACTCACAGCGGTCCAACACTCGAAGCCTCTTGCTCTATTACACCGCTGCGGCAGTGTTGACCTTAGCCTTGACAGGCGGGGGGATCATTCAAGATGTGAATCAGAGACTGGCCACCCTGCCTCAGGATGCTTACTCCATTGATTATTCCAGATATGAGAGCATCCTCTGGAATTGGCCTGCCCAGCTGCAAGAAATGACGAGCAGTTGGTTGAACCATTTCGATAATATCAATAGGAGGAATAGTAGTGAATAAAAAGAGCAAATTACTGGTTTTCCTACTGTCACCGCTTCCCGGCCTGAGTCACCTTTATCTTGGTTGGACCAGGCGAGCCTTGGTATTCTTTGCGGTCTTTTTAGGATTATGCATCAGCGGTATAACCATCAACAATATGAGCTATCATTACTCGCTTTCCAACAGTTTTGGCCCCCTGATGTTTTTTGTCATCGCTCTGGTTTGGTTTATGGCCCTGGCGGAAGCCTTGGGTCTGGCCGGTCAGGAAATAGATCTAAACAGCCTGGAAGGATATGACAGCAGCCCTGGTTCAGATGTGCGGAGCCCGGTGTTGATCAGCAATCGCAAGATGATCGCTCTGGCTTTAGCCACCATACCCGGTGCCGGGCACATGTTTTTAGGCCTGATTAAGCAGGGCGCTCAATTGATGGCTGGGTTTTTCCTGATTCTGGTCCTGACGGACTGGCTGAACGTGAGCGTGCTCGGCTTTGTGCTGCCGGTGATCTGGTTTTACAGCGTTTTTGATATCTATCACCTATTAGAGGATGAGCGCGAACTGCATCTGGATTCATCCAGCTTGTTCGATTGGTTTTCCAATCGCCCCCAAACCCTGGGATGGGGTCTGATCGGTTTGGGTGTGATAGTAATGTTACAGCGTATCATAACCCCTTTGCTGTCCACATTTATCGGACCAAGCCTGCGCGCTTATCTAGGCACCAGCCTGGTGGCTATTATCTTGATCGCGGGAGGCATCAAACTTCTCATGGGCAGCAAAGTTGAAAAACAGGTCCTGCACCAGGCGCTGCCGCCCGTCCCGGATGTGCTGACCGGCCAGAATGATCAGAACGCGGACCAAGATTCACAGGATTCACAGGATTCAAAGGAGGAAGTGCTATGAGACAATGGCGGGTCGGAACATTTTCCATGGGGTTGCTCTTGCTTGCGACTGGCATAGGGCTTTTATACGGTCAGTTTCAACCATACCCGGTAGCTGAATACCTCTTGCAATGGTGGCCGCTGATATTTATACTGCTTGGTTTGGAAGTCCTGCTGCAGGCGTATTTTAACAAGGTTGAAGATGGCAGAGTCAAGTATGATGTTTTCAGCATTTTCATTGTCTTTATTATTGTCATGACAGGCCTGAGCCTGCAAGCTGCCAGCCACTTTGGACTGACCAGCTATGTTCAGAAGAATATCACCGCTGAGCGGTTCCACCTGCAAGCTGACCAAGAAATAGCGGTGGACAGTAGCATTCAAAAGTTGGTCATACAAACTGAGCGCTGCTCTCAGCTGGATATAAAAACTGCTGGGGGCAATGTTATTCTCAGCAATGCCAGGGTGGCTATACGTGCCGGTTCCAAGATTGAAGCTGAGCAGGAGTTGAAAAACACGGTTCAACTGACTACCAGCACCAGTGGTAATACCATGTACTTAAGACTGGGGTTTGGGGGCAGCGACTATGACGCCAGGTTCGCTCTGGTGCTTCCGGAGAGGCTGGCGGTGGAAGTAGATCATAACACTGCCAGGCTGCAGATTTCGAATGCCAGGCTGATGAATGACTGGCTGATCAGGGGTACAGGGTCTGCTGATGTATCCCTGCCTTCCTCCACTGATGCATTGGTTTCTGTTTTGCTGCCTCAGGACCAGAATGTGGCGGGTAATCTAAACTGGGAGACCAGTGATAGCCAGGCGGCAGCAAAGGATACGGGGAATGAAGATAGCAACGGTAAGCCGAACGATACTCATACACCGAGCAGCGATCAGTCGGTCAAAACGATGGCAAGTAAAATGGGCCAAGGAAAGCACAAAATGACCATCATTCGGCAAGGCGGCGGGCAAATAACCATAAACCAGCTGCCATAGCCTACAGAAGATGCATTTGCCAACAGGCCAACAGAGGGCCAACAGAGGGACGTTCTTATTGTTGGGTTAAAAAACCCAACAATAAGAACGTCCCTCTATTGGCCCCTAACAAAAACCGTAATAAGCAACTACTGGCTGTAGGAGTATACGGATTGTGTTAAACTAAAAAAGTCGATCAACACTGTGCCGCACGATTTGCGATGAAATGCTTTGCAGCCTTCATGAGCCGGTGTTGGATGATGATGTTGGCGCTGTTGTTCACTCGATCGAGTTTTTCGTGAATCGACATAGCCGGCTGTTCAACAGGCAGCATTTTCTGAGATAAGGGGATGGAATGTGGAGAATAGCGCAGCGCTGCAAAAAGAACCTCTGTGGACCAAAGAATTCATCATAATATTTATAGTCAACCTTTTTACCTTTTTAGGTTTTCAGATGCTTTTGCCCACTTTGCCTATTTATGCCAAATATCTGGGCGGCAGCGATACTTCAGCAGGCCTGGTGGTAGGTATTTTCACTGTTTCCGCCTTATTGATCCGGCCTTTCGTCGGACAAGCCCTGGATATATACGGGCGCAAAGGAATATTCCTCAGCGGATTGGTGATATTCGCAGTCTGCGTGTTCGGTTATATTTGGGCACCGTCACTCCTGGTTCTGCTGATTATACGTTTTATTCACGGATTCGGCTGGGGCCTTTCCAGCACCTCGGCTAGCACAGTGGCGGCCGATATTATCCCCAAGTCGAGATTGGGAGAGGGCATGGGGTATTACGGCCTGGCCGCAACCATCTCGATGGCCATGGCTCCGGCTCTTGGCTTGTACCTGTTTAACCGCTTCGGCTTCGATATTCTATTTGTAGTCTCAGCGGTGATGGTGTCGATTGCCATCATTATAGCCAACCTGATAAAGTACCATAACGTCGAACTTCACCCCCGGCAGGCGAAATTGAGCCTTATCGAGAGGGCTGCCCTACGCCCCACCTTAGTGGTATTTTTCATGACCATGACTTTCGGAGCCATAGTGGCCTTTATCGCCCTTTATGCCCAGCAGCGGGGCATTAGCAACATCGGCCTCTTTTTTACGCTGCATGCCCTGGCCGTGGCCGTTTCCCGGCCTTTGGCAGGGCGGATTGCCGACATGCGCGGATTCGATGTGGTGGTCATCCCCGGCATCATACTGGTGGCTATCGCCATGGTATTGTTGTCCAGGGCGGAAGATCTGTCTGGATTCCTTCTGGCGGCAGTGATCTATGGGGCAGGTTTTGGGGCCGTCCAGCCCAGCCTGATGGCTATGGCCATTGTGTTGTCCCCCCCGCAGCGACGCGGTGCCGCCAATGCCACTTTCTTCACCGGTTTTGACCTGGGGATAGGACTGAGTTCTATCATGTGGGGAGCGGTGGCGGAACTAACTGGCTACAGTCTTATGTATTTGCTGTCGGTGATACCGGTCCTGCTTGCGCTTTTCAGTTACCTCCTGGGTCGCCAGCCGGCTAAAGAGGCTCAACCAGGACAATAACGAGGCTTTTTAGGGTCTATAGTGCCAATAGTGCCAACAGAAAGAACGTCCCCTCTGTTGGCCTGTTGGTTTATTTATGGCTGCGACGCCAGATATTCATCTTTTCAGCCTCGGCAACTAATTCATCTCTAAGCTCAGGATGAGCGATATTGATCAAGGCTTCTGCCCGCTGCCAGGTTGAAAGACCCGCCAGATCGGCTATGCCGTATTCTGTCACCACGCAATGGGTGAGTGAACGAGGGACGGTCACAATTGACCCCGGCGTAAATGTGGGTACAATTCGGGATTTGAGATTCCCATCCTTATCCTGATAGGCAGAATTGCAGCAAATAAAGGACATGCCACCCTCCGACAAATATGCCCCAGCCGCAAAATCAAGTTGGCCGCCGGTTCCGCTGATCTGGCGGGGCCCGGTTGACTCTGAGGATACCTGCCCGAACAGGTCCACCTCCAGGCAGGCATTAATGGATACGGTATTGGGGTTTTGCGCGATCACCCTGGAGTTATTGGTGTACGAGGAAGGGTAGGTGATGCAGGAAGGATTATGATCCAACCAATCATAGAGGAACTTGCTCCCGGCAACGAAAGTGAAGGTCGATTTGCCTTTGTCTACCACTTTCTTACGATTGGTCAATTTGCCGGCTTCATGCAGATGATAATAAGCATCCGCCAGCATCTCCGAATGGCAACCCAGGTCTTTTATGTCCGATTCAGCCAGCATGGTGCCAACAATGTTGGGCAGACCGCCGATACCCAATTGAATGCAGGCACCGTCGCGAATTAAGGGAACAATGTGGTTGGCAATCCGCCGGTCCATTTCCGTGGGTGTAAGCGCAGGAATCTCTTCCACTTTGGATTGAGCTTCAACGATGTAATCAACCTCGGAAATATGGATAACCTCATCGGCTCCCCCCATAGCCCAGGGAAGTTGATCATTGACCTCCACCAACACTGTTTTGGCTGCCTTCATGATCGAATAACAGCAAGTACAGGCACAGTGAAGATTGAAAAAGCCCTCCTGGTTCATTTTGGTGACTCGAAACATGGCTACATCGACCAGGTCTGTGATACTTTTTTGGTAATAGAGATTCTGATTGCTAAAAACCATGGGCTGATGATAAGCCAATCCGCGATCATGTAATTTGCGATCGTAACCGGAAAAGAACCACGAATTGAGAACAAACACCTCTCCTTTAGGATCAGCCTCTATGCATGCGTGCGGACTCAGGCTTAAAACCTGGCGAATTTTTATGTCCTGCAATTCTTCTTTACGGAGTGACAGTGCCCGATCTAAGGCTATTGGTTTGGAATGGCCAAAACCATAATCGACCCAGTCACCGCTTTTGACAACTTTTACAGCTTCTGCCGGGCTGACCAGCTTGGCTTGGTATGCCTTCAAATGACTAATATGAATACGCCCCCTCGATGCTTTTATGTCCCAGGCAACGCCACATATTGTCAGAAATTGGAGTAAATTGGGCATGGCCTATTATTAATAATACTATATTTCGAGCTGGCACAATTAGGTGGGGCAGGAAAAAAACCGGTGAATAAGATGCCACACCCGGCTGATCAATCCTCTTTGCCCAATCCCAGGCAAAACTATTACTCGTACAGAAATAGTGTTATAATATTCAGGTTTGGGAGGTATTTTGGCTGCAATCAACGAAGATGCTGGGTGGGAAATGTTGTATTGTCCAAGTTACGATAAGGCAATTGCGCCAGGAGTCATGAATGAGTATTTTCGAAATTATGATGTTACTTTGTTTTGGCTTTGCGTGGCCGTTTTCAATATATAAATCATATAAGTCCGGTTCAAACCAAGGCAAGAGCCTAATATTTCTGTTGATTGTCTTTATGGGGTATGTTGCCGGGGTCTTGCACAAGGTATTATACAACTTCGATACGGTTGTATATTTGTATGCGTTGAATGGGGTTTTGGTAGGGATCGATATCCTGCTGTTTTTGCGCAACCACAGCAGAGCCAACAGGAAATGGGCCTAAAGTTGATGAAACCCTGGGGGGAGAGGGTTTAGCCAAGGGATTATGAAAAGCCCGTTGTGAGTATGGGGTATCAGATGTGAGCAAACAATTATACATTACCGAAAAACCCTCGGTGGCGGGCAGCTTTGCCAACGTCCTGGGGATAGATATATCCAAATCCGACCGCAGCCGGGGCTACGCGGAAAATGATCAGGCCATCATCAGCTGGTGTTATGGCCATCTGGTGACCATGGCTTACCCGGAGGAATACGACCCGGCCTACAAATCCTGGCGGGTGGAGCATTTGCCCATCATACCGAAACAGTATAAATACAAGATCATAGATAATGCCGGCACCGGCAAACAGTTTGCGGTCATCAAACAGCTCATGCACCGCCCCGATGTGGAGATGATCTACTCATGCACTGACAGCGGGCGGGAAGGGGAATATATTTTCCGCCTGGTCTATCAGCTCAGCGGTACCAAAAAACCCGCCAAACGGGTGTGGCTGTCGGCGCATACCGAAGATGCCGTGAAAAAGGGCATTGCAGCAGCCAAAGACCTCAGTGAGTATGACTCCCTCTCCCAGGCGGCTTACTGCCGGGCCAAGGAGGATTGGCTGTTTGGCATGAACTTCAGCCGCATCTACACCTGCCAGTACGGTCAAGGTCTATCGAATCGACTGAAGGAAAAGAAACGCGCAGTGATAGCCATTGGACGGGTTATGACCTGTGTGTTGGGCCTGGTGGTCAACCGTGAACTGGAAATCAGAAACTTCGTGCCTAAAACCCATTATGGGATAGTGGCCAGCTTTTTGTCCCAGGACAGCAGGGTCGAGTATAAGGGCAAGTGGCAGCCCAAAAAGGCCAAAGGAAAAAAGGACCCGGAAGCAACTGAAGAAGAGGAGAAGTACCTCAGCCAGGAGGATGCCCAGCAAATCATCGAAAAACTGCAGGGGCATGAGGCTGCGGTGAAAAAGGTGGAGATCAAAGCCAAAAAGGAAGCCCCGCCCCTGCTTTTCAACCTGGCCGAACTGCAGTCGGAGGCCAACAAAAAATATAAGCTGCCGGTAGATAAAACCCTGTCCATTGCCCAGAGCCTGTATGAGAAAAAACTCATCTCTTACCCCAGGACCGACAGCCGGGTATTGTCCACCGAAATAGTTGGCGAACTGCCCCAGGTCTTAAATGGGTTGTATAAGAATGCCGCCTTCAAAGACGCGGTCATCAGAATCAAGGATTTCGGCAAACTGGCTATCGATAAATCCAGTAAGAGGTTCGTGGATGACAGCAAGGTTACCGATCATTATGCCATAATCCCCACCTATGTAAGCACCGATCTGTCCCGGTTAGATGCCGACAGCCGCAATGTGTACAGCTTGATTGTGAAGAGGTTTCTGGCCATATTCTATCCAGCAGCGGTTTACAACACGGTTAAGGTTGAAACCGAAGTTGCTGGCGAGGTCTTTGTGACCAACTCCAAAACCCTCAAAGAAGCTGGATGGAAAGAGATCTACGAAGTGAGTCCGGCCAAAAATGAAGAGGAAATATCCGCCGCACCACTTCACCTGCTCACTAAAAAGGAAAAGTGCGCCGTCACCGCCCTGGATCTAGAGGAGAAAGAGACCAAACCGCCTTCCCGTTTTTCAGATGCGGCCTTGGTTCTGACCATGGAAAAAGCGGGCAAATATATTGAGAACGAGGAACTGAGAGAGCAGATCAAGACCTGCGGCATCGGTACCTCCGCCACCCGGGCAGGCATCATTAAGAAGCTTCAGGATATTGGCTACATCAAAATCAATGCCAAGACACGCATCGTCACCCCCGAGCCCAAGGGTGAGGCCATCGTCGAACTGGTGCGCCAATCCGCCAAAGAGTTGTTGAACCCCATTCTTACCGCCAGCTGGGAAAAAGGCTTGTTCATGGTGCAGAACAAAGAGATCACCCCGGAGGAATTTGAGGCCAAGTTGACCGCCTACATCACCCGCACTATTGAGAAGGTAAAAAGAGCGCCAGCGAATTTCAATGCCTTTCGATGATTACTCTAAAAATGCTGTCCAGCATTGAGTAGCAGCTTGATGATTGCCTTAAACTGGATAATCTAATATACTGTCTATAGAACGTACGTTCTGTTTTATTGGTCGCGGTGAATAAGAAAGCTGGCACAAAACTTAGGAGTCGGCAGGGAACCCCGGTTACCGACCTGGTAACAAGGGGGTGGTCGTTTGACGAATACGGAATTGTTGCTGCTTGGCGGTAATCGTTTCTATTCTAGCCCTCATAAAGCACTAGGGCTGCATATCTACATAGCGTAGATCCACAGCCCCTGAGAATGAATAATTCGTTCCAGGAGACGCAACCGGGCTACAACTCCCTGCTGGCTCCTATTGATATTTTAACGTGTAGCATTGAACTTTGCAACATCCTGGCTGCTGTGCTACGGTTGCCCGTAAGTATATAAACAAAGACATCCTCTCCTTCAGCATCCCCTACAAACGGTTTTTGGAGCTGGAAGAGCAAGTCGAAGAAAGCTTTTTGACCGAAGAAACCTGGTTGGGGATCGCGGAGCGGATAGATTAGTCTTAGGGGCCAATAGAGGGACGTTCTTTTGTTGGGTTGAAAAACCCAACAAAACTAACATGAGCCTTCGGTTCACAAGCGTCAATGAAAATCCTTTGGCTTTAAGGGGATTTTCGTAAAAAAAGAACGTCCCTCTGTTGGCCCATGTCATATTTAACTTGATGGAGTAAAAGGTATGCGAGTACAATATAATTGGCATCTCGGTAAAAAATGGAAAGAGCCCTGCAAAAGAGTCATGGAAGAAACAGGAGGTTGGTAGTGATGAAGACTGTTACAGCCCCAAAGTATCCAATGATTTCAGCACGAATCTCAGCATTATTTTTGGCATTAGCGATTTTAATCATGGTTGTTCCCTTAACTGCAATAGCCGGTGAGCCAACTAATCAGGATACGGTTATGGTTTTTATCCTTGATAACAATACATATACCGTAAACGGTGACCTCAATGTTATGGATGTCAGCCCTACTATTTTTGAAGGCCGGACCATGCTGCCGATCAGATATGCCGCCACCCCTTTAGGAGCCGATGTCGGTTGGGATGATCAAACCAGAAAAGTAACGGTGTCATTGGATAAAACGAAAATTGAATTGTGGATCGGACAGAGTAATGCCCTGGTCAACGGCAACAGTGTTCTCATAGATTCGGGCAATGTCAATGTAAAGCCCATGATCGTCAACGGGCGAACCATGCTGCCGCTGCGGTTTGTCACTGAAGCACTGGGCTGTACTGTTCAATGGGACGATGTCACCAGGAAGATAACTGTTAACAAAACCGGCTCATCAAGTGGATCTACCATTAAGCCCTTTGTTCCGTCAATACCCGGGATAATAAAGGATACCCCAGTGACCAAGCCCCAATTATCCACTAACTTAACGCTTGTTTCCATGGATATAAGCAGGTTGAAAGACCTCTGGTCGCCCACACAGGTTGGAAAAGTAATGAAAGTGACTATGGATGAAGCAGATATTCCTGTAGTGATGCGCGTAGGCAGAGGATATGATGTCTTTGGCAAATATGCATCAGTGGATTCCTTGAAACAGCCGGTATTAGACACCACCAAACTCATCCAGGATCAAAAAATGGAACGAATTCGTTTTGATCAGGGCGAAAACAGACAGATCATCAGCGAATCAATCCGCTCCTACAGCAACAGTATTTCAACCAAAATAAGCGCTTCGGGCAGCTATTTTGGTTTTGGCGGTTCAGTAAAGGCGAATTTTGATTCAAAACGCACCCAGGAATTAAACAATTATTTTTCCACCTTCAGCTATGTGGTGAAAAAGTATGGCGTATACGTCAACGGAACCACCGATTTGAAGAACTACCTCACCAACGACGCCCGGCAGATGATCAATGACAGCAGCGTTGCTGCCAGTACGGTTTTTGCAAACTTCGGCCATTACGTGCTGGTGGATACAATCACCGGAGGCAGAGTCGATTATAGCATTACAGCCAGTTCCAAGGCCTCAACCAGTTATGAAAACTTCAAGACTGCTGCCAAAGCCGACTTCAATGCCGTGATATTCAGTGCCGGAGGCAGCGGTTCTTATCAGAATGTTAAGAACAAATCTGAATATGACAGCGACAAGGAGCAGACACTGCACAGTTATGGCGGCGAATTCACTCTGAATATCAATCAGTTTTTGACCGATCCGCAGATCCTGTCCAAATGGGAAGCCACCTTGGAGGACAAAGGTACCCTGGTCGATTTCGGCAGCACCACCGCCAGGGCCCTGGTACCAATTTGGGAGCTGTGTGACAATCCCACCCGGGCGGCCAGCCTTAAAGCTGAATTCGAAAAACAGAATCTGGCTCAGGGCAATCAGTGGCCCCTGCAAAAATATGTAACCGACATTGTATTCGTCTCCGACAAGAATGAATGGAACGCCAGAAGCAAATGCCCTCCAGGGTATCAGTTGATCAATGCTGATCTCAATGCAGGAGCCGGCGGGAACTTCATCTATTTGTGCTATAAACTAGATGAGAACATCAATGAGGCCTACACCGACTTGTTTATGGAATACCGGGGAAGTGCGGCGCCGCCGGAGGCCAAACTCCTGAATCACAATGCCAACTACGTGTACTATGTGCGCAATGGTCAGGATTTAAATGAGGGTTCAGGCGGAGCTTTCATCTATCTGTGGACCTCCCGGGAGCAGACTCTGCCGCCTATAACGGGTATTTCGGTGGCTTTCGATAATCCCAATAACGTCAACCCCGAATGGACCAGTGTTTACTGGCAAAACACCCAAAGCCCGGCGGATGTAAATAAAAGCGTCAAGGGCAAATATATTTTCATCAAATTCAACAGATAACGTCAAACGGGGAGTGACTCAGACGGAGACAGGGGCCACTATGTCATTTGTGCTTGTCCGTGTGGCCCCGTGCTTCATAATAGGCAATGGGAGTCAACTGAACGGGGCTTATACTCTGTGATGTCTCCTGGGCAGGTGTTAACGTGTAGTATATGTTTGGGCAACTCATTGCCCGCTATGCTACGTTTAAGAGAAGAGGAAAGAATAATTGGCCCAATAGCATTTACAGCGCCCGGTGATCGCACCAAACCTCAAAGCGCTTTAGGATATAACCTATTGGCCTGCGCTTATAACGGTGCGGATTTCATCTACATAACATGAGGTTATAAACAATGAATAAAAAACACCCTACCTTGGGATGCTGCGGTTTGGATTGCGGTTTGTGCCCCAGGTTTTACACCAACGGGTCTTCCAGGTGCCCGGGCTGCTGCGGAGAAGGTTTTTTTGACAATCACCCCACCTGTCCATTTGTCACCTGTTGTTTTAAAAAGAAGGGACTGGAAGTGTGCGCTCAGTGTGATGAATACCCTTGTGCAAAGTCCAAAAAAGAGACCGGCCTGAGAGACTCGTTCATAACTCACCGAAAAGTGCTCCATAACCTGGCGGTCATTCGGGAATCCGGCCTCGAACCGTTTATGGAACAGCAGGCCCAGCGCATTGCCATATTGGAGAACATGCTGGAACAATATGATGATGGCAAGAGCAAAAGCTATTATTGTATAGCGACTGCCCTACTGTCTATCGATGGCCTGACTCAATCCATGCAAAGTGCAGAACAGGAGATAAATAGAACATCTATAGACCAAAACGAAATCAAAGCGAAAGCCAAAATCTTAAGACGATTCCTTGAGGATACTGCTCGAGGTGAAAATGCAGAATTGAAACTAAGAAAGGCATAAATACCACATTTCCTATCGCAGGCCTTCCACTAATGTTGGAGAGGCCTGATTGTTTCTAGTCTAGCCCTCATAAAGCGTTAGGGCTGCATCTCTACATGATGTAGAGCCACAGCCCCTCAAATGTGGATAATTCGTACCAGGAGACGCAACCGGGCTACAACTCCCTGCTGGCTCCTATAAATATTCTAACCCCCAGAATTGCACTTTGCAACCAGGTGATGTTTAATGGCCTTAATGGATTTGGATTGCTGCTTCTTGCGGCAAGATGGAGGTTTGTATATGCAAAGTAAGATAGCCCATGCCATAAAACTGAAAAACCATCCTGTGGCTGTTTTCCGTTCAGATACTAAACCTGACGGGGCTCTGCAATTTAAGGAAGGCAAACGGGGTTGCGTTATTGCAATGTTAAATGCTGCAGCCAACGGCCGTACCGCCGTATTTGATGAAAAGACCACCACCTGCCTGGGCGGCAAGGTGGGGCTGGGTTTTAAGCGTTTCGAACTGGGTTTTATTGAGTATTTCCTGTCAACCGGAGGTGCAGGGGGCAGGGAAGGGGAGTTCTACAAAAAGAATCCCCAGCTGGCAGCCCAATTCGCAACCGGTTTACCCCAGGTTTCGGGCAGCAAGACATATGTTGTTTTCAAGCCCATAGCCGAATTAGCTGAAGGCGAAATACCGGAAATTATCATTTTCCTGGCCAATGCCGATCAACTTTCAGCCTTGATGTGGTTTGCCAATTACGATACATCCACCCAGGACAATGTTAAGATCGACTTTGGGGCTGGCTGCCACCAATCGGTTCTATACGCCTTGGAACAAGCCGAAGCTGGAAGCCAAAAGTGTGTTATAGGATTGACTGATCCCTCGGCCCGAAAGTATATAAACAAAGACATCCTCTCCTTCAGCATCCCCTACAAACGGTTTTTGGAGCTGGAAGAGCAAGTCGAAGCAAGCTTTTTGACTAAAGAAACCTGGTTGGGGATTGCAGAGCGCATAGAATAGGCTCAGAGTTCAGTTGCCCCGAGGCTTATTATTGCGCTGTTCTTCGCCTTCATGTTTGTTAGGGCTTTCATTTTCCCTCTAGCGCAGGAGTAACAATATTAACCAACGAATATTGATATGAATGTGATGAAAAGAGGTGTTTGAAGGTGGAATATAAAGATATATTGCAGCATATTGCTCCCTGTGGCCTTGATTGTATGAGATGTGCCGATTATGAACACGGGGAAATCAAACAATTGAGTTCAAGGCTTATTAAACTGCTCGGTAATTATGGCCCGGTAGCACGGATGAAAACGGAAGGCAAACCGGAATTTAAAGGTTACACTCAGTTTGAAGAAATCCTGACCGGTTTCGCCAATGCCTCGTGCAGCGGCTGCCGGGGTGAAAATGTTTTATGCCCGATTACCACTTGCTCCGCTAAAACCTGCTATAGAGAAAAAGGCGTTGACTTCTGCTTTCAATGTGATGAGTATCCCTGCGAAAAACAGTTCAGCGGTCGGTTACGGGATCGCTGGAGATACATAAATGATCGCATGAAGGAAATTGGAGCAACCGAATACTATTACGAGCAGCTTAAGTTACCTAGATATTGAGGTAAAGGAGCGAAAGTCTAGCCCAGGTATGGGATTATTTTTTGGTCCTAAACTCCCGTAACCTGGAGCATTCCACCATACGATTCAGGGTCTGGAGGGTAAATACCTTACCGTTAGTGGCCAGCAGCATCTTCTTCATATCTTCCCGGCGCACTCCAAAACCCCTGCCCCCAATGCAGGCAATAACCTCAAACCCTGATTTGCCTTGTTTGATAAATGAGTTACTCAGCTCGCTCAGATGTTGAATTCTGGTGACTTTATCACGCGCTGTCCCATCATCTTCGGTTATCTTGGCTTCGATTACAACTTGAGGATTGAATTCGCTTGGAATAATAAAATCAGGAGTCTGGTCGAAATCGGCTAGCTTTTCGGCCCGCTTGGTCTTTCTATAACTTATTCCCGCGTCTGTCAATGTTTCCTCTATGGCCGCTTCCAGACTATCACCCACCAGATCAGAAACCGAATCACGATGACCCGCAAAGGGACGCCCCAGAAACCGTTCATATAATAGCATTGAATAAGGCACCCCAAGAACGGCCAGATTCTGCAAACCGAGTAGACCCGACCGGGTGTCGGCTTTGTCTAGTCTGTGCAGTTTAGTATCATCAGTTGCTGGTAAAGAAGAATTAATCAGCCGACAGGCGGATTCAATCATGGCGTTAATGCGCGGGATTGTGGTCTTGTTGTTCGATAGAGGCTTGGTGGGATTCAAGCGAATATTTCTATCCAGGGTACGGGCAAAACTCTGGCTGACCTCAACCCCGGTTCTTTGAGTCGTAATATAAGCCCATTCTGGAGGGGTAAACCCTAATATACTCCTAATAACAATGACAACTAACGGGCATTCGGCAACCGCTTCTACAACAGCCACGGAACTGAAATCGGTAAATCCTTTGGTAGCCATTTTGAGCACTTCATAGCCTTTTTCAAAGGCAGAGAATTCTATAAAGCCATTGCCGCGGGGCATGGTCATGAAGTCGGATTCCAGCGAGGAAAATACCGCAGTTACACACTGGTCCATATTTTCTACTAGTTCTTCAAGACTAGCTTCAAAAGGCAATTTCATGACATTCTCCTTCATAGGTTAATTCGGGCTCCAGAGTAATCCAGCTCTGTTTCTCTGGCACTGCCGCCACACTCAAAACGTAGTCTTTAATCGTCGCCCATTCTCCCAACCTTCTAGCTTGCGCTGCAATTCGGTCTATCTTGGTCATTGCATCCCAATTCGCATTCCATTCGCTCCGCAATAACCATATGGATAGACGAATCAAGTGCCCGTAAGTGATACAGCGAATGTCGCCTTGAGAGTATTTAACCCCGCCCGCTTTTAGGCTCTTCAGATCTTGAAGAACCAGCTCAGCGATGGCTTCAGCGCTATCAACAATAGTTCTCCGTGACACAACACCGGTAGAGCGACAAACAAACACCGTATCGGTGATTGATGAACCGGTGCCATTAATATGAATCGAGCCTCCCATTTCACCAGGGCAGGGAATCGAAGCGGTGCATACCAGACCTGCGTCCAATATGGCGGCCGCTATGGGATAATAGGCCCCTATATCATTGTGATGGTAGGTGAAAACCAGTGGTGAACCTGGCTTTAAGGCCTGGGCCATGTTGCAGAACACCTTGGACATACCACACAGAAAATGTTCGGCGCCGCGATCCATGGTGGTATTGCCGGTTAACTCGTCGATATCCCTGGTGGTAGGCCGTTGAAATCCTGGTATATCGATGCCCATCAGTTGACGCAGCCAAACATAGCAAAAATCCATGAGTTCAGCGTACTGCACATTGCCGAAGTAGGGGGGATCGGTAAATACCGCATCCAATGAGTTGGGAGGCAGGGACAACTCAGTTGAACTGCCGCAATGCAGCTGAATCGTCCTATCCCGCTGTTGGTCGCGATTATCTTTGCCAGGCCCGATCCATTCTCCAGGGATAGGGACTCGAATCTTCTTGCCTTTAGCATGGTATATTTCAAAGGGGTGCTGGCAATAATCCTTGGCGCGGCGGTATTTATCGATAATATTGGTCCAGCCGCCGCTGCCTACGTTGACGCCCCTTTTTTCATCTGCAATGCCCAACAAATTTGACTCGCACTGCATGAGCCCAACCGGAAACCCATGGATAGAAAAGATGTCCAACGATTTGAGCGCCCGGGTATCATAACGACACAGCATATTCTGGTAGCGCAAAAGGTCAGACAGATTGGTAGCCAGGGCATTCTTTACTTCATCATCCGGCAGACTGGTTATCAAATCGCAGCTCAACACCAATCCCAATAGCTGGCGATGGTTGAACAGTTCACCATACCGATTATACCCCCAGCGGTGCAAACGGGTAGTTTCGTCACCGGGTGGAATTATATCGTCTGGTATATAAGAGTTTTTGGTTTTTAAAAATATCGCTGCTGCTTGTTCATATCGAAGCTGGTCAGTTACATCAGGCTTCTTGAAGAATCGCCCTTGATGATTCGGCTTGCAATGGGGGCAATAATACTCGATGGCTACCATTCGGTGCTTTGGCGGGCCTTGAGAAGGTTGGGGATATTGATTATTTGATCCGCAATGGGAACAGGCACATTTGTTGCCTTTGGCCGGTCCTTGAACCTTCAAGGGTTCATGACATTGGGCACAATCGCCTGCTTCACTCTGGTCATCAACTTCATTTAATTGACCGCATTGGCTGCAGACAAGCACGTAAGATGGATGGCGGTTATTGGCCGCAATCAGATATCCTGGAAACAAATCGAATGATTCACCACAAACCTTGCAAGCCTGTGTTTTCACCCATAGAAAATATTTTACCGGTGCTTCATTGCCACAGATGGTACAAGTCGTCATGTAAAAGGACTCAATCTTTTTTTTGAGCTCAGTTAAAAAACTATCCGAGACCGATTGGTATTCTTCCATGTTGAGAGAAGCTAATTCTCTTTCCACAATCCAATAAGACATTGGATTGATGTCGCATCCAATGACGTCACACCCCAAGCGGTTGGCCTCAATTATTGGCGTTCCTCCCCCCATAAAAGGGTCGGCCACTGTAATGCCGTTCAACGCATTGGCCTGGTAAAATGAATCCTGCAGCTCACCTGAACCATACTCCGATAACAAAAGACCCCGGAACAGTGTCCCCGGGCGGCGCGCAAACCATTTATGAACTGCAATGACGGGGCGGTAATTCTGTTGTATCTGCTTCTCCCGCAAGGCCAGGTTGGCCAGGAAGGGAATGTCAAATCTCTTTTCTATCACAAAGATAATGCCTCCAATACTAAGGATACCATTCTTCAAACCAGGGGTGGATTCCTTTAGTGATCGACACAACAGGTGAGTGTGTGGAACCCTAGCACTAAGACCTTCAACCATAATCATCCTGGCGAATGTCATCAACGCCTAGGTCAAAGGGGCCGTGTCTAAAATGGGTTAATGGTTCTGATTCGAGTGGAAGTGGTGCAAATAAGAAACTGAGAAGCATTCAAAGTCAGAAACCTCGCCATAAATGAATAGGAACTGAAAAAGCCTCGGAAGAAAAAGGAAATGATATGTCATATATAGAAAAACATGGGTAAATATAGTTGAAATGTGTAAAAAAAGCATGGGACTGAAGTAAGATGACTCCAGATATTGTTATGATATTTTAAGGGGGTATTAACCATGATGATTGAATCTGTAAGAATAGAGAACTTTAGGAGTTTTAAAGACGAGACCATAAACTTTGGTACTTATACTTGTTTTGTTGGATCTAATGGCTCCGGCAAATCAACAGTTCTTAACGCTTTAAATGTTTTTTTAGACAGTACAAAGATAGTAAAACTGATCTGAGCAAACTCACACGAGAAGACTTTCATCATAAAGACGTGACCAAGCCTATAAAAATAACAGTCACTTTTGCCAATTTAACCGAAGCTGCAAAACAGGAGTTATCGGATTATGTTAGACAGGATAAGTTAGTTGTGTCATCCCTGGCAGAATATGATCCTACTACAGATAGTGCTGAAGTAAAACAATATGGAAATCGTATCGGTTTAGAGGCTTTCAGATCCTTTTTTGAAAATGAAAAAGCTGGAGCTAAAGCTAATGACTTAAAAGAGATTTATACTACTCTAAAAAATGCCTACAATGATTTACCAGCTCCAGGTACAAAACAAGCAATGATAGATGCATTACATAAATATGAAGCTGATCATCCTGAACAATGTAGTTTAATTCCAAGTGAAGATCAATTTTACGGCGTTAGCAGGGGTGTCAATAGATTAGCGAATCATGTACAATGGGTTTTTATTTCTGCCTCAAAAGATGCGACAGAAGAAACTGAAGAATCAAAGAATTCAGCTTTGGGTCAGCTATTAGCGAGAACCGTAAGATCCAAAGTCAATTTCTCAGAGAAGGTAAGAACACTAAAAAAGGAAACTCAATCTGAGTACCAAAAAATTCTGGATGCAGAGCAACATGTTTTGGACACAATATCTTCATCATTAAAAGAAAGGCTTGAATCCTGGGCACATCCTGGTATTACTGCTCAAATATTGTGGAAACAAGACCCTGAGAAATCGATTAAGGTTGAAGAACCTTGGGCTTATATTAGAATTGGTGAAAGGGGATTCGAAGGAGATTTAGCACGGTTTGGGCATGGTCTTCAACGATCTTATATGCTTGCATTACTTCAAGAATTGACGACTATATTTGATGAAACAGCTCCAACGTTAATCATGGGAATAGAAGAACCAGAAATATATCAACATCCTCCTCAAGCTAAACATCTTTCAGAAGTCCTAACCGATCTTTCGCAAAAAGGCTCTCAAATAATGATCTGTTCTCACAGTCCTTTATTCATACCAGGAGATAATTTTGAAGCTGTGAGAATTGTTAGAGAAACTGATGAACCGAGTAGGTCTTATATATCCCAGCTTTTGTATAAAGAACTGGCTTTAAAGCTAGAATTATCCGGTGAAAAGCCATTGCGTGAAGAAGGAATATTAGCTAAGTTATATCCATCTTTAAATCCAATTATTAATGAATTGTTCTTCTGCAACAACTTAATTCTAGTAGAAGGAATAGAAGATGTTGCTTACATTTCTACGTACTTGATGCTTACAGGAAATAATGCGGAATTTAGAAGACTAGGATGTCACATTGTTCCGATGGGAGGAAAGAGTTCTATTGTTAAGCCGCTGGCCATGGCAAAGTTATTAAATATTCCGGTTTTCGTGGTATTTGATGCTGATACAAATAAGGATCGACCAGACGAAATTGAAAAGCAAAAAAAGGACAATAGAATTATATTAAATCTATTAGGTTATACAAGTGAAAGCGAATGGCCAACAGCTACAATAATAAAGCCAGATTTATATTTATGGAAAACAAATCTTACCGCGGCTATAGAAGCTGAACTAGGCAGTGACTGGAACACCTTTTTAAATGCATCATATTTACACTATGCTAATGCAGGCGGATTAAGAAAAAATCCCCTGGCTATCGCTAGGGCATTAAAACTAGCTTGGGAGAAAGGTTTGGTCTCAGAAAATCTTGTGAAGCTTTGTTCAGACCTTATTGCTCATTGTAAAAAACTCAAAAACCATTAAAGATAGACAATAATTGACTGTAACCACAAAGAGAAATTACGAATATCAAAGCAGGTGATCCCATGAAAATAATTCACACCTCAGACTGGCATCTAGGGCGTTCGCTGTTTGGACGCAAACGCTACGAGGAATTTGAAGCCTTTCTAAACTGGCTGGCTGATTACATAAAAGAAGAAGCAATCGATACCTTGCTCATATCAGGAGATATATTTGATAATATTGCTCCCAGCAATCGGGCCCAGGAACTGTATTACCGATTTCTGTGCCGGGTGGCGGATTCACCTTGCCGCCATGTGGTTGTTACCGGGGGCAATCATGATTCCCCCTCCTTTTTGAACGCACCCCGGGAAGTTCTTCGTTATCTCAATGTTCATGTGATTGGCTGCATCTCAGAAGCGATAGCTGATGAGGTTCTCGTCCTATCGGACAGGCAAGGGGAGCCGGAATTGATAGTATGCGCGGTTCCTTATCTGCGGGACCGGGACGTGCGCCGGGCCGAGGCCGGAGAAAGCTATGAGGAGAAAGGCCGCAAGCTGATTGAAGGGATTCGGATTCATTACAAGAGTGTTTGCGAGGAGGCCGAGCGGATCCGACATGAGCTTGGTATAGAGGTGCCGATCATAGCGATGGGGCATTTGTTTACTGCCGGCGGGCAGACCATTGATTCGGACGGGGTGCGCGATTTATATGTGGGTTCTCTGGCCCATGTTGAACGTGATATTTTCCCCCCCAGCATCAATTATTTGGCCCTGGGCCATTTGCATGTGCCCCAAAAGGTTGCAGGGTGTGACTTTATGAGGTATTCCGGTTCTCCTATTCCCATGGGCTTTGGAGAGGCCGGACAGGAAAAGCTGCTCTGTCAGGTAGAATTTGACAACGGACAACCGTTTGTTACGGACATTCCAGTCCCTAGATTTCAGGAGATGGAAACCATAAAAGGGGATTGGGAGCAAATTGCCTCGCGACTGGAAGAGCTGAAGAGCAAGGATACCACCATTCTTATTGATATTGTCTATACCGGAGAACAGGTCGTGGGCGATCTGCGCGATCGCCTGGATGAGCTTACCGCCCAGACCAAACTGGAGATTTTGAGGATCAAGAATGAGCGCATATTTGAACATGCCAAAATCAGCAGCATAGACGATGAAACCCTGGCTGACCTGAGCATTGATGAGGTTTTCAAACGCTGCCTGGATGCCAATGAAATACCGCTGGAGCAGCAAGAAGAGCTCATTAACACCTACCGTGAGGCGGTTCTGCTGGTGCAAGAAGAGGGGGCCGGTTTGGAAGAGGAGGCGGGGGCTTAAGATGAGGATAATCAATGTTCGCTTCAAAAACCTGAATTCTCTGGTAGGTAGTTGGAGTATTGATTTTACCCATCCGGCCTATACCTCTGATGGTATTTTCGCCATCACCGGACCTACCGGAGCTGGCAAGACCACCATTTTAGACGCCATTTGTCTGGCATTATACGGGCGCACCCCCCGCCTGACCAAGGTTACTAAAAGCACCAACGAAATCATGTCCCGGCTCACCGGGGATTGCTTTGCGGAAGTATGTTTCGAAACTCAAAGCGGTCGTTATCGCTGCCAGTGGAGTCAGCATAGGGCTCGCAATAAGGCGGACGGTGTGCTGCAACAGTACAAACATGAGCTTTCCTATGCAGATAGCGGCGAAATAATCGAATCCAGGCCAAGTGAGGTAGCAGGGCAGATTGAGACTATTACCGGTATGGATTATGAACGCTTTACCCGCTCCATGCTGCTGGCTCAGGGTGGGTTTGCCGCCTTTCTCCAGGCCCCTTCCCATGAAAGGGCTCCAATTTTGGAGCAAATCACCGGCACCGAGATCTACAGCCAGATCTCCATGAAGGTGCACCAACGGAGAGCGGAAGAGGCCAGAGAACTGGAAAAGCTTAAAGAGAAGGCTGCCGGAATAAAACTGTTGGACGATGGGGCCAGGCAGCAATTACAGGCCGACCTTGAAAAGAAACTGGCCTTAGAGCCGCAGTTTACCGAACAAAGAGATAAAGCCAGACAAGCTATCTTATGGCTGGAGGGTATAGCCCGGCAAGAAGAGGAGCTTACGAAATTACAGGCCAGACATACTGAACTTGAACAACGGGCGAGAGTGTTTAAACCAGAGTTGGAGAAGCTGGATAAAGCCCGCCGGGCCAGGGAGCTTGAAGGGGATTATACCAGAATAGCCGGAAAGCGAGATGAACAGAAAAGGGAACTCTCCGAGCTTGCTGAGAATCAGGCAAGATTGCCAGCAGCCGAAGAAGCCTTGGAAGGTGCCAACATTTCCCGCAATACGGCTAAAGACCGGCTCCTTGAAGTACAACAGAAGCAGCAGCAGGAAATGCTGGTCATCAAATCGGTCCGCGAGTTGGATATTAAAATAGACCAGAAAAACCAGCAGGTTAAGGCTTTGCTTCAAGGAATCTCGGAATCAGAAAAGGCACTTCTTGAAACTCAAAGCAGCATCCTGGATATAGAAATATTATTGGACAAATACCGCTTGAGCCTGGATGAAATTCAACAATACCTGGATAATAATACGGTTGATGCCCGGTTAATCGAAGACCTGACGGCAATCAAGCAGACTTTCGATGCCTTCAAAGATATAAACATTCAATACAGCGCGGCTCAGGATAGACTAAGCAAGGATTTCAGGAGTATCAAAGAAGCCGAAGCCGAGTATCAAGAACTCAATTCGAAGTATGAAAAGATCGCTCTTCAAACCCGGCAATTGGCCGATAAGCATGAGTCAATGCTGGAAGCCATAAAAACCTTACTGGAAGACCGTGAATTGGATGATTGGCGGCATGAGTTGGATGATCTCAAAGAACGGAAAAATAATCTGGAGAAGCTAGGGCAGAGTCAGAACACTATAAACACGACCACGGATTCGCTGCAAGAAGCCGCAAACAAGCGGGATCGGCTCCAGGCTGCTCAAGCAGGTTTAGTCCAGGAAATCCAGCACGGTGAAAGCCAGAAACTGCAGCTTGAAAGGGAAGTCAATCATCTGGAAATACAGCTGGACTTATTAAAACGCATTCAAAGTTTGGAAGAGCAGCGCGCCGCACTACAAGATGGGCAGCCATGCCCATTGTGCGGATCAATGGACCATCCCTATGCCGAGGGGAATATACCCCGGCCCAATGAAACCGAGTCAGCACTGAAAAAAGCCAGAAGTGAGCTAAAAACCTTAACAGATAAGTTATCGAATATGAAAATAAGTCAGGCTGAAATCGCCAAAGACCTGCAGCAGTTGGATGATAACGAAGCGGCGCTAAAACTCATCCTGGCCAGGGAAAGCAGCATTAGCTCTGATTTGATCAAATCGCTGAATATTGCGGTGCCGGATGGCAACCTGGCAGAGGCCATATCAAGGGAAATGGAATATGTTTCGGCTGGGCTGGCCAATTGTTCACAGTTAATTGCCGCAGTTGAGCAAAAACGCCAGGAAGAACAGAAGTCTTTCAAAGAATTGGAGCAGTTCAAGGTATCCCTGATTGATGCTGAAAAGAAACTGAGTGATTGCAGTCGTGATTTGGATATTGCTCAAAACCAGCATTTCCTGACTAATGAGCAATGCCAATCCCTAAAAAAGCAATATGATCACACCCGCCAGCAGGCCTCTATCTTGGTTAAGCAGTACGGTGTAGATGATCTTTCCGTCGACAATCTGAATATTGTGCTTGAAAACCTCACCCAGCGCCGCAATAAATGGCAGGCCAAACTGGCTGAGAAAAAAGCCCAGGAAGATTTGATAAATGCCCAGGAAATTGAACTGGCTAAAAAACAAACCGTTCACCAGAAACTGAGTGACGAATTGCAGACCAAACAGCGGACTCTTGATGCTGAGCAGGATGATTTGAACAAATTAAATAAAGAGCGCCACATTCTATATGCTGATAAAAACCCTGATGACGAGGAAAAAAGGCTGGCGGGTAACGTACAAGAGGCACAAGATGAGTTTGAGAAGGCCAATAATAGTCTGCGTACTGCTGAACAGGAACTGAAAAGCCTCCGTGAGAGGATAGAAGCCAGAACCGCCTCAACTCAGGCCAGAGCCCAGGAATTAGCCCCCCTGGAACAGGCTTTCCTGGCCCGCCTGACCCGCTTGGGACTGAAAGACGAGGTCGATTATCTGGATTCATGCCTGGATGAGGCCGAGTATATACGATTGCAGGATAAGGCAGAAAGCCTCAGAAAAGAACAACTTGAAACATCGGCCCTTATACAGGATAAAACCCGGGCTCTAAATAATGAACGGGAGCGCAATGTCACAGAGCAGCCCTATAGTGTATTAAAAAATGAACTGTCTGACCTGGAAACCGCTATCGGTAACATACAGCAAGAAATCGGCGCCATCAAACTGTGTTTAAAAGAGGATGAACAAGCCCGCCGGGGTCAACTGGAAATTCAGAAGAAAATAGAGCTGCAGGCCAAGGAGTTTTCACGTTGGAATAACCTGCATAGCTTGATAGGATCGGCTGATGGCAAAAGATATCGCAATTTTGCACAAGTGCTTACCTTTCAAACCATGATCTCTTACGCCAACCAACAATTAGCGAAAATGACCGATCGTTATCTCCTGGCAGCGGACCATTCCGAGCCGCTGGAGTTGAAGGTCATTGATAATTATCAGGCCGGTGAGATCAGGTCGACTAAGAACCTATCCGGAGGCGAATGCTTTATAGTCAGCCTGGCCCTGGCCTTAGGGCTGTCCAGCATGGCCAGCCACAATGTCAGGATAGATTCCTTTTTCCTTGATGAAGGCTTCGGCAGCCTGGATGAATACGCGTTGGACACTGCCTTAGAAACCCTCGCCGGCCTGCATCAAGATGGAAAAACCATAGGGGTTATTTCACATGTGGCTGCACTTAAGGAGCGTATTGGCACCCAAATCGAGATAATACCCCAGACTGGCGGACGGAGCATAATAAATGGTCCTGGCTGCGAAAGAGTTGGATCATATACCTAATGTTGAGTCCGGTTGGTCAGGCTTTGCCGGTCCACATAACTGGGGGGCTCCTCCAGCCAGCCATTTTCAATGGCCAGATCTAGGCCTTTGGCAGCGTATAAGGCTAATTCACTCATATAGCGTCCGTACATAGCTACAAGATCCCGCCTGAAGGCGGAACCCAGAGAAACTGCATAATTAGCCATTCCGATAGTATTTAACATATTGATATGGAACATCATCAATTTGTCAGAGAAAGGTGGAGTGGTAGAGTCGGTCACAGCCCCATAGGCATCCCAGTGCATGGGAGAGGTGATGCCGCCATCACGCAGTTTGGAACTGAAGTTGTCTATCATGTCACCAGACAGGTCACATCCCTTTTTGATATAGTCGCGGAGCTGATCATGGGGAGTGACTTGATGAAAGCCAGTTAACAGTGTCTTGCCGACCTCGTTGCTTATAATACCAAAAAACAATTGCTCAATTTCACCAGATAGCAATGGCCGTCTGCTTCCGCCCCATATGCTTCCTACAAAACTATCTTTATCCTGCACATAACGCACTTCATCTAAAGTTTCCATGAACGGAGGCCTGATCATTATGCCTTTTTGCCTGATCATTATGCCTTTTTCTAGCATCACCTTGGCAATAAGGGACCAAAGATCCAAGGACACTGCTATTTCATTTTTGAAAAATTCTATCACATCCAGCCGGGTTGACATGGTCAAGGCCATACTCAGGACATTTAAACCGATTCTTGCCATGTTCTTCAAATAATAAAGGTAGAACATATCAGAGTATAATGCCGGAGCCTCAAGATCAATATCTTCATCAGTAAAACCCCTGGGTATAGACCTGTTGTCCTGGGAAAGGAAATGGGCAGACACCTCAGCCCTACGGTGAGCCATATCAAGAACCTTTTCACAGATATTCTTTATATCGGGGTCCTGGGTGTGTTTTAAAATTACCTGCATTACGCAGCTCAACATGGTGTAGTTCATATACATTCGCCAGAGATTGCCGATTTCTGAAGAGGTAAGTCTGCTCATATGCGTTACTTTAATGTCGGTACTAATGGTTACTGGATTAACGGTTTGTTCCAATGTTATCCCCCTATCAATAACACTATTTAATAGGTGTATTATTCTCCCGACTGCGTGCGATTACTCATGTAGGGAAGCGAGCCCGATATGGCGGGCGAAGACATCAATGATCTTGAGATGAGCTGGCGCCAAGGAAGTTTTACCTGTTAAGCATCTCTATCAATGGGTTGGCATTGGGAACGGTGAGCTCCTGATAGGAGAAAATGCATATTCTGGAAAAAGTCGCTCATAATACTTGCAGCGACTTTTTTGCGCCGAGAAAAGCACGGAATATTTTTGTGGTCAAGCGGCTGTTCACAATGTGCTGAGGCAGGATTTGGCCTGTGGTATCGGGGGGATATTTATGTGGCTTGCAGCCTGGAGGAACACGGTCAGACGACCGGCACAATCGGTATTTACTGTAATCATCACTGCAATCTCGGTATTCACTGTGGTAATGGTCCTGGCGGTATTTTTGATGGCAAAGGGGGGCATTGCCCTCTCCGAGCAGCGCCTGGGCGCTGATGTGATGGTACTCCCGGCTGGGGCTGAAATTGACGGCTCTCACACCCTTTTTACCGCCAGGCCGGCCAATATTTATATGCCAGCCGCAATACTGCCAGAGATAGCCGCTGTCAAAGGGGTTAGTCAGGCCACTCCGCAGTTTTTTACTCAAACCTTAAACGCCAGCTGTTGCAGTGTCAGTACGGCTACCCGTCTGGTAGGATTTGATAGCGACAGCGACTTTATCCTGGCGCCCTATTTCGCGGAACAAGACTTGCAGCGGCTGGAGGATGATCAGGTCATAGTGGGCGGCCGGATGGAGGCTTTTTTAGGCAATGTGGTCAGTATTCTGGGAAGACCATTTAAAATTGTCGGAACCCTATATTCTACCGGCAGCGGCATGGATGAGACCATATTTATGAACATTGATGTAGCCAGGGAATTGGCCCGCGATAATCCGGAGTTCAAAGCCCTGGGGGCTGATACTTCCCCGCAGGATCTGGTTTCAGCGGTCTTGATAAAGACAGACAGTGGTGTTGGCAGCGGCCAGGTCATCAATCGCATCAAAAACCTGAATCTAGAGATTCAGGCTGTTTCCACCACAGAGGTGGTTGAAAATGTACGAAGGCAAATGCGAGCTGTGGGACAGGTGATTTGGGGCCTGGGTGCGGCGGTCCTGGTGGTGGCGGCACTGTCTTTAGCGGGGCGTTTCAACGCCCTGGCCGCAGAACGCAAGCGGGAGATCGGCTTGATGCGGGCTATGGGGGTGCAGAGACTGCAGATATTCCAGCTGATTATGGCCGAGGCCCTGATAATGGCAGTGGCCGGCGGGTTTATTGGCAGCTACCTGGCCTGCATTTTTGCTGATCCGTTGGTAGAGGCAATAAAAGCGGCCTTCATTATGCCAACAGGGTTGTGGAGCCTGGGCACTGCTCTGAAATGTGGTGCTGCGGGCGTGTCTGTGTCAGTTCTCATAGGAGCCGCAGCTTCTTTTTACCCGGCCTGGAAGAGCACGGTTGTAGAGCCTCAACAGGCGATTAGCCAAGGAGTGTTGGAATAATGAAGATCTGCCGGCTGGTCAAGCTCAGTAAAGGCTATGGGGTAGAGGAGCGAGTCAATGTGCTCAATAGTCTCGACCTGGAAGTCAACCCTGGGGATTTCATCTCCATAGAGGGCACATCGGGAGTGGGCAAGAGCACACTGCTCTACGTTATTGGCACACTGCTTAAGGCGGAGGCAGGCCATATGTACCTGTACGAACGGGATGTGAGCGCTATGAGCGACCGCGAGCTAACCGTTTTGCGCGCCCGTAAATTGGGATTTATCTTTCAGGAAAGCACCCTTTTGGAGGCTTTCACGGTTAAGGAAAACTTGGAGTTTGCGCAAAGTCTGGTCAAAACCCGATTAGGCTCCCCGGCTCAGGTTGAAGCTTTGCTGGAGCGGGTGGGACTGAGCGACCGCTCCCATTTCTTGCCCTGCCAGCTCAGCGGGGGACAGAGGCGCAGGCTGATGGTGGCTCGTGCCCTGATAAACCGGCCTGCCCTGATTCTCGCCGATGAACCCACCAATGACCTGGACGAGTACTGGGGCCATCGAGTTTTGAAATTGCTCTCTGAAGCCGCTCGTGAGGGTGCAGCGGTAGTCTTGGCTACCCATAACCGGGCCGGTTGGGAACAAGCTACCGCCCGCTATCAGTTGCATGACGGGCAGCTGCAGCAGCTGGCCTAAAGATCTTAAGAGTTTCAGCTTGATGCAAGGGATGAAGATCCGCTTATCAGCCGAGCAAACTTGGTCAGTGCACTATTGTTAAATTGTATCGTAAGTTCTTAATACATTTCTCATAAACGGCAATTTTCAATACCACAGCACAATTGTGTTTTCAGCAAAGGAGTGATCGCCATGAAAAAGGATTTGAACCAAATAGTATTGGCAGCCGAACTGCTGGCAGCCCTGCTGGTTATCGGGGCAGTATCAATCTGGGCGCCAGTATGCTCTGGACTACTGACTCTGCAGAACGGCAGCCTGGTGCATATGAAATGCTTTTATACTGCTCAGGCGGCCCGGGCATTGGCCCTTATTCTAATAGCATTATCGGTGGCAGCTTTTTATTCTCGGGCAGACCGCAACAAGATACAAGCGGTGATTGCGGTAACCGCTTTTATAATCATTGCACTAACCTACGAATCCAGCCTGGGTATAGGAATTTGCCGGGCTCCCATGGCATGCCACACCACAGCCCTGTGGATGCGCGGCAGTGGGTTGCTGGCATTTGTCGCGGCGGTAATCAACATCTGTGCTGGTTTCAGCATAGTCAGGGGAACAAGCCTTAGGGGAAAACATGTTGATATAGGAAAGTAAGTCAAAAAAACCGGTGTTTACGGGTTGCCCGGCGAGCCATAAGGCCGGCCATTAATGTAGATGTTCCGATATTGCTTCACGGCAGCTCGATTCATTATCGACTTAAAAAATGACACAGTAAAAGCGTCCCCCTGTGTCATGGGTATAGGAATTTGCCGGGCTCCCATGGCATGCCACACCACAGCCCTGTGGATGCGCGGCAGTGGGTTGCTGGCATTTGTCGCGGCGGTAATCAACATCTGTGCTGGTTTCAGCATAGTCAGGGGAACAAGCCTTAGGGGAAAACATGTTGATATAGGAAAGTAAGTCAAAAAAACCGGTGTTTACGGGTTGCCCGGCGAGCCATAAGGCCGGCCATTAATGTAGATGTTCCGATATTGCTTCACGGCAGCTCGATTCATTATCGACTTAAAAAATGACACAGTAAAAGCGTCCCCCTGTGTCATGATTGAGGAAAGTATATGACTCTTAAGAATTATCATCCCGCCAGGCGTTATAGAGCTTATGTAAGCACGGTGGGCACAACCCAGCTGCACCTGCGCAATCCCTGGGTGGTGGCCTTCTGGTCAGCTATGTTTGTGGGCCTGGGGCATATACTGTTGTCCAAGTATTTGCGGGGCTTCCTGCTATTCGGTTTTGAAATAGCGATAGATGTTGTGGGTCATATCAATCTGGCGCTATTCTATTCGTTCACCGGTCAATTCGAGATGGCCAAAGGGGTTCTGGACACCAAACTGATGCTGCTCTATATACCCGCCTATTTTTTCGGCATCTGGGACAGCTACCGTACTACTGTCGATTTGAACAACCAGTTCCTGTTGTCGGTACGCGAAGATGCCGCAATTAAGCCCTTCAAGATGGACGCCATTGAGATCAATTATCTGGACAAGAAAGCTCCCTGGTCAGCGGTATTTTGGTCCTTGTTGGTTCCCGGGGCTGGCCAAATTGCCATACACCGTCTTATAACCGCATTCTTTATACTAGCCTGGACCATTGTTGTGATATACCAAGCCAATGTACTGCCGGCCATCCACCATACCATGGCCGGAAATTTCGAACAGGCCAAAACCATGCTAAACATCCATTGGTTTTTGAACATTCCTTCACTATACTTCTTCGCTGCTTATGATGCTTGCGTAAACACAGTGGAAAGTAACAAGGTTTTCGACTGGGAACAGGCCAAATACTTGAAAAGAAAATATCAAAGAAGCGATTATCCCATGCCTACAAATAAGCAAAGGGGGAGTAAAGCCATGTATATCGTATCCACCTTCAGGTATTCGATTGGACTGGAAAAGGCCGTTACCGCACTGGAAATGAAAGGAGTCAAGAAACAGGACATTCTAGCCATTCCTATGGATAAGCGCGGTGAGAGCCCGCAATTGTTCGATACCATGAACCAGTCCGACGGCTTGAGTCTATTGGATCTGTCCTTTATTCTGGGTTCCTTTTTTGCCCTTTTAGGGGCTATATATGGTTTTAATCTCTATTGGGGTCCCGTGATCTGGGGACTAATAGGCTTCGTGGTCGGGGCTGCAGCCGGCCTTCTTATAAAATTGCTGTTAAACAAGAAATACCTCGAAGACAGGTCCCAAACCACCGACTCCGAGGTTGTCTTGATAATCGATTGCCAGGCTAATGAAGCCGAGACCATTAAAAAAGTCCTCTGGGAGCATGATGCCCTGGGGGTGCGCAAACTGGATTTGAGTGGAGTATGATATGGAGTTAAATCAGAGTATCGATCTATTGGTGCAGTCAAACAAATTATACACTCAGTATTGGAAAGAGAACGCTTTATTTACTCCGCAGTGGTGGTTCCTGCTGGTGCTAATGATTCTGCCCTGGTATATCTGGTGGAAAGCAGTTGATAAAAGGCGGGTGTTAAAGATACTGGCGTTTGGTTTCTTAATCACGGTTATAGTCTCAATCTTCGATAAATTAGGGTCAGTTCTGGGATTATGGGCTTATCCGTATAATCTATTCCCTGTAGGATTGCGGCTCTATCCCATGGATCTGAGCGTTTTACCGGTCACTTATATGCTGCTATACCAGTACGCGCCAAAATGGAAAAAGTATATTATCATCACTACCATTTTCGGCTTAAGTGGGATCGTTGTAGAATATCTATTTATATGGATGGGTATTTATCGGGTGATACACTGGCATCCGCTCATTTCTGTTCCAATTTACATTGCTATAGCAATACTGTGCAAATGGCTGGTGGACAGCTTCGCAAATAAACTGCCCCAACAAACCCTTGAATAGAAAAGCGAGCTGGGACGATTGTTAAGTTATCTACGGCTCAATGTGCCACACTAACAAGGTTCCCCGTATGCCATATCCTTTTCATTAGATAATAGACATAAATAATATATAGAACCATATAATGTCTTGAACCGAGATATGCGTATTGGGCGGGGAGGAGAGAACTTGGACAGCCTGACCATTCCAACTATCTTTGACGACAACCCCAATATGTGTTTGATCGTGGTTGATAAAGAAGGCATTGTAACCTATATCAACAAGACCTATATGAGCGTGCTCAATGTGGCACCCGATGAGGTCTTGGGACAACCCATCGCATCTGTCACTCCAAACACTTATACCACCAGAGTCCTTCGCACCGGCAAAGCCATCACCGCCTACAATTGGAATATCAACGGCTATGAAATGATGGCTTCAGCAGTCCCCATATTCGAAGCAGATGAACTGGTGGGCTGTTTCGCCTACAGCATTTCCATGAATATCTGGGATCACAAGAGCCGGCTGGAGAGCCTCCTGGTGGAAAACAATATGCTCAAAGGCGAGGTCTTGAAAGCACATACCTCCCGTTACAGTTTTGACGACCTGATCGGTGAGGAAAGCCAATTCCTGCAGGCTAAAATCTTGGCCAGACAGGTAGCCCGGCAAGATAATACTAAGGTGTTGATCACTGGGGAGAGCGGCACCGGCAAAGAACTATTCGCACATGCCATCCACAATTCCAGTATGCGCTCCAGCAGACCTTTTGTGCGGGTAAACTGTGCCGCCATTCCGGAAACCCTCTTGGAAGCCGAATTATTCGGTTATGAGGATGGGGCCTTTACCGGGGCCAAAAAGGGTGGCAGGATGGGGAAGTTCGAATTGGCTAATAACGGCACTATCTTCCTGGACGAGATCGGCGAGATGCCTATGGCCATGCAGAGCAAACTGCTGGTAGTCTTGCAGGAGCAGGTGATTGAGCGTTTGGGCGGAAACCTCCCCATTAATGTCAACGTGCGGGTCATTTCAGCCACCAACCGCAACCTCGAGTCCATGGTGGAAAAGGGGTTGTTCAGGGAGGATCTGTTTTACCGCCTGAATGTGGTGCAGATCGAGATACCTCCGCTTCGCCAGCGCAGAGGAGATATCCGGCAGCTAGTCAATGCCTTTTTGCAGTGTTTAAATCGAAGACTGCATATGCACATAAAAGGCGTTAAGGATGAAGCCATGGAGGTCTTGCTCAAATATTCCTGGCCGGGCAATGTACGCGAACTGGAAAATGCTATGGAGCGCGCCATGAGCCTGGCTCACATGGATCAAGCCGATATGATCGGCAAGAGGCATCTGGCCTTTATCTGTGCCAAGATCAAGATTAACTGCTGGGAGGGCAGCAAAGGCCTCAAAACCATCGTGCAGGAGTTTGAGGAGCAGCTCATCAGTGACGCTCTTGCTGAGACCGGTAATAACAAACCTCAGGCTGCCCAGTACTTAAATATAGACGTATCCTCACTTTACCGTAAAATGCGTAAATACGGCATTCCTGTCGATTGACTGTTAACCCTCTCAATCCCCATAAAACCACACTTTAATGCAGTTACTTCTTGCCTTCCGAGCAGGTCCTCTTCCGGCCGAACAAGACTGGCATCTTTATGACTGACTTGGTTTTGCCTTACAGGATGCCCCCGTTCAATCTGTATAAACATATTCGCAATCAAATAAGAATCGCTAATAGCGCTATTTCAACAGCGCCAACAGGTCGTAGCAGCCCATTGCTATATCTGAACCGACCATTCCCGGGGGTTATCCTGCTACCGACTGCTTAAGGCCAATGGCACATCTACCAATCTATTCTTAAGTCTGCCACAGACCCAAACCCCGGACTTCATGGGGCTTTTTCTCATGGTCAGGGGCTTTTGCCTAAAAAGCGAGTCGCAGCTTTCTTGGCCTCATACAGATATCCCCGATATATAGGGGTTTTGGAATCTGCAGACAAATGGCACGAACCTTGCTATTCAGTGTGCAAAAGTCAGAGAGGAGGGATGAGCGGGATCAGGCTGTATATACGGTGAGTTTAGAAAAGGAAGGGATAAATATGGGATTTGGATTTACTTACAATGAAGATCAATTAGCACTGCAGCGCACCGTCAGGAAGTTCACCGAAAACGAAATCGTACCGGTGCGCCATGATTATGATGAATCTGAGGAATTTCCCTGGCCGGTGGTCAAGAAGATGCACGAGCTGGGAATTTCCTGTATGAATGCCCCGGAAAAATACAACGGCATGAGTTTCGGAAATGTTGGCCTGTGCATGGTTGTGGAGGAGATCTGCAAAGGCTGCCTGGGTATTGCCATCACGCCTTTGGCCAATATGCTGGCCTCGGAGCCGGTCTTGTATGCCGGCACTGAAGAACAGATGGAGTGGTGGTTCCCGGGCATCTGCGAAGGAGGTCAACTGGCCTCTTATGCCGTGACCGAACCTGCTGCCGGATCTGACGTGGCGGGTATAACCACCACCGTCAAAAAGGACGGCGATTATTACATCCTCAACGGCACCAAATGCTTTATCACCAATGCCCGCTATGCCGACAAATACACCGTCCTGGCAACCCATGACCGCAGCAAAGGCAACCGCGCCCAGTCATTTTTTATGGTAGACCGCAACACCGAAGGGCTCTCCATCGGCAAAAGTGAGCACAAGATGGGTATGCGCTGTTCGGACACCTCCGAGCTCATTCTGGATAATGTTCGCGTGCACAAGAAATTCCGCCTCGGTGAAGAAGGTGACGGCTTTAAATTGGCCATGAAGGCCTTCAACTCCTCGCGTCCTTTCATCGCTGCGGCTGCGGTAGGGGTGGCTAACGGGGCTTTTGAATTTGCCCGCGGTTATGCCAAGGAGCGGCGAGCTTTCGGCAAACCTATCGCCAGCTTCCAGGCGGTTCAATTCATGCTGGCGGATATGAAAATGAATATTGAAGCTTCCCGGCTGCTCTATCAGAAAGCTGCCTGGCTATTGGACGAAGGCTTGATGGCGGCGGAGATTTCTGCAATCTGCAAGTGCTTTGCAGCTGATATGTGCATGCAGGTCACCACTGACGCAGTGCAGATACTGGGCGGCTATGGCTTCTGCCGGGATTACCCGGTGGAGAAGATGATGCGCGATTCCAAGATTCTGCAGATATTTGAAGGTACCTCTCAGATCCAGCGGGTGATCATCGCCAAGGACCTGCTGGCATAGAATTTTGTCCCTTTTCAAAAGTGCCAGAATTTCCACCTGCCACGAAGGCAGGTCGTAAAACCCCATTGAAGGAGGAGCAGGAAAATGCAGTATCAGCCAATGCCGATTAAGAAAGGCCGGGCCAAACCGCCCGCCTATAAGATCATGACTGCCAAAGAGGCCATCGAAAAATATATTCATGAAAACTGCTACCTGGGCATGACCGTCAGCGCCGCTCCGGCAGCCCTGATATGGGAGATGGTCAGGCAGCGCGACCGCATCAAGACCGTCGACCTGGTCATTACCAGCCAGATCGGGATGTCCTCCGCTTTAATCGGGGCCGGTCTGGTGCGCAAGATCGAGATGGGCTACAACTGGGGCGGAATAGAAGGTGAAGACAAAGTGTTCCGCCGGGCCGTGGAAAAGGGCATCCCCAGACCGTTGGAAGTGGAGGACTACAGCAACTTCGGGGCTGCTATGCGCTGGGCGGCAGCTTCTATGGGCCTGCCTTTTATGCCCACCAAATCACAGTTGGGCTCTGAAATACCCGAATACAACCCTAAAATCAAGGTTATCAACGATCCTTATAATAATGAACCGGTGGCCCTGGTTCCGGCTTCATACCCGGATGTGGCCGTAATCCATGCCTCTCGCGCTGATGAGATCGGCAATGTGCAGTGCTTTGGACTTTACGGCAATACCGATACTTTGGCCCGTTCCGCCAAACATGTCATTGTCAGTGTTGAGGAGATCATCACATCCGCTGAGATTCGCCGCATGCCCAATCTCACTACTATTCCCTATTACTATGTGGATGCGATTGTTCATGCCCCCTTCGGAGCCCATTGGCGGGAATCGAATTACTATTACCATCACGACCTGGCTTTCGGGTTGGACGGCTACCGGCAATTTGCCACCAAAGAAGGCTTCGATGCCTGGATTGAAAAATACATCCTGGGCACCAAGGACTGGGATGAATACTGCAAATTGGTGGGCTATGACCGGCTTTACCGCCTAATGCAGAGTGAGCACAAATATCAGCAATTCGGAGAGGTGAGGTGATCAGTATGTCCAACTATACCCGTGATTACAGCATGCCCGAATTAATGGCGGTCACAGCAGCCCGTGAAATTAAAGACGGGGAACTGGCCTTTATTGGTGTCGGTATGCCCCTGATGGCTGCCACAGTAGCTAAATTCAGTCATGCACCCAACTTCAATATGATGGTTGAATACGGGGCAATGGGACCGGCACCCCTGCGCCTGCCGATGTGTGTGGACTGTGCGGTAAACAATGAACGGGCTTATTTCGCCGGCAGTCAGCGTGAGGTAATGGGTGCGCAGCAGGCTGGTTTTGTTGATGTGGCCTGCATCAGCGGGGCTCAGATCGACAAGTACGGCAATCTCAATTCTACCGTGATAGGGGATTATCATGCCCCCAAAGTGCGCCTGGCAGGGAGCGGTGGTGCCAATGACCTGGCTTCATCAGCCGGGCGGACCATCATTATGCTGCGCCAGGATGGACGCAATTTTGTCAATAAAGTGGATTATCTCACCTCGCCGGGCTACCTGAGCGGACCAGGGGCACGCCAAAAAGCAGGACTGGTAGGAAACGGACCCGCAGCCGTGATAACCACCATGGGGGTCTATCGTTTTGATGCGGAGACTTGCGAAATGTATCTGGAAAAGATTCATCCCGGCATAGACCTTAAAGACATCAAAAAGGCGGTACAGTGGGATTTGGCCATATCTCCCCACTTGACCGAAACTGAACTGCCCACAGAGGAACAAATCATGATCATGCGCACCCTGGACCCCCTGGCCGTGTACCTGGGGACTGGGCGGCAGACCCTGGCAGGGGATTTTGAGGCATTTATGGCCATGTTCGAAAACAGCTACCATCCCATGGTCAAGCTGATGAGAAGCAAAGGAATGATATAGCCGGATAAACATAGGAAGGTGGAATCAATATGCGCGAAGTAGTCATCGTCAGCGGAGTTAGAACCCCGATTGGTGATTTTTTGGGATCCCTCAAGGATTTTACAGCGGTGCAGCTGGGAACCATCGCACTAAAGGCTGCTATAGAAAGAGCCGGCATCACACCCGCCCAGATCGAAGAGGTAGCCACCGGCCATGTCTATCAGGCAGGCTGCAAAGGCAATCCCAGCCGCCAGGTGACCATCCATGCCGGTTGTCCGGTAGAGACGGTATCAGTCACCATTAACCAGCAATGCCCCTCCTCAATGCGCGCCGCGGAGATTATCAGCCAGCAGATCATGCTGGGGAAAATCGACATCGGCGCCGCAGTTGGTCACGAGAGTATGACCAATATACCCTATCTGCTCTTAAAAGCCCGCATGGGCTACCGTATGGGCTCAGGCACTTTGGAAGATGGCATGATGTACGACGCTTTCATCGATGCTTTCTATAATTATCACGCCGGAGTGACAGCTGAAAACCTGGTCGATATGTACAGCATTTCCCGCCAGGAAGCCGACGAATGGGGCCTGATGAGTAATCAGCGGGCTTGCGCGGCTATCGCTGCAGGAAAGTTCAAAGAAGAGATTGTGCCTGTTGAAATCAAGAGCAAAAAGGGTGTCAAGGTATTTGATACCGATGAGCACCCCAACCCTAATGCCAGCCTGGAAAGCATGGCCAAATTGAAACCGGCTTTCAAGAAAGACGGCATCATCACGGCTGGCAACGCTTCAGCCATCAATGACGGCGGTGCAGCTATGATTCTAATGGCAGCCGATAAGGCCAAAGAACTTGGCATTAAGCCTTTAGCCCGTATCGTGGCCACGGCTTCAGCATCTGTAGATCCCAGCATAATGGGCATCGGCGTGGTCCCTGCAGTGAAGCGGGTGCTGCAGTTTGCCGGAATGACTATGGACGATATCGAGCTATGGGAAATAAACGAGGCCTTTGCCGCCCAGGTGATAGCCTGCAACCGTGAACTGCAGATCAATGTTGACAAAATAAATGTGCTCGGTTCAGGGGTGTCCCTGGGCCATCCGGTAGGGCAGACCGGCGCCAGACTGATGATCACCCTGATTCATGAGATGCGCCGCAGCGGCAAACAGTTCGGCTGTGCGACACTCTGCGCCGGCGGCGGCCCGGCCATGGCCACTATTATTGAAGCACTGTAAATGACTGGGGCGCTTTAACACCGCCCTGTAGATTAAGAAGGAGGCAGCCAGATGAGTATTTCTAAAATTGGTGTGGTTGGCGCTGGTACCATGGGCAATGGCATCGCCCAGGTGGCAGCCCAGGCTGGACTCAAGGTCATTCTAGTGGATATCGAGCAGTCCTTTATTGAAAAGGGCGTGAAAAATATAGTCAAGAACTGGGATAAAGATCTTAAGAAAGGCAAGATCAGCGAAGAGCAGAAGGCCGTTTTTGTGGGCAACATCGCCACCTCTGTAGATAAATCGGCCTTAAGCGATTGTGATCTGGTGGTCGAGGTCATCATCGAGAACATTGATATAAAGAAGCAGTTGTTCAAAGAGCTTAATGATATCTGCGCTCCCGAAACCATAATCGCCACTAACACCTCCGGCTTCAGCATCACTGAGATAGCGGCCGCCAGCGGCAGGCCGGACAAAGTGGTGGGGACCCATTTCTTCAATCCGGTGCCGGTTATGCGGCTGGTGGAGGTTATCCCCGGTGAAGAAACCAGTCGGGACACGGTGGCCGCCGCTATGGAATTCTGCAAAATTATCGGCAAGACCGCCATCGAGGCCAAAGAAGCCCCCGGCTTCATCGTCAACCGCCTGTTAGTGCCCTATCTCAATGACGCCTGCCATGCTTATGGAGAGGGGGTGGCATCAGCCAAAGACATCGACGAGGCTATGAAACTGGGAGCCAACATGCCTATCGGCCCTCTGGCCTTGTGCGACCTGGTGGGGATCGATGTACTCCTCATGGTGACCGAGTATTTCTTTAAGGAATTCGGCGATCCCAAATTCCGCCCCGCTTTGGCCATGAAACAGAAGGTCCGCGCCGGGCATTTGGGAATCAAGACCGGCAAAGGCTTCTATGACTACAGTAAGTAGGGAAAAAGGATTGATTAAAAAGAAGGTGAAGATATGACTTTCGATACTATCCAGTTTGAACAACAGGATTACATCGGCATACTGACCCTTAACCGGCCCAAGGCCATGAACGCCTTGAATGCCAGGCTGATAGAGGAATTGACCGAGGTTATAGACCTCATCACCCATGATGATTCAGTACGGGTACTGATTGTTACCGGCGGGGAAAAGGTTTTCGCCGCCGGAGGGGACATCAAGGCTATGCTGGCCTGCGATCCGCAGGCAGCCAAAGCTTATGTGAGACCAATTCATCAGGTATTCAGGATGATCGAAGAGATGCCCAAGCCTACTATTGCAGCCATTTCTGGTTTTGCCTTGGGAGGTGGGGTGGAACTGGCCCTGGTATGTGATCTGCGTATAGCCGCAGACAACGCCAAATTCGGCTTTCCGGAAATAAATCTGGGGATCTTCCCGGCTGCAGGAGGCAGCCAGCGCCTGCCGCGTTTGATTGGCATGTCCCGGGCTAAGGAATTGATGTTTACCGGGGATACCATCGATGCCAACCAGGCCTTGGAAATTGGTCTGGTAAATCAGGTGGTTCCTGCATATGAGGTAATGGATGCTGCCCTCAAGCTGGCCGTAAAGCTAAGTAAGAAATCGCCCTTGACTATGGGAGTATTGAAATCATCGCTGCACAGCATGCTAAATACCGGCCAGGATACCGGGCTGGAGATGGAACTGGAAAAGCTGTGCTACCTTTTTGCATCTCATGATCAGAAGGAAGGTATGCAGGCCTTTGTAGAGAAACGCAAGCCTGAATTTACAGGCAAATAAACCAGTACTCCTTGCTCCATCATCATAAACAGGGGATACGTCCCGACGGGACGTATCCCCAATCCTCACTGAAAAGATGGGTATGCGCTACTGAGACACATGCTTATCTTAATGATAAACCCCTCCAATGACCTTCTCTCAAATAAAAAATTTTGCCGATTTCTCGGCAGATCAGTGGTTTTGGCTCCATAGGCCAGGCCTTTCGGAAGCAAAACTAGAAGTCAGCTTATAGCACCCCATTAAAACCAAGATTGGAAAGACCTCGGGAGAAGAAAAAGATCTGCAGGCTCCGAATATGTTGGCGCGCTCACCCGGTTACGGCCAGATGGTATGCAAACCTGATTGGGTTGGCATAGATCTCTTTATCCAAATGTCTATCGTTGAGTCGACTGAGACTGACCTTCAAGGGTTTGCCGTTGACTTCGATGATCCATACCTTACCCCTATGGTCAATGCCCATATCCAGGCCCAACTCTCCGCAACATCCGAAATGGTTTTCAATGGCCTGACACGCCGTCAGGGCAATACGTGAAACCTTTGCTGCGATGCCGTTTTTTTGATCGGGCTTTTGATGAAATACTGTTTTCAAGGCATGAGGCCAGCTGATCACCGAACCCCCGCTTCTGGGACTGGTAATGACACTTTGGCGCGCCGCTACTCGGACCGCGATTCCGGCCACTATCCAATTACCGTTGATATCCTTCTGGCACAATACCCGCATATCAAACTGTTTGCCCTTATATTTAGCCAGGGGAATCTTTTCTTGAATAATATAACCCCCACCAGATTCGGCATAAGGCGCCAGGAAAGATCGAATACCTTTTAGGTTTTTCAGATGCCTTTTAACGTTTTGTTCAGGCTTGCGATTCTCCAACAGAAAGCCTTTACCCATTTTGGAAAGTCTGAAAACACCATTGCCTTTGCTCAGACCGTCCGGCTTTAAGTAGACCGCTTCGCAACTGTTCACCGCAGAAGCGACTTGTTTATTGGCGTAAAGAACCGTAGTGTGGGGCAAACAAGCAGCTAATTCAGGCACCCGCCTCAAAACTTGAAAGGTTTCCCATTTGCGTAGCTTGGGCATGGCATTGAATATAGTAACATTGAGGAACTTGGACAGCATCTGTCTCAGTTTGATTCCGTCACTCCGGCCATGCGCACCAAAACAACGGTCGTAGATGACAGCTGGAATCGGGAATAGCCGGGAGGTCCAGGCGCTATCCTGAACAAGCTGTTTATTGTAGACCCAGCCCCGAATAATCCCCTGACTCAGGGAAACATCCTTGACACAGAAAAAACAGGCTATAGCCCCCAAACGGTCACATTCATTCACATACTTATAGAAACTATGGTCTTTAGAGAGCCCTTTTGTCAGCTGCTTAATGTCTTTTTCAGATACAAAGATGCCTATCAAAGGACCAAAAATAATCTTGTTATTCAGCTCTACCCGTCCTAGTGAATCCAGATCCGGCAATAAAAGCTGCCGGGCTGCTCCCGCCGGTATCTTCAATCCACCTCGCGGCCCTACTATAGCTTCTTTTTCTATAAGCAAACGAGCAGCTCCAAACTGGAGAACTACGCCCTCCTCACTATCTGATCGGATGCCACCTGTAATATGTGCTTTCGCGAGCGGTGATCTTGAACCTGTTGGTATTTTATACTGAAATGCAGGCCGGGTACTTATCACTGCCATTAAATCCACCACCCCTTCAATATATTTTGTTCGACTAGTCTATCTTATGGGGAAGGGTGTTTTACTGACACCAAATGTTCAGCAATATTCATAGGCTATAAATAAAACAGGTGAAGTAGATTGAAAATCAAGATACGTGTAATGCAAGATAATGAAACGGTTCCCACCATCTTTCTTGATAAAGCGTCTGACGATGGTGCAACTAGGGATATTGTATATGGCGCCAAAAAAATAACGGCCACCGTCAAGCTGGCGGCTGGGAAAAACCATGCCGATCAAATTTTGGTCAACCAGGCGCTATCAGAGCAATTGATGCTGCGCAACGGACAGAGATCGATTTTGAGAAACACAGACCCGGAACAAATCGTATTAGGTCCTCTCATCGGTATTAATATTTCCGCAGCTTACCAAGCGCTCCTTTTGAATAATAATATCGAAGGTGATTATGGACGCTTTATCAAGACCGCCCGTTCAATGGGGGGAGAGGTATTCTTATTCGCTGTCGAGGATGTTGACACAAATGGCCTGTTCATAAACGGAATAACCATGACTAACGGTGCAGCCTCGAAGTGGAAGTATCATAAATACCCGCTTCCGAACGTCATTTATTGTCAGTATCATAATGATGACGATCCGCAACGTAACAAGCAGGTGCTAGCGGGTTTAGCCGATACTCACGGAGTCAAGCTGACTAATTACCCTGAACCCCAATTCCCTGGAATGATCAAACAACCTTACAAAGCTGCAGAGATGTTGGGGTGTAATGTTGAAGCCCGCCTGTTGATGCAGCGAGATCACTGCGGTTTGTGGAAGTATTCTGCTGGATGCGCAGTCCTGGTGCCACACGATCTGAAGGAATACAATCCTTTTACCAAGTACCCTTTGGAGTCCGCTTTAAGAGAAGTGTATGCCGACAACTACAAAATGATAGACAAGAATCTGATCCAACGTGCCCTGGCCGAATCTGTCAGGCTGGGTTATCAAAGCCCGGCCCTGCTGGAATTAGAATTACATTTTGGCATGGATTCATCTGGTTCAGCACATCTAAAAGATATAGACATAATGCCGGAAAAAAGATATGCCCTGGATTTCAGGGGTTCATCGGCTTCGTATTGGGCGCTGCGACGCCCACTCTATTATTGCTTCCATCTGGCGGGATATCAGGTGGGCAATGTTGATTTACCCAGATATATCAAGAGACGCTCCAGGCGGAGGGTTCTCATCGGCATATTTGAAGCTCTGGCCAGAATCAGATCGATAAAATCCGGAGATGCCGATCTTGACCAACAGCTCCTGGCCAAAGCTGGCAGGGAATTGGGCTGTACTACTTTTCACTTCTCATTCAATGACTGGGGGCATGACAAAACCGTTTACGGCTGGTATTATAGCCACCGCAAAAAAAAGTGGCTGCGGAAGGAATTCCCATGGCCGCAGGTCTTGTACGACCGGGCCACGTTTTTCAAAGCTTCGCAGCGCCAAGAGGCCAGAGCATTCAGAGACCGAGTGATGGACCACGGCACCACGCTGTTTATTAACAGCAGGTCTGTATTCGGTAAGGGCAGAACCGATCAAATACTGCGTAAAATGCCTTATCTAAGGCCATATTTGCCCCAGAACCTGATCGACCCGACACCATCCCAAATTGAAGAACTACTGGAGCAGTTCGCCATGGTATTTGTTAAAACTGAGTATGATTCAAGAATGTCGGGTGTATGGAAAATACAAAAACAAGATAACCGGTATATACTGTCAACTGAAGAGGCCAGCTTGAGCTACAAAAGCTTTGCTCAGCTGTGGCCCGAAGTGCAGGCGATAATCGCCAATGAGGCCTATGTAGCTCAACAAGGCATTTATGCTGCCGAATACAAAACCCATCCGCTGAATATCAGGGCGATAGTGCAGAAAAACCAGCAAGGTCAATGGGAAGCGGCTTTGATTAAGCCATGGATCACCAATTCGCCAACTGTCAGAGAATACCCTCTCAGCTGGCAGAAAGACATGCCAGAGGTTTTCAAGTCAAGGCAAAAGGTTGATTCAATATACCGCGATATATGCAGTGTATCCACAGCTGTAGCCAAGACCCTGGAGGCTTGGACAGGGCCTTTAGGAGAGTTAGGCATCGATATTGTTATTGATAAAACCGGCCACCCCTATATTATTGAAGTCAACGGCAAAACCAATAAGACCTTCTTTATACAGAATGAGCCAGCTAAATCCAGCTATCGTCTGTTTTACAACCCTCTCGCCTATGGAGTTTACTTGGCCAGAAACTTTTGACCGCGCAGGACAGTTGTCTTGCCCGGTGTTATACGCGCAGCCATTAACGAAAGCGAGTTGCGCAGCGGAAAGATTGGGTGGTTACGTCCCCGCGTGTCGTATCGGTTGAGCTATATGGCTCAAAGGCGATCCGATGATCAAAGCTGTTACTTCACGCTAAATCTCCATATCCTTAGCATAAGTACGGTAATATAACACGATCAGTTCATCCAGCTTTTTACTCAGGTCAATGACTTCAGGATCTTGAAGCCCCTTTTTCTCCCCCAGCTTAGTAAGTTGAAGGCGCAGTTGCTCAATCTTGATGACGAGATCCACTTACAATACTCCCATAGTTCAAATAAAATCAGCCCGCCTGCAGGTATATCTAATCTATCCAGCAGGGATTTTTATACTATACAAAACTGTCGTTTAATCTTGCCTACTATGATAAATTAGACGAATTTGCTGATAATCCTGCTAGATTATTGTAAAATACTGTATATCAATTATACATTTTGTATTTCTAGTACGGAATTGAATTATTTTGCCCAGTGAATTAAGAGAAAGCCCACAGCTGCCCGTCCCTTGTAACGGTTTGGGCAGCACCGAAAAAGGACTGTCAGATCAGGATAAGGCCTGGCCGTTTATAAGGTGTTGTCTTGTTGGTGATAATCTTCCACGGTGCAGCTCTCCAATTATTGGTATTATTGTGTTACCATGAGTTAGGCAGTAACCTCGGGAGGATTAATTATGGGTCATCTGGTGCATGAAAAAGATCAAGTCTTTTTGGCTTTGGCTGAACGCCTCAATCGAGAGCCGGTAGGTGCGCCGCCTAACGAAACCCTCATGGAGATCTTAAAATGCCTCTACTCCGAGGGGGAGGCTATGATAGGCAGCAAGTTCCCCATGATGCCAGTGAAATTGGAGAAGCTGGCCGATATATGCGGCTTCGATTCACATACATTAAAACCCCTTTTGGATAATATGGCTGATAAAGGCCTGCTCATGGACCTGCCCCGTAAGAATGAATTTTATTACATGCTCACCCCGATGGTAGTAGGCTTCTTTGAATACACTTTCATGCGCACAAAACACCAGGTTGGTATGCACCAACTGGCCGAGCTGTTTCGCAGTTATTTTGATAATAAAGAGGTGCAGGCCGAGTTTGCCGGGCGTGACACCAAATTTATGCGCACCCTGGTGTATGAGCACCTCATTCCCTTGGCGGTTGAGACTGAGGTGTTGGACTATGAGCGGGCCCGGGAGGTAATCCGTCAGTCCGGCGGGGGAGCCATCTCGGTTTGCCCCTGTCGTCACAAAGCCCATCACCTGGGGACGGCCTGCGAAGCTCCTCTTGAAGTATGCACTACCCTGGGCACAGCGGCGGAATGGATCATCAGGCGAGGCCTGGGCCAAGCAGCAACGGTGAATGACCTGCTGCGGGTACTGGATGAGACCGAGGCTCTGGGGTTGGTGCACAACTGTGACAATGTCATGAATCAACCCACCTATATCTGCCACTGTTGCAGATGCTGCTGCGTGGTCATGCAAGGCATCAACAGGCATGGGCACTACGCCACCCATCCCAGCAATTTCAGGCCCACCCTTGATGTAGCCGTATGTATTGGCTGTGGTATCTGTGCTGACAAGTGCCCTATCGCAATCATCACCATGCAGGAGGACCAGGATGGCAATCAGATACCGTTCATGGATGAAAAGGCTTGCCTGGGCTGCGGGGTGTGTGTCAATTTCTGCCCCAACGGCTCCATAACCATGTCGCGTCGCAGCGAGGTGCACATCCCTCCCAGGACCAGCCTGGCGAAGTTCCAGCGCATTGCTAAGGAAAAAGGCCGCTCCCCCCGTTGAAACCTGGCTTGGTGCTGCGGTTTTTTAAGTGGTAAAAGAATGACGTCATACTGGAGAAAGGGCAGTTAAGCGATCTAATCTGGCCCACTTGACTATGACGATATTAGATAATATTGGTTTGCTTTGCGGGCCTGGAAGAGAAGGGCCGCCATGGAGGAGGATAGTAGTGATCGAGCGCATACTGCCCAATATATATCGCATCGAAATCCCTTTGCCCAAAAATCCGCTGCGGGTGTTGAACTCATACCTGATCAAAGACCATGACAGAAGTCTTCTCGTGGACACCGGCTTCAACCTGGAAGCCTGCCAGATCGCCATGGACCAGGCCTTGGCGAAGCTGGGCATCAACATGGAGGAGACTGACCTGTTCATCACCCATGTCCATACCGATCATTCAGGTTTGGTGCAGCATCTGTTCCGCCCTGGTATCAGCGTATGGATGGGGGAGGATGATGCTGAGCTATTTCAGAGCAATATGCGAGAGAACTTGTTCATCAGTACGGCGGCGAAAATGCTGCATCGCAGCGGTTTGCTGCGCGAAGGTTCTCCTTATCGTCCCCAAGAGGAGGCGACCGCTAGATACGCTGACCGCGCCGAAGTGCCCATCAATGTGGTTCACGAGGGAGATAAATTTGTTAGAGGCGGTTATACCTGGCAGGCGGTATCTACACCAGGGCATACTGTCGGCCATATGTGTTTGTTTGAAACCGGTCAGAAGATACTCATCGCCGGAGACCACATCCTGGATAAGATTACTCCCAACATCGGCCTATGGAGCTTTAAGCATGACCTGTTAGGCCTTTATATCCCTAGTCTGGACAAGGTGGCAGCTCTAGATGTGGAATTGGTTCTGCCCGGGCACCGAAATATCATTACCGATGTGCGGGGGCGGATAGATGAGATCAAACAGCATCATGTCCGCCGCCTGCAGGATGTACTGCAAGCCCTGGGGGAAGATAAGAAAACCGCTGCTCAGGTAGCCCAGCGCATGCGATGGGACTTGAGCTACCGGGATTGGGATGAATTCCCCCTTAATCAAAAGATGCATGCCTGCGCCGAGGCCCTGGCTCATCTCTATCACCTGGTGGTCAAAGGCCAACTCACTATGAGTGAGGAAGCGGGCGTATTATATTTCCAGACCACTTCCTGACATTGCCGGAAGTCTGAAGTGATGGTAGGGAACCACTGAGGCTTTGAGCAATCTGGGCCGCCGGGACGAGAGCGGGCACCAAGGATATGCCTTATCAGATGCGTGTTCTACTAGGTAATAGCGATTGACACAGATTATAGGATAGTGGTTTTATAGCGGGTAAAAGCACCCAAATAACGGCACAAAATAATGGTCAGGAAAACCGGCATTTGAGCAGAGTTGTTCTGATAAAACCTACGAAGAGGCTATTATTTCAATAATAATGGCAATAATATCAAAGGGATAAAGCCCAAGAAATGACAAAAGGGAGAACAAACATGGAAGAAACCATTTTGACAGCCGGTAAACGGGACCGTAAAGGCGGTAAGTTCAGGGAGCAAGGCTATATAGCCGGGGTTATCTACGGTGATAAGGCAGGTGCTAGCAATCCGGTAAAGTTCAAGAGTTCTGATTTGCATCAGATCCTGAAAAGCCACGGCCGCAACGCCAGAGTGACTGTACTGTACGATAACACAAAGAAGCTCGGGTTTATCAAGGAGATCCAAAAAGACCCGCTTTCTCAACAGATTACTCACGTAGACGTGCAGGTTGTGTCCAGAGACCAGGAGGTTAAGCTACAGGTTCCGCTCATATTCAGCGGCGAAGAAGAACTGTCTGCCAGACAATTGCTGCTCATGGTAGTCAAACCCGAGGTAACTGTTTTGGGCACTATGGATGCAGTGCCTGAAGCCATTGCTGTCGATGTGGCGCAACTGAACGCGGGCGATTCCATTACCGTCGGGAATTTAACCATAGACCCGCAGTTGAAGGTGAGCGAGCGCGAGGATGTTGTCTTTGCGTCCATAAATTATATGCCGGTTCAACCTGCTGAGGAGGAAGAGGAAGAGAAGCCAGTTGAGGCCGAAGCGGAGTGATAAGCCCCATTGAAAAGAAAAAGTACCCCTCCGCAAGTTTCGGAGGGGCGCTTTTTACAATACTCGATGGCTCAACTGATCAGAAGCATTTTTTACCCACTGCCAGAGCGGTGAGCGAAGTATTGGTTATGGTAGCAAATGTAATATTGAAGCACTCCTGATTGACAAGTTCAACAACGTAATGGCAGCAATCCGGGCAGGATTCACAAGAGCAGAAGCTGAAACTGAAGGAATCGGACTGCTGTATGAAATCATTAACCTGACTAACGGCTACGCTGGACTGTCTTTCGAATGTCCAGGTCCCCAGAGGAACATGGCTGCCTTTGCAAATCCTGCTTAACTTGAACACCAGACGCAGCAGAAAATTCTCATTGTCACTGGTCCTGAAACTAATCAGCGAAGAGAAATCGAGTTTGACCGTGGGTTCGACTAAACCACTGGTATCAAGGGCTACTGTGGCCTGAACAATCCCGCTATTATTGCTGTTGATACTGCTTGAAGCCACCCCATTGATCAAAACGCCGCCGCAGGATATCGGTCCGGAACCTGTGCTGGTGCCACACCTTAAGATGGTCTCGGTTTCCTTGGGCTTAGGATAGTGATCCTTTTTGTCGTCGTGTTTATTTTTTCTAGGTTTCGGGTCATAATCGCAATCATAACTGTCGTCATAATACTCTTGCCGAGCACAGGTATCACAATCCTGTCTGCCATCATATTCTTCTGACCTGCGCTTGCCGCATCTGTAAGCATCTCTCTGATAATTGGTCTTCATCACATTACCTCCTGATTTAGAATAATCTGCCTGGATATTTTGACAATTAATGTCGGCCTGATCTAATCTAATGTATTCTTCCATACCAATATTTGGTTACAATGGAAAAAGTATAAGCTTATGAAAAGGATCGGTATCAGCTGCAGCCACCGATCAGGAAGTGGCGTGCGCGCAAATAAAAGACCCCCTTAATCAGGGAGTCTTTCGTGCTGCAAATTACCGTTTTATCCAGGCGGATATTAGGTTGCGAATATATGTGCGTCCAGGTTGGGGAGTAGTCCGAGCAGGGCTTTGACCGTAGCAGTCTCACAAATACCTGTCTTACACCAGATAACAAAGTTCTCGCAATTGCCGATAGCAGAGGTGTATTCGCGCTCCCCGACCCTGCTCAAAGCACGGTGTGCGGTCTGTTGAGGGGATAACAGGCGGCAGCCGGGTATTTGGTCGAAAAGCTGGAGGAGCTTGATCCTGCTGCAAAAAGGCACCAGACTGGCAAAGCGGCCCGATCTTATATCAATCTGGCCATCGCCGTCAACCTCTGGAAAAACACACAGAAAATAGTTTGACCTTCCATGCAGGAAGCGGTCCAAAGTGGTCTCCCTTATATAGTAATATCTATCGAATTCATCTACATAAGGGGCATAATGGATCACGCTGTGGTTATTGACATAGATCCCGTAGTGTTTGGTAGGGCCGCGGTATACGCCGATAACATCGCCAAACCTCGCCGATACAACCTCATCAGTCATGCGAATCGCCCCCTAAAACTGATGTACAGCGTTGTATATTAGAGTCTACGATTGCGGCTCCCGGATTATACTATTGACCAGGTCCCGGACAACGATCGCAAAGCTGCTTTCCCTAATTGAATTGTATCGGTGATGGAAGCCAGGCAATTACCATTACTTAGTATAATTATATATGAATACCCATAATAAAGGAGGGCTTTTGATAGGCCCCCCTTTAAGCTTAATTATTTAGGCACAAACTGTGTGCTCACAACTTTGTCATAGGGAGCGATTTTATTCAGCTCTCCCGCATCTTTGATGATCTCTTGCAAGAGGTAGAAATCCTTTTCCAGCAGCAAGGGGTCCTTCTTCCAGCTGTTCTGTTCTTTGTAATTCTTAATGGCACTGGCCAGGATTTCTTCGGACTCATCCGGGAAGCTCGGCTTCACTGCTTTGGCTATCTCTTCGGGAGAATGAGTGTCGACCCACTGCTGTCCTTTAAATATCGCCCGGGTGAACTTCTGTATCAGTTCAGGATTTTTTTCGAGAGTGCTCTTTTTGGCAAAATAAGCGGTATACGGCACTTCACCGCTCTCTTTGCCCAGCGAGGCCACGATATGGGCTTTACCCTCTTTGGCCATGGTGGAAGCAGTCGGTTCAAATATGATAACATAATCGCCCTGGCCACCTAAAAAGGCCCCTGGCATAGCCGCAAACTGCATAGTGGTATCGATAAATACATCTTTGCCCACCGTCATACCATTCTTCTCCAGGACGTACTCCAGAATTATTGCCGGCATGCCGCCCTTACGCCCGCCGATCACGGTCTTGCCCTTCAAATCGGACCACTGGAAATCCGGTTCAGGCTGCCGGCCCATTAAAAAGGTGCCGTCTCCATTGGTCAACTGGGCGAATACTACTCCATAGTCTTCTTTGCCTTCATTGTAAACATACACACTGGCTTCAGGGCCTGCCAGACCGATGTCGGCCTGCCCGGTCAACACCGCGGTCATGACCTTATCCGCTCCCAGCCCGTTGGTGAGTTTGATATCCAGGCCTTCGTCTTTAAAGAAGCCCTGGCTTAAGGCCACATATTGCGGAGCGTAGAAAATCGAATGGGTCACCTCGCACAGTTCCACCTTAGTTAGCTCCGATTTGGTGGTGTTGTTGCACCCGGACACCATCAAGGCCATGCCCACCATCAGTACCAACAATACAGCAACTAATTTTCTCATTACCAATCCTTATCCTCTCTTTGCAACTGACCATTTTTCTTCAAAACAAAATTCTCAAACCAGACCACTCCCTGATACATGATCATGGCTGCGATCCCTAAAATAACGACACTGGTCATAACCAGATCCAGCTTGAATACCTGCCCGCCGTATACAATCAGATAACCCAGCCCGGCTTTGGAGACTAGGAATTCACCTACGATGACCCCGACCCATGATAAACCCACATTGATCTTCAAGGCATTAATGATGCTGGGAAAGGAGGCGGGCAGGAGAACCTTGGTCAAGACCTGATATTTACTGCCTCCGAAGGTATGCACAAGTTTGATCTTCTCTTGGTCCACGCCCATGAAACCATTCAAAACCTCAAGTATGGTCACGATCAAGGAGATGGCCAGGGTCATCACGATGATAGCTACCGGCCCGGCGCCGATCCAAACAATGAACACTGGTCCCAGGGCTATTTTGGGAAGGCTGTTTAAAACTACCAAATACGGTTCTGAAACCTCGGAAAAAAACTTAGACCACCACAGAGCAATTGCGAACAGTACCCCGGCGACGGTGCCCAGCAAAAAACCTATAATAGTCTCCACACAGGTCACCCCAATATGCATAAACAGCACCCCTTCATGGAACAGCACCCCAATGGTGCGGATGATCCGTGAGGGTTGGCTGGTAATAAAGGGGTCGATTATGGCGGCCCGGGCCAGCATTTCCCACAGGACGATGCATATGACCAGAATTGCCATTTGGGTAGCCCGGACCATGAGTTTATGCCGTCTGCATTTATTCAGGTATTCAGCATGGGCAGCGGAAATGGCCGGCTCCGCCATGCTGCTAGAAGGAATAACAGCTGAATCAGACATGGATATCCAACTCCTTCCATATTTGCTGGAAGTAGTGCCGGAATTCGGGTGCTTCCCTGCAGCTTAAGGGAGTGCGCTTGGCGCAGCTAAGCTCTATGTTATGGATTTTTTTTAGGCGCCCCGGCCGGTGGCTTAAGACTACCACGCGGTCCGACATGCTGATGGCCTCACTGATGTCGTGGGTCACCAGGATGGCGGTCTTTTTCTCCTGGCGGATGATGAGATATATATCCTCATTGACTGCCAGGCGGGTTTGATAATCCAGGGCGGAGAAGGCCTCATCGAGCAAGAGTATCTGCGGGTCGGGCACCAGAGTGCGGATCAAAGCCGCTCTCTGCCGCATCCCCCCGGAAAGCTGCTCGGGATACTTATTGCGGAATTCGTAGAGGCCATAAGTCTTTAGGTAGTTCAAGGCTTTTTCTCTGGCCTCTGGGGTAAGCGTTTTTTGTATCTCCACCCCCAGCAGAACATTGTGCAAAATGGTTCTCCATTCAAAGAGATGGTCTTTCTGCAGCATATAGCCGGTTTTTCTGGAAGGTCCGATGTTGGGTTCACCATACAGCAAGACCTCGCCTGAGGTGGGCTTTAGAAGACCGGATATGATCGACAACAGCGTGGATTTCCCGCAGCCGCTGGGACCTACAATGCTTACAAACTCACCTTCGTGGACCACGAAGCTGATGTCATCCAGAGCATGGATTTCTCCATTGGGGGATTGATAGGTCATATTGACATTGGAGACTTCTACTACTGGCTTCAAATAATCACCCCTTTGCACCTATTCCTAATATGTTATTCGGAAAGGCGCCCAACCGTGAGTGAGGAAACCCAACATAGGGGGGACAAATCGGCAGAGGCCAACTGGAAAATTATGACTAGGAGTTTTTGGAGGGGCAATCAGGAGGATTTGCGCAAGAAAAAGGCTCAAGTTAGCACGATAGTTGAAACCTGAGCCTTCTTTTTAACCTGGATTATTGAGGATATACAGGATGCGCTGTAGCGGATTCAATGCTTTCGTGTCCCGGTACTTGATAGATGAACCATCGCTGGAGCGCCTGGCTTATGTCTATTCGTCGCTGTCATTTTTATCATTGTAGTTTTGATAAGGCTTGGCAGCGGCCGGATTGATGCTAAACGAATGCCGATGTTCATATGAGCCTTCCAGAAATGCTTGAAAATAGTATAAGAACACCGCGTGAAGCGTTGTTATACCAGATACTAGCAAATATGTACCCCTGATGTTTTCTCGAATCCCTAAAAAAGACAACAGAGGCAAGAGCAATAAGCCGAAAGCCAAGTTAAGAAGGGCATCTACAGTGATAAATTTTACAAAATTCCCATAAGTAAATTTAAACAACCACATTGCTACTACGGGACCCGCACCCAAATGATAAGGGAACAGATTGGAAAATGGAAATATATTATACGTAAGTTTCCATAGATGCAGAGAAGCGCCGATATCAATGATAATGAAACTGGTGATTGAAGCGAATATGCCTACAGGCAGATATCGTCTTATTTCGTCTTTTTTCATAAGGAATAGTGAAAACCACGGAAGTATTACCAATGACCATAAAAATACGTCATTTAACACTTGAGTCACCTCAACCCGAATTTTTTCTAGTTTGTACTGGAGTCCTTGTAGCTATGCAGTCATTAGGGAGTGTGTGTAGCAAATTATCATTGAACGGTTAAACTAGTGGCTATGCAGACATGGAGAAAACTAGCCTCCACGGGTCAGAGTACTATAACGGTAGGTCTGATAACCTTGGATAAATTATCTATTGATGCTAGGTTTGCTGCCATTGACCTGCATTTACGTAATTGTCTAAAATCTACCAAAAAAGAGTAGAATTTCTATTTCAACCTTCATACCATAATAGTGAGCTAGAGCTCAAATAATATGTAGAAAGGGTGAATAGAGTGTCATACAAGTATTGTGATGATTTTCCTCCCAAAAAGTCTTCGCAAAAAAGAAAGACTTCGAAAAAAGTAATTCAAGTAGAATGTGGGCACAATCCTCAGGACGCAATATTCGAAATCGATGATGGCGTTGTAAAGGAACATCAGACTTTTATATTAGACCGGCTGACCATCGATACTACCGACATTTTCAAACCGCTGGTCAAAATCGATTTTTCTAGCCTGATTGTGTTTGCAGGAGAAGATGAGCAAACATATGAGCCTGAGGTAGAGGTTGATTTGCTGTTTAAATTAGAGCGGGTTTGTAATGGTGTGAAGGAGACTGTTCAAAGCTGGAGATATCTAAAGGAGTTTGATGTAGAAGACGATAATGAACAGCTTTCACTAGAACTCGAGATAGAAATCAGTGAGCCTTTTACAGTGACTTTCTGTGACAGAGGCATCTGTCCGGGGTGCTGTGAATACAGAATGGTAGTTGAGGGCAAGGACTTTGAAGGCGATTTTGAATTTTTGAGAGTAGTTAAACCTGTATTAACCGCCATTATCCAGGGGGAGTTTTTTGATGATTATTAATCATCAAAACGGTTGTAGTGCTCCATAGAGCAGCCATGGGTGCAGACCTTGTTGACCATTTTAGCTGCTTAACCGAAAACTTAAATATCTCGTCAACAACATTATCCGAGAAAATATCATGTTCGGCACCTGCATAAGTCAGGTGCCGTTACATACTCCCCGACCTGGGAACGGTCCAAATGCGGCAGCCCGGGACCCGGGCAACCTGATCAAAGCAGGTCGAAAGCAAGTTTTTTAGCATTGGCACATTTAAACGGGGCGTCTATCCTTTTCTTATGATATGACCATTATATCCAGCAAATCCGGTCAGGCAACGCCATCAGCTTTTGATCGCTCAAGGTTGGTAAAAACAATTGGGGGCTCGGATACAGTCAGTTGTTAAGGAAAGAATGTCTTGGAAAACCTAGTAAAACGGGTGTAACAACCGGACTGTAGCTTTGGCAAGAGGACAGTAAAATGTGATACAATGCAGTTTACAGCTGACTTTGACGGGAGGAATCATTTTGCGGTTGGTTACTTTTTACGCCCAGGGGAAAGAGCAGGTAGGATTCTTGATGGAGAACGGAGTTGTGCCGGTAAATCAGCTTATAGGCACCAAAGTTGCTTCGATGCTGGAAATGATTGAGAAAGTCACAGACTGCCAGTTGGATGCTGCGGAAAAGGCCTTAAAAGCTGGTGGCAATGAAACCGTGCCCATGCAGGAGGTAAAATTGCTAGCCCCAATCCCTTATCCGCCGCGCAATGTTTTCTGCCTGGGCAAAAATTACGCTGATCATGCCAGGGAGATCAAAATGACTAAAATCTCCGATACCGGCATCCCGGAATGCCCTATTTATTTCACCAAGATAGCCAGCCCGGCCATAACCGACGGTGATGATATACGTTTTTCTCCACAGGCCACCACACAGGTTGATTATGAGGTGGAATTGGCGGTGGTGATAGGCCAGGCGGGGATTAACATCCGGCCCGAAGAAGCTGAAGAATACATATTCGGCTATACTGTAGCCAATGATGTCTCCGCCCGTGACCTGCAGGGTGCTCACAAACAATGGTTCAAGGGCAAGAGCCTGGATACCTTCTGCCCCATGGGGCCGGTCTTGGTGCACAAGAGAGCTCTGCCGCTGCCGTTAGAGCTGAATATACAATGCCGGATAAACGGAGAACTCAGACAGGATTCCAATACCAGAGAAATGATCTTTGATATTCCTGCCATCATCAGCGACCTCTCCAAGGGTCTGACCTTAAAGACAGGGGATATAATATTAACCGGCACTCCCAGCGGTGTGGGGATGGGATGCGACCCGCCCCGACTGCTTAATGACGGCGACATAGTGGAATGCTATATTGAAAATATCGGTAAACTGGCCAACAGAGTTGTAAGGCAGTGATAAGGTGCCTGCAGGAGTACCAGGGGCGGAGTAGCAAACCGTACCTTCATGATGAGTCGAGAAAAAACAAAAATCGCTGCCGCGATAGTATTGTTTACACTGAGGATGAGATATTGCCCATTAGGCATCATAATAGGAGATCGGAGTTAAGATTATGAAATGGTACAAATGGGGGAATGGCAGCATGGAATACGGTGATTACCGTGAATTAAGGGAATTTTTTGAAAGGCTGGATCGAGCTTATTTCATCGATAACGAATCGATTAAAGGGTATGCTCACATAGATACGGCACTTCCTATTGGTTACGAGCAGACCATCTCCCAGCCCAGCCTGGTTTTGGGAATGACTTACCTATTGGGACCGAAAAAAGAACACAAGGTCCTGGAAATCGGAACCGGATCCGGTTATCAGACCGCTCTATTGGCACAATTTGCGGGGGAGGTTTATACCGTGGAGAGGGTCAAGGAACTGGCAGAGAGCGCCGAACAAAAACTCACTGCTCTGGGATACAGCAACATCTATTTTAAACTGGGCGACGGTAGTGATGGATGGGCCGAACATGCCCCTTATGATTGTATCATGGTGACCGCCGCAGCGGAAAAGGTGCCACAAGAACTGGTCGAACAGCTCAAACCTGGGGGGAGGATGGTAATCCCGTTGGGAAGCAAAGGGTTGCAAGAACTGACCGTGATCACCAAAGACCAAACCGGTAATATTCACTGTGAAGAGATGGGCGAAGTAACCTTTGTAGAGATGAAGGGCAAATACGGGTGGAATTAAACCAAAGCCATTGATCCACGCCAGAACCTCCTGCTGGTCAACATTCTTTTTTGGCTCACGAACCAATTCCTCAATTATTCAGCTATATTCTAAAAAGATTTATTTTTTAAGTAAATACCATCTATTTATGTTAAAATATATCCAATCTCTATAAAGTTTACCCATACACTCATATTTAGTTTGCCAGGTGTAGTTTTAGCAGAGCGGAAGGGGAGGTTTTTGTATGGACAGTGACCAGAAGCGATGTATCTGTAAAATGTGCCCATCTTACATAGCCTGCGGTGAACCGTTGGCCTTCTGTCTTCCCCAGTATGGCAGCAGTAAGTGCATCACCGTCAGGTCAGGGTGCGTCTGCCCGGGATGTCCTATCTATGAGGAAAAGGGTTTTTCCAAGGACTATTATTGCATTCCCGGTAATGAGGAATCGATAGTATGAGGGAGGGTTGAACATGAAGTTTGATGAGGCTGCTGATATCCTGGTGGTTGGAAGCGGGGCGGCTGCTTTTGCGGCCGCGATCACTGCCAGTACATATGGGGCGGAAGTGATTATGCTGGAGAAGGGCCCTATCATTGGGGGAACCACTCTGCGCTCCGGCGGCGGATATTGGATTCCCAATAATCGTTTTCAGAAAGAACTGGGTATTATCGACCTTAAAGAGGACGCTTTGCGCTATATGGCGCGCTATTCCTATCCTCACCTTTACAATCCCGAAGACTCCAGGTTGGGGCTGCCGGAAAACGAGTTTGCTCTAATCGAAACCTACTATGACCGGGCTGCAGAAGCAATCGACTTTTTGGCTGACTGCGGAGCTCTGCAGAGCATTCAGGAAATCAACTGGACCGGTAAACCTCAGGTCGATTATATGGATCATCTCCCCGAGAATAAAGGCGTGCGGGGACGGGTCTTGTTTGCCCGCACTGCCGACGGTAAACAGGGTTTCGGCGGAGAACTGGTCAGGCAGCTTAGGAGCAAGGCAAGAACTCAAGGGATTAAGATACTGACTAATCATCGGGTCAGTAAAATTCACAGAAATGCCCAAGAGGAAGTGGTTGGGCTGGAAGTGATCGGCCCTGATCAGCAAAACATCAACTTTCGGGCGCGAAGGGCGGTTATTTTCGCCAGCGGAGGCTATACCCACAATGCCGAACTGATGCTGCATTTCCAGCCTGGTCCGATTTTCGGAGGGTGCGCCGCCCCCACCAACAGCGGAGATTTTATTCAGATGGCAGCTGCCATAGGCGCTAAACTGGGTAATATGGTCGGTGCTTTCCGAGCTGAAATTATTGTTGAAGAAGCCCTGTCAGATCCGGATGGTGTGCACAATGTGTTCTATATACCCGGGGACAGCGTGATCGAGGTCAACCGCTATGGCCGCAGAATTATGAATGAGAAGCGCAATTATAATGACCGCGCCATGACCCACTTTGTGTGGGACCCGCAGCGAGCGGAGTGGACCAATATGCTGGTTTTTATGATATTTGATCAGCGTACGGCAATACTGTGGCAGGGCTTCCCGCCTTATGTGGTAGAAGGATCAGCACCATCCTACATTATAAAAGGGGACAGCTGGGATGAACTAGTCTTAGGAATAACCCGGCATCTGAGTATGCTCGCTCCAAAAACCGGAGGATTCAGCCTGGACCCGGGTTTTAAGGATAATCTCGAGAAAACCGTAGCACGTTTCAATGAATTCGCCAGAACGGGTCAGGATAAGGATTTCGGCCGCGGTAATTACAACTATGACCGGGAGTGGACCACCTTCCCCCCCACCATTCCCGGGGCAGAATGGCCTGCGGCGGGCAGTCCGAACTATACCATGTATCCGCTCAGTGAGCAGGGACCATACTATGCCATCATCCTCGGTGCAGGCACCTTGGATACCAATGGAGGTCCGGTGATTAACAAAAATGCCCAGGTTCTGAATGTATATGACCAGCCCATTGCGGGACTTTATGGTGCCGGCAATTGCGTGGCATCCCCGGTGGCCAGGGCCTATTGGGGAGGAGGCAGTACTCTGGGTCCGGCTATGACCTATGGATACCTGGCTGGTCTTCATGCCAGTTTAGAAGCCGATAAAGAGGTGTAGAATAAAAACCGTCCAGTTTCCAAGTGTTAGCCAGGAATTCCGGTATGTGTGCGGTATATGTGATAAGCATTACTCAACAGAATGAAGGGAGATGAAAAGTATGTTGTGGAAATGTTCGGTTTGTGGTTTTGTTTACGAGGGCAATGAGGCGCCTGAAAAATGCCCCAAGTGCATGTCACCTAAGGAGAAATTCGCTGCCCTGTCCGAGGAGGATGCCAAAAAGATTTATGCATCGGACCGCACCAATGATATTCATATGGAAATTATAAATCTGGCCATGAAAATAGCCCAATTGGCCAAAGAAGGCATTGAGATCAATCTTGACCCCCCGTGCGCAGCCTTGTTTGAACAGGCCCGCGATGAGGCCTGGATCATCAAACAGAGAAGCAAAGCCGAGATAGCGGGCCATTTAGGCAAGGGGAAGTGGTAAACAGAATCTCAGGAAAGACGCCATGGACTGACTCCGGCATAATAAATAAAACCGCCATTAAGGAAGAGTTCTGAGTACAGGACTCTTCCTCCAGTTTCTGGGGCGTGTAATGACAGGCCCGCCGGTAGTGGGTGCGTTGTCGCCCGCTCGAATGGGGTTGTTTAGCGTTGAAGTGGATTTTTTCAGAATGCTATTCATCAAGTGGTATAGGGAAATGATATAGCACGGCTCTTAAACAGGTCGGTATAATCAACCGTTTAAGAGCCGTATCTGCTTGTGAAGCAATTATTCTACTTTGGGCAGGCTGTCAAATCCCCTTTGTAAGTCCTCATCAGTAGGGATGTAATCCGACATGGTTCCATCATTGTATTGTGCGTAAGCATGCATATCGAAATAGCCGGTGCCGGTCAGGCCGAACAGGATGGTTTTGGCTTCGCCCGCTTCTCGGCACTTTAAAGCTTCCTGCACCGCGCCATAGATAGCGTGTGCTGATTCAGGAGCAGGAAGGATCTGCTCCCGTTTGCAGAATAGGGTGGCCGCATCAAAAACCCTGGTCTGTTCCGCAGAGATGGCTTCCATGTAGCCATCATGATACAGTTTGGAGAGGATGGGTGACATGCCATGGTAGCGCAATCCTCCGGCATGGTTGGGCGAAGGAATAAATTGGCTGCCCAGGGTATACATCTTGGCCAAGGGGGTGATTTTGCCGGTATCACAGAAGTCATAGGCGTAGCGGCCCCGGGTCATGGAAGGACAGGAAGCCGGTTCTACGGCGACAAACCGCGAATTGTGCCTGCCAGTCAGTTTATCCTGCATGAAGGCAGCCATCAGGCCCCCCAGATTGGATCCGCCCCCAGCGCAGCCTACCACGATGTCGGGGTATTCCCCGATCTTCTCCATGGCAATCTTGCTTTCCAGACCGATGACCGACTGGTGCAAGAGCACTTGATTCAAGACTGAACCCAGGGCATATCTGCAACTCTCATCTCCCAGAGACTTTTCAATCGCCTCGGAAATCGCACAGCCCAGACTGCCGCCGGTGGTGGGGTCTTTGGCCAGAATGGCCCGGCCCACCTCAGTAGTGTCAGAAGGGCTGGGGATTATTTTAGCCCCATAGGTTTCCATGACCGATTTACGGAACGGCTTTTGCTCAAAAGAGACTTTGACCATGAATACGGTCAGATCCAGGCCATAGAAAGCGCAGGCCTGGGATAAGGCGGTGCCCCACTGACCGGCCCCAGTCTCGGTGGTTAATGAGGTTAACCCTTCTTCTTTGGCGTAATAAGCCATGGCTGCGGCGGCATTCAGTTTGTGGCTGCCGGAAGTATTGTTGCCCTCGAATTTATAATAAATTTTGGCCGGCGTATCCAGTGCTTTCTCCAGGTTATAGGCACGAATTAAGGGAGATGGCCTGAACATACGGTAGAACTCCAGGACGCCATCAGGGATATCCACATACCTGGTTTCGGCATCCATCTCCTGTTTGCATAGCTCTCGGGCAAATATGGGATAAAGGTCTTCAGTGGTTATAGGCTGAAGGGTCCCAGGATTTAGAAAAGGATCATGCTGTTCTTTCATATCTGCGCGGATATTATACCACTGCTTGGGTATTTCCTCTTCAGTGAGATAGGTTTTGTAGGGAACTTTAGCCATTTTTCTTTTCCTCCTTTTTATTGTTTGGCTCTTACTAATCTTCACTGGTGTTTGAATATAATCTGCGCAGATACCGAATAAAAAAGCCCATGTCCTCAAAGGGACATGAGCTTATACTCACGCGGTACCACCCAAATTGGTCAAATGACCCACTCATTCCACGCACCAGCATGCGTGCTCCCTTGATAACGGGCGGAGTTCCCGTTGGCCACTACTCTGCTCCATTTCGCAGCCACCCTCGTCAGTCCATTCAACCCGCCTGTCACTGCTGCAATCCCACCACCTGCAGCTCTCTGTAAGCTAAGCTTCGGGCATACTTCTCTGACTCATCGGTATTACCTGGATTGTACAGTCAAAGTCCCGGATTTGTCAAGCCTAAAACAGTTAAAGTGCCCACCAATTCTTACCCGCGTGTCTGCTCCACACTCTTTCGACAAATTATGCTTATAGAATGGTATATTGTAAATAATATGAGTTAACCATTCTTTAGGAGTATATCAATCTGATGGACAGAAATAAAACTAAAGCACAATTAATAGAAGAGCTGATCGAACTGAGGTCAAGAAATGCTGAATTGGAATCTGCTGCCCTAAAGAATCAACAATATCCTGCAAATGCAGTTGAATATCAGTCTCCGCGGCAATGGTTCTTTACGGGCAGATCTGAATTCTTCGTAAATCACTCATTTCAGAAGCAGTTCACTGACAACCCTGTACCCGTTAAATACAGGCTTGCAGATCTGGTGGATGTTGAATCTCTGCAGCAATTGTTGAAATCATTCTATAAAGCTACCGGGATACCGCACGGGCTGCACGATGAAAGCAATACTGTCATGGGTGGAATAGGCTGGCAGGATATATGCAATCAATTCCATCGACGATGTCCACAGACCGCCGCAAGATGTGGCCAAAGTGATAGCTACCTGGCTGCCCATTTGAATGACGGATCATATGTGGGCTATCAGTGTTTAAACGGACTTATGGACTACAGTACTCCTATCGTTGTCGAAGATCAGCTGCTGGGCGGCATTTTTCTGGGGCAGTTGCTTCATGAGCCGCCTGATGAGGATTTTTTCCGCCAGCAAGCCAAAGAGTACGGATTTGATGAAGAAAGGTATATGGAGGCCTTACGCAGGGTGCCAGTAATTCCCAAAGAGCAGGTGGCCGCAATTATGGAGTTTTACTCTAAATTGGGTCAGATGCTGACAACCATGGGCTTGGAGCGAAAACGCCAACTGGAGCAAGCAGACAAGATCATACAAGATCGTGAGGAACGGCTGAAACTGGTTTGGGCGACCCATAACGACGGCTTCTGGGATTGGAACCTCGCCAGCGGTGAAGTATACTACAGCCCACGCTGGGCCCAAATGCTAGGGTATTCGCCAGAAGAACTGGAGCCTTGCCTTCAAACCTGGGAAAAATTGGTCCATCCAGATGATAAGGCGGCAGCAGTGCGGAGCATTAATGAACAACTGCAGGGGAAAACCGCCAATTATGAAATAGAGTTTCGCATGCTGACCAAATCAGGAGATTGGAAATGGATCTTGTCCCGTGGCTGGGTAGTGGACAGAGATGAAGCCGGTCAGCCCTTAAACATGGTAGGAATACATATTGATGTTACCCGCCTCAAACAGGCTGAAGCAGCTATGCTTCAATCACATCAGAAGTTTCTGAAAGCCTTTCAGTACAGTCCCGATCCCATGACTATAAGTACCGTCAGCGAAGGGCGCTACCTTGAAGTAAACGACGCTTTCATTAAAAACACCGGCTTTAAAAGGCATGAGGCTATAGGGAAAACCTGCCACGAATTGAATATCTATGCCTATCCTCAAGACCGCCAGCGGCTATTTAACCTGCTTAAGGAAACGGGAAGCGTTAAGGATTTTATAGTCGATTTCAGATCAAAGGACGGTGCAATACGAAACTATATTCTTTCTGGGGAAATAATCGAACTCGATGGGGAACCCCATTTCCTGAGCGCCAGTAAAGACATCACCGAAAGCAAGCGCATCCAGGATCAAATCCGCTTGTCAGAGGAACTGTTCTCTAAGGCTTTTAATACCAGCCCCATACCAATGGTTATTCTCAATTTAGATGACAACAAATTCATAATGGTCAACGAAGCCCATTGCAAATGTGTAGGATACAGTTATGAAGAAACCATCGGAAGAACCCCGGTGGAATTAGGAATCTTCGCTGATCCCTCCAATCTAGAGCAGGTTGATCAAATGCTGTTGAACCATCAATCGGTCAGGGATAGGGAAATCAGGTTTTATAACAGGAAAGGCGAGCCGAGACTCGGTTTGATGTCATCAGAAAACATCGTTGTTGACGGCAAGCCTTGTATACTTGGCATACTAGTCGATATTACTGAACAGAGAAAAATGGAAACCGAGATGACCAGATTAGACCGCCTCAATCTGGTAGGACAAATGTCAGCCAGTATCGGCCATGAAATGCGAAATCCTATGACAACTGTGCGCGGATATCTTCAGCTCTTACAGGAAAGGGAAGATTATAAACCAGATAAGGATTACTTTGATCTGATGATCGAAGAACTGGACCGGGCAAATTCTATTATTACTGAGTTTCTGTCATTGGCTAAAAATAAAATGGTAGATATGACTTCACAGAGTCTTAATTGTATAATTAATAAGTCACTTCCGCTAATTGAAGCAAGTGCACTGATCAAGAATCAATACATTTATCAAGACCTGCATGATTTGCCAGATCTGCTCCTCGATAAAGAAGAAATTCATCAGCTTATACTTAACATGCTGAAAAACGGGCTGGAATCGATGCCTTCAGGCGGAGTCATAACTATTAGAACATTTGTAGAGAATGAAAAGGCAGTACTAGCCATTGAGGATCAGGGTTCTGGAATAGAACCTGATTCGCTTGAAAAACTGGGGACACCGTTCTTTACCACCAAAGAGCAGGGAAATGGCTTAGGGCTCGCGGTCTGCTACCGTATAGCAGCCCGGCATAATGCCTCAATTGACATAGAGACCAGCCCAAAAGGTACGACCTTTTTTATAAGCTTTCCAATTCCTGAGTTATAACCGATGATGGACCATCCCTGTCAGACGTATGAAAACCTGTTGGAAATATTGCAGTCGCCTTTATCATATCCGGTTTTAACTGGTTTTTGAATAAAGGCTAGTTGTTTTGGAGCTGCAGTTAACCGATATGGGGAGTATTGATGTAGCCGGGCGTTGCTATGGCCAATGGTTGAGCAGTTTTAACCTTTTGCAGGCGATGGTCTTGAATATCCGGGTCACCTCAATTTGCTGGTGGGGGATAAAGCCTGCCCTTTTGAGGCCTTTAATTGAGGCGTGATTGTTTTTCAAAACACTGCTCCAAACCGTCCGGCAACCTTCACGGTACAAGTGCTCAAACAACCTGGTCAAGAGGTGACCGTGTATTCTGTGTCCCCGGAATTCGGCATCAACATAGTCGGGTCCGATGTATACCCCATCCCCCACCTCCAGGCAATAACCGAAAAAGGGAAAGTGGTGATCCCGGTAATGGCACCAGGAAAATGCCACCAGCTTATCTTGAAAAAAGGCTCCCAGGCATCTGGAACCTTCAGCATAGAACTCGGCAATTCTATCCTTGCTCAATCCGTTTAGAGCCGATATTTTGCCAGTATCACTGCGGTTTAAAAACCTGAATTCAATGGGCAACTCGGGTGCCTGTAACTGCGGAGCAGCTTCCAGCGGTTTCATGATTACCAATAGTATTGCGCTTTTGTAGAGAAGACTCATGAGGTGGTTGGCCAGTTTCTTGATCGTCAGCCTTCTCAGCCTGGGCAAGGTGCTGCGAGCAAGCCTTTGTATTCCCTGCCGCTGCCTGACTAAACGATCCCAGATGTAACCGTCATTTACCCGTCCTTCCACAGTATCGTCCCCTCTGAACAGTAAATAGTGCAGAATACTTGTATCATTAGCGTTCACCTTTATTGAGGCTTTTATTAAAGCAAATGAGCCTTTGGATAGTGTTGGGCACAACTGCAGACGGATTTCACCGAAGCTCCCCTGGCTTTCATAATAAAACCAACAAACATCACCATGGCCGATTTTGCTTGGCTTGGCGTTTAAGGGCAGAGAGCACCTCCAGCGGACTCTATCCGGGGGAGGTAAAGAACGCCTCCTAGCTTTGATATGCTCCCTACGGGCACCACAGGCAGCCTGGAGGCTGGTTTTGATTTTGGCCTGACTGGGCATAACTCTGAATGGCCTCCGCGTCGGGAATGGGACGAGTGTACCCGATTATGAAGATAATGCCGAATACGGTTAGGAAAACCAGGTTGAATATAAAGAATTTATATTTCTCAAGCATACCGTCACCTGCCATTTCAATTTACCAGATCAAGCACTGCTGCTTCCGGCGGCACTCTGGTTGTCTTTCATCAACTGCCCTCTGACAAGTGCAATGATAAATAGGAGCAGGGGAATCCCGATACTTAAGGCGGTGCATATCTGGGACCAGGGGTAATCCAGAAAATTGACATAGTCATTGTGATCCCGAGCCATGAAATAGGTCACGGGCAATAGTACAAAGGCCAGCGGCACCACAATATACCAGTCTTTCTTAACACTGATCGTCTGTTTGACACTATACACCGCACAAAAGTACAGGGTAGCCGACTGTACAAAAGTCGCGAAGGTAAAAAAGAACACCATGATCAGCTCATAGCGGGGGAGAAATCTGGTTAACTGAGCACATCTGATCTGCTGCATGCATACCACCACATACTGTTCCATGGCACCGGCACCCATCACTCCCAATTCAAGTATAGGCCAAATCATAATGATCACAGCGGATGTGGCCAAAGCCCAAAAGGTTAGCCATCCTGCCTTATTGCTGTCATTGAGCATGGGAAATATCATACCTATAGCCATGATGGCCAGTGCCAGGTCGCCCAAAACATAAATGGAACCAGCGATATTGGCCATAAGCCCGCGGTCAAACACGGGCAGGAAATTAATCCATTCGAAGTCGTTGATGGTACCGAATACCATCGTAATATTTATCAGCAGACATCCTAAAAAACCCAACAGGGCATAGCGGATAATATTTTCGACCCCTAGAGCAACGCCATACATGCACAATAAAATGTAGATCAGGCAAATAATGATAAAGGGTGTTTCTATCAGGAAGTACTCCTTCAGATGCAGGGTCATAACATTGGCAGATACTGCGAAACCAATTATGAAGAATATGAGCAAGACAAGGCCCACCAGTTTGCTGGGCCACTTTCCCAACACTTGATCCGCAATACCGATCAATGTAAGGTTGGGGAATTTGGAGCTAAGGAGAATCATTAGTAGAAGTATTGAGGCCCCAACTACAAAACCGATGGACATGGCCGTCCAGGCATCTCCCCCCACCCGCCTTGCGGTTACCCCTGCGGTTATACCGATCGCCTTGGGAAAAAGCAGGTTGGGAATGAGCAAAAAGTATTGCATTCTACTTATCTTGGCTTTGGTCATTGGTATTGGCCAGCTCCTTATAGTTTCTTAGCGGAACCTGATTGAGAGTGCTGGATTCGATGGAGACTTTCACTACCACCTCTACTTCAGATTCCGGGAATATTTCCGCCCAGCGGTATTTTAGGTCCCGATTCCACTCTTTTTTATGCTGCACATGGACTGTTTTGCCAAATCTAAGCACATCACTCCGATATTCCTTCTGCACCTTGCTTACGCTGGAGCGAATCTCGGCGGCGATTTGTTGTTCAGCCAGATTCTCCAAGGTGCTTTTGAATTCGTTTATGGTCAAGGAGGAAAAGGTGTCTTCTTCGGAAATATGACCGCTTCCCGAGATCTCAATAGTAAACTCGGGAGCACCCTGGTTAAGCCGGGAGTCAATTTTAGCTTTCACCGCGTTCATTTCAACAGCCACGGATTTATTCTGATTTTGGGGATGGGGCAGGGAAATCACCAAATTGGGGCTTTCGCCCAAAAACCATGACAGCCCCCTGGCTTCATCGGCGGTAAGATACCCCAGCATTCGATTTTTATCGAAGACTGCCAATCCTGATACCTCAATCTGCTCCACAATGTTTTCCGAGATGTCAGCCAGACCAGCTTGAGTCAAGGCCTCGTTCAAGGTTAGACTGGAGATCAATAGATTGTTGTTTTCACTTGTGAAATCATGATACACATTGAGCAGATCGCTGGGCAGACCCAGGCCGGTCAGATTCTGAAAACGGAATACTTCGGTTATGGATCTCCCCGGGGCATTGCCCATACCTACATTGCTGCTGACCACATCGCCGGCACTGAGTGGTGTGACCGCCATCCAGGTTTTCATACGCAGTTCGTGATTATGGGTGAAAAAATCAATCACGGGAGTAATATCATCCCTGGCCAGGGATTCTCCCACCACAATGATATTGTTATGTGCCCACATGATGCGCTGCGAGGAAAAGCGTGCGATTTCCCTTATGGCATCGAAAATAGTCTTTCCCTCGGCATTGGCTATCCAAACCTGGGATTCGTTTTTCTGCTTTTCGCCGCCGCTGGAACCGGAGCCCTGGGGATTGGCAACTTGGACCGTCACTAGAAACAGATTAGGGTCCCGGGGGGATTTATCAATACCCACCGCCATCACCAGTCCGATTTCATTTATTTCTCGCATATCCCAACAGCCGCTGGGGATCACCAGGGTGATAATTAATAATATTGATGCAACCAACTTGCGTATCATGGCCCGCCCTCTTCTGATTTGTTCTGACTCCGCGGAGTGGTGGTTTGTCTAACGCTGTCTTGGGGTTTAGCCAAGGATGGACGCTTTTTCATTTGGGGGCGCGGCAGCCTGAGCAAGGTATCCTTTTGATCATCCTTTTGAAATGGACTTATCGGCGAGTAAAAAGGCGCGCCAAATGAGCGCAGTGACATCAGGTAAAGAGTGATGAATATTACCGCCCCCAGGTAGCCAAAGATGCCAAATAGAGAAGAACAAAACAGGACCGGGAAGCGCAACAGCCGTATGGCACTGCTCATGGCAAACGAGGGAATGGCATAGGATGAGATAGCGCCGGTAGCCACTGCGATAACCAGGGCCGGGCCTATCAAACCGGCTTGGACCGCAGCCTGGCCGATCACCAGGGTTCCCACTATGCTTACGGTTTGCCCCAAGGCTTTAGGAAGGCGCAGCCCGGCCTCATTCATCACTTCCAGCAAAACCTCCATAACGAATGCTTCGATAGCGGCTGGAAACGGGACCCCCTGGCGGTCAGCGGCGATCTTGAGGGCTAGTGAGGTCGGCAGCATTTCCTGGTGAAAGGAGGTCAGAAGCACATAGGCCGATGAGCTGGATATGGCCAGAAACATAGCCAGGAGTCTGATCGATCTCCAAAAAGTACCCAGAATATATTTCTCATAGTAATCAGTTGGGGATTGTAAAAAATTCCAGAATACTGACGGAGCGATGACCACAAAGGGCGTATTATCTACCATTATTACGATTCGCCCTTCCAATATCGCCGCTGAGGCTTTGTCAGGCCTTTCAGTGCGTTCCATCTTGGGGAAGATGGAATACTTGGAGTCTTCGATAAATTCCTCGATATAATTACTGACCATAATGGCGTCGGTCTTTATCTTCTGCAGGCGCGTTCTTACTTCGTGCAATATCTGATCATTGACCAGGCCTTCGATGTAAACCATAACCACGTCGGTTTTAGATCTGTCGCCCAGGCGCATACCCTCAAAGCGCAGACCATAGTCTCTGACCCGTCGCCGAATCAACGCCATATTAGGCATGAGGTTTTCCACAAAGCTGTCTTTGGGGCCTCTTATTTCTACCTCAGAAGTGGGTTCGCTTATGGCTCTCGACTCCCAACCTCTGTTGGCCAGGATAAAAGCAGCATCATATTTGTTTATTAAAAGTACTGAATCCCCGGAGACGATGGCGTCACATATTTCGGTCCAGTCTTGGCTCTGTTTCACTCCCGCGATGAACAAGGTTGACTCTATGAATTCGGGGAGGGGCGTTTTTTTGGCACCTTTTTCATTGGCGTTTCGACTTGGTGCGGTCAATGGCCTGATAATGGCATCTTCGAGTTCAGTGGTATTGATCAGTCCTTTAATGTATACGATTAGAACACTTGCGTTGTTTAAGGCCGGAACAAGCAAATGACGGTATTCGGTATCCAGACCTTGACCGATAGTATCAATCAATAATTGTTCGTCTTTACGAAGATCTCCGCTTACCTTTTGCTGCATATCGATACACCTGTCCCCGTGATAAAATAAAAACTGCAATATTAGGTAGAATTTGCCCAATTGGGAAATGGAAAATACCCTGTAACGGACGAATTCCCACCGGCATGTGACAGGGGACGGTTCTGCATGTGAGATGTGACAGGGGACGGTTCTGTGACACAAGGGAAGCGGTTTAACCGCTTCCCTTGTGTCACAGAACCGTCCCCTGTCACATGTGGTTTATCCTAAATCTATATAGTGATCTTGGCCCGTTCTCGCATGAAAGCGATCTCACGGTCCACGTCGCCCTGAATTTCGGCGATGCGCTCTTTGGCGTCAGGCCCTTGAAGCAGGCGGCTAAAGCGGCCTTGCCTCATTAAGTACTCATTTACTTGATCAGGGGTTTTTTTACCGTTGATGAAATGTGCGGTAGGATTACTAAAGCTGATCTTGCCATTTTCCGCTTCCCATAGCAGCCAGGCACCGCTGCGCACCGCCATGCGGCTCAACTGAACGGTGTCGGGCATATCAAACTGCCAGCCCAGATAACAGGGGGCCAGGATTTCGATGTATTTCATGCCTTTGATGCTTTTGGCCTTTACTACCTTGTCATACAGATCGGCCGGGTAAGCCACGGTGGCGGTAGCCACATAGGGGATATTGTGCTCCAGCATCATATGGGCCATATTCTTCTTAGGCTGGCGTTTGCCAGTCGGAGTGGTGGTGGTGAAGGTGCCGCGCGGAGTAGCTCCGCTGCGCTGCACACCGGTGTTGCTGTAAGCTTCGTTGTTGTAGCAGAAGTGAATGATATTCTCGTTGCGCTCAGCAGCGGCGGAGAGAGCCTGGAAGCCGATATCATAGGTGCCGCCGTCGCCCACCCAACTAAACACGGTAGGGAGTTCACCTTCGATGCGGCCTTTTTCTTGCATGATTTCCAGCGCATGGGAAATACCTGAGGCGGAAGAGCCAGCACTGGCAAAAGTGATATTTATGCAAGGCCAGTTGTAGCCCAGCTTGGGGGTCATGCCCATGCTGGCTACTGAGCAAGCGGGCGTCAATAGCATGATGGCGTTGGGACCTAAGGCCTTGCCCACCATGCGCAAGGCCATGGTGGCGGGGCAGCCTCCGCAAGCCCCGTTGCCGCTTAAAACCTGCTCTATTTCTGGTAGCTTTTTGATACTGGTAGCCATATTTACCCATTCCTTTCATGGTCTAACCCGTTTATTCCTCTAGGAGGTATATCCGTTGCCGTAAGTACGGCAACGAATGCGAAAAAAGTACTGTAAGGCCTGCGTGAGAATACTGTTTACAGCAGGCCTTTCTTGTCGTCCATCATCTCCAGGATCTGCTCGGCCATAAAGCGGCGTGTCAGATCGATACCGCCAATCCCCATCACCCGGTTTTTGACGATAACATCGTTGCGGCGGCCGAACAGTACGCTTTTCAGCTCTGCGGCTAAGATGCCGCCGGGATGTCCGAAGTTATAGTTGCGGTCTAAGACCATTACCTGGGCATTCTCGGGCAAGGCCTGGATAATATCCTCTGTAGGGAAAGGAACATAGAGCCGCGGTCTTAACAGCCCGGCTTTGATGCCCTGTTCACGCAGTATATCTACGGAGAGCTTCAATTCAGCCGCCATGCTGTTGACTGCAAAGGCCACCACTTCGGCGTCGTCCAGCCGGTAGGTCTCAATGCTGTCTCCATCCCACATACCAGTGCAATCCTTATATTCCTGAGCTGCCTGTTTTACCAGCGGGATGGCGGCCATGATATCATCGGACAGCATCTGCCTAAAGGGAGCATATTCGGAAGCCATGGTGACATTGCTGAAGGAAGAGGGGTGATTAGGGTCAAGCCGCCATTCCGGTTGATGCGGGGGCAGGAATCGGTCGATATCCTCCTGAGCCGGGACCGTCAGGGGCATCAGGCAATGAGAGATGGCAAAACCGTCAAAGTTGACCATTATCGGTATATTTATCTGTTCAGCCACACGAAAAGCCTGGAGGATAGTATTGAAAACCTCCTGGTTGGAGGAACAATGATATTGGATCCAGCCGGTATCACGTTGACTAAATGAGTCCTGATGATCGGCCCACAGGGTCCAGGGAGCAAAGATACCGCGGTTTACGTTGCACAACACTACCGGCAAACGTCCTCCGGAAGCCATATGTAAAACTTCGTGCATGTATAACAAGCCGTTGGCGGAGGTGGCGGTAAAAACCCGCGCACCAGCCGCAGAAGCGGCCACAGCTGCGGCCAGAACACTGTGCTCACCTTCCACCGGGATGAAGCGGGCGTGGAGTTCACCGTTTTCAACCATAGCAGCCACCGCTTCCATAATGCTGGTCTGAGGGGTAATGGGGTAGCCGGGCACTACATCCACCCGGGCGCTTTTTACGGCCAGGGCGGCGGCATTGGCGCCGGTGGCCATCATGACTTGAGCTGTTTTCATGCCGCTACTCCTCCTTTTCCATGGCGATGGCCCCAGTTGGGCATTCCACCGCGCATACCCCGCATCCCTTGCAGTAACGATAATCTATAGTTATCTTTTTGCGGTCGATTACCGCTTCCGGGCAATAGACCCAGCAAAACTGGCATTTGGTGCATAGCTCATGGTTGACCACTGGACGGTGCACTCGCCATGAACCGGTGTCGCCGCCGGCACCCAGGGTTGGCCAGGAAATCGGCCGGTAGGCTTTGGTGACTGATCTCATTTATTTCCTTCCTTTCACTGATTCAAATCAAGGGTTTGGGCCTTACACGCCGATCTGAGCCACAGTATTATAAGCCTTGCCGGCTGCGCCCAGATTGCGCCGGCCGTTAGCACCCGGCCATTTGTTCATTAATGTTTGTTCCATGATGTTCTGCGGGATGTTTAAGACCCGGCACACCGCGCCAAACAAGGGGATATTGATATTAGGCCCGTCGGCTGAAAACAGGTCGGCTTCGCGGGCAATGGTTTCGGCATCCACCTGCCAGGTGGGATAGTTATTTACCGCTAAGGCCTGGGGAGCATTGATGATGACCGTGCCGGTCTCACAGATGCCTTCATTGACTGCCGCCTGCACCAGTTTTTCACTCATCACTACCACAAAATTGGGCAGCTCACATTGACTGTGAGCGTGTATAGTGGTGGGGGACATGCGCACCGCCGCACGTACCGGCGCTCCCCGGCGTTCCACCCCAAAGAAAGGCAATGCCTGGCCATGTTCGCCGTTTTCCAACGCCGCCTGTGCCAGCAGGTGAGCCAGGGTTACCGAACCCTGCCCGCCAAATCCATTGATTCTAAGTTCTAACATAAATACTCCTCCATTCTTCCATGGGCTTGCCAGAGGTATTTGTTATCCAAGCTTACAATGAACCCAGACATCCTCTGATACTCATGTCACCCCAAAATAAAATAAACCCTTCGCTCTCATATTCTGAGACGAAGGGTTATGCTCCGCGGTACCACTCACATTAACGGCTGATGCCGTTCACTCTATGGGTTGCGAAATCTGTGCGATCCGCCGCCCGCTTCCTGTTAACGGTGAAAGTGCCGGCCGAGCCTACTTTCTAAACGATTTCGGTCGGCGACTCCAGGATGAGTTCAACTCTCCCCATCGACCGCCTTGCAGCTGATGGCGGTTCTCTGTAGCCCGGGGACAGGCTTACTATTTCCTATCATCGTCTATTTAGTATATACGATTTATTTTACTTACCCGCTGTTTTTCTGTCAACAATTCCTTTGATACAGCAGCGTGATCTGTTTTAGAAACCTTGGCACCCTTAACCGGGGATGCAAAACTATATGGAGTTGGCCCAAGTTTAACCCAGACTGGTTTATTGTTCAACTGGGAGTGTGCGAATTGGGCTGGCAGACTGCTGCCGTGGCCTATAAAGGCTTTTCCGGCATTCCCTGGAGGCTGACGTGTGGTTCAGAATGGCTTTGTGGTGATGGGTCCAGATAACCCTGGTTGTGTATGGTTACAGGAATTACAGTCCATGTTTCATTATTCGCCGGATTTACTCAACCAGGAATTTGAACCTTGGCAATGCAGAATGGTCCTGTAATTATACGAGGTGAATAGCAGTCTCTTAGGGTAAGGACCATAACCATAACTGGCAGGCTATGTGCGTTGGTTTTGAGATATATGGTATAGTTTCAGTTTACGATACAGGGTGGTCCTGGAAAATCCCATGGCTCTGGCTACCTGGGTTAAATTGCCGCCGTACTTCTGCAGAAGGCTTAAAATCAGTTCGGATTCCTGCTCCGCTAATAGATTTTGCTTTTTTTGCAGATAAGGAACTTTTTCGATGTTATCTGCCCGCAAGACTGCTGCATCTGGTACAGAGCCTTGGTGCAAAGTTAATATTTCAGGGGGCAGGTCGGTAATAGTGAGTGGCTGGGAGTCGGCCATAATAGCCAGTCTCTCCGTAATATTCTGCAGTTCGCGCACGTTGCCAGGCCAATTGTATTTACTCAGACAGTGCATGATCGCCGGGTTCATAATTCTATCAACAATGACTGCTTCGGCCCCCAGCTTTGACAAATAGTGCCGCATCAGCAGGGCGATATCCTCTTTGCGATTGCGCAAGGGCGGAATGGAAATAGAGATTACATTGAGGCGGTAATAAAGATCCTGGCGGAAAGTGCCTTTTTCAACTCCTACCAGCAGATCTTTATTGGATGCACATATAATGCGGACATCCACAGGTATGCTCTTGGAATCGCCTATACGGGTTACAAGTTTCTCCTGCAACACGCGCAGCAACACCACCTGCTGGTCCAATGGCATGTCGCCGATCTCATCTAGAAACAGGGTGCCTCCTGCCGCCATTTCAAATTTGCCTGCCTTGCCACCCTTCCTGGCACCGGTGAAAGCCCCTTCGACATAGCCGAACAGTTCACTGCCTATCAGTTCCCTGGGAATAGCCCCGCAATTAATGGCCACGAATGGTCCCTGGCAGCATGAACTGTGATTGTGAATAGCCTGGGCAAAGATCTCTTTCCCGGTGCCGCTCTCGCCCTGAAGCAATATATTGCTCATGGTATCGGCGGCCAACCTGGCCAGCTTTATTGTGTTTCTGATTGCGGGACTGGAGCCGATAATGTCATCGAAATTCAATTCGGCGCGGGTTCCATAGATACTGTTGACCATGCGGTGTACCCTGTCGATACTGTGTAATATGACGATTCCGCCGGTGATATGACCCTTATCATCCATGCTGGGCTGACCTGAAGCCAGGCAATGGACCCGGCCTGCGGGGGAGTCTAATAGCAGTTCGACGTCACTGAAGGGCTTGGCTGAATTGAGCATAGAAGTAAAACAAGTTTTCCCGGCAAATATCTTTTTTAAAGCCTGGGCTTTGCAACTGCCAGCCTTATTACCCAGAATTTTAGCCGCTGCGCGGTTCATATCCTCGATGTCTCCGTCACTGCTTACTACGACCACACCATCCACCATAAGATTGAAGATGTCTTTGAGGCGGCTGCTGTAAAGGGAAAGTTTCTTATTTTGTTCAGCCACTTGCCATTTGTTTACAATGATTTTAGAAACTTTATGCAGCATAGAAAGCACCCGGGTATGGTCTTCATAGCTTGGCCCGATAAGGCCTAAAGCAAGAAGCAGATCCCCATGCTCATCTGTTATTGGTACTGCTGAGGTGGTGAAGGATTCTAAATCGTTATGAAAATGCTGGGCAGCGGAAATTTGAATGGCGGCTCCGGTTTTGATGCAGGTGCCAATAGCATTCGTGCCCAGAACCTCCTCACTCCAATTATTCAACCACTGCTGTTTGATGGGGGGAATGCTCTCGATCAGCCACCCTTCTGGGTCTGCCAGTAAGACACTGAAACCAGAGCCTTTCAAGGATTTGTAGATGTCATTCATGGCTATTGCGGCTACATCCAGAAGTTCGGGATACTTGTAGATAAGATCGGCTTTGTACGGAAAACAGCGTTCGTAGGGCGTGCGGTGGGGATCGACTCCCGCCTGTTGGGAGCGCTGCCAGGACGAGACTACAGCCGGGTCAATCTCTCTGCTGGCAGATGTGAACGCATCAATGGCTTGGGGCTTAGGCATCAAATCACCTCACAAATTCTTGGGCTTATGGCGTATGCCGGTATATTGGTATACCAACAAAGGTCACCATTCACCACAACATCTGGGATTCCCCGTATAACCAAATCAAATTCACTACGTCTAGGTACAACTGTGACTAATCATGAAAAGCAGTTCTTTCAGTCATATCCAGGTGTTCTTGCATGAGCTGCTTGGCTTCCAGTATATTCTGTTCTTTGATCTTCTCCAGGATTTGCCGGTGAAAAACCAGAGCTACCGGGGCTTGCCCGTGTTCTTTCAGTGAGGTTTCCCGGGACATCTCTGTCAACGTGTTCAAGAGATCATTTATTCGAGTGAGCACCTTATTCTTAGAAGCCTTGCTAATGGCAGTGTGGAACTGGGTGGCGGCCTGAATGCCGTCTCCCCCTCTTGCAATATCGGCTGCCATTTCGTTGAGAATGTCGTCCATGGCCTGTATATCGGCCTCAGTCCGTCTGGCCGATGCCAGTTCAACCGCTTTTAGTTCAATGGCCTGCCGGGCTTCAAACAAGTCAGAGATTATATCGCTGCTGGTTTCTATCATAAAATCGATTTTCAATAGTAAATCATTTATATCAACATATTTAAGGTACAGACCGTCACCGGGTATATTCTGTATGATTTCCATGAACTCCAGAACTTTTAGGGCTTCTCGCACCGGCACCCTGCTGACCTGAAACATCTCCGCCAGTTCACGTTCTGAAGGCAATTTGTCGCCTACCTTCAGATTGCCATCCAAGATCATAGCCTTAATTCGATTAATAATAATCTCATAAAGTCTTACCGACTGAGCCTCGCTTGCTCTGGCAATGGGCTTGTACATATGGCTATTGCACCTCGTTTAATAGGACTTTCCCAGTAGGTGGTATACCAATATACCACCTTGATTTGAGTATACAACAAAATTTGATTGTTCGCCAGAAAAAACTTTATTTTAGGTAGTTCAAGACTGTAACAAAAACTTAACAGTGTAACAATCAGTTAACGTTGCAGTGACACAATTCCAATCTTGACCCGGCAGAGTATTTTGAAAGCAGTTCAAATATATCGGGCAGTGCAGCACACAGTGTGAGAATGGCATGCAAATTGCACCTTTAATCGTCAAAGCCCTGCGAAAAACTAAAACATTTACTGTTAAGGAGGTCGGTAAGAACAGTCTGCTAAATCTAACTACACTGCTTGAATGAGGAAAAGGAGTGAAGCCATGAATACCCACAAGAAACTTAGCAGAAGGTCATTCCTGAAATGGACCGGTATATCCACCGCTATCATGGTGATGGATTCCCCGCTGCGTAACTTCGATGTAGCCTATGCGTTTGGGGAGCATCCCCAGGAAAAACCACGTTATCTGGTAAAGAAAAAAGTACCGCAGGTATGTGCCCGGGCATGCGAATGTGATTGCCATTACGACATCGTAGTCGGGGTGGACCAGGTAACCGGTTTGGAAAGAGCTTTAACTATTGAAGGACGGCCTGAAGACCCGGTAGCCCGTGGCAAGTATTGCATTAAGGCCATGGGGTTCGTGGATGGCATGTACAACCCCGACCGTTTATTGGTTGCACTAAAAAGAACTAATCCCAAACGCGGTGAGGGTGAGGACCCCGGTTGGATTACAGTCAAGACCGAGGATGCAGTCAATGAAATCATCGCCAAGATGAAGACCTACTCCCGTGACGAAATGTTGTTTGCCTGTCCGGGCGACCCCTATACCAACCGTTTATGCCGTTCTCTGGGGGTTTCCAGAAGCGATCAGAGAACTGAGTGTTTCGGAACTCATTACTATCTGAACTCTTTGATGATCACCAATCCTCCCAACAAGTATTATTCCAGCACTTATACGGTTACTCATTCTCTGTGGGGATTTGATTACAGTCAGACCAAATACATGCTGTGGTTCGGATTCGACTCTTTCAGCAAGACGGCCAAGGCTGGCATCTTAAACCACATCGTGGAAGGCAAGCGCAATGGCACCAAAATCGTATTCTTTAACCCGGTCAGAACACCATTAACAGATGGCATGGCCGATGAATACTACGCCATCAAGCCTGGAACCGACCTGGCTGTGGCTCTGGCCATGATTAAAGTAATAATTGACAACAAGCTGTATCAGACTGATTTCTTGCGAGACTACAGCGATGCCGGCGTGTTGATAGATGTGGCCACCAAAAAACGCCTCACCGATGCGCAGGGCACCTGGCTGGCCTGGAGTAATACCGAAAAGAAAGCGGTCCCGGTAAACACCGTCAAAGATATGGCCTTCGATGGCGGCCCCTTCACCTTTGATCACAATGGCCAACAGATAACGGCCAAGCCGGTTTTGCAGTTGCTGCAGGAAAATGTCAAAGACTGCACCCCGGAATGGGCGCAACAGGTCAGTGAAGTGCCGGCAGCGGATATCGACAGGATCGCCCGTGAGTTTGCCCAGGCCGCACCAACGGTATGCATACCCAATCTTAAACGCGACGCGGCGGGGCCCAATTATTCCAATAGCTGGAGGTTGATGCAATCCATCAATATCCTGCATATGTTAACCGGCTCTCTGGATCATGATGGAGCGGTATTATTCCTCAGCGGGGTGAAAATCCCCTGGCTGGAAGATGTGGATCCCATAGTAAAGCCATACCCGGAACTGCCGGCAAGTCCTGCTGACTATCGCGATCAGTTCCCGGTTACTGACAACATTTATAAGAACAAGGACTTCAGCGCACCCGGCCATTACGGCATGGTAGGGCACGGTCTTTATCACAAGAAAAATATAAAGATGCTGTTCTTTAGAGGACCGCATCGCGGACTGTTTGCCTTGATCCAACCGCAGATGACTGAAGCGGCTATGATGGATATGGACCTGGTGGTCGACTGGAACCTGTACCCGGATGACAATGCCTACTGGTGTGATTATGTTCTGCCAGCTCCCCATCAGTATGAAGAATCCAAACTGGACATCAGACAGTATTATCCCAAATGGCCCTGTCTGGTGGGAGGAGACCCGGTGCAAAAACCCCCTGGTGATGTCATAGGATGGGGCAAAGTGGCTAACATGATCGGTATGGCTCTGGCGCCTGAATACTGGACCACTGATGGCAGCTCAGATCCGGCTAAGCTGATTAAGGGTAATATGTATGACCCGGCCCTCAAAGCGGTAGGTGCAGCTGAGACAAAAGCCGAATTTATGAAGGATAAGGACGGTTTCTGGATTGATAAGAAACCTTATGAAAACTACAAGACCATCCGTGAAATCGGTTATGGCAGACCTGATGGCCGAGTCAAGATGTATGTTGACGAGTTCGCTGAGGTTGGTTTTGACGGTTTACCCACCTTCCAACCCCGCTGGACCTCACCGGAAGGAGAATACGAGTTCTCCCTGCTCATCACCAGATCCGGGTGGCACATGCATGCCGATCCCAACTTCATTGACAATCCAGTTCTTAATAAGCTCTCGGAGAAAAACCGCGTCGATTGCGTTTGGATCAGCCCCAATGCTGGCAAGAAGCTCAATCTGCAGAATGGGGACGAAGTCATTCTGGAAACCAACCCCAAGCATATGCCGGAGCTGCCCAGGCCGGTTAAATCCAAAGTCTTCATGTCTTCGCGCATAACCCGGGATGATTGTGTAATGCTCTTCCACGGCATCGGCCACCGCTCCAAATGGCTAAAGCATGGTGTATGGGGCTACCGCGACGGCGACTTGATTCCGCAGAAAGATCCGGCTATCTGTAAACAGCATGACCCCACCGGTATGGGCTGGGTTGAGGATGTTTATGTCCGGATCAAAAAGGCCTAGGGAGGGTAGTGAAATATGAAACAATACGCAATTTTACTAGACAGCAGATTCTGTACCGGATGCAACAGTTGTTTCTACAAATGTGTGCAAGAGAACAGATTACATGATGTAGCTGCCAACGGCAACACCAGAACAGTGGTGCAGATAAATGACGAGGGTATGTATCACCAGCGCTGCATGCATTGCCTGGAACCTACCTGTGTGGACAACTGCCCCAAAAAGGCTTTGACCAAGAGTGATTATGGGCCGGTTTTATGGGATACTAACGTGTGCATTCGCTGCGGCACCTGTGTGCAGAAATGTCCCTTCCATGTACCCATGTTGGACCAGGAGCACAATCAGATAGTGAAATGCAGCATGTGCGCCCATCGCGAACTGGGCAAGGATGAACAAGCCATTCCCGCCTGTGTTCAGGTCTGTCCCACCGGTGCTCTGGAATTCGGGGAAAGAGCAGCCATGGTAGCCAAAGCTCAACAGATGGCCAAAGCTGGCGGGATGCACATCTATGGTCTGGAGGAGAACGGCGGCACCAGTATGCTGATTCTCTCCAAAGCCGATCCTACTGCAGTGGGCTATCCCGCCGTGGATAAATTCAAGGCAGGTATGAGTCCGGTGGCTATGGGCGGCACAGCAGTAGGTGTTGTAGCTGTAGCTGCGGCCGCTTATGCGGGCTTAAAGAAATACAGCGCCAGAAGAACCGAGATTGCCAAAGACGAGTAGACCTGACGTGAGCGCATTTATGCGCTCACCAAAAGATCAGGGGGTTAATAAATGCAGATTGATGAAAAACGTCTGGAAGAGCTGAGCACCAATATAAAAGTCTATTTTTGGATGTCCAAAGCCCTGGACTATCCGGATGAAGCCTTTGTAGAGGATCTGCTCAATAATCCATTTATGGAGAACCTGCCCGAGGATAGGTATAAAGCATTTCGCGACTATCTCGCTGCTTTCGATTCAACAGATGAGCTTTTGTTGGACTTGCAGAAGGAGTACACCCGCATGTGCTATGTATCCAAACCCAGACTGGTACCCTTGTTTGAATCAGTCTATAAGGAAGGCAAGCTCTTTCAGGAGTCAACCTTCCAGATAGCCAGGTTGTACGATGAAGCCGGGTTAAGACCGGGCAGTGAATTCAAATTGCCTCCGGATCATATCGCTCTGGAATTGGAGTTTATGTCTTATCTCATCTATCAGGAGATGGAAGCAATAAAAAACGGAAATTCCGATAAAGAGCAAATGGCATTGCGGCTGCAAGAGGAAACCTTGTCAAAACACCTTAACCATTTGGGGCTGAGTGTAGCAGACAGGCTTTCCCAACATGCCAAAAGCCCGTTTTACCAAGGTATGGGCGATATGCTCCGGACACTGTTTCAGCCCATCGACCAGCTCGATCAGAATTAGAGGCATAAAGGGGTGATTCTATCAATGCCCTTGTCAAAAAAATTATTAGCTTTGACTATTAGCATGTTCTTAATAGTGTTAGGATCGGCCAGTCTAGTTGTGGCTGATACCGCACAACCCGACTTCAGCAATGAAAACTGTCTCAGTTGTCATGCTGAGGTGGGGCCGTTTATAACCACATCGGTCCACAGTGATTTTACGTGTTTAGCCTGCCATCCCAATATCGGCAGTGAACATCTTCAAGACTACCGGGCGGATTACGAGAAACCTGCGGAAACCCTGATATCACCGCAGCATATCCCGGAAACCTGTGGCGCCTGCCACGCTGAGGAATTGGACTCCTATATGGAGAGTGTTCACGGGCGCGGCCTGCTTCTAGGCAGTATCGAAACCGCCAATTGCATCGACTGCCATGGATCTCACAATGTTTTGGAGAGATCTGATCCTCAGGCCACCTATTCAGCCACCCGGCTGCCGGATACCTGTGCCAAGTGCCACGGGGGGGAAGCTCAGGAAAACTTTATTAAAGGTACAGAGCATAAATCCCTGGCTGCTGGCACTGGCATAGCGGAACACAATACACTCAAGTTCTTTGTCTGGCTGACCATTTTGACAGTAGTGGGCCTAATCGTGCATATGGAAGTGGAACTGTTCCACCTGTTTAAACGGTCCGGACGGAAAAAGAACTAGAAAGGGGTGAGTTTTCGTGGGCAGTGTATATCAGAGGTGGAATATTCATCACCGTCTGCAGCACATATTGCTGTTTGTGAGTTTTATTATCCTGGCCTTGACCGGGCTGCCCTTAAAGTATGCCGCCAAGGCCTGGGCAGTCAAGCTGTGCGCTGTTTTTGGCGGTTTCCACACCATGCTGACCATTCATAAGGTTGCTGCCGTAATGATGATCATCGCGGCTGTATACCACCTGGGCTACCTGGCCTACTGTCTGCTGGTGGCCAAACAGAGTTCTAAGGCCATGGTCCCGACGTTAAAAGACGTCACCGACCTGTTGGACCATATGGCTTACTGTCTGGGCATGACCAAGAAAGGAGCTCAATTTGACCGCTACTCCTACAAGGAAAAATTTGACTATTGGGCGGTCTTCTGGGGCATAGCCATCATGGTCGGTTCGGGACTGATACTCTGGTTTCCTCAAGTTTCCGCACAGTTTTTGTCCCGTACCTTCATTGATAGCGCCCAGGTGGCCCACAGCGACGAAGCCATCTTGGCCATAATGGCGGTTTTCGTATGGCATTTTTATAATGCTCATTTCAGCCCCATGGTATTTCCCATGAACAAGGTGTGGCTGGACGGCAAATTCTCGCACAAGGAGATGGAGGAATTCCATCCCTTGGAATTAAAGCACGACACCCCTCCGGTGGTAGGCCAGGAGGCAGTTGTATATGAAGGCTCCAGATTCCGTCGCAGCAGGGTATTGATAGCCATTCAAATGGTAGTCTATGCGGCGGTGTTAATCTGGTTCTTGTGGGGCTATCTGCCGCTGGGATTGATGTGAGGTAAGAATGCGCCACCCGCACCTGATAATATCTTCCTATGTGATTTACTGCCGCTGGGATTGATATGAAGGGAAGGGAAGGCTGCTGTTTCCCAAAGAAGCTATTGTGACTTAATCCTTTGTAAGGAAGTGATCGATTGTCTGGCGATAAAAGCTGGTTGACTAGATTCAGATCCATGAAAACGGGCCTGGTTCTGGTCCTGGTCATCATCCTGGCCTCCATAGCAGGAACGATTTTACCGCAGCAGCAGGGCTTGCATGGTTCTGCAGGAAAGTGGTTCAACTTGCTGCAGCTCGATGATGTGTTTCATTCCTGGTGGTATGCGACCTTATTGACACTTGCCGCCTTGAATCTGATGGCCTGCAGCTTTTATCGCCTTACCACCATCGCTCGTTGTGATAAAGGCCCCAGGCCTTTGTTGGAATGTAAGCAAGTGTCCCAACTAAAGCAACAGGTCGGTTTTTCCATAACTGGTCACTGTACGGAGCATGGCGATAGTATAATCAGGCTGCTTAGAGGCCGGGGATACGATACTTGGTCAGACCGGCCAGTTGCGGGAAAATATAGGATTGGCGCTGAACACGGGCGCCTACACCGGTGGGGATCAGTCATCACCCATGGCGGTTTTCTGATAATCATGCTGGGGGTATTAATCGGCTCGGTGTTCGGGTTTCAAAGCGGCATAAATGTGCCTGTGGGAGCCGTGTTCGGTCTGGACAGCATTCCCGGGACGGGAGTTGCTCCAGGCACAGAGGGCTTTAAACTGCAGGTGAATGACTTTTTGATCGAACGTTATGCTGATTCGTCACCCGCCGGGTATTTCAGCCGGGTAAGCATTATTGCCGATGGCGGAGTCCAGCAGACCGCAACTATTGGCGTCAACAGCCCGTTTAAGTACCAGGGAATCAAGTTTTATCAAGCTTCCTACGGGGAGGCCATCAGAGTAAGCATCGATGGCGCCGATGGCAATGTGATACGTTTGGGATTGATATTGCCAGGACAGCGTTTCTCGATACCGGGCACAGAATACAGTCTGGTTGCCTATGCTTCTGAATCGGAAATGCCGGCTGCGAACTCTGACGCTAATACCGTCGCCGATAACCCCGTTCCCGGTACGGAACTGGTTTACGCGGTCTTTAAGGGCGGTCAGCACCTTAGCATGGGCAAGGCTCGATTTGAAACACCGATATCGATTGGTGAACAGGGAAATACCGTTCAGTTCGTCGGCACTGTGCCTTATACCGGCCTTTTGGTCAAAAAAGATCCCGGGGTGCCCTTGATTTGGTTGGGTTCGTTTTTCCTCCTGACTGGTATGGGTATGTCATTCTTTCTTAATCCGCACCGGTTGTGGATCGTTTTAAAGCAGGAGGGGGCGTCAGTTCAGGTTTTAATAGGTGGCATTACCGGTAAAAATCAGTTGATGCTGGCAGAGAGTATCGAAACTATTAGCCAGGCAATTCAGCGGGGGACGGGTACTGTAAATCAAAAAATGACCAGCGAGAGCGAGGAGGCGTTGTTCAATGGGAATATATGAAGATCTGGCTTTCAGTACCGCCTTCGTGGCCTACACGGCGGCCATCCTGCTGTCTGTATGGGGGTTCGCCGCTAAGCACGAGCATGTTACTCGCTTTGCCGACTATATCACCGCTTGTGGCTGGGCAGCCAATACCTTGGCTTTAATACTGCGTACCATAAGCGCAGAAAGACTGCCTCTGTCTAATGGGTTTGAGTTCTTGGTGGCATTTGCCTGGGGAATTGTCTTGTTTTACATGTGGATGCGATACCGTCACCGCCTTCAGGCAGTAGGTTTGTTCCTTCTACCCATAGTCTGGGGCATTCTGGCATACGCAGCGGTTGAGATGCCGGCCAGCCAAAAAGCGATCACCCCGCTGATGCCGGCCTTAAAAAGCAATTGGTTGAGTGTGCACGTTGCAACTGCCATTTTGTCTTATGGAGCACTGGCAGTGTCTTTTGCCCTGGCGGTCATGCATTTGGTTAAAGAACGCTATGCCCAGAATAAATCCACTACTTCGAGATTATACAAGAACCTGCCCGGTATGGATGTACTGGACGAGTCTTGCTACCGCTTCATCACAATAGGGTTCTTCCTGCTTTCCATGGTTATTATCAGCGGAGCCATATGGGCGGAACAGGCCTGGGGGTCCTACTGGAGCTGGGACCCAAAGGAGACCTGGTCATTGATTACCTGGCTGATATACGGGGCCTGCTTGCATGTCAGGCAGACCTACGGCTGGCGTGGCCGACGTTCATCAGTGATAGCGGTCATCGGCTTCGCAGCGGTCTTGTTCACCTTCTTTGGAGTCAATTACTGGTTGGTGGGACTGCACAGCTACGCTTGATAATATGCTCCCCCCTCTTCCCTTGGGGGACGCAGGGATGCGGACATCCTTGCGTCCCCATATTCTTTACCCGCCTGATCAGATCCTGTTCGGAAAAACGGTTGTCACAGCAGAAGAATAACTGGGGAACAAGCCGCGATTTAAATTGTCGCGGTGAAGAATGCCCTTAGATGCTCATTTTGGTGCTTATCTGGAATTTTTATGCACTACAGGATATGATAGACTATTTATTAAAAGCTATAAGGAGGTTTAATTCATGAATACACTCGATGCGATTGCCCGGAGAAGAAGTATCCGAAAGTACAAAGCCGAACAGATCAAGGATGCGGATTTAGAGCAGATAATAAAGGCCGGGAAAATAGCTCCCAATGCTGGGCCTTTTCAGATTAGCGTGATTCAGAATGCTGAACTGCTCAACAAAATATCCGCAGTTTCCGTACAGGCGATGAAGGATTCGGGTATTAAGATGATGGTAAGCCGTGCAGAGATACCTGGATTTGATCCGCTTTATGGGGCACCCACCCTGGTGGTCTTGTCCGGTTCTGCCAAGAATCCCTACAGTCTGGCTAATATAGCTGCCGCCGGCGCCAATATGACTATCGCCGCCACCGCCCTGGGGCTGGGCTCATGTTTGATGGCTACTCCTGAACTGGGCTTTAAAGCCGATGCGGCTTTGGCTGCTCTCGCAGGTATTCCTGAAGGCAATGCGGTGATATTATGCGTTACCCTGGGCTACGCTGCAGAAGATGTCAAAATCCCTGATAGGGCTGAAACTGACAATGTGAATTATGTTAGGTAGGTTGCAGGCGATTTTATAACAGCCTGCCGCATATCAATTGAATCTCTACATAAGAGAGGCTGTCTCATATTCCAAAATGGACCTTGGGGACAGCCGTTGTTTTTGTACAATTAAGTTCCCTTTGTAAGGGCCGTTCCCTCAGTATGACCACCAGCTAACTGTTGGACCCACTCTGACTACAATTGGGAAAGCACATTTCAAAGGTAGTGCCCTGGGCATTGCTTTTGATCACTAAACGGGCATTATGTCGAGCGGCGATACTGTAGCATATCGAAAGTCCGAGCCCGGTTCCATTTCTTTTGGTGGTAAAGAAAGGGGTGCCGATTTTATCCATAATCTCCGGTCTGATGCCCGGTCCCTGGTCTTTGACATACAGTACCACATCATCATTGGTCACACTGGTTCCGATGGTGAGTATGCCGCCATAGGTCATGGCTTCCAGGCTGTTGTTAGCCAGATTTACCAGTACCTGCCGAATCTCATTCTGGTCGATCAAGAGCTTGGGGGTATGACCCAGCTTAAGGTCAATTTTCATGCCCTTGCCATTGGCTTCAGCCTCGAGCATGGGATAGAGGGATAAAACCACCTGATTAAGGCTTTGAGGCCTGAAACAGACCGCCTTATCCTTGGCCATACCCAGGAACTCAGTTATGATGGCATTGGCCCGGTCTAACTCCTCTACCATCAGGTCTATGAATTCGATATCTTCACTGTACTTCTCCCTGAATAACTGCAAAAAACCACGTACTGAAGTCATAGGGTTTCTGATTTCGTGACCGATACTGGCCGCCATGCTCCCGATTAGATTGAGCTCGGATAGTCGTGACATCTCATGCTCGATGCGCTTTTGTTCGGTTATGTCGATAAGGCTGGCAAGTCGGCATTTGGTGCCGTTTAACTGTATTAAGTGGCACCACAGCAAACCCTGTCGCACATCCCCGGAACGGCTGCGGAAACGCACCTCTGAGCCTTCCACTTTGCCATCCTTTAATAACTTTTGATCCAGCGAATCCTTGATTTGGGCATCCACATAGATATCGATATCATTGTGAGGTATGCCTATAATTTCATATCGCTCATATCCCAGATTATCACAGAAGGCCTGATTGGCATCGAGAAAAATGCCCTGCGAAAGATCGATCAAAGTCATCATTATGGGACTGTTATGGAATACCTTGGAAAATTTCTCCTCGGAAGAGCGCAGAGTGTTTTCAGCCTCTTTGCGTGCGGTGATATCGGTGCAGGTCCCGGCGGCACGCAGGGGTTTACCGTTATGGTCCCGGGAGACCACTTGGCCGCGGGCCAACATCCATTTCCATTGACCGGATTTGGTCAGCATGCGGTATTCCGCTTCAAAAAAAGGACTGGCCCCTGACAGGTGATTGATAGCAGCCTGCCTGACCAGCGGGTAGTCTTCAGGATGCATCAAGGTTGTCGCGGTTTCAAGGCAGGGTTCCAATTCTTGTTGCGAGTACCCGAGCATCTCAGCCCAGCGAGGGCTTAAATATGTGCTTTGATTCTTCAGGTCAAAATCCCAAAAGCCATCATGGCTAGCCTCCAGAACCAGTCGCAGACGTTCTTCACTCTGTTTTAAGGCCAGGTCGGCGGCCTCCAATTGGCGTATCCTCTCCATGCCCATCGAAGCCATCAGCTGTGCCATATGGGAGTAAAACCTCATTATTAGTTGAACTTCTGAATCAGGTATGATGGGCACCTTATGCAGGGCCTGTATATAAGCGTTCTCGTCGAAACCAAAGTCATGAGCCTGCTGGCGGAAAAAGTCCTCGTCAGGTGGTTCGTTAAATACTTGTCCCAAATAGAGTGTGGCCAGATGCTGACCGTCCACCACCACCGGAGTGGCATAATCGATCAAACCGTTAAGGCAGTGGATTTTGGTATAAGAGCCAAACCGCAGGCGCTGCGAGGCATAAGTGTTGCTCATACGGCAGCGTTTTTCAGTCTGAGGACAGGCGCGGTGGAAATTCAGGCATATCTCGGTCCAGCCGTTGCGGCATAAAATATTGTTGTCAGAGTCCATTAAAGTATGTCGTATTCCAGTCAGTTCATAGAATGAGTCCATCAATTGCTGCAGCAGGGGAAGATCGATAAGTTCGGAGATATGGTATGTACGGGCACAATTGATGGTCGGCCGGTTTAACCGCCCATCCGCAATTGGAGTCTGCACCGGGCTGCTATCCGAGTCCGAGGACGCAGTCCCATCGCAGACATCATGATTGAAGATGGGACGTGTTTGGTTAACCCCAACCATTTTGGCCGCCTGCTGCAACAACTGAACGAACAGCTGTTGAGAGGTTTGGACATTTCGACTCACGATATGTTTGCCCCTTATAGTGTCATATTTTCTATAACAATAACCTATAAAACCGACGCAATTTGTCGAATATGGTAATTGGCATTTTTTTTGTGCATTTTGGTGTGGAGTGTTCAAATCATGAATGAGATGGGGAAGCCGTTTTTAATAAAGTCTTCTACAATGATGGCGGCCTGTTCTTCTGAATATTCCTCCTGAGTAAGCCACCACTTGGCAACTACCATGTAAAAAGAGGTGGTCAGACTGTTAAGCAACGTATGTGGATACTGATTTTGGGGATATAGTTCCTCATCCTTGGCTGCGGCCAGTTTCTCCGAAAAATGTGATTGAAGGCACCTTTCGATCTGCTGGTTTAATACGTATACCGAGACATGATTGAGAAGGGTCCGCAAAGTCTCTTTATTGCGGCTCAGGTTTCTCAGAAACGCATGGATGTTTGCTGACAACAAAACAGGTGATGAGTCTTCATCACCACCCTGACAAATTGATGGGGACAATAATGCACAAGTGCTTTCATGCAATATATCTTGGAATAAAGCATCAATGCTCTCGTATCTATTGTAAAAGGTTTTGCGGTTGATCATAGCCCGCTCGGCAATATCTTTTATGGTGACATGCTGGTAGCCTTTTTCCGCGATCAACTCCAAAAAGGCCGTTTTAATCATCTTCTTGCTGCGCCTCACGCGCAGGTCCGATGGTTTCATCCATTCACACCCTTATTACAGAAATTAACAAATAAGTAAATAGGCAACTAAGTCTCGGTTCCAGTGAGTTAAGCCACATTATGGGTCAATTTGACCATTGAATTGTCTGGGGAAATCCTTAAAATAGTTGATGTTGTGTTTCTATTCTAATACAATTGCGCAACCATATGTGCCGACAAATACCGATAAAATGGGACACAGGCACAAAAGACAAATTAGCAGTAATAACAATAATGAAACACCAATATAATAATAAGTTATGTAGGAGGATGTTTAATGACACCACAAAACTTTTTAGGGGATTGGGTAAATTTTCAGCAAAATATGTTGAATCTTTTCCAGGAAAGCATTAACCCCCAACCCAGGTCGGAAGAGAAAGAAAATAATTCCTCAGGCTGGTTTGAGGTGAGTATGAAACCGGTTCAGGATTTGATGCAGAAGTGGATGGATATGTCCAGCGCATTTTTTGATCAGAGTATGAAGAGCATAGCTGAGGCATATCCACAGCAGCAGGAATTGGTCAATAAGATGCTGGGAAGCGTTAATCTTTATCAGAATCTCAAGTCCTTCTGGGAGAGCCTGAATACGGCCATAGTCGGGCCGGACAGCGATGTGACAGAGTTCTATGACAAATGCAAAAAAGACTATGTTCAGATGCTCAACCATAATATCCTACCGCTGTGGCCTGAACAAGTACAGAATCTTTTCAAACAGTCGATGGAAATCCATGATATGGCCGAAGAAAGCAGCAAAAACATGTTTAGGCCCTGGTTGCAGACCGCCAACGAACTGCAAGCCCTACTGCACAAGAGCATAGGCGGTGATCAGGAGGCTTATGTGGAATTCAACAAGTTGTGGCAAGAGAATTTCTCGGCCAGCTTCGGTAAAATTTTTAGCATTCCACAGTTTTCCATGAACAGAGAGATGATGCAGAAGCAGATGCATAGCATAAATGCTCTGATAAGTTACATTAACACCATGAATCAATTCATGGGAACAATGGTCAAAGTCAATCAACAGACCCTGCAGAAAATAATTAAAGAATACCAACAGATGGTGGTGGCAGGAACCAATCCTAAAACCTATAAAGAATTCTATGATTACTGGTGGAAAACTAATGAAGAGGCCTATCTCAAGGTTTTCGCCACCCCTGAATTCTCCGAGGTCATGGGGAAAGCCTTGGATGCCGGGGTCAACTTCAAAAAGGAGTTCGATGGTCTTGTTGAAAAACAATTGGAGTTTTTACCCTACCCAAGCAGAAATGATATGGACAGTGTTTATAAAACCTTGGACAGCTTGAAAAGAGAAATCCGCAGTTTGAAGAAAGAAATCGCCGCATTAAAAGAGGGCAAAGCAAAAAACAACCAGTCAAAGAATAATTGAAGAAGCATGATTGAGGAGGGTAAAATGGTAAGCGTTTTCGATATAGAAAAAAACATCAGCGAAATGCTGGAAAGCCAGAAGAAATTCATCAGCAGTTTGGATTTGCTTGTCAATATGGGAGACCCCCAATCGGACACTACCGCTAAAGACCTGATATACCAGGAAGACAAGATGAAGCTCTATCACTACCGGCCTTTGGCTAAAAAGACCTGCAAGGTGCCCACTTTGATAATCTATGCTCTGGTAAACCGTCACTATATGATGGATCTGCAACCTGACCGCAGCGTGATCAAGAATTTACTGGAGTTGGGATTGGATCTGTACATCATTGACTGGGGATACCCCACTGCCGAGGATAAGTATATCACCCTGGATGATTACATCGATGTTTACATTGAAAATGCCGTTAATCGGGTCTTGAAGGAATCGGGTGCCAGCAAGTTGAATATCCTGGGGGTTTGCCAGGGGGGCACCTTCTCTGCAGTTTATACCGCTTTAAACCCCCAGAAGGTTAAAAACCTCATTACCATGGTAGCGCCGATCGACTTTGAATCCGGGGCTTCAGATGGCTTGCTTTTTAAATGGAGCCAGAACCTGAATGTAGATAACATGGTGGATACCTTCGGGGTAATCCCGGGGGAACTCTTAAACGGCGGGTTTGATATGCTCAAACCTTTTCAATTGATGATCAATAAATACCTGGGCATTATCGATAACTTTGATGATCCGGAAACAGCGGCCAATTTCATTCGCATGGAAAAATGGATTCTGGATAGCCCCGACCAAGCCGGTGAAGCCTATCGGCGTTTTATCAAAGATTTCTATCAGGAAAATAAGTTGGTCAAAGGCACCCTGGAGATCGGCGGTCGGGTCGTTGACCTGGAGGATATCGACATGCCGGTACTCAACATTTATGGCGAGCAAGATCACCTGGTACCACCATCTGCCACCATTCCTTTCAATGATTATATAAGCAGTGCTGATAACGAATTGGTAGGTTTCCCAGTTGGTCATATCGGCATGTATGTCAGCGCTAAAGCCCAAAAGCTTTTGGCGCCCAAGATAGCGGAATGGCTGTGGGAAAGAGATAAATAGACACTGTCTCGATTGAATCGGATAGGTTTTGATACAGCCGCAGGCCTAAGGCCTTATCAACTGCTATAAAGGTAATTATGAGATGATTGATTTAAAATCAATGGGGTTATTAAAAGGAGATTTTTATATGGTGGAGAATACTTACAGCGAACTCAAGGTCGGGGATACCGGTTATGTGGAAAAGACCATCAGCGAAACCGATGTCTATCAATACGCCGGCATAACCGGAGATTTCAGCTGGTTGCATGTAAACCAGATGAGAGCCCAACAGGGCCACTTCAAAACCCGCATCGTACATGGGATGCTCTTGATGGGCCTGATCTCCAATGTAGTCGGCAATCTGATGCCAGGAGCGGGTACTATTTATGAGGCTCAGAATGTGAGGTTTTTAAAGCCCTGTTACATCGGGGACACCATCAGAGCCCAGACCGAAGTCATTCAACTGCTGGACAAAGGCAGAGTGCGTTTGCGTACCTTGTGCGTGAACCAAAAAGGGGAACTGCTCATCGAAGGTGAGGCCATAGTAATACCGCCCCGTCAGCATATCGTTGACCTGCCCTGTCCGGGAATAGAAGCAGCCCAGGCTATAAATGTAAAGGCCTAGGCACAGCCCAAAGACCCCGGGCGGATTGTCCCGCAGGGGATAGCGAAAGAACTGTAGCTTCATCTTCAAAGGCCTGGGTTTTCGCGTGATAGCTGGAAATCAGGCCTTTAGTAGTTTTTGCTTAACAAGGATATTGACAACCCTTGGGGTGTATGTTACATGATGGGTAAGTGAATAATTAATGGTGTTAGCCTACGCGGGGCAAGAGTGCTAACAAATATTACGGAAAAGGAGTTGTTAAGAATGGCTGGACTGGTTCCTTTTAACAGAAACAAGTTGTGGTTGAGGCCTTCTGGTTTTGAGGAATTTTACAACATGCTTGATGACTTTTTTAATGATACCCGCATAATGCCGAGAAGCCTGGCGGCAGATACTTTCAAGATCGATGTTCAGGACACTGAAAAGGAATATATTATCGACGCCGAATTGCCCGGAGCCTCCAAAGAGGAGGTCAGCCTGGAATTCAACGAAGGTCGGCTCACCATCTCTGTCAACCGAGAAGAGAATGTGGAAGAAGAAAAGAAGAATTACATCCACAAAGAGAGACGCGTAAGCTCCATGCAGCGCAGCATGTATCTGGCTGATGCTGACGCTGATGGCATTAAAGCCAGGCTGGAAGATGGCATGTTGCATGTCAATGTTCCTAAGCTGGCAAAAAAAGAGAGCAGCTTCAAAATTGATATAGAATGATCCTTTCAACTATCTATGAAGAAGCACTAGGGCAGCCCCTCCTAGTGCTTTATTTATGCTGGGTTACTGCTCTGCCGCTGGCATACCCCAACAACCGGCAGTAGACAGCAGCAGAATATCTGACCAACCCGCACTGCAGCTGGATCGCACTCCAGGCTGATAAATTCCTTGCGGCTGAATGTTGTGCCCGCCAGGAAAAATATTGCCCGATAAGCTGTTTGTGAATCTTGTCCTAACCTGCCGGAATCCACTTCAACCATCATATAACTGAATATATGCTGACAGCCCAGGCTATCTCTTTTTTGGGTTTGTTGGGTATATTTACATCATCTGGCCTTTTACCACATTCTGCCGCTCTATATCAGAGAGCTTTCCATACCGCAACCGGTTGCCCAGCAAATAAACCCGTATTTGCCGGGTTTGAGCAACCTTGCAAGCTGGTGCCATAATCGCTGGTAGGCAAGTGAGAGATAGCCAGTTGTCAGCATATCCCATTACCCCGAATTTTAGCTTGGGAAAACAAAATTGCATAATTCTCTTCAGGACTTGTCATTACAGCCAGTCTTGTCCAATTAAGAGAGTCTGTAGGCGGTTTGAGGATAAATGGTCTTTTCTTTAGACTATAACAAAACTACCAGTGTGCTCGCCGTAATATATCAGACCAGTCCTCTCTAAAGGAGGCAGTTATGAAAGGAGTCTTGCATGCCGATCAAAAAGTTGTGCAGCATAGTATTGATGACTGCCCTGATGTTCTCTGCTCTGTCTGTAGCAGCCCCAGGCAATGCCGCTGCCGCTAACCTTGCCTGGGGCTCACGGGGAAATGAAGTAATGCAATTGCAGGCGACGCTCAATTCCAGGGGCTTCTGGTGCGGGCCGGCCGACGGCATATTTGGCCCCAATACATATCAAGCAGTAGTAAACTTTCAAAGAAGTGTTTTTCTTGCCCCTGACGGTATCGTCGGTCCCAATACCCGGGCGGCCTTGTACACTGACACATCGGTATCGCGGGGGGAAAAGACCGATATGGTCAGGTATCCCAAACTGAGCAAAGCCAACGGCCGCTTCGGGCAGTTCCGCTATCGTGATTTGACCGGGGGAAGGATCGAAGTCGACCCGGTGTGGGTGGCTAACAATATCGTCACCATTAAGTTGCCCGGCCTGAATCGCAATGTGCAGGTGCACAGACTAGCCGCGAATCAGTTTATCCAAGCCTTCAACCTTATCAAAAATGGCAGCGCTATTGTGAATGGACGCACCGTATCCTTGCTCAGTCTGGTCTGGACAATGGACGGAACCTATGTGCCCAGGCATATAAACTGGAATCCGGCTAAAGGACTGAGTAATCATTCCTGGGGGACGGCTATAGATATTAATGCCGCCACTCATTTACGTTATGTCAACTCCTGGGAACGAAGCGACCCCAATCTGATACTGTGGGAAAAGGCCTTCGGTCCAGCCGGTTTCAGTTGGGGAAACAGCTACGGTGATGCTATGCACTATGAATTGTTATATTAGTGTCATACATAAATTTTATAATAAACCGCATTGACAACCTGGCTAACATAAAAAACGCCCGCCAATCAGCGGGCGTTTCTCCTGACTTTTGCAAAATAGAGGAAGAAGAAAGCTCTCCGCGCCCCTAGATGATAGGCAATTGAGAGCTTTTCTTTTAATTGTAGGATTGTATATCTAAGCTTTGCGGATGTCTTTCAGTTTACCATACGGTAAGATTTCAGGAAGTTGTAAAGTACTTAGGATTGCCGAAAAGTCTTCATTTGATTGGTTCTTTAGATAATATGAGCTGTTGCTTTTTGCATCATCAATAACAGTAAGATTAGCACTTCGAAGAGCATCTTGGATCTTTTCGGTAGACAACTCAAGTTTTTCTTTTCTGAGTTTGTATTCTAGATACCGCTGGATTACCAAAGCCAGGTAGCACATTACGAAATGGCCGCGAATACTCGATTCTGTCCAAACAAAGATGGGTCTGGCCTCTAAATTGCTTTTCATAACCCTGAAGCTCTCCTCAATCTTCCAAAGGCCTTGATAGATCCCTATCACCTGCGCCGCTGACAGGCTTTTGTCCGAGCTTTGAATTCCATAATATCCATCGAATTGTGCATCCATTTCAACCTGATTTTCGTTGAATGAAACGTGATCGTCATCAAAAATGGCCAGTTGCACATACTTTTTGCCACCCTTTTTCATTTCTGCTTTGAGACTGGATTTGGAGTCCACAAGGCGCCGGGACTTCTCTATCAATCGTTCGCGGTCTCTACGGTCTTTCTCAGCACGTTTAGCTGACCAAGTTATCACCATATTGTCATCGAGCAAGACTTTTTCGCCATTAATCTTAACACTGTTCTGAAAATTGCAGACCTTCCATTTAAATTGCGGGCTCTCCACAGTGTAGCCCTCGTCCCCAAGAACTAGGTTCTTAATTGCTTTACTTGCAGATCGGATTTTGTATGCCATGACATAATCAAAACCTTTTGACCTGAGGTAGGCCAGGTTCTGTTTAGAATTTAGCCCACGATCAGCGGTTATTATAATCTTCTTTATGCCATAGGTTTCCCGTAAGTATTCCATAACTGGCACCAGCGTCTTAAAATCATTGGTATTTCCGGGGAACAGTTCATAGCTAATTGGGATGCCCTCATCGTCAATTAAGAGCCCCATTACGACTTGGACCTGATTTACTTTGTTGTCTTTAGAATAACCGAACTTCTTAAGTTCATCGGCTCTGACTGACTCAAAGTAATAAGTGGTAACATCGTAGAAAGCAACTCCAAGGTTGCGTGTCATTTTAAGTGATAGCTGCTTGTTCAAGTGCCTTTCCAGAGATTTCTTTTCATTGGCAAGAAAAGAAAGACTCCGGTATATTTGTTCTAAATTCATTTCCTTGGAGTTGATAAAGAACTCCTTTTGTTCAAAGCTCTTTTTCTTTGATGCCGGTTTTAGCAGCCGGAAGTAAACGAGCATAGATGTCGTATCTTTGACTTTGAACTTAAGGTTGGAATCACGCTTCTGGCGATAATCGAAGAAGTAATCAAGTTTCAATTCATCCCAGATACTCTCGTATACCTTAACGCCGTAATTACGAATAGGAAAGCCTTTAGCAGCGTCGTTATCAGATCCTTCCAGGTAATGCTGGATATCTTTAAATATTGCTTCTTGTTTAAGACTCTCGTTGAAAGCCCTGGACTCCCGGCATTCTCTGCGCAAACGATTCAGAATTCCAGGCTCCTGCGCTTCCAATTCGTCTGCACGCCCTAATACCTTAAGTACCCTGGTCTTGGGCTTCTTATTAACTGGATCCCGATAAGACTCCACGATTCTCACATATTTGATCCCTCGGCTGTTATATACCTGTAGACTGCTCATGCCTGCACCCCTCGTATGAACCAAGTATAGTATAACCATATTATAACATACATACGTTAGATATACAGTAGAGGGATATAAAAAATACCCGATAAATACTAATATTACAGCATTTACACGGGTATTCTTTTCAGCTTATCTGCAAAAGTCAGGAAAAACGCCCGCCAATCAGCGGGCGTTTCTCGACTGCTTAAGGTGCTGCTCGATCATCGTCAACATTGCCAACAGAGGTTTTCGCTAGCCAAAGCGGCAGGTGAGAAGTGGATGCCCTATTTTCCAATGGAAGGAATGACATACTCCTGGCCCCTTTGCCTTTATGCTCACTCTCCTTAGATGTCCATAACAGCTCAGCACCGGGGCGGCTCTCCGGTGCTTTTTGGATCTGAAACAGCCAACATTTGAACTATCCGGGTAATGACTCTTACTGCCGCATGCATCGATTCAAGGCTTATGAATTCAAAGCGGCTGTGAAAATTATGACCACCGGTAAAGATGTTGGGGCACGGCAGACCCATGTAGGACAAGCGGGCTCCATCTGTACCCCCTCGCACCGGTTTGATCAAGGGGGTTACGCCCTCCTTAAGCATGGCCAATTCAGCCAGAGTCACTATGTGATACACCGGATCAATCTTTTCTTTCATGTTATAATACTGGTCCTGCATATGAAGACTGACTGTCTTTGGGCCATACTTGCTGTTAAGGAAATCTACGCAGCTCTTCAAGAAGGCTTTCTTGGATTCAAACCTGCCCCGGTCATGATTTCTAATTATATAAGTCATTTGGGCTGCCTCCACGTTGCCTTGCAGGTTGGTAAGGTGGTAAAAGCCTTCATAATCACGGGTATATTCTGGACGCTCCTGTGGAGGCAGCATGGCATTCAATTCCATAGCCAGCAGGTTGGCATTTTTCATACGCATATAGGCTGAGCCGGGATGAACATTACAGCCTTTGATGTCAAGCTGTGCCAGGGCTGCATTGAAGGTTTCATATTCCAACTCTCCCAATGCGCCGCCGTCAACTGTATAAGCAAAATCTGCCCCGAAAGCAGCCACATCAAAATAGTCCGCACCGTGACCAATCTCTTCGTCGGGGGTAAAAGCTACCGCCAGCCTGCCATGTTCAAAATTATTCTGTGCCAGGATGCCGGCTAACGCGGTTATAATTATGGCGATGCCGGCTTTATTATCTGCTCCTAGTAGGGTGGTTCCGTCGCTGGTAATGATGGTTTGGCCTTGGTAATGGCTCAGTTCTGGAAAGTCCCGTACTTTTAAGGTCAGGTTTATGGCTTGATTTAGCATCAGGTCACCGCCATCGTAGTCTGCAAACACCTGGGGCTGCACATTTTTGCCAGTTACTTCCGGACTGGTATCAAGATGGGCAATAAATCCAACCGTGGGAATGTTTTTATCTGTGTTAGCAGGTATTTCAGCCATTAGATAACCTTTGTCACTGAGGCTTACTTTGCTAAAACCTAACTGCCACAGCTCCTTTTCCAGCAGGCGCGCCAATTCCAGCTGGCCTGGGGTGCTGGGATGAGTACCGCTTTGTACGGCAGACTGTGTATCAATCCTCACATATTTTAAGAACCTATCCAGTAATGATTGCATATTTTCCTCCTACGGACTTAGTCGGTTTTCTTCTATAGCTTTTTCCCGTTGAGGCTGTGTTCATCCTAACCTAATCGACACTCAAGAGCGGTTGTAAAACATCCCCATAGGCTTTTTCAGGGGAGGCTGAAGTGTGCCTGCTAAGTCCTCCCGCCTTGACAGGGCTTTGCTTGTCAAGCAGTAAAACGACGAAGAGAAGCAATTAGCACTGCCCATGCAAGGATGGCCATGAAGACGAACGCTCAGCGTGGAGACTGAATGGTCGCAATGTACAGCGGAAGCAGTATCAGTACTGGTCAAGGAGATGTTTTGGAGCATTAACACCGGATAAAAACACTGTGACGGTCACGGCCGGTTCGGTTTTAATCAATTATGGTTACCATTTCCTCCAGGGGTTTTCTATTGATAGTTGCTTCAGGTTGAGTGGGATAGCCGAGCACAATCATACTGACGACATCAAGTTCATCAGGAATGTTTAGCAGCTGTTTGATTTGGTCGGTTTCATAAAGACTGAACCATAAGGTGCCCAAACCGAGTGCATGGGCGGCCAGATGCATGTTCTGAATGGCGGCGCAGCAAGAAAAGGCATAACCGGTGCCCCGGCCGGGTAGAAATTGATCTGCCCCAGTTTTCTTGGGGTCGCCTACTACCACTAAAATCACCGGGGCTTCGGTTAAGAAATCAATATTAAATTTGCTGACCCATTTCCAGCCGCTGGCTTCGTAAATTTTCTTCAGGGTTTCCTGGCAACTGGCCTTCAAACGGGCTTGAACCTCTGGGTTCCTTACTACCAGGAACTTCCAGGGCTGGAGGTTCATCACCGAGGGAGCCCAGCGGCCAGCCTCTAAAATAGCATTCAGCTTTTCCTCTTCTACCGGCTGACTCAAAAAGCTGCGATAGGAACGTCTCCCTTTAATGGCAGTAAAAATATCCATATTACTCCTCCTCCGCTAAATATTATTTCTACAATTACCACTATACAATGATTTACTAATTATGGGAACACGTGAGCAGTGTGCTTTAACGATTGGCGGCAACTAGATAAACCTTTTTAAAGCCAAGAGACAACCTCTTGGTCGATTTAGGATGCTGAAGAGTATATGATGTGACGGGTCCAGCGCAGGCGGAGGGTGCCACCTCCTTCTGTGCATTATACCCCATGAAATCCTGGCTGATGCAATACCGACGGGATATACTGCCCACTTTTTCGACACCAAGAAATTATCTGGGATATTGAATTTTATCCCGAATTGAAGTATATATATTTTTGACAACTCTGGACCAGAGTGTCCAATTATTGATTTTTTCGAGGTGATGAGCATGGAAAAGATTCAATTCAAAACCGAATCCAGGCGTCTGTTGGACTTGATGATCAACTCGGTCTATACTAATCGCGAGATTTTCTTGAGAGAACTCATTTCCAATGCCAGCGACGCCATCGACAAGCTGTATTTTATCTCTCTGACTGATCAGCATGTGGGTCTCACCCGTGAGGATTTCGCTATTCGGATAGAAGTCGACAAGACTGCTCGAACCATTACCATATCCGATAATGGCATCGGCATGAACGCAGAAGAATTGGAGAGCAACCTGGGAACCATCGCCAACAGCGGTTCGCTGGCGTTTATGCAGGAAAATGAGGAGAACCTGGAAGATATAGATATCATCGGGCAATTCGGAGTGGGATTCTATTCTGCCTTTATGGTCAGCAAACGGGTAGATGTGATCACTCGGGCATACGGCTCTGAAGAAGCCTGGCACTGGGAATCAGAGGGTCTGGATGGGTATGTCATCAACAGCTCCGGGCGGGCAGTTCCTGGAACTGATATTATCCTGACTCTTAAAGACAACAGTGATACCGACAACTATGATCAGTTTCTGGAAGAGTATACTATCCGCCGTATAGTCAAAAAGTATTCAGACTATATTCGCTACCCTATAAAAATGGAAGTGGAGAAAAGACGCCCGGCAGAAGGCCAAGAGGGTGAATTTGAAACCTACCGGGAGACTGAAACCCTGAACAGCATGATTCCCATTTGGCGTAAGAACAAGAGCGAACTGAGCGAGGAAGACTACAATTATTTCTATAAAGAAAAGTTTTATGACTTTGAGAACCCGTTGCGGGTCATTCACAGCAAGACTGAAGGCAAGGCCACTTATAACGCGCTGTTGTTCATCCCTGCCCGAATCCCTTACAACTACTACAGCAAAGAGTATGAGAAAGGCCTGCAGCTTTATTCCAACGGGGTTTTGATCATGGAAAAATGTCCTGATCTGCTCCCGGATTATTTCAGCTTTGTGCGCGGCCTGGTGGATTCGCAGGACTTGTCATTGAACATCTCCCGGGAGATGCTGCAGCACGACCGGCAGTTGAAGCTGATTGCCGGGAATTTGGAAAAGAAGATTAAAAGCGAACTGTTAGATATGCTCAATAATCAGCGCGAGACGTATGAGAAATTCTACAAGAGTTTCGGTTTGCAGTTAAAGTGGAGCATTTATAAGGAATTCGGTCTTAACCGGGAGCTGTTATTGCCACTGATCATGTTTTACTCCTCTAAAGCCCAGCAATTGGTTACTCTGGAGGAATACCATCAGGGCATGCTGCCGGAGCAGAAGTATATTTACTATGCCAGCGGGGAAACAGTAGACCGCATCGACAGACTGCCCCAGACTGAGTTGTTGAAGGACAAAGGATTTGAAATCCTGTATTTGACAGATGATGTGGATGAGTTCACCCTTAAGATACTGCACCAGTATGAGGATAAAGAATTCCGCTCCGTTTCCAGCGGCGACCTGGGCTTGGAGGATGAGGCTGACAAACAGGCGGCTCAAGCACAGTCTCAGGAGAATCAGCCCTTGCTGGATTTTATGCAGGAGGTTCTGGACGGCAAAGTCAAATCTGTTAAGCTCTCGCAGCGTCTTAAGTCGCACCCCGTGTGCCTTAGTAGTGAAGGCATGGTCTCGCTGGAGATGGAAAAGATATTGAGCAGCAGGCCTCAAGATAACACGGTAAAGGCTGAGCGGGTATTGGAGATCAACGCCAATCACCCCATCTTTCCGACCCTGCGCCGTTTGTTTGCCGAAGACCAGGAGCGGCTGAAGCTGTATACGGATATTATCTATAACCAGGCCATGCTTATTGAAGGCCTGAACATTGAGGATCCGGTAGCCTTTTCCAACGCTATGTGCGAGATCATGGCCGGACAGTTCAGCTAACCGGATGGATGGTGTATGAGCTACCAATAACAATTGAGCGGGAGAGCAGTGCTCTCCCCTTTTTGTGCATATTGCAGGCGGTGATGCTGGTATTTGCCGGTTAAATAAAAATTGTTGTTGGAGCAGGATTATGTTCTCAAACAGTCGAAAAAGAATTATATCAAAATGCTGTAAAGGTATTACAATTTAGAGAGGATAAATTGTTGGGTTAAGAGGGTTAAAAGAGGAGCTGAGGCAATGGTTCGCTACAGATATTTCCTGGATTGCATCGAATCTCCACTGGTAGCTATCAATAAAGACCTGCAAATCGTGTATTGTAATGCCGCCTATGCCCGCCTGGCGGGTCAAGCGGCGGATGCCATTATTGGCCAGAAATGGCTGGACGTACTGCCCGAACTAGTGGGCAGCAGCACTCAGGATGCATACATGCAGGTTCTTGAAACGGGACGTATGGGCAGCGTTGAAAGCAAAGTCAGTCACCGCTTCTTCGTAGAACGGATCTACACTACTCCCGATGGCCTGGTTTCAATATTTGACGATGTCAGTGCCGCCCGCCGCTTCGAAGCGGTTGCTCAGGAACTGGGCAGCAAATATCATGAAGTGTTCGATGAATCCTGGGATTCCATATTCCTCCTGGATACATACACCACCGAGATCCTGCATATGAACCGTTCCGCCTGTGAAATGTTCGGATACAGCCGGGAAGAATTAACGCGGCTCAATATCGGCGATCTTTGCCCGGAAGAACCGCCTTATAGCGGTGAGGAATTCAAGCGCTGGCTGCGCATGTCTTCCGATTCTCGCTCTCAATCCATGGAGTGGAGGATGCGCGACCGCAATGGCAGGGTGTTCTGGATAGAGGTCAAATCAAAACGAGTGGTTTTTGAAGACCGCACCCGTCTGATGGCATCCATTCGCGACATCAATCCGGTCAAACTGGCCAGCGAGAAGCTGCGCCACTCACGCGATACATATGAAGATTTCTTTTACAATGCCAGTGATATGATATTCCTGCACGATTTGGGCGGCAACCTGATATCGGTCAACCCGGCGGCAGAACGCATTACCGGGTACTCGGTGGCCGAACTGGTGCGCATGAACATACAGGAATTGTCGGCCGGCGAGAGCCTGGAACTGCTGCGTGGTTTTCAATACCAGCGTCTCGCTCCGGGCAGGCATATAAATTATGAACTGTCGGTAATGACCAAATGGGATACCTTGCTGCACCTGGATGTGAGCATTTGGCCTCTTTATGTTAACGGCAAAACTGTAGCCATTCAAGGTATAGCCCGCAGTGTGACCCGTCTCAAGGAAGAAATGAACCGGCTCACTATATCTGAACAGGATTTGAAGGGACTGGCGGACTGCCTGCCCGATGCCACCATGGCCATCGATATGGAAGGTAAAGTGGTGGTATGGAACAAAGCTATGGAAAGACTTACCGGCATTAAGGCCAGCGACATGCTGGGGCGGGGCAATTTCGAGTATGCACTGGCTTTTTATGATAGCAGGAGGCCTATCATGGTTGACCTGGTATTGAGGCCGGAAGAGGTCAAACAGTATTATAAGGTAATTGAGGTGGATGATTACACGGTTATAAGCGAATTCAAGACCCCTAAGCTGCGCGGCGAAGGCCGCAATCTGTGGGGGCGGGCCATGCCCTGGTACAGCGCCGACGGCAGGCTGCTAGGCGCCATTGAGTGTTTGCGCGATGTTACTGAACGCCATACCATCCTGCAGAACCATAAGCAATGGCTCAGGGAATCGGAAGGTCAGTGCAAGCAGCTACTGGCGGCCTTAAACAGCTTAGGAGCCAGTGTCCTGACTTATGACCACAAAGGGAAAATCGATGCTGCTTCTGAAGCCATGGCGGAATTCTTGGGCTATGAGAAATCTTCGCAGCTAGTCGGCAAAGAACTGAAGACTGTGCTGGGAGCCAGGACCGCTAAAAAATTGCTCAACCCTTCGTCCAAAATCAATACCCTGGAATGGAATTGTAAGGACGGCACCAAGACTTCAGCCCAGGTCGAGGTGCAGAACATTCCCCATGAAAGTCAATTCAGCGGAGGCATGATCCGCATCCTTTAGATTTAGAAGAGGAGAAGAGGGGCGTTGGACCCAGGTGAGGCCTACATCGGCAAGGCATCACCTGGGTCTGACGTTTTTCTACGGGGTTGCAACGGTGGTGAGACTGAGCTGCAGGGAAATGGGGATGAATCCGGCGTTGAGCTGGCCTGAGGCGCTTAAAGCGGCAGTTGTGTTGTCCGGTGCGGTGGCGTAAAATGGAACATACCGGACAGTGATAGGGAGGTATACAGTGCGCTTCTGGATTTGGATGGCCATGGTGGTGCTGATCGACCAAGGGAGCAAGTGGATGGTGGGGATGAAGATAATGCCCGGTCAGAGTGTGGAAGTCTGGCCTGAGGTGATGTGGTTTACCCATGTATTCAACCGTGGCGCCGCTTTCAGCATGTTGCAGGGGCAGACCGTATTCTTTATAATAGCTGCGGTAATGGTGGTGCTGGTATTGGCGGGCTATAACCTATTGGCCAAACCGGAACCTTTGGTGCAACATATTGCTGGCATAATGGCCGGCGGGGCATGGGGCAATCTGCTTGACCGTTACCGCCTCGGTCATGTGGTGGATTTTATAGATTTTCACTGGTTTCCGGTCTTCAATGTGGCTGATATAGCCATTGTTACGGGGGGTATCCTCTTGGTCGGGTATTTTATCTGGTTTGATAAGGATGGTATTGAGCAATGAACCATAAAACCTCTCTGCTGGTGGGAGAAGATGTGGAAGGGGAGCGTCTGGACGCCTTTGTTGCGGACAGTGTCGGCAGCCTGTCGCGTTCTCAAGTGCAGAAGTTGATCGTTGAAGGCCAGGTCCGGGTGGACAGTGAGATGCGCAAGGCCAGCTATAAAGTCCGTGCCGGGGAGGTGGTGTCAGTGGAGGTGCCGGAAGCGCTTCCGGTCAGGCTGCAGGCCGAAGACATTCCACTGCAGATCATTTATCAGGACAACGATGTAGTGGTGGTAAACAAACCCAAAGGTCTGGTGGTCCACCCCGCCCACGGCAACTGGGAACACACCCTGGTGAACGCCCTGCTCTACCATGTTAAGGACCTTTCCGGAATCAATGGCGAACTGCGTCCCGGCATTGTTCACCGCCTGGATAAGGATACTTCCGGGGTGATGGTAGTAGCCAAGAATGACGCCGCCCACCGATCCCTGGCTGAGCAGATCAAGGCCCACACCATTCTGCGCCAGTATCTGGCCGTGGTTTACGGGGTCATAAAGGAGAATCAGGGCAGCATCGAGGCGCCTATCGGGCGCAGCAAGACTGATCGCAAGAAAATGGCGGTGGTAGCTGACGGCAGAGCTGCGACCAGCCAGTATCAGGTCTTGGAGAGGTTTGACGGATACACTTTGCTCAAGGTGACGTTGTTGACCGGGCGCACTCATCAAATCAGGGTGCATATGCAGTATCTCAAACATCCGGTAGTTGGTGACGCTCTTTATACTTCACGCCAGTCTCCTGCAGGGGTGACTTCTCAGCTTTTGCATGCCAGTGTCTTAGGTTTTAACCACCCTGCCAGTGGGGCCTACCTTGAATTCAGCTCAGATCCGCCTGCGGAGTTTCAACAATTCCTTTCCCGGCTGCGGACCTGAGGGGACACAAAAAAACAGTTACAAGCTGTGTCGTATTAGGTAATATAATTCCTGCAGGGGTGACTTCTCAGCTTTTGCATGCCAGTGTCTTAGGTTTTAACCACCCTGCCAGTGGGGCCTACCTTGAATTCAGTTCAGATCCGCCTGCTGAGTTTCAACAATTCCTTTCCCGGCTGCGGACCTGAGGGGACACAAAAAAACAGTTACAAGCTGTGTCGTATTAGGTAATATAATAAGTGATGCTAGGGGAGAAGGATATTTTTATGGGGTAGTTCATATAATGAACAACCCAATATTGTGTACTTGCGACCGGTTACGGCGGTTGGGGAGGAGAGTATAGTTGAATTCTATTATCGGTTTTTTTCGTGGCCGCGAGTTAAAGCTGCTCTATTTTATCAACCAGCATTATAAATGCCGGGTCCTGGACATACTAATGCAGGTTTTTACCAATTTGGGTTCACTGCCGGTAGTGGTAGCAGTGCCGGTGATATTGATGTTCTCCGACAACAATCATCTTTACGCTTTGGGGCGGGATATGGCCGTTGTCCTTATTATCAGCCAGACCCTGGTGCACACCATTAAATGTATGGTTTACCGCGAACGGCCTTTCAAGGTCCTGGAAGATATCATTGCCAATAAGCCGCCCACATCAAAGCGATCCTTTCCTTCCGGCCATACTTGTGCCGCGTTTGCCCTGGCCTTGCCGGTAAGTTGGGTAGCGCCTGATTTGGCCCCGTTGGCTCTGGGTATGGCAGGCATCGTGGGGGTGTCACGGGTATATTTGGGAGCACATTATCCCAGCGATGTCCTGGCCGGATTGGGCATAGCCCTGGCATCATTCTACATGGCTTCACACTATTGGATATAATACTTTAAAGTAGATGAAGGTAAATACCATGCGCCTCGCGATTTTTTCAGATACCTATTTCCCTCAGGTCAATGGGGTCAGCGTCATCCTGGGGAAAATGAAAGATTATATGCAGCAAAATGGAATAGAATACGTGTATTTTGTTCCGGGGGATAAGTCTGAACCCGGGGTTTTTACTTTTGGCGGGAGTAAGTTCCCGCTTTATCCGGAACTGCTGATCACCATGCCGCGTTATCATGAGATTGCTCGTATACTGGACGAATTCAAGCCTGATGTGGTTCATCTGGCCACCGAATTCACCTTGGGCTGGCAGGGGATGAAATACGCTCTTCGCCATGACCTGCCCTTAACATCCACTTATCACACCAATTTCGTGCAATATCTGAGCTATTACGGCCTGCCCTTCCTGGAAAAACCGGGCTGGCGCTATCTGCGCTGGTTCCATCGGCATTGTCAGGTCAATTTCAGCCCTTCAGTGAGCACCCTGCGCCTCTTAGAGGAGCATGACATCCCTAATCTGCGCCACTGCCCCCATGGAATTGACAGTGAGCTGTTTAACCCTGCCTATCGCAGCGAAGCAATACGCCTGCGCTATATGGAAGACCCACAGGGAAAAATACTCCTGTATGTGGGTCGCATTGCCCCGGAAAAGGACCTGGAGGTATTGATGGAGGCGGCCGCCCATTTGAACCGGCGCGGCTTGAAGTACCGCCTGCTCATGGTGGGGGATGGCCCGGCGCGCCAAAAACTAGAGGAAACGAAGATCGAAAATGTAGTCTTTTTAGGCTATCAACGCGGACAGGATCTTTATGACCTGTATGCCTCAGCCGATATCTTCGTGTTTCCATCGGTGACCGAGACCTTCGGCAATGTGATACTGGAAGCCATGGCTTCGGGGCTGCCAGTTGTGGCAGCCCCCGCCGGAGGAGTCGAGGACAATCTTATCGAGGGTCATAACGGTCTGGCTTTTAAGGCTGGCGATGCTGCCGATATGGCGGATCAGATTGAAATTTTAATCAAACAGCCCGAGTTGCTGGCAACCCTGGCTAAAGGAGCATTGGACCACGCCCGCTCCCGCAATTGGGACGGTATACTGGCGGATTTTTATCAGACTTTGTACCAATTGACTTAACGGTTTTAGGCAATAAAAAAATTGACACAGACCGCAGCTTTGTTTAGAATTGCTTAAGAGCCTTTAAGTTGGCCCCGTGAGGCTAGCAAGGATTAATGTGTCAGGTTGCGCCTGCCTTGAGTCTTACGGACCAGGCAGGCTTTTTATTTGGCGGAGACCAGGGGGGATGATATTTGAACCTGCGTGACAAAAACATAATCATGGATGAGGTGGGAATGAAACGAGCCCTGACTCGGATCGCCCATGAGGTCGTGGAGAAGAACAAGGGCGTGCAGGACCTGGTCGTGGTGGGGATCCGCCGCCGCGGCGGACCGCTGGCGCAGCGGCTGGCCGAACGCATCGGGGCTATCGAAGAGGTAGAGGTGCCGGTCGGTATCGTGGACATTACCCTGTATCGTGATGACCTCACCATGCTTTCTACCCAGCCTATGGTGCACCGCACCGAGGTGAATTTCGACATCAACGGCAAAGTGGTGATACTGGTGGATGATGTCTTATACACCGGTCGCACCGTCAGGGCAGCTATGGATGCCTTGATCGATCTGGGGCGGCCCAAACGTATTCAACTGGCAGTGCTAGTGGACCGGGGACACCGGGAACTGCCCATCAAAGCAGACTATATAGGCAAAAATGTTCCCACCTCGGCACAGGAGATAGTATCAGTCCTGGTGGCGGAGATCGACGGAATAGATAAGGTAGTAATACAGGAGCCGATCAATGAAACCTGAATAACATCCCTTTAAACTGGTCCAGAGAGGCCGGCAAGGGAGAAACCCAGCAGACACGGGCACCTTCCTTGCATCAACGGGGAAGGTTTTTTTGTGCCATAAGCCGGGGGATGCCGGATCAGACCATGGCTTATACAATCGGGATGGCAGAGCAATGGTTTTGTATGCAATGCAGCATAAGCGAATGACAGGCAGCATAGTGGGACGAATGGGGCTTAGTGGCAAAGGCAGCAGTTAAAGGAGGCTTTAAGGTGAAACTGGACCGCAGAAAAGATCTACTGGGCATCAAGGATCTGAGCAGGGAGGAGATCGATCAGATTCTGGATACAGCAATACCCATGAAAGACGTTATTAAGCGGGATATAAAAAAGGTGCCCACCTTGAGGGGCAAAGCCATGGTAACAATTTTCTATGAGAACAGCACTCGTACCCGTACCTCATTCGAGATCGCGGGCAAATATCTCAGCGCCGATACTGTCAATCTGGCTGTCAATACCAGCAGCGTGCAGAAGGGGGAAAGTCTGCGCGATACCCTCAAGACCATAGAAGTGATGGGCTTTGATCTCATGGTGATGCGCCACAGCATGAGCGGTACTCCCCATTATGCGGCCCGCTGCACTAAAATGCGGGTAGTCAATGCGGGTGACGGGCAAAATGAGCATCCCACCCAGGCCCTCCTGGATATGTTCACCATCAGGGAGCACAAAGGCACCCTGGAAAACCTGAAAGTGGCCATTGTGGGCGACATCCGCCACAGCCGGGTAGCCCGCTCCAATATATACGGATTATCCCGCTACGGATGTGAGATCCGCGTGGTCGGACCAGCTACATTAATCCCCCCGGAGGTGGAAAAACTGGGGGTTAAGAGTTATTACAGCCTGGAGGCGGCGGTCAAGGATGCCGATGTGGTGAACGTTTTGCGCGTGCAGCGGGAACGGCAGCAAGCCGGCCTGTTTCCCTCCCTGGATGAGTATGCCGAACTTTACATGGTAAGCCCAGAGCGCCTCAAAGGGGCCAAGGATGACGTATTAGTACTGCACCCCGGGCCAATGAACCGCGGCGTGGAGATATCCAGCAGCCTGGCCGACAGCACTCAGGCGGTGATCAATGAACAGGTGACCAACGGAGTAGCAGTGCGGATGGCCATTTTATTCCTGATGATGGGGGGCGCCAAAGATGAAATTGCTGGTTAAAGGCGGGCGAGTTATAGACCCGGAAAACGGGCGTGACGAGCTGCTCGACATCCTGGTGAATAATGGCAAAATCGCGAAAATAGGCAAGAATATCAGAGCCAAGGATGCACAAATCCTGGATGCTCAAGGCAAAATCGTATGCCCCGGCTTTATAGATATACACGTACATCTCCGTGAACCGGGATTTGAATACAAGGAAGACCTGGCCACCGGCACCCGTGCTGCCGCCGCCGGCGGCTTCACCACGGTGTGCTGTATGCCCAACACTGATCCGGTCATCGACAATATGGCGGTGGCGCGTTTTATCAAGGAGCAGTCCCAGCGCCGCGGAGTAATTAACGTGCTGCCCATCGGCAGCATAACTAAGAAACAGGGCGGAGAAGAATTAAGTGAATATACCGACTTGCTGGCAGCGGGTTGTGTGGCTTTCTCGGATGATGGCAGACCGGTAATGAGATCGGATGTGATGCGCAATGCTCTGGAATATAGCAAGATGTTCGGGGTACCCCTGTTGACCCACAGCGAAGATGCCTATCTGAGTGCCGGAGGGCAGATGCATGAGGGCTTTTACTCCACCTTCTACGGTCTGAAAGGCATTCCAGCGGCTGCAGAAGAAGCCATGGTAGCCCGGGACATAATCCTCACCCGCCTCACCGGAGGAAAGCTTCATATCTGCCATGCTTCCACGGCTGGCACCATGGAGTTGATCCGCCAGGCCAAAGCTGAAGGGCTTCAGGTTACCTGTGAGGTAACCCCCCACCACCTGACCTTGAGTGATGAGCTAGTGGGCAGTTATGACACTGACACCAAGGTGGCTCCGCCACTGCGCAGCCACGAACATATCGAGGCCTTAAGGGCGGCTCTCTTAGACGGCACGGTCGACTGCCTGGCTACTGATCACGCCCCTCACCATTTGGAGAGCAAAGATTGCGAATACGACATGGCAGCAGCGGGAATTTCGGGACTGGAAACCGCTGTAGCGGTGATAATGGATCGACTGGTCAACACCGGTATTTTGCCCATAGCGGATTTGGTCAGGCTGTTTACCGTCGGCCCGGCAGACATAATAAACCTGCCCAAAGGCCGTCTCAACATCAGTGATGCCGCCGACATCACCATAATCGATCCTGAATTGACTAGAATCGTGGAACCTGAAAAATTCTATTCCAAGGGCAAAAACACGCCATTTAAAGGCATGCAGCTTACCGGTTGGCCCTGGGCCACCATCGTGGCCGGCAAACTGGTCTATATTGACGGCAACATAGCGGAGGAGTGACATTGATTTGAAAGGCTACCTGGTGCTCGAAAACGGCCGGGTTTTTACCGGAAAACTATTGAACGATTGCCTTCGGGCGGGTGGTGAAGTGGTCTTTACCACCGCCATGATCAGCTATCAAGATATCATAACCGACCCTTCTTATTACGGTCAAATAGTAGTCATGACCTACCCTTTGGTAGGCAATGTAGGCCTGGTAGAAAAGAGTTATGCCTCCCGCGGGGCTATGCTGCGCGGTCTGGTGATGCGCGAAGCTACCGATTTTCCCAGTCATTATGAGATGGAAACCGATTTGATCAGCTTCCTCAACAAAAGCGAGATAGCGGTGTTGACCGAGGTCGATACCCGCGCTCTGACCCGGGCGATCCGCCGTGAGGGTAGTATGGGCGGGATTATTACTGATACTATAGATCAATTGGCCGGCTTGATCGCCAAGGCGGAGAACGCCCGCCGGGAATTGCAGGGAGATCTGGTACAGTATGTTACCCGCAAGAACATTATGAAATTTGGGAACGGAGAAAGCCGCGTGGTCATGCTCGACTTGGGCACCAAGCGCGGCTATATAGACCTGTTGACCGAGCGTGGCTGCGAAGTGGTAGCGGTTCCCGCCGGCACCACTGCAGTCGAAATCCTGGAACTGAATCCGGACGGGATTATGGTTTCCGATGGCCCCGGCGACCCTACCGCTATCTCCTATGCCGCTGCCGCCTGCCGGGACCTGTTGGGCAAGAAGCCTATGTTTGGTATTGGTCTGGGGCACCAGGTTCTGGCCCTGGCTCTAGGTGCCAGCATCAGCCGCCTGCCTTACGGGCATCGCGGCAGCAACCATCCGGTAAAAGATCTTAAGACGGGGCGGGTGTACATCACCACCCAAAACCATGGGTTTCAAGTTGAAGAAGATACTCTGGGGAGTAATATTGAAGTGATTCTGCGCAGCCTGAATGACGGGAGCGTGGAAGGCATCAGGCATCGCCGCCTGCCTATATTTTCGGTGCAGTTTGATCCCGAAGGGTTCCCCGGATACAGTGAAACCGGTTTTTATCTGGACGACTTTGTGGGTGCGCTGAAATAGCGCGCCTTGACTGGAGGATATATTATGCCATTGGACAGTAACCTCAAAAAGGTGCTGGTCATCGGCTCCGGCCCGATCATCATCGGGCAGGCCGCGGAGTTCGACTATGCCGGCACACAGGCCTGTAAAGCCATCAAGTCAGAGGGTTTGGAGGTAATTCTATTAAACAGCAATCCGGCCACTATAATGACCGACACCGACATTGCGGACCGGGTCTATATGGAGCCTATCACCGTAGAAACGGTGGTAAAAATTCTGGATCGGGAAAACCCCGATGGAATCATCGCTAATTTAGGCGGGCAGGTCGGTTTGAATATGGCTCTGGCCCTGGACAAGGCCGGTATCCTGCGAGAAAAAGGAGTGCCGGTATTGGGGATGCCCCTAGATGCCATCTATCGCGCCGAGGATCGGGAGATGTTCAAAGCCACCATGGAAGAGCTCGGCCAGCCGATTCCGGAGAGCAGCATAGTGCATAGCGTGGGTGAAGCTCTGCATTTCGCCGCCCAGGTGGGCTATCCTCTGATTGTCCGGCCTGCTTACACTTTGGGTGGCACCGGAGGCGGCACCGCCAATAATGATGATGAACTGGCCGAGATCGTAACCCGTGGCTTAAAGAGCAGCGCTATCCATCAAGCCCTGATAGAGCGGAGTGTGGCCGGTTACAAGGAAATTGAATTCGAGGTGATGCGAGACCATAATGACAACTGCATCACCATCTGCAGCATGGAGAACATCGACCCGGTGGGAATACACACCGGCGACAGCATTGTGGCCGCCCCGGCTCAGACTTTAACCGACGAAGAGTATCAGATGCTGCGCTTCGCCTCTTTGAAAATCATCCGTGCCTTGAAGATCGCCGGGGGCTGCAACGTGCAATTCGCTCTGGATCCCTTCAGCAAGAGATATTTTGTCATCGAGGTCAACCCCCGGGTCAGCCGCTCTTCGGCCCTGGCCTCCAAGGCCACCGGCTATCCTATCGCCACAGTGACTACCAAGATCGCCCTCGGCTACAACCTGGATGAAATCCCCAACGCCATCACCGGCAAAACTACTGCCTGCTTCGAACCGGCCATTGACTATGTTGTCCTTAAGGTGCCGCGCTGGCCTTTTGACAAGTTCGTATTCGGCGACCGCCGCCTGGGTACGCAAATGAAGGCCACCGGTGAGGTCATGGCTATCGACCGCAGTTTTGAAGCCGCGTTCTTAAAATCCATCCGCTCGTTGGAAATCGGCATTAACGGCCTGCGGCTGCCAGAATTGACCGAACTGAGCGATGTGGAACTGAAAGCCCGGTTATCCGATGCTGACGATGAACGGATTTTTATCATTGCTGAAGCCTTTGTGCGCGGGGCTTCGATCGAGGAATTGCACCGCATTACCGCTATCGATAAATATTTTCTAAAGAAATTTAAAAACATCATAGATTTCTCCAAACGATTGCAAGAGACCCCGTTGGGACTGGATATTCTCTTTGAAGCCAAGAAGATAGGGGTCTCTGACAGTGAAATCGCCTGTTTGAAAGGCTGCTGTGAGGATGAAGTGCGCCGTTTGCGCCAATCCTATGGAATTCTCCCCACCTACAAGCTGGTAGACACCTGCGCAGCTGAGTTCGATGCCGAAACACCCTATTTTTATTCTTGCTATGAGGAGGAAAATGAAGCCGAACATGAGGAGGGGCAGCGCAAAGTCCTGGTGATTGGTTCCGGTCCCATACGCATCGGCCAGGGTGTGGAGTTTGACTACTGTTCGGTGCACTGTGTGTGGGCATTACGACAGGCCGGAATCAAGGCCATCATCGCTAACAATAACCCTGAAACGGTAAGCACCGATTTTGACACCTCTGACCGGCTGTACTTTGAACCATTGGTGTATGAAGATGTGATGAACATCATAGAAGAAGAGCGTCCCGAAGGGGTGATAGTGCAATTCGGCGGGCAGACCGCCATCAATCTGGCCAATCCTCTGGCCAGGGCAGGAGTGAAGCTGCTCGGCACCAGCAATGACAGCATTGATCGGGCCGAGGACCGCAACCGCTTCGACGCCATGGTAGCACAACTGGGCATACCCCGCCCACCCGGAAAAAGCGTATTCAACCCTGATGAGGCAGTTTTGGTGGCAAGGCAGATCGGCTACCCGGTCCTGGTCAGGCCTTCTTATGTTCTAGGAGGGCGGGCTATGGAGATCGTGTACAGTGAAGCAGAACTGCGTCAATATATGCATACTGCGGTCAAGGCCAGCCGAGAACATCCAGTACTGGTGGATAAATACCTTTTGGGCCGTGAGATTGAGGTAGATGCGGTTTGTGACGGCAGGGAGGTTTTGATCCCCGGCATCATGCAGCATATCGAACGGGCCGGGGTGCATTCCGGGGATAGTATAGCAGTTTTCCCTGCCTACAGCTTGAGCCCCGCCATCAGGGATAAGGTGGTTGAACACACCACTGCTCTGGCTAGGGAATTGAAGGTGATAGGCCTGATCAACATACAGTTCGTAGAATTTGAAGATGAACTGTATGTACTGGAGGTCAATCCGCGCTCCAGCCGTACGGTGCCTTTTATCAGTAAAATAACCGGCATCCCGCTGGTCAAACTGGCTACCGAGATCATGCTGGGCAAAAGTCTTGAAGAACTGGGATACCTGGGCGGATTGTTTGTGACCCCGAATTTCTATGCGGTCAAGGTGCCGGTATTCTCCTTCAATAAACTGCAACAGGTGGACATTAACCTGGGGCCGGAGATGAAATCCACAGGCGAGGTGTTGGGGATTGCCCATAGCTTGAACAGCGCCATTTATAAGGGGCTGCAATCAGCCGGGGTGGATATCAAGGGTTCCGGCACCATGGTGGTCACGGTATCCGACAAGGACAAAGGCGAAGCCATCCCGGTCATAGCGGAATTTGCCGAGCGGGGCTTCAAGATCATCGCCACCGAAGGAACTGCCCGGGCTTTGCGCAATCATGGCATTGAAGTGCAGACGGTCAAAAAGCTCAAGGAAGGCTCCCCCAACATTGTGGATCTGATTCGGCAGGGTAAAGTGGATGTGGTGGTGAATACTTTGACTCAGGGTCGCAGGCCGTTCAGCGATGGTTTCCATATCCGCCGCGCAGCGGTGGAATTAAATGTCCCCTGCCTGACCTCGCTCGATACTTTGAAGGTAATCCTGCAGGTATTGAAAGGCGATGAAGGTGCTAAGCCTCAAAAAGTGTTAAGCCTGCAGGAATATGTGGCTGAATATCATAGCCAAATTTGATGATATATTTTAGTCGGAGGTAAAACCATGCCTGCTGTAGAAAAAGCTTTGGTGGCCGCCCACCAGGAAGTGGCCCAGGGACTGTATGAGATAGAAGTGCTGGCTCCACAAATTGCTTCTGGTGCCAGACCCGGACAATTTGTGCACGTTCGTCCTGGAGGGACTAGTGATCCCCTACTAAGACGGCCGCTCAGCCTGTATGATGTGGATCAGGAGCTGGGCAGCATAACCCTGCTTTACAAGGTAGTGGGGCGAGGCACGGAACTGCTCAGCCGGGTGAAAAGCCGGGAATATATCGATATGATGGGACCTCTGGGGAGAGGTTTCACTTTGCCTCAGACTGGGCAAAGCATTCTTCTGATAGGGGGCGGTGTCGGCATAGCCCCCCTGATCTATCTGGCCCGGGTATTAAAGGCGCAGGACTGTACTGTTCAGGCTGCCTATGGAGCGGCCTCATTGCAGGATGCGGCGGTCTATCAGCGCAAATTTCAGCAACTGGGAATTGAAGCCTGGCCGGCAACTATGGATGGCAGCCTGGGTTACCAGGGCACGGTGGTGGGACTGTTGCACCAAATGGCACCTGCAATAAAAATCGATATGATTTATACTTGCGGCCCGGAAGGAATGATGAAGGCGGTCACTGACTATGCCCAGAGCCACCAGATACCCGGAGAGGTCTCCCTGGAAGAGACCATGGCCTGTGGAGTAGGAGCCTGTCTGGGCTGCGCCCGCAAGCTGAAACCTGAAGATGCCGATTATGCGAAGGTGTGCAAAGACGGGCCGGTCTTCAGCATGGATTTGATGGCCTAAGCAATAATGACCGGTAGACCGGTCATTATCTGTGAGGACACAAAGGGACATTTAGTTTTTGCCAACACTGTAATCAGATTGTAGAACAAATATTTTAAGCTGGAATTAGGCCTGTGTTAAAATTGGGTAAATAATTGGATAGGAGGGCCATACTTTGCACAAGGATGCGGCCATATCTAAACCAGGTCCCGATATATCGGTCAACCTGGGTGGGCTGTGGATGAAGAATCCCGTAGCGGCAGCGTCGGGCACTTTCGGCTATGGATTTGAATACCAGGATTACATAGATTCCGCTTCTATCGGAGCAGTGATCGTCAAAGGGACCACCCTGGAGAAACGGGTGGGCAATCCGCCGCCGCGCATCTGTGAGACCGCGGCGGGCATGCTCAATGCCATCGGGTTGGAAAACCCTGGCGTGGAAGTCTTTGTGACCGAGTACCTGCCCCGGTTGCGCCAGCACGGGGTTACGGTGGTGGCTAACATTGCCGGTAATACCGTGGAGGACTATGAGCATACCGCGGCCATCATTGACAAGCAATCCGGGGTGGCGGCTATTGAACTAAACATTTCCTGTCCCAATGTGAAACAGGGCGGGCTGCAGTTCGGAACCGACCCGGCCATGGTGGAAGCGGTGGTAGCGGCGGTCAAAGCCCGCACCAGCCTGCCGGTGATCCCTAAACTGTCCCCTAACGTCACCGATATCGTTACTATCGCCCGGGCCGCACAGCGCGGCGGGGCTGATGCCCTGGCCATGATCAATACCCTGTTGGGGATGGCAATAGATATTAAAACTCGCCGTCCGGTGCTGGGCAACGTTTTCGGGGGTTTATCCGGTCCGGCCATCAAACCGGTAGCCTTGCGCATGATTTATCAGGTCTATCGGGAAGTGGACCTGCCTATCCTGGGCGGGGGCGGCATTGTCAACACTGCTGACGCTCTGGAATTTATCATGGCAGGCGCAACCGCGGTGTCGATAGGAACCGGGCTGTTCGTCAATCCAACCTTGCCGGCTGAACTCAGCCTGGGTATCAAACAGTATCTGACCGAGCATGGTCTTGATAAGATTGGGGATTTGGTCGGCGCCGCACACCGCTTTTAATTAGCTTGAGGGGAACCTAATAACTGGTCACACAAGAAGCGACGGCATTGTGGACAGGACGGGTGACTGTGGTCAAGCAAAAGAATGCCGTCAAATCTTTAATAACGATTAATACCTGAGGAGGAATGGCGTTGCAGGCGAAGGATAGAATCATTTTAGCCCTGGATGTGGATACCAGGCGCCAGGCTTTGGACCTGGTTCAGGAATTGGCCCCCTTTGTGGGGGTATTTAAAGTTGGCATGCAATTGTTCAACAGCACTGGACCTGATATTGTTTCGCAAATCAGCGATTACGGCGGTGAGGTCTTTGTGGACTTGAAGTTCCATGATATCCCCAATACGGTAGCGTCAGCAGGCAGGGTCATGACCCGGCTCAACTGTCGTATGTTCAACTGTCATGCGGCCGGCGGCAGGACCATGATGAGCGAACTGAGTCGAGCGGTGGAGCAAGAAGCGGCCAGGCGAGGCCTGGCAGTTCCCCTCACGCTGGCGGTGACGGTATTGACCAGTATTGCCCAGAGTGAACTGGAAAACGATATGTTGATTTCGAACTGGAGCGTTGAAGAAGTGGTAGTCAAATGGGCTCTGGCTGCCAAAGAATGCGGCATCGGCGGAGTGGTATGTTCACCTCAGGAGATAGCCGCGATCAGAGCCGCCTGTGGGCCGGAATTCAAGATCGTCACCCCGGGAATCAGACCGGCTTGGTCAGAGAGCAATGATCAGAAACGCATCACCACGCCCAGGCAGGCCATTGAACTGGGGGCCGATTATATAGTTATCGGGCGGCCGATTACCGCAGCAGCTGATAAAGTTTCTGCAGCGCAGAAGATAATTGAGGAATTGGAGGCAGCATCATGCTAGAAAAATCACAGGCCATAGACATATTCAGCCAGGCCGGAGCGCTTTTAGAGGGCCATTTCCGGCTCACCTCGGGAAGGCACAGCAATCAGTATATGCAGATGGCCCAGGTATTGAAATATCCGGCGTTCACCGAGCAACTAGCCCGGCATCTGGCCGAGGCTTTCCGGGATGACGGGGTTGAACTGGTGGTCGGACCGGCTATGGGGGGCATTGTGGTTGCCTATGAAGTAGCCCGCCAGCTGGGAGTACCGGGTTTCTTCACCGAGAGAGAAAATGGCCTTATGGCCTTGAGGCGCGGTTTCGTCATCGAACCGGGACAGCGCGTCCTGGTGGTGGAAGACGTGGTCACCACCGGGGGATCGGTCAAAGAGGTGATCGAGTTGGTTCAGCAGCATGGCGGCCAGGTAGTCGGGGTAGGGGTACTGGTCGATCGCAGCAACGGTCAGGTGGACTTCGGGGCAAAGCTTGAGGCGGTTCTGACTTTAGACATCAGCAGCTGGGAAGCTGACGAATGCCCGCTGTGCCAGGAAGGCAGACTGCCGGTGGTAAAACCCGGCAGCCGGACTTAAGCGGCTGAAGGGGCAGCGTCATGAGAGTATATCTTAATGGCAAAGAGATGCAATTTAAAGAAGGCGGCTATGAATACGTGTTTATGAAGCCGTACCAGTACAGCCAGAGTGATGTGATCAAAAAGGACTACGGGCAGTTGACCCTGCAGCTGTATGATAACGGGGTGCAGATCCGCACCCTGGCTACAGCTAATGAGGTTGCCACCCTGATCAATCGTGATGTGGCTGTTGATGAGGTCAAGAATAAGGTCTACATTCTGGAGCCGGGCAACACCGTAACCGTCAATGAAGATGGATCCCTTCGCGTAGAATAGTGCCCGCTTAAGACCGCAGCTCTATATCAAGGCTCACCGTCTTTGATTTCCGACTCCAGCAAACTGGTCACCCGGGGCTCCTGAGGATTGACGACAATGGTCCAATAATTATCGTATATCACCATCCCCGGCTTGGCACCGCCCGGTTTGCGCACCTGGGAACGGAAGGTGTAGTCTACCTCCACCTTTTCGCTCTGACGGGCCTTGCTGAAGTGGGCGGCTAACAGCGCTGCCTCCTCCAAGGTGGCATCAGGCACGTCGTGTATGGTCCTAATTTTGCGGGGCAGGCGCACGATGACATGTGAGCCGGGGATATTCTTAGTGTGCAGCCACAGATCCTGGGATTCCGATTGTTTTAATGTGAGGCTGTCGTTCTGGCGGTTGTTGCGCCCTACCAGTATCTCCATGTTGTCGCTGGAAAGATAGCGACGCGGCACGGTGCGGGGGGGCGATTTTTTGCCTTTGGCGCCTTTGCCGCCCTTATCCCGTTCCAATTCCTCACTTATCTCTTCCATATCGCTAGTACTTTCAGCCTGTTGAATAGACAACAAGACCGATTCCAGATAGTCGATCTCCAATTGATTGGCAGCCATCAGACTTTCCAAATGGGCAATGGTCTTGCGGCTTTTGTTATAGATCTTAAAATAGCGCTGTGCGTTCTTGATAGGACTTAAGCGCACGTCCAGGGGTATGACCACCTGCTCTCCGGTAGAATAATCCTCCACCACCGCCTCGCTCATGCCCTTTTCCAACTGGTAGGCATATCCGGTTAATAACTCGCCCCAGGTTTTGTAGTTCTCCTGACCCCGGGCCTGGATGAGGTCGCTCTCCTGGTAGAAGCGCTTTTTATAGGCTTTGTCGAGGATGAGTTTGATGTGTCGGGACAGGTTGGTTTTCCATGATTCCAGGCGCAAATTATTTAATTTGGCGGTATAGAAGTGGTCGCAGGCCGAATTGATGGAATCGAAATCACGCCGCTGGTCGGCCTCAATAGGGTATGCGGCATACTCTATGGGCATTTCGTTATGAAATGAGATACTGGGCTGGGCTGCACCGTTTTGCACCTTTTCGAGCAGATCTCTCACCTTTTGATACAGTTTGCCCAATTCGTATTCACCGCTCTGCGCCGCAGGCAAGGCCGGGTTTATGCCGCTCATCAGACATATCTCCCGGGCAGTGAAGGGGCTGATGCCCGAAAATAAGCCGAACAAGGCCTGAGATAGGGCAGTATCTTCATTCTCCCAGATGCCTCTGCAGAAGGTCTCATATGCGGTATCCAAAGGATTGAGTTTATCCTGTGCGGGAGGCTCTACATAAGGCTTTCCGGGCAGAACCTCGCGGTAAGAGCTGACTTCACTGCTGAATTTTTTGATGGCATCAATGATAATATTATTCTCCGGGTTGATCAGTATGAGGTTGGAGTGCCGCCCGGTAAATTCGCACATCAAACGGCGGATAGTCCACTCCCGAAAATCATCCAATGCTTCGATATCAATCATTACTATGCGTTCAAAACCGACTTGTTTTACTGCCCTGATCTTGCCGCCTTCGAGATACTTGCGCAACAGCATGCAAAAGGCACTAGGCCGGGGCGGATTGGTCTTGCGGGTCGTGGTCAGATGCATTCTGGCCCAGCGTGCATTGGCTGACAGCAAGAGGCGGTGATTGCCGCCATGAGCCATGCGGATGGAGATCATCAGTTCATCCTTTTCTGGCTGGTGGATTTTGTCAATGCGGGCTCCCTGCAAAGCCTGGTCTAATTCAAAGCACAAAGCAGATATGGTGAATCCGTCAAAAGGCATATCAAATCCTCACCTTCTCTGGTACAAAACGGTAATTGTAGTCATTGTCGATATTCTCTGTCTATATTAACAAAATATAAAAAGGAATACCGCCAAGAAAAGAGAACTAAAAATATTAACAACATATAATAAAAGGCCGGGAGGTGATTACGTGTCTCAGCTGGTGGTCAGTATATACAACAACATACTTGAACAGGTTATGCAACTGGAGGGTTCCAAGAAGGAAATCAGCACCGAGATACTTCTGGCTCGTGAAGAACGTAAACGTCTGGCCTTAATATATAATTTCCTCAGCTATGACTTGAGTAAACATGAACTCCTGGAACAGGCTGCTGTAATAGCCCTGACCAACCGGGAGAAGTTGGTCCTGGATCATCTCAATCGGCTCTACGCCAATGTCCGCGAACAGGAGACGATAGATAAAATCAGACACGAAATAAAGTGCACCCAGCGCTTCATGAAGGTAGTAAGCCGGGCCAAGGATGAAAAGACTGCCCTGACTTTTTCGGAACGGCGTATGGTGCAGGAGATCATCAAGTTCGTGGTAGCCCAAGCCAGGTTATATAATCAAGTTTAAATGCAACTTGCACCAACGCTCAGCCCGGGAAATCCCCGGGCATTTCTATTTGTAGCGGAGCTGCTCTATGCAGGTGGCCTTATTGCCCCCGAATAATGCAGATTATAACAAATCTTGACTCAGCTCACAAAATATATAACACTTAATGCTAAGTAACAACGGGAGGTTCGAGTATGTCTACACCGATCAAGGTAATAGTTGTAGGGGCTTTAGGCAAGATGGGGCGGGAAACTGTCAAAGCCTTGAACAGCCAGTCTGACATAAATGTTGTGGGGTTGCTGGATATAGCTTATCATGATGAAGCATTCGCGGTGCTCACCGGCATTGATTGTGGCCTCAAGCTGGAAAATGACCTGGAAATTCTCATTGAAAGGGAAAGGCCGCAGGTTATGGTCGATTTCACCAATCCCCAGGCAGTCTTTAATAACACCCGGACCGCATTGTCCCGGGGGGTGGCATGTGTGGTTGGTACCACCGGCCTTAACGAAACCGAACTCTCACAGCTGGAGCGATTAGCTATAGACAATAGAACTGCTGTGGCGGTTATACCCAATTTCGCCATCGGAGCTGTGTTGATGATGAGATTTGCTCAGGAAGCCGCCCGCTACCTCCCCGATGTGGAGATAATTGAAACCCATCATGACCAGAAGATGGACGCGCCTTCCGGCACCGCCATCAAAACCGCTGAGATGATCACGGCCAACCGGGGAATTCTGCCCCCCAAAAATACCCGGGAATTTGAAAAAATTCCTGGCAGCCGGGGAGGCAAAGCCGGTGATATACGCATCCACAGCGTGCGTTTGCCCGGATTCGTAGCTCATCAAGAGGTGATTTTCGGCGGTCCTGGACAGAGTCTGACCATTCGCCACGATTCCTATGACCGGGTTGGTTTCATGCCCGGGGTCATAATGGTGGTGAGGAAGATACCAGGCCTTAACGGCCTGATCTATGGGATGGATGCCTTGATGTGAAACCGACCCTGCAATAACTGAAATTGGTGCCGCCGGGATTACCCGGCGGCTTTTTTGCCTTCTTTTCTAATCCACCAATTACCATCTGCATGTGTATACAAGCCTCACCCCAAAGCCCCTAGTCAACTGCGGTGCTGCTATAAGCCCGTTTCTGACAAGCACCAGCCGTTCCCGGTGCTCATATAATGCTAATAATTGTATCCACTACATCCATGAAGGAGGAAGACAGTGAGTTCAGTCTTGTCAGGAATAAAGATCGCCGTTTTGGGCGGGGATGAGCGGGAAGCCATTCTGGTGCATGAACTGGTTAAAATGGGGGCTACGGTTACAGTGGCCGGTTTTCCCCGTGAAATGGTGTGTCATGGCGCCCTGCTGGTGAACACTGTCGAGGACGCATGCCAGGAAGCGGAGGTATTGATAATGCCTCTTCCCGGAACCAATCCCGAAGGGGTGATTCGTGCCGTTTTTACTGAGAAACCCTTGGTATTAACCTATGCGGCTCTGCAGATGCTGCCCGAGCAAGCTCTGGTGATGATCGGTTCCGCCCGTCCCTACCTCAAGGAGTGGTGCCAGAGCCTCAATTTAAACCTTATGGAGATAGCCGAGATCGATGCCATTGCCATACCCAATTCCATCCCCACTGCGGAAGGCGCTCTGCAGATAGCCATGATGGAAAGCCGCATTACCATCCATGGCAGTAAATCCTGTGTTATAGGTTTCGGGCGCATCGGCATAACCCTGGCTCGATGCCTTAAGGCTCTGGGCGCAGAAGTAACTGTAGTAGCCCGCAACCCTGGCCAGCTAGCCCGCGCTCATGAAATGGGATGCCAGCGGGCCGGGTTTGAACAGCTCAAACAGCTGATGCAGGTCAGCGATCTGGTATTCAATACTGTCCCCGCTCAGGTATTGACGGCCGAGTCGTTAAAGTACGCCAATCCTAATGTGATCATCATAGACCTGGCTGCTCAGCCGGGTGGGACAGATTTTGAAGCCGCCAATTGCTTTGGCCTTAAGGCCATTCTGGCCCCAGGATTACCCGGCAAAGTAGCTCCAGTTTCCTCGGGAAAGATCTTAGCCGAGGTCATCCCTCGACTGATTGTGGAAGAACTATCCAGGTTGGGTGAACCCCTGCTCCTGGATTGAAACGGAGGTGAGAATAAGTGCAGGGGACAATTAACACCAGACTGGATAATATCAAAATCGGTGTGGTTATTACTGGGTCGCACTGTACCGTAGGAGAGGTCATACCGCAGATCAAGCGGCTTCATGAAGCTGGAGCCGAGCTCTATCCAATTTTTTCATATACCACCGACCAGACCGATAATCGGTTTTACCGGGTAGATGATTTGAAAAGGGAAATACAGGATATTACCGGTCACGGCATAATCAACAGCATAGTAGGGGCCGAGCCAATCGGACCTCAGAAGTACTTGGATATCGTGGCTGTCATGCCCGCCACCGGAAACAGTATCGCCAAATTCGCCAATGGCATCGTCGATACCCCGGCATTGATGGCCATGAAGGCGCAGCTTAGAAATCAGCGTCCAGTGGTTATTGCCATATCCACCAATGACGGTTTAGGTATAAATGCTAAAAATATCGGGCTTTTACTGAATACTAAAAACATTTATTTTGTCCCTTTCAGACAGGATAATCCGCTGGAGAAGTGCAATTCGCTGCAGGCTGACATGACCCTGGTGCTGGATACCATCGTGGCAGCCTTAAAAGGTCAACAGCTGCAGCCGGTTTTGCTCGGACCCCGCTAATTCATTGAGTCGGCCCAAGTGGTGTGCTATATTATATAAATAGTATTTTTAGCAGCAGGAGGTACTAGTCCGATGGCCGAAGGAATTAAGCTGGCAATAGTTGGAGCAACTGGAGCAGTAGGGCAGGAAATGCTCAAGATCTTAGAAGAGAGGAAGTTCCCGGTGGGGAAATTGATTTGCCTGGCAGATCCCCGTGAAGCCGGAACCCGTTTGAAATTCAAGGGTGAAGAGCATATTGTGGCAGGAGCCACCGAAAAAGCCTTTAAAGAGGCTGATATTGCCCTGTTGGCAGTCGGTTCCGATGTCAGCAAGATGATGGCCAGGGATATTGTAGCCCAGAATTGCGTGGTTATAGATAACAGCTATGCTTTTCGCATGGAGCCAGAGGTGCCCCTGGTGGTGCCGGAGGTGAATGCGGATGATATAAACTGGCACCGAGGCATAATCGCCAACCCCAATTGTTCAACCATTATCATGGTTGTAGCCGTCAATCCCTTGCATAAGGCCGCCACCATCAAGAGGATCGTAGTATCCACTTACCAGGCTGTGTCTGGCGCCGGAAAAGCAGGTTTGGATGAATTGGATCAACATGTTCAAGCCGCTTTAAGCGGCACTGAGCCGATTTTGGACGTTTTCCAGCATCCTATTGCCTTTAATGTCATTCCACACATCGATGTTTTCGAAGACAATGCTTATACCAGAGAAGAAATGAAAATGGTCTGGGAAACCCGGAAGATCATGCATGCTCCTGAATTGCGGATAGCGGCAACTGCAGTACGCATTCCGGTTTATCGCAGTCATTCTGAAGCCATAAATATTGAAACCGAAAAAACATTGTCCCCTGAAGAAGCCCGGCAGATCCTGGCCGCTGCCCCTGGGGTGGTCGTGCAGGATGATCCCGGTTTGAATATCTATCCAATGCCTTTACTCAGTTCCTACCTAGATGAGGTTTTTGTAGGCCGTATTCGCCGTGATCTGTCCTCTGACAATGGCCTGGTAATATGGGTGGCTGCCGATCAGATCAGGAAAGGGGCGGCGACCAATGCCATTCAGATCGCTGAGATCGTCGCCGCCAGAAACCTCTATTAGGAAGGTGTTTAGACTGAAAATAGTAGTCCAGAAATATGGTGGCACCTCACTGGCCACTGCGGAATCCAGAGCGAGGGTCTGCCAGATAATCAGTCAGACCGTGCAAGAAGGCTACCGGGTGGCGGTAGTGGTTTCCGCCATAGGACGATGCGGAGATCCCTATGCCACCGATACCTTCATCAATCTGATGCGAGAAGTCAATCCAACTCCCAACCTGCGCGAGTTAGACCTCTTGATGTCCTGCGGGGAGATGATCTCCGGGCTCTTGTTATCCTCTCAGCTAAACGCCCATGGGATATCAGCCCGCTTTTTAAGCGGCGCCCAGGCGGGATTGGTAACTGATGGAAACCATGGCAACGCCCACATTTTGTACGTCAACCCCAAGAAGGTGATGGATTGCCTGGAACAGGGAATAGTGCCGGTAATAGCAGGTTTTCAGGGGATGGCTGAAGCAGGCGAACTGACTACTCTGGGCAGAGGAGGCAGCGACACTACCGCCAGTGCACTGGGAGTGGCTTTGAATGCGGAATTCATTGACATATTCACTGATGTGGAAGGCATCATGACCGCTGACCCGCGCATAGTAACCAATGCCAGGCTCTTAAACGCTATCACTTATAACGAGATCTGCCAGCTGGCCCGCGACGGCGCCAAAGTCATTCATCCCCGGGCGGTGGAAATCGCCATGCATCGTGGCATACCGCTGCGGGTACGCTCTACCTTCTCTGATTCCACCGGTACCTTAGTCACACATCAGACCATGGGCTATGACGACATCAGCATTATTAGAGATGCACTTATTGCCGGAGTGACTTATACTTCTAATATAGCCCAGCTCAAGATCGAGATAGATGACACGGTCAATGGACGAAGTGTGCCTTTGCAGGTTTTCAAAGGCCTGGCTCAGGCCAATATAAGTGTCGACTTTATTAGTGTTCAGCCCAATCTCTTATTGTTCACCGTAGCAGGTGATATGGCTGCTGAAGCCGAAAGAATTCTGCGGGGGATGGGCTTTTGCCCCGGAGTGGATCGCAATTGTGCCAAGGTAGCCATAGTTGGTGCTGCTATGACCGGGATTCCAGGGGTGATGGCACGGGTGGTGGAGGCCTTATCCGAACATGATATTCCCATCCTCCAATCCGGGGATTCGTATACCAATATATGGTGTCTGGTCAATCGAGAACAAATGGAACAGGCTGTCAGAGCCCTTCATGATAAATTCGAACTGGGAAAAAATTAATTAATTGGTGGTGATCGTAGGATGGCACAACCCCGAATGATGACAGCGATGGTGACTCCGTATAACGAAGACTTGAGCGTGAACTACGCCAAAGCGGCCGAGTTGGCCGAGTACCTCTGCGATAATGGCAGTGAGGGTCTAGTAGTATGCGGCACTACGGGCGAGTCGCCTGTATTAAGCGATGAGGAAAAACTGAAACTGTACCAGACCGTGCAGGACCGGGTAGGAGAGCGGGTTCCGGTCTGGGCCGGCACCGGGTGCAACGATACCGCGGCAGTGGTGGAGTTGAGCCAGGCGGCGGCGAAAACTGGAGTGGCCGGGATTATGGTAGTAGCTCCTTATTATAACAAACCGACTCAAGAGGGTTTATACCAGCATTTTCGTAAAGTCGCCGAGAGCGTGACCTTGCCGGTGATGCTCTACAATGTGCCCGGCCGCACCAGTTCCAACCTTTTGCCTGAAACCATTGCGCGTCTCTCCGAGGTGGAGAATATTACCGCCGTCAAAGAGGCCAGCGGCTCAATGGATCAGGTTTCACAACTGTTGAGCCTGATACCTGAGCGGATCAAGGTGTACTCGGGTGACGATTCGCTTACCCTGCCCCTGATGGCCCTGGGAGCCCATGGGGTGGTGAGCATTGCTTCGCATGTGATCGGTTTAGCCATGACAGAAATGATTACAGCATTCGTAGCTGGAGAGGTAGGCAAAGCCAGCCGCCTGCATCGGGAATTATTCCCCATGTTTAAAGGGCTGTTTGTCACCACCAATCCAATCCCGGTCAAAGCGGCTTTGAATATCATGGGTCATGACATGGGAGGTTACCGTCTGCCGTTGACGCCGCCGACGGAAAGCGAACAGGCTTTCTTAAGGCAGCTCTTGGAACGTTATCATCTTATATAATTAATTGATTATAAAACAATTGCAGAGATTAGAGGGGCATTGCGCAAGCCATCCCGAAAGAGTTGGCTTTGGCATTGTCCCTTTTTGCATTGCAGCAATTAATGGCAAGTTGCGCTTGCAGTTGTTACCTGCCTTGATATCAGCTATAATAAGCCAAATGGAAGTGTGCGGTGGTATCTTTCATTAACAACCAATAATTTAATAAGGAGGTGACCGAGTGTCAGAACTTGATTCCCGCTTGCAGATAATTCCCCTGGGCGGATTGGGGGAAGTAGGGAAAAACATGGCGGCAATCAGATACGGTGACACCATTCTGGTAATTGACGCAGGGCTGATGTTCCCCGAGGATGAGCTCCTGGGTATTGATATAGTATTGCCGGATATCACCTATTTGATCGAGAACAAGGAAAAAGTCAAGGCGGTCCTGTTGACCCATGGACACGAGGATCATGTGGGCGGACTGCCCTATATGCTCAAAGAGATCAACCGGCCGGTTTATGGGAGTCGGTTGACAATTGGCATCGCTGCCAACAAACTGCGCGAGCATGATATAGAGGATGCCGCCCTGCATGTGGTCAAACCCCGCGACTGCATCGATTTCGGCGAAATGCAGGTGGAGTTTATCAGGGTATGCCACAGTATCCCTGATTGTATGTGTATCGCCATTCATACCCCCTTGGGGATAGTATTGCATACCGGAGATTTTAAACTCGACCAGACCCCGGTGGACGGACAGACGGTGGATTTTCGTAAACTGGCGGAGATTGCCGAAAAGGGTGTTCTGGTCATGCTGTCCGACAGCACCAACGCTGAGCGGCCCGGATTCACCATGTCCGAAAAAGTGGTGGGCAATACCTTTGATGACCTTTTCGGCAAATGCGATGGCCGCATCATTGTTACCACATTTGCTTCTAATGTGCACCGCATCCAACAGGTGATCCATACTGCCGAAAAATTTAACCGCAAGGTAGCCGTGTCAGGTAGAAGTATGGTCAATAATGTTCAGGTATCAAGTGAACTCGGCTATATAGATATTCCCCCAGGGATACTGGTCGATATTGAAGATATCAGCCAGTACCCTCCCGAGCAGATGGTAATAGTGACTACCGGTTCGCAGGGTGAACCCATGTCAGCCCTCACCCGAATGGCAACCGCCGATCATCGCTGGGTGGCGATCGAGCCCGGTGATACGGTGATTATATCCGCCACCCCCATCCCCGGCAATGAAAAACTGGTAGCCCGTACTGTGGACTTGCTCTACCGCCAGGGTGCGGAGGTCATTTACCAAAAAAGCATGGGGGTGCATGTTTCCGGCCATGCCTCCCAGGAAGAACTTAAGATGCTTTTAAACCTGATCAAACCGCGCTATTTCATGCCTGTACATGGCGAGTACCGGCACCTCATGACCCATGCTAAACTGGCCGAAAGCCTGGATATGCCACGCTCAGCCATCTTCGTGATGGAGAATGGTCAGATTCTGGAGGTGGATGAGGAGAAAGCCGTGATAGCCGGGAAAGTTACTTCAGGCAAGATCCTGGTCGATGGCCTGGGGGTGGGCGATGTTGGCAATATTGTGTTGCGCGACCGTCGGCAACTGGCTCAGGACGGGATCATTATCGTGGTGGTGACTATAGATAAAGAAGTCTTGGAGATAGTAGCCGGCCCTGACCTGGTCAGCCGCGGTTTCGTCTATGTGCGCGAATCCGAGCAATTGATGGAAGATGCCCGCGAAAAGGTCAAGGAAGCCCTGGATATATGCATGAAAAAGGGACTTACGGAATGGGCTATGATCAAGGCTCAGGTAAGAGAGAAACTCAATCGGCATTTGTATGAAAAGACCGGGCGCAGACCCATGATTCTGCCCATAATCATGGAAATATAGCCAGACAAAAGGGGCTGTTCCAACAGGGGCAGCCCCTTGATTATTCCGTTTTTGCACAAAATGCAGGTGGCAAGTGGGAGGGTTGTGGCCTCCTGAACAGCACAAAAGGGACTGCCCTACTATGTCCATTTTGGACATTTAAAACAGTCCCTTTTGATTTACTCCAGAGTAGCCCCAGTCGGGTCCAGGTTGAGGATATTGCCGGGTTGGTAGCGCAGGTCCAGATAATCCATAGGATCAGTGCTTGATACCGATAGGATGCGGATTTTGCCTCCCTCCAGGCCTTCTGCTTCCACGTGCCCCCCGGAAGCCAGTGGTATGCGGTAATTGGCGTGTGCCTCCCAGGAAACCAGACTCATTGGATCTGATGAATACATGATCATTGCAAAAGCCCCTTCTGTTCCTTAAGCTGGTTGATCTTGGCGATGGCATCGCGAATGCCTCCTACCGCATCGATCAAACCGCACTGGACCGCGTCTTCTCCCACCAATACAGTGCCAATATCCCTGGCCAGGTTCCCGGTCCTGAACATCAATTCCCGGAAGGTCTCTTCCGTGATGTGGGAATGCTCCACCACAAAGCGCACCACCCGGTCCTGCATCTTATCCAGGTATTCATAGGTCTGCGGCACCCCGATGACCAATCCGGTCAGACGAATCGGATGTATGGTCATGGTAGCAGTAGGTGCTATCAGTGAGTAATCCGAGCTGACCGCTATGGCTGCACCGATAGAATGCCCTCCGCCCATTACGATAGATACGGTGGGCTTAGAAAGGGATGCAATCATTTCCGATAAGGCCAGGCCGGCCTCTACGTCGCCGCCGACTGTGTTCATAACTATTAATAATCCCTTAATATTGGGATTCTCTTCTACAGCCACCAGTTGGGGTATGAAATGCTCATACTTGGTGGTCTTATTCTGCGGCGGCAATACCATGTGGCCTTCGATCTGCCCGCTGATGGTGAGGCAATGAATATCACTCTTAAACCCTGGCACTTCCGGGGTACCCAGTTCCTTTATGGCATTTATTTTGTCATCTTGCCTGGGTTCTTCCTGATTGGGGAGGTTTGGATCTGTCAAAAGAATTACCCCTTCCTTGATAAATTCTTTGATTAGCATTCCCCAGCCCAATCAAACCTACACCCGCACAAAATCCTTCCATATTAAACCGTCATAGCGAAGAAAGCGGCATGTTTTGAAATGGCTGTGCTATAATTTACTAAGCTAGTTTTCTGGGAGGTATATGGAAATTGACCGTAATACAGGCTCTAATATTAGGCGCAGTGCAAGGATTGACCGAGTTTCTCCCCGTTAGCAGTTCCGGCCACCTGGTGATTTTCCAGCATTGGTTGGGCTTAGAAAACACCCCGCTGGCTTTTGACGTGTTGGTGCATATTGGCACACTTTTGGCGGTTTTCGTGGCCTTTTGGTCCGACATCGCCGCTTTGCTGAGAAAACCCTGGAGCAAGCTGACCTTTCTGATAGTTGCTGGTTGCATCCCTGCGGCGGCAGCAGGCTTTCTTTTGGAACCGATTTTTGAACAGACTTTTAAATCATTATTAGTGGTGGGAATCGGTTTGCTGATAACCGGTGTGGTACTGATGGTATCCGAAAAATGGGCATTAGCCCATCCGGGGCTTAAAGAGATCGAAGAGACCAGCTATAAGGATGTCTTGTTTGTGGGACTTTTGCAGGCTATAGCCATCGTGCCAGGGATCTCCCGCTCTGGTTCCACCATTTCAGCAGGTCTTTTAGCGGGAATGGAAAGGCCTTTTGCAGCCCGCTTCTCCTTCTTGCTCTCTATTCCAGTTATCCTGGGTGCCGGGCTTTTGGAGCTCAAGGACCTGGGCGGCGGAGCTATGGGCGGTATTTCAGCTGCGGCCATCATCACCGGCCTGTTGTCGGCCGCTTTGTTCGGCTATATAGCCATTAAAGTGGTCTTGCGCCTGGTGAACCAGGGACGCCTTTCGATATTCTCATGGTATGTATGGGCACTAGGGCTTGCAACCCTGGGCTGGTATTTTATGAGCTAGAAGACAGAGCCTTTATAATTACGGCTGTGTGGCAGGAATTATACAGATATAGGAGAAATCACCAATTAAACCTTGACTTTAGACAGACACTGGGAGGCTGTGATGGCAGTCAAAAAAAAGAACGCCACCCGTACCCGGACGGTAAAAGTCACCCCTGCGGTGGATAAAAAAGCATCGCCCGGTGCGCTGGAACACCTTAAATTTGATATATTATCGCTGCTGGCTTTTACCCTGGCGGTGTTTGCCTTTGTATGCCTGCGCAAAGCCCAGGGATTGCCGGATGACAGCCGCATCATCGGCTGGCTGGGGACAGGCATCAAGGCAGGGCTGGAGTTTTTATGCGGTGACGCAGCGGCTCTGGGACCGTTGTTCCTTCTAGGCTGGTCAGCCCACTTGGGTATCAACAAGAACACTTGGTCGACTCAGATGTGGGGGTTTTTGATCGTCAGTCTGGTGGGAATTACTATGGTAGCGGTATATAAAACTCCCGCTGGCATGAATCATTGGGAAGCCGGACAGGCCGGGCTGGGTGGAGGTTATCTGGGCGGGAGCCTGGCTTATATCTTGACCCGGTTGGTAGGCAATGTGGGTCTGAGCATACTGGCATTGTTCGCCGGGTTGGTAGGGGTATTGATGCTGATCGATCAACCTGCCGAAACCATTCTCAAAACCCTGCGCAAAGGCCTACTGCAGGCTAAGGTACGCCTTGACGAGGTCATGTTTTATCAGGCTCCTGCGGAGGAAAACCAACCGTCGCCAGTCAATCTGGCCCCGGTAGTGATAGAACCTGAAACAGCAGTTCCCCGGCGTGAAGAGCGCCCCCCGGTGCCGATAGTAGATATCCAGCAGCCGCTGCCTATGGCAGCTGTTCAGGCGGATCCCGAGCCAGTCGCGCCTCTGCAGCTTGTCAAAGCACGGCCCCGCCAGGAGGAAAACTACTGCCTGCCTCCATTAGATCTGTTGAGTGATGTCAGCAATGAACGGCTTATTGATAAAAAGAACATTAAAGAGAGTATCACCGTATTGGAGGACACGTTCGCCAGCTTTGGAGTGGCGGTCAAGGTAAACCAGGTGAGCTGCGGCCCGGCAGTCACCCGCTATGAATTGACCCCGGGTGCGGGAGTGAAAATCAGCCGCATCATCAGCCTGACCGATGACCTGCAGCTCAACTTGGCGGCACCGGGCATCCGTATCGAGGCCCCTATACCTGGAAAAGCCGCCATCGGCATCGAGGTGCCTAACCGCAAAATACTCAGTGTGGGCTTACGCAGTCTGATATCATCTCCAGCCTTCAAGAAGCTGAAGAGTCCGTTGGCTTTCGCCCTGGGGGAGGATATCAGCGGCAATGCGGTAGTGGCCCGCTTAGGTGATATGCCCCATTTACTGATAGCGGGCTCTACCGGTTCGGGCAAGAGTGTGTGTTTGAACTGTATTATTATGAGCATGTTGTATCACAGCACACCAACAGAACTTAAGATGGTATTTATCGATCCCAAGATGGTGGAGTTGACCGTTTACAACGGCATACCGCACTTGATGACTCCAGTGGTGACCGATCCCAAAAAGGCCTCTTTGATTCTGCGCTGGATGGTCAGGGAGATGGAGAAGCGCTATCAGCTCTTCGCCAGCAGCGGAGCCCGGGACATTCTGCGCTACAATCAGATCACTGCCGAGAAACTGCCGTATATTGTTATAATCATCGATGAACTGGCCGATTTAATGATGGTAGCACCCGTAGATGTGGAAGATGCCATTTGCCGCCTGGCCCAAATGGCCCGTGCTGCCGGCATGCATCTCATCGTAGCCACACAGCGGCCTTCGGTCGATGTAGTCACAGGCATAATCAAGGCCAATATTCCTTCACGGATAGCATTTGCGGTTTCATCCCAGACCGATTCCCGTACCATACTGGACTCTGGCGGGGCTGAGAAACTGCTGGGCAAAGGAGATATGCTGTTTCTCCCCGTGGGAGCAGCCAAGCCCTTCCGCATTCAGGGGGCTTATGTCTCTGATCGTGATATCGAACAGACCGTGGAGTACATAAAAGCTCAGTTCAATGAAGCCGATACGCCTGATGAGATCGAAACCCTGGAATTGGAAGACGGTGATGACGGTGATGGCAGCGAAGATGAACTGTTCTGGGATGCCCTGAAGATTTTCGTCGAAGGGAAAAAGGCTTCAGTTTCACTCTTGCAGAGACGTTTGCGGGTGGGCTATGCCCGCGCTGCCAGATTAGTTGATATGATGGAAGAAAGAGGCCTGATATCAGAGCAGGATAACAATAAACGACGCGAAGTCTTGATTGATGAGGAGCAATTTGAAAAACTATACGCCAGGAATAAACTATGTTAGTATGAAAATCAAGAGATCAATCGTTCAGCAAGGGGAGCAATCATGCGGTTAACCTCCCGGGAAAAGGAGATTCTCGACCTGCTCAAGAAGGAACCCCTCATATCCCAGGAGGAAATGGCCCAGAGGTTCGGAATCACCCGCTCTTCGGTAGCGGTGCATATATCCAACCTGATGAAGAAAGGCGTGATCCTGGGTAAAGGCTATGTGCTGAATGAGGCGGTTTCTGTTGTTGTCTTGGGGAACTGTGTGCTGACCGTAGAGGTCAAGAAACAGGGCGGGGCAACTGCAATCGATTTAAACTGGGGTGGTTTTGCATACAAAGCCAGCCAGACCCTGGCCGACTTCGGGTCGAATGTTAAGATAGTATCTGTTATTGGAAACGATGAACAGGGAGACTTAATGGTCAGTCACCTGTCCAGTAAAAAGGTTGACATATCCAATATATACCGCCATAACAGTCGGCGTACCACCCGTCAGATAAGATGTGATGGGGAAATACTATTTAGCGAAGGCTTTTTCGCCGATGATTATGAAAAGGCGCTAAACCTCCGCGAATGGGTCATATTCAATTGTGAATGGCTGGTGGTTGAGCCTGCCTGGCAGGAATATGTTTATCGCAAGGCGTTGAGCAAGGATGGGGAGAAACTGCCCTGTATGTGCACCTGTTTGAGCCTGGAGCATGGTCAAACCCTCCCTGAGTATCTGGATGGTTATGATGTTGTGGTTTTAGGTTTGGAGGATCTGTTCAAATTCGATTCTTATCGAGGCCCGATTCAGGAGTTGATAGATGCTGGGATGGAACACTGTATAATAACAGATGGCCATTCTGCCGTAATACATATGAAACAACAAGGAATTCAAGAATATTCCTTACTTCCTAATCAGTCGTTTCATTATTCCCGTCAACTGTTGTACCTATTGTGTGGCCTGGTATATGGCCTCTCCAATAATTATCCCCTGCGGCAAGCGGTGCGCATGGGCGTAGGCACAGCAACAGCGGGTTCGTGATGACAGACCAACTGGTTTTGACCATATAAAGGAGTTGACAAAATGCAATTTGGTCAGGTTTTTAAGGACAAAAGGCTGAGTATGGGGCTTACTCTTGAGTATATTGAAGAAGAGACTAAAATACGCAAGCTTTATCTGGATGCCATCGAGAAGGAAAGGTTCAATATCCTGCCACCACGAGTCTATGCGACCGGTTTTGTAAAGAAGTATGCCCGCTATTTAAATCTTGACGAAACAGAAATGGTGAACCTGTTTGTGGAGATGGCCTACGGGCATGAGGAAGTGGAAATAACCATGGTAGAGCCCCGCAAAACCAGGCCTGATTTTCAGCTTCAATCTATGAACTGGCGCAATATAATTGTGGCCGGCACTTTCTTGCTGGCGGTAGTGTGGGTGGGCAATATGGTGGTAGGAGCCATTACCGATCGCAGCCCTAATGTGGCTGACAAGGTCCCGCAACAGCAGCAGAGCCAGCCGGCCACGCCTCCCAAGGCGCCCAGCAATGAGACCGACAACAACCAAGACAATCCCCTTAATCCCACTCAGAGCGCCACAGTGCGTGTGTCCGCCCTGAGCGACTGTTGGGTTAAGGCTATCGTGGACGGTCAGACAGTATTCTCCAGCACCCTCACCGCAGGACAGGAAAAGGTCTTTGAGGGGCGTGAAGCGGTCTTGTTGACGGTAGGCAATGCCGGGGGGATCGAGGTCTATTATAACGGAGATAAAATCGGACCCTTAGGAGAGAGGGGCGAGGTTATCCAGAAGGAGTTCCGGGTAGCCCGCTTAGGTTCGTAGCAAAGGATTTAGCAGTGAATATAGGCCTAATAAGCCTGGGATGTTCCAAGAACAGGGTTGACAGTGAAGTGATGCTATATCGGCTTAAAAAAGCCGGTCACCGTTTGGTATCCCAGCCTGAAAAAGCGGATTTGATAATAGTCAATACCTGCGCTTTCATTGATGATGCCCGCCAGGAAGCTGTCGACAAACTCATAGCGACCGGGCAATTAAAAAGCGGGGGACAACTGAAATATCTGGTTGCTGCCGGATGTCTGGCGCAGCGCTATCGTGAATATTTGCTGGAAGAGATGCCTGAACTGGACGCTTTAGTAGGCATCTCTCATTGTGATGAGATAGACAAAATTGTAGATCAAATACAGACCGGTCAAAGGGTCATAGCCTGCCAGGAACCTGGGACAGAGAGCCTGAACTTCAGCGGACGGGTGCTCACCACCCCCAAAGGCATGGCTTACCTGCGCATTGCCGATGGGTGTGACAACCGCTGCACTTATTGCGCTATCCCCACCATACGAGGGGGGTTGCGTTCCCGGCTTTTGCCTCAGCTGCTTCAGGAAGCCTCCCGTTTGGTTGAAAAAGACCAGGTTAGGGAATTGGTAGTTATCGCTCAGGATACCGCCGCCTACGGTATGGACCTGTATGCCCAAAAAGCACTGCCAGAACTTCTAGACGGTTTGCAGAACATCGAAGGGCTAGAGTGGATACGATTGATGTACCTTCACCCGGCACATTTGGATGAGGTGCTGATTGAGGCGATTGCCTCTCATGATAAGGTAGTGCCCTACCTGGATATTCCTGTGCAGCATGTATCAGACCGCATCCTGGCTGCCATGAACCGCAAGCATGACAGCTTACATTTGCAAAAGCTGTTGGTCAGGATAAAGAGTCAGATTCCGGGGTTAGTGCTGCGGACCACGGTGATGACAGGGTTTCCTGGAGAAAGTCGGGATGATTTCCAGCGCCTCTATGATTTTGTAGCTGAAACCAGGTTTGACTGGCTGGGCGCGTTCCGTTACAACCCTGAGGAAGACACCGCAGCGGCATTGATGCCCGCTATAGTTCCTGATGAAGTCAGTCAGGAGCGACTGGACAGAATAATGAAATTACAGAGCCGCATCAGCCGCAGCCAAAACATTGCCCGCATCGGCACCCGGCAAAAGGTATTGATTACCGAGAAGGTTTCCAGGCATCTCTACCTGGGGAGAGGTTATTATCAGGCACCAGAGGTCGATGGCATAACCATGATCAGAAGCGCCCGGGCATTGCCCGTCGGCGAGTTTGTCAAGTCCGAACTTAAAGCGGTCAAGAATTACGATATGATCGGAGAGGCAGAAGATGAATCTTCCCAATAGTCTTACTTTATTGCGCATTATTTTAATACCGGTCTTCGTCGTCATTATCTCGGTCAAGGTGCCCAATGGCGATTACATAGCAGCAGCAATATTTGTTATCGCGGCACTAACCGACAGCCTGGATGGCTATCTGGCCCGCAAGATGAAACAGGTTACCAAATTGGGGATAATACTCGACCCCTTAGCCGACAAACTCCTGATCACCGCCGCCTTGATAAGCCTGGTGGAACTCGGGCGGGTACCTGGATGGATAGCCATAGTCATCTTAGGCCGGGAGTTTGCGGTATCCGGATTGCGTATCCTCAAGGCGGAGGAAGGGGTCATCATTCCCGCCAGTATGTGGGGCAAAATAAAGACCATCAGCCAGATCGTGGCAGTGGTAGCGATTATCTTGCAGGATAATTTTGCAGTCACTACTTTTCTGTCCCTGGGGACATGGTTGCTATATTTGGCTTTAATAATCACCGTCTATTCGGGTGGTGAATACTTTTACCGTTACATAAGAACAAGGGAACTGCTGTGAGTTCTATCCAGGACTGATTGTGGTGGTAATCAATACCATATAGCCAACATGACAGGGCCGCTAAATGCGGCCTTTAATTATTCAGGGGCTGGTTGCCCTACCATATATTGTCCAAAGTTAGGGACTTTAGTCTATGTTATAATTACGGGAAAAGGGGGTTGGCTAAATGAAAAAAGGCGATTTTAGAACTGCCATTTCCCTGCTGGTCTTTGTTTGTGCACTGGGGCTGCTGCTGGGTGGCTACCAGTTATATTCCAAGTATGGCATGGTCAACCCGCTGGAACGCGAGTTGCAGGCTCGTCCAGCCATTGCCAAAGTCGAGATATCAAAAGTGGAGGGGCAATACCATTTCGCGGTTGAACTCCAGGAGGTCGAAAACCTGCAGAAGGAGTACCAGGCCATAGTGGAGATCTTGGATAAAAACCTAAAAGGTGGCCCTTATCAGCTGATTTTGACCGATCCTGAGGACAAGGTGCTACAGCAAGCCTATCTGCATCTTCAGCCGGCCATATATGAGGCTGCGGCCACGCATCGCTATGTATGGCTGGAGGAGACTGTAAGCCAATATGCGGTCGACGCTGGCATCAACTATCGCCTCTACGTCGATGACCGCTATTTATACCTGCATCTGGCTGAAGGGGAGCACAGTCTTTACCGAGTCATTGAAGTGAAAAGCAGCCAGAACATTACCTAGGTGAGGAGAATCGCAGATGAAAGAAATTTTGATAGGGCTGGGAGCTGCCGTGTTGGTCTTCCTGGCCATTATCGACGTTAATATCATGCCCTTAATGCTGTTTGGGGGGCTGGCGGTTGTCGCCTATATGTTCTTGAACATGCAGGGAGCGATCCGATTCAGCATTCTGGGTGGACAGCAGAGCAAAAAGCGCAGCCAGGAAATCTCCTTTGATGATATCGGGGGGCAGGATACCGCCATAAATGAATTGGGCGAAGCCTTAGAGTTCCTGCGCTGCCCTGAACTGATCAGCAGGATGGGCATAAGGCCGCTGAAGGGGGTACTCTTAGTCGGACCGCCAGGCACCGGTAAAACCCTGATGGCTAAAGCTGCGGCCAATTATACCAGTTCGGTATTCATCGCCGCTTCAGGCAGTGAGTTCATTGAGATGTATGCCGGGGTAGGGGCGAAACGAGTTAGACAATTATTCACTGAGGCTCGCAAAAAAGCCGCTAAACAGAACAGTTCCAGCGCCATAATCTTTATCGATGAATTGGAGATCCTGGGGGCTAAAAGGGGCAAGAACACCAGTCACATGGAATACGACCAGACCTTGAACCAACTGTTGGTGGAGATGGATGGTGTCAATCCCGATGATTCAGTGCGCATTCTGCTTATCGGGGCCACCAACCGCGCTGATATGCTGGATCCGGCTCTTTTAAGGCCAGGACGTTTTGACCGCCAGGTTCAGGTCGACCTGCCTGACAGGCAGGGGCGCAGAAAGATACTGGAGATTCACACCCGCAATAAACCGCTGGCTAACTACGAAGATCTTGATACTATCGCGGCTGCAACCTTCGGCTTTTCCGGGGCCCACCTGGAGAGCTTGGCCAATGAAGCCGCCATACTGGCCATGCGGGAGAAAAGCCATCAGGTTATGAGTTATCACTTCAATGAAGCCATCGATAAGGTGATACTGGGTGAAAAACTAGACCGCAAGCCTTCTATAGAGGAAATTGAACGGGTCAGCGTGCATGAGAGCGGTCATGCCTTGTTGAGTGAGACTTTGATGCCGGGTTCGGTATCCTCAGTCACTATAGTGCCGCGTGGCCAGGCCTTGGGCTTTATGCGCAAGAATCCTCCCGATGACCAATATCTATATACTCGTGAGCAATTGGAGAATGAGATCATGATAGCCCTGGGAGGCGCAGCAGCCGAGGAAATCAAATACGGCAACCGCAGCACCGGAGCCCGAGGTGATTTCAAAGTCTGCTGGGACACTGCCCGGCAAATAGTGGAGGCGGGATTATCCTCCTTGGGAATCGTACATGCCGATGACCTTCCTCAGGACAGCCTCTTTAAAGAGTGCAAGCAAATCATCATGGACCTTGAGGAACGGACCATTAAAACTTTGCTGGATAAAAAGGAGTCCCTATTGTCACTGGCGTCCAGTATTCAGAAAGAGGAGACCATAGACCGACAGCGCTTTGTGGAACTCATCAACTAGCTTACAAACGGGCATGGGACGGTTTTGTGCCCGTCCCCATACCCGCATTGGTTGATAGCCATCCTGTACCCAAACCGAATGAGCCCTTCAAGAACCACCCCTGCCTACAGTTCGATGCGGTGGTTATAGATCCAAACTGAGCCCAGATAGATGAAGCTGCTGGCAGTTAATAAGGATACGGTGCACAAGAGCAGTAACTTGTTGAAGGCCGCCACAGTCCACTGATCAGCCAGCAACAATGAGAAATAAGGGCTGAATGGGTATGCCAACAGAGCGCCCAGATACTGTACCACATACAACAGGACGATAAAAACCACCAAAGTAACCAGACCTGAATGGGATCTCACCAATTTGCCCACCATCTGACTGCCGAAACTGATACTCACCAGATAAACCAATCCCGCCATGCTGAGGATGTAACAGAGCATCCCCGTGCCCAGCAACTGATTCAAGTTTATCTCCGGATGAATATATAATTGCCTGATAGCCGCACCGATTTCCGGGCCGGCCAGGGCTAAACTGACCAGAACCGAGCTGACCGCCACGGCCATAGTCCCTGCCACATATTGGGTCAGTAAAGCGGCGGCTTTAGCTCCCAATACCGCAGTTCCTTTGACCGGCAGGGATAACAGCATATAGATGGTATTGCTCTTCCATTCTCGGGAGATCAGCTTGAAAGAGGAGATAAAAGGCAGCAAGCCGGCCAGTCCCAAAAGCATCAGATTGGGCACTATGAGTAAATGCACATAAGGGCCATGATTCAATTTGAAAAAAAGATATACATTGACCAGTACCGCCAGTACGGTTACGATTACTATGTCTATGGCCAGTTCGCGCAGCTCTTTGCGGTATAGGGCGGAAAACATCCGATAACCATTAGCCTGCATGACGAAATGCCTCCTTCATAATTTCTAGCAGGGACATACCCCGCTCCTGGCGCAGGTCTTCAGCATTTCCCTGAAGCTGGACAGAACCCTGCCGGATAAATATAACCTCATCAACTATGCCTTCAACCTCGGCGATTTCATGGGTGGATATGATTATGCTCTGCTCGCCCTCACGAAAATCGCGGATCAGGGTCTTTATGATTTCCTCTCTGGTGAGCACATCGATCCCGGACAGGGGTTCATCCATCAGAACATATGGCGCTCGACGGGACAGGGTCAGCAAAAGTTTGACCTTGGCACGTTGTCCTTTGGAGATAGCCGAAATTTTCATATCCTTATTCAGATTTAAGTATTCCATGAGCTCCCCAAATCTCACTTCATCCCAGTCGGCATAGAATGATTGCAAAAACCGCGCCGCCTGCCGTATATCCATCCAACTGTAAAAATGGTCGATTTCAGGCAAAAAAGCCACTTTCATCTTGAGATCCTGCGGGCTTCCTCCGTCGATCAATACACGTCCGGAATCTGGTCGGTTAAGCCCGGCGATCATTTTCAAGGCTGTGGATTTGCCAGCGCCATTGGGACCGAACAACCCGCTTATGTTTCCCGCCCTAAACTGCGCTGAAAAATCATTTAAGGCCACAGTGCGGCCGAATCTCTTGCTTACCTGCTGGAACTCGATCACTAATCATTACCTCCTTGTAGTTCGATCTGGTCTATCAACTGCTTTACTATCTCCTGGTTATCAAAGCCCAGTTCGCGCATTTCCAGCAGATACTGCTGCACATATTCTCTGGCCAGTTGGGCTTTGCTATGTTCCAGGTTTTGTTCTGAAATTTTCACAAAGGTTCCTTGACCGCGCAAAGTTTCCACCAGGTCTTGTTGTTCCATTTCCCGATAAGCCCGCTGAACGGTGTTGGGATTGACCCGGGCCATCTCGGCATATTCGCGCTGAGAGGGAATTTTATCACCGAATTTAAGTTCGCCGCGAATCATCTTTTTTAGATATTCGCTGATGATTTGGCGATAAATAGGTCGTGAAGGGTCGAAAGACACTGGCTCACCTCCCGTCTAGTGTACTATAACACTAGTGTACTATAACCATATTTGATTTGCAAACGCTTTATTGAGGAATGAATGGAAGAAGCTATACTTCTGGTGTCCTATCAGCAGAAAATGCTTATAATAATAAGGATGGATTAAAGGAGTTGAAAAACGAGCATGAAAAAGGCTTATATAATATCCACCGGAACCGAGCTTTTGCTGGGTACTACAGTGGATACCAATTCCATGTTTCTAGCTCAGAAACTCGGAGAATTGGGCATAAAGGTGATGGGCAAGAGCATCGTGGGGGACAACCGCGAAACCATGACGGCCGCATTTAAAACTGGCCTGGATCTGGCCGATCTGGTAGTTGCCTCGGGGGGCCTGGGGCCGACACGCGATGATCTCACCAAAGAAGTGGCCTGTGAATTGATGGGCTGCGAATTACAACTGGTGGAGGAAGAGCTTGAGACCATCAGATCTTTTTTCGCCAAACGCAACCGTCGGATGACAGACAGCAACCGCAAACAAGCCATGTTTCCGCCGCAGGCTACCGTATTGAAAAACCGCCTCGGGACAGCCCCGGGGATGTATCTGGCCCAGGATGGCAAGGTATTGATACTGCTGCCCGGACCTCCCCGAGAGATGCAGGATATGTACCTAAATGCTGCGGAACCCCTGCTGCGGGGGGATGAGATTATGACCGGCCCGGCTTCGCAATCCAGGGTCATCAGGGTTTTGGGGCCAGGCGAATCCCAGGTGGAAGATATATTGAGCGGAATCCTGGATAAAGGTGCAGATTATGGCATCGCACTGTTAGCCCAGGAAGGAGAGATACTAATAAAAATCACTGTGGACAGTGGAAATTGCCAGGATGACCAAGAGCGGGCCGCGCGTCGCCTGAATCAACTGAGCCAGCGCATCCGAGATGCGCTCGGTATAAACATCGTATGTGAGGGTGACGACACTCTGGTTGGGGTAGTGGCCCGGCATCTGACCGAGAAGAGGCTGACCCTGGCTGCAGTGGAGTCCTGCAGTGGCGGGTTATTGAGTAAAATGATCACCGATCTGCCCGGCAGCTCTCAGTATTTTTGGGGGTCGGTGGTATCATACAGCAATGAGGCCAAGCAGGGGCTCTTGGGAGTAAAGCCGGAAACCCTGGAGAAATATGGCGCTGTCAGCGAACAGACCGCCGCCGAGATGGCATTGGGTATGCGCCAGCGCTCCGGCGCGGATATAGCAGTATCAATCACCGGAATAGCCGGCCCGGATGGGGGCAATGAGGCAAAACCGGTTGGCCTGGTTTATATCGGCCTGGCCTGCAAAGACAACCTGGAAGTGAAGGAGATGAGATTTGTCGGTGATCGCAATGGGATTCGCACCCTGGCTGCGAAAAGCGCCCTGGATCTGGTGCGGCGCCGGCTGATGAGCGGGGGGGGCGGACAATGAGGGCATTTGTGGCCATCCCTGCACCGAGGGTAGTTAAGGATCAGGCTGAACAGGTCCGGGTGCAATTGGCCCGTGCCAACCCGGATGTGAAATGGGTGGAGTATGTGAATTACCACCTCACCCTTAAATTCCTGGGCGATGTAGATGAGCAGCAGCTGGCCAGGATCAGGGAGCGTCTCCGGCAGGTGAGCGAGTACTGTCCGCCTTTTTATCTCAAAGTAAATGGGTTGGGCTTCTTCCCCAACAAGCGGAAACCCCGGGTGGTTTGGATGGGATTGGATGGTGATCTGGATAAAGCTGAGTTTCTGGCAGAACGCATTGATGTGTATCTGCAGGATATAGGTTTTGAACCCGAGAAAAGCCACCGTTTCCACATCACCCTGGGCAGGGTGCGTTCAGAGCGAAATATTGATGCTTTATTGCATCAGGCTGACCAGTTGGATACTGTCACCAGGAGCGGGTTGTTTGCGGTGCAGGCTTTCTATTTGATGGAAAGCCGGCTCTCCAAGGAAGGACCCGAATACAAGGTAGATCAAGCCTATGCTCTGCGCGGCTAAGTTTACCAGTAATTTACAAAATGTGCATTGACAGCGACGAAAACAATCGTTTATAATCAGGTAAAGCGAACATATGTTTGAGGGGGAGATCCTGTGGACAAGATGGAGGGTAATCAAGGCAAGGTGGAGGCCTTAAACAGCACCATCAAAAATATCGAGAAGCAGTTCGGCAAAGGCGCCATTATGCGCCTAGGTGAAAATGCCGCCATGAATGTGGAAGTTATCTCCACAGGATGCATGTCAATTGACCTGGCACTGGGAGTAGGGGGCCTCCCGCGGGGGCGAGTGGTAGAGATATTCGGACCTGAATCTTCCGGCAAAACCACGGTGGCCTTGCATGCTATCGCTGAAGCTCAGGCCCAGGGTGGTATGGCGGCCTTCATAGATGCCGAACACGCTTTGGACCCGCTCTATGCCAAACGGCTGGGGGTGGATATCAGCAATCTGTTGGTGGCCCAGCCGGACAGCGGCGAACAGGCTCTGGAGATAGCCGAAGCCCTGGTCAGAAGCGGAGCTATCGATGTTATCGTGGTTGACTCGGTTGCAGCCCTGGTTCCCAGAGCGGAACTAGATGGTGAAATGGGTGACGTGCACGTCGGATTGCAAGCTCGCTTGATGTCGCAAGCCCTGCGTAAATTGACCGCCCATATCAGCAAATCCAGGACAACCTGTATTTTTATCAATCAAATCCGTGAAAAAGTGGGAATAGTCTATGGCAATCCCGAAACGACCTCCGGGGGCCGGGCACTAAAATTCTACTCTTCGGTGCGTATGGAGGTGCGCAAGGGGGATACCATCAAGCAGGGTTCGGAGTTGATCGGCAACCGCACCAAGGTAAAAATCGTCAAGAATAAGGTGGCTCCGCCCTTTAAGACCTCGGAGTTCGATATCATGTACGGCAGCGGTATATCCCGAGAGGGCGACCTGCTAGACATTGCCACTGACATGGAGATCGTACAGAAGAGCGGTTCCTGGTTTTCATATCAGGGTGAGCGTTTGGGACAGGGCCGGGAGAACGCCAAAGAATACCTGAGAAATAATCCAGACTTTGCCAGGAATCTTCAGAATCTGATCCGTGAGAAATTGGCGGCAGGCCGTGCCCAACGTACAACAGAACTGGAATCTTGACACTGTAGTTGAAAGTAAATAAAATTTAGATAGGACTCTGGTAGAAGTATCCTATCTAAAGAATTACCTTGACCAAAAAGACGGCCAGATTTATATATATTTACACTGATGAAAAGTGACAAACAGGCAGACAAGTACTGGGGAATAGGCCTGACTGGATCATTTAAATATATTTAAAATAGTCTTGTAGGTTGAGCAAGCTTGCATAGCGGTGCAATGAGGGATGGATTTCTGGGAGAGAGGATTCTCCATCGGCCTTCCGTTATGGGTGAGAAAATGGATATGATACTTCGTAAAACCAGGTATTGACCTGGTTTTTTGTTTGTCAAATAAAAAGGATTCGCAAAATATTTTAAGGAGGTGAACACGAATCAACACTTTATTGCAGTTTATTGTTATAACCCTTTCTTTGGCCATTGGTTTAATCGCCGGCTATTATGGCCGACGCTTAATAGCAGAAAGCCGCCTGGGTGCTGCAGAAGAGGAGGCGCATCGCATCGTGGATGAGGCCGCTAAAGCTGCGGAGGCTCGAAAAAAGGAAATTCTGCTGGAGGGCAAAGAGGAACTGCATCGCAACCGCCAGGAGGCTGAGAAGGAGATCCGGGAACGACGCCGGGAACTGGATCGCTTAGAGCGGCGCCTGATCCAAAAAGAAGAGCAGTTGGACAGAAAGAACGAGAATGTGGAGATTAAGGAGAACCAACTGCAGGATAAAATCAGGGATGCAGAAAAGACCAATCAGGACTTGCAGACCGTGATGTCGCAACAGCTTAAGGAGCTGGAAAGACTGTCCGGGCTGACATCTGAAGAAGCCAAAGATTTACTGTTATATAACGTGGAACAACAGATTCGTCAGGAAACGGCCAGTTTGATCAAGACCCTGGAAGCGGAAGCTCGTGAAGAGGGCAACAAACGGGCCAAAAACATTGTCTCCCTGGCGATTCAAAAATGTGCGGCTGATGTGGTTTCAGAGACCACGGTGTCGGTAGTAGCCCTGCCCAATGATGAAATGAAAGGTCGCATCATCGGCAGGGAGGGACGCAATATCAGGACTTTTGAAACCCAGACCGGGGTGGACTTGATCATCGATGACACCCCGGAAGCGGTCATTCTCTCTTCGTTTGATCCCATACGCCGTGAAGTAGCCCGCAAGGCCCTTTCGAACCTGGTTTCCGATGGCCGCATCCACCCCGCCCGCATCGAAGAGATGGTGGAGAAAGCTCAGAAAGAGCTGGATCAAGAACTCCGCGAAACCGGAGAAGGAGCTGCCTTTGAGGTGGGTGTGCACAACCTGCATCCCGAACTGATAAAGCTCCTGGGTCGACTGAAATATCGCACTAGTTATGGACAGAATGTGCTCAAACATTCCATTGAGGTAGCACATCTGGCCGGTGTTATGGCTGCGGAATTGGAGGTAGACATAGCCCTGGCCAAACGGGCTGGTCTGTTGCACGATATCGGCAAGGCAGTTGACCATGAAATCTCCGGACCCCATGTAGAGATCGGGGTGGAACTGGCCAAGAAATACCGCGAGAGCAAAGAGGTCATTCACTGCATAGCGGCTCATCACAATGATATCGAGCCGGAGAGCATTGAGGCTGTCCTGGTGCAGGCTGCTGATGCCATCTCAGCATCCCGTCCCGGTGCCCGCCGCGAAACCCTGGAGGCCTATATCAAGCGCCTGGAAAAACTGGAGAACCTGGCCGATTCCTTCGAAGGAGTCGACAAGTCCTTCGCTATTCAGGCCGGACGCGAGGTGCGCATAATCGTCAAACCGGAACAGATCGATGACCTGCAGTCCATCAATATGGCCCGGGATATTGCCCGCAAGGTGGAGCAAGATCTAGATTATCCCGGACAGATCAAGGTTATCGTTATCCGTGAGACCCGTTCGGTGGAGTATGCCAAATAATTACCCACTAGCCAAAATCATGGAACAGGGCTCATAAGAGCCCTGTTTTCTATATTTTACATATTTTAATGAGCAGGATTTTCTCCCCTCTTGCAGAATTCGTTTATATTACGCAGTTTAAGGAGAAAATACATATGTATCAGGATTCCGGTCTGGATGTCTTCATAAGTGCCAGCCTGAATTATCCCGAGCTAAGTGCTGTGAGATATGAAGCCGATCATGAACATTTGATCTTTGAGGCCGCACTACAAGGCGAATTGAGTTCCGAAAAACAAACCGCATTTGAACAGCAGGTCATAGCTGCTGTAAAGCTGTTTCATAGTTTTAAAGGCACCGAGCCCCGGTGGATTAGCTTAGAATATCGACATTATGCGCCCGGGCTTATTTTATTGCGTTACCACCGCGATAGCTATACTGTCTCCGAGGAAGAAATCCAGCTTTACATAACACTGCTGGCGGACGCCTTTAAAAATCAAGTCTATCGCGACAGCAACAATATGGAGATAGAAGAATCTTTAAAGAGGAAGGTAAAGAGGAACTTAATACAGAAGATAAGTAGAGAAGACGCGGAGACTAATCGCTTTCTCTCCTATCGGGAAGGGGGAAGAGTGCTGGTCTTCAATAAGTGAGGGCTGAACTTTGAACATTCTGGTTATCGGAGATATCGTGGGCAGACCTGGACGGCGTGCGGTCAAGAATCTGTTGCCGGTGCTCAGGCAGGAATTTGAGATAGATTTTGTGATCGCCAATGCTGAAAACGCCTCTGGAGGTCGGGGCTTAACCGGCGATGTTATGCATGAATTGCTGTTTACCGGGATTGATGTCTTAACCATGGGCAACCATGTTTGGGATAACAAGGATATTTTTCGTATTATTGATGACGAACCCCGCCTGATCAGACCGCTTAACTATCCAGGCCCCTGCCCGGGCCAGGGTTATCACATATACAAGGCCGGGTTCAGCACCAGGATAGCGGTGATAAACGCTTCCGGGCGGGTATTTCTACCTCCTTTGGATTGTCCTTTTGTTGCTGTGAACGAGGTGTTAACCGAAATCGAGGGCAAGGCCGACATAATCATAGTGGATTTTCATGCCGAAGCCACCTCCGAGAAGGTTGCCTTCGGCCATTATTTTGATGGCCGGGTGCAGGCGGTATTAGGAACCCATACGCATATACAGACTAGTGATGAGCGTATCCTGCCGGGGGGCACTGCCTATATTACCGACCTGGGTATGACCGGACCGTATGAGTCGGTTTTGGGAATGAAAAAAGAGCTGGTCCTGGAAAAATTCCTTACTGGCCGTCCGGTGCGTCTGGAAGTAGCAAGTGGCAAAGCCCAGCTTGAAGGGGTTTTACTGACTGTCGATGAGGATAGCTACCAGGTGAGCAAAATCACACGAATCTCAAAGCTACTCAACGAATGATTATGAAAAATTATCCAGCTCATTAGACTCTCAAAAGAAGGAATTGATGCTTCCATTTAGAATATAGATGTAGGGAGCAACGCGCCTATATAAAGATATGAGGAGGAGGGTTATTAGATGGAAGTATTAAAAGTCTCAGCAAAATCGAGTCCAAATTCCGTTGCAGGAGCACTTGCAGGCGTACTAAGAGAAAAAGGAGCTGCAGAAATACAAGCAATTGGAGCGGGTGCCATCAACCAGGCAATCAAGGCAATAGCGATAGCGAGAGGATTCGTTGCTCCTAGCGGTATGGATCTCATCTGTATACCGGCATTTACTGATATAATGATAGATGGCGAAGAGAGGACGGCGATCAAGCTTATCATAGAGCCGCGGTAAAATAAGCCAGACTATTTAGAAATAATTAGAGGACAAAGTTGATAACCTGCTGATATGGCAGGTTATTGTTTTTCAATGCGAGCGGGCATATTTCAGGATCATAACGGGAGGTATTCCATGATCGATCTGCATTGTGACACATTATCGCGGGTGGTTGAGAGCAATCATACCCTTTGGCAAAATCCTTTTCATTTTGATATAACAAGGGCCCTGGATGCAGGCATGACAGCCCAGTTCTTTGCCCTTTTTAAGCATGACCAGGATGATAATGTGGTGTTGAGAGCGATTTTACACCAAATTGCTACCTTTCAATCCCAGTTCAACGAAGCCATGGGGGCACGGGTGGTGGAAAAGCCAGAAGACCTATCCATGGCATTAGCACACGGCCAGTTGGCCTGTATATTGCACTTGGAAGGTGCCGATGCTCTGGGGAAAGAAGCAGCGCTGTGGCCGCTGTTTCATCAGCTGGGGGTACGCAGCCTGGGTCTAACCTGGAATTACAATAATGCCTTTGCAGGCGGGGTCCTGGACAAAGAACCGGCTGGCCTAAGTACCATAGGGAGGAATCTCCTGGCCCGCATGGAATCCCTGGGAAGCATTCTAGACCTGGCACATGTGGCGGAAAGCAGTTATTATCAAGCCCTGGACTGTTTCAGTGGTCTGGCCATGGTCTCCCATGCCAATGCCTACGCTCTGTGTGGCCATCCCCGCAACTTAAATGACCGGCAAATCCTGGCCTTAAGTGAGCATGGGGGGATCATCGGGGTGAACCTGGTGCCTGACTTCGTAGAGGCAGAGAACCCTGATCTGGACCGGCTGGTAGACCATATCGATTATATCGCCTCATTGGTCGGAATCAGGCATGTGGCCTTGGGATCGGATTTTGACGGAGCAGATAAGCTCGTCCTGGCAGGTGTGGAAGAATATAAGCAATTAGAACAGCGTCTTTTAAAGAGGGGCTTCAGTGAGTCAGAGTGCCAGGCGGTTATGCATGACAATGCCCTGGATTTCTTGAAAAGGGTATTCTCTGCATGATAATACTTGATGGTATATAATATAAACGGCTACGCTTAAGAGATTGCTGTAGAGAGGTGAAAACATGGTATATGACCTGCATATTCACAGCAGTGCATCAGACGGATTGTTCACCCCAACCGAGGTGCTGCGCCAAGCTGCGCAAATGAAGCTGCCGGGAATCGCCATAACAGACCATGACACCGTAGATGGGTTGCATACAGCTTGGGCGTGCCTGGCAAAGGAGCATCTTGATCTGGAATTGATATCGGGAATCGAACTCAATACCGAAGTCGAAGCAGGGGAGATCCACATCCTGGGCTACTATATAGATTATCGGTGCCGGCCACTGTTGGACAATCTGCAGGACATCAAAGCGGCCCGGTTTGAGCGAGCCCGGCGTATGGTATCCCGTTTACGTGATATGGGCTATATGATCACTTTTGAAGAGGTGCAAAAACTGGCCCGCGAGGATTTGATCGCCAGGCCCCATGTGGCTCTAGCCTTGATGGAAAAAGGCTATGTTTTTTCTATCCGTGAAGCCTTTAATAAGCTTATTGGCCGAGGCCGCCCGGCTTATGTGCCGCGCTACCGCTTCACCCCTCAGAAAGCCATCGAATTGATCCATGCCGCCGGGGGCATAACTGTGTTGGCCCATCCTGGTCTGCTGCGTCAACCTCGATTAGTAGAAGAGGTTCTAGACCTGGGGGTGGAAGGCGTGGAGGCTTTTTACCCCGAACACAGTACTGGGGAAACCGATTATTTTCTGGATGTGGCAGCGCGCCGGGGACTGCTGGTGACTGGGGGCTCTGACTTTCACGGCACAAAAGGCGATGATTCGCGCAACCGGTTGGGCTCTGCAGGAATAACTGCCGACTACATGGCCAAAATCAGGGCTTACAAGAGAGCAATAAGTCGAAAAACTCAATAAAAATCCTTCCCTGGGCAGGAGATTATCCGGTTTTGTAGAATATACTACATTATTGGTAATATTCTGGAAAGGGTAGGATATCTTGAGAAAATTTGTAACAATTTCACTGAGCTTTCTACTATGGGCATCCTCCTCGACAATGGCCGTGGCTCAGCCACTTACTCATACTGTCCAATCGGGTGATTCATTATGGAAAATTGCTAACCAAAATGGTATTACTGTGGAATATTTAATAAGTCTTAATGGCCTCAGCAGTGATAAACTGCAGATAGGCGATGTACTTAAGCTCCGCAACAGCGCGCCCCAAGCCCCGGCCACTTCTCCTGCCGGTTCAGCCGCTGACGGCACCTATACCATCCAATCCGGCGATTGTCTGGGTTCCATTGCTGCTAAATTCAACATGACAGTTGATCAACTCAAAGCTCTGAACAATCTCCAGAGTGATTTTATACAGGCCGGGAAGACCCTGCGGGTAAACCAAGCCACAGTGACCGCATCCGCTCCGGTAGTACAAACTTTGGCAACCCCGGACCCAACCCCAACCACCGGGGAACAACAATATGTGTTAGAGCCCGGTGATAGTCTGGCCACAGTAGCTGCTCAATACGGGATCTCCGTAAGCTATTTGATGCAAATAAATAATCTGCAAAGTGACATCCTAGATGCAGGGGTTACTTTGCGCATTCTTCCCGAACCAGTCGCTGTATCCCGTTCGGGTGCGCCGGATACCTACATGCGTATTCTCAAAACGGCCGCGCAACATTTAGGCACCCCGTACAAATATGGAGGCAGCGGGCCGGGAGGCTTCGATTGTTCAGGTTTCGCGCAGTATGTGTTTAAACAGAATGGATATAGCCTGCCACGAACTGCTGCGGCGCAATATGGATTGGGTACCGCAGTGGCCAAGAGCAACCTTCAGCCGGGAGATTTGGTGTTCTTCAAATGCTATAGCTCTAGTATTGACCATGTAGGGATCTATACTGGCAGCGGTCAGTTCATTCACTCCAGTTCGCCGCGCAGCGGGGGAGTCATTTATTCATCCCTGTCAGAAAGTTATTATAGCCGCTCCTACTACGGAGCCAGGCGTATAATCCAGTAAATGGGGGACAACGATGCCAGAAGAGAATGAAGGCTTGCTTTTTCTGCCGAAAACGATTTTTGGCAGCCTGGAATGGAAGGCCATGGAGGAACGTGAATACAGCCAGGGACCTGATGCTCTCCTGGAGGAACTGCTGCAGCAGAAGGCCTGGTCCAATGTGGAGATGCTCTGGGTAATAAAGAGGATGATCTATTTCTACGGTCGTAAAGAAGACGTCCTTAAAAAGGCACCCGCTAAACGCTTAATGATGAATATGAATGATGTATTACGAGTTTTTTATCTGATTATGGACATAGTCGATCCTGATCTAGATGACAACATGCGCAGTTACATAACCAATAAACTATCTGATGCAACCTGGGGCATCAATCCCCGCACCAGAGAATATCTTTATAAAATAGACTAGTAATTTGGCGTAGATAAGCCGAAGTCCAATTGTTACAGTTCGTAATACTGGGGTGGGAGGTCAAATTTTGGTCAACGGTTTCAGGGAGGAAAATATCCGGCGTATCATCGATCTGGAGGACCGCATCTCCGAATGCCGCCGCTGCCCGGAACAACTGCATTGTGTGCGTCGACCGGCCATGGGCAAAGGTGAATTGCATCCTGATATCATGATCGTTTTTGAGACTGAAAACCAGTATACTGCCGACCTGGAACGGGTTATAGAACTGCGCCGGCTGATAAAGAGTTGTTTTGGTGCAGACCGGATTTATCACACTTATATGATGCGTTGCACCCCCAAGGTCTGCTCTACACGGCACAGTGTGTGCTGCTATACTGACAGCAAACTTCTTGACAAGGATTATCATTGCATACTTACTGAAGAACCCTGCACCGGTGTTCACGTCAAACCGGACACTGCGCAAATCATCAATTGCTTGGCTTATCTGATAGAGGAGATCGAAATATTGTCCCCCCGCTATGTGCTGCTCATGGGAGAGCGGGTAGGTGAGTTTGTGCTCAAATGCTATGGCATATTTGACTGCTTATCGCCGGGACAGTTCTTTTATTCCAACCAGCGCAGCTTCATAGTCGCCCACAATGAAAAGTTATTCACCAGTGATGAATGCCGTCAACTGGCCTCCTCCTGTTCCGCCTGACTTGCATTTATTGTAATTCTGCCGTTAGATCAGTGCTGGTATGCGGCTTCAGCTTAGAGCCGACCGCTACCTGTCGCCTTATAGCCCAGTTTGGCAAGACTTGTCAGTGCCCCTTTTGCCTGTCTACCGTTCTTTCGCCCCATTTGCTTGAATAACTATTCAAAAAGAGCAAACGGGGGCCTACCATGAGCCAAACCCTATGGCACCAAAATTCTGTCCAACAGACCGTCAAACAGCTGCACACCAGGCTTGATAAAGGCCTCTTGACACATCAGGTGCAAACCCTGCAGCAACAGTATCCTAATATCCTCGAAGAAGGACATAGGCAAAACCCTTTAGTTATGTTGCTGGGCCAGTTTACCGATACCATGGTGCTGGTTCTTCTCGGCGCTACCGTTATCTCAGGTTTGGTGGGCAACATGGCGGATGCTTTTACCATTATGGCTATTGTGGTATTAAATGCCCTGCTGGGTTTTGTCCAGGAATTCCGTGCTGAGCGCTCTCTGGAAGAGATTAAAAAAATGGCATCGCCGTATGCCTTGGTATTAAGGGACGGGCAGCGCCGCAAGGTTCCGGCCGCAGAATTAGTGCCCGGGGACATAGTCTACCTGGAAACCGGTGATAAAGTACCGGCTGACTTGCGTTTAGCCGCAGTGAGTAATCTGGAAATAGATGAGTCGCCTCTGACTGGGGAATCAATTCCGGTAAGTAAAGTGGCCGATTCCCTGCTGGCGGCCTCGACTCCTTTGGCAGATCAAATCAATATGGCCTTTATGGGAACTACGGTTACCCGCGGACGAGGCACTGCAGTGGTGGTGGAGACTGGAATGCGCACTGTGATGGGGCAGATAGCGCGGATGATCTCAGAAACCAAACCAGCCCCCACCCCGTTGCAGATCAAATTAGATCAGCTCGGCAAAATGCTTATAATAATTTGTTTGGCAGTATGTTCGGCAGTTGCTCTCCTGGGGATATACCGGGGCGAGGACCTTATGACCATGCTTTTGACCGGCATCAGCCTGGCAGTAGCTGCTATCCCCGAAGGTCTGCCAGCTATCGTGACGGTGGTTTTAGCCCTGGGGGTACAGCGCATGGCAAAAAACCACGCCATCGTCAGGCGTCTCTCCGCCGTTGAGACCCTGGGCTGCACCACAGTGATCTGCTCTGATAAGACCGGTACCCTGACCCAGAATAAAATGACGGTCACCAGAGTATCCACCTTGGATCGGGTCCTGCAAGTCAAGGGGCAAGGATACCGGACACAGGGGGAGTTTACCTGGAATGGGCAGCCATACCTGCCTGTTGCCGATCAAGCCTTTAAACAGCTTTTAATGGCTGCTTTTCACTGCAACAATGCCTACCTGGAGAAACTTTACGGAGAGGATATTGTACAGGGGGATCCGACCGAAGGCGCTCTGAAGGTATTGGCCTTAAAGGCCGGGCTGGGTGAAACAGAGCATACCAGGGTCAGGGAGGTCCCCTTCGATTCAGAGCGCAAGATGATGAGCGTGGTTACCCATGGTGAGGGCGGTTTACAGGTATTGACCAAGGGTGCCCTGGATATGCTTCTGCCGCGCTGCAGCAAGGCTATGGTCAATGGGCGGGCAGTTGCTTTGAACAGGGAACAGCGCGACAAGCTGTTGCAGATGCAGGATGAGTGGGCTCAGGAAGCTATGCGGGTACTTGGTTTTGCTTATCGTGACATTTCGCTTGCGGAAAGCCAGACCTTAACCGACCAGGAATTGGAATCCAACCTGATCCTTTTGGGGATCTGTGGCATAGTAGATCCGCCCCGTCCCGGGGTGGCACAGTCGGTAGCAGAGTGCATTCAGGCGGGGGTCGTTCCAGTGATGATCACCGGCGATCATCCCTTGACCGCCCAGGCTATTGCCTCGCAGGTAGGTATGGGCGGGAAAGCGGTGATCACCGGAATGGAGATCGACCGCCTGGGAGATAAAGAATTGTATGACGGAGCGCTTCAAGCCCGTGTCTTTGCCCGGGTCTCCCCACAGCACAAACACCGCATAGTCAAGGTGCTGCAGGCCAGGCAACAAGTGGTGGCAATGACTGGAGACGGGGTGAACGACGCTCCTGCTCTGAAGGCTGCCGACATAGGGGTGGCCATGGGGATTTCCGGCACCGATGTCACCAAGGAAGCTGCCGCCATGATACTGGCCGACGATGATTTTTCCACCATTGTCAAAGCAGTGCACGAAGGCCGTGCCATCTATGACAATATCCGTAAATTCATCCGCTATCTCTTGGGCTGCAACATCGGCGAGGTGCTGGTGATGTTTCTGGCTTCGCTCCTGGCAATGCCTATGCCCCTGCTGCCTATTCAGATATTGTGGGTCAATCTGGTCACTGATGGACTGCCAGCTATGGCCTTAGGATTGGAACCGCCTGAACCCGGGATCATGAGCCAAAAACCCCGACCCCGCAGTGAGAACATATTTGCACGCCGTCTGGGATGGATTATCCTGAGCCGCGGTGTCTATATAGCGGCAGTCACACTGTTTGCGTTTGTGGTAGGGATGGCTGCGGCATCATGGATGAACTATGATGAACCGCTCGTATTAGCGCGCAGCATGGCCTTGACCACATTGGTCTTCGCCCAATTGTGCTACGTATTTGAATGCCGCTCAGAACGATACTCTCCATTTGAACTGGGATTCTTCAAAAACAACTTTTTGGTATTGGCGGTATGCCTGTCTATCAGCATGCAGCTATCAGTTTTATATGTGCCTGCCCTGCAGAACATTTTTTTCACCTGTGCCCTCAACGCCTGGCAATGGGGCTTAATTCTGGTCATTACCGGAAGCAAACTGCTGTGGCGTTATCTGGGGTATCTGTATAAATGCCTCATGGCTCCTGCCTCGCTGCCTGCCGACTAATATGCTCAATTGCTGGGCATAGCTTCTTCTAATAGTGTATAATATTAGGCATTCGGTAAAACAATTTTCCAAATCTTATTAATAATGAAGGGTTGTGCAGTATGGTACGAAGTATGACCGGATTTGGCCGCAGCCAGGTTCGCGGCCAGGGTTATGTGGTTAACTGTGAGATGCGCGGGGTCAACCACCGCTTCCTGGATGTACACATCAGGACCTCGCGGCGTTACAGTATCTTAGAGGAAAAGGTCAAGGAAGAAGTCAAACAAGTGTTGGCCCGGGGACGCATAGAAATCAGCCTTACTATCGAAAAAACCGAAGATTCTAAGCGGGCCATTAAGGTTGACAAAGAATTGGCTTTAGCTTATTATAACTATTTGAAGGAATTAGCAGGAAATCTAAATATTTCACCGGAAATAAGCGTTATTGAGCTTTTTCGGCTGCCAGAGGTTTTCAGCCTGGAGGACCAGGAAGAAAATCTGGAGATAGTGTGGCAAGTGACTCGTGAAGCCTTAAACCAAGCCCTGACAAGCCTGGTTGAAATGCGCACCCGCGAAGGTATTAATTTGAGCAGAGACATCCTGGCTCGTAATCAAGGGATATTACGAGCCGTTGAGTTATTGGAAGCTCGTTCACCTCTGGTAGTGGAGGAGTACCTGAACAAGCTCAGGAACCGTCTGGCCGAATTGCTCGCCAGTGAATCCATAGACGAACAGCGCATCCTGCAGGAGGCAGCCTTATTCGCCGATCGCATTAACGTAACCGAAGAGATGGTAAGGCTTAAGAGTCATATCATGCATTTACAGGAATTGATGAATTCAGATGAATCAGTAGGGCGCAAGTGTGATTTCCTGGTGCAGGAGATGTTTCGGGAGATCAACACTGTATCCTCCAAAGCCAATGACCTGGAGATGAACCGGGTGGTAGTCGATGTTAAAGCAGAACTGGAGAAGATTCGCGAACAATTGCAGAACATAGAATAGCTAGGAGGTGAACCGGTTTAACCGGGTACTATGGATATTAAGTTAGTCAATATTGGATTTGGCAATATCGTAGCCGCAAACCGCATCGTGGCAATAGTCAGCCCAGAATCTGCGCCCATCAAGAGGATAATTCAGGAGGCCAGGGAGAAAGGCATCCTGATCGACGCTACTTATGGACGCAGAACCAGAGCGGTGATTATCTCCGACAGCGCACATGTCATCCTTTCAGCCGTTCAGCCGGAAACTGTAGCCAATCGATTGACTTCCAAGGATACTAATGAAGAAGTCTAACCTTTAGGAAGTGTTGTAATTGAGCACCAGAACAGGCATTCTCTTCGTCATATCCGGACCCTCCGGGGTGGGTAAGGGCACGGTGAGGAATGCGGTAATGCCACTTGTCGATGATCTACAGATGTCCATTTCGGCTACTACCCGTGCCCCGCGGCCGGGGGAAGTCGATGGCCTGGATTATTTTTTTGTCACCCCGGCACGGTTTCAACAAATGATCGCCGGGGGAGAATTGTTGGAATGGGCCCAGGTTTATGGAAACCTTTATGGCACCCCTTATGAGTATGTAACCTCTATGCTCAGTCAGGGAAGAGATGTGCTGTTGGAGATCGATATACAGGGAGCTCTGCAGGTCAAGGAAAAAATGCCCCAGGGAGTATTCATTTTTATCTCCCCACCTTCAGTGGAAGAACTCTCCAGGCGCCTGTGCGGGCGGGGCAATGATTCCGAAGAAAGCATACAGATCAGGCTGGCGGCCTGCCAACAAGAGATGGACCATATCAAATATTACGATTATGTGGTGGTAAACGACCGTGTTGAAGACGCGGTTGACAAGGTGCGTTCCATCATTATGGCGGAGCGCTGTAAAAGGAAAAACTTGAATCTGGGGTGATTATTTCATGATACCTCCGTCTACAAAAGACATAATGCAGATCGCATCCAGCAAATACGCGGTGGTGGTTGCTGTGGCCAAACGTGCCAGAGTCTTGTCGGAACAGAACAAGAACAATGAAAACAACCGGTTATCCACCATGGTCACCGAGGCTTTAGAAGAGATCAGCAACGGCAAACTGAATGTGGAACTGCTGCCGGATTCCAGGGAGGACTGACATGCCGAGAACAGTAGGTATAGGTATTACCGGCAGCATTGCCGCTTATAAAATGGCTGATCTGGTCAGCAGGCTGAAGAAAGATGAACAGGATATTGATGTAATCGTAATTATGACCGCAGCAGCCACACAGTTCATCACCCCTTTGACCATGAAAACCCTTTCGGGGCGCGAAGTATTGACTGATATGTGGACTTCTTCGCAGGAGTGGAAGGTGCAGCACATCGGGGTGGCTGAGCAGTTGGACCTGCTGGTGATCGCTCCAGCCAGCGCCAATTTCATCGCTAAAATGGCTCATGGCTTAGGAGATGATCTGCTTTCCACCATCGTGTTGGCCAACACCGCCCCGATCCTGGTAGTACCGGCCATGAACACCAATATGTATCGCAATGCCATGGTGCAGGAAAACATTAAGAAGCTTATCAATAGGGGCGTCAATTTCATGGATCCGGAAACCGGTATGCTGGCCTGCGGGGTCAGCGGAGAAGGACGCCTGCCTGAGGTGGATGCGATTTATAAACAGATTAAGACCATGCTTTTTCCCCGTACTGATTTAATGGGCAAGCGGGTCCTGATCAATGCCGGGACAACCTGCGAGGACATAGACCCGGTGCGTTTTATTTCCAACCGCGGCACCGGGAAAATGGGCTATGCCATCGCCGAAGAGGCGGTATTTCGCGGAGCCGATGTGATTCTAGTCAGCGGACGCACCTATTTACCTGCTCCGCAAGGGGTCAAAGTGGTCTCGGTATGGGGCGCAGAGGAGATGTGTGACACTATGCTCAAGTATCAGCCAGCCTGTGATATTATCATCGGTGCGGCTGCGGTAGGGGATTTCACCGTAGCCCGGGCGGCTGAACAGAAGATCAAGAAAACCGGCGAAAGGGACCAGACTCTGGTCTTGGAACTGGTGGGCACCCCGGATATACTCAAGAATCTGGGCGCTAGAAAACAACCCGGCCAGATCTTGGTGGGATTTGCGGCTGAAACCGAAAATCTGATGGAAAATGCCCGCAAAAAGCTGTCCGCCAAGAACCTGGATTTTATAGTTGCCAATGATATAACCATAGAAGGCGCAGGTTTTGCCAGCGACACTAACATAGTCACTTTTATTGACCGCGACGGGGAGAGCACCGCGCTTCCCAAGATGAGTAAAAGGGATGTAGCCGCAGCTATTATAGATAAAGTAGTAGCCATGCTGTAAGCCAAATTAAGGAGATGAAATCGGTGAGCAAGAGATTATTCACATCAGAATCGGTTACTGAAGGGCATCCCGATAAGATAGCGGATCAGATTTCGGATACTATACTAGACGCCATCCTGGCCCAGGATCCTAATGGCCGGGTGGCAGCAGAGACCCTGGTGACGACTGGCCTGGTCATGGTTTCCGGGGAGATCACCACCGAATGTTATGTGGACATTCCCAAGCTGGTTCGGCAGACGGTGCGCGATATTGGCTATACCCGGGCCAAATTCGGTTTTGATTCGGAAACCTGTGCGGTGATCACATCGCTGGATGAACAGTCCGGTGATATCGCCCTGGGGGTGGACCAGGCTTATGAAGCCAAGGCTGGGGAGATGCAAGATGAAGCCCAGCAGAGCTTGGGAGCCGGCGACCAGGGGATGATGTTCGGCTATGCCAGCAATGAAACCCCGGAACTGATGCCGATGCCTATCTCACTGGCCCATAAACTGGCCATGCGCCTCTCCGAGGTGCGCAGGCAGCAAATTGTCGACTACCTGCGTCCTGATGGCAAGACTCAGGTCACCGTGGAGTACATCGATAACCAGCCTACCCGTATTGATACTATCGTGATTTCCTGCCAGCATCATCCCGAGGTCGACCATGCCACCATCGAACGGGATGTGCGGGAACATGTTATAAAACCGGTGGTGCCTGAAAACATGTTGGATGACAAGACGCGTTACTTTATCAACCCCACCGGGCGCTTTGTCATAGGAGGCCCACAGGGAGACACTGGTTTGACCGGGCGCAAAATCATTGTGGATACTTATGGCGGTATGGCCCGTCATGGAGGCGGGGCGTTTTCCGGCAAGGATCCCACCAAAGTGGACCGTTCTGCGGCTTATGCAGCCCGGTATGTGGCCAAAAATATCGTTGCCGCAGGTATTGCCGACCGCTGTGAAATACAATTAGCCTATGCTATTGGGGTGGCCTACCCGGTATCAGTAGGGGTGGAGACCTTTGGCACCGGGCGGATACCTGATGAAACCATCATTGAGTTGATTTATAAGAACTTTGACTTACGGCCTGGAGCAATCATCAAGAATTTGCAGCTGCGCAGGCCGATCTACCAAAAGACCGCGGCATATGGTCATTTCGGCCGCAATGATCCCGATTTCACATGGGAACAGACTGATAAAGCCGAGTCTTTGAGACAACAGGCCGGATTATAGAGATCATTACATAGCTAAGACTATGCCGCAGGTTAATGATGACAAGCTGCCCACCGGGCCGGTCGCATCCATCTGCGGTTCGTTTTTACCAAACCGTCTGATAAAGGATATAGTATGCAGTGTGTACAAGTTCTTATAAACCTGCCTACGGCTCGAATGGATAATTACTTGACTTACCGGGTCCCCCGGAGTCTGATCGAGCAGGACCTCTTGGGGAAAAGAGTATTGGTAAATTTGGGTGCCCAGCTCTGCGAAGGCTATGTGGTGGCCAGGGGCGTTCCAGATACAGGCCAGGTTTTAAAGCCGGTCCTGCAGGTTCTCGATCCTTTACCGGTTGTCGATGAGGCTATGTTGGATTTGGCCAGGTGGATGGCTGAAACCTATCTTTGCCCGGTTTCGGTGGCGCTTCAGGCCATGCTGCCGAGGCCCTTGCGGCATAAAAAGGGGCGGGTGGTAGTGCCCTTGGTGGAACCGGGGGAGGCTCAATATCCAGCAGAAATTGATTCTTCCGCTGGTGAACTGATGCAGCGTTTATGGTCATCAGGGCCGCTGCCTTATCAGCAAGCCCTGCAAGTCCTCAATGCTAATGAGCTGGAGCAATTGAAACTCCAGGGATTGATAACCGTCTCGGGCTATTATCAGATGAAGCCTCCTAAGGCGGAGCGCTATTATGCCCTGGGAGATATTGACCTTCAAGAGGTGGAGGGCCAGTTGAACCAAAAGGCCCCTCGCCAGGCGGAAGCATTGAGAATGTGTAGGCAGCATGGCATTATCGCCGCCGAAACCCTGGAACGGGCTGTGCCCCGGTCCAGTCTTAAGGCTTTGCTGGAGAAGGGGTATTTGCGCCTGTCGGCCCCGGCGGCTCAGCCGATTTCATCAGGACCCAGCCTGACCGCGGAGCAGCATGCCGCTTTGGCGGCCTTGGAGCCTGATCTTATCAATAAGCAGCCTGGTGTGTGGCTGTTGCATGGGGTCACTGCTAGCGGCAAGACAGAAATATATATGCAGGCCATTCAAAAGGCGCTGGATAGCGGGCGTCAGGCCATCATGATGGTGCCGGAAATCGCTTTGACACGGCACCTGGAACAATTGTATCAAACCCGTTTCCCGGGACTGGCGGTACTGCACAGCCAGATGCCGGACCGGCAGCGCTATCAATCCTGGCAGGCCGTCAAAGCCGGTGAAGCCGGGGTGGTTCTGGGAACTCGCTCAGCGGTATTTGCGCCGCTTCCCAGGCTGGGTTTGATCATATTGGATGAAGAGCACGAGACCACTTATAAACAGGAAGAGACCCCGCGTTATCATGCGCGTGAGGTGGCCTTATTCCGCGCTGCCAGGCAATCCGCTACAGTTATCTTGGGAAGCGCCACCCCGGCCGTGGAAAGTTATTATCGGGCAGTACACGGTGATTACCGGTTGTTGACTATGCCTGAGCGTATCGCCCCGGCCCGTTTGCCAAAAGTCATACTAATAGATATGCGCCAGCATTATCGCCAGGGTGCTCATGGGGCCATATCGGTACAACTGGCTGAAGCTATGCAGCAACGCCTGCAACGTGGGGAGCAGACCATCTTATTCCTCAACCGCCGGGGTTATGCACCGGTTACCATTTGTCGCGCCTGCGGGGAAAGCCTTATGTGTCCCCATTGTGCGGTGGCCTTGACGTTTCATCGCGACACTGACAGCTATCTATGCCACTACTGCGACTATCGCCAGCAGGTGCTGCACGCCTGTCCTGCCTGCGGGGTCCCAGGGTTATCAGCGCTGGGCCTGGGTACACAAAAGCTGGAAGAAGAGGTCATGAAGCTTTTCCCGCAGGCCCGTATCGGACGGCTGGATATGGACAGCAGCCGACGGCAGGGAGTGCAGAAAACCATTTTGGATAGCATGAAGTCCCGCCAGATGGATATATTAATCGGTACGCAAATGGTGGCCAAAGGTCTGGATTATCCAGGGGTAAGCCTGGTGGGCATTGTGGATGCCGACATTTCTCTGCATCGGCCTGATTTCCGCGCCTATGAACGCACCATGCAGCTCATCGTTCAGGCTTCGGGGCGGGCCGGTCGGGGGCAGGACCCCGGAGAGGTGCTGATACAGACCTACAACCCAGACCACGACGTGATTAACTGGGCTGCGCAGCAGGATTATGAAGGCTTTTTTCAGGCCGAGATCGCATCTCGGGAGCTGTTGCAATATCCGCCCTACACCTGCATAATGCGTATAGTAGTCTGGGATGTCGAAGAAAAGCGGGGCCAGCTTATTGCTGCAGACCTTTCTAATCGGATTTATGAGATAATAGATGCCAAAGAAGATCAGATAACCATTCTGGGCCCGGCGCCATGCCCCATTAACCGGCTGCGCGGCAAGTATCGGCAGCAGATTCTGGTTAAGGCAGATAACAGGATGATGTTGAGCAGTATAGGACAGAGCTTGCTCGCTTTGAAACATCCTCAGCAAGTGCGCATAGAGATAGATATAGACCCTCTGTCGACATTGTAACCAACGAAAAGGTACATTTAAATGCCATGTAAGGAGAGTGTTTAATGGCGGTATACCAAGTTTTGAAGCTTCCTGATGAAACCTTGCGGGCCCGCTCGGCACCGGTTTCCAAGATCAATGATGGCATTCTGCGGGTTCTGGACAATATGCGTGATACCCTTCATGCTGAACAGGGCTTGGGGTTGGCGGCCCCGCAGATAGGGATATTAAAGCGCCTTATAATAATTGATACCGGAGAGCAGTATATCGAACTGATAAACCCAGAAATCATCAGTCGTGAGGGTGAAAAGATCAGCACCGAAGGCTGCCTGAGTGTACCCGGAATCATCGGGCGGGTAGCGCGTTCCCTGCACGTTAAGGCCAGGGGTTTAAACCGTCATGGAGAAGAGGTGGAGATCTCCGCCAGCGATCTTCTGGCCAAGGCTTTGCAGCATGAGATCGATCACCTGGACGGGATACTGTTTATTGACAAAGCCATTGAGACCAGAAGAGAATGATGAGGAAAGCTTAGTGAAGATAGTATTCATGGGAACAGCCCCATTCGCGGTGCCCAGTCTGCAGGCCCTCTTAGAGGCCGGGCATACCATCTGCGGGGTCATAACCCAACCCGACAAACCACGGGGGCGGGGGCACAAAGTGTCTTACAGCCCTGTCAAGGAGTATGCTTTAAAGCAGGGGCTGGAGATATTCCAACCGGATAAAATCAAAACTCCGGATGCTTTGCAGCAGATATCAGCCTGGAATCCTCATCTGATAACCGTGGTAGCCTATGGACAGATCATCCCGGAGAATATTCTCACTCTGCCGCAGTATGGATGTATTAACGTGCATGGCTCACTGCTGCCCCGTTACCGCGGCGCGGCCCCTATTCAGAGGGCACTCATGGCCGGTGAGAAACTGACCGGGGTGACCACTATGTTTATGGATAAGGGCCTGGATACCGGCGACATGATCAGACGGGCGGAGATGATCATCGATGATGATATTGATTATGGTGAACTGCAGGATCAGCTGGCTGTATTGGGGGCAGAGCTATTGTTACAGACCATAGAAGATCTCACTTCAGGTACGGCCTGCCGTCAGCCTCAGGATGCCAGCCAGGCTACTTATGCTCCGGCTCTAACCAGAAGCGATGAACTGATCTCTTGGGAGCAACCGGCGTTGGTGATCCATAATCAGATCCGCGCCCTTAGTCCGCAACCCGGCGCCTACACCACTTTTAAAGGCAGCAAACTCAAAGTGTTCCGCAGTCGCGTAGTCAGCACCACCGCTCAGGATGGAGCTCCAGGCCAAATCGAAGCGGTATCAAACGGCCTGTTGGTCATTACCGGACAAGGCCTGCTGGAACTCTTGGAGGTTCAAAAAGAGGGACGCAAGCGCATGCCAGCCCGGGATTTCGCAGCTGGCCAGCGTATATCGGCGGGACTTGCCCTGGGAACTTGAAGGAGAGGGTAATGCAGGTCAAAAAACGTCTCTATGTCGGTTTATTGAGTGTAAGCCTGATGATGGCAGTCGGGCTGGCAGCTCTGCTGTGGTATCTGTTCGCCAACCGGGCCCTGCTTATCAACCAGGTGGTACTGATAAGCCTGGCATACCTGGCGGTGGTGATTTTCGTTGTTCTGGGCCTGGGAATACTGGGCATCGTAATTATGATCATCCGCTCCAAAAGCGTACCTTCGCTGGAGGCGGTCACCCTCTGGGCTAATGAATTATTGTTTCCCATAGCACTGGCGATAGGAAAATTTTTTGGCATCGAAAAAGAAAAAATCCTCAAATCTTATATATCAGTGAATAACTATTTAGTAGGCAACAAACAACTGTCCTTAAAGACTTCCGATATCATGATCCTGTTGCCGCACTGCCTGCAGGATTCGGAATGCAAGTTCAAAATAACCATAGACGTTGACAACTGCAAGAATTGCGGTAAATGTAAAATAAGTGATTTAAGGGAATTAGCCGACCGCTATCAGGTTAGACTGCGCGTGGCTACCGGCGGCACTTTGGCCAGAAAATGGATACAGGAAAACCATCCCAAGGCGGTTATTGCCGTGGCCTGTGAACGCGACCTGTCTTCGGGCATACAAGACAGCGGCGGACTTCCAGTATTGGGTGTCTTAAACTGCAGGCCTAATGGACCCTGTATCAATACAGACGTTGATGTGGCAGAGATCGAACGAGCTTTGCTCACACTTAGCAAAGGAGGCTAGCTATGATTTATCTGGTTTTTATTCTACCGGCTCTGGCTTTATCTTTTTATGCACAGTTCAAAATCAAATCCACATTTGAAAGGTATTCACAGGTCAGGTCTCAGCGCGGCATCACCGGCAGGGAAGCGGCCGCCACCATACTGCGCCGCAACCAGATGGGAGGCATCGCCATTGAAGCGGTGGCGGGATCGTTGTCAGATCATTACGACCCTGGGGCCAAGGTGGTGCGCTTGTCAGAGAGTGTATATGGCAGTAATTCCCTGGCGGCTATAGGGGTGGCGGCACATGAGAGCGGGCATGCCATACAGCATAGTGAGCGTTATGGGCTTTTGGAATTGCGCCACAGCATCGTGCCCATCAGCAATTTTGCCTCTTCGGCCTCCTTTCCCATCCTCTTGCTGGGATTTGTTATGCAAAGCCCCAGCCTGATACTGGGCGGTATCATCCTGTTCAGCCTGGTGGTCCTGTTCCACGTAGTCACGCTGCCGGTGGAGATAAACGCTTCACAGCGCGCAGTAGCGGAGCTGAGTTCGGCCGGCCTGGTCAGCCATGACGAGATCCCGGCTATCAAACAAGTATTGGGCGCTGCTGCCCTAACCTATTTGGCGGCCACTATATCAGCGGTTTCTAACCTGCTCTATTATTTGATGATTTTTACAGGGGGAAATGACGATTAAAGAGCCTATTAGCCGCGGCGGAATAAATTCTCAAACGGGGGCAGAGGCCCGCCTGATGGCCGTTCGCATATTATATCAGGTCCTGGAAAAAGGGCAATATGCCAATCTGGCCCTGGAACGCAGCCTGCGCCAGAGCACCCTTTCCTGGTTAGACCGACATCTCGTAACCGAAATAGTAAATGGCAGCATACGCATGGTCAGGCACCTGGACTGGGTGCTTGACCTGTTTTTGGCATGGCCGGTCTCTAAACAGCAGACTCATACGCGCAATATTCTGCGCATCTCGCTTTATCAGCTTTTGTTCATGGACCGCATACCTGATTATGCTGTTGTGGATGATGCTGTCACAATGGCTAAAGCCAAGGCGGGAAAAAGGGTTGGAGCCATGGTAAATGGGGTGCTGCGCAATATTTTGCGCAACCGTGATAAGATACAACTTCCGCAAGATGATCCGGTTCATTGCCTGGCGGTAAAATATTCCTATCCCGACTGGCTGGTGAGGGAGTTTATGAAACTGGCCGATCTGAGCCAGGTAGAGCAGCTGCTGCTATACATGAATCAGCCCCCGGCAGTGGTGTTGCGTAACAATGCCTTGCGTATTGAACGCCCGGAGTTGATCAACATGCTGCAAACCGAGGGAGTTACAGCTCAGGCCGGAGCATATACCCCCTGGTCGGTCTACATATCCGGCCTTAAAAAGCCCATAACTGAACTGCCGTCCTATCAGTCCGGCTTATTCTACTTGCAGAATGAGGGATCTATGCTGGCTGCGGCCATCCTGGCTCCCGAACCGGGATCGCTGTGCTATGACCTTGGCGCTGGGGTGGGTGGAAAGAGTACTCACCTGGCGGAATATATGGGGGATATAGGTGAGATCAGGGCAGTAGAGCTGCATAACCACAAGGTGGAGCTTTTGAAAGCCAACTGCCGCCGCTTGGGGATAAACAGTGTGACTCCCATAAACTGCGACCTATTGCACCTCAAAACCGGACTGACTGAAGCCGCCGGGGTGCTTCTTGATGCCCCTTGCTCAGGTTGGGGAGTGCTGAATCGCCGTGCTGATGCCAGATGGCGCCTCAAGGCAGAAACGCTTCAAGATTTGCCCAAACTGCAATACCAACTACTGCAGGCTGCATCACGGTTAGTAAGCCCGGGAGGATTGCTGTTATACAGCACCTGCACCATCAATCCGGCTGAGAACCAGGGTGTGGTGGAGGCGTTTCTAAAGGATCGGGGCAAAGATTTTGTTCCGCAGGGCTTTGACGATAAAATCAATTTTTTCCCCCTTGAAGAGCGGGATATCCAAGCGGCTAAGAGGGGAAGCCTGACCGTATGGCCGGGCCGATATCGGTGTGATGGGATGTTTTATGCTTTAATGAGGAGATTGGGTGCGGATGAATAGTATCGACAAGATCGAATTGATAGGGATGAATATCGGGGAATTGGAGGATTTCGCGTCCAGGCTGGGACAGCCGCGTTTTCGAGGACGGCAACTGCACCGCTGGATCTATGTAAAAGACACCTCCTCTTTTTATGAAATGAGCGACCTGCCCCGTCAAGTCAGGCAGCAGTTTGATGATCGGGCGCGTATTTCGATCCCTCGGGTACTAAAACAGCGGGTGGCTTCTGATGGAACCCGCAAGTTTTTGATGGAGATGAATGACAAGAAACGGGTGGAAACGGTATTGATACCCCAGTCCCGCGACTTGAATGGACGTTATACACTGTGCGTATCCTCACAGGTGGGATGCCCGCTGCGCTGCGCTTTTTGTGCCACCGGGCAAGGGGTATTTCAGCGCAACCTGGCTGCTCATGAAATAGTAGGTCAATTTTTAGGTTCACGGCGTGAACTGAAAAGACGCCTTAAAAATCCTGAAGAGCCCCTGATAACCAATGTGGTGTACATGGGCATGGGAGAGCCTTTACTGAACTTGACCGAAGTGATCCATTCTATTCGCATCCTCAATGACCCGCGCGGTATTCAGCTGGGCCAGCGCCACATTACCATTTCCACCTGCGGAGAAGCTACCGGCATCTTGCGCCTGGCTGAAGAGGACCTGCAGATAACCCTGGCCATTTCTCTGCATGCCGCCGATGACCAGTTGCGCGATGAATTGGTGCCGATCAACAAGAAATATCCTCTGGCTGCTTTAATGACAGCGGTCAAAAAATATGTGGAAAAAACCGGACGCCGGGTGACTTTCGAATATATCATGTTAGATGGGGTCAATATCAGCCGTAAAGATGCGGAAAACCTGGCTAAGCTGGTAAAACCTTTACTGGCGAATATCAATCTAATTCCCTATAATGAAGTAGATGGTTTACTTTACCGCAAGCCTGAGGCGCAGGATGTTCAAGCCTTTTGCAACTGGCTGAAGGCGGCCGGGCTTAATGTGAGTGTGCGCGAAGAACATGGCGGAGACATTGAGGCTGCCTGTGGACAATTGGCGGTAAAACAAAGTTGATCAGCTGGAGAGAGGCCACGAGTATAAACAGGTGCGACCCTAAAGACTCGCACCTAATGGGTCAGGGTGGATAATGAGAGTAAGTGTAGCAACTAATATCGGCAGGGTCAGGCAAAAAAATGAAGACAGCTATCTGGTAGATACCGCAAGAGGACTCTTTGCGGTTTGTGATGGCATGGGGGGGCATAGCGGTGGTGATGTGGCTTCACGGACCGCCGTTCGCAGCATTCATGCCTGGGTGAAGGACAACCCGCCGGGCAACTCCATAACTCCGTTGGAGGGTGCCCTACAACACGCCAACCGCATGGTTTGGGAAGAGAGCCAGGCCAATGCTGACCTGCACGATATGGGTACTACTGCGACCGTTGCCTTGATATGGGAAAATCGCCTCTTTGTAGGCCATGTAGGGGACAGCGCCTTATTTCTGATACGCAACGGACAGATCGAGAAGCTCACCCGGGATCACACCCTGGCTGAACAAATGGTTAGCCAGGGATTGATAACAGCGGAAGAATCCCGCAGCAGCGCCTATAACCACATCTTGACCCGGGCTATTGGCATCGCCCCGCGGGTGGAGATAGACAGCTGCCAGGTTCCACTGGCTTATGGAGATGCAATACTGATGTGCAGTGATGGTTTGAGCGACCTGCTGACTCCCGAGGATATTTTGGAGATCTACCAACAGAATCCCCATCATTTGGACGAGATCGCTGAGGAATTGGTCCAGACTGCTCTGGCCCGAGGCGGATATGACAATATAACCCTCATACTTCTACTCACCGACTAGGAGGTTAAGAGAGTGAAAGATATGGTTTTAGGCGATAGATATGAACTCCTGGAGGGTGTCGGCGAAGGCGGCATGGCCAAAGTGTACAAAGCGCACTGCAAAAGTCTGGACCGCATCGTAGCTATCAAAATCCTCAAGGAAGAATACTCCCGGGACCAAGCTTTTGTGCAGAGCTTTAAAACCGAAGCCCTGGCCGCAGCTCGCCTATCACACCCTAACATAGTCAACATTTTTGATGTCGGGCAGGAAAACGACGTTCATTACATAGTGATGGAATATATCGAAGGGCAGACCCTGCAGGAGATAATCGCCGCCGAGGCCCCCCTGTCACCGGAAAAGGCCTCCGAAATCGCCATTATGATCTGTGAGGGCATTCACCATGCCCATGAAAATGGCATTATACATCGAGACATCAAACCACATAATATACTGGTTACCAAAAAAGGCATCGTCAAGGTGGCCGACTTCGGCATCGCCCAGGCTATCAGCAAAAAAACCCTTACTTTTGCCCGTGACCTGGTTGGGACAGTGCACTATATATCTCCGGAACAGGCCAAGGGAGAACCGGTCACTCCGGCCACTGATATATATTCATTGGGCTGTGTTTTATACGAGATGCTCACCGGTAGGCCTCCATTTGACGCTGAGAGCACCATTACCGTAGCTTTGAAACATATTCATGATGAACCTCTGCCCCCCGAACAGATCAATCCTGCGGTCAGCAAAGCACTATCGGCGGTGATCCTCAAAGCATTGGAAAAACACCCCTCCCACCGCTTCACTACTGCCGAGGAAATGAGCAATGCTCTCATCTCCCAGGACGCCTCACTAAGCTGGATGAGGAAGGAACGCAACGGTACCACCATTATTATGAGCCCTATCCAGGCTGGGCAAAAAACGCCTTCCAAGCGGCGTAAATTCCGGCCCGCGGGCATGGTAATAATCGCAGTGGCTATCCTGGGCTTATTGTCAGGCATTTGGTGGGTGATGGGCGGCAGCATATTCGGCAAGGAAGTTCAGGTTCCCAACCTGCAAGGGATGGAACTAAAAGAAGCCACCGACACGCTGGCCGCCCTGAACCTAAAAATAGCTGTAGCCGGCCGCAACTTCAGCGATGAGGTGGAAAAAGACCTGATCATCTCTCAGGAACCGCCAGCGGAACAGACCGTAAAAACCGGTCGGGAAATTGCGGTGGTGCTGTCTAAAGGGCCGGAGATGGTGGCGGTACCGCATGTGGTGGGCTTGTCTCAGGCCGACGCTGAGATACAATTCCGCAACGCCGGGCTGGTTCGAGGAGAAGTATCGCAGAATTATGATGATCGCTATGAACAGGGAATAGTGATCTCTCAGAGTCCATCGGGCGGAGAAGCCGTCAAAGGGTCCAAAGTGAATCTCCTGGTGAGCAAGGGTAAAACCCCACCCAAGGTGCCTATGCCTGCTCTGGAAGGCATGACTCTGGAAAAGGCTAAAGAAAAGCTGTCCGAGTACGGACTGGTACTGGGTCAGGTCACCCGACAAGAGAGCAGCACCTATAAGGTAGATGTAGTTATTTCCCAGGATACCACTGCAGGCATCTTAATCGAACAGGGCAGCACTGTGAATCTGGTGGTCAGCAAAGGCAGCACCGGGACGGCTAAAACCAAGACACTGCAGTTTACTCTGCCTACCGGACAGAAATCCTATCAGGTAGTGATTAATGTCACCGACAGTCAGGGTAGTCGTCAGGTGTATAAACAAACTCATAACTCCGGAACCAGTGTCAGCGTGGGAGTCAGCTACAGCGGCAGCGGAACGGCTGAAGTGCGGCTTGATGAGGAACGCTACAAGGTGTTCAACCTTCAATAACAGGGCTTCGGTATAATGAGGGAGGGAGTAGATGCCCCATCAACCGGTTACTGGCTTGATTCTAAAAAAATACAGCGGTTTTTATTACGTGCAGGATTCCACTGGCAAAATATACGAATGTAAACTGCGCGGCAAGGTGAAACAACAGTTGATACTGACTGGTGATAAAGCCATGTTCACCCCTATAGATGAGGAACATGGCATCCTGGAGGGTATTGTCGCTCGCCGCAACCAGCTATACAGGCCTCGCATCGCCAATGTGGATGTGGTGTTGATCGTTATGGCTTATGAACGTCCAGAGCCGGTGCCGATGCTTCTGGACAGGTTACTGGTATTGACCCTTCATGCCGGTCTAACCCCTGTGATCATCATGAATAAATGCGACCTACAGGCCAGTGACAAAGCCCGGGCCATTATGAGCATCTATCCCGACCTGGGCATCCCGATTATCAATACCTCGGCCAAACAGCGCTGCGGTTTGGATCAGCTGCGCTGTGCCATAGCGGATAAAATCGCTGTATTTGCCGGGCCCTCCGGAACTGGAAAATCAACTCTTTTAAATAACCTAGCCCAAGATCTTACCATTAAGACACAGGAGGTAAGCAGCAAAATCGGACGGGGCCGACACACCACCAGGCATGTGGAGCTTTATCCCTTGCCTGAGGGGGGATGGATAGCAGACACCCCGGGATTTTCCACCCTTGATCTGCCTGAGGATCTGGTTAGCCGCCGGTTGACAGCTTATTACCCGGAATTTGCGCCTCATCAGGAGAAGTGCCGATTTTTGGACTGCCTGCATTATCGGGAGACGGAATGTGGAGTAAAAGATGCCCTGCAGAGCGGAACAGTAGCTGAACTGCGCTACCAGAACTATGTGGCTATACTGGAGGAAGTGATGAGGAATGAGAGGTGCTACCGGTGATACTGATTGCCCCTTCGATTTTGAGCGCAAACTTCACCAGATTGGGAGAAGATATTAAGGCGGTGCAAGAGGCCGGTGCTGATTGGCTGCATATTGATGTCATGGACGGTCACTTTGTTCCCAATCTTACCATCGGTCCGCAGGTGGTTGCTGACATTCGGGAAATCACCGGTCTGTTTTTGGACGTGCACCTGATGATCGAAAAACCGGAACAATTGATACCGGCTTTTATCGATGCCGGTGCCGACATGATTACGGTCCATATTGAAGCCTGCCACCATTTACACCGGGTGATCGCTTCCATCAAAGAATGTGGCTGCAAGGCCGGGGTGAGCCTAAATCCGGCCACCGCGGAATGCCTTTTGCAGCCTATACTGCCCGAACTTGACCTGGTGTTGGCGATGTCTGTCAACCCCGGTTTCGGGGGACAGCGTTTCATAACTAGCGTCTTGAGCAAGATCCTCAATATCAGAGCCATGATAGACAGCCAGAGGCTGAACTGTTATTTAGAGGTCGACGGTGGCATAAACGATAAAACGGGCTGGGATGCTGTCCAAGCGGGATGTGATGTCCTGGTAGCGGGATCTTATGTGTTTCAGGGGAGCGGGCTGCAAGAAGCCATTCAGAGCCTGAAAGCCCTTAAAGCTTGACCTTAAGCATTACTAGTGCTACTATCTAGTATATCAAAAATATTATATTAACCTTTCTTCGGGGATGGGTGGAATTCCCTATCGGCGGTACAGCCCGCGAGCCGCAAGGCATGATCCGGTGAAACTCCGGGGCCGACAGTTACAGTCTGGATGGTAGAAGAAGGGCTGGTTGAGCACGGTTTGTTCAGCCTAGCTTGTTATGTCCAACCCGATGAAAGCGTCGGGTTTTTTGTGTTTTGGGAGGCAGTGAATTGCAGCAGCATGATGAGAGATATATGCGCCGGGCCTTGGAACTGGCAGCCTTGGCAACTGGACGCACCAGCCCCAACCCCCTGGTCGGGGCAGTGGTGGTAAAGAATGGTGAAGTAGTAGGCGAAGGCTACCATCAAAAAGCTGGCACCCCTCATGCCGAGGTTCATGCCCTCAATCAAGCCGGGAATAAAGCTTTGGGGGCGACCTTGTATGTGACCCTGGAACCGTGTCATCACCAGGGTTTGACACCGCCGTGCACCCGGACCGTGATAGCGGCGGGAATAAAAAGGTGCGTAGTGGCTATGGAGGATCCCAATCCATTGGTAAATGGGCGCGGTATCGACACTCTGCGCCAGGCCGGCATCGAGACCGAAACCGGGTTGCTGCAAGCGGAAGCCGAAAAACAGAATGAAGTCTTTTTGAAATATATCTGTACCGGGCTGCCTTTTGTTACTTTGAAAACGGCGATGACCCTTGATGGCAAAATTGCCACTCATACTGGGGATTCCAGGTGGATCACCTCTGACCTGGCCCGCTTAAAGGTTCATCAGATGAGGGATCAGGCTGACGCTATACTGGTTGGCATAGGCACGGTTATGGCTGACGATCCCCGACTGAATACGAGACTTGCTGACCGGCAGGGCCGGGACCCGGTACGGCTAATAATAGACGGAGCCCTGGACCTGCCCTTAGAAAGCCAGATCGCGGCCAGCAGCACGCAGCAAAAGACCCTGGTTTTCACCGCTGATAGCGCGGATCCTGAGAAGGTCAGGCGGCTTCAGGATATAGGCATAGAGGTCATTGCCGTGGACGGTTCCCGTGATGATCTGAACCTGGAGCAGGTTTTGCAGACTGCGGCCCATCGCAAGCTGAGCCACGTGCTGGTGGAGGGCGGCGGAGGAATTAATGCCAGCTTGTTGAAATACGGGCTGATCGATAAAATCTACTGGTTTATCGCTCCCAAGATAATCGGTGGAAGTAATGCACCGACTCCCGTAGAGGGCCGCGGACTGGAGACTATGGCGGAAGCCATTGGGATCGAGGATTTGGAGATAAGCTGCATCGGCCCCGACCTACTGGTGAGCGGTTATGTAAAAAAGTCAGCCTATCGTTGAACGAAGTATGCAAATGGAAGTGGCGGTGAGAGATTATTTTTACCGGAATAGTTGAAGAGATCGGCAACATAAGTGAAATCAAACTTGGGGCGCAATCCATTCGTCTCGGTGTGAAGGCTCAAACTGTTTTAGAGGATGTCAAACTGGGTGACAGTATAGCTGTTAACGGGGTCTGTTTGACCGTAGTCAAATATGAATCCCGGCAGTTCTGGGCTGATGTGATGCCTGAAACCTATAATAAGACAACTCTAAAGAGTCTCAGCGCTGGCGACTGGGTCAATCTGGAGCGGGCCTTAAAGCTCACTGACCGCCTGGGAGGACACCTGGTGCAAGGGCATGTGGATGCCGTTGGTTCCATAGTCAAGCGGGAGCCATTTGATATAGCCATAATATTGCGCATCAAGGCCCCGGCGGAGGTATTGAAATACACCGTGGCCAAAGGTTCGATCGCCATAGATGGGGTCAGTCTGACTGTGGTGGAGGTGGGCCGCGATTTTCTGACTGTTTCGCTCATCCCGCACACCGCCCATCTCACCGTTCTCGGTTCCAAACAGCCCGGAGATGAGGTGAACCTGGAGAGTGATATTATTGGCCGCTATGTGGAGAGACTACTTACAGGTGCGCAGCAGACCGAGAAGAGCTCCATGAGCATGGATTTCCTATCCCAGCACGGATTTTTATAAAGGAGGCACTTATTATGTTCAACACTATTGAAGAAGGCATTGCTGATATTCGTGAGGGCAAAATGATAATCATGGTCGATGATGAAGACCGCGAAAATGAAGGGGATATAGTAGTAGCCGCAGAAAAGGCCACCCCTGATGTGATCAATTTCATGGCCACCCATGGCCGTGGTCTGATATGCGTGCCCATGGAAGGTAAACGCCTGGACCTGCTGGACATCAAACAGATGGTGACCAACAACACCGACAGCCATGAGACTGCCTTTACCGTGTCGGTGGACCACTTTACCTGTACCACCGGGATATCTGCTCACGAAAGGGCCGCCACCATAGCCGCCCTGATATCCCCCAACAGCACCCCCAAGGATTTCAGGCGACCCGGGCACATCTTCCCGCTCCGCTACCGCGAGGGTGGGGTATTGCGCCGGGCCGGGCATACCGAAGGCTCGGTCGACCTGACCCGTTTGGCTGGTCTTTATCCGGCTTCAGTCATCTGTGAGATAATGAGCTCCGATGGGAATATGGCCCGGGTACCGGAATTAATTGAGTTCGCCCAGCGCCACGATTTAAAAATCGTCACCATAGCCGAATTGATCGAATACCGGCGGCGTCGTGAAAAGCTGGTGGTAAGGGTGGCGGATGCCAAACTCCCCTCGCATTTTGGCGATTTCAAAGCGGTGGCCTACCAGTCCTTATTGGACAATAAAGAACACCTGGCTCTGGTCAAAGGCGAATGGCAGCCGGAAGAACCAATTCTGGTAAGAGTGCATTCGGAATGCCTCACCGGGGATGTAATGGGTTCCTCACGCTGCGACTGCGGTGATCAACTGCAGAGGGCCTTGCAGATGATCGAGGCCGAAGGCAAGGGGGTTCTGTTATATATGCGCCAGGAAGGCCGCGGCATCGGGCTATGCAATAAGATCAAGGCTTATAAGCTGCAAGACAAGGGCATGGACACGGTTGAAGCCAATATCAATCTCGGATTTGCCCCAGATTTGAGGGACTATGGTATAGGGGCCCAGATTCTGGCCGATCTGGGTATACACAAGATGCGCCTCATGACCAATAACCCCAAAAAGGTCAAGGGCTTGGAAGGCTACGACCTGGAGATAACTGAGCGGGTTCCCATCGAGGTCCCCAGCAAGGAGGAAAACCGCCACTATCTGCAGACCAAGAAAGAGAAGATGGGCCATCTTCTGGTCAACCTGTAAACGATCATCAACATTGAGGAGGAATAGCATTGGCACAGGTATTTGAAGGAAAACTGGTGGGGCAGGGGCAGCGCTTCGGATTGATCGTATCACGATTCAACGAATTCATCACTAATAAACTGCTGTCCGGTTGTATGGATGCATTGATCCGCCATGATGTGGAGCCTGATAACATCGATGTGGCCTGGGTGCCGGGAGCTTTCGAAATGCCTCTGGCTGCACAGCAGATGGTGCGGAGAGGATATGACGCGGTAATCTGTTTAGGAGCCGTGATTCGTGGGGCCACCCCGCACTTTGAATATGTATCGGCCGAAGTCACCAAAGGCATAGCCCAGGTGGGATTGCAGTCCGGGGTTCCGGTGATCTTACGGGTCATTACCACGACACCATCGAGCAGGCTATAGAACGGGCCGACCAAGGTTCGGCAATAAAGGTCGGTTTACCGTTACCGCTATCGAGATGCCTATCAATTCATAAAACAGCTATAGCAAAGTTGAGGGTTGAACAGACGCTGTTGACAACAAAATGCTTCGTCAACAACCGTCCCCTGACAAATCTACCGCGGATGTTCCTTCTGTATGATTATTTTGGTTACCACATTATCCCTGACTTGAATGATTACCGCGCCATCATTGTCGCCGTAAATACATCGACCTGATTGAACCCGGTTTTTGGCGCAGCCGTATAACCGGCCCATAAGCCATGAGATCATCAGCCGCAGGTTCGTGGTAATGCCTAATTTTAATGCCTCGTGCAGTCGATAATTGCATCTCTATGGCGCATGACCATGAGTTTGTCCAGCTGGTATAGCGTACGTGCTGTACAGTCCTGGCTTTGACGAAACAGACGGTGCTCATGCCTGGTGGTTTTTGCTGTTAAATTCAGCCCTGATTCAGCCTGGAGTTGACTCTCCGACAGTAAAATCGTACTGGGTGAACTGACCGGTCTGTACTCTGCATGTCCCCTGATTGAACATCGTTTTGCCCCAGGATCTGCACCGGCCCGGAGCAGGCTGGCGGTCCATAACCCGAACGCCACCGCCATTTCATGGCTACCAGGCCGAGTACAACGATATTGTCTTTGGTTACGTCACTTTACCCTCCTCTTGCCAAGATACCATTTATCATTATACCTTGGCGGCTAAGGCATGAATAGCTCACCAAATCCAGGTACTGCCGACCTTCGAATGTATGAGGAAGCATGTTCAAGACTGATCGCCTGCTATAAGTGACAACGCTACCACAGTCTGAATCATCATCTGCGTAACAAATATAGCAAAGCTCAAATCCCTTGACGCCGTGGATTTATTACGCCCCACCGGATGGCACTTATCGTCTTCCGGTTGCTTGTTCTGCGTTCCGGGGATCAGGTGATTTTCATAAGCGCGCCGCCTGACCTGGTGCAGCAATTTGCCAGAAGTTAAGATTATAATGCACTTCAAATGGCCTAAATATATTGCTTACTTTCAGGCTTTCAGCAATACCTATGATCATCCCCAGAGGCTCAGGGACCTATACCTGCAGGCCGCCGCTCAGCCTGGGGTGGTCGGACTTGCGATTGCTACCCGACCCGACTGTTTGCCTCCTGAGGTAATCGAGGTGCTCGATGAGGTCAAGTGTCATACTGATTTATGGGTAGAACTCGGCCTACAGACAATCCATGCTGCAACTGCCCGGGCCATGAATCTGAGATATGAGCAGGCTGATTTTGAAAATGCAGTGCAGATTCTGGGCCGCCATAACATCGATATTTGCGCCCATATAATCCTGGGACTGCCAGGGGAAAGCCGTGAGGACATGATGGCAACCGCTCATTACGTAGCTCAGTGCAGACTGGCAGGTATAAAAATACATCTGCTCCACGTGATGAAAAACACCCCCCTGGGGATCTCTTACCAGGAGCAGCCGTTTCGAATTTTAGATCAGGAGGAATATGTAAACCTGGTGGCAGAGATATTGGAGATCCTTCCCCCGGAAATGGTCGTGCACCGTTTGACCGGAGACAGCCCCCGCCACCTGCTGCTGGTGCCGCAGTGGAGCCTGCATAAACGTGAGGTCTTGAACCAGATCGAACGGGCCCTGCTTGAAAAAGAAACCTGGCAGGGCAGACTCTATAGCAACAGCTGTAGAAAAGGCCCAGAAACGAATTAAGGGGGTTAAAAACCCCCGGTATTTCCTATGGTGCGGCAGAGAGGACTCGAACCTCCACCACCTTGCGGGACTAGAACCTGAATCTAGCGCGTCTGCCAATTCCGCCACTGCCGCTTAGTGCTAATTTATGCTCAGCAAGACAAATTATATTACATGCCTGGCTCGCTTGTCAAGCAATTCTATGCCACATTGTTGTCGGTCAGCGTATTTTGGGGGTATTTCTCAGCCCTGGCCAGACTTGATGCAGCTAGGCCAACCTGACCTGCAGAGGTGGCACAACTTTCGTCATATTCCAGCATTCCCGTTTACGTGGTGGGCTTGATAAATTTTGGCACTGCTGGTACTAGCACCGGATGATGCTCTTGAAGGATATATTACCTATATCAGAAACACAAAAGAAGGATGATAAATGAATACCCGCAGTCAGAGCCGCCTGGAAAAATCTTTGACCAGAATCCTGGATCAGATCGAGTACCTGCAGGAACAGATAGCCCATGCCCAGAATGAGGAAGAGGAGTCCGCCCTGAAGTATCGGCTGAGAAACCTAAAGATACTAAGGGCCTACTATGTGCAGTTGATTCTTATCAAGTACGGAAGTTGCTAAATAGTAATTAAAGGGATGGCCGGGCTGGTCTTCATTTAGCCCCCATCCCTTTACTGTGGCGGTGCCAAAGATTCCAAGACATCCGCATCCCTGGTGCTTTAAGCAGTCAACGATTAATGCTACAATTGTGGCATGCTCAAATAAGGAGGAGTTGGCATGGAAATTAGCAGATTCAGGCTGGATCGATTGGAGTCTTTATTATTGATCATTGATTTACAGGACAAGCTGCTGAACGCAATGAAATACAAGGATGCGGTGATCAAAAATACCAACCTGCTGCTGAAACTGGCTGGACAGACTGGCATACCGGTGGTGGTCACCGAGCAATACCCGCAGGGCCTGGGGCCTACGGTCCCCGAACTGAAGGAGAATTTCCCTGCAGGGACTGAGATTATAGAGAAAATGTCCTTCACGGCTTGCACCCTGGATACGAGAAAAGCCTTGTTCGCCCACAACAGGTCCAAGATTATCGTCACCGGCAGCGAGACTCACGTTTGTGTTTACCAGACGGTTAGGGACCTGCTCCAGGCTGGTTACACCGTTCACTTGGTTGAAGATGCGGTCTGCTCCAGGTTCAAACCGAATTACCGCAGCGGACTGGACTTGATGAAACAGATGGGAGCGGTGACAACCAATGCCGAGACCGTCTTCTTTGATATCCTCAAGACTTCTGGGACCCCTGAGTTTAAAGCCCTGTCGCCACTGCTGAAATAGTCCCGGAATAGCAACGGCGGGGGAGTCTCCCCCGCCAGGGTTCCTGTTCATATACCGAAGCCTATGGTAATCATTTCAACTGGTAAACCATGGTGACTGAAGCGGTTACCTTGAGCTCCCCGGGGTTGATGGGCACGCTGCCTTCGCCCAGGCCTTTGGCAGAATCCAGGGCAATATTGGCGACATTGGGGTAGAAAGCGGTATTATGGTCTTCGCTGATGCTCACCAAACCCCCCAGGCTCATCTGGGCGGCAGCGGCAATGATCTGCGCTTTGTCGCGCCCCCTGGATATAGCCTTGACCAGGGCTTCGTTTTCAGCCCCGTCCAGGTTGGACTTTTCGAAGGAGACAAAATTCACACTATTGGCGCCAGCCTGTACAGCCCCGTCTAGAATAACTCCGACCTTACTAATATCTTTCACTACTACGGTGATCTCATTGCGGACTTGATAACCGGTCAGGGTGCTGGAGCCGTTTTTGTAATCATATTGGGGATAGATATTGAAATTGCTGGTCTGGATGCGGTTCTTGTCTATACCCATGGATTGAACAGCGGCAATTACCCGCTCGGTTTTCTGGTTGTTTTCGTCCTGTGCCTGGGCCAGATCTTTATAAGTGGTTACCACTCCCAATGAAATACGGGCCTGGTCTGGCACTGCGGTGGCCGTTCCAGTAGCGGTCACCACCACTACAGGACCATTGTACTGACCAGGGGCATCAGCGGCCATTACCGGCACGGCCAGGGCCATCACCAGCAGCACTATCAGGCTGAATAGGCCGCTTTTATGGATTTTCCGTTTTAACACCTTTATGTCCCTCCTCCAATTTAACTTTATCGGCTATAGCAGCCAATAGCTCATCATCCACATCGCCGCTCAAAACCATTTCATAAGACTGTTGGTTGTAATCCATCCTGGCTTTTAAGCTGTTGTGCGCGATCACCGTCTCTGCTGGCTGAGCTGATCCCTCCGAATTTTCCACATCTTGTGGCACAGCGCTCCTCAATAACAGGGGGGCGTCAGGAGCCTGATCCAACTCCTCCGCTGCTTCAACCGATGCTGTGAGTCTCAGGTTTAACTCCTGCCGGGTCAACTGATTCAGGTATACAAAAGTGATTTCCTGGTCCGAGTTGCTGATAACCTTCTGCAGAGAGTATTCCGGGGGCAGATTAACAGGATGCAGGGTCAACAATTCAGTTCCACGGTTAGGACTGGAATAGATGGGTGCTCTTACCATCTGCTCCTGGCGGGCTGCGGAGGTATAGAGTTGCGCCGTCTGGGAAGGTTGGGTCGACTCTGGTGGTGAAGCGTCTGTCCTTTTGGTAGCAGAATTCTGCTGTTTTTTAGCAATATCCTGCTGAGCGTTTTGGATAGGCCGGTCAGTGGTTTCCTGGCCTGCCACCGTCTGGGGAGGCTCTGCATCACTTTTCGGAGAAGCCGAGGGGCTCACCAGCAGCGGGGCCGTTTCAACCGGCGCACGGTCAGCGGCACTCTGTTCAGCGAGTTTGATTCCCAACGGCATCTGCATATTTAGCATCGGCAGTGAACATAATGCCAGCAACAAAACGGCCGCACCAGCTGCACCCCACCACCAGCGCAATTGGCGTGGATAACGGGATGAAGGCCCGGCCAGAAAAGCCGCCGAGGCCGCGCCGCCATGCTTTTGCTTGACTGCGGCTAGCACCCGGTCGGTAAATTCCGGTCCTAAAGCCGGAATGATATCCATACTGCGCAAGAGCTGGCCTTCTTGGTCGGCTGCGGTTACTTTATCGCGGCAGCTTTCACATTGGTCCAAATGCGCTTGAATGCCGTCATGCATTTGGGGAGACAATTGTTTGTCACAAAATTCGTAGATGTATTTATCGATTTGCTGACAATTCATGATTTATCCCCCTTTCGTTGCGGCGATTCAATAATACTTTTTGCAGGGCCTTGCGGGCACGATGCACCTTAACCTCGACATTTTCCTTACTTATTCCCAGTGTGTCGGCTATTTCCTGATTGTCCAAATCCATTTGATAGCGTAGCGCGATCACTACCCGGTAGTTTTCCGGCAAGGCCATTATGGCAGCATCAATCTCGCGATGTAACTCACGCTGTTCGAACACGGAATGGGGATCGCCTGTCTGTATTGGGGCATAACCATTCGCTGGGGCGCTATAGGCCTCATCAAAATTAACCAGGGCTATTTTTTTACGCTTACGCAAAGCACTTATGCTGGTGTTGGTGGCTATCCGATATATCCAGGGGGCAAATTTTTTATTGGGATCGAATTGGTACATCTTCTCGTATACGGTAAGAAATACCTCCTGGGTGAGGTCTTCAGCTTCCTGCGCATGGTTGATAATGCGATAGACAATGGCAAAGACCTGATTTTTATATCGGTTGACCAGTTCTTCATAAGCTGCTATATCACCGCTCAGAGTCTGCCACGCCAGCATCTCGTCGCTAATCAATAGAATCAGCTCCCCAATCCCCGTTCATAAACAATACGAAACTAACATTCTCAGCTTACACCAACCGGCTGTAGATGTGTGATAATTTTTAACTATAAGCCCGTCCAATTTGTGTTAAACTATTTTATGATTGATTAAAAGTGAAAAAGCTTGCGTTATCAACCAGGAGGTCAGGGAAGGGTATTTCTAGCTAAGCTGGAACCGAGCGATGATTTCCTCCAGAAAATATAACTTCTGTGTAAAGATACCGGTCTTAAATCGACTTATTTCTTGACTTATCTCTTTATGGTTGCACTGTAGACTCTAGCACCATAGTGATATAACCCCAGCAATGCGTTTTGCCAATGCAGCCCATAGATCTGGGGGTGACTGATAGCTGTCCGATAGTCGCCTGGGCAGGATTTTTTCTGACCGGGAAAGAGGTGAAGCGGTGATGCGCATACATGGCTCTCGGAGACGGGGAGATACTATTTTCACACGCTGCCTTGCCCCTGACAGCAGGGTTTTTTCCTTGGCGGAGATGCTGGTGGTGGATTTGATGGGTTTAACGGCCAGCAAAGGCCTAAATCCAGTCGTCCTGATTATTGACTCGGTCCTGGATACGGTTGATTGCCCATGAAAATACTGGTAGATGCAGATGCCTGCCCAGTCAAGCAGATTATAGAAAAAATCGCCCAGCGATATGGTCTGGAAGTGATTATGGTCAGCAATCCCCACCATGCTATCGAGAGCAGCTATGCCCAGGTAATACTGGTCGATTTCTCGCCTGAAGCGGCTGATATAGCCATCGTCAACCGGACAAATAAAGGCGATGTGGTGATAACTCAAGATTACGGACTGGCTGCGATGGTGCTTAGCAGGCAAGCGATAGCCATACATCCGAATGGCAAGGTGTATGACGAGGGTAATATAGACACTTTGCTCAGCTGGCGTTATTTAAACGCCAGAGCTAGACGTGCGGGGATGAGGATATCCGGTCCGTCCAAGCGTAATATAGCTCAGGATCAGCTTTTTGAAATGAATTTTTTGAAGCTGCTGCAGACCAGCAGCGATTTGAAAGGAGACTGATCAATGTCAGACAAGTGCAACACATGTCCCTCCGCGGCTGGATGCAACCTGGATCGCAGTTCTTGCGGGGTTGAAAATCAGCCTAATACTCTGGTAGGGACTCTTAACAACATCCGCAATGTCATCACTGTGATGAGCGGCAAAGGCGGGGTGGGTAAATCATCGGTGACCGGGCTTTTGGCCTTGAGCCTGGCCAGTCAAGGCAAAAAGGTGGGAATTTTGGATGCTGATATCACCGGACCCAGTCAGCCGAAAGCGTTTGGCATCAAAGGCAACATTAAAGCAGGGGATTATGGCATGATACCCCCCGAAAGCAAGAGCGGCATCAAATTAATGTCCATAAACTTTTTCCTGCCCAATGAGGACGACCCGGTGATCTGGAGAGGACCGATGCTGGCCGGTGCAGTCAAACAGTTTTGGTCAGATGTGGACTGGCGCGATTTGGATTACCTTATAGTGGACCTGCCGCCTGGAACCGGTGATATACCTTTGACTGTCATGCAGTCTCTGCCGGTCAATGGCATCATCATCGTCTCCTCACCACAGGACTTGGCTTTCATGGTGGTTAAGAAGACCATAAAAATGGCCAAGAAACTGCAATTACCGATAATCGGCCTTATTGAGAATATGAGCCATGCATTATGTCCGCATTGCAATGAGAAGATAGAGATCTTCGGAAAGAGCCAGGGCGTTAAGGTATCGCAGGAGGCCGGGGTGGAGTTTTTGGGTGGCCTGCCCTGGGATGGAATATTCAACGCTTTGGTCGATGATGGCAAGATAGAAGAATATCATTCGGCGGAAATGGATGCCGTCGCCCTTAAGGTGATGGAACAACTGCCCTAATGAAAATACCTACTGGGGTGGGGGAAATGAAAATCTATTCCTGGAATGTCAATGGCATTCGGTCAGTATACAACAAAGGCTTCATCGAATGGATGCAACGTGAAGCCCCCGATATCCTGTGCCTGCAAGAGACCAAGGCCAGCCCGGAACAATTGCACCAAACACTGCTGGAGGTCCCGTGCTACCAGAGTTATTGGAATATTGGAGCCAAAAAGGGTTACAGCGGTGTAGCCACCTATGTTCGTCAAGCCCCATTGGATTGCTGGATGACGACCGGGGTGGAAATCCTGGATGTGGAAGGCCGTATACTGATTACCCACCATCCGCAATTTACCTTGTTGAACGTCTACTTTCCCAACGGACAAATGAACAGCGATCGCCTGAACTTCAAACTGCAGTTCTACCAAGCCTTGATAGATTACTGTGAGGAGCTGAAAAAAAATCAGGCCAATATTATTATCTGTGGAGATTTTAATACCGCGCACCGGGAGATAGACCTGAAAAACCCAAAAAATAATGAAAAACGTTCAGGATTTTTACCAATTGAAAGGGATGTCCTGGACCGGTTTCTGGAAATGGGCTATGTGGATGTTTTTCGTCACCTCTACCCGGACAAAGTTCAGTATTCTTGGTGGGATTATCGCACCCGTGCCCGGGAACGCAATGCCGGCTGGCGTATTGATTATTTCTATGTCAGCCGTCCCATGGTACCTCAAATCGTCGATTCCGCCATTCTCGATCAGGTAACCGGCTCAGACCATTGCCCCATTACCTTACATCTCCAGTATTGAATTATTGGGCAAGCCATTTAGAAGCGTGGCATTTTATTATTAGTTATTAGCAAGATTTGTGGCCTACAAGGGAACTTCACGAAATTTCTGTACATTTGGGCCCATAAATATACGTTTTCATCGCTTTAATAGTGCATATAAACAATTGGGGGAAAACAAAAAAGGGGTACGAATTCCGGCCGCAGATGTATATAATTATAGTGATGATGTGTATATTAGGAATTTAGCTGGATAAATTGTCGACTATGAAATGAACGGAGGGTTAAGATGGCAACCAAACTATTATTAGAATTGAAGAATTTGCTTGCTGATCTGGCCTCTACTTTAATTCTCGGCAAGAACAAAGACGCAGCTCGATTGGCATTAAAATTATCTGAAAAGAGCAAAGCCCTAGCAGAGGAATTGGTTAAATAGTGGTGGCCATCAAGGCCATCAATTTAAAACCAGGTAATTGCATAATCGCAAGCCAAACCATAAAGATTGACCTTAAAACACCGGTCAGTTTTTGTGGTTTCTGTTTTTGTGCAGCAATGCCAACCTCCTCTCCAACTGTAAAGATTATGATTGCAGTGAACCGCTGCAGTATTGTGATCAGTGTTGGCAGACGAGCTGTTGCCAATTAAGTAAACCGAGTTAGAATCTATTGCCAGAAAAACAAGGATAAGGATTAAGATTAGAAAGGTGGGTTACGCTGATGTATAAAGATATATCCCCCCTGGAACTGGCTATACAGTTTCATGGCCATATCTGCCCTGGTTTGTTAATGGGGGTGCGGGCGGCTGAATTGGCCATGGAACAGCTTAATCTTAAAAGAGATCAAGATGAGGATGTCGTGGCCATAGTGGAAACCGATTCTTGTGGTGTGGATGCATTGCAGTCCATATTAGGGTGTACCTTTGGCAAAGGCAACCTTATCTTCAGGGATTATGGCAAGACGGTGTATACCATTATAGACCGCTCAAGCAACCGCGCCTTGCGTATTGCGCAGATGAAGCGTGCCTCAATGGGCGCGGCAGGGCAACGCTACCGGGAACTGAAAGAGCGAAACGACCTTAATCAGAACGAACAGGCCGAACTTGAGCAGGTCAGGCAAGAGTTGTTTCAATATATCACGACTTGTCCTTATGAAGAACTGTTTGCATGGAATGAAGTTGAAACCGAACTCCCTCCGCGGGCTTCTATTCATAAGACCCTGACCTGTGGCAAATGTGGGGAAGGAGTCATGGAACCAAGAGCCATCAAGACCGTTGAGGGGATTCTGTGCCAGCCCTGTTTTGACTTGGCTAGGTGAAGGGAGTTTTGATTTAAATGCATATTCCAGACGGGTATATGAGCCCTTTGACAGCACTGCCGATTGCTGCGGTCATGGTTCCCATTATAGGGGTAGCGGTTAAAAAGGTACAGACCACCATGAAGAAGAAGCAGGTGCCGCTGCTGGCGGTTGGCGCTGCGTTTTCTTTCATTATTATGATGCTTAATCTGCCCATACCGGGAGGCAGTTCGGCGCATGCGGTCGGTGCAGTGCTTATCGCCATATTGCTGGGCCCCTGGGCGGCAACCGTCGCGGTTGCGGTGGCATTAACCATTCAAGCCTTGATTTTCGGTGATGGAGGCATCATCACCTTAGGGGCCAATTGTTTTAATATTGCCTTTCTAATGTCCTTTAGCGGCTACTACGCTTACCGCCTGTTCAAAGCCAAGGCAGAAATCAGTTCATTGCGCGGCCTGGTGGCTGCTGCTTGTGGAGGCTACATTGGAATCAATCTAGCCGCCTTGTCAACCGCATTAATGTTCGGTATGCAATACCATCTGTTCCAAGCACCTGATGGAACTCCATTGTACTTCATGTATCCCTTGAAGTTTGCCGTAACCGTAATGATGGGAGAGCACCTGCTCTTTGCCGGACCAGTGGAAAGCGTGTTTACCGTGTTGGGAGTGCTGTTTGTAGCCCAGACCTATCCCGAATTAATTGGTACAGACCGAAATAACAGGGAAAATAAAAAGGGGGTTATGGCCAGTGTTTAAGCATTACAGCAAATTGTGGTGGGGACTGCTGGCCTTGCTGCTGCTCACACCGCTGGGACTTATCGCTACTGGAACCGCGTTTGGGGAGTGGGGGATCGAAGAGCTGATTGAAGAAGTGGGGATGCTGCCGACCGGTTTGGCGGCTTTAGCTGATACCTGGAAATATGCCATTTTGGCCGACTATACCATCCCCGGTCTGCAAGGTACTCTGGGTTCAGTGGTGGGATACATAGTTTCTGGATTTGTTGGTATGGCTCTGGTGGTGGCAACAATCATGTTGTTCAGCCGGATGATCGAAGATTAAAAACATGGAACTGTATATACCGGAATGGATGGGTGAAACCGACCATCAGCTGGGCACCTCGGTCAAGACTGGCAGCGGCAGGTTTGTGGGCAAAAGTCTGCAGAGCCTTAAACGTATTATGACGGATGATGTGTTGGCGGAGAAATGGGCCCGACAGCCAGGGTTTCTGCAAACCCTGCGTCCAGAATATAAAGTAGCCGGGTGCATCTTCATCCTGGTGGCGCTGTCACTGCTGAGAGATTATCGCTTATTGCTGTTTGTCTGGGCAGTAAGCCTGGGATTGATGATAGCCTCCGGGCTGCCGGTATTGACCCTGCAAAAGCGGATATGGGGAATAATTCCTGTCATAACCTTGTTGGTCGGTCTGCCCGCTGTACTTAATATAGTGTCAGACGGCACACCCCTCATTACCCTATATCAGGGCGAGATCAGCGGGCCGGCAGCACTATCCAAACCTGTCTTCGTCACACGTCAGGGTGTGGAAGCAGTCACCATACTTTTTTTGAGAAGTGGCATCTCACTTTCCATGGTGGCCCTCTTGGTGATGACCACACCTATAGCCAGATTGTTCAAATCATTGCAGTCTATTGGAATTCCGGCACAATTCGCATTTATTATGGAGATGAGTTACCGCTATCTGATAATGCTGCTTAAAACCTCGATAGAAATGTATGAGGCTCGCAGAATGAGGACAGTGGGACCGCTGAAATACAGGCAGCAAATGACTCTGCTGAGTTCATCGCTAGGATTTCTCTTCGCCAAGAGCATGCTGCTCGCGGGAGAGGTTTTCCAGGCTATGACAGCCCGCTGTTACAGCGTAGCAAAGTGCAAGCAGGTGGTGCCCCAGGAAAGCGCCGCGTCGTTTCCACCGATGCCAATTATACTTATAGGAGCAGATAATGCTAAAAAAGATTTTTGAACTGCGACAGGCCGCATACGCTTATCAGCCCGGTGAAAATGTGTTCGATTCCATTTCATTTGATGTTGTTGCCGGAGAGAGTGTGGCCGTCTTGGGTGCCAACGGTTCCGGCAAATCAACCCTGCTCAAGATGCTGTGCGGATTGCTCCATTCCCAGGCAGGTTCATTCAAAGCCTTTGGTGAGGCAATTAGTGAGGAACTATTGGAAGATGATCGTTTTGCACAGCGGTTTCATCGCCGGGTGGGGTTTATCTTTCAGAGTTCCGATGTACAACTGTTTACCAGCCGGGTGGAGGATGAGATCGCCTTCGGGCCTTCGCAACTGGGCTTGACCGAGCAGGAAGTAAAGCGCCGCACCGCTGATATATTGAAAATGCTGGACATAGGGCATCTGAGAGACCGCCCCCCATACCGACTGAGCGGAGGAGAGAAACGCAAGGTTGCCCTGGCCGCGGTGTTGATCTTGAACCCCGAGGTGCTGATTTTGGATGAACCCGGTGCCGGACTTGATCCCAAAAGCCAACGTTGGCTGACCCACCTCCTCCTGGAATTGAATCGTCGCGGACGCACTATAATCTTGTCCACTCACAATCTTGAAATGGCTCACACCATTACCCGGCGCAGCCTGGTTTTGAGTGAGGACCATCGCCTGGTTTTCGACGGTCCCACTCAGCAGGTTTTGTCGGACCGGGCTTTACTGAGCCGGGTCAACCTGATCGATGAATTCACACACGAGCATGATGAAAACCGGCATATTCACCTTTATACCCATGGTTGATCACCGCCGGGAACAACGGCCCGGTAACTTATGGGGGAGGACCGGAGCGAAATAAGCGTCGCGGGACTGAAAACCTGCCGGATATGGTAGTGTGGGCAAAGCCGCTGAAATGGCTTTAAATACATGAGCGTTCTTCTTATAGAGTAGGACATATTTGGTTTAATATCAGTCGAACCTAAACTCAAGGGAGGTAGCTGTTTGAATATTAATAGGCACATAAGACATGGTCTCCGTTACCGGCAAATCATCAAGACCTTTCTGAAGCATGGGCTGGGCTATTTCATACACCGTTTGGGACTAGATAGCGTGGTGCCTTTACCTGCGGTATATTCCGTACAAAAATGCCAAAGGGAATCAGATAGCTGTATGGCAGACAAGCTGACCAATGCCCTGATGGAATTGGGCCCTACATTTATTAAGTTCGGTCAATTGCTCAGCACTAGATCAGACATTCTTTCACCAGCCTTTATTGAAGAATTGGAGAAGCTGCAAGATAAAGTAGCCGCTTTTCCTATTGATCAGGTCAAAGCCCAGATAGCAGCCGAGATTGGACCGGTCGAGGAGGTTTTTGCCATCTTTAATCCTGTACCGCTGGCGGCTGCTTCTATTGGACAGGTGCACCGGGCTAGTTTAAAAAGTGGTGAAGAGGTCATAGTTAAAGTGCAGCGCCCGAACATCGAAAACCTGGTGGAAGATGATCTGGAGATACTAACAGAATTAGCCAGCCTGGCGGAAAAACACTCTCCAGACGCCAGGCAGATCGGCTTACAGGCTATGATTGAGGATTATGCTAAAATATTGCGCCTTGAATTGGACTATGAACGGGAGGCTAAGAACACTGATAGAATGCGCGTGAATTTTGCCGCTGACAGTTCAGTGGTTATTCCTCGCATTTATTGGGAATACAGCACCAGAAAGGTTCTGACCGAGGAATACATTGATGGAGTAAAACTCAGTGATTTGGATACCATCGACGCTCGGGGATGGAATCGCAATAAGATTTCCCGTTTGGGAACACAGGCCTTTTTGACGCAGGTTATGATGCACGGCTTTTTTCAGGCCGATCCCCATCCAGGGAACATACTGGTCCTGAATGAGGATAAAATAGCTTTTATCGATTTTGGACAAATCGGCTTATTAACAGAAAAAAGGCTGACTGACCTGGGGCGGCTGCTTCTAGGGATTGAAAAAAAAGACTTGGACAGTGCCATGAGTGCTTTATATGACATGGGAATATTAAATGACCGAGTTGATCTGGACAGTTTCGAGGCTGACTTTTCGGACCTGGCAGAAAGAGTATATTCATCTAACATGGGGAATATTGACGCTGACCGCTTGCGGCGGGAAATGATGGATATTGCCTACCGTTATCAACTACGCTTGCCCAATTATCTCACTGCTCTTTTGAAGGCTTTGATAACTGTGGATGGCGTGGGCAAAAAACTCGATCCCAATTTCAACTTCTCCGAGGTGGCTGGCCCGTTAATTCGGGAGATGTTCCAGGAGAGGGTAAAACCTGAGGGTATCTACCGCAGCCTGCGCCGCAATTACTATCGAGAAATCAGGCCTTTGTTTACTTTCCCCCGCAACTTGAACCATTTAATCAAAGTAGCCGGGCAGGGTGAGCTGGAAGTATCTCACAAACATGAGCTAAAGAAAAACTTTGAGGCTAAAATCACTCAGATCTCAAATCGCATCAGCGCCAGCTTGATTATTGCCGGCGGCCTGGTCAGCACCTCTTTGCTGCTGGTGGCGGGGGACCATCCCGTGGCTCACTTGAACAATGTCCTTATGGCTACCAGCGGCTTTGCAGTACTGATGGGCCTATATGCATTCCTAATTTCAGGACGACGATTCTGAGCCCCCTACCTGGCGTGCCAATGTCAAAAGTATATCTTGATGACGTACAAGTCTGCAGCAACGATAACCCAGGCTTTATTATGCCCTCGCGCCCGTGCTACAATAGGATCAATGTTGCTATGAGGAAGGGCGATATGCAAGGACGCTTACAGGTATTTGACTTATTGAGGGTATTGGCCACCCTGGCGGTCATTGGCATCCATGTATCGGCTGATTATGCGGGCACATCTGCAGGAGGATTACTTTTCAATCAGGTGGTGCGTTTTGCTGTACCCATGTTCATAATTATTTCAGGATTCCTGCTCTATTATCAGGATATCACATCGGTTTGCAGGGAATCGGTGGGACGTTTTTATCGCAAGCGCTTCGGTAAAATCCTATGGCCTTATGTATTATGGACATTATTTTACACCCTGGTGACTCAATACCTGCTTCATACCTGGCCTGACACACGAGTGTTCATGGCCGCGCTGGGCAGGCATCTCCTCTGGGGGACCGGTGCCTATCACCTCTATTTCATGGTCATAATAATTCAGTGCTATTTGCTCTACCCCTTGTTGAAAGCCTGGATAGAAAAGCATGCTGTGAGCTTTGTGATTTCACTGCTATCACTGTGCCTGTTCTGTCAGGTAGTATTATACCTTAATACCATCGGCAGGTATTCGTTGCCCGGCGTTGTCCATCCGCAGGTATATCTGGTGGCATTTCCCATATGGATCGGCTATTTTGGCCTGGGAATGTATATGGCACAATTCAGGACCCGGATTGAGTCGGTTCTGGCTTCAGGATCAGGCCGATGGGGAATGCTGTGGGCAATTAGCCTGGCCTTTTTACTGTGGGACGGTCATACCACCGCCAGCTACGCTTCCTCTGGAAAACCCACCATAATGATCTATGCAATAATGTCCTTCCTGTTTTTCTACAGTTTAACCTTAAAATATGGAGGCAAAGGTCTGCCAATCACTGATTGGCTTTCCCGACAGAGCTTTCTGATTTATCTCTCCCACCCCGTAGTGCTTTTATTCTTGCAGCGCATAGTACATAAGATGGGTGTTTCTGCTGCCTGGGAAGGACCTGGGGGTATGATGATGCTTTATGTGCTGACTGTTGTTATAACCGTGACAGGCGTCTACTGTGTGCGACATGCCCCTTTACTTTGGCTTCTGGGCGGGCAGAGTTACAGACCCCGTTATTAGGGATAAAACATCTCTGAATACCGTGGGGGCAGTCCATCGATTTATGAAAACCGCATGCAGGGATCCTGAGCCCGGTTCGTATGCTACTCACGGTTCCCACGGGGTATACTGAAGGCCCACCCTGTGATTTAAATCGGACAGAGTGGGAGGGGATAAATTACATTAATTTCTCTAATTGCTCTTGTTTTACCCCTAATAACCTCATTCCGTTAAGAGTTACCAGCAACGAACTGCCCATATCAGCAACTACCGCCAGCCATAAGGTCAGCCATCCGGGAAAGACCAGTAATAGAATCAAACCCTTGATTATAAGGGCAAAAGCTATATTTTGCTTGATAATCGACACGGTCTGGCGGCTTAGTTTCATTGCGTAAGATAGTTTAGTCAAATCATCTGCCATCAAGGCTATATCCGCGGTTTCCAGGGCGGTATCGGTTCCCGCAACACCCATCGCAATACCTACGGTCGAAATGGCCAGGGCTGGGGCGTCATTCACCCCATCGCCGACCATGGCTACCTTGCCGCACTGTCGTAAAAGGTCTTTCACAGCCTCTACTTTGTCCTCGGGCAGCAGATCAGCCCGGTACTCGTCCACTCCGGCCTGAGATGCTATAGCTCGGGCAGTTATCTCATTGTCACCGGTAAGCATTACAGTTTTCTTAATACCCAGCTTTTTCAACTTCTGTATAGCCTGATAGCTGTTGTTCCTGAGAACATCAGCTACAGCGATAAGCCCCAGAATTTTAGCTTCTTCCCCCAAAATCATGACGGTTTTGCCCTGATTTTGCAGTCTTCTTATATTGTCTTCCACCAGATCAATGTCAATATTATTATCCCTGAAGAATCTCACATTACCGATTTGATAAGATACACCATCAACCCGGCCTATGGCTCCCATGCCCCAAACCGCCTCAAAGCCGCTCACTGCAGGGATATCCAACCCTTTTTGCCGGGCATATTTGAGAATAGCCTCACCCAGGGGGTGCTCTGACCTGGATTCGATGGCAGCTGATATTGACAAAACTTGATCCTCAGAAAAGCCATTAACAGGTATTACATCGGTCACCTGTGGTTTTCCCACTGTAAGGGTTCCGGTCTTGTCAAAGGCAATTACCGATAAGGCTCCGGCTTCTTCAAGATAAAGACCGCCCTTAACCAGAACCCCATGGCGGGCTGCGCTGCCGATGGCGGCCACTATCGAGACCGGGGTGGAAATCACCAAAGCGCAGGGGCAGGCCACCAGCAGCATAGCCATAGCCTCATAAAACCATTTGTGAAACGGCTGTCCCATAAACATGGTGGGGATGGCCACCACCAGGGCAGCCCCGATTATCACCAGAGGGGTGTAGTATTTGGCAAATCTATCTACAAACTGCTGCGAAGGGGCTCTCTGTCCTTGGGCTTCTTCCACCATGGCAATTATTCTGGATATGGTATTGTCTTTAGCCAGGCGGGTAACCTTGATCTGCATAGAACCGCGCTCATTGATGGTGCCTGCATAGACCTCATCACCAGCGGTTTTTTCAACCGGCACCGACTCGCCGGTTATCGAAGCCTGATTTACCGTGGATAAGCCTGCAATGACCCTGCCATCCATGGCAATTTTCTCTCCCGGCCTGACTATAATGACGTCTCCAATGACAATATCATTTAAAGGCATTGTGATCTCAGCCCCATTGCGAACTACCAGGGCTTGATTAGGGGCCAGATCCATTAGAGTACGAATGGAATTGCGGGTCTTATCCAGGGTGTAGCCCTGCAGGGCATTGCCCAGGGAGAACAAGAAGACCACCGCTACAGCCTCCTCGAATTCTCCAATAGCTGCGGCGCCGACAACCGCAATAGACATGAGAATGTTCATATCCAGTTCACGGGCATTGAGCAAAACAGCCATGCCATTCTTGGCGGGCAGGAAACCGCCCAGGATGATTCCGGCTATGAAAAATCCGGTTGATACAGGGGTATTGTAACCAATCCATTCAGTCACCAGCCCCAGGATCAACATGATCAAGGAAATGGCTGTAGGCATAACATATTGATTACGCTTCCAATAGGGACTTTTATTGCTGGGCTGAGACGGTTCGTCAACCTCACTCTGGTATCCCATGCTGTTAATGGTGTTTATTATCTCAGTGACAGATCCCTGATGAGTGACAGCTAATTTGGCGGCTCCGAAATTGACTAAAACCTCTTCAACTCCCGGTAAGGCTGCGATGCGCCTCTCCAATTTGGACGCACAGTCGGCGCAATCCATACCTTCGATGCGCAGGGTAGTGGAACGGGGGCCGGCGTCTCCGGAATCCAGTTGGGCCTCATAACCCAGGGCTCGAACCCTCTCTATGAGCTCCTTGGTCCCCATTTGTGCCGCATCGAAAGCAACATTCAGTTTTCCCAATGGGAAGATAACGGTAGCGGAGGCGACACCAGGCATCATTCTGACCGCCTTCTCGACTTTGGCTGCGCAGTCCGGGCAGTCCAGGCCTTTTAAATATAGACTGCGAGTGGTTTCCAGATCTTTTATCTCAATTGCTTCTCCCATAATTATCGCTCCTTAAATGGCACCTGGTTAAGGATGATTATCTACACAAGTCAAGAAACTGGGCAGCCCAGGCTTCATCGTGGCTAGCGTGCTCCAAACCCTGTTTAAATAGGGTTATTACATGATCATCAGCCAGTGAATAATAAAGCATCTTGCCGTCACGGCGAAACCTCACCAGTTTGTTGGTACGCAATACCCTTAACTGATGGGAGACTGATGATTCCGATGCTCCTATTACTGCAGCCAGATCACAGACGCACAATTCTCGTTGCATGAGGGCAAATAACATCTTGACCCGGGTGCGGTCAGCCAGGGTTTTAAAAATATCAGCCAGTGACTGGGCCTCATCATCGCTTATCATAATCTGCTTCACTGCAGAAACCGCTTCTTCATGGATGCATGTTACTTCACAGCGGTCAACCTGTTCACGATCCGCCATAGTCATCCCTCCCAGAAATACATATGAATAAGTGTTCATATGTTAAATTGTATAATTGATTTTATATGTTGTAAATAAGTATTTCACTTCAGTTTGCTAATGATGTCTGGGGATAAGACTTGTATATTGGAACAGGGCAACCATTGTGGCTTGATTCATCCAGACCGTTTCTTTTAGCCTCTCTACTGGCTAGTAGGTAGGCGGTTAGAGAACCTACTGCTATGGCCGCTCCGAAGGTGTATATTGTCAACGGGCCAAACTGAAACAGAATTCTATCCATATGTTCCAAAGTCCTTTCTGTTCAGGGCTTATTGTCACTGGTCAGGCAATTAGTTCTTTAACCAGACTAGCGTTAACAAATGAATATTTTATGAAGAAGTATTCAACAGTAAACAAAGCCCGCTCAGGTGCGGATTTCCCACACTATCAGCCATACTGATATCGAGAAGTGTTACCGTTAAGGACAGGCGGGTAATCATGGTTTCAAAGTAGGAATGCTTGCATTCACTGTTGATGATATATTATTGTTCATATATGAAAACTATATTATATGTGGGGGCTGGATAATGAAGATGTCAACCAAAGGCCGTTATGGTTTGAGGGCGATGCTTGATCTTGCTATAAACTCAGGCAGCGGCCATGTTGCCTTAAATACCATAGCTGAACGACAGGATATCTCTACCAATTACTTGGAGCAGGTATTCTCGACCCTTAGAAAAGCTGGACTGGTAGTCAGCATAAAAGGGGCTCAGGGAGGCTATGTGCTGGCAGATAGCTTAAATCGAATTACAGTTGGCCAAATACTTCGGGCATTGGAAGGGGATCTGGCTGTAGTCAAGGTTACTGATAGCGAAGCCACTAATCCGGTTGAAAACTGTTTAAAAACCCAGGTATGGGATAAGATCAATGCGAATATCGACAAGGTGGTTGACAACATCAGCTTGGAAGATCTGTTGATCGAATACTGGAAAACGCAGGAGCCTGGTGCTCTTATGTATTATATTTGACCTGTATATCCACAAATTGCATGGGTAAGGGACAGATTTTAAATACCACCTTTTCCTCGCTTAAAAGCATCATTAATCCGTATCAGGGATATGCTCATATAGCCCGAAAAGGTGGTCTCGGTATTACCGAAGACCTTAAAAGCGAATCAAGCCACTCGGCTATCACCATGACAATACAGCTGGCGAGACCTGGTGTAAACGGTAAAATAAAAGGGAGAAAAATTGGCCACTAAAAACGGAGAATATTTACCTTAATGTTCCAAACCAGCTAAAATTGTAGGGTAAAAGACTACAATTATGCGAGGAGAGGAACCAGGTGAAGGGGTGGCCGATGTATCAAGAATTACAGCAGCTAAAGGAGATGGGGCTTAATAAATCACAAGTTCAACGGCAGTTGGGCATAGATTGGAAAACAGTTGATCGTTATTGGGAGGTGACGCCAGACGAATATGACGAAATAAGAAAAAACACAAAAAGAACCAGAAAGCTTGAAAAATACGAAGAACAAATTGTGAGGTGGTTACAGGAACATCCCGACATGTCATCAGCACAAATACAAGATTGGCTTAAAAAGCATTATTTAGATTATCAGGGAAAGGAGAGAACGCTTAGACGATTTATCAGGAGTTTACGGATTCAGTATAACATTAAGAAGCCTATTATCCAGCGTCAATACCAAGCAGTGGAAGAACTGCCCATGGGTTATCAGGCACAAGTAGATTTAGGTTTTACCACCCTGGTAAATACCCAGGGGCAGCGGGTAAAGCTCACAGGATTTGGGCTGGTTCTCTCACACAGCCGTTATAAATATGTTGAATGGGACGATAAGCCACTTACAGCAGCCAGATTCATACAGGTGCATTATCGGGCCTTTGAATACATAGGAGGGGTGCCAGAAGAAATTGTGTACGATCAGGACAGGCTCCTGGCTATAAACGAAAACTTTGGGGATATCATATACACAGCAGAATTCGAGAGATTCCGGCAGCAGATGGGTTTTAAGATATATCTTTGCCGCAAAAGTGATCCGGAGACCAAGGGCAAAATTGAGGCAGTTATCAAATATGCCAAAGGCAACTACGCCAGGCACCGGATATTTGACAACATTCAAGCATTTAATCAGGGGTGTATAGAATGGCTGAACAGAACAGCAAACGCCAATATACATGGCACAACAAAAAAGGTACCGGCAGAAGTGTTTAAAGAAGAACAAAAACACTTAAAACCGATACCGACCATAATTAATCAACCTGAAGAAATTATAACAAGACAGGTACGCAAAGACAATATCATTTGGTACAACAGCAACCGATATACTTTGCCCCTGGGCACTTACCATCCTGAAAGAGAAGTGAAGATTAAAGCAGACCAGGGCATACTAATCGTTTTTGACCTTGAAACCGATGAAGAGCTGGCCCGTCATGAAATATCTCTGGATAAAGGCCGATTGATCAGGAATAACAATCATAAACGCGACCATTCTGCCCGGATAGCCGAATTATATCAAGATACCCTGGCCAATATGGGAGGAAGTGAAATAGCAGCTGTTTTCCTCGATGGTATTCGTAAAGAAAAACCCAGATATGTTCGTGACCAGTATAATCTCATTATCCAAACGATTAAAAATTACTCTTTGGAAACAATATCCCAGGCATTAGATTATTGTGTGGAAAGGAGTATTTTTAGCGCAGTTGAATTCAAGACCGCCCTGGAGTATTTTGCCCAGCAAAACAACAGCCCGGCGGAAACTATACTTGATACGTCTGCCATACCTCTTGCCTATCGGATTAAAACCGAGATCAGAAATATTAGCGAATACGCCGCTATTTATGGAGGTATGAGTATTGAACAAGGCCGAAGAAACCAGGACTTATTTAAGAAGCCTTAACCTTTCCTGGTGCAGAGACAACCTGGATCAAACCCTGCAGACAGCAAGCAGTACCGACATATCCTATCTGGATTTTCTTAACCGGCTGCTGCAGGGAGAGATAAACTACCGTGAAAAAAGATCTGAAGAGCGCCGGATGAAGATGGCGGGGTTTCCCTTTGTTAAAAGCATAGATGAATTCGATTTTGCATTTCAGCGTTCTATTACCCGTAAACAGGTTAATCAATTGCTGGATATGCAATGGATTGAGAAGTTCTACAATCTGATTTTCCTTGGGCCTCCGGGAGTGGGGAAAACTCATTTGGCTGTAGCTATCGGGCTTGAGGCTGTGAAAAAAGGTTACAAGGTAAGCTTCGTAAATATGGATGATTTAATCAAGCATCTTAAGCTGGAAACTACCTCAACCCGGAGCCGCCAGAGGATGAAACGGATCATGGCTTCAGATTTAGTGGTAATTGATGAGATAGGTTTTGTCCCCATTACCAGGCAGGAAGCTAATTTGTTTTTTCAATTGATATCATCACTTTATGAACAGACGGCCTTAATAATAACTTCAAACAAGGGTTTTGAAGACTGGGCCGAATTGATGTAAGCGGTCAAGTATTTTGGAGAAATTTTGGCCAATAATTTTCCATAGGACTACAGTCTTAGTATAGAATCTCGATGTTTAAGGCGGTAACTGTCGCCGGTCAGATTGAATATCTCACTATGATGAGCGATTCGATCCAGGATAGCGGTAGTTATAACCGGGTCTCCCATCAATTGTAAACGGTAAAATAAAAGGGAGAAAAATTGGCCACTAAAAACGGAGAATATTTACCTTAATGTTCCAAACCAGCTAAAATTGTAGGGTAAAAGACTACAATTATGCGAGGAGAGGAACCAGGTGAAGGGGTGGCCGATGTATCAAGAATTACAGCAGCTAAAGGAGATGGGGCTTAATAAATCACAAGTTCAACGGCAGTTGGGCATAGATTGGAAAACAGTTGATCGTTATTGGGAGGTGACGCCAGACGAATATGACGAAATAAGAAAAAACACAAAAAGAACCAGAAAGCTTGAAAAATACGAAGAACAAATTGTGAGGTGGTTACAGGAACATCCCGACATGTCATCAGCACAAATACAAGATTGGCTTAAACAGCATTATTTAGATTATCAGGGAAAGGAGAGAACGCTTAGACGATTTATCAGGAGTTTACGGATTCAGTATAACATTAAGAAGCCTATTATCCAGCGTCAATACCAAGCAGTGGAAGAACTGCCCATGGGTTATCAGGCACAAGTAGATTTAGGTTTTACCACCCTGGTAAATACCCAGGGGCAGCGGGTAAAGCTCACAGGATTTGGGCTGGTTCTCTCACACAGCCGTTATAAATATGTTGAATGGGACGATAAGCCACTTACAGCAGCCAGATTCATACAGGTGCATTATCGGGCCTTTGAATACATAGGAGGGGTGCCAGAAGAAATTGTGTACGATCAGGACAGGCTCCTGGCTATAAACGAAAACTTTGGGGATATCATATACACAGCAGAATTCGAGAGATTCCGGCAGCAGATGGGTTTTAAGATATATCTTTGCCGCAAAAGTGATCCGGAGACCAAGGGCAAAATTGAGGCAGTTATCAAATATGCCAAAGGCAACTACGCCAGGCACCGGATATTTGACAACATTCAAGCATTTAATCAGGGGTGTATAGAATGGCTGAACAGAACAGCAAACGCCAATATACATGGCACAACAAAAAAGGTACCGGCAGAAGTGTTTAAAGAAGAACAAAAACACTTAAAACCGATACCGACCATAATTAATCAACCTGAAGAAATTATAACAAGACAGGTACGCAAAGACAATATCATTTGGTACAACAGCAACCGATATACTTTGCCCCTGGGCACTTACCATCCTGAAAGAGAAGTGAAGATTAAAGCAGACCAGGGCATACTAATCGTTTTTGACCTTGAAACCGATGAAGAGCTGGCCCGTCATGAAATATCTCTGGATAAAGGCCGATTGATCAGGAATAACAATCATAAACGCGACCATTCTGCCCGGATAGCCGAATTATATCAAGATACCCTGGCCAATATGGGAGGAAGTGAAATAGCAGCTGTTTTCCTCGATGGTATTCGTAAAGAAAAACCCAGATATGTTCGTGACCAGTATAATCTCATTATCCAAACGATTAAAAATTACTCTTTGGAAACAATATCCCAGGCATTAGATTATTGTGTGGAAAGGAGTATTTTTAGCGCAGTTGAATTCAAGACCGCCCTGGAGTATTTTGCCCAGCAAAACAACAGCCCGGCGGAAACTATACTTGATACGTCTGCCATACCTCTTGCCTATCGGATTAAAACCGAGATCAGAAATATTAGCGAATACGCCGCTATTTATGGAGGTATGAGTATTGAACAAGGCCGAAGAAACCAGGACTTATTTAAGAAGCCTTAACCTTTCCTGGTGCAGAGACAACCTGGATCAAACCCTGCAGACAGCAAGCAGTACCGACATATCCTATCTGGATTTTCTTAACCGGCTGCTGCAGGGAGAGATAAACTACCGTGAAAAAAGATCTGAAGAGCGCCGGATGAAGATGGCGGGGTTTCCCTTTGTTAAAAGCATAGATGAATTCGATTTTGCATTTCAGCGTTCTATTACCCGTAAACAGGTTAATCAATTGCTGGATATGCAATGGATTGAGAAGTTCTACAATCTGATTTTCCTTGGGCCTCCGGGAGTGGGGAAAACTCATTTGGCTGTAGCTATCGGGCTTGAGGCTGTGAAAAAAGGTTACAAGGTAAGCTTCGTAAATATGGATGATTTAATCAAGCATCTTAAGCTGGAAACTACCTCAACCCGGAGCCGCCAGAGGATGAAACGGATCATGGCTTCAGATTTAGTGGTAATTGATGAGATAGGTTTTGTCCCCATTACCAGGCAGGAAGCTAATTTGTTTTTTCAATTGATATCATCACTTTATGAACAGACGGCCTTAATAATAACTTCAAACAAGGGTTTTGAAGACTGGGCCGAATTGATGGGAGACCCGGTTATAACTACCGCTATCCTGGATCGAATCGCTCATCATAGTGAGATATTCAATCTGACCGGCGACAGTTACCGCCTTAAACATCGAGATTCTATACTAAGACTGTAGTCCTATGGAAAATTATTGGCCAAAATTTCTCCAAAATACTTGACCGCTTACACCTGGTCATAAGAATGGGGTTCAGCCTCTCAATAACTATTGGGAATTTATAATAATCCCTCCGCCAATGACTTCGTTTCCCTGGTAAAATACCGCTGCCTGACCAGGAGTTATGGCTCGCTGAGGTTGTGCGAACCTGATCTCAACCTGGTCTGGCCCCAAAGGGATTAGGATTGCGGGCACCGCTGGGGCTGAATATCTGATCTTGACATTCACCGTCAGGTCATCTCTGGGTACTTCCCCGGAAATATAGGTAACCTGGTCAGCCCTTAAGCCGTTTTTAAACAGCTCCTGGTTATCGCCTATAATAATCGTATTACTCTCTGGTTCGATGCCGGTCACAAAGGTCGGATGACCCAGGGCTAAGCCCAGTCCCTTGCGCTGACCGATGGTATAACGGTATAGGCCGGAATGAGTACCCAGCCTTTTGCCGCCAGTATCAATAATCGGGCCGGGCTCAGGCCGGTGATGCAAATACTCTTCTACGAAATCAGCGTAGGAACCCTTTTCAACAAAGCAAATCTCCTGGCTGTCGGCTTTATCGGCCACTATCAGACCAGCTTCTCTGGCCATTGTCCTGACCTCTTGCTTGCGGAAATCACCCAGGGGAAACAGAGTGGTTCGCAATTGTTCCTGGGTGAGGCTGTATAACGCATAACTCTGGTCTTTGTTTTTATCCTGGGCCATGAAGAGACGGTGTTTCATGCTCTCCGCATCATAAACATTTTGCACATAATGACCGGTAGCGATGAAATCTGCTCCCATGGCTAAGGCTTTTTGGCGGAAGGCAGCAAATTTGATGAGACGATTGCAGTCGATACAAGGGTTGGGGGTTCTGCCCGCCAAGTATTCCCGGCAAAAATGGTCTACAACCTGGGCCGTGAACTCGGAGCGGAAATTCATAACATAATGGGGTATATCCAGTTTCCAGGCTACCCGGCGGGCATCACTGACCGCCTCCAGGCCGCAGCAGGTTTTGTTTTGCTCTTGTTCGGATGGCCAGATCTGCATAGTGATGCCAGTCACATCAAAGCCCTCTTTTTGGAGCAAGAGGGCTGCGACTGAACTGTCAACTCCGCCACTCATAGCAACGAATACCTTTTTGGGCAGGTTTTTGTTCTTTCCAGGCCTATTGGGTGATACCGAGGTAGCCTTACTAATAACCAGCACCACCAATCCTTTTTAAAATATTATTTGTCATGATTATAACCATATCCCCATTGATATCTTGATTCAAATTCTTTTATATACTATCATCTTTATAGGAATTATAGAGATGATTTTTCTATATACTTTAGTGTGGTTTTTACTGAAGATGACCCCACTCGAAAATCTTTATGCGGGGGATTCAAGCCGTACGGGCTGAAGATGAATCAGCCTCATTGCCGCTATTTGCCATATTGGGGGCATAATACTAGGCGGGTGAATGGCAAGCTATTTACGGGCGGATATTCGCTGGGTCATCGGTAATAGGACTGAAATGGAGGATAAATTTGTGCCAATCATAATACCTGATAATTTGCCAGCCGGAGAAGTGCTGCAGAGCGAAAACATATTTATTATGAGAGAAAGGCGGGCCGTCCACCAGGATATCCGGCCTTTGAAGATAGCCATATTAAACCTGATGCCGCAAAAGATCGTCACCGAGACCCAGCTCTTAAGGGTACTAGCCAATACCCCTTTACAGGTGGAATTCGTTCTGTTGCGCCCGGAAAGCCACGAATCTAAAAACACCCCGGAAATTCACCTGGAAACCTTTTATACCACTTTTGCGGAGATAAAGGCAGAGAAATTCGACGGTATGATAATAACCGGGGCACCGGTGGAACACCTTGAATTCGCTCAATGGACCTATTGGGAAGAACTGAAAGAGATTATGGAATGGACCAAAACCCATGTTTATTCGACCCTCCACATCTGTGTAGCGGCTCAGGCCAGTTTATATTATCATTACGGCATTGATAAGTTTGCCCTGCCACAAAAAATGTTTGGGGTATTTGAACACCGGGCACTCAAATTAAATCGGCCGCTGTTGCGTGGATTTGATGATGTTTTCTATGCACCTCATTCCCGTCATTCCGAGATACGCAGGCAAGACCTGGAGGGGATTGGGGAGTTGGAGATCCTGGCCGAGTCCGATCAAGCCGGGGTTTACCTACTGGCCAGCCGAGATGGAAGACAGGTGTTTGTCACCGGTCATGCGGAGTACGATCCTCTTACACTGAAGGCGGAATTCGACCGGGACAAAAACAAAGGACTCGATATTGCAGTGCCTAAAAACTACTTCCCGGATGATGACCCGGGGCAGGCACCCTTGGTGAGGTGGCGCAGTCACGGTCACCTTCTCTTTTCCAATTGGCTAAATTATCACGTTTATCAAGAAACTCCGTATGATTTGGGCATACTTGATCAGTGCCCACCCGGGTCCTGGCATCTGGAATAGTGGAGGAATCTAGTATGGCGGAGATAAAGCTGTATACTGAATGGCCTATTATGACATTTATAGAAGGGCATACTGCAAGCAGAACAGCCTGGGTGGTTAAGGAGAAACCGCTAACGGTGTTTTTGAACCATAACGAATTTTCCACCATGGTTTGCTCACCAGGGGCGTATGAAGAGTTGGCGGTCGGCTTTTTGCTCAGTGAGGGTATAATCCACAGCCTTGATGATATCGAAGACATCCGCTGTCGCCAGGAGCAAGGGTTATTGTGGATTGAAACCAGGCAGCCGGTGACTATCAGCGACAACTTTCTGCGCCGGCATATGGCCAGTTGTTGCGGGAAAGGAAGGGCCGGGTTGTATTTCATCAATGATGCCCGCCAATTGGAGGCTGTAAACAGCGATTTACAACTGGAGCCTGCAAGAGTACTGGAATTAATGACCCAATTTGAAGAAAAAGCTGAATTGTTCCGCCTTACCGGGGGGGTACACAGTGCGGCACTGGCAGGTAACAATGGCCTGGTTGCTCATTTTGAGGATATCGGGCGCCATAATGCCGTCGATAAGGTTTTGGGTTATGCTATACTAAACCGAATCGATACTGCCGACAAATGTCTGCTGTTAAGCGGTCGTATAGCCTCCGAAATCCTAATCAAAGCGGCTCGAGGCAATGTGCCCGTTATTGTGTCCCGGTCGGCCCCTACCGAGCTGACCCTTGAATTGGCTGATGAACTGAACATCTGTATCGTAGGATTTGCCCGCGGGCAGTCTTTGAACATTTACACACACCCAGAACGAGTGCTTTTAGAAGGGCGGGAAGTGGTATGAATACTAGCCAAAAGAATCAACAGATTAAAGAGGAAATCCTTAAGAAAAAGCAAGAGAAGGACATTTTTATTATCGCGCATTATTACCAGCGCGGCGAGATACAGGAGATCGCCGATTTTGTAGGGGATTCATATGCTATGGCCCTGGCCGCCCGCGATTCTGAGAGTAAAAACATACTGGTGGCAGGGGTGGACTTCATGGCCGAAACAGCTGCTATTCTCTGTCCTGATAAGACTATTTTGTCCCCTGAACCGGCAGCTACCTGTCCGATGGCCAATAGTATAACGGCTGAGCATATTCGCCAATATAGAGAACTGCATCCCGATACACTGGTGGTAACTTATGTCAATACACCAGCGGAGGTTAAGGCGGTTAGCGATGTGTGTGTAACCTCCTCCAACGCGGAAAAGATAATCCGAAGTCTTCCCAGGGAAAAAAATATCTATTTCGTACCCGATCAGAACCTGGCCAGGAATGTTGCCCGGGAAATGGATCGTGAAATCGCAGCTTTTGATTCATCCTGCCCTACCCATGCGGTGGTAACCAAAGATGAAATCATCAAGCTCAAAGCCCTTCACCCTGAGGCCCCGGTATTGGTGCACCCGGAGTGCGACCCGGAAGTGGTAAAACTGGCTGATTATGCAGGGAGCACCGCAGGCATCCTGAAAAAAGTGGTGGAGTCCGATGCAAACGCGTTTATCATTGGCACAGAATCAGGCATCTTTCATGCCATCCAGAAACAGTGCCCGGAAAAACAGCTCATTCTGGCTTCCAAAGAATTGATTTGCCCCAATATGAAAAGCATCACCTTAAATAAAGTATTGCATTCTATCGATAATCTGGAGACGGTCATAACCGTTCCGGAGGATGTAGCACGCCAGGCGGTGGTAGCTTTGGAAAAAATGATTGAACTGGCATCGTAAATGGTTTCTAATAAGCATCGTCATGATAGAAAATGTTTATCAGATGAGGGGGCATAGCCCCCTTTTACAATAAACAACACAGGCCGTTTGTTGTCGGCTTGATGAACGGTCTTATGCCTTGCGGCCCGCTGCAGGCCATGCAAATATATGCCCTGGGAACTGGCAGCGCCTGGGCCGGAGCATTATCTATGCTGTTCTTTAGCCTAGGCACAGTCCCGCTGATGTTCGGCCTGGGTACGGTCAGCTCATTATTAACCGGTACTTTCAAACAGCGTATGCTGCAGGTAAGTGGTGTTTTGGTTATGTTTCTTGGTATATTGATGTTAAGTCGAGGTTTAAACCTGTCTGGAATCAATCTGGCTTATGCCTCGACCTCAACTGCAAATGCCGGGAATATTGCCTCCATAAAAGGCGAAACGCAGGTTGTTGAAACCACACTGCAATCCGGGCGCTATCAACCTATAGTAGTGCAAAAAGGTATACCGGTAAAATGGACCATAAGGGCTGCCGAAAACGATTTGAACGGATGCAACAACCCGATTACAATACCTCAGTACAATACTCAGATAGAATTGGTTCCAGGTGATAATGTGATAGAATTTACTCCCCAAGAGACCGGAAAGATCACTTATACTTGCTGGATGGGTATGATAAGCAGCACCATAACCGTAGTCGATGATCTGTCAGATATAAGCGAAAAGGATTTGGCACCCTCACCGGGAGCTTATTTTCCCAGAGGTGGCTGCTGTGCCAAGGGTACGGGTGAAACTGCCAATTAACCGAGGACAGATGCAGCGGTTCAGAGGCAGCCAGCGATGTCACCTTGGCAGCCTCTATTGTACACCTTTAGTAATGTATAGGGCGAGAGTCGTCAAATAATAGATATCCGGTAAAATGACAACTCATTCATATAGGCAAAAGTTTAAGGAGGTGCATTTATATGCACAAAGAATCGATCAAGATAGCGGGCATGAGTTGTGCAGCTTGTGCAGCCAGGATAGAGAAGGGACTCAAGCAGGTTGCAGGTGTAGAATCAGTAAATGTCAATTTGGCCCTGGAAAGAGCTACGGTTGAATATGACGAAAAGGCGGTGGCAAGGGAACAGATTGACCAGGTGGTGCAGAAGCTGGGATATGAGGTGATCCGAGAAAAGACCGATGAACAGGTCGATTTAAAAATATCTGGTATGACTTGTGCCGCTTGTGCGGCTCGCATAGAGAAAAAACTGAAGGGCCTGGAAGGGGTAAAACAGGCCAATGTTAACCTGAGCACCGAAAAGGCCCGGGTGGTTTACCAGCCCGGACAGGCCAAAATCAGTGAAATGATCCAGAGCATTCAGAACCTGGGGTATAACGCAGAGCGGGTTGAGGATACAAATATTGACCATCAGCAGGAAGCTAAAGATAGAGAAATAAGTTCATTGCGGTGGTTGCTGATAACCTCCGCGGTTTTGAGCTTACCTCTGGTTATAGCCATGGTTTTGAGCTTATTTAAAATCCATAGCCCCTTGGCAACATTTTTACACAATCCCTATTTTCAGTTGGTAATCGCCACCCCGGTGCAGTTTATTATTGGGGCCCGCTTCTATAAACAATCCTATTTTGCTTTGAGATCCGGCAGTGCCAATATGGACGTCTTGATTGCCATGGGAACTTCGGCGGCCTATTTTTTCAGCCTGTACAACGTGTTCTATGAGGTGGTTCCTCAAGGGATGATGAAAAGCCTGTACTTCGAGGCTTCAGCTATAATCATCACTCTGATCCTCTTGGGCAAATACCTGGAAGCGGTCGCCAAAGGAAGAACCTCTGAGGCCATAAAAAAGCTGGCCCAATTGCAGGCCAAAACCGCCCGGGTAATCAGAAGCGGCCGGGAAGTTGATATTCCGGTTGAAGAAGTGGAATTGGGTGAAATCATAGTTGTCAGACCGGGAGAAAAAGTACCTGTGGATGGAAAAATAATTGAAGGTACCTCCGCTCTGGACGAGTCCATGCTTACCGGAGAAAGCCTGCCGGTAGATAAACAGGCTGGTGACCTGGTTTTTGGTGCAACCCTTAACAAATTCGGAACCTTTAAATTTGAGGCCACCCGGGTAGGCCGGGACACCGCTTTGGCCCAAATCATAAAAATGGTTGAAGATGCTCAAGGTTCCAAAGCCCCTATTCAGCAAATCGCTGACCGGGTGGCGGGGGTGTTTGTTCCGGTAGTGCTGGCTATTGCTTTCATCACTTTCCTGGCCTGGTATTTATCCGGTGGGGGTATTAATAAATCACTGATCAGTGCCGTAGCGGTACTGGTTATAGCCTGCCCGTGCGCGTTAGGACTGGCTACGCCCACCGCGATTATGGTAGGTACAGGAAAAGGAGCCGAAAACGGCATTCTGATAAAAGGCGGAGAACACCTGGAGATGGCCTACAAGCTTAATGCGGTGGTTTTGGACAAAACCGGCACCATAACCAAAGGCAAGCCCGAAGTAACCGATATCATAGCCCTGGGTGAAGTGAATCTGGATCACTTGCTGTTCTTGGCGGCCCAGGCGGAGAAAGGCTCGGAACACCCACTTGGAGCGACCATTTATGAAAAAGGCCGGGCCGAATATGATCATCTGCCAGATCCGGACAGCTTTGAGGCTATACCCGGTAAAGGTGTGAAAGCTGTTGTTAATGGGAAGGAGATCTATCTGGGAACCAGAAGGCTTATGATCGATAATGGCATTATTGTAGAACCCATAGAGGCATCAATCAGCGCCCTGGAAGATATGGGCAAAACTGCTATGCTGATGGCGATTAACAGCCGTTTGGAGGCAATCATCGCGGTAGCCGATACAGTCAAGGAAAACTCGCGGGAAGCTATCCAAGATCTGCAGAATATGGGCATCGAGGTTTACATGATAACCGGTGACAATCGCCGCACCGCTGAAGCCATAGCCAGACAAGTAGGAATCACCAATGTTCTGGCAGAGGTGCTTCCGGAAAACAAAGCCGAAGAAGTACAGAGACTCAAAGCGGCAGGAAAAGCTGTAGCAATGGTAGGAGACGGCATCAATGATGCCCCAGCCCTGGCCACAGCCCATATCGGCATGGCTATGGGCACCGGCACTGATGTGGCTATGGAGGCGGCTGACATCACTCTGATGAGGGGGGACTTGCGCACAATTCCGGCCTCAATCCGGCTGTCCCGGCAGACCATACGGAAAATCAAGCAAAATCTTTTCTGGGCCTTTATTTATAATATTATCGGCATACCGTTCGCTGCTCTGGGCATGTTGAATCCTATAATAGCTGGAGCTGCCATGGCTTTCAGTTCAGTTTCAGTAGTAACCAACTCCCTTAGTTTGAAGCGCTTTAATCCCCACCGGAATGACCGGGACAACAGTAGTGCAGCATTGAATCCAGAACCGGCGGCGCGGGTTGTGAATTCCCCAAGAGGCAAAGGCAAGGAGCATGTGGCTGCTGCGGCCCCCAAATTGGATCTGAGAGCCGATAAGAAACCGGATCAAAAGGGAGAATGAGGCCAGTAACGGCAACACCACCAACACTTGAGCCAAGGCGAGTTGTTTCAAATAGCTCGCCTTGCATTGATAAAGGGAGGTTCATTTTGAGTCAGGCTAATAGAATTCTGGTAGTCGATGATGAGCTTAAGATTACTGAAGTGATCAAATCATATCTGGAACAAAGCGGTTATGAGGTTTACACAGCTTGCAGCGGTCAGAGGTCATTGGAACTGTATGAGCAAATTCATCCCGGCTTGGTTATTCTTGATCTGATGCTTCCTGACATAAGCGGAGAGGAGATCTGCCGGCAGCTGCGCAATAAGTCACGAGTACCTATTATCATGCTTACAGCTAAAATTGAAGAAGCTGATATTGTCAATGGACTTGATATCGGTGCTGACGACTATATCACCAAACCATTCAGCCCCAGGCAGCTTACCGCCAGGGTGGCGGCCCTGTTGCGCAGAAGCGGCCCAGATGCTGCCCCGCTGGCCAAGATAATGTCATTTCAAGGGGAGGACCTGGTGGTGGATTTTGCCCGCCATGAGGTGAAAAAAGCTGGAGTGGCGGTTAATCTGACCCCTAACGAATTCAAACTACTCACCACCTTGTTGAAAACCGGGGGCGGATTTGTTTGGCCTTAAGTTCCTTTCTATTGACATATGGTACTGCCTGTGATTAAATAAAACCATTAAATCATATATGATTAGTAGGCATTAAATAGTTGGAGGGTAAATTTATGAGCAACATAGCTAAGAATCTTACTGACCTGATTGGAAATACTCCGTTATTAGAATTGAGTAACTACAATCGCCATCATAACCTGCAGGCCAGGTTAATCGCCAAATTAGAGTATTTTAACCCGGCTGGTAGCGTTAAGGACCGCATCGGTTATGCGATGATCAAAGACGCCGAAGAAAAAGGATTGATTCGCCAGGACACCGCTATCATCGAGCCGACCAGCGGCAATACCGGCATAGGTTTAGCCTTTGTGGCTGCCGCCAGGGGGTATCGCCTGATCTTGACCATGCCTGACACCATGAGCATGGAGCGTAGAAATTTGCTTAAGGCACTGGGGGCAGAGTTGGTCCTCACCCCAGGCCTTCAGGGCATGTCGGGGGCAATCAAGAAGGCTGAGGAGCTAGCTCAAGAAATTCCCAATTCATTCATTCCACAGCAGTTCAATAACCCGGCCAACCCGGCCATGCACCGTCAGACCACGGCTGTGGAAATCTGGAACGATACCGAGGGGTCGGTGGATATTTTTGTAGCAGGAGTTGGCACCGGTGGGACTATCACCGGCGTTGGGGAGGTCTTAAAAGCCAAAAAGCAGTCAGTGAAGATTATAGCGGTTGAGCCTTACGACTCTCCAGTCTTATCGGGAGGGGCACCAGGAGCTCATAAAATACAGGGGATCGGAGCTGGATTCGTGCCTGAGGTTCTAAACATGACCATAATAGATGAGGTGTTTAAAGTCAAAAATGACGAAGCCCTCGAAACTGCCAGGCTTTTATCCCGTACTGAAGGCCTCCTGGTTGGCATATCATCTGGAGCTGCCGTTTTTGCAGCCACACAACTGGCCCTTAGCCCAGAGAATACTGGAAAAACCATTGTAGTCTTACTCCCGGATACAGGAGAGAGATACCTTTCAACTGCCTTGTTTCAAGAAGTATAAGAAGTTAGAAAGGCTGCAGGGTATAAGCGTTTTTCCCGGATTAATAATACCTGGTTATCAGGCTTCGAACAGGACTATGATAACCGGGTTTCATTTTTTTGTTATACTCTAGTAAAACTATAGGGTATATGATATATTAAATTCAAACACAATTGCAGTTCATGTTTCTCATGGTCTTGATAGCCGGTTTAGAGATAAACTGGTCTTGATGGGATAAGATAATATTGGTAAACAGATCAATGGGGGTTGTAAAGAGATGGGGTTAGGAAAAGAGGAATGCTATGAAACTATCTACTAAAGGAAGATACGGATTAAGGGCTATGCTGGAAATAGCCCTGCAGCACGCTAAGGGTCCGGTTCCCATCCATGTAATTGCAGAACATCAAAATCTGTCCAGCCGCTATTTAGAACAATTGCTTATCCCCTTAAAACAAAACGGCTTGGTAAAAAGTGTGCGCGGTTCACAAGGCGGTTATATTCTGGGGCGTGAGGCTGATAAGATCACGGTCGGGGATATAATCAGGGCACTGGAAGGCCCCATATCCCCAGTAGACTGTGTAAATGAATTAAATCCCGATGAATGTGACCGGGCGGAATTCTGTGTAACTCGCCGCATCTGGTCTAAACTAAGGGATAGCATGAACCAGGTCCTGGATTCCTATTCACTGGAAGACCTGAAAAATGAAGCCACAGATGTACCATAGGAAAGTATTTGTGGTTAATGATATGCAACTTAAACAAAGGAGGTAATAGGAGTGAAATCCATATACATGGACCACAGCGCTACCACCCCGGTAGATACCAGAGTATTCGAGGCCATGATACCTTATTATACTAGCGAATTTGGCAATGCCTCCAGTGTCCACAGTAAAGGTCAAACCGCTCGAAAAGCGGTAGAAACTGGGAGAGAACAGATAGCAGCCCTGTTAAACGCCAACCCCAGAGAGATTATCTTCACCAGCGGCGGGACTGAGGCTGACAATCAGGCCATCATCACCTATGCCCTGAATAACAGCAAAAAGGGCAAGCATTTGATTACCTCGGCCATTGAACACCATGCCGTATTAGACAGCTTTCATTACCTGGCTGGCCTCGGTTATGATGTAACCGTCCTGCCGGTCAATCATCAGGGGATGGTGGAACCGGAAACCCTGGCCGGGGCTATCCGCCCGGATACCACACTGGTCTCGATAATGCATGCCAATAATGAGATCGGTACGGTTCAACCTATAGAAGAATTGGCTGCTATCAGCCATAAAGCAGGCGCGGTATTCCATACCGATGCAGTACAGACTTTCGGCAAAATTCCCATAGATGTTAAGAAAATGGGTATTGATATGCTCTCCGCTTCCAGCCACAAACTGCATGGACCAAAAGGAATAGGCTGTCTATATGTAAGAAAAGGGATTCGTATCAAGAACCTGTTCCACGGCGGGGGACAGGAGTCCAAGCTTAGGGCTGGGACGGAAAACGTCCCGGGGATTGTAGGATTTGGCAAAGCCGCTGAAATTGCCGGCCAAGAGATGCAGCAGCGCGCCGAGCATCTTAACCGGCTCAGCCAACGCCTGCGAGAGGGCATTGTAAAATCCATCCCCAATACCATAGTCACCGGGCATCCAGAGCTGCGGGTTCCGGGCAGTGTAAGCGTTTGTTTCGAGTTCGTAGAGGGTGAGTCGATTTTGCTAATGCTGGACAGCTATGGGATTATGGCATCCAGTGGTTCGGCCTGCACCTCCGGGGCACTGGATCCGTCCCATGTATTGCTGGCCATCGGACTCCCCCATGAGATTGCTCACGGTTCATTGCGATTGACCCTGGGTAAGGATAATACCCAGGAAGATGTAGATTATGTACTGGAGGTTTTGCCCCGTATTATCGCCAATTTGCGCCGGATGTCGCCGTTGGCCAGCAAAGGAGGCAGCTATTGATGTATTCCAAAAAAGTGATGGAGCACTTTATGAACCCCCGCAATGTGGGCGAACTACCCGATGCCAATGGCTGTGGTGAAGTAGGCAACCCGGTCTGCGGGGATATCATGCACATCGAGATCAAGGTGGAGGATGATATTATTCAGGATATAAAGTTTAAAACTTTTGGCTGTGCGGCGGCCATCGCCACCAGCAGCATGGTGACCGAACTGGTTAAAGGCAAAACCCTGGCCGAAGCGGAACGGATCACTAACCGCAGTGTTGCGGAAGCGCTGGATGGCCTGCCTCCGGTTAAAATGCATTGTTCCAATCTTGCCGCAGATGCTTTGCATGAGGCCATTAAGAACTATATGGAAAAGCATGAGCAGAAAGCGAACCGTCAGTAAAACTGAAGGTCATTCTTATAAAGGGGAATATGATGGAAGACTATAAATACCGTTTCGATACTATACAACTGCATGGCGGGCAGACTGCAGATCCGGCCACTGGTTCAAGGACGGTGCCAATATATCAGACTACTTCCTATGTGTTTCGTGATGTAGAACATGGCCGGCGTTTATTCGCCCTGGAGGAACCCGGTAATATATATACTCGTATTATGAATCCCACTACAGATGTCTTTGAACAGCGCATGGCCTTGTTGGAGGGTGGGATTGGGTCATTGGCGGTAGCCTCAGGCTCTGCCGCCATTACATATGCGATTTTGAACCTGGCCGGGTCAGGAGATGAGATAGTAGCAGCCAGCACCCTGTATGGCGGGACTTATAATTTAATGGCCTATACCCTGCCTCGTTTGGGAATGAAAACCGTATTTGTTGATCCTGATGATCCGGACAATTTCCGCCAGGCCATCAGCCAGCAGACCAAAGCGCTTTATATTGAGAGTATCGGCAATCCCGGCATAAATATAATCGATATAGAAGCAGTAGCTGAAATTGCTCATCAAAATGGGTTGCCGCTGATTGTGGACAATACTTTTGCAACCCCTTATTTACTGCGTCCTTTTGATTATGGGGCAGATATAGTGGTGCATTCCGCCACTAAATTCATTGGAGGCCATGGCACCTCCATTGGCGGTGTGATAATAGACTCAGGCAAATTTGACTGGTCAGCAGGCAGTAAGTATCCCGGTTTTACTGAGCCGGATCCCAGCTATCACGGTTTGTGTTATGCCAGGGATGTCGGACCAGCCGCTTATATCACCCGGGCCAGGGTGCAGCTGTTGCGTGATACCGGGGCAGCCATAAGCCCCTTTAATGCCTTTTTATTGCTGCAAGGCCTGGAGACCTTATCCCTAAGGGTAGAGCGCCATGTTCAAAATGCTGGTGAGATCGCCTCCTGGCTGCAAGCCCATCCTCGTGTCAGCTGGGTCAACTACCCTGGTTTAGCAGGAAACAAGTATCATGAACTGGCTCTAAAATACCTGCCCCGGGGCAGCGGTTCCATATTCACCTTCGGTATTAAGGGCGGAGTTGAAGCCGGAATAAAATTTATAAATAACCTCAAATTGTTCTCCCATCTGGCCAATGTGGCTGATGCCAAGTCCTTAGTCATACATCCGGCCAGCACCACTCATGCCCAGCTATCCGAAAGCGAACAAATCCGGGCCGGGGTCACCCCGGATATGATACGCCTTTCAATTGGATTGGAGGATGTCTGGGATTTAATAGAGGATCTGCAGCAAGCTTTGGAGGCAGCTGATTAATTCTGGGGTTTATCAATATTGATACCTGAATAGCAACATATTACTGCCTTGGAAAATAATTAAGACTATACCGGGTATTGCTTTGGCTTCTGACACCGGTTATAATAAAGGTGCAATGGCGGAGAAGTAAATGTATACTGTCTTAGAGTCATTGGTTTAGTTTAGCCCATAGTAGTCAGATAGGTTCTGTTTTTGGTTTAGAGTTACGTTTCAAGTTTAGGTTTGAAAATTGCTTAGGTTTGGAGAGAACTTCCTTAATTCCTTTGTCAGGTTTTTCGGTTTCGGATAGACTAGGTTATTTAAATCTTGGCCCAGTGTTTCGAAAACTTCTCCGCCATAGCATTGAAGTTGAACAATAGAAAGCCCTCAATATGTGAGGGCTTGAGTCTTTTCTGTGTTTGTTTCAATAACATGGGAGGGCATGACGTTTTTAGGTGAGACTGTATATTTAGAAAACACCGGCTCAGCTGAAACACAAGATAACTACGGAGATCCCTGTGAGACTACATATGTTGTGAACAAACGAATGTGTTAAAAGGTACCGTGTACATGGTTTTCGCTAGTGGACGATCTGCCCCTCCATGAAACTCTCCATAAGACAGTCTGCCAGTTCAGGATCAATTATACCTTTGCCCGTGGCCAAGACCTGTTCCGGATAATCGAAGTGTTCCCGTATACTTTCCGGGGGTACTATAAACCAGCGCCCGGTAGGGGAATAGCCTGGCGTCAGGGGAGGCCGACTGCTCTTATTCTCATCGACTACTTCGAAAAGCACCACTCCCAGACCCCAGGTGCGACGGCAAATCGGGCAAGGTTCGTAACTGGCCAGTACGCCCGGCAGATCATAATCTTCAGGGCAGGTGGCTTCAAAGACCGATGTGCGGCCAGTGGGTTCTCCGCACCAAAAACACAATTCAGGGCATTCTACCAGGCGCAAATTCATCCCCCTATCGCAAATTGAAATAGCAGCAGTATAAAAATCATGCCTATTTCATATATCTTGCCCCACCAAATAGGGATTTATTAATTCCGCTTATTCCTCTTCCTCGCATTCCATAGTTATTCTGATATACGGCGCGTTCTGACGGGGACCGCATTCTTTAGCCTCAATTCCGATAAAGCCATCTTTAGATTCGGTTCCGCAAAGCATTATCCCATGATTGGGGCATTCAGAATAATCCCTTATATAGTCGAGGACATCGATACAGATCTCATCCAAAACTCCACCCGGCACAAAGGACCTCCAGTATTCCCGAGCTATTTCCGGACGATCATCCCAGGTAACTCGGTCTGCTGACCATCGAGTCAGGATCGGATGCAGGTAAATAGGGAGGCCTCTCCCCGGCAATTCATTGCTGCACAGCGAAATAATCAAATCAGCCTTTATCACTGTACAATTGTCAGGTATGCGATCAAGGTCAAACTGCAGCAGAGTGCGGAATACATTGTTCGGCTTCTCATCTCTGCCTACAAACAGAGTTTCATAGTCTGAAAAGTTTTCGTCGTGGCACCGTTTACTGATAAAAACCTCTTGACACAGTGGAATGGTGAGACATTCCAATTCGGCGTCTGCCTCTAGATATTCGCTTATAGGAGGCGTGTAGGAAGGTTTGTGATCCTGGCTTGATTCCTTCCGCCGCTTGCCGGGCGGTTTACGATCGCGGATCATGTCTTCGAGCAGGCGATAATATTTATCCTCCTTGATGCGGAGTTTTTCCTGAAACATTTTCACAAGATCTCTGTGGGGTGTGTGATCTGCTATGTCACGGCACAAGTCCGCAACCTGGATTTTGCTCTTCTTGGCAACTTTAATATATTGTTTTAATGCGGAAGGGTCCAATGTATTCCACTCCTTTGTTTTTCTACCAGTATACGGATGGATTGCCCATTATGTTACAAATGGGGAAAGTTTAACAGGTACAGGCACTGCACTAGAAGGCGTTCCATAAAATGGTATAACCCGATGCGGGTAATCTAACTTAGGAGGTATACTGCATGTCAAAAAAGAAAGGCAGAATCAGATGCGACCAGAAGCCCACCTGGCATTGGAATTGTAAGCCTGAGATGCCTGTGTGGCATTGTAAAGAGGACTGGTGGGAAATGCCTGAGTGGTGTCAGGAAGAGAAAATGCCCAAAAAACATTATCAATCAGAAGATAGGATAACTAAGCGGGACTGGGATTATGACGATGATAAGATGCCCGAAAGATACTGGGAAGATGATAAGAAGGAAGTAAGGAAGAAAAGGCATCATCCCTGCCCTGATGACAAAGGTGATTTCTGTCAAATGGTGGAAGATGCCATTATGGATGAAATAGGTGCTGTTTCGATGTATGCGACCATGGCTAATCTGGTCGACGATCCGCTCTTAAAAGCGCTTATTCTCAGTGTGGCCGGAGATGAATATGGACACGCCAGGTTCTGGTTGGCAGTATTGGCTTTGAGCGAATGCTAACAACCGTCGAAAGAGCCCGCAACCATGCGGGCTCTTTTAGGTGCGAGCGTTTGGCAGGGCCTCATCTTAGCGAATTATGAACATTCATCGCTGAATTCCTTGACAATATATATAGGTCTTCTTTTGGTTTCTAAATAGGTTTTGGATACGTATTGGCCCACAATGCCGGTGCAAAACAATTGAATCCCGGTGATAAACATCAGGATACAGATCATAAACGACCATCCAAAGACTGACCCGCCCCACACCAACTGCCTGATTACCATAACCAGAATCAGCATCAGGGAAGCCAGGAAGAAAACCAAACCGACCACTGACGTCACTGCCAGGGGAGTGGTGGAAAAAGCCATGATCCCATCCAGAGAGTATGAATAAAGCTTCCAAAAGGACCATTTAGTCTGACCGGCAGCTCTTTCATGATTATCGTATTCCATCCACTTAGTTTTATAACCCACCCAGGCAAAAATCCCTTTAGAAAAGCGGTTATACTCACAGATTTGCACAATGGAATCCACCATCTGCCGGTTCATCAGCCGGAAATCTCTGGCACCATCCACCAGCTCGATATTGGATAAGGCATTTATAATTCGATAAAACTGGCGGGCAAAAAAGGATCGTATCGGTGGTTCGCCTTTGCGGTTGGTCCTTCGGGTGGCAACACAGTCATAACCTTCGGTTTTAATAATATGATACATATCTTTAATGAGCATAGGCGGGTCCTGTAAATCGGCATCCATTATGGCCACATAATCACCGCTGGCATTTTTAAGACCCGCATAAATGGCCGATTCCTTTCCGAAATTACGGGAAAGCGACAGATATTTGACCCGGCGGTCGGCCCGCTGCAGATCTTTGACTATGGGCAGGGTGCAGTCCTGTGAACCATCATCCACAAAAACGAATTCAAATGACACAGAAGGCATCTGGGCCGCCAGCTTGACTACCTCAGCATAAAAGTGCGGCAATACTTCCTGTTCATTGTAACAAGGCACCACCAGAGATATCTTTTTCTTCACAGCACTTCTCCTTGTCCTTGATGTTGGAACACGATGTATTTACTGAAAAGGTAATTGAAGATGATAACTACCAGATTGACAATAATCTTTACCAACAAATCGTCTATTTGCAGCATATCAACCATCACTAGCATGAGGCCCATGTCGATAAGGCCGGAACATAAGCGGCCTCCGAAAAAAGCCGAGCACTCAGCTAAACGGGGCAGGAAACCAGTTGTTTTGCTCCCAAAGACAAAACGGTGATTTGTGGCATAAGCAAACCATACTGACAACACCCAGGCAATGATATTGGCCATCAAGTAGGGCAGATCTGCCTGCCTCGATAACAGCAGGTATATCAGAAAGTTGACCAGAGTAGTCGCGGCCCCGAAGCCCAGATATAAAAGCACGGTTTGATGATGCCTGATTAGGTTAATAATAATAATTCCTCCGTAAAGGCTTTAATAGGCCAAAATGCCGGTATCTGCCTACGGGTTTTCACAAGTGTATTCTACCCAATTTATGGATATACTATGCATTAATTTGGGTGCAGCCGGATAGTGCAAGCTCTAATGCACTGCTGTTTCGACATGCCAAGACCAAACCCGTTTAAGGAGAAGCATTTTATGGCCTGCAATGAGAAGGTCAGGAGATGGCTGGTTCTTACCGTCGGCCTCATGGCGGTGCTGATCATAGCTGATGTGCTCTGGAGGACTCCGCATCCTGGAGTGGCCGATCAAGGCGATTTTGACCGGGTCATGAATGTGTCCGGTTTGAGAGTATCGGCAGATGACACCAACAATCCTGAATTTGTGAGGTTTTTGGATTATACTGTGAGCGACTACGAGATAGTCGCTGACCATGGCGGGAGTCTATTAAAACGACCGGCAGTGACCAGCATGGCCTATGTTATAAAGCCTATCAACCAGGTCTGTCTGTTGCTGGGAAAGGATACATTCAAAACCGGGTATCTGGCCATATTCTATGCCTTCGCATATACCCTGGCCATAGTGGCGATATTTGCCTTTATCCCGGTGCACAGCCATATCAAGCTGTTGGTCTTCTCACTAATCAGTTTATGGGTGTTTTGGGATGGAAATTATTTGGTATGGTTCAACAGTCTGTATGGCGAACCCATGATGATAACATCACTGGCTTTGTATATTGCCGCGTGGATGTACTACATCCATCGGCATTATGTAGTAAAATCTCCGTCCGGGGTTTTTCCTGCCATAGTATTGATATTTGCCGCGGGTCTGCTGTTCCTCGGTTCCAAACTGCAGGTCTTATCGGCCTGGCCGATCATAGTAATTATGATATTTACGCTCTGTTGGAAGAACCGTCGGTCATTTAACCGACGACAGAAGATACTGGTACTATTAGGGTTGCTGTTGATCGTCTATCCCTTGGGGTTTGCCCGGAACAATAAAGAGATGGGCCGGTATACCATTTATAATGCGGTATTCTATGGCATCTTAAAGGATTCACCTGATCCCGCCCAAGACCTGTTGAATTTGGGAATAAGTCCGGATTTGGCGGCAGATGCCGGCAAGCATGTATTCCTGCCGCCATCGGAATATAAATATGTTCCCTCCAGTCAGTTGATGCAAGACGAATTTTACGGCAAAATCGGCAATACTGATTTGGTGCGCTATTATGTCACCCATCCCGCCAGGCTGTTCACGGGCCTCGAATACACCGCCAGCCAGGCCTTTACCACCTCAACCGCATTGGGAAAATACCCGCAAGAATACAGTGACACCCCGATCAGCGAATTCAATCGCTTCACCTCGTGGTCAGTTCTCAGGGAGAAGTATGCACCCCGTCAGTTGTGGCTGTTGGTCTTGTTTTATCTGCTGGTGATCGGGATAGGCACGCGTGAATATCTGCGGCGCGCATATTCAGCCGCAATCCGTTTGACAATAACATTGTTGGCCGGCATAATGGTGATCGGTTGGCTGCAGTTTCCGATGCCCCTGGTGGGAAATGGTCAGGCCGACACCGCCAAGCAGCTTTTCCTGTTCAATTTCACTTTCGATATCATGGTAGTAGTTTCGGCCTCATGGTTAATAAGCCACATAATGGACTATGCTTGCAGCCCCATATCCAAAATCCATAGTGCGGTAAGCAAGGATTTTGATATTTGATCATAGTCTGAGATTGATCGCGGGTTTTAGTATAAGGGTTCAATAACGGCCAACATTTGATTCGGATCTTGCCCGCAGACGCACTCATCCCGGACTATTAGGCCGTCTTTCAGCTCAATGATGCGGTCGGCTGAAAAGGCCATATTGCGATCATGGGTGACTATCAGGAAGGTGGTTTGATTTTCCTGGTTGATTTTCCGCATCAGATTGAAAATATGGGCACTGTTTTTGGAATCCAGGTTGCCGGTAGGTTCATCGGCAAGAATCAGCCGGGGCTGGTTCATCAAGGCCCTGGCGATGGCGGCGCGCTGCTGTTCACCCCCCGAAATGGAATTGGCCTTATAGTCGCGGCGATGAAGCAGACCTACCTGTTCTAACAGGTACATGGCACGGTCACGGGCAGATTTATCCGCTTTGCCCCGGTAGATCAGGTGGGGAATGAGGACATTCTCCAGCACGGTGAATTGTGGTAAGAGGAAATGGAATTGGAAAATGAATCCCATGGTCTGATTGCGGAAAAAAGCCAGTTCATCATCGGTCAACCCAGCCAGGTCAATCCCTTCAATGAAAACCTGACCCCCGCTGGGCCGGTCCAGGGCTCCGATAATGTTGAGCAGAGTGCTCTTGCCTGATCCTGAATTGCCGATCAGGGCACAGAATTCCCCGCATTCGATACTCAGATCAATACCGTGCAAGACCCGGGTGGGAACCGGAGCTCCAAACTCTTTTATTATAGCTTTGGCTTTGAGCAGAGTATCAGCCATTGCGAATCACCTCGACAGGATTGGTGCGGGCCACCTGGCGGGCAGGCAGGTAGGCTGCCAGGATGGCTGACAGTAACGTCAGGGCGACAATGATCGCTACAGTGGCAGGTTTCAATAAAAGAGCAAATTGCTGGTCAGAACTGGCCATAAAAATGAATATTTGCGCCATGGCGGTTCCTAAAATAGTACCGCCGATGCTGCCAACCGTCCCCAGAATACCTCCCTGCAGCATAAACACCCTTTCCACACTGGCAGTGCGTATGCCGATAGCCTTTAGTATTCCGATTTGCTTGGATTTCTGTACTGCGCTTATAGCCAGCACCGAACTCACCCCCAGGGTTACGGCCAGAAGTACGAAAAACTGAATCGTGTAACTGGAGTTGCTTTGGCTCTTCAGTGCGGACAACAGTGAGGCATTGCTTTCCTGCCAGCTCACTACTTCATATCCGGGCAAACGTTCAGCCCAGCGCTGGGCTAGGTCTGAAGCGGAGAAAATATCATTGACCTGCATCTCAATCTCGGTCACCCGATCCTGCATACCCAGCAGAGAGGCCGCCCGGGTACGGTCAATTATCACCCAGCGCTTGTTGAGATTTTGTACTCCCAGATCGAATATCCCTCCGACCAGCTGTGAAATCGGATCTTGGCCAATGATTTCCAGCATTACTGTGTCTCCGGGTCTAAGATCCAGCTCACTGGCCAATTCAGAGCCTATCAACAACGATCCCGGTTCCATCTTAGGACTGCCGGCAATAATGCTGTCGCTTATGTGGTATATAGGATCAGCTTCAGCCAGCGCCATACCTCTCAAGGCTACACTCTTTGAAACCGAACCCCGACGTATTATTGCAGCGCCGTCAAGTACCGGCAAGACCGCACTCAATTGCGAGTCGTGGCGCATGGCGGTGGTAAGGGCCTGCCATTCGACAATAGGCCGGTTTCCGCTCCTTTGCAGTTGCAGTGGGAATAGACCGGTATGGGAACTGCCTTCAGGCAGCTGCAGCGGCTCTTGAGCCTGGCGGGTGACAATGATATGCGGAGAGGAGCCGACCGTCTTATCTATTAAATCAGCCTGTAGTCCGTCAATCAACGCCGACAGAAATACCATCACCGCCACCCCGATGGTTATGCCCAGCAGTATCAGGGTGGTCTGGCCTCGGTTTTCAGTGAGGAAACGCAGAGCCAGTTCAAGCTCAAATCGTATGGAGGATATCATGTTTTCTGCTCCGTGGAGGAAAGTTCGGCCTTGACTCTTTGTCCAGACTTAAAATTGCCCGGTTGCAGGATAATATCACCATAATGCAACCCTTCCCGTACCTCGGTACCGAGCGCCCCTCTCTGACCGAGGGTGACGGAGCGAAACTGAGCCCGTCCGGACTTGTCGGCTAACCAGACCCCAGGTTGCCCGTCTACACTGCTCAACCACTCATCGCTGATAATGTATGCGGAAGATACGTGGAGTGAGGTCAATTGAACCGTAACCAGAGTGCCAGCGGTCAACCCGGATGCATCTTGCAGAGTTACTTCCAACTCCAGTGTGCCTTGTCCGGGGTCGGCCAGTACGGCAACCTTGCTAACCTGTCCCTGGTAGGTCTTTTGCGCATCGGCCGGTATCCATACCGAGGCTGCCATGCCGGTGCTGATCATGGAAGCATATTGCTGATCGGGCAGTAATTTGACTTTGGTATTGGGGCCGGAACTCATCCTGATTATCTCCTGGCCTGGTATGGCTTGTTCGCCGGTGCTTATAGATATGTCTAAAACAGTGCCGTCCTCGGGAGCGGTGATACGGTATTTGGCCAGTTCCAACTCAGCTTGCTCAACGGCAATCTTTTTCTGTTCTACCACATTGGCCAGCAAGGCCAGATTACTACCCCCCGAGCTGTATGACTCGAGCAGAATGCGGGCATAATTCTCGGCTTCCCTGGCCAGAGTCAACTCGTTCTGAGCCTTTTCCAGTTCAAGCTGTGAGATTGCTCCAGCGGCCTTTAATTGCAGACTGCGCTGCAAAGCCAGATCCGCCTCTTGAAGCCTTTGTTGGGCCTCCAGGAATGTATTTTGGGCTTGCTGGAAATCCAATGAACTGGCCTGCTCATACTGCAACTGTGCTTGAGTCAGAAGTTGGCGGGCTTGTTCAGCCTGCAGGCGGGCGGTCCCATCATCCATTGTCAGCAGAACATCGCCCTTTTTAACCGATGCCGCTTCACTGACTAGAATATCAGTAACAGTAGCAGATACCAGGCTGGACAAACTGTGATTCTGACCGGGAATAACCTCCCCACCCAACTGCAATACGGGCTGAAATTCGCTGGGCTCAACTAATAAAGCCGGAATAGGGGCGATATATAAGAGCCGGTAGAGTAGAAACAGGGAAAAAATTGCCGCCAGCGATAATTGAACCGGGCGCTTCTTCAACTGACTCAATTTTGTACCTCCCCCAGTGATAACTGCGATAAGTCCCCATAATCACAAATTATAGCATTAGTTCGCGTCAGTGGTTCAAAAAACCTCCAGTTGTACTATGATCTGACAGGTAATTTCTCATCCCGAGGCTTTCTCATGCTGGTATGTTGGCGAATCACTATTCCCGGCTCAACAGCCAAAGCGCCCATCTTTCGTTAGGTGGCTTAAATATGGTATAGTGACAGCAATTATATAATTAGATGTAATAACCCATTTCGCCATCAAACATTCTGGAATGGGTGCAAATTTCGAGGAGGTGTTAGTATGTCTCAAGTGATCGCCTGTTACAAGTGGGTTGCCGATGAAGCAGATATACGAATAAATGCCGACCTGAGCATCGACTTGAGCAAGGCCAAGGGAAAAATCAGCGACTATGACAAAAACGCCATTGAAGCCGCCATACAGGCGGCAGCGGTCCTGGGAGGCAAGGCGGTCGGAGTGACCTTTGGGACCTCCGATGCCAAACCGTCCCTCAAAGATGCCCTGTCCAGAGGGCTTGATGAAGTCTGCTACATAAAAGCCCAGGAAGCCAGCCAGGCGGATGGGGCGGCAACTGCACGGGCCCTGGCTGCCGCCATCAAAAAATTAGAGAATGTAAGTTTGATAATCTGTGCGGAAGGGGCCAGCGATACCTATTCCCGGCAAACAGCACCTCGCATTGGTGCGTTCCTGGATCTGCCGGTAGTTACCTCCGTCAGTAAAATGGAACTCACTGGCAATACGCTGACTGCAGTAAGAAAACTGGATGACTGCCTGCAGACGGTTAAAGTAGATCTCCCCGCAGTTGTGGCAGTTTTGCCCGAGATCAACCCGGCGCCTATCCCCGGACTCAAGGCGGTCCTGGCGGCTGGCAAAAAACCTGTCCATGAACTTAAGGCTGCTGATCTAGGGGTAGACTTAAGCCCGCTAAGCACAATCAGTGAAATAAAAGGTTATATAATGGACCGTAAGAACATCATTTTTAATGAGGGCGATCTGGCCGAGCAAGTCAAAGCGCTGGTCGCCGCACTGAGAAAGGAAGGTGTTCTGTAAAGTGGCAGGCATATTTGTATACAGCGATCAAGCCGATATCGCCAGGGAAATAATCGGATTTGCCCGGTTAAACGGAAGACAATCTGTGGTGCTCACCCTGGGTGAGAAAGATGCTCAAGCGTTACAGAATGCCGGAGCAGATAAAATAATAGCCATTAAAGGCGAAAGCGAGATGATCGAGAACTACGCCCAGGCTATAGCTGTGATGTTGAAAGACGAGAGCGCAGAATTGTTTGCCGTGGGTGCCACCCCCCGAGGCCGTGACCTGGCCGCCAGAGTGGCAGGTTATTTGGACTGTGCCATGGTCAGCGACATCGCTGCCGCTGGTTTTGAGGGCGATCAAATCGTCTGTACCAGGATGATGTACGGTGGAGCAGTACAACAAACCGAAAAACTCTCCGGATTAAGTGTAATAACTATTCCGCCCGGTAAATTTGCAACGGCACAGGGTGAAGCCAGCATCCTATCCCTGGAACTGCCCGCTGATAACCGGGTCTCACTAATGGAAACAGCCCCCATCGTCAAAGAAGGAGTAGACCTTTCCAAGGCCGAAAAAGTTGTCTGTGTCGGCATGGCCCTGGATAAGGCGGAGGACCTGCAGATAGCCAGAGATCTGGCGGATGTCATGGGAGCGGAACTGGGTTGTACCAGGAGCATAGCAGAGGAAAGGCACTGGCTCCCCGTGGAGAGCTATATCGGTATTTCGGGAGCGGTTATAAAGCCCAAGCTTTATTTATCCATGGGCGTTTCCGGTCAAATACAGCATGTTTACGGCATCCGTGATGCCGGCCTGATCGTAGCTATTGACACCAATGAGAAGGCACCCATCTTCAAGGCGGCCGACTATGGCATAGTGGGAGACCTCTATCAAGTGGTGCCGATGCTGACCGAAGCTCTAAAGAAATAATCTGATTACAATATAATGCGAGTGCACCGGGTAAACCATACCCGGAATAAAGGGGGGGTTGAATTTGAGCCAGGCAGAAGATAAATTCGATGCCATAATAGTGGGGGCCGGTCCAGCCGGAAGCGCCTGTGCTTATACTCTGGCTAAAGCCGGCAAGAACGTACTGGTAATAGAACGGGGCGATAGCCCGGGTTCCAAAAATGTAACCGGGGGCAGGATTTACACCTATGCCCTGGAAATGCTGGAACCTGGTATATTTGCCGAAGCAGCTCTGGAAAGAAGGGTGACCCACGAGCAAATAATGCTGCTAGCAGGTCAGCGGGCCATCACCGTCGACTTCCACCAACCCGGCTTCAATGCTGAGGATCAAGCCCCGGTATCATTTACCGTGTTGAGGGCGGTATTCGATGAATGGCTGGCGGGTAAAGCGGAAGAGATGGGTGCCATCGTAGCCTGCGGGATCAAAGTCGACCGGCTCATCGAAGAGGAAGGCCGAATAGCAGGGGTAGTTGCCGGTGAAGATGAGATGTATGCCGATGTGGTCATAGCTGCCGACGGGGTCAATTCCTTCATGGCCCAAGAGGCCGGGCTGATACAAGATATCTCGGCTAAAACCATGGGAGTAGGGGTCAAGGAAGTGATCGAACTTCCTGCCCAGACCATCTCCGAGCGCTTCAACCTCCAAGCTGATGAAGGTGCAGCGCGCATGCTGTTGGGATGCACCGAAGGAATTCACGGCGGCGGTTTCCTCTATACCAATAAACAGAGCATATCGCTGGGATGTGTATTTACCCCTGAGGAAGTGGCACAGCACAAGAGGTCAGTCCATGAAATATTCCAGGATCTGAAGATGCATCCAGCCATCGCCCCATTGATTGCTGGAGGGGAAACAATCGAGTATTCAGCCCATTTGGTAAGTGAAGCAGGCGTTAGGGGCATCCATCCCAAACTACACCGGGAAGGGTTCCTGATGATAGGAGACGCTGCCGGGTTTGTGATCAATACCGGATATTCCATTCGTGGCATCGACCTGGCCATAGTGAGCGGCATCGCAGCCGCCAATGCCATTATAGCCGCTGCCGAAAACATCGCTTCGGTCGGTCCTAACTACATTCAGGAGCTGAACCGCTTAAAACTCCTGCCTGCCATGAAAGCGGCAGACGGGTACTTTGAGGTTTTAGAGACCCCCTGGATATATGACAAAATACCCAACCTGGCCAACGATATCATGGAAAATCTGTTTAGAATCAGTGGTGAAGTGCCGCTGCGAATGAAAGACAATGTGCTGGGAGCGATCAAAGCCAATGGCTTAACCGTCTGGCAGTTGGCGAAACTGGGCATTAAGGGGGTCAGATCACTATGAGTATAGCGAGACTGTCAGCACCTGAACTGTTAAGCAAAAACAAATTCAATGTGGATGAAGAAGAAGCACATATCATTATAGACAAAGCCATTTGTGCCCGCTGCAGTGACAAAGCCTGTCTGTATGTGTGCCCGGCGGTTTTATATAAACTGGACAAAAACGGGGAGATGAGCTTCGACTATGCCGGTTGCCTGGAATGCGGAACCTGCCGGGTGATGTGCAAAGAAAAGGGTATAATTAAATGGGTCTACCCCCGAGGCACCTTCGGGGTCAATTACCGTTGCGGCTGATAAACGCCAAATCCACGTAGTGATCCGCGTCTCACCACACTGGTTGCGGTATATAGACTAACCCCGCATTATTAACGGAATACAGCTCGATTTCTGCACCTTGCTCCAGAATAAACGGACCCAACAACAAAACCACGGACTGCATAAGCTGCCGTGGTTTCTTCTTTTTCGAATGGTGGGCCATGAAGGAATCGAACCTTCAACCTTGTGATTAAGAGTCACCTGCTCTGCCTAGTTGAGCTAATGGCCCATTTGTGCCGCAATTGATATTATACCGCCTGTATTCATAGAAATCAATACAGGAAATAGGTGATTGAGGCAAAAAGATTCTTGATAAGAGCCTTACAGAAGCTTTCATCCCGGCTCTAACCAGCATAGCCAGAACGCTGGATAATGTACCCATAATCCCTAGCTGCCGCGGCCGATGCCGGGTAAAAGGGCATCCCTTTTTATAAAAAGATGTCGGGGTAGAATTTGCATGATTATGGATTGACTGGGCAAAATAGTATTGACGCGGCAGTTATGATATTCTGGTTATAGATTGCAGAGCAAGGAGGGACTAATATGCCGATGATGAGAAAAATGATATATTTCGGACTGGGAGCTTTGAGCTTGACCAGGGAAAAGGCTGAAAAAATGATGAATGAGATGGTAGAAAAGGGCGATGTCAATAAAGAAGAGGCCAAACAGTTTATTGATGAAGCCATAAAGAAAGGAGCGGAAGAAAAAGAACAGCTCCGCCAGATGATCAAAGAGGAGTATGAAGAGATCAAAAACCAGTTCAGCCTGGTTAGCAGGAAGGACCTGGAGGCTCTGGAAACCAGGATAAAAGCCTTAGAGGAAAAGATTTCGACCCTTTGATCAATACCAAGGAAATATACACTGCCGGGCAATAGCCCGGCTTTTGCACTTTTGGAGGTGTCAATTGAGATACGCCCCTTTGGCTCATTTAAAAAGGCTGCCCAGATATCGCGAGGTAGCCAATGTGCTGGTGAAAAACGGCTTCGGTTTTATGGTCAACAGCGTAGGTTACCGCCACCCCTGGTTGCTGCGCTATGGGGGGCGGAATTATGTGTCTTTGGGGGACTCTTTACCCAAACGTCTGCGGCTGGTTTGTGAAGAACTGGGGCCTACTTTTGTAAAAATGGGACAGTTGCTGAGTACCCGGGCTGATATTTTGGGTCCGGACTACATCTGTGAGCTGGAAAAACTTCAGGACGAGGTGCCTCCTATTGCATTTGAAGAGGTGGCGGCGGTGATGATGGGGGAGGGTCTGGATATCAAAACGGTTTTTGCGGCCATTGAAGCCGTACCGATTGCTGCCGGTTCTATCGGACAGGTGCATCGGGCCCAGCTAAAAAGCGGCGAACAGGTCATAGTCAAAGTCAGGCGTCCCGGCATAGATCAGCAAGTGGCGATAGACCTTGCTATTATCATGGATTTGGCCCATTATGCAGAGCGTCACCAAAGCTGGGCCCACCATTACCGCGTCAGTGAACTGGTGGAGGAATTAGGCATAGCCATCCGCAATGAGATGGACTTCCGTAAAGAGTCTCTTAATGCGCAGCGCTTTCTAGAAAATTATGCCAATAATCCACACGTTATTATACCTCGGGTTTACTGTCAGTACAGTTCAGAAAAGGTCTTGGTGATGGAGTATGTGCCGGGAATAAAGACTTCTGATATCAATCTGATCCGTACCAGTGGTCTTAAAGTCAAAGCAGTAGTGAAAAACCTGGCCGAATGTCTGTTTCAACAAATCTATGTGGATGGCCTGTTTCATGCCGATCCACATCCCGGCAACATAGCCATAGCAGAAGGGGAAGCGATCGTATTATATGATTTCGGACAGGTGGGTTTCGTGGACCGACTCACCCGTGATAAATACATCGACCTGGTCATAGGCATGATGCGCTACGATATCGATGGGGTAACCCGGGCCTTGTTGAGTATAGCCAGTGATGACCAAACCGTCAATCTCAGCAATCTGCGCCGTGATGTAAGCCGATTGGCCCAGAAGTACTACGGGGTTCCGCTGACTGGTATCGATCTCGGCGCAGCCTTACGAGAGATACTGGATCTGTCAGTCCAACACCGCCTGCGCATGCCTACCGAAATGACTCTGATGGTAAAGATGCTGCTGACTATGGAGAGCATCTTGACTATGCTGGACCCTGGCATCAGCCTGGTTGACATAGCCCGCCCATACGGTAAAAAGGCCCTCAAAGAGCGCTATTCTCTTAGGCGTATCGCGGCCGAGGCTCGGGCCATTGCGCTCGAATCATCTGATATTGCCAGAACCCTGCCGCGTAGTGTAAGTAATATGGTCAAGCAACTGGAAGATGGCGAATTGCAGATTAAGATGGAATACAGCAATTTGAGGGACCTGATGATTCGCATAGACATAGTGTCCAACCGCATTTGTCTGGCCATCGTGATGTCCAGTATACTGATGGGCTGTTCACTTATCGTGGATCAAGCCGAGACTTATTTTTTAAGACATTTCCCTCTGGTAGAGGTGGGGTTCATATTGGCGGTATTGATCGGCCTATACCTGGCCTACTCAATAATCCGCAGCGGCCGTTATTGAACCAGCATATTAGCTCATCCTCTCCAATATACATGAATCATAATCATGTAGGGGGGATCACGGTGCGAAAAACCTATTTAGTCCTTATAATAACTATTATTTTTATGCTCGCCTTGACAACCATCCTGCCGCCGACCCCAAGAGCAGAAGCATCCTCTTTAAAGCATATCTTTGTAATTTCAGTAGATGGGCTAAGCTATGAGGGATATAATAGCAATCCTTTACCAAACATCAAACACCTGGCTGGTGAGGGGGTTATCGATGAACACTGCCTGGGAGTGAGAGCGGAAACATCTGAAGCCGCGCAAGTGTCGCTGCTAACCGGTGCCATCCCTGAACAGCATAAATTCTACAGTTCTGAAGACCGGGTACAAATGGCCACCATACTGGATGTTTTCAATCAGAGCAGCCGGTCTTTCATGCTGTATGACGGCAGCGGCGGCAAATTGAAGTCCTTAGATTATGGCGCGGCTCATTATGCCCAATATGCTGCTGAGATCAGCGATCAGGAACGGCTTTCCAAAGTGGTGGAACATTTTAAACAAGCCAGACCCTACTTCAATTACATCGTGCTCAACGACTGCCGGGAGGCTGTGCTCACATTGGATAATAAACGCTATTATCAGAGTTTGACCAAAACTGACCAGGCCATCGGTGAATTCTTGACTTTTCTGCGTAATGAAAAACTATATTATGATTCCATCATTATTGTGACTTCGCCACGCAATGTTTCCACCAGCGCACAGGTCCCCTTGATCATCCATGGACCTGGTTTTCAGATGGGAACTCGTATCAACCATGCAATGGTGATCGATGTCACTCCCACCCTGTGCATGCTCTCGGGATTAAAAGCGCCGGCAGGCAGCCGGGGCATCCCGCTGTATGATGCCTTGCTCTATACCAGTAATGAGCGCAATGCCCAACTGAACCAGTGGGTCAAGGCTTTGCAAGAGGAGCGTACCGCCAACTGGGAACAATACTACTTGATGCAGGATGAGATCTATCGCAATTACCATCAGATCGCATCTATGAAAGAGGAAAGGCAGAGCATTTTCGATTATGCCGGACAGAAAGAAGGCGTCATAGCCAATCTTAGTCAGCGTCTGACCATAGAGCGTGTTCTGTTCCTGGGTATAATAGCTTTACTGCTGGCAGGTTATGGGGTAGAATATCTGCTCTTGAAAAAGAGGTTCCTGTTGTTTAAATGAGGAAGGGACGAAATGGCTGACCGCGGCTTTCATTGCCCGGTCAGCTTATGCCAGATGGTGTCTAAGGTATCCATGAAGGTTATGATGCGGTTACGTTCCTTTTCAGAAGTGGGCTGGCCTGATTCTAGTTCATGAGTAGCTATAAGCCGGGCCTGGAAAACTTTTTCCAGAAAGTCCATCTCCACATGGTTAAAATAATTGTCCAGCTTCATAGCTACCGATAACTCTTCGGGGCTAAGATTCCTTGCAGGATGCAAATCGATCACCTCCAGATTGTTTAAATTAATAATATGCGTGAACATTTCAAATAGTTCAGGAAAAGTTTTGCTATTTAAGGGGAAAGTTGTAGCCATATAGGAGCCTCATAAAAAATTTCGACAGGATATTTTAAGCCGGTGCTTGACTGGTCAGGACGAAGCATGTTATCATGCTTCAATAAGCCAATTAAATAGCTATAAACGATGAGCAGAAGAGTAGCTGCACAGCTTGACTGAAGAGAGCCGGGGAAAGGTGAGAACCGGTGTGGGCTGACAGTGAAGGCCACCTGCGAGTTCCGGTTAAATACCACCAGGTAGAAAGCCGGACGGCATTGCCGTTAACAATATGAAGCCGGGCTGAGGCCAATTAGGGTGGTACCGCGGGAGCAACTCTCGTCCCTTGAGGATGAGGGTTTTTTTATTTGTACAAATATGACCTACTCGAGCCAAACCCGTAATTATGCCAGAAGGAGGAATTGTTATGGGACTGAAGAGACAGATACTTAATCTGATCTCCCATGAAGCCAAGTTAAGCCCTAAAATGATCGCTACCATGCTGGGCCAGGAAGAGAACAACATCATCCGTGCTATCCAGCAAATGGAAAATGACAAGGTTATACTCGGTTACAACACAGTAATTAACTGGGATAAAATGGAAGGCAACGGTGTGACCGCCACCATTGAGGTTAAAGTGACCCCTCAGCGGGAAGTAGGCTTTAACGGGGTGGCAGAGAGGATTTGCAGGTTCCCCGAGGTTCGCAGCGTGCATTTGATGAGCGGTTCATATGATCTGTCTGTGGTTGTCGAAGGCAGTAATCTGAAGGAAATAGCCAACTTTGTTTCCCACAAATTATCCACTTTGGACGAGGTGCAGAGCACAGTAACGCATTTTGTACTAAAAACTTACAAAGTCGACAATTTTGTATTTGAAGATGCCCGTGAAGATGAAAGGCTGGTGATTAGTCCGTGAGCAGCATGGACAGATATATTTCGAATGTGGTCAAATCCGTGCCTCCTTCTGGCATCCGCAAGTTTTTTGACCTGGCCTCACAGATGCAAGGGGTCATTTCCCTGGGGGTGGGGGAACCGGATTTCGTCACTCCCTGGCATATACGGGAGGCCTGTTTCCATGCTCTGGAGCATGGGTATACCATGTATACCTCCAATCACGGGTTGATCGAATTGAGAGAGGAGATAGCCATATATCAGAAGCGCAAGATAGGGGTGTGCTATTCTCCGGAAGATGAAATTCTGATCACCATCGGGGTTAGTGAAGCCGTGGATCTGGCCATGCGGGCCCTGGTCGAACCGGGGGACGAGGTCTTGGTGCCAGAACCCTCTTTCGTGTGCTATGCTCCTGGGGCTATGCTGGCCCACGGCAAAGCGGTGCCGGTGCAGACCTTCAATCGCGATCAGTACCGTCTCAAGCCTGAAGAACTTGAAAAATGTATTACTCCCCGCAGCAAGGTGCTGGTTTTGGCGTATCCCAGCAATCCTACCGGGGCCATCATGCACGAGGAAGACCTGACTGCTTTGCTGGACATAATTATCAAAAACGACCTTATAGTAATTACCGATGAAATCTATTCTGAACTAACCTACAACGGCAGTCATGTTTCTATTGCTTCGCTTCCGGGAATGCGCGACCGTACAGTTTTGTTGAATGGGTTTTCCAAGGCCTACGCCATGACCGGTTGGCGTGTCGGTTACGCCTGCGGACATTCCGACATCATAGATGCCATGAAGAAAATCCACCAGTATTCCATCATGTGTGCCTCCATTATGGGGCAGAAGGCTGCACTTGAAGCCTTGCGCAATGGCGAGCAGGAGATGCGCAAGATGGTGGAGAGTTACAATTACCGCCGCCGCATCATCCTGGCCGGTTTCGACGATATCGGCATGAATTGTTTTGAACCGAAAGGCGCTTTCTATTGCTTCCCCTCCATTCGCTGCACCGGGATGAGCAGCGAGGAATTCTGCGAAAAGCTATTGGAAGAAGAGAAAGTGGCAGTGGTTCCCGGCAATGCCTTTGGAGCCTGCGGCGAAGGTTTTGTCAGATGCTGTTATGCAGCCAATGTCAATCATATCGAAGAGGCGGTTTCGAGGATGGGCAGCTTCCTGAATCGACACCGGAAATACTAAAATAGGCCTGGATATGCTCTCAAAATGCAAAATGGCCTCGAATTTGCGAGAAAAGCCCAGTAATAATACGAAATATTTTTAAAGGAACTAATGCTCTTCTGGTTGAACCCCTTTTGTTAGGAATGCAAAGGGGGTTTTTTCCGATGTTTGCAGACATTGGCCTCAAAGATATAGAACTACTTACCAATTATCAGAAGCTCACTCCAGCGTCGCAACGTGAATTACAAGAGTATTTGCGCTATTTGTTGTGCAAACAGTATAAACGCGATGTCATGGCAGCGGTGTTCCACAACAAATTGCTCATTAATCTGCTGCATAGCCTGCTGCACCTGATCGAACTTGAGGAATTGGATCTGCAGCAGATAACCCGTCGGGTCATGCAGATCAAGGAACTCTATTATGCCCTATTCGAAAAAGTGCACAACAAATATGCCGAACTGATCGAGGATCTGGACAGCAACGAAACCGTCAAGGAATTCGGCCGCAACGGATTCGCCAACCTGGAGCAAGCCCTGCGCAGCCAGAGCTCCAGCCGCATCAAGATGGAAATCATAGAGTTCTATCAGGGGTTCGACACTCTTTCCCGGCATCGCGGGATGTGCAAAATAGTTGCAGTATAAGCCTCCATATACGATATAATTGAGGGCAGGAATTATATCGGAGGCGTAGCACATGAAACTGCGATTTTTAGGAGCTGCCCGCAGTGTAACCGGTTCTTTTTTCGTTATCGAGACCGGGGCAACCCGGTTTGCCGTAGATTGCGGATTGTTTCAAGGACCCAGGACATTACAGGAACGAAATTACCAGGAATTCACCGTCAACCCCAAATCAATTCAATTTTTGATCGCGACCCACGCCCATATCGATCATATCGGTCTGATTCCCAAGCTTTGTAAACATGGCTTTGAAGGCTTAGTATACTGCAGTCACGCTACTGAAGAACTGGCTCAGATTCTCTTGCCTGATTCAGGCTATATACAAGAGTCTGAAGTTGAGCGCAAGAACCGCAAACTGAGCCGGGCGGGCAAACCTGCCATCGAACCTATATACACCGTGGAAGATGCTACCAGGAGTTTAAAGCATTTCCGTTCCCTAAATCAGGATGAAGTGATAGATGTGGCCCCGGGAGTTCAGTTGCGATTGCGCGATGCCGGACATATACTGGGGGCTTGTATAGTTGAATTATGGGTGGAGGAAGATGGCAAACGCATTAAACTTGTATTCAGCGGAGATTTGGGCAATAGTGGGCAGCCAATTGTAAAAGATCCCTCAACTATAGAAAGCGCTGATTACATCATCCTGGAATCTACCTATGGCAGTCGTTTCCATCCTGAACTCAGCAGCCGCAGCGAAGCACTGTTGGATGTGATAAACCGTACCATGGCCAAAGGCGGCAATCTAGTCATACCCGCCTTTGCCGTGGAAAGAACCCAGGATCTGCTCTATGATCTGTTTTTGTTAAACCTTGAGGGCAAATTGGATCCAGAGATCACGGTATTCATCGACAGCCCGCTGGCTATTGCGGCCACGGAGATTTTTCAAAAACACATCGAATTTTATGATGATGTCACCCGCCAATATGTGGAGGAACCCAACAGCCAGCACCCCTTGAAGCTTATGAATCTCAAGTTCACCAGAACTCAGGAAGAGTCTGTGGGCATCAATGCCCGTCAAGGCAAAACCATTATAATATCAGCCAGCGGCATGTGTGAAGCCGGAAGGATCAAGCACCACCTAAAAAACAATCTATGGCGTCCGGAAGCTACAGTGCTTTTTGTGGGTTACCAGGCTGAAGGTACACTCGGTAAACGCATTTTAAGCGGTGAAAAAGTAGTGACCATTCACGGCGAAAAAGTGGCAGTAAAGGCTGACATCCAATTCATAGAGGCTTATTCCGCGCATGCTGACAAAAAAGGTCTGACCAATTGGGTAAAGGGCTTTGTAACTCCGCCCAAGGGCGTCTTCCTGGTGCACGGCGAAGACGAATCGCTCAATGCCCTGGCTGAGCATTTTCGCACCGAACTTAACCTGCCGGTGTTTATCCCCCAATGGCTGGATGAATTCACCCTGGGAGCCTTAGAACCCCTGGAACCCAAAATGGAATACCGGGAGGGCATCATGCCGCAAGCCTTGCAGGCTGAGCAGGCCTACCTGGCCCTATCCTTGAAACTGCACGACATGTTTAAGGAAAACTGGAAAGAAGGCCGCTACGACAAGATTATGAAGGCGGTTCAAGAACTGGAGCAGCAGCTCAACCGCCAGATCACATAAATTAAAGCGCCCCAGATGGAACGGGTGCCTTGAAATACCAAGATAACAGGTTTTTAAATCCGTCAAGGGTAAAAACCTGCAGTATTTGTCTACATATATATTTCACTCCTATTTAACTGGAATTATGTTCTTCAACGCTTTGTAATCTCAAAATTCTGTGCCTTGTTAGAGTCTGGAATATAGTGTTATAATGCCTTTACCTGCTGGTTGGAGGAATTTGCTATATGTCTGAAAGATCTGCTTATGTGGAGATGATTCGCTGGGGAAGTGTCAATGTACCCGGCATTATTTTTGAGTACTCCAAGGAACTGGACATAAATACCGATGATATTGGTATACTCACCACCATCCTTTATGCATTCCAACAGAGCAAACCGCTATACAACACCGGGGTGGAGATCGGAAAAGTACTGCAGGTCTGCCCTTCGTTGAGCAAACAGAAGTTGAACAGCAAACTGAAACGGTTGCAGAAGTTAGAACTTGTAGAGATCATGCAACCCGGCAACGGCATGAGCGAAAGGATAGTGTATATCGAACCCTTGATGGACAAGCTGGAAAGTCTCCTGATTCGGGATCACCCCCATTTTTCCGGGCGAAGGGCAGATGCGGCCTTATCCCCGGCGGTTATAAAGCAATATCAAGAGCAGATCGAACAACTGCAGCTGCAGTTGCAGGAAAGACAGCCAGCGCCTCTTCCGGTGGCCATGGTTAACCAAAATGATTTTAAGAAAGTGGCTGATTTCATCGCTGAAAAGACCGGCAGCCTGGTCAGTCCCAGCATGGTAGCTGAACTGAGGCGCTGGTTGGGGGATATGGCCTTAAAACCCGAATTGCTGTTGTGTATGTTGGAATTGTGCTTTGAACGCGGCATAAAAAACCCCCGGGAGATCAGCCGCATAGCGTCAGACGTCAAGAAATACGCCATCATCAATCTGGATGGTTTGGAGGTTTATTTCAGCCGGTTTGTGGACCGGAGTGCGAGCAATGCACCGCGCAATCCAGGTTTTGATCCCGATATGTTAGAGTTCGAAGGTTTTACCGGTATTGATATGGAGGCTGAAGCCAGGCGCCGGGTATACCATAAATGGCGTTATGACTGGGGCTTTTCCCACGCCATGATCATGAAGGCTGGTGAGATCATGTGCCAACGCACCAAAAGCGGAGGCTTGGAATATGTGGATAGTGTCCTCTCCAACTGGATGAGCAAAGAGATACGCCAATTGGAAGAGGTGGAGGCAGAGATCAAGAGCTTCAAGCTGTTAAAGCGGAAGAACCGCAAAGAGACGGAAACTGTCAGGTCGGGGAACAAGCCCAAAGCCACTCTTGATTATGAAATTTACATACCTCCCAATGCTGAAGAGATTAAAACTAAGGTATAATATGAACGGGGACATCCCCGTTTTATATTTAGGATGGTGACAAAATGGCCGTTAGTATCCGCCAGCAACTGGCAGATGAATTGATGTTCGACCTGGAAAGTGAGAAGAGGGTGTTGTCCTCCATAATGCACTCCGAAGAGGCGTGCATAGAGGCCCATAACAGCCTGAATGCGGCCGATTTCTATTCACCCAAGCATGCCACCGTGTTTGAATTGACGGTAGCCTTATACGCCCGGGAGATAAGACCCACCTATGTGGAGGTCTTGAAAGAGGGGCACTCTTTGGGATTACTGAAGAGTACCCGGGATATAGAAGAACTGAAACACATCGTTGAACACTACATAGACGATGAGAATATCAAATACTGGATCAAAAAGGTGCGCGACAAGGCCCGGGTGCGCAAATTTGTGGAATTCCTCAAGAATAGCATGGAATTACTACATAATGAAGCTGACCATGATGTGGAGCAGCTGCTGATGGAGGCCGAAGAGAAACTCACCAATTTAACCGCCTTAGAGATTGATGATCATGTTGACACCCCCGAGGATATGGCCAATTTGGGCTATGATGAAGTGGAGCGCCGCTTCCTGCGCTTCCGCGAGATACAGGAAGTATATAAAGGAGTCATACCATTAGATGGTCTGACCACCGGGTTCGACAGCTTAAACCGCATCACTTTAGGTTATAAGCCTGGCGATCTCATCATTTTAGGGGCTCAGACCGGACACGGGAAAACCGCTTTTGCCCTTCATACTGCCAAGGCGGTGGCTGTCGACCAGGGTATGAACTTGCTTTATCTCAATACTGAGATGAGCCGCCAACAGATTGCCTTACGATGGGGATCCATTCTGTCATTAATCGAACATGATCGCATCCGCATCGGTGATATAAATGAAAATGAGTTGTCGATCATCTTGAACGGCTATTCCAGGTTGCGCAGCAGCGGGTTCTATTCCTATCCCTGCCCCAACCTGACCCCGGAGAAGACTATTTCCATCGCACGCAAGTTCAGGACCCAAAAAAAAATCGATCTGATGATAATCGACTACATCGGACGCATGGAAAAGCATGATCCGCGCTTGCAGGAATGGCAGATTCTAGAGCAGATCGTGAAGACTCAAAAGATGCTGGCTCAAAACCTGAAGATCGCAGTCATGTGCCTGGTTCAGCTGAATCCTGACGGCACCCTGCAGGGCGCCAAGAGAATGAAGAACGAGTGCGACCTTATGCTTAAACTGAGCCCTATTCCCAAGGAAGACCTGGTCGAAGATGAAGAGCTGAAGAAATACCTCAATCCGAATTATTACATTACTATAGAAAAAAACCGTGACGGGCGCAGCGGGGTGCGCATTCCTATCCAATTTGACCTGCAGAAGCAGTCAATGAAGGATGCTGAAAGGATCGGGCGCTGATGCCGGGCGAACAAGAATGGAAAAAGCTTTACGATGATACCGCCACGGTTATAATGGACCTTTTCATGACCGGTCGTATAGAGCTGGAAGAATTGAACTTCCTGCTCAATCTCTTGGAAGCGGTCATTATCAAACAACAGCAGCGGGAATTGATCGATCTGCTGAAAAACTGGCAGCCCGCTGCGGAACATGAGGAAATCGATACTATCATTAAAGCAACTCTATTGGCTATGGACTTCAAAGATCAGGACGATTGGGAGCACAACCTGGCATTGCTGCGCGAGTTGATCAGCCTGGGGGAGTTGTCCTAAGCAAGGGAGGTAATATTATGACGGGAAATTGGTTTTGTGAAGAGAACACCCCTGGTTATTCGGTGCAATGGCGTATGCTGCAGTTGCTCCATCAGGAGACTACTCCCTTTCAAAAACTGATGATAGCAGATTTGGCAGAATGGGGCCGCACCCTGATCCTGGACGGAGCAGTGCAATATACCGAGAAGGATGAATTCATCTATCACGAGATGATGGCCCACGTACCGCTGATGAGCCACCCCAACCCGAAAGAGGTATTGATCATCGGAGGCGGTGACGGAGGTACTCTTCGCGAAGTGCTGAAACATCGCCAGGTTACCGGAGTGGATATGGTGGAGATCGACCGCCGCGTGGTTGAGCTAAGTCAAACCTTCCTGCCTGGAGTTGCCCAGGGTTTCAGCGACGATCGTGTGAAACTGTATATAGACGATGGCATCAAATTCGCCCGTGAAACAGATAAAAAATACGATATCATCCTGGTCGATTCCTCCGATCCGGTAGGACCGGCCATTCAGCTGTACAGCCAGGCATTCTATAAGGACCTCTACCAGGCCCTTAATGAAGACGGCATGTTGGTAGCACAATCCGAATCACCACTGTTCTATCCGCAGATATTCGATACCGTGGTCAGTAATCTAAGTGGCATATTTCCGCTCACCCGGGTGTATTTAGCGGTTGTGCCCACATATGTGAGCGGCTTCTGGTCATTCACTGCGGCCAGCAAATGTTACGATCCGCTGCAATTATCAGATGACAGTGATAATATCGATGGTTTAAAATACTATAATAGAAAGATTCACCAGGCGGCATTTGCTCTGCCGCAGTTCATACGGGAACGACTGGGTTAGTCTGGAAGCAAGATGCTAAGGCTTGCTTAAGGCGAGCAGTACGGAAGGACGGCACGCCCTGGGAATTGAATCTTGTTGTGCAAGGTGTTTTTTGGCGGTTATTCCGTAAGAAACACCTGTGTTTTTTAGCATCGTATGCCGAGCAGCTGTCTCGGTATTCAGGTTATACAGACGGAGGTTGGAAAGTGGAAAACTACGTTGCCCGTCAGGCTAGGCCGCCAATATTCAAGCTGGCGCCATATGTACCAGGCAAACCGATCGAAGAAGTGCAACGGGAGTTGGGGTTAACAGATGTGATAAAAATGGCCTCCAATGAGAATCCTCTCGGACCTTCTCCTATGGCCAAGGATGCTATCAGCCAACACCTGGATGATATGCATATTTACCCTGACAGTAATTACTTCGAGCTGAGAAAAAAGCTGGCGGCTAAGTTGAATCTGACTTCCGATTGTATCGTGACTGGCAACGGTTCTGATGAGGTCTTGAAGATGCTGGCTGAAGCCTTCATCAACAGCGGCGAGGAGGTTATAGTGCCTCGCCCCACTTTTTCCGAATACGAGTTTGTGGCTACCATAATGGGGGCAAGTTGTATTAAAGTTCCACTTCAGGGTAATGACTATGACCTTGACTCCATGCTGGAGCGTGTTACTTCGAGGACCAAAGCGGTCTTTATCTGCAATCCCAATAATCCCACCGGAACCATGGTACGGGAGGAGGACCTGAGAGCATTCAGCCGCCGCCTTCCTGATGAGGTCTTGCTAGTGGTCGATGAGGCTTACGGAGAGTATGTGCAGAGTGCTGATTTTGTCAGCGCGCAAACCCTTTTATGTGAAAGGCCGCAGACCATTGTGCTCAGGACCTTTTCCAAACTGTATGGCCTGGCCGCACTTCGCCTAGGCTATGGTATAAGCAGTCCGGAGGTCATCGCAGCCCTGGAACGGGTCAGAGAACCTTTCAATGTAAACAGCCTGGCCCAATATGCCGGCATGGCAGCACTTGATGATGTGGAGCATATAGCCCAGAGCCTGGAGAACAACCGGGCCGGCAAGGCCTTTCTGTATGAGAAACTGAATGCACTGGGCTTGAAGTATGCCCCTAGCGAAGCCAATTTTATCTTTGTTGATGTAGACCGGGATGCAGGCGAGGTTTTTCGGGGCATGCTAAATAAAGGTGTTATTATACGCAATTGCCAAAGTTTTGGCTGTGCTACCGCAATACGAGTGACCATCGGCACCCCCGAGCAAAACCAGCGTTTTATCAATGCTTTACAGTCGGTCTTGCAGGAAACTGAGGGATAATAATTTTATGGTGTTTTTCAACAAGCATTACACTGAAGCCGGAGTGGCAGTTCAACTGCAGGCGGTAATAATCGATGCCTTAAAAGATATCACTGGGCCCCCGGTCATACTGTGCATCGGCTCAGACCGCCATGTTCTGGATTGTTTCGGGCCTCTTACCGGATCCATGCTAAATAAAGCGGGGATTGCAGTGCCGGTATACGGAGACCTGGACCATCCCCTGCATGCCTCTAACATTCCACGCGAGCTGCGCCTCATCCAAGAGGCCCATCATGATCGCTTTGAGATCGCTATCGACGCTTCGGTGGGTACAGAGGTTGAAATCGGCACTATTAAGGTACGGCGCGGCTCATTGCTGCCCGCCAAAGCAGTAGGCAAACGCCTGCCTGCTGTAGGCGAGCTAGCCATTACCGGAGTAGTAGGGGTAAGACATAACCAGCGTACCGCCAGACCGATTACCTACGGTTCGCTGGCCCATGTATATCATATGGCCTGTCTGGTCAGCCAGGCCTTGCTCCATTGGGACTCCACCAGAAGCGGGAACCAGTGGAGGTAATTGTTATTTACACGAAAAGTTGACCTGTGTTATCATTCATTTGAATCAATACCCGTCCCAAGCTCAGTATTGTAGGCAATGTCTCTCCATCGCTAAGGGGTGGAGGCTTTTTTGTATTAGACCTATGGGGTAAGGAGGATTAGCATGAAAAGACTTATGATAGGCAATGCAGCTATTGCCAGGGGAGCGTTTGAAGCCGGAGCTACTGTGGCTGCTGCTTATCCTGGTACACCTAGCACCGAGATCGTTTCCAATTTTGCAGAGTTTCCCGGAGTATATGCGGAATGGGCCCCAAATGAAAAAGTAGCCATGGAAGTAGGCGCTGGAGCCTCCATCGGCGGAGCCAGAACACTGGTGGCCATGAAGCACGTTGGGGTCAATGTAGCCGCTGATCCTTTATATACCTTTTCCTATACCGGAGTAAACGGCGGATTGGTTTTGGTATCTGCCGATGACCCCGGCATGCATTCTTCTCAGAATGAGCAGGACAACCGTGGCTACGGTATCTTCGCCAAGATGCCGGTGATTGAACCTTCTGACAGTCAGGAAGCTCTGGACTTCTGCAAACTGGCATTTGATATCAGTGAAGCGTATGACACCCCGGTCATGTTCAGAATTACCACCCGTCTGGCGCATTCACAGACCCTGGTGGAAACCGGTGAAGATCCCCAGCCCAGGGAATTACCCTTGTATAAGAAAAATGCTCCCAAATTCGTCATGCTGCCCGGATTTGCTAAAACCCGCCATGTGGAAGTGGAGAAAAATCTGTTGCGCCTGAAAGAGTACGCTGAGGAAACCCCCTTGAACCGCATTGAGTGGGGAGACAGAGAGATGGGCATCATCACCAGCGGGATATGCTATCAATATGTCAAGGAAGTGCTGCCTCAGGTTTCTATCCTTAAGTTGGGATTGGTAAACCCCTTGCCGGAACAGTTGATTCGTTCTTTCGCAGCCGGGGTCAAGAGGCTGATCGTAATTGAAGAATTGGAACCGGTAATAGAGACCTTTGTGAAGACACTGGGGCTGGCAGTGGAGGGCAAATCACTGTTTTCGCTAATAGGCGAGTACAGCCCGGAATTGATTGAAGAGAAACTGTTGGGAATTGAATCTGCCGCACAGTTCGGGCTGAGCACTCAGGTGCCGGGTAGGCCTCCGGTGATGTGTGCCGGGTGTCCGCACCGGGGGGTGTTCTATACTCTCAAAAAGATGAAACTGGCGGTAATGGGGGACATCGGCTGCTACACCCTGGGAGCTATCGCACCGCTTGAAGGTATGGACTCCTGTGTATGCATGGGGGCTAGTATCGGCACAGCGTTGGGCATGGAAAAAGCCCGTGGGCTTGATTTTGCTGACAAAGTAGTGGCGGTGATTGGGGACTCCACTTTCGTGCATTCCGGCATTACCGCTCTGGTAGATGTGGTGTATAACCAGGGCACTTCGACGGTATTGATACTGGACAATGATACCACCGCCATGACCGGGCACCAGGATCACCCCGCCACTGGGCTGACCATACGCCAGGAGCCCACCGCACGCCTGGATCTGGAAGCCCTGGTGAGAGCAATCGGAGTGAAACATGTTCAAGTGGTGGATCCTCTCAATCTGGAACAACTGCAGGATGCACTGCAGACCGAATTGCAACGGCGCGAACCTTCGGTGATAATATGCAAGCGGCCTTGTGTGCTCATTCCCCACGAGCCCGCCAGTCAGAAATATTACATCGATCAGGATATCTGCAATGGTTGCTCAGTGTGCATCAGGCTCGGTTGCACTGGACTGGTCTATTTGGATTCGCCGGTGAAATCAGAGCGCAAGGCTGTTATAAATGAGAACTCCTGCGTAAACTGTGGTCTCTGCGCACAAGTTTGCAAGTTTGATGCCATCAAGGTAGTGGAGGGATAAACATGGATAAGCAAAAGGTAACTAATGTTCTCATCGTCGGAGTGGGCGGTCAGGGCACCCTTTTAACCAGTCGGATTCTGGCCGATGTTGCCGTTCAGATGGGATTTGATGTCAAGGTATCAGAAATACACGGTATGGCTCAACGGGGCGGCAGCGTGGTTTCTGAAGTGCGCTACGGGGACAAGGTTTATTCACCCATTATCAAAAAAGGCGATGCTGACATTCTGTTGGCTTTTGAAAAGATCGAGGCGGCCCGCTGGCTGGACTATCTGAAGCCCGGGGGCAGAGTAATAATAAACAATGAGCAGATCGACCCTCTTCCAGTGATGAGCGGCAAGGTCAAATATCCCGATGATATCGTCGAGCGCATTCAAGCCCTGGTGCCTGACACCTTGGTAGTTGACGCCACCAGTACCGCACTTGCCTGCGGCAATGTTAAAGCCGCCAATGTGGTTTTACTAGGGGTCTTGACTGCGGCTGTTCATCTGCCCATCAATGAGCTCGAAAAAGCCATCCGACATATTGTTCCGGCCAAGGCCCTGGAAGTTAATCTGCAGGCCTTTAAGGCCGGATTGGAACTGTATTCAGCATAGTGCCTGGTGATATATTGTGAAGCATTGAAAGTGCAAGCAGGGATACAAGAACTGACCCTGCTTGCACCTGGCTGTTTTGAAGAGTATTCAACGGTTAGAGATTGAAGAACCAGCGATAAAACCAGTTTGACATTATGAAAGTCAGTAAAATTGTGACCCAGGTCCAAAACCACGACCACCGTATATATGTAATCAGGTTGGTGTGCTTTTCCAAAACGACCTCAAATGCGGTAATAGCCGAGGTGTAAACGGCATAATAGGCAAACTGCCACAAATAGCTGGTCCCAAATGGATAATATAAGTTGAATAAAACACAAATTGCAGGGTATATGAAAAATTCGAAAGTGAAGCTGGTGTTGGTAGCCTTGGGAAAAAAACGCAGTGGATATTCGATCAGACCGTACTGCACCACCAGTACGCCGAAATACCAAGTAATCGTCTGTTTGACGAAAAAAACCACCAGGGCTTCGCGAATCCTGCTAAATGGCACAAAAACTAAAAGCAGGATGACTAATAATACCCAGGATGATATCTCAATGACTTTTTCTTTCGACATTAATAAAAATCCTTAAATGTAAATTTAATCCGATGCATCAGTTCACAGTACCTTAGCATACATGCAAAACACTCCTGTCCTTATTCTTTCCGCAAAAACTCAGAAATTTACATATGTCGAAACATTGCTTATTATTGCTACTAACGAACCGCCTTTGTAAGTTGCTTTATTATCTGATTTATCTGCGGTATTATATTTCTATATTTTATGCATTCTGGAGACATTGCCGAATGCTGATTGCTGAAGTTTGAAGGGGAGAGCATAACATGTGTCTTATCTTATTTGGCTGGGACTGTCATCCGCTATATAAACTGGTTCTGGCATCCAATCGCGATGAATTTTATAAACGCCCTACGGCCCCTGCAGGGGTCTGGGAGGATTTTCCCGATATAGTGGCAGGAAGGGACCTGCAGAAAGGCGGTACCTGGCTGGGGGTCAATCGGCAAGGCAGTTTTGCCGCTATAACCAACTACCGTGATCCATTTAACCACGTAGACAATGCTCCTTCTCGGGGCATCCTGGTGCAGAACTATCTCACCGGTGAACTCTCGCCGCAGCACTATTTGGAGGCAATTGAAGCAACCGGCCTTGACTACAACGGTTTTAATCTGTTGCTGGGCAATTATCGCGAACTGTTCTATTATTCCAATCGGGAGAGGCAAATTCGCGAGGTTGAACCAGGAGTACATGGTTTGAGCAATAGTCTGCTCGATGTTCCTTGGCCCAAAGTTAGCAAAGGCACTGCTGCTTTTAGTAAAGCCCTGCATCCAGCTGATATAGACGTGGAACAGTTGTTTGAGATCATGGCCGACCAGGAATATCCTGAGGATCAAGACCTGCCTGACACCGGAGTCGGTTTGGAATTGGAACGCATGCTAGGCCCGATGTTCGTGTGCAGTGAGAAATATAATTATGGCACCAGGGTTACTACCATCTTACTAATCGACCGCAAGCAGCGTATGCGTTTTTGGGAACGCAGTTTTGAACCCTTAAAGGTCGACCAATGGGAACAGGCATCTTGCGAAATATTGCCCCCTGAGGCCAAGTTGCGGCTCAGCGATCTGCCTAATATTGGTAAGAACATGGAAAAACGCCTGGCCTCCATCGGGGTTGAAGATATATCTGCATTGCTAAAGATGGGAAGCAAGGAGGCCTTTGTCAGGCTGCGCAAACAAGAGGGGGACACCTGATACAACACGCTTTGCAGCCTGGAAGGCGCTATTCAAGGTATTCGTTGGCACGATCTCAATAGCGAGTATAAACAAGATTTGAAGACATTCTACGACAGCATAAAATAGGGCAGTTGTTTTCCAAGGCCCCGGGGCAAACCCCGGGGCCTTTGTAATTTGTAATATTTTGTCCGGGTGAGGAGCACCCTGTGAATATAGAATAACGCGGCGTTTGATGTTCTGACCAGAGTGCGATGGCACGGTAAGGCATTGGTTGTTGCATTCACACTATTCACAAGGAGGAGTCGATTTTGTCAGACCTAATATGATGGTTCTGCCGGAACAGATTGAGGCTATGGGTGGCTATGTGCTGGCTACCTACTATTTGCAGACTGCAAGAGAAGTGGATATTGTTAAAAAGATCGCTTCAATTGCTATCGAACAAACCACCGGCACCTGGGTGGCGGTGCCAGAAAGACCCTGAGGGTGAGGAGAAATATGTTGCCAAGGTAGTGGGATTTACGAGGTGCCTGGCAATGAATATGAGGTGCCGAAATGGCAGGATACACGCGAGTGGGTGTTCCAACTGGCTTTCCCGGCAGTAAATTTCGGCCCGCAGATCCCCATGCTATTGTCCACCATAATCGGCAACATTTCATGATCGGCCCGCTAAAACTTTGGATATCAAGTTTCCTGCAGATTTTCTGGCACAGTTTAAAGGTCCTAAATTCGGGTAGCAGGGTTCGCGAACTTCTGGGGTTTATGACCGGCCGCTATTAAACAACATGATCAAGCCCTGTACCGGATACACCCCTGAAGTGGGATGCCGACTGTTTTCCAGAGCGGTCGAAGGAGGGGTGGATATTATTAAAGATGATGAACTGATTGCCGATCCGCCTTTCAATCCCCGTCAACAGCGCATCAAATTATATATGGAGGCTATTCGGCAGCATTATGAAGCGACCGGGCACAAGGTTTTGTACACCCCTAACATTACGGACAATGCCTTGAAGGTTCTAGACAATGCTAAAAGAGCTATCGACGCAGGGGCTAATGCCATCATGATAAACTACCTCACAGTTGGCATTTCCGCCATGCAAGACCTGGCAGAAAATCCTGAAATCAACATCCCCATAATGGCCCATCTTGACTTTGCCGGAACCATGTATGAATCGCCGGTATCGGGGATGAGTTCCTATCTCATTCTGGGCAAACTGGCCCGACTGGCCGGAGCCGATATGGTGGTATTCCCCAGCCCCTTCGGCAAATTCCCGCTCTTGAGGGAACGTTATCTGCAAATCGGACACCATTTGGAAAACCCCTGGTGCCACATCAAACCGGTATTCCCCATGCCGGGCGGCGGAGTCATGCCCAACTGCGTTCATGCCATCTATCGCGATCTGGGAGCTGACAGCATCATAGGCTGCGGCGGCGCTATCCACGGCCATCCCATGGGGCCAGTCGCAGGGGCCCGGGCTATGCGCCAGGTGATCGATGCCGCAGTGGCAGGGATTTCTCTGGTGGAAGCAGGCAAACAGCATCCCGAATTGCAAGCTGCCATAGATGCCTGGGGCCTCATGGAAGAGGAAGAGGCTGGCATCTTTGATATAAAAGGTTAAGGAGGAAAGTCTGTAATGGCAAAACAATATTCCCGCGAAGAGGTAAAAGCACGTTTGAAAGCAGTGACTGATGCTGGCAAGCCCATCATCATAGCCGGTGCCGGCACAGGTATTTCTGGCAAATTTAGTGAACAGGGCGGAGTGGACCTGATCGGGATCTACAATTCCGGATTATTCCGCATGGACGGCAAAGGCTCTTTGGCAGGCCTTATGCCCTATGGAGATGCCAACCAAATAGTAATCGATTTGGCCCACCGGGTATTTCCGGTGATTAAAGAGACCCCCATGATAGCAGGCATTTGCGGAACCGATCCCACTAGAGAGATGCGCCCTTACTTGACCCATCTGCAGCATCTGGGTTTTTCGGCCATAATGAATTTCCCCACCGTAGGCCTGATTGACGGCCGATTCCGCCAGGAACTGGAAGACACCGGTATGGGATATGGGGTGGAGATAGAAACTCTCAAGATCGGTAAGGAATTGGGTTTGTTTACCCTGGGATACGCTTTTAATGTCGAGGAGGCACGCCTGGTAGGGCAAGCCGGACTGGATGTGCTGATTTGCCATATGGGTTTGACGGCCGGAGGTTCGATCGGCTCCAAGTATGCTGAAAATAAACTCACCCTGGAGAGGTCGGCTGATTTGATTAATGAAATGACCAAAGCAGCCCGGCAAGGCTATAAAGAGATAATGATTTTCTCCCATGGTGGTCCCATTGCCTATCCGGAAGATACTCGCTATATCTACGAACACACTGACTCCATCGGATTTTTGGGGGCATCCAGCATTGAACGCATTCCCATTGAAGTGCCGTTGAAACAAGCCTGTCAGGAGTTCAAGAATATACCAATTAAAAAGCAGTAAACCGTGCAGCACTGAGAGCTGGGTCGATCCAGCTCTCAGCTGGCTACAATACCGCATTAGAAAACGGGGTATGTGTTATTAAAAAAGATTCGTCGCTCAGCGTGGATACTGTGCTATCCATACGAGAATATGACTCTGCCACAAATGACAGCGTCGGTATTGTAATCGACGTGATCAGGGCTAGCAGCACTATGGTCACACTGCTTGACCAGGGTTGCCAGAGAGTGTACACCCTGGCCGCACCGGACGCCACCAGGAAGCTGGCAAAAGAACGAGGCATGCTAACCAGCGGCGAATGGCAGGGAATAAAACTGAAAGGGTTTGATATGGAGAACTCCCCTGCGGAAGTGTTGTGTCATCCGGTGCGAAACCGAGAAGTTGCGCTCTGTACCAGCAACGGCACTCGGGTGATCGAGACTGCCCGGGGATGCCTGGAGTTATTCATCGGCTGCCTCCTAAACGCCCGGGCTTGCGTAAGTGCCGCCATTATCACCGCACAAGCGGCTCAATGCGAGATCACAATTGTCTGTGCCGGTCAATATGGACGCTTTGTACTCGATGACGCTTACTGCGCGGGATATCTGTTGATGGAAATGGAGAAAGCAGCGGCCGAATCAGGATTTGTTTTACGATTCTCAGATGCTTCCAAGGCGGCTCGAAAACTGGTCGAGGCTTACCCTGATGCCCGGACGGCTTTTAAAGAATCGGCCAGCGGGCAGCGTCTGCTGGAGATAGGCGGTAATGAAGATTTTGAATACTGTCTGCAAACCAACCTGTCAGCGGCGGTGCCGCAAATGAAAGTGGAGCAAAATCTGATTTGGTTTGATGATTGGAACCAATGACAATCATGAAAAGGAGAGCGATAACTTGGCTAATGCACAGATTATAGTGGCCGGAATACTGGACACCAAAGGAGAAGAGATCAAATTCCTGGCGGAGCGGGTAAGAGCGGCCGGAGGGAAGGCTACAGTGCTTGAACTGAGCGTCGGGCATGAGGTCGGCTGGGCTGATATCAGCCTCAGTGAAGTAGTCAAAAGGGAAGGTAAAAAGATAGAGGACATCTTCGCCCTGGACCGGAAATTAGCTTCTGACCTGGTGGCCAGTGGCGCTATCAAACTGGTCAAGGAAATGTTTCAGGACGGCGCAGTAGATGGAATCATCGCTTATGGCGGTTCCATGGGGGCCAGCATCGCCACCCGGATTATGCAGGCTTTGCCGATAGGAGTTCCAAAAATAATGCTGACCACTATGGCCTCAGGGGACGTGGCACCATATGTGGGCACCAGTGATATTTGTATGATATATCCTATAGCGGAAGCCGGACTTAATAAAGTAACCCGGCAAATACTCAACAATGCCGCCGGGGCTGTTGTTGGCATGGCATCCGCACCTGAAATGGAAGGCATCCAGGACAAACCGCTGATCGGATGTATGATGTTTGGAGTCACCACCCCCTGTGTACTGAGAGCTTCATCCATAATCGAAAAGGATGGCTATGATGTCATAATCAACCATGCCGTTGGGAGCGGAGGACGTTCCATGGAAGATTTGATTCGGGATGGCTATATAACCGGCATGCTGGACATCACTACCCATGAGATCGGTGATGAGATGCTGGGAGGGGTCTTAGGAGCCGGGCCGCACCGCATGACGGCTGCAGGTGAGATGGGTATTCCCCAGGTAGTGGCACCCGGTGGTCTGGATTTGATCAACTTCGGACCTAAAAGCACTGTGCCGGAAAGGTTGCTCAAAGAGACTGATCAGCCGGGAAGAGGATTGTATGAACATAATCCCACTGTTACCTGTATTGGGGTATCAATGGATGAAGTCTATAGAATCGGGGAGCATATGGCCGACAAGCTGAATGCCGCCAGGGGGCCCAGTGTACTCTGCGTGCCCATGCGGGGTTGGGGGGCCTGCGATCTGGCCAGCCCGGACATTGAACTCGGTTGGGCGGGACCCGGAGCCGGGCCGGTTTGGGCGGCAGACAGCCAGAATCCCGAATGGTCACGGCGCTCAGTGGAATATGTAAAAGCCCTCAAGGCGAAAATCGATGCTAACAAAGACAATCTCGAAGTGATTCTGGTGGATAAACACATGAATGACCCGGTATTTGCCGACTTGATGGCGGGTCTTTTATTAGAAATGCTGAATGGCACCTGGCGTAAAGGCAGCAAATCCGATTTACAGTATATAATACCGTTTTGATCGTGCTTTCTAGGAGGATTGGTGTATTGGCGGTACAATATTTGCGCAATGAAGTAGTACAGCGGCTGAGGGATGAATCCAATCGAGGCCGGTCTTTGCTTATGTTCGGAGCCGGAACCGGATTAACTGCCAAATGCGCTGATCTGGGTGGCGCTGACCTGGTGGCAGTTTATTCCACGGCTAAATGCCGAATGATGGGATTGCCCACCTTACTTGCCTGGATGCCCTATGATGACTGTAATGACCGGGTTAGAGAAATGGCCCTGGAGATCCTTCCAGTGGTCAAGGAGGCACCGTGCATTGCAGGCATTGGTGCCCACAACCCGGCTATCAAGCTGGAGAACATCATTGATGAAATGCTGATGCTAGGCTTTTCTGGGATCACCAACGAGCCTTTTGCGGGGCTGTACGGAGTACAATTCGCCCGGCAATTAGAGGACGCCGGGATCGGTTTCAGCCGCGAGGTGGAATTGATAAAGACCGCACATCAGATGGATGTGTTCACCGTTGCCTGGGCTTTCAATGAAACCGAAGCCGGCATTATGGCAGAAGCTGGCGCTGATGTGATCGGAGCCATCGTGGGGGTAACCAGCGGTGGTCTTACCGGGGCCAAAGAGGTATTGACATTGGAGTCGGCCACCTCTGAAGTTCAGAAAATGTGTGCTGCCGCTCGCAGCGTAAACCCGGAGGTTTTAGTTTTGACCCATGGCGGTCCTTTTGCCGATGTGGATACGGCACAGTATTCCATTGTAAATTCTGACGCTGATGGATATGCCTCCGGATCAAGCGGGGAGCGTACCCCAACCGAAAATGCGGTTATAGCTATAACCAGGGAATATAAAAATATTTCTAAAACCGCGCCTTGAAATCAATCACGATGACTGCGACTACCTGATAGATATGTGACAGTAAAAAAGGCGGGACGAAGGATCAACTCCTCCTGTCCCGCCCTGACGTTAGATTTAGTTGCCGCCTGGTGCCTGAGGAACGTTCATAGTGGTTATGGTGGTGCCAGCAGGTATTTCAAACAGGCTGTTGTCCTGAGGGCCGATTTGATAATTCTTGTATTCAATCACTATTGGACCTTCAGAGGTAGTCTGCTCTATTCTTACCGGCATGCCGATGTCCTTGCGCAACCACATTTTAGTGGTATCGGTGCCTTCTGTAGTGGTTACTACCAGACAGTCGTGGCCGTCCTTTTTCTCTTCTCCGACTACGTTGAATTTCGAAATATCACCGCTCTCATCAGCCCACTCATTGGGAAGTTCCGCAGCATTCTGCGGGGAGGTTATTTTCATGGCGGTTTTGGCATCAGGGTTGTACATATATACCTCTCCCTGGGCATTGGTGATAGTAATCATCTTCATTCCCATGGTTTCCATTTCCATTCTCACTTTTTCATCGCTGATGTACATCTTGCCAGAGGTGTTCAGCGACTGTCCCTGACCGCTTATGGTCATTACCATGTCGAATGACATATGTTTGGCCTGGCTGGCCGATTTCATAAGGTCACTAAGCCTGTTGTCGACGTTCTGTTGTTGCTGGGCTGGAGGTGTCTGTGACGCTGCCGGGGTGCCCTCTTCCTTGTTGCCGGCACAACCTGCCAGGCTGCTCAGCATCAAGGTTAATACCAACGCTGCTACGATCCATCTCTTCATCAATACTGCCCCTTTCTTTACATAAATTTTCCTCACCTGTTTGCAGAGTAACAATAATGCCTCAAGCTGTCAAACCCTGTTTATCAGGTAATCATACCGTTTTTCTACAAAAATACAAATCCGCCCGCGGTAACTAATACCGGGGCGGATGACAGGGTCAGTATGATTTAGGGTTATCTTTAAATAATAAAAGACTACTACGTCGAGGAGCAGGGAGATTTATTCGCCTTTATCTACTTTAAGATATCCTTGGCTCGGGAACAGGTTTTCATATGGCCTCTTTCAATACCATCACAAAAGGGCATGGATTTTGATTGACCGCAGCGGCATAAGGCGAACGGTTCCTGACGGGGAATGGTCTTGCCGTTATCGTCTATCAAGTCGGCATGGCCGGCAATAATTATGGGACCCTGATTCAAAATCTGAATGCGCGTATCTGCCATTTCATAACCTCCTGCAATTGCTATTTTATCTTTCCCATAGCAGGCTTGCCGCATGCATGAAGTCACTATGGCAGCAGTTATGAATATGGATTTAAAGGACTCATTAGGGCCAAAAAGGCTGAAAAATGGCCTCAAATAGACGTTACCATGTGAGAATGCTGATAAAATCGGCACATCCAGGCTAAGCCTATTTGTCTAATTAATTGTAAATCCGCTATTATAACATAGGAATATCCAAAATAGAACATCAAAGACCAACAAAATCGGCCATTCTCAAGCTAAATTCCGGACAGACTTGCCGGAAGCGGGGGAACCAATATTGGGGTGAATCCAGTTTATCTGGTAGGGCCACCCACAGCCCGAATCCGTCAGCTAACCTCGCCAGCGTTTTCAGGGGGAGAATGGGGAATTGAATTCCTTCTTAATTAAAAGCCTGCATAATTCTCAATTGAAGGTGTTTCCCTTTTTCCTAAATTACTTCGGTGATATTAATTGGTTCGAATGGTCACCTTATTAATGAACGACCGGTTGCATTATGCATACGGGCTATATTTCTTTGCTATTAAGCGAGAAATGAAGGAAGGGATGTAATGGAAAAAATCAAAGTTCAAAATCTAACCAAGATCTACGGCCATAATACGGATAAAGCACTGCAAATGGTGCATAATGGCTCAAGCAACCAGGAAATACGGGAAAAGACCAAACAGGTGGTCGGGGTCAGAGATGCTTCTTTTGCCGTAGAGCAGGGTGAATGTTTCGTAATTATGGGTCTTTCAGGCAGTGGCAAATCGAGTTTGCTGCGCTGCATAAACCGTCTTATTAAGGCGACAGAGGGACAGATATTAATAGATGGTGAGGATGTCAACCAAATGTCATCGCAGCGCTTGGAGAAGCTTCGCCAAGAGAAAATGGCTATGGTCTTTCAGCGCTTCGCTTTACTGCCTCACCGGACGATTTTAGATAATATCGCTTATGGCCTGGAAGTACAGGGCGTACAACGCCCGGTACGATTGGAAAAAGCCAGTCAGGCCTTAGAATTGGTCGGGTTAAAGGGATGGGAAGATTCTTATCCCGACAGTCTGAGCGGCGGTATGCAGCAGCGGGTGGGTATTGCCCGGGCTTTAGCCACCGATCCTGATATTCTGCTTATGGATGAACCATTTAGCGCCCTGGACCCTCTGATCAGGCAGGATATGCAGGATGAACTTTTGGATATCCAACAAAAGCTGCAAAAAACCATTTTATTTGTCACTCATGATCTGGACGAAGCCTTGAAAGTTGGGGACCGTATAGCCTTGATGAAAGATGCCCGAATAGTGCAGATAGGCAATCCCGAAGAGATACTGCTTTCACCAGCCAGTGATTATGTGGCTCGTTTTGTGGAAAATGTCAATCGTTCACGGGCCTTGACAGCCTCAGCAGTGATGGTCAAACCCCGCGCGGTGGCCCATCCCAAAGACGGTCCTTTAACCGCCCTGACCTTTATGGAAAGACACGGTTTATCCACTATATTTGTAACCGACCGTAGCGGACGATTGCAGGGATATGTACAGGCTGAAGACGCCTCGGATCTGGTTGATAAGGGCATCAGAGAGTTGGATGGTATAATTCAGCATGACATGCCTACTGCCGCACCAGATACTATGCTGGCTGACATTCTGGATACTCTGGCTTACTGCAAGGTGCCTGTTGCGGTTATTGATGAGCAAAGCAAATTAAAAGGTGTACTGGTGCGAGGTTCCGTAATCGCAGGCCTGGCCGGTGAGAGGAGAGGAAGTCATGAATAGTATTCCTAGATTACCGCTAGCCCGATGGACCGACCAAAGCATCGATTTCCTGCAGGGACATTGGGGTGCCTCCACACAGGCCTTCTCCGAGCAATTGGAAAGCTTTATTAAAGGGCTGCAGCTGATTCTAATCAGTATCCCGCCGGAGCTGTTTATTCTCGTTATGGTACTCCTGGCCTGGTGGCTAACCGGCGGTAAAATGGCCATATTCTCATTGATTGGTTTGTTTTTCATTTACAATGTGCAGTTATGGGCAGTCACTATGGAGACCTTAGCTATGGTGATAGCAGCTGTTCTATTGTGTGCCGTGATAGGGATTCCATTAGGCATTCTATCTGCAAAAAGCATTACTGCTCATCGAATTATTGCCCCGGTTTTGGATTTCATGCAGACACTGCCAGCTTTTGTTTACTTATTGCCGGCTATTCCCTTTTTCGGGTTAGGCGTGGTTCCGGGGGTTCTTACTACTATAATTTTTGCCATGCCCCCGGTGATAAGACTCACCGACCTTGGCCTTAGACAGGTTCCAGAAGAATTAATCGAACTGGGTAAATCGTTTGGCTCCACCTTTTTTCAGATGCTGTTTAAGATTGAATTGCCTCTGGCCCGAGCGACAATACTAGCAGGGATCAACCAATGTATTATGCTGTCACTGTCCATGGTGGTCATCGCTGCTATGATAGGCGCCAAAGGCTTAGGTGGTGTGGTCTGGAGAGCCATACAGACGCTTAAATTCGGAATGGGGTTTGAAGCAGGAGTGGCTATCGTGGTGATTGCCATTATCCTGGATAGGATAACTCAGAATCTAGGAAAGAATAAATAGGAAAGGGGAAATTGATTTGTTGATGAAACGAAGGATGGCATTACTGTTGGTCGTGGTTATGATGGCTGCTTTCGCAGTGGGAGGGTGTTCTAACAATACTGCTAATCCCCCTGCAGGGGATCAGAGTGTGAAGGAGCAGTTTAAGGGCAAGATTATAGGTATCGATCCCGGGGCTGGACTCATGCAGGCTACCGACAAAGCTGTTGAACAGTATGGTCTGGATTACGAGGTTGTTGAAGGAAGCGACGCCACTATGGCGGCTGCCTTGAAGCAAGCCATTGATAATAAGGAATGGGTGATCGTAACCGGATGGACTCCACATTGGAAATTTGCCCGCTGGGACCTGAAATTCTTGGAAGACCCCAAGAAAGTATATGGTGAGGCGGAAACTATCAATACCATAGTGCGCAAAGGCCTCAAAGCCGACATGCCTGAAGTGTACGAGGTTTGTGATGCTTTCAAATGGGACGGCAAACAGATCGGTTCCGCCATGGCATTAGCTGAAGATTTGGGCGATGATAAGGCTGCTGCCCGCAAGTGGGTGCAGGAAAACCAGGAATTGGTGAACAGCTGGCTGCCTGAAGGATATGATGCCTCCCAGACTACCACTAACTTTGACAAAGGACAGGTGGAGCTGCTCTATGTGGAATGGGCCTGTGCTAGGGCAGAAACCCATGTAATGGCCGATGTGCTGCAGAATATTATGGGGTATCAAGTGGAAATGACTCCGGTAGGGGCGGGAGCCATGTATGAAGGCCTGGCTGCCGGTGAAGGTGATGCCATATTTACCGCCTGGCTGCCCATTACTCATGGTGATTACATGGCAGCGGTCAAAGACAAGGTGGAAGATCTGGGGCCCAGCTTTGAAGATGCCCGTATCGGGTTAGTAGTACCTAGCTATGTGACTATCAATTCTATTGAAGAACTGATGAAATAAGCACATCAAACAGCGTAGATCCCCGCACCGGCGGGGATCTTTTTTAGGTGTACCGGCGTATGCGCTGTACAATGTGTGTGAAGGCACCCGGTGCGGGTTAATAAGGCTAAAGCACACAGGGCATTGGTATGTTTTTTATTTGGCATTCTTGATAGTCTGGTCGAATTGGTTTATCTTGTATTCCAGTTTGCTGTTCTTTAAATTGGCCCTGATTTCATCCATTTTTTCTTCAGGCCTCGCACCCCGGTTACCATAGAGCTCATCAACCAACATCATGATATCCTCAACAATGTTGTTGTATTTCGGATCCGTAATACTATTTATTTCATCACTGTGGTCAAATGAACTATGTACCTGAAGGTTCACCCAGGCTGCATCGATTTCAGCACCGAGCTTCTTGAATTCTTCATTTGAGTAGTCCTTGTTTATATCTTCCCTTAGCAGGGGTTTGGTCTGTTCCCATAAAGCAGTAACATGCTCTTTATAGGTGCTGTTATCTTCCTTACTGCTCCTATCAAAGCTAATCCTGGCAGAGACTTCTGTATCAGCTTTCTTTACAGGGGCACTGGTCTGTTTGTTCTCAACCGGAGTTTCGCTTTTGCCACAAGATGAAGCCATCATAACGATGATTAACATAATTAAAATTGAGAACGCTTTTTTCACCGCTTCTATACCTCCAACTCTTCTTTAATCTCATAACTGACTGTATCGTATTATCAGTTGCCCGCAGAATGCGTAGACCGTGACCTCCTCTATATTTCTCTTGCGTATACCGCTAGTTCACGAGCCTGCCTCGTACTCTACAAAGCTCAGCACATGATAGTAATTAAAAATGCCTCTTCTATTGATGTAAGGCCATCAGTCTTCGGTTTCCAGGCTTTTTTATCACCATCCCCTTACAAGTTTTACTAATTATATTATAAATTTTTCCATTAAACCATATTAATATCAAACATAGCTCGGCCATTTAACATGGCTAGTATTAGACTCACATTTGCGTTAAACCGACTTCCTGGGATAACCTTTGATTTGTTCTCTGAAAACAATAATATGCGGGATGTTTAAATATATGGCCCTACTTCCGTAAAAACGAGCCTAGCAGGCCGCGTACCAGTTCACGGGCTACCTGGCGACCCACCGTATTTACTGCCGTTTTGGCCATCTTCTCCATGGTGCTGTCGGCTTTGCGGCCTCGTTTTCGCGTTGTGCTTGGTTTTCCATAAGTGTCTTCATATTTACCCCTTCTGGCACTGCGGTTCCGGGCTTCTTCTGCCTGTGCAGCTTTCTTTTCCCGATCCATTTTATCCTGCAGAAATTCATAGGCTGAATCACGGTCCACGCTGTGCAGGTATTTGCCTCGCCAGGGGGAGCGTTCCAACTCCTGGTTTTTCCTGGCTTCAGGGGCTGGTCCTACCATGCTGCGGGGGGGCAGTATGAAAGCCTTTTCCACTACAGAAGGGCGTCCTTTCTCATCCAAAAAGGACACCAGGGCTTCTCCCACTCCCAGTTCGGTGATGACTTTTTCCACATCGAAAGCCGGATTCTGCCGGAAGGTTTGGCCTGCAGCCTTGATAGCCTTCTGATCCCCGGGGGTATAGGCGCGCAGAGCATGCTGCACCCGGTTGCCCAATTGTCCTAAAATCCGATCGGGGATGTCGGCAGGATTCTGGCTGATGAAATAAATGCCAATGCCTTTGGAACGGATCAACCGCACCACCTGCTCAATTCTTTCTATCAGCACCTTGGGGGCGTCATTAAACAACAGGTGAGCCTCGTCAAAGAAGAAAACCATTTTAGGCTTTTCAGGGTCACCCACCTCGGGCAGTTCCTCGAACAACTCCGATAACAGCCACAACATAAAGGTGGAATAAAGAGTAGGAGATTGGAACAACTGAGTGCATTCCAGAATATTGATTACCCCCATGCCATCGGCATCGGTTTGGAACAGGTCTTTAATGTCCAACGCCGGCTCTCCGAAAAACATATCCCCGCCCTGCTCTTCCAGGACCAGCAGGGCGCGCTGTATGGCGCCAATGGACTGTTTGGACATGGTACCATACTCAATCGTAAACTGTGAGGCGTTTTCCGCTACATAGACCAGCATGGATTTCAGGTCTTTCAAGTCCAGCAATAAGAGCCCTTGGTCGTCAGCGATGCGAAACACCAGATTTAAGACTCCGCTTTGGATTTCGGTGAGATTAAGGAGTCGGGCTAGGAGCAGGGGACCCATTTCTGAAACCGTGGTCCGCACCGGCAAGCCTTGTTTGCCGAAAACATCCCAATAATGTACCGGGAAAGCTCGATATTGAAAACCCTTTAGTCCTAACTGTGCTATCCGTTCAGCTATCTTGGGATTGTTGCCGCCTGCCTCTACCATTCCGGACAGATCCCCCTTAATGTCTGAAAGGAAAACCGGGGTGCCTATGGAACTAAAGGCTTCAGCCAGGACCTGCAGGGTAATAGTTTTGCCGGTGCCAGTGGCTCCGGTTATCAAGCCATGGCGATTGGCCATATTGGCCAGCAGGTATAAGTCGTGTTCTCCTCGGGCAATAAAGAGATTGCTGTCCAGGATGCTCACTTCCTTTACTCTCTTATTTATTTCAATGGTTTCATAATTCAACATCGACCGAGGTAATTCCTACAGTGGTTCAGGCTAACTTATAGTCCGTGGATTTCTTAATTTGGGGTATGATAACAATAACACAGAATTAATGTAGATGAGCAATTCAATGACAAAATGGTGGCATTCCCTCATTAGCCCATCTTTTGTACCAAATGGAAGTCACTTTTTAATTGATTCTAGGGATAACAAGCCAGACGGGGAATGAAGGGGCAAATGGGAGTGGTTCCGATTTGTCTTCTGAATGATAACAAAGATTACAGCAGAAAAACAAAGCAGGTGATATGTTTGACACGTTGTTTAATTGATGGCATCAGTCACGACGGCCAGGGAGTAGGCCGACTGGAAGGGCTGGCGGTGTTCGTGCCCGGCGCGCTTCCCGGCGAGACTGTGGATATAGAAGTGACCCAGCGCAGGAAGAACTTCGCCCGCGCGCGGCTCAATGCAGTCTTGGAAGCTTCCCCGTACAGAACCGAGGCACCCTGTCCTTACTATTGGGAGTGCGGGGGCTGCGACTATCAGCACGCTGAATACGACTTGCAGTTAGAATTAAAAACCCGAGTAGTAGACCAGACCCTGCAAAGGGTAGGGAAGATAGATACTACGGTTAATCCTTGCTTGCCATCCCCTGATATTTGGCGGTATCGCAACAAAGTTGCCTGGCATGGCAGGCCAAGCCGTGACGGCTGGCATTTGGGATATTATCGCTCCGATTGCCACGATATTCTGGAAGTCAAGAATTGCCTGTTAATCAGTGAGTCTATGCAGGAAATCAGTAACACTGTGGGGGAACAGTTACGGCAATTGCCACAGCCACTGCCTGCCTTAGAAATAACCGTTAGGCAATCATCCGTTGATCATAAAATCATGGTTATTGTATCAGGTATAGAGCGGAAGCTGGTTCTGCAAACGCTTGAAGGCCAGTACCCAATGGGCGTTTCATGGATACACCACCAAGCGGAGCAGTGTTCGGTATTATCAGGCGAGCCATTGCTACGCGAGCAGCTGCATAATACCAGCTTTGAAATATCACCTATGGCCTTTTTTCAGGTCAACCACGGCCAGGCCGAGCAGATCTTGAAGATCATCACCCAATGGCTTGACCTTCAAGGCAATGAAGTAATCCTAGATGCTTACTGCGGGGTGGGGTCACTTGCCCTGCCCCTGGCTGGCCAAGTCCGAAAAGTCATGGGTATTGAGGCCTTTAAGCCCGCTGTGAAAGACGCCCAGGCCAATGCCCGTTTAAACGGGCTGCGCAATACAAGATTCCTGGCCGGTTTAACAGAAGATGTGATGCCCACTTTGACCAACCGCTTTGATGCCGTGATCCTGGACCCGCCCCGCAGCGGTTGCGCACCTGGGGTGGTGCAGTCCGTGGCTCGTTTAAACATCCCCCGGGTAGTCTACGTTTCCTGCGAACCATCTACCCTAGCCCGCGACCTAGCCCTCTTCAAGCAGGCAGGATACTATGTTAAGGAAGTCCAACCGCTGGACATGTTTCCCTGGACCAGGCACGTCGAGTGCGTAGTATTGATGTCAAGGGTAAAAGAGTGAGTGTGCGAAAAACCCTTATATATCAATGCTTTTAGCACACATGGGTGTGAAACCCACCAGGCGAAAAACATAAAAATATCGCTTCGCGGAAACAAGTCCATAAAGGCAGTATTTAATAGTCAAGTGGTCAGGTTAGATGTCATAGCCCCGCGAGTGGCCGAGTTAGATGTCAGGGGTCGCGAGTGGTCAGGTTAGATGTTTTTTCGGAAGTTTTTGAAGTTGTGTGGTCAGGTTGGATGTATGCTTAAAAGGAGTTGCATTTCATCTCAAATGTAATAAATAAAGTTTGAAACCAGGAGGTCGCTTGGAATGAATGAAACAGATAATCTGCAAATTGAACTAAAACCTTATAACGAGGCTGCGATTAATACGGAGTATGACCTCGATAGGATAATTTTTGACTTGGATAGCCAGATAGAATTGCTGTCAAGCCAAGCAGACAATTTAGACTACTTGGTTTCAGTCGCTAGCGGAGTGCTGTGTAGCATGCTCGACATACTATGGGTCGGAGAGTTTAGCTTAGAACGCGGACGGGGTATTGCAAGCGATAAAATAGACAGTTTTGTCACAAAAACAGCTAAGATGCTTGGCTGCAAAAATGATGATTTGGAATCTGCTGTAAAATTCCTTGAGAAGAAGTTTCCTATACCAAGCGATGGAAATACTCCTGACTTCGGTGGCGGTCTTCAACATCATCTGCGTGACTTTGCCCACCATCCCACTATCGTCGGGCTAATGTTCTCACTTCTTACACAGTTTACATACAAATCTTACGGCACGGATACGAGCGGTTCTTTTAAGATTGTTGATGTGCCGGAAGTGAGCAGAGCTTTTATCGGAGACGATGTACCGTCGAAGATACTCTTCGGTACGATTACTTGGTTCTTTCATCTCGTTAGTGATGTTGCTGGTTCGAGCAGTTCAGTCGGCAAAAGTGGCGGCACTGGAATACCTGGTCCTATGCTTGCTTTAGCAAAAGAACTTTCTGTCCTGCCAATTTTCAAAAATATGAATGTCAGTGAGAATTCGCTGTCGGAATTCCTATCGAAGCTATTCAACGGTACTCTGCTTGCAAAGCACGATGAGAACGGCAAGATTATTAAAGAAACAGTTATCAAGTTTGACTTGCGTGGTGAACTAGGAGTTGGCATCGAACTTGGAAGACAGGCTGTTCCGGTTGTGGCGAACGACTGTATTGTCAGGACATTCTACTTCATTCGGTACCTTGCAATAGAAATACGATCGAACGAGATACAGTTGGTTTCAGATTTGAACCAGATAAACTGGGATAATGTGAAGCCGCTGAACAATCCCACTATAGCCAGAATGCTCACAATTTCAACAGGCGTATTTACAACCGTAGATGTCGGTGAAGCGGTCATAACACAGAAATACTGGGTTTCGATTAACTATGTTGGTGTCGGTCGTTTCGCTATGGCCATAGGTGAAGACGTGTCTTGGTGTCTGAAAGCCCGGAATATCAAGCATATAAAAAAAGTGTATGAGGACATAAAGCGGTTTGCGTATATGCAAGAAGATGATAACATTTATGCAAGGATAGGTGCGGATATGGATATGGACAAACTTGGGTTAACGGTTGAGCAAACGGAGTTTTTGTACAACCTCGAATACTACAAGACCCTTAATGATATCGAAACCACAAAACAACCCATAAGCAAGGATGGAATTAAGAAGTTGAAATACGAGTGGTTAAACGAGTGGAAAACATATATAACAAATGGATTTGCGAACTTTTTAGGAACTGAGGGTGCTACGCTTCATTGGTATTCAAAACAGGAACTCATTAAAAAAATCGAAGAAAACGACCCTCAAAAAACCTGGTTCAGATTGGTTCTCCTTGAAGCTATGCTTTTTGAGCCATATTACCCGTTGGGCGTACAACAAGATAAAAAGGGCAATACTGTCCCGAACAAAAAATACAGCAAGCTGCAAATACCTACTTGCGGGTATTCCAAAAATAGTGGTGATGCGTTTCTTGACTCATATTTTGATGGTGATTACTACCATAAAGGTTACATAAAACGTCTTCGTAAATGCTACGAAAAGGTCGTTTTTGAAATGAAAGAGGTGCTCAAGGGGCTTCTTATCGGAGGCGCAATAACCGCCGGTATCGCCATAGTCACCATCGCAACAGCCGGAGCTTTAGCCGGACCCATCGCAGTTGCTTTGGTCGGATCGAACTTTGCTGGTCTTAGTGGCGCTGCCTTGACAAGTGCCTGCCTTGCTTATCTTGGTGGTGGTGCAATCGCAGTCGGTGGTGCTGGAATGATAGGCGGAACTGCTGTGATTGTTGGTGGAGGGGCTGCCCTTGGAATAGGCGCGGGCTTAGGTATCGGCGGAGCGGTAGGAGTTGCTGGCCTTATAGGCAAACAGAACACAATTTTACAGTCGGCAAAATTGCTTGTCTCCGTTCGCGAGATATTCCTGAATGATGAACATGACACGGAGTATTCAAATTCCGTTTATGAACAATATGTCCAAAACATCAGGAATATTGAAAACGGATTAACAGAGTTAAGATTAAAAGCCGATGTTGCTGACGGTAAAGAGAAAAAGGAGCTGAAAAGACAGATAAAGAATGCCGAGGAGTCTGTAGAAGCTATGAAAATTGCGAGAAAAAACTTGTTGAAATTTAAGAGTTCGTTCGAAGAGGGATTAGTTCAATAATGAAGTTATATATGTTCTACAAACCAAAGGCACCCTACGTCAAATTGCGTAGAGTGCCTCGTTTGTTTCCTTGCTTATTCATTTACATCCACCGTCATGCCAGACTTAAATTCAACAGTAAATTTGTCCTCAAAGACCGTAACTTTCTCAATCAGCCGTCGGACAAGCTGCTCATCGTATCCGGCAAGAGCGGTGGATTGCTTTTTTAGGAATGTGCTCATATCAGCCATACGCTTTTTAAGTTCATCACGGTTGGCGTTTTCAAGAAGTAGTTTCTGCTTCTGGTCACGCAGTCGGTGAATCTCATCGCCAACTTTCTCATAATCCGCATTAGAAGTGGCCAGCTTTAATAGCTCCGTTTGCAGTTCCTCGAGCCGCTTCTCGATATCCGCCAACGCCTTGTCAATTTCTCTATTTATGACGGTGGCGATGTTGTCCCGTAGAGTAGTGAGGAAAGAGTCCTTGTCACAAAGTGTTTGGTTGATAGCGGTGACCAGCACTTGCTCAATGGTGCTTTCAAGCACTGTGCGGGCATCGCAGAACAGGCCAGTGTTTTCTAGGCGACTGACGCAGCGCCAGACGACGGACTTTTTACCACGATTGTTCCAGTGAACCCTGCGAAAAACCTCACCGCATTTGCCGCAGATGATTATTTGAGCAAACACGTGGTTGCTGCTGAAAGTTCTGGTCTTTCCGTTCGGGCTTGTGTGCACAATACGGCGGCGGATAAGCTCTTCCTGCACCTGCATGAAAACTTCACGCGGGATGATGGCTTCATGGCTGTTCTCTACATAATACTGCGGAACGATACCGTTGTTCTTAACCCGCTTTTTTGTAAGAAAATCAACCGTGTAGGTTTTCTGCAAGAGCGCATCTCCGATGTACTTTTCGTTTCGTAGAATATTATTAATGTTACTGGTGTGCCAGCGCTCATTGCCTGCGCCGTTTAAGATACCGTCGGCCTCTAACCCACGGGCAATCTTCAGCATACTGGCACCCTCAAGGTATTCTCGATAAATGCGCTTTACGATTTCGGCTTCTTCGGGTACAACCACAAGGCGCTTATTCTCATCCTTGGTATAACCGAGGAACCGTGCGCAGTTGACTTGTATTTCACCTTGTTGGTAACGATACTGCAAACCCAATTTCACATTCTGACTTAAAGATTGGCTTTCCTGCTGCGCAAGAGATGCCATAATTGTGAGCATAACCTCGCCCTTGGAATCCATGGTGTTTATATTCTCTTTCTCGAAATAGACCGGAATGTTCTTGTCCTTTAGTTGGCGGATATACTTCAAACAGTCCAGTGTGTTTCGGGCAAATCGGCTGATGGACTTTGTAATGATCATATCGATATTACCGGCCATACACTCTTCAATCATGCGGTTGAATTCTTCACGCTTCTTAGTATTGGTACCGGAAATACCGTCGTCCGCAAATATTCCTGCCAGCATCCAGTCGGGGTGCCCTTGTATGTAGGCAGTGTAATGCTCAATCTGTGTGTCATAGCTGGTAGCCTGCTCCTCGCTGTCTGTGGAAACACGGCAGTAAGCCGCCACACGGAGCTTCGGCTTTTCTTCGTCCTTGCTTTTGAGCGCGTGCTTCCTTGCCGGAATCACGGTGACGCTTTTACTTGCTGTCATTCTTGTTCACCTCCGTTTCAATTAAACTATAGGCGTATTCCGCCTGCGCGAATGGGTCGTCGAGTTCCTCTGTTCCTTCTTTCATGCGAAAGATGGTAGGATAAACGACATCTTTTTCTTGTTTAAACTTTTTGGTACGGCCGAGTCTTTCCGCCCGCATAATTCGTTCCGCCTCGGCAGTGTTGAAAGTGTCTTTGTCAATAATCGGCGGATAAAACTCATCACCGAGGTATCGGGTATTTCGTAGCATTCTGCCGATACCGGAATGGAAAGCTTTAATACCTGCTTTCTTAGCTGCTGTCGCCAAGGAATCGCCGCTCAGGTAAAATTGGAACAATGTTTTTATCTGCTCTGCAGCCTCTTTATCAATTACGGCTTTTCCGTTTTCAATACGGTAGCCAAATGGTATATGGCTCATTTATCTCACCAACCTTTCTTTTAGCGTAATGCCGCATTTTAGTTCGAATCCGATTTCTTCACGAGAATAAACAAGAACCCTCTCCACAAAACGGGCAAACAATTCACCGTCAAAGCCCGTTAGCATTGATGCTTTGGTAGCATACTGCAGCAGAGCACTGACTTCACTTAGGTTTTGGAAGTCATTATTCAAGAATCGCGTTATGGATTCCTTTTGGCGGCGCAGGCGTTCTGCCTCTTGCAACAATTCATTATTGCTCTTATTGTAAACGGCAGGCTCAAGATAGCCTTTGGTCATCAGCCCAACCAGAACATTTCGCTGTTCTGTGTTTTCTTCAAGCTTCTTGTCAATCGCCCGAATGCTTTCCAGAGTTTCGTCGGAATTCATTCCGCGCAGACTGATGAGCAAAGGCTTCAGGACAATCTCATGTCCGAATATGAGCTTGTTCATCATGGTGACAAACGCATATTCTAAATCGGACTCCGGCACAAATTTCATAGAGCATTTCTTGATGTCCGCTATATGAGTGGAGCAGCACCACGCAATTCTATGTTTGCCGCTCGCATGGGTTCTTCTTTTAAAGGTTCCGCCGCACTGACCGCAGATGATTTTGCCTGAAAATGGATAACGGTTTTGATATTTCTTACTTTGCTTCTCCAGCCGTTTTTCTTTACCGCGCTGTTCGATAATATCCTGTGCGGCTTCAAACTCCTCATGGCTTATAATCGGCTCATGATGATCCCGAATTAGGTATTGATCTTTTTCTCCATGGTTGTTATGGCGGTTGAAGCGCTCGTCAGTATAAGTCTTTTGGAAAACAACATCGCCTGTATATTTTTCATTGCTTACAATCCCTCGTATCGTTGTTGACGTCCAGCGACTGCCTTTTTTGGTCGGTACATTTCTGTCGTTCAGTTCTTTTGCGATCTTGTATGTTCCTTTGCCAGAAAGGACTTCGTCAAAAATGTGTCGGACAATTTTAGCTTGAGATTTATTGACAACCATTTCTCCGTCCACATTGTCATAGCCGTAAGGCGGATAGGAAATTTTATAGGTGCCATTCTGAAACCTGCGCTTTATCGCCCATTTGTTATTTTCAGCAATGGAGAACGACTCATTTTCAGCCAGTCCAGACAGGATTGACAGCATGAGTTCGCTTTCCATTGACCCCGTGTTGATATTTTCCTTCTCAAAATAGATGAAAACATTAAGATTAAGCAGCTTTCTGACCAGTTGTAAACGGTAAAATAAAAGGGAGAAAAATTGGCCACTAAAAACGGAGAATATTTACCTTAATGTTCCAAACCAGCTAAAATTGTAGGGTAAAATACTACAATTATGCGAGGAGAGGAACCAGGTGAAGGGGTGGCCGATGTATCAAGAATTACAGCAGCTAAAGGAGATGGGGCTTAATAAATCACAAGTTCAACGGCAGTTGGGCATAGATTGGAAAACAGTTGATCGTTATTGGGAGGTGACGCCAGACGAATATGACGAAATAAGAAAAAACACAAAAAGAACCAGAAAGCTTGAAAAATACGAAGAACAAATTGTGAGGTGGTTACAGGAACATCCCGACATGTCATCAGCACAAATACAAGATTGGCTTAAACAGCATTATTTAGATTATCAGGGAAAGGAGAGAACGCTTAGACGATTTATCAGGAGTTTACGGATTCAGTATAACATTAAGAAGCCTATTATCCAGCGTCAATACCAAGCAGTGGAAGAACTGCCCATGGGTTATCAGGCACAAGTAGATTTAGGTTTTACCACCCTGGTAAATACCCAGGGGCAGCGGGTAAAGCTCACAGGATTTGGGCTGGTTCTCTCACACAGCCGTTATAAATATGTTGAATGGGACGATAAGCCACTTACAGCAGCCAGATTCATACAGGTGCATTATCGGGCCTTTGAATACATAGGAGGGGTGCCAGAAGAAATTGTGTACGATCAGGACAGGCTCCTGGCTATAAACGAAAACTTTGGGGATATCATATACACAGCAGAATTCGAGAGATTCCGGCAGCAGATGGGTTTTAAGATATATCTTTGCCGCAAAAGTGATCCGGAGACCAAGGGCAAAATTGAGGCAGTTATCAAATATGCCAAAGGCAACTACGCCAGGCACCGGATATTTGACAACATTCAAGCATTTAATCAGGGGTGTATAGAATGGCTGAACAGAACAGCAAACGCCAATATACATGGCACAACAAAAAAGGTACCGGCAGAAGTGTTTAAAGAAGAACAAAAACACTTAAAACCGATACCGACCATAATTAATCAACCTGAAGAAATTATAACAAGACAGGTACGCAAAGACAATATCATTTGGTACAACAGCAACCGATATACTTTGCCCCTGGGCACTTACCATCCTGAAAGAGAAGTGAAGATTAAAGCAGACCAGGGCATACTAATCGTTTTTGACCTTGAAACCGATGAAGAGCTGGCCCGTCATGAAATATCTCTGGATAAAGGCCGATTGATCAGGAATAACAATCATAAACGCGACCATTCTGCCCGGATAGCCGAATTATATCAAGATACCCTGGCCAATATGGGAGGAAGTGAAATAGCAGCTGTTTTCCTCGATGGTATTCGTAAAGAAAAACCCAGATATGTTCGTGACCAGTATAATCTCATTATCCAAACGATTAAAAATTACTCTTTGGAAACAATATCCCAGGCATTAGATTATTGTGTGGAAAGGAGTATTTTTAGCGCAGTTGAATTCAAGACCGCCCTGGAGTATTTTGCCCAGCAAAACAACAGCCCGGCGGAAACTATACTTGATACGTCTGCCATACCTCTTGCCTATCGGATTAAAACCGAGATCAGAAATATTAGCGAATACGCCGCTATTTATGGAGGTATGAGTATTGAACAAGGCCGAAGAAACCAGGACTTATTTAAGAAGCCTTAACCTTTCCTGGTGCAGAGACAACCTGGATCAAACCCTGCAGACAGCAAGCAGTACCGACATATCCTATCTGGATTTTCTTAACCGGCTGCTGCAGGGAGAGATAAACTACCGTGAAAAAAGATCTGAAGAGCGCCGGATGAAGATGGCGGGGTTTCCCTTTGTTAAAAGCATAGATGAATTCGATTTTGCATTTCAGCGTTCTATTACCCGTAAACAGGTTAATCAATTGCTGGATATGCAATGGATTGAGAAGTTCTACAATCTGATTTTCCTTGGGCCTCCGGGAGTGGGGAAAACTCATTTGGCTGTAGCTATCGGGCTTGAGGCTGTGAAAAAAGGTTACAAGGTAAGCTTCGTAAATATGGATGATTTAATCAAGCATCTTAAGCTGGAAACTACCTCAACCCGGAGCCGCCAGAGGATGAAACGGATCATGGCTTCAGATTTAGTGGTAATTGATGAGATAGGTTTTGTCCCCATTACCAGGCAGGAAGCTAATTTGTTTTTTCAATTGATATCATCACTTTATGAACAGACGGCCTTAATAATAACTTCAAACAAGGGTTTTGAAGACTGGGCCGAATTGATGGGAGACCCGGTTATAACTACCGCTATCCTGGATCGAATCGCTCATCATAGTGAGATATTCAATCTGACCGGCGACAGTTACCGCCTTAAACATCGAGATTCTATACTAAGACTGTAGTCCTATGGAAAATTATTGGCCAAAATTTCTCCAAAATACTTGACCGCTTACATTAGTCCGGCAGTGGCATACCAGAGTGACCGTAAGACCTTGAAATACCTTGATCCGGAAATACTAGCCAGTGCATTTATGCACTGTGAGGAAAGAAAGGTAGATAAATCAGGCTGTATCAGCTTTGAAAGCAGAAAATACGAAGTAGGTCTGACTTTTATCGGCTGCAAAGTCGATGTCATCTTCGATCCGGCAGATATTAGTGAACTTACCATCGAATATGAAGGACACCAGCCCTTTAAAGCCCGGCAACTGGTGATTGGAGAACGGGCGGGTAAGAGACCGCCCTTACCCGAATTCATGCAGAAAGAACCCACTGATTCATCAAGGCTGCTCCAAGCAGCAGCTATTAAGCACCAGGAGCGCAAAGACAACTATACCCCCGCCGTTTCCTATCGTTCAGTAAGCAAGGAGGGCGAAGGGCATGTTTGAAAGTTTCTATGGTCTCCAAAAGACACCTTTTTCCAGGGATATACCCACTGATCAGTTGTATCAGTCACACCTGCTGGAAGAAACCCTGGGGAGGCTTGAGTACACCGCCCAGCGGCAGATGTTTGCAGTATTAACCGGAGACTGTGGAACCGGTAAGACCACTACCATAAGGTGCTTTAAAGAAATCCTGGACACATCTCGGTATATGGTGATGTACTTGGCTGATTCCAAGTTAACACCTCGGCATTTCTACAAAGGCCTATTAGAGCAATTGGGCTGTGAGGCTAAATTCTACCGGGGAGACGCTAAACGGCAACTACATAAAGAGATCGAACTGATGCAGGGTATCCACCACCTGCAGCCCGTGGTTATCGTGGATGAAGCCCATCTATTGGACAAAGAGATGTTGGAAGAAGTCAGGTTCCTGTTGAATTTCAAAATGGACGCCAAAAGCCCGATGGCTTTGATTCTGGTAGGCCAGAATGAACTCTGGGATAGGCTTAAGCTTCAGTCCTATTCGGCCATCAGGCAACGCATCGACATACAATGCAAGCTGCCTCACCTGGATCGCTCTCAGGTTGGCGAATATGTAAAAAGACACCTGGCTTATGCCGGTGCCGAACATGATATTTTCTCTGATAACGCTGTTGATGAGATATTCAAGTTTTCAAGTGGAGCAGCGCGAATGGTTAACAAGGTCTGCACTCATTGTCTGCTTTATGGAGCTCAGAACAAACGTAACATTATTGATGATCATATGGTTAAGCTAGTTGTTCAGGGAGAATTGAGTTAGTTCTCCCTGCCCCTTAAGGGGCTGCCCAAACGGTCAGCACATCCGTCAACTTTTGGCCAAATTACACCGTCTATCACCGGACATTATGGGGTGGCAGTAACAATAAGTCCGCAAAGCCTCTAAAATACTGTGTTTGATAAAATAAAAATAAATTTGTCAAATCGACTTAAACCCTCGATGTATGTTCATGGAAACATATCGAGGGTGTTTTTTTGATTGAAATTTGAGACTGATATTAGATAGGGGTGAGTTGACAGAATAGATAAATAAGCAGGGTTGAGTAGATGGGATGGATGTAACATTCTATACACCTGACAATATAGGATTTAGAGTAATAATTGTTGAATACAAATAAAAAATCATGCGAACTTAAAGAAAATGTTTGCAATATAATGATGCTAATGATATCATGTAATTATACATACATAGAGGTGATTACAATGGCAATTAGTTATAAAAAACTATGGAAGCTTCTTATTGATAGAGATATGAAAAAGAAAGACTTGCAGAAGCTTGCGGGTATAAGTTCTGCTACGATAACAAAGCTTGGTAAAAACGAAAATGTTAGTACAGAAATAATACAAAAAATCTGTATAGCGTTGGAATGTGACGTCTGTGATATCATGGAAATGGATACCAAACGGAATTAGTATTTATTATTGTGAAATATCAATCAAATGGAGGCTTGTTTAATGATAAATATAAGAAAATTAGAATCAGAATTATGGGAATCAGCAGATCTCTTACGTCAAGGTTCTAAATTAAGTTCTCAAGAATATTGCATGCCGGTTCTTGGTTTAATCTTTTTGCGTTATGCATATAGCCGGTTTAAATATGTAGAGGCAGAAATACTAAAAGACCGTCCAGTTCGAAATGGTCGTGTACTGCCTGTTGAGTCAAGTGATTTTAAGCAGAAAAGTGCTATCTTTTTACCTGAGAAGGCACGATATGATTATTTGCTCAATTTACCAGACGATGCTGATTGTGGGAAAGCAGTCAATGAAGCTATGGAGCTTATTGAGGCAGAGAGTACTCAATTGAAAGGAATACTACCTAAAACATATACTTCTTTTAGAAATGATTTGTTGAAAGAATTGTTGCGTATTTTTAACAATAGTGCATTGAATGAAATCAACGATGATATCCTTGGACGTATATATGAGTATTTTTTAAATAAATTTGCTTCAGCTATCGCTTCGGATGATGGAGTTTTCTTTACACCTAAATCTTTAGTAAAGATGATTGTAAATATAATTGAGCCAACTCATGGGATAGTATTGGATCCAGCCTGTGGAAGTGGTGGGATGTTTGTTTCTTCCAGTGACTTTGTTAATGCTGAAGGCATCAATGCTAATTCTGTTATGACTTTTTATGGACAAGAAAAAGTGGAGTTTAACGCTAAGTTATGTATCATGAATATGGCTGTACATGGTCTGAATGCAAAAATCAAGTCTGGTGATGAGGCTAACAGCTTCTATCATGATGCTCATAATCTGGAAGGTAGCTGCGATTATGTAATGGCTAATCCTCCATTTAATGTAGATAAAGTAAAAGCAGAATCTACTCAGAATGCAGGACGCTTACCTTTTGGGCTGCCGGGGGTAAATCAGAAAAAGGAAGTCTCTAACGCTAATTATCTTTGGATTTCATATTTCTATGCATATTTAAATGATAGCGGACGAGCTGGCTTTGTTATGGCTGCTTCTGCTACAGATAGCGGCAATAAGGATCGAGAAATAAGAAAACAGCTTATTCAGACCGGGCATGTAGACTGTTTAATGTCAGTGGCTAATAATTTTTTTTACAAGGTTTCATTACCTTGCTCCCTGTGGTTCTTTGATAAGGGGAAGAAAGAAGAATTAAAGGATAAAGTTCTTTTTATAGATTCACGTAATTACTATACCGTAGTGGATCGAACACTCAATGAGTGGAGTGAATGGCAGATGAAAAACCTAAATGCCATTGTCTGGCTCTATCGTGGAGAGACGGAGAAATACACAAAACTATTACAGGATTATAGTACTCAAATTATCAATGATTGTAGAGAACTAGATGCTGAATTTGAAAGTGTGTCGATATTGTTGAATGGCTATGGTGAGAAACTTAAACCATTGAGAGTTCAGATTTCAGATATCATTATAATTTCAGAGGATATTAACCAGCTGTTACCGCTGAATGATTTGTTGAAAAAGTATACTACAGAACTTAATGCATCGTTAAAAGCACTTTGTGAGTACGGTGATGGATTGGAGAAGGATGAAGCTAAGGAGTTTGCTAAAACCATCGATGAAACCGCAACAACTTGGGACCGTTTCAAGAAATCTGTTTCTAGTCGCATTGAGGAAGTAGTATCTCAAATTAAAGCATGCCGCACAGTTATAAAAGAAGCAAAGTGGCTCACTGAAAAATTCGGAGACGGCACATATACCGATGTTCTGGGACTTTGTAAAGTTGCAACTATAGATGAAATAGAAGAAAAGAACTGGAGCCTTACTCCGGGTGCATATGTGGGAGTAGCTCCTGTAGAAGAAGATGATGAAAACTTTGAAGAAAGAATGACTGAAATTCATAAGGAACTCTTAACATTACAGTCAGAGGCAAACCAGTTAATGGATACAATTTCAGCGAATTTTGAGGAGCTGGGGATATGAAGTTAGTAGATACTACACTTGCTAATATTTTAGACTTTTATAATGGAAAAGTTACAAAAAGTAGTGAGCAAGGGAATGTACCAATATATGGTTCAAATGGAATTATCGGATTAACAAATAGGAAATTATATAAAGACGCAATTATACTAGGGAGAGTGGGTGCTTATTGTGGTTCTGTTATGCGATGCAAAGATGAGTTTTGGGCTTCAGATAACACTATTGTAGTAAAACCAAAACAAGATATTGCCAATATAAATTATTGCTATTATCTATTGAAAAATCTAAATTTGAATAACTATGCTGGAGGTGCTGCTCAGCCTCTAATAACACAAACAACACTTAAGCAAATTAAAATCAAGATTCCTAATATAGATGAGCAAAAACGAATTGCTAACATTCTTTCTGCCTATGATGATTTAATTGATAACAATCAAAAGCAGATTAAGTTACTGGAAGAAGCAGCTATGCGGTTGTATAAAGAATGGTTTGTTAATCTTCGATTCCCTGGATATGAAAACACTAAGATAGTTGATGGTGTGCCGGAGGGGTGGGAGTATAAAGAAGTTGGCTCTTTAATCTCGAAGACACCACGTACTAAGCAAGTAAAGAAATCAGAATATAACAACAGTGGAGAAATCCCAATAATTGACCAAAGTAGAGAGTTTATCGCAGGGTATACAGATGACAGAGAAACTATTGTTGATTTAGGAGTTCCAGTAATTGTTTTTGGCGATCATACTAGGATATTGAAATTAATAAATTTTCCATTCGCTAAAGGAGCAGATGGTACTCAGCTTATTGTATCAGGGGTCGAAGAAATGCCACAGCATCTACTATATTGCAGTTTATTGAACATTGATTTGTCAAACTATCACTATGCTAGGCATTTTAAATACCTAAAGGCAAGCAAAATTATAGTTCCTACTAAGAATATATCAGAAGAGTTTGAAAGTATTGTCGAGATATACTTTAAGGTCATTCAGATTCTAATAGATAAAATATTTTTATTACAAAAATCACGTGATTTTCTACTTCCTAAACTGATGAACGGTGAAATAGAGGTGTAAAGGAGGCGTACATATGAGCTGGGAGTATTCTGAAAATATATTAGTGCAAAATAGTGCGGGAAACCTACTTCATGATGAATTAGAGTGGGATGTTCAGTTTGCCTATAATAAGGAAGTCCTCGGCGTGAATGGTACCTTCGGGCGTAAAAGTTATAAAGAAATTGTTCTTACCAAGTACCTTCGTAAGGCACTGTTTGAAAATAACGACTGGCTAACTGAAGAGTATTGTGATTCTGCAATTAAAACACTTCTTGCTTATACATCCTCTAGTAGCTTAATGCAGATTAATCGCGAAAAATATGGAATGCTTCGAGATGGCATTCCTATAAAAGTTAAGAAAGCTAACGGCGATCAGGAGGATAGGTTGGTCCGGGTGTTTAATTTCTCTGAGCCTGAAAAGAACCATTTTCTTGCTGTAAAGGAGATGAAGATTCATGGTGATTTATATCGTCGCAGAACCGATATTGTTGGCTTTGTGAATGGCATTCCACTGCTTTTTATAGAGTTGAAAAAGCAAAATGTAGATGTACAGGATGCCTACACCTGCAATTACACTGACTATTTAGATACCATTCCCCAGCTATTTCATTTCAATGCCTTTGTGATGTTGTCCAATGGCTTGGAATCCAAAGTAGGTACCCTAGGTAGTAAATACGAGTTTTTCAATGATTGGAAACGTTTACATGAAGATGATACTGGGTCAGTGGAACTGGAAACCATGTTGAGAGGTATTTGTAATAAGAAAAACTTCATGGATTTATTTGAAAATTTTATCCTTTTTGATACTTCTGGTGGTGCAACGGCAAAAATTATGGCAAGAAACCATCAGTTCCTTGGTGTTAACGAAGCTGTTGAATCTTATAAGAATCGAAAACTGAACAATGGTAAGCTGGGTGTTTTCTGGCATACTCAGGGTAGCGGGAAAAGTTATTCCATGGTATTTCTTGCACAAAAGATTCGGCGAAAATTTGCAGGCTCCCCAACATTTGTTATTTTGACAGATCGTGAAGAGCTGAATAAGCAAATCAGTGATACCTTTGAAGCTTGTGGTTTGCTTGGTACTACGAAGGCCAAACAGTTTATTGCTACTAGCGGTGAAGATTTAATTCAGAAGTTAAAAGGAAATCCAAGCTTTATATTTACGTTGATACATAAGTTTAATAAACCAGATGAACCACCAATTATTCCTGACCACGACATTATAATCTTATCGGATGAAGCACATCGTACACAAAATGGTATATTTGCTGATAATATGTGTACATTGCTTCCTACTGCTTCCCGTATAGGATTTACAGGTACACCGCTGTTCGCTTACGACAATATTACCGAAAGAACATTTGGCGGTTATGTTTCCATTTATGATTTCAAGCGTGCTGTAGATGATGGAGCGACAGTTCCTCTATATTATGAGAATAGAGCCGATCTACTGGAGATAGATAATCCTGAAATTAATGATGAACTACTAGATGCAATAGAACAGGCTGATCTGGATGTCAATCAGCAGGCTAAACTAGAACAGGAACTAGCTAAGGACATACATGTCCTTACCAGTGAAAAACGTTTGGATACCATTGCAAAGGATTTTGTAGAGCATTACTCTGAGTTGTGGACAACGGGCAAAGCCATGTTTGTTTGTATCAATAAAGTAACTGCAGTTCGAATGTTTAATTTAGCTCAGAAATATTGGGAGCTAAAAATAAAAGAAATTGAATCTTCGCTATCTGGAGCCACACAGCAGGAATACATGGAAATCAGCCGTAGGCTAGAGTGGATGAAAAACACAGAAATGGCGGTTATTATCAGCCAGGAACAAAATGAAGTAGCTACTTTTGAAAAATGGGGACTGGATATTAAACCCCATCGCAGCAAAATGGAAAAACGAGAAATGGACAAGGAATTTAAGGATCCTGATAATCCATTTCGAATTGTATTTGTTTGCGCTATGTGGCTGACAGGGTTTGATGTGAAATGCCTTTCTACAATCTATTTGGATAAGCCATTAAAGGCACATACCTTAATGCAAACCATAGCACGAGCGAATCGTGTTTATGAGGGAAAAAGCAATGGCCTAATTATTGATTATGTTGGTGTTGTTAAAGCACTGAGGAAGGCTTTGGCTGATTATACAAAAACTAAAGGCGGAACTGATGGGTCTGATCCTGCTCCTGATAAAGCAGAATTGATTGCTCGTATCATTGAATTAACCAATGATATCATTGAGTACATGAAACAGCATGATTTTAATTTGTCAGCTCTTGTTCAGGCAGTTGACTTTGACAAGTTAGCCTTGGTTCAAGAGGGAGCAAATGCCATGTGTGTTTCAGAGGAAGTGAAGAAACGTTTTGAAGTTATGGTTAGGGAATTATTCAAACTGTTTAAGTATGTCGAAAAACAAGAAATCACAGATCAGTACCGAGCTTATAAAAATGCTATCAGTGCAGTTTATGACCAGATGCAGGAAAAAAGGAAGCATTCGGATAATACAGATTTAATGATTCAGCTGCACAATATAGTTAGTGAATATATCAAAGTTGTTAAGCTACCAGATCATGTAAACGAAGATGGTGGTGGATACTTAGCTGAAAGTCGCCGCTTTGATATTAGCCATATTGACTTTGAACGCTTGCAGCAGGAATTTGCACGTGTTAAGAATAAGAATCTTCTTATGAAAGATTTACAGGAGCTTATCAATGACAGGCTGGATAATATGATGAAGCGCAACCCATCACGTATTAACTATTATGAACGATATCAGAAAATTATTGAGGAATACAATGCTGAACAGGACAAAGCTGCCATAGAGAAAACATTTATTGACTTAACTAACTTCGTAAATGATCTGGATGATGAGGAGAAAAGATACGTACGGGAAGGATTTAACAATGACGAAGAATTGGCTATGTACGATTTGCTTTTAAAGGATTCACTTACTCCCGCAGAGATTAAAAAGGTTAAAAAGCTTGCCAAGGTATTGTTGGAACGAATCAAGGATAAAATCAGTGAATTGGATCATTGGACAGAAAAGGAAGAAACTCAGGCAGCAGTCGATATACTTATCAGAGATACCCTATGGAGTGAACTACCTGATAGTTACGATGATAGATTATTAAATGAATATCGCCGAAAGATTTATGAGTTTGTATATACTACTTATCCGGCAGCATAGAGACAGTTAATAAAGGTTCAGTGTTTTAATAAATACAAAAGTTCATAATCAGTGAAGAAAAGAAAGATATGGTCGCGATGGAGATATAGGCTATATAAAGGATGTATTGACGCTAACTCTGAAGTCAAAATTTAAAAGGAAGAGGTGAATAGGGTTGCAGAATCTAAAACCTTTTATTGACGATTTTTCTAAAGCGTTAAGAGAAAATAATGCAGCTATTTTTGCTGGAGCAGGACTTTCCAGTGGAGCAGGGTTTGTGAATTGGACAGAACTACTCCGAAGTGTTGCGGAAGAGCTTCATTTAAAGGTAGAAAAAGAACAACATGATCTAATCTCTCTTGCTCAGTATTATTGCAATGAACATAGTGGAAGAGGTAGGTTAAATCAGATTATTATTGATGAATTTCAAAGACGTGCTTCTATTACTGAGAACCATAGGATTTTAGCCAGGTTGCCTATTACGACATATTGGACAACAAATTATGACACCTTAATTGAAACAGCACTTAGAGAAAACGGTAAAAATCCTGATGTAAAAATTGATCCGGAAAATCTTGCAATTACGTTAAGTGACAGAGATGCGGTTATTTATAAAATGCATGGTGATGTCAGTCAAGTTCATAAGGCAGTTATAACACGGGATGATTATGAAAAATATGAGCTAACGCATTCGTTGTTCACTACTGCATTACAAGGTGACCTGGTATCAAAGACATTCTTGTTTATAGGATTCAGTTTTAATGATCCAAACTTAAACTATATCCTTAGCCGTATAAGAATAAGGCTTGAGGGAAATCAACGTCCTCATTATTGTTTTCTAAAAAAAATAGTTGAAACAGATTTTGACAATAAAGAGGATTATGATTATGCAAGGATTAAGCAGGAACTTCAGATAAATGATTTGAAAAGATTTTCGATTAAAACCATATTAGTTAATGAGTACCAAGAAATAACTAATATTTTAAGAATGATTGAAAAATCTTTTAGAAAAAATAGTATCTTTATATCTGGAAGTGCTGAAGACTACGGTGCAATGTCTGAGGACATTGCAAAAGAACTCTTGCATGGCTTAAGTTATGAACTGGTGAAAAGTGATTGCACAATTATTTCTGGATTCGGTCTAGGCGTAGGGAGTTATGTGATTAATGGTGCGCTTGATTGTTTACAATCAGAAAAGAAAAAAAGAATTGAAAACAACTTAATTTTAAGACCATTTCCACAAAAAGCAAGTGGTGACAAGTCACTTCCTGACCTATGGGATTTTTATAGACGGAACATAATTTCTGAATCTGGTATAGCGATTTTTTTATTTGGCAATAAAATGGTTGACGGGAAGATTGTCAATGCCGATGGTGTGAGAAAGGAATTTGAAATAGCGAAATCAATGGGATTAAATGTAATTCCAGTAGGGGCAACAGGTTTTCAAGCTAGGGTTTTATGGGAAGAAGTAATGAATGATTTTTCAAGGTATTATTCTGATGAACAAGTATTTAAGCCATTGTTTGAAATCCTTGGGAATTCTTTGATACCACATGAAATTATTAGTACTATACTTAAAATAATAGATGAGTTAAGGAGGAGAATTTAGATGGCTAAGAGAGTTTTTTTCAGCTTTCATTATCAAGATGTAATTGATTTTCGTGCAAACGTGGTTCGAAATCATAAAACAACAAAACATGAAGGCGCAGGTTATTTTGATGCTTCTATATGGGAAGATGCGAAGAAAGAAAGCGATTTAGCATTAAAACGCTTAATCAATAGCGAACTTAAAAATACATCAGTTACAGCTGTTTTAATAGGTTCTGAAACATACTCAAGAAGATGGGTTAGATATGAAATCATGAAAAGTCTGGAAAAAGGAAATTTGTTATTGGGCATTCATATTAATTCCATAGCAGGTAAAGATCAAAAAACAAAAAAATTGGGGGCTAATCCATTTGACTATCTTGCAATTGAATTTAGCAATGACGGTCAAAAACTTAATTTGCTAGAATATAAAAATGGGAAATGGGTCAAATATACCGATCTTGATGGATGGAGAATAAGCGGTATTCAACAGTCTGAATGGGGGAAAGCTTATCAATTGTCAAAGTATTTCAAGGTTTATGATTGGGTTGCTGATGATGGGTATAATAATTTTGATAAATGGATCGAATAAATCCGTCTGATGGTGAAGATGATCGGTTTATAAACGAATATACATATTGTATTTTAATCACATAAAATCTTTTACTGCAGTGAATAAATAACTAATAATAGAAATGAGGACCAATCATGAACAAGCGGCGCTTGTCCATGATTGGTTTTATTTCTTTATCATAAAAATTAATCTTCTGTTGAAGAGGAGGTGATGCCTATGATTGTGCCGCTATAGATGTTCGTTCCTAAAACAAAACCAAGGAGGAAAACACATGATCGGTATCGAGCAATACCAAAAAATCCAAGAATACAAAGAACTCGGACTTGCCCAGACCAAAACTGCTAAAGCGCTGGGGATAACCTATTCTTCTGTCAGCAAATACTGGAATATGAGCGAAGAAGATTATGTAAGGGAAGCTGAGCAGGAAAAGTATCATATGGATAATTATCGACAGTACATATTAGAGCAATTGAAAATATGCCCGCAAATTCGGGACACAAATGTCTATCTTAAATTGATGGAAGCCTTTCCCGATTTACAAGTTAAACGAGCTACATTCTACCGCTATATGAAGGCCTTAAGGGAACAGCATGGGTATCAGCATACCAGTAAGCGGAAAATCTCGCCACGTGAAGTCTCGCCACCAGGATATGAAGCTCAGGCTGATTTTGGTCAATATAAACTTAAAGATATGTATGGACGAATTGTGAGGGTATATTTCTTTTGTATGGTTCTGAGTTATAGCAGAATGAAATTTGTTTGCTTTTCACCGGATCCCTTCACGACCGAAACAGCCATAAAAGCTCATAACTATGCATTTCAATATTTTGGAGGAAGACCACAGACAATTCTATATGATCTTGATCGGGTCTATGTGGGTAGCGAAAATCTAGGTAATATTATATTTGTACCGGCCTTTGAAGAATATGTAAAGCGTATCGGCTACAGTGTTTCATTATGCAGGCCAAGAGATCCTCAGAGTAAAGGTAAGGTAGAAGAGGTAATTGGATATGTTAAGCAAAGTTTTCTGGAGGGGAGGGTATATACCGGAATTGACAGTCTTAACAGTGCAGCTCTTGCATGGTTGGATAGAGAAGGCAACGGGAGAGTTCATACTGTGACTAGAAAAGTGCCACGAGAAATGTTTATTGAAGAACAAAAACAGCTTTTTCATGTTAAACCATATTCAGAGGTATCAAGTACTGTAGCATCCTTTGATTCCAATGGAGTGGTCAGCTATAAAGGGAATCGTTATCAGATTGATGTCGGTGTGATGGATGCACATCAACGTATACGTATTGAGGATGATGGTAAAATACTTCTATTTTATGATACTGATACTAATGAATTATTAGCTAAGTATCCAGTAACAGAAGATACTGGACAGATATTCAAAGCTGAGGAAAAAAACAACAGAAACAGGGTTTCTCATGCTCTTATAAAACAATATTTTGCAGAGCATGAAATAGCTCAGGAATTTATACGGCGGATGGAACAGGAACAACCAAAATATTTTAATAGCCATTGTATTCGCTTAAATCGCATGACGAAGTTTTATTCGATGGAGCAAATGCTTGATGGGGTAAGATATTGCATTGAAACTGAACGCTGCAATGCCTATGAACTTTTGGCTTACATAATGTATAAGCATGGTGAGCAGATAGCAAAGAAGTTCTTACCAAATCAACAGTATTTCAACCATCTGACACGTAGCAAGGAGATAAGGAGGGAAATCGATGGCTGATATAACTGAAATCCGCGAGTTGGCTAAGAAGCTAAATCTATGGAATATTTCCAGGGGATATATTGATTTGAATGATGAGAAACTGTCCAACCTAGATTATCTTCAGATGATACTACATAAAGAACTAGAGATACGAGCCAGACAAAAACAGATCAAGCTAAGAAGGGCAAGCAAACTTCCCAACAAGGTATTTGAATTACCAAATTTAAACAAAGGTTTGGAATGGCAGATAAAACAATTATCCCATTTGACGTGGCTCAATGAAGAACAAAACGTTATTCTACTTGGTAAATGCGGGACAGGCAAAACTAGTCTTGCAGTTCATCTTGGAGAAACAGCGATCGACAATGGACATAAAACTTACTATGCATCCATTGATGTTTTTATATCTATTCTAGAGAACAAAGATATAAACCCAAAAGCAGGCGCAACCTTCTCCTATATGCGGGAATGCGACTTGATTATTATTGATGATGTTTTTTATCTAGAACCAACCAGGTCAGAGTTGCAGGCTTTTTATCGAGCAGTTACTTTTCTTAATGAAACAAGAAGTATCATTTTTATTACCAATCGAGAAATATCTACATGGTTAGATGTAGTGGAAGACAAACATCTTTGTCAGACTCTGTTAGATAGAATAACAGCCAATTGTCAGATCATTCGCTTGACCGACAGATAAATTAAAATACTCACCTCTTTTCTAGAAAAGGGTTAATACTCAAATTTGAAAACTATGCCGATTAACGGTTTTATATAGATGCAAAAAATCTCACGAAATCCTAAGATTAGCTTAACTTTTGAGATTTTCTGCAGTTTCTGGGGTAGGGGGGTCTAAATCTCTACCACTTTTTGCCCCGGAAACGGGCGTGGGGTAACGCGTGAAAATTCGCGGTTTCAAACAGTTGTTGTTATATATATCAGTTCTTAGTCCATTGGGATAGTCGATGGCTTTGACTATGCCGTCAGTGTAATATTCGTAGCTGATTCGCACAGGCTGCTAGCCATTTGCGCTCCCTACTGCTCACAAGTTCGCTATGTCCTAATTGTAAGAGTATTCACACCCTCAAATGGCTCTTTTGCATTATAAATATTTACATATTATAATATTATTGTAAATTATGATATAAAGCACCCTAACTAACCAGCGATCCAAAAAACTGTTTATGAAAGGGGGAATTGGTCAGAACCGACAACGGAAGAATCAGCTGGACAAGAACCAATACATACCGGCCGCATTCATCAATCGGAGGCCCATACCTAGAACAGGTTTATTATGGCGTGCTTACCCCCGCCGCCTGATAGCATCAAACAAAGAAGGGAGGCTAACTTAGAAATCCACCTTTAGTGCCTTGACAATGGGGGGCATTATACCCCTTATATTTCCGTAGTTAGAGCAGTGTTTGGAGCGGAATGTAAAAATACAATACAGGATGGGAGAGGAGTGAGGCTTATGAGTGTAGCTAGATGCTGTTAAATTATTTTTCAACTAGTTTTAATTCACTGTTTTAATCCACTATGTATAAAACATCGATGTCGTGAAAAAACAATATCACAGAATAGCTTTTTTAATGTCTTAAATGAAAAGGAGGGAGAAAACCATTGAGAAAAGGAAAGAATCATTTTTATTCGCACTAGTATTGATATTATCACTTATAATAACACCAGTAACACAAGCCATGGAGGATCAGGCAATTGGTGTGGACGAATCATTAGTTGTAAATGAAGAAAACGTCATAAACTATAAAGAACTAAGTAGGGATATGATACAAGGACTTGATGAGGCAGATTTGAATAGACTTAAGGATAAGATAGTCTCTGATTATATTAACAGAAATCCAGATGCGGTTTTAGAGATACCATTTACCTATGATCAAATCCAAAAAGCAACAAAGAAAAAGGAGACTAATATAGAAGAATGATTCCACTGCAAAAACCCCAAAAATATTGTAAAACAGCAGGATAAACCACTGTGAATATCGAAGTAATAGTTAGATATTTAAAGCAAATAAAAGATAAACTAACTTTAGGGTGGTTTTGCAGTATGTTCCGTAAAAACGATAGTCACTATCAAGATGAACTTTTTAGCCATTACCAGTCCATGAGACCAAGTGTAGCCAAACTACTAAACAAAACCTGGGCACCAGTTTTCTATGAACATGTTTTTTGTAAAATCAACGAAGATCTGTTTGCCCCCATGTATTGTCTTGATACCGGCAGACCCAATGTTCCAGTTAATATACTGATGTCATTAGAGATTATCAAAAACATGTTTGGTTATACTGATCAAGAATTAATCGAGCAGTTCTACTTTAACTTCCAGGTCAATTATGCCCTAGGTATAAGAAACCTGGGTGAGGTTTACCTGGCTGAACGTACCCTTTACGAATTCAGAGAAAGAGTTTATAGGCACATATTAGAGTATCCCGAGCAAGATGAAGTGATTTTCCAACAGTTTGAAATCCTAACCAAGAATTTTATCGAACAAGCCGGGATAAAAACCGATGACCAGCGTATGGATTCTACCTTGATTTCTCCCAATATCAAGAAAGCCGGTAGACTCTCGTTAGCCCTGGATGTATTGGTTCAAGCGGTAAGAGGCATTGCTTCTAACATGCTTTCCGATAATCTCAAACAAGTGTTAAGAGATAGCTTCAGAACTGATTTACTATACAGAACTAGAAATCAGGAACTGGAAAGCAGGTTCCAGAAAGTCCTTAACCTCATGCAAGAGGTAGATAACTTGGCAAATAAGGATCGTAACCTTGCTTCAAAACGAGAAATGGTTCTGCTTAAGCGTTTTCTAGGCGAACAGGCTGCCTTCGATGAATCTAAGGGAATATGGCTCGCCAAGCCCAGTAGTGAAATTGAAAGCGGTTCCCTGCAATCAGCTTATGATAGTGACGCTACCTTCCGTAACAAAGCGGGTAAGAACCATAGCGGCTACGTTTTAAACGTGAGCGAAACCAGTAGCAAAGAAAACCCGATTCAGGTGATTACCGACTTTTCAGTACAACCCAATAACATCAGCGATGTAGAGATGGCTAAGGAGCGCATACCCATCATCAAACAAAGGACGGATGTAAAGGACATCTACTTAGATGGAGGTTACTACGGCCAAGAGGTCATAGAAATGGCAGATGAGCTAGAGGTTAACCTACACTATACAGATATGACCGGACGTAAGGCTCCATCAGATAAACTTTCCACAACCAGTTTTAAGTTTGATGATGATATGAAAATAATCAGTTGTCCCCAGGGCAAGATCCCATTTAGAAGCGATTTCAATCCCGGTTCCAAGACTAGCAGTTGCCACTTCAAACACGAGGATTGCCAAGGATGCCCGAATTTTGATATATGTCCAGTAAAGACCCAGAAGAAAGACCGGATATTACGGGTTAGTTTAAAAACCATCCAGGCTGACCGGGTTAGAGATCAAATACACAATATTGCGGTCAGACGTGAAAACACCAGTTATCGTGCTGGAATCGAAGCAACCAACTCCGCTCTAAAAAGAGGGGAAGATCTGAATAACCTTTACACACGTGGCGTGCTAAAAACTTACTTGGTCACTGCTTACAAAATTATAGCCCGAAATATTAAGCAGTTTTCCCGGATGGCTCTGGGCAAGCTAAGGAAGCCGAAAAGGCCAAAAGCAGGGATATTATGCCCAAATTTAGGTTAACGAACACAAAACCATAGTAATGGAGGTCTAAATTAGCGATCTTCAGTTGAAAAAGAACTTTTTGAGCTATCTGCTCAAGACAATTTTTACTATTGAAAACCCCCATAGGGGTTAAACAACCTGTTTTTGCAGTGGAATCAAGAATTAGTCTCGAAAAACCTAATACTACTCGAAAAACAATCTAAAATAGAATCTTTAAACGTTGGTACAAACGAGACGTTTAATCGTGCAGACGCAGTATTCACTAGTGCAAATTCGGGGTTTTCTTTAACCTCTGATATTCCGAACAGAACCAAAGCAGATCATGGTTTCGACGGAACGGGTTGGGCAGATGCTAAAAGTGATTACCAATGTCCCGGTGGGATTGGCTCAGGTTACGCAATGAGTTCAATTGGTCTACTAGTTTCAATTACTGGTTCTGGTTCAGGTAGCGCCTTAGTCAACATTCAAGGCACTTATAATGGGTATCTACAAGTAGCAGGTGCAACAGCTGGAATTATTAACAGCAGTGCGTATGCATCTGTTGATTTTGATATCTATGAAGTTGATCCTTCAACATCAGTGTTTTTGGCAAGTAAAAAATATATACTCTAACGGCGTCGCATTATCGGTTTTGCCTAATAGTTTTGGTGGTAATATATCAGAACCTTTAATGCCAACCTTGTACGCTGGTAAGACCTATTATTTCGCTATAACTGCTTATACTGAGTCGGAAATGGCTTGGCATGAGGTGCTTACGTGGGCAACTGCGGATATGCTAAATGACCCAGATGGAGCTAGTGGTGGAGATGGTATTGACTTTACTTCAGTACAAATAACATGGCAATAAATAAACTTTATTTAATGTAATGATAAGGGAACTGGTCTTAAATGTGCGGATTGACCGATCTAACCCTGAATAGATATGACCACGATACGCAAGAAGACTATCTTTGCTCGTCGCTGCTATGTGAATAGGATGTATGCTTTATGACTAACAAGTTACCCCACTTCATAGTAATATCGTTGCTTTTCATATTGGTAACCTTAACGAAATTATCGGGCTCGGGCTTTAGATTTAGGTTTTCCTTATATAGCGTTTTTGTTTTGCCAGTTGTTTATTTATGGTATAAGTTTAAAAAACAAGCTGATCATTTAGGCGACTGGTATATTGACAAAACTGCCTTATTGATTTTATCTCCTTTTATTATTTTTGTAACCGCATATTCTTATGCTGTAATTGAAGGTTCAAACTTAAAGATAGTATTCATTGCAACATTGAACGCCATTTTGATTTCTATGCTGTTTTCCTTACATAAAGAGAAGGACGGGGATTTTAAAGTGACTTTGACCTTAATAAGATCCCTGTCAGGGGATCTCCTTATTCAAGTAATGAACACCTTGGAGGAATCGGAGCAAAAGCTCATTATACAAAGATTTGGCCTGGAAAATGGGAAAACCCTCACAATAGCCGCCTTGTCGGATTATTATAGTATGAATACCACCGAGTTGAAGGATTGGCTAACTTTAGTGGATAATAAATTATTTGAGAGTATTAAAGCTAAAGAACTGAATGAACCCTGTATTTGATAAGTCCAGTAGGAAAATCCTGCTCGGGCGGTTGTGGGATAGATTTAAGCGCGATATCATTAACTTGGAAATCATTCATTCATATTGTTTGTTACGTATATTATATACCTAACAAACAATAATCTTTAGGAGGAGCAATGCCTACTGCACTGGCCATTTTAAGCGTTATTGTGTTACTGCTCCCGCATAATGTCCAGCGATAGACGGTGTAAATTGTCCAAAAATTGACGGGCGTGATGTCGGCAATAGATGCCCCATCGGGGCAGGGAGAACTAATTCAATTCTCCCTTAACAACCAATTTAACCATATGATCATCAATGATATTTCGTTTGTTCTGCGCCCCATAGAGCAAGCAGTGAGCGCAGGTCCTGTTGACCATTCCAACTGCTCCACCTGAAAACTTAAATATCTCGTCAACAGATTATCCGAGAAAATATTCCGTTCGGCGCCTGCATAAGCCAGGTGCCGTTTTACATACTCCCCGACTTGGGATCGGTCCAGATGCGGTGCCGGTCAATGCGCTGCCTGATAGTGGCATAGGGCTGTAAGCGTCAAACAGCGAACACCTATAAATCAAGGTAAGCGTCAAAAACTTCACACATATGAACGCAGCAACAAAAGGTGAGAAAATAACCTGAACACAAAAACAAGGAGGTGTTCAGGAATGATAGGCAATGATCTGCGCAGCCTGTGGGAACAGCGTCTGGCAGAACATCAAGTCAGCGATAAAAGCATAGCTGCCTGGTGCAATGATCATTCAATCAAAGTACATCAATTTTACTATTGGCGTAAGAAGCTGCGCTTCGGCCAGGTGGACAACAATCAACCTGTAAAATGGCTTGCCCTGGGATTAGACCGGGTAAGTCTTGACCCAGACACCATAGCAGTGCATATCGGACAAGCAACAATTGAGGTCAAAAAAGGATTTGATCAGCAGCTGTTGCGCGAGATCATGCAGGTCCTGCAGACAATATGATAAGTGAAATATCAAGCAGGCAGGTTTATCTGGCCTGCGGCAGTACTGATCTTAGAAAATCGATTGACGGATTGGCAGTGTTAGTCAAAGAATCGTTTGATCTGGATCCGTTTAGCCCGAGTCTATTTGTGTTCTGCAATCGCAAGCGTGACAAACTCAAGATATTACAATGGGAACATAATGGCTTCTGGTTGCATTACCGGCGTTTGGAGCGCGGCAAGTTTAACTGGCCGACAGATAAAACCGAGGTGGTTAGCATCAGCTACCGCGAATTCCGCTGGCTGCTGGATGGCTTATCTATAAAACAAACTCAGGCTCATAAAGCAGTTAAACAACGAATTATTCTTTAACAGAAAACGGCTCTAAACCCGGATATTTAGGCATTTTCATAGTGCAAAAAGGCCGATTTTACGGTATAATATAGCTATGGATATGCAAGAAAATTCGGACTTGATAATTGATGTAAACGGTAAAATAAAAGGGAGAAAAATTGGCCACTAAAAACGGAGAATATTTACCTTAATGTTCCAAACCAGCTAAAATTGTAGGGTAAAAGACTACAATTATGCGAGGAGAGGAACCAGGTGAAGGGGTGGCCGATGTATCAAGAATTACAGCAGCTAAAGGAGATGGGGCTTAATAAATCACAAGTTCAACGGCAGTTGGGCATAGATTGGAAAACAGTTGATCGTTATTGGGAGGTGACGCCAGACGAATATGACGAAATAAGAAAAAACACAAAAAGAACCAGAAAGCTTGAAAAATACGAAGAACAAATTGTGAGGTGGTTACAGGAACATCCCGACATGTCATCAGCACAAATACAAGATTGGCTTAAACAGCATTATTTAGATTATCAGGGAAAGGAGAGAACGCTTAGACGATTTATCAGGAGTTTACGGATTCAGTATAACATTAAGAAGCCTATTATCCAGCGTCAATACCAAGCAGTGGAAGAACTGCCCATGGGTTATCAGGCACAAGTAGATTTAGGTTTTACCACCCTGGTAAATACCCAGGGGCAGCGGGTAAAGCTCACAGGATTTGGGCTGGTTCTCTCACACAGCCGTTATAAATATGTTGAATGGGACGATAAGCCACTTACAGCAGCCAGATTCATACAGGTGCATTATCGGGCCTTTGAATACATAGGAGGGGTGCCAGAAGAAATTGTGTACGATCAGGACAGGCTCCTGGCTATAAACGAAAACTTTGGGGATATCATATACACAGCAGAATTCGAGAGATTCCGGCAGCAGATGGGTTTTAAGATATATCTTTGCCGCAAAAGTGATCCGGAGACCAAGGGCAAAATTGAGGCAGTTATCAAATATGCCAAAGGCAACTACGCCAGGCACCGGATATTTGACAACATTCAAGCATTTAATCAGGGGTGTATAGAATGGCTGAACAGAACAGCAAACGCCAATATACATGGCACAACAAAAAAGGTACCGGCAGAAGTGTTTAAAGAAGAACAAAAACACTTAAAACCGATACCGACCATAATTAATCAACCTGAAGAAATTATAACAAGACAGGTACGCAAAGACAATATCATTTGGTACAACAGCAACCGATATACTTTGCCCCTGGGCACTTACCATCCTGAAAGAGAAGTGAAGATTAAAGCAGACCAGGGCATACTAATCGTTTTTGACCTTGAAACCGATGAAGAGCTGGCCCGTCATGAAATATCTCTGGATAAAGGCCGATTGATCAGGAATAACAATCATAAACGCGACCATTCTGCCCGGATAGCCGAATTATATCAAGATACCCTGGCCAATATGGGAGGAAGTGAAATAGCAGCTGTTTTCCTCGATGGTATTCGTAAAGAAAAACCCAGATATGTTCGTGACCAGTATAATCTCATTATCCAAACGATTAAAAATTACTCTTTGGAAACAATATCCCAGGCATTAGATTATTGTGTGGAAAGGAGTATTTTTAGCGCAGTTGAATTCAAGACCGCCCTGGAGTATTTTGCCCAGCAAAACAACAGCCCGGCGGAAACTATACTTGATACGTCTGCCATACCTCTTGCCTATCGGATTAAAACCGAGATCAGAAATATTAGCGAATACGCCGCTATTTATGGAGGTATGAGTATTGAACAAGGCCGAAGAAACCAGGACTTATTTAAGAAGCCTTAACCTTTCCTGGTGCAGAGACAACCTGGATCAAACCCTGCAGACAGCAAGCAGTACCGACATATCCTATCTGGATTTTCTTAACCGGCTGCTGCAGGGAGAGATAAACTACCGTGAAAAAAGATCTGAAGAGCGCCGGATGAAGATGGCGGGGTTTCCCTTTGTTAAAAGCATAGATGAATTCGATTTTGCATTTCAGCGTTCTATTACCCGTAAACAGGTTAATCAATTGCTGGATATGCAATGGATTGAGAAGTTCTACAATCTGATTTTCCTTGGGCCTCCGGGAGTGGGGAAAACTCATTTGGCTGTAGCTATCGGGCTTGAGGCTGTGAAAAAAGGTTACAAGGTAAGCTTCGTAAATATGGATGATTTAATCAAGCATCTTAAGCTGGAAACTACCTCAACCCGGAGCCGCCAGAGGATGAAACGGATCATGGCTTCAGATTTAGTGGTAATTGATGAGATAGGTTTTGTCCCCATTACCAGGCAGGAAGCTAATTTGTTTTTTCAATTGATATCATCACTTTATGAACAGACGGCCTTAATAATAACTTCAAACAAGGGTTTTGAAGACTGGGCCGAATTGATGTAAGCGGTCAAGTATTTTGGAGAAATTTTGGCCAATAATTTTCCATAGGACTACAGTCTTAGTATAGAATCTCGATGTTTAAGGCGGTAACTGTCGCCGGTCAGATTGAATATCTCACTATGATGAGCGATTCGATCCAGGATAGCGGTAGTTATAACCGGGTCTCCCATCAATTGTAAACGGTAAAATAAAAGGGAGAAAAATTGGCCACTAAAAACGGAGAATATTTACCTTAATGTTCCAAACCAGCTAAAATTGTAGGGTAAAAGACTACAATTATGCGAGGAGAGGAACCAGGTGAAGGGGTGGCCGATGTATCAAGAATTACAGCAGCTAAAGGAGATGGGGCTTAATAAATCACAAGTTCAACGGCAGTTGGGCATAGATTGGAAAACAGTTGATCGTTATTGGGAGGTGACGCCAGACGAATATGACGAAATAAGAAAAAACACAAAAAGAACCAGAAAGCTTGAAAAATACGAAGAACAAATTGTGAGGTGGTTACAGGAACATCCCGACATGTCATCAGCACAAATACAAGATTGGCTTAAACAGCATTATTTAGATTATCAGGGAAAGGAGAGAACGCTTAGACGATTTATCAGGAGTTTACGGATTCAGTATAACATTAAGAAGCCTATTATCCAGCGTCAATACCAAGCAGTGGAAGAACTGCCCATGGGTTATCAGGCACAAGTAGATTTAGGTTTTACCACCCTGGTAAATACCCAGGGGCAGCGGGTAAAGCTCACAGGATTTGGGCTGGTTCTCTCACACAGCCGTTATAAATATGTTGAATGGGACGATAAGCCACTTACAGCAGCCAGATTCATACAGGTGCATTATCGGGCCTTTGAATACATAGGAGGGGTGCCAGAAGAAATTGTGTACGATCAGGACAGGCTCCTGGCTATAAACGAAAACTTTGGGGATATCATATACACAGCAGAATTCGAGAGATTCCGGCAGCAGATGGGTTTTAAGATATATCTTTGCCGCAAAAGTGATCCGGAGACCAAGGGCAAAATTGAGGCAGTTATCAAATATGCCAAAGGCAACTACGCCAGGCACCGGATATTTGACAACATTCAAGCATTTAATCAGGGGTGTATAGAATGGCTGAACAGAACAGCAAACGCCAATATACATGGCACAACAAAAAAGGTACCGGCAGAAGTGTTTAAAGAAGAACAAAAACACTTAAAACCGATACCGACCATAATTAATCAACCTGAAGAAATTATAACAAGACAGGTACGCAAAGACAATATCATTTGGTACAACAGCAACCGATATACTTTGCCCCTGGGCACTTACCATCCTGAAAGAGAAGTGAAGATTAAAGCAGACCAGGGCATACTAATCGTTTTTGACCTTGAAACCGATGAAGAGCTGGCCCGTCATGAAATATCTCTGGATAAAGGCCGATTGATCAGGAATAACAATCATAAACGCGACCATTCTGCCCGGATAGCCGAATTATATCAAGATACCCTGGCCAATATGGGAGGAAGTGAAATAGCAGCTGTTTTCCTCGATGGTATTCGTAAAGAAAAACCCAGATATGTTCGTGACCAGTATAATCTCATTATCCAAACGATTAAAAATTACTCTTTGGAAACAATATCCCAGGCATTAGATTATTGTGTGGAAAGGAGTATTTTTAGCGCAGTTGAATTCAAGACCGCCCTGGAGTATTTTGCCCAGCAAAACAACAGCCCGGCGGAAACTATACTTGATACGTCTGCCATACCTCTTGCCTATCGGATTAAAACCGAGATCAGAAATATTAGCGAATACGCCGCTATTTATGGAGGTATGAGTATTGAACAAGGCCGAAGAAACCAGGACTTATTTAAGAAGCCTTAACCTTTCCTGGTGCAGAGACAACCTGGATCAAACCCTGCAGACAGCAAGCAGTACCGACATATCCTATCTGGATTTTCTTAACCGGCTGCTGCAGGGAGAGATAAACTACCGTGAAAAAAGATCTGAAGAGCGCCGGATGAAGATGGCGGGGTTTCCCTTTGTTAAAAGCATAGATGAATTCGATTTTGCATTTCAGCGTTCTATTACCCGTAAACAGGTTAATCAATTGCTGGATATGCAATGGATTGAGAAGTTCTACAATCTGATTTTCCTTGGGCCTCCGGGAGTGGGGAAAACTCATTTGGCTGTAGCTATCGGGCTTGAGGCTGTGAAAAAAGGTTACAAGGTAAGCTTCGTAAATATGGATGATTTAATCAAGCATCTTAAGCTGGAAACTACCTCAACCCGGAGCCGCCAGAGGATGAAACGGATCATGGCTTCAGATTTAGTGGTAATTGATGAGATAGGTTTTGTCCCCATTACCAGGCAGGAAGCTAATTTGTTTTTTCAATTGATATCATCACTTTATGAACAGACGGCCTTAATAATAACTTCAAACAAGGGTTTTGAAGACTGGGCCGAATTGATGGGAGACCCGGTTATAACTACCGCTATCCTGGATCGAATCGCTCATCATAGTGAGATATTCAATCTGACCGGCGACAGTTACCGCCTTAAACATCGAGATTCTATACTAAGACTGTAGTCCTATGGAAAATTATTGGCCAAAATTTCTCCAAAATACTTGACCGCTTACAGCTCGCCAAGGGTTTATTATATTTGTTCCCTATGGTGACGAAAATGACAAAACCAGAAAGCCAGAATTTTACGATCACATATATAACTATTTAAAGGAAATTGGAATAAGAGAGGTATAGTTGAACTATTCGAAAATCAAATAGTTCAATAAAATGTTGCAATCATTTTCAAATCTGATTACGGTTAATAGTTTACCACACGATTTCAAATCGTTTTCAATAACGAGAAAAAGCGGTGGACTTGTTCCCGAGAACTATAAAATAGTTAATTTGTTCCCTCATACCTCGAAAACACTAAAACCGGTTGACCTGTTCCCAAGGACGCAGACATCAATAACATCAACTCGAGCCAGTGGAGACAGTGTGCCTTTTGTCAAGAAAGTAGTCTTTAGAAAACGGCTTAAAATCAAGGTTTGTAGGGGCTACAACAATCTTATCTACTCAAGTTTAGTGTGTTTATGGAAACATATCGACGGTGTAATAGGCGTCCATATAGGCGCTGACCAGGTTGAGTTGAGGCGACAGGATTGATGAAAATGAGCCCCTAGAATAACGATAGGGTGAGAAGGGTACTTCTATCCCGTACGTGGAAAATGACTGCAGAAGGCAGAGATTTTTGAAGAAATGCTTCGGAGGATATTGAGTGCTGCTGGAAAGGCTGGTGAATAGGATGAAGATTGCATGGTTTTGTATTCCTGCCCACGGTCATACCAATCCTACTCTAGGACTTGTGAAAGAGATGATTGAGGCAGGACATGAGGTGACTTATTTTTCTTTTGAGAAATTCAGGGAAAAGATTGAGGGTACGGGAGCGACATTTGTTCCCTGCGATGCATATGATCTGGATATCGACGCAAAGGACGGCGGCAACAGAGTAGGAAAGGATCTTGCTTTCTCCATCGAGTTGATTGTTGCATCCACTTTGGCAATGGATGGTCTGATGGGTCGGGTAATACCGGACATGAAGCCAGACCTGATTGTTGCGGATTCCATGGCTTTCAGTGGTAAATTGGCGGCAATGAAGTTTGGAATTCCTTACGTTTGTTCCACTACCACATTTGCATTTAACCGATACTCTGCGAAATACATGGATCAGGGCATGGGAGGTTTGTTCAGCACGCTTCTTGCTCTGCCAAAAATCAAAAGGCAGTTGAAAAGGCTTCAGGAGATGGGATATCCGGTAAAAAGCTTTTTAGAACTGATTTCAAATGACAATCAGACCAATACGATTGTATATACATCGAAAGAGTTTCAGCCCTATGCCGAGACTTTCTCTGGTAAATACTGCTTCATCGGTCCATCCATTCGTCCAGTGAAGCATCCTATGGAAAAGGCTGCAGAGAAGACGGTGTATATCTCCATGGGTACGGTTGTAAGCAACAGGGAGATGTATGAGAACTGCGTGGAAGCGCTTCGGGGAACGGACTATCAAGTGATTGTATCCATGGGTGAGACAGCCAATGAATTCACGAATCTTCCTGAGAATATACAGGTGTATGATTCTGTGGATCAGATGGCGGTATTGAATATTGCGGATGCATTTGTCACACACTGCGGTATGAATTCTGCATCAGAAGGACTGTATTTCGAGGTTCCGCTAGTTCTGTCACCACAGACACCGGAGCAGTGGGCTGTGGCAAAACGCACGGAAGAACTGGGGGCAGGTGTGATGCTGCCAGCTTCCAGAAGGTCAGTGGAGGAGATTAGGAATGCCATCGAGAAGGTGCTGAATGATGGTTCTTATAAAGCAGCGGCAACCGAAATCTCGAATGGGTTCAAAAGATGCGGTGGAGTAAAAGAAGGCAGAGCATTTCTGGAGAAAATCGTGAAATAGAGCCAAATTTCAGTTTGTCGATAAACCCTCAGAGGGAACGATATATTTTTCTTGCCGACGAAAGAGGAAGCGATAGAGCGGCTGGTAAACAATCATTAAACCGGCGAAATGTGCTGCGAAAAGGGTAAATATCATGAAAGATTTTCGAATGTTTTTAGATGGTATTGGTGAACTGGAAAAGAGGGAACGGTTAGAAGGCATCCTAAATAACATTAAAGAGAAGTTTCCTCAATTGACAGAAGAAATTAAGTGGAATCAGCCAATGTTTACCGATCATGGAACTTTTATCATCGGTTTTAGCATTGCCAAAGAGCATATAGCGGTGGCTCCTGAAGCAGTAGTCATTAGTTTGTTTGAAAAGGAAATAGAGGAAGCAGGATATTCCCATACACAAGGGTTATTCAGAATAAAATGGACGGATAATGTGGATTTTGATTTGCTATATAAAGTGGTGGCCTACAACATTGAGGATAAAAAAGATATGACAAAATTTTGGAGGTAAAATGAACCAGTACAGAAAGAACGAACCGGAAGATGCAAAAACCGCCCTTATTTCAACTCTGCACAAGTGTGGAAAAATGCAGGAAAGCGGCAGGCTGCAGTCCTCGCAGAAAACTTTAAACGACTAGCGGGTAAAGTCGCTGCGGATTGCACTAGCACTTATTGAGAAAGAGATGAGGTGCAGCGATGTCGATTGACTATAAGAAAACCCAAAAAGACCTATACCAACCAAAGACCACACCATCCGTTATTGATGTGCCGGAGATGATTTTCATTGCTGTTGACGGTAAAGGTGACCCGAACACAAGCATGGAATATGCCGTCGCCGTTGAGTTGCTGTATGGGCTTTCCTACACCATCAAGATGAACAATAAATCAATCTTGGAATACGTTGTTCCGCCGCTCGAAGGACTGTGGAGTGTAGACGATGATTTTAAAGGCAACGGTGCGGCAATAACCGACAAGGGTAAGTTTATATGGACGATGATGATTCGACAGCCTGACTTTGTAACAGCGGACATTTTTGAAGCCGCAAAGGCTGCCCTCGCAAAGAAGAAATCGAACATTGACACATCAAAGGCAAAGCTCAAAACAATTACCGAAGGTTTATGCGTTCAGGTAATGCACATCGGTTCGTATGATGATGAACCAGCCACTATAGTGGCGCTTGATAATTTCGCAATCGAAAATGGCTATAGGATAGATATTGGCGAGACACGCCGTCATCACGAGATATATATATCTGATCCACGTAAGGTTGCACGGGAAAAGTTAAAAACGGTGCTTAGACACCCAATACGTAATGCATGAAATTATATACAGCGTTTGCCTGAGCGACTCAGCGGCAATTATTTCATGGTTGCAGGCAAACCGGCAAACATAACTTTTGGTATGTACGGGAGCAAAACCACTTTGCCTGTAGGCCTGTAATCACGAAGGTGTTGTCGTGGCTGATAATGAAATAATTCATTATATTCCACTACTGCCTCCGAAACGAGAAAAGCGACTCTGTATTAACTGCCGTGTGAGTACAACGAAAACTTCCCTTGTAAGAGATTGAAGGCATTGGATAAGCGCTACCGTACAAAATACCATTTGAGCATGATAGAAAACCTCAACTACATCAACGAATTTGGCATGGAGGAATTCTTAACCAAGGAACGTGATAAATGGCGTTGCAAATTGTGCGGGGCCACTATTTGCTGTCACAACGGACTATGTTTGAATTGTAATATTGATACGCTTCTTATAAATAAAAAATATCGGTGGGAAATGGATAATAAAAAACCGGAGACTGAAGTTATGAGATCAACCGAACAATTACTTGAGGATTTTGCATATTAATTAGCCCAGATATATTGGGATTTTTTGAGGACAATAAAAGGACTTCACCCCCGTATTTGCCGAATTTATAAGGTGACAAAACCAAAACCCAAACAAACACGAAAGGGGAAGTCACCTATGAATATTCGGCAAGGATACGTATTTTCCTTTGAGGATGCAATAAATTTGCAGCCCCGGTCACGTTTAGAGATAATTTTAGCCACCCTCGATTTTGATAACGTGATAAAAGCTCTTTGTAAAAATGAAAAACAACACAGGGGGCCAAATGGCTACCGGATTGAATACAAACTTAACGCATTAATTGCCATGAGAGTTTATAATATTGCCACTTTTACTGAATTAGTGGAACGTCTTACCCATGATCCGGTGCTCAGATATAACTGTGGCTTTGATGTTTTTGGTAAAGTGCCCAGCATTGCTACCTTTAGCCGTTTCTATGAGCGATTGACTCAGTCAGAAGTACTTCGTGAACTGTTTAGGAAACAGGTAAAAACAGCAGAATCAATGGGGCTTCTTGATACCAGTTCTATTGCCATAGATGCTTCTAAAGTAGATGCCAATGAGAAGTCAGTTCCACGTAAAAATATTAAAGACGATGGACAGTCAGCTAACTGGGGCAGCAAGCTGGATACTAATGGTAACCAGATAACCTGGTTTGGCTACAAACTGCATATCGCTACTGACGTTAAATCCGAATTGCCAGTAGCATTGAGCATAACCCCAGCCAGTACCAACGATGGTATAATGGCCGAAAATATCCTTGAAGAATGCAGTAATAACTTGAACAGTAAACCCCAGTATTATCTCATGGATGCCGGTTATGATCAAAAGTCAATATACGAACTAATCCGTAAGGATTACATGGCACAGGCAATCATACCGTTAAACCATCGCGGAGCCAAAGAACCCCCGGAAGGTCTGGATTGGGATGCGACCCCTATATGTTCAGCGGGCTATCGCATGATTTATTGGGGTGGCAGCAACGGGGTTAACAAATTCCGCTGCCCTCATGTTATGGGCAAATGTGATTGTCCTTTTGGTTCCTCCTGGTGCTCAGACAGCAACTATGGGATGGTTGTTAAAACCAGAGCCAGACAAGATTCCAGGTTATTCACAGTGCCCCATCGAGGAACTTCAAACTGGAAGCTGCTATACAACAAAAGAACCAGTGTAGAGCGATGTTTTGGGCGCTTAAAGGAGCATCTGGGACTTGAAACCGGACTTAATGTACGAGGTATTAAAAAGGTTAAAACCCATGCATACCTGAGTGTTATTACCATGATTGCTTCGGTTGTTGCGGTAAACAAAGCCAAATCATCTGAAGATATAGCTGCATAAAGTAAGCAGATATTAAGGTTTTTAAAGGAAAGGGGTCAATCTGTTCATTTTAAGATAAATCCAGTAACCTTGTTGATACTAAAGGCATAATTAACCAAAATTCAACTGGTTTTTATGCTCTAATACCATATTGTAGTTTCAAAGAACGTGATTTTTGCTATTATGCAAAAGTCTCACTTAGAAATCCTGATATAGAGCCGTCAAGTGACGTTATTGCAAAGGCACTTGGAGAAGCGTACAACGCCTATATAAAGTTTAACAACGAGCTTGCAAACCACGATATTCAGTTGGAATGGAATTACTACAACGACGGCAAGGCGTGGCTGGCAAAAGGACTGTATAAGTGGACAGGCGTTCGAGGCGGTCAAAATAAAAAAACCATTTTATGGCTATCGGTTTGGGAAGGTTTTTTCAAGGTAACCGTCTATTTTCCTGAAAAATCCCGTGCTGATGTGTTGAATCTTCCGCTTGATAATAAGATTAAGCTAATGATAGCGGATTCAAGACAAATGGGGAAACTGAAGTACTTTCCTCTTGTTTTTGACATTTGTTCGGATGAAAAGTTTGAGGCAGTTTTCTTGCTTGCTGATTTCAGGAAAAGCATTAAATAGGTGTGAATATATGGAGATTAAGAAATATAGCAAAGCCGATGAATCTTTACTTTTTGACCTGCTTGTCGATGAGGGAGATGAGTGGAGTGATTACCAAGGGGTAGCCGGTCGTGATAAGTGCATTAAAGCACTTGAATCGAGCATAACTTATGTAGCTTGGGTATCCATCCTCTGACTCTATCCTCGTCAAAGGTATAAGGATAGTGATCCATAATACCTGAATCAGCGAGGACAGCATACAATGCCCTTAGCGTCGATAACTATGAAGAAGTTGATCTGACCTTTAAAGATTGTCTACCATCTGTCTAATATGAGGAGGTTCATTATGAGTGAAATAAAAACAAAGCCAACCAATCTTGATGTTGATGGTTTTCTAATGAGTGTTGAACCGGAAAAAAAGAGAATGGATAGTATGGAATTGAAAAAGGTATTTGATAGCGTAGTAAATGAAAAAGCTACGTTATGGAATAACAATATGATTGGATACGGCTCTTTTCATTACAAGTCTGAGAAGAGCAAACAAGAAGGTGATTGGCCATTAACAGCATTCTCCCCACGAAAACGGTATATAGCTATATACATAATGTCAGGAGTAGAAAATTATAAAGAATTACTGGATAGACTGGGCAAGCACAAAATCAGTGCAGGTTCATGTATATACATTAATAAACTTCAAGATATCAATCTTGATATTTTGAAAGAAATAATTTCAACCTCTGTTGCGGATATGAAAAGAATATACAATGTTTGAATGTAAGAGGAAGTCAAGTCTGATTGTCTGCAGGCCACTGCTGGGGCGATTACTTTGCGTTTACCCGGATATATTTGACGCATTGCCAAGTGCACCTAAATTCTTACAGTTCGTTGCAGACTGCCTTCCTGCTTTCCCGGAGTGCAGAATGCTTGACTTAGGCTGTGGAACCGGATTATAGGAGGGTAGAGATGTTTCGAACAATGAGAAGATTTAAACAGGCTGTTTCTGAGGCCGAATGCAAAAAAATATTAACAGATGAGAAAAGAGGAACCTTTTCAGTTATTGGGGATAATGGATATCCGTATACTATTCCAATTAATTTTTACTATGATGATATAGATAATCATATTTATTTTCATGGTGCTAAACAAGGTCATAAAGTTTCAGCAATCACGAATTGTGATAAGGTGTGCTTTACTACATGGAACACCGGGTTTAAGAAAGAAGGTTGCTGGGAGTGGAACGTTACCAGCGTCATAGTTTTTGGTAGAGCAAAACTTATCGAAGATAGAAAAATGACGGAGGATAAAGTGCGTAAGTTGGCCCTAAAGTATTACCCAACCGAGGAGGAAGTTGAAGAAGAATTAGAACATGGCATCGATAGGGTTCAACTTTTTGCTATAGATATTGAGCACATGACCGGTAAGTTGGTTAACGAGAAGTAAAACTGAATTGAAAGCAGCATGCGTTTGCTGTAGACATTCATATTATTGTTTTTGGGCATGTGATGGATATCAGTAAAAATGGATAACGGACATAATTATAAGATAAATAGGAGAAAAGAAAATGCAAGAAGTTTATGAATTTTTAAAGAACTGTGGAACGTATTATTTAGCTACAGTGGAAGGAGACCAGCCTAGAGTTAGGCCATTTGCTACAGTGGATATTTTTGAAGCTAAACTTTATATCCAGACAGGCAAGATAAAAAAAGTATCCAGGCAGCTCCAGGCAAATCCAAAAGCAGAGATTTGTGCTTATGCTGATGGGAAGTGGCTTAGAGTATCAGGTAAGCTTATCAGAGATGACAGAGTAGAGGCAAAAAAGCATATGCTCGATAATTATCCAGAACTTCAAGCCATGTATTCAGCGGAGGATGACAATACAGAGGTTCTCTACTTTAAGGATGCAACAGCTACCTTCTATTCATTTACCGATGAGCCAAAGGTAATCAAATTTTAATAAAGATCTCTCCTTCAACCACGTCCAAGAACGGGAAGCGAGTCGAATTTGTTCGGTACTCGCAGCTAATCGCTGCAGATAGATCATGTGGGATCGCGACCTCGGTACCCGGGCTATGCGCCAGGCCAATCATTGATATGCTGCTGGTTGTCAATGGCTCTACCGACTAGCCATTCTTAGGCATTGGCATTAGCGGATTCTGGAACCCGAGTGGTTCGAACACCAGTAATTAGCCATTCTATTGTAAGGAGACAACTATTGAATCCCAAAATCTTTGAATTTGAAGCTATTATTCAAAAAGTCCCCGACCTGGACGGCGCGTATGTAGCATTCCCGTACGATGTTAAAACCTCTGCGCGAAGAGAATAACATATGACCAAATGGAACACAGCAGTCTGTGAAACAAACAGCATTAACATACACTATACAAGAACCGGAGGAAACAAACCGCCTGTAATTTTGCTGCATGGATTGATGGCTAATGGCCTGTGCTGGACAGGTTTGGCACAGGTTCTGGAGAAAGAATTTGATGTAATCATGCCGGATGCCAGAGGACATGGCGATTCGAGCGCACCCGACTGTGGATACCGATATGAGGACCATGCCAACGATGTTGTTGGTTTGATAAATGCCTTGAGACTTTCTCCTCCGATCCTGCTTGGACATTCCATGGGAGGGATGACTGCGGCTGTGGTAGCAAGTCGTAAACCAAATCTACTCCGTGGCCTGGTCTTAGCTGATCCTACGTTTTTGAGCCCAGAAGTTCAGCGAGAAGTCTACGAAAGTGGAGTCTCCGATCAGCATCGACGAATGCTCACCATGTCATTCAGCGAATTGGTGGCAGACGCGCGGAACAGACACCCTGATCGGTCAGTGGAGACTCTTGAACTGTTCGCACGAGCACGACTTCAAACAAGCATGTCTGCCTTTGACGTTCTTGCCCCACCGAGCCCTGACTATAAGATGTTAATAGGTGCAATTAACGTACCAAGCCTCATCGTATTTGGCGATAACGGCGTGGTTTCGTCTGTTGTTGCCGAAGAGCTGCAACGTCTTAATTCTAGACTTCAGGCAGAACAAATCCGGGGAGCTGGCCACAGTGTCCACTTAGACCAGCCCGAGCGTTTTGCGGCTGTCGTCGGATCTTTCATACGTTCAATTGGAACAGTCACTGATTCATGAATGGGATAAACTTAAATCTTCTGGCAAGATGACGGTTTTCAAATGAGAAGGATGAAATTACCTTCATCGAATGTGAAGAAGGAAAAGAGGTTAAAACGCTGGATGAAGGGAAGAGCTAATTGTCGCCTCGGGGCATTTTAGTAAACGGATATAGATATATGAGTAAATACGATCCGCTTTGGATTTGGATAAAAGAAAATTGTACATACAACTTCAAGCTGACCTATCCTGAGATAGAGGAAATCGCAGGTCTGCCCATCGACCATTCCTTTCTGACTTTCAAGTAAGAACTGATTTAGAATGGCTATAAGATCGGGAAAATTCTGTGAAGGACCAGGCTGTGGCGTTCAAGAAGATACAAAAATAATGTTAAGGAGAAGCTGAAACATGAAAAAAGTCCAAATCACCGTTATGAAAACAGCCTGCTATACTGATTTGATTGAAAAATATGAAAACCCGATTCTGCATACGTGTGATATGCAGGTAGGCCAGGTTTATATCGCCAATGGATGGCGGAAACCGGTCGGTTTTTGTGACAGCGCATGGGACAGTATATCTGCTTTTGTTATGACGCTTGCACATGGTGGAGAAGATCTTTATGACGGATGGATGAAAAACAAAAAATCTGCGATGATTTCCTGTAATGACGGTTTTCGACCGGTCAGCTTCCTTTTAGAAACAATGGACGAAGATGCAGAGTAAAGGCATGGGTAAAGGCATGGGGACGGTTCTTTTGCCTTTCTTTCAGGTGAAAAGTAAATAGATAAAAGAAGGAGTGCCTCCAAGAGGAGGTGCTTCCTTTTATTACAGGAAACTAATGTCAGAACAAAGAAAAGAAATAATATAGCTAATATGATCAACAAAGGAACTATTTAAGAAGTGATTGAATGAACTATGAAATAATCAATGGCGCGGACAAGATGAAAATAGAAGAGATCATGAATCTCCTGAAGCAAACCTATTGGGCCGAAAGGCGGTCCCAGGAAACGGTTGAAAAATCAATGCGCAATTCTCAGTGTTACGGTATTTATCTGAAAGATCAGAACATGCTGGTGGGCTTTGCAAGAGTGATTACCGATTTCGCAACGACTTATTATCTTTGCGATGTTGTTATTGATTGCAAATATCAGAATAATGGATTGGGAACAGCTCTCATTTCATATATAGAGAACCTGCCGGAATATCAAGGTTTAAGAGGTATTCTGATAACCAGGGACGCACATGCGTTATATAAAAAATTTGGATATGAGACCCTTAATGACAGGGTAATGGTCAAGGGTAGACTTTGATAGAGGAAACTAAAGATTATGTAGGCCAATGAAAAATTAACCAAGACTGAGAACAGTCATAATATGACATAGGAAGAATTAGCCGAGATACTATACGTGGAATAAGCGATTTTGGGGTGGAATTTTGCTGCCACGTCCAAGCCTACGCCGTTCGTGTAAAAGTACTCCAATATTCCTGCGACAACACTGCGCCTGGAATATGCGAGACAAAATAATGAAACACTAATCACGTCGGGACACATGAATGATGTGCAAAGCGAAGAAAGAGGCAGTTCATATATTTAGAGGATAATCGTATGAGTAAGGTAATTATTCAGGAATGTGAAAATTATGATCTGGAAACCTTAATTGAAAGAATTAATACGGCCATAGAAATGCTGGGCGGATGGGATAAATTTGTAAAGCCGCAGGACAAAGTACTCCTAAAGGTGAATCTGATCGGGCCCAAGTCTTCCGAATCCGCTGCAGTAACACATGCTGAATTTGTCAGAGCAATGGTAAGAATATTGAAAAGCAGGAACTGCAATGTATGGATCGGTGATAGCTCAGGGGGAGCTATAGCAGGAATAGCGCCTACTGCGCAGAGCTTAAAGGTTGCCGGATACGAGCGGGTGGCGAACGAAGAAGGAGCGGAGATAAAGAATTTTGACCGTGAGGGTGTGGTGGCTGTTCAACCGGAAAGCCGGTGTGAAGAAACGATGCATATCGCCAGGCCAATGTTCGATGCGGATGTAGTTATTAATTTGCCGAAATTGAAAACACACTCGGCGCAGATTTTTTCCGGAGCTGTAAAAAATGTATTTGGATGCATACCAGGGCTCAGAAAAGCCCAGTATCATAGAATGGCTCCCGAACCAAGGGATTTTGGGGAAATCATCTGCGATATCCATAAAGCTACCAAAATACAGCTTCACATCATGGATGGGATTCTGGCCATGGAAGGAGAGGGACCGACAGCAGGCAGCATTTATCAGGCTAGTAAAATCATCATCAGTGAGGACCCACTGGCACTGGATGTTGTTGCGGCCAAAATGGTGGGTATAAATGTTGAAGATGTACCCATACTGGAAACGGCCAGGAAGCGGAATCTAGGAGAAGGCTGGTTAGAAAATATCACACTTGCAGGTGATTATGAGCTAGTCCCCAGGTTGCTTAGGTTTAAGCTGCCCAAGCGCATCAGGGGAACAAAGAAGAGCAATAGTAAAGCCCTGGTAAAGATAATCGATTTTTTCAAAACACGTCCCCAAATAAATCCGAAAAAATGTAAAAAATGCAATATGTGTGTGGAAAGCTGTCCGGTACAGGCAATTGACACGGATACGAAGCAAATCGATTATAATGCCTGCATAGAGTGTATGTGTTGTCATGAGTTATGCATGTTTAAAGCTGTAGAACTTAAAAATCAAAATAGAGCTGCAGGCTTGATATCGGGATTTTTCCGTTAATGATATCGAAGAGAGTGTAAAATGCAATTATTCTTAGCAGCAAATCGTTTTCATGCTTTTAATAACTCGTTAATGAAATCCTTGGGGCGGGCGATAATCTGATGTTCCGAAAACGAACCCATTTATGTATACAGGTTGATAAAAGAAGCGAAAATAGGTAAAGTTGTCTTTGATAACGTAAAAGTTGACCACTTAAGTTGAAAATGATAACGAAAAAATTGACCACCCCAACCAACCTTTCCTGTAAGCTATGAGTTGTGCAAACACCAAAGCTACAGGAGGAAAAGGAATGATTGGGATGGCTACCAAAGAGTATATCAGGAAAATGCATTTTGTTGAAGGAGCATCCATACGTTGGATATCCAAGGAGACCGGGCATTCCCGGCAGTACATACGCAAAGTGATTGCTGAGGAAGTGCCCACCATACCCAAATACACACTGACAAAGATCAAAGAAAAGCCGGTCATGGGGCCATACCTGGACATCATCACTAGCTGGCTGCAAGAAGATGAGAACCGGCCGAAAAAGCAGCGGCACACTGCCGCTAGGATATATGAACGCCTGTGTGAAGAATATGGATTTAGCGGCAGTGAATCAACCGTTAGGCGCTGTGTTAGGGAAATTAAAAAGCAATTGGAGGGCGATAAGCGGGAATTATTCATTCCCTTGGAATTTGAACTAGGGAGTCATGCCCAGGTGGACTGGGGTGAAGCAGAGGTAATCTTGCAGGGTAAAAGCCAGAAGGTTTACCTTTTTGTGATGAAGCTATCAGGTAGCAGAGACTCATTCATGACTACCTTTTCCTCAGCCCGGCAGGAGGCATTTTTTGAAGGTCACAAGCAGGCTTTCGAATACTTCGGAGGAATCCCTAAAACTATCGTATACGACAATCTAAAAACTGCTGTAGCGCGAGTACTACAGGGAAAGGATCGTAAAGAACAGGATGCCTTTATGGCTTTCAAAGCCCATTACCTTTTCGAGGCCGAATTTTGCAATGTTGGGAGGGGAAATGAAAAAGGCCAGGTCGAAAACGAGGTAGGCTATCTGAGACGAAACATCCTGGTCCCTGTTCCCGAGGTAGCTTCCCTCGAAGAACTAAACCAGTTGATACTCATGAAGCTCTCAAAGTTCCGTCAGACAAGAATAGTACCTCATACAAAAAAGACCATTGCGGAGGTGTTTCAAGAGGAAAAACAATTGTTGCTGCCCCTGCCCCGGTACCCCTTTGACTGTTGTGTAGTGGTGCCTGCCAAAAGCTCCAAGGAAAGCACGGTGCGTTTTGATAACAACCGTTATTCAGTACCCAGTCGTTATGCCCGGTGCCGGATACATATCAAAAGCTATGTAAATGAAGTCCATATCTTCTACGAAGACCAGTTGATAGCAGTTCATCCTCGTTGTTACGAGCGAGGCCAGGATATACTCGACCTAAGTCACTATCTTGATGTACTGGAGCGCAAGCCATACGCCCTAAACCACGCCAAGGCTTTCAAAGAGGCGGGCTTGCCGGAGATATACCACCAGTACCTGGCTATACTCAGACAAAATAACGATAAAGCCAACCTTGAGTTTGTAAAAATACTAAAACTTAGAGTTAAACATGGGCCGGAGGTGATTGATGAAATTTTACAAATGGCCATGGACTGTTCCGTTTATCACTATGATGGCATTAAAGCCCTGTTCGACAGCTTTGCTGTGGCAGAATACTCGCACTGTAGCATGAGCGGGGAACGGGTAAAGAACATACCTGAATTTAGCGTCAAACCGCCCAATCTTAGTTGCTTTGACCAACTTTTAAAGGGAGGTGCAGCATAGTAGACATCGAGGCAAGGCTCAAGGAATATATTAAGACTTTAAAACTACCTACTGTTGGCCAGAACTATCAAGAAATGGCTCGGCAAGCGGAAAGTGAACGCTTAAGCTATGAGGAATTCCTTTTTAATCTTTTGGAACGAGAGGTGATGAAACGGGAAGAAAACCAGGTAAAAAGGTTAATCAACCAAGCCAGGTTCCCTTTGAAAAAGACCCTGGACACCTTTGATTTCACGCAAATACCAGGCCTTAACCAAACCAAAGTACTAACTCTTTCCCGGGGTCAGTTCATTAAGGATAAGGAAAATGTTATCCTGGCTGGTAACTCAGGTACCGGTAAAACCCACTTGGCAATAGCCCTGGGAATCTGTGCCTGCCAGTTGCGCTACAAGGTTGGATTTTACACAGCCGCCGGATTGGTGAATGAGTTGACGGAAATGGAGAGCGAGAAAAAGCTACTAAAATACCAGAAACAATGGTTGCGCTATGATTTAGTCATCGTTGATGAGCTTGGCTATATCCCGTTTAACCGCCGTTCAGCAGAACTGCTGTTTCAGTTCTTTTCTAGCCGTTATGAAAGAGGCAGTATGATCATTACCACCAACCTTGAATTCTCCGAGTGGAATCAGGTTTTTGGTGACGAAAAGATGACTGCGGCTCTTTTAGATCGGATTACCCATAACGCCCACATCCTGATTACCAACGGCGAGAGTTTCCGGCTCAAGCAGACCATGAAGAGGCAGCGTCCGTCACGACCCGCCTAACTATTTTTTTCCCTGGGTGGTCAACTTTTTCATGAGCGCGGTGGTAAACTTTTTGATTGACAAAGACATAAAGTATTTGTAATAATAACAAGATAGTATAAATGCTAGCGAAAGCTATTGAAATAAATGGTTAAGTCAAAACCCAGACAACTTTAAAAGAAAGGAGTTGTACTTATGGAAGGAAATCCAAAACTTATTGAAACGCTGAATGCTTTGCTTGCGGACGAGCTTGCAGCCATCAATCAGTATATCGTACACGCTGAAATGTGCGAGGACTGGGGCTATGGTAAGTTGCATAAAAGCTTTGAGAAGCGGGCAATAGACGAAATGAGGCATGCCGAAAAACTTATCGGAAGGATTCTGTTTCTCGGTGGAAGACCTACTGTATCCAAACTGAGTGATATTCATATTGGAAAAGACGTTCCTAAGCAAGTAGAATTTGACCGCGCTTCTGAGGAAGGCGCAATCAAAGCTTATAATGATGCCATAGTGCTCGCGGGTGAGGTACGTGACTATGCAACAAGGGATATTCTTATACAGATACTAAACGACGAAGATCGTCATATGGATGAACTTGAGGAACTCTTAGATCAGATCGAGCAGATGACTTTGCCAATGTTCTTGACAACTCAAGTTGATTAATTTTCTTATAGGCAAACTCAAATTCAAGGGGCTGTAGAAATAACAGCCCCTTTTGTGCCTCGGCTGAGCATCTGAGGATTTAAGGTACCTAGAGAGAAGCCACTTGATTTAAAGCAGCCCCTCCCTAAGGATTTCTAAGACCACTTTGGTGGTTATTTTTACAGAGGGTGAGAGCAGGATACATATAAATTACTACTTATTATCCTTTATAAATACATGAAAAAACTATGATAATTATAATAA
>CAJYDM010000004.1 GCA_913757435.1 Syntrophomonas sp. DTU019
AAAAATTCCAATCCCCAACGTATGTGTTGCTCTGGGGATTACTTACATTAACACCTTTGAAATGTTGCGTAGATTGAACATTAAACTGCGATAACGGTACCGTAGCCAATAGGCCAAAGTGCTTCACGCTGTAGAAACATTTTACGCCCCCACGACTTCCATCGCATTCCTATTTATCTCTTCGATCACGCCCACTATTTTCAAGGCCTTTTCCATAGCGAATAATTCAGTGATGCTGCCGATGGATTCGAAAGGCTCATCCTGCAGGACGCTTTTATCCAGCATGTGCCCGTTCTTAACCACATAATCAACTATTGTCTTAACAAACCTGATCTGTTTGCTGTCCAGGTTGGTGTCGTTCAAAAATTCAGAGAAGGCTTCATTAGCGGCTTTGGGGTCTAAACCTACCACCTGTCTGACCAGAATAGTCAGCGGGGTGTCCCCAAACTCCCTGGCGTAGTCTTCTCTGCTGCCCATGTCTTTCCACATCAGTTGCTCCAACTCCTGAAAGTCCTGCCTGGTGAGCGGTTTGTTGTTTTTCAGTTTGTAAATAGCGATATGGTCCTGGTTTTCCCTTAGATAGGTATTTACTTTCTTTTTATAATTCTGCAGGGTGGAGGTGGAGTATTCACCTGGTTTCTCACTAATATTCAATATCTCATCGGTGAAATTAGTGTAGTAGATTTTGGTGTTGGCCTTCTCAATGAACTTAACCAGGTCCCGCAAGGCTTCCCTGACCAGTTCATAGTCAAATACATCAGCCTCTTGCCAGAACAAATCCGTCTGTACCTTTAAGACTATCTCCTTCTGGGCTAAAACCTGTGGAATGGTGCCCAGTTTGTTTAACGCCTGGGCTGTCTTGACCACATTATCTTTGGCTTGATTGGCCTGGGCACCAGTCAATTCCGCCAGTTCAATAGTATACATCAAGTAATCAAACCTTTTGGCCAGTTCGTCATCGGCCTTAGGTATGACCAGCGGGGTGATATGCTCCTTGATATTGGCTATATCCAGGCTCTCCAGGTTGACCCAGGCTTCCTCCCGGCTACATTTTTCAATAAACTTAAGGTGCAGCTTGACCCTGAAATTTTCCTGGTTGAGGGTTTTTATATCCTGTATCACCTCGGCTATCAGTTGCTTGCGGTAGCCTATATAATCGGGTGTCTGATAATCAATGTCTTGCAGGGCTTTGATTATATCCACTTTAATGTTGAACAGCTTCTCGCTCAAGCTGGGGGTGAGCTTGATTTCCTTGCCCCGCGGGTTCTCATTGAAAAACTCAAAGTTGCCACAGAAATCAAATATCAGGAAGTTCTCTTTATCCATACCAGTACCGAACAGGTCCTTGCACAGCCGGGTGCCGCGCCCGATCATCTGCCAGAACTTGGCCTTGGAGCGTACCTTCTTAAAGAAAACTAGGTTTACTATTTCCGGGATGTCTATGCCGGTGTCCAGCATATCCACTGAAACCGCTATCTGCGGCATTTTATCCTTATTCGCGAACTTGTCGATCAAATCCAGGGCATAATTGATCTGATTGTCGATTACCCGTGCGAATTCCCCTTTATACTGGGGATAAAGTACATTGAACCGCTCCACTATTCTGATGGCGTGTTTGTGGTTTTTGGCGAAGATTATAGTCTTGCCCAGCTTATCTCCGCCTTCCACTTTGATGCCTTTTTCCATCAAGATATCCAAGACCTTGTCAATGGTGTCATCGTTAAAAAGCCAGGTATTTAGCTTATCGCTGGATATGTATTCGGGCATGTTGTCTTCTTCCAGGAAAGTCTCCTCATAGGCCTCTTTCTCTTCCTCGGAAAGCTCATCATACTTGATGCCCTCTTCCAGGAACTTAAGCTCAGTTTCTACAGTATTGAATGGTACCAAAAAGCCGTTTTCAACCGCTTCCTGCAATTCAAAGGCATAGGTGGGCACATTGTTTTCCAGTTCAAATATGTGGTAGGTGTTTTTATCGATGTCATCTTTGGGGGTAGCGGTGAGGCCGATGGTCATAGCGTCAAAGTAGTCGAATATGGCCTGATACTTCTTATAAATGCTGCGGTGAGCTTCATCGATCACGATCAGATCGAAATGCCCCACAGTAAACAGCTTGTTGCCATCTTTGGCCTTTATCTCATCGATGGCATTCATCATGGTGGGATAAGTGGAAAAAACGATGCGGCTGTCAGGATCGTCCTTGCTTTCCAACAGGCTGCACAAGGATTGATTGGGCAGCAAATTGTTGAAGCTATTTTTAGCCTGCCTGACCAGAGCGGTCCTGTCGGCCAAGAACAGACAATTCTTAACCCATTCGTGGCGGGTTAAAACATCAATTAACGATATAACTGTCCTGGTCTTGCCGCTGCCGGTAGCCATGACCAGGAGAGCTTTGCGGTCACCAGCAGAGAATGCTTCACAAACTGCCTTTATGGCTTCTTTTTGATAATAGCGGTCAGTAATGAGGTTGTTTATCTGTATATTGTCCAACCCGATGCGGCTGGACCTGCGGTTGACTATTAGCTGCAATTCATCTTTGGTATAAAACCCGGCTACCCGTCGTGGAGGATAGGCACAATCATCCCACAAATGGGTCTCAAAGCCATTGGTATAGAAGATTATCGGCCTTTGCTGGAACTTTTCCTGCAGACAATCGGCATATAGCTTGGCCTGCTGCTGGCCTTCATAAGGGTCTTTGCTGGTTCTTTTGGCTTCCACCACCGCCAGGGGTTTGCCGTTATCGGCAAACAGCACATAGTCCACATAGCCGGTTCCGCTGCCAAAGGGCATGCCCTGTACTTCATATTCTTCAATACAATCCTGATCAAATACCCAGCCGGCCTCTTTTAGATCCAGGTCAATATACCTCTTGCGGGTTTCGTATTCGCCGATCTGGTCCACATTAAAGGAGCGCTGTCTTTGATGGCGTTCCCTGACCTGGCGCAGTTCTTCGCGGAGCAACTTATTCTGCTCTACCAGTTCGCTGAGTTTCCTGTCCTTGGCCCCCAGTTGCTCATAGAGGGCTTCCAGATCCTTAGCCTTTATCTGCTGCTCTGCTGCGGCAGGCAATATGGATTCGTCGAATTGCCCGGCGGTATATTCTGGGGAGTAACAGTAATCAATCCAGGACACGAACCGATGCAGGTTGTGCAAAGACAATACGGCTTCTTCGCGCTTTATACGGCTGCTGGTGTGGGCGGCGACATTGCCCAGCTTGACAATGTATTTTATTAAGGGGAACAATTCCGCAGTTATAACATCCCTGAAGGTGCGGTCATGGATCAGGCTGGAGAGGTTGTCCTGATACGGAACCTTCAAATAGCTGTCAAAACTGTAAACCCATCTGACCGCCAGTTCCAGTGCACGGCGCGATAATATAGCCGTAGTGGCCGGACTGACCGCAATGCTCAGTTCAGCCTCCATGCAGGCGTTAGCAAAGCTCTTAAACTTTACATCCTTTTGCAAAAAAGAAAAATTGGAAGCCATACTCATCTCCTGCGATTTAGAACAGTTCCCCCTTAAATGCGTGTTGCATCAAGCTGTTGAAGAAGTGTTCCATTTCGGTGAGGCTTTGTTGCATTTTATATTTCTGAAGTTCTATTGTATCAGCTATTTCCGCGAACTTATCTTGAAAGTCTTTGGGCGGATATAATATCTCTATCGACCTAATCATTGACAGGTTGAGGTTTTTCTGTCTTACTCCTCTCTGGAGTCTTTTGAAATAGTCTCTTCCAATTTGAATAGCGTGGTATACATATATGGTATTAACCAACTCTTTATCCAAATGCGAAAATGCAATTGCTTGGTTGCAGCTGCAAACCACAGTATTAATTGATGATTTGAGTGCAGCTGTATCGTACATACCCAGAAGCAGACTGCCCACATCAACTATCTTAGCAGATGTATTCTGTATAGCGTCTTCAGTTATTCTTTCAAGGCTATCATTTATGTACATACTACCCAACTCACCAGAGGTTAACCAAGGAATATCACCTTTGAAATAATCTTCGTTTTTTCTGGATGGCGTGCCCCCACTTTGCCAATAACCTATATCACCTAATTTGATCGTGGATAGTTTTAAATTATTTTTTTCAGGGTCGCCAAACATATCAATAAACACGCTCTTGATAAGCTCATCCAGCAAAGCAATCTGTTGCTTGCGTTTATCTATCAACTCCTGGGCTTTATCCAGAACCGCAGCTATTTTTCGTTGGGTTTCGAGTGGGGGGAGTGGCATCTGAAGCTTATCTATATGTTCGCTTCGTATATTGTTAATACTTACCCCTTCAGACAAATAAGAAATTGTCTGTCTATAATAAGACGATAAAAAGAAAAACCCCAAATAATTTGCATCAATATTGGAATTAGGTCTTAACACCTTGCAGAATGCACCGAAAGAATATTTCATATCTCCGCTTATCTGCACAGCTTTACCGACCATGTTTTTGCTGCCACTTGATGTTGCTATTAGAATGTCGCCCTTTTTTAGATATTGATTATCCTTTACCCTAGCCTTTTTTACAAATATGAGTTTGTCGAAATTTATCTTATCTCCAATATTATTGGCTCGAAGAATAGGCACCATGCCATCTCTAAATGTTTCACTAGTCTCTTCTGCAGAATAGGATACACCACGAATCTGCTGGATTAGAGTTCCAACATAAGCCAATTTATACTTTGAATTGAGTATGTTACTCATTAATCATCTCACCCAGTTCCAATAATCCAACCTTAATTTCTTCCTCGAGCACTATTAGTAAGTCTATTATCTCTTTAGGCGGAGCATACTCAATCTCTTCCTGTTCAATCACTTTATACTTATTAATCGACAGGTCATATTCATTGGCCACGATTTCGTTTTTGGGGACGAAGAAGGATTGTTCAGTTCGCTGGCGGTCTTGTTCCGCATCCAGATTGTTAAACCTGTTGATTATGTCGGGAATATCATTGTCTTCTATGGGGTTGCGTTTGTCATCCAGCGAAAAGCCATCGGCTTTCATATCGTAAAACCATACCTTATCAGTCCCACCTGCGCCGGTTTTGGTGAAGATAATTATGGCCGTCGAAACCCCGGCATAAGGCTTAAAAACCCCGCTGGGCATAGAGATGACAGCCTCCAGTTTGTGGTTTTCGATGATTTCCTTGCGGATTGCCCGGTGGGCTTTGGAACTGCCGAATAATACCCCATCTGGGACAATAGAAGCACATCGGCCGCCGGTTTTAAGTATTCGCAGGAACAGGGATAGAAACAACAATTCGGTCTTTTTGGTTCTGGTAACCCGCAGAAGATCAGCTGAAACCGCTTCATAGTCCAGTGAACCTTTAAAGGGCGGATTGGTCATCACCAGGGTATATTTACTGGTGTCAGTATTCTGCTCCGATAAGGAATCACGGTAAGCTATGTTGGGGTTGTCGACCCCATGTAGCATCATATTCATGGCCCCGATTCTAAGCATGGTCCTATCCATGTCAAAACCGTGGAACATGTTATTGTTGAAATGATCGCGCAGCTCTTTATCCATGAATAAATCTAGGTGCCTATCGCGCAGATACTCCCCCGCGCAAACCAGAAAGCCAGCCGTTCCTGCTGCCGGATCGGCGATAATATCTTCCGGGGTCGGTTTCATTAGCTCGACAATCATTTTGATAATGTGTCGAGGTGTCCGAAACTGCCCGTTGGTACCGGACTGGGACAGCTTGGATAACAGGTATTCATACAAATCCCCTTTACTATCCCGGTCATCCATAGGCAATGCCGATAAACCGGTAACCACCTTTTCTAGCATTTGTGGAGTGGGGATTATGAAAATGGCATCGGACATGTATTTGGCATAGGCTGATTCCTTATCCCCGTGAAGTCCTTTAATAAAAGGAAACACCTCATCGGCAACTACTTTGTACATTTTCTCCGCAGCCAAATCCTTGAACACACTCCAACGCAAATGCGGCTTATCTTGAGGAAATATACTATCATGTTTTAATCCCAAAACCAGCGATTCCTTTTCCCTCTTCTGATCGGCTTCATCCAGGCCTTTAATAAACAACAGATAAGTGATTTGCTCAATAACCGATAGCGGGTTGGTCACCCCTCCGGTCCAGAAAACCTCCCAAATGCGATCGACTTTGTTCTTGAAATCTCCTGTAACCATTACTGCCTCCTAGAGTGACGATAATAAGCCAGTTATCAGAAATTATACCATTTTAATTTCATAGCTGGAGAATTATGGGGTTTTAATGCGGCTGAACATTAATACGGATAACCATAAAAAACAACAGCCGCCTTAATAAGCGGCTGCTCTATACCCTTGCTTCTTAAAATCAAACATCGGGGAATACGTTCGTATCTACACCCAACTCCTCAACCGGCCTGCCAATAAAGAAAAGCTATCCTTGACTGGGTATCGTCGGGGACGATGCCATCAACAGCGATTTCCCGCAAGTAGTCGAATACTGTACTGGTATACTTCTCAATATTCTCCTTTTCCTCACTGATCGGTCCGAGATGTCCGGCAAAATGGGCGGCGGTATTATTGTTCAGAGGCCATTTCAGCTGTGCCTCAGAATCATAATAGGTCACATAGGGATAGTAACCCGACTTTATCAGATGATCGAAAGACTGGCTCACAGAAGCTTTGCCCCAGTCGGCATCATAAGGGACACCTAATATGCGTTGATATATATCGTTTTTTAGACTGCTGAATTTACGTGCAAAGCAGCAGATAAAACACCAGCCGCGGCTGGCCAGGGACATTTTCGATAAGGACTCCGCAGCGCTGATCCCGGGACAGAGCGAAGCAAAAACGAGATCAAAGGCTTTTTCCATGCGATAATCCTTTAAATCTATGTCTTGCCAGGGGATATTTATAAAACTCACATTATTCAAATGGTTTTGTTCGATATTCTGCCGGGCATATGCAATCATTCTATCGGATATATCCAGCCCCGTTACCGACCGGGCTTTCTGTGCAAACCGCACTGTGAACATGCCCAGTCCGCATCCGATGTCCAGGATGTCCGAGCCGCTGTTATACAGGCCTTGTTGAAGCAGGAAGTCATCGGTGTGTTGGTAGCGAGCTTCATTTTCCTGCCTTGATTCATTGTTGTTTAAATCCTGAGCCCACCGTTCTGATTTGACATTCCAGAACTCTTTGGTATGCATCTCAATATTATTCATCTGCACCCATCACCTGCCTCCTGATTTGTCCTTAGGCCTTATCGCGGTTGATTACCATCATTTCCGCTGATTTCCCAAAAAAGTGGTATCCCGAGCCACCCTCGCTTATAATATCTAATAATTCGTCCGGCCTGGTTACCAGAATCCCGCCCAGTGAGGTTACACCGCGCTGAAAAAAGGCGTCCGGAAGCATGCTGACGGTCGGACCGGTAACCACGATTCGGGCTTCCGGCTTGGCCAAGGCCAATAATCCCGGCAGGGTATCATTGATGAGAGTGGTGCCGGTAATAACTAATAAATCAGCATCGGGGACAAACTCCGCCGCTCGACTGGCTTCAGCAAAATGGGGCATCTCATCCGGTTTCAAGGTGGCCTTGTCCAACTCCAAAATATGAAAATCTGCATTGGCCGCCATCAATCTTCTAATCACCGGAACCAGAGCACCAACCACCACGGTTTTTTGGGACGGATCGATATCAACCATTTCAAACGCGTCCAGTCCTAATTCGAGCTGATATGCTTTGTCCGGCATGCGGTCCCAGCACGAGGCGCTCAATGCGTTCAAGGTGGCTATTCCCAGGGTCTTTTTCATTATGCTATCCTTGAAGATATCCGCTAGATAGGCCTTTACACTTCGACCCGCTAATTTCCCGGGCAAGGGCATAGCTCTGGCCGAAGTGGGGCAGCAGACAGCCTCAGGGATTTCTTTTATGGGGGTGAAACAGAGTCCCCCATGACCATCGCTCAGTTTTACACCCGAAAAAAACAAACCTATTACCGCCCGTTCCACGGTTAGCTTATCCATACCGTCTCCGAGGATTTCACTGACATGATTAATGGTTTCGGATAGTATTTCATTATTAATCGTCGATCCCTCCTTAAAATAGTCTTATCATAGTCAACATTAAGATACTTGATCAGCACTTTCTCGTCCTGCAACGGCCTGGTGTGTTCTCGCCTCATTCGAGGCAGACCGGCATATCTTTACCCCAGCGGAGACCAATGGGCACTCAGTAAGAGCTGGCATTTCAATCATATCTACTCTACCGCCAGGTACCGGTTGTGTGTGCAGTACTGCAAAGAAGTCAATCCATGTGTATAAAAAAAGGCGGTATGCAAAAGAGCAGACCGTCACCTAACGAATTGCATGGTCAATCTTCTTTCCGCAGCGGGAGGCCTCAGTGTTTCCCCTGAAACCCTAACGGTCTGGTCACCATAGCCAATGCCGTAGGCTCTCAAACTCGAAGATGTGTATTATGTTATGAACGACTTCGCGAAATACGTCAAAAATCCTGCCTAAACATCGGGGACGGGGTTGTTGACAATTTTTTGTCAACAACCCCGTCCCTGAGACTACATTATGCTGATAGAATCGCTGGTCTCACCAATGGGTTGATAAACTATGCCGTTTATAGTAACACTTTCGACGGTGAAAGTGTATGATTCTGGAGGAGATTTGGTCTGGTCAGAAGTCAGCACAGCGACTCCGTCCGGGCCGGTAATACCTTTGTCGGCATCAGCAGCGGGGCTGCTCCAGCGTCCTAAGACAGTGGCATCGGCAATCGGAACCCCAGGTTCGCCAACCCTGACTTTGGCCTCGACACGGGTGAAAACGTTCTTGCCAGCCGTTTTAAATTGCGGTGTCAGGTCAATGCTGATATTCACGGTTTTGGTCGCAGCCAATGGCCAATTCAATGCCGAATAAGCATCCACCAGACCCCAACCATAAGTCTTATCCCAGCCGTACTTACCCAGATCCAGGGCGGTCTCCTGCAATGCTCGGCGCACCTGGGAGGGGGTGGTGGCATTGCCCCTGGAAATCAACAGAGCAGCGACTCCGGCTACATGGGCAGAGGACTGAGAGGTTCCAAGATAAGGCCAATAACCGAAATCACTGACATCTCTGGTTAGCGGATTAAAGGTTTGCTGCAGTATTCCATCGCCAACAATGTCACCATTCTCATCGAAAAATACGTATCCGCCTGGAGCCATCAGGTCCAATCCTTTTCCATAGTTGGAGTAATCGGCCGCGGTCTTGTCCGAATAGGTGGCCCCCACCGCGATGACATAGTCATCATAGGCAGCGGGATAGCTGAGCTTGTTGGACCCATCGTTACCGGCAGCCGCGACTATAGTCACTCCTTTGCCATATGCATAGGCCAGGGCGTCTTTTAGCACCGAGGAAGGCTGAGATCCCCCCAGACTGAGATTGATGACCTGGGCGCCCTTATCGGCAGCCCAGCGAATGCCGTTGGCAATATCAGCATAAGTGCCTGAACCATCGCTGTCCAGCACTTTGATAGGCATCAGGGTAGCTCCAAAAGCGATTCCAGCCACTCCTATGCCATTATTGGTACTCTGGGCGATAGTACCGGCTACATGGGTTCCATGACCATTGTCGTCATTGGGGTGGGTATCCTGATTGACAAAATCGTAGCCCCATTCGGAAAAGCGGGTACTGGCCAAATCCGGAGCTTTCACGTATTGCTGGTAGTTTTCATAAGCGATACCGGTGTCAATAACAGCTACCGTCACACCACTGCCGTCAGACAGCTCCCAGGCCTCTTGCATTCTGATGCCTCCCTTGGCCTGATCGCCAAAGTTCCATTGCAGGTCATACAACTCGTCATCGGGGGTAAACAAGGCTTTAGCGTAATAGTTGGGTTCGGCATAAGCCACGTCTGACCTTTGAGAGTATTCCAGTACCTTGCCCAGCACCTTGCCTTTAGGGACCTTCAAGGTTTGGAAGGGCTTTTTATCGTTTTTGAATTTTACGATGATTTCATCGGCAACAAAATCGGTTACAGCTTCTCCAGGAGAATCCATTCCTCTGCTATCGGTGCTAGCAGCGCTGACCGGAATCCCTCCGCAAGCCATCCAAAACATTGCAGCAATTACAACTAAACTGACCAGCCTCTTCAATATAATTCCTCCCTAGTTTGAACTTTGAGTGTACATTGGTGCGATTAGATTATCTCAACTATATTAGTTCGTGTGGTAAATTACAATATTTATAAAACTATTCAGGACCATTGTCTGGTTTTAATGTTTAATTGCTGCAGAATTATTTTGCCAACTTTTTTCAATGAACACGTGCGCTAAACTATATACGCAATGATCAAACTCAGGTGGTGGGTTCAGACATTCCATACAAAAACCTTTCCCTGGTCTGAAATGATATTATTATAAAAATTGGATGAGTGAGGCGGATCATTATGGACCTTAAGTTTAAGTCCATGACGGCTGATTATGGCCTGGAGGTTATGGACATTTTCAACTAACATACAATCTTTCATATTACCTCTGAGAGTTATTTGGCCTACAATAGGTTTTGAGAGGCCAGGAAGTGGGCTTGATGCCATCATTATAATAGGTTTTCAAGGAGCAGGGGGACGTTCTTGTTGCTTCCTTTTTGGAAGGAAGCAACAAGAACGTTCCCCTGCTTCTGCTTGCGTGAGCATTCACAGATTGGTTCGGAACATCATATTCAGATAGTATGGGTTGGGTCTTATTTAATCCCAACCATATACAGCGGAGTTGAAATTCAATTTAATCAGGCATCTATGCGAAAACTCGGGGTATGGTGGCCGCTGAAACCATCGCCGTAAATGGAGGATTTTGTGCCCGGTAAAAAAGCCAGACATCCAGAGGTAAAAAAATCATTTCCCCGCGGTCCTTATTTGTCATGGTCCGAGGATCCAACCACCACCATCACCATAAGTTATGCAAGCAATAAGGCTGAACCTGATTCGATCTACTATGGATGCGGCTCAGAACCGGTTTCGATGGTCAATACTGGACCGGGTACAGAAAAGGTCATTACGCTTCGCGGCTTAAAACCCTCAACCTTGTACTATTATAAAATTGGTTCTGAGGGTGAAAACCATTCTTTCAAAACCGCCCCTGATGTTCCCCAGCCTTTTAACTTTGTGGTTTATGGGGACTATGCACAATTGGGAAATAAACGGACAAAACAGCAGCTGTACAGTGCGATCATGGTGGAAAAACCGGATTTTATCCTATTCCCCGGGGATCTGGTGGCCAATGGCAACCTTCCCAGGGCCTGGAAGCGGGATTTTTTCGACTATATAGAAAATTCCTGGGCCTCCCTCCCCCTTATGGCGGTTCCCGGCAATCACGACGGAACCGGGGTCTTGTTTAAATATTATTTTCACTATCCCCAGAACCGCACCTGGTACACGTTCAATTACTCCAATGCACTATTCCTGGCTGTAAATACGCAGGATAGATATACCGCAGGCAGCCCTCAGTATAGATTTATTGTAAAGACTCTGCGTTCGAATAAAAGCAAATGGAAATTTGTCTATCTTCATAAACCGCCTTATTCTACCAATGCCTGTCATCATAGCAATCTAAAGGTGCGGTCGATACTTTGCCCCATATTTGAACAACACGGGGTTGACGTGGTGTTCTGCGGCCATAACCACGGTTATGAACGCACCCTTCCCATACGGCAAAACCGGGTAGATCAAGAAAAGGGAATAACCTATATTACCAGCGGCGGTGGCGGAGCAATCCTGAAGCCGTTTATCCCTTATAAAAAGTTGACCCGTTGGGAAAAGCAATGGAGCAAGGTGAGAATAAAAGACTATCATTATTTGCGGGTTATGGTGGCGGGAAATACTTTGGCAATAGAAGCAAAAAGCCAGGCAGACAAAATTATAGATCGTTATGAAAAAGTGAAAGGCTGATTACGGCGTTATAGAATATCCCCGATGGTATTGATGCGCAGTATGCGCAGTTTGGTATAGATTGATGCCTTCAATACGGCAATAGTCCCCGGCATCAGCAATCGCTGGAAATGCTTCTCAGCAGCCCGAACGGTCCGGTAATAGGTAATTCTCTCAGGAGGAAAACCAGCCTCTACTGCGCCTTTCAGATATTCCTTGGCCCAAAAGCCCACCGCCAAAACGTGGACAAAATTGCCTCGGGCCAGTTTTTCCCCGATCTGACGGTGCACCTTGCGCGCATACCTTTCTATGTTCCGAGAGGGGCGCTCCATATCGCCGAGAACGAGGACAACCGGGTATTCCTCGGCCAGCTCGATTAATTCTTCAACAAGCAAGCGGGTGGATTCGGGGTTGGCGTTATAATTATCACAGATAAGTGCAGCCCCGTCACTGAGGGGGTAGACCTTCAACCTTCCAGGAATCGGCGTAAAATTGGCCAGGCCTCGTGAAATTTCCTCCGGACTCAATCCCAGTTGCAGGCCAACCGCAGCTGCCGCCAGGGCATTGCCTACATTAAACCTGCCGATAATATTGATAGTGCATGGAAACTGGATTTCACCACAGTGAACCATAAAATGGGTTACAAGTCCTTCTCTTTTTATGTCACTGGCCCAGATATCGCAATCATCCGTAAAACCAAAGCGAATCACCTTACCCTTAAATCGGTGGTAAGGGTACTGCCGGCAGTATCTGTCATATCCGTTGATGATTAAGGTCCCGTCTTTATCCAGATATTGAAGCATCTCCGCCTTGGCCTTGATAATGTTCCTAAGAGACCCCAGCCTGATCCGATGAGCCTCGTGAATGCTGGTCACTACGCCGATATGGGGTCGGATCATCTTTGCTGCAGTGCGAATTATGCCGGGAGATTTCATACCCGATTCCAAGACCGCCACCTCATGAGTACTATTTAAGAGGCATAGATTTCGAGCTATACCCGGGATGGTATTATGATTTTTGCTGCCCACCAGGGTTTTGTATCTTTGCCTGAGCACCGCCCCGATCATTTCTTTCGCAGTTGACTTGCCTGAACTTCCGATCACCTGAATCCTAATTACCTTGTATTTTCTTCTACTGCTGCAGGCCGATGATATGATGGCGGAACGCCTTTGTATTATCCCGATGAGATTCAACTGCCTTTCAGTGGTTTTAAGAAACCTTCGCGCTTCAGAGAACCTTTATTCTTTTTGCATAGTATTCCGAAGGTTAACAAACGGTTCACCAGGTTAATACTTCGCGGTCGCTTCCGCCCTGGCAGACCCCAGTATGATCCTGAAGAATTGTTGAAGCTCTAACTGTTTGGGTATCTTGATCGGGTTAGATCAAACCGCATTCTGCCGTAACCATGACACATGTCTGCTACATAATTTGTTCAATAACTGTTAACTAAATAGTCAGCGGGATGATATTATTAAAAGAGTCGAGTTGTTATGTTTTTCATTTACAAGGCTCTAAATGTAATTAGAAAGGTAAAATGAAAGTAACGCGTGATAAGGAGTTAAGAGGATTATGAAGAAAACCACAACCAACCGTACTGAGGTTGCCAGATCTATGCGCCTGGCCTGCCAGCCTGCTTCCCCCTGAATAGCATCACTTATACTGATATATATCTGACAAGATTAATTGAGGCTCCCTGAAGTCCATAAATAAGGAAATTGGGGGGCGTTATTTATGTTGACAAGAGATGAATTGCAAAAGAGGCTGGACTGCTTTCAGGAAATCTTGAGAGACAAAGAAATTGACGGGGCTCTACTGGTACAACGGGTTGATACTATGTACTTCACAGGTACCGCTCAGGACCTGCACGTATATATACCAAACACCGGCAGACCGGTAATCCTGGCTTACCGGGACCTGGAACGGGCCCAGGCGGAATGCCCCTGGGAGGTCAGGCCGCTTACCGGCACTTCCAAGCTGGTTAAAACCATTGCAGCCGCAGGATTGCCTGTGCCAAAAATTCTAGGCTTGGAATACGATGTGCTTCCGGTGGCGTGTTTCCAGAGGTATAGAAAAGCCTTTGCGGATACTTCATTCATAGATATTTCCTATCCGCTGCGACTGCTCAGGGCGGTTAAATCTGAATGGGAGATCGCCCAAATCACCAGAACCAGCCAGATTTATTCGGGCTTGCTGGAGCATGTATCCACCCTGCTGCGACCGGGTATTACAGAAATCGAACTGGAAAGCCTTCTCGAAGTGAAAGCCCGGCAGCTCGGTCATGAACCCATGATCCGAATGAGGTGTTTTGGCGGCGAGCTTCATTTCGGAGGAGTTGCGGCTGGTCCTCGAGCCGCGCTGCCCACCTACTTTGACGGCCCTACCGGAGGATTGGGGCCTTCATGGGCTCATCCCATAGGCCCTTCACGCAGTCCAATTAAACCCGGTGAGGCCATTGTGATGGACTTTGCCCTGGCCAATAAAGGCTATCATGCCGATGTTACCCGCATGTTGGTTATAGGAGATCTCCCTCAAAAGCTGCAGAATGCCTATTCAACCGCTCTGGAAGTTGAAGAAATGATCCGCCGGGCTCTGGTCCCCGGCCGCACTGCGGGAGAGGTATATGATGAAATCCTGGCCTGGGTTAGGAAAGAGACACCATTTGCCGCCAATTTCATGGGCTTCGGTTCCTCCCAGGTGCGCTTTATCGGACATGGTATTGGTCTGGAGCTCGATGAACTGCCCATAATCTGCCAGGGAGGCAAAGAAATTTTGCAGCCCGGGATGACCGTAGCCGTCGAACCCAAGTTTTTCTTTCCCGGCGAGGGTGTGGTGGGGATAGAAGATGATCTGGTGATTGAGGGAAAGGACGGTGCCCGCTATCTTTCTTCTACACCGCGTGATATCTTAAGGATTGGTCTTTAACCCGACCGAGCGCTTAAATACTTATGTTTCAATGCGGTACTGTGAGTGAGCTTTGCGGTACTGAGCAGTTTTCCACAATGTGGCTATCTCAGAAGATGCTAAAGGGGCATAGTGGGTTATGTGAGCGCGTCTTTCCATGTCAGTATGGTGGTGAATATAGCGCATCATATACCTCCTGATGATTTGATAGTCTGATTCTTTGGCCCAAGCTGCCCATGTACAACTATGGCCTAAAAAGGCCCAGCAGCCTGTACCCGATCTTGCCAAATCCGCTTAATACGCGTAATGGACCGCATACAGAACCAGTTGCCCAATAATATAATTAGGTTTCCAAAAGCGGGATTTGCTTATACCACAGGTGGCTAGGCAGGATTTTCCCCCGGGGCCGATAAAATAGAGCTCTATGCTTTCAAAATGCTTAAATATCTGATGAACATCAACATTGAACTGCATTAATTCATAATAAGTTCTCCCAATTACATTCTTTAATTATAATCCTGGTTGCTGGTATTTCAGATAAGGTGGTAAGGTAATTTCACCGGAAGAATAGAAAACAGCCTGGGCTTATCCGACCCAGGCGGAATGTGAGGCTGCTATTATGCGTATCTCCTTGATGGATGTGCTTTTCCTGATCGCGTTCACCCTGTGGGTGATTACGCTGGACTTCAACGCCCTTACTCATTTACAGATGATCAGTCTGGTTGTTCTCGGGTGCTGGCTCGGTTTTGTTGTCTACCGTCTGTTTCACAGGAAATCTGAATAAATGTAATGTATAACCAGCAGTTGATGCTGGTCGGCAGACAGCGAAAACCTTAAAGCCGGATATAGCGGCATATCCCCCATGACCAGGCTGTTTTAGCCGGCATGTTGGGCTCAACCTGCAGCTCGTCCGGCTCACCTCTGTGAGGAGCCTTTTAGAGCTACTAGTACAACGGCTTAAGGCTGTCTTTAATCTGTTTAAAACGCTTTTCAATGTAATGAGGCTTGTTCTTGAGCATTTCCCAGAAATCGTCCTTATCTCCCTGTGCATAGAACAAGCAGATCAGGGCATCTACTTTGTTAAGGGGCAGACCCGCTTTGGTAAGACTCTGTTGGATGAAGCCGTAATCAGTGCGTTTGCCGTGCTGGAAATCCTCTATAAGAGGGCGGCTGAGCTTTTCCATCATGTCTATATCGGTTTCATCGATATCGAACTTGGCCTGTAGATAATCCGAATAAGGTATTGCCTTGGTTTTCCTGGCGATCTCTAAGACCGTATCAAACATCATTTCGAATTTCTCATCCTTTGTCATCCCCATCAGTAACACCTCCCATGATATGATTTCGTTAATCGATAAGAGTTCTCCTCTTATTACCATTAATATAATAAATCCTAAAAATGGGCAAAAAAATAAGGAGGTCTAGCCTCTCTGTCAGTGTGATTGGTTTACGCGGTGTGCCGAACCCTGAGGCAGTCAAGCTGCTGCAAAAGCCAGGTTCTCAAGCACCGCACCTCCCTGAGGCGCTTTTTCAGCCGCCTCACCTCCCGGAAATTATCGGTTAGGGTGATCTGCTCCTGTAACTCAACAATCTCCGTGATGGCGCATTTGAGTTCCTGCAACAGAGTGGCTCTGTTCACGAACATCACCCCCTACTAGTATAGTATAACACTAATAGCCATTTAATGATTATGTTCCCATAATAAATATGCAACCTTTTGTAGAATTGAATGGCTTGCATTACATTAAAGTCGGTCAACTGTCCAACCAGCACTGACTTGTTATAGCTATTGGCTGAGAGCCAATTTCTCTAGTTCTGTGAGTTTACACCCTTATTCGATCAGAAATGGCAAAAGGGTCAGCACAATCTTGATGCTAACCCTTTTACTTTGGAGCTTTTGGATACAATCCATTACCTCCTATGTTCACTCCAGCTGGAAACACTGTTCTCCTATTCAGGCGGTCAGGCGGTCATTGTCTTCATCGAGCCTGCAGCCTACCCTGCCCTGCCCGATGGTTACCGCCCTGCTCAGCTTTTCAAAGAACCTGCCCCTTGGGAGTGTTTTCGGGAGTTAGGTTCTTTTCAACCCTTCCCCCGTAATTTTAGTTTATACTATAATATATATTGGGTCAATGTTTTCAGAATATTTTGAACTTTTGTGAATGTTTTCTTTTTCCTAATGCCGCAAGTAAAGGAAAGGTGATCCATGTTTAAAAAAATATTAGTCCCAATAGACGGCTCTGATTTTGCCTACCTGGCCGCACAGCGGGCGGTGTTCATGGCAGTGAAGAATGGCGGAATGGTGACTCTGCTGCATGTTATAAATTATGGGCAGGGCAGTCGGGGCAATTACATCAGACCATCTCTTAAAAACGAGCTCATGGACCAATTGGAACATGACGGTAAGCTATTGTTGGATAAAGTATTTACCAACTTGGAGTTGATCCAAGGCGCCGATAAGTATGACAGGATCTCCATCGCCACTGAACTGGCCTGGGGCAATCCCTCCGAGGTCATCGTGGAAAAGGCCAGAAGCGGCGGCTATGACCTGATCGTCATGGGCAGCCGCGGCCTGGGAGCCATAAGTGGCTTACTGTTAGGCAGCGTTAGCGACCGGGTGGTCAAACTGGCTCCTTGTCCGGTTTTGATCGTGCGCGGTGAATGAGTCCTAACGGAAGAATAATAAGCAACTTACACAAACTGACTAATGGGAGGATGATAAAATGTTTAAGAAGATCCTGGTCCCCATAGACGGTTCCAAACATTCAATGATGGCCGCAGTTCAGGCGGTGGACATCGCGGAAAAATACCGCAGCTCTGTTACTTTGCTTCATGTCATCAATATAAGTCAGTTGACCGGACTGGACACCATGCAGGGTCCACCGCTGGTAACCGAAGGCATGGCCGCCAGACTCAATGATGTCGGCCAGAGTATTATCGCCGATACTCTTAAACAAATACCGCCACATAGCGTGACGGTGGATACCGAACTGGTCTGGGGAACCCCCGAGCGGGCCATCATAAGCCAGTTGAACTCAGGAACATATGATCTGGTAGTAATTGGCAGCCGGGGATTGAGTACTTTGGGCGGGATTCTGTTGGGCAGTGTAAGTAGTCGGGTGGTGCAACAGGCCCCCTGTCCGGTGCTGGTTGTCAAATAGCGACTGTATCACAACTGTTTCATTTGTTGGTTATTTAAGAAAATTGTACTTTCATGTCAAATCAGCGGCTATTCATGGCTGTAAAACGGCTGTTCATGCCGATATATTGAATTCTCTCCCATGGTCGTGGTACCCTTTTGCTAACGCAAAAGCCTGATAAAGGGCTATTTTTACCATTGGGAGGGTATATGCTTTGTTCGCTGCCAACCGCCTTACCGATAACTACCCAAACCTAGAGCTAGTCGTATACTATAAGGACAAAACCAAAACAATTAAACACCGCGAGAATGGTCCGGCGGTCACGGCTCTTAAAGCCGACGGCTTTCTGCTGGCTGAACAATGGTATGTCGAAAACCGACTGCATCGTCTGGATGGACCTGCCGCGGTGATTTATTTTCCCGGCCTTAACATGGTGATGCGGGAAGAATACTACCAACTTGGCCTTCTGCACCGCAGCGGATTGCCGGCTGTAACTGTCTATGACCACTGCGGCGAGGTGATAGGTCAGCAATGGTACCAAGAAGGCAGGCTGCACCGTGTCGATGGGCCGGCCTGGATAGAGCGTCAACCGGAGCACCATAGCTACAAGGAAATGTGGTATTTTCAGGGCCAGCTGCATCGCGAAAACGGCCCTGCGGTCAGAGTGCTTGTCGATGGAAAGACGGTCAAACGGAGCTACTACCTTGAAGGGGTTCAAAAGATGACATCTAATTTATAGTCCTCCTCATACTCAAAAAGGCGGCCAGTGGGCCGCCTTTTCTTTCCCGCACTTGCAGCTTCCTCCCACCCCCAATCAACATGGGGACGGTTCGAGATTACTGATAAAGCCCCTCTTTGTCATCCTGAACGCTAGTGAAGGAGCTTGTAACTAACAAAACAAGGAGATTCTTCGGCTATTCATCAGAATGACACCACTCTTTTTCCATCGTTCTCTTGGATGTTTCTCCTGTCCCTTACCATACCCAACCACCTGATCCACAACGGTCAATCACTCCTGTTGTCAGCAGGAATGCCAACCTTTTCCGCGCTTTGATATTGATCACTCTTTTCCCCATCATATATCGAGGGTACCCATTTACGGTCTTATAAGTTACAATTACCTTAAAATAATGTCGAATTTGCCTATTTCTGTATGGATGAAGGTTTTTATGGCTTCGATAATCAGCATCATCAATTTAAAAGGCGGGGTGGGAAAGACCACCATAACTGTAGCCCTGGCGGAGTTTATGGCTTTGCAGCACCAGCTCAAGGTCTTGGTGGTGGACCTGGACCCGCAAACCAATGCCACCATGGCCTTAATGAACGAATACGAATGGAAACGGCGCAATGTCAGGGGTCAGACCGTGGTGCAGCTTTTCCGTGACCGACTGCAGCAGCAGCGCACCGTATTCTACGCTGAGGAGGCCATCGTACACCGGGTCTCAAACATCGGGGGAGGCATTGCTGGGCTGGATCTGCTGCCCTCCAGCCTGGATCTAATCGACCTGCAGGACAATTTGGCTGGCATAGAGCCCAGCGGGATCATTTCTGACCGCCCCCTGACAATACTCGGTGAGGCCTTGGCAGAATTGGCAACCGCTTATGATCTGGTCTTAATCGATTGTCCACCCAATTTAGGCCTGATCACTCAGAATGGGCTGGTTTTCAGTCAGTATTATTTGATCCCGGTCATTCCCGATATACTATCTACCTATGGCATCCCTCAGATCGTCAGCCGCGTGCGCCGCTTGGTTACAGAGACCGGCGCTCAGCTTGAGCCTCTGGGAGTGGTGATCAATAAATACCGCCACCAAAGCGCCCTGCACCGCACCCAGTCACATATACTCAGCATGGATGCGGACCGATCTGGATATGGGCGGGTATTTAATACCATCCTGCCGGAGAGTTCGCAGGCTGCAGCGGCTATGGATTTTTCTGTGCCTTATTCCAGTTTGCACGGCAAATACGGATATCAAGTGCCTTATCAGCAATACCGTCAATTGACCGAGGAGGTTCTGCATTATGTCCGACGAGAGACTGAATAAATGTATGGCTGAGATGCTGCATATTCTTGCCGAAGAGGTGGCAGGCAACAAACGCCTGGCCAGCAGACTCTCGGTACCCTGGCAGGCCTATATAGCTGAATCGGCCATACCTGCAGACAAACCCCAGCGAAAGAAAAAGGCTCCGGTTAAGGAGCCCCCTGCCATTGATCCCTTCAAGGCATTCCTCGAAGGCGGTAGTATTCTGTTGTTGAAGTCCTTAGATAATCTGGATGCTGCTCAATGCAAAAACCTAATCAGTCATTACGCCCTGGACCCCTCCCGTAGTTACGTGCGACTGCGCAGGCAGGATAGGTTGGTAGAATTGATTGTGCAACGGGTCAAGGCGGTTGTGAATAAAGGCGAGGTATTTAACGATTAGTAGGCAGTGATTCTGCAGCTGATTTTTCAATGTCCTCTCCTGACTTTTGCAAAATAGAGGAAGAAGAAAGCTCTCCGCGCCCCTAGATGATAGGCAATTGAGAGCTTTTCTTTTAATTGTAGGATTGTATATCTAAGCTTTGCGGATGTCTTTCAGTTTACCATACGGTAAGATTTCAGGAAGTTGTAAAGTACTTAGGATTGCCGAAAAGTCTTCATTTGATTGGTTCTTTAGATAATATGAGCTGTTGCTTTTTGCATCATCAATAACAGTAAGATTAGCACTTCGAAGAGCATCTTGGATCTTTTCGGTAGACAACTCAAGTTTTTCTTTTCTGAGTTTGTATTCTAGATACCGCTGGATTACCAAAGCCAGGTAGCACATTACGAAATGGCCGCGAATACTCGATTCTGTCCAAACAAAGATGGGTCTGGCCTCTAAATTGCTTTTCATAACCCTGAAGCTCTCCTCAATCTTCCAAAGGCCTTGATAGATCCCTATCACCTGCGCCGCTGACAGGCTTTTGTCCGAGCTTTGAATTCCATAATATCCATCGAATTGTGCATCCATTTCAACCTGATTTTCGTTGAATGAAACGTGATCGTCATCAAAAATGGCCAGTTGCACATACTTTTTGCCACCCTTTTTCATTTCTGCTTTGAGACTGGATTTGGAGTCCACAAGGCGCCGGGACTTCTCTATCAATCGTTCGCGGTCTCTACGGTCTTTCTCAGCACGTTTAGCTGACCAAGTTATCACCATATTGTCATCGAGCAAGACTTTTTCGCCATTAATCTTAACACTGTTCTGAAAATTGCAGACCTTCCATTTAAATTGCGGGCTCTCCACAGTGTAGCCCTCGTCCCCAAGAACTAGGTTCTTAATTGCTTTACTTGCAGATCGGATTTTGTATGCCATGACATAATCAAAACCTTTTGACCTGAGGTAGGCCAGGTTCTGTTTAGAATTTAGCCCACGATCAGCGGTTATTATAATCTTCTTTATGCCATAGGTTTCCCGTAAGTATTCCATAACTGGCACCAGCGTCTTAAAATCATTGGTATTTCCGGGGAACAGTTCATAGCTAATTGGGATGCCCTCATCGTCAATTAAGAGCCCCATTACGACTTGGACCTGATTTACTTTGTTGTCTTTAGAATAACCGAACTTCTTAAGTTCATCGGCTCTGACTGACTCAAAGTAATAAGTGGTAACATCGTAGAAAGCAACTCCAAGGTTGCGTGTCATTTTAAGTGATAGCTGCTTGTTCAAGTGCCTTTCCAGAGATTTCTTTTCATTGGCAAGAAAAGAAAGACTCCGGTATATTTGTTCTAAATTCATTTCCTTGGAGTTGATAAAGAACTCCTTTTGTTCAAAGCTCTTTTTCTTTGATGCCGGTTTTAGCAGCCGGAAGTAAACGAGCATAGATGTCGTATCTTTGACTTTGAACTTAAGGTTGGAATCACGCTTCTGGCGATAATCGAAGAAGTAATCAAGTTTCAATTCATCCCAGATACTCTCGTATACCTTAACGCCGTAATTACGAATAGGAAAGCCTTTAGCAGCGTCGTTATCAGATCCTTCCAGGTAATGCTGGATATCTTTAAATATTGCTTCTTGTTTAAGACTCTCGTTGAAAGCCCTGGACTCCCGGCATTCTCTGCGCAAACGATTCAGAATTCCAGGCTCCTGCGCTTCCAATTCGTCTGCACGCCCTAATACCTTAAGTACCCTGGTCTTGGGCTTCTTATTAACTGGATCCCGATAAGACTCCACGATTCTCACATATTTGATCCCTCGGCTGTTATATACCTGTAGACTGCTCATGCCTGCACCCCTCGTATGAACCAAGTATAGTATAACCATATTATAACATACATACGTTAGATATACAGTAGAGGGATATAAAAAATACCCGATAAATACTAATATTACAGCATTTACACGGGTATTCTTTTCAGCTTATCTGCAAAAGTCAGGAAAAAGGCTCCGGTTAAGGAGCCCCCTGCCATTGATCCCTTCAAGGCATTCCTCGAAGGCGGTAGTATTCTGTTGTTGAAGTCCTTAGATAATCTGGATGCTGCTCAATGCAAAAACCTAATCAGTCATTACGCCCTGGACCCCTCCCGTAGTTACGTGCGACTGCGCAGGCAGGATAGGTTGGTAGAATTGATTGTGCAACGGGTCAAGGCGGTTGTGAATAAAGGCGAGGTATTTAACGATTAGTAGGCAGTGATTCTGCAGCTGATTTTTCAATGTCCTCTAGTTCGCGGGCGCGTTTGAATACCTGATGTTCTACTCTCCGCAACTCCTCCATAACTTTATCGTGCGTCAAGCTGAAGTACTTGGCCAAAGACGATATCTGCATCGGTTTGCCATCTTCGATGCCCCATCTTTTTTTAAGCATGAGGGCATCTTTCTTATCCATTTGCGCGAGCGCTTTTACCACGTACTCATGTTTGGGAAGCATAATACTGATACTATCTCCTCCCTTACCTGGTACATTTTGTCTGGCCTATAGTCTCTTGCCAGCTACATATATCTTACAATAATATATTATTGGTAGGCCATAGTTATTAATAAAAGTGATTGTTAATTTTTTCTCAACCATACAAAAAGTGCCAGGTTTTACCCTACAGCACTTTTCGCTGAAATATCTGCGGTGTTTAGACAGCTGCCGGTCTAGCTCGATATGCCGCAGGTTTTGCTCTGCGACACTTTCACGGCTGACATTCATAGTGTAATTAGACAGCTGTTAGCTCGCTCAATTAACAGATCTCAAGTGGCTACTGCGCTGTTTTTTGGATCTTAGCCCAACTGTCACGCAATGAGACGATACGGTTGAAAACCAGTGCTCCCGGTTTGCTATCGGGGTCTACACTGAAATATCCATGGCGCAGGAATTGAAAACGGTCTTCAACCTGAGCCTCGGCCAACTCCGGCTCTACCAGGCAATTGTTCAGAACTTGCAGCGAGTTGGGGTTGATCTTGGTTACAAAATCAGTACCGTCTTCGTCACTGTCAGGATCTTCGACCAGGAATAGCTTTTCGTACAGTCGGACCTCTGCTGGGATAGCATGACTGGCTTCCACCCAATGCAGAGTGCCTTTTACCTTGCGTCCCGAGGCCGGACCGCCGCTCCTGGTATCCGGATCATAAGTGCAGTACAATTGAACGATATTGCCTTCGGCATCTTTCGCCACTTTTTCGCATTTAATTATGAAAGCGCCTTTCAGACGCACCTCGCCACCCGGGAAGAGGCGGAAAAACTTTTTCACCGGGACCTCCATAAAATCATCCTGTTCAATGTACAACTCCCGCCCAAACGGTACTTTTCTGCTGCCTGCGGCCGAGTTTTCCGGATTGTTTTCGATTTCCAGCCATTCAACCTGGTTTTCCGGGTAATTGGTCAGGACAATCTTGAGGGGTTTTAGGACAGCCATCACCCTTTGGGCTTTCTTGTTCAAATCCTCTCTGATGCAATGTTCTAAGAGGCCGATATCCACCACGCTGTCGCGTTTGGCCACCCCGATGCGCTCGCAGAAATCGCGGATCGACTCAGGCGTGTAGCCGCGGCGGCGCAGGCCAGAAATGGTAGGCATACGCGGATCGTCCCAGCCATTGACAAAACCCTCCTCAACCAGGCGGCGCAGCTTGCGCTTGCTCATCACAGTGTAATTGAGGTTGAGGCGCGCGAACTCGTATTGATGCGGTTCACTGCCAGGACGCACGTTTTCGATAAACCAGTCGTATAAGGGACGGTGGTCGGCAAACTCCAGGGTGCAGACCGAATGGGTGATATTTTCCTTGGCGTCCCCCAGGGGATGGGAATAATCGTACATCGGGTAGATGCACCATTTATCCCCGGTGCGGTGGTGAGTAGCCCGCATGATACGGTATAAAACCGGATCGCGCATATTCATATTGGGCGAGGCCATATCGATTTTGGCCCTCAAGACCCGGGAGCCGTCGGGGAATTCCCCGTTTTTCATGCGTTCGAACAGGTCCAGATTTTCCTCAATGGAGCGGTTGCGGTACGGGCTATCCTTGCCAGGCTCGGTCAAAGTGCCGCGATAAGCCCGGATCTCCTCAGCGCTGAGATCGCACACATAGGCTTTGCCTTCTTTTATAAGCTGCACCGCCCAGTCATAACAGTCCTGGAAGTAATCTGAAGCGTAATATAGGCGATCATCCCAATCAAAACCTAGCCAGCGCACATCGCGCATAATGGACTCCACAAACTCGGTCTCTTCTTTGCTGGGGTTGGTGTCGTCAAAACGCAGATTGCACAGGCCGTTATTGGCTTTGGCCAAACCAAAGTTGAGACATATCGATTTGGCATGGCCGATATGCAGGTAGCCGTTCGGCTCTGGCGGGAAACGGGTATGTATGCTCCTCACCTTTCCGGTTTTTAGGTCATTGCTGATGATGTCCTGAATAAAATTGACTGGTAAGTCCCGGTTTGCACCTAGGCCGGCTTCATCCGGTGTTCCTGCTGTCGTCATAATGAACCCCCTTATATGTTCCAACACCCTGCTGTACCAATCTTCTGCATTCTGCGGGGTATTTATCGCCGTATATACTAACTTATAATTATATCCCCCCTCATCACCTGAAGCAAGTGCATCAAACAATGACACAGGGGGACGCTTTATCTGTGTCATTTTTTAATTCACCAAAGAATCATTATTTTGGAATTAATAAATGCCAGAACTGACACAAAGATAGATTTCCCTTACATATTAACAAATGAGAGACTCTGAGCTATCAGACTGACTCCATTGCCGCGCCGCTGCACCGTGCCCCGCACCAAGAGAGGCCCCTGCTGTTCTCCAAAAATAAAAAATGACACAGGGGGACGCTTTATCTGTGTCATTTTTTAATTTACCAAAGAATTATTGTTTTGATTTAATAAATGCCAGAACTATAGATTTCCCTTACATATTAACAAATGAGAGACTCTGCGCCATTAGGCTGACTCCATTGCCACGCCGCTGCACCATGCCCCGTACCAATAGGGGTCCCTGCTGCTCCCCAAAAATAAAAGATCCATATTGAAAATACACTCGTTCAAATACCGTTACATCAAGGAGCCCGAACTCATCCTCCAGAGACAGGAATACGGTAATTTTGCCGCTGCGGGTGGGGGGGCGGTGGGGACGCAGCAACAGCCCGGCTGCAGTTATGCGGTCGCCGCTGGCCATCCGTTTGGCCTCACAGCTGGACTTGATGCCGCGCCGCTGCAGCTCCGGCCTATAAATGGCCATCACATGATGTTCGGTATCTATTCCCAGGATGAGGCGCTCCCAGGCGGCCTTTTCTAATAGTGAAAAATCCTCCCCCTCCCCTGCCGGAGGGGCAAAAAGCTGGGCTGTGCCTTGTTCCCTACTGCGGCGCCATTCCAGCCAGCCCGGTAGTTCCAACAGCATCTGACGACGGTTCTTATGCAGGTTGTCCAAGGCTCCGCATTTGATGAGATTTTCCGCGATATCCCGGTCAATACCGGTGCGGCTGATGAAATCGGGCAGGTCCTTATAAGGCCCTGGCTTGCGCCCGGCGATAATGGCTTGCAAGGCTTCCCGGCTGATGCCTTTAACCTGCTTGAGCCCGGTGCGGATGTGTTCGTTCCCGATAGCCTCAAAACCGGCCTGGCTGAGATTGACATCCGGGGGCAGTATGCTGATGCCGCGGCGGCGGGCCTCGTTGCAGAGTATGGCCGGAGGATAATAACCCAGCGGCTGGTTGTTTAACAAGGCCGTGAAATATTGGGCCGGATAGTGCTGGATCAGATAGGCGGTCTTGAAGCTGGTAGTGGCAAACGCGGCCGCATGGGCCTCGCAGAAGCCGTAGCTGGCATACCCGGCGATATAGGAGAAAATTTTTTCGGCCAGCTCGCTGTCAATGCCCCGCGACATTGCCCGGCTGATGAATTTTTCCCCGATCTCCTCCATGGCTTTGCGAGAGCGGGCATGAGTCATCACCCGGCGCAGCTGATCGGCCTCCCCCGGGGTGAAACCAGCGATAGCAATAGCGATCTCAATCACCTGCTCCTGAAACAAGACCACCCCGTAAGTCTTCTCCAGGATAGGCTTTAAGAGGGGGTGGAGGTATTCTACCTCTGCCCGGCCCTGGCGGCGGTCAATGTAGGGTTCCACCATATTGCCCTTGATGGGTCCGGGGCGTATCAAGGCCATGCTGGCCACCACATCCTCCATATGACTGGCCTCCAGGCGTGCCTGCAAGGCCCGCTGCGCCGGGCTTTCCAGTTGGAAAACCCCGATGGTCTCACCCTGGCGGATCATGGCATAGCTGTCCGGGTCATCCATGGGGATACTGTCGTAATCGATCCCCTGGCCCTCCTCATTCAGGGAAGCCAGGGTATCCTGCACCACTGACAGCGTCCTTAAAGAGAGCAGATCCAGTTTGACCAGGCCCAATTCTTCCACATCATCTTTATCAAAATGACAAATTACCGGACCCAGGGCCGATTTCTGCACAGGGGTCAACTGTTGCAGGGGGATATCACTGATCACCACTCCGCCCAAGTGCATTCCTAAGAATTTGGGGAAACCTGCGATCTTTTCACAGACATCCAGCAAAAACGCATAGCGCTCCTCATGCAACGGGCTGTCTTTCAATTCCGGCAAGAGGTCCATCATCTTGCGGATATTATCCGCATGAGTATGGGGCAGTTTTTTGGCCATGGGACCTATTTCTTCCTCCGGGAAGCCCAGGGCTTTGCCCACCTCACGCAAAGCAGAACGCCCCTGAAAGGTGTTATAAGTGGCCACCCTGGCCACCCGTTCCTCCCCATAGCGCTGATAGACATAATCAATCACCTCATCACGGTGACGGTATTCGAAATCAATGTCAATATCCGGCAGTCCCTGACGTTCCAGGCTCATGAAGCGCTCAAAAAGCAAACCTCTCTGCAGCGAATCCACCTCAGTGATGAACAGGCAATAGGCCACCAGTGAATCGGCCGCCGAACCCCGCCCGGCATAGCGGATGCCATGGCGGCGGGCAAAGCAGGCCAGATCCCAGACCACCAGGAAATACTCGGGGAAGCCCAGTTTTTCGATGATATCCAGTTCTGTCTCCAGGCGCTGTCTTATTTTTGAGCTTATCCTGTGATAGCGCTTTTCGGCCCCCGCAAAAGTCACCTGACGCAGCAAAGTGGCAGCCTTCTGCCCCGGTTTTAAATGGAAACAGGGAAAATGGATTTTGTCGAGTTCAAGTGCCGGTTCGCACCTCTCCGCAATCTGCAGGGTATTCTGCAAGGCCTCGGGGCAGAATCGGAATAATTCTTCCATCTCAGGGGAGGATTTGAGATAGCTCTCCCCGTTTAAAGGCCGGGCAGGATGTATATCCTGCACCGTGCTCAGGGTGCGTATACAGGTAAGAATGTCATGCAGCACGAAATCCTCGCGGCTGGCGTAATGGACATTGTTGGTGGCCACCGGTTTTATGTCCATGGCCCGGGCCAGTTCCAACAGGCTCTGATTTAGCAAATGATTGCCGGGCAAGAGGTTATCCTGCAGCTCGATATAGAAATTATCGCCCCACAGATCTTTATAGTGCGAAGCCAGTTCAGCAGCTTCGCGGCAGCGCCCCTGCAGAATCAGTGAGGCCAGTTCCCCGCGGCGGCAGCCCGACATGATAATGACTTCTTCCAATGTCAGGAGAGCTTCAAAACTGGCCCCCGGTTCCCCTCGAGGATTGTCCAGGTGGGCTCTGCTGACCAGGCGGCATAAAGAGGCATAGCCCCGCGGGTTTTTAGCCAGGAGAGTCAGATGGGTGCCATTATCGAGGGTGATCTCCACTCCCTGAATGGCCTTGATGCCTGCCGCCCGGGCGGCCTTCTGGAAGCGCACCGCCCCGCTCATACAGTTATGATCAGTCAAGGCCAGGGCGGGCATATCAAAACTGGCTGCCCGGGCTACCAGTTCCTCAGCCGAACTGCCTCCATCCAGAAAAGAAAAAGGTCCGTGCACATGCAGATGAACAACCATATCCTCACCTCAAAATGACACATGGGGACGAATGACACATTTATCTGTGTCATTTTCACCCCTTTTTACCCCTCCAACCAATAAATGCGGGAGACTTCCCTTGTGGTCGAAATCCATAGGAGAAACCCATGAAGTCCTGTTCATAGATGGCGTTTAGTATCTGTGCTGCTACTGCCTGTACAAGTTTGTCTTCATAGGCGGGTATTCCGAGCGGACGCGTTTTGTCTGTTCCTGGCTTGGGGATGCGAACCCGCCTGACCTCTTGCGGTTTGTAGGCTTGTTTCTTCATTCTTGACACCAGGTTTTTGATGTTTTCTTCCAGGTTTTCGCCGTAGTCTTTTCTGGTTACCCCATCCACTCCTGGTGCTTTTCGTGCTGCCATCTGGTTATGTGCAGCACTTAGCGTATCCTCGTTGATGAGATGGATTAGGGTCATGAATTTGTACTTGGGATTTTCTCTTGCTCGTTCGGCTATCCTTGCCAGTTGCGTTTCCACTGTCTTCTCCTCTCCAGTAGGACAATGTTTCCTTGACTAAGGGCTATAATACGTTGCCGCCTTTCCTCCCCAGGCATTACCCTGTTCATCAGTACTATGCAGCAATCCGACTCCCTGACAGACTTTTGGCTCCCTTGCTTTGTATTGCTTGTCGGCCATACTCCCCTGCGGAAGAACTGTCAGGGTCTCCCGAGTTACCGTGACTTAACAATGTGTAACGTGCCAAGGTCTCTGACCCCGGAGGAGCCTCAGCGTTCTCGCCCTATCGACCGCTGAGGTGTTGCCTTCTGCTGGACGTACGGCATCGGCCTCCTCATCCACACACATTTCGGGGCTCATTCCCTTCAGCCTCTGGCTTTCGGCCCATTACCTCGCCTGCCTACGCTTAAACGCTTCTGTTGCCAGTTGCGCTCCAAGGCTGGCTACGAGTGGTTGGCTAGTCCTTTCTCGGTGGGCTTCTCACCCACTATATGTCACGACCTTGCTCGGTCGCTCGCGTCCCCCTGTGTCCTAATCGTAAATCCTGTACAAAAACCATTGCTTCAAAGTGAGGTCACAGTAAATCTCACGTATGCCTCCGTCCTGACACAACACCCGAAAGAAAGCCTTCTCACTCTCTCCTTCCCACCAGCAACCGGTGTCCCGCCAGCGTTCCAGAATTTTTTCCACTGCCAGAACATAGCCGCCGTAACGGATTGCAACCGGAGCCCCTTTACGGCATCGCACCCCGATAGAAATCGGCTTTACTCCCATCACTGCACCTCCGCCTTGCCCTTCAAAGCTTTATGATCTGCCGGAAAGCGCCACGGATCCCACAGAGCCAAAACCTGTTCGCGGCGTTCCACCTCTGCAGGGCCCAGCCTGATCTGCCCTGGAAAGCGCGCCTCCAGGCTATGCAAGGCGTCCTCCAAATAGGAGTTATGACGCTCCCGCTCACCAACCGGTAAGGTGAACAAATCCTGCTCCTGCCAGTTTAAGACCGCCACTTCCTCCAAGACCACCCTCCCCTGCCAGCTCCCTTGAAAAGGGGGCAACTGCCGCCACAACCCCAGGAGGATATTATTCAGGCGGCGGGACTCAAAACAAGGCTGGCTCAAGCGGCGTTCCCGGATCATATTCTGATACCCGAAAATCTCTAAGCGCACCCGCGAGGCTCCGGCTCCACGCTCCCCTAAGAGCCCTGCCAAAGTCTGCGCCGCCAGGCTCAAGTGCTGCCCGATTCGCTCCATGCCCTCTTCTTCACCAGCGCTGCCCAATGGCACCGCCAGGCGCCGGGGCGGATACAACCCCACTACCGGGGTATCGTCCAAACCCTGGCTGGTTCTGGCCAGGAGATCCGCTCTCTTGCCTACCAATAGGGCCAGGCGCTGACGGGGCAGCCGGGCTATTTCTCCCACGGTACTAAAGGCTGCCCGGGCCAATTTCTTGACCTCTTGCGGCTTTAAGGGCGGAAATTGCTTAAGGGGCAATTGGCTGAGGAAATCCGCTTCACAACCGGCTATCACCTCAGTGATTGCGGCCCGGGAAGTGTTATGCCAACGGCACGCCCCTTTAGGGCTTTTAGAACCCAGGTCAGCTTGCACGGCGACGAAGGCCAGCAGACGCGAGCTGGCCCAGCCTATCATTAATTCTCCCACCAGCGAGGCTATTTTCTCGGCCAGATCCCCAACAATCTGGTTAGCTGACCCGCAGCCGCTGATATCCAGATATACGCTGCCATCTTGCTGCGGTTCCACCAGCGGCGTGCAGTGGCTGCAGATTTCCAGCCCGGCTTCGCCAATCCCTGTATTGACAGCTTTAATAAAAACAATATTTCGCACAACATCATCCGCCTGTTCAAACAATGTTTAGTATAAACATACTATAATAGAACACTTGTTCGGTCAACAGGAAAGCCTTGGAGGAAGGTGCTAAATGATGACTGAATTGCTGTCCTATCTGATATATCTGGCTGAGAAAAGTGGTCTGTTGAGCTTTACGGCCTCCTTAATGCTGGAAAACCAATCCATGCTGCGTGTTTAGAAAAGTCGGATTTAAGTTCAATACCGAGAAGGCGGAATTGTTGAATTAAATAAAATCTTTAGTCGGGATAAGATCCTAAGACTTGTCACATTAGACTATCTCGGCAATACTGGTTTGATGCGGTATACGCCGACAATTCTAAGACTTGTCACATTAGTCTGTCACCACAAAAAAAGGGCAAAAAAATACCCGCCTAGGTTTTAAGCGGGTTTAGAGAGAAATATTGTGAAGGGGTGGGGGTAGCTATTTAATAGAGTTTACTATTTTTAGGGAGTTAAGTAGGCCTCGGGATAATTAATAGGTTTATCCTTGGACCATTCTCCTTCATAGGCCAGTTCGCCGGTGGTGTAGTATGATTTGCCATAACCACTGCGCAACCCGTTCTCCCAGTTACCTTCATATCTCAAAGTGCCATCGGGATAGAATTCCTTTCCATACCCGGAACGCTTACCTTCTTCCCAATTTCCTTCATAACGTCCTCCACTTCGATAATAAGCACAGCCCTTGCCATGTGGCTTTCGGTCCTTGACCTCTCCTTCGTAATTAGCAATCAAGGCGTTTTTTAGAACCAGGTCATCAATCCGCGCCAAGCATGCTCCTCCTCTCGATAGGCCTTGCCATAATTCCGCTCTATTACTCCTTTTTACTAGCAGGCCCTTTTTCTAGTTCTGCCGGTGTTTCTTAGAACCCGGCAGGTTCTTTTAATTTATCTATACGTATTTTAATAACTCCTCCTGGCGCTTAACATGCCATTTTATGGCCTTTCTATAGGTGATTTGATGACATCCAGCCTTCTTGGGGACAATCATCCAGCTGTCTTGATCCTCGGCCGAGGAAGCGGATGCGTTTCCGCTCATTTCCACACCCGCAAGAGACGCCAACCTGATTGCCTGGTTGTCTTTACTCTGCGGGATCATCCCTGCCGTGACGAATCTTCATCTCCTGGCTTCAACCTCCCCGAAAAGATTACTACAATGCAACTGGTTCTGATCAATTATATAAGCAATCTTTGTGCCAATTTATCGATTTGAGAGTTATAAAAATTATAAAACCGCCCCGAGGGGCGATTTTAAGGCATTTATTAATTTGGTATACCAACTATCGGCCTAGCAATTTGTTCTGTAATATGTTGTGGTATTGCTGTAGCACTATGTTGCATAATGTTGTTTATCGCAACAATATGCAACAGTTTGTGAGGCTGTTTTATGAATTGGATTGTATACTATATTGGCGCATTTTCCTATAAATGGTACTGCGATCATAGCCCAACTCCCGAGCAACCTGGCTGACATTGCCCTGGTATTTGTCCAGGAGAGCTACGATATTCTGTTTTTCCTGTTCAGCCCGTTGCTTTTTGCTGTTCTGCCGGGCTTCAAAAATGGTGGTTTCCGTTTTAGCCCCCCGATTGAAGTGACTGCCATTAAAATCAGTTTTTCTAATTTCTGGAGGCAGGTGCTCAACACTCAGGTTGGGACCTCCGGCAATATTGACCATTCGCTCCACTACGTTCTGCAGTTCGCGGATGTTGCCCGGCCAGTGATAATTTTGCAGAGGCTTCATCAGGCTCTCTTCATCATAGTAGAACTGGCGGCCGGTCTTAGCCTGGATGGATTTCAGGAAATAATCGAACAACAGTGAGATATCCTTGATGCGCGACCGCAAGGGGGGAATCTGTATGGAGATGACGTTGAGGCGGTAGAAGAGGTCAGCCCTGAAGCTGCCCATTTCCACCTCTTCCCACAGGTTCTTATTGGTGGCGCAGATCACCCGCACGTCGATGGGGATCAGTTTGCTGCCCCCTATGCGGGTGATGGATTTCTCCTGTAAAACCCGCAGCAATGTAACCTGCTGCTCTAGGGGCATGTCGCCGATCTCATCCAGGAACAGGGTGCCACCGTTGGCCAGTTCAAATTTGCCGGGGCTGCCCCCTTTTCTGGCGCCGGTAAAAGCACCTTCAGTATAGCCAAACAGTTCACTGCCCACCAGCTCACGGGGTATGGCACCGCAGTTCACAGCGATAAAGGGTCCACTGCGGCGGCTGCCCTGGTTGTGAATGGCCTGGGCAAAAACCTCTTTACCGGTGCCACTCTCACCTTCCAGGAGCACGTTGCTGGTGCTCCCGGCAGCCTGGGCGGCCAGGCGGATGGTCTCCAGAACGTTGTCGCTCACTGTCACTATATCCTCGAACTGAAAACTAGCCCGGTTGCCGGTGAAGCGGTGCACCAGGTTATGGATGTTCTCGATAGGGCGCATGAACAGTATCCCGCCACTGAGCTGGTTGTTTTCATCCCTAACCGGGTTACCAGTCAGGGTCAGTTGGATGTTCTTGTTGCCGCTCTCTACAAATACCTCAATGTCGCTGTAAGGCTTACCGCGCCGTAGCAGTTCATTGGTGTAGGGGGTTTTAATGCCCAGTACCTGACCTAGTGGTTTACCTTTCATTTCAGCCGCATTTTTGTTGAGGATCCTCTCCGCAGCTAAATTGACCTCATTGATATTGCCCTCGGAATCGAGGATCATGACCCCATCGGTTATGTGCATGAATATGTTGGTGAACATGCGTGTAAGCCAGCTTAAATGGTCTTTCTTGGATAATATCTCCAAGAGGTGGGTTATATCTCGGATTGAGCACAGAAAGTACAATTGCTCCTGATAACGCACCGGCTGCAGGTTCATTTCCACTGGAATATCCTGTCCGGCACGGTCATGCTGCAGCATCTCCACCAAGGCCCCGCCCTTCTTAGCCTTTTTGAAATTCTCAAGTAGCAGGCCGTGCAGGTAAGCAGGGGTCAGTTTGAAAATATCCATTTCCAACAGTTCTTCCCTATCGTATCCGTAGGCATTACAAGCAGCCGGATTGGCCTCCACGATTTGGCCGTCCGGCTTGACTATCAATGCTATATCGGGAATATACTCGAAGAAAAACTTACCCGGCAACAACGAGCGTTCGGGCACTATCTTCACCCCTCATAATTCTCTGTCTACTTTTATTCTATAACCTTATTCATTATTGTTCAAAGCCTAAAAGGGCAGCTTAATGCTCAATACGATGTTATTCGGCTGTGTCTATCCCCTTTGCCATTTAATGAACTTATTTACAACCTAAATCATGGAATTTTGATCTTGAAATTGAAGCTATTTAGCCTGGCCTGGACAAAAGGTATAAAGGACTAAAATCTGGTGGAAACTCAGTAATGACATTAGTCAGGAGGATAATGATTTGTCAAAACGAAGCCAGCATTGCGGTCTACTGGTTTTTAGTCTGCTGCTCTGTCAGGTTGCCATATATGGATTGGTGCTTACGGGCTGGTGGCCCTATCTATTGGCCTTGATAATGGGCGGTTGGGCTTCATCCTTTTGTCTCAAGCTTTGTTTTGAACAAAGCTCAACGGAAATAAAGGTAGAAAACCACTACCATCTTTATTATACTGATGAGATTCCCCCACGCAGCCGTTTTCCCAAGAATCACCCCCCTTCCCGCTGGTAAACTCAGATCGTCCTTTTGGATATTTTTTTCTCTGCTCCCTTTTAAGGTATAAACTGGCTTTAAACTGTGCTAATATGGATATTGCCCTAGATTTAGAAAGGAATGGTCGGCGGTTGTCCGTTTATTGATGCTATGCATAGACTTCTTGAGCAACTAGGTCTGACCTCGCTTCAGACTTTATGGACTTACCACATAGTACAATCAGCCACTATTGCTTTGCTGATTTTCCTGGGGTTTTATATCCTGGGTAAGTTAGTAAAGAAGTTGGTTTTTCCCTGGTTAGAAGGCCTTGCTAAAAAAAGCGGCAGTGATTACGATGACAAATTACTGGCTGCTTTTTATGGACCAGCGGAATGGCTCATTTTACTAAGCGGGTTTTACTTTGCACTTCGTTATCTGCCTCTCAACGCTGCTGCAGACCTGCTGGTGCTAAATCTGTTCAGATCTCTGATAATTGTATTAATCGCCTGGGGGTTGTATTCTCTGGCTGAAACTGACTCCCCCTTATCACAGGAGCTGCGGCGCAAGTTTAATCTGGATGGCATTATAATCGGCTTTTTCTCCAAGACCGCCCGATTGATACTTATTTCTCTGGTATTGGTAATAATAGCACAGGAATGGGGATACGATGTAAATGGTTTTATCGCTGGCCTGGGCTTAGGAGGATTGGCTTTTGCTCTGGCAGCCAAGGATGTTCTGGCTAACGTATTCGGAGGAATTGTTATTATACTTGAAAAACCATTCGTTTCAGGCGATTGGATTACTAGCAGCACCATCGATGGCGTAGTGGAGAATATTACTTTTCGAACTACCCGAATAAGGGGATTTGATGAATCCTTAATTCTGGTTCCCAACGCTACTCTGGCCAATGAGTCTATTACTAATAATTCACGCCGAGGCAAAAGACGGGTTAGTTTTTACCTGCAGATCACATATGATGCCACCCGCGATCAAATACAGCAGTGTGTAAATCGCATCAAAATTATGCTGGCAAACCATCCTGATGTGCACCCTGAGACTATAATGGTTTATTTTGAACATTTTAATGAGAGTAGTCTGGACATAAAAATTTACTTTTTCACTGTTACTACTGTCTGGGCTGATCACCTGGCAGTACGAGAAGATATTAATCTGAAAATAATGGAAATACTCGAAGAACTCGAAGTTAGTTTTGCACTTCCGAGCCAGAGCCTATATGTTGAGAAAATGCCACCGGCAAAAAACCATAGCTCCGCCAATCAGCCCTGATTCTTGCCAGCTATGGGTTATTCCCACTCTTCAATTTATCCACCCCTTGTATTTGTTTACTTCTTTGTTAGCTTAAAATAGTTGACAAAAGGTAATATGTTACATATATTATAGGTAACATGTTGCCCTACTGTTAATGCGGAGTTCATTATTATGAATTCACCCCGAAAAGCAGGCATAGTCTTTGTTGAGATCTATCGACCCGCTAGCAGCACCCTGCTTATGTGAAAGGTGAGTGAATACGATGAGGAAAGTCAAATCGGGTTGGGCTAAAAAAGTATTTAAAGCCCTGGCAACAATCTTCGGAGCCATTGTCTTTATCAACCTGCTTGGCCTTGCTGGCAATAGCCTATTCTTCAGAAATGAACTTGAAGCCATTTCTCCATACGGACAGATGGTGGAAGTCAACGAGCATAAAATGCATGTGTATTCCATGGGCGATGGCGAAAAAACCATTGTATTGCTGCCGGGTTTCGGGGTAGCACTGCCCAGTGCCGACTTTGGTCCCCTGATGAGAGAGCTCTCCAAAGAATATACTGTGGTTTGCATTGATTATTTCGGCATTGGTTTCAGTGAACAGACCGATACACCCCGGACTAATGAGAACTACACCGAAGAGACCCGAGTAGCGTTGGCTGCCGCCGGTTTTACCCCCCCTTATATATTGATGCCGCATTCGGCATCCGGTGTATACAGTGAATACTATGCTGCCAAATATCCGCAGGAAGTTTCAGCCATCATAATGCTGGATACAACCTCAACGGCCATTACAGCAGATGCCACTAATCCGCCCAAATTCATATACACCATAGCCAAATGGCAGCAATCCATTGGTTTGACCCGCCTCACCTACAAGTTGGCACCTGCTGCACAGCTGCCCGCAAACGGATATACCGCCAAGGAAATAAGTGATTATCGATTATTCGCTTATCATGTTCTCAATGATACTATCATCGATCAGTCGTTTCGTCTGCTCGACAATATCAAAGAAGTAAACGCCATGGCATTTCCAAAACAAATACCAGTGTTGAAGCTGATATCCTCACAGACGGTTGAAAAAGCCGGTGCAGAATGTCAGGCCAATCACCTCAAGAGACTGGGGGCACATGTTGAGTCAAGCCAAATAAATAGCACTCATTTTATGTATCAGACCAATGTAGGGGATATTTGTGTAGCCGCCCGAGAGTTTATCAATAAATACACTGATGTCTCCAGGGTTTCTCAACAGGATGAGCCGTTTTCAGTGACTGCATCAGATAAGATACCGGGTTGGAAGAAAGTTCAGGCAAATCTGGCATTGAGCCAACTGACGGCTTACGGGTCACAACCTATGGATAGCCCAACAGAACTGAGATTTACTATTCACTTCCCCGGCGATTGGACTATCGATTCGAGCGTCTTCTACGATGGCAACAACAAAAAGGTGGCTGAGATTCCCCCTCCAATCTTGCTCAAGCCGGGAGAGCAAGCCGTATTTCTGAATTATAAGCCTGAAATAAATCAGTCTGAAGAACTGATTTGCACAGAAGCGATTCAGATTGATAATTATCCGGGATCAAGAACCATCACCAGAATCGCGACAGAGTCAGGTCTTTGGAACCCGCACATATACCGGTTAACCAGCGGCAACTACGGTTTCAGCATAGTCTTTTATTCGCCTCAAGTCACTGAGCAGGATCAAGAGCTATTCGATAAAATTGTGAATGCCATTCGCCTGGAGAATTGATCCGGTCCTTAAGTCACTTTAATAGACGTAAATCTGCACAGACCAGGGGTTAGTCCCCATACAGATGGCAAGGCTACTGTATCAGATTTGCTGAAAGTGCAGGGTGTAATAGGAGGATTAGTCATGGATGAACTGGAAAAGAAGGCCTATATTTTTGCTTCGATATTCTCATTAGCCAACAAATTGCAGGTTATCGGGGATAAATTTGATGCCAATATTACTATCAAACAATGGCTGTTTCTGGTTGGAGTATCTAAATTCCCCGAGCCGCCTATTGTAAGTGAGGTGGCACATTTCGTGGGTTACTCGCGCCAAAACGCCAAGCGGCTGGCCGAGACTCTGGAAAAACGCGGCTATGTAAACATAAGCAAGGACAAATATGACGCCCGGGCATTACGAATTGAATTGACCGACAAATGCAGAGAGCATTTTTCGGGGCGTTATGAAAAAGAATTGGATTTCCTGGCCAAAATCTTTAATGATTTTGATTCTGAATTGACTGAGGGATTTTACAGAGGCCTGACTAAACTGGTCAATAACGTTGAAGGGATGCTTAATAAACCAAATAATATTTAAAAATTAATGTTGTGACAAGGTAGTTGCAATGATTCATGGGGAACATTTATAAATAATGATGAATGGAGAATTCATATGAAAAAAAGGAGCAGGAATATGCTATTGATTATTATCGGGATTTTGCTCATTGTAATTGGAGCTACTATCGTGTATTTTAATATCCCCTATTCCAAAACCCGGATAGTATTTGTAGATAGTGCCGACAATTTGTTAGCCAGGACCGCGAACGAAAATGATGTTTTTACCGAACAAGATATCGCCGGTTTACCCCTGCCGGTACAGAAGTATTTCAGGTATTGCGGTTATATTGGCACACCTAAAATGTCATCAATGAAAGCCAGCTTCACAGATGTGGACTTCATACTGGATAAAAACAAGCAGGTAAAGATCGATTATACGCAATACAATTTTGTTGATAGGCCGAACCGAATAGCCTATATTGACAGTTCCATGTATGGAATCCCCTTTGAAGGCCTGGATGCTTTTATTGACGGACACGGTTCCATGAAAGGCGTATTGGCGAAGTCTATTACTCTATTTGATCAGACCGGCCCCTCAATGGATAAAGCCAGCCTGGTGACATTCCTGTCAGAATGCCTGTTAGTCCCCAATGCTGCTTTGCAGGATTATATCACCTGGGAAGCAGTCGATGATTTACACGCTAAAGCGACCATATCGTATTACGGTATTAAGGCCAGTGGTATGTTTACATTCATTGAAAATGGCGAGGCAGTATCCTTCACCACCGACGACCGGGAAGCCGTGACCTCTGATGGCCGCAGTGAAAAGGTCAGGTGGTCTGCGATCTTACAAGATTATAAGGAAAGCGGCGGGACCAGAAAACCCACTATTTTACAGGCCATCTGGCATTATGATGATGGTGATCTGATGTATTTCAACAGCCAGGGTGTTGTAATCGAATATGATAGCCCTTCCGGCAAAATTAAGTGAAGTCATCAGACTAAACGATTGCCCAAAACGCCAATCTCAAAATTCTAAGGGGACGCGGGGACGGAGTTGTTGACACTTTTCTGTCAGGGGGACGGAGTCTAATATCCTTAGGTCTGTTGATGGGTTCTTGGTGTTCAGGCGTTTTGAATAATGCCTCTGTTCAGACCAGTCAATCTCTCAATCCGTCTAACAGATAGGTGATGTTCTTCTTTCAGTTGTCTCAAATGTAAATTCCTAAGTGCTTTATCATACTTCAGCAACTCCAATATATTCGTGATTTGAAATAGATTCATGATCAATTCCATTGCTTCTGCATCAGTCAATAGACATTTTTCGTCTATTTCCAAGCAGCGATCATCGGTTAATGTATTGCAGAATTGGATAAGGCTCTTGACGGCTTTGTCACGGTCGGGGGCAAATAGCTTGAGCACAAAATCGGTATCAATGAGCAGCTGTTTATTTGTATACTCTCGAAAACTGCTCCAGCGATAATCGTCAGCTTTCTTTACAAGTCCAGCTTTAACCGGGTTTTGGTGGATATATCTCATTACCGTTAGGAAATAACTATCGTCTTCTACTGCCTCACTTCTGAATCGGTCTTGAAAAAGGTTCCCGATCCTTTGATATTTGCGGTTATACCAGTAAACGTAGCTGCCGCATATCCGGCGCATCACCTGCTCGAGTGGTTCGTTTCCGACCTTGATCAAAAGATGAATATGGTTAGGCATCAGACAATAGGCATAGATAATATACCCACATTTATCTTTATATTTGCTTAGAGTTTTAATAAACCTAGCGCCGTCATTCTGTTCTACAAATATTGTTTTCCGATTGATACCGCGCATTATAATGTGATATATCCCTGATGAACTCTTCTTCCTTGCCCGCCTTGGCATAATAATCACCTCTTTTCCAAAAATAACCTTATTGGTAAAAAGTGTCAATACGTGGCGGCCATTGCTTGGAAGAATTGAATCAGTTATCAACAACTCCGTCCCCGTGTCACAAACTTGTCAAGAACTCCGTCCCCGCGACAGGCCAGACAAGATCTGTTGTTTAAACTCGTCGATTTGCAGTTTGTCCGCGAGTCGCACTTTCAGACCCATCTGCTGGCAAAGAGGTTGGAGCAGATTTGCCTTGGAAGGATTACTGAAGATCAAGTTTGATGGTAAGTACCCCATTTTCTCTACTAAATCCAGGAAAGTTTTATCTGGTTGGCAGCTATAAAAATTATCAATTTCATATTTTATTACAATCCCGGTATGTGCCTCGCCAATTACCGTGTATAGTGGAAACCACGGTACTTCCTTGGGTTTTTCTTGTATTGGGATATCATCATAAAAGCTATCCATCTCCCAGGCAAAATCACTGTAAGGCAGTGATTTTGCCAATCTAACAGCCCTTATTTGATCATATAGCAATGGTTCCGGCTCATAAGCTGGATATGGGATCCATCGCAGCCTTTTTTCCAAATCTTCAGCCGTTTGGCCAGCCTTACATATAGCCATCTGTGATTTCTTGAATACTCGGTTGGTCCACTGGCGGCGGTGTTTTCTGCAATGAGCAGCCATTTCCGTAGCCTGACTAAGCATGGTTGTGGCAAGAATCACATCTTGTTGTTCTAATTTCCATGGATAATGACCGGGAATCATTTTACGAAAAACCGGCCAGGAATTTCGACCACGGAACTTATATCCTAATTGTGCATACAACCGGGCCTCGGCTGGATCCAATTCCTCTTTATTGCCCAAAGACAGCAACAACTGCGGCCCCATCTCATGCAAATCGATCTGAGTCGAATAATAGGGATGGCTCTGTTTGGTATGTAATTGCAGGCCTTGAGAGCCTAAATATACTACCAGCCCGAATACTTCTCCTTCAAATCCCAGGATGGCAGCATAATGTGTCTCACCCTGTGGCAACTCGACTGCAAACAATTCGCTGCCGCTTATCCATTGCCATGGTTTCATGGTTGTAAAGTGGATAAAAGTTTCAAGCAGGGCTTGCATAGCTTCGTCAGTAACAGCACCCAGGTATTCTACTGTCGGAATATCATTCATTTTATTTTCATTTATCATGCCATTGATTTCATCAATTGTATTATCAATGATCTTATTAAGGCAGCACTTCTTGAATTTCTTGCCGGATCCACACGGGCAGGGATCATTGCGCCCCACATTAATAACAGTTGAACTTACCGTATTGGCAGCAGGTGAATGTTTTTCAGGCTGCAAATCGAAAAGTGAATCTTGTATAGGCTGTAAAATAGGCTTGTCATGCTTTTGGTAAACCTCTTTTGAACTCCAGCCTTTTAGCTCCCAGCGCGGAATCTCGTTGATCACCCCCGTTACTATATCCACTACGGCATGCAATTCGCCTAAGTTGTCCAGGGCAAACTGTTCACTGATGGACTCTATAAGTTCAGCTATGTCACAATCGAAGCGCATAGCCTCTACATATCCAATGGTAATGTCAGTAGCGGTCTCGGAATCGAAACTTCCCTTTTGTTTTATCCAATCACAGAATCGCTGTGTGGCTTCTCCCCATAATTCTTCATCACAACACTGATTAATAAGTTCAACTTCGCGCGGGGAAACGGGGCGGTATTCTAGCGCTCGCGTAGATTGCTTCTCTAACACTGAGTGATAATCATCCAATGTGAAATACCGAATAAAGTCGCCGGCCAGTTCAAAATCATATAAGCTGGCGGGATTGTTGGCTTCAGTCAGTAGAATCTGTTTCAACTTTGTTAGAGTGATTTGGGTCATATGTTTTCCTAGACTCTTTTTTAGCAATGGATAGAGATCCTTGATATGGATCACTCCATAATAATACACATAAGCAGACACCTGGGAATAAATTTTATCCAACCTTACTCAGCTCCTCGGAAAATAATAATTCATTCAGTATAGGTCCGAAATCTCTAAATGTTAAATTATCATATTATATCCATTGAGTTAGAAAATACTAACCGAGCCACCTTTGTTTATCTTACTACGGCAAATTAACCCCATCCCTGAAAACAACGATGTAAATCAACCTACCCATTCTTGAAGAAAAACCTATCAATAACTCTGTCCCTTTGACAAAAACTTGTCAACAACTCCGTCCCCGTAATACCTGCCACATACCATCATCAATCAGCCCTAAGCGCCACAATGCCACCCCGTTTAGACGGTAGCGTTTTGCAATGCCCACTTTGGCACCAATGCTGGCAGCACTTTCGCTGTGAGCGGATATGCCCAGAATCAGTTTGTTGGCGGGGACAGAAGCCAGAGCCATTTCCACCGCCTGGGTCACTTGGGTGACCGGTTCCGGCTTGGGTCCATAATCATAAGCCATAATAATAATGCGATCAGCGATCTGGCCTAAAGCCTGGTAATCATACCCGGGATAGGCGCTGTTGGGGGCGTGCAGGGTAAGGGTCAACCCGCTGCCACCAGCCTGCAATTCCTGCTCCAGTAATTCTACAAAGCTAGTAAACCGCTGCTGCACCTGTTTAAGCACATCCCCGCTATCGTTGAAGCCCAATCCCTCGAAATCCAGGTTAACGCCGCCGTATTGCGAGGCTTCGGCGGCAATCTCCCGGGCAGCCTGCGACATGGCGGCAGGATTATTCAACAGCGCGGAAATGGTACCATCACCATCAGTGACGTGAACAACCATTTCACCAGGTAAACCATATTTTTCGGCGCCTTCCAATACTGCCTCCCAGCCATCGGGCCTCTGCCAGCCGGTGCGGCTTTTATCTAAAAGGTTGCCCTGCCTGTCAATACTGTACCATCCCAAGGCCAGTTCATTAACTATGTCGGTATTGCCTACCCCAGTTTGGGGATAGCTTTGGCCGAACAAATCGGTCCAGCTGCTGCTCTGACTGTCACCCAGGGCGTAAAATCCAATAACGGTCATGTCTTTAAGGGGCGTGGTTATATTCGCCCTATATAGGCTCCCATCCCAGGCAACCTGACAATCAAAGGCCTCACTGAAAAAGCGCAAAGGAATCAGAGTGCGATGATTAGCTATTCTAGGCGGCGCCTCCAGGCTGACCGCAGTGTTGTTTATGTAGGCGGTGCGGCTGTCAATCTGCAGGCGCACCGCTGCGATTCCGTCGGTCGCGTTGACCGTGCGCGACTGGCTATCCCAGCTAACAGTTATATTCATGGCCTCAGCAATAGCCCGGAAAGGCACCAAGGTGCGGCCGTTCTCAATAATCGGCAGCACATCCATAATCAGGGGCAATCCATCCACATACACTGTGACCGGCGGCTGCGCTTGAGCCATGACAGTCCAAGGCGGACTAACCATTAGCATTAACGCTACAATTAGAATTGATATGATTTTTTTCATGACATAGTAACCTCCATAGAAAAATTAATTATCACTGTAGGAAGAATGGGGGCGTTCATTTTGCTTCCTTTTGTTACGCTAAAATCAAGGTAAGGCAGCAAATAGAACATCTCCTATTCAGCATCCAGGCAACGCCAGGGAGATTCTCGCCTCCTTTTTAACCTCTGAGAAACCACAATTTGTTTTGCCGGGCGTCCACCTATTTATCATCCGTGGCCCCGCCATCGCCAAACACCGGGATGACCTCCCCTAGAAAAGTGGGCTGAGGCTTGATGACCTTGGCCAGCCAGAAGTCCTTGTTCCGGGCCATCATTTCACGCCCTTCATAAATTACCATCACTTGCCCGTAATCATGCATGTCTGAAGCGACCCCATAGGCCTCCAAGCCTAGTTCTCTGGCTATGAAGACTGCCCGCATCAAATGGTACTTCTGGGTAACGATAATAACCTTTTTGGCCTGAAAAATATCCCGAGCTCGATACAGGCTTTCATAGGTACTAAAACCGGCATGATCCATAAAAATATCCTGCCCGGGTACACCTTTACTCTTAAGATAGTCCTTCATGGTATTGACTTCATCATAGTCTTTGCGCCCATGGTCGCCGCTCACGATAATCTTGGGGGCTTTCCCGAGTCGGTACAGCTCGTACCCTGCAGTCACGCGGTCCTTTAGCATGGTTGATAATGTTCCATTGGGATATACATAGGCCCCCAGCACAAGTACAGTATCAGCTTCGGGGACATCGGCGGCCGAATATATGTATTTGACCCCAACCTGCTCAACATAATGATTAACCGCAAAAAACACGGAGCCACAAATCATTAGCAGAATAATCCCTAGTTTTATAATTTGCTTGCCGTGTTTTCGTAGAAATCTGTTCAATGTTCGTTCCATCCCTAGATCGATCAAGTTATTAGTTTTATGCCAAATAAGAGATATATCTTTCAGCAAAAGAAGTGGAAACTGCTCCCGCGATCCCCTAGTGTGCCCATTCCATACCTCCGTTAAAGTTGGGCAATTGGTTAATTAGGATTCTTCATTTAATTATAACAAAATGAAATTTCCAACCATTCAGTAAAAAGGCCTTATCGCATGCCATGAGTGGTATGAGGTTGGTGCGGAAGCGGGGAAACAAGCAAGGGTATTCCGGATTGCCAGACTATGATACCCATAAAAGATGCGCTACAGCTATCTAAAACAAATAGAACGTCTATGAGACAGTTTATCAAAATGGACGTTCCATGTTTTTAAACTAATACATTATTTTGGATGTGACTTACTCCATCTTATCATCGATAGGCTGTCCTGCCAGGCCATATATCATCAAATCCAGTAATTCCTTTAACAATTCGTTATTTATTCTTTTTTGCATTTCAGGCTCCTGTAGCACGTCCTGATACATTGTCAGGTAGATGATCGCGGCCTCAAATGAGATCTCTTTGCGTATATACCCCTCCCTACGGCCTTTTTCAATGAATTTTGCTACAATCTGAGGGTATTTTTTTTGGTTAAAGTCATCAATGTGTTTTTTTATCTCCGGATTAGAATTCAACAAAGCCAAGAAATTATTAAGGTCTAATTTGTCAAAGAAATCATTTTTCATTGTTACTGTGCGCTTCAACAATTCAGGAAATGGCAGTTCGCTTGCCCACAGTGCCTCCCTTAATTTCCAACTGCTATCTAGCAAGGCAATGATTGTATCTTTCATAAGGCCTTCTTTGCTGCCGAAATAATTAAAAATACTGGCTGGGGAAACCCCTGCCTTTTGAGCAATTTCATTTATGCTAGTTTTATCCGGGCCGTATTTGCAAAATAGTTCTAGAGCAGCAGTTCGTATTTTATCTTTTTTTAGCTCTGTTCTGCGTTCGTATCCATTCATATTTTTTCACCTCATCGAAATCATACTAAAAGTTTTATAGTTAGTCAATGTAAAACTACAAAACTTATTGACAAATACTGTGAGCCGATTTATTATAGTTTTATAGAATACATATATAATACTATAAAACTAACCGGGGGATTTTATATGAATGTAATTGATATTCAACAGCTGACCAAATCCTTTGGTGCCACCCAGGCTTTAAAGGGAATCGATCTTACAGTTGAACAGGGAGAGGTGCATGGATTTATTGGTCCTAACGGTGCCGGGAAGTCTACAACGATCCGCATCCTGTTAGGGATTTTGAAGAAAACATCTGGAAAAGTAATATTGCTCGGAGGAGACCCGTGGAAGGATGCAGTGAGGCTCCATCGCAAAATTGCATATGTCCCTGGTGATGTTACCCTGTGGCCTGATTTATCCGGAGGGGAGATAATAGATTTTCTGGGACGGCTGCATGGAGGGCTTAATATATCTCGAAAAAAACAGCTTCTGGAGCGCTTTCAGCTTGATCCCACCAAGAAAAGCCGAACCTATTCCAAAGGAAACCGCCAGAAGGTTGCTTTGGTGGCAGCATTTTCTTGTGATGCGGAACTGTATCTTCTGGATGAGCCTACCTCAGGCCTGGATCCCCTGATGGAAATGGTTTTTCAAGAATGCGTAGCGGAAGTAAAGAACTCGGACAAGACGGTGTTTCTTTCTAGTCATATCCTCTCCGAAGTAGAGGCCCTTTGCGACCGGGTAAGTATTATTCGGCAAGGGCAGATCGTCGAATCAGGAGCTTTACATGATCTTCGGCATCTTACCCGTACTACCGTAAGTGTGACCACTGAGCATGAAGCCAAAGGATTGAACGAGGTGCCTGGAATTTATGATGTAGTTCAGGATGGCCGCAAATACCGGTTTTCTGCTGATTCTCAGGCCATGACAGAAATTCTGCGCTTTCTCCTACCCTTGAAAATCAAATCCTTAACGGTTGAACCGCCTAGCTTGGAGGAACTGTTCATGCGTCATTATGGTGACGATACTCGTGAAAAGGAGGCCAAAAGAGATGAAGCTTAGTGCATTTACAGGTACTAGAGCGCTTTTTAAACTTTTTCTTCGCAGGGATCGATTTTGGCTCCCTCTCTGGATAGTGCTGCCTGCAATTCTCGGTTTATTTGTAGCAGCTACTTTTTCCGCTATGGCAGACCAGGGAATGTATAGTGTTTTAAATGAATTTGATAAAGATCCTTTGGTTTCTGCGATTCTGGGTCCGGTCATGTCCTTTGATCTTGCGGGGGCTATGGTTTGGAGGGGTGCTTCACAAATGGCACTTGTTTTGGCCATTGGCAGCCTGCTTACAGTTATTCGTCATACACGTACAGATGAAGAAACAGGTCGCAGCGAGCTGATTCGAGCTTACGAAGTTGGCCCTTACGCCAGCATGACTGCTGCATTGAGCTTAACTATCGCCGGAAACTTGGTGTCAGGAGTGTTGATTGCCTTAAGTGTAATTGCCCTTGGAGGTGAAGTAGCCGGTTCATTTGTGTTTGGAGCAACCATGTCGGCCAGTGGTTGTTTTTTTGCCGGCATAGGTTCTTTAGGTGTTCAGTTGCGGGAAAACAGCGGAAGCGCTAAAGGAATTGGTCTTGCCGTTGCTGGTCTGGGAATCATAATGATGATTTTGAATAACGCTGGAGGCGGAGATACCGTGTTGAAATGGATCAGTCCTATGGCTTGGCAGCGAGTAACCAGGCCTTTTGCTGGAAACTATGGCTGGAGTTTGATGTACTTTACTGCTATGGCAGCTGTGCCTATAGTGATTTCTTACGTATTATCAACCCGAAGAGATTTGGGGGCAGGTGTTCTTCCGTCCCGTCCCGGACCTTCGGAAGCAGATCCTCATTTCTCCAGCACTTTTGCCTTGGCATGGAAACTACATAAAAAAGGTTTTTTCGGCTGGATGATTTGTATCTTATTATATATAATTGTGTTTTCCGCCTTCTCACCTGGTTTGGCCCAATCCGGTGGAATAAGCGGTTGGCTGTCCAGCCTTGGTGGTACAGACTGGACTGAACAGGCAGGTTTGGGCTATGTCTTTATAAGTATCACCATTTATCTGGCTTCACTTGCCGTGGCTGTCTACGCCATGAGTTCTGTGCTGCTCATTAAAAGTGAAGAAAATGAAGGCAGAGCAGAATTACTGGTAGATAAACAAATCAGCCGGACTGGTTGGATGTGCAGCCATTTGATCGTAACAGCACTATGTTCGGCTGGACTACTGCTAGCAATGGGCATTGCCGGTGGACTGACCTATGGCTTGGTTAGCAGTGATTTAAGTAACGGCTTCTGGAATATCTTTCTTATGAATGTTTCCAAAATACCACCTGTATGGATACTACTAGGTGTAACTGCTTTATTATATGGCTTATGGCCTCGAGTAACATCACTATCCTGGGTTGCCTGGTTAGCGTTTATTTTGCTGGAACTTGGCTGGGAAGCGCAGATAGTAGATTGGTCACTGCTGCAGATTTCCCCCTTTAGTTATGTCCACTATACCATTGATATTGCACATCTGCCGCTGTTTCCACTGGTCTGCTTGGTTTGTATTTCAGTATTATTGACAGGGATTGGTTTGCTGGGATTTAGAAATAGAGATATATTGACACCCATATAGCAATCCTGCTCATCAGGTTTTCCTCCAGGGTCCGCAATTTTATCCAGGCAACCATGAATTGTGGCTTACTATATCTTCTTAAGGTCGATTGAACTTTTACATGTTTTATGTTTTACGGTATCTATGGGTCTTGAAGTGTTGGTACGTATTTGCTTATTGCTGGTCCCAGGGTAATTGATTTCATGCTCAGATAACAGGGTTCATGAAAGATGGTGTAAGTCATTTTCGTATAAAAAGAACGTCTCCCTGCTTCCGCGTCACACCTTCAGTACCGGCATATCCGAATGGTGCAAAACACCCTTGGACAGTGCGAAGCAGCCAAGTGCAGCCAGCAATTCCCATAAAGCCAGCACCACAAGTCCGATCAGCACGCCGCTTGCCTGAAACATACCGCCAATGACAATGGCGGCAATCAGGCCGGGCAGCATAATAACTATTACGGCTATGGTGTAAATGAAAATCAGGAGTCCGGCACTGATATCCGCACCCGTCCAGCGCAGGAAGAGATAGTTGATGCCCAGCAATAGAAATGAAAACAGGGTGTAAACCAAATTGGCCGCAAGAATCAGCCCAATCGGCTCGCCCATGATCAGGCCTGCGATGCCGAAAATAGCCATGCTTTCCACCAGTACCTTAAACACTATTTCCAGGTTGCTCCAGACAATTTTCTGAAAAGAACCTTCAGGAATCAGGTAGATGTAATGCATATAAAGCTCTTTCAAGCCCCGCCCGGTTCCAATCATGCCAATCTGAATCCACATCAGAATTTGCAGCAAAACTAGAATCCCGCCCTCCCCATCGCGCATAAACCAAGAAAACAGGGCCGCGCCTAATACCATAATGATGGATGACATGCCCCAAAGCCCGAGCTGATTGGCACGAAAGGATTCCCGCAGGTGCTTATAAAAAATGGCGCTGGTTCCCCGACCGCCGATACCGGTTTGGGCAACCTTAACTTTCTTCGTCGATGAGGCTTCCGGGTTGATCTGCCCTTCGGCCAGAACGCGCTTTCTCTCAAATGCGGTTTCTGTAGCAACCAATACGTCTTCATAATAATCGGGATTGCTCAAGGCAATATAGAGGATCAGCGCCACTCCAGACAGCACCAACAGCCCTAAAAATAAGACTCCCTTAACCATATCGCCGGCAATAAGAGCTAAAACCCCTGCCGACGCCCATCCCGCCACCGGCGTCCAATCTACCAAGGGTGAACCCAAAACGCTTTCCAGGGCTAGAAGAAGATCATCCATTTTGATAAGCTGCAGGCCGGTATAAGCTAAAAGCGGGAGAAAGGCCAGAACGGCAAGCACACGAACCATCAATTTCCGCCTCGGTCTCCCGTTGGTCAGGCTGTAAATCAGGAGGGACATAATTTGGAGGACTCCGACAGCCAATATAAACCCGAGCAGAACCAGGAGCACCCCCTCAAAACCTACCCCAAAGCCAACGCTGAGGGAATTGCTTTGGAACAGGATAAAAAAGCCCGCCAGAAAAGCCATTTTCGCCATGCGTACGATGCCGTACATCAGGATCATACGGGAGCTAACCGGTGAAACAAACAGCAAATTAACATCATTCATGTCGAAAATGACGTCTCCGTTGGCTAGGCCCTTTTGAATCGCGGTCACGACAAAAATTAGAATGAATACGAACAGGAGGCCTTTGAGCCAGACTAGATCAAGTGAACCGGCTGTGCTTTGGCGGGTAAACAGGGAAAGAATAAAAATACCGCCAATCCCTGCGATCACAAGCACCCATAACAGCAGCTTGGCCGGTTTCCGCCGCAGCTCCAGCAGGGTGTTCTTGGCGCTTCTTAGCAGCAGAAAAACCAGACTGTTCATGGCGTGGCCTCCCCGGTTTTTCCTTCTGTGATGTTGAAATATACATCTTCCAGGCTTTGCCCAATCGCAAGGTCGGTGCGACGGCAAACGCGTGCGATGCGGCCTTTGACCATGATGTAGGTCACATCCCAGTCTTCCTCCACGCTTTCGATCATATGGGTGCTGATAATAAGAGCACAGCCGCTGTCCCGCAACTTAGCAATAACCGCTTTTAATTCTCGGATTCCATGCGGGTCAAGCCCCACCAGCGGTTCATCCATAATGACGGCTTGGGGCTGGGGCAGAAGCGCACAGCAGACACTGACCTTTTGCTGCATTCCTTTGGAAAGTTCTTTACCCAACTTCATTTTTTTATCTTCCAGCTCAAAGCGGCGCAGCAATACCTCTGCTCTTTCCTCCCAGGCCTCCAACCGGTACGCTTTGGCAATGAACTCCAAATGCTCCGACACCGTCAACATCGGGTACAATACGGGGAACTCCGGTACATATCCCAAAATTCGTTTCGCTTCCACCGTATGATTATCATGCCCGTTGATGGTAATTACACCTTGGAAACGCAACAGGCCGCAAACAGCCTTAATCAGGGTTGATTTGCCTGCGCCGTTGGGGCCGAGCAGTACGGCCAGCTGTCCCTTGCCCACGGATAGGTTTAGGTTGTCATTGGCTACTAGCTTGCCGTATTTCTTGGTCATGTTCTGGACTTCAATCACCTATGAATCTCCTTACTTGGTAGCAACCATGAGCAACTAGTGTATGCCCAGCCAAAGAAGCTTTGATTTGTCATGGCTAAAACAATAAATGGCAGTGTTAGAATAAGAAATAGTATTCCCAGTTTATTATCATCTCCAATAATAGCCTTATTTTGATTTTTACTATAGCATTTTGGCCCAGCAATCCAGCAGCCTAAAGATAAGGCTGATATAGCTCACCTACTTGTTTCTGATCCTACACATTACTCCTACAAATCACGAAATCAGGTTTTCATTATCATTATTGAATAATAGTTTATACAGATCAGGAGCAGCAACCCTTAATCGAACCGGCTTCAAGTTGTGGTTGGTAACCGCATGTCTGGTGAAACCAGTTACCAGGCGCTCTCCTGTACCTTTTCGGCATATTTCATATTCTATTATAAAAGTAGCGGCTTTTACTTCCTCAATAACAGCGGTTATCTCCAGCAGGTCATCGTATACAGCCGGTTTGATATACTTGCAGCCGCACTCGACAACAGGGAGCATTACCCCTTCTTGTTCCAAACGACGGTACGGAAAGCCTATATTTCTCAATAATTCTGTCCTGCCCACTTCAAACCATTTGAAATAGTTGCCGTGGTATACTACTGACATCGCGTCGGTGTCAGCATATATTACCCGGATTTCCGTTTTATGCCCTATCTTTCCCATCAGTTTGCCTCCATACAACAGTATTTGGTTATTTACTTTCAGATCGGTTGTCTTTCCCCTTATACACCAGCAATGTAATGGTATTAAGTATAATTGCAACCACCAGAAGTAACGCGGCACCCGATGCCACCGCATTGCACATTGCAAAACCAGACCTATCCCAGGCGTAAACTTCGATTGTTATCGATAAACTGTTCTAATAATGGATAAAATTAAAATATGCCTGAGTTTGAAAACAACGGAGCCATAATATACTACGAGCAGATTGGTATTGGCACCCCAATCGTTTTTACCCATGGTGCCTCCTGGAATCACAAGCAATGGGGGCCACAAATTGAGCATTTTGCTAAAAGCCACCGGGTTATCGTCTGGGATGTTCGGGGACATGGCTATTCATCGCTGCCGCCCGGTAAAGTTGATTCGGAAGATTTCAGCGGCGACCTCATCGGACTGCTTGATCATTTGGGCATCCAGCAAGCGGTTTTGTGCGGCCTATCCATGGGCGGACATATTTCCTTACAGACCGCCATCCGCTACCCTCAACGGGTCATGGCATTAATATTGATAGGAACACCCTGCAGCAACACTTTCAACCTGTACGAAATGATGGCAGTGCCGATTAACCGGATATCGACTCGTTTCATTGCTATACCTACTTTAGCAAAATTACAGGCACAGATGCTTGGCAAGTTCAATCCTAAGATTAAGGCTTACATAGAAGAAGCTTTTGCAATGATTCCCCATAATAATTGGGTTCGTCTCTGGGATGCAGTTACCCGCATGGAAAGCAAACATGATCTGCGAAAAGTACATGCCCCTACTCTGTTATTAATTGGGGACCATGATGTGCTGACCATGCGTCAGCAAGTATTCATGCACCGGAATATTACCGCATCTCAGTTGGTGGTAATCCCTCGGGCTCACCATGCCACCAATTTAGATAACCCTCAAGCTGTTAACCAGGCTATCGACCTATTTTTAAGCAGTCTATCCCAGTAAGCATTGGAGTTCCCGTTTTCCAGGAAAAAACGCCGCCTATATCCGCATTTTTCAAACTGAAGAGCATATGCATGGGGGTTACTGGAATCTTCCCAGCAGGGCTTAAAGCATTCCCTCCGTTTCCCTGCCTCAGCTGGGTTGATTGGCTCATTATCAGATATTCTCCTGTTTCAAGGCATCGATAATATTATCTTGTTTTACTTTGGAACTGGAATAGAGCATTGCTGCACCTACGATAATAAATACGATGACAATGACATAACCCAGACTACTCCAGGGCAGTTCCAATCCATAGCTAAAACTGTACATCATAGATCGGTAGATCAAATACATTACCATTACACTAAGCGGCAGTCCATAAAGCAGAGACTTAATGCCGTAGAAGATACTCTCGTAATTTAACATTTTGCCAAAACCCTGTGGAGTCATGCCGACCGATTTGAGCATGGCGAATTCCCTTTTTCGCAGGGCAATGCTGGTGGAGATGGTATTAAAGATATTGGCAATACAAATTGCCGTGATCAAAACAATAAACCCGTAGGTAAAAACCGATATCAGTAAAATTATCTGCTCTTCTTGCTGTCTTTGCTGATACACATTGTAGATACTCAGATTGCTCTCCGGCAGTTCCTCAATCTGATGTTGGGTTGCCATGGGGTCAGTACTATTAAGCAAAAGTCGGGTGTCAGCAGTTATGCCCTGGGCAAGCAACTCATCCATCACTTGTTCCGATACAATAACAGTCAGTCCACCCAGTCCAGCAGTAAAAACACCCATTGGGACTTGATCGGTAAATGAAGCAATTTGCAGCTGATTTAAATAGGTTTCTTGGGCCGAATCCCTATCAATATGGTGCAGTTCTATTTTTTGGCCGATTTCCGTCTGTATAGCCCTAGTCTCAATAAATTTTCTGGCATCATAATCCTGATAGGAGATTTTATCAATTACAATTCCGGATAATTCATGGGGGTTTGTAAGCTGATCATAATCGGCGCCGACCATCTCAGCATAATCCTTCAGACTCTTCTCCTCCAGCGCATGTATATCGATATAATATGGGTATTTCCCGTTCTTAAGCATTTGCTTATCTTCCCGTACTCTTGCTTGCAATTCCCCGGCAATGGATTTTTCATCTAACCATGAATTTAAAGTCAAGTCTTTTACTATCGAATATTCTGTTACATTATTCAGGCCGGCAATAGACTGGGCTAGCTTATAATCCTTTTCAGCACTTTCCCCCGGCAGGGTAACCTGGATATCAAAATTGATCCCATCCCGGGACAGTTCCGCTGATTTTATTAGATTGTCGGTAAAAAATGAGACTGTTAAAAACAGCACTATGCTTATTACCAACGATAATACGGTGGCCTGGTACCTGCGCCGGTTCCTTCTTAGATTTTTTAAGCCGATTTCAGCTTCAAATCCGAAAAGTCTACGAATAAGCGGAGAAGATTTGACTGCCTTGGGGGTGAGCCGAATATCCATTGATTGTCTGATGGCATCGATAGCCGAGATATTAGAGGCCCGTTTGGCTGGCCAATAGGTAGAAATGAAGATAGTCAACAGGGATATAACCCCAGCCCCCAGTATTGTCATAGGGGTTACTACCACCGTGAACGGTTCAGATACCCCTAATCCCCCCTGTAATATGGGGTTGATAAACCAGAAGGTAATGGCCAGGCCGCCCAGACCGCATAAGATTCCTATGGGGATGCTTATCAGGGCTATTACTGCTCCCTCAAAAAATACCGAGTTCCTTTTCTGGCGTCTGGTTGCCCCTACACTGGAGAACATGCCTAGATAGCGGGAGCGTTCAGCAACTGAGATAGCAAACGCATTATAGATTAATGCCACTGAACCTACTACAGTTATGGTCATAATAATGGCGATCAGAGAGTAAAGGGTCTTGTGCAGGGAATCGATATCGGTTACACCGTGATAGCGCAGCAAGGAATTGTTGAAATCTACGTTGGCAATGTTATTATCTACGGCCAGATCCCGGGCATGGCTGTAGAGTGATCTTTTCACTTTATTCAAAACCACCAGGCCATTGGCGGGATCATCTGCGGTTACCATCTTCTCGTCAACATAGCCGATAATGGTATACCCCGGGGCCCAGGTGGGTTCCCAGGTCGGACGGGCTATAGTACCCACTACTGTGTAGCTCTGGGTAGTTTTATTTATAATCTTCTCGGCAGCAAACTCACCGTTTTCGTTTCTCTGTAACGGTGCCTTCTGAGTTAGGACCTCTTCATTGCCTTCAGCCTTAAGACGCTGACCGATATCCAGCACAAGTTGATCGCCAATCTGATAGTTTACCTTGGCGCTCTGGGCGATTTCCTCTGAGATAACAATTTCGCCCTTGGCCTGCGGCAGACGCCCACCGGTCAATTCGATGGGAAACTGCTCAAAACCCTGGGGGTTGTATTCCGTTATAAACAGATAAGGTCGGTTTCTATTTTGGCTTCCTTCCAAAAGAGCATAGCCGCGATCCCTGGATATGATGAGGGTTTTTGTTTGTGCATCATGCTTGATCGCCTGTAATTGCTGTTGATTTACATCTTTATACAAGACATGCCATTCCCCATCCCTGGCGATAGCAGCTCTCTGCAGCAAATCCATAAAGGATATGCCCAAAGTCGCCACCGCCGTTACCATCGCTACAGAGATGATAACACCCACGATGGTAACCAGGGTCCGTCTGCGGTTCTGCTGTAAATTTCTTAAAGTAAGCAGGTTTACGATATTCATGGGCGAATCACCTCATCCCGGGCAATTCGGCCGTCCTCGATGGAGATGATTCGGTCCGCTTGTAAGGCAATTCGTTCATCATGGGTGATGATGATCAGGGTTTGCTTATGGGTTTTGTTAAACATTTTAAGTAGGTCAACGATCTCATGGCTGTTCTTGCTGTCCAGGTTGCCGGTGGGTTCGTCAGCCAGCATCAATGCAGGATTATTGATCAAGGCTCTGCCAATGGAAACCCGCTGCTGCTGACCGCCGGAAAGCTGATTGGGCAGATAAGACAATCGGTTTTGCAGATCTAGGGTGTTAACAATATTGTTGAAATGCTCTTTATCGACCTGATGACCATCAAGCAGCAATGGCAGAGCAATATTTTCTTCCACCGTCAACACCGGAATCAAATTGTAAAACTGATAAACCAGGCCAATTTGCCGGCGTCTAAAAATGGCCAGCTGAGTCTCGTTGAGGCGGTATATGTCAGTGTTGTCCACCATCACCCTGCCGCTGGTAGGCCGGTCCACTCCGCCCAACAGATGCAAGAGCGTAGATTTGCCTGATCCGGAAGGGCCGACAACGGCGATGAATTCGCCTCTTCTAACCGAAAAGCTGACCTCATCCAGGGCTTTTACAGCTGTCTCCCCCCTACCATAGATTTTAGACAGATTTTCTATCTTCAAGATTTCCAAGTTATAAAACCTCCATTTTGTGATGCTGGGTACAGTATATCTGTCCAAAATGACAAACAAGTGACTGTAATATAACTATTTAGTCACTTTGAAAGCCAGGAGATGGGTCAGTATAAGCAGCTGGTGTCAGCTCGAACTCTCCCCCCTGATTTAAGTTAAATCATTTGCCGATAAAACTTTATAATAAATTGGGTGCCCTGGTCCCCCTTGCTTATTACTTCGATGGTTCCATTTTGAGCGGAAACGATGCTGTGAGCCATGGCCAGCCCGATACCAATGCTATCCTCAGCGGCATTCTTCCCTTTATAAAAGCGTTGGAAAATATGGGGTAAATCCTCTTTAGGAATTCCTGCTCCATTATCGGTGATGATTATTTCTGTAAACAGCGCATTTTCCGCAAATGAAACCGAAATAACCCCGCCTTCGGGGGTATGTTCCACACAGTTTTTCAGAATATTGATCAAAGCCTCAGTGGTCCATTTGATATCCCCCTGAAAAGAAACCTTATCATCTCCGCTGATGGTGAAGGTTTGCTCTTTTATATCCATGGGGATCAAGACCGGCTCCAAGGCCTTTTGAACAAGCTGACTCACCATTATCACATCTTGCTTAAAAACTACCGTTCCGGCGTCAATCCGGGCCAATTTCAATAATGAAGCCAAGAGCCATTCAATGCGTTCCAGCTGCACCCGGATCATATGGGTGAATTCGATTCTTTTGGCTTCGGGCAGTCTAGCATCGCTTAGCAAATCAGCCATTACCATCATGGAGGTCAATGGAGTCTTGAGCTGATGGGATATATCTGCAATGGCATCAGTTAGGCGTAGCTTTTCATACTGCAGCAGGGAGTTCTGCTCTGACAGCATTAAAGTAACCTTATAAATCTCGTTTTTTAATATGCTAAGCTCCCCTTCCTGATTGTCCCGGATATCGAGGGAGTAATCACCTCCACTGATTTGGCGCAGATACCTTGAGAGCCTGGCTATTTCTCCATATCTCCATCTGGTATAAATCCAGCTGCAGCCCGTTATCAAACTACCGGACAAAAAGACCAGCAGTGCAGCCCAAGGAGAAATGAATGCAGCAACAACAGTTGCTGCCGCATTAATCAGGCCCATTACCATTAATAATCTTTGAATCTCTTTATTACGCAGCAGTTTACTCACCAACCTTGTATCCCAAACCGCGTACTGTTTTAATCAGGGCTGGGTGCTGTGGATCATTTTCCAGCTTTTCCCTTAGTCTTTTTATATATACCGTTAAGGTATTATCGTTTACAAAGTCGCCGGCTATATCCCATATCTGCTCTAATAGCTGATTTCTGGACAGAACCTGTCCGATGTGGTTGGCGAATATGAGCAGTATGCGGTACTCCAGAGCAGTCAGGGTGATTTCACGGTTATTTTTATAGACCTTTCCTTCCAAGGTGTTAATCATAACATCATCTATCTCGATGATGCTTTTGCCCTGGCCTTGTTTTTGATAGCGGCGTAAAACCGATTTTATTCTTGAAATAAGCTCCCGGATACGAAAAGGCTTGATAATATAATCATCTGCTCCCATATCAAGTCCCATTACTACGTTAACCTCATCATCAATGGCGGTTAAAAAAATCACCGGCATATCACTGCGCTGTTTAACAAACTTGCACAGCTCATAGCCGCTTCCATCCGGCAGGGATAAATCAAACAGGCACAAATCAATATGGTGCATTTCTTCAGACAGGACTTTTTGCGCTGATTTGAAATCATAGCACAGCAGCGTAGAAAATCCCTCTTGCATAAGAGAATACTCGATCCCAGCGGCTATGGTTTTATCATCTTCTGCCAGCAGAATTTTGGTCATGTGCTTCAACCTTTTCCAGAATGGTCCATAAAAATATCTTTTCGGGGTGCGCCCTTACGCTAAGAAAATCCTTCATAGTGTTGACTTCATCATAGTCTTTGCGGCTATGGTCACCGCTAACGATTATCTTGGAGGCTTTGCCATGTAAGTACAGCTGGCACCCCACATTCACACGATCCTGGAGCATATCTGATAGCTTTTGTTTGATGCGGTTAATGCCTAAGAATACCACGACAATTGGTTGAAGTCGCACTCAGGCAGTCTAAAAAAGGAGCTAACGTTATTTGCCCCACTTCCCCAGGCCACTTTCAGAGACTGATACACTTGGCGGTTATAATCCCAGTATCAGGTTAGTTGTCCTCTAAAATGGTTATGCAATGGTACTGTAATATCTTGCACTTTTATTACGATTGATGGGTTTCTGCTTCTCCCACTGGTTAATACCAAAAATGCCAAACCAGACTTATCCCGGGCGCCAACTTCGATCCCTCGGCTCAAGTCACATCGACACTGTTCCCCTGCCTCACCTGGTTTGATTGGCTCATTATCAGATATTCTCCTGTTTTAAAGCATCAATAATATTGTCTTGTATTACCTTGGAACTGGAATAGAGCATTGTCCTTTACAAAAAAACCGAATCCAGGTATCTGGAACTCTGCCCCATGTCACAAACCTGCACATAATCCCTTCCCTGAGACACTGGGAAGCAAAAGAAGGCTGAAAAGCCAGGCCATTTCGGTTGTACAAGTGCATCCAGGCACCTGAAACCACCATATCCTGAATACCTGGCCATCAGCCTTTTAGACTTCCGTTGTTGATTGACCAAGCATTTATGGCTTTGGATTAGAATCCCCTGCACCCTATTTTATACTTGCCATACTGGCAAACGGGAAGAAGTTTTTCTTCAGGCTTGCATAAAGCTCACCGCGCAGGTCGGGATGAGCCACCGCGATCAGCTCCTTGGCGCGTTCTGTTCTGGATTTATAGCGCAGGTTGGCAACCCCGTATTCGGTGACTACATACTGGGCGTAAGTGCGAGGCACGGTGACTGGCGAGCCTATGGGAAGCTCGGGCACTATTGCGGAGGATAGTGAACCATCTTTCATTTTCCTGGCTGAATATAACAGGGTAATCCCCTTGCCCCCTTGCGACCAGAAGGAGCCAATCATGAAATCCAACTGCCCGCCTGAGCCGCTGATCTGGGTATGGCCCACCCCCTCGGAATTGATCTGCCCGCTCAGATCCACCATCAAAGCCATGTTCATAGCCACCATGTTAGGATGCTGGGCGATGAAGAATGGGTTATTAGTGTATGATGAAGGATAGAATTCGCAGGCTGGGTTTTGCTCAACGTATCTGTACATTTCTTCGTCACCCATGCAGAATGTGGCCACGGTAACACCCTGGTGAAAAGGTTTACGTGTGTTGGTTACAATGCCTTGTGCCACCAGCTGAGGCAATCCAATGGGGAACATTTCGGTCAGGACACCCAGGTCTTTTTTGCCCTCCAGGCCGCATACCACCGCTTCTGGTATCCCCCCGATGCCCATCTGTATAGTATCACCATCTTCTATAAGGTCCAGCACATACCCGGCTATGGCTTTGTCTGTTTCGGTCGGGGTGCCCCGGCCAAAGGTTGGTATTTTGGTGGAGTTTTCCACGAAATAGTCAAATTCGGAGATATGCATCCAATTATTCCCATAGATCACCGGCATCTGGTCGTTGACTTCGCCGATGGTAACGCGCTGCTTGCCGGATGCACGGCCCTTCCGGATGGTATCCAGGGTATAGAAGTTAGTCAGCCCCAGATTGACATACCCGGCTGAATTAGGTGGGGTCACTTGGGTGATAAATACGTCCGCTCTGTGCCACACCTTATCAGCCAGGTCGGAGCTCATAACCGGGTAAAATTCCGCTTGCTTGGTAGTGTTCATGCGCCGGCCAGTTGCGATGCTGAATCCTGGCATATAGTTGATATGGCCGTCCAGTGGCAGCATATACTCTGGATCCTGGAATTTGAAAGGATATAGTCCTATGGTATCTAATATCTTTACCCCTTTCAATTCTTGCCACCGGTCCAGGATGGCGTTGAAGATGTCCGGCGATCCTGAGCCAATGGCCAGCGCGGTGCCGACCACATCTCCCGATTCGACCTTCTGGGCCGCTTCTTGGATGGAGATAAGTTTGGCCTGATATTCCTTTTTCCACATATTCATACCCTCCTTAATATTAACCCTCGTTTACGTCACGGTCATAGCCCCTCAGACCCTACGCAATAATGCAGAAGGCCGGCCGGGCCATGGGTTGTGGAGAATACTTGTCACCGGGATATACGCGATGGCCGACCTGCACCGACTTGCCGATGACCTCCATGGTTACTTTTTTGGGATCCATGGATACCAGGTTGCCCATTATCCATGGGCCTTCATCAAGTTCCACCATCACAATGGTATAGGGATTCTCATTTTCGCGTCCCTCAGCGGCGATGTTGCAGGTGGTAAAAGTGACTATCTTACCTTTGCCGGACATCTCTACAATCTCCAAGTTGGTGCTGGCGCATTGGCTGCACACCATCATCGGGGGGCAGGTGTAGGCGCCGCAGTCGTTACACCTCAAGCCCAGCAGTACATCCTTTTTTAAGGCCTTGTTATAGTCCTTAAAGGTGAGTTTATATTCCATAGTTCTTACCCTCCTCACTGATTGGTCAATATCATGCTGACCAGTATCCCGTCGCCGCCCAATGTGTCTATAATGCCATTTTTGGCACCCTCGACCTGGCGGCCTTGCTCCACCATGTCTCCCCTCAGTTGCCGGGTGACTTCCACCAGCTGGGAAACACCGGTAGCACCGATAGGATGGCCTTTGGCCTTTAACCCCCCGGAGATATTGATGGGTATCTTGCCGCCTATCCTGGTCTCGCCCTTAAGCCACGCCTCACCTGATTTGCCAAAATCGAAGAAGCCTAGCCCTTCCGCGGCTATCAGGGCAGCGATGCTGAAGCAGTCATGCAATTCGCACAGATCCATATCCTGCGGGGTCATGCCGGCCATACGATAGGATTGTTGGCAGGCCAGTTCCCGGGCGTAGATACGAGGCAGATATCTGGACTGCGAACTGAGTTTGCCGCTGGACGCCTGGCCGATGCCGGCGAAATAGACCGGTTTAGGGGTCAACTTTTTGGCTATCTCCTCTGCAGCGATTACCACCGCTGCCGCCCCATCAGAAAACGGGCAGGCATCCTGCAGCTGGATGGGGGTTGAAACCATAAAACTATTTAAGACATCCTCTTTAGTTATCAGTTCGGATCCGGGCATTGGGGTTTTCATGGCATACCATGGGACTGAATGGATACCGCGGCCATCTGCTCCTTCCAGAGACTGGAAGAGGAATATTATATTTGCTGGCATACAAATGGGCCAACAGGGCAAAAACTGCCGGGAACAGGAATCCGGCCGGGAATTCATAGTGGGCATCCCCGAACATGGAGAAAGTCCGAGTTGCAAGGGGGGTTCCCATTGCGGTGCACTTCTCCACCCCACCCACCAACATTATGTCATAATACCCTGATGCCACCCACATGACAGCGTCCCTGACCGCCATACTGCCGGAAGCGCAAGCCCCTTCAAAGCGGCTCGCCGCCACGTTGAAACAACCTATATCGTTGGCAAAGAATGACTGTATCATCCCCTGCCCTTCCTCGAAGGTGCCGAGAACGTTGCCTACGTTGACTGCCTGGATGTCCTTGGGAGTGAGATTGGCTTCCTGGATGGCGTCCATAGCCACCTCGGACAGCAGTTCAACTGAAGTTTTGGGTGAATTGAAGCAGAACTTGGAGTGTCCAGTTCCGACTACTGCTACTCTTCTCATGATTTATTACCTCCTCTTCATTGGTCTTCATCCTGGCAAAAATAATGGTTTTGGATGGCTGCACAGCACAAATAAGTGGGACCAATTTCATCACCTCGGACGTTCGCGCGTAGATGGTCTGGATGCGAGCGTCCCCTTCTTTCTGATCTGTGGTGCTGAAACAGAGCCCGAAAAAATCTATTCAATAATCATGGCCGGGTCTCGGTTCCATCATTAAGGGCCGATGTTTACTGAGTCCAATAGCCATCTGCTGATTTATCCGATCCCGGTCAATAGGTCCTTCCGGTCAAAGGCTCTCCCTGCCACTATGAAGAGCAAAATCTGTGCCAACAGCAAAAAGCCCATTCTATGGGCCTTCTAAAGGAATAGATATGATGGCTGGCGGCGCAGCCGCCTTGCTTTTTACCGCTGCATAAGGCAAATCTGCAGGCTCTCCCGGTAATCTTGCCTGGCCATGGTTGCGTCAGACTGGGGATGGCTATAGATTGGCCTTTTCCGGATGAGCAATTGGGTTTGCCAATGCTAAGTTCAAGGCAGGATTGCATGAGGCCACAGAAAAAGCAATGCTATTTTGCCATGCATTATTGCAGTCAACTCACCAAGCAGAGTATTTTGCTACCGGGCGGAATTACAACATTATTAGGTATTTGGTTTCAATAAGAGGGGGAGTCAGATTGGTTTGAAGAAGTGGGCCATTTTGAGGCTAGCGGTTGCTCTGGTGTCAGTCATTGTGGGCCGGTTCGGCCGTTATGCCGTATTTGGCGGCTTTGCGCAAAACCGTGGATGGGTCGATGCCGAGATGCCTGGCGACCTCGCGGGTAGCCCGGTAACGCCTGTAGGCATGGGAAATGATCTCCTTTTCCACAAATTCGACGGCCTCTTTTAAGGGGAGAATCCCTTCGATGGATATCTGAGGGTGAACATCTTTGCGCATGAAATTTTTTATATTATTGGGCAGGTCTTCGCCGGTCAGGACATCCCGCGGGATAGTCACTATCAAGCGCTCAATGACATTTTCCAATTCCCGGACATTGCCTGGCCAGTCGTAATTCATGAGTATATCGATGACATCAGGGAACAACTCTTTTTTCATATCGTATTTCTTATTAAATAGCTTTATGAAGTGGGCTGCCAGCAGAGGTATCTCTTCCTTGCGGGCCCGTAGGGGCGGGACCTCGACCGGCACCACGTTGAGGCGATAGTAAAGGTCTTCCCGGAACTGTTTATCGGCTACCAATTGTTTGATATCCCGGTTGGTGGCGGCGATTATGCGCACATCAATGGGGATAGTCTTTTCCCCACCCACCCGGATTATTTCCTTATTTTGAATCACCCTCAACAGATTGGCTTGTAAACTGAAGGGCAGCTCGCTGATTTCATCCAGGAGGATGGTTCCCCCATTGGCCAGTTCGAAGTAACCGGCCCGGCCTCCCTTTTTGGCCCCGGTGAAAGCTCCCGGGTCATAGCCGAATAATTCTGATTCCAAAAGGTTTTTGGCAATAGCTCCGCAGTTTATCTTGATGAACGGGCCATTACGGCGTGGGCTGTTGATGTGGATGGTTTCGGCGATAAGTTCTTTGCCGGTACCTGATTCCCCAGTGATCAGGACAGTTGACTTAACCTGAGCGATACGGATAACCTTGTCGAGCAATTCTTTCATTATCCGTGAACCGACAATTAGTTTCTCAGTGTCGTACTGCATCTGCAGGGCCCGCAGCTCGGATTCATAATGTTTGCTCAGCCCCTGAGCCTGCTCCAGTTGTTGCTTAAGCTGCATCAGCTCGGTGATGTCCCGGACATTGGAAACCACCCGGAATATCCGGCCTTTTCGATCAAACACAGGGGTACCGGTAGTCAGCGCGGTCCGCCCGGCCAAGGTCCGCTGTATGATGGTCACCGGTTTTCTCTCTTTCAGAACCAGGGCACTGACCGACTCCGATACGATGCCCCTTTCCCTCACCAAGTCCTCTACGTTGTGACCCACCATTTCACTGGCCGGGACCCCGGTCAGTTTTTCAAAGGCCTCATTGACCCGAAGGGTGATGCCCTCGCCATTGGTCAGGTAGAGTCCGTCATAGGACGACTCGATGATGGCATCCATTTCCCGATTTAGCTCCTTCACATTTTCCAGTTCTCTGGATATGTTTTCGAGTTCGGAGATATCCTGAAGAACCGCCACCGCCCCAATGATCTCTCCGTCTTCTAATATTGGGGTGCGGTTGGATATGAACAGTGAGTTCTTAAGCATAATCTTCTGTGCCGGTCTGGGGCAGCCGGTTACCAGCGTTTCTACCAGGCCGCTGTTGGGAATGACTTGCATGATTTCCTGGCCAATCACATCAACGCTTTTGATGTCCAGGAATTTCTCCGCGGCCCGGTTGAGCAAAGTTATCCGGGCGTTTTTGTCAATAGCTATGATGAGGTTATGTGTGGAATCCAGGATGGTCTGTAGTTCATTAGACAGGTACATGAAGGAGTTAAAATAGGCATAGGCCAGGTCGCTGCGTGTGATCATGCCCACCACTTTATCCTGGTCGACTACCGGGAGCCGCCCCACACTTCTCTTGATAAGATCCCGCACCTGTTCATCGGGGTGGCCGGTAATTACGCTGGTGGCCATGATTTGATCGACTGTGGTATTGGGATCACCGTCCCCGGCCAATACCCGGTAGAGGTGGCTTTTGGTCAATAGCCCTACCATCCGGCCATGTTCGTCTATTACCGGGGCCCCATCAATTTCGTGATCTAAGAATATACGGCTGGCTTCCCGAATAGTATGCGCCAGGGTCAAAGTCACCGGTTCAGTGCTCATTATGTCAGACAGCTTCATAATGAAAACCTCACAACTACGTTGGACGTATCTGGCTGTATTCTTCTGTTATTCCATAGTATAGCACAAGCCGCCCTAAGCTTAGGGAGTTATAATCCTGGCTGCGGCTTCAATATAGGCCAGTTGAGGACCCGATGAACAGGTTCTGATTACTAAATACTATTCGGTTGCTGCTTAAACATGCCCCACCGACCATGAATCCAAAACCGCAAGATCATTGACGCACACATCTCGCTCACTCCCAATGTATTGGGGTTGCTACTTGAAAATGCGCTCCAATTCAACGTTCAGTCCCGGGAAAATAAACGACTGGACCAAATCAGACCCTTTGAAGGTGATGTGCTGGTCAAAATCATTGTCCTTAAAAAGGTACACCAGAACCTCCCGGTTGAGCGGATTGACGATCCAGTATTCCTCCACCCCGCAGGACATATACAGGTCGAGTTTCTTGATCAGGTCCAGGCGGCGGGTCCCTTCCGACAGGATCTCCACCACCAGGGCCGGCGTCCCCATATAATAGTCTTTCTCATTGAGGTGTTCCTGCAGATCGCAGATAACCATGATGTCTGGCTGTACCACATTGATATTTTCGGGGTTCCGCCTGAGGGTGATATCGTATGGGGCTACGAAGGGAGCGCACTTTTTGCCTTGAAACCAATTGTAAAAGATACCGAACAATTCGGTCAGAGCCAGCTGATGCCGGGTTTTGGGAGAAGACTGCAGGTAGATCTCGCCATCGATGTACTCGTATCTTTCTTCACTGTTCTCAGTTAGCTCCACAAATTCCTCAAAAGTTGCCTTGCGGCCCCCGTAGCTGAATTCTTTCGCCTTCTCGCCGACCATAATGGCTGCCGGCTTCTCAGCATCGTGTTTTATGGCTGACAATGTGGCTATTTCAAGGCCGTTGCGGGTAATGATGACATCTTCTTGAGCCGCCAGCATCAGATATTTGCCGAAATTATTCTGCACTTCGGTAGAGGGCACTTTCATCCGCCATCCTCCTTTTATAAACATATTAGCTAATTTAGCTAATTATATGGTAGCCAACTATTGCCGCAAATGCAAATCCAAACTTAATTTGTGTGTCATAATGGATATCAGGCATTGGGAGGATGGAATTGGCTTACGCTTATGTTAGAAACATGTTAAAGCAATATTGTTCGGCAGGGTATTCATCAGCAAGAACTGGCCCGGGCGGTGGGCATAAGCAGACAGACCCTCTCCAAATACGAGCGCAGGCCATCCCCGGTGATGAAAGGCCTGAAGGTGACAGCTATTCACTAACCAGTATTAAATAGTTTAAGTGTTAAAGAGACAGCCTGACCCGTCTTGGAGCAGTCGGATCAATTGAGAAAAAAGTGGGAAGATGAGGTGCGCCGCAGCATAGCCAAACAAGCTGACCAGAAAGAGCGCTGGTCAACCGTTTCCGATCTGGAAATCGCACGGCTTTATACTCCAGAAGACATTCAAAACATGGACTTTACCAGTGACATTGGCTATCCCGGACAGTTCCCCTACCTGCCCGCCCTTTGAATAAGTAATTTTCATTATGCCAATATGTACTGTATAGTTTATAGGCATCATATGGGTATATCTTACAGTAGCACAGCTATCCGAGTCATGCCATTAGTTTGAACGGCTCAAAGCGATAAGGGTTTAATACCAGTCAACTGCAACTATTTTCGGGGTTGAGCCGTTATGATCGACACGGAATTCAATTTGGTAAGTTCGCCTTTTTTCAGTGTCGGTGATTTGCCCGCTTGTCAGCAACTTTTCCAGAGCGGAATCATAGTCCAGTCCCAGAGCCTTTGCCTTGGCAAGGAGAAACTTCTCATTTACCCCTGGCTCATAATAGCCCTTCACATCAAAGCCGTATTCATTGGCGATAGCAGTGTAATAGATGTAATCTCCCCCATTACGCTGTTTTAATTCGACCAGGTCGTAAACCATGGTATCAGTATTATAGCTTTCCGGCCAGGGCGAATAACTTTTACCGTCAAACTGTACAAATTTAGGGTAAGTCTGGTGTATTAGAGGCGGATATACATCATCAGGTGCGGCAAATACTTTACGCAGCCGCGCCTCCGCCTGATATGGAGACAATGACTCGGGGAAAGAACCAAATTCACCGGTCCAGGTAAAGAGCATATAAGAGATGGCGGCGCCTGTAGATTCAAAATCAAACCAATTTACTTCAGGCATAAAGAAAAGGCGGTAATCTTCACCCATCTGATTGAAGTCCCGTTTTATATCATCAGTTATCTCTATCTTCCCTGCATTGCTAACAGGGCTGTTTTTAATCGCTGTCAACAAATCGTCAATAGCCGGAGGGTTGTAGTCGGCAGCCAGGCCTTGCCAATCGATATCCTTGTTTGTTCTTACTATCTTCCCTGCTCCGGCTTGAGCCGGCCATGATTCCAGAACCACCCCGGGATATGATATCCATATTTGCAGTTCGTCTCCCGGCTGCAATTGGCTTTCTGACAGTTGGATGTTATTTGCATCAGTTATTATTGTCTCCGGGCTTATGGCAAAATAAAACCGGGTGGGTTGATCAGAATAACCGCCTAAAACCCCTTCTACCAGTATTGAACCGGGTTCTTTAGACAGAATTTGCGCCGTACCAAAAGGTTTGAGGAAATATTCGACCATATCCATCCTGCTCCCGTCCTTGGCGCTTTCAGTAAAGACCCTTAATATATAAGCCTCACTCAAATCACCCTCGATGGAGAAACTGAAGTCCCCCCAGTCTGGCGCCCCAATAGAGGCAGTAGTAAAGCCATTAAATAGAACTTTATCATTTTTATCAGTTACTTCGTAAAGTACGTTGGCCTCCCAAACCCTGGCAGTTCCAGTAACAGTTAATTGTTTGGGGGAGCAGATATGATTATTGATTTTGATATTTGCATCGCCAGGTTTATTGGCCGGATCAAATTCAACTAATGCGGTTCTTTCCTGGGGCATCCAGGTAACCTGGGCATGCAAGGCTTCACTTATAAATCTAAGCGGTACGTAAGTACGGTTTTTAATGATGCGGGCAGGTACTTCCATATTGATTTTTTCACCGTTTATCTCAGCGCTCGGTTCATTGATGGTTAGCTCAAGGCTGTCTTGATCTTTATTTATCATAACTTTATTCTCCGCGGCCAACCATTCCACATGTGCTCCCAGTTGCTCAGCCAGGCTTCTGACTGGTATCAGGATTCTATCCTGTTCAATTATTGGGGGCACAGAACCTGCCAGTGCTTCTCCATTAACAACGATGTTTATACCGGAACTAACTAGTGGCTGCAGCACAGGCGGATGTTCGCCAGTCTCCCCCACGGTTACACTGGCTAAGAGCAGAGTAAAACCAATTGCCAAAACTATAATTCTAACCATTTTGCTTCTTTTCACTGCCATACCTCCTGGTACCAATTTAATTAAGACTACGCTCTTTCTCGTATTTGTCTTACATGCGGCCAAAAGGCTGCCGATTATGATATTTATGTAAAGGGTGTCAACCTGACATTTTCTATCTTCTTTGATGGCATCAGCGGATTGAGTATATTTGCAGCATCTGCTCCCCTTTTGAAATCTCACCAACACGTTTCTCGGGGGCCGAACACTTTTGCACCGTTGGATACCTGGACAGATTCGATGTCCCTGCTATCAAAGAAGGATTATCTCCTTTTCTGGCGAAAAATATAGAAAAAAAGAATAGTCTCCGAGCCTGTGTACCTAAAGGTTGCTCCAAGGTATTCAGGCCGTTAGGGTAAGCCGGGAAACTGACTTGCCTCCCAGTGTGGAAAGGAGATAAGCGGAATCGTCCCTGTGGGGCGGACTGTTTGTCGCAGTCCGCCCCTTATCCATATCAGGCCATCACTCAGCGACTAGTTTAAACCAGAAAATCAAGCTGTAGTTTGCTGATATGTATAAGATGAGGCTGCTTATTGGTGGTAGCGCCCGGAGATCCTTTCTGCCGGGCCTTGTTATTTTTTCAGCAAACCAGGAGCCAAGGAGGTGTTGTTTAAGATTTCGGCATGATCAATGGTTTATTATTAGGTATCCTAAATGGTGCCAAACGATCAACCAGAGAGTTGACGCATCCGCAATACATGTTTGTACAAAAGGATGGCAGAAATGATCGAATTGAGGAATATCAGCAAAAGCTATGATGATTTAGGGGTCTTAAAAAATCTCTCGTTTAGCTTCCGTGCCGGGGAGTTCGTGTGCATTTGTGGCCCCTCAGGAATCGGCAAGACCACCTTACTGCAATTGATCGCCGGTTTGGAACAACCCGACTCTGGCAGCATCCACTACCAGAGTCACAAGCTTGCTTACGTATTCCAGGAACCCCGCTTAATCCCCTGGTGCAATGTAATCGAAAACATCGAAATCGGGCTGCACGCCTTAATGCCCCAGGACAAGCCTTTACGACGCAAGACCTGTAATCAATTGGCTCTGCAAGTAGGTCTGGATGGCTTCCAGCATTACTACCCGGCTCAATTGAGTGGGGGCATGAAACAGCGAGTGTCCCTGGCCCGGGCCTTTGCTGTCGACCCGGACATACTATTGCTGGATGAACCATTCAGTTCCCTCAATGATGAACTGCGCGAAGTTATGTGCCGCTATTTGATCGACCTGCTGGCCGCCAAACCCCGCACCTCGATAATGGTAACTCATAACATCGATGAAGCGGTGCGTTTGGCCGACCGTATCATTTTTCTTCAGCATCGTCCCTGTAAAATCGTACTGGATCACACCATCAAGGTTGCCCTGTCTGATCGTAATTGGAAATACCGCATGGAACAGATCGAACTGATGCAAACGTTGACAATGACTGACTAGTAAGGGGAGGATAAAATGAACATTCGAGTGAAAAAAATTCTGGCTGGCTTAATAGTAATGACACTGTTTTTGGGACTGGCCGGTTGCTCCCAGGTTCAGGCACCGGCTACCGCTCCGGCCCCGACCGCAAAGATCGAACAGGTGACCATCGCCGCTTCCCAGGGCTCAGGCAGCTATCCGCTGGCACCCCTGGTGGAGAACAATGCCTTAAAGGACATTGCTGATAAAACCGTCATCGAACCCTGGGTCACCAGTGAACAACTATCTGCTATGATCACTTCCAACCAGGCCCAATTTGTAGTAGGGCCCATAACCAATGCCTTGATGCTCTACAATAAAGGGGCGAATGTGAAGCTGGTCAATGTCGCTGTTTGGGGCATGCTGTATATTTTGAGTGCCGACGACAGCGTGAAGAGTATTGCCGACCTTAAAGGGAAAACGATTGCGGTAACCGGTGGTCTCACCTCATACCACGGCAATCTGTTAAGGTATGTCCTCATCCAGAACAACCTTGATCCGGAGAAAGACCTGACCATCGTCAATATGGATATGGCTGAGTCCTCGGCACAACTAGCTACCGGCGGTATCAAATTAGCATTATCCAATGAGCCCAATTCCACCGTAACTATTGATAATGCCAAAAAAGGCAATGTTACCGTGACCAGGGCTATTGACTTACAAAAAGAATGGGCCAAGGCGGTGGGCGATGAAAACGCCCGCATTCCTCAAGCCGGTCTGATGGTGGTGGGTGACCATGCCCAGAACCAGGCCCTGGTTACAGCAGCAAGGGACAAATATCATGAGAGCGCCAAATGGGTCAACGAAAACCCTGCCCAGGCCGGTCCCCTGGTGGAAAAATATTTCCCCAAGATGAAAGGTGCTGCGGTGGAAAAATCCCTTCCCTTTGCCGGACTTAACCCCGTGGCAGCCAGCGAATGCAAAGAGGAGATCAATGCTTTCTTGACCGAGTATCTGAAGGTGGCTCCCCCGGCATCGATAGGGGGCAAAATGCCTGATGATGGCTTCTATTATTAGGCTGTTTACGGAACGCAAATATTACATTTTGGGTATAGTCATTTTGGTGGCGGGATGGCAGGCCCTGGCTATGGCCTCCCATCCCCTCATCGTGGCTTCGCCCCTGTCCACCATAACCGCTTTTTTAGATATGCTGAATAGCGGCGAATTGGGTAAAAGCTTGGTGGTTACCCTTAAGCGACAGCTGCTGGGTCTTGCCCTGGGTGTTGTGGCAGGTACTTTTTTAGGTGTATTGGGGGGACTGAAGCACGCACTGGACAGCATGATAATGCCTGCCATCAATGCCGTCCTGGCCACCCCCAGCGTCATATTCGTAGTCATTGCCATGGTGTGGTTTGGTCAGGGCAGCACTCAGGTTATTTTTGTGACCGCTCTGCTAATCACCCCCATAATGTATCTCAACTCGGTCAAAGGGATACATTCTATAGACAGCCAATTGCTGCAGATGGCCACAGTATACCAGGTTCCCGGGAGAGTGCGGATGCTGAAGCTATACCTGCCCGGGTTGCTAAATGGCTTTATCGCCGGTTTTTCTCTGAGTGTGGCCTCATCTTTGAGAATCACCATAATGGCTGAACTGTTGGGAGCCCAAAATGGTATTGGCAATGCCATTTTCATAACCCGGAGTTATCTTGAGACCGACAAGCTGTTCGCCTGGACCATAACCCTGATCATACTGGTGGCCATTATGGAAACGGTAGTCTTCAATCCTCTGCACAAATACAGTAAGAAATGGCAAGCCTGATTTTTACCAGGCAATGGAGGGATATAATTTGATAGAACCTATTGTAATTAACCCGATCGGAGTAGTTCATAGCGACTTCACTAAAAATGATCATGTTCGGATTGACGTATCCCAGTCCACTATTGAGATTTTCCCCCAGTATAGCGAAGCCCTGTTGCGCATCAGTGAACACTCCCATATTTGGGTGATAGGGTGGTTTCATGAATCGAGACGGGATACTCTGCGTGTAGTGCCCCGCATCAATCCTGAGCTTGGGGAATACGGTGTTTTCGGTCTGAGGGCATTCATGCGGCCTAATCCCATAGGCCTGACTGCGGTCAAATTAGTGAATATAGAGGACAACATCCTGACAGTAGACGGACTGGACTTTATTGAAGGCACTCCGATTATAGACATTAAGCCTTACTATGAGGCGGATATCATTTTTTCACCCGGGACCCCTTATATTAAACCGCGTGAACCTAAAATGCTGGAAGAAACCCTCTTTAAGGCGGCCGTAAACCACCATCAGGAAGAATGCGAGCAATTGGTTTTGGCAGTGAAGATGTGTATGGCGGCGGAAGAGATCTTTGGACACCTTAACGCACAGGATCTCCAAGTGCATGTTGTCGGCAGCCTTTGTCTGGCCGACGTTATTCAGGGCATATGCAAGGCCAGGCTGGCCAACCCGGCGCGGTTCTCCTTTGAACACAACCCCGATAAGGCCATGAGTTGCTGGGAGAATAATAGCCGCCGGGCTGCCATAAGCCTTAACCCCGGGGCTGGCTTGTGTTTGCTGCAGGCCCAACCTCATCAGGCCCTTTTTGACATCAAGGTATGGAATAAAGCAGATTAGGGGGTAATCATAAATGAGCCAAGAATTGTGGGAAGCTGCACACAAATTCCACGGACATATCTGTCCGGGCATAACGGTGGGCTACCGGGCTAGCATGCTAGCGCTGAAACTGCTGGGGCTGGAAGGCAAAAATATCAGCAGCACACATACTGTGATAGTGGAAAACGACGTTTGCGGGGTGGATGGGGTTCAATATGTTACCGGCTGCACAGTCGGAAACAGCGGCTTGATTATCGACAATCAAGGCAGACAGGCATTTAACTTCATCTCCAAGTCAGGCCGAGGTATACGAATTGCCCTGAAATACCCCTTGTGGGGCTCGAATCATCCCATTGAACTGCATCAAAAGGTCAAGACGGGGACAGCCAGCGAGGCTGAAAAGGCCGAGTTCTTCTCCCTGCGTAATGAACGCGGCCAATTGCTGTATCAGCTTTCCGATGAGGAGCTGTTCAAAGTGACCGATATTGAGGTTCATCTCCCCGGTAAGCCCAGGCTCCATCCCATTGCGGTCTGCAATATCTGCGGCGAGGAGGTTATGCGTCCCTGGGCTGTCGAGCATGAAAACGGCCTGGCATGCAAAGCGCATTTTAAATAATACAAATGGAGGCCTTAACTTAAATGGTTTATATCAGCGACGATGCTCTGGAGAGATTCATTAAGGAAGACGTCCCCTACATAGACCTGACCACTACAATGCTGGGTATAGCCGGTAAAAAAGGCCGGATCAGCTTCGTGTGCCGCGACCAAGCGGTCATTTGCGGCACCGAAGAAGTACTGCGCATAATGGGCAAGTTAAATCTGAGCCCCCTTTTTCACCTGCCTTCGGGAAGCACAGTAAAGCCTGGCACCGTGATCCTGGAGGCTGAAGGTATGGCTGAAAACCTGCATATGGCCTGGAAGGTCGCGCAGAATATCCTGGAGTATCTCTCCGGAATCGCCACTCGCACTGCAATAATACTGGCCAGAGCGCGGGAGGGCAACCCCAATATACAACTGCTCAGCACCCGTAAAGTTTTCCCAGGAACCAAGGAATTGTCAATCAAAGCGGTCATTGCCGGTGGAGGCATGCCTCATCGTCTGGGTCTTTCTGAAACCATACTGGTATTCGAACAGCACACGGTTTTTTTGGAAGGATACGATCAACTGTTGAACAAGCTGTGCCAGTTAAAGATGCAAAATCTGGAAAAAAAGATAATAGTCGAGGTCACTTCGCTAAATGAAGCCATTCAGGTATGTCAGGCCGGTGCCGACGGATTGCAGTTTGACAAGGTGCCCTATCCGGATCTGGCCCTGGCGGTGGCTAGATTGAGGGATATAAAACCTGATCTGTTGATACTGGGGGCTGGGGGCATAAATGCAGAAAATGCCGCTGACTATGCGGCTACCGGCATCGATGCTATCGTGACCACCGCAGTGTATTTCGGGAAACCAACCAATATCGGAGTGAAGATGGTACCAAAATACGATTAGTATATTGAAATATGCCTTGAATCAGCTATTCTAACCCGAGTTCATGGCTGCCTAGCCTGGGACAAGGGACCTATGGCTGCTCTTTGAAATCTATGCGGGCTAATGACCTGTCTAAAATCGCAGCCACCTAAGCGGTTAAAAGAACCGGTTTACAACCTTCCCAAATAGATGAATTGGTTATGGGCATGGGCCTGCTGTAGGGTAATAGCTCATTACCCCCTCGTATCGTTGCTATGTATTTAGGCCCAATTATATCATTTATAGCATGCAGCAATAATGGCGTCATTACTGATGAATGATGGCTGACCTTCCTGGTGATGCAGGGTGTTTTATCATCTTGTTTTGACCGGGGCTATGGTCAGCCTTCACGTCCTTTTACGATCAACACTCCTGGCGCCATCAAAAGATCCTTTCAGTACAGTTGCCCCGACGCTATACTTGAAGAATAGGAGCGTTATAGATCAGGAATTATCATAGTAGAAGTAATCGTCGGAAAGGTGGGTATTTTGTGGGCATTAGTCAGGAAATCAGCATAATCGATGAACTAAAAAGCGCATATCCGCAGAAGTTTACATCCGGGGATCAGGTATTTAGCAATATTAAACGAGGAAATAAGATATTCATTGGCACTTCGGCAGGAGAACCGAGATATCTGGTTAGATCGCTGGTCAGGTATTTGGATCGCAACCCTAAAGCTTTCTTTGACGTAGATATATTTTATGTGTGGACACTCCCTGGCGTGAGGGATTCCATTTATGAAAAGTACCGGGACAACTTCAGGATCAACTCCTTGTTTATCGGTGAAGCCAACAGGAATGCCATCAATAAAGGAGCAGCTGATTATACCCCCATTTTCCTATCCAGGATACCGGAGTTGTTCGATCGCAAATACTTTCCGATAGATATAGCCATTATCCAGACCTCCTTGCCGGATGAGCACGGCTACTTTAATTTAGGGGTCAATGTTGATTTTGTTAAAGCCGCTACAGAGAACGCCGCCCTGACTATTGTGCAGGCCAATGCCTTTATGCCCAGAGTGCACGGCGATGGGTTTATCCATATCGATGACATAGATTTTATCATTCCCTACGACGAACCGCTGCCGGAATACGATCTCAGTGAGGAAAGCGAGATCGCGAAAAAAATTGGCCAATATGTGGCAAGCATCGTCCAGGATGGAGATACGCTGCAAATAGGCTATGGTAATATGCCGTTTTCGGTTTTGCCTTGCCTAAGCAATAAAAAACACCTGGGGATACACTCCGAGATCTTGAACGATGGGATCGTCGAATTGATGAAAAAAGGCGTCATAGATAACAGCAAAAAGACCTTGAACAAGGGGAAGACGATTGGGTCATACTGTTTTGGCAAGAAAGAGACCTATAAATACATCAATAATAATCCTGCCATTGAGCTAAGAAGGATCGATTATGTTGATAATTTCATGACTATCGCCCAGCACGATAACATGACAGCCATAAATACCGCCCTGCAAATCGACCTGACGGGGCAGGCTACGGCTGAGTCACTGGGGAAAGTCTTTTACAGCGGCATCGGTGGTTTTGCCAATTTTATGCGGGCGGCAGTTATGGCCAACAAAGGAAAAACCATCTTGGCGATGAGATCAGTAACTAACAACGGGAAATTTTCCAAAATAGTGCCTTGTCTGCCGGAAGGTGCCGGGGTCAGCCTTCATAGAGGCGATGTCCAATATGTGGTGACAGAATATGGCATTGCCTATCTGCAAGGGAAGACTCTTCGAGAAAGGGCCATGGAATTAATATCCATCGCCCATCCCCAATTTAGACCCTGGCTTGTTCAGGAAGCCAAACAAAGAAACCTAATTTTCCAGGACCAGAAGATAATCCCCGGCCCGGGGGGTAGATACATTGAGGAATACGAGTCCCATAAAACCACTAAAAGCGGACTAGATGTACTTTTAAGGCCTGTAAAGATCAGTGACGAACCTCGTTTGCGGGATTTTTTCAATTCACTTTCCGATAGGAGTCTCTACACAAGATTTTTCCATGTCCGTTCACATGTCCCCCATGAAGACCTTCAACAGATCATTACTGTTGATAACGCCAAAGGTGTATCGATACTGGCTGTAGTCCAGCAAGAGGAAAAACAAATTGTCGTAGGTCTGGGGCAATACTTCATCAACGAATCCGATTATTCGGCCGAGGTTTCATTTGCCACCAGCGATAATTATAAGAACAACGGAATAAGCACTCTATTGCTTTCGCATCTGACCCTTATAGCCCGAAAAAACGGTATTCTGCGCTTTACTGCCACCGTGCTGGCGGAGAATAAAGCCATGATCCGTGTGCTGAGAAATATGGGATTCACCCGCACGAATATGGAATACGGGACATACGAGTTCGAATACAGACTCTAATCAGGGATAGGCAGTTCTCAAATGAGTCGACTGAGGCATGGGAACCGGGGCTGGCCAGGGACAAGGACCAGCCCTATGTCCCAGGCTGCTAAGTTTTAAAATGGCATCAGCGGATCGGTTTCCAATATTTTTTCCACTTCTTCATATCCGGTTGGAAATGCGAAGTTGTAGCGAGCCGGCAGAGCAAATACATACTTGCTGTTACGGCCCAGTTCCTTGGGCGGGATAGGTGCTGCACTCACACTTAGTTCTTCTTTTTGAATCATGTTCCACTGATTAAGCGTAAACACCATGATGGGAATATCCTGACGAGGGTTTTGTTCCGTCCATTGAGGATGCCTTATGGAAATCAGCGGGCCATCATCTTTAGCGGCACTTTCAAGATATATGCCTTCCCATTTATCCGCCATTATCGAATAGCCCTGCCAGTTCTCCGGCAGTTTAAAGGTAAAACCAAGTTCCTCATTTCTGTAAACTGAGGCCTCATCATACTCATAAGAAGTAATAAGCCAGTTATTATCGATTTTTCCTGCTTCCAGAGTAACCGGACTCTTACCTGCCACACCGCCATTTACCATCTCTACACTGGTCATAGTAATAATTTCGCCCTTAATCTGGTACTTGGAATCTGACAGTTTCTCTATGGCGGTAATCTCTATACGCTCCGGCCACGGGCTTGAGGTCACCCTCCCCGGGGCATGGTTAACATCATTTTGCCACTTGGCCAGAAGTCCAGGCGTTACTAAATCGCCATAGTTTTCAGATAGGGTATTTTTAACGATATCTTCTGGGGCCAGCAGTGAAACATTTTTTAGTTTGCTGCCGAATTCTGCCACCAGTTGCATCACTGCAGTCTCATCACTTTCAAGCTGTTTAGAACCGATGGATGGAAGCGGCACAGGAAAAGTCCTTATCCCGGCAGCATAAGGAGCAATTTCATACTGCAGGAAATATACTATTAGGCTCCCATTCTCAAGGTAAAAACGCTGATCCTCGCTTATACCCTTAAACCCGAGTTCTCCCTCAAAATAGTCTCTTGGGTTAAGCTCAATCATAGATTTTACCCTTTTATTAATCATTTCCGTATAGTTTGTACCAGGAGCAAATAGGTCGCTTAAGGCCAATTCCTGGCCGGTATTCAAATCGAAGTTGTAAGCCACCCGATCGGTCATGCCGTGGGCCCCGCCGGTATAAGTATAATAATCCACATAGAAACTCAAGTTATCCCGGGTTGCAAAATACTGATAAAATCGGCTTACAATCTCATAGGTATGGTATGGCTCTGTCAGTACAAAATCGGAATTTAGCTGAGCTTCTGCTATCATAGCCTCTTGACGTTTAATAGCTTCGTCTTCCAAAAGCTGGTTCATTTTGGTTTGTATCTCTGTATCCTGCATCCCCTTAATTACAGGAATGTTCAGGTCAATGTTAATTAATTCAGATTCGCTCTTTACTTCTTTACATTCCAGTTTTACTGCAGGGGTGGGGCTAACCTCAACAGGATTCATCTCGATCAGCTTGACGCACTGGTTTAGAACCTTAGCCAGTTCAGCCCGACTTATGGGATCATGGGGGCGGAAAAGGTTGTTGTTACCCTTCATAATGCCGGTATTGCTTACAAATACCATGGCATTAGTATCATCCTGGGAAAGCTCTGCGGTATCATCATATAAAGGCATCAGCATGATCATAGGCACATTGATCCCCTTAGCCTGAAAAGCATTGTAGATACCTCTGGCTACCTTAATCCGCGTTACCTCTTTATCCCCCTCAAAAGCATCCATGGGTGCAAATATGTGGTTGATTGCGCACCGGAGCACGGCCTCACTGTACCAGGCTTCTTCTTCCAAATCATAGTAATAGTCACTCGCCGTGGGTTGCTTAACAAACCTCATATTCCCATAATCTAAATCAAAAGCCCGCTCTAAAACCGCCGCCAGCTGGAAACGGTTTACTTTTTCTTCTGGCATAAAAATTTTGAAACCAAACTCGTTTACCCCGGTACCCTGCATTAAACCCTGTTTATATGCTGCTTCGATCTCACTTTCGGCCCAGTGCCCCCGCGTGTCAACAAATGTCCCCGAAAACAATTTGGCACTCGCGATACCGGTCGGAAACAACAGGAACGCAGCCAGTACCAGATAACCAACCAGCTTTTTCATACTGTTACCCTGCCTCTCATTTTTCTTTTATTTATTGTTACGAGTGTGAAAGAGTTATCTTACAATCTCGGGAGGTGTGGTTCACCTCATTTCTCTTCATTTATTGTTACGGGAGGCGACACCACTCCATGACAAGAAGTTATTAATAACTTCGTCCCTCAGGCATAAGACCCATATGCTTAGCGGTTAATTGATAACCAACCCCTGCCACAGCCAGCAGTATACCTGTTACCAACAAGATGGAACCGATTGGCACGATATCTGCGAGTGGTCCGAAAAAGAGTATAGCAACAGGCATGGCACTGCCAGCAACGATTTGTACCAGCGAAAACACCCGCCCCATCATGGCAGTTTCCACATTCTCCTGTATTAACACCGTTTGGGCGGTGGCGATAACCGGCATGAAAAGACCAGCAATCCCCATAATTAGCAAATATACCACAAAATTATCGGCAATGCCCAATAAAGCGAAAGTAATTCCGAAAGCCACCAGGCAAATAGCTGCGGTAAGAATTTTATCCTTGAATTCACCGCGTAGTGAGATATAAACCCCACCAATTAAAGAACCTATGGTCCATACCATTTCATTGGCAGTAAGCCGCCACACATCGCTGCCGAAGGTGCGTTCTACCAACAATGGTGTCAGTACCGCAGCCGGAGTAATCAGGAAAAAGGACACGCCAAAATATATTAAAACCAACTTCAGCAACTTGTTATTAAGTGCGTAAGCTATCCCGTCGCGCAGCTCGGACATAACAGATGCAGGTTCTGTGGGTCGGGCAACCCTTTCAACATAAATAAAGCTAAGAACCATAATTGCTATCGCTGCGGTGATTACATCCAGGATAAAAGCCCAGGTAATGCCCATGGTCCCCAGTACAACCCCACCTACCGCGGGGGATAATAACATTAAAACTGAATTAAGGGTTTGATTAATCCCCTGCACCCTGGTCAACTGTTCCATTGGTACGATCTGCGGAAACAAAGCACCGACGGCAGGGGTTTGAATACCGGCGCCAATTGAGCGGATAAAGGATACCACCAAAAGCAGTTCGATTCTTTCATACCCTGCCCAGAAAGCGACAGCCAGTCCTAAGGTGGCCAGGGCAATAAAGCCATCCGCCAGCATGATGAGATGTTTACGATTATAGCGGTCTGCCCATACGCCCGCCCACAGAGAAATCAGCACCTGAGGCAATAGCGCACAGATGGTAAAAAGCATTATCCATTTACCGGATGAGGTTTGCAGGGTAATATGCCATATAATGGCGAAACTCACTACTGAAGAGCCGAATAGGGATATATTCTGACTGAGCAAAAATAAAACAATATTCTTTTTCCAGGAATTATCATCAGGCAATTGCTTTGTGTTCATTAAGTTATCCTCCGTTGTTCGTTACTCGGAGAAAAGCACAAAAAAAGACGATAGAAAAACCACCGTCTTTATCGATATCCGCCTTACTTCTAAAGGTTAGTAATAAAGGTGTGCCTTTTCCGGAAATGCATGCTTCAATTGATTATAATGCAGGTACCTATCCCTGTAGATAGCATTTATAACAGGAATCATATATCCTGCTGCCATTTGCATTCCAGTAAAGCTACACATTATTACCCAGCTCCCTAACGAAACTTAAACCAAGATACTATATTTTGTGTGCAAAATCAATAGCACTGGTACCAAGGAGACTGAACTTCCATGAACCTTCGGGTCACAACGTGAATGAAAATCCTATGACCTGAAAGGATTTTCGACAGAGATACTTCAACCCCTGGCCGGAATGCCGTCATTATTTGATGGTCCTGTTTCCCTTAATATCAATTACCACTACCTCAGGAGGATTGAATATGCGCGGTAAACGGGGGTTAAATGAGACCCCACGGCTTACAATTTGGATTAAAGAGCCGTGATCATACATCCCTCCGGCGTTTTGTGGAAACCAGCCTTGGTTGGGGGAATAAAGCCCGTTTAAGATGAATGGGATTCTGACCTGACCCCCGTGGGCATGGCCCGATAACACCAGATCAAAATGGCTCTGTTTATAGATTTCGATTAACTCGGGGCGGTGAGCTAATAATACCTTAAAGGCAGGCTCTTTTCGCAGCTCTGAAAATGCCTGGTAAAAGTCCTCCTCCCAAGTGGACCTCCGCTTCTCATACTTGACAACTTCCGGGTCATCGACCCCGGCGATAATAATCGCTGAATTATTAATAGTAATCTTTTCGTAACCGCTTTCAAGAATGGTCACTTCATATTTGCGGATGGTATCTTTTATGTGTCGAATGTCATTGGACCAATACTCATGGTTTCCGGACACGTAATAGACCGGGGCTATTCCCTGTATTCCTTCTAGAAGCATTTCAGTTCCCATAAGAGGGACCTGATCGTCAGCTATATCCCCTGCCAGGGCGATAATGTCGGGCTCCTGCTCTCTGATCAACTGCAGCAGTTCAGATTGCCCTGGGCCATAAATATGGTTATGCAGATCAGCGATCAAGACTATCCTTATAGACTGATCTTCATTAAACTTATCCGTATTGACGGTGTATTTCTTGACTACCAGCCCGTTGTAGAAAGCCCAACCTAAACAAACCGCCAAGAGGCCAATAGTCACTGCAACTTTCCAATGCTTAAGCAACAACATACTCCTTATCGGTTAAACCATGAGCTTGATGCCCATTGAAACAGAAGCAGTCAGACGGTATCACTTAGCACACTTAACACGGCATTTCGGTTATCATAGGCTCATACATCATAACGGCCCGATTAGCACAAATAACCTCATCCCCGATCATCTCATTACTACTACGATCATATGTCCTGCGAGAAATGACATTATTGCGGGTATAGCCGCCCCACCACTCCGCCTTTATCATATGTTCCCGTTCATAGATTTCATATCGAGCCTCAGGCGGCTGGCTGCTGCGCCATTCCCCGTAAAGGTTTTTATCATCCAGGGTTATATGCAGTTGAAAACTGGATTGGGTGTGATTGGTTATCTGCAGATCAACATAATTATAGACTACCGTAGCTCCGCTGCCGAATGGCTGGGTGCGGTTGCTGTCGGGGAATACATCATAATTGTGCCTCCAGCGTTCGGTGACTGTAAGCGGCGTGAATAGGGTCATCCAGTAGATCAGATTGGAGAGCTGGCACAGCCCTCCGCCGATCCCTGAACAAACCTGACCATTGCTTAACACCATACCGTCCAGATAACCTTTGCGGCGGCTAGGCTTGCCCACCAGTCTCCAGAAAGAAAAGGTCTCCTTGGGCAGCAGAATGAGTCCGTTGATACGAAAAGCGGCCAGGCGCAGATTGGTGATCTTATTATACTGCAATTGCATATCGACTTCCCGGAGCTGTCTTAAGAGCGGGGTTTGGTGGCAAGCGGCCTTATACGTGAGCAGATTTTCAGCATCAATTAAACTGGCATAGCATTTGTCCGGTAAAAGCCACTCCAGGTATCGCCGCCCGGTAAAGAATGCCCGGCCCAGAGCCAGACGCAGCCGGGATCTCTTGATTGGTAACAATGGCCTGTCAATAAGCTCGTTCATATTCAGTACCTTTATCAGCCCCGTAACTCAAATACCTACTGCTGAATACTATAGTATTTGCGAAATTGCTCTTCAGTAAATCCAGCCAAAGATCAGACAAAATCTTTTGTTGGTAGCTGGAGCTGTTCTATTAATACGGCTGATGACGGCCCATTCTTGCACTTTCTAAGCAGTCCCTGGAGTTTGGCCTGGAACCCCGTCCCCGTCCCATTTTATTTATGGTAGTATATCACTCCATCGCAGAGCTCCTTCTGTAAAATTCCCTTGCACACCAGATGCGACAGGTGGGATAATGCCTCTCCGGTTGCGAAAAGCTTCTGAGCTGCCGGGAATTCATCCCAGTTCTTAATATTTAAATCCCACTTCATTTGGCTGGCAACTTGCGCTGCGGTCATGGATTTATTCCCCAAGACAACCAGAACATTATCGAGCCGGTTATCATGGTGTGCCCTGAGCCCTTTGATTCTTTGGTAGCAATCCGCGATTATATCTCTGTGCCCGGGCAAGGTCAGCTCAATATCCAACGCCTCAATCTTGCTCAGGCTTTTCAAGTATTCATCCAAATAATCGGTTTTAACCTCCCAGGGTATTTCCCAGGTAGTGTTGTTAGGAGTGATAGTCCCCAAAATATGATCTCCGCTAAACAGAATTTTGTGATGGCCGTCATACAGACATATGTGATCAGGTGCATGGCCGTTAGTCAGAATACAGGTTAGACTGTAGTCCCCCACGGTGATCACCGTGCCATCCTGCACTACGCTGATATTGGTTTCATCTATTTCATCGGTCCGGTATCTATAACCAGGGTGTGTAGCGGGGTTTTGCGTCAATCCCATATCCAGCAGCCCGCCCTGTCGCACCAGATTATTGAAGTATTCAAAAAAATCGTGCTTGGAGCTGATCTCCTGTGCCGTATAGTATCCCGTAAAAATACGGGTTTGTGGTTTGGACAGATATCCTGCCAATCCGGCATGATCGGAATGGCAGTGGGTCACGAAAATATCGGTATCATCCATAGAAAAACCGATTTTTTCCATGGCCTGATCCATGGCCTGGCGGCATTCTTCCTGATTGAAACCGGTGTCGATCAACAGGTTCCTGTCTTTGCCCCTGATAAAATAAGCATTCAAAGCTCTAAGGGGATTGCGGGGCAAAGGGATCTCAATCTTAAATAAATCTTTTCTGACCTGCTGGTACATTATACTCTCCTTATCCGATAGGTCCAACACATTTGGTCAGCCAGCGTGCAGTGCTTAGATAGGGCCCGCCGCCTGGTCACCACTACACCAGAGTTGAGCTATGGTCTGTCTCAAAGCCCCTCTTTCAACTCTTGCATACTGAGTTTTTGCAGAGAAAAAGTTCCTCTACTTACTGCAACCAGCTCCCCCTGGCCATTGTACAAAGAAGCCTCGGCGACTCCGCTTCTTTTGCCCAAATGTATGACTTTCCCTTCAGCTGTTAGCTCATCTTCCGCGAAACTGGGAGCAAAATAGTTGGTATACATATCCATAGTCACACAGGTATACCCCAGGGTGATAAAAGCCCAACCCATGGCAGTATCCGCCAAAGTCCCACTAATTCCGCCGTGCAGCCTTCCACGGATAGTAGTAAGTTCCATTCCCGGATTTATTTTTATACCCGCTGCTCCCTGTCCTAGATAGGTCAATCTCATGCCCAGAGTCTGATGAATGGGGGCCGATTCACACGCCTGGCACAAGAGGCTGAAAAAATGACCATCAATTCCCCTATTTTCAATTGCTGTCCTACTCATAACGAACACCTTAATAATAACCTTGTTTTGGCCGCATTTTCCGTCAAAATTTCCGCATTAAGTCCAACATCTATTATTCTACATCTTAACATATATTGTTAATTCTCATTAATAGGATTGTATCCTGGCATCGAAAACAAAAACCCCGGTTGCTGATAAACGGGGGGCGATATGTTGTAAGCGTTAGAGGCGGGCTTCCACTTCCCTAACCTGCTGATCCAGGGTTTTCAAGTGTTGTTCAAGGTTTTGCGGGGTGATTAAGATACCAAAATCTGCCGGCAGATCTGCATCCGGAATGTTTAACAGGCGGTGTACCATTAACGTGCCTACTTCCGGGTAGACGTGGGTGCCGTCATAAAAGTTGTCCAGATCATTGGTAATGGTGTTTAAGGTCATAAAGTTATAGACTTCTCCAAAAACATCTACACTGTCGGTTAACCACTGCCGGTAGGAGGGATACAATCCTTTCCTGACCATCAATTCAAACATAGGCCAGGAATCCGGGGTGGTAAAGACCAGCAACCTGCTATTAGGGTTGGCATCCCTGATTTTTAACAGCTTTTCCCGAATATCTCCATATTCATAGCCGGCATAAATATCGCTTTCATATTTAGCCACTGTAGCCCACACCTTTTTGTCCCGTTCCGCGGGGTCGGGGACCATCAGCAAGGTCTTTACATTGTTCCGGTCGTAAAAGAAGTTTTTGGGTATTCCCTCCCGGGCGAAATTATAATTATCCCGGGAGCGAGACAGTACTTCGGTGGAAAGCAGGGTTTTTAAGCGGTAGATAGGCTCTCGGGCGGTTTTAATATAAAACCAAGGTTCCTGGAAAGCCTTAAAGGTAAGATTACGGTTGGTAGCGGAAAAATCGAGGCCCAAGACCATCACGTCAAAGTCCTGACCGTTTTTCTGTTTGGCGAATTCGATGTAATCGTAAAACTCATCCAGGAGCATGTTGTCAGCCGCGTAGTTAAATGCTTTATAGCCGGCAAAATCATGCTGGTTAATATAGGTTACACGGCTGCTGCCCAGAATCAGCATATTATAATGGTTGGAGCCGAAAGCGATCCGGTTGGTTTTCTGTTGGCGCTCATCGAATCCGGCCTGTATATTGTTGTACTGATGGCTGTGTTCAAATAGCCACAGCGGGTCGATATACCAATTGAATCCCGCTACCGCTAAAAGAGGCAGGAGGATCAGTATCAAGGTTGTAAAAGTCCAATTGCGGTAGTCTTTCATAATGCCAAGCTTCCTTGCACTTAAAAATTAAAGTAAAGAAATTCGGTAATCTTGGTTAAACTGAGTATTCCCGCCAGAGCCAGAGCCGCTGTAAAGACCGCGCTGGCCCAGCCGCCCTGGAAACGGTCCTTCAATTCAATGGAATTGGGTGCAGCCACACAAAGCAGGAGGCCGGCCAGCAATGCCGCTGTAATCAGACCGGTGTCAACCCCCCAGGGCAAAGCGTCGAAGCGTACCCCATAGGCTGCCAGGCTTTCCATTAAACCTTGCAGAGAGCGGGGCAAAATCACCCCGTTTAAACCCAGCATGCCCTTGACCACTTTTATGGCATCAGCCCAGCTTGTAGCCCGGAAAAATACCCAGCCCAGATTCACATAGTTAAAGGTGATAACCCAGCCCAAGAGTGGATGCATCCTAAGTTTGAAACCGCGCCAGATACGATGCGCCAGCAAGGCCACTCCATGCATGAAACCCCATAATATAAAATTCCATCCCGCCCCATGCCAGAAGCCGACCAGGATAAAAGTGATCAACAGGTTGAGATAGGTGCGCTGATTGCCCTGGCGGTTGCCCCCTAGCGGGATATAAACATAGTCCCGGAAAAAGCGCCCCAGGGTCATATGCCAGCGCCGCCAGAAGTCTTGAATGTTTAAAGCCTTATAAGGTGAGAAGAAATTGATGGGCAGCTGGATATTGAATAACAAAGCCGCTCCGATGGCCATATCGGTATAAGCGCTGAAGTCGAAGTAGAGCTGCAGAGTATAAGAAAGTGAGGTCATCCAGGCTTCCACCAGGGTCAAAGTGGGCATCTGGTCGAAGCCCAGGGTGGCCCAGACCGCGAAATTGTCGGCAATGATGACTTTTTTGAACAACCCCATAAAAAATAGGAAAAGTCCCCTGGCAATCATTTCGTAGTTTAACCCGCTGCGGTCGGGGTCCTCGAACTGGGGCATCATTTCTTTATGATGGAGAATCGGGCCGGCCAAGAGATGCGGAAAAAAGGTGACAAACAAGGCATAGTTTACAATACTGTATTCCCTGGCCTGGCCCCGGTAAGCATCCACCAGATAGGCGATTTGCGTAAAGGTAAAAAAGCTGATGCCCAGCGGCAGCACAACCTGCAACAAGCCAATGTGAGCGCCTGCCAGGGAGTTGATATTGCTGATAAAGAAGTCGGCATACTTGTAGTAGCCCAGCAGCAGCAAGTTTAAGGCCACTCCTGAAAAGAGCAGGGCCCGGCTGGAGGATTTACCCCGACTGCGGCTCAAGCCCGAGCCCACCAGGTAGTTGAAGGCAATCGACGTTAAAATTAGCGGCAGGTAAACAATATTCCACCAGCTGTAGAAGAAAAGCGAAGCGATGACCAGCCAGGTGCGGGCAGCCAGGTTTAGACCCATGCGGTTGAGAATAAAATAGAGGGCGAATGTAATTGGCAGGAACAGTATTATGAACTCGTAAGAATTAAATAACAACTACAACGGCTCCTTAAAGCTTCGATAATCAGGAGGCAGCTCTAAAAGGACATTCCAAAACAGGCTATCAAATCACGCCCATTGTAACACATTACAACACTCTAAAAATAAGGTATGAGCCTTTCTGCTTAATTGAGCGAGTTTTATGGATGGCCAAAGTGAAGGAAATTCGACCTTTTTCGTTTTTGCCTAAAAATCCTTCGCCACTCAGCTTAGTATTTCCTTCTTGGGTGCCAGGCACCACAGTTATTCATTATTGCGCAACAAGTGAATAACCATGGTGCCCGAAAACAATGAACAGTATAATAATTTTAGCAGGAAAGACAATTGGAAAAAAACGTAATAATGGGTGAAAGGTTAAGGGAGTGCATTCCCCCTGTGTCATTTGTGGAGGAGAAGTATGACTATTGAAAAATATCGACATCCAGTCCGGTTTTACAGTTTGTCTATTATCATTCCATGGCTATGTTGGTTTACCGCGGCATATTTGAGTCATATTACGCCGGGCAGTAGTCTTTTGTTAACGATTTCGAGTCTGCTTGGGCTTCTGGGTTTAGTGGCACCGATGATAATAGCTTTTGCAATGATGCTCCCAGACCCGGAATTACGCAGCGATTTATATAATCGGCTGTTTAGCTTGGAGAAGATCAAACCGGTTTATCTTCTCGCGACATTTGGCCTAATGCTTACCAGCATACTTCTGGCTCAGGCGATTTCGCTATTTTTCGGTTATAGCCCGGAACAGTTTAAGCTGGCACATGGGTTTACCTTTACTGCCGGAATATTTCCAGCCTGGTTTATGCTTTTTATGGCTCCCATTATAGAGGAGTTAGCCTGGCATACTTATGGTACCGATTGTCTGCGGAGAAGATTTAGTCTTTTCACAACTAATATAATATTTGCCACCTTTTGGGTGAGTAATATTTTGAGATAGATCCAGCGGTGTACTTAGTTAGAGCCACCTTATTCATCCAAGAGAACCACTGTATTCTTCCCGAGAGCCACCGTCAGAAAGACGGCAGCTCCGAGTGTTTTTACTCCTTTAAACCGTGACGTTCCCTCATTGATATTTCACCATCAATAAGAATAGTGTAGGAATCATGGACGATACGGTCTAAAATGGCATCTGCCAGAGTGTTTTCCCCGATTTGTTCGTGCCATCCTCTTGGGTCAAACTGTGAGCAAAAGATTGTTGATCCTGTTTGATGTCTGGCTTCCACGATCTCCAGGACATCCACAGCCTGTGGCCCGTCAAGAGGTCTTAATAGCCATTCGTCTAGAACCAGGAGGCTTACTTTTTTGTACTGCTTCATTACCTTTTGATAAATGCCTTCGCCTCGTGCAACAGCTAATTCATTCAGCAAATCCGGAAGGCGGACATATTTCACTGTATAGTAGTTTCTACAGGCGGCTACACCGAAAGCACAACCCATATAGCTCTTTCCATTTCCGGCGGCACCCATAATGATGATGTTATGCTTTTCCTGTATGTAATTACAGGTAGCAAGACGGAGGAGCTGGGTTTTGTCCAATTTCCTGTCCGGGTAGTATTCGATATCTTCAATACATGCCTGGCTGAAACGGAATTCCGCTCGTTTGATTAAACGGGCAAGCTTGTTTGATTTTCGTCTAGACCATTCGATGTCTACCATCAGCCCAAACCGTTCCTCAAAGGATAATTCCTGATACTTGGCATCGGACAGCTGATTGTTATAGGAATCTGCCATTGCAGTAAGCCGCATTTCATTGAGTTTTGTTATCGTGCTTTGGTTAATCATGCTTCTTACCTCCAAAATAGTCAGCACCACGGGTAAATCCGAAGTTCTCTGATGTATTTTTCTTGGAAGTAGATGTTTGGCTCGTTCCTTCTTTCAGCTTGTCTTGTCCGGTTTTTAGGATCGTCTGGATACTTTTCAGATTCGGACAAGGCGTATATGACAATGCCTTTCCACAGGCGGATTCAACCCTGTTTACGGAATATTTATCTGCTAGTTTCATTAATGACATACAGGAACGGTATCCCTGCTGTTCTACTTTATGTGCAGATAAGATAGACTGCATGGCAGCCTCTGTATTAGGACCTACAGCTCTAGCCCAGTCCATGAACCTCTCACCGTTCCAGGTCAAATATTGCTTGTGGTTGTCAGGCATATGTTCAGGTAATATTACGGGATCGTTTCCCTCACCATAAATACGTACATGGGACGCTATGCGATGGTTATGATAAAAAACCTCAATGACTTTGCTTGTTACACGGATATCCACCTCGTGTTTGATATATTCGTATGGGACGGAATACTTGTTTTTATCCACATGTATGACATAATCATACTGTACAGTAGCTTTCCGCCAGGTAGCTAACTCGTATGGGGAAGCGGGTAGAGGTAAAAGCAGCGTTTTCTCTTCTTCAAGGAAGGCACTTTTCCTGCTTCCCGGTTTCTTTTGAAACGGTTTTTCATTAAACTCGTCTAGTTTGATGAGGATGGCTTCGTTCAATTCCCTTAATGAGAAGAACTGCTGGTTCCTTAGGGAAGCAATGATCCAGGTGGTAATAATGCCAACTGTACCCTCTACATTACTTTTATCCTTCGGGTGTCTCACCCTGGCAGGGATAACAGCGGTGCCATAGTGTTCTGCCATCTCATTGTAAGTTCGATTGATCGTAGGTGTATTCCATGAAACACGATCAACGCCTGTTTTTAAATTATCGGGAACCAGGATTCGAGTAACGCCTCCAAAATACTGATAAGCATGGTTATGGGCTGTAATCCAGCTCTCCATGTCCATTGATAAAAATGCTTCCACATATGTAAACTGGCTACACGGAAGTGTCGCAACAAATACATAAGCAGGAATAATTTCACTGGTGATGTTATTAATGATGGATGCAGTCTTCCCGGCCCAGTCCACCTCCATAATCTCTCCGGGTTTGCGCGTGATGCGCATGGTGGCTTTTGTTGTACTTGCGTAACGACGATAGTATCTGCAGAACTGACTGTACATGAAAGGAATCTCGCCGCTTAAACGGCACTCCTCACAATATTCATTCCACAGAAGGCTGAGTGTGACACCACTCTTAGCCATTTCCTTATGAATGTGCTCGCAATTGGGCATCTTCCGGCTGGAAGAAACACATTTTTCAGGAAACAGAAGTTCATGTAGCTCGGCATCTGTCTGGCTTGCAGGTAACGGCCACGAAATACTGCATTGTTCCGCCCGTTCTAGGACAGCGGTAATGGTATTACGTGAACAATGGCAGCTAGAGGCTATCCCTCTTTTGCTGACACCTTGGCTACTAAGCCTAAGGATTTCACGATAGTTGGTCATAATATTGACCTCCTGTTTAAGATTTACACTGAAAAGCAGTGCATATCTCCAATATACAGGTGTGGTTCTCACTATGACCATGATGGTTCTATTTTAAGACCACAACGGTTCTAATAAAGTACACTGTTGGTTCTTTTAAAAGCTAATTTGCATTGCATTTTGGCACTTCCCACTCTCTTTCATTAAGGATTATTATCAAGCCAATCTGGCCGAGGAAGGGTTGATACATTCCATAAATTTCGGAGTTAGTCTAATTCTGAGTATTCCGACGGTTTTGAGCCAGTGAATCCGATACGTAGAGCCACATAATCCGAAGTTGAGAGCCATTGGTTTTCAAAAAGAAATCCGCAATAGAGAGCCACTATCGTAAGTATTACAATGAAATTGCGGTAACGCCGTAATACTTACGAAGGGAGGACATATTTATGTCCAAGGAAAAACAAATTTTGCAGCTTCGCACAAAGGGCTATAGCCAGCGAAGAATTGCAGATACCTTGAGGGTATCCAGAAACACAGTAGCAAAGGTGTTTAAGGCATTTGAGAAACATCCGGTTTCCGAGGATTCCTTGAATACCTTAAACGATCAGGAACTTCATCAGCAGTTGTTCCCAGAGGAATCACAAGTGCCGGTTCTTGTTAATCCTGATTACGATTATGTCCATAAGGAACTTCTGAAAAGCGGTGTAACATTAAAGCTTCTATGGGAAGAATATGTGGATACCTGCCGCCGTTCAGAAAAGCCTCCGTACATGTATTCCCAATTCTGCAAACTTTACCAGGAATACGTGAACAAGCACAGTCTTACCCTGCATATCAAACATAAACCTGGAGATAAACTGATGGTGGATTGGGTAGGTACACCCTTGCCTCTTTACGACAAGTTGACCGGGAAAAGCTCTAAGGTTTATCTGTTTGCCGCCACACTGCCATTCAGCATGTACTGTTTTGCAAAAGCCTGTCTTACCATGAAAGAGGAAGACTGGATCAATGTGCATATTAGCATGTATGAGTATTTCGGAGCATCCACCAGATTGCTTATCCCAGATAATCTCAAGACGGGGATACTCAGCAACAAAAAATATGAAGATCCCATCGTTAATCGTGCTTATCAGGAATTAGCAGATCATTATCAGACAGCCATTCTTCCTGCCAGAGTACTCAAACCTAAGGACAAAGCTGCTGTGGAAGGGACTGCGGGACAAGTTACATCCCACATAATTGCCAAACTGCGTAACCGTCAGTTCTTTAATATCAATGAGATGAATGCAGCAATTAGGAAAGAACTGGATCGTTTCAATCACAATGAATTCCAGAAAAGAGAGGGTAGCCGGTATTCTGTATTCATGGAAGAAGAGCTTCCATTCATGCCACCATTGCCCCAATACCCGTATGAGTTTGCACAATGGAAAACTGCTACCGTTCAGCTGAATTACCACATAGCGGTAGATTACCAGAACTACTCGATTCCCTATGAGTACGTCAAGAAAAAAGTGGATGTAAGATACACCAAAAACGTGATTGAAGTCTTCTACAAAGGTTCCCGTATTTGCAGCCACAAGCGAATTTATGGAATGCGTGGGCAGTATTCCACGGTCATTGATCATATGCCCGCAAATCATCAGCTATATAGTGAGTGGGACTCTGCACGTTTCCTGAAATGGGCTACAGGCATTGGGGATTCTACAAAAGATGTTGTGCAGAAACTGTTTGATTCATACCGGGTAGAGGAACAGGCCTATAAGGGCTGCCTGTCCCTGTTGAAACTGGCAGATAAATACTCGCCTGAACGCCTGGAAAACGCATGTAGAATAGCACTTATCCGGATTCCCAGCCCCCGGTATAAAAATATTAGACTGATATTGGAATCCGGTCAAGACAAAAAGGATAAAGGTGCTTCCCAATCACATTTTTCATCATCAGCATCTAACAAGTATGCCTACGTAAGAGGGGCTGGCTATTACGGAGGTGGAAGCCGTGAAGAATGAGACATTAAGAAAGCTGAAGAACATGCGTCTTCCTGCATTTGCTGAAGCTTACCAAAAGCAGGTTGAGAATGAGATAGAGTATCAGTCATTGTCTTTCCACGAAAGGTTAGCGCTATTAGCAGATGCTGAATATGATTCCAGACATAACAACAACATCCGGCGTCTGATTAAGAATGCCAAATTTGTGAACTCATCCGCTTTTCTTGGAAATATTGAGTATCTTCCAGACCGGCATCTGAACCGTGATCTGTTGGAAAGTCTGGCCGATAATGAATTTATCCGTCAGAGTCTCAATGTCATCCTCATAGGGGCTACTGGATCTGGCAAAACCTTTATTTCCAATGCCCTTGGGGTCAATGCCTGTCAGTCAGGTTATAAAACGAGATACATCCGCCTACCTGAACTGTTCAGCGAATTTGAAGCAGCAAGGGTCCAGGGGAAGTATCAACAGCTCATGAAGCAGTATCAAAAATACTCCCTGATGATTCTGGACGAGTTCCTGCTGATTCCCACCTCTGATTCTGAACAGAGAGATTTGCTCGAACTGATGGAATCCCGTTGCGGTCAATCATCTACTATCATCTGTTCTCAGTTTGTCCCTGAAGGTTGGCATGAAAGACTGGGAGGAGGTGCCTTGGCCGATTCCATACTGGATAGAATCATCCCATCAGCATATACCATGATAATTGATGGAGATGTTTCCATGCGTCAGAGAAAACGACGAATACCAGAATAATATGAACATACTTCTGGAGCCATCCTAAGGGGTGGCTCCCACCATCAACACAGTGGCTCTATGTAAAAGATTGAGTGGCTCTTTTTTAGGAGATTAGGTGGCTCTGGAAACTCGTAATATTCAAATTCCTTATGTCTTTTTGATGAATTGGCTTTATTACAAAACCAACCGCAACATCATGGTACCCATCGTGTTTCATATATCTGCAGGGTTTTTCAATGAAATATTCATGACCCATCCTGATAGTAAAATCATACAAACCTTACTCCTGCTCATTTTGACAGTTTTCATAGTATTTAAAGAACGGGACTTCTTCTTCAAACGCGATATTCTTTTGGATTAATGACTCAACTTCCTGGTCAGAAACTGGCGGTAAGCCCAAAGGCAATAAATATGATCATGGCCGGGACACTTGAATAACTCAAAGCATCAATTTTAAGGGCATGGAAAAGATGGTCCCAGAGGGCGGGCATGGACAGTGTGCTGAAAGCATTGGAGGCGTTATCGTTAACTATCTTGGTTTATCGGGGGTGGTTGAGTCAGACAAACAAATCCCTCGGACTTATCATTAATCATTTGTAGATACAGATGATATTTATTTCTGCTCATACTCGCTGTCGGTTCGTAATTATCAAAGGTTACGACATATGACCTACTGTTGTCTTTATATACTTTTTTTACTTTGCTCAAATTAATCAGATAGGATTTATGAGATCTAAAGAATGAATCAGGTAGGTTTTTTTCTATTTCATCAAGTGATTGATACAATTTATGAATCACCTTATCGGTATGTAAATATGCAACATTTCCATACTTCTCAATAAATATTATATCCGTCTTGCTAATGTGATAATGTTCACCTTTTCCCTTGACAATGACGCTATTCGAAAGATATTTCTTTTGCTTGACTCTATCGGCGATCTCTTTAATTAACCCCTTGAGTCTCGTTTTATTGATAGGTTTAACTATATAATCATACGGGTGAACCGTAAAAGACTGTAGAGCATATTTAGTGTGACCCGTGATAAAGACTATAAAACAGTCCGGATTGCTACTAAATATGCTTTTAGCTACAGTTAGTCCACTGATATCTCCCGGGCACAGTTCAATATCCAGAAGAACACAGTATGGTTTATGTTCTTGAGCAAGCGCAATTGCTTCACTACTGCTTGAAGTGGCATAGGTTTTTGTCACCTCTGGTATTTCATTGATAATTTTTTTCAGGAATTCCCGGTTATATTCTTCATCTTCAAGAATTAAGACCTCAAACAACATAAACCCTTCTTTGTACTTATTTTGTTCTAATTACTTTTCTGGTAAATCCGGCTCATAGAGTAAAAATAGTTTAAATGCGTTCATGTTGGCTGCGCTAATAACTGTCAATACTGATGCAAATACTGATGCAAACGTCACAACCAGTTTCTTCATCAATTATTCACCTCCTTTTTGGACTATTATATCAACGGTGTTATCAAACACTTCGATGATACCGTACCCTATCGGGGTAATCAGCAACAAACTTACCATAGCTCCCCAAGTTAAGGCTATACTTTCTCCCAAATTACCCTTATGTATTAGAATAAATGCGGTGATACCGTAGATAGCTAAGACCATTAACATATAGATTTTTCTGTTATTACGGACCCGAGTATCAGTGATAGTATGCTTACGGGTACCGGCAGGCACCCATTTTACTGTGGTGTAGATTCCCAATAATAGTGCTATTATGACTAAACCTGTTAAAGAATTGACAGGGATTTCGAGAGTACTTAAATGACCAAAAAAAACAAATATGAACGTACTGACCAAAATACAACGATTTCCTGTACTCATGTGCACCCCACCGCCAATACACCTGAGCGGGGCAAATATCGCCAGGAAAATCAAGGTGTTCTTGATAGTGCCCAACAGAAATGCCAAACCTAGCACCATTGTCATAGTTATCAACAATATTAAAAGGATCTCTATTGAATAGGCATACCATGCTATACTGCTATCTTTGGATTCTAATATGTTTACTAACTGTTGGGCAGTTCTTCGGGATACTTTTTGAATCAATATCTTTGCACCTTATGAGGTAATCGGATCCTTATTCGGGTATCATCATCAGTGTTAATATCTATTTGACCTTTATGCTTGACGAGCAATTTGTTGACTACATATAAACCGTAGCCGCGATATTCTGACATTTTTGTGCTGAACCCGGCTTGGAAAACATCGACTCCACATGGCATGGCCGCTCCATTGTTATAAACATCAATTATGTAAGAATCATGGTCCTGCAAAAACTCAATGTCAACCCTGGGTTTGTCAGCCTCAGATGCTGCTTCTACAGCATTATCAACCAAATTTCCTACGATACTACAAATATCCCTGGAAGGTATATTAAGATTAGCTAATTCAGAATGCAAAGAAATATTTACTTCGATCCCATTCTTTTCGGCGGCAGCTTTTTTACTGTTCAGTAATGCGGACAAAGCTGGATGATCAATGTAACACATTTCGTACTGCGGTATGACACCTTCTGTAATACTATCCAAATATTCAATCGCTTCATCAAACCGGCCAAGCCCCATTAATGATTGGATAGCCTGCAAATGCTTAGAGTTTTCGTGCCTTTCAACCTGCAAGGTTCTTATGAGTTCTTCCACCTGCTTGAGGTGGTTCTTCATCATTAAGGCCTTTGTCCTATATACTCGGTGTTTGCCGATATTTTTGACAGATATTAAACTGATAACACACATTATCAGAATTATTAGATTAATAAAAGGTATAGCCTGTTTAAGATAATCCAGATTTTCAACCACTATTATTTCGGTATTAATAGTTATAACAAGTAAGGTTTGCAGAAGAATTGTGATGATTACAAAATAATCACTGTCTTTGTTCATCTGTTTCCCCTAATTCAAAAAGAACAAAGTTAGTACGTTTAATTATTAGCAATATGACCAAAGTAGCCAAAAATACAGGAATATAAGTGGTTATATTCAATAATGCATCGACAATAATTCTCTCGGCTATATCCTGTTGAATCCACAGTAGGATTTGTATGACTAAGCTTTCAATCACTCCTGAAATCATAATACCCAACAAACAGGCGATGATGGTCTTTTTTACATGTACTGCAAATATCAAGCTAGTAGTAATTACTAAAAAGGTACCGAGAATCAGAGTATTTAATGCTAATGAAACTGCTAGCGGACGGACAATATAGGATGTAATGGCGAATAAAATTGAACACAAAATGCATTTGCGAAGATCCACAGCAATATTACATAAGCTAAACCCAATATATATTACCAGCATAGCTTGTGGAATTGAGATAAAAAGTGCAAGAAACCACGGTATGTATTGCAACAATAATTCCTCCATCATTGGAGTCTCTCTATTATTCTTCTATTCTTCTTTTAAATCAATTGAAATTCCTTTTGTTAATTTGACAATTTATAAGCATAAGTGGCTTAATCGTACTATTTTCACTTATTAAATCAATTAGAATGAATAGCCACACTTTACTTCAATAGTGGGTTGACATTCCTCTTTGGCTTCGGCTTTAAAATGAACATAGCCGTCGGGCTGATTAAAATTGAAAATATTATCCAAAACATTGATAAACAATTGTTTAAGCCGGTTTACATCAGCGTAGATATCGGGCGAATTTCCGGGACAAAACACGATAATTTCAATATTTTCTCGCACAGCTCGCGTCGTCAGGTGTCTACGCAAATGTTCACAGAGATGGTTCAAGTTTACCTCTTCAGGGTTGAGCTTAATTCTACCCGATATAAACTTAGAAAAGTCTAATAGTCCTTCAACCATCTCAGTCAATCGGTCACTCTCTTTCTCTATGATACCGAGACCGCTGCATAACTTTCTTTCTGCTGGAAGTTTTCACTCTGTAAAGTAATGACCCAACCCTTAATGGAAGTCAAGGGTGTGCGCAACTCATGAGACACCGAGGAAATGAAGTCATTTTGAGCTGCTCTTTTATTACGATTTCATCGGCCAGGTAATTCAAGGTATCCGACAGTATGCCAACTTCATCGTCTTTGGCTTTTCTGCTCTTGACTTGGAAATCTCCGACTGCCATTTGCTTAGCAACAGCATAAGACTATTGCTAGGCAGACAGAAAATAAAAAAGACCCTTTAAGGGTTACGGGAGGTTATTATCGTAAGTTGAGTCCGGCTGTTTTCGATGGACAACTCATATCCCGGTATGGTTTTAATTGAGTTCTAATAATTAACGCTTTAATGCCTTATTCCCCATCCAGATCAGCAGCCAGTCCGTCCTGCTTGAACCTCGACAGAGTATATAGGCCCACCCCTTCACTTGGTTGCTTCCATTATAATCTTTCGACCTACAACATTCAGGTTAATGTTATCAGTTCTCGTGCCCAATCATATTCCCTTTTATTTATCCGTTCACAGTGTTTCACGTTGGAATAAGCTGTAAATGAATTTGGGTTATTTATTAATTGGGATAATTCTAAAGGTTCTGATGGAGCAATATCTCTCTGCTTTTCGTATAAATCATATGCTACCTTCCATCTTTCCCGCTCATTAGCCCTTTTCTTAGTTAAAAACATATGTATCTCTTTTTGTCGTTGGCGAGCATGCTTTTCCACAATTACTAACGCAATATATAAAGTTACATACAATGAGCCTTTAAACAGATAAAAAATGAACACACCAAACAGAAACATCTCTTGTAATCTGGTCACTTTTCACCCTCCTCCTATTGCATTTTCAACCTCCCATCTTTTCTGCAACACATTATCAATTGCTGCTACACATCCAAATAAATCCTGGTAAAAACATATACTGTACTAAACATTCCGGATAATAGTGAAACCGAAATGGCTAGTGCAACTAACAGCCCGTTCACCCGTTTTCCTCCTTTCGTCCCTACTCAAAACATAGGAAGTCATACCACACTTCATCCTCCTAATGTTAACTTTTCGAAACTTGTGGGCGGACAAAAGCCCGCTAATCGGACTTTCTGATTAAAGAATCCGGATCTGCTCCTAGTATTTTGCATATTAAAATGAATTCTTCCAGTGTAAACTGCCTTTTTCCGTTTTCCTTCTGGTTATATCCAGTCGGCGAAAGTCCTAACTTCAGGGCTAATTCCCGTTGAGTAAATCCGCACCTAACCCTTTCAGCCCGAATATTGCGCTCAATGGAAAAAGTCATCAACGTCTCCTCTCTGTAAGTTAACTTTTTGCAACTCCGATAATTACAAACTACCAGATAGGGTATTTTTTGTCAATAACTTTTGTTAACAAAAACCATTACTTCTTGCGCATTAAGTTAATTCATGTTATATCTTTTATTAGAATGTGTAAGAGGGTGGTAAAAATTAATAAGGACACAAAACAGATAGGTCCAGAGACAGACGCAAAACAGCTAACAGATGTTTTCGCCCAACGGTTAAAGGAACTCAGAGAAGAAAGGGGTTATTCTCAGGAGGAAGTAGGTAGGATGGCAGGGCTATCAAAGGCTACCATATCAAAGTACGAGGCAGCTTGTCATCCGCCCAAGCTTATCCATGCGGTGTCCATAGCCAAGGCCTTGAACATTGGTTTTAGCTATCTGATTGGATTTACCGATAACCGTTATGTCCAGGAAACAAATATTATAACAGATGTATTTTTATCGCTGCCGGACGATCGCAAACAAGAACTTTTAAACTATGCCAGATACTTAGAATCAAGAAGCGCACAGGATTGAAGGGTTAGGGAAGAAAACCGGATGGAAGCCGGGAAGGTTAAAAAGAAATATCAAAAGAGCACGCCGCTGGCAACAAGAATAGAAGCATATTTATAATGAGGCACAGAAGGCTCAGGCAAGGCATAGGGGCAGTTCTCTTGCCTTGCTTTAGCCTTGGGGAGATGCTGGGTCGAGACATAGGAAGGTTTTGTTGCCTGTTTGTCGGCTAGTTACCTTGTTTCACCTTTTCGGACCATACTCGTCAAGAACAGAAGCACATTATCTTAACTCTCTCAATCGTTGAGATACAAGGAGGATATGAGCTTTGATGGCTTGATTGTACTTGCTTCCAAGCGTTTTAGGCCTTTACCTATGAAAGCAATAGAATGTCCTTCTCTTTCCTTATTGCTGTGCACAAGTTGCACTCACCATATTAATCTACCGTCGAACTCCTCAATGTTGATAAAATCAACTATGTAGCGAGCCTCCCCATAAGTGCCAACCAACTAATCCCTTCAAAAGGGGCACTCCCACTACTAACAGTGCGCCAGTACTGCAATGGAGTTCTTGATGATAATCCCTCCAACAACTATTCCCCCATTTTCAAATCAAGTATTATCTCTGAAGCCCCGGTAATCCCAATTATTGGTACACCTGATTAACCGTTACACCGATGTAGCGGGTGCTTTCCTGCTTCCAGTAAAGGATATTTCAAAGCCTTATGAGGGATACTACAACAGTCAATAATAGCTATAAGGAGTTGATTGTGTGAATCCATTCGAACAGAGGCCTATACCAGTTGAAGACGGCATTATGGATTGGGCAGCGATGTATCCCCAACCATATGATAAGCAAACGGTAGACCCCTACACTAAGACCCGTGTTATCCTGATGAACGGAATCGAAGTGGAATCGATCCTCTTCAAACACGAGTTCCACCGGATGTGCCAAAACAATGACTTGCGTCGCGAGCTGGCTTTGACCCGCCGCATTGAACAACAGCAGCAAAAGCGGATCAACTGGCTTAAGCCTATTAATGAGCCGGTGCTTGAGACAGCCATAGGCTATGAGCATGTGGCGGTGGACCTTACCGCCTGGCTGGCCTTGAATGAACCTGATCCCTGTGTCAAACAAGCCCTAGATTTTGCCCTTTTGGAAGATTTTGATCACCTGTATCGTTTTGCCAACTTGCTTGATTTAGATGAGCAAGTCCCGGCTGAAAAATTGGTAAAAAGCTATGTGGATATCACACCAGGACGACCAACTATTGCGGAGCACAGGCATCCCTTTGATTCTGTCAGGAATCCGGCAGATTTTATGACCGCGACCAACAGAACTAAATTGAATTCGCTAATCATTGTGGCCGCCGAACAGCAGACCATGAATTTCTATATGAATCTTGGTCCTTACTACTACAATGACCTGGGGCGGTTACTATACCAGGAAATTGCTATGATAGAAGAACAGCATGTCACCCATTACGGTTCATTGCTCGACCCTACCAGCACATGGCTTGAAAACCTGCTTTTGCATGAGTATATGGAATGTTACCTTTATTATTCCTTCTACCAGGATGAAACCGATCCGCACATCAAATCCATTTGGGGGATGCACTTTGAGCAGGAAGTGGCTCATCTCCACAAGGCTGTTGAATTATTAGCCAAGTATGAGAATAAACAATGGCAACAGGTGATACCTGGCGGTGAATTTCCTGAGCTACTGCATTTCCATGATACCCGCGATTATGTGCGTAAGGTCCTGGATGAGCAAATTTTGCTTACTGCTAATCGAGAGAACTATGTCAGCATAAATGACTTACCCCATAATCATGAATACTTCTCCTACCAAAATCGTATAAACCACGATGTCGACACTGTTGCCAGCCATAAGGTCATTGAAAGACATCAACAACAATATGGCACTGACTACCGTGGTGAATCCCAGCCCCATCCGGTAGAAGCACTCAGGGACAGAACCATTGACAATACGAATATAGCCCGAAAATCCGAAAGTATGTATGCCTTAGTTTAGATGTAAGTCCTACGTTAGCAAAACCCGACAACCACCTATCGATAAAAGATCTTATCGATAGGTGGTTTTTATTGGAGAGATGAGGGGAGGCGCCCCTATTGGGGCCGCCTGCTTATCATTGTAAGTTTAGAGCGCTCTCCTGATCTGCCATAATTCATAATTGCTGGGCTGTATTAAATTGGTTTAAAGTATTATTTGCCTTAGCAGATCAATTTTCAGGAGTATTGATCAAGCTAAATGTCTTTATAATCTGTTCAAACTGTTCTTCCATCGATCTGAATTGTTCTATTAAACCCTGCGCAGCATCAGGTGGTACTTGTACGTCTGTGGCATAAGCATAACCAAAATAATAGTTTTCGTTTTCCCCTAGATATCTTAATCCGTATGCATCCGCTCCGCTTTGAATAATATCGCTGCTGTATTTTTCTTTATCATAGATTTCGATGCGTCCCACCACCCCGAAGATTTGTTCCGGGAGCATGGCCTGTATCTCTTTATTAACAAAATAGATGCTGTCGCTCCCTTCCTTTATTTCCACCCTATTCATAAAATCTGGCGGTATTAACAAGGAAAATCCGAATTCATTATTTTCATAGCGGTTACTTTTACTTACGTCATCAATAATGCCATAGCCGCTGGACTGTAGTATTTCGGTTATGAACCATCCTTCCTGGCCGTCAATAAGCATCTTCTCCACTACCAGCTTTTCGGTGGCGGTGGTATAGGGAGGGGTGGAAGTGATTTCCGGAAAAGAAATGGTGTATTCAACTTTGGCATCATTGAGTTCATCACATTTGACTATGGTTATCGGCCCCACCCGGGGACTGGAACCGCCGGTGACCCAGTATGATTGGCGAACATAGTTGCTTTTATCTGCTTCCTGTCGAAGTTGGGGTGACAATGCCAAATATTGTAGACCCCCGTTGCGGGTTTGTTCACCCCGGCCCCATATCTTTATAGCTTCATCGGCACTGGTTGGAATAAGGATATCTTCTATCAGGGCAATATCGGATGTTATTTTGTTCAGATCGGGTGGCTGAATCGAGAATACATTGGTGGTTTGATTATAATTGACCCTAGCATTAAACAGGTATTCCAGCCAGTCCATGGGCAGAAAATAACTACCGTGGCGGTTTTCGGCGCTGTATACCACCGAACTGTGCTCATAGGTTCCATCATCACTTACAATGCGTATGGTAATATAATCAGCGGGTTGGGGTCTCACCTCACCAGGCAGTTCTAATTCCCATTTCCGGGTCACAGCATATGATAAATCCAGCTCTTTGGCCCTGTCCGGCACTGTCCAAACTTGTTCATGCTGTTGACCATCTTTCAATTGTAGGGCATTAGCATAAGAGGCTAATTTCTCCATACTATAAAAGTCTTGCGGGGTCTTAATGGTTATGGTCCGGGTTGCAGGATCCCATTCTAGTGCGCTGGCGCCCAATCGCTCGGCCGCCCAGCGGATGGGTACCATCACCTGGCCTGCTTTCATATCCATGTCAGCCGGAGCATTCACGGCCGAACCGTTTATTTGGACTGTAATAGGCTGAGCAGTCAAACTCTCCAAGCTATTGACCGAATTATCTAATGAAACCAACAACCTGTCTAATTCGGCTTTCTGTTGTCGGCTTTCTTCTGGAGTCAACCAGACACCTTCATTTCTCAATCTTTCCCTAACATCATAATGGCTTTCATCCGTATTGGCTAAAACGCCTGTGTCTACAACAAAAAGAATTAACAGTGACATTGCTAAAAGCCTTTTCATTATTTCCCTTCTTTCTTTGAGTTATCTGATGGCATAAAAGGCTCATTTCCCGAGTAATCTGCCTTCATATCAGTTTACGGTGTCACCTGGTCCAACCTTGCAATAGAGGTAAATATTCAAATGAAGGTAATTGTTACACAAAATGCTTAATAATGGTTACAGATAGTAAAAATATCAGATGGGGACGGGCCAACCGAAGTACGTGAGCGACCGAGCAAGGTCGCTCACGTCCCTCGGTTGGCTTAATGTCATTTGGTCATACATTTGTTAAACTGATACTAGGATTAATATAAAGGGGTATTCTATGGAATTTGACAGTTCTATGGTTTCCAACACCAGCACCCCTGCAACCCATATCCAACCAGAGACCCGATTGTTGTTCATTGACAATCTCCGCTGGCTGATGATAGTGTTTGTGGTCGTCATGCATTTGAACGTAACCTACAGCGGTCTGGGAAGCTGGTTTTACACCGAAGACGGCTTGATCGGTCCTTTCTCCTACATAATCTTTGCTTTATACGGCTCATTCACCCAGGCTTATTTCATGGGTTTGCTGTTCTTCATTGCCGGATTCTTTACAGCTGCTTCTTACAATAAAAAGGGATTTACAGTGTTTGTAAAAGACCGCCTGTTTCGTCTTGGCATCCCCACCCTGTTCTTTATGCTGGTTCTAAGCCCCGTTATAGGATTAATTGAGGGTTATTTCTATATAACCCTTCCATCCGATATCGGCCTACAGTATCTCCATTACCTGATTTCCTTTCAATTCTTGGGTGCATCGGGTCCGCTATGGTTTGCCCTGGCTCTGCTAATATTCTCTCTGATTTACGGATTGGTAAGGATGGCCACGGGCAAACAAAAAGCCAAAGATAAGGGAGAATTTATACTATCTCCGCCCAAAGTATTGGCGGTTATCACCCTCATCTCACTGGCAACCTTTCTAACCAGGTTGGTGCAGCCTGTTGGCACCTCAATCTTCAATATGCAGTTGTGCTATTTTTCTCAATACATAATTCTCTTTATAATTGGAGTCCTGTCTCAGCCACGCTGCTTTTTAGTCAGTCTGCCTTATAAAACAGGCATTACCTGGTTTAAATTGGCCCTAATTGTTGGCATACCCTTTTGGTTTGTGATGTTGATCGCCGGAGAGGCTTTCGAAAGTCTGGACCCCTTCTGGGGAGGCATGTATTGGCAAGCAGCTGCTTATGCTACTTGGGAATCGTTCTTTTGCATTGGCGTCTGTCTGGGCTTGCTGGTCATTTTCAGAGAACGTTTCAATACTCGGAACTACTTGGCCAGATTCCTTTCGCAGAACGCCTTCGGTGTTTATGTTTTCCACGCGCCATTGCTGGTGGCCATCTCCCTGTCGCTGCGCGGGTGGATACTGCCGCCTTTATTAAAGATGATCCTGGTGGCGATAATAGCCCTGCCGGTTTGTTTCTGTTTTAGCTGGCTGATTAGAAGGATTCCACTCTTGAGCAGAATATTTTCATAATCCCGCGCTGCTCCCTCTCAGTTCCTACCCTGCTTTATACCCAGAACAGCGGGTATTTTCGAGAAGGACTGAGATTATTTATTAACACCGCCGCCAGTATAATAAGGGCGCAATCCAAAATAACGGTTGAAAAAATCTGGACAGGAAGGTAATTTCCCAGATAAGCAGCGATAGCGGTACCCCCTCCCGGTGGATGGATGGTATTCGTAACTAGCATCAGCAATGCAGCCATTAGTACCACCAGAGCAATTGACCACCATTGGGGGCCAAAAAATTGCACAACCATAATAGCAGCCAGAACTGACATTAAGTGTCCGCCGATAACATTGCGGGGCTGGGCAAATACGTTGTTGTATGACATAAACAGCATAATAGCAGATGAAGCCAGAGAGGGAATAAGGAAAAAGGATTGAAAGCGAAAGCTGACAAGGCTAATAACAGCCATTCCCACAGCAATTCCACTTAAGGATAAAAGGTTTTCCCTCCAAATAATAGGCTCTTGAGGATCCTGGTTGGGTCTGGATAAATCAGCACTAACATCCTTTTTCTGGGCATCCGCTTCATTCATGTAGCATTTCACATCCGGAATCTTAATTCTCCTATTTGATAATACTCCTGTAATCCTCTGTCAGCAAGGGAGGCGGGAAAACGGTGTCTGATGCTGCCCAGCTACCCGATCGACCTCCGCTTTCTGTGGAAAATGCGCCAGCCACCCCGCTGCAAGCGATACAGGAACTCCACCCCAATACAAATCAATCCGGTCACTATGACCATATAGATACTAAACGCTAACAAGCTCTCCGCCCTGGAAAACACAAGTATATATGCTATATAGGTAGCTCCTATAACTAATCCGGCCTTACGCACCCCGCTGCTCAAAAACGTAGTGCCTCCTGCTGATAAGGAAACCCTTTCAAAAATGATCACCGCCAGCAATAGGAACAACAGTACCCCGATTAACAGCAGACCGCTTTCCAAGAGGTAATCCGGGCTCTTAATACTATTGCTGCTTACGCCGGTAATGGTAATAAAGTTTGTATAATGCTGTATGTAATCAATATCCCGGCCGTTCCTGGAAATATAATCATGTAGATTAAAATATGATCCGATGGTATAAATACGAACCGAAGCCGCCTGGCTGACTGCAAAATAACGGGCAGCAATATTCCCGATCATACCGGTCAGCATGCCTGGCAATATATTCAGTAAGAAAACAACTACGCCTGCTGCCAACACCCCAACGCTGAAGGTGGCCGCCATCAGTCCCAGGGTATAAAAGGCCAGACTCAGCGCACCGGCTAGCATGGTCCAATTCAACACATCCCGGCTTTCGAAGGGCATAGGGTATATCCAGTCCAAACCGATCAAAAATAAAGCATTAATAAGCATAGCAATAAGGATGGTGGCTGCTCCGGGAATGAATTTGGACAAAATGATTTGCCTGCGGCTGACTGGCGTACTCACCAGGTATTTGAGTCCGCTCTGCTGTTCTGTACCCAGCATTATTATCCCTAGCAGAACAGCACCGGTAAATGGCAGCCATTCCATGAGTCCGCTGTATCCCTCAGGAAACCTTTCCATAAGGTTGGTGCCAAAATGCAGCGCATAGTTCAATTCCTGCCCCCATTGAGACAAGGCCGCATCGCCCTTCAGTATGCTAAATAAGCTTATTATTACCGGTGCGTAGACCATCAATATCAAGGTAACCAGCATATATCCCCGGCTATGACGCCATTCCTTATCCAAAAGCCCCTTCATCGCGGCTGACAGATGCATTGAATTCCCCCCTTAGCCTCTATAATTACGAAAATCAAGGCCAACCTTCCCGATCAGCCAGCCTCCCCCCCAGGCTATAGCATATAAAAGAAGATATATTCCCAGCCACAGAGCAAAAAAATAAACCACATACCAGGCTGGGGTTGGAGCAAGTTCCGCCGCCCACAAAATGGCATTCAGCAAGGCTATTAGTATCATCCCGATTTGCCTGAAGCTGCCCCCAAGCAGTATTTCGCCCCGGCATTCCAGGGGATTTCTCTCCAGCATTTTTATTGCCCCCCATAAACATAAGCCTGTAATAAGTGCCAGGGCAATTATCTCCAGCGGATAAAACGGAGCATTCGCTCCCGCAGTCGCCAGTTCCTCATTACGGTTACCCATGAAATAGCCATCCCGGCTTATATAACTCGGAATAAAGAGATATGTCTGCAAATAGCGCAGCTTAATTTCGAGGCTGGCAGAAAGCTGATAATACTGGCGATACACTTGAGTAACCATGGAAATAAGTAACCATGGCAATGCCATAATTACCGCAGTTATTAGTGTTGAAATCATTACCCCTTGAGTAAAGGAGGCTACCCAAAGGCTCAGGCTGAATAGGCATGACAAAGCCATGGTAGTAACAATCGACCAGTTTATTACCTCCACGACGCTGTACTCAGCAGGATACCACTTTATTGCCCAAATAAAGAACAGGCTGACTATAAACATTATGGTTATTAAGGCCACGTTGCCACTGATAAACTTGGATATAACGATTTCCCTGCGGCTGACCGGGGTTGTCACCAGGTAATTAAGGCTGCTGCCCCGCTCCCCGGCCAGCAACAGCGCCGCCATGAAGACTGCCGCTACCATGGCCGTAGTCTCCATAGCCGAAGAGCCTGGCGCAAGTATTTGCCCTACAGCAACAGCACAGGCAGCGGCAACACCGGCCTGCTGATTAACCCCATAATAGGTCAAAGCCCCCCAACTGGACTGCAGAGCGATAACCAAAAAGGCCATCAGGAAATACCAGCGGTTTTGCCGCCACTCCTTCCAGAGCAAGCTTTTTATCTTCATAATTTCACCACCCCGGCACTTCTAATCAGCACAGCTTTCCCTTTGATCATGAGAACTCAGTCCCCCGCTCCCCCATCCGATTTGCACTATCCTTCCCACATCCAAACACCTCTCACATGCCAAACCCGTATCCCTCGGCCTTCATCAGTTCCACAAACATGCTTTCCAAATCGAAGTCCATCATTTTGACCATTTCCGCTCCCAAAGCGTTTAGCCGGGGATAAATGCTGTCCAGGTCTCCCTTTATGGTGATGGTGATAACCTTGCCGCTGCCCTGCCAGTTGAGCAATCCAGGCAGTGAAGCTATTGTCCCCTCACCAGGTGGACTTCCAAAAACGAGTTGCAATCGGTGCATGGATTGCTTCAACTCATCCAGGTTACGGGTGAATAGTAGCTTTCCCTGGTAAATAGCAGCGATATGGTCAGCGCTTTGTTCCAGATCATTAAGGTTATGGGTGGAATAAAAAATGGTAGTCCCTCGACTGGCGGCTTCATCAATAACGGTACGGAGAAAAGCTCGACGCACTACGGGGTCAAGTCCTGCGGTGGGCTCATCTAGCAGCAATAAACGCGGTCTTAAGGCTAGAGCCATGACCAGGGAAACCTGCACCTTTTGGCCTCGGGACAGACTGCGGATACGCTGATTGTCAGGCAAACCGAAAGCCCGGTGTAATTCAAAGCAATGGTCTTGATCCCAATCTGGGTATAATTTACTTCCCAGACGGTACATTTCAGCAACTGTAAAGCTAGGATACATGACCGGGACATCAGGTACATAACCCACCTGGTTTCGGATGCTGCCGTTCTTTTCGCGTATGCTGTGTCCCAAAATAAAGGCGTCACCCCTGTCGGGATGTATTATGCCAATCAGCATCTGAATCAAGGTGGTTTTACCTGCCCCGTTGGGACCAATCAGCCCGAAAATCGAACCGGGCGGAACCGCGATATCAAGCCCGTCAATGGCTTTAAAGCCTTCAAACCACTTGTAAAGGCCCCTGGTGTCTATGGCATAATCCATTACTATTTCCCTCCCCTGTTTCCGAATGTATCCAGGCTTTCAGCAAATAATTGCTCTATTTCGGCTCGGTTCAGACCTAGATGATAAGCCTCAACCAATACCTTTTCTATCTGCACGTTCAGCTTTTTTCGGGCCAGGTTCAAATCTGCACGGGAACGATCGGCGACAAATGTCCCCCGGGAGCGCATGGTGACGATTATCCCTTCCTGTTCCAGCCTTTGGTAAGCTTTGGCGACAGTATTGGGATTTAAAGAAAGCTCCGTAGCCATTTCCCTCACGGTAGGCATACGCTCTCCTGCAGCCAATATTCCCAAGGCTACGGCTTCTTTTATTTCATCCACCAGTTGTTGATATACTGGTGTACTCAAACGCGGGTCTATATCAAACCACAAAAGACCACCCTCTTTTGTACTACTTGTTATAATACAAATATACCTAACTGAGAGAAAAAGTCAATAAAAATGCAGCGAAATTTTTCTTTCGAGAGAAACACCTCGCTGCATTCGTTTCTAGTTTTTCTCAGTTTAAAAACCATGAGCTAAGAGAACTGTCCGAAACCACTGAAAAAGTCCCATTTTGTCATCCTGAACGTTAGTGAAGGATCTTGTAATTACCAAAACAAGAAGATTCTCCGACTATGCTTCAGAATGACATGGCCTTTTGGTCTCGAACTGTCCCCTGCCCAAAGAAAATAATGTAAGTCATCCTGCACCCGTCCAAGGAGCTTTCAGCGAAGATCCTTAATTAAGATTGAATCGGAGCGAGTGAAAAAGCGTACGGTCGCAAACTGACCGCTTTTATTGTTTGGACTCGCCTATATATAACAAATTGTTATTTTTATTATAACCTTAGGTATGATATCATAGCCTTTAGAAGCAATTCGGCGCAAAAAACGGGACATCGTACGGATTAAAAGAGGTTGGGAACAGCACAAATGATAACCATTGGAATTGATATCGGTTCGACCGCAACCAAGGGCGTTATCATCTGCGGCGAGCAGAGTTGGAACAGCATGGTGCCGACTGGATGGAGTCCGCGTGAGGCCGCTCAGCTGACCATTAATAAACTGTTGGATTTGAGCCGGGTAAAACGACCCCAGGTGGAACGAATCTTTGCCACCGGGTATGGGAGGGTGGCTTTCCAGGAAGCCGATAAAACCATAACCGAGATAAAATGCCACGCCCGTGGAGTGGCTGAGCTTCATCCTGAGGTGGGTACGATTATCGACATCGGTGGCCAGGACAGCAAGGTAATAAGTGTGGGCCAAGGTGGAAGGGTCCTGGATTTTGCCATGAATGACAAATGTGCCGCTGGTACAGGCCGGTTTTTACAGGTGATGGCCACAGCCCTGGGACTCGATGTCAGCGAATTGGGGGTGGCTGAAGACCCCCGACATGCTTCGGAAATCACCAGCATGTGCACAGTGTTCGCTGAATCCGAGGTGATCGGCCTGCTGGCCCGGGGCAATGCTAAGGCCGGGATCATCGCCGGGTTGCATAATTCGGTCGGTAAACGCATTGCGCCCATGGTGAGGCGAATAGGGACAAAAGCTGACTTGGTCTTCACCGGCGGGGTGGCAATCAACGCAGGAGTAAGACGGGCTTTGGAAAAGGAACTAGGCTGTCCGCTGATCGTGGCTGATTTATGCCAATATACCGGGGCTTTGGGCGCAGCTCTCTTGGCGCGCCTGGAGCAATAGTAAGGCTGTTGGGCTAATTGACTATCTTAAGGGAAAAGGAGAGTTGGCAATGGCTGATTACCGTCAAATGTGGAGTGACCTGGGTATGGACCTGGAAAAACATGATTTATTATGTGAGGTCCTGCCCGACGCTTTCGGGGGAGTGTTTCTTTCGCAACAGAAGCGCCCTGAAGGCATGGATTTCTATGATTTTGTGGTATCCGAAATTCACGGGGTAAGACCGGCTGAACTCATTGAACACCAGAAACAGGGCGGGAAAGTATTCGGCACCTTCTGTGTCTATGTACCCGATGAAGTGGTTTTTGCCGCGGGAGGGATAGCCGCCGGTTTGTGCGGTGGTTCCCAGTTTTGGGTTTCCGGAGGCGAAAAAGTGCTGCCGGTCAACACCTGCCCGCTTATCAAGGCTTCGGTGGGAGCCAGACTGGACAAAACCTGTCCATTTTTCCAAATCGCCGACATGTATGTGGGGGAGACCACCTGCGACGGTAAAAAGAAAGCCTGGGAGATATTATCCCATGAGGTGCCGTTGCATGTGATCGATGTTCCCCAGATGAAGCGGGCTAAAGACATCGCCGCCTTTGAAAGCGAGATATTTGACTTTATTAAAGTGGTCGAAGAGGTGACCGGCAATAAGATAACAGCCGAGAAACTAGCTGAAGCCATCAAATTGATCAACAATAAACGCAAAGCTTTGCAGCGCTTGTACAATGCCCGCAAGGCATCACCGCTGCCTATCAGCGGCAAAGATGCCCTATTAGTAACCCAAATCGCCTTCTATGATGACCCGGGACGCTGCGCCCAGATGGCCAACCGACTGGCTGAAGAACTGGAACAGCGCATAAGCAAGGGTGAAGGCGTATTCCCCCAGGATGCACTGCGGATAATGATCAGCGGAACCCCTATGGCTATTCCCAACTGGAAAATGCATCATATCGTGGAGAGCGCCGGGGCAGCCGTGGTCGTGGAGGAATCCTGCACCGGCACCCGCTATTTTGAAAATCTGGTTGATGAAAGCGGCCAGACTCTCGACGAACAGGTCAGAGCCTTAGCAGAACGCTACATGAAAACCAATTGCGCCTGTTTCACCCCCAACCCGGGACGGATCGATGATATTATCCGCCTGGCAGGAGAGTATCAGGTGGACGGGATTATTGACGTGAATTTGCAGTTCTGCAACCTCTACTCCACCGAGAGCTATCTGGTTAAGCAAGCCCTGGCCGAACGCGGCCTCCCTGTCATGCATATTGAAACTGATTACAGCGAACAGGATTATGAGCAGCTCAGAACCAGAATAGAGGCGTTTTTGGAGATGCTGCGAAAGTAGGCTAAAACCATGGAACAGGCTTATCGCTGGTATATACTCTTTCCCAATCACCATCAGGGCCTAAAGCTTAACCGGGAATTGAAACAGCAGGGTATCAAAAACCAGATTGCCCCCACCCCGCGGGAAGCCAGTGTCAGTTGCGGCATATCGCTAATTGTGGACGAGGCAGATCTGGAACGGATCAATAAGATAATCGATGAAATCGGTGTATCAATAGAAAAAGTGGTCAAGCTGCCGGTAAAGACCGACTGGAAGTACCGGGGGGTTTAGTACCGATTAAAATGGAGCGGGTCTGCTTAATAAAACTAGCAGAGTAGGCGGAAAACTTAATACAAATTTAACAATACCAGGATTTTATTTCCTGGTATTGCTTTGCGACAGTGATAAAAAACCAAGCCTTTTGGAATCCCCGTCTTGCGGAGGGGTTTCAATATCACGGATTAGCTCGTTGATTTTCTTATCTTCCCTCTGCCAAGCCTGATATAGTCATGTCACTGAATGCATTACCCGGCAAAATGCTGTTTAACAAAATCGGGAGCTGACGATGGTGTTAATATGCCAGTTAAGATAGAACCACTATTTAGCCGAAAATAGACCATGTAAACGGCTCCTTTGGTTTTGTGGTATTCCTGGTAACTTTGAAGGCACAGTTCAAGCTTATCCGTTTCGGTTACCTTAAGCTGACCGGGCCTTTCCCCGAAATCCTGGTCAGCTTTCATTATGCGAAATTCAGCATCATCCATTCCTTGAGGAAAATATTCAATGAAGGCATGGACAATATCTTGACCAGGCAGCAGCCTGACCTGATTGTATAAACCTTTACCCTTCAGCCAGCTTTCCAATCCATAATAAGATTTTTGCCATTGCACAGTAACGTTGTAGTACCCCTTTTTCGGTGTTGTCTCCATGGTGCTTTCCACAGTTTCGGCCCGCACCGCTCCGGTGTCAGTCTGCTCACCAGGCAAGGTGATTTCAACATGTCCCCAGGGGGGTTTGGTGTCAGTCATTTCCTCGTAACTCTGCATCTTAATGTCATTTTGCAGAACGGCAATAGCTTCCTGAATCAGTTGGGGATCTGTAATACTGACTCGTTTGTTTCCCACTTGACTCCTAATATCCACCAGTTTGGCGTCCATGGGGTTAATTCTGAGCACCTCATATTTATGGGTTTTATATTCCAATGACTCATAAATAGGTTTAAATTGCTCTGTAAACCTCGATGAATCAACCAGATAATAACGCAATAGCATTTTGTCGTCATTTAATTGATAGGCTAAACAAATCCTTTCCTGCCTGATGTTCTGGTCTATTGTGGGGTTTGATTTGGCCTCTTCCCGCTTAGCGATGATTTCCCGGTGCAGGGCCAATATATGGGCTATGTTATCACGGTCAACATATATAGCTTGCGGTGCTTGGTTTGCCGTACGACTCTCATCTTTAGCCTGGAGCAGAGGGTAAAAAGAATAATCCATATACACGTACTTTACTTCATCGATTTGCGGCAGCCTGGTCTCGAATCCGATAAAATTAGAACGAATCAGCCCGAGCAAGGCCAGCGCTATAACCGCGTAAACCCCCAGACCTTTAAAGCGCTGCCAGGTAAATATATGTACTGACTTGTGAAACAGTATCTCTATCAGGATATAGCCTAAAAGGGCACCCAGGAAATAGCCCGCATAGGTCCAGGCCATGCTCTGCTGTGTACTATAAAAATAGCTGCCCACCAGCAGCATGGTACAAAAGGTTACAGAATACTGTAACAGCGGGCGCAATGGCCCTAGGGTTACCGCATCACCAGCAGCTTCAATAGGGCGGACCCGGTAAAGGTATCGTCCTATAAAATAAAGGCTTATGCTGGCGAGGAGGTATATTATGATATCACTGTTTGTTAAGTTTAAATTTACATAGGTTAGATTCAGCAGGGGTGACAAGCGTTCCAAATCAACGCTGAAGTAATCATAAGCGAACCCATACAGGTACATTTTCAAGTTGTGCAATACCAGTAGGGTTAATCCACTGGGGACCAGGAGCAAGATGTAAGTTAACAGACCCTGCAGGGCAGACATGCCGGTGATCATGCCTACTGCCACTGTACTGCTAAAAAGGAGCAGATTGGCTGTTAATGCAACTTTCAGCCAATTGAGTATATCCTGGCCTTGCACGAAATCGATCTTAAACCAGGTAACCACAGCCCATGTGAGCAGGGCAGTAATAACTACCGGAAACAACAGCAGTACCAATCCTGACAAGAGGTTAGTATTATACAAGGTCTCCCGCCTGATGGGAAGGGAATGCTCCATGTCGGCCGCTTTGCCGGTCTGCAGATAGCGGAATACCAAGAGTCCGGCGAGAACAGGAGCCATCAACAGCAGAAACAATGAAACCGGCGAGTAATTAAATTCAAAAACCCTCAAATAAGTGGAAGCAGTATAATGCACCTTGATTATTTCAGGCCGGCTGTAAATCATCACCAGCTGCAGTGGCACTGCTGACAGCCAGGCTAGAAGGTATACCATTCCCATCCAGCCATAGCGTTTAAAATCATTATGTAAAATGCCTTTGTTAATAAAGGATGTTGCTGATCTCATAACCGTTATCCCCCATTTCATAAATGAATATTTCTTCCAGGGTTAAGGGCAGGACATCCAGTATGGCGGGCTGATAAGCCTGCATCCGGTTTATGATCTGATCATATACGCCGCGGACGATCAGAATCGCAACACTGCCCCTTTGCTCATGATGAAGGGCCCCGCTCTCCTCCAGCAGAGCCCGAGGTATTTCGCCGCTGAAGGCTATTTGAATCTTATGAATATCAGCCTTCAAATCATCCAGATCCTTCTGTGTCACCATTTGTCCCTGGTGCAATATACCGATATGATCGCAGATGTCCTCCAACTCGCGCAGGTTATGTGAAGATATGATTACTGTCATTTCGCGTTCAGCCACATCTTGTATGATGAGACGTTTTACATTTTGCCTCATCACCGGATCAAGTCCATCCAGGGGCTCATCCAATATCATCACTTCAGGCATCAGACTTAGCCCCAGCCAGAATGCAACCTGCCGCTGCATACCCCGGGACAGGGTTTTGACGCGCCGGTTTAACTCAATATTGAAAACCTGGGAAAGTTGCTGAAAGCGCTCCTGGCTCCACTTGGCATATATACTGGCATAAAAGTTGGCCATGTCCTGAATGGAATAATTGTGGAAAAAGTATAAGCTATCGGGAATAAAGACAGTCTGCTCTTTGATAGCTTCATTTTCAAACACCGGTTGAGCATCTATCATCACAAGCCCTCTATCAGGTTTATAAATACCCGCCAGCAGTTTTAGGAGGGTGGTTTTACCTGCCCCGTTGCAGCCCACCAGGCCGTAAATCGATCCTTTATGTACCGCCAGGCTGACATCATGCAAAGCTTTAAGGCGGCCAAACTGCTTGTTGACCCTTTCGACTTCAATCATCTATGTTCCCTCCCTCGGCTCTAGATAACAAATTTTCTATGGTGGAGATCAATTCATCCCGGGGAACTCCCAGATAAACCATTTCTGATAGAACTTTGGAAAGCTGTGCTTTCAAATTGTTGATTCGGGCTGAATTGTCTCCAGCCTCCCTCGGCCGGACAAAGCTGCCTTTGCCGGGCAGAGAATATATATAGCCACGGTGTTCCAATTCCCGATAGGCCTTTTGAATGGTGTTGGGATTAATGGTAAGTTCACCCGATAAGACTCGCACCGAGGGCAATTGCTGATCAGGCTTCAAGACATTGCAGACAATCAGCTCGATTATTTTCTCCGCCAATTGCTCATAAACCGGCTTGCGACTGCGAAGGTCCAATTCAAACATGAATTCCCTCCTCTCTGTTAACCGTACTAGTATACATAGTACAGTTGACACAGGTTAAAGTCAAGAAATTCCCGCAATTGGGTGTTAGGGGCAGACGACCTAGTCTGCCCACCACATAGCCCTGTCTGCCCGCATGTGGATGTTCTACTGGCTTTGAGAGGCGTTCTGGCAAGAACCTGCGTAACCAAACCCTTTTCATGGGAATATTGTGGAAATATATACATTGAGAGGGTGAATAGCGATTATGAGGCAATATTGCCATACTTATTTCTGCAGGTATTGCAAGGCTTACCCCTGCTGCCAATGGTGCGGATTGACCTCGCCCAAGGCATGTGGCAGGTGCAATAATCTGGTTCAGAACCCCAGCTTTGAAACTGACTTAAGCCAATGGGCAACTGATAATGTCACGACTACTGAAAGCACACCCTTTGAAGGAACTCAGGCAGCCAGATTGGGACCGGGTGAAGCCAGCATGTACCAGGATATATCTCTGGCCAAAGTGAATTGCATGCCTTTGTTGCTGAGCTTTAATGCGGTATCGCCTACCAGCAACCAGTTCAACGGCGATTTATTGGTGGAGGTGTTATGGCTGGACGCCAGCCGCAACATTATCGGCACTGGTTTAAGCCTTTTTATCAAAAACGGCAGGATTACGGGCATTGACCTGACCTATTTCGATATCACCGATCGCCCCCCTGCCAATGCCGCCTGGGCTAGACTGCAATTTAGCAAAGCAAAGGGAAGTACCTCTGATATGATCTTGATAGATCAGGTGATTCTCACTCCCGTAAGCAGCATCAATCTGCTCCAAAATCCAGGATTTGAAGCCGGCTTGAACCAGTGGACAACAGCCTCATTTGTTTCCAGTTATGAGCTGCCCTTTGCAGGCGGTGGCAAGGCACAGGCCACTCAGAGCGATACTATGTACCAAGACGTTCTAATCAACCACTTCCCCAAAAACTCCACATTTTTGCTGAGTTTTGCCGCTTCTGCCAACGGGGAAGCCTCTTTGTCTGTTGAGGTACGTTGGCTTGATGCATTAGACAATGAGATCGGTGTTGGTCTTACCATCGTCATACCTGATCAGACTCTAAGAACTCAAGAAAACTATTTGTCTTATCTGGATATCACCGACCCTGCCCCATTGGGGACCTTCAAAGCCAGAATTGTTTTCGCCGCGGATGTCACCACTGATACTACTTTGACAATTGACCAGGTTATTTTTGCCAGGGCAGCTACAAATAATTTAGTGGAAAATCCCAGCTTCTTAGGTCTGAATAACTGGATCCATGACAATTTAGGCTTACTTGCCGGAAACATCACCTACGAAGGCAATACGGCCGCTGTGGCGGTTGATGCCGGGAGTTCACTGTTTCAGGATATACCCCTGGTCAATGCCGTTGGCAGGTGTTTTTTGTTTAATTGCGGGCTGGGATTCGAAGATACCGGGCCAGCTTCCGAAGTTCCTCAGATGCTAATCCAGGTTTTATGGTTGGATAAGAACGGAGTGCAAATTGGTTTAGGGTTGAGCCTAACCTGCCTTGTTACTGGCGGCAGACCGAATTGGTTCGTTTATACTGGTATCACTGAGCCTGCACCTTTCGGCACCGCAGCAGCCCGGCTGCTGTTCACCAAACCAGCCAGTCAGAACAGTGCGGTTATCATTGACAAGGTAGTATTCGGGCGTTTGGTATAGACGTATGATCCGTAATATGCGGAACCTTTGAAGCCAGATTATCTCCTCGATAATCTGGCTTCTTATTTTTCAGTGAAAATAATATTCTAAATAATGTTCAGTATTTAGGAATCGCTTAAATTTAGATTCGCTACCGTTCATTATAGTTATCGAACTTCGTTGAGTAATACATAACTTTAGCATATACTATTTTTAATACTTATGCCTTTTCTATATTATGGAAGGATTTTGTCATACAAATGTCGAATAATTGAGGATTTTGCATATTAATTAGCCCAGATATATTGGGATTTTTTGAGGACAATAAAAGGACTTCACCCCCGTATTTGCCGAATTTATAAGGTGACAAAACCAAAACCCAAACAAACACGAAAGGGGAAGTCACCTATGAATATTCGGCAAGGATACGTATTTTCCTTTGAGGATGCAATAAATTTGCAGCCCCGGTCACGTTTAGAGATAATTTTAGCCACCCTCGATTTTGATAACGTGATAAAAGCTCTTTGTAAAAATGAAAAACAACACAGGGGGCCAAATGGCTACCGGATTGAATACAAACTTAACGCATTAATTGCCATGAGAGTTTATAATATTGCCACTTTTACTGAATTAGTGGAACGTCTTACCCATGATCCGGTGCTCAGATATAACTGTGGCTTTGATGTTTTTGGTAAAGTGCCCAGCATTGCTACCTTTAGCCGTTTCTATGAGCGATTGACTCAGTCAGAAGTACTTCGTGAACTGTTTAGGAAACAGGTAAAAACAGCAGAATCAATGGGGCTTCTTGATACCAGTTCTATTGCCATAGATGCTTCTAAAGTAGATGCCAATGAGAAGTCAGTTCCACGTAAAAATATTAAAGACGATGGACAGTCAGCTAACTGGGGCAGCAAGCTGGATACTAATGGTAACCAGATAACCTGGTTTGGCTACAAACTGCATATCGCTACTGACGTTAAATCCGAATTGCCAGTAGCATTGAGCATAACCCCAGCCAGTACCAACGATGGTATAATGGCCGAAAATATCCTTGAAGAATGCAGTAATAACTTGAACAGTAAACCCCAGTATTATCTCATGGATGCCGGTTATGATCAAAAGTCAATATACGAACTAATCCGCAAGGATTACAAGGCACAGGCAATAATACCACTAAATCACCGAGGAGCAAAGGAGCCCCCAGAAGGTCTGGATTGGGATGCAACCCCCATATGTTCAGCGGGATACCGCATGGCTTATTGGGGCGGCAGCAATGGGGTTAACAAATTCCGATGCCCTCATGTTATGGGCAAATGTGACTGTCCTTTTGGTTCCTCCTGGTGCTCAGATAGCAATTATGGGATGGTTGTTAAAACCAGAGCTAGACAAGATTCCAGGTTATTCATAGTGCCTCATCGAGGCACTTCAAACTGGAAGCTGCTATACAACAAGAGAACCAGCGTAGAGCGATGTTTTGGGCGTTTAAAGGAGCATCTGGGACTTGAAACCGGACTTAATGTACGAGGCATTAAAAAGGTCAAAACCCATGCTTACCTGAGTGTTATTACCATGATTGCTTCGGTTATTGCCATAAACAAAGACAAATCGTCTACAGATATAGCTGCATAAAGCAAGTAGAAATCAAGGTTTTAAAGGAAAGGGGTTAATCTGCTCATTTTTAGACAAATCCATTAACCTTGTTGATGATAAAGGCAATATTAACCAAAATTTAACCGGTTACTATGCTCTAATACCATATTGTAGTTTCAAAGAACTTGATTTTTGCTATTATGCAAAAGTCTCAATTTGTAAATTAAAAGAGTTGGTGATATTTATGCCAGACAAAAAAATTAAGGATAATTATTCTTTTAAAGAAATGGAGTATAATTTACAAGGATTTAAAAGCTTTAAAAAAGCATACGAATTTCTATCTCTATTTGGAATAAAGAACGAAAGTATCCAGAAAAGTTTTGAAGGATTACAAGATATTGACGAAAAATTCAAATATCTTCAAGAAACACCAGACAAGTTCAACCAGTATTTTTCTAAACTCGGATGGATTGCATATGAATCTATGAATTTCGATAAAATGGTTGAAGCAGTGAGATTAGCTGAAGAAGGTAAAATGGAAGAAGCAGAAGAAGTCTTAATTAACTATTACGATAATAAAGATAATCTTCTGTTTATGATTTCTAGACTAAAAGGTATAGAAGAATTTCGACCGAGAATAAAACTTATTCATAAAGCATTAGATGATTATATTCAGGGTAGATATCATGCGTGTATACCGGTTGTCTTAATGATGATTGATGGCTTTGTCAATGACATTGAGCAAAAAGGATTTTTTGCAACTGAGACTGATTTAAGTGTTTGGGATTCTATAGCAGCTCATGATAGTGGTTTAAATGTATTAGCAAAAGTTTTGGGAGAATCAAGAAAAAAGACAAGAACTGATGAAATATCTCTCCCGTACAGACATGGCATTTTGCACGGACGTGATTTAGGTTATGATAACAAAATAACTGCTATTAAAACTTGGGCTACTTTATTTGCACTTGGTGATTGGGCAAGAGCTGTTAAAGCTGGCAAAAAAGAAGAAACAAAAGAATTCAAAACCCCTACTATTAAAGAATCAATTAAATCAATCAAAGATTCACTAGAACAGTATGAGCTAATACAAAACGAGAAAAAACTAATCGAGCAATGGAAACCACGAATACTTAATGCTAATATTGATTTCAAGCCAAAAGGACATATCTCTGATTACCAAGAAGGAAGTCCGGAGAGAGCATTAGTAGAGTACATTGAATATCTTCTTAAAGGCAATTATGGTAAAATGGCGCTATTAACTACAAAACTTTTTTCCTCAAATGATTCAATAAAAAAACTTGCCGGAGAAATAAGAAGTATTTTTCGAGGAAAAAAGTTAATTGACTATAAAATAATATCAATAGAAGATAAAGCGCCTGTATACTGATACCCACAGAGTGACAACACGGTTATGGTAGAATCCAAATAAGGGAGGAGAACTACCATGCCGAAGAAAAAGCTTAGCGATGATGATGCCCTAGCCCTGGTTTTAAGTGGTCTAAAAGGTGAAATACCTATTTCAGACCTATGCCGCAAATATGGTGTATCCACCGCTACTTACTACAAACTGAGAGACCAGTTCATTGCCGGTGGAGTTCAGGGACTCCAAAACAACGGCAAAACCGATCAAGTTAAAGCTTTGGAACTAAGAATAAAGGAACTCGAACAAGCCCTGGGTCGTAAAACCCTGGAGGTAGAAGTACTAAAAAAAACGGAAGATTTCTTCAGCCGCAAGTTACGCAAGTAAATCCGGATCACTATGCTGTATTGGCCACTCAACTAAGAAAAGACGGAATCAGTATCAAAGATGCTGCTGCAATACTGGGAGTACCTCGCTCACGGTTTTATCCTCGTCATCGTAAGAGTAATCAAACCCCTAAACCTAAGCAGAGCTATGTATCTGATAAAGAACTGTCCGCAACAATTAAAATGGCCTGTAATCGCTATCCTCTTTATGGCTATCGCCGTATTCGCGTAATACTCAGACGCGAATTTAACATAAATGTCAGTCAGAAGCGGGTTAACCGGGTTATGAATAAATTAGGTCTGAGCCAGCAGCGGTTAAAAAACCGGCGTATAGTTCAGATGAAAGAGCGACCTGGTCAGCCCACTAAACCCAATCAAATTTGGGAAATGGACATGACCAAGACCTATCTTACTGGTTACGGCTGGCTCTATATTATGGCCATAATTGACCGGTATGATCGTTCTATCGTTGGCTATGAAATCAGCACCCGATCCCGAACCGATGAGTGGTTAGCTGCCTTTGACAAAGCGGTCAAAAATCGTTTTCCTGAAGGAACCAGGGATCAAGGACTAATACTGCAAGTAGATAATGGCTGCCAGCCAACCAGCCGTAAATTTGTTAAGGAATTATCCACCTGTGACGTAACTCTTTTGTATTCGGCCTATGCCACACCAGAACATAATGCTCATATTGAACGGTTTTTCCGTACTCTCAAGGAAGAAGAACTCTACTATAACCTGTACGAGACGTACAGTGAAGCGATTACCTCAATAGAGGCTTACATAGATTTCTATAACAACCACCGTATTCATTCAGCTCTAGGATATTTAGCCCCGGCTGAATATTACCAGCAGAGTATTCTACAAAATGTTGCCTAACCGTGTTGACAAAATGGGGGGCAGTACAATAGACGTAATTATCAACGCAGATAACTTCTGTTTATTGGCTGGCAAAGAAAAAACTAAAGGCAACAAATCTCCCCTAAGGTAATTACCCTAGGGGAGATCTAGTTTTACCTTTTAAATTTAATGTAAATATATTCTCCGCCGGCACCCCTGTTGACATCCGCTGGTTCTTGAGTGTTTTGCCAGCAGACCGTGTCGTAGTCAGGCCAGCCTACATTACCGAAAGCTACACCCATATCTTTTACAGGCGGCCTGGTCTTGGCCTTTGTGTACCACATGTATATAAAGTCTCCTCCAGCATTTATATTTAAATCTACTCCAAGTCTGGTATAAGGAACATTATTAGCATTGTGGTTAACAGTTGCTGTAGTAGCTGGAACGCTGCCACCAGTACGTTCCATAAACAGATCAGTTATAGCATCATCGGCGTTTTCACCCAGCTTGTAGCACAAATAGATGTAAGATCCGCCAGCACCGGCATTTAAGTCAGCATTATAAAGTTGATATCCTGGAGGGCATGCAGCCCTGGTCGACCACTCATCAGGGCCATAAACAAAACCCACATCTACTACATATTTCTCAGCCGGCCACTTATTCTGTTCAGCCATGGCCTCATTCATTTTTTCAAACTCTGCTTTAAGGTAAGCAGCTCTGGATGGATCGCTGCAAAGCTCCCAGATGGGTACCAGAGGCCGGGTGGTGGTGGTGCCGAATTCGACCAGATTTCCATCATCATTCAGGGTAGCTTCCCATTTACTTAATAGACTGGGGTCATTTTCTAATAAACCTTTTTCTAGCATGAACGCTCCGCCAGAGCTGGAAAAATGATCGAGCCTGCTGCCTTCATACTCAGATCTATTCTGGACATTTTGATATGACCCGCTTGCGGATGCTTTTACTATTAAAGCGTTAAAATCAGCTTTGGTTGCCACCTTAAAGTTTTCAAAACAGGTGGATGATTTTGAACTGGCAGTAATGCTGTAATCAATTCTTCCGCCCGTAATTGCATCTACCAGTACATAATGCCCGAAGGTAGCAAAGACGGTTTGGGCAGGGACATTCTTGTCATTTATCATCTGCTTGGCATTCGGCAAAAGATAATTCTTTAAATTGGTAGTTCCATCAATATATACACCATACTTCTTAACTATCCAGTAATAGGTTGAAAAATAGTTTTCCAATTTCTCGGTCCGGCTTGAATCGAAATTCGCCTGGACTGATCCGCCAAAACAAAGGAATCTTCCCGAACCTCCTAATGCAGAGGACATTTGACTGCTGTATTCCCTTATGGATTCGGCAACGATATGCTCTTCATCAGCTTTATCAATACGTATGCCTTCCATTTTTCCATCTTGAATCAGCTTTTCAACATCTAAAACTGATTGCTTCAATGAATTCACATCTGCATATTTGCCAAAGACATTATATCCCCTGCCTACGCGCATCACTATGGGAATGTCCTTTTCAGTCGAATCTATTTTGAAAGGCTTCCCCTTTGGTTGTGATCCCCACTCCTCACCGGGCACCATACTTGGGGCTATTTTTTGAAAATCCGGCGGTGGTGCAAATAAGGCTTGTAAGTCATTTGCGGTTAATGAGTCATTAAACTGAAAGTCTGCTTGTTCTTCAGACTGAGCTGTTCCTGAAATTATAATTCCAGGTTGTTTTATTTCCACCGATGGCTTTATTATTTGAAGTCCCGGTTTTATAGATATCGATGGTGTTGATGTACCCGATGGTGTTGACGTACCTGTTTTAGTTATGGTTACTTTTTTGGTTACCGGATCCCACTGAACATCACAACCTAAATTCTCAGTCACAAATCTAATAGGCAGCATAGTCCTGCCGTTGATAATCAGCGGCATCACATTAGGATTCTCTGGGTCGATCGAAATAGTATTTCCATTTATCAAGGCCTTGCTTTGCCCAATCCATAATTCCAGTTTAGTATTCTCCAGGGAGACCGTTACCTTCCTATCAGCATCATTCCAGCCGACATCTGCTCCCAGAGGAGTAGCAGCATATCTAATAGGCAGCATGGTACGGCCCTCTACAACTACAGGGCTTACATCCATTACAATGAGCTCTCCATTTACTGTGTATGAGCTGTTGTCAATGACAAAAACCATTGTTGTTTGTTTTTGCGATGTTTCGGCAGCAGCAGCTGGGGCCAAAGGAAGAAATATCACTAGCAATGCTAATGCCCAAATCAGTGCTGTTACTCGTGCTGATATCTTTTGATGCCTTTTCCCCCAAAACTTTTTCACTTGTTCCAACCTCCCTCTTCAGGTAAATAATGCAATTAAAAGATCCCTATTCCCAATTTCAACATATTATTTCGTTCTCCTCCTATAGATGCTGCCGAAATACTAGGAGTGCCAGGCTCACGGTTGACCTGTACGAAACTTATGGTGAAGCGATTGCGTCTATAGAGGCTTACATGGATTTCTATATCTGGGATATGTAACTCCGGCTGAATATAACCTGCAAAGTATTCTACAAAATGCCGCCTAACTGTGTTTGACAAAATGGGGGTCAGTATATACCCTAGCACTGTAACGGGTACACCCGGCGAGACCTACTTTAAATAATTTCGGCTCGCAGCTCCAGGACGCACTTCAGCTAAATACTGCTTAAGGTTGTTTACAGCGCTACGACAACCTCTCTCTGCAAGCCCTCTTTAGCCTACTCTTTCCTATCATTGCTTATTTTAAATCCTAGTATTTTAATTAATTTGATATATGAGGATTTTGCATATTAATTAGCCCAGATATATTGGGATTTTTTGAGGACAATAAAAGGACTTCACCCCCGTATTTGCCGAATTTATAAGGTGACAAAACCAAAACCCAAACAAACACGAAAGGGGAAGTCACCTATGAATATTCGGCAAGGATACGTATTTTCCTTTGAGGATGCAATAAATTTGCAGCCCCGGTCACGTTTAGAGATAATTTTAGCCACCCTCGATTTTGATAACGTGATAAAAGCTCTTTGTAAAAATGAAAAACAACACAGGGGGCCAAATGGCTACCGGATTGAATACAAACTTAACGCATTAATTGCCATGAGAGTTTATAATATTGCCACTTTTACTGAATTAGTGGAACGTCTTACCCATGATCCGGTGCTCAGATATAACTGTGGCTTTGATGTTTTTGGTAAAGTGCCCAGCATTGCTACCTTTAGCCGTTTCTATGAGCGATTGACTCAGTCAGAAGTACTTCGTGAACTGTTTAGGAAACAGGTAAAAACAGCAGAATCAATGGGGCTTCTTGATACCAGTTCTATTGCCATAGATGCTTCTAAAGTAGATGCCAATGAGAAGTCAGTTCCACGTAAAAATATTAAAGACGATGGACAGTCAGCTAACTGGGGCAGCAAGCTGGATACTAATGGTAACCAGATAACCTGGTTTGGCTACAAACTGCATATCGCTACTGACGTTAAATCCGAATTGCCAGTAGCATTGAGCATAACCCCAGCCAGTACCAACGATGGTATAATGGCCGAAAATATCCTTGAAGAATGCAGTAATAACTTGAACAGTAAACCCCAGTATTATCTCATGGATGCCGGTTATGATCAAAAGTCAATATACGAACTAATCCGTAAGGATTACATGGCACAGGCAATCATACCGTTAAACCATCGCGGAGCCAAAGAACCCCCGGAAGGTCTGGATTGGGATGCGACCCCTATATGTTCAGCGGGCTATCGCATGATTTATTGGGGTGGCAGCAACGGGGTTAACAAATTCCGCTGCCCTCATGTTATGGGCAAATGTGATTGTCCTTTTGGTTCCTCCTGGTGCTCAGACAGCAACTATGGGATGGTTGTTAAAACCAGAGCCAGACAAGATTCCAGGTTATTCACAGTGCCCCATCGAGGAACTTCAAACTGGAAGCTGCTATACAACAAAAGAACCAGTGTAGAGCGATGTTTTGGGCGCTTAAAGGAGCATCTGGGACTTGAAACCGGACTTAATGTACGAGGTATTAAAAAGGTTAAAACCCATGCATACCTGAGTGTTATTACCATGATTGCTTCGGTTGTTGCGGTAAACAAAGCCAAATCATCTGAAGATATAGCTGCATAAAGTAAGCAGATATTAAGGTTTTTAAAGGAAAGGGGTCAATCTGTTCATTTTAAGATAAATCCAGTAACCTTGTTGATACTAAAGGCATAATTAACCAAAATTCAACTGGTTTTTATGCTCTAATACCATATTGTAGTTTCAAAGAACGTGATTTTTGCTATTATGCAAAAGTCTCAAGTAAAAGACAGAGGGCTGTATTATAATCGTGTATAATTCACCTATAGACTTGAAGCAGGCAGGTGATTGAGCTGTTCCTTAAAAAGATCGCCCTTCTAAGGGAAAATATAACTGACTTCGATCGCTACCCCTTCTCCATCCCCAGCATCAAGAGTCTGCGTGAATTTGAACTTAACAGTGGCATCACTTTTTTCGTGGGCGAAAACGGTTCCGGGAAATCGACCTTGCTGGAAGCCGTGGCTCATCAGTGCACTTTCAACACCGCTGGCGGCGGCAGAAACAATTGTTATGAGGTGCAGGCTTCAGAAGCCGCGCTGGGCGAATTCATAAGGCTTTCCTGGCTTCCAAAGATCGCGCAAGGTTTTTTTCTCAGAGCGGAATCGTTTTACCACTTTGCGTCCCACCTCGAGGAGGTTGATGACACCGGTTTTCGGTCCTATGGCGGCCGGTCCCTGCATCACCAATCACACGGGGAGTCCTTTCTATCGCTGTTTCTACACCGTTTCAAAGGCAAAGCCCTCTACCTCCTGGATGAACCCGAAGCGGCCTTGTCTCCGTCAAGACAATTGGCCTTTATCAAAATATTGCATGACCTGACCAGTAGCGGCGAGGCGCAGTTCATCATCGCCACACACTCCCCCATACTGCTCGGTTATCCGCATGCTGAGATCCTGAGTTTTGACAATGGCAAAATTCAACCGATCGCTTATGAAATGACCGATCATTACCAGATTACCAAATATTTTTTAAACCACCGCGAAAAGATGCTCACCGATTTGTTGTATGCTGATTAATCTTTCCACCTGGCTGGCACACAGAGCCTAACCCCGTCCCGAGAGATCCGTAAAATGCGTCTTCTGCAGGGCATACTGGATTTCGGGAATCACTGTGTCAGGAAATCGTTTTTAAATCGTAGCATTGGTAAGCCTAGTTTAAAGGGAGGGGATGCTTTGAAAGCCAGTCAACTCAAAACCATCAGCATATTGCTGATCATTTTAATGTTGTCAGCAGCCTTGAGTGGCTGCAGCACCAGCAGTAAAAAGTTGCTAGAAGAGAATTTCGGCCCTGCCAAAAACGCTGAGGCTGCGGAGTTTGCCACCTATCGCGAGTACGAGGTGAATGCCCATCCCCAGATAAAACCGTATCAAGTCAAGGCTGACCTGAGCAATGTAGAGAATCAGGGACGTTTTTTATTCTCACCTGAAGCCCAGACTATGCTGACCAAAAACGGTTTTGCGGTGTTGCCGCAAATGCATCAGGAATTTTTCATGCTTTATGAATTCAACCGTTATGACGGCATACCCAACCTGATCACTACTGATGCCATGTTGCACAACTACCACTTGTTTTTCCAGCATTTGCTGAAGAATGCCGAGGAGAATCAGCTTCGGGCTGAATTGCAGAACCTCAACCAGGGTATGCTGCAGGCGTCGCAAGAGCAGTATAAGGCCTTAAAGAACAGTCCCTGGGAAAACGCCGCCCGGCGCAATGTAGCCTTTTTCGCGGTAGGCAGTCGTCTTTTAGATCCTGCTGTGAAGATCCCGCAGGAGGTCAAAGATGTAGTAGAAGCAGAATTGCAACTTATCAGAAATCATAATCAGACAACTGTATCTCCACTGATGGCTATGGGGTCAAACCCCGATGCGCTCGAATCTTTAAAAGAAGATTATACGCAATACATACCCCGAGGCCATTATACCCGCAATGATAACCTGAAATCCTACTTTCAGAACTCTATGTGGTATGGACGCATGAGTTTCAGGCTGAAGAATGAGGATGAAACCCGTTCGGCGTTCTTAATGACCCTGGCAGTAAAAGATAGTCCTAAATTTGAGTCCTGGCAAAAAATCTATCAGACCACCAGCTTTTTCGTGGGTGAGAGCGATGATCCCGGCTGCATAGCTTACTCAAAATTGCTGGAAGAGGTTTATGGTCCGGACAACAGCCTGAACACCTTGATCAATGATAATGACAAGTGGCAGCAATTATTATCGGCCGCCAAAAAGCTAGAGGGGCCTAAAATCAACTCTATTCCCATCTTTGATGCCAACATACAGCCCGACCGTGAGCAGGAAGTAAAAGGTTTTCGCTTTATGGGCCAGCGCTATACCATAGATGCCGATATATTTCAACGCTTAATATACCGGGAAGTGGGGGAAAACCAGCAGGGGGAACGCCGCCTTTTGCCCAAGGGGCTGGATATACCTGCTGCCATGGGTTCAAAGGAGGCCTATCGTATCCTGGAGGCCGAAGGCCAGACGCAGTTTCAAAACTACCCCCAGAATATGACCCTTTTGCAGGAGCATATAGCTGGACTGGATGCTTCGGTTTGGCACCACAATCTGTACTGGAGCTGGATGAAAGCTTTAAAACCGTTAACGGTGGAAAAGCCACAAGGCTATCCCAGTTTTATGCTGAACCAGGCCTGGGCTCGCAAAAGCTTGAATACTTTCCTGGGCAGCTGGACCGAACTGAAACATGACACCATTCTCTATGCCAAACAGGTTTACGCTGAAATGGGCGGCGGCTACGACGATAAAATCGATGACCGCGGCTATGTTGAACCTGATCTGCATTGCTACGCCAATCTGGCTTCACTAGCGGCCATGACCCGGGAAGGGCTAGAGGCCAAAGGGCTGATTACAGAGCGGGATGCGCAAAGCCTGCAATTAATGGAGACCTTGGCTCTAAACCTTAAGACTATATCAGAAAAAGAACTGCAAAATCAGGCTCTGACCGAAGAAGAATATGAACTTATCCGCAGCTTTGGCGGGCAGCTGGAACACTTCTGGATGGAGACCCTGCAAGATCAAGAAGGAGGCCGCTCCAAGCTTTTAAACGACAATCCCGCTATGTTAGTCGCTGATGTAGCTACCGCCCCGCCGGATCTGGTCCTGGAAGAAGGCAATGGCTATGTGCACTCCATATATGCGGTGGTCCCGCTGGATGGCAAGCTGCGCATCGTGAAAGGCGGAGTTTACAGCCATTATGAGTTCCCCTGGCCAGCTGCGGATCGCCTAACAGATGAGAAATGGAGACAGATGCTGGACAATAAAGAGGCCCCGCCAGCCTCGGAATGGACCCGAGCCTTTGCCGTAGATGGCAGCTGCCGCATCGTCATGCCCTGGGAAAATGAGCAGTAGCCTAATCAGACTGATCGTCGTGTTTTTGATATGTTTCGCATTGGGTTTTATTGGGGGGCAAATGGCGGCTGCAGGCTCGGTTAATGTGATCATATCAAGAGATACTGACGGTAACGGGAGGGTAGAGAATTATCAACTGACAAATAATCAGGTTAAAGTCTGGGAAGACCAGCAAATGATTTGGGAATCACCGCCAGAATGGAAAATCGAACAAATACTCCTGGCTGACGCCAATAATGATGGCTTTGAGGAGTTGCTGATGGTTTTATGGAAATACGGCAGCTATGGGGATGTTAAGCCTTTCTGGCAGGAGCAAGAAGATCAAATCTATAGTTGCCATCTATTCCTCTATCGCCTCCAGTCAGGACAGATGAGGGCGGTATGGTGTTCTTCCGCCATTGATCCTCCCATTACAGAAATCTCGGTCATAACCGACAGCACTCAGCAGGTATCCCTGGAAATTCTGGAAATTATAGAAGGTTCACGATTCCCCTATTCTGCCACCCGCACCACCTGGCAGTGGCAGGACTGGGGCTTCACCCGGATAGACGATTGATGCACCCAACAGCACGTCCCTCTGTTGGGTGCTCTGTTGGAAATGCCGCAGGGTTAACCCTGCGGCATTTCTTTGTTCGTAGATTATTTATCCATCTCTTCTCTTTCGCGTTTGGCCTTCTCGATGATCTTCTCAGCGTTCTGGGCCGGGACTTCTTCGTAATGAGAGAACTCCATACGGAATTTGCCGCGCCCCTGTGTCATGGATTTGAGATCGATGGTGTATTTGGCCATCTCGCCTAACGGCACCTGAGCTTTGATTAGCTGCTTTTTGCCTACCGGTTCCATGCCCATCACCCGGCCGCGTTTGCTGTTGAGGTCGCCGATGATGTCGCCCATGTTGGCTTCAGGAATCTCTACTTCCACATTGACGATCGGTTCCAATAGCACCGGCTTGGCTAATTCCAAACCCTTCTTATAAGCTAGGCGGGCCGCCAGTTTAAAGGCCATTTCTGAAGAGTCCACTGAATGGTAAGATCCATCATAAAGGGTAGCCTTGATGTTAGTAACTGGGTAACCGGCCAGGACCCCTTCTTCCATAGCCTCGATCAGGCCTTTTTCAACTGCGGGGAAGTAGTTGCGGGGCACTGACCCGCCGAAAACGTTTTCTTCAAACACGAAGTGCTCATCAGTAGGTTCAAACTTTATCCAAACATGTCCATACTGCCCGTGGCCGCCGCTCTGTTTTTTGTGTTTGCCTTCGGCTTCCACAGTTCCGCGGATGGTTTCACGGTAAGGTATGCGCATCTCCCGGCTGACCACATCCACCCCGTACTTGCGGGACAGTTTGTCTAAAATGATATCCACGTGGCTGTCACCCATGGCTTTAAGTATGGTCTGCTTGGTCTCAGTATTCTTCTCCACCCGGATGGTGGGGTCTTCTTCAATTATTCTGGCTATAGCGCCGCTCAATTTATCCTCATCCCCCTTGCTCTTCGGTTCAATTGCCATGTTCAAGGTGGGTTGAGGGAATTGGATGGGATCTAGAACCACCGCATTGGCTTTGGTGGTCAAAGTGTCGCTGGTGGCGGTGGTGGCCAGTTTGGCTACCGCCACTATATCGCCGGCATTGGCCTCAGACACAGTGGCCTGCTCCTTACCGGTCATCACCAGGATCTGGGTTATCTTTTCATCACGCTCTTTGGTGGCATTGTATATCACGCTATCGGCTTTGAGCTTGCCAGTAAATATGCGGAAGAAGGTCATTCGGCCTATATAGGGATCAGCGATAGTCTTGAAGACCTGGGCCATGAAAGCCTCATTTTCTATGTCCTTGCCTTCCACCAGGGGATTGTCCTGAGGATGGGTGCCGCAGTCAGTTATAAAATCCATCAGAGGCAGGACCCCGATATTCTTGGCAGCCGATCCGCAGAATACGAAGACTGCTGAACCGGTGGCGGCAGCCTTTTTTATGCCATCCATGATCTCAGCATCGGTCAGTTCTTCACCTTCCAGATACTTCATCAGAAGATCATCATCAGCCTCAGCCGCGGCTTCTTTGAGGGCTTCTTTATAGGTTTCCACGTCACCCATCATGTCGGCGGGGATATCTTCCTCGGTGTATTTGCCGCTGCCGGACTCAAAAATCAAGGCTTTCATCTTAATAAGGTCTACGACCCCTTTAAACTTATCCTCAGCCCCGATAGGCAGTTGCACCGGAATGATATGGTCTGAGAAGGTGCTCTTCATCTGCTCGATAACTTTATAAAAATCTGCGTTTTCACGGTCCATTTTGTTGATGAAGGCCAGCTTGGGAATTTTGGCGAAATCCTCCCAGGCAACCTCGGTTTGCACTTCAACACCAGCGTTAGCGGCAAACATCATCACCATGCTGTCAACCACCCGGGCGGCGCCAACCACCTCGAAATAGAAATCGGCAAAACCCGGAGTATCAAGTACGTTTATCTTGTGATCCCGGTATTCACAGGGCACCAGAGTGGTGCTGATGGTGATTTTCCGTTTGACCTCTTCCGGCAGGTAATCGGAAACAGTGTTGCCATCGTCAACTCGTCCCATCCGCTTGGTTGCCCCTGTATTAAAAATCATGGCTTCAGCCAGGGAGGTTTTTCCAGTACCTCCGTGGCCGACCAGAGCTATGTTACGGATCTTACTGGTGGGGTAAACCTTCATTCAACAATGACCTCCTCGCTTTTTCTATACATCCAAAATGGTACAATAATTTTACCTTATAGGCAAAAATTTTTTATTTTTAGCCCTTACGGGCTGACATCACGAAAAATATCCAGTACAGGAGCAGTGCCGCCGCTAGAAATATTATCATCTGGTACATTACAATACCCCGAAAAGAGTCCACGATGAGGGTGAACACTATCCCTAATGCCAGCGGGAACAGGTACATCTGATGGAATGGCTTCTGCGCACAAGTCGGGTCCTGACGGCGGCGGCGCAGGTAGCCCATATTAAATATCAGGAAGAATATCGTCGTATTGAGGATCAGGCTGAAGGCGATCATGTCCGCTCAATCCTGGAGAAGAAATCCAGATAACGCGCGAAGGTGACACGGTACTCCTCCATCAGCCGGTAATCAGTAAGGTCCAGGTTAATGGGGGTAATGCTGATGTAGCCCTCTTCAATAGCCGCCACATCGCTGTCGGACGGTTGCACATCCTGAACCACGCCCCCGCCCATCCAATAATAACTGTTGCCGCGCGGGTCTTTCCGTTCCTCAAATAGATTATCATAATTGCGCACTCCCAAACGGGTAATGCGGATGCCCTTGATGTTTTCAGGGCTTAATGCCGGTATGTTGACATTTACCAGGGTGGTGCTCTTTATCCCCTGCCGGGTGACGGTGCGAATCAGATTGCGGGTGAAAAGGGCTGCGAAATCGCTGTTCATCTCGGCGGTATAGTCATTTAGTGAGACCGCTATGGCTGGCACCCCCATGATGACCCCTTCAGCAGCAGCCGATACAGTCCCTGAATAGAGCACATCTGTGCCCAGGTTGGGGCCGTGATTGATCCCTGAGACTACCAAATCGACCTTGCCCTCCACCAACCTGCTCAAGGCCAACTTTACGCAGTCCACCGGAGTTCCCCCCACTATCCAGGCCCCTTTAGCACCCTCTATTTTAGCGGGCATGACTTTGATGGGATCAAACACCGTGATGGAATGGCCGGTCCCACTGCGCTCGCGATCAGGAGAGGACACATATAGTTCGGCGATGTTCTGCAGCTCTTTTATCAGGGCATGCATCCCGCGGGCGTGGATGCCGTCATCATTTGTCAATAAGATTCGCATGCTTTTCTCCTTGTCCCGGGGTTTACTGTGGATCAAACTCCACCCCTCGCTCTAAAATACCCAAATGATTCAGAGGCCAGTAGGTGAATATGGCCTTACCTTTAAGGCGGTCACGGGTCAGCCAGGAATTCCAGCGGTGGCTGTCATAACTCTCATTGCGATTATCCCCCATCACAAACAAAGCACCGTCAGGCACTACCACTGGACCGAACTCATAATCAATAACCTCCTGCAGGTATGGTTCCTTTAAGGGCTGGTCGTTTATATATACCTTGCCCTTTTTTACCTCTACTTTTTCACCAGGGAGAGCGATGACTCTTTTGATATAATCCCATTTGCTATGCAGCTCTTCCGGGGGATCAAATACCACTATATCGCCGCGCTGAGGTTCTTTAAAGTGGTAAATGAATTTATTGACCATTACCCGGTCCTGAAGCTGAATTGTGGGCAGCATCGACCCAGAAGGGATTATGCGCCCTTCAATAACAAAGGCTCTTAAAACCATGGCCAGAATAAAAGCGATTACTACAATACTGACGGTTTCTTTAATGAAGCTGATAAATTCCTTGTTCATTTATACCCTACCCCTTAAAACTCATAAATCTTTATGACCATTTGGTCAGCATTTTGCTTGTCTTTGCTCAGGCCGAACATGACCTTTTTGTTTTTCAGGCTCTTATTGAGAAAATCGATCACATACACCAGTTCCGGACTGGAGGCAAAAGACTTGTGGGCGATGAGTTCCAATTTACCGGGGCCGCGCTGTTCTTCGCCGCTCACGGGTGCTTCAGGCATGGCTGCTCCTTTCTATAAATACACCAAATACACCACATACCGCAAAATCTGGCTGTGGCGAAAACATACAAAATAATTTTACCGCAAAAGAGGGCGGGAATAAACTATTAAACCATTCCCAGGACGACCACTCCCATAAAAACCGTGGTCAAAAGAGGTATCCACAACAGTCGGGTAGCATCCCGGATCGGGACCCCGCGTCGGGACAGCATATCACCGATCACAATGATCACTGGCAGTATGATGGCGGTGCCGATAAGCACCAAATACAACTCCGAGGGCGAGCCATACCGGTCTATTTCTCCGTGCAGGTTGTAATGCAGCGGTATCTGCACCATAGTTTGAGAGAGATGATAGATATAAGCTACCACCACCCCAACCGCCATCAGGTTTAAGGCCAGCAATAATATCCCGCTCCCGGTCTGCCAAATGTGAGGCCCCGGCTTCATCTCCACCAGTTCGGAGCTGCTCTGCGACGAGGTCCAGTATTGGCTTACCTTTTCAATAAAACGTCGGTTGTCCTGCGGGGAAATGAAATAACTGAGTCTTGGGGTGTCGATCCTAATGATACTCTTCATTGCGGTAGCATATACCAAGGCCAGTTTCTTCTCCCCCCGGACACTGAAGTAGCCGCTGTAAGACCCGGGCCATTCATTACCTGCCAGCCTGGTCAGGCCGGGCCGCTCCTTGATTTCGATGGAACTGATATCTTTATAGGGGATGAAGAGCTTTTTGTAGCCATAGTTTATAGTTATCCCCTCTCGGCCCGCTTCATAAGTGAGTCCGCGGGTGGCCTTGATGGCATAGAAAATATATGCTGTCAAACCTGTCATCATCACTACCGTCATGGCAAACAGGGCCCGTTGAGGCACTTTGTAGGTGGCCCAGCACACCCCCACGGAAACCACGATCATAAAACCCATCAATATCCAGTCCCAGGAATGTTCGACTTCACGCGTTTTATGCAAAACTCATCTCCCTCCTCATCACAAATACGTAAGGATTATCCTTTTCTATCACCAGAATTTACACCACCTGGACCGCTTCAGCGCTGGAGAAAAAGTAGACAAAACCCTGTTTTACTAGCTGCCCGCTAATCTCTGCCAGGGCGCTGCAGTAGGCCTTGACCTGAATCTGATATTGTGTGATCAAATCCTGCCGATTCTGTGGGGTTATGTGGTCGGTCTTGTAATCAACTACAACCAAACCGTCGGCTTCCTCAAAATAGAGGTCGATGACCCCCTGCAAAAGGAGCTTTTCCTCCAGGGCGTAAGTACCTGCCAAGACCTGCCCGGCCTCTACCAGTTGGTTGAAACCTGCCTCGCGGAATACCTTCCGGGCCCCTAAAATCCGTTTTCCAAGCGAGGAGGCAAAAAAGGCTTCAATACTTTCCAGGTCAACCGTATCTGCCTCCAGGGCGGTAAGCATATCCTTTCCTACCATGGTCTCCAGCTGCGATTGCAGACCCGCCCTGCTGGTATCATTCAGATCCAAATGCTGCATCACATAATGCAATACGCTGCCGCGCTGGGCACCGCTCAGGGCAGCGGTACCCCCTTTTTCCGGCTGACTTATGAACTGTGGCCGTTGATTGAGGCTGGGAATAGTGCTGAAAAAACCTTCCTGACCTGTCCGGACAGCCTTTTTGAGTTGGGTCACGGTCAGTTTGGAGGGCAATCTGGCCGCCCCCTCATGAGGATAACGCCAGCTAAGTCGTTCTTCTATATCCATGAGCAGAGGTTCTTCCCCGCAATCACGGGCCGCTGCCACAGCGGCCAGAACCTCTTCGTGCTGACTTTGACGCTGTTTTTCCCTAAGGATCAATTCACTGCTTTTATGCACCTCTATCTGCCAGCGCACCTCCTCAGTACAATCCTCTGGAGGAAAAGGTTCTTCCAGGCAGGCTCTCAAGGCCTGGCCATCCGGATGCCTCAACCACAGCGGGCCCAACCAGTCCATAAGCCCTTTTGCCTGAGATAGCTCATAAGCGCCCGGCATTCGACACCAGGCCATGGCCTTTTTGCCCAGGTTTTTGACCGTTCCCACCATCAACAACCGGGATTTGGCCCGGGTCATGGCCACATATAGTATGCGCATCTCTTCGGCCAGGCTTTCCAGGCGCAGGCGTTCTTTTATCGCCAGGCTGGCTATGGTTTCACTGCGGCGGCGGGAGGACAGATTTACGTACCGGCTGCCCAGGCCTAATTGTTTGTGCAAAACCAGTGCCGCCTTACTGTCGGCAAGGTTGAATGAACGCCCCAGCCCGGCCACGATCACTACCGGGAACTCCAGGCCTTTGCTCTTATGAACACTCATCACTCTGACCACATTATCGTTTTCACCCAGTATGCGAGCCGTTTCCAGATCGCGGCTCCCGGCCAGGAGGTTTTCCACAAAGCGAATGAAATTGTACAAGCCGCGCAGGCTGCTGTTTTCAAACTGCCGAGCCCGTTCTGCCAAAATGCGCAGATTAGCCTGGCGCTGCTGCCCGCCCGGCAGGGCAGCGGCATAATGATAGTATCCGGTCTGCCCATAAAGCTGCCAGATGAGTTGATCGACCGGAAGATAGCGGGCTTCCTGACGCCAGGCGGACAGCAGTCCGCGGATCTCCGCTACTCTCTGTGCCAGGGGATCATCAGTCTTGTGGCTGTATTGTTCAAAGGCTTCATAGAAGGTTCCTTCTGGTTTTTCCAGCCGAATGGCAATCAAATCCGCACTGCTCAAGCCGAACAAAGGCGAACGCAAAACGCTCAACAAGGGTATGTCCTGGTAATGATTATCTATCAGCTTAAGCAGGTTGAGCATCACTTCCACCTCAACCGCTCCGAAATAGCCGCTGCTGACATCGGCATAGGCGGGGATGCCCTGTTCAGCGAAAACCTCCATAAACTCCTGGCTCCAATTACGGGTAGCCCGCAACAGGATGACCACATCGCGGTATTGCAAAGGGCGGTATCCCTCCACAGCAACATCATACACCGGCTGACCGACCATTTCTCTAATGGCGGCTGCCACTACCCCGGCTTCCCGCGCCACGTCACCGCGGTCTTCTTCACCCTCTGCAGCCGGCTGGCCATCCTTATCGATCAAGGTCACTCTCACCGGAAGACAGGCTTCGTCGGGCACGGTCAAGCCATTGTGCAGGAAAGCGTCCTGGTCGTATTCCAATTCACCCACATGGCGGTTCATGATATGGGCAAAGACATGATTGACTGCGGCGATGATGCCGGGTTGGCTACGGAAATTCATCATCAGGTCAACCCGACGGCAGCCGTTCTGTTGCTGGTCATGGTATAGCGCATATTTCTCCAGAAAAAGCCCCGGGTCGGCGAGGCGAAAACGGTATATGCTCTGTTTGACATCCCCTACCATAAAGAGGTTGTCACCCCGGGCAATGCGGTTTAACAGGGTCTCCTGCACCAAGTTGCTGTCCTGGTATTCATCCACAAATATGAATTGGAAACGCTGTCGGTACTCTGCAGCAACCTGAGGGTCCTGCAGTATCTGCAAAGCGAAGTGCTCCAAATCATTGAAATCCAAGACCCCTTTATCCATTTTTCGCTGCAGGTACTCTCCAGCAAACGCTTGCAGAAGCTTATTAAGCTGGTATAAACAAGGATGGAGCTGGTTCAGTTCCTGGCTCCATTGCGCCAGGCTGTGGCGGGCAATGCCTCGGTGCAAAGCCTTGAGCAGGTTTTTCCCCTCCTCCCGCAGGGCTTTAGCAGCTTCTTTTAAGGCCTCATCACCTCCGCGAACCGAGCGCAACCGGGGGTGCGTGAAGGCTGCTGCGGACTCATAAAATTCCTCCAAGCCTCTTGATAAGGCCTCTGCCAAAGCACAGGTGATCTGCACGTCCTCTTCCAGGGCTTTAATGTATTGCACCGGCCCGCCGGGCTGCCGGCATACCGCCAGAGCTTCGCGGAAACGCTCTCCAGCGGCTTCTACCTGCACCAGAGCGCTCTCCATGAGGCTTTTTACCCAGGGGCTGTCAGATAAGGCGGCAGCACCCCAGGTATAACTGTGAAGGTGTTCCTGCAGCCACTGCCAGGGCTGGGGTTGGCTCTGCAAGAATTCATACATCTGCAAGAGCAGGTCGCGGAAGCCCTGATCGCTTTTGCCAGGGGCAAACATCTCGATAAGCCCCAAGAAGTCAGGGTGAGCTTCTTCATAGGCAGCCTCCAGGACAGCATCCAGGGCTTCCAAGCGCATCAGATCGGAATCGTTCTGGTCGGCTACTTTGAACACCGGATCGACCGCGGTCAAATGGTAGTAACGCCGTATCACCTCGGTACAGAACGAATGCAGAGTGCTTATGGAAGCCCGGTTTAAGCGGGTCAGTTGGCGGCGGATATGGGAAATATGAGGCCCCGGCTGGTGCAAGGCCTTTAGCAGAGCATGGCTGATCCGCTCCCTCATCTCACTGGCAGCCGCCTTGGTGAAAGTGACCACCAGCATTTGATCGATATCAACTTTGTCATGCAGCAAGAGTTGTATGACCCTTTCCACCAGGACCGCAGTCTTTCCCGACCCGGCGGCTGCGGCCACCAAGAGATTGAGATCACGCAGGCTGATGGCTTCCTGCTGCTCAGGGGTCCATTTTCTCATGACAGCCCCCTCCTCTCAGTATCACCATATATCCGCTCCATGAGTTGGTCACGGTCCAAAGAAGCCAGATGGCGGTAGCGATTGGCCGCAAACAGGCTGTCGAAGTGGCAGATCGGGTGATAATGGCAGTAGCTGCAGGCCTTATTGTTGCCTTTTTTATAAGGAGCGATCTCTATGTTCCCCCTCATTATTCCCTGGCTCATCTCTTTGACCAACTCCTGTACATGCTGCAAGACAATCTCGAACTCCTCTAAAGTGATGACTGCAGAGTGTTTATAAAAGCTGCCCTCTCCGCTCAAGCCCACCGGCACCACTTGAGAGTGTCCGCTTATATTCCTGTCCATAGCACGGATCACTTCGGCATCTTCCAAGGCCAGGCCGCGCAGCCTTAATCTGGCGGCCAGTTTTTTCTCGATCTCCTCAACCACCTCCTCATCGGATTCGATCAAGGGGTCGTCAATATGAAAATAGAAAATCCCTCCGGGACGGTTTGTTATACCAGGGGCTTGCAGTCCCTGCAGTACCGCCATTAGGTATATCAATAACTGCAGGCTGAGTCCGTAGTAAATATCGCTCATATCCACATCGCGGGGACCGGATTTATAATCGATAATGCGCACATACTGCTCGCCTCCCTGTCTGTAAACATCGACCCGGTCGATGCGCCCTTCCAGTGAAAGGGTCTCACCATTGGCCAGTTCCACCACTACCGCTGGAAATACCCCTCCCGACCCGAAGCGCATCTCATAGCCCAGGGGGTTGAAATCCCCGCTCTGAAGATGACGAGCCAGTGTCCACACCGCGCGCTGACCCATCCTTTTCAAGCGCTGACCCAGATAACGGTATCGGTAGGTGCTCATGAAAACTCCTTCACCGTGGCGGGGCAAAAGGTCTTCCATCACCGTATCCATCAGCTGATAGCATTGCCGGGCCTCCAGCTGCTGCCAGTCGATGCTCTTTTCTCGCATCTTTACCGTGAAATCCAGTATGGCCTGATGAAATAAATCGCCCACATCCGGGGCCTCGACTTCATAGTTTTTCCGTTCCAGCGGCCTCAAGCCGTAGCGTACGAAGTGAGCGAACGGACAGGCCGCATACAGCTCCAGCCGGGATACGCTGGTCTGCGGCAAAGCCGCATAGAGCCGATTCCATTGAGCCTGTTCCACCTTGCCGGGCATGTTGGCAAACATCAAAGCCTCAGTGAGCCGTGTTACCTGGAATTCCCATTCCGGACGGGCCTTGAACCATTCGTAAGCCGCTGCCCAGCGGGGCGAGAACTTTTTACCGTCCAGGGCCTGGCGCAGATTTTGGACCAGGTATTTGAAGGTGACCTCCGGAACAAAGAAGTAGTCGTCATCAGCTGGAGCAGAGTCCATAGTCTGCAGCCTAACGGTCAAGTGGGGATACAGTTGTTTAAGGCGGTCGATCAATAAGGAAGGCCTTAAGGGCTTACCTTCATAATCAGCCAGGCTGTATGAAAACCATACCGAATGCCTGGCCTTAGCAAGCGCGGCATAGATGAGGAAGTCTTCCTCTATAGCCAGCAGTTCATTATCAAGCCCTACCTCCACCCCGGCTGAAAGCAAGGTGTCCTTCTCATCCAGCGAGAAGATGCCTTCACCCAAACTGCCCCGGGGCAGCAGTCCGTCATTCACCCCGACTATCAATAGAACCGGGCACTGCTGACTAATCGAGCGGGTGGCCGTGCCCACCATAACCTGGTCAACTGTGGAAGGAATGAATCCCAACTCCGAAAAGGTCAGCCCGGCTTCCAACACCTGGCGGAATTCCTTCAGTTCGGTGTCTTCATCCCTCAATATCTCTGCCATCTGTTCAAATATCTCTACACACACATTCCAGATTTGGCGGTTTTCACTGGCCAGCTCAAAGCGCTCTGCGACCAGCAATTCCTCCACCCAGGACTCCAACCTCTCCGGGATATGCATTTCTTCCAACCATATAAACCAGGCCTGGGCCATCTCTGCCCAACTGCTGCCTGTTCTGAGCCTCTCGGTGAGACTCTGTAATGGCCCTATAATGACCTGGCGTAAAGCCTCCATCTCACTGCGCAGATCCTCCTCACCTAAACTAAAGGGCTGCAGCCAGCCCTGGCCGCGGACGTTGTAGCGCAGGGCGTAGTTCTCCAGGCGGTCGCAATCCTGCATATCCAAGGGGGTGAGACCAGTCTTGATGAAACGCAAGACGTCTTCCAGGCGGTAATGACGGATCACCATGTCCAAGGCCGAGAGCAGCAGCTCGACTAACGGGTGGTGCAAGATGCTCTTTTTATCATCCAGGAAATAAGGGATGTGATATTCATCGAAAACCCGCTTGATCAGTGCAGCGTAGACGGAGGTGTCAGAACATATTACCGAGATGTCGCGGTAGCGCATTTCATGTTGCCGCACCAGTGACAGGATCTTCATGGCCAAGGCTTCCACCTCATCCTGCACCGTAGGTACAGCTGTTATGGCTATGTGCTTGGGTTTCTCTGAATACGGTCTGTGGGGATAAGCGTAGAGTTCTCTTTCCAAATGGGATAATTCTGGATGAGTATCGGGTTCTTTGCTGACAGCCACGATGCTCTCCTCTGCCCCATTCTTAATGGCCTGGTCATGGAGACGGTTGTAGTAGTAGCGCGAGAGCGCAAAGATTTCCCGGTCGCGGTCATCACCGCCCAGCGGCAGCGTCAAGCTGATGGTGACCGATGCCGAGTACAACACCAGCTGGTTGATGAGTTTCAAAGTACTGGGAGATAATGTGGTGAAATTATCGATCCATATCCTGGCCTGCTTCAAATAGCGAGAATGCGGTAAGCGTTCCAAGACCAGCCGGATGTGGTCTTCGCTATCCACGTAACGGTCCTCCAAAAAGGAGTTGAAACTGCTGTATATCAAAGCTATATCGTGCAGCTTGTCTTTTAGAAGTGCATCCCCGGCCAGGCCTTCTGCACAGTCGCGGAGAGCACCGGCATCTATAGCGAAGCCCTTCAATTCCGCCAGGACGTCGCTGCACTGCTGTATGAAGCCGGTCTGCCGGCAGGCCTGACGGTAGACGGTAAGCTGCTCCTCACAGGAGGCAATTACCTTCTTCAACACCATGTAGCGCCCTTGCTGGCTGAGCATCACCCGGGTGCGTCCACCAACTTCGGCTAATATCCTTTCGCCCAGCCGGCTGGGGGAAAGTACCTCCAAGCGCATCATACCGGGAAGGCCCAGGCGGTTGATGACTTCCCGCTCGGCCTGAAGGGTGTACTGCTCCGGTACCAGCAGAATGATCGGGCCATCCCGCGTTGACTTCAGTTCCTCAGCAATCTCAGCTAGTACCTGCCTGGTTTTGCCCTGACCGCAGCGCCCCATTATGTAACGGATGCCCAAACCCTCACCCCCATAAACACTGTCTAGCTTAATTAATCTTACTGGTTTCTCTTACCTGCAACAAGAGGGGACGATTCTCCTCCTTGTCTCAGATTGTTTCATGGGTTGTTTATAGTTGATATTAATTGTTTATTGTTTATATTTATTGTAAGTTAATATAAAATGGAGTTGGAGGTGAGCGTATGGATGCGAATAAAGAACTGATCACCGCCCACAAACTGGCTGAAGCCTTGAACCTGTCTGTAGAAACGATCTGGAGATATACGCGTGAAAAGAGGATTCCGTTTATTGAACTGGGGCACCGGCAATATCGTTATCAACTTGAGGAGGTAGTCAGAGTTCTAAACGGCGGTGAGGTTCACGAACAACCTGCTCGGTATGAAGCCAAACCCATCAAGAAACTTACATATCAGGATTACCTGGAAATCCCCGATGAACCGGGCTATCGTTTTGAGATTCTCAACGGCATCTTGGTCAAAGAACCCTCACCCAATGTCATGCACCAGCGAGTTTCCCGACGCCTGCAAAGGATCCTGGAAGACTATTTTTCCGAGGCTGATCCCCAAGGAGAGGTTTTTGATGCCCCATTAGATGTAACCTTTCAGGACATATCCGTAGTCCAGCCGGATATATTCTATGTTTCCGGCCCTCAAAAAGCTATAGTCAAAGACACCCGTATCGATGGCCCGCCCACTCTAGTGGTGGAAATTCTGTCTCCTTCCAATAGTCGCAAAGACCGTCTGCAAAAACTGCAAATATATCAGGAAGCCGGGGTGCAGCATTATTGGATAGTCGATCCCCAGGAACATACCCTGGAATGTTTTGCTCTGCAAAACGGCCGATATTTTCTGGTTGCGGCCGGAATGGACCATGACGTAATAGAGTATCCCGGTTTTAGAGGCTTATCTATTGATTTGAATGCTCTATGGTGAAACACTTGAACAATGGCGGGTTACTCCAACCATTCCGCATTGGTTCTTTAATTTAACGCCTGAATTCAATATAATAATCATTAATGCGGACATGGGGAGATGGGGAGATGTTGACTAAGACCGCAGTGATCCTGATGGGGTTGGGTCTAATATTTTTTGTTTACGGGGCCTGGTGCTACCTGAAGATCAGCCAGGAGTTGCGGGAACTAAAAGAAGAGGACCTGGTGGCTTATTACCTGGACCTCTTCTACCGTCTGCTGCCCTACCCCTTCTGGAGTGCGGTGGCAGGCCTGATTCTAATAATATTATCCTTGATCACCGGAACAACAGCATTTCTACTTGATTTCAACGGCCAGCCGTTGTAATTTCCGTCTGCTTAATCCATCAACAAAATGCGTGCCCCTACACCCAATAACAATACTCCCAAGAGGTCGCGCATATGCAGATCACACTGTTTCATGCCGAAAGCCCCGGAGTTGTCGATCAATAATGCGGTTAAAATCTGTGCCACAATAATTGCAGTGGTAGCGTTGCCCACGCCGATTTGCGGCATAGTACGCACCACTGCATAGATGATAATGACATTCATGATTCCGCCTACATAGGCATACCAGGGGGCTTCGGCAAGTTTTGCAGCTTGCCAGTTAGTCCCCAGAGCGAGGATGATCACCGCTACGGTCAGCAATCCGATAACATGCACCACTAGGGTGGATTCCCAAATCCCGATCACTTTGCCCAGGGCGGCGTTAAAAGTCCCCTGTAAAGCCATGGCCGCTCCAGACATAGCAGCCAAACCCAAATAAAGCCAGTTCACAATATATGCTCCCTTCGCCTCCGTTTGCTTTATTGTTTATAACCGTCCGGGCTTTTATGCAGGGAGCATAGAGCAGTCACTTTCTAGAACCGGTCGCAGGCCCGGTATATCCAACGCAGATAGCAAGCCTTGGCTCGGCGCAGCTTGTTGAGCTTATCGCGTAATTGATCGCTTTGCTCGGTATTGGGACAAGTAACCAACTGCTCTTTCAAACGTTCAATATCGTCCTGCAAGTCATGCAGGGTCTTACCTACCCAACCATTTTGCACTTTTTACCACCCCGTCTAAGATATTTACCCACTATTAGTTTACGGAGTATTCTCAGTTCGGTGCCAGATGGAAGGTTGGAATATTGCGCCAATAAACTAACTAAATGAATGTTGCCAAGGCGATGATGACCAGCCCGGCTATAAATCCGGACCAGCGGCTGCGCGGGCCTTTGGTAGCCGCCTGCGGCCACAGCTGAAATATCACCAGGTAAAGCATGATGCCGGAAGCGAAACCTAAGAGCCAGGGCAAGAGTTGTGGCACCACCGCCAGGCTCAATTTGCCGATCCCAGTCCCCAGAGGAGTGATCAAACCTATAGCAGCCGTTTCCATTAATATACGCAAGCGGCGCTGCCCTCCCATCAACAACGGGGCAGCGATAGCCATGCCTTCGGGTACGTTATGTACAGCAATGGCCAGGGCGATGACCATACCGGTGCGAACCTTCAACTCGCCGCCCATGGCGATAGCCATACCTTCAGGCAGGTCGTGCATGGCAATTCCCAGCATAATCAAGTAGCCCAACCCCAGAAGGGTCTCGGGTCCCTTCATGCGCTGCCCCAGCCATGCATCACAGAACCAAATAACGGCTCCGCCCAAAACGGTTCCCCACAGAGCCGACCTATAATTGCTGAGCAAGGCCGAGGGCAGCATATCCAGCACCACCACCGCCACCATGACTCCAGATGCCAGCCCCAGGAAAACTGACAGACTGCGATTGCTCCAATCACGCTTCATGAAAAGCACCGCCGCCCCGACGGTGGTGCAAAAACCAGCAGCCACGCTTATGACCATCAACGAGTCCAACATCAGGCCCACCTCACTAGAATGAATAATAATAATTGTTATGTTTGAAATGAGTGAGTTAGGATTTTTTTACCTCGGCGCCCCTGGCAGGCCGGAGGCTGAAAATTATGCGGGAATACCGCTGGGCTGAAGGTTATGGGTATAGAGCCGGGGGCGTGCTTATCTCTATGAGTGAATCAATAGATAGGACCAAACTAACCGTAAAAAGCCACAGGTGGGTATGAGTATGCTCCTTTTTGAATACGATTGGGGGTTGGAGTAGCAGTTTGAAAGCGGCAGTAATTAACCGGGATAAATTGCAGTAATATTCAGCACAAGAATCTCATAAGGTGCAGCAAGGAGGTGACTGGTAATGTGGAAAAATTTTAGCATCGAATTAAATGGACTGGCCCGGGCAATTGTGATTTCTTTGCTCCTGGCGGTGGCCTCGGCGGTGGTGGTGTACTATACTGACATATCCGAGCAGGTTTTCGGACTCCTGGCCCAACTGATATTAGCTGGAGGCGTTTTTGCCGGAGCGGCTTATGTGGCCAAAATACGGGCCACCAGGGGGCTGCTTAGAGGCCTCAATTTCGGAGTAATGGTATTCATCCTTATGCTGGTTGCAACAGTGGCCATCAATCCCAGCCTGCTGAGCCTGAAGAGTTCGTTGTACAACCTCTTGCTGTGCTTGGCCTCAGGAGCCCTAGGCGGGGTTTTGGGGATCGGCTTGAGCAATCAGGTTTAGCGGGCATCGGCAATCGAGTCACCAAAAGCCAGCAAAGCCGGCAAACCGGCTCTGCTGGTCATCTTTGGTTATGGTTAAATAAACGCCATGCTGCCCGCCCTATACAGGCCAGGTGGCCTGGCTTGTGGTCTGACCCGCATTTATCCCCGATTAACCCCAAATCTTCATGAGTAGGTTGCGCAGGAAGGCCGGAAGCTTAAAGTAGTATACCCGCACTTGATTTTCCTCCTTAACTAACACTGCCTTTGTGCTAGTGTATGAGTAAGTGTCAAAAAAGGTGACAGGTTTTTAGGAAGTGGTCAGATAGGAAGTCCCGGCGCCCGCCAGGAAAACGGGCAGATCGGCTTTTTTGAGGTGGACTACTTTTTTGATAGGGATGCTATTTTTGAACACACGGCCATAAGAGCGTTTTTGCAGCCTGGCATCCAGGACGATCAAAAGGCCGCGGTCACTCTCACTGCGGATCAGGCGACCCGCGCCCTGCTTAAAGCGCACTGCAGCGTCTGGCAGCATAAAGCCCTCAAAACTGCTGCGCCGCTGCAGTTTGAAGTAACGATCCCCGGCGCTGCAGAAGGGATCTCCCGGAGCACGAAAGGGCAGACGCACCATCACCAAGGTCTTGAGCACATCCCCTTTCAGATCGACCCCTTCCCAGAAGGTTTCCAAACCCATCAACACTGTGTTGGGGGCTTGAACAAACAGCTCCATGAGGCGCTTGAATTCCCCATCCTCACCCTGCACCAGCAGACACAGATGCTCTTTTTCAGCCCATTCGCGCAAGGCTCGTGAAGCTTCGCGCAGTTCGCGCCGGGAGGTAAACAGTACCATGGTGCGTCCTTGTGTCACTGTCAAAATGTCTTTTAACGTACCGGCCACAGCGGAGCTGAATCCAGGTGAGGCAGGGTCAGGCATGTCGGCCACAGACAACAGCAAGGCTTGGCGATCATAATCAAAGGGCGAGTACTGCAAAAGGGTCTGCACCCGATCATGGTCATCCAGGCAGTTGAGCCCGTTCTTTTCGATGAAATAGCTGAAAGAATCCTCAATGGTCAAAGTGGCCGAAACCATCACCAGCGACTCCAATTTGCTGAACAGGCGCCGGTGCAGGAGTTCTCCGATACGTATGCTGGATGCCGATAGAGCCGAAGGCTGGCCCATGTGATAATCTATCCAGAAGATCTGATCCGGATGGTCGACCGATTCTTCCATAACCATGAATGCGCCTTCTGACACCTCGCGCAGCGATTGTACCACGGCGTTTATCTCCATTTCCTCATCCATGCCGGCAAGTTCTGATTTAAGTTCGCTGAGACGGTGAATGATCAAATTCGTCGCCTGCTGCCAGCTGCTGTAGTTTTCCACCAGTTGGTTAAACCACTCACTATGGAAATCCTGGTGAGTCAGGACCCGGGCGTGTTCTTCCTGAGCCTGTCCAGGTTTTATGGCAGCAAAACACGCTTCCAGTAGTTCTGTGCAGCGATACACCATAGTGGACAGCTCATTTAAGCCTGGCATCAGGTTGGGATAGCGGCCTTTCAAGTACTGCACGTAGCCGCGCTCATGGGTGCGTTCTCTGCTGTACAAGACCTTTAAGACCTCGCGGCATTCCTCTCGGGAGAAGACCGCGGACAGTTTATCGAAGGATTCCCGTTCAAAGGTATGGGCTTCGTCGATTATCAGGTAATGATATTCAGGCAGAATGCTGTTGTCGACCATGAGATCACTCAATAACAGCGAATGATTGACCACGATCAAATCCGCCTTTTCTAGCCGTTTCAACATCTTCAAACGGAAGCACTTGTCCCGGTACCGGCATAAATTGTTGGCACAGGTGCGGCGACTGGCGGCCAAAAGCCCCCAGTGGCGCATCATCTCCCCAGGCAGAGCCAATTCTTTACGGTCTCCAATCTCAGTATTTTCAGCCCAAGACAGCACCCTGGTGATAAAATCCTGCTGGCGGTTGTCCAACACCTGGCGACCAGCCAGAATGCTCATGTACTGATTCCAGCACAGGTAATTCTCACGCCCTTTGGCCTCAACCGCGTTAAACCCCTCCCCTAGCACCGCCTTGAGATCAGGCAGGTCGTGTTCGGTGAGCTGTTCCTGCAGAGCCCGGGTGCGGGTGGAGACTACCACTTTTTCTCCAGTCTCTTTGGCCCACAGGATGGCAGGCAGGAGATAAGCGAAAGACTTGCCTACCCCGGTCCCCACCTCGGCCACCAGGAATTCGCTGTTTGTCAGGGCATCGGCTACCGCGGCTGCCATTTTGACCTGTTCATCACGGTGGCGGTATCCTGCGATATGCTTTTCCATAGGTCCGCCGGGCTGAAAATAAGCAGCCACGACCTTACCGTCAAAGCTCATGGGTTGGATCTCTCCTATTCAATGGCTCTGCTTCAGTTTCAAACACCAGAACCGTCAGCCCCCTGCTTTACTCTAGGGGTACAGCTACACGGCCTTTGCCATTTGGTTTGAAATGAAAAGCCCCCTCCACCGTAACCTTCTGTTCCCGCAGCAGTTGGCGCTGGGGGGGCAGATCCTCCAGCCGGGTTTTCACCGCCAGGCCGCAACTGGCTGAAACTTCCCGGGGGATGGGAATAACCAGAAAATCAGCTCCGGCCTTTTGCAGCACTTGCTCCGCCTTCAAGGCTTGCGTGGTAGTGCCAAAGGTGAGGAGCCCGAAATCATTTAACTTGATCAGTTCTTTACTCATAACACCGACCCAATCTATTAATACCCCTATGCTCTGGACTTAAAGGTTCTTTGCTCATAACACCGACCTAATCTATTAATAATTAATACTGTATAGGTCCTTGATTATAAAAGGTGCCTTTAGCCTGCCCCATTAGCCGATCTTTGCACCACACCTCGGCTTCAGCAAAGATCATTTTTTGTCCCGCACGCCTCACCTTGCCGGTAGCGCGAAGTACGGACCCATGAGGAACCGCCGCTATAACCGAAACCGAAACATCAACCGTCACCCCATTGACTCCTATCGAACGGATGGCGTTGCCCATCACCGCATCGGCAATAGACATTACTAGGCCGCCATGGATCAGACCCAGAGGATTGCAGTGCTTCTCTTCAGTCAGCACTTCAAATTCACTTAGGCCCGGGCCCAGCTGTACCAGTTTAAAACCGAGGAGTTGATAATAAGGGGTATCCTGCAGGGAATGCAGCAGATAATCGAATAATCTTGCTTCGATGCCAGAATTTATTGCATTCACAATGGGTGCCTCCTTATATTTAATGATTAGTGGCGGATTAATAAAATTAATTATAGCATAAGGCGGAGAATTGCTGATAAGGAGCTTTAAAGACAGGCTTAAATAATCGGGGCTCTTGCTGCGTAAATTAAGCAGACAGGAGGTGTGGTGATTTGCGAAAGCAAGGTTTTCCAGGAGATTGGACCAGAATGCTGGCATACGCGGTATCTGCATTAATCGTACTGTTGACACTTTGGCTGACTTCGGACAGAAGGCCTCCCACGGAAGTACCGCAGAAGCCGCTGATGATACCGGAAGAACAACAGGCTGAAACCGAGTGGTATGTCAAATTCTCGGTGCAAGACCAAAAATCCACCGCTTATCTGGAATACGGCGGAGTGCGACCCTCCAGCGGCGGTAATTACTACATCGGAGGAGTCGCAGTGCACCCCATCTACCCCGGTGCAGACCCGCGCCAACCTATCATTCCGTATGGAACCATGATCTATCTAGAGCAACCCATTACCGTAAACGGCCGCCAGATGTCCGCTTTTAAGGTCTTCGATACCGGTGACATATACTATGGCCGTTATGGGGCCACACCATACTGGTTCGATGTTTTTCTCGGCCGCGGCAATTACTACGCCGACAAAAGCGCTATTGAATACGGTATCAGAACCGTAGATTACTACTGGTACGAAGCCTGGCGCTAGAAAGTCTCAACGCCCCAGACGGCGGATATAACCTTGAATGTAATCGCGCACCGCACTGGCCGGTGAATAGATGCCAAAATGGCCTTCGCAGAGGACATCGGCTTCTAATGCCAGCAGTTTTTGCATGGAATCCTGCCACTGCGCTTTGTCAGAACCCCATTCTTTGGTGAAGGGTCCGTGGATGTCCTGCCCGAAGAGAATGCGCTGTCCGTCAATATCAACATAGACCGCGATGCTGCCCGGGGTGTGCCCCGGGGTGTGTACGCAATGCAGAGCCAACTCCCCTACCATCACGGTTTCGTCCCCCGACAGGACCCGGTCTACTATTACTCCCTTATAGCGGATCCCATACCAGGCGGCGGCAGTCAGTTCAGGACGGCCTTCTTCGATCGCCGGCAATTCCAATTTGTGAGCGATGAGCTTGGCGCCCAAAATGTCTTTGAAGGCCGGCAGCCCGCCGATATGGTCTATGTGTCCGTGAGTGGCGATGATGGTCTTGATATCATCCAGCTTCAAACCGCTGTAGGAGATGTTCTCGATGATCCTGGCCACGCTTCCCCCAGCGCCGGTATCAATCAAACAGGAAGCGCCCTCTGCAGCCACCAGGTAAACCATGCAATCCTCGGAGTCAGAGAGCCTTCCCCCGCCCACCTGATATACGTATGGGGCTATCTCTATCACTTTACTTTTCATACTTTCCTCCCAACAGAGTCCCAACAGAGGGACGTTCTTTTTGTTGGCTTATTTTATTAACCACTTTCCTCCTTATCCACACCGCTGTCAAACTCGTCCCATCTTTAGCTTACCTCTGACCACGGCGCTTTTCAATTATGAGGGGTCTTTTGCATAACTTGGGCCAGCCGAGGCCAACAGAGGAGGGGCCAAAGAACTTCAGACTGTTGGCCAATAGAACCTTCCCAAGCAGAACAGCAGGCCAGGCCTGCTGTTATAATTTCTGATATATACTCTAACTGATGTTAGATATATGATTCATTTCAAAAAGCGAATGCTAAACGGGTATTGATAGGGCTGCCCGTTGCTAACATTGATCGAGGCCACCACCACCAGAATCAGGTCCACCACCCCGATTGCCCCCAGCAGTATTAACGTCAACACACTCAAAGGCATCAAGAGTATGGTCACCAGAAGAATCCCTGCCAGCATCAGCCCAGCAACCGCGTAAATACTCATAGAAATCTGAAAATTGAGCGATTCCTTACCCTGCTCATCCACCAGCGGATATTGATCGCGTTTCATCAGCCACACGATCAGCGGTCCCAGTACATTCCCCAGAGGCAGTCCGGTAAAAGCCAGAAAAGCACTCAGATGGCAGGCCATAGCCCAATTGCGTTCAGTGGGGTCGTTTGACACCATTCACATACCTCCATGTCTCATCAATAGCGGCAGTTCATGGTTATATTATATTATATAGCCCGGCGGTTGTTTACCTTAATCTGAAATGCATCATTGACCGCAACGATCATATGATGGACAAAAATACCACTGAGAAGAGATAGGTGACCACAACCAGACCTACTGCTCCCACCATAGCTTGAAAGAAATCACCTTTGCTCAGTCCCTGAAACATGTCCATTACCTCCCCATAAGAACATTTGTTCTATTATCTTAAACACAAACATATGTTCTGTCAATAGTATGGAAAAAGATTTTATCAACTACAGGGCGAAGCGCCAGATTTTATATTCCAAATAAGCTCCAGGGCGGGTATGCTATGAATAGGTTGTACATATACCGTGACCAAAAATGGCCCGGCTCAGCTCACTCATGAGATAATGAATCACTCGTTCCGGGCTGATGGTATAATTACGCAGGAGGAAATACTATGGCAATTGTTACCCCGCAGCAATCGATAATCAAGGATATCAATATGGCAGCTGACGGCTACCGCAAACTGGAATGGGTGCAGGGCCGCATGCCGGTGATGAACCATCTCCGCCAGGAGTATGCTGACTCCCGTCCGCTGCAAGACGTGACTGTCACCTGCTGCCTGCACCTGGAGGCTAAGACTGGCTATCTGCTGCAGACCCTGCAGGCTGCCGGAGCCAGCGTAGTGGCGTGTGCCAGCAATCCGCTTTCAACCCAGGATGATGTAGTCGCCGCCCTGGTGGATAGCGGCATCACCGTTTACGCTATTCATGGCGAGTCTATGGCAGAATATGAGCGTTTCCTCAACCTGGCTCTGGATGCTGAACCGCATGCCATCATCGATGACGGTGCCGACCTGGTCACCTTGCTGCATAAGGAAAGGCGCCAGCAGGCTCAAACCATTATCGGGGCCTGTGAGGAGACCACCACCGGGATCGTCCGGCTGCGCTCTATGGACCGTGACAGCGCCCTGCTTTTCCCGGTCATAGCGGTGAATGACGCTTACATGAAATACCTCTTCGACAACCGCTACGGCACCGGGCAATCGGTCTGGGATGGCATCAACCGCACCACCAACCTGGTGGTAGCTGGTAAAAACGTGGTAGTAGCCGGTTATGGCTGGTGCGGCAAAGGAGTCTCGATGCGCGCTCTGGGCATGGGAGCCAAAGTGATCATTACCGAAATCGACCCTATCAAGGCCAATGAAGCCATCATGGACGGATTTCAGGTCATGCCTATGAGTGAAGCCGCCCAATTAGGAGACATCTTCATCACCGTCACCGGTAATATCAATGTGATTCGGGGCGAGCACATGGAGCGGATGAGGGATGGAGCCATCATGGCCAACGCCGGCCATTTCGATGTAGAAATTTCCAAACCGGACCTCACATCACTGGCCAAATCGCAGCGGCTCTTGAAGAATAACATTGAAGAAATCACCCTCCATGATGGCCGTCGCCTGTATCTCCTGGCAGAAGGCCGCCTGGTCAATCTGGCAGCCGGGGATGGACACCCCGCCGAGGTGATGGACTTGAGCTTTTCCCTGCAGGCCATGTCTCTGGTTTACCTGCTGCAAAATCGCCCTGAGCTGGGATGCCATGTATATAATGTGCCTGCCGTTATCGATCAAAAGGTAGCCAGGCTCAAATTGCAAACCGCCGGTGTTGCTATTGACGATCTGACTGTTGAACAAAAATCCTATCTGGCCGATTGGGACACCAATCTATGAGGTCGTTCTGAGCCGGTTTACCGCAGCTCTGCGGGCACTGGTTTTTGAATATCCAGACCGCCTTTCAGCCATAATAGTTAATGCTATTGAGGAAAGGCGGTTTTGTTATGGAAACTAAGGCTAAAAGGTATTTGTGGATATTCTTTGGCATACTGCTGGCAGTTATGGTGGGGGCTTATTTGATGAACCTGATGAACGCTCCGCAAGCTAAGCCATTAGGCGACAATCAGGGCAACTCTTCTTACTACACTGTCAGGGATGAAGCAGGCAATATAGTTCTGGAGACCGGAATCCCCATTCATGTCGATGATATATGGATCAGCGACCAAGACCAGCATTACCAGATAACCAGGGTGGAAAAGGATCAGGCCTGGGCTACCCTGACAACCCCCGATAATTCGCCTTTGAAATCCATGTTGGACCTGGATGACACCGCCCAACCCGCCTTGCGACCCAGGGGACCCAGCATTCCGGCCCAGACCCCAGCACAGGATATCCATGTGGTGATTTACCATACCCATACCGATGAATGCTTTAAGCCGACTTCGGGGACAACGTCCCGTCCCGGAGATGGCGATGTCTATGCGGTTGGGAAAAAACTGGCAGAAACCTTCAGACTCAATGGCATCAGCGTGACCCACAGCCTCAATAAACATGATCCCCATGATATCAACGCTTATCACCGCTCTCGCCGCACCGCCAACAGCCTCTTAAGCGAGGGTCCAGACGCGGCCTTTGATATACACCGAGATGCGGCCCCGGCCAGAGCTTATCAAACCACCATTAACGGCATCCCCACCGCCAGGGTAATGATAGTTATGGGGCGAACCAACCCCAATTTCAAAACCAACCTGAATTACGCCCGGCAGGTCAAGGCAACAGCTGATTCTATGTATCCTGGCCTTTTAAGAGGAATCTTTATCGGTCGCGGGAATTACAATCAGGACTTATATCCAACTGCTTTGCTTTTAGAAATAGGTACTACTGGAAACTACCGGTTGTCCGCAGAACGAGCGGCAACAGCCATGGGAGACACCCTAATCGCAGTCCTGCGCAACAGATAGCCATTATAACCAAACAATAGAAAACAGCGACCCGGCAACCGGCTCTGCTATCCGAGATGCTTGGCCATTTAACTGGTGTTGCCATTAGCCAGCATTTTTACCCGGCAAATGGTGAACTGGCTCGTCTTCTGACCAAGGTTGCTTCTTTCCCGGAACAGTTATTTATATAATAATAGAGGTTGCAGGTTGCTAAATGAACAACCTGATGATCCGGGGAAGGGTGAGTTTTTGAAGATCGCACCGAAATGGCAGGTACTTTTCATCGTGTGCCTGGGCATTTTTATGTCCACTTTGGATGGCAGCATCCTGAATATCGCCAATCCCACCATTGCACAAAGCCTAGAGGTAGATCTGCAGCAGATTCAATGGGTGGTGACCGCTTATATGCTAGCCATTACCTCCACCCTTTTATTTCTCGGCAAGCTGGGCGATAAAATCGGCAGCAACCGGATCTATACCGCCGGATTTCTGGGTTTCACTTTGGGATCGGTACTATGCGCCCTTTCCAGTACTCTTTCCGGCCTGATCGCCGCCCGGGTGTTCCAGGCCTTGGGCGCCAGTATGCTTATGGCCACCGGCATCGGGATCGTCTCCAACAGTTTCCCCCGGGAAGAACGCGGCAAAGCCCTGGGCTTTACCGGCAGCGTGGTCGGTATCGGCAATATGACCGGACCGGCTCTGGGCGGATTTCTGGTGGCCCGCTTCGCCTGGCCGACCATCTTCTGGATCAATGTTCCCATCGGAGTAATAGCCTTCCTTTTAGCCTGGCGCCTTCTGCCCCGGCAGGATCAGGTGGAGAACGACCATGGCTTTGACCTGGTGGGAATAATCCTCTTCGGCCTATCCGCTATCATACTGGTCTTTTCCCTGTCGACCCATGCGGGTATGGACTGGCGTCTGCTGCTTTTGGGATCGCTTCTCTTGCTGGCTTTCTATTACTATGAAATGAGAACCCCCCAATCGCTGCTGGACCTGGGGTTGTTCAAAATAAAGGCCTTTCTTTTTGGCAATATATTAGGCTTCATGATCTATTTCATGCAGACCTTCATGTTCTTTCTCCTGCCCTTTTATATGGAAAGACTCTTGGGCTATACTCCGGCACAATCCGGTCTGCTTATGACCATACCTCCAATCTGCCTGGCTGTGACCGCGCCCTTAGCCGGAAGCCTGTCAGACCGCATCGGCCCGGCTCGCCTGACCTCAGTGTCGTTTCTCTTGGCTAGCCTGGCTTTCCTGGTATTCAGCCTGATGAATGCTGAAACCGGGCCCTGGCACATAATATTGGGGCTGGTTGTTTTCGGCATCGGCATGGGCTGTTTCGGTTCCCCCAACAACAGCTCCATCCTGGGGGCAGTGCCCAAATCCAAAGCTGGTTACACCGGAGGATTCATTGCCACCATCCGCAATTTCGGCTTTGCCCTGGGTATAGCTTTATCGGCCAGCCTTTTCACCTGGTTCTTTACCACCCAGCAGTCTATGCTGAGCTATGAACAGGCCTATGTTTTGGCCTCACACCGGGTATACCTCGTAGCCATGGGATTCAGTCTGACCGGGCTGCTCATCTCTCTGCTCACCGGAGCCCTAAGGTCATCCCCTGACAAGGCTGTTGTTGAAGAGCCCTAGCCTGGGCTCATCTTTGCTGCGATTATACCCGGCGGGCTTTGACCTGCCCATTGAATTCTGCTATAATCAGTAATGCATTATGCGCCTGTAGCTCAGTGGATAGAGCACCGGCCTCCGGAGCCGGGTGCGGAGGTTCGATTCCTCTCAGGCGTACCATAGGAAAAATCGGCACTTTCATCCTAACTGAAAGTGCTATTTTTTTGATTTGACAGAAGTTTTGACAGAAGTTTGACAGAAGTTTTTTTATCTAGATCACATGATTCGTATTTCTTGCGGCTTGCCTTGAGGAATAACTTTGCCATTATTAACCACCAGCGTCAATTTGGGTTTCTCTTCTGATGGTTCCATTAATATATGCTCTTTGGCGGCTGATTCTTGGGAATCTTGTCCTGGAGATTTTGGTAAAGCCCCAGCTATTATGCCTTCCATCGTTGCTGCGCTTGCTGCTTTATCTTTTGAGTCACATGGGCATATGTGTTTAGTGTTGTGCTGATATCCTTGTGACCCAGTTGCATTGCAGCATACTCATAGATTCTGTTTCTTCCAATTCTCATGAGTTTTGCTGCCTCTTGGGGTTTCAAAAAATCTGGAGCATCCTCCCATTTAAGAACAGTTGCTTTACTCGGTTCACTGATAAGTTCATTTTGATCAAACATTCTTATAGAGTTAGTCATAATTCAAAACCTCCCAGAAAAATTGGTATAAAAAAACCCGGCATTAAGCCGGGCTCTTGCAAACAACTTGTAGTAATACCAATATTTTTCTCCTTCTAGCCGGCTATGGTGTGTTTTGATCCCCAACGCAGCCAAATGTAGGGAGATGGTTTTTTGGGCTACTTAGCCGTTTTTAACTCAATTCTACACATCTAATGCGTCATGCAATTCTTCTCCATCAACTTGGTATGTATAATATAATCATCAATAATAATTGTTGGAGGAAACAAATCTCTCTATGAAGACATCAGCAAATTCTAATAACCTCAAAAGATTTATATTTATGGCCTTAGGTGGTTTATTGGGAATGGTGTTGTATGGAACTGGTAAATATTTAATTACTGGCTACATCGATATTGAACATTTGATATCATTCTTTATTATCTGGCTAGTAGGAGGAGCTATCGGTTTATTAATTGTCATAAAGATATTTAAACTTTAATTATGGACGCATTTTGCCATTCCATTACCAAGAATAAACCAAAATTGGAGGTGTCGTGTTTGAGTTCTGTAAGCTGCACATTTGTTATGCGACTCTAAAGATTATGCTCATTCTATTCGTCGAGTCCCAACGCATGATAGTAGCTAACGGTATCCATAATCCCCGGCTCCCACACAACCGCTTGTACTTCATTTGGAAATTCTTCTACAAACTGTTTTCTCGTATTTCCAAATGGTGCAATCGTTTTTCCAAAAATCCTCTCGGCATCCGCTCTCATTATTGGAACGCCACCAAAAGTGTAATCTCCTTGGATAAAATTAAATTCAAGTATCTAAGTGACAATCTTCGGAACCCGTTTTAAACAGCGATTTCCAACCAGTCTATGTTGGCAATATTGGCAGAATTCAATGTTCCGCTTCTTACATAGTGCAGGTTGAACCACCTCTTGTTGGATCGCGTGGCGATCACTTGATTGCCACTATGCCAGGCCAGCCGAGTTTCACCGATTTCCCACAGGCCGCCCTGTCTCAGGTATTGGCCGATAGTTATTTTGGCGCAGCTGTCCGGTATCAGAACCAGTTTGTTCATGGGGACTATTTTTGTCCCAACCTCGTTGGGGGTTGGGTTTAGCTGCCCCCTGATGGTGTTCCCGGTAACAAATTCCACAAGTGCGTGATCCTCTTTAATCAAGAGGATTTTTCCAGAAGAAAACCCTCCCCCAGTCCTGGGGACCATTACTGAATCGCTGATTTGCATAATTTCCTCCCTATAGTGACCGTAGTTCGACTTGATGGGTTCCGAAATTATACAGTCCAGCAAGTCGTGTGCGGGGTCTAAGGTGCAAACCTCGCAGCTTCTTCGGTCGAGCAATACCGCGTCTATGAAATAGTTGTTTTGCCCAGAACAGACTATGATTTCAGCTTCGTAGCCGTCGTCAAAACGGGCCGTAAAAATCTGAAGTATTGTGTCAGTCGGTATGATGCCTTCGTCCCAAGAGTCGATTGTTTCTCCATCAAGAAGCCTTTGCAGTTCTTGTGCGTATTCTTTCTCGACAAAGATGACTGCTTGCCTGGTTGTGTCGATCCAGGCACATTTGCCAACAGGCAGGTCGTGTGCGGTATGGGTGTACCTAGAAGCTAGTTCTGTCGTATCCACCCAACCGATGGTGTTGTTCCAAGGCAAAGGCTACCCACCCTAACTTGGGTAGCCTGACCTTATCCCCTAACACAACAATGCTGGTTTTGTTGGCATTAGTGCGATAGCTTTGCTTTGGATTCTTCTTGCTCTTAAACTTGGGGAAACCTTTCTTTTCCTTAAAAAATCGTTTATAAGCATTTTCTAAGTCCCTAAGCGTCTGCTGCAAGGCCATAGAATCTACTTCTTTAAGCCACGGGATGCTCTTTTTCAGTTGGGTGAGTTTAAGGCAGCAAGTGTTGATATTTAAGGACTCCTGCTTTTCCTCATAGAGTTCAATTCGCGCATTGAGAAAATGGTTGTAGACATATCGGGTACACCCTATTGTTTTATTTATGAGCTGTGCCTGTTCTTTTGTAGGGTACAACCGAAATTTAAACGCCTTGTGCAGGGCACTACCTCCTTTCACCTACATATCGGGTCTTAATGCGCCTTATATCCCCATAGCTGAAGCTAGGGGTTTTACGGCCGTGATTTGATAAGCAAATAATTTAAAGCTGTCTTCTTCGAGCTTGGCTTTGCCTTGGAACATATAGGCTTGTCCGATGTCTATCTGCTTATCGAATAACAAGACTCCTATTTGTCCCGAGTAGTGTCTGCCGAAGAAGTGGCTCTGGCCTACAAACAGCTATGGATGGTAGAACGGGCTTTCCGTGATATCAAAGCCAATCTGGAACTGCGGCCCATGTATCACTGGACAGAGAAGCGCATCCGGGGGCATATCATGATGTGTTTTCTGGCCTTTTATCTTGAGATGAGCTTTCGGCAACAGCTAAACCAGATAGCACCGGAGGCTTCTTACAGTCAGGTAAAAAGGGATCTATCATATCTTAAGGCAGTATTCGTTAAACGGGGCACAACCTCGTCTATCATCCGCACCGAACTAGAGGGAACCGCTCATCTTGCATTTAAAGCGGTTCACATGCAAGTCCCTTCCAGAGTGCTACGCACATAATCATGTCACTACAGAAATGTAGTGGCACACGTATTTCGCATACCCCTTAATGCCCGTTGTTGTGAGGTTCTATGATTTGTCACTGTCAAACTCGAGTCAGAACATCACGGCACGGGTAGCCGATTGCTCTTATCGTTCGGGAAATACTGCGGCCATGCTCCATATAGTAAGCTACCGCCGCTTTTTTCTGTGAGGGTGAATATTTAGACTTCTTAGCAAAATGTTTGTGAAGCCCGCCGTCTTCCATATATTCGACATACCATTGCTTCAATGCATTTTTCGATGGATACCCTAACTCGCGCAAGGTGGCTGCCACATTCAAATCATATTTGATGTACAGCTTTACTGCTCTCATCCGTTCTGCGTACGAATACATTGACTTTCTCCCATGTTAAGTCCAGGTTTTCGTCCGCATCCCCGAAGTAGACAAATTCGCCCTTCAAAACAGCCTTCGGGATTTGAATACTGCCTACAACAACTTCTTCCGCGAACTGCGTAAGGGAAATAAGCCGGGCTTTCCCAGGTTTAAAAGTAAGCATAAGTCCAAACAGAAGTATAGGACGAATTTTACCAATGACAACATCTGCGTAGATATGGAAGCCTACCAGATCAAGCTGCCTAAACTGGGCTGGGTAAGGTTTCGCAAGAGCAAAAAGTGGGCCGACCTGCCCGGAAGAATTATCAGTGCCACCATCAATAGAACATCCAGCGGTAAATATCTGGTATCGGTCTTATGTCAGGCAAAGGTAGATGAACTGCCCGAAGTATATAGCTTCGCAGGATACGACCTTGGCTTAATGACCTTTGCCATTGGCTCAAACGGAGACGTAATTGAAAATCCACGCTATTTCAGGAAAGAGGAAAGGAAACTGGCTCGACTCCAGAGACAGTTTTCCCGTAAAACCAAGGGAAGCAACAACTACCTAAAGCAACGAGCAAAAGTAGCCAGGCAGCATGAACGAATTGCCAATATGCGCCGGGACTTTCTTCACCAGCAATCCACCAGGATAGTACGCGAAAACCAAGTGATCTGTCTTGAGGATTTGCGGGTAAAGAACCTGGCCAAAAACAGACGTTTAGCCAAATCAATCTCTGATGCAGGCTGGGGCATGTTTCGCCAGATGATAAGCTACAAGGCTGAATGGTATGGCCATACCGTAGTAACCATCGACAAGTTTTATCCATCCAGCAAACTTTGTAGCATCTGCGGCGAAACCAATCCGATGCTTACCCTTAGTGTGAGGGAGTGGCAGTGCCCACATTGCAAAGCCGTACATAATCGGGATACCAATGCCGCCCGAAATATCTTAAGCGAAGGATTAAGGCTGTTGTCAGTCTAGCCTTAGAACCGTAGGAACTACGGGGTTAGCCTGTGGAGCTTTTGTAAGACTTCCCTTTAACAGAAGCAGAAAGCGATGAATCAGGAATCTTGCGACTTTAGTCGCGAGTAGTTCAAAATTGAAAGGTCATTCTAGGATAGGCTTTTAACTGTGTATTCTCACTTCTTGCTTCAGAAGGAAGAATACCATGCATAGAATGAAAAGCACGGGAGAATGAATCAGCTGAATCATAACCATATTTGACAGCAACATCAATTATTCTCAAATTTGTATCTTTCAAATCAAGGGCAGCCAGCGTTAATCTCCTTCTTCGAATATATTCTGACAAACCAATTCCTGATAAAAAAGAAAACATCCTTTTAAAAGTAAGCGTCAAACAGCGAACACCTATAAATCAAGGTAAGCGTCAAAAACTTCACACATATGAGCGCAGCAACAAAAGGTGAGAAAATAACCTGAACACAAAAACAAGGAGGTGTTCAGGAATGATAGGCAATGATCTGCGCAGCCTGTGGGAACAGCGTCTGGCAGAATATCAAGCCAGCGGTAAAAGCATAGCTGCCTGGTGCAATGATCATTCAATCAAAGTACATCAATTTTACTATTGGCGTAAGAAGCTGCGCTTCGGCCAGGTGGACAACAATCAGCCTGTGAAATGGGTTTCCCTGGGATTCGACCGGGTAAGTCTTGACCCAGATACCATAGCAGTGCATATCGGACAAGCAACAATTGAGGTCAAAAAAGGATTTGATCAGCAGCTGTTGCGCGAGATCATGCAGGTCCTGCAGACAATATGATCAGTGAAATATCAAGCAGGCAGGTTTATCTGGCCTGCGGTAGTACTGATCTTAGAAAATCGATTGACGGATTGGCAGTGTTAGTCAAAGAATCGTTTGATCTGGATCCGTTTAGCCCGAGTCTATTTGTGTTCTGCAATCGCAAGCGTGACAAACTCAAGATATTGCAGTGGGAGCATAATGGCTTCTGGTTGCATTACCGGCGTTTGGAGCGCGGCAAGTTTAACTGGCCGACAGATAAAACCGAGGTGGTTAGCATCAGCTACCGCGAATTCCGCTGGCTACTGGATGGCTTATCTATAAAACAAACTCAGGCTCATAAAGCAGTTAAACAAAGAATTATTCTTTAACAGAAAACGGCTCTAAACCCGGATATTTAGGCATTTTAATAGTGCGAAAAGGCCGATTTTACGGTATAATATAGCTATGGATATGCAAGAAAATTCGGACTTGATAATTGAACAACTCAATGCTGAGATACTTAAACAGAACCAACAAATTGCTGAGCTTAATGCCAAATTAAAATGGTATGAGGAACAGTTCCGGTTGAGCCGTGCAAAGCAGTTCAGTGCTTCTAGTGAGAAGACTACTCCAGAACAGATCAGCCTGTTTAATGAAGCTGAAGATAGTGCGAACCCCGAGCTTGAAGAGCCGACCGTGGAAACGATCACATATCAGCGCAAGAAAAAGCAGGCCGGTCAGAGAGAAGACAAGCTTAAGGACCTGCCGGTTGAAGTTATCGAATACCGTCTTGAAGAACACGAGCAAGTCTGTCCATGCTGTAAGGGTGCCCTGCATGAGATGAGCACTCAGGTCAGGCAGGAACTTAAGATCATACCGGCCCAGGTTTCAGTCGTCAAACATGTCCAATACATATATGCTTGCCGTCAGTGCGAAACAGATAACATTACGACACCGATAATCAAGGCTGAAATGCCCAAGCCAATATTACCGGGCAGCCTGGCTTCCCCCTCCATATTGGCTTACATAATGGATCAAAAGTACACCAGCAGTCTGCCTTTGTACCGTCAGGAACAGCAGTTTTCGCGTCTGGGTATTGATCTGTCACGCCAGACCATGGCAAATTGGCTGCTAAATGCCGCCGATCCCTGGCTTAAGATAATCTATGACCGAATGCATGAGCAGCTGCTTCAGCGGGATATCCTGCATGCTGACGAGACAACCCTGCAAGTATTGAAAGAACCGGGCCGTTTAGCCGAATCAAAGTCCTACATGTGGCTCTACCGAACTGGAAGGGATGGGCCAGCTATTGTTCTGTATGATTACCAGACAACTAGAGCCAGCAAACATCCGAACAGTTTCTTGTCTGGATTTACGGGCTATCTGCAAACCGATGGCTACAGTGGCTATGGAAAACTGGCTGGTGTGACACTGGTCGGCTGCTGGGCGCATGCACGCAGGAAATTTACCGAAGCACTAAAGGCATTGCCGACTGAGCAAAAAGACAAGCCGGTGGCAGCTAGTGTGGGTTTAGATTACTGCAATCGATTATTTGCTATTGAGCGGCAATTGAAAGAGCTATCCAGCCAGGAACGTTACGAAAGACGGCTGGAGTTAAGCAAACCGGTGCTTGATGACTTTTATATCTGGCTCAAAAAGCAGCGGCAACAAACTCTGCCTAAGAGCGCCTTTGGTAAGGCCATCACTTACTGTTTGAACCAATGGGATGATTTAAACCACTTCTTGCTGGATGGAAGGTTGGAGATAGATAACAATCGGGCGGAGCGCTCGATTAAGCCGTTCGTTATTGGCCGGAATTATGTTTTGAATATATTTATGTGCCATAGGGAAACGAAGCGTATTGTAACGCGTCGTTTCCCATGGAAAAGTCGGCTCATAAATGAATCGTCATAACGAATCCAAAAACGTCATGATAGACGCATCGGGTGTGAAGTGGTAGGATGAATGACCGGAATCGCCCATTTTTTCTAGAGCCTGGCGCTTCATTTCCAGATCCGCCTCCATATATTTATGTGTCGTGATGATACTCTCGTGCCCAAGCCAGATAGCGATTGTCGAGATGTCGACGCCGGATTGCAACATCCGCAGAGCCGTCGTGTGCCGGAAGGTATGGGGCGTTATGTTCTTCTTTGAAAGCGAGGGAATCTCTTCAGAAGCCTTCTGCTTCAGGCAATCCAAGCGGTAACGGACACCAGAACGCGTTAAGTTACCATCCAAACAATTCGCAAACAAATTGCCGGTTTCATTGCGGGCGTAATCACGCATGTAATCGGCAAGATATTTCGCGGTGCTTTTCCACAAGGGGACATGACGCTCTTTGCGGCCTTTTCCGTTTATCCGGATGTAGGTCGCAGTGTTTCGGCTGTCGATGTGGATGTCGTCCAGCTTAAGTCCGACCAGCTCGGATACCCTGACGCCGGTGTTGTAAAGTAGAAGGAGCATTAGCATATCCCTGCGTCCAAGTGCCGTATCCGTTTTGCAGGCGTTTTGCATGGCGGCAAATTCGTCCTCCGTCAGAAACTCCATCTGCCGCTTCACGGTCTTTCGGAACGGCACCATCAGGCTCCTGTTGAGCAGTCCGCTGTACTCAGGCAATTGGAAGATCATGTACTTGACGAAACTATGCAGAGCTGCGAGTCGGCTGTTGACAGTCTTGGGGCTGTTACCCCGTTCCTTGTCCAGGTAAGATAAGAACCCCAAAATGTGATCCACGTCAAATTGGGCGATAGACATTTCGGATGGGGTTACGCCACAACACGTTTCATTATATCTGAAATAAATGCGAACGTGTCCCTATAGGATTTGATTGTTTCCGGCGACACATTCCGCTGAGCCATCAACCATTGCAAGAAGTATTTTTGAATCAACGTCTGGATATCATTGTTTTTCATACGCCATCACCCCCAATGCGATTCTCGAATTTCCGGGCGGCAATTTCGAGAAGTTCAGGAGTGCCGGACAGATACCAATAGGTGTCTTCCGGCTTCACATGACCCATATACGCTGACAGCAGGTAGAACTTCCAGTTTACGTCCTCCCCAGCTTCATACCAGCGTTTGATCGTGTTGCAGGCAAAGGTATGGCGGAGATCGTAAAGCCTTGGCGGTTTTTCTGTGTCACAGAATACCAGCGGCCGGATTAACTTAAATGCGTACTCAAACGCACGCGTGTTGAACCGGCGGCCATATGAGGTGACAAAAAAGTAACCGTCATCATTCTTTACGCCGATTTTACTTTCAATGAAAGCCCGATACTCTGATAGTCTGGCAATCACGGTATGATGCAGCGGCACAAGGCGGGTTTTTTTGAATTTTGAGCTATTTATGAATAGATACCCTTCTTTAATCCGTACATCGGCGATTTTCAGGGACGTGAGCTCGGAAACACGGATTCCCGTGGCATACATGAGTCCAATGGCCGATGCTACAGTGTAAGCACGGATCCCATCCGGCGAATAAAGGCTGCCCGCATGGTGCATCAGCGACAGAACTTCACCATCTGTATAGATATATGGAGTCGTACGCAGGTGCGCTTTGCCGAAGATGCCGTTTGGCAGTATCTGTGTTTGTTCATCAAAAGCAGAGATATATACAGCAAAGGTGTGGAGCGTTTCAAGGCGGCGTGCCATATATTTGCGGGTAAAATTCTTGTCCAAAGAGGCCCATTGTATGGCCAGCTCCGCTGTGAGCGATCCATCATGCCCGATATCCCTGGTATATTTCGCAAATCGCCTAAGTTCCTGCGATTCGATTTTTATCACATAGCCCAAACTACGTTTGTATTCGATATATTCTTCGATTTGCCGGGTAATGCGGTTGCTATTCAACACTGCGCTCACCTCCCGGCCAAGATGACGCCACCGACAAAAGCCCGACTAGGTCAGTTTTCGTGTAATGAGTTGTTGAGTTGAGGGATTCATGTCCAAGTATGTCGGCGGTTAGTTTCAGCGAATTCCCAGAATTGTACAGCTTAGTCGCCGCTGTACGCCTTAGTATATGCGTACCACAGGCATTATCCTCAAGACCGGCTTTCGCGCAGTTCCTGCGTATAACACCGCGGACTTGACTGCATCCCATCGGTTCACCACGCTGATGACTAAACTGGACAAAAAGCGTCCTACATGAAGTTTGCGGGCGGGCCTGCACCAGATATTCAACCAAGGCGTTTCCCATCATTGCCGACAACGGCAATATACGGTCAGAGCCGTTTTTCGTGTTACGCACCGTCACACAGCCGTCATACCAATTAAAATCGTCCAGCGATAGCGCAGCTACCTCGGAACATCTTAGCGCAAGTTCGGTAAAAAATAGAATGATACAGCGATTTCGCTTCCCGGTAGCTGTGTTCCCATCCGGGATCATATGCAGAGTGTTGAAAATATTTATGTCAATGGTCGTCGGGAAAGCGGATTTCTTCCATACAGCAGGAGAAAGAGGCAGACGAAAGATGGATGGATGTACCGGTTGTCCGTAAAATGCCTGGCATCGAAAAAAGTTGCGTATCGATGTGACCATGCGGCCCTTTGAAGAATCTGAGAGCGCAGCAAGCCGTTCCACCACATATTTGCGGATATCCCCTGCCGTCAACCCCTCGGGGAAGCCCTGCGGGTTGTGTAAGAAAGCGTGTTCCAGGAACCAGCGCACATGGTTGACTTCCGAATTGACAGTGTCTTCTTTAATGTGTTTGACCTCCAGGGAATACTCGCGGAAGCATTGAAGCAAGCCTGCTAGCTCAGGTGTTGAAGTTGTTTCGGATTTGGTTTTTAGTCTTCCGCCGCTAATCATCATGTAATACAAGCTCAATGCGGCACGGCAATACTTGAAGGTTCGTGGGTTATTCATTCTTTCGCTTTCAAGAAAGGCTTTGATAGCTTCTTTTAATGTGTCTGTCTGCAGTAATTTGCTTTGCCGCAAGAACCGCGAAAGATAGGTGCAGTAACCGGTGACCGTTGCATCAGTGTACTCCTGCTTTCGCATATACCCTTTGAATCTTTCAAGCTCGCGGCGTGTGTCTTCGCCAATTTTGAATGTTGGCATAATAACAGTGCTCCTTTCAAAAATTTTGCACTGTTATTCTACAATATCCAGGACTGTGCCTCCGCTGCGTTTACGCTGAGCACATAAATATACTCAAAACATAATTCCGGTTATGTGCGTGAGAACATAACCGGAAGAACTTCTTGTTCTCTAACACCCCCCGAGGTGCCAAGGGGAGTGCAATCATATACAGCATAATCGAAACGGCTAAGGAGAATAATCTGAAGCCCTACAATTACCTTGTTTATCTGTTTGAACACTTACCCAATGTAAATACGCAAGATTCTGCAACCATAGATGGCTTGCTACCCTGGTCAGATTCACTGCCAGTTGATTGCAGAATGCCAGATCATAAGGATACTACAAGTGATTCTTGATTTATAGGTGTTCACTGTTTGACGCTTACTTTTATCAAGACCAATAAAAAGGGCCAACAAAAAGAACATCCCTCTGTTGGCCCTGTATTCGCCTATTTATTTGAATAATCGTCCCCCTGCCTGCCTTGTCTGTTCTCAATATTTGCAGCTTTATTCCTTATTTGATTAACTAGTTCAAAAACGGAGTCCACATCGTCAATATCATAGAAAACAGGTATCCATTCATACGCTTGGCCATGTAGCAATGGATCCCGTCCAAAAATCTTTTGTATCTTCATGTGAGCAACAAAATCCATTCCACTATTACCACCAGTTGCTTGAGAAAATGGTATATTGCCGAATTCTATGCTACCTATGCCATTTCTACTAACTCTCTTTTTCAATTTAGATATATTATTAATATCTAATTCATTTTTAATTGCCCCAGCGTTTTCGTTGAATATGATTATTCGCTTATTGGTAATATAATATCTAGTGTTCTTCTTGTTAAAATATTTGACAATAAACCTGCCGAATGCAAAGTAAATGATAGGCAGTAGAAAAATAAATCCACCTAAATCAATGTCTCCTAACCATAACTCCAACAATAGAGGAAATAAGCATAATAAACCTATAGGGATATAAATACAGTCCCAAACATTAAAAAGAATACTAGGATTCGGGAATCCTTCCCATTGGATAGTTTCATTCCTGACCAGGTGCTTTTCTATGTCGCCATAATGTTGTTGCATATTAATATTATTTCCCATATCATCTTTGCCATGGCCATCTCGGCCATCTCCATTTGATTGGCATCCAAGTGTGACTTCTATTACCATGAACTTCAAGAGGTGGCGATATTTTCCCCCCAATAGAAGTGGTTTGACCGATGTAATCATCACCGATATTCACCTCTTCTCCAACACTAAAGACACTTATAGTTCCCGAACCGCCAAAATTTGTGGTCCATCCTTCTAGGCTTTCAATAGAATTAGTATTTGTTGTTGAACGTACCACACTTACCCCAGCACTTGGAGTCCCGCCGCCTGTAAACGGGGTAATAACACTGAATGCAACACCATTATCCCCGTTTTTATCGTTAACATATTGAACTTGCACTCCCACGGCTGGGCCTGCAGCAATTTGTGCATTAATCCCATAACCTTTAGTTCCCTGATACCATTCCGGATGCCTGGCCCTCAGCACTTGATCATTTGTAAAAACAACACCATATTCATCTTGATAACAGTTATTAGCCTTAAGCTGGGCATCTGCCCAAGCTACAACTCCAGGGTCGGAACTGTTTAATAGATTATTAAGATAAATATATTGATTAACGCTCCATTCAGCAGTAGCTGCTGACAGTCCGCTCGGATCAAGATAAATTATCGGGTTATTCTCCACATACGTATACAAATTCAAACTCAGCGGGTTGGTAATATCCCCTTCCACACTGTCTTTGGAAGTAAACCTGCCCAAGACCGGGTCGTAGTATCTGGCTCTGAGATAATACAGCCCGCTCTCATTGTCGTAGTATTCTCCGGCATAGCGGATGGGGTTGGCTATCTGTTCGCTTTCGCTGGTGAGGTTGCCCCACTCGTCATAATCGTAGCTGTTTACTATGTTACCGGATTCATCGCTTAAGGCAATCACATCTCCGTGGCCGTTGTAGAGGTAGTAGTAATAATTGCTGCCTATTTTCCTGGCTAATGGTTTGTTGCCCCACATGATCTCTGCGGTGACCTGGTTGTTGCCGTCAGCTTCAGCAATAACCCTGCCGGCATTGTCGCAATAATAACGGGTGGCGCCATCGAGGGTTATCTTCTTGTCCTTAAGCCTTCAGCGTCGTATTCATATGTATAAGTAGGACCGTTGGGGGTAGTATAGCTTTCTGCTTCTCCCCACTCGTTGTAGGTGAAGCTTCCAGGGTTGAAGTCTTCACTGGTCATGGTGCTGCCGGTCATACTGGTGCGGTTACCTCGGCTGTCGTAGCTGTAATTGATCTGGCTGGTGTCCGGCCTGATGGTTCTTACCAGGCGGTTGATGTCATCATATTCGTAGCTGGTGGTGGTGCTGCTGACTTGATCGGTAACCCTGGTTATATTCCCATTCTTGTCATACTCATAGCTGAAGGATGATAGCGTAGTGCTGCCTTTTTTATTTACCAGTCTTATCAGCCTTCTTGCATTGTCATAGCTGTAGTCGGTGATGATGCCGTTGGCGTAGGTAAGCTTTTTGATGGTGCCGTCGCCGTTGTATTCGTAGGCAAAGGTTTTAGTACCGGCGGTTATGCTCTCGGGCCGGTTTAAGCTGTCGATCTCATAATCCAGGCTCAAGCCGAAGGGGCCGGTCATATTGATGCAGTTGCCGTTGAGATCATAGTCAAAAGTTACCGGGAGGGCATTAACGGTTCTTTCTACAGTAAGTCCGATGCTGGAGTAGCTGTAGTCTATGCCGTTTCCGCCTCCGGTTACGGTGCATCTTTCGATGCCACCCAAGGGGTGGTAGTAGTAATTGATGCTCTTGTTATTGACGCTGGCTTGACTGAGCTGGCTGTCGTCATAGTACTGGTAGGCAAAGAGCTGTTCTTCGGGGTCTTCCTGCTGGGACATGAGGCCCTGGGGGTTGTAATAAAAAGAGCCAACGAAAAGAACATCAGACTGTTGGCTCCTGCGCAAAAGCATACCCCCCTTTAGGTGAACTGAACCCCGGATAGTGGACAATGCATCAAAGCCATCACATTCTTATTAGACCCATCATAAGTAATGCCTATCAATTCTTAGAAATATTAAACCTCGATTCCACTGCAAAAACCCCAAAAATATTGTAAAACAGCAGGATAAACCACTGTGAATATCGAAGTAATAGTTAGAAATTTAAAGCAAATAAAAGATAAACTAACTTTAGGGTGGTTTTGCAGTATGTTCCGTAAAAACGATAGTCACTATCAAGATGAACTTTTTAGCCATTACCAGTCCATGAGACCAAGTGTAGCCAAACTACTAAACAAAACCTGGGCACCAGTTTTCTATGAACATGTTTTTTGTAAAATCAACGAAGATCTGTTTGCCCCCATGTATTGTCTTGATACCGGCAGACCCAATGTTCCAGTTAATATACTGATGTCATTAGAGATTATCAAAAACATGTTTGGTTATACTGATCAAGAATTAATCGAGCAGTTCTACTTTAACTTCCAGGTCAATTATGCCCTAGGTATAAGAAACCTGGGTGAGGTTTACCTGGCTGAACGTACCCTTTACGAATTCAGAGAAAGAGTTTATAGGCACATATTAGAGTATCCCGAGCAAGATGAAGTGATTTTCCAACAGTTTGAAATCCTAACCAAGAATTTTATCGAACAAGCCGGGATAAAAACCGATGACCAGCGTATGGATTCTACCTTGATTTCTCCCAATATCAAGAAAGCCGGTAGACTCTCGTTAGCCCTGGATGTATTGGTTCAAGCGGTAAGAGGCATTGCTTCTAACATGCTTTCCGATAATCTCAAACAAGTGTTAAGAGATAGCTTCAGAACTGATTTACTATACAGAACTAGAAATCAGGAACTGGAAAGCAGGTTCCAGAAAGTCCTTAACCTCATGCAAGAGGTAGATAACTTGGCAAATAAGGATCGTAACCTTGCTTCAAAACGAGAAATGGTTCTGCTTAAGCGTTTTCTAGGCGAACAGGCTGCCTTCGATGAATCTAAGGGAATATGGCTCGCCAAGCCCAGTAGTGAAATTGAAAGCGGTTCCCTGCAATCAGCTTATGATAGTGACGCTACCTTCCGTAACAAAGCGGGTAAGAACCATAGCGGCTACGTTTTAAACGTGAGCGAAACCAGTAGCAAAGAAAACCCGATTCAGGTGATTACCGACTTTTCAGTACAACCCAATAACATCAGCGATGTAGAGATGGCTAAGGAGCGCATACCCATCATCAAACAAAGGACGGATGTAAAGGACATCTACTTAGATGGAGGTTACTACGGCCAAGAGGTCATAGAAATGGCAGATGAGCTAGAGGTTAACCTACACTATACAGATATGACCGGACGTAAGGCTCCATCAGATAAACTTTCCACAACCAGTTTTAAGTTTGATGATGATATGAAAATAATCAGTTGTCCCCAGGGCAAGATCCCATTTAGAAGCGATTTCAATCCCGGTTCCAAGACTAGCAGTTGCCACTTCAAACACGAGGATTGCCAAGGATGCCCGAATTTTGATATATGTCCAGTAAAGACCCAGAAGAAAGACCGGATATTACGGGTTAGTTTAAAAACCATCCAGGCTGACCGGGTTAGAGATCAAATACACAATATTGCGGTCAGACGTGAAAACACCAGTTATCGTGCTGGAATCGAAGCAACCAACTCCGCTCTAAAAAGAGGGGAAGATCTGAATAACCTTTACACACGTGGCGTGCTAAAAACTTACTTGGTCACTGCTTACAAAATTATAGCCCGAAATATTAAGCAGTTTTCCCGGATGGCTCTGGGCAAGCTAAGGAAGCCGAAAAGGCCAAAAGCAGGGATATTATGCCCAAATTTAGGTTAACGAACACAAAACCATAGTAATGGAGGTCTAAATTAGCGATCTTCAGTTGAAAAAGAACTTTTTGAGCTATCTGCTCAAGACAATTTTTACTATTGAAAACCCCCATAGGGGTTAAACAACCTGTTTTTGCAGTGGAATCAACCTCAGATTCTGTCCATTTCAAAAAGATATTTAGGAATAAATCCTTAATTTTCTTTATTTCTTGTCTCCTAATTATTTCTGTATACGAGATATAAGATATTGAAACCAATAATACTAAAGTTGGTAAAATCCAGGTTAGTATCGGTGATTGATCCAAGGGTATGTCGCCCAAGATTATTCCGAGAATATAAAGCAAAGAGAAAAAAAATAATACCATACTTAATATCCAAATAAAGGCTCTCAAAACAATGTTCTTTGAAAATTTGGCGTCGATCTTAGTTTTATTTACCCCATATGTATCAAATACAACCTTTAACGAAATCTCTGGATACCCAAAACCTCTGCCAATAATTAATGCACCACCATTAGTTGCTTTATAACTGTATTTCGGGGGCATAAAAGATTCAGATATTTCATAATAATCAGGTAAATTTGACTTTATGGCCTTAAGACATTCATCTGGATTTATGGACACTATTACTTCCAAGTCTTTCAGATTTACCTCCTCCAATCTATCAAATATTAAAACTTACTTAATATATTCTTTATCGTTTTGATTGGGTTCCAAGCTTGTGTTTGAATAGTGTAACTCTTACCAGTGTATACAGATGGACTAACTGGGCTTAGATCAGTATATTTTAGTATTTGAATATTGCCGCCAGAATAATTGTCTCCAAATACCCTTCCAGCGCTAAATGGGCCATATCCTCCTCCGGCTATGGTACTTGGCCCATTAATATCCTGGTAATTATCAGCATCAGTCCACATTATTGACCCTCCTAATCCACCAGCAGGGGTTGTTGCTAATCCACTTACGGAGGAATATGCTGAAACGCCCTCATGACTAAAATTCAATCCAACTTCCGCTTGGCCTCCTATACCCATGCCAAGAGAACCTCCTATTCCAATTTGTAACGTTCCTGAGTACCATTCCGGATGCCTTGCCCTGAGCACTTGATCATTTGTAAAAATAACACCATATTCATCTTCATAACAGTTATTAGCTTTGAGTTGCGCATCTGCCCAGGCTACAACTCCAGGATCGGAACTAGATAGCAATCTAGTTAAATAGTCATATTGATTAGCGCTCCATTCAGCAGTAGCTGCAGACAGTCCGCTTGGGTCAATATATATTAATGGATTATTCTCCACATACGTATACAAATTCAAACTCAGCGGGTTGGTAATATCCCCTTCCACACTGTCTTTGGAAATGAATCTGCCTAAAAGTGGGTCGTAGTATCTGGCTCTGAGATAATACAGTCCGCTCTCATTGTCGTAGTATTCTCCCGAATAGCGGATGGGGTTTGATATTTGCTCGCTTTCGCTGGTGACATTGCCCCACTCGTCGTAACCGTAGCTGTTTACTATGTTACCGGATTCATCGGTTAAGGCAATCACATCTCCGTGGCCGTTGTAGAGGTAGTAGTAATAATTGCTGCCTACCTTTCTGGCTAATGGTTTGTTGCCCCAGATGATCTCCGCGGTGACCTGGTTACTGCCGTCGGCTTCGGCTATGACTCGTCCGGCGTTGTCACAATAATATCGGGTAGTTCCATTGTTGGTTATCTTCTTGGTCCTTAAACCTTCGGCGTCGTATTCATAGCTGGTTGTTACTCCTTCAGGGGTAGTATAACTTTCTGCCTCTCCCCACTCGTTGTAGGTGAATGTTCCGGGGCTGAAGTCTTCACGAGTAATTGTGCTGCCGGTCATCTCGGTGCGGTTGCCCCGGCTGTCGTAGCTGTAATTGATCTGGCTGGCGTCCGGCCTGGTGGTTCTTACCAGGCGGTTGATGTCATCATATTCGTAGCTGGTGGTGGTGCTAGTTACCTCATCGGTAACGCTGGTTATATTCCCATTCTTATCATACTCATAGCTGAAGGATGATAGCGTAGTGCTGCCTTTTATATTTACCAGGCTTATGAGCCGTTTCATATTGTCATAGCTGTAGTCGGTGGTAATCCCGTTGGCGTAGGTGAGCTTTTTGATGGTGCCGTCGCCGTTGTATTCGTAGGCAAAGGTTTTAGTACCGGCGGTTATGCTCTCGGGCCGGTTTAAGCTGTCGATCTCATAATCCAGGCTCAAACCAAAGGGGCCGGTCATATTGATGCAGTTGCCGTTGAGATCATACTCGAAGCTTACCGGCAGAGCATTAACGGTTCTTTGCACAGTAAGTCCAATGCTGGAGTAGCTGTAGTCTATGCCGTTTCCGCCGCCGGTTACGGTGTATCTTTCGATGCCGCCCAAGGGGTGGTAGTAGTAATTGATGCTCTTGTTATTGACGCTGGCTTGACTGAGCTGGCTGTCGTCATAGTACTGGTAGGCAAAGAGCTGTTCTTCGGGGTCTTCTTGCTGGGACATTAATCCCCGAGGGTTGTATTGATAGCTATAGGTAAATCCCAGAGGATCGCTTTTGGAGGTTAGAATCCCTCTTTCGTCATAGCCTTTGCTGGTAACGAATTCTGTGCCGCCTTCATATTGAGTCTGGCTGTTTAAGCCGCCCAGGCGGTCATATTCATAGTCAGTGGTTTCATTTAATGCGTTGGTGACGCTGATCAAGCGGTTTAACGGGTCATATTCGTAATGGGTGCTATGCTCTTCCGGATCAATGCGGCTGATCATATTGCCGGCCAAATCATACTCATAGGTTTCTTCTACCACATCGGGATCTTCATATCCTTCCGGATAGGCCATCCTGGATATGATCTGGCCCCATTGGTCGCTGGTCTCGGTATAGTCGTTTTGACGAGTGCCGCCATCCGGTATCAGGTAAGTGGTTTTGCTTCGGCCAACTATATCGTATTCAAAATGCTGCTGATTGCCTAAAGCGTCTTGAACCTCTTTGATGCGGTTCATTTCGTCGTATTGATAATCGGTCTGGTTGCTGCCGGGATCTGTGTAGCTTAAGAGCTGGCCGTAAGCGTTGTATTGATAGCTGCTTTCCAGCCATTGACTCTTGTCGTTGTCCCAAACCGCATCTTTAATTAGATTACCGTGGCTGTCGTAGTAGCTGTCTTTTATGGCAATCGGGGTTTCGTCCCGCCATTTTTCCTGGTGCACCTGCAAGACTCGTATGCCATCAAGCAGTGGATAACTGTAGCTGAAATGGTCTTCTGTCATATAGCTGCCGTTTATACCGGTGGAAGGGGGATAGACGATGGATTCCACTCTTCCCATACTGTCATAGCTGTAGGTAACCGTGTTATTAGCCGCGTCGGTTTCGCTGGCCACCGTTCCCCACAGGTAATCATAGCTTTTGTGGGATACCGCGGTCTTTGCTTCGCCGTTTTCAGTATAGTGCTGAGTAATCGCGGTAGGATAGGCTTTGGTGCCCGAGGCATCGCTGTAGCTCAGCTCGGTCACGCTGCTTCCGCCGCCGGGCAAAAGTGAACGAGAGACCCGTCCCCCCGTTCACCCTAATTTATTGTATACTTCATATGCCTTTGATTGTACTTCCTCTTCACTGTAATACACTCTTGACTTTGTTAAATCATCCGCGAACGGGGAAAATCTGGACGTTATTACTAAGAGTTCCCAAAATAATTCATGTTCCTTGCTACTTAAAGAATTATCACAACGCAATTCAAATGTATACATTTGATTAAATTCATCACAAAAAGTGTCAGTTTTATATTGTCCTGCTAGGTACTCTGTAAGTAGGTAGTATATTTTTTGTTTTGGAGTAATAGAAGATACCTCCTCAGAACTGTTTTCCATTTAGTAATACATAAAGTGCAATATCGTGTTGCTTGCTTCATCGTAAAGAACTTCTAAAGTATACGGTTTTCCACTCTTATACATTTTAGTATAATACATGAATGCAGATGTTGTACCCTTTGGGTCAGGAACACATACCTTTTCTTTTATTGCTTGTTTCACCGAACTCTTCGGCCCTTTCTTTGTTTTCTGTGACTGTGTATTTCCTGGCTGTCTCATGGGCAATTTCTTGGGTCAGGAAACTTGCCGCTCCCCAGTACGTAGAACCTATAAGACCGAAGCAGAACAAAATAGGATAATGATTGATATGCTGATTCTATAATCGCCTAGCTTTTTTGGTTTTTGAGTATCATATCCCGCCTTTATTAAAATGATCATACAAAAACCCCGCCAAAGCGGGGCTTTGACTAATATATTTCTTATTGCTATCATATACTCATAAAAGGAGTTGCCGCTTTTGACACGGCGGTAGGTCCTTAGACCGTCTTAGGCCGCCTTACTCAAAAGGCGGTCGTTTATTTTCTGAGCATGAAGCACAGAGAAATACTGTCCCTTTGCTTTCCTGCAGGAGATCGTTCGTAATGAGTTGAATAGCATTTCAATACATTCATCACCCTCTGCTGAAAAGTAGGGTGATGTAATGACTATTCCCCGTTGCCTGGAGCCTGCTCTCAACGGTCTAAAATCGCTTATGCGAGTTTACCGGGCAGTTCCCTTACCAGAATGGAAAGGAGTGGTAACCATGGAATTCAGACAGGTTTACACGCCGGGACTTGCACATTGTTCTTACGTTATTGGCGGTAAGAATGAATGCGTCGTAGTCGACCCTTCCCGTTCCGTTGACCGTTATATCCAAATCGCCGAAAGCCTCAAGCTGCCTATTACCGCTATCATCGAAACCCATCTGCATGCCGATTTCATTTCCGGCCATGTGGAACTCGCCAGAAGGACTGGAGCCAAAATCTATATTTCAGCGCAAGCCAGGGCGGAGTTTGAGCATTACCCGGTAGGCGATGAAGAAGAATTTCGCATTGATACGCTATTATTCAAGATGCTGGATACTCCAGGTCATACGCCCGAAGGCTCGGTCTTCATCGTCTCCGATCTGGAAAGAGGTAAAATTCCGGCGCTGCTGTTCAGTGGCGACACCCTTTTGGTCGGGGATGCGGGCCAGCTACTTGAAAAGCATTTCCATCATGGAATTAAAAGAACTCTGGGACAATAAAAAAGTTTTACTGATTGATACCCGCCTCAAGAGCGAATATGATGAAATGCATATTGCAGGATCTATTCATTGCCCGGCTCCGGATGTCAGACACCGCTACCAGGAATTTATCGGTGACAAGCCCGCTGCCTTCATATGCAATTCCGGCAACCGATCTTTGTTGGCCGCCAGCTTGATGATGAATTTGAGCGGAAGCAAGTATGCCATCAATGTGATCGGCGGCACCTCAGCCTGGCAAAGGGCGGGCTGCCCGCTCGGGTAAGAAGGCCAATATGGGAATATACAATTTTTCAATTAGCTGACCGTGGCAATAGTGGCTGGGCGGGATTGGCATCGGTGAATCACCATTAAACACCGCTGATGTAGCGCCAGGCAAGACGGTTAATTCAACTCATTTTGGTTCCTTGAGGCAGGGGGAGGCACTTCGGGTTCTGATAATTATCTATTAGAATCTGCTCTGCTCCCTGTCAAACAGCTCCCAGCACATTACTGACCACCTGGTGATTCAACGCGGTGCCTGCGCTCCTCAGCCTGATAGTTAACGGCGCGGTCGGCTCCGATGCCGAATCTGGCCGCATTAGCAATGACCTCAGTGTTAGCCTACAGAAATATGAATTCCCCGCCGTACTCCTGCCTGGCGCATCGAACAGCTTCCTGTCCTTTCTCTGGCTGTAATCAAACTGGTATTTTACTTGCCGTCACTGGGAATGACAAACATTACTTTGTCGGGTAGTGCGAAACCTGAGGTCATGACACATTCCCCCACCGGGCATCTGCCGATGCAATTGCAGGCCTATTGCAACTGGCCAGCCCCGGCAGCCGCAAAAGACCATTCAACAGGCTTTACTTCTAGCAGCCGGATCAGATCACCCTCTCAATGATTGATGACTGAATTATTGCAACCAAACAAGGAAGCCCTTATATGTAGGGATTCATACCGCTACGATGCAGAATACATATTCCATAATGATTCACCCAACTCACAAAATAATTCATATTTGCATCATGTGCTCGTTTTGCATCATTCCCAGCACTTCGTAACCGGTTAACAAAACACAGCAATGGCAGTGCTTAAGGAAAATATTTAAGGGCATATGCGCTTTTGGCATGATAAATGCAATATCAATGATTGAGACTTGTAGTGACCAACATTTACTCCTTAATAAGCTATATCGTCAAACCAGCTGCAAACCCCGCCATGGCCGGTATTGAACCATTATGAAGGGAGTTATCATGAGCGATTTTCTGCTAAGTCAAGCTGATTTGATCGTAGGGTCAGTCAGTAAACCGGGCGGTTGTAATAAGGCCGAAAGAGAACATGATGCGACAGGCATCTCATGCAATGATGCTGAGACCACTGCCCAGAGCACCGCTTTGTTGCCGGAATCGGCACTTGTGTTGTACTTGGACAAATTAGAGCAAAAAGTGCGGAAGCTAACGGCCGAGTTGAACGAGAGCAATAATAGACTGAGACTCTGGCAGGAGCGTTTTGGTTTAGTCATAGCCAATACTTCCGTGGTGTTCTTCAATCAAGACCAAGAGCTTCACTATAACTGGATTTTTAATCCTCCCCGTGGACTTAGCAGCAATCATTTCATAGGCCGCAAAGATGACGCCATTTTTTACCGTGAGGAAGCAAATCACCTATCTGAGATAAAACACCAGGTGATGGAGAGTGGCACTGGTGCACGGCACCAGGTGAGCCTGACCGTCAATGGGGAAATCATCTGCTATGATCTGACCATTCATCCGGTTTACGATCAGGCTGATAAGCTGATTGGTATCTACGGAGTGGCTCTGGATATTACTGATTACAAGCAGCTTGAACAACGGCTGCGGCAACATACTGCACTTATGGATTTTTCTCATGATGCCATAATAATTCGCGATCTGGACAGTCATATTGTCCATTGGAATAAGGGCTGCGAGAAGTTGTACGGATGGACCGCAGATGAGGCCATCGGGCAGATCACTCACAGCCTGTTGCAAACGCAGTTCCCCGATTCGATGGCAGACACCCATAAGGCTTTGATTCAGTCCGGGTATTGGGAAAATGAACTGACTCATATTAACAGATCAGGAGTAAAGCTTATAGTTTGCAGCCGCCAGGTGCTATTACAGAACGAAAACGGAGACCCGGTTTGTATTATTGAAGTCAATAAGGACATCACCCTGCGCAAGCAGTATGAAGAAGAACTTCGATTGCGGAATATAGCAGAGAGCGGCAGTGCATCCAAGGCTAACACCCGTAAGGTTTGATTGCGGTTATAATTACTCGGCAGATAAAATGATTCAGGCTTGCATCACTTTCTTGATTAATAATTCATTTTTGTATTATTTTCTGTTGCCTTAAACAAACGAGCGAATGCATGAGTGATAAGCACACCCAGTATTAGCGGGTTTGAGATCTTTCTTCGTCTTTATTTAAAGTTGGCACGATAAATGCTTGTATTTAGGGAGATAACATTAACTCCTTATTGTCATACACATTTGCAAGCTGCTATTTAAGGGTAATCAAGCGCACCAATTAGTAATATGACTATCAAGTGTTTGCAGCAATATTTCCCAGTCTCAGCCCCTCTTAAATAGCAGCACCCTCTTTTTATCAGGCTTTCTATATCGCCCTCACACATTTCCTGGATTGCCAATTGTGCAGGAAACGGTAAACGATCAGGCAGACTGACCTGCAAAACACCAGGCACAGCAAAGAATATTACTACCAGACGCTCTCATTGGTTTCGCAAGAGTCCCGGTGTGAAAATGCCTTCTACATGCAAGGCTTCCAGGCTATAGCGGCCAGTCATCATCTGGTACTAATGTTCACCTTCAGTATAACCTCGGGCTAAATAACCTTATTTGGGAAAAGATATATTAGAATTTGCTTACTGCGAGAGGATCAAAGCATGCAGTGGTTACTGTTATTGGATTTCCAAATAATCATAACACTTATCCTGGTTATGGCTGCCTGGAGATTCGGCGATTGGAGGCATTGGGAGCAGTATTATCCCACCTTACTGTTTATCAGCCTGGTCAATTTCATTTACAATCTACTGTGCTATAATTATCCGTTATGGGAATATGAATCTCCGTTGCTCAAAACCACCGGCAGCGATATCTTTATTAACCTGATAGGCATGCCCGCCATGACTTTGCTTTTTCTGACCGGCTTTACCAGGTTGATGGAGGGACGTAGAGTGTTAATACCTCTATATACGCTGGGATGGATAGCATGCTTGACATCAGTTGAATGGCTTTCGTATAGACTGGGCCTTTTTTCCTATAATCATGGCTGGACTATCTGGTGGTCGGTCTTGTTCAATTTCGTAATGTTCCCCACGATGTGGCTGCATTACAAACGGCCGCTATTGGCTATAGGCCTTTCTGTCATTTTCGCCGCATTCCTGCTTACCTATTTTGATGTTCCCTTCAGCAGCATGAAATGAGCCGATGCTAATAAAATAGGCCTTGTTCTATCTGTTTAGCTGTCTCTGTTGCTCTTCGTATAGCGTAATTATAAGCTGGTACTGGTACATGGTTTGACTGCAGCCAACACATAGGCTGTCAGCCAAACCATGTGCAAATGGTTAAGGCAATTCTACCGGAATGATCACCTTGTTGATATCGCTGCCATCTTTCATACTGACCTCAAATACCTCCAGTTGCCCGCTGCCCGGCTGCCCCGGGGTGAAAACCAGCTCGGCGGCAAAGTCGCCCCGTTCCGGAGCTCCCGTCGAAGCCGTGGTGTAGCCCTCGGCAAGTACATTGCCGCTGGCATCTTTCAGGCGATAGCTTACTGTAGCTTCGAATACCATGGCAGTGCCTTTGATCTTGATCGGACTGTTTACAGATTGGCCTGGGGTGGGGGCGGTAACCCAGATGATTGGTTCATACACCGAGTTGAGATCACGCTTGAAGGGCTGATCGTGCAGACCCACATGTCCCCACCAGTCAATGGCCTTGTCCACCTGTCCTTCCACGGTGAACTGCACCTCTTCAATAGTTGGGAATTCGGTCAGGGTGTTGACAATACTGGAAATGCCCAGGGCTTCTCCGCTGGCCCCTACATTGGCATGCAAAACTTCAGGCGAGAAGTCGATCGTAGCAACTCCCTGCTCAATTTTAATCCCTAATACTCTGGTGTCGGCGGGAAGCACTTTGAAAGCTCCGGAAGTCTGCGGGGTCCCATTGATAAGTTCGTTTAGGGCCGCTGCGGCAACTCCTTCGCTTTTCGGCACCTGGTGAACTTCACGTACCAAGAACATATTGTCATCGGTGCTTTTCACATAATAGACCGCAACATCCATTGTCTCTGGCGGCACTGGCTCTTGAGGTTGTGCTTGAGGAGCCGGGGATTGCTTAAAACACCCTGCCACAGCAGCCAACAACAGCACCAACAGCAGTACCAGGCCGATCCTTAGAGACGCTGCCCATCTTGCCTTGCCAACTGGCTCATTCCGTTTGGAGCATGATTTATAATTACTCATCTTCTAACCTCCTTATCCTGAATACGAAGCAAAGCAGTGCTGCTTACAGTATGGCTTCCCCACTCACTCTGTTCGGCAGTATCGAATTCTGCTGTGCATGGCTACGCACAACATCTGGACTCAGCAACACCGCACCTTTATCTTAGTGGGTCTCAATGTCCAACAACTGTGCCAGGGGCTGGTCTTTGACGGCCGTTAAATCGAGGCCCGGTTTGATCTTTACCACTAACGAAGTGGAGCCCTTGGTCCAGCGGGTTTCAGTGGTCCGGTCGCTTTCCTGATAATGAAAACGCCGCGGGTAGGACAGCCGTGCCCTGGTCAGGCCCTGCACCACATCAGCCAGGCAGGGAGCACCGGTTACCCAGACCTTTACGTCAGGTTGTGTCAGCTGACCCAGTTCCCGTTCCGCCGCCAGGCACATCTTAACTCCCAGGAGCATATCCGGGCACTGCTCCTGATGGTGATATAGAGCCTCTTTGATCATGATCTCCTCTAGCATGGCCTCTTCCCTGGGCTTGATGTAAGGTGTGCGGGGAGAGAAGATGATATCCTGTTCGTAATACGGTTTGATATCGATAATAGGGGTGCCGTCTATAAAGTCCAGCCTCTGTACATAGAGCAGGTTGTCTTTGATGGCATCCAGCCTGGTGCAGGTGAGTCCTATAGGATTCGGTCGGATCGGTGATCTCAGCCCGAACACCCCATACTCAGGCAGATCAGGGTTAATTCTGGGGTTGACCCGCAGAACATTGCGCACTGATTGATGAAACCATCCCAGTACCCAAATATGAGAATGTTCTCCTAACCGATGCAATGCCGGACTGTACTGGGGGTATATCTCGATTACAGCTCCCTGCCGACTAACCTTAACCTCATGAGGGTTTTTGAATTCGGTGTGAACTACACCAATAGGTTCGATATTAATCAACTTCAGCACCTCCTGCTTCAATATCTCGGGTCTGATGTTTGTCTCTTCATTATACCTAATTTCCCAGAATGGACTATAATAGTCACATATTTAATCAATCCGAGTCTACCCGGCGGGTGTAGCATTATTTACCTTTTTAAAAGCACCACTATCCGCGGCATTTAGCGAATTCTTTGCAGGATATCTGCAGTTTATGGCGAATTAGATTATAAGTATTGAAAAACCATATATTTTCTCCGAGCTGCACTGCCTAAAACCTTACGGCCATGGCATTCAGCCGATGGGTCATCCCGGAAACGGGTTGGCCTCCCATGCTTAGGAAAGGAGAGCAGGTAAGCAACGGCAGTGGTGGTGCTGCTGTTACCGGTGTTACAAATTCTCCTGGCCTGGCCAGGATTTTTTCGTGCTTGAGCATTAATGCTTAGGTATGAACTAAACCGGATCGACTTCTTCCAGGGCTATCTGCTTGAGTATTAACAGTGCTTAGTATTGCCTAAAAACCTAAGCCCTTGATTCGCTGGATCGACTCCCGGCCCTCCTGGGGTCCCAGCGAGAAGATCTATAAGTCGGGATCTGCTGGGGCCTTAGCCCCGCCCCAGCAGGTCAGCCCTCAAAAAGATCGGTCGGGAAACCTTTCGTTTTCGGGTAGGTGATATAGTCAAAGTCAGGCCGCCTCAGTGGTATTTATGGTGCTCCGACATATAATGAACTAGGACTCAATTAATAGCGACCTTAATAGACAAATTCAACATCTGGGGGTATGTGCATGAGACTGTATATTTGCATCGATGACACCGATAACCTGGAGAGCAGAGGCACTGGCAAGCTTGCCGCCCTCTTGATCGATGAACTGCTCAGAAGGCATTGGGGCAGAGCCTTGCCCATCACCCGCCATCAGCTTTTTGTGCATCCTGATATCGCCTATACATCGCATAACAGTTCCATGTGCTTCGGGTTTGACACCTTTGAAGACCTTATCCCTGGTATCATTGAATTGGGGGCGGAGTTCTTGGAAAGAGAGAGTGCACCCGGCTCAGATCCCGGTCTGTGTGTGGCCGCAGTTCCCAGGATGACCCACGTAAACGAAGTTATAGCTTTCGGATGCCGCGCCAAAGAAGAGGTGCTAAGCAAAGCCGAGGCTTATGAACTGGCCAATCTGGCCGGCATTCACCTTTCGGAACACGGCGGCACTGGCATCGGGGTAATTGGCTCGCTGGCCGGAGTAGGCCTCAGGATGGGGGGCAATGACGGGCGATTCCGGGGCAAGATAGAAATCGAACCCGCCTGGACAACCATAACCGTGGCCAGCCTGATAGAGCGCACCCATGTCGACGAGGTGCGCACCCTGGATGGCTTTCGTCTGCCCGACCGTGAACTAATCCTGCTAGGTGAGACGGTTAAGCCTGTGCTGTTGAACGGGCGCTGCGTTCAATTGGTCTACCCCACGGAAAAGACCGGTCCTCGTGAACCCAGGTGGCAAACCTGCACCAAAAGCCAGGTAAAAATGTTTTAGCGTGTTCTAGCCTGGAGTCTGCTTTCTATCCCAGTTATCGGCATTCTGGGCACAAGCTTTACAAACCCTGAAGGGTTTAAACTTCATAATAACCTACCCGGTATAGATCAGAAGTCAAAGGGGGTAATCTTATTTGCCAGCCCGCGCAAAGGATTATCCCCTTTCTATCTTCTTGTTTGGGGCGATGGTTTGACTTAAAACCCGGGGACAGTCTTTACCATTCACCAGAGCAGTATATACAGTGATGGTAACATCAGCCCCATTATTTGAATATTCTAGTAGCAGAATAGTTCTAAATGAGAGAGGTTGATGGATATAATGGATTTTTATGGAGACCATTTTGATACTGAGCTGGTGCGCTATCGGCTTAAGAAACGGAGATCGGGTCATAAAAGGAACGGCGGTTCGGCAACAACAGCTGATTTGTCTAAAGCTCTGGCGGTCACCGATAATCTCAATCTGGAGCCCAAACTGATTAGCAGCCTGGACGCCTGGGGTTATGTATTCCATGTCAATACCCAGCAGATAGCCATTGGGGCCCCGATCAACTTCAGCAACAACGGGCCTTTGACTGGTATTGTCCACCAACCTGGAGGTTCCAATATCGAAGTCACGGCGGGGGGCATTTACAATATTACTTTTGGAGTATATACTGCACAGAACAACCCCCAGGATTGGGCGGTAGTGATAAACGGTCAGGTCAGATCAAGATTCAATTCCGCCGGACAGACGATCAATGCCTCCACTCTACTAAGTCTGAATGCGAATGACGGCATCACCATCCGCAATGTCAACACCTTGCCCAGTCCGGCTACTCTGAGGTCAGGTCCTTTTACCACCGCTTATGTATTGGTGTTAAAAGTGGATGGCTGATTGGAAGCTCTGCTGAAATTGCTTGCATGGTGCCAAAGGTTATGACCTGAAGCCAAGACCCCGGGTTTATCTTGCCGCAGGCAAATGGGGGGGACGGGGTTGGCTGTCAGGGGGAACTATCCCACTTACCCTAAATAGAATCCGGGGCATTGTATACCCCGGATTCCTCTCATAAATATGTCATTGATAACTATGGAGTTTTTCCGCCTTCAGGAGAACAGCACTACCCTTGCCTACTAAATTCATCCACAGCCAGATAGTCGGATGTCACCTGCCGGCTTATTATCTCCCCGTCTTCCATGTAATAAATAATGTCGGTCAAATCGGTAGCTTCCCTAATATGATGGGTCACCATTACAGTGGTTATGCTGTTCTCCCGCAGCAGGCTGCCAATGTCTTGTTTGAATTCGTCGCGGGTACCTTTATCCAGGTTGCTGAAGGGCTCATCCAGGAAAATGACCTCCGGCTGCAGCACCAGGGCTTGTGCGATGGCCACGCGCTGGGCCTCGCCCCCGGATAGCGATCTGGCCCGCTGTCTGACCAGATGGTTTATACCCAGCCTTTCCAGCCATGGCGTAACCTGCCTTTCCCGTGCTCTTCGGCTCAGGCCCCGGAATTTCAGGCCCATTTCCACATTTTCCATAACGCTCGAATCTAGCATCATCGGTTTTTGGAAAACCATTGCCATGCGCCGCCGCAAATTCAATAGAGATTGCTCATGGGCCTGTTTGCCGAAATATACTACTGTTCCGCTGGTCGGTTCCAATAAGGCTGCCATGACCAGCATGAGGCTGCTTTTGCCAGCTCCGTTGGGTCCCATTAGACTAATAGACTGACCCTCCAGAAGGGCAAAATGGGGTATGTTGAGTATGGTCCGCCCCCCCAACACCAGCGTCATATCCTTTATTTCGATTATTGCCTTGCTCATCTTTGGTTTCTCCATTGCTGCAGGGTGGTCAATAGTGCGGTGACACCATAAGCCAGCCCCAGCAAGATCACGCTCAAAGCGATAGCTACATCGAAGTTGCCTTTATTTACCTCCATGACCGTGGCAGTGGTCAAAACCCTGGTCATTCCCTTTATATTACCGCCAACCATCATGGAAGCGCCCACTTCTGAAACCACACCGCCGAATCCTGCCATAACCGCGGCCAAGAGCCCCAACCGGGCTTCTTTGACGAGGCTCCACAGCATCTGCATGCGGTTAGCGCCCAAGGCCAGCAGTTGCAGGCGAATTCGGGGATTGATCTGCTGTATCGCCGCCAGAGTGAAGCTGGTCACTATTGGGGAGGCGATCACTGCCTGAGCGATAATTATAGCCAGGGGGGTGTAAATAATATTGAATGCTCCGAAAGGGCCTGACCGCCATAGGAAGATGCTGACCCATAGCCCCACAACCACTGGCGGCAAGCCCATTCCGAAATTGGCCAGACTGACTAGGAAGTTGCGCCCCGGGAAGCGTCCCAGAGCCAATACCGCTCCCAGCGGAACGCCGATTAAGACGCTCACCAAGGTGGCGGTTCCCGAAACCTTGAGGGTCAGCCAGGTGACTTCCAGGACCTCCGGGTCCAACGCCATGAGCAAATAAAACGCCTTGACCAAACCTTCCCATATCAGTTCCACATTATCACTCCAAGTATCAGTATAGTATATTACTTACCGAGGTCGGCCTCATTCTTACCCGCGTCGGCATAGAATAGGGCCTGCCCGTACTCCTGCACTTTGAACTCACTTATAATCTTTTGAGTTGCAGGCGCTACCATAAATTCCACAAACGCTTTGGCGCCTGCTGCATTGACCTTCGGGTATTTCTCAGGGTTGACCTGGGCGACATGGTAAATATTCAACAAGGCCGTTTCGCCTTCCACCAGGATCACCAGGCTGAGGTTCTTCTTCTGCGCTAAGTAGGTGGCACGGTCTGTAAGGGTATAGCCGCTCTTCTGCTGGGCGATGGTCAAGGTCTGCCCCATGCCCTGTCCGGCCTCTTGATACTTGTCACTCACGGTGGGGGTTATTCCGGCGGCTTTCCACAGGTTCTTCTCCATGGTATGAGTCCCAGAATTGTCACCGCGGGAGATGAACAGGGCGCCTTTTTCATTGATCTTTTTAAAGGCCTCGGCCGCTGTCTTGATTCCCTTGATCTGGGCCGGGTCATTCTCCGGACCGACTATCACGAAATCGTTATGCATCACCAATTGATAATTTGTGATGGCACCGCTCTCCAGCATGGGCTTCTCCTGTGAAGGAGCATGAGTCAGAAGCACATCTGCTTCGCCTTTCTGGCCCATGGTCAGAGCAGCCCCGGTTCCAACTGCAACAGTCTTGATCACATAACCGCTCTGCTTTTCAAATTCGGGGATCAGCACATCCAAAAGACCGCTATCCTGCGTGCTGGTAGTGGTGGCCAGGATGACGTCTTTGTTGACCGGAGGTGCCGGAGTTTGCTGCGCCTGCTGCTGGGTACAGCCCACGATGCTCACCAGAAATACCATCAATAAAACCAGGGGCAAATACTTCTTCTTTAAAAACATTCTTTTACCTCCTCATAATTTGAATGAAAAAACTTTACCCCCCTCTCAAGATATTATTGAAAATCTTGGGACCGAGCTGCTCCTGGCTTAGACAATTTATTGATTGCAGCCCCTGCCCAAATCATCTGTTTGATAAACTGAAACTTTGTGTATCCATGAACCATATATCCGAATCACCCCAAAAAATGGCCGCACCCCGCATTCACAAGGCGGACACGACTTTTCAAGCCTAAACCAGTTCACTGTTCTTTTCAAATGCGAGAGGCACAACAGTCTCCTCTTGCACCCATGGTCTTGTGCTCCATACCTAAAGACTGCAGGAGCACGCGACCGGAGAAATCCAATAATTACGGTTCCAAAAATAAAAAGCCGCACCCGCACTGAAAGAGCAGACTCGACTTTTAATCCTGATCATTCCACTCTCCTTTCCAAATGCGGGAGGCACAACAGTTTCCTCTTGCACCCATCGTCCTGTGCTCCATACCTAATGGCTGCAGGAGCACACGATCGGAGAAATCAAATAATTGCGGTTCCAAAAATAAAAAGCCGCACCCGCACTAAAAGAGCAGACTCGACTTTTTCCTGATCATTCCACTCTCCTTTCCAAATGCGGGAGGCACAACAGTTTCCTCTTGCACCCATCGTCCTGTACTCCATACCTAATGGCTGCAGGAGCACACGATCGGAGAAATATTGGTTTTAAGTAATCTTCGCCAATTTCTAGCATAATCCTGCTCGAGTTGCAAAATTATTCCGTGTACGTTTAAAGCCAGCAACGGTGATGACGGTTTTTAGGGCGGATCATAAAGAGCCGCTAAGGTCTGGCTCCTGAAAAAGTGGTTAATTATTGTAAAATTCGATTATACTTTAAGTAGACAAACTCACAAGAAAGGATGGGGTTTTATGTCAAAAGGGACTATCTTTGTACGCGAACGCCGCAAAGTCCAGGAGGGCGAGAAAAAGCCCCGGTTTGCTGTAGTAGGAGTGGCAGGAATGGATCTAAAGTTGCATGCAAAACACATACGCCGCATGGAATTGGAACAGATGGCCAAAATACTCGACGCCCAAGTAGTATATCTGGAAGCCGGTAATGACGAAGATGAAATAGATGAGGATTAATCCTGGCAAACACGGGGAAAGGCGGATTGGCTGTGGCACTGATTAGAGAGCGAGACAGCAAGCGGCTGCATATCAAAAGTAAACTGATGGGTGAATCCCTGGTGAGCAAGAGTTTTATTGAGGGTCTGGAGCAGGCGGAACAATTCCGCGCACTGCCGCAAGTCAGTGTACTTAAAATCGGCGGGCAGAGCATCACCGACATGGGCGCTAAAGCGGTTTTGCCCATTTTAAAGGAAATCGTGAGCAACGCTAAAGATCATAAAATGATTATATCTACCGGTGGAGGCACCCGCTCTCGGCATGTTTATTCCATCGCCATGGAGTTGGGAATGCCTACTGGGGTCATCGCCAAGCTTGGTCAGAGCGTCTCCGAGCAGAATGCTTTGATGATCTCCACTCTGTTGATGCCTCACGGAGGCATTAAGGTGGGACATGATGATATTCCCAAACTGGCCGCTTATTTCTCTCAGGGCTGCATCCCGGTCATCCATGGTATGCCCCCATACGGCTACTGGGAGCACCTTCCCGCCCAGGGCAGTCTGCCTCCCAACCGCACCGACATGGGAGCCTACCTGTTGGCTGAGGTGATCGGCGCTCGGCAGTGCATTTATATCAAAGATGTGGATGGTCTTTATGAGGACAATCCCAAGTTATACCCTGAGGCCAAATTTATTCCCCGTATCGGGGTGCGAGAACTGCACTCCCTGGATTTGGATGACCTGGTGGTAGAGCGGACAGTACTGGACATGCTAAGCCGCTCCCGCAGTGTGACCGAGATACAAATAATAAATGGACTAATCCCCGGCAATATTACCCGGGCCCTAATTGGCGAGCACGTTGGCACCATCATTTACAACGACTCTGAAAATTAAACCGGCACGGGAGGATCTTGGTCGTTTTTGAACATGGCCTTGGGAAGGCATGGGGATGGAAGGCATGGGGATGGAAAAGGCAGAAAGGCATGGGGACGTCAGACCGGGAAGGCATGGGGACGGTTCTTTTGCCTTGAACCGTCCCCATGCCTTCTGTTTTAACTGCTGGGAGGGAGAATCATGAAACCATTGATTCAGGTGTGCGGAGATCCCACCGTAGATTGGTTCCGCATTCATAACGAAGATATAACCGTGCGCGGCGGAGTGTATTACTGGCAAGGCCATGGAGAGAATAACCGGGTGGGGCTCAGTTCTCAACCGGGAGGCTATGCACTGCTGAGCCAAGTGCTGCAGGCAATGACCCCAGCAACAACGGCTACTGTGGAAGGTGCCCGATTGGCAGATGACCTGCTCAACCGTCCCAAAGACCGCCGGATCACCACCTCCTGGACCTTGTGGAAAGAATTTTCCAATCTTGCAGACCATGGCAAAGCCTACCGGCTGTGGAAATGGCATGAGTTTGAACCGGCCAAGTGGGATTACCGCTCGGCGCAACTGCAAGGCCATCCAGATCTGTTGTTAATACAAGACAGCGGGCTCGGTTTTCGTAATTGCGAAGCGGGCTGGCCGGAGTGTCTGTCACTTTCAGCCCAGGCAGCACGGCCTTCGCAACTAATAGTAAAACTGGGCCAGTACCATGATGGCCAGGCCAACCCTCTACTAGATCGTATTGAGCAGTTGGGTTTGACCAATCGCACCATCATCCTCAGTTCTCTGAGCGATCTACGAGCCTCTGCGGTTAAGGTCAGTTCTTCACTGTCCTGGGAGAAGGTGTTAGAAGAAGTGGTCAGTGCGGTGCTTAGCCCGCAGGGGCCATTCCTGGATGCAGCCCGGAATACAGTTAAATACCAGCAAGTAATAATCCCCATCAGCCTGAGTGGAGCAGTTGTGGTGGAAAGGGACTCTCATACCCTGATCTTTGACTGTAATGGGCAGGAGGGCGATTTTCTAACCCAATACCCCGGTCAGATTATTGGGGATAATACTTGTATTTTAGCGGCCCTGGTTGCTAGCTGGGCAGAACAGGGGGATCACACCGTTTGGATCAAAGCTGCCCTGACAGGGGTTGAACTGGCCCGGTTGCTGCAGATCACAGGCTACGAAGTGGTTGAGCGCAATCAGCACAAGCATTTGCAGTTCCCGTATCACACCATCGCCTCGGCTTTCCGGGAGTTGAGCAGAGACCGTACTGGAGCGATCACACGGCCGCATCTTTCGGCCATAGGAAATCTAGCGGTGTTTGTGGATGAATCCCGTTCCGCATTATTTAACCCAGGCCGCTGGACTATTTTAGAGAACACTCTGTTGAAAAACCAGACCCCCGGCTGCTTAGAGGATCCAGAATGTATCAGTTCGGTGAATGATTGTGCCAGGAATGTAGTGGTATACGGACCGCAGCAGGCTTTGCAGGGAGTTCCGGTTGAGATGATCGGGGGTTGGAGCAGTGCTGACCGTCAAGAAATTGAAGGGGTGCGCGGGGTAAACAACGCTATGCGTGAATACTGCAGGATTAAGAACCCCGAAATCCCTTTATGTGTAGCAGTATTCGGCCCGCCTGGTTCCGGCAAGTCATTCGTCATCAAAGAGATAGCTCGTGGGTTGGGCATCGATGACAAGGCGCAGCTTACCTTCAACTTATCGCAATTCGCTTCCCCAGCTGAACTGCAGAATGCTTTCCACCAGGTGCGCGATCTTAATCTCCAGGGGAAAATGCCCCTGGTCTTCTGGGATGAATTCGACACTCCTTGTGCGGGTCTGCCGCTGGGCTGGCTGCATTACTTCCTTGCCCCCATGCAAGACGGTGAATTCACTTATGAAGGTTTGTCACGTCCACTGGGAGGGGGGATTTACGTTTTCGCCGGGGCTACCCGCCATTCATTCGCTGAGTTCAGCGGCGGTGACAGCCCTGAGGACCGGGCTGCCAAGAAACCTGATTTCGTCAGCCGTTTAAGGGCATTCATCAATATCAAAGGCATCAACGGCAATCCCAATTTAGTTGAAGACCGCCTGTATGTGATCCGCCGTGCCTTCATCCTCCGGCAGTATCTGGAGGCGAACGCTCCCCACCTTAAGACCGGGGGGCAATTCGAAATCGAACCGAGTGTATTGGACGCCTTTTTGCTGATCAGCCGTTACTGGCATGGAACACGTTCTATGGAGAATCTGCTCAAGATGAGCAGCCTGGCAGATAAGCGCAAATATGAATTATCCAGCCTGCCTCCTGATCACATCCTGGAAATGCACGTCAATATGAAGGAGTTTAACGATCTTACCAAATTGGGCCATCGTGAGTTGCTGCGTATTGGCATCACCGGCCATGTCAACTTGGATCCGGAGGAAACCGAGACTTTGACCAAATCAATTGACAAAGTGATAAGGTTCCTGGATGAACAATACCCAGCCCATTACCTGACGGTTTTTTCTCCGCTGGCGGCCGGGGCTGACCGCTTGGTGGCGCGGGAATTATTGAAGTTTGAAACCGCCCGGCTTATTACCGTGCTGCCTTTTGCCCGCCAGGCTTACCTGGAAACCTTTGGTTCCAGCGATGATTACCGACTTGACTCAACCGGGGCAGAACTGCGCAGTGAGTTCCGCTATTGGATTGACAACCGGGCCATTGAAGTGATCGAGATGCCGCCCACCCCGACGCGCCGCCAAGCATATCTAAAAGCGGGACAATTCATCGCTGAACACAGCAATGTCATCATCGTGGTCTGGGACGGCAACCGCCACAAATATGCTTCGGTGACCGCACAGGTGGTGGCTCGGGCTGAAGAACTGAAGATTCCCATCTGTCATATCTGGGCTCAGAATTTCAGGGAAGAATCCTGCCAGGCTAATGTCAAATCCCGTCAGGGCGAGATCCGCTATAAAAACTTTCCCGGGCAACCTCCTGACGTGTGGACCAGCATTGCGGCTGAATAAAGCAGTAAATGAGGCATGGGAGGCATGGGGACGGCAGATCGATGGGACGGGTTCTTTGCCTGGTTTTCTCCGAAAAACCAGGCAAAAGAACCGTCCCCATGCCTCCTGCATCGTCCCCTGGTGTCGAAATGCAATAAATTAAGAACCATCGCCGAGCGTCCCAAGTGTCTCTAGAATTCACAGGAGCGGACGGTGCGGGGGAAGGGTATCACGTCGCGAATGTTGCTTACCCCGGTGAGATACATGATGAGTCGTTCAAATCCTAATCCGAAGCCGGCGTGTTTCACTCCCCCATATTTGCGCAGTTCCATATACCACCACATCTCCGCAGGATCGATACCTATCTCCTCCATGCGCCGCCGCAGAAGTTCTTCGCGCTCCTCCCTCTGGCTGCCCCCGATCAATTCCCCTACCCCAGGAACCAATAAGTCCATGGCGGCCACGGTCTTTCCGTCGTCGTTGTGGCGCATGTAAAAAGCCTTGATGTCTCGAGGGTAGTCGGTCACGAACAGCGGACGATTGAATATCTTTTCGGTCAGATAGCGCTCATGCTCGGTCTGCAGGTCATTTCCCCAGGCCAGCGGATAGTCGAACTGCTGGCCCGATCTGGACAGTAAATCCACTGCCTCGGTGTAGCTGACCCGGCCGAACTCCTGACTCAACAGTCCCGACAGGCGTGCTTCCAATTCTTTATCGACGAACTGGTAGCAGAATCGCATCTCCTCGGGGGCGTTGTCCAGAACATATCTGATAACGTATTTGACCATATCCTCAGCCAATCTCATATCATCAGTAAGGTCGGCGAAGGCCATCTCCGGCTCTATCATCCAAAATTCTGCGGCATGGCGAGCGGTGTTGGAATTTTCAGCACGGAAGGTAGGCCCGAATGTGTACACGTCATGGAAGGCCAGAGCAAATGCTTCAGCTTCCAACTGCCCGCTCACGGTAAGATTGGTTTTGCGGGCGAAGAAGTCCTGACTGTAATCAACTTCTCCATCATCGTTCAGAGGCGGCTTTACAGCCGGTAAAGTGCTGACCTTAAACATCTCTCCGGCCCCCTCAGCGTCACTGGCAGTTATGATGGGGGTATGCACGTAAACAAAGCCACGCTGGTGGAAGAAATCGTGGATGGCATAAGCGGCTATGGAGCGGATGCGAAAGACGGCGGAGAAAAGGTTGGTGCGGGGGCGCAGGTGGGCCACCTCGCGCAGATACTCCCGGGTGTGGCGTTTCGGTTGGATGGGATAATCCTCGGGGGCATCACCCTCCAGGATGACCTCGCCAGCTTTGATCTCAAAAGGTTGTTTAGCATCAGGGGTCAAAACCACAACTCCCCGCACCGTGACTGCACAGCCTACCCTAAAGCGCGACACCGCATCGAATTGACTCAGGCTGTCTTTTTCGTATACTATCTGCACTGTATTGAAGTGGGTGCCATCATTAAGTGCTATGAAACCGAAGCTCTTCTGACTGCGGTTGCTGCGCACCCATCCGCTGAGTTCGACCTGCCGTCCCTCTAGATCTGCACTGCTGCGCATCAATTGTCTGACCAAAACCTTGTCCATGGATCAACCCTCCGTAAGTACTATAATGTTTTTTCATTCACCCTTTATTATGACTTATCACCAGAATTTTCAAACCCCTTAAACCGCGCAGGCAACGAAAGATCCGGGAAACCGCCCGGACCTCTCGCAGCAGTGAGATTATCGTGGGACTCTAGTAGTTTACTGTCGACAACTTCCTGATCAGCCTGCAACGCTGCCAGCACGGCTGTTTAATCATCATAGATCAGAGCCTTCCCGATCCTGCCATATGACGACAGGGGCCTCTGCGGCTATTACCGGTTGGAAACTTCTACCACCTTGCCTTCCCAGGTCTTCAGAACTGCTTTTTCTTCATCCAGGAGCATGATGTGATTGGGCATAAGGGGGATTTTACCCAGACCGCCGGGAGCATTTACTATATAGGTGGGCACTGCCAGGCCTGAAGTGTGTCCACGCAGTGAAGCTATGATTTCCATGCCTTCTTGAATAGTGGTCTGAAAATGGCCGGTGCCCTTGACGTCCTTGGCATGAAAGATGTAATAGGGGCGCACTCTTATTTTCAGCAGCTGGTGATTGAGCTTCCTCATAATGTAGGGACGGTCATTTATGCCCCGCAGCAGCACCGCCTGATTGCCCAAAACCGCGCCAGCCGCAACTAACCGGTCACAGGCCCGTTTGGCCTCGGGGGTCACTTCCAGAGGGTGGTTGAATTGAGTATTGATATAAATAGGCGGATATTTCCGGATAATATCACATAATTCCGGAGTTATGCGTTGGGGCAGAGTCACCGGAGTCCTGGTGCCCAGTCGGATCATTTCCACATGGGGGATATTGTATAGCCGACCCAGAAGCATATCCAGCATGTGGTCGCTCAACAAGAGAGCATCACCGCCAGTTATAAGCACGTCCCTGATCTCACGGTTGCTGGCTATATATTCCAGAGCAGCCATGATATCTTCCCGGCAGGCATGCTGGTCGGTCTCACCGATATTCCTTCTTCTCTGACAATGACGGCAGTACATGGCACACTGGTTGGTGACATTAATAATCAGGCGATCCGGATACCTGCGGGTGATGCAGGGGGCCGGCGAAGTCAGGGCTTCATTCATGGGATCGAGACTGCCCCCAGGCAGGAGTTCACGGGTATCAGGCACTGCCTGCCGAAATATCGGGCAGTTTTCGTAATCTTCATCAATCAGACTGAGATAATAAGGTGATATGGCCCAGCGATATAGCTGGCTGACCCTGTCCACCTTTTTCCTCTCCAGATCGCTCATACCCAGAATCTCTGCGAGTATCCGGCTGTCGCGGATGCGGTGCGCAAGTTGCCATTTCCAGTTATCCCAATCCTGGGGCGATCCCCCGATGATTGCCTGTATACGCGATTTGCGTCTGGCGATAGCAGCCGCTATGCTGTTTTCATCTGGCCATTGGCTGAGAAACTGCTGGTATGGTTGTGCGTCATCCCTGAGGACGCTGCTCCTCAATAATGACTGATGGCGGTGGTTGATGTTCCCTGTTTCTCTCATGTTGGCACTCCTCTCTCCAGGTTTGTGGCAGGAATGGCACATCGGAAAAGGGCCGAGAATCAACAAAGACCAAAGGAAGGTCCTTTGGTCAGAAATGCATCAACCTCGGATTCCCTTTCAGCGCTTACGAGGTTAGCTGACGGGTTCGGGGCAAGGGACCCCCTACCGATTGCCGGATTCACCCCAAATATTGGTTCCCCCGTTTTCCCATTACGGGAAATTCAGCGCAGTTTTGACGAATCATATTTGACCGATATGGTGGTTCCTCCCTTCGCCCAAATCGCTTATCAATACGCTCTATACTTAGGGCGACTTTGTATACATTAATATTAACTTTTAAATGTGGCAGAAATCAGGCAGGGCCGATAGCTATACCTCCCCAAATATCGAGGCTTGTTCTGTCTTAATACATTTTTGCCACATAATTATTATATGCTTGATCTGAGCATATGCTACAATTTATTTGACATTATGGAGATTACTGATGCAAACCATATTTGTAGTTGATGATGAAGAGAATATCTGCCAACTCATCAAAAGGTATCTGCAGAGCGAAGGCTATGGAGTAGAGTGTTTTGCCAGCATCGAGGCACTGAACAAACGGCTGCGGGTAGGCTATCCGGATATGTTCATCCTCGACATCATGCTGCCTGGCCAGGATGGTCTGGAGTTCTGCAAAGAGATGCGCCGGCACAGCAAGGCGCCGGTGATTTTTATCTCCGCCCGCCGCCGGGCCCTGGATCGCATCATTGGACTGGAGATGGGCGGTGACGACTACCTGGCCAAGCCGTTCAGCCCGCGTGAGTTGGTAGCCCGGGTGCGATCTGTATTCCGCCGCACCATGCCCCAAAATCCAGCTTCGGCATACAGAGAATGCGGGAATTTGAAGCTGTTTCCCTCCGACCGCCTAATAACAGTGCATGATCAAGCGATAGAGGTCACCACTCGGGAATTCGATCTGTTATCATTATTGATGCAACATCCGCAGCGCACTTTTAACCGCCAGGAACTCCTCGACCGCGTATGGGGCTATGATTATGACGGCAGTGAGCGTGCGGTCGACGACGTAGTCAAGCGGTTGCGTAAGAAACTTAAGGCCTGTGGTTCTGACACCACAGTCAAAACCATATGGGGTTACGGGTACAGATTGGATGGGCAGATTAAAAAGCATCTCCAGTAGGGTCCTACTAAGCTATATGGTGGTGGTCTTGATAACTTTCATCATGACCACCCTGGCCTTTTATCCCATACTTGTAGGGGTTTTGGAAACCCGTGCCCAGATTGGCCTGGAAAAACAGGCCTGGGAGATTGCTTATATCGTGGGCAGCCGCCAGTCCGAACTCCTAAACCCGGAAGCGGGCCTGCCTGCTTCCATACTTGTCTTAGGGCGTTCCGTGGAAAGCAATTATATGGTAGTCGGCCCCGACAGCCAAATCGCCTTTAGCAGCAAACCCCAGGATTTTCCGATAGGACAGAACCTTTCCGACCTTCCTCATCAGCTGCGCGGTCAGCAACTCATGAACCCGACCCGGGCCAATATTTATCGCAGCGAAAATCATTTGGCGGTCGAGGTTCCAATCGGTGCAAATTCTGAGAGCAGCGGCACTGTGATTGCTTTCGTGGACTTGCAAACCCTGCAGGCCATGTATTTTAAGACCGTATATTCAATATTGGGCAACCTCTTCATCGCCTTGTTCAGCGCATTAGTGATCGCCTATCTGTTGATCGGCTATATTACCAGGCCTTTGCAAAACCTGGAAAACTATGCAAAAGCTGTGGGCAACCGGCAGTTTGATATCAAACTGGATACCCGCTCCAGTGATGAGTTGTCGAATTTGGCTGAGGCGTTCAATCAAATGGTAGAACGTCTAAAGATTTATGATGAGAGTATTCGTCAGTTCTTTCAGCATGCTTCCCATGAGATGAAGACCCCCTTAATGAGCATCAATGGTTATGCCGAGGGCCTCCGTGACGGACTTTTCGAAGGCTCGGCCCAACAGGAGGCCATCGATGTGATCCATAAAGAGAGCCTGCGTCTCAGGGACATAGTCGACAACATGATTGATATCACCATATTGGATCAGCCGCACCGCAACTATTTCCTGCCTCATTATCTTATTTATATAGCGGAGAGTGCTCTGGAATCGGTGGGCGGCTATGCCTTGGACCGCAAAGTCGCTGTGAAGGCGGACATAGCCGATAGTATCATAGTGGTAGGCGATTGGGACCGCCTGATGAGTCTTTTAATCAACCTGCTTTCCAATGCTATCCGCCACGCCAAGAGCAGTGTCACCATCAGGTCACAGGCCATAAACGGAGGTAGACAGGCGCAGATCACCGTTGAGGACGACGGCAGCGGTTTTTCCGCGGAGGACCTTAGCTATGCCTTTGAATATTTTTACACCCGGGCTGAAGGATCAGGACTCGGTCTGGCAATCGCGCGTAAAATAGTGGATGAGCATGAGGGGACGATCGAGCTTATGAATCTATCAGGCCAAGGGGCCTTGGTAAAAGTCATCCTCCCCGGAGTCCCCGATGATGCAGCAGGCCTGATTTAAGCCGTCTAAGACCGGAAGCAGGCACTCATCCCGCACCCCGATAAAGAGATTTTTGTCAGAATTTATCAGGGACTGTAAAGCCCTCCAGAAGCCGCGGCCTTCCAGTTCAATGGGGCCGATCTCATCCAGGAAGATGTACCTCAAGCAATCGTCAGCCAGCATCTCCTCCAAAGCCTTCTCCCCAAATTCGAAAGCCTGTCTGGAAAAAACAAAAGGCCCAAAGTTGAAACTATCCTTAAACTGGCCTCGGTAGTGGCCGGCTAACAGGGCCAGGGTCTTTTTTTCTCCATTAGATAAGCGCTGCAATTCATAGCCCATAAAGGTCGAGCCCTGGTACAGCTTGCAGCTTATCAGGCCGTCAGCCCGAGAGCCGTGGCAATTCTGATAGAATGCCGCCATACGGGTGCTTTTGCCTGAATTGACGGGTCCGCTGACGATATATATCATATGTGCTTTAATCGCCCCCGATTACTAAATTAGTCGCTGCACGCCTATTGCCAGCAGCAAGGCCAGGCATGCATAAGACGGCTTGATCTCCAAGGTTCTGACTCTGAGTTTCGACGGCTTGCATAGAAAAGCGTATATCAACACGGTGTTGACCGCACTTTCCCACAACAAAAATTTCATTGCTATAGCGGGGCCATTAGTAACCAGACCAGCCGGAAGGCCAAATAAGGAGATCACATACTGATCGACTAAAAAAACTGCCCGCCATAACAGAGGCATCGCCAGAACACTGGTCAAGGCAAGCCTAGTTCCCGATCTGCCGTAATAATGCAGAACCACTCCCACCGCCAGACCTTCCAGAATTATGGCCACGGCCGGGTTGATTACGAATATCGGTGTTAAGCCCGGCAGCAAAAGGTCGGTCAGCTTAATGAAAGCTGCCACCATGGCAACGAAAATGACTGTCCAGGCGTTTCCGGTTCTGTCATAGGCCTTTTTCATAAAAAAGAACGCCACCGGAAACATGATCAGGCCGGGCAGCCCGGGTATAAGTATGGCCGCCATATGGATCACGTAGCCCAGGGTGGTTTCGGTTAGGCCCCAAAGTGAGCCCCAGAACAGAATCGACCAAATCGTCTTTCTAATAATTACTCAGCTCCTTCAAGGAAAAATAATCCATAATACTAGAGGGCAGCGTTAAGGCGCCATTAGCGGAAGCCACATAATCATTAAGACTGATCAGGCCCGGTAAATCTCTTGCAGCGCCCCACCCGCGGTGGTTGTTCGTACTGCTCTGATTGAGCCCTTCCATACAAAATATGGCACACTTATACGATGGCGGTGACGCGGCGGGTTCCGACCTTTCCGTAGTATTGTTAAATTATAGTCGCTGACGGGAATAGATATGCAGGTTAAATCACGCTCATCATCGATCGAATTGCCGCAAGCCCGTTTATGGTCTGTTCGCTGGGTCTCTTGCCTCATTGTGGTTGTGCCACTCGACCAGATTTGTTGAGTCTCCTTCAGTTATGGTTATCTACGAAATCATTCAATGTGCGAAACGCCGCTGGATACGGTGATAATCTTCCATAGTGTCGATGTCCATCAGGATGCCCGGGCTATCGACCTCGGTATACATGCACCCCTGCGCGCTGATGAAGCGTTCCAGGCTCTGGTAGTCCCCCTGCATGATTTGAGGGATCAGGGTGCTGTGCATTAAGACCGGGTGCCCGGGACGGTCATTAAAGCGGGGCACAACTATGGGGGCATCGATTTGCAGCATCTGTTTAAATACGGAATGGTTTATGCAGGGGCAGTCTCCCGGCATGAAGAAAAAGCGCGGGGCTCTGACATGGATCAGGCCGGCTTTCACTGAGGTGAACATGCCTTGCTGATAGGAGGGGTTGTATATCATTTCCACTTCCCGATACTGGCACAGGATTGTGGCCAGGCTCTCCCGATAATGCCCTACCACTACATAAACGCAAGAGCAGTATGGCAGCAGGCTCTCTACCGACCTGGCCAAAACCGACTTTCCTCCCAAGTCCAGCTCCAATTTGTTAAATTCCCCGATACGTTGGGATTTTCCGGCAGCAGCGATTACACCTTCGACCATGCGGCCTCCTTCTCCATGGTTAAAACAATCATTGCTCGACCCTCACCCGGTGGATTAATTCTATATCTATTCGGCAGGTCTGTCTCACTATCCTCTGAGCAGCAGCGGAATCGCGTAATCGGCTGGATGGCTTGAAATAACAACTCCTCCCCCGCTGGTAGCATAGCAGCGGAAATATCGATCCATACTGATTTAAGCAGGGGATTGCCAGTTGTGCAGCGAAATCTGATGAAGTAAATCGAAACCAGGGGGGTAATGTTATGGTCGACCCCGGCAAAGGACGGCTGACCGCCATCCTTATGATAATTATGTCAGCCCTGGCGCTAGGGGCGGCATTGAGCGGCTTAGCCTATCCCCAAATCTATGGGGATACTCTGAATAAAGGCCTATTGCCTGGCACTTTTGCGCAGGATGTGATTTCAGTTCCAGCTGCTCTCATTCTGGCCTTTATGTCTATACGGTTCTTGAAACGCCAGCGTTTCAAGAGTTTTATCATCATGCTGGGCTTGAGCGCCTATTTCTTCTACGCCTACGGCCTGTTCACCATCAGCGGGAATTACAACCAGCTTTACCCTCTGTATCTGCTTATATTCGCTCTGGGAGTATACAGCCTTATCCTGGGTCTTACCAGTTTTAAGGCTGCTGCAGTAGTGCAGACCCAACTTCCTGCCTGGCTGCGCCGAGCCCTGGCTGCTTTTTTCGTATTAATAGTAGTGGTATTCGTTTCCCTGTGGCTAGCCATTCTCCTCCCCGCATCGGCTGCCACAGTACAGCCTGATGCATATGCGGTCCTGGTGCTGGATCTGGCAGTGGTTATGCCTGCACTGGCCATCACCGCCTACATGCTGTGGTTCAGCATCCCCTTTGGCAACGTGCTGGCCGGGGTGGCCTTGCTCAAATCCATGACTCTTATTTTATCAGTAGCCTTGGGTACCGCCGTGGCCCCCCTGTACGGACTGCCTTTGGACTATCCTATGCTGGGCATCTATTGCCTGGTGGTGCTCTTCAGCCTTTTCCTGGGTACCTTCTATATGCTGAATCTTATACGAAAATGCTAACGGCCAAACCAATGTCTACAACTGACGGCAGTCAGCATTACCATAACCAGCAACAAAGGCAAGAGGGTTTTGATTCTGCTGTTGCTGCGTCCCCCCGTTGTAAATTAGTGATGCTATTATTGGTTGATGTGATTTGTACTAGGTGACCTTTCATGTGGATGTTTGTGAAGGAGGCATTCGCCAGCAGTGCTGACAAAGTCATCATGCAACGGATTCTGTGACGGGATGGCAGAGGGGCGCATAGGATCATGGTATAAGAGCCGTTATCTCCATGAGCAGATTTTTCTTTCCGCGTAATCGATGGAAACGAATAGACAGAAGCCGATGAAGCTCAACACCAGTATGCCAGCATACATGTCAAGATAATTAACGCGCAGCCAGGCATCCATAATGAAAAACCCCATGCCGTACTGAGTGCCGAAGGTTTCTGTGAAGAACAAGATGGATATAGCCGTTCCCAGGGCCAAGCGGGTGGCGGTCAAGACCTCGGGTAAGGCGGCCGGGGCGATTATTTCGGTAAAAATCTGCATCCGGCCCGCACCCAGCGACTGCAGCGAGTAGAAAGTCTGGGCGGGAATGTCCCGGACCGCGTCACGGGCGGTGATGATGATCTGAAAGACAATTATCAACACGATCATCACTATTTTAGAGGTCTCGCCCAGGCCAAACAACACCATGATCACCGGCAACAGGGCGATCTTGGGAATGGGATAGGCAAAGTACATCAAGGGAGCCAGAATGCGATCCCATTTTTCAAAATAACCCATCAAAAACCCCAGAGGAACCCCGATGAGAAATGAAATAGCCACGCCTTCCACAATGCGCATCAGACTATAGGCCACATGGATAGCCATTCTGTCCGGAAATATTACTCCGATCTGAACGAAAACATCGATCGGGTTGGGAATAATCGGCCGGTCCATACCTATAGCCAGCAGATACCAGGCTGCCATCAGAATCAGACCACCCAGGAGGGCTCCGCGAGTTTTTTCCCGTGAAAACATATTACTCACCCACGCCTGATTTTAATATATCACAAACCATAAAACCACAATTTTCAACCAATCTGCCAAAATAAAGTGCAACAACTACTGCGCTATCCAGGAAAGCGGTTGACCGGTTGCAGTATAATGGCAATATGAGAACTACTATCCATTGCACCACTTCAATAACAATGCTGATCATGTTAATGGTGACCATCCTGCTGGCGTTATCGGGATGTATGATGCCGGCTCAGAGCAATAATCCTGCCCCGGACGGGCGGCCTTCGCAGTCGTCCCTGCCGGATGGGACCGATAATGTTCCTGAAGCGACAAGCCGACCGACCCGGCCCGACCCCTCCAGTTTGCAAACCGCGCGGGTGGTAGACATCACGGATGGGGATACAATTCGGGTGAGACTGCAAGATAAAGTAGAAAAGCTGCGCCTCATCGGGGTCAATTCTCCGGAATTGAGCCACCCCACCCGCGGCGAGGAGCCTTATGCCCAGGCGGCTCGCGAATACACCCGCCAGAAGCTTTCCAATCAAACGGTACTCTTGGAATTTGATGTACAGCAAAACGATCAGTACGGGCGGCTGCTGGCTTATGTGTGGCAGGATGAGGAAATGTTAAATATGACTCTGCTCAAAGAGGGCTACGCCCAAATGGTGACCTTCCCCCCCAACCTCAAATATGTGGACTTCTTCCGCAGCGCGCAGCGCGAAGCTATACAAACTGAGCGGGGTCTGTGGGGCCTCAAAGACGACCTGGGCTCATCTGCCAGCAGCAAAGGGGCTTTCCTGGGAAGCACCAGTTCTAACAAATATCATTTCCCGGAATGCGACTGGGCCCAACGGATCGCCCCCTCCAAGCAGGTGTGGTTCCAATCCCGGAGCGAGGCTGCCCTGACCGGGTATGAGCCCTGCGGAACTTGCAGCCCGTGACGCTGTCGGCCTCATGCCCGCAGCTCAAAATGAAACAGACTCAGTATTTATGAGATAATCGATAAGGTACTGCCGGCTCTCATAGGCCGGATATATTGTAAACGGAGCATTGTAATGTTGTTGCCTAAAGCCAAGAATCTTAGCGGCGATTTATCGGGTTCGATTGGAGACCTGGGCACTTTTCTGCCCTACGTGATCGGGGCCATCACTGTAGCCAGCTTGGACATCACCAGCGTCCTGGTCATGGTCGGCCTAATGTACCTCTTCACTGCCTGCTATTATCGCCTCCCGGTGCCGGTCCAGCCCATGAAAGTCATCGGGGCGGCCATCATCGTGCACCATTTCACGGCCGCCCAAGTGGCGGCCTCAGGGCTCCTTATCGGCGCCTTCTTGCTGTTCATAGCCGTGACCGGGTTGATCGAAAAGATTGCCCGGATCACCCCGGTGGCGGTTACCATGGGCATACAAACCGGACTAGGCATCAGCCTGGCAATGCTGGGAATTAAGATGACCGGCACCGACTGGACACTGGGTATACCCATTCTGCTGGTGATGCTGCTCTTGATGAACAACCGCTATCTGCCGGCTTCCATTGTGGCCTTGGTCGGAGGGACCGCGCTGTCCCTGTATTTGCATCCAGAGATCGATCTACCCGTATTGATCTGGCAATTCAACCTGCCCCAACCGATCTGGCCGGCGTGGGCTGATTTCAACCAGGGCTTCTGGCAAGGTGCCCTCCCGCAGCTGCCGTTGACCTTGACAAATTCCGTCCTGGTAATCGCATATTTGGCCAGCCAGCTCTTCCCGGATTCCTCCCAGCGGGTCACCTACAATAACCTCTGCCTGACCCTGGGGATAGGTAATCTCATCGGCGCCCCGCTGGGGATGATCCCCATATGCCACGGCAGCGGCGGTTTGGCGGCTCACTACCGCTTCGGGGCGAGGAGTGGATATGCGTTGGTCTTTATTGGTTTGGCACTGCTTTTCATAGGTTTGTTTCTGGGCTCGTCGGGACTGCAGTTGCTGCAGATCATCCCCCAGGCGGTTCTGGGAGGGATGTTGTTCTACAGTGGGCTGGACCTCATTAAGCCCATCAAGACTGAAGACCATAATGAGATGTTCATATTCGCTTCCGTGGTGGTTTTGAGCATAGCTATAAACCCCGCCATCGGGTTTGTGGCCGGGCTGTTGATTTTCCTATTATCCAAGCGATTTGAAGTTATTTTGTAGGCCTATCCAGATGATGAGCATTTTGCGGTGCGGAAAGCCTTTCTCTGAGGTGGCTGGCCATGAGATGGTATTCATCCTTTGAACGCAGATCTTCCATCATGAAACAAGGATTTTCAATGTTCTCTAAGACTCTGCCCGGGGCCGACGACAGAACAACTATTTTGCTGCCCAGGTAAAGGGCTTCATCAACGCTGTGGGTAATAAAAACCGTGGTAACTTTATGCTCTTTCCATATGTTCAAGAAAAGCTCCTGAATCTCTTCACGGGTTATGGCATCCAGGGCGGAAAAAGGCTCATCCATAAGGAGCAGGTCGGGTCGCATCACAAATGCCCGGGCTATGGCCACACGCTGCTGCTGCCCGCCGCTCAGCTCCTTGGGATAGCGTTTGAGTAAATCGTTTATGCCCAACTGCTCAAAGATATAGCTGCTGTAATCATCCAGCCCATAACGGTCTTTTTTGATCTTCAGGCCGAGCATAGCATTCTGGTATACTGTCTTCCAGGGAACCAGTCCATAGTTCTGCAGGATCAGCCCGATGCGCTGCGTCTTGGGGTCGATGGCCCGCCCGTCTATAGAGACCTCCCCGCCATATTCCTTATTGATGCCTGATAAAACATACAACAGCGTAGATTTGCCGCAGCCCGAGGGACCTATGAAGGTGTAGATCTCTCCACTTTCGATATCGATGTTGAGGTTTTCCAGGGCAGTGATGTCCTGGTTTTGCCACTTATAGTAGACCGACAAATCCTTTATCTTTATCACCGATGCTTACCTCAATACCGAATCATCCACCAGATCGTTATACTGGTGGCTGCCCTTAACAAGGTTTTTGGCCTTCATCCACTGTACCACCTGATCAACAACCTGCTCGTCCGGCCCGGTAGCAGCGGTATACTTGGGCAGGACCAGCGAGTCCCTGATAGCTGCCGGGAATCCCTGGGACTGTATCACAAAGTCCACATAATTCTGCTGCGGTTCGTTCTGCAGGTAGGCCACACTGTCATTGTAGGCACGGAATATGGCCTTGACCGCCTCAGGGTTTTCCTGGAGGCATTTCTCAGTGAATGCTACTACCCCGGGCTTGTTGCCCATTTCATCAGTGCTAGCCAATACTTTGGCCCCGTCGCTGATGGCCACACCCGCTAACGGTTCGGGCAGGATGCAGGCATCGATTTTTCCACCTTGCAGCATTTCCAGCCTGGTAGGCAACGGGGGGATGGCTACTTTATCGATGGCGCTGGGCTCTACCTGGCTAGCGGTCAGCATCTGGTCCACCAGGTACTCCATAATGGTGTTGGTAGAAAGGCCCACTGTCCTGCCCTCAAGCTCCGGTATCGAATTGATGCCGGAGTCCCTTCCTGCCAGAATCTGTATATTGCCATCGTTGCGCGCTACGATTTTCTGTTTGAAGCCGCCTTCATTAGCGAATACCACCGCCAGGACGTCGGTCACCATACCATCCAATTGTCCGCTCTGCATGGCGCTGTCCCGGTCCTGTGCACTCTTGAAATGGATGACATTGACCTGGACACCCTGTTTTTCAAAATAACCGTTTTTCTCCGCGATCATAAAAGGTATCGATTCCACATCAGGCATGACCCCGAAATTGATCACCTTCTGTTCCGGCCCGGCCGATGGTTTATCTGCGCATCCCACCAGATTGAAAGCTATAGCTATTATAACCAGGAATAGCAGCATCCTTTTCATACGGTTACCCCCCACAAGAAATTAAAATCTCTACTTCTCTATTCACGCTGATTTTAATATATAATGCACTATAAAACCATAGATTTTCAGAAACAAAATCGTTAATATGGATAACAAAGGTCAGAATCAAATGTAAGGAGCAAGGCATGATCACTGATGAATTAGTACAGCGCATAAATGAATTGGCTCGCAAAAAGAAAACTGAAGGACTGACACCGGAAGAGCAGGTGGAACAGCAGAAGCTGTACCGCATCTACCTGGACTCGGTGCGCAGCCAACTCACCCAACAGTTGGACGCCGCCGGCATCAAACCCAAAGGCCATGTCTGCAGAAGTGGCTGCGGGTGTCACCACCACCACGGCCCCGCAGGAAAACCGAGTTAAACACATATGGTCAGCTTGATCGCTGTTATAGAAACAGCGTCCCAGTAAGCAGAAAGCCGGGGGATAAACCCCCGGCTCTATAATAAGGAAGCTCCAACGAACCTTTATCAATTTCCTCCTAGCTTCACCTTCCAACTCCCGTTTCCCACTCCCTCTTCCTACAAGTCCTTCATCCGTTCCGTCCTTCCCTACTCATCGTCTACACCAGCTTTACTTCACTTCCGCTCTTACCATCCAAACCCTCTCGGACCGGACCTTTTAGTAATCACTTCGATGTCGTCAGACCTGCTGCACACTACTTTCTGGCTTTCTTCCCGGGTATAGTGAACCCCTTTTGATCCACTGGCACCTGTATTCCGATTTCGTGTCCTGTTTCCATTTTCCGGCTCTGTTAGGATTCCATCTTAGGAATTCCTTGGAGCTTACTTATATAATACATTGCCCCCTGATACTAATCCAGTACCATTTTGAGCCGTATATGCCCCTGTACAGCCAAATTGCCTGTTTTTCCCCCCGCTGCTCGCTGTATCTCACTGTTAATTGTTTTTTAACATTCGCTTAACATAATCATAACAAAACTAATCACGCTGCTCAGCCTGGAATCCACCGCCAAAAAGCCGAAATGCTCACCATGACTTGGTTATCTGTTCTTATTATGGGCATCGCGATCCTGCCATGACCGGTGCATTGACCTCAAATGCATGGTTAGCTGGTATGGCCGGTTAGTGGTATAATACGGGTAATTCGGGGTTATTTTACTGCCGATGACAAGCAGCATGAGGTGATAGATTTGTTAATTACTATCTCTAGACAGACGGGAAGCCTGGGTGAAGAAATAACTGAAGCGTTGGCCAAAAAGATTGATTTACCGATTATCACGCGGGGCATGGTACTTGACCAGTGGTTTAGCGAAGTAGCCAGCAAACATGAACTGCATATGCTCACGGAAAGCCCCGCTTTTTTCCAAACCACTTCCTCCCTGGGAATTAGTTTCGCCGCTCTCCTGGAGAATAGAATTCGCCAATACACCAGTGAGCATTCCGCCATCATCGTAGGTTTAGGTTCACAAATCATATTCGCTCATCACCCAGGTGCATTGCATGTTAAAATCACGGCTCCCCTGGAAGTCAGGATACAGCGGGTGATGCAGACCCACAGCCTGGAGGAGAAGGACGCTGAGCGGTTTCTGGAACTGACTGACCGCAAACACCGCCGCTATATATCAACACTGTACAACCGCGAATGGTCCGACCCGGCATTATATCATCTGGTCTTGAATACCGGTTTTTTAAACGTTGAAGAGGCCGTCTCCCTGTTGGCATACATGGCATACAACCGCCCCGGCGTTATGGATACTTCACCTCAGCCGGATACGGAACAGATTCAGCGCCCGGTGGTTTTCAAGCACCCTTCCGAAGAGGAGTTTGCCACCATATTGGATATGCACGGCATCGAGTGGCAGTACGAACCAACGACCTTCCCCATCAAGTGGGACGCCGAGGGTAACATCACCCAGGCCTTCTCCCCGGATTTCTATCTGCCTCGCTTCGATACCTATATCGAACTGACCACCATGGAGCAAAAATATGTTTCCGAAAAAAAGAAGAAGGTACAGTTGTTAAAGAAGTTGTATCCGGGAACTAATATCAACATAGTATTTAAAAATGACTTTTACAGCCTGGCCAGAAGATTCGGGCTGCGGGAGGAATAATAATAATGACCACGTCCGGTATCGGTAAAATCATCTTTACGGCAGAGCAGATCCAGAAGCGGGTAGCTGAAATCGGTGAGCAGATAACTCGAGATTATAAGGGCCGCGATCTGGTGGTAGTGAGCGTACTGAAAGGCTCACTTTATTTCATGGCTGACCTGACCCGCAGCATAGATTTGCCTCTGGAAGTCGATTTCCTATCTATCGGAGTGTCCGCAGAGCCCAACCACAAGGCCGGGGCAGTCCGTTTCACCAAAGATTTGGATGTAATAATCGAAGAACGAGATGTGCTGCTGGCTGAAGACGTAATCGGCACCGGTTTGACTCTGGGCTATATCTGCCAGCACCTGGAAGCCTCGCGACCGGCCAGTTTGAAGATCTGCACATTATTAGACAATCCTGCCAGGAGGCTATTGCCTATAAATATTGACTACCGCTGTTTTGAAATGCCGGACACTTTCCTGATTGGTTACGGCCTGGATTATCACGAGAAATACCGCAATCTGCCTTACATCGCCGAGTTAATCAAGAACCGCCCCGGTAATCCCTAGAATAGGTGCTGTTAAAGGGGGGAAGCAAAATGTTTCGCTATCTCTTATCATATATAAGGCCAATAGAGATTACCGCTCCCGGCAGAATTGTAGTAATTATTAGAGGGCTGCGATTTGAAGCTGCAACTCGTTATGAGATTCTTATCCAAATACAAGCTAAAGTCAGATCATATCGCCAAATAATGTCACAGGATTTGGTGAATGTAGGTTACTCCTTACCTGCGGGCAACATTCACGGCAAAATGAATCCTCATCTATCACTGTTAAAGAACGATAGTAAGACCCTGATGGCTCTGGAGCAATACCTGATCAATTGCGATGCATGTGATAAGCCAGCATAAAATTACAGCTTGCGCCGCCGATATTTTAGAAGCATAGCACGCCAGAAGGCGCCTCGGTTTTCAAGGCGCCTTCTGGCTTGAACATGAATCCTCTTTTGATAAAGGGGAAATCAGATATCAAATTTAGGCTTTAATGCCATCCGACCGCTGCAAAGCTCCGCAGCTTGGAAGCCCCCACCATCCAATATTGAATAAAACTTATTTCTGATATGGAGTAACGATCCACTTCAGGCAGCCGTCTTTCTTGCCACCAAAGACATCATAGCCCTTCACAATATCATTCAAAGGAGCGCGGTGGGTGCACAAGAAGTTGGTGCTGATCTTGCCTGCCTTGATGAGATTGATTAGCTCGGGGATACGGTTGGCATTGACCAGACCCATGCTGATTTTGATGTTTTTGATCCACAGGGTGTTCATGGCCAGTTCTTGGGGCTTTTCAAACACGCCGATCAGAGATACAACCCCACCTGGTCTTACCGCATCAATGGCCATATCAAAAGTAGGTTTGAAACCGTTGGCTTCGATGGTCCGGTCAGCGCCGCGGCCTCCGGTCATTTCTCTGAGGGCATCGCCAACATTTACATTCAAGGGATTTAGTCCCACATCAGCAATTCCATTCTTGACGGCAAAATCCAGGCGTTCCTGATTGATGTCAACCGCCACCACCTGGGCCGGCCCCCACAGTCTGGCAGTAGTCATGGCACACATGCCAACCGGTCCGCAACCCATAACCGCAACTGTTTCGCCCGGTTCGATACCGGCCTGTTCAGATCCGTAATAACCGGTGGAGAGGATGTCGCCCACGAAGAGCACGTCTTCTTCGGTCAACCCCTCGGGTATACCGAACATACCCAGGTTGGCATGGGGCACCCGTACATACTCGGCCTGGCAGCCATCGATCATGTAGCCGAATATCCAGCTGCCGGTGGTGCAGTGTGAATAAATGCCGCGCACGCAGTAGAAGCATTCGCCGCACTGAGTAACACAAGAAACCGCTACTTTGTCGCCCACTTTAGCATTTCTGACCGCCGGTCCTACTTCTACTACTTCACCCACGAATTCATGACCAATTATTCTTCCCGGCTCCACTTCAGGCATTCCACCGTGCCAAATGTGGATGTCAGTGCCACAGATGGTTGAGGTAGTGACTTTCACTATCGCATCATCGGGCTCGATGATTTTAGGTACAGGAACATCCTCCAGACCTATCTTTTCAGGACCACGATAAACCAGAGCTTTCATTGTATCAGCCATTAAAAAAACCTCCCTTTTCTTTACCGGGGACTTATATCCCTCGGCCTATTCCACCCCTAATACAGTGCAGAAATAATAGAAACCGATGGGTTAAAATGCGCTTGATTGACGCTCGTAACGGAACACATCGGTTTTCTTGGAGCCCCCCACTTCAGGGTTCTCGCAGACCACCAAATTATCAGTTTCAATAAGGTCCAGGCTATGTGATAATTGGCAAAATGCGCACTTTAAGCAGGCTGTATTGCCAATCGCCGCACAAAATAAAAAGCCGATGCGTCAAAATGTGCGCTGTAAGCGCCATAACACATCGGTATTCTTTGAGCCCCCGTAAATGGGTTCTCGTGGACCACCAGTGACCTATTAAATTATCGATTGCCAGACTGACGACTTAGGCCGGCCTTTAGAAGTCATTTCATGTCGATAATCGTCGTACACATAGAAACAAAAACCCGATGGGTTAGACTGCGCCATTATTTGCGCTATAACACATCGGTTTTCTTTGAGCCCCCAATTTCGGGTTCTCGTAGACCACCAATTGATGCAATTCATTAATGGGTGCGATCTTTAATCGACGCTGGATTTTTCAGTCAGAATACGCTCAAAGACCATTACATGCAGCCAGAAGTCGTTCTCTGGCTCAACCTCGTAGGCATGGTGAATGGCCTTAGCCCCCAATACTTGCTCGAAATAGCCTACATTGTCGATGGCATGCTGCTTTACAACCTGCATCCGCGCCGCCCTTACCACCTCTTTTCCTGAAGGAGTCTCAGCTATGTATTTTTCCGGCTCAGTTAAAAAACCTTCGCCGCGTATAATGAGCATATCATCCCAGACAACTATTTTGGTCTTATCGACACCTTTGCCGAGCTTTACTTTGAAGTATTTTTCCATATAGATTTTGAATTCGTGTTGGAGTTGGCGGCGTTCCTGATCATTCAAACACCGGGCAGGCTTGACGGATGACTGGCCTTTGTCTGGCACCAGTTTGATGTTCGCGGACATATTTAATTCCCCCGTTCAATTCATGTTTAAATAAATTTTAAATATGAATGCTTGCCCCTTCAATTCGCTCAAAAAAACAAAACCAATATTTAAAATGCCTTCTTATATCTATCGGCACTCAAATACTGGTCTCCTTCAAGCAACCATCCGGTTTCTCTGTCAGCCACCGTTTTTACCATGTCGTTATTAGATTTATTTTAGAATTAATTATAAGCGATGGATGATTCCTATATATTAAGGATAATACAGTGCCACCCTGGTGTCAATAAGCATATTTCTACAATTGATACCAAATTATTTCCGTATTATAAGGTATTAAATGTTATTCTCCCCAATCGCCTAATTACTACCTATTTCTAATCTTGCAGCTACCAATATTAAGCCGTTACTGTTGATGCCATAGGTTTTCTTCCCGATGGGTGGACACAATACATCTACTTCGGTTCCCGAGAGTGACGCAGCCTTTTGTAAACATACCGGGATAACCATAAAAGCAGCACTAGAACCAGGATCCAGGGCAGGATCACGAATATGGCTATCACCGTATTGCTGGCAAAATCGATCAAACTGTTGAGGCTTGAGATAAGGCCTTGCACGGCTTTGCCCAGAGTTCCCTGCGGGGCTTTTATGGCACCAGGCACGGCCTGCCTGAGGCTGATATCGATAAGGCTGAGCTCAGTGGCATTGCTCAAATATTGCAGACGGCCAGCTAATACCTCGATCTCTCCACGGGTCTTGCCCAGTTCGTTCTCAATACTGATAATGTCATTAATGGTATTGGCTTTGGCTAACAAGCCAACCAGGCGGTCTTCCTTGGCCCGCAGAACCTTGAGGCGGGCTTCGGCATCGTAGTATTCTTCAGTTACATCCTGGGCAGACACCACCCTGTCACGGACTTCTCCCAGCCTGGCTATGGAATCCATTATGCTCTCCAGTTTATCCCGGGGCACCTTGACGGACAATTGTGCACTATAGCTTTCCTCATTCCGGCTAATGTGGCTGTTGACCGTATAGCCGCCATTGTCTGTACACAATGCGCTTATCTGTTCCACCGCCTGGGGCACATCCCCCACCCGCATATCCAGCCTGGCGTTTTGAATGATTTTACGAGCCGTTCCTTCAGGCGTTGAAGGTGCAGTAGGGGCAGGTGCCGCCTCCTGACTGGCCGCCCTGTCGCTCACTGCATGATTGCGGGCATCGCCGGACAATTCCTGTTTGGAAGCTCCACATCCGGCTGTACTTAAAGCCAGAAGAATAATTGCAATTACTATAACTGTGGTGGTAATAATTTGGTGGCGCCAACCACCTCTGGTTAGCTGCCTTAAGTCCCCAATTTGCGAACGGTTTATTGAGTCGCTAAAATTAATCAGGGGGTTTTTCCTATAGTCTTCTAGGTGGCATTTATCTTCTTTATGCTGTTCATGTTTTATATCCATAATTTCACCTTTTCCTAAAAAGTAGGGTCTCTAAATAAAAAATAAAAACTAGCGACTAGCTACTTAATAAACTCCTGCTGCAAAATAATACCATGATGACGATCCCTATCTTCCATTACTGTATTGATCGCAATAACTTTCGTTGGTTTAGCCAAATTTGATTCCACTGCAAAAACCCCAAAAATATTGTAAAACAGCAGGATAAACCACTGTGAATATCGAAGTAATAGTTAGATATTTAAAGCAAATAAAAGATAAACTAACTTTAGGGTGGTTTTGCAGTATGTTCCGTAAAAACGATAGTCACTATCAAGATGAACTTTTTAGCCATTACCAGTCCATGAGACCAAGTGTAGCCAAACTACTAAACAAAACCTGGGCACCAGTTTTCTATGAACATGTTTTTTGTAAAATCAACGAAGATCTGTTTGCCCCCATGTATTGTCTTGATACCGGCAGACCCAATGTTCCAGTTAATATACTGATGTCATTAGAGATTATCAAAAACATGTTTGGTTATACTGATCAAGAATTAATCGAGCAGTTCTACTTTAACTTCCAGGTCAATTATGCCCTAGGTATAAGAAACCTGGGTGAGGTTTACCTGGCTGAACGTACCCTTTACGAATTCAGAGAAAGAGTTTATAGGCACATATTAGAGTATCCCGAGCAAGATGAAGTGATTTTCCAACAGTTTGAAATCCTAACCAAGAATTTTATCGAACAAGCCGGGATAAAAACCGATGACCAGCGTATGGATTCTACCTTGATTTCTCCCAATATCAAGAAAGCCGGTAGACTCTCGTTAGCCCTGGATGTATTGGTTCAAGCGGTAAGAGGCATTGCTTCTAACATGCTTTCCGATAATCTCAAACAAGTGTTAAGAGATAGCTTCAGAACTGATTTACTATACAGAACTAGAAATCAGGAACTGGAAAGCAGGTTCCAGAAAGTCCTTAACCTCATGCAAGAGGTAGATAACTTGGCAAATAAGGATCGTAACCTTGCTTCAAAACGAGAAATGGTTCTGCTTAAGCGTTTTCTAGGCGAACAGGCTGCCTTCGATGAATCTAAGGGAATATGGCTCGCCAAGCCCAGTAGTGAAATTGAAAGCGGTTCCCTGCAATCAGCTTATGATAGTGACGCTACCTTCCGTAACAAAGCGGGTAAGAACCATAGCGGCTACGTTTTAAACGTGAGCGAAACCAGTAGCAAAGAAAACCCGATTCAGGTGATTACCGACTTTTCAGTACAACCCAATAACATCAGCGATGTAGAGATGGCTAAGGAGCGCATACCCATCATCAAACAAAGGACGGATGTAAAGGACATCTACTTAGATGGAGGTTACTACGGCCAAGAGGTCATAGAAATGGCAGATGAGCTAGAGGTTAACCTACACTATACAGATATGACCGGACGTAAGGCTCCATCAGATAAACTTTCCACAACCAGTTTTAAGTTTGATGATGATATGAAAATAATCAGTTGTCCCCAGGGCAAGATCCCATTTAGAAGCGATTTCAATCCCGGTTCCAAGACTAGCAGTTGCCACTTCAAACACGAGGATTGCCAAGGATGCCCGAATTTTGATATATGTCCAGTAAAGACCCAGAAGAAAGACCGGATATTACGGGTTAGTTTAAAAACCATCCAGGCTGACCGGGTTAGAGATCAAATACACAATATTGCGGTCAGACGTGAAAACACCAGTTATCGTGCTGGAATCGAAGCAACCAACTCCGCTCTAAAAAGAGGGGAAGATCTGAATAACCTTTACACACGTGGCGTGCTAAAAACTTACTTGGTCACTGCTTACAAAATTATAGCCCGAAATATTAAGCAGTTTTCCCGGATGGCTCTGGGCAAGCTAAGGAAGCCGAAAAGGCCAAAAGCAGGGATATTATGCCCAAATTTAGGTTAACGAACACAAAACCATAGTAATGGAGGTCTAAATTAGCGATCTTCAGTTGAAAAAGAACTTTTTGAGCTATCTGCTCAAGACAATTTTTACTATTGAAAACCCCCATAGGGGTTAAACAACCTGTTTTTGCAGTGGAATCAATTTATATTCTACTAAGATGCCCGAGAATCTCGGCCAAGAGTAAACGGTTTTCAGATAAGCATTTATTAGGCCACCTTATTGCTCATAGCAAGATAAAACAATATAAAACCAAAGGGCACTATGACCAGGGCTATTTTATCTGTAATAGATAGACTCTGGGAATACATATAGCTTCTCTGCGGATAAAGTCCAAAGCCACGGCTTTCCATTGAAATAGCTAAACTGTCCACCTTACTCAATGCGGTTATAACCAATGGTACCAAAAGATATTTGACCGCTTTTATTAGTTTGCCTGGAGATAATCCCTCCATTTCAATCCCCTTCGCCATCTGGGCATTTTTCACCTGCTCTAATTCATAATGAAAAACCGGGATAAAGCGCAATGCGGTTATGAGCATGAACCCGAAACGGTAAGGCAATCCGGCCTGCATCAACGAATAAGTAAGCCGGTTGGGGTCAGTGGTAGCCACAAACAGATAGCTGGAACCGATAATATTAACAAAGCGCAGCATCATACTCAAGCCCCCAAAGAGGCCTTCTGACCAGATGGACAAATTGAGCGGCCCCATATCTGCCTGCCATAGCAATCTGCCTTCTTGGATAACCAAAACCTGGATAATAAGTATAAACAATCCGAAGACCATGATAAAACGCAGCTTACGATAGAAAAAAGCCAGGCCTAAGCCAGCCAGACCGTAAAAAACCAGCATAATGGCGAATAAAATTAATCCTCCCACCCAGGTGGGCACCCCAAAAACAGTCAAGCTAAAGCTTAAGAGCATGACCAGTTTTACCAGGGGATGCAGTCTATGCACCCAAGAGCTGTTTTCTACGTAGGTTAGCCCGGGTAAAAATCCTTTGATAATTGATGTGGTCCGTTTTTGGAAGGCATTATGGTAAGAACTCATATCAGGTTACCTTCTTTGCTTACGGAATGGAATGTATGGCTGGATGGCAAATATTCTTCCATCCCCATCTGTGCGAGCAAGGCCAAGGCTTCGTTTACCGGTCTATCAATGACCAGTTTCCCCTTGTCCAGGAAAAGCACCCTATCGCAATTGGCAGCCACCACATCAGGTTCATGGCAAACCATAAGGGTTATCCCACCCCGGTCGCGGTGTTCCTGTATGGCAGCCATCAAGAGGTCAAGCCGGTCGCTGTCCTGCCCCACCAGGGGCTCATCCAGGAGCAATATGCCCGGTCTGTAAGCCAGGATAGATACCAGAGTAAGCCGCTTCTTTTCCCCCAGGCTCAAGGTAAATGGATTATTTTGCTTATAAGGCCACAAATCAAAAAATTTCAGATAGTGATCTACTCTCGATGCTATCTCCTGCTCAGAATTCTGGCTCAAATTGAGTGAAGCCAGTTGGGCTTCTTTAGCAACCGTATTTTCAAAAATCTGGTGGTTGGGGTTTTGAAAGGCCAGCCCCATATCCCGGGCACGCCGGGCAACCTTTAGCCTAGATATATCCTGGCCCTGAAACTCGATAGAGCCTTGATGTGCTTTAAGAATTCCCAGGAGGACCAGTAAAAGAGTAGTCTTGCCGCTGCCGTTATTGCCCATAATGGCGATAGTCTCGCCGGCATAAGCGGCAGAGCTTATTCCCGCCAGAATATCTCGCCCTTCATAACCGGCTCTGAGGTTTTTAACCGATAAAAGGGGTTTACCCTGGTCCTTCTTTACAAGCTTTGGCGTTTTTCCCGCTTGCAAACCGGTCTTATTTTTAATCGGGAGGTATTTCCTATGTGACTCAACCGAAGTGCTTTCCCCGACAATTTTGCCATTCTGCATTATTAATAACCGGTCTGTAATGGATACCAGTCTCTCCAGGCGATGTTCAATAACAATAATAGAAATATTCTGTTTTCGCAATTGTTTTAAAGTTTCCAATACTTCTGCAGTACAGAAAGGGTCCAGGTTGGCGGTCGGTTCATCCAGGATAAGCAATAGAGGATTCATGGCCAACACAGAAGCAATGGCCACTCTTTGTTTCTCGCCCCCGGAAAGAGTATGAACCGGCCTATCCATAAGTTCCAGAGCTCCCACAGCTTGCAGGGCATAATTGATGCGTTCCTGAATCTCCTCAGCTGGTACACACAGGTTTTCTGGTCCGAAGGCTATCTCATCCCTTACGGTAAGGGTACAAAGCTGGGCTTCCGGGTCCTGCTGCACCAGACCCACAATTCCAGAAAGACCACCGGCCGGATAATCTCTGGTATTTCTGCCTTGTATACTAACCGATCCTTCCATTCTGCCAGGATAGGCGTATGGGATAAAACCGGCCAGGCATAAGGCCAGGGTTGATTTGCCACAACCGCTGGGGCCGGTGATGGTTACAAACTCGCCCGGGTATATCTGCAGATCAATGTCTTGCAGTGCCAAAGCAGCAGATCCGCTATAAGTAAAAGATAGTTTCTGAATGTCAACCACCGGCTCTGCCAAAATCGAAATAACCCCTTTCAGACCACAAACCACCTACTCTACAACCATCCGGTTAACCAGCTTTACCCAATGTCCCCCTTCATAATTACCGGCAATCAGGCGCAGCATATCATTTTCCTTAATCAGCACCATTTGATCATCATTCAACACCTTCGGCAGATCAAATTCCACTTCATAGCCATCACTGGCCATCACTCTGAGCTTTTGAGCCCCATCCAGAGGCCTGGCTTCGGCAATGATGATCTTTAAGGGGATGCCGGTATACTCCTGGGGCGGAATGTGGCTTACCTGCCCGATCAATTCGGCAGTAATGGTGGTTTCGTGCTGCTCAAAATAAGAAAGTTGAAATGAAAGCGGATTAGCCACGGCTCCTTCCACCTGGCAGCGCGGCCCTGTCCAGGGAGGCTCATATATGACCGCATAATAGTAAACCGCTCCCATAGCCAGCAGAGCCATCAAAACCCCGGTTATGGCAATCTTGACAGATGGCCGGGTTTTGGCCCTGGTACCAGTGGCTGCGGTTGCTGCAGCCATCTCTTCCTCCGCTATAGAGCTGCGAAATGGCCTGGCCTGCAGTATTATCTCCAATACGCTGTGCCCCAGACTTCCCGCCAGAAGGACGCCAGAAACAAAGGCCAACAAGCCTATAAACAATATATAAGCAATAGGCGCATGGGAAAAGTAGAGCAGTTGAAAAACAAATACATTGGACGCAGCCGCAACTCCCCCGGCAAGTGCGTAACTCACCAAATTGTGCCGCCTGAAAACCAGGAGCACAGCATCCACCAACAAGCCCTGCGTAAATGAAACCAGAATGATAGCTACCCCATGGGTGCTGCCGGTTAAAAGCTCAATTATTCCCTTGAGCAGACCGGCGACAGTAGCAGCGCCGGGCTTTCTTATCAGTCCTGCCGCTAAAATGAACCAAAACACATGCAAACCCGATACAAACTGACCCGCACCAAAAGGAACCCCGAAAAGGCGGTTTAAAAGATTACCCAGATAACCGATATAGGTGCTCATTACCCCGCCAATCCCGCTTAGTATAGCGATAATCAGCAGCTCCCGGTTGCCGAGGTAGTATTTTCTGCGTCTTATTTTCTCTTCCATAACCAAGCCTCCGCTCAAAGCAGCCTTTACTCTTCTAATCAATACGGATAGTCTTTACATAACGAACCCAGTACGGTTTGTTCACATCACCTGGCTGACGCTGCCCAACCACCAACTGTAAAGGGCTGCCCATCTCTGAGTTCAGTTCCCTGCCGTTTTCCTCCCAGGCCAGGATAATTTTTAACCTGGATTCCGGGTTTTGTTCATCAATATAATCCTCTCTCATAATCTCTTCCAGCGAGTATTCAACCCTATAATCGTCCTCGGCGATAATGGTGACCCTGGAGGCATTAGCCTTCAATGCTACTTTTTCATTTAAGATATATCCTATCCAGATACCTTTAAAATGGGAATATCCCTTCGTCCCGTAGGAATTGATCCCGAAATAATCGGCTTCAACTATGCCATCTGGCATGGATTTCAATTCATCCAATGTGAAGGATACCTTATCTTCAACCGCATCCCCTTCAATAACAAGCAGACCAGAAGGGGTTTTCTCTTTAGAAGCACATCCCAACCCTGAGGTACAAATAAATAAAAGAAGCATTATCAAAATGGTTATGGTTCTTCTTTTATGCCATTCAATATTACCCATGCCGACTGCCTCCTGTTTGAAGATAAAAAGAACCAAGGCAGGCAAAAACAAACTGATCTGCCCATAAAACAATATTTCTTACCACTATATGCGTTTTGATGAAAGCCTGATTAAAACAGGTATACAGGCGGAGCAGTATAAAAACCAACTCCGCCTGGCCGCTTTTTCTTATATAATAGCTGTTAATCTCCTGCAAAGCATTGACAATAAACCTGCCTCTGCCCGGTCATTTCTCTAACCGGGCTGTATTAATCCCCTACAGAGCCCTAACAATAACCGTTACCGCCTCAGCACGGGTAGCTTTGCCCTGGGGGCGGACGCTGTTATCCGGATATCCAGTAATAATCCCGTTTTGTACCACAGTAGCCATGGCTTGCTGTGCCCAGCTGGAAATGCTCTGGCTGTCAACGAAGGTAAGCTCGGCTGATGTCGGAGTCAATTGGGCAGCTTTCATTATCATGACCGCCATTTGCTCACGGGTAATAGTATCATCTGGCCCGAAGGTATTCTCATCATAGCCATTTACAATCCCATAGGAGGCTGCGGTAGAGATCGAATCCTTGGCCCAATGCAGGCTCGTATCTGCGAAGGTATAGCCGGATTTAGGCTCCAGTGCAATTGCCTTTACCAGGATGGTAACAAATTCAGCCCGGGTGATATTGTTATCAGGCTTGAAGGTCCCATCCGGATAACCGCCGATAGCCCCCAGTGCCACCAGTTCCCGGATATTGTTTTCCGCCCAGTGGCCGGAAATGTCGGTCAGGGTTCCCGGCTGAGCCTTTGTCTGTACAAATACCGCAAACTTGGTAAAGTGATCCACCTCTACGGTTATGGTATTGCCCTTCACAGTGCCGCCAAGGTAAACCCATTCCTGTTTGTTCTGGTCATAATAATAGATGGCCGGAGTCTCGCCGGGCTGAAGCTGACTGGGGTCGAAGCTTAAAGTAATGGTTATTTTCTTCCCGAAGCTGTAGCTATCCATGCCGCCCACCCGGAACTCATATACACTGCCAAGTAACCTGAAGCCCTGAGGTGCGGCAGGAGCTGGAGTCACTTTGGTAATGCTTACTTCAATCTCATCGGTTCCAGCAAGGGCACCAGCTGGAATGTTCACCGAGGCCTCATCTCCGAGGCTGATTGTCCCGCCGGCTTTTGGATTGACCATAGCAGACCCGGTTGTAGAGGTAACCGGTTTCGGTCCCGCGGAACCACCGCCGCCACCGCCGCCACCCCGCCGCCGGGCTGCCGGTGCCGGGGCCTGTCTTTACCTCCAGGTCTTTATTAACAACATCGCCACCCTCACCGGCTACGACAGTTAACGAACCGGAAGCGCCGGTTGGCACTTTAAAGGCTATGCTGTAACTACCGTTCATATTGGCCTTGGTGGCATCAAACACCACTATATTCCCCGCCTCGTCAACTACCTTTAGTGGAACCCAGGCACCTGAGGCAGTTGTACCCGAAGCGGTGATGCTGTCGCCAACCGAAGCCGTAGTTTTACTCAATGACATCGTTATGGTAGGGGTGCTATCTGCCGAGGCAATGGCAGGGAAACACATCAATAAGAGCATGGCAATCTGTAAAAATACTATTATCCTGCGTTTCATCTTAGACCATTCACTCCTTTTTCTTTTAGTCTGGTTGCTCGTCTTATTGGCTTGCCAAATAATTGTAGAAAGCGTCAATCCTGCAGTATCACCGGATTATGGTCAATCGCATTAGTCAACTCATCCACAACATAGATCTTGATCACATCGCCAGTTTCCACATTGAAACCAGCCTGAGCATAATCGAGTTGATCAAAGTCAGCTCTAGTCGAGTTGATCTGAAGCTGGCTGCCATTTCTCCAATGAGAAAAGACCACGGTTTCTTCGCCATCGTGAGCAACTAGCGAAGTAATCATGACCTTAAGCTTCTTAAATCCTGAAACACCGTTTTTTACAGTCAAGGTGCAAATCCCTTCTGGAGTAACCCCAGGGATAAAACCCGTATCAGTCTCATCTGAAATGACCTGGTAATGGGGATCTAGCCCTGGAAGCGAACCTTTATTGAGCGCGTAGGATTCAATCAGTTCACCATCGGCTTTCCTGGAGGTCAAAGTCAAAACATCATCTTTGAGTTGAATTACCTGATAATTGCTGCCGGTCTCCTCTTTAGCTATGTAGGGGAAGCCTTGACCGAGAGCATAAGTTTTGGAACCTGAATTCCCCATCACATAGACTATCCCATAGGAATCGGTGACTACTTCTTCCTCGTAAATGGGATGAGTGCGCATATAGACATGTTGATGGCCTACAAAAACCATATCTACGTGATTTTGCTCAAGTATAGGCACCCAGTGTTCGCGAAGCCCATCATCTATGGTTTTGCTATCATCAAAGTTTTGGTAAGGAGGGTGATGAAAGACTGCAAACTTCCACTCCTTAGTGGTGGTTTGCAAATCCTCTTGCAGCCATTGTTTGACAGTATCGGTGATGACGTTACTAGTATCCAAAACAGCAAAATGCGCATCACCATAATCAAAAGAATAAAAACAATTGCCAAATAAGCCGTGAGGCCCATTATCAGGCAGGGCCAAAAACTCGAAAAACAGCTCGCCGTCGTGGTTACCCCTGGCAGGCATCATTGGTATTCGGGAAAATACCCCGGTTGCTGCACTAAGGAATTCTTCCCATTCAGTATAATTGTTGTCATCATTGGTCAAATCCCCCCCCAATAAGGCAAACTTGATCTGGGGGTTTTCATTATATACCTCACTTAGCATACTCTTCCACCCGGCATATCCTTCTTGAACATCGCCCAGATATAAGAAGTAGAACTCATCCGTAGCGGCAGAGGTTTTGAAAGATAATACCTCGCTCCACGCTTCGTCCCGTCCTACCCGATAGGTATATAGTGTATTAGGTGTAAGTCCAGTAAGCGTAGCTGTGCAGCGGTAATTATCACTTCCGGCAAACGTTGCCAGGACAGCATCGCTTTGGCTGGCAGGTGCAAAATCGCCATTATATTCTGCAGCCTCGATATACTGTACTTTATTGGCATCGTTATGCGGTGTCAGCCAGGTTATGGTCTGGGTCGTAGCCGGATCCTCAGACCAGGTCAGAATAATCTGCTCGGGTCCACCTATTTCCTCAGCCCAAGCAACCGCAGGGGCAAGACCGAAGCAAACTAAGGTCAAGATAAATACAATCAGGCAGCTCATCCTGCTAGCTTCACGCACTTTTGAACTTTTGAAGCCTAATTCAGATATCATATCAGCTGCTCCTTTATTCATATATCTCCAACAGGGAGTGTCGGGCAAAACCTTTCAGCCTAATAGCCTCCAGGTTTTGCCCCGTCTTTTCACTCCTTAACAATACTACGTTTGAAGCCTTATTGCAGAATCACAGGGTTATGGTCTTTAGCATTGGTCAATTCATCCACGATATAGACCTTGATCACATCCCCGGCTTGCACATTAAAACCAGCCTGGGCAGTATCAACCTCGTCAAAGTCGGCTACAGTAGAGTTGATCTGCAACTGACTGCCATTCCTTAGATGGGTAAAGACTACGGTCTCATCGCCGCTATGAGCAAATACCGGTTCAATATTGACCGTGAAGTAATTGAACCCGGAAACTCCAGCATTAACAGTCATAGTCTTTATACCGTCCTGGGTTTCCCCTATGTCATAAGTCGAATCAGGGACAGGGGTTACTGTATAGACCGGGTTGCCGGTTGCTGCGCTTACTAACTCAATACTTACAATATTGCCGATTGAACTTGACCCGCTCACCGCAGGACCCACCAGGCGCAACGGCCATTTGTCATCAGTTTCGGGAATGGGGAATTCATCAAGCAGGTTGGCAATAATGTAGTCACTATTACGGATAATGTCGGCACTATCTATAGTTACTGTAGCACCATCACCAGCCGTAATTACAACCTGGTACCCTGATTGAGCCAGTTCATCATTGAAGGCCTCATTAGAATGCTGGTCGGCATCATCAACAAATCCCACCAGGAACCAGAGGGGCATGCCTTCCCACTTACGTCCTTTAGTATCGGTGTAGCTTGCCTTGTGATTGGCACCGAACTGGCAGGCAAGAGCTGTTTCAAAATAGGTTTTGCTGATATCACTACTTATACCACCAATTTTGGTTCCATCCAGCTCCAGTTTCCAATCACCCTGGGGTACGGTGTATACTCTGATGGTAGTAATATACTTCGCGGACAACCCGGCACAGGAAGGATACATGATTTTATTATCTTCGTAGTAATGCCAGTATGCTTCCGGAAGAGTCTCGTGCATATCCATTTGATGATATACTTTGTCTTCTGGTGTAAAGTACAAGCGCATACCATCTTTATAGTTCGGAACATAATCACCGTCAGCATACCAGGCTAAAATAGCATCCCCCTGGCGGGCATATACTGATGGATCAGGATATATGGATGAATAAGGAAGCCTGGTCTCATAGCCATCAGAAGCTACCAAGACGATTTCTGTGCCGGTTCCCATGTCACCGACAAGGCTGCAGAGATCACTCAGGCGGGTGCCTTTAATCGCATTGGCTATCTTGTAACCACCCAGACCGGTCTCATTCTCATCCCACATATCATCCGGGTCAAAGGTGACTCCCTGGAATTTGTATACTGTTTCTCCGTCTCCAATCACATCGAATTGCTCTATCATGTCAAGATAATTGAGGGTCTCTTCAGCTATGATGGTGGTCCCGTCCTCTCCATACTTTACAATCCGGAGATCAGGGATGGCACCGCTGCTCTCAAAGGAGGTCAGCTCGATTTCGGCTATCTTTCCTACGCTTTTACCGGTCAGGGCTCCTGCATTGGCAACACCAGAACCTACCAGGCGCAGCGGCCAGGTATCAGTAAGCTCGGCACCATTGCATTTGTTCGCAATGATATAGTCGCTGCTCCTATTGATATCCAGACTGTCGAAATCAACACTATAGCCGTCTGAAGCCTTTACCAGAACTTTGTAACCGGCTACAGCCTGGCTAAAGTCATAACTGTGAGGCTGACGGTCATCTACCCAGCCGGCCAGTAACCACAGGGGTATACCTGACCAGACATTTCCATCCCCGTCAATCCATTCTACCAGGTGACCCGAATTCGGGCAGGCAAGCCCTTCTTCGAATTCCGCCTGGGAAATCACATCACTGATCTTACCCTTCAGAGTGAGGTTCCAACTACCGGGCTCTGCCGGCGGGGTCTGCAGTTCAAGAATCTCAATGCGGGCGATATTGCCGACTGCCAAGCCACCAAGGGAACCATCATCTTTAGTAACACCGTCACCTACCAGGCGTAGAGGTGCTGAAGTGCCTGTCAGTGGCTCACCATCGCATTTGTTAGCCACGATATAATCATTGCTGTTGGCTACATCCGAACCAGCAAAAGTCTTGAAGTAAGTTCCACTTCCATCAACTACCTTCACGGTGTAGTTTTTAGCCCGAGTTTCATTAAATGTCCAGTGATTGCCGCTTTCGATGTCATCCACTGCACCTAAGAGCACCCACAGTGGAACACCGGACCATGTATTGTCATTAATGTCGGTCCATTCTTGGTAGTGACCAGAGCCAGTACATGCCAGTCCTTCTTCAAACTCTTTCTGGGTGATGGTATCCCCGATTTCCCCAATCATTTCCAGGGTCCATCCAGCGGGCGGCTCAGGCAGACCAGACAGCTCAATGCGGACTATATTGCCTACCTGTTGCCCACCCGAGATAGCTGAACCTTTCAGATGCAGCGGCCAGCAGTCTTTATTCTTGTCACCGATTGTAAGGGGCAGTGGTTCCCCGTTTAACGTATTAGCAACGATATATGCGTCGCTGCGAGCGATATCAGCACTGTCAAGTACTGTTGACCAGCCATCGCCTGCTATAACCTTTACTTCATAGCCTGCGGCGGCCAGTTCATCATTGAAGTTAAAATGTCCGTCATCAGGATCATCATCTACGATACCAACTAACAGCCACAGGGGCATGCCTCCCCAGACGTTACCTTCATCATCAGTCCAGGTCGCATAGTGTGATGAAGAACAGGTCAACCCTTGCTCGAAGTAAGCCTTGGTAACGGTCTCATCCTTGGCCCCGGAAAGCTGCAGGGTCCAGTCGGTAGGCACCACACCGTTAGTAACGGTGGTTTTCACCGCTGCTGTGGCTGCTGCCTTAACCGCATTAAAGTCGCTCTCATCTTCAACATCCGCATAATAGAATTCGACCTTGTTACCATCTGCCAACTGCATCAGGTTTAAAGCATCATCAGGATTGTTATAGCCATCTTTTAAAGCGCCGTTTACATAGGCATACCATGCGCTGCCGTTTTTCACATAATTGTATTCGGCTACATTATCCAGCAGCAGGGCACCGGAATTGCCATAATTCTTATCGGTAACAGCGTAGGTGAATCCGCCAGCGATTGCGGCTTTGTGCAGCGCACCCAGTGGCGTGTTCTCATTCACCGTGTATTCCGTCTCTGAGTTGTAGGCGGTTACTGTGAATGCCTCTTCCGGATCCAGGTTTACGGTTCCGTCATAAAGAACATCAATAGTGGATAATGACACCACCGTCTTAACAGCTGCAGTTGCTGCTGCCTTGACTGCATTAAGGTCGGTGGGGTCGGAAATATCGGCTGCATAATAAAACTCAACCTTGTCTCCATCGACCAGCTCAATGACATTCAGTCCAGCGGGCGTATTCTGATACCCATCTTTGTAGACATCATTTACATATGCATACCAGTATCCCGGAGATTTGCGTTCGTACTCTCCTACATCGTCCAGCAGGAGTACCCTGTCATAGGACCAGCGCTTGTCAGACAAAACATAGGTAAAACTACCGGCCTCGGCGGCTGCCTGCAGGGCTCCCAGCGGGGTATTCTCATCAATTGTATATTGATTAGATCCAACCGTTACTGTGAAGGTCTCCTCAGGATTCAATGTAACTGTACCCTCATAGAGGATGTCAATTGTCGGTCCACCAGAGCCTTCTACAACAGTTACAGTTATCGAATCGGTTTTATTCCCGTCTTCGGTTGTAACCGTAATACTAGTAGTACCTTCTGCTACTGCGGTTACCAGACCGGTTGCACTTACCGTAGCCACAGCTTCATCAATGCTGCTCCAGCTTACATTCTTGTTAGTGGCATCCTCAGGTTCCACCACAGCAGTTAGCTGGACTGTCTGGCCAGTTTCCAGTTCTTGGTTGCCTTCCGTAATGCTCACGCCGGTAACGGGTATCGATGGTGGAGTGTTTACAGTGAATACAGCAAACATGGTATTGGGAGCAACTGTCGTACGTACATTATAAGTACCGGCGGGCACTTCTGGAACAGTAATGGAGACCGGAGATATAGTGCCACTGGCATCAGTGCTTACATCTGCCCTGGGCTCATCCTCGTTCCAAGTGCCGTCATCGTTAGAGTCAAACCAAATATACTTGCCGGTTTGATTAGTCACTAAACCGTAACCTGTAACATCTATGCTGCTGCCAACTATCCCCGAGCCAGGATTCAGTACCAGGCCAGCAATCAAATATGTTACTGAATTAGCTTTGAGACCACAGGCCGGTATATCTGCCAATACCTGATATAGGCCCGGTGGTGCCGATGGTACATACAGGCCGGGGCTACTGGCTCCCCCAGCAGTTGTGGTTGTTACTGCTGCCTTATTCTCGTCTTCATCCCAAACTTCGTTACCATTAGTGTCAAACCAGACATATCCGTCAACATTGGCTGAAAAACCTGCCAGATTCATACCGATATTGGTTTCGGGGTTACCTCTGGGAGTGGAAATTTTAATACCTGGAACAATACCGATGCTGGCACAAGCCTCTATAGTATCATCGCGACCAATGTCAAGAAGGATGTTGTAGATACCTGTCGGCGATGATGGCCAAGACATATTATTTACTGATATTGTACCCTCAGCTGATGTATTACTAGACTTGTAACCGCCATCATCGTATATCCCGTTGCCATTACGGTCTACAAAAAGCCGGTAGGGAGTACTGGCCGGAAAACCGTTTCCGGTAACTGTGATATATCTAGGAGTTGTTCCCTGCTCCAAGCTGTTTCCATATTTTGGGCTAACGATTATGCCACTTCCGGTGACAGTAAATACGGCGCTAGCTTTAATACCGCCTATATCTGCCCGCACCGTATAATCTCCCGTGCTTACTGACGGAACAGTCAGGCTTGTGAGCAGGGGAATAGCTCCATCTTCGTCAGTATTTACAGCAACTGACGGTTCTTCATCGTCAAAGACTTCATTATCGTTTATGTCAAACCAAATAACTCCAGCAGCTCCAGCATTAAAGCCGCTGATGGAAATGAACGTGGTCGCCCCCGGGATTCCGGAATTGCATTGCAACTGTATCTGTGGACCAGCCGGAATCGAGTTGACAGTGATGCTGTCGGTGAAGTTGCCATCTTCGGTTGTAACCGTAATGCTGGCAGTACCTTCTCCTACTGCAGTCACCAGGCCGGTTTCACTTACCGTTGCCACAGTTTCATCACTGCTGCTCCAGGTTGCGTTCTTATTCGTAGCATCCTCAGGCTCCACAACTGCAGTTAGCTGGAATGTCTGACCAATCTCTAATTCCTGATTACCTTCGCTTATGCTCACGCCGCTAACAGCTACTGGCGGTGGAGTGATAACCCCATCCTGCCAAGCTCCTATCAAGGGATAGTTGTCACTATAGCTGGCAATGGTGGTGTATGGAGTATCTGCTATACCGTTACCATCGTTATCAGCTCCGGTATAATCGCTCCAGTAATTGCCGAGTTGGCTGCTGTACTGAGTACCCTTGTAGGTGTAGCTTATCTCAGTTGAAGAATTCCAGGAGTTTTCGGTATTGCCATTAAATCCTTCGGACAACTGAGTTGTATTATCCCTAAAGTTATTCTGATAGAATATGTTGCCAACTGGTTTAGTGGCAAGTTCCAAACCGGTGGTATTGTTGGAGATAATATTATTATTGAAAGTATTGGTATCAGCAGCTTTAATTCTGATACCCATTTGGTTTGAATCTAATGTATTGGAACTAAAAATATTGCTGTCAGTACTGTCAAAAAGGTTCAAACCTTTCCCTGATTGGTTGTTTGCACAAGTGTTATCGCTTATAGTGTTACCGGCTGCATAGCTAAGATAGATACCGTCGCTGCCACAGACATTACAGGTGTTGTTGCTAACCGTATTGTTATTACTGTTAACGGTTATTCCTCGATTATTATTACTAAAAACATTATTCGTTATCGTACAAGATCCGCTGGGCTGACCTGAAATGTAAGTAAGTTTTATGCCCGATTTGTCTGTTCCTGTTGCTCCGGAAGCCGTAAACCCTTCAATAGTGACGTTTGCGGCAGTCACCTTAAATACATCGGCATTTGTATTGGCTGCCTGTACTATAGTCTGCGCTGCCCCGTTCTCAGACTCAATGACCAGGCTCTTATCCACGGTTATGTTCTCAGTGTATGTCCCGTCTTTTACGATGATGGTATCACCAGCATTGGCTGCTGTGACAGCATCCTGTATTGTGCTGAAGTCAGCTCCGCCGGAATCATCTACATACCAGGTCTGGGGCGCTGGATCTGTAACCGTGATGTAGCCCTCTTTGATTTCCTCATCACTGTCCAGATCACTGGTTACGGTAAGTTTGACCGTGTATGTTCCCACTGCGGTATATTCATAGAAAGGATTCTGTTCAGTACTATCTACTACGCCATCATTGTCAAAATCCCAGGCCCATGAAGTGGGGTTTCCAGCTGACTCATCGGTGAATTGTACCGTAAGGGGTGCTGGGCCACTGGTTTTATCGGCACTAAAAGCAGCCGTAAGCAAAATCGGTGCTGCATCCATTGACTGAGTTACGGTAGCCATGCTGTACCCCTGGGCACTGACTGCTACCTTATAATCACCGGGAGTATTAAATACGTCTGCATTTATACTGATAGTTGCTTCGCTGATGGAATACTGTCCTTCAGTCAACTGTTTTCCATTAACCGTAATACGGCTAATACCTGTTCTCCAGCCCTCATCATCAGTGAAGGTGATGTCTGCTGCCTGGCCAATTTGGTTATTTTCTGTATCGGCAGTCAGATCTGGAGGTGTTAGTACTGTCTCATTACTGTATATGTTTATAAAAGCTACGTTCTGTACTGATAAACCGGTGGTGGTAGGATATTCACCGGAGTAGTAGTACCAGTATTGAGAATCTGCAGCCTCATGCCATTCCCAGTTGCCAAATACGTGGTAATCCCCTGAAGGTAAACCCGCAACATCAGTCGGTCCTTCTTTAGATGAAGCTGCGGCAAACCAGACCAGGCGCATGCCGTCGGTGTATCCGCTATCTGGATGTTTTCCGTCCTGATACCAGCAGACCACCATTGGCCCTTCGCGATCCGGATCATAATTGTAAACGTTTTTATAGGCGAATCTTTTCTTAAAGCCATCAGAGGCTTTTATTTCTACCTCTTCACCATCTGCCATACCTCCTACCAAATTGCAGAGGTGCTTCAAGTTATTACCCTTCACCGCCCCCATATCTTTGGTATCCCAGTTCCTATCTTCTTCCTCGTTCCAGCGAAGCCGCTCTAGCTCCTCCGGATCATCAGCAGGTTCATCAATAAAGACCGGGCCCTGATGATAGTAACGGGTTTCCCCATCACCCAGTACTGGTATATTGTCTGGGTCCATCAGCCAGTGATAATCAACTTTAAGCTGGTCAATTATAGTTTTACCATCCTCAGCATACTTGGTAATGGTGAGTTCAGTAGTTGCCGCACTGGCTGGCTCAGGTACCACCATACCTGCACACTGGAATAGGAACGCGAAAACTAACGCAATAGTTAGGCTTTTTCCCCAACCTTTTTTCTTAAAAAACATACGTACACTCCTTTCCCAATTCTTTTTGAAATTTGTTTTCTACACTTTCTTCTGACTAAAACCTCCTTTAGCTATTGCTCAAAACCTGTTGCTGCCTTTTAGTTGTGAATAAAAAATCCGACTGCAAAGAAATCAGCCGGACGCTACTATCCGTTATGACTCCTTTCCAACAGGGGAGGCACACTCGTTTCCAGGTGAACCCTAACGGCCTGAGAACCATAGTATCAACCTTAGGCATCACAAGCTCGGAGCAATATTTTTTTATCGGGTAATAGTTATCTGACCACCATTGGGGTCATATACCACCTCCGCTTCCAGAGTCTCACTTATAAACCGCAGGGGAACAAAAGTACGACCAGGTGGCAGAATCTCAGGAGCACAGTCAATAGTCTGTTTTTCACCGTTGACCTGAACCTGGTTGGAATCAATAGTAAGGATAATTACCTTATCACCATAAGTAATGGTTACCTGTCTGCTTTCAGGGTTCCAACCAACTTTAGCACCTAAGGCTTCACCTACGAAACGCACCGGTACCAGTGTACGACCGGCTTCAGCGTTGATGAACGGCTCAGCTTCCAGGATATAGGGGGTGTCGTTAACACTAGCTGCTTTTGCACCAATGGCAAGCTTAATCATCAGTGGTAGACTACCTGATGACCCGTCAGCAATCCGATATTCAAAGGTGACCACATCGCTATCCAACTTCCCGGGACCAATGGTAACAGCCTTGATGGTTACGTTTTCAGTGATAGGCCCTATAGGGCGGTTGATATTACCCAAAACATCAGCCCGGGCTGTCCACCACCGGCTGGCGATCCAGTTATATATAGGGCTGTTCATTGTTGGGATGCTGCCATCAATGGTGTAATGGATCTTATCATCATCACTATGAATATTGCTCAAAGCCACCATAGTTCCTGGAGGAACTGTGCCGCCAACCGGGTTGGCCTGAGGAGCATCCCACTTTTCGGGCGGGGTGGTTAAGACCTCAATTTTACTGAGATACTTTACAAACAAATTTCCGGTCTGCTCAGTAACCGTGCGCTGACCCAGCATCAGTAAGAGGGAGTTCAAATCGTTCATATATTTGGGATTATCGCTTCCTTCTACACTGATCAAGCCGACAATTGGTTCTACCTCCACCTTCCCCGAGGGGTTGCCGGGCGAATGCCCATCAGCATCACCACCAGTTTTGAAATTCGGGAAACGATAACGCTTATCCTCGAATAGTTCTTTGACCGTGATGGTGACGGTATAACCATCGGCAGAGGTGAATCTAAGCAAAGTAGCCTCATCACGTATACCTGCCTGGTTTAGCAGTTCATGCAGTTTGACACCCTCTCCTACATACCACTTTTTAGTAGGCCAGGTGTTTATGCAGCTATATACATACTGATGCTGCTCCATTTGCCTAAGTTGATCCAGGCTTAATACTAATGGCTTTTCCACCCCATCTCCGGTGATTTCCAGAGCATCTGATGCAGCTAATACTTCGTTTGGTGATGCAAGACAAATACTAGCAGCCAGCAACAGAATACTCAGTAGGGCAATAGTAAAACCAAAGAAACTCCTTTTTGCTCTGGTTGGCATATTACAAACACCTCCTTTCTTACCTGAGTCTTGATAAAGTCAACTGTATGATGCATTTTTCCAATATGCCTGTTATTCGGTCAGCATGAATAACTTTCCGGTTGCGGGGTCTCTGTAAACCGTGCCCATTCTCTCGTAGACCTCGCCCTGGCCCTGAGTTTTGATCAGATCTTCACGTATCTCTGGGGCATCGGTCATCTCCCGGCCTTGTTCCAGGTTAACTCTCTGCCCCACACCAAAATCAACGTTCCAGTTAATAGCCAGGGCCAGCATCAAACCACAGGCAAAAACCAGCATGGCATCAACAATATTGATGGCGCCCTCCAGAGGATTTACTTCTTCTTGCCTCCAGCGGCTATTTCTCCTCAATCCTCCGCGCACGTTCCAACACCTCCGTTAGACTTTCCATTATGGCTTCCAAGGTACTCAAATAATCTTCATACCATCTTTTGCGATACCGGGAGACAGCAAAAGCAATACCTCCGGCAGCCAAACCGGTTACTGTAGCATCAAAGGCAGTAAGCAGTGAATCGGCCAGTATTCTGGGATCGCCCTCACCCAGAGCTATCAAACCTGGTCCTAGTGGAATCAAAGTTGCCATTAACCCCAACATAGGACCGAGTCGGGTTACCAGATCAGTTCGATTAGTGATTCGTACATAATTCAATTCTTCGCTAGTCAACAGCCGACGCGCCAAAGCCTGCATTGAAGCAGACGGCAAATCTTTATTTTGGATCAATTCGCTGATGGCAGCCTTTTGGCGTCGGAATAACCGAATGCCTTCAACCTGTTTAATGATTTCTGCAACATCTTTTTCCTGAAATGTATTGATCAACTCGGGCAAATTGACCTTCATCTGGCGCCGTTCGGTCAAGGCTTCTACTAAGAGACCGCCCAATTCCATCAATGATAAAGCTAACATGAATAACAGTACGGCAATGGTAGGTATTAATAAACCGGATGAAATGGCATGCATCATATCCTTTAACGGCAGTAAGATAGTCATGTTCTATAATCGCTCCTTCGTATATTGCACATATTTATTGCCAGCTCCTGAAAGCAAGCACATCGTGAGCATTATGGCGGAGTAAATCTTCATCCGATCCTGGGCTTCTGTTAGCGGCAGAGGTATGGTATCGGCTGACATTTCAAACAGCTGCTGATTATCCATGATCGGCTGGGAGGCAGTATCCAGATTAGAATCTATAGCCAGGTCCTTAATATTAGCTAGGATTTGGGCTCGCTCTTCCGGTATCGATGACTGGGGAGGAAGGGTTGCCTCCGTGGAGGCATCAGGATTAGGAGCAGAGCCGATCTCTGCATTGGGCTCCGGTTGTGGGAGCTTATCATTAGAAGGCTCCGGGGGTTTGGGCTCGGTACTATTTGCTGCTGGAGTATCTTCCTCAGCTTGCTCCTCGTCCGGTCCGTTCACAACACAGTAAGCAGTGTAATTGCCATCCACTGTAGTAACAGTAATGACAGCCGTTCCCGGGCCAACCACTGTAACCAGACCGCGATTGTCTACGGTGGCGACTCTGGTATCACTGGAACTCCAGATCAAATCCTGATTGGTGGCATTGAAGGGAGTCACTGTCGCCTCCAACCGAAATGTGCTTCCAACCGGTAAATCGATTCTATTCCTATCAAGGGAAATTCCGGTAGGCGGACCACCCGGAACTTTGGTCGGATCTACCGCCTTGCCGCTCATATCAGCGGTGAATTTAAATGTAACCACTTCGCTGTCCAGCTTGCCGGGTCCAATGGTTATCATTTTAATGATAGTGTCTTCTTTTACTTCAATGGGTTTATTGACACCTTTGACATCACCGTGCTGATCCCACCAGCGACTGGAACTCCAGTTGAACATAGGACTATTGATGGTCGGAGTGCTGCCATCAGTAGTGTAGTAAATCTTATCCTCGTTGTTATTCTTATTGCTCAGTTCGATCTGGGTTCCTACCGGCAAAACTGTTCCACTTGGTATATTGGCTTTGGGGCTTTCCCATTTTTCGGGAGTAGTAGTAAACACCTCGATCCTGCTTATGTACTTTAAAAAAAGATGGTTAGTCTGTTCAGTGACTGCCCGCTGCCCTAATACAAGCAGTAATGCGTCTCGATCGTTCATGGCAGACGGGTCATCACTGCCCTCGGCACTGACCAGAGCCAGAATGGGTTCTACCTCTTCAGCGTCCCGTGGAGATCCGGGAATACTCCCGTCAGTAGGATGATTATCCTTTAAACCTGGAAAATAGTAACGTTTGTCTTGTAATAGTTCTTTGACGGTGAGAGTCACCTCATAACCATCACTGGATATGAACTTGACCAGTGTGGCGTCCTCCTTTATCCCAGCCTGATCGAGCAATTCCCTTAACTTAACCCCTCGGGCCATATACCAGCGCTTGGTAGGCCAGGTATTGATCACACTATAGATGTGCTCATACTGCTGCATCGCTTCGATTTGACTCATTGACAGAGTGAGCGGGTTAGCCACACCCTCTCCACTGATCTCAATGGTGCCTGCAGCTTCGGCTGTAGGACAATTCATCAAAACTAAGGCAATCAAAAATAATATTAATAGCAGCGGGGCAATTACCAAGAGCTTGATTCTGGTCTTGGTTAAACCGGTATCATTCACAATCATTCTCTCTCTCCCGCCTTCGGGCTGCCGACCCCGATTGGCCTATGCCCGTAGGCACCCCGTGGTTATAAGGCTGAAACAGTTCCATTAGTATTGCTGGATTGTAGTGCCGCGGTTACTATGTTCAACCTTACAATTTTCAAATTACCTGTTTAGGTGTCTGTTTCTCGGTTAAGCCTATAAAGCGTTGATGAAAACCGTGACTGCCTCAGCCCGGGTGGCATTTCCCTGGGGCCGCACCGTGTTATCAGGATATCCCTTGATAATTCCGTTCTTCACTGCTGTTGCTAAAGATCCTCTAGCCCAAGGTGAGATACTGCTTTGGTCTTTAAATGACAATTGTTCCATTACCGGAGAAAACTTAGCCGCCTTCACTATCATGTGAGCCATTTGCTCGCGAGTAATATATTCATCGGGGCCGAATCTGTTATCGCCATAGCCCTCTACTACACCGTGATATGCAGCAGTAGATATGGCCTCCTCAGCCCAGTGGCCGGCAGTGTCAGCAAAGCCTTCCCCACTATGGGATTCCAGTCTGAATGCTTTCACTAGTATTGAAGCGAATTCCGCCCTGGTAATGCTATTGTCCGGCTTAAAGGTTCCATCAGGATAACCGCCTATAGCCCCGAGCGCAACTAATTGTTTTATATTGCCTTCCGCCCAGTGACCGCCAATATCGGTTAATGCAACCTGAACCGTATCTGCTGCCATTACGGTAAATTTCGTAAAGTGGCTCACTTGCACAGTGATGGTATTTTTCGACACCTTGCCGCCGATGTCGACCCATCTTTTCTGGTCTTCATCATAGTAGTAAATAGCTGGGGTACTCTTAGAACTGACCTTTTCAGTATCGAATGCAAGCTTAAGCGTTACCGGTTTACCAAAGTCATATTTGCTTCGGCCGTCCACACTGAATTCATATACCGCGGAAATCACCTTAAAACCGTCCGGTGCAACAGGCGGTTTACTCACCCGCTCTATTTTCACTTCCACTGAGCAGGTTCCGTTCAATGCTCCGGCAGGAATTTCAATGACGGCTTCTTCTGCGAGTTTCACAATACCTCCGTCACTCGGTTTAATTAATTTAGTCACTACTGGGTCACCGGCCACCATTATGGCAAACATAGTAAAGTGATCCACCTCAACACTTATGGTATTACCGGCTACCTTGCCACCAATATCGATCCACTTCTTTCCTTTCTGGTCATAATAGTGGATAGTCGGGGTTTCATCAGAGGCCAACTTTTCTGAATCGAATGTCAGCTTGATGGTAACCGGTTTATTAAAGCTGTAATTACCCTCTCCGTCTATACTAAACTCATATACTCTGCCAAGAATTTTAAATCCAAAAGGTGCAGCCGGAGGCTCACTCACCCGTTCTATTTTCACTTCTACTGGACTACTACCAGTTAAGGCTCCGCCGGGAATCTCAATGACGGCTTCCTCTCCCAGGCTTACCGTTCCCCCTTCATCGGGTTTTATCTTATCGCTGGTATTTACCGTTCCTGTAACCTTATAGGTAAATTCGGCCACAGCGCTGTTCAACTTACCGGGACCTATGGTGATAGCTTTTATGGTAGTATCTTCAGTCACCACTATGGGCTTATTGATTTCTTTAACAGCATCCTTGCCCCTAGAACTCCACCACCGTTTGGCTACCACGTTATAAATCGGACTATTCAGATCGGGGATGCTGCCATCAATGGTATAGTGGACCTTATCTTCATCATCATATGGACTATGCAGTTCTACCTCCGTTCCTGCCGGTACGTTTCCGGGGCTCGGATTGGCGGTGGGCTTGGCCCAAGATTCTGGGAAATCGGTGAGTACTTTTATTTCAGATACGTATTTTACAAACAGCGGCCCGGTTTGCTCGGTAACCGCTCGCTGGCCCAGCATCAAGAGCAATGCGTTGCTGTCGTTCATATAGCTCGGGTCATTAGTACCATCTGCGCTGAGCAAAGCCAGCATGGGCTCGACTGGTGTCGCGCCTGCGGCAGAACCTGGAATATGCCCGTCGGCATCGTCATCACCGCTTTTGAAGTTGGGAAAGCGATAACGCTCATCCCTCAGCAGTTCCTGAACCGTAAATGTCGTGTAATAGCCATCACTGGACATAAACCTGATCTGCTGTGCGCTTCCTTTTATCCCTACTGTATCGAACAAATCACTCAGTTTAACCCCTTTCCCCACATACCATCGCTTGGAGGGCCAGGTGTTAATACTACTGTAAACCTCCTGGTACTGGGGCATAGCTTCCAACTGGGACTGGGTAAACCCCTGCGGATTGGTTACCCCATCCCCGGATATGGTTAATACAATTTTCCCGTCAGGTGGTTTGGTATCACCACTACTGGTAATCTTCTGCGTAACCACGGCATCCAGATAACCAGTGGCAATAACGATTATGGTGTAGTCGCCCTTGCTGGTGAATACCCCAAAATTAATAGTTATTACACCAGGACCGATGCTGTATTTGCCGGTAATAGGGCTTCCATTTACCGTCACTCCGGTAATGGCCTGACGCCATGATTCATTATCAGCAAAAGTCAGTTCTATGTCATTACCCACGGTGTTGTCTGAATTATCAGCGGTCAAGGTTGGAGGAGTATGGGCTTCAGTAACCAGCAGAGTAAAAGTAAAACTGTCGGTATTCCCATCACTATCGGTTACTGTCATCGTAAAGGTAAAAGTACCGCTTTGGGTAGGTGTGCCTTCCAGAGTTGCTCCCTTCAGAATCATACCTTCGGGCAGTGAACCCTCCGTAATAGCAAAGCTATACGGCTCTATACCGCCTGCTGCCGTGAAGCTATGACCGGCATAAGCCTGGTTGAGGATAGCATTAACCAGGTTGTCCTTACTGATAGTAAGAGGTATAAAATACTCGAAAGTGGCAATTTCACTATCGGCCCGGCCAGGACCGATTACAATGGCCTTAATGGTGGTATTATCTGTTATCTCAATAGGGCGGTTTATTTCATCCAAATCATCCGCTCTTGAAGACCACCAGCGATAAGCGACCAAGTTGAACATTGGGCTTTCTATGGTTGGGTCACTGTCATCCAAGGTATAGTGAACCTTGTCTTCATCATTATCAGTACTGTACAGTTTCACCAGGGTACCTGCCGGAACCTCACCGGGCGCTACTGACGCAGTGGGGGGAGCCCATTGAAGTACGCTATCAGTAAGTACTTCAATCTTTGTTACGTATTTGGCAAACCTGGCATTGGTCTGCTGGTTTACTGTTCGCTGCCCGTATAAGAAAAGATTGGCGTCAGCCCGGCTGAAATTGTCCGCATCTGTAATCACTTGGTAATCATTGGAGGAAATACTCCGGTGGGCAATAATAGCTGGCACCTGTTCAGCATCTGAGGCATCACCTATGAGATGACCAGCCAAGCCACTATCCATGAAATTAGGGAAGCAATACCGGGGTTCGCCCAAGAGATCCTGTATGGTAAAGGTAGCTTCAAAGCCGTCTCCTGAACTAATCTTTATCAGAGTAGCCTGGTCATTAATTCCTCCAGCCACATCAAGCAGCTCTTGCAGTGTTACACCTTGCCCCCTGTACCAGCTCTTGGTAGGCCAGGTGTTAATGGTGCTGAAAATAATATCCTGCTGCTCTAAACAATAATCATCATATATTGGTACTTCACCCTGAAGCTGCTCCTGGGTAATGGTTACGCCATCAGGGTTATTCAGCCCCGGCCCCGATATGGTAATATTGCCACCGGCGGCATAAGCGGGGTCGGGTGCCAGTAAACTCACCAAACCAACGACTAACAGCCCTATAAAAATTAACGAAACAGGGTTTTTCCATATTTTATTTGCAGTACTCATTCATCCTCCACCCCTTTTTTTACAAAATGCCTTCATCAAAATATCAGTGTCCGGTTATGGCGTAACTAACCCAACCCCCATTCACTTAATAGCAAAAACTGAAGGAAAAATAAGTAAAAGAACTAACTTAATCAACAAAAACCCCCTGCACGGACAGGAGGTTTTCCATAAAAGCTATAAATAGCAGGAACACCGATAACGGTTTTAGCACCTACTAAGATAGCGTAATAATACTCCTTTCCAGAAGGGAGGCAGAACCGTTTCCCGTTCTACCCTATCGGCCTATTTCCCATGTCTTTTTGATTTAGGCGAATAAGCTCGGAGTTTTAGTGTTAAATTCTAGATAATATTTTCCATATCAAGTATTCTAGTTAGACTAAGAGTTTTCCTGCACAATTCCAACAATTTTTAACAAAGTAGACCAAGTTATCTTTGTATATTCATTTCTTTTACCTAATCCGTTTAAGTCTCGATAGCTCCATTTATATGCGTTAAATAAGCTCGGAGTTTTAGTGTTAAATTCTAGATAATATTTTCCATATCAAGTATTCTAGTTAGACTAAGAGTTTTCCTGCACAATTCCAACAATTCTTAACAAAGTAGACCAAGTTATCTTTGTATATTCATTTCTTTTACCTAATCCGTTTAAGTCTCGATAGCTCCATTTATATGCGTTAAGCGACCTGTCAAAATCTTCTATAAAAACGAATTACAGACAGCTTTATTCCGCGCTCTGATGCTTCACCAGTCCTAATGCCTTGGAGATTTCCAGGACTAGTATGGGAACCACAGCCAGCCCTGCAGCCAGAAGATATAGATCAGAATTAAGCGGAACCAATCCAAAAGCGTTGGCCACTGCTGGTATTAAGGCCACCAGAGCGACCAAAACGATTGAGAGGAAGGCGGCACCATTGAGGTATTTGTTGGTGAAGAAGCCAATGGTCAACAGGGAATGATTGGAACGCATATTGAAAGCATGGCAGACCTGCGATAAGGCCAGGACCAGGAACGCCATAGTGCGGCCAGCTTCGATCTCCCCGGTGCTATTCCACCCCATATTGAACCCGATCAGGGTAAGGATGGCAAACATAGCCCCCTGCAGTCCCACCCTCAAACCCAGACCCTGGGCGAAGATGCTTTCACCCCTGGGTTTGGGCTTGCGCTGCATCACATCGTTTTCCACCGCTTCCATTCCTAAAGCCACCGCAGGCAGGCTGTCAGTCACCAGATTAATCCACAACAGGTGCACAGCTAACAGTGGTGAAGTCTTCCACAGGAGCATAGCGATAAAGACGGTCAATACCTCACCGATATTGGTTCCCAAAAGAAAACCCACGGTTTTTTTGATGTTGTCGAATATGGCCCGACCCTCACGGACCGCATCCACTATGGTGGCGAAGTTATCATCGGTTAAGACCATGTCTGAGGCGCCTTTGGCCACATCGGTGCCAGTGATACCCATAGCGCATCCGATATCGGCAGCTTTTAGGGCCGGAGCATCATTGACCCCGTCGCCGGTCATGGAGACTACTGCCCCCTGCTTCTGCCATGCTTTGACTATACGAATTTTGTCTTCAGGTGCTACCCGGGCATAAACCGAGATGCGGCTGACCCGTTTCTGCAGCTCATCCTCATCCATGGCGGTCAGTTCGCTTCCGGTGATGGCGTCATCGCCGGGCTCCATGATGCCCAGCTCCCGGGCGATGGCCGCCGCTGTCACCACATGGTCGCCGGTGATCATGATCGGCTTGATGCCCGCTCCGCGGCATACTGCTACCGCATCCCGGGCCTCAAGGCGAGGCGGGTCGATCATCCCCACCACCCCCATGAAGTGGAGATCACGCTCCAGTTCTTCACTACTGGGATTTTGCGGTACGTTATTTATTTCTTTGGATGCTACCGCCAAAACCCTTAAAGCCTGTCGACTCATCTCTTCGGTATGATGACGGCCTGCTTCGATCTGCCCGGAGATACATTTGCCTGCCAGAACATCGAAAGCGCCTTTAACAATGACCACACGACTCCCGCCGATAAGATTGACAGTGCTCATCAACTTGCGATCGGAGTCGAAGGGCAATTCGGCCAGTCGGGGGTAAGTCCGGTTCAAATCCTCTTTAGGCATACCATTTTTGTGGGCTGCCAGGACGATGGAGGTTTCTGTAGGGTCGCCGATATGCTTTTCTTGGCCGTTTTCGAATTCCACCACCCCATCGCTGCACAGCGCAGCGTACATTAGCAACTTCTTTATCGGGGCTGAGTTATTGGTGTGGATATCCTCCAAAACAGAGCTTTCACCATCGTAGGCCTTGACCAGGGTCATTTGGTTCTGGGTCAGGGTGCCGGTTTTGTCAGAACAAATTACCGAAGCGCTGCCCAGGGTTTCCACCGCTGATAACTTCCTGATAATGGCATTGCGACGGGCCATACGCTGCACCCCGATGGCCAGCACAATTGTGACGATAGCCGGCAGGCCTTCGGGAATAGCTGAAACTGCCAGGGCTACGGCTATCATAAATATCTCCATGATGGGCATGCCATCCCATAGCCCGATAGCAAAAATGATGGCACATATTCCTAGAGCTAAAAAGCCCAGGTATTTACCGAGTACATGCAATTTATGCTGCAGAGGAGTCTCCCCATCACCTTCCGATTCAAGCAAGTCAGCGATTTTGCCCATTTCGGTCTGCATCCCGGTGGCGGTCACGACCGCCCGGCCGGTGCCGTAGGTAACGCTGCAGCCCGAATAAAGCATGTTGACACGGTCCCCCAATGGGGCATCGGGCTCAACTCCAGCCCGGGCATCCTTCTCGCTGGGCACCGATTCGCCGGTTAGGGCCGCCTCTTCCGATTTCAAGCTGGCACTTTCGATGATGCGGGCATCGGCAGGAATAAAATCGCCCGCTTCCAATTTGATAATATCCCCGGGCACCAGCTGTGAAGCCTCAATGATGACATCTCGGCCATCGCGGATAACCCGAGCCTGAGGGGCAGAGAGTTCTTGTAAGGCCTCTAAGGCCTGTTCGGCTTTGCTTTCCTGAACCACTCCCATGATGGCATTGAGCACTACGATGAAGATAATAAGTACCGGTTCAAATAAGCCAGTACCTTCATATATCGCTACTACGAACGAAACTGCGGCGGCAATGATAAGTATAATGATCATGAAGTCTCGGAATTGATCCAAAAAACGCTTTATAAGGCTGCGTTTTGGTTTGGCCTTGAGCTGGTTAGGTCCGAATTCTTCCAGGCGCCGCGAGGCCTCCTCAGTTGCCAGACCCCGCTCGGCGCTCACCTTCAGGTGTTTTAATACCTCTTCAATACTGGTGCTATGAGCTTTCATTGATTCCTCCACATAATATAATTACTGCCCCGCTTAGGGGCAGAATAATTTCCATTCTCCGACTAGTTTGCTATAAAATAACGGCCGTATGCAGGGTGACCCGACATCTTTACCGACAACGCTATTATCCGATTTGGATGCAACTTCCACTGACACCTGACGGTGTCTTATCGGTGTCATCCTAAACTTGTAAAATTACTGGCATGTGAGTTATTCATTCCATTATATAACAACTGCAGCAATGTACCGATATCCCTTTAGTTAAGTTCATATGAACAAACCCGTATCGATGATAAACCATGGGCCTCTTTGGTATAATTATACATTCGTTGCATATTGGCTCGTAGCGCCAGGAAACTCGGATATGCTACAACTTACCATCATTGTGGGATTTGTAGCATTTTTGGACATCCTTATAAGTTCCCAAGTTTATGCCCGTTTATCCCAAGAGTTCCCGATTTTCAGCATGGTACAAGCTTTGCCGCCCCACGTATAGATTTTTATAATTACAACCATACTTGATAAGGCGTGGTTTTTAGAATGAAAAAGATAAATCTTAAAATTACCAAGGAGGTAGATCTTATTCGAAAACGCACCAAGAGCATCATCATGATCCTTACCCTTTTCCTCTTTTCCACGGTCATTCCTGCGTGGGGATTTCAGGCTACATACCTGGGCGAGAGGACTCTGGCACCATCTGATGAGGGTTATGATGTACAGCTATTACAAAAGGACCTTTCCTACTTGGGCTTTAGCCCAGGAAATATAGACGGTATATTCGGTCCTCAGACTATGGCTGCAGTAAAACAGTTTCAATCCCATCATGGCTTGCCAGACGATGGATTGGTTGGGAAACAGACTGCTGACGTGATTATTGCCGAAGTAAGTAAACCCGTTCAAGCCAACCCTGTTCCTCAGCAAATACAACCCCCCGCACCGTCACGCTCTGCATCGTTTTCCAGCCGAGATTTAGAAAACCTGGCCCGCCTCATACATGGTGAAGCCCGGGGAGAACCGTATGAGGGCAAGGTCGCAGTGGCTGCTGTTGCTATTAACCGCCTGGAATCCAATGGATTCGGGAAGACCCTCAATGAGGTCATTTTCCAGCCTGGGGCCTTCACCGCGGTCAGCGATGGACAGTTTTATCTGAAGCCAGATAACAGCTCTTATCAAGCCGCTGAAGCCGCCTTGCGCGGATGGGATCCCAGTGGAGGTGCTATTTATTACTGGAATCCGGTTACCGCTACCAATAAGTGGATATGGAGCAGGCCCATTACCAAAACCATAGGCAGACATGTATTTGCCAAATAACTCCTTTTGAGCACAGCCCCACACCTCCTATGACTTGCCTAATTAAGTCACGGGAACCCACCCCAATATCTGCCATAAACCGTTTTTAGGATATGACCTGAAAACGGTTTTTGTGCTTTTTTCTTACTCTGCACATGTTTCTGGCATTCTTCACCAACCCGTCTCTAGCCCCTTTGCTGCCTGGTAACTATATTAGCGCCTATTCATATTATAGAAATTATGAGTAATAAATGAGGGTTCTAGATGGTCGAATACTTGATGCAGCTCAATTTGATCTGGCTCGGGATGGCTGCCAGCCTGGCTGCGGGAATGGCCACAGGAGTGGGGTCTATCCCCATTTTCTTCACTCGTAATATTGCCAGAAGGCACTTGGATTATCTATTGGGTTTCGCAGCCGGAGTAATGCTGGCGGCCACATCTTTTAGCTTGATAGTACCGGCTATCGAAAAAGGCGGCGGCGGTTTACAAGGAGCCACCATGGCCTTGATCGGCATTTTATGTGGAGGAGCATTCGTCGATTTTGTGGATAAATTCTTCCCCGATACTAATCTTATATCCAATGCGGTTAACGGAAAATACTATGATGAAAACCAGGTAAGGTGCAGACTACCCTTTAATCCTAGCTTAAGTCCAGGCCTTCGCAAGGTATGGCTTTTCGTTATTGCCATTACCATACACAACTTTCCGGAAGGAATGGCGGTTGGGGTTGGCTTTGGGGACGGAGATGTCATAAATGGCTTGAGTCTTGCCATAGGCATCGGTCTGCAAAACCTGCCGGAAGGGCTGGCAGTGGCTCTTCCCCTGGTGAGGGAAAAATACTCGGCTCTTACAGCCTTTCTGGTTGCTCTGGCTACTGGTTTGGTAGAGCCTATTGGAGGGCTTATAGGAATAGGGCTGGTTCACATCGCCACGCCACTGCTTCCCTTTGCCCTGGCTTTTGCTGCTGGAGCCATGCTTTTCGTAATCAGCCACGAAATCATACCTGAGAGCCAGAATCATGATGGCCATTCCAAACTCGCCACACATGCCTTGCTCATAGGTTTTGTGGTAATGATGTTTTTGGACAATACACTGGGCTAGAATGGATGTTTCTGGGTTAGAGAGGGCAGTTCTGTTGTCCCAAAAACTCGTTTTGGGACGACAGAACTGCCTTTCTACTCCGGCGTTTTGAAAACTATATGAAGTTTATTTCCTCATTTGCCACGGCGAGCGATAAAACCATTATGGCTTCAACAGTATTGTTGGATCGTCTGGCAATCAAGCTCAAGATGTCGCCAGTTTGAACGGTATAAAGCATTGCTCCCCCTCCTTATCATCTATGGTATTCAAAGAGCAGTTAAGTTAGAAATGGACCTGTAGAAAGGTAAGCAAGCCATGCTGGGTTTTTTGACAGGTTTGCTTCCTTGCCCTGCCAGTCTTTACCGAAGCATGCCGGAACAGCGACAAGCCTTCTGGTTTAATAAGGGGGAGGAATATCGGCACCGATCGAGGAATGGCTTAAAAAGACCTTCAATCTGCAAAATCAATATATTTGTCTAACAAAATTGTAACTTTTTGATATCCTTAAGCGTTGTTCTAGTGAGGGAGGGTGATGATGAAAGGTGATTCTTTGGAAGCCTTATATATGGCTTATATGAATGACATCTATCATTATTTGCTCAAACTCTGTCATCACCCCCAAACCGCAGAGGATCTCGTTCAGGAAACCTTTGTGCGAGCCTACGACGGTCTGGAAAGTTATAGCGGGGAGAGGGCGCGCCCCTGGCTTTTCAAAACAGCGCATAACGCTTACATCGATTGGTACCGCCGTGAGAGTCGGCAGATCCAAACTGATCCCCACTTGCTAGCGCAGGTGAGCCAGACTACTGATAATGGACCTGAGGCTGAGTACCTGCAAAGGGAGCAAATTCGATCATGGCTGGCCGCCACCAGTAATCTGGGTGAAAAATGTCGTCAGTCTTTGATACTCAGGGATTACTACGGTTTCTCCTATCAGGAGATAGCCGATATATTGGGCTTAAGTTTGGCCAACGTGAAGGTGACCCTTTACCGGGCCAGAAAGGTCATCAACGAGGTGATGAAAGATGAATTGTGAGCAATTTCGAAGTATCAGAAACCGCTATTTGGCGGGGAGTATCACCGCAGCCGAGGAGGAAGCTGTCGAGTCTCATCTGGCACAATGTGCAGATTGTCGGGGTTTAATAGATGAAGAAATGGACCGCATTGAGAGAGCAGTCCGTTTGACCAGTCGAAATGGTGGCAACCAAGCCACTGGGCTGGATGACAAGCGGCAGCAAAATATTTTGCGCCGGGCCAAATACAAAAACCGGTTCAGCATAGCCATTTTTCTATTGATCCTTTTCATATTTTTAAATACTGCCGGAGTAATATTGTCGAGTTTGTATTATACCTGGGGAGAAGAGGATTCACGGCTTTTCAAAACACAGAAAACGGCTGCTCTGTTGACCGAATTCACCTTTCCCAATGTAACCGTACCGGCACCCAGTTCCCCTTTCCCGGTGGGTCTCACCGGTGCCGGTTGGGGGCATAGCAGTCTTGAAATCAAACCGTATTTTGTAGCCCAGAGCAATTATGCCATGCACAAGCGGATAGGCAAAAAGGATTATGGCATAGGGCATCTCAACATTAACCAGCTATTGTCGGCTATGAACGTGAATTGGCAGTGGCAGGATGGCAGCTTCCAAGACTACCTCTTTTTTATCCATCCTGAACAATTGGATAATATTGAATTTACTGAGACCAGAATACACCTCAGAAATAATGCCCAACCCGTCTGGGAAGCCTTGCAGGCCTTGCCGGAGGGAACTGTGGCTGAAATGTCACTGTCATTCAATCGCACCTTTACCATCGATGAGATCAGGCATATTTGGGCTGATTACGATATGGATATCACCTGGTATGCCGTATCTACAGGCCTGGAAGTTAATCCGCAGTACAATCATGACCGCAGGGCTCCTTTGTCCGCTTTCCATGGGGTTTGGGGTCTGCCTGAAAACTCGCGCAATATTCTGGCGGGTAATGCCACCATAAAGGATGATGCCGCAGTCCTAGAGAACCACTTGCTGAAATCAATGCAGTTTCTCATTCAGAATGAAGCCATAGCCAAGCGTATTTTTCGCGGTGAAGCAGATTTCTTGCAGCTCCCCGCAAGATACGAATATATACAATCCAATGGCGTAAACGTTTACGGGGTGGTGGTCACCGGCCCCAGTCGGGAACTGTTCAAGCTTCAGGAATTGGATTTCGTGCATTCACCCGGCTTAGGAGAGGTCAGATTATGGAACTGGTTCGACCGTAGTTACCAGGGGGAGATGTATTAGTCCAGCAGCATATGAACGGTAATCGGGGGTAAACATGAGATCTTAAAGGTAAATATAAACCTGGACGGGTAGATTCAGACCATTGAAGTATTAAATCAATCATAATTAAGCACAATGCCTGAGGATGGTTACCGGAACAACAATATGGCCGGAGCCGTCCTATTTGTTGTGTGAAATAACAGATTTGTGGGAAAATAAGGAATGTGTAAGGTGTTAGAGAATTGCATAGAAAAAGGAGAGGTTTCTCATCAACATAAAAACTAAAAGAGACTTGATGCTCTTAATCGCTTATGCAGCCGTGTTAATACTGGTGGTGATCAATTTCGGTCCTATAATGCAGGCCCTGGGGCGGTTCGTGGGTTTATTCAAATCTCTGTTCATCGGCATAGCTATTGCCTTTATCCTGCACAAGCCGTGTCAATATATCGAACGGATTATGAGAAATACGGTCCTTAAAAATTGCAAACCCGCTATAATTCGAGGCTTGGCGGTGCTCAAAACCTATTTTCTGGCTATGCTGGTAATTGTTATTCTGATGCTCTTCATTATCCCCCAATTGATCGAGAGTGTACGTCTATTTGCTTCAAATATCGGATCGTATCTGGAAAACACCCAGGGCATGCTGAACCAGGCCGCCAATCTGCTGCAGATTACCCATGTCGATCTGTCTGACCTGACTGATCGCCTCTACCAGTTCTTAAATCAGTATACTGCCAATCTGGGCGGCCTTTTTGCCGGTATAATCGGTGTGACAGCCGGTATATTCGGTTTTCTGGCCAACCTGGTTTTGGCTATGATTTTCTCCATTTACCTGTTAGCCAGCCGGGAGAGTATTCTGGGCAATTGCCGTGCTGTAAGCCAGGCCTATCTGCCTCACCAGATATATGAAAAAGCTCGTTATGTGTACCAGATCACTGTGGACACCTTTGACAAATATGTGTACGGTCAACTGACTGAGGCGGTTATTCTAGGCGTGCTCACTTTCATCGGTATGCTCATTTTCAGTTTCGATTATCCACTGATGATCGGCACTCTGATCGGTGTCACCGCGCTGGTGCCGATTATCGGCACCTATGTAGGTGGCCTGATAGCTTTTCTAGTTCTGCTCATGGTCTCACCGCTTAAGGCCTTATGGTTTCTGGTATTCTTGGTAATCCTGCAGCAGCTGGAAAACAACCTAATCTATCCCCGGGTGGTTGGAGATAGTCTGGGACTCCCCGGTATTTGGGTGCTGCTGGCAGCAATTGTAGGAGGCGGTCTGGGCGGCCCCTTGGGAATACTGCTCGGTGTGCCATTGGCTACTGTCTTATATAAGCTGCTGAAAAATGATGTCAAACATAGAGTGTCGGTTGAAGAGGTGTGAAAGCGGAGGTGTGATGTTCCTTCCCGATAACCAATATCATTCCCGGGACTAACTCATAAACCCGGTGTTCGCACAGGCCCCCAACCTGTATCGCACGGCATCAGGAGAAAACGCTGGTAAGTCAAGGCAGTTTAAAACAACTGATCATATTTTGTGAACTCTCCGCTAGGTTGCTTTATAGTAACAAATCCGCCGGAACGTCCGTATTTGACAGCCTGAATCTCGGCTATGGCTGCCAGGGCGATTTCTGCCGGCATGTCTCCCCCCAGATCAAGGCCGATGGGGATGTGCACCTTATCGAATGAGTGCCTGTCTGTACCCTGTGCTTCCAGAGCACTGAAGTATGCGGTGACCTTTCTCTTGTTGCCCATAATCCCTATATAACGGGCTGTAGAATCGATAACCGCCAGCAGGGCGTCTTTATCGAATTCATGGTGGTGGCTGAGCAGGACTATGCTGGTGGAAGAGGTAATGTGGCATTTCTTAAGAAGTTCAACGATGTCGCCAATAAGCAGGTCATCGGCGTCAGGGAACCTCTCCCGGTTCAATGACTCAGGATCATTATCTATCATAGTAATGCTATAGCTCAGTGCTGCAGCAAATTTATAAAGGTTATAAGCCACATTGCCAGATCCCACTATGATCAAAGGGTCGCCATTCACTGACCTATCAGTGAACCCGCTGTATGCCTCTTCCATGCCAAGTCCTCCTAATAGTATCATTACAAACAGGTATGTTATAAATATTATTCCTCGGCTTTAGAATATGTCTGGACGTTAATTTAATATTAACCGAAATTTCTGGCTTTCGGCAGATGTTTTAATAAATTGGCACTCAATTCCAGATCTCAATACTATATATAAAGCCAGCAGAATCCATGGAGGATTCTGCTGGCTCGACTATTTAGCGCTGTTTTTATAATTGTATTCACTGCCCGCGCCAGGGCTGCGCTTCAAAAGGCACCTTGTTCTGTCTATTTACCGGACCTTTCCAAACATATACATAAGCCCGGGTAGTCTTGCCATCCTCGGTGAGGATCGATATCCGTTTGCGATCATAAAGTGAACCCTTATCCTCCAGGACATCGATCCTACGCAAAGCCTTCCGGTCTATGCCAAATATCTCCCCTTTTACCTGTTCCCCTGGCTCAGGAATAATTCCAGGATAACCGCCCAGATTGTAAAGGGCGTAACCGGTAATTAGACCCCTGCCCAGGAACTTATGTATTCCAAGGAATTCTTTATGATAGCAGCCCCCTCTCATCAAGGTGCCGTATACAAACACTCTGATCATGCTTCCTTACTCCTTTGGTTCAAGTATACGACCGTCCGACTCTGGATGCGACATTGTCGAGAATGTTCTTATGCGACACAAGCAGATCCTTTTGCTGCATATAGCTGATCCGTCCGGTGCGCCCGGTCCAATCCTTCCCGCCCAGCTCAATTCTGCCCTTATCAGGAACGATCAGGGGGATTGAATGACTTCTACGTCCAGTCTTCCTGGTCGTAAAAACTCTGGGCTTTGGCGAACTATCGTTTTGCGCATATGGGGCAATCAGGATCTTTTTCGGTGTGGAATATCTCGAATTGGGCTTCCAGGGCATCATAAGCCAATATCGAGTCAAACAGTATGGTGCCTGTTTTGGTAAGGCATTTGCAGGCCTCACAACCCTGGATGGTTCCCAGCACACCTGCAACCGGGCCCAGAATGCCCTCAGGCCCGTATTTGGCATTGCAGTCGAGTGCTGACCGGGCCGGGAACAGGCACTGGTAGCAGGTGCTGCGGGCAGCCATAATGGTTGTGGCGATGCCCTCGAAACCGTTTACCCCGGCTTCAACCAGGGGCTTATTAAGCAGTGCACAGGCCTCATTGATCAGGTATCGGGTAGACAGGTTGTCGACACAGTCGACTAGCACATCGCAAGCAGATATGATATCCAGGGCATTGTCTTTAGTCAAACTGGTATTGTGCTTTATCAGATTAAGGTCAGGGTTCAGCTCGCGCAGAAATATCTCTGCGGAGTCTATCTTGGGTAATCCCAGACGGGTTTCGCTGTGTAATATCTGACGGTTAAGGTTGGAGATATCCACCCGGTCATAATCCACCAGGGCAATGGTTCCCACACCTGCTTGGGCCAGAGTGTAGAGCACTGGTGATCCCAAACCTCCGCTGCCCACCACCACAACCTGGCTCTGCGCCAGCTGGTGGGTATCAGCTGTTGTGATATAGCCAGGGGATGCTCCGGGGATTTCAGTGCTAAGGAAGGGGGACGCGATGCTGATGGGGCAGGCTTTTCTGCCCTCATAGCGGGCAAACCTCATAGTAAACAGGTCAAACTCCAACCCATACGCAGTGCAGTTCTCCAAACCGAGCAGAATTTTCACAACTTCCACTGCTGCCAGAGCCCCCAGCAAATTCGAGGAAAAGGTCGATTCTGCACCGCCATCAGGCATATTATGGCCTATTGACGTCTGGTGGTCCGGTCTGGGAAGGACCGCTCCCTGATCATCAGGGCGTTTTATAACCTGAAACCAGCCCTGCCAGCCTCGGTTAGCTGCTATGATAAGGGGCATCCATTGACCGTTGGGCTGATCATGGCTTTGAGCCAGATACTGAGGGCTTCCCTGAACAACCCTGACTGCGGCATCTCCGGGCAGGTTTTTCAACCCCGCTGGTACTGCTTGAATCTTAACCCCGGAGTTTAAAGCTCCAATCTGCTTGATCAAGGAGGACAGACCGTGCTCTTCAGCAAAGTCGCAATTGAGGATGCCTATTCCAGCGGCCGCCAGATAATAGAGCAAAAGAGCGCAGGACTCAACCGACTGCGCTTTGACAAAAACGGCTGAGTCCTCTAGCTTTTTCTGTCCTTCGATGCCGATTTCCGGCAGTATGATCTGCCGGTGATATCTTTCCATGCTTGGGTTATGCGGCAGCATAATGTTCTGGCACCTACCCTGTCAGATATTGCAGTCCCACCTGCGGTCAATCTAGCGGTGATATCCACTAACCTTTACCGCAGCCTGCTTTCTGCGACATTCCTGGCAAAGCCCGAATTCAAGCGCCAATCCGCTTTTAGAGGCAATGTACTCCAACTGCTCCGGGGTGCCCACCGGCTGTCCGCATCTCTGGCAGCGCACCAAGGCAAAGTCTTTATTCCAGATGGTCCGGCGATCCTCACTTTCAGTCATAGCTATTGCTCCAGTGGGGCATATCTGGGCACAAGCTCCGCAGCCGATACAGGCTGTGGCGGCATCATCGTAAGGAGTGCCGATGCGCTTGTCAGTGCCGCGAAACACTGCCGCTATGGCACTGGAGCCCATTTCTTCACAGGCCTTGACGCACAGCCGGCACAGAATGCAGTTTTCTTCCTGATTCACATCAAGCCTAACCTCGGGACATTTATACTGTTCACGCAGTAGTTGCATAAATTCGCTATTAGGCGCTCTGCGATATAAGAGCCCGATAATATTACGGCGGATTCTTGCAATAGCCGGGGTTGAAGTGCTGACCTCAATCTCTTCGCTGATCGGGTAGGTGCAGGAGGCTACCAGACGGCTGGTGGCCCCGTTCTTGACCTCTACCATGCACATGCGGCACATGCCCTGCCCGCCAAAGGCCTCATGGTAGCAAAGGGTGGGGATATCAATGTCGTTTTGCCGGGCAGCCTCCAGAATCGTGATCCCTGGTTCCACCTCAACCGGTTTTTCATCTATAATAATCCTCACAATCCACCCTCCTATCTAACCAAAACCGCGTTAAAGCGGCAGTGGTTTATGCATTCGCCACAGCGTATACATTTATTCTGGTCAATAATATGGGCCAATTTCTTTTCGCCGCTGATGGCATCGACCGGACAGTTCTTGGTGCACAAGCCGCATCCGGTGCAGGCTGCGGGATCGATTTCAAACTCAGTCAATTCACGGCAGATTCCAGCCGGGCAGCGATGATCACGGATATGGGTCAGATATTCGGCTTTGAAATACCTCAGGGTGGAAAGCACCGGATTGGCCGCGGTCCGCCCCAGGGCGCACAGCGAGGCATCCTGCATAGTTTGACTGATTTCTTCCAGATAAAGCAGGTCTTCTTCCCTGCCCTGACCGTGGCATATAGCCGTGAGGGTATCCAATAAGGCTTTGATGCCTTCCCGGCAGGGGGTGCATTTGCCGCAGGATTCCCCAGCTAGGAAATTTACATAGTAACGAGCAATCTCGACCATACAGGTACGGTCATCCATGACTATAATGCCGCCCGATCCCATCATTGAGCCGGCTTCCAACAGGGAGTCAAAATCCACCTGCAAATCCAGCCTGCTTTCAGGGATGCATCCCCCTGAGGGTCCGCCGGTCTGCACCGCTTTAAAGCTTCTGCCCCCGGGAATTCCGCCCCCGATGGTAAAAATAATATCCCGCAGGGTTGTTCCCATGGGCACTTCTACCAGGCCGGTATTTACCACCTTGCCTACCAGGGAGAACACCTTGGTGCCTTTGCTGCCCGCAGTTCCCAAAGCAGCAAACTGTTCGGCACCGTTATTGATTATTACCGGAACATTGGCCCAGGTTTCAACATTATTGATAATGGTAGGCTGCCCCCACAAGCCCTTTTCGGTGGGAAAAACATACTTATCCCGGGGTTCCCCGACATTCCCCTCTATAGAGGCCATCAATGCCGTCTCTTCACCGCAAACAAAGGCGCCGCCTCCGCGGACTATTTCTATATCAAAACAAAGCTGGCTGCCCAGGATATTATTGCCCAAATAACCGTGGCGACGAGCACTGTCTATGGCTATGCCCAGGTTGGTCACTGCCAGACTGTACTCGTCACGAACATATATAAAGCCCCGTGTGGCTCCAATGGCATAGGCACATATTATCATGCCTTCGACAACTGTATGAGGGTCGCCTTCCATTATGCTGCGATCCATGAAAGCCCCGGGATCGCCCTCGTCACCATTGCATATCACATATTTAGGCCGGGCTGCCTGTTCTGCTGCCGCCCGCCACTTGATCCCGGTGGGAAAGCCTCCACCCCCGCGACCGCGCAGTCCGGCCGCAAGGATTTCCTCCACAACCCCAGTAGGCGTCATTTCCTGCAAGGCCTTGGCCAGGGCTTTATATCCATCCCGGGCGACATAATCATCTATGGAGGCAGGGTCAATTTCCCCGATATTGCGCAAGGCCAGTTTATGCTGTTTTTTATAGAAATCTATTTGGTGATGTGATTTGACCCGTTTTTTGGTCTGGGGATCCCGATACAGCAAACGATCCAGCAACTCACCGTTTTTAATGGTCTTTTCAACTATAGCCGGGACATCACTGGCTTTTACCTGGCAGTAAGTGATGTCATCGGGCATTATCTTAACCAGAGGCCCTTTTTCACACCAGCCATTGCAGCCGGTGGGCTTGGTAAATGTTTTTACTGTTACTTCCGAATCTGTGAGCTGTTTCTTAAGGGACTGGTATACTTCCATGCTCCCATTGGCCAGGCATCCGGTTCCGCAGCATACCAGTATCAGTTTGGAACCTAAATCATTTGCTGCTTGCATCGGCATGCCCTCCATAGCTCTTAATGATCTCCACTATCCCCGCTGAGGTCACTTTGGGGTAGACCCGGTCATTGGCCAATACTGCCGGTGCCAGGGCACAGGCGCCGATGCAGTTGACCGTCTCCAGGGAGAACTCGCCGTCAGGGGTAGTCTCTCCCGGCTTGATGCCCAGATGTTGATAAATCTGGTCAATAATAACGTTGGAACCCTTGATGTGGCAGGCAGTACCGTCGCAAACCTTAAAGTTTATACGCCCTTTGGGAACCAGACTGAATGCTTTATAAAAGGTCGCCATGCTGTAAACCTGACTAAAAGGCGAGGCCACATGAAGGGCGATCATCTCCAGGCCTTGCCTGGGCAGATAGTTGAATTGCTTCTGCATATCCTGCATGATGCTGAGGATATAGCGCTTTTCTCCGGGGTAGTTATTGATGATAGATAGAAGCAGCTTTTCATTTGGTTCAGTTTTGATTTCGGCAGGCATTATGCTCCAGCCCCCTCGTAAACCTGCCGCCACCCGCTCCTTTAACCGGAACAGATGGCGGCGGTGGATATTGACCGTCAGGTCTGTCTGTATTTATACAACCAGGTTTAAGTCATGCATTTTTTCGGCAGTGGGAACACCGTTTTCATCCCAACCACGAATCTGGTAATAAATCGGAAGCATGGTGTCCAGTTCCACCACTCTGCCTTTATGCGGGCCATCCTTCATGGGTTCTTTTAATAGTCTTTCCGGCAGGGTGTCATCAGCCTTGGTAAAACCAGCTCTGAGATTGAAGAGCCGCTCTATGTTCCAGATCCGTTCGCCTGCTTTGAGCAGGTCCTCGTCAGTGATTTGAACCCCGGTAGCAGTGCGATATTGCTCAGCTATTTCGGGAAGGCCGATGCCGAAAGTGGTAAAAAGGCATAATCCGCAAGAGTCAACCAGGGCGGTCAAGTCCTGGAAGATTTTCAACATTTCCGGCTTGCCCTCAGTGGCATCAGGATCTAATTGTACCGGAATGCCAAGAATCTCCGGCGAGGTCATGTAGCCGCGCACATGACAACCGCCCCGGTTGGAGGTGGCGTAATTCAAGCCGATGCCCTGCTGGCCGCGCGGGTCATAGGCAGGGAGCTCTTGTTTTTTTGAACTCATGGAATATTCGGGATGGCCATATTTTTCCGCCAGGCGGTAAGAACCTTCAGCCAACTCATCGCCGAAGCCTTCGCGGTAGGCAGTTTTTTGTACCATTTCTATTATGGTGTCCGCATCACCCCAGCTTAAAGGGGATTTGCTGCGGGGAATGATGCCTTTCTCAGTCATCTCTATGGCGCAGGCTAAAGTTGTGGCCATGCTGATAGAATCCTGACCCAGCTCATTGCAGAGGAAGTTGGCCTTGCTGATGGCTTCAAAATCGTCGACATAGCAGTCTGCGCCGAAAGCCCAGGTGGCTTCGTATTCCGGGCCTTCACCGATGCCTTTATATTTGCCTTTATTATTGGAGACCCGGCCACAGCCGATGAGGCAGCCGAAACAGCCTTTGTTGCGCACCAGGTTATGCTCAGCCTGATGCTCCCCGGAAATGCTTTCGGCATGAGGAAAGATAGCAGCTTCGCTGAAATTCTTGACCGGCAGCCCGCCATGCACATTGAGAATGTTAACCAGGATATTGGTTCCGTAAGCGGCCAGGCCAGCACCTGTGACCGGATGCTCTTTCAGCATGGTGCGGGCTTTGGTGATGGCATTCCAAAATCCCTGGGGATCTGCTACTTTGATTCCTTTGGTACCGCGCACCACTACCGCTTTGAGGTTCTTGGAACCCATGACCGCTCCTACCCCGGACCTGCCGGCAGCGCGGTTATATTCATTCATAATATTGGCGAACTTGACCAGGTTTTCGCCGGCGGGACCAATACAGGCAATTTTGCTCTCTTCATCGGTTGCTGCTTTGAGCATATCGGTAGTCTCGAACACGGTTTTTCCCCATAATTCCTGTGCCGGCCGCAGTTCCACCTCATCATTATGAATCCACAGGTAAACCGGCTGTGGTGCTTTGCCCTCAAAAATTATGCCGTCCCAGCCGGCAAATTTAAGTTCCGGGCCGAACATACCCCCGGAATTGGATGCAGCGATGGTGCCGTTTAAGACCCCTTTGGTGACCACATTGTACCGGCCTCCAGAGGTAGCCAGAGTTCCGGTTAAGGGGCCGGTCATAAATATTATCTTGTTTTCCTCGCTTAAGGGGTCAACTGCAGCATCAACCTCATCGAAGAAAATCTTGGTTCCCAGCCCGCGTGCGCCTATAAAATCCTGGGCGTCGTTAATCGGCAACGGCTCCTTGCTGATGGTGCCATCGGTCAGATTTACCCTTAAAATCTTGCCAGTCCATCCGTACATATCTATCGCACCTCCTCAAAGACGTCGGTAAAACGTGCCGCAAATGCTTTTCGTTTGGATAAGCTGTTGACGCTGGCCGCTTGATAAGAAATAGCTCCTGAAGGGCATAGTTTAACGCACTGAGGATCACCCTGGCAAAGGTCACATTTGGCCACAATATTAGCGACCGGATCGTACAAGGTGGCGCCAAAAGGACAGGCAATGGTGCACATCTGACAGCGCAGGCATTTGCCGTCATTGATCTCCATGGCACCGGTAACCGCGCTCCTGCTGATAGCCCCTACCGGGCAAACCTTCATGCAAGCCGCTTCACCGCACTGCTGACAGAGCACCGGGAAGGCAAAACCGATTTTTTCAAAGTTTATAACGGAGATACGTGAACGGGTGGGATTGAATTCATCGCTATGTGTGAAGGAACACACTAATTCACAGGTGTGACATCCGGTACATTTTTCGGGCTGAACTACAATAATCTTGTCCATACGGTACTGGTTTTCACAGCAGAAAACCAGAATCCACCTCCTTTGAAGTGTTTTCGTCACGGAAACATAGCCCCAGTATTGCTTTCATCAGCCGCTTTGGTGTTAATCCCTCCTCGCCATAGAGCGGTGTTTATAAACCGCTGTAGAGCGTACTGATATAGTTATGTAGAAAATCAATGCAAAATTTATTCCAAGGTAGTAATGAAAATAGAAGGCCACTATTGAAGGGGTTTGTGAGACAGGTTTATCGAATGGTTTTCTTATCAGGTGTAACATTTTTGTTACAGTTGTAACATTATTGTTCCATTGATTGACACATGACGCTGATCATGACCTTCCAGGCAGATCAAGCGTCTGCGAGTGCATGACCGGAGGCAGTCCCATACAGCAGCCTTAACTGCCTCAATGCTCAACCCCCGGCCACCGGAGGGAAGATGGCCAGGGTGTCGCCATCTTGCAGAACAGAATCAAATTTGGCATGTTTTCCGTTGATGAAAAGGATGCCCAGTTGCATCTCCTGGCGGGGTATTGAAAGATTATCCAAGACCTGACCGATTGAGGTACCGTCAGCAAATTCCATGTCCATACTCTTAAACCTGCCCTGACGCAGGTAGGCAAAAAGCTTTACGGTTATTTTCATTTCATCTGACCTCTTAATTGAAAATTAATTGTATCTTATTTATGAGTATATCATCAGAATAACACCATCTTGTAGACCAGCAAAACATACCTAAGCTCTGATCGCGCTAGAAATATCTAAACCGCTTTAAATTTTTATCGCTTCACTTACATAAGGGTTTATTGTATGAGCTCAATGGCTGTTTAGCCTTGGTCAGAATTCTATTCCATGCATAGCAACATATCAATTGGAACTAGTTATTTTGCCTATACAGCTGATGTGCGGCCAATAACAGCCGGTGGGCCGATGCAGTACGGAGATACTGGGGTTTTAGATTTTTTAGTCGGACCCGGTCAAGACCATCGGCATCTTTAAAAGCAGTAAACAGTCGCCAAGTCCTGCCCTCGTCGGAGAGCTTATATTGATCCATTTTCTGGCGGGCTCTGTAATCTGGTATAGCATGGTTTTCGATTATAAAGCGAAGCGTCTCGCGCTCCTTATCATCTGATCCTGGAAGCTCAGCCTGAATTAATTTGGCATAACTGGCCAGGCCATGATCCGGGTCATATCCATCGTCAACCCGGCCAATATCATGGTAGATGGAGGCTAAACCCAATAGGTTCCGGTCGGCGTCACTATATCGTTCCAAATAGGCTATGATCAGACTCAACAAGAGGACCCTTTGAGTGTGTCTGACCCCGTGGACTCCCTGTGCATTGTGGAACCAAAAGGCGTTGATCTGTTGCGCAAAATCGTGGTATTGCCTCATAATTCCGGCTTCTGTCAATGTAGGCAGCAGTTTCAGGAGATCGATCAAGGGCAGAGCTTTCCTGCGCTCAACCTTATTGTCCATCACCAGGGCCTCACGCTTGGCACCGTCGTAGCTAACGATTTGATCAGGCTGTACCCAGCCCTGGTAGATGGCGGGCAGTTTTTCACAGTGGAGGGCTTGTAAGATAGCTATATTCACATCGGTGGTCCAGGCTGAGACCTCTTCCAACCCTGGTGGTGGCTGTTTTTCGCACTGGAACACTTCTACATAGCCGTTTTCAGCTGCTACCGGAACATCACTGCTCACTCCCCGGTATTTTGAGACCTGAGCTATAAACGCCTTGTCAAACACATCCCCACTGTATGGGTTATTATGCCAAATGGCTTCAAAAAGGCGATATTTATCATGATCCGGGATAAGATGAAAGACCTCTACATACAAATCCGGAGCCAGGCGCTGATCAACTGCAGCCAGCAAAGCGCCAAAATCCCGCTTGATTGCCATGGCGTTGAGGGTCTGCTCCATAGCCTCTATCTGGGTTTTAATGGCTGCCAGCCGCTGGTCAATCTCGTCCCAGGCCAAGAGCACCATACCCCGGTAATAATGATATGGGGACTTCCCATCATGGGGATCAAAGTAAAAATTATCCGAGTTAAATCCTTCCGCCTCAATTTGCGTCTGCAGCCGAGCCAGATCAAAGTCGTCGGGTTTTAAGGGACTCTTTCCCAATTCCCTCAAGGGAATAAATCCATTGCGGAGAATAAAATCTCCAGCGGTTTTGTTTTCCATGGATGCCACCTTAAATATTTTTTCCAACCACACTCTTAACCGGAGTAGAGGTGGTCACATTTAATTCCCTCATGGTATTTATCATGCACAAGGAAAACCTGTGTTATGATGCCACTTGCACTGAGCTCTACCGTACTTAAACTCAAAACCAATACCTATTATAGCTATACAATTATTAGATTTCTTGCCAACAGGTTGGCTGCTTATATGTTAACATTTTCCAACGTATAGCTGCGCAGTTCGCTCAACCAGGTTTCCATCAGCTGCTGCCACCGTTCACTTATAAATTCGGTGCTGATCCCTCCGGTAACTACAACGTCACAGGCTTCGTTGCTATGCACCTCTTTTATGTCGATGACCAGAATTCCTAGATTATGGTTCGACCTCATGCATTCCCTGAACACGCGAACCGTCCCCTGAATCGTAAAAACAAGATTGTTGGCCCCCATAAAGGTCAAGGCAATCTTTCCTGAACGGGCTGCATTTGCATAGGTCTGTGATTTGTTCTGCGCTGCCATTAACATTACCCGTTCCCCTGGTGCATAAAACTGCGACATGGGTGCCCCCCTGGGGAAACCGTCTTCATCTACAGTAGACACTACCCCGACCATGGTATCGGCAGCAAAGAATTGGTACAGTATTGGCGGCAGGCGATCCCCAAAATATTTACTCAAAATAAATCCCCCCTAAATCTTAGCCAGAGATTTTTCGAGCTCCAGCAGGTTCGGACAGGCAAATACTCTATCACATAAGGGTGCGTATTCTTTGATGATGCTATCGCCCGAATTCCACACCGAAGCCGGTTCCGGGTTGAACCAGTACACTTTTTTTACCCGGTTTTTGATGTCTTGCAGCACCCATGTCCCGTTTTCCTGCCAATTATTGCGCGCATCACCGAATATTAAAACGGTGGTCTTGCGGTGCATACGGTGTCTAAAGCGTTGGTGGAATTCCTCCAGGGAGTGCCCGTAGTTGGTATATCCGGTCGCTCCAATCACTCTGGCATTGCGCAGCACATGTCCCCTAAAATTAAGAGGATTACCGGAAAGCAGCAAACCGGTAATATCCGCCACTTCATCAATAAATGCATATGATTCGATATGCTGAAAAAATCTCTCCAGTGAGGCAATTAAAGCCAATGAAATGCAGCTGAAGTTCATTACCGAACCAGATACATCACAAATAACTAAAATAACAGGTTTTTCTCGATATTTTCGCACTGTAAATAGATTCACCGGAACCCCTCCGGTCGACAAGCTGGCGCGAATTGTACGCCGGAAATCTATTTTGCTCTGGTCATTACGTTTTCTCTTTTTAACAAACTTGGCCGCCAGCCGACGAGCCAAGAGCGGTACGAACGATTCGATGCGGGCTAATTCAGCTTCGCTGACTTGGCCGAAATCCTGCTCCAGCGGGTTCTTTTGGCCACCGGGTGCTTGGGATGAACCGCCCTTGCCCATAGGTGTGCCCATGCCTATTTCATAATCACTTACCGCGGTCTCATTCTCAGGACGAGCCGGTTTTTGTTGTTTGAATCTTTCCAAATGCTCAAGGTTTTGGGGTGAAAGATATTCTTCAAAAAAACGGTTAAAGACCTGGTCAAAAGCCTGTTTATAACTGTAATCTTTCACCAAGGTGGCAAAAAGGGTTGAATAAAAATAATCCCGCTGCATCCAATCAATCAAGAGCACTGCCTGACAGCAATCCCTGACCTGACTGGTCGTTACTGGAATGCCCTGCTGGCGCAGTTCTTCAAAAAAAGCCTGTAGATACTGCAAAACCGGCATAATAAGCCCTCCTAACGTTGCGCCTTTTATCCTCTGAAGTTGAGGTCTCGCTCCCGGTAGATTATCCGTTCCAGCTTCTCCTGATCCTCGCGGTATTTTACTATCGTGCTCAGAGTGTTCAAGGTGGTTTCCACGTCTAGGTCTTCCTTCCCCAGCCACAGCAATGACGAAGCCCAGTCGATACTCTCCGCGATGCTGGGTGGTTTCTTCAGTTCCAGTTTCCTTAAGCGTCCAACCACCTGGGCCACCTTTTCGGCTAGTTGTTCGGGAAGTTGGGGGATTTTCAGCATCAAGATCTGCTGTTCCATTTCTTTGCTAGGAAAATCCAGATAGAGATAAAGGCAGCGTCTTTTTAAAGCCTCTGAAAGCTCCCGGGTGGCATTAGAAGTCAAAAAAACATAGGGGTGATGTTTGGCGGTGATAGTTCCGATTTCGGGAATAGTGATCTGGAACTCGGACAGCAGTTCCAAAAGCATGGCTTCAAATTCGAAATCCACTTTATCGATTTCGTCGATTAGCATCACCGTGGGCGAGTCTGAGGCAATGCTTTTAAGCAATGGCCTGGTCAGTAAAAATGTATCGGAAAATATATCTTCTTCAATTTCTTGCACGCTGAGATTTTGGTTGGATACAGCCTGAATATGCAGCAGCTGCCGCTTGTAGTTCCACTCATAGAGGGCTTTGGCTTCATCGAGCCCTTCATAGCACTGCAGGCGGATCAAAGGCAGTCCTTTGACGCGGCTGAAGGCCTGAGAAATCGCGGTCTTGCCCACACCAGCGGGTCCTTCCACCAATACCGGTTTTTGCAGGGCTTCAGCCAGAAAAAGCACTGTGGCTACTTTATCGTCACAGATATATCCTGCCTGAAACATTTTTTCTCTTATATCTTGAATGTTGCCCATTAAATCACGCCTCCTCCATCGATGGTTCAGTGATTCCATGTTCAGCCAGTAAGTCTTTAAGCCAGGCAGATCTGAGTTTTTCCACTTCGATGCCGTACTCAATAATCCGAATGCGGTATTCATCCACCTTTTTATGTATCATTTCCTCCCGTGCCTGGTCGAAGCGCTCCAGGCGTTTGTTTGAGATGAGCAGCTGCTCCATCAGCTTTTCCACAATCTTTTCATCATCGAGGAATTTGAAGAAATTAACCTTGGTTAAAAAAGGATACTGGGTAAAGAAATCAAACTTAGTATGGCCTTCTTCTTCTTCGGTGGATTCCAGCCAGCGACGAAACTCTTCAACTCCGGTGGAAGTAATGCTCACAATCTTCTGAGGTGGAACATCCTCTTTGTAGCGGACGCTGCGTTCCACCATTCCGACTTTGTCCAATTCTTTTAATGTGTTGTAGATGCGTCCCTCATTGAGTTTTATATTGGCGGGGGTAAAATCTGCGAAGCACTTTTTTATCATGTCATAGGCGTGAGTAGGTAAATCCATTAGAGTTCCCAATAAGATATGTTTAAAGGCCATAGAGAACACTCTACCTTTACTATATAGTACCTTAATTTTAAGGTACTATATAGTAAAGGTCAATATATCTAGACCGACCCACTACCCGATTATTACTGCACATGGTTTAAAGATCGGGTAACAGGATAATCGCCGCTTGTCGGGAGCATTACGGTTCCTGTTATGCAGTTTTTGCCGCATATTGTTTGAAGATCGGGTACCAGGATAATCCCTGCTTTGCCGGAAGCATTGCATTACTATACAGTTCAGGTGAGAATAAGGTGGGGAGGAAAACGGTCGGCTGCACAGACCATAATCAGAAACACTATTTCCTTTACTGTGGTTTCACGGGCGGTTTGTTATAGCCCCGATCGCCATAAGGTTGGATTTTCTCCAGCCAGGCTTTCTCCATCTGCTTCAATTCCCAGCGAACATCGCTTACACCTTCAGTCTCCTTTTCTTCCAGGACCTCATAGGTGAAGGCTTGCTGACCCATCTGCTGCCAGTCCTTGATAAGCTGGGTATTGGTGTATATACCTGCGGTCAGTGCGCCCTGAATGTTCATCCATTTATTTTTCAGATTGGGATATGAGGCAATGAAAACCTTGCCATTGACCAGATTGGTTATCTTGATCACCCCCATAAAGGTTTTTTGCTCTTTGTATGCGGCCAGCATCTGTTTGCGCTTATTCTTATCCATGGTTCATCCCCTCCGGTTAGAACGTTTTCGATCAATTCATCAATCCATTTTAGTAATCTACTAAATAACTAGTTAACTAATAGGAATATACTCCTGAATAACCGTTACCGTCAATATCGGGTCTGATCTGCGCAGTTTTGTCGGGCTTTGCTATCAAAGTGACAGGATGCTGAGGGAATATCAAAAGGCCGTTGTGAATTGGTTGACTCCTGCCGCCCAGAGCTGGGTTTCTAAAAATAAAGTTCCCCACAAGCATGGTGAGGACTATCCCCACCACGAAACCATTAATCAACACCGGTTGACTTCAATCCTTTAGCAATAATTTGCCGAAAGCGGCTCAAATCCTCTTTAAATCCTGATGGCTAAGAGCACAGTCAGGGTCCTGGCCCAGGAATCAACACTGCTTGGCCTGCTGACTCAACTGTTTGTTCCTACTTTTCAACTGCTATGAAAAACAAAAGCCCTCCCGATAGGAAGGGCCATCTGGTCTGGTCATGCTCCGGGCAATCAGTTCAGTTCCTCCACATCCACATGTTCGGTACCTGCATAACCTTCTCTATCGCATTGAAAAGCGTAGCACACGAAATCATCCAAACTGTGGAACGATTTGCCGTCAGGTTTCCTGACAACTATGCCCCCACCCTGGCAGCGAAAAGTTTCGGCATCTCCCGAAATCGGGTAAGCCCGAAAAGTGAGCCGGCCATCGTCCGCTTTTTGGAGAAAATCCAGCAGCTGCTCAGGAGTCTTGAAGCGGGTGCGTGACATTGATGAATCGGTCTCTTGCAAGTGCATCGCCTCCTCACTTTACTATGCCCAATCGGCCAGGTTTTATTGAGGAAACCAGCTTGTCTAAAAAAAGCTCTCCAACAAAACAAACCATGAACGTTCGGTTCACAAGCATGAATGAAAATCCTTTGGCTTTAAGGGATTTTCGTAAAAAAAGTCAGGCTTGGTTCGGGGTGGCAATTAATGAAGGTTTGTACCCGAACCGACGCCTGAAAGAAAGGATTATATTGAATGCCTATTATAAATGCAAAAAACGTTCCAATTATTAAGATGGCATAATTTACATAAGCGTAAATAATTATATCCCAATATACCGGCACTTGGTTCAAAAAGCCATTTTTATCCGACTGTCCAGTTTCAATGACGAAGTGTGTAGTTTTTGTACACCAGTGTCATTTTAGACACTGTCATTCAATCCATGGACAAGGCAATAGTTGGGGTCCGGCTCTGATATGATTTGCCAATAAAAGAAATTCATCCATGCAGTCCGCAAAGCCCTTGTCTGCTGCATATCCGAGGCACGGTAGTACACTTGGAATGCGGTAGGCAATAAGCAACCTTATCTCCCCAAAAGGCCGTTACTTAAGGTATTATTATAATACGTTGCCAACTATGAAGGATCGGCCTCACGGAATGGACATTCCCCACCCTCCGAGCCGTAAATTACCGGCAGCTCTATTGAGGCTTATCAAGAAACATCTATCGGGGAGGGATATATGTGGAACATACTCCTGATAACCATCACAGCCACCATAGTAAGGACTCCGATCTCAGTATGCACCCCGTCGGATCTAAGCATGATAAGACCACACATCAGCCGCGGTCTCCAGCCCATGCTAATACACCAACGCCCCGACATCATGATGATACCCACCATCCACCGCAAACCTCGTCAAGCCTAACCGACTCTGGTCCGCATCAACCTCAGGGGGCAGCCCCTCATGATGCACATCAACACCACCGCCGTGAACCGTTCATCCCGGATGAGCAGGCAGGCTTGACCCCGACCATTCATGCCAGCCACCATGATGACCACGGGTCCTCGCGGCACAGTGATCATGATCCCGGTATTTTCCTCCAGAAACTGTTGTGGTCGACCCTTTTGACCCTGCCATTGCTGGCCTTCAGCCATCACTTTCTGGATCTCTTGGGGCTACAGCCACTGCACTTTACGGGGAGCCATTACATTGCTCCGCTTCTTGCCACCCTGGTTTTTTTCTATGGAGGGATGGTCTTCCTAAAGGGCGCCCTAGAAGAACTGAAACGAGCCCAGGCCGGCATGATGACTCTTATCGCCCTGGCAATCACTATTTCTTACGGGTACAGCCTTATGGTCACCCTGGGTTTTCCGGGCGAAGAGATATACTGGGAACTGGCTACTTTGATTGTCATTATGCTGCTGGGGCACTGGCTGGAAATGCGAGCAGTGCAGAATGCCGGCCAGGCCTTGAAGGAAATGGCCAAACTGTTGCCTGATACCGCCGTCAAGCTGGAAGGCGAAGCGGCCGTAGAGGTTCCCCTGGAAAGCCTGCACTCCGGAGATGTGCTTCTCATCCGGCCGGGGGCCAAAATTCCCGCTGACGGCCTGGTTCTGCAGGGTGAGGGCAGAGTCAATCAGTCCATGGTCACCGGTGAATCGATGCTGGTTGCCAAACAGAGTGGAGACCGGGTTCTCGCCGGAACCATCAATGAAGAGGGGGCATTTCGGGTGGAGGTCACCAAGACCGGTAATGCTACCTACCTGGCAGGGATAATGCGACTGGTGGATGAAGCCCAGCAGTCTCGCTCCCGATCCCAGCGCCTGGCTGACCGGGCCGCTTTCTGGCTGGTTATAATCGCTCTCGGTTCGGCTTTGATTACGGCCTTGGGCTGGCTTATGGCAGAAGCCCCAGCTGCGGTCATAATCGAACGGGTGGTTACGGTCATGGTGGCAGCCTGTCCTCATGCCCTGGGATTGGCCATTCCCCTGGTCATAGCCATATCCACCGCCCTATGCGCCCAATCCGGGCTGTTGGTGCGCAACCGGCTCATGTTTGAGGAAGCCCGCCGAATTGATTATGTAGTCTTTGATAAGACTGGTACTCTTACCCAGGGGTCCCACCAGTTGGATCGCATAATTCCCAGCCGGGACACCACCACAGAGGAGATTCTGAAACTGGCGGCAGCGGCTGAATCAGAGACTGAACATATGCTGGGCAAAGCCCTGGTGAATGCGGCTCGCCAAAAGGGTCTGCCCATACCTGTTGCCTCCGGGTTTGAGTCAATGCCCGGCAGGGGCGTTTCCGCCCAGGTTGAAGGGCAGCACGTTATGGTGGGAGGTCCCAACCTGTTGACCCTGGTCCCTGGTACGATTCCGCATGAACTCGCCCAAGCTGTAGAATCAGCCGCAGAAACCGGCCATACTCTGATCTATGTCATTGTGGACCGGGAAATCAAAGCTGTCATGACCTTTGCCGATGTGGTCAAACCCGAATCACAGCAAACCGTGCAAGGTTTAAAGCGGATGGGGATAAAGGTAGCCATGCTGACCGGCGATAATGAGAGCGTTGCCCTCATGGTTTCCCGGCAACTGGGGATAGACCAGTATTTCGCCGGGGTGCTGCCTGAAAACAAGGCCTCCCAAATACAAGCACTCCAGCGGCAGGGTTATCGGGTGGCCATGGTGGGGGATGGCATCAATGATGCTCCGGCATTGGCTCAGGCTGACGTTGGAATTGCCATTGGGGCAGGCACTGATGTAGCCATCGAGTCCGCCGGCATCGTCCTGGTGCGAAGTGATCCCGGAGATGTAGCCCGGTTGATCATGATTTCGCGAGCCGCTTACCGCAAGATGTTGCAGAATTTGGTGTGGGCAACCGGCTATAATGCCCTGGTGATACCTCTGGCGGCGGGTGTTTTAGCTCCCTGGGGGTTTATCCTGCCCATGGCAGCTGGCGCTATAGTGATGTCGCTGAGCACCATTATCGTGGCGTTAAATGCTCAACTTTTAAGGCGCATACAGGCTGACCCGAAATTAAACTGAACACCGCTCAGTGGGAAAGATCACGGTGCCAAAGACAGGCCCATAACCTTATGCTCCCACCAAGTAAGAATGACTGTAATTATTCGTATGGTAATGTAACTACTGTTTATGAGATGAGGTATCAATATGCTCTTAACCAATCATCGCAATATTCTTCTTACCATCCTGCTGTTGTTCAGCCTGATCTTGATGGCAGGTTGTTCAAAACCCGCTCCCAGCACCCCTCCTGACGACAGCCAGGCCAAAGCCCGCGCGGCCATTGAAGAGGCTCTAAAATCCAATGCCGATATCGGCGCCGTGAGCTGGGCGCCGGATAGCCATATGGTGTTGTATACTCAAAAGGGCAAAGCTGAAAAAGACGATTTCAGTGCGGTAATGGCCTGGAAGCTCAATGATACCCAGGCTAAAAGCATCGCTGAAGTGTCTCCCGGCTTTATGGCCTTCACCTGGGCACCGGACAGCAAACATTTTGTTATCAGTGAAACCCCTGGCGAGGGAGTAATCAATCGTATCTTCGATGTTGGTCTGCTGACTGAGACCTACAAATTCAACAGCCTGGACGTGCCAGTATGGAGCCCGGACAGTCAGTCGCTGGTGTTTGGCTTTGAGCAACATGATTTCGGGGACAGCTGGGGATCATTAAAAACCTACCGCCTGGGGCAGGCTAAATCAGAATTTATCTGGAATACCAAAAACCATCTTTATAAAGCCGAATACTGGGATGACAAGGGCAATATCGGCTACACTGAAACTGATTCCAAAGGTCAATCCAGCCACAAAGTGACCCAAAATATCAAACCCTCTATCTCCGGTTTGCATCTGGGCGACAGCAAGGCGCAGATGATAACAGCACTGGGCAGCGCTTATAAAGAGACTCCTCCTTCGGATGAAACCATGACTTTTTCGAAGCCGGTGTACCGTTACAGTTACCCGGAAGGTTATGAGGTGTTTATCGGTCAAAATAGCGGCGGCATTGTGGAGATCCTGGCCCAGCGCCCTGGAGCAGAGACCAACCTGGGAGTCAAGGTAGGCGACAGCGCAGCCCGAGTATTTGAGGTATATCGGGATAAGTATATTGAACCGGAAAGCATCCACGACGGCAAGCTGTACGGTGTCTTCAAGGTAGAAGGTGCGGCTGCCCTGGCGTTTCACTTTGATATTGGACCGGGCTCCACCCGCGATGACATCAAGCCGGACAGCAAGGTTACCGGCATTACCCTCACTTATCCCAACAATATGGATGATGATTTTTAAGCAGTAGCGGAAGACGGGACGTTAGTGTCCGTCTCCGCCAGGCAGGGCGTCTATCCAGCCTTTCACCTCAGGATCACCGGTAAGTTCGTATACCAGTGTATAATAATAGTTGGCTTCATCATAGGACTGAGCATCCCGGGCTCTGTCACCCAGGGTGACAGCAATGCTCAATACCTTTTCGTTCGGACCCAATTGAATGCCATGCTGGGCAAACAGGTTACGGCACTGCTCGAAATTGGGCGGGACCACCCTCTTGCCCCACTTGTGTTGTATATATTGCAGAGCCGCCTCTGGAATCTGATTCTTTTTATCGAACTTGACGCTGAAGCAGTACAAGGCTACGGCCAGCTCATAATTCTCTTTTTCTACGTAATAGTAGCCCAGATTGCGATAACAGCGGGCCAGGTTCTTGGGTGTGTAGGCCTGGCTTAAGGCCCTCACGGTGATCTCCAGGTATCTCTTCAGTTGCTGGTTCTGTTTATAGACCTCTCCCAATTCAAACAGCGTCTCCACCTTCATGGGGTTCCAGCGGTTGGATTTCAGCAGAGCCTTGCGGGCTTCTTTAAACCGCTCCATCTCCAGCAAGAGATTGCCGTAGACCAGGAAGGTATCGGCGTATTCCTGTGGAACCGGAAGGATTTCCTTACTGGGGTTATATAGCTGCCGGTAAAGGATTTCTTCCAGGAGGTTGTCGAAGCATAGGTAGAGGTGCTCGTTGTCGGCTTCAAACTTTGGCGTGATGGCGTCGATTTTTTCCACCAGGCTTTCTAAAAGGGTCACGCCGCGATCATAATGCTGTTCCGCGATCTCATTCTGGGCCTCTTCCAGAACCGCCCCCAGGACCCGGGTGTCCTGAACCAGGCTCTCCCCCAGCAATTCCTTCTGATCATCGGGCAGCACCTCGAACATCAACCGTCCGATTCCCCAGGCCAGTTCTTCAGACAGTTCGTGTTCCTTGTATTTATTTAACTGCTCCTGCAGGTAGACTAAATCACTCTGTAAATCCCCGCTCAAGTTGGACTTTATCTCTTGTATAATCTGTTCATAACCCATTTTCCATACCTCCAAATCCTTTCGAAATCATAAGCCCTTATCCTTTTGTCCCGCTCTCTTCTAAGTCTATGCGATTTAGACATTCTTCTACTTCCCTTGCCATTACTCCTGCTTATGGCCAAAAGGGACGTTTTTTTGCGAGGCGGGGGGTGAGGCGGACTGCCATGAATAAACAAACCAATTCCAGGACATAAGACTAATAGAATAAGCGAGGAGTGGGTTTTTTGCAGTTTTTAGCCGTTGGCAAAAGCGTAATCCGTAAGGAAGCCTGGGAAAAAGTGACCGGCCAGGCCAAATACACCGCTGATATCTCCTCCCCGGAACTGCTTTACGGAGTCATCGTCACCAGCACCTGCGCCCACGGTAATATCAAACAGATTGACATTGAAACCGCCCGCTCTATGCCGGGGGTTAGAGCGGTAATAACCGGTGATTACTATCCCATCTTAACCGGTTCGGTGATTAAGGACCGGCCGCCTCTGGCTTCAGGAAAGGTGCGCTATTATGGCGAGCCGGTGGCAGTGGTGGTGGCGGACACGGAGGCTGAAGCGGCAGCCGCCGCCCTTCAGGTTAAGGTCAGTTATGAAGAATTACCCACTGTGAATTCGCCTGCCGAGGCCATAAAAGCCAACGCTCCGCTTTTGCATGAATTTGTGGACCAATACCAGAAGAGCATCCCTGAGGTATACCCGCAGGCCAATTCCAATGTGGTGCACCATGTCAAAATACGCAAAGGCGATCTTAACAAGGGTTGGGAAGATGCGGAAGTCGTTGTTGAGGGCAGTTTCACTCTGCCCATGTCTGATCATATTGCCATGGAAACCCGCAATGCCATGGCTCATATCTTATCCGACGGCAAGATTATCATCCGCACCTCGTCCCAGGCTCCTTTCCCGGTGCGCAAGATGATCAGTGAGCAGTTCGGCCGGGATTTGGGCGATGTGATAGTGCATGTCCCTCTGGTGGGCGGAGCCTTTGGGGGCAAAGCCTCTGTGGAATTGGAATACCTGGCTGTGCTGGCATCTCAAGCGGTGGGAGGCAGAAAAGTCATCATCAGCATCAGCCGCGAACAGGATATCGCTAGTTTCCCTGTCAAAATTGCCCTGGAAGCCAGGATTAAATTAGGTGCCAGAAGGGATGGCACCCTTACCGCAGGGGAATACACATATCTGGTCGGAACCGGAGCCTATGCCGAATCCGGTCCGCGCATGGCCAACGCCATGGCCATGAGTTGTACCGGTCCCTACAAATTGGACAATGTCTGGTGTGACGCCCTGTGCGTGTATACCAACCATACTTATGCCACCGCATTTCGAGGCTTCGGCCATGGCTCCATGACATTCGCGGTGGAGCGCATGATGGATAAACTGGCTGCCGCACTGAAAATGGATCCTGTGCAGATACGGCGCAAAAATGCGGTCAAACCAGGTGATACCACCCCTACGCAGGTCGAACTCACGGAAAGCAACCTGGGCAACCTGCAGGCTTGTATTGACAAAGCCGAAACCTTAATCAACTGGGAACAAGGCCAGGTTCAATATGTCGGGGAAAATAAGATCTTGGCCAGGGGGGTGGCCTGTTTTTGGAAGACTTCCAGTTCTCCTACTGATGCTCTAGCCTCGGCGGTAGTGACTTTCAACTCCGATGGCAGCGCCAACCTGCAGGTGGGCGCAGTGGAAATAGGCCCCTCCACTAAGACCACTCTGGCGCAGATTCTGGCTGAAAAGCTAAGCCTTGATATCAGCCGTATCCATGTGGAGATGGAGGTGGACACCGGCCATAGCCCCCACCATTGGAAAACCGTGGCCAGCATGTCCACCTTTATGGTAGGCCGGGCGGTTGAGGAAGCCGCCGATGATGCCTTAAAACAGCTCCTGAGCCTGGCCGCCATAGCTATGGTGTGCGCACCGGAAGATCTGATGGTTGAAAATGGCCGCATTGCTTATAAGGACAATCCTCAGGAATACATCGAATTTGCAGACATCGCCCATGGCTACAAGCACGCCAACGGCAGCACCGTGGGCAGTCAGGTAATAGGGAGAGGTTCCTTTGTGATGCCCCATTTAAGCCCCATGGACCAGGAAACCGGCAAAGGCAAGCCCGGGCCTTACCAAACCCCCGGCGCTCAGGCTGTTGAGGTGGAGTTGAATACAGCTGACTATACCTATCGGATTCTCAAAGCGGTTACAGTCCTGGATGCGGGCAGAGTGATCAATCCCAAGGCCGCCCAGGGTCTGGTAATGGGGGCCATGTCAATGGGATTGGGGCTGGCCACCCGGGAGGAATTGGTTTTCAATCAGAAGCAGGAGTTGTCAAACACCAGCCTGCGCACCTACAAAGTCATGCATATCGGTCAACAGCCGGAATATATAGTGGACTGGGTTGAAACTCCCAACAAGGCCGGCCCTTATGGAGCACGAGGCCTTGCTGAGCACGGTATACTGGGAATTCACGCCGCACTATTAAATGCCTTGAGCAAGGCTGCCGGAGTAGAACTGGATCAGTTGCCGGTGTATGCAGAAACCATCTGGAAAAAGGTTGAGGAGGGACGCTCATGATACCTTTCGATTTTTCCTATTACCGTCCCGATTCTGCCGGTGAGGCGGTAGCTCTGTTTCAGGACCTGGATGCCCAGGGGAAAAAACCGCTCTATTATGGGGGCGGAACCGAAATCATCAGCATGGGTCGCCACAATAATGTCGACACCGGAGCGGTAATCGACATTAAGAGCATACCAGAGTGCGGGGTGCAGGAGTTTCAGGACGACAGTTTGGTAATCGGCGCCGGGGTGACCCTGACGCAGATTCACGAGGCCAATCTGTTCCCTTTGCTTGCACAGGCCGGGGCGCGGGTAGCCGACCACACCACACAGAATAAAATCACGCTGGGTGGCAACATGTGCGGCTCCATTGTATACCGGGAGAGCTTACTGCCGCTGCTGCTGACCGATTGCGAAGTTATTATCGCCGGACCTGGAGGCAATCGGAATGCACCTGTCAACGATATTTTCGATAAACAGGTGCAGCTCAACCGGGGCGAAGTCATTCTGCAGTATCGCATCCCCAAATCCCTGGTAAACTCACCCCATGTTCATGTTAAAAGAACCAAGTCTGAAAAGATCAGCTATCCCTTACTCACCATATGCGCCTTAAACAGCGGCCAACAAGTCAGGTTCGCTTTCAGCGGCCTGTGTGGATATCCCTTCCGCTCGAAAGAGATGGAGCAGGCTTTAAACGATACCTCGCGGCCAGCCGATGAACGGGCTGACCATGCTATTTCCCAGTTGCCGGAGCCGATGGCCGACAACTTGGAAAGCTCGGCGGCCTATCGTCAGTTCGTGTTAAAAGGCTCATTGGTCAGCATTCTGAACGAATTGGGGGGCTAAACATGCTGCAGATGATAGATGAAGGACTGATTGAACTTAATATCAACGGTGAGACTCGAAAAGTGCTGGTCCGCCCGGCTGACACCCTCTTATTCGCACTCCGTGAAAGGCTGGGACTAACCGGTGCCAAACCGGGCTGCGAGAACGGCGACTGCGGGGCTTGCACCATACTCCTGGATGGCTGGCCGGTCAAATCCTGCCTGATGCTGGCGGTCGAGGCGGTCGGTCATCAAATCACTACTATTGAGGGACTGGAGAACCCGCCCATACAGCAGGCTTTTGTAGAAAAATTCGCCTTCCAGTGCGGCTACTGTACCCCGGGATTCATCATGAACTGCCAGGGGTTGATCAACAACCATCCTGAGGCTGATGAGGCCACCATCAACGAGTGGCTGCAGTCAAATATCTGCCGCTGCACCAGCTATCAGGAAATAACCGCTGCCATAAAATCGGTTTTGCAGAAAAACCCTGCTTAAATGGGGTTCGGCCAAAAGCGGGTAAAGTACTTTTTGTTTCACTTGCTGCCTGTGTCGGAGAACCGTCCCCTGTGCCCGTTTATCGGAAACCGTCCCCAGTGCCAGGAGAACCGTGCCCAGTGCCACTTTTAGGGCTTTTCTTTCAGAGTCACGGAAATGGTGATACTGCGTCCCTGGCGCAAGAGGCCCAATGAAACCGTCTGCCCCACTTGCTGGCTTTGAACATATTCCTGCACCTGTGTCCCCTTTTCCACCGGGTTGCCGTCTATACTCACCAAGATATCATAGGCTTTGACCCCTGCAGCCGCTGCCGGGCTGCCAGACACTACATCGGCCACCACCACGCCTTTGGTATCCTGGCTGATTTGCAGTTGGGCTGCCAGTTCCGGGTTCATATCAGCCATGTTTATCCCCAAATAAGGCCGCACTACTTTGCCGACAGTCATGAGTTCCTGTAGTATGCCCTTAGCAGTGTTAATAGGTATAGCGAAGCCTATGCCCTGCCCGTTGGCACTCACCGCGGTATTTATGGCTATGACCTGCCCTTGCAGATTTATCAGCGGTCCGCCGCTGTTGCCGCTGTTGATGGCAGCATCGGTCTGAATGAGATTTTTATAATGGCGATCCTGAACGGTGATGGGACGGCCCTTGGCCGACACCACCCCGGTCGTCACCGAGTGGTCCAAGCCAAATGGATTGCCGATGGCGATTACCGTATCCCCGGGGCGCATAAGGTCCGAGTTTCCCATGGGAATGGCCCGCAGATTGGGAGCCTCTATCTTCAAAACCGCCAGATCGAGATCATAGTCTGATCCCACCACGGTGGCGGTATATGGGGAATCAGTCCCCTGCACAGTGACCTTGATGCTGCTGGCCTCATCGATGACATGCTGATTGGTCATGATGTAGCCTTGAGAGTCGATGATAAACCCTGTGCCGGTAGCGGTCCGGTTGCTGCGGGGAATGTTGAAGCCGTAAAACTGCATGGTGCCTCTATCTACGTCTCGGTTGACCGTGGCCTCTATGTACACCACCGACGAACCAGTCATTTCTACAATATCTGCCACGCCAGATCCGGTCTGCACTGAAGCATAAGCGGTATCGCTGCCAGTGCGATCGCTATTCAGGACTGCCTGACCTGCCCTGTCTAGTCCGAAATACGCGCTACCTAAGAAAAAAGCCAGCAAAGCCACGATCAGATATTTGGCGGCTGGACTCTCTATAAACCGTTTCACCATAGTTTTCCCTCCTGTTCAGCTGCGATGAAAAACGCCACCTGCTATTATTCCTGAAAACTATGATACCCGGAAAGTTTGAACAAGTTTTGAGGGTTTTGTGAACAAATGGTGAACAGGAAGAAGTGTCGGTGTTGAGCCGCTGGTCAGGTTGATGTTCCCAATCGAGATTTTATAAAACCACAAATGGTATTATCGCCGGATGTCCGCGGCAACCTTCTCCCTTGCTGCTGTTGTTTGCTCCCGGTCCCGGGTACGATAGCGCAACATTCCCATCAAAGCCGGAATAAACGAAACCCCCACAATTAGTACGATTACCAGGGAGAAATTGTCTTTGACCAGGGGTATGTTGCCGAAGTAATAACCGCCATAGACCAGCAGTAACACCCAGGATATCCCTCCCAGCAGATTGAAAACCATGAACCTGGTAAAACTCATACGCCCGATGCCGGCCACGAAGGGTGCGAAGGTGCGGATTATCGGCATAAAACGAGAGATGACAATAGTTATCCCCCCATAGCGTTCATAGAAGGCCTGCGTCCTGAGCAAATACTCCTGTTTAAAAAAACGGCTATTCTTGAAAGAAAAGGCTTTGTGCCCGATAATTCTGCCGATATAGTAATTTAGCGTGTTGCCGCCGATCGCTGCCACCAGCAAAGTCAAGCATATCCATTCCATGCTAAAAACCCCGTTGGCAGCCAGAGAACCAATCACGAACAACAGCGAGTCTCCGGGCAGAAATGGCGTCACTACCAGTCCAGTTTCACAGAATATGATCATGAAGAGAATTAAATATGTCCATGTTCCATAATTCTGCACGATATCAGCCAGATATATATCAATGTGCAGCAGGAAATCGATCAATTCCACAATAAAATCCTCCTATGTCCGCTGATATAAAAAGACCTTTAATATAGCCTGGCTTGCCGGGTTATATCAAAGGTCTTGCTTTCCCTGCAGGAGCATAAGACCAGGTAATTTTACACCGCTTTGTTGGCCTTATAACTTGTAAGCTACTCCCCTTTATTTCTAGTCAATACTACCATAATTGCGATATTTGCGTCAATAATGTCGAAAGCCGGGGGCATTTTACCATATTCTGGCTCGCTTCATCTACACGAAGCAAAGGGGGTGCCGCGCTCATGGCTCATTTTTACCCACCCTGGCTATTTAGCCAGGGCATTAAATATCACTGTCACTGCTTCGGCTCTGCTGGCATTAGCCAGTGGTTTGAAGCTGTTATCCGCATAACCCTTCATAAGACCATGGTGAGCGGCACTGCTTACCCAGTTTACAGCCCAGGGTGATACCGCAGCTCTGTCACTGAAGGTGAGTTCTTGGTCAGCAGCCATAAGCCCGGCGGCTTTGACGATCATTATCGCCATCTGCTCGCGGGTTATCAGGTCGTCGGGGCCGAAGTGTTCAGCATCATAACCCTCGATGATGCCGGCTGCATAGGCGGTCCTTATATAGTCTTTAGCCCAGTGCCCGGCGGTGTCTTCAAACATCTTTCCGGATTGTGCTTGTAGCCCCAGTGCTTTAACCAGAACGGTAGCAAACTCGGCTCGGGTGATGGTCTGCTGCGGCTTAAAGCTGCCATCCGGGTAACCGTCGATGGCTTGCCTGCCTACCAAACTGAGGATAGCGGTTTCCGCCCAGTGTCAGCGGCATTATCGGCCAGCGCGTACAACACCTGTCCTTCAAAAGCAAAAGATAAGTGCCAGGCCCCAAACAGAGCAAAACTGACAATAAATAAATGTTTCCTATCAATAAAGGCGGGTAATCGAGGCAAAAACCGCATTTTTCTCCCTTTCGAACACCAGTTGCAGTTAGAATGATTCATTACTCAATTCGCCAATAATCAATTCGACCAATTCGACAATTGTTTTATATTAGCCTGCCTCGATTCAAAATAAATGACAGGGAAACTTGAAAGCTAATCCCCTTCAATCGTAGTTGATATTACCATAACACCTCATGTTCAATAATTTACTACCATCTTAATCATGCCGTATTCATGGCCTCCATGTCCGGTGCCCTGAGGTTCTGGAGGGAATAACGACAGCATATCCGGATAAACTATGCCAAAACCAGGTTTTTAAACGGAGGATGAATATGAGAACCCGATATGATCCCAACCTTATGGAGGACAGGGCCATTGCAGCAATCGATAATGTACCGCTTAATGTCTCGGAAATAGGTGCATTGTGGAATACTTATATGCAATACTCTCTATTTGTTTGTGTCCTAAAACATTTCCAGAAAACAACCGAAGATTTTGAGATTCGGCCGTTGGTAGAGGACGCTCTTCAAATATGCCGCCTCAGAGTAAACCAGGCTGGCGACATTTTGCGTAGAGAGGGACTGCCCATTCCCCAGGGCTTTAAAGACAACGATGTCGACCTTAAAGCCCCTAAATTGTTTTCGGATCCGTATTACCTCTACTACATCATCAATTCAAATAAGATCGCACTTGTTGTCAACGGATTGTCTTTCGTTACATCGGGTCGAGCCGATGTTCGTGATTTCTATGATCATTGCATAAATTCGTCCATTCACCTGTATAACAATACGGTAAATCTGCTGCTGTCCAAAGGTCTTTATATAAGGCCTCCCATCGTCACGGTCTCTAAAGAGGTGGATTACGTCAATAGACCAGACTTTTTAAGTGGCTTCCTCGAGAAGAAACGCAGCCTTTTAGCCCAGGAGGTATCAAACCTTTTTTATGGCATTTCCACTAATAATATTGGAAAAAGGCTGTTGATGGGATTCGAACAGACTACTGCGTCTGACCAGGTTAGAAGATATATGAAGCGTGGGATCAGCCTGGCTGACAATCTGATAGACACATTTAGTTCTATTATGCTTCAGGAAGACATTCCTGTTTCAGTACATTGGGATTTCATGGTAAATGAATCAACCATCCCGCCGTTTTCGGATAAGCTGATGATGTACCATACTTTACTGATCTCTTCTGCTGGCATTTCAAACTATGCCACTACTTTGGCCACCAGCCCGCGCCACGACCTTAGTGCCCTATATGCTTCGGCCGCGGCTAAAGTTGCCACATTCATTGAGGACGGGATCAACATCATGATTGACAATGGCTGGTATGAAGAACCGTTTCGCATGGTTGACAGAAGAGTGCTAGACAATCAAACCGAAACAGTGACAACTTCACGGGGAACTAATTAGCTCCTTACCTTATGCACGATTTTAAAGTCCCCTGCACCACGCTTATCAGCACGATGGCAAACTCGTCAGTATGCCCCAACATACCGCTAGCCGAATAACTTGAGGTATTCATCAGCACAAGGGCCAACTCAGCCCAGGTGAGGCTGTTGCCTAAAAAGTAGCGATTTGATTTCAGCCATCGATTGTTGCCATGATTACCGGGCAATAAAAGCAGGTTATACGCGCACAGGATAAATCATGGTGCACATCTATTCCCGTCTTTGACACTTAGTGAAGAGAAAAAAGCTCGTAAACTCCTAAAACAAGGGGGTTGCGAGCTTTTCACGTGTTAGTAAAAAGTGAGTACTATTTGTCTAAGACTTAGTAGCTTTAAAAATTTTTTTCATCTGTCGCATGGGGAGAATCTGGTAGTCAGTACGGAAGCCAAACACATCATGAAGATTATCCGTGAAGTCCGTTCTCATATAGGTGGGGACGAAACCCTCCCCTTTGACCTCATAGAAATTCATGTCACGCAGCCCCTGAACGATCTCACTGCAGGTGTATTGCTCACCTAACGTCTTCTTCAAGAGTCGGTAGATCACCAGCGCGATAAAACATATAATAAAATGCGCCATTATCCTGTCATCGCGGCTAAGGTATACCGGTCTAGCCTTAAACTCGCTTTTCATGATCCTGAAGCACTCCTCAATCTGCCAGCGCCTCCTATTTACCGCAAGGATAGCAGCGGCGTCGCCGTCAAGGTTAGTGCAAACCGCGTAGAAACCATCAAAAGCCTCCTCTTTCTGGATGACAGAGTTATCGATTTCATATACCGCCTTGCTGGCAACCTCACCCTCAGGGGTAATGCTGGTTTTCTTGATAAAACGTTTGTAGTCGTTTTGGTTCACCTTCGTAAGTTTCCCCAAATTCGTGTTAAGGACTTTGCGAGCACGCTCAATTTGGGCGTTCCTGACCTTGCGTTGATAATCTTGGTACTTGAGCGAAAAAGACACAATAAGCTTCTGCTCCAGCCCATCCTCCACAATCCAACGCTCCTTGTAAAAAGTCTTTTCCATGTCTTTGTTTTCATCAAGCTTGTCCAGACTGTATACGGAGGTATCGCCCGGGAGGCGCCAGCCCTCAGGGCTTAATGCCCATTCTCTTAGGTGTTTCTTCAGCTTCTTGACCGACTGCGTAGTGATGAAAGCTCGCTCGCCCTGGTTGTTGAATTGACGGTTACTATTGGAAGCGAGCCCTGCATCGGTGCAGACGATGAACTTGGAGCAGTTAAAGTCAGACAGTATTTTCTTCTCCAGCGGTTTTAGCGTCAGTTGCTCGTTAGTATTGCCTTTGCCAATATATACGGCTAAAGGCACCCCATCCCCATCCATGAAAAGCCCCATCTGGACAATGGGGTTAGGGCGGTGCTCTTTGGAGTAGCCGTATTGCTTGATGCCTGACTCCTGCTCAATTTCGAAGAAGTAATTGGTGCAGTCATAGTACAGCACCCGCGTGTTCCGCTCTGACACAGCCAGGCTGTTGGAATAAAGAGACGCCTGGATAGAGTCAGCCTCTTTGGCAATTATCTCCAACGCACGGTAGATTTGGTGGAGATCAAACGATGGCTGTTCTATGAACCTTGAGGAAAGTTGGAATGTAGAAAGCTTAGAGGAAGGGTAGATAATCCTGGCGTAGATAAGTCTGGATAGGATGGAGTCCAGGTCGTAAGAAAACTTGTACTTCTTAGAGATAGCTCTGCACATTTTATCAAGCTTCAGTTCGTGATATATCTTCTGCAAAAAGAGGTATCCGCCGTTGAATAAGCGCTGCTGGCCTTTATCAATAGTCTTGATCGGGGAATACTTAACTAGGACATCGCGTTTGTTAAGCTTTTCCTCCTCGTTAAGTTTGGCAATATACTCCTTGGCCCACTCGATCGGGTCTTGCCCGCCCAATTTTTTCTTAAGTTCATCATATGTACCAAGCTTTTCAACAATCTTGGAAGAATGAACGCCATTGACATAGGTGGACTTTATGACATAAAGCGAAGCAGCATTTTTTGACCTAGAAATTTTTAGCCGCATAGAAAACACCTCCCATCCCTTATATTATGACACATTACTCAAAAGTACTCAATACAAAAGTGTAACAATTGACAAAAAAATTAGCCCTTTTCGGGCTTCTCTAACCTTTTTCTACTATTCAACTGTCAAAGACCCGGATTTCAGCCATCGATTGTTGCCATGATTACCGGGCAATAAAAGCAGGTTATACGCGCACAGGATAAATCATGGTGCACATCTATTGACAACAGCAGCAGATGGTTTTATGCTAAGTACGGAATAATAAAAAGGTGGCGTGTGGATGTCCGTTCTGTCTGTTAAGGTGGACCTCAACTAGATAAGTTGCAAAAGGTGCATTGTTGCGGGGTAACCCCCTGTTTTGTGTCGCCTTTTGAAAGACATACCTGACAGACTGCTTCAATCTATGTGAATACTGATGCGTGGCAATGTGTTTTGGCCGCGCAGTTTTAATCTATAGACATTTTTGCCCGCAGGGAGCAATCTGCACTATTACAGGTGTGGTATCTCTGGCGGGCATTTGATATTTTTGAGGAGGATCAAATGGATAATTATACAACCCTCGAGTTTGATAAAATACTCACTATGCTTGCTGAAAAGGCCTTGTCCGAGGCCGGAAAAAAACGCTGCCTGGCCTTGGCTCCCTCATTGAATGAAAGCGAAGTACGGCGCAGGATGGAGGAAACCACACAGGCCCGGCGTATTATCGAACAGGTCGGCACGCCGCCCCTGGCGTCCATGGCTGAACTGCACAAGGTCATTAACCAGATTGCGGTCGAAGCAATGCTTATGCCGGATCAACTGGTGCAGGTTTCCATATTTCTGGCCTCCTGCCGGAGAATGAAAACATATCTGAAGAAGGCCGAGCTAACCGGCGCCGAGATGGCATGGTACGGGACATCTATAGACGAACTGCCGGAGCTGGAATACGAAATCGAGCGCTGTATAAGGAATGGCCAGGTAGATGACAAGGCCTCAGTCCGGCTGGCTGATATAAGGCGACAAATTGTTATCACCAACGAGCAGATCAAGGCTAAACTGGAGGGACTGTTGCGCCGAAATAAGGCATGGTTCTCAGAGAGCTTTATCTCCATCAGAAGCGGCCGTTACACCTTGCCGGTAAAACGTGAACATAAGAAGAATGTGACCGGCACGGTCATCGAGATGTCCAATACTGGTGGAACCTGTTTTATCGAGCCGGCATCGGTTGCCCGGTTGCAGGCCGAGCTAAACAACCTGCAAATTGAAGAGGACAGCGAAGTCAGGCGCATCCTATACTCCCTGACCGCGCTTATTAGCGATAATCTGGCCGCTATCAAACTGAATATGGAGGCCATGGAAACTCTGGACTACCTCTTCGCCAAAGGCAAGCTCAGCATTGCCATGAAAGCAGGGCCGGTCAGCATAAACACTGCCAGAAGGATTCGTATAGAGAATGCCAGACACCCCTTGCTCGACCAGAATTCCGCGGTGCCGCTGAACTTCGAAAGCGGTGATCAACATAAGGGAGTAGTTATTACCGGGCCCAATACCGGCGGCAAAACTGTAGCCCTTAAAACCGTGGGGCTGCTCTCTTTGATGGCACAGAGCGGGCTGCATGTCCCTGCCGATACTGGCAGCGATTTATGCCTCAATAACCTGGTGTTGTGCGACATTGGCGACGGACAGAGCATAGCCGAGAATCTGTCCACCTTTTCCTCGCATATGAAAAACATTATCGAGATTCTAAAGCAGGCCAATGAGGAATCCCTGGTGCTGCTCGATGAACTCGGCTCGGGAACTGATCCCACTGAAGGCATGGGGCTGGCAATTGCCATCTTGGATGAACTGATGGCTAAAGGATGCCTGTTTGTGGTCACCACCCACTACCCCGAAATAAAGGAATATGCAGCCGCAAAGCCGGGGATGGTAAACGCCCGCATGACCTTTGACAAGGAAAGCCTTAGGCCTCTGTATCAGCTGGAAATCGGCGAGGCCGGTGAAAGCTGCGCTCTGCATATTGCGGAAAGACTGGGCCTGCCCCGGCAAATGCTGCAGCGCGCCCACCAGGCCGCCTACGGCAGCAAACCTCAGCAGTTTGGTTTCACAGTAACTCAAGGCGATCCTGCTCCCCGCCAGGCCTCCACCCCGTCCAGTATCGTCAAGCAAGAAGAGAAGAAGCCGCAAACACCGTCGCATCGTGATTCATTCAACATCGGCGACAGCGTGTTTGTTTATCCGCGCAAGGAGATCGGCATTGTGTATGCTCTGGCCAATGATAAAGGGGAAATCGGCGTTCAGATAAAAGGCCACAAAAAGCTGGTAAACCACAAACGCATTAAGCTCTTTGTGCCGGCCAGTGAACTATATCCGGAAAACTATGATTTTTCCATCGTATTTGACACTGTAGCCAACCGCAAAGCCAGACACCTGATGGGAAAACGCCATGTGGAAGGCAACATCGCTATCATTAAGGAGGGTGAACAAGACAAATAATTTAATTAAGACAGGGCGGTTCCGAAATGGACAAAGGGCGTAGGCAAGGCATGGGGTTCTTTGGCTTGTAAACGCATCTTTCGTCTTTTCCTTCACGTCTCGGTTTTAGTAACTGAAAGACCAAGCAAAAAAACCGTACCCAGACACCTTTGCAACGTGCCCCATTGTCATCTTTAGCTGTTGAGGTACTGATGGTATACTGATGAGGGATTAAGTATTTAAGGAATGATAGACTTTGGAGAAAGCTGGCCTTAGCAAGCATCTGGTGTTGTTGTTTATTTCAATCTTTCTGGTGGGGATGGGCTTTAGCATAATAATGCCGGTCTTGCCCTATTACGCTGAATCGATGGGAGCCAACGCTTTTCAGCTGGGTATGCTGATTACCGTTTATGCCATCTGCCAGTTTATCTTTGCTCCTATCTGGGGCGCTTATTCCGATCGGATGGGCAGAAAACCAGTGCTTCTAATCGGAATTCTGGGATTTGCGGTTACCTTTATTCTGTTTGGCTATGCTACACAGTTATGGATGCTGTATCTGATCAGGATTGCCGGAGGCATTCTGTCCTGTGCCACCATGCCTACCGCCATGGCATATGTGGGCGATTCCACCAGCCTGGAAAAACGAGGCCAGGCAATGGGTATGATAGGAGCGGCGATGGGAATGGGAATGATCTTTGGTCCTGCTATCGGCGGGCTATTGTCGACTATATCGCTGTCCTTTCCTTTTGTGTTCGCGGGGCTTTTAGCCCTGGCCAATGCTGTTTCGGTGTGGTTGTGGATGCCCGAATCCCTTGCTGCTGAGCAGCGGGTGGTGCGTAAAATAGAGCGGGCTTCACTTTTGGAAGGTATACACAGCCCGTTTGTGGTGCTGTTTGTGGTAATTCTATTTGCCAGTATAGGAGAATCCATACACCATGGCACCTTCGCCCTGTTCACTGAGGCCAAGCTGTCCTTTACAGCGCGGGATATCGGCTGGGCTTTTACCGCTGCCGGAGTGGGTTCGGTGCTGGTGCAGGGACTGTTGGTGGGCAGAATGATCAATCATTGGGGAGAGGAAAAAACCGCCTCAACCGGGATCATACTGATGGGGTTGAGTTTCGTGCTGTTCACCTTCACCTTCAATATTCCCAGTTCTATCGCCTTCATGGTGGTTTTTTCTGCTGGCGTAGGTTTGATACGCCCTTCCATCTCTGCGGCCGTATCCAAGCGCACCCAGGGCACGCAGGGGTCAGCCATGGGCATATTACAGGGCTACGACAGCCTGGGGCGGTCAATTGGCCCGGCTCTGGGGGGATTCATGCTTGATCAAGGCCTGAAGCTAGGCTACTATACCGCTATAGTAGTTTCCTTTATAGCCCTGGTAGTCTTGCTGATAGGCACCCGCCTGGTGGAAAAGCGCAATCTGCCTGCCGAAACGTGATTATCGTGACCGGCGCGGGCTGCTGCAGCCGAATGCTGTCGGTATTCTCCCCTTATTCCGTTCAGTGTGGCAACTCCACCCGGTCGATTCACAAGTCTATTCTCTTCTGCTGCAGCGATAAATAGTGCATGACAACGCCTATCATGGCAAAAAAGCCGAAGTATCCGCAGACCGGCAAGACAATTGCTATCAGCTCTTTAAAGCCGGCAATACTCCCCAGGAACGCCAGCCCCACCAGTATTGGGACCAGTATCTTTCCTTCAATACTCTTGATCTTCTTGATGCGAAAAGTTACCCCAAAAAGACAAGACAATGAACTCCCAAACATCCCGCAAAACAGCAGCACGGCATAAACTCCCCCCCAAACCGGATGTATTTTTTCAGCCAGGGTAAGCATGGGTAGTTCGGCATCCGCCAGCATTGGCTGATTGAAAATCAAAGGGAGCAAAATACACACAAATACAATCAGCAGTTGTATGGCTCCCTGAAAAACACCTTTACTGATGGTCTTGTCTTCTTTTACCTGTGGTGCAATTGGCACCAGTATGGAGATGATAACCATCATATTGTAAGAAACAAACACAATCGTGGCAAACAACCAGTTTGCAAGCAGCGGGTTAGCTCCGGAAAACGGCCGGGCGACAATACTATTTCCTCCAAAATAGAAGAATGATAAAACCCCGGAAATCATGGCTACCACAATCAAGAGAGGAACGGTAATACTAAATGCGGTCAAGACCCCTTTCGCTTCCCACAGTGCCACTACCCCCAGCAAGACCGCCATCAGTGCACTACCCACAATGGTCTGGATGCCGAATACCTGATTCAGCAGTGCCCCGGCACCGGCGATCATAATTACTACCACCCCAAACAGGAAAAAAATGAATACCCCGCCGAAAACTGCTCGAAGCCAGGGGTTCTCGTTTCTTACAATGATTCTGTCAAACTCGGTGATTCCGGTCTGTTTTGAAATTCTCATAACAAAGCAGCTGAGCATAATGAACAGCAGGATGGCAAGAGACATGCCTATCAGGCCGAAACCTCCGAATACGGCAAAAAACTGCATCAGTTCCTGTCCTGAAACAAAACCGGCTCCCAATATGCTTCCTGTAAAGGCCATGGCAATCTGTCGTGAGGTTATACCTTTCATGTGCAAATGAATTACTTCCTTCACTCTTCAACTGTCACTTTTTACAATACCACACTATGCTATAATTTACAGGAGCATACTATTAGTTATAGGAAGTTATATCCTGCCGATAATCCCCAATAATCGAATACTCCATTATTGTTTTGTTCTCTAGATCGCCACATTTCAGTAATTGTCCTGTTTATTATCTACCATTATAACCGCGCGAATAAAAAAGAGGCCAACAAAAAGAACGTCGGGGTGGTGGGGTGCATTTTATTCAGGGGTGTGCATTTCGATAAGATAAGAAAGCCTGTATTTTGGACGGGGGGGCTTAAGGATAATAGCAAGTATCAACTAACCCTTTAAGGCTTCTAATAATTGAGGTATGGACTCTTGAATAGTTTTCCAAATTATTAGTAAATCCGAACTCCAGTATTCATGAATTAACAGGTTTCTCATACCTTTGATTGATCTCCAGGGAACCATTGGATACTGGGACTGCACGTCATCAGGAATATGTGTGGCGGCTTCTCCGATTATTTCGAGGTTGCGTATCACCGCATCAATAATCATTTGATTTTGCTTAAACTGGTCATAGTCTAGCCCGGCCGTATATTCCATGATACGACCTGAGGATTCAATAAGATCATCCAGATACAGCCAATAATCTCTCATAGATATTGCACTTCCGTGAGTATTTTTTCCTTGATTCTTGGCTTTAAGGCCGCGGGAGTGACTAAATCAACCTTGATTTTAAGGAGTTCCTCCAAATCCAACTTAAGATCGACAAATCTAAAAAGAGTGATTGGTTCCGCAAACTCTACTAAGAGATCAAGATCGCTGTCAGCATTTGCTTCGCCGCGTGCAAAAGACCCGAAAACTCCTATTTTGCTTATAGGGTAGTCCCTGCATAGTTCTGGCAGACGCTCTTTTATGACCATAATCGGATCCATCATATCACCCCATCAATCAGTGCATTTAGGGAAGTCCTATTTCAAGAATATATTGTGGCATGGGACAGGTCAACATACGAAAAAGTCCTAATTTCGGCAAGGTATTCTGGGGTTAAAGCAAAGAATACACTTATCGTGTCGTTCATCGAATGGTCACTCGCCGTTAATCTAGTGGTGTAGCGGATGTGCACCCCATTCAAAAGATAGAGCGTAAGATCTCTGACGCATAATTTTTGTTTGCCCTTCCCTACTCCCATTTCTCCCACACCTCAGGCTTGTAACCGACGGTAGCCTGGCGGCCGTTTCTGACTATAGGGGTATTGAAAAGCTGGGGGTTTTTTAGGAGAATCTCCTCTCGCATGCTGCTGCCAGTGATATGGTTAAGATTTAGCTGATTATACTCTTTGGCCTTGCTATTGATGAGATCAATCAGCTTCACCGACTGTTTGACGCTGTTCAGTTCACCTTTACTCAGGCTCTTCTGATTCAGATCAATAAACTGGTATTTTATCTTCCGTTCTTTGAAATATCTTTCCGCCTTTTGGGTGTCAAAGCATTTCTTGACTCCGAATATCTGAATGTTCATGGCTCATTTCACCTTTAAAAAAGCTTTTTAATAATGTCCGCCCCGGCGATGATTGTGCCCGTGGACGCTCCCAGATTGGCCATGAATATTACCAAAATGGTGCGCAGCAGCCGGTTGCGGTAGAAACCCCGCAAACTGAATATGTCCTGGGAAACATTCTGTAAATCGTTGACGGTGGGCTTTTTAATGGTAGCTTCCACCAAGCCGGTAAACCAGCCGACGGCCAAAACCGGATTTATGGTGGTAAACGGAGCCGCTACAAGGGAGGTGAGTATACTGAGCGGATGCCCCAGGGACAAGGCGGTGAATAGAGCCGCCAAGACGCCTGTCCATAATACCCAGGTGGACAATTGCTGCAGACCGGTCTCTATGTTGGCGATAAAAGCGTAGCCCAGGAGCATCACCAGGGCACCTGGAATAATCCACCCGGCCAGCTGGGAAAACCGGCTGGTGGGAGGGACCGAGGAGATCTTGGCGATATCCTGAGTTTTGAAGATTTCCTGGGCCACACCGGGTACATGAGCGCCTCCCAATATGGCAACGATTTTTGGCCCCGGGGCGTTTTTGATATTGTGAGCCAGATATTGATCCCGCTCGCTGAGGAGGATTTCCCCGACCTGGGGAAGCTTTTCACGCATGCCGCTTATCAGCGACTCCAGCATATCTTTTTGCATTAAATCCTGCAGATCCTGTTCAGAGATGTCCTCATCTTCATCCATTGCGAAGAACAGGCTGGCAAACAGTTTGGCCTTTTCCCCCAGGCTCATTTTGCGCCAGATGCGCAGGAAGGTGGTTTGAATGCTGCGATCCGCCAGGACCAATTCGGCGCCGGTTTCTTTAGCGCTTTTAATTCCCTGTCTCATTTCTCCCCCGACTGGGGTATCAAGCTTTTTGGCCAGCATTTTTTGATAGGAACTGAGGAAAAGGTTCACAGCCAGAAAGCCGACCCTTTTCGATTTAATGACCTTGACCAGATCGGTATTCTGCCACGCTTGCGGATTTTGCATGCTTTGATAGCGCTCTTCATCAAGCTCGATGCAAACACTGTCCGGCCGCTCAGCTTCGATGACCTGTTTTACAAGCAGTCTGCTCTCTTTGGACACATGGGCCGTCGCCACGAGAATGATTTCTTTATCCTGGTACTGTAAACGGGTGATATTGCTTTCAGTCACTTATTTCTCACCATCCTGTAATTCAAGTATATACCTTGCAAGTCTCACAGCCCGTTCTTAATCCCCAGGTATATATTGCCTGTGGCGAAGCGTGCTAGCTTAGCAAACAAAGTAGCAAACAAAGGACGTTCTTTTTGTTGGCTTCTTTTTGGCTTCAAATAAGCTTTATGACATAAAATATTGGCCTGCGATGCGGAGGGCGGCACTTCCGCCGAACAGCACCTTATCCCCGTTTTTCATAAGACTAACCGCATTGAAAACTATGTTGTCCCCGCCCTGCTCAACCTTGGTCGGGGTGCCATCCCACAGCTTATATCGCAGCATATAATTAGCAAAAGCGCTGTTGCCGGATCCAGTGGCAGGATCCTCCAGATAACCAAATTTTGCTGCCAACACCCTGGTATGAGCACAGCAGTCTGGAGAACTGGTCTGCATACAGAAAATCAGTATGATGTCTATGCCATGACCTAGACAGAATTCCTTCACCCGCTCCAGCTCTGGATAAACTGACACTTCAGTGTCAAATTCAGCTATAGGGACAATCAGTGTTCTGAGACCTGCGTCTATAAAGGCAAGCGGAAGATCGCTGCAGATCGCCTCGGGGGCAAGTCCCAGCATATCTGCAATCGCCTCCCGTGAAACCGTTGTCTGCAGCCACTGTGCCTGGGGGGCTGTGATATAAACGGCATCATCAGTGTCGATACGGTTATAGACGGTAAGCAAGCCCTTTTTGTTCGTCTCTATAGTAATTTCGCTTTTACTGCGCAGCTTATCATTGCTTCGCATGATATCATACACGGTGGCTACTGTGCCATGACCGCAGAAGTCCACCTCGCATTCAGAAGAAAAATAGGTGAGCTTCAGATCCGCCAGGTCGGAGTTAGAACAGAATACTACCTCGGATACGAAGCCTTTATGTTCCTGTGCTATGGCAAGCATTTCGTTCTCTGTCAGTTGTAAAGGACCGGTCAGCAAATAGGCAGCAGGATTACCCATGGATTTTCCTGAAGTAAAAGCGTCAACTTTTCTATATGTAAACTTTTTCATTATCAACAACATCTCCTGTCTCATATAGTGTACCTCAACAGGGCAGTTTTTTCAGAACACTCTTTATAGATGTGGCCTTCAGGGAAGGCACGGGTCGGTTCTTCTCGATTGTGCCCTGGGGCATTTCTTTTTACTTGGCGCCGGCTTTCTTGGATGGCCCTCCATTATGCTCTATTCATGAATCTTATAGCATTTTCCTGCTCAGTGAAAATCATCGGTCGTTTGGATTCAAATCTCATCACAAGTTTCCCGGCATGCAATACCGTCTATAAAACTCCCCTGGCCTGTACTCGGTTTCGAAAAACAAAACCAGGCAGAAGAAGCATCGCACCGCTCATGACGTTATAATATAAAACAGAATATTTATAGGTGCAATTACATGAACTGAGCTGCCCAACATCATGAATACCAAAAAGATAATCAATCCATATAAAAACAAATACATGAGGAGTGGAGCTTATGGAGTTTAAAGACAAAATTGTGGTGGTGACAGGCGGTGCTTCCGGCATCGGGAAAAGTATTGTAAGTGAATTCCTTAAAGCCGGAGCCAGGGTGTGCATCATCGATAAAAAAGAGAATCCGTATTTTACCGGTGATCTAGCCGACGAAGACGTGCTCCGGGCCTTTGCCGATAAAGTGATCGCAGAGCACGGACGGATAGACTGCTTGATCAATAATGCCATGCTCAGCAAAGGAGGCTTGAAGGACTGCGGCTACCAGGACTTCAATTATGTATTGCGGGTGGGCATCAGTGCGCCTTACCTGCTGACCAAGCTGTTTATGGAGCATTTCGGCCCAGGGGCAAGCATTGTCAACATATCTTCTTCGCGGGATAGAATGAGCCAACCCAACACAGAAAGCTATTCGGCCGCCAAAGGAGGAATCGCTGCCCTGACCCATGCCATGGCGGTAAGCCTGGCCGGTAAGGTAAGAGTCAATTCCATCTCACCTGGTTGGATCGATACTGATTTCAAATTGTACAGCGGTTCAGATGCCTTACAGCATCCCGCAGGCCGGGTGGGCCATCCGCTGGATATTGCCCACATGGTGCTTTATCTTTGCAGTGAAAAAGCGGGATTTATAACCGGGGAAAATATTTGTATTGACGGGGGAATGACCAGGCAGATGGTTTACCACGGTGACTTTGGCTGGACTTTGAAAAGTGAAAACTAGCATGGGTGGAACTGCTCCCATTACTAGATCGCCCTTGCTGTCCCGGTCATCCAGGGCCAAAGCAATAAACCAGCAACCACCTTCTCCAGCATTTGTGGAGTGGGTAAAGGCAGGACTAGCAGCCCTTAGAAATCCATAATCACGCTAGAAATCTATTGGTAAAATCTCCAAAGAGCAAAAATCAGTGTGGGCAACAGTACTGGCAACATTATCACAAGTCGCTGGTGAGTAGAATCGCTTCAATTTGAATATTGTAATAGCGCGAATAAAAAAGAGGCCAAAAAAGAACGTCCCTTAGGAGCGGTCAGATAGGGATTTATAATTCCTGAAAAATTCGACATAGTCGTAGATTTGCGGCTATGCCGTTTTTTCGTTTAGTTTGGTAAGTCGATAGCGCCAATGCAGTTATAGAAAATTTGAATCCGCTGGGTTCTGCGGCCATCTACCTTTTCAGCCTTGAATACTATAATTTTGTCAATGAACTCTCGGATAATCTCTGCATCCAATTCTGTAATTTCTGTGTACTTTTTAACCAGTGCCAAAAAGCGGTCGGTATTGAGGGACTGTTCATTTGCTGTATCAATGGTATGTTTTAATTTGGTTATCCTTTCTTCCAGCGCCTTCTGCTCGGCTTCATATTCAGCCGACATCTTGTAAAAACGCTCTTCGGGAATTTTGCCCATCACATTATCCTCATATAGCTTTCGAATGATTTTGTCTATGTCAGCAATGCGAGTCTGTGCTTGTTCATACTCCTTTTGACTTTGGCGGAGTTCTTTGGCAAGTTCCTTTTCTGAATTATTCATAACTATACGGATGAATTCCTGTTCATGGTCTTTGGCAAAGGAGGTTACACGTCTTAAGTCTTCTAGCAAAAGCTGTTCCACTACAACATTACGTATCTGATGTGAACTGCACATACCCTTTTTCTTGCGGTAAGTCGCACAAACGAAATATTCCTTATCGTGTGTCCATCCCTTGCCTCTAACCTGATACAGCTTTGCACCACAGTCGGCACAAAACATCATGCCAGAAAGCATTCCCATTTCACCTAATCGTGATGGTCTTCGCTTGCCATCTCTGATTTTCTGCACTGTTTCCCAAGTCCCCTCATCAATAATTGCTTCATGGGTATTTTTGAAAACCAGCCAATCTTCTGGATTGTTCATTATCTTGACTTTGCTCTTATATGACTTTTTAGAAGTCTTGAAATTCACCGTGTGACCTAGATATTCCATTTTAGCCAAAATATCTGCTACAGTACGAGCTGACCAAGCATATGGGTTTTCAGGTGGTCTTGCTGGAGTGTTAATACCCATTTTGCGAAGATGAACCGTAGGTGTATCAATGCATCGCTTTTCAAGTTGTTTTGCTATCTGCGTGGGTCCAAAACCAGCCATGCACAGTCGGAAAATATCTCTGACCACCTCGGCGGCTTTCTCATCTATAATCCAGTGCAACTTATCTTCAGGGTCTTTAATATAACCGTAAGGCGGATTGGTGCAGAGTGGCTTACCGGACTGTCCCTTGGATTTGAACACAGCACGGATTTTCTTGCTAGTATCCTTAGCGTACCATTCATTAATAATGTTAAGAAACGGTGTAAAGTCACTGTCTGCTTGGTTTGCACTATCAATACCGTTGTTAATAGCAATGAATCGTACATCTGCTTCAGGAAACATAATCTCGGTATAATATCCTACTTTAAGGTAATCCCTGCCGAATCGGGACATATCCTTAATGATAATCGTTCCGATTCTACCGGACTCTACATCTGCAATCATGCGGTTAAAGTCTGGTCTATCAAAAGTTGTACCGCTGACCCCATCATCCACATAAAATTCGATGTTACGAAAACCGTTGTCCTCAGCATATTTCTTTAGAATTGCCTTCTGGTTTACTATACTGTTGCTGTCCCCTGCAAGCTCATCATCACGGGAAAGCCTGCAGTAAAGAGCAGTAATTTTCGCTTCTTCAAATGCTATTGTTGATTTAAGTATAGTGCTAAATGTTGACTGCCTATTCATTTTTCTCCTCCATTTCCGACAGTCTTCAAGCGGTTTAGCACTATGTATATTACCGTACTACCTTGAAGAAGTCGAGTTGATTTCCGTAGGTTTATATGAACTATCTGATAACTTTGAAAGGCTTTTTGCGTTGACCGTAATCAGTCGTTTCAGCTTGGAATATGCACTTTCCTTTGCTGAATCACTTACTCGTGATTCCACCACATAGACCGTACCTCCGATATCGGATTTGGTTGTGCGGCTGTTACTTTGATTCTCCATATCGTGACCTCCTGTCCGATGTTTTGAAGGGACTGGCACTGAGCCGAATTGATTACCCAGTGCCTAATCCATTATTTAAGCTTTTATTTGTAATATTTTCAGAGCATCCGGTTGAATTAGCTTGCCATCCAATCTCTCGTAAGCAGAAAATCCAATTTGCCCCTGCAATGCATATAACTCACTTAATTTTTTTATCGTTATTGGTTGACGTTCAATCAGCCAGTAGTATGATAAATCTCCAAATACAATGCTTTTAGCTCCTGCTGATACTGTAGGCATATATGGAGAGGTAACTACAGGCTTTCCGAAGATGGTGTTGTCTGAAGAATTCCACAGATAACTGCCGCTTGTATCCTTAAGGGTTCTAAGAAGCATGGCTGTATTATCGTGCATAATAAACACAGCGTTATTGCGATATTCATCTTTTAATGAAAAATACAGAGAGATAATCTCATCAAAAGAGATGGTACTATTGTCTGCTGTAGTTACATCTGCGTCTGCCGTAAGTATACCTGTTGGCTGAGTTGTGCCATTTCCATTAAGCAATGCATTTTCCTCAGCCTTGCCAAAACGCTTCGCAAAATCACCAATCAGATATTTTTCAAGATTAAAGTTCATATCGGTGACGAATGAGCGGTTTAGCTTGACAAGAGATGCCAGCTTGTATGATTTCACCAGAAACTGTGTAAATGTATCGGCACTTTCGGGGATTGGATCTCCGTCTTCAACCCAATCTGCTGTCCCTGTTGAGGATACCGCTTGAATTTTACCTTCTGCAGAAGATAGATTGATAACAGTAGCAAATCTGCGGAGTATATTCTCCTTTGCCAAAGCAGTGTTAAAGCCTTCTCGGAACTCGTCTGGTGCGACATAGGCTCCTGCATTATCAAAACCCTCTCTTAGATTTTGATTATTTTCTTCTTTTCCTTTCATAACATTCCAAAACGCTCTATTATAAGTTGTTGATGTTGCCATAATCGTTTACCTCCTAAATTAAAATTGATTGTGGGGTATATACCCCGTTTGAAACCGCGTTTTTTTACGCGTTGCCCTACGCCCGTTGTCCAGATGAAAAGGTGTGGAGATTTGACCTCCCCTAGGGGGTAGGTATCAACACATTAAGTTGTATCCAGTGGTTTTAGTGGTATTAAGCTTTGTAGCAAGATGTAGCAGGTAAAAACTAAACTCTCTATACGAGAGCGATTTTTTATATAACCTGTTTTTCTTGCTACAAGCTGCTACACTGTGTTTAAATAAGAAAAAATTCTTCTTCTGTCAGCTTATATCCGATAAGCATTGTGGTCATTCCACCACCAGAACGTGGTCGTTTCCGTTCTACACGGGCGATAGCTGTTAATGCTTGTTTGAAGTTTCTTGCATTCTCCGAATAACATCCATTGGCACTACACCAACGCTGATACCGGGCATACACTTCGGATGTCCGCACCTCACTATTAGGACTTTCCTCCAAGGCATCCTCGAAAAATAATGCTATTTTATCGCTGTCACGCTTATAAGCCTCTGTTGCTGTCTTAACGGAATCAGGTAAAGTCAAGCCTTCTTTCTTTAACAGCTGATAGCCTTCAATTAGCCAGTTGAGGATAGCACTTTGATTCTTTGGTTTGGCGAATTCACGTTTTAAGTTTTTATCCTGCTCGCTTTCATCAAAGTGTCGTTCAAAAGGGATGATTACCACTCTGCCACTGGAAAACAGTGTCATATCCGTAATAACGGGCAGATAATTGGTGTTGATATACAGCTTAAACTTTGGCGAAAAGTCAAAAGAATTCTCATGTAGAAACCTTGCGTTGATGGTGTCACCACCCGTCATGCTTTTTACCTGTGCAGCATTTAGGACAAGTCCTCTGCTAGGTTCGGAGATATTCACAAAGCGTACTCCTGCAAGCCGGGCAATATCTTCACTTGGACTTGAACTGTTATTGTTCTTTTTCAGACTGATAGTCTCCGGCCTTGCGGTACAGCCATAACTGCCTAATACCTTAAGAATGCTCTCACATAGCGTACCTTTACCGTTTCGAGTTGTAGCACCATAGAGAACAAACAGGCATTCATACCGAGTGTCTCCGCTGATACTGTAACCAAAGGCTTTCTGGAGGAATTTTGCCTTTTCCTCATCTCCGCTCATAATCTCATAAATAAATCTATCCCATCGCTCACTTTTTGCTTCTGGATCATATTTAACGCCAGATATCTTTGTAAGTCTGTCCTCGCTGTTGTGGGGATGAAAATCCATGGATGTTAAAAACAATGTTCCATTGGCACAGTTGAGTACCTGCGGGTCTTGGTCGAATTCAGCCATTGATATGGGATATACACTCTGTGCATCTTTAAGTACCGTTTCTCGGTATCTTCTTGACTGCCACTTTCGGCAATAGTCAATGTATGCCTTTCTTTGATGTTCATCCTGAATAGTCAAAGCATAGGTTAGCAGTTGATTAGCCAATGATTTACACATTTCCATCACTTTGAGATTACCAATATCGGGAGTCCATATGCCGTTTTCATAGCAAAACCACATCTTCCTTTCGGGAACATAGCGGGCAAAAGATTTATAATAATCAGCAAACAGCCTGCTTGCCCCAATATCTGTCCAAGGGTAACGCTCATTGTTTTCAGTCTTTAAATTAGCAAGGGAATATTCCCCCTGTAAAAAATCTTCTGTGGCTGAGGAACGCTTGCCGCCCGGTTTGTATACCTCAGTGACACTTGCGATAGCTTTTTGTATGGTTATCATTCCATAAGTACTGCCGGACTGCGGTCTATTCCATTTATCCCGCATTAGTCCACTTTTCCGGAAAAGTCTGTCTATCTGTCCAATATCCCTGCCACACCAAAATGCCAGCATACCGCAAAGTGCCAAATCAGCTTCACTGGCAGAAGCATAGCCTGACGTATCTCCTTGCCATAATGCTTTGAACCTTTCTCCATTTGCCGATTTTAAAGCCTTCTCAATAACAGACTTGTCAGACAGATAGGATTGACTTTCTGTATCCAGAAGTTGCTTTACAGTGGTAGGACGTAGCATATACTTGTCTAGTATCATCTGAAGCTCATTCGATTTCTCCGGTATATCACCATCTGCAAATACATTGCCTGTTACGGTAACAAAGCGGTTTGTTGCCCCTGATACATAGACCTCAACTCCTAGCTTTCTGTTGTTGATATAGTATTTTGTTTTGTCAAAGGTAAAGCCTGTGGCCTTAAAGAAAATATGAAGCCCTCTCCCAGACGGACTGTGTTCCATATAGCAACCACTAAAAGCCTCTACAACATTTTGGGCAACAGGCTTAAGCTTACCACCACTATCAAAGCAATCATCTAAGTCGATAACACATATGTCATTACCCACCAAAAATCCGATACCATCATAATCACTTATAGCAGCTACCGCCGAACTAAAATCTTTAAATGTACCACGTTGATTTGGTTTTGCCCTTTTTCTCGTTACTGGGTTATAGGGAACTTTGGTTTTTCTACCACTTCGCTCTTCATATTTCCAACAGCAAAACTGTGGCTTAATTTTGAGTATCTGTGGCAAGTTATCATATTGTGGTTTCAGTTATTTCACCTCCTTGCCTGTTAAAAATGACCCGAAACGCTACTGTTCCAGAGGGTTTGCCTTGTTTGACACAACCTCGTTATCTTTCAAGGAATACGCTCGGAATTATCGTCATGGCATATTCACCTTGAAGTATCTCTTGCATTTCGGGGTATTCAGTTGTCAAGGAGCAGTGAGAGAAAAACTATGCTTTCATTGGGGGATTATTTTTCCTCTCACCTTATAGCCTTGGTAGAGCACATTAGTTGAGGATTTTCTAAAAATATTTTTCTTCCTCATCTATAAGCGAAGAATTCTATTGATTCGAACCCCTTAAAATAAAAAACCAGCCTGTCTATTTGCCAGAAAAGACGGCTGTAATGCATATGCTTTTGCTCAAATTTGAGCGAAAGTGGCATTAAATTTAAGAAGGCTGAATGTTATAACTTTGCCTTTGGTTTTACAAATAGACTTAAAGACTTTTTTGTCTAAAAGTATTTATTTGAATAAAAGAGAAAAATGAAAGGCATACACAACTATCATTATCTTTGTTAACATTGTAAAATTACTTCACAAACACAGAATTATCATGTTATTTTTGAAGAAAATGTGCTATAATGGAAAAAACATATATAAAGAGGTGACCAAGATGACCGTTAGCTATAAAAAGCTTTGGAAATTGTTGATAGACCGCGATATGAAGAAGAAAGATTTGCAAGCTGCTGCGGGAATAAGTCCATCGTCAATTTCAAAGCTTTCTAAAAACGAATATGTCAGTATGGATGTTCTTGTAAAGGTTTGTACGGCACTTGGCGTTGATTTTAAAGATATCATGGAATTAGTGCCTAATATGGTTGAAGAAAGGAAGTAGAGTTATGGAAAACAACAGAAAAGAACAGGAACGGGCGGAATTACACCGCACGATATGGAATATGGCAAATGATCTAAGAGGCAGTGTAGATGGATGGGACTTTAAGCAATATGTTCTAGGAATGCTGTTTTACCGCTACATATCTGAAAATATTACTGCCTATATTAACGCCGGAGAATGGGAAGCTGGCAATACGGAATTTGATTATGCCAAGCTATCCGACGAAGAAGCAGAACAGGCACGAGAGGATTTAGTTAAGACAAAAGGCTTCTTTATTTTACCCAGCGAACTTTTTGAAAATGTCCGAGCTCGTGCAAAGGACGATGAAAACTTAAATGAAACACTGGAACAGGTTTTCAGTAATATAGAAGCATCTGCCCAAGGAACAGAGAGTGAAGATAATTTCAAAGGTCTGTTTGACGATATTGATGTTAACAGCAATAAGCTAGGTAACACTGTAGTAAAGCGTAATGAAAAGCTGGTTAAGCTAATGAATTCTGTTGGAGAAATGAAGCTGGGAGATTACAAAGACAATACCATAGATGCATTCGGTGATGCTTATGAATTTTTAATGGGTATGTATGCATCCAATGCAGGAAAAAGTGGTGGTGAATACTATACGCCGCAGGAGGTTTCTGAACTCCTTACCCACTTAACATTAGTAGGAAAAACTGAAGTCAACAAGGTATATGACCCCGCCTGCGGTTCTGGCTCTCTACTGCTAAAGTTTGCAAAAATCTTAGGAAAAGAAAATGTACGTCAGGGTTTTTTTGGTCAAGAAATCAACATTACAACCTACAACCTGTGCAGAATTAATATGTTCCTGCACGATATTGATTATGACAAATTTGATATTGCCCTTGGGGACACACTAACAGATCCGCAACATTGGGATGATGAGCCTTTTGAAGCCATTGTATCAAATCCACCTTACTCTATTAAATGGAAGGGCGATAATGATCCTATTTTGATTAATGACCCTCGTTTTTCTCCAGCGGGAGTATTGGCTCCTAAATCTAAGGCAGACCTTGCTTTTATTATGCATAGTCTTTCTTGGCTTGCAACAAACGGAACAGCGGCTATCGTTTGTTTCCCCGGTGTAATGTACCGCGGAGGCGCTGAAAAGAAAATCAGGCAGTACCTGATTGATAATAACTATATCGACTGTATCATTCAGTTACCGGATAACTTGTTTTATGGTACCAGCATTGCTACCTGCATTATGGTGCTGAAGAAGTCTAAATCAGAAAATAGCACCTTATTTATCGATGCATCAAAGGAATTTGTCAAGGTTACGAATAACAACAAACTAACACAGGAAAATTTTGAGACCATTCTTAACGCATTCAAAGATAGAAAAGATATTGAGCATTTTGCTAGGCTTGTGCCAAACAGCGAAATTGCTGAACAAGATTATAACCTGTCTGTTTCAACATATGTGGAACAAGAGGATACGAGAGAAAAGATTGATATTGTTGCCCTCAATGCTGAAATAGAAAAGATTGTGGCGAGAGAGCAGATTTTAAGGGAAGAAATAGATAAGATTATTGCAGAAATTGAGGTGGGCGAATGAGTAAGTTAGATGAATTGATTGCTGAACTTTGCCCTGATGGGGTGGAATATAAAAAATTAAAAGAAGTTGCATCTGTTTCTATTGGAGAATTTGTCCATAAAAATAAACAGAACCCAAATGGAGTATATCCTGTTTATAATGGGGGAACTTCAAATACAGGTTTTTATGATGAATTTAATAGAACAGCTAATAAAATAATTATTAGTGCAAGAGGTGCAAATGCTGGCTTTGTTAATCGTGTATTTGTAGATTTTTGGGCTGGTAATAGCTGTTACACTATATCAGTAGAAGAGAAATATCTTGATTGGAATTTCACTTATTATGTTTTAAAGAGTAGTGAAAATAATTTAATAAATCAACAACAAAAAGGTGGTATCCCAGCAGTATCAAAAAAACAAGTAGAGGAATTTTATATCCCCATCCCCCCTCTACCTGTTCAGCAGGAAATTGTCCGTATTCTGGACAATTTCACAGAGCTTACAGCAGAGCTTACAGCAGAGCTTACAGCAGAGCTTACAGCAAGAAGAAAGCAGTATGAGTATTATAGGGATTTGCTGTTGACGTTTGTTGATAATCCTGATGTCAAGTGGATGACTTTAGGAGAAGTTACTAGGTATGCAAAAAGTCGTATAGAAGCTAGGGAACTAAATGCGGAGACATATGTTGGTGTGGACAACCTTCTCCCTGATAAGATGGGAAAGACAATATCAAACTATGTGCCATTAGAAGGTCGTTTAATAAAATATGATATTGGAGACATACTCATAGGTAATATTCGCCCATATCTAAAAAAAATATGGTTAGCAACGGATGTAGGTGGAACAAATGGAGATGTTCTTGTTATACGCATAAATGATAGAAAAGCTGTTTTACCAAAGTATTTATATTTTGTGCTTTCATCAGATAACTTTTTTGTATATAATATGCAACATTCTAAAGGCGCAAAAATGCCTCGTGGAGATAAAACTGCAATTATGAAATATCCAATCCCTGTCCCTCCCCTCGAAGAACAAGAACGTATCGTCACTATCCTCGATCGCTTTGACGCTCTTTGTAACGACTTAACCAGCGGTATTCCTGCTGAAATCGAAGCACGGCAAAAGCAATATGAATATTACAGGGATAAGCTGTTATCTTTTAAGGAGGTGACGGCATGAGTATATACAACATCGTTGCAAGTACTGATGAAGCAACAGTTGTTGCCGAATACGCAGCTGAATATAATGTCCGTCCTGAAAAGTATCAGAGCGAGGCAGAACTTGAGCGGGAGTTTATCAGGCAACTAACTTCCCAAGGATATGAATATATTTCAGTGCACAATGAAGCTGCATTGATAGAAAATCTTCGAAAGCAACTTGAGCTTCTTAATGATTTTACATTTACTGATAGCGAATGGGATAGGTTTTTCGCAGAATGTATTGCCAATACAAATGAGGGTATAGTTGAAAAAACCAGAAAAATTCAAGATGACCATATCCAGATTCTAAAACGTGAAGATGGAACAACAAAGAACATATACCTTTTGGATAAAAAGAATATCCATAACAATCGTTTGCAAGTTATTAATCAATATGAAGAAGCAGGCGGCAAGCATGAAACCCGATATGATGTAACAATCCTTGTAAATGGACTTCCGCTGGTTCATGTGGAGTTAAAGAGGCGCGGTGTTGCTATCCGAGAAGCCTTCAACCAGATAAAAAGATACCAGCGTGACAGTTTTTGGGCGGCTTCTGGTTTATTTGAGTATGTGCAGGTATTTGTAATCTCCAATGGCACCCATACAAAGTATTATAGCAACACCACAAGAAATGCTCATATCAAGGAACAAAGTAGCAGTGAACGTCGAAGAAGCAAAAAAACGAGTAATAGCTTTGAGTTTACCAGCTTTTGGGCAGATGCAAACAACAAAATTATTCCTGATCTTGTGGACTTTACTAAAACATTTTTTGCCAAACATACCCTCTTAAATATTCTAACAAAATATTGTATTTTCACATCTGAAGACCTGCTCCTTGTAATGCGTCCTTATCAAATAGCTGCTGCGGAACGTATCTTATCACGTATTGTAGTATCAACCAACTACAAGAAGATGGGCACAACTGCAGCTGGAGGATATATTTGGCATACAACAGGCTCTGGTAAGACATTGACCAGTTTTAAGACAGCCCAATTAGCTTCTGCCTTGCCTTACATAGACAAGGTGCTGTTTGTTGTTGACCGTAAAGATCTGGACTATCAGACCATGAAGGAATATGACCGTTTTGAAAAGGGAGCAGCTAACGGTAATACGTCCACAAGAGTTCTTCAAAGACAATTGGAAGACAGGGACGAAAAAGGAAATCCTCATGAATACAAAATCATTGTAACCACTATTCAGAAGCTGGATATATTTATACGTAAAAACAAACAGCATGATATTTATAAGAAACACGTGGTACTGATTTTTGATGAGTGCCACCGTTCCCAATTTGGTGAAATGCATCAAGCTATCACGAAGAGTTTTAAGAACTACCATATCTTCGGCTTTACGGGAACCCCGATTTTTGCTGCCAATGCCAGTTCAGGAGGTAACCCACTGCTTCGCACAACCGAGCAGGCTTTTGGAGAAAAACTGCATACTTATACCATTGTGGATGCCATCAATGATGGGAATGTTCTGCCTTTTAGAATAGATTTTATCAATACCATTAAGATGCCTGATTACGTTAATGATAAAAAAGTCTATAGCATAGATAGAGAAAAAGCCTTAGCAGATCCACAGCGAATCAGTGAAATTGTTTCTTACGTTCTTGAACACTTTGATCAGAAGACAAAGCGCAATAGTTATTACACATTCTCCGCGAAATGGGAAGAAGCAGATAAGCACAACCCTAAAAAGATGATTGAAAAGCGTGAAACAAGGCGAGTTGCCGGTTTCAACTCCATATTTGCTGCTGCATCCATCCCAATGGCAATCAGATACTATAATGAGTTTAAGAAGCAGATAGCACAAAAGAACCGTAACCTTACCATTGCAACTATTTTCAGTTTTAGTGCAAATGAGGAGGAGCCAGATGGACTGTTGCCTGAAGAGGATTTTAATATGGAAAACCTTGACCAGAGCTCCAGAGATTTTCTTGAGGCGGCTATCCGAGATTACAATTCCACATTTAGTACAAATTACGATACTTCCTCGGATAAGTTCCA
>CAJYDM010000005.1 GCA_913757435.1 Syntrophomonas sp. DTU019
TTCTATAACCCACCAAGCATTAACAGCGACCCAGTGTAATAATTCTAGGCTGGTATGCTTAGTGCTCCTGCTATAGCTCCTGATTTATTCGAGGCTGTAACCAAATCCCCAAATGCAACTTAGCTACCAGTGTAAAGTGAGTCTACGCCACCCAGTCCTTACACAACGTCTCAGCTTGCTCCAATACCAGCTCCGTGGCCTTAGCCTGCTTATCCGGAGGGTAACCGTATTTGCGCAGTATCCGTTTGATCATGACTCGCATCTGCGCTCTGACGTTCTCACGCACTGACCAATCTATCTTCAGGTTTTTGCGCACCGCCTTGACCAGTTCCTTGGCGATTTCCTTGAGGGTATCGTCACCCAGCACCTTAACTGCACTATCATTGACTTCTAAAGCATCATAGAAGGCTACCTCATCGTCTGTCAGTCCCAGTTTTTCACCCCGCTGGCTGGCTTCCCTCATTTCCTTAGCCAGTTCAATTAACTCCTGTATGATCATGGTGGCTTCAACTGCCCGGTTCTGGTAGCGGCGGATAGATTTCTCCAGCATCTCGGCAAAGGAGCGGGACTGCACCACATTCTTACGGCTGCGGATGCGAATTTCACCTTCGATTAGCTTCCTCAGCATCTCTACCGCCAGATTGCGGTGGGGCATGTTCTTTACATCCTCCAGAAACTCGTCCGATAGTATGGAAATATCCGGCTTCTTTAAACCAGCCGCCGCAAAGATATCAATTATCCCTTCTGGAACCACCGACTTGGATAGGATTTGGCGAATGGCATAGTCGATATCATCAGGACTCTTGCCATTGCCCCCGCTTCCTTTCACCAGTACAGCCTTGACGGCCTGAAAGAATACCAAATCATCACGTATGGCTAAAGCTTCTTCATGAGGGACGGCCAGTGCAAATGCCTGTGATAGCTCTACCACCGCCTTAACAAAGCGGTTCTTGCCATCCTCCTGAGACAGGATATGCTCCTGAGCCCCTGGCAAAACAGTAACGCGCTCGGTGGGACTGCTGCTAAACCAGGCAGACCAGTTGAAACCTGACATAATTCCAGTGCAGACTTCATATTTGCCCTTCATAACCGCAACGGCCTCTTCCTGATTTATTGCGGTATCACCTTTACCTCCACTGGTGGTGTAGTTGGCCATAGCCAGGCTTAGTTCATGGGCCAGGCCCAAATAATCAACCACCAATCCCCCTGGTTTATCCTTGAATACCCGGTTAACACGGGCAATAGCCTGCATCAGGCCATGCCCCCGCATGGGTTTGTCAAGATACATGGTATGCAGAGATGGAGCATCAAATCCAGTCAGCCACATATCCCGCACGATAACTATTTTAAACGGGTCATCCGGGTCCTTGAAACGGTTGGCGAGTTGTTCCCGACGCGGCTTGTTCCTGATGTGCTGCTGCCAATCGGTGTTGTCACTGGCTGATCCGGTCATAACAACCTTAATAATACCTTTGTCATCATCGGCATGGTGCCAATCAGGACGGATAGCAGTAATGGCATTGTAGAGATCAACACATATGCGCCGACTCATGCAAACCACCATAGCCTTGCCATCCATGGCCTCCAGGCGTTTTTCAAAATGGTTTACCAGGTCTTCAGCAATAAGGCCAAGCCTCTTTTCAGTGCCAACCAGGGCTTCCAGTGCAGCCCACTTGGTTTTGAGTCTCTCTTTACTCTGTAGCTCCTCGCCTTCGGTAGCTTCTTCAAATTCGGAATCTAATCTGGGCTTCTCTGATTCATCCAATACCAGCTTGGCCAGGCGGCTTTCATAGTAAATGGGTACAGTAGCCCCATCAGTCACAGCCTGCTGAATGTCGTAGATGCTGATATAGTCACCAAATACTGCTCGGGTGTTTTTATCGGTTAGCTCAATTGGTGTACCGGTAAATCCTATGAAGGATGCATTGGGCAATGCCTCCCGCATATAACGGGCATAACCGTCCATAAAATCGTATTGGCTGCGATGGGCTTCATCGGCAATTACCACAATATTACGACGGGCAGATAAGAGTGGCTGCCTGTCTTCGCCTTCAATGGGGAAGAATTTGTGCACTGTGGTAAAAACCACCCCGCCTGAACCGGTATGGAGCAATTTGCGCAAATGAGTGCGGCTTTCGGCCTGCACTGGTTGCTGGCGCAACAGTTCATGGCAGCGTGAAAAGGTGCCAAATAACTGGTCATCCAAATCATTGCGGTCTGTAATAACAACTATGGTGGGATTCTCCATGGCGGGATGGAGGATTACCTTACCGGCATAAAAGGCCATAGTCAGGCTTTTGCCTGAGCCCTGGGTATGCCAGATGACTCCAACACGCCTGTCTCCAGCCTTACCCCCAAGGTAAAAACCAGGGGGATCGGCAGCCAAGGCCGACTCAACCGGAATGGCAGCACGAATGGTTTCATTCAGGGCATGATTTACGGCATGGTATTGATGGTAGCCAGCCATCTTCTTGATCAGCACTCCGCCACCGACATCTTCGAAAACCGTGAAGTGCCTGAACAGGTCCAGAAAACGGCCTTTGTCAAAGAAACCTTGTAATAGCACCTGGATCTGGGTCAGCATATTATCCGCAAGTTCATTTCCGTCTATAGTTCTCCAGGGCATAAAGCGCTCTTTGTCTGCGGTCAGCGACCCGATACGGGCTTGCACACCATCGGAGATGATTAAGGCCTCATTATAATAAAACATTGAAGGAATCTGCTGCTTATAGGTCTGCAGTTGCTTGAAGGCTTTCCAAATGTCTGCATTGGCATCAGCCGGATTCTTCAGTTCGATTACCGCCATGGGCAGTCCATTGATGAAGATAACTATATCCGGGCGCCGTTCAATGCCATTCTCAACAACCGTAAACTGGTTGACAGCCAGGAAATCATTATTAATGGGGTTGTCATAGTCAATCACGTGGACAATATCCCCGCCAATCGAGCCATCCGGGCGCTGGTATTCTACAGTTATACCTTCAACCAAATATTTGTGGATGACGTAATTATTTACTACCAAAGAAGGCTGATCAGGATGGAGAAGCTTGCGCAAAGCTTCTCCCAGAGCATCAGCCGATATGGTGGGATTGATAAGCCTCAACGAATCTCTGAGCCTTCGTTCCAGTATGACCTGGCTGTATGTTTCGCGCTCAGCCAGCAACTCACCGGGAGCAATATCGAGACCGGAATGAACGGTATATCCCAACCCCTGCAACCATAAGAGGGCCGCTTCTTCCAGTTCAGATTCATAAAAAGCCGTCACAATATCACCTCACAGATAGCGGCTGGCGATGCGTTCTGCGTCAGGGACACGGAGTTTACCGGAGACTAATTGGGGGAGAAGGGTGTCGCGAATATCAGCCAATGTCCTTATTTGCTGCATATTATTGGAGATTTTATCAAATAGACTATCGACAGCCTTTCCAAACACATCAAATATTTTGTGTTCCTTATTCGGTACACAAACCTTAAACATAGATATACTTTGAGCCTGGACCCGCTGACGTCCACTAGATCCGCTCATTTGTTGAATCGCATAAGATCTGAAAGAATTGTTACGTGCTAATAGGTATGCGAATACAGGTGGTATTGGATCATGAGGTCGAAGTACAAGATATTCCGTGGAGCCCCAACCTGTTTCGTTCTTATTTAAAAAGTCGATAAAGGCAGTTTTACCATTTTCCAAACAAGGTGTTATGCGTGCAACCAATGTGTCACCATTAATAAATTTCATGCCAGTACTGAAGTGCCGTTTGGTCCAGAATAAAGGCGATGGACCCTGCGTTGGCATATTTGCCATGTCTAAATACGTAGCTAAAGTACCTTTCGGCACCTTGCGAGGTGGATTGACATGCACTATGTCACTGAGATTAGTGCTGTGCCAACCGTCAGGTAACTCGCCCATATCGGTTTTTCTTAGTTTCTCGGGAAAAAGATCAGTAATGTGAGGAGCCAACCCTGGTGATTGCTGTCCGGAAGCCCTATAGCGCACTGGGTCGAAGTCAATAAACCAACTCTTGAATATGGCCTGGGCTATTTCCTCCAGGGTCTGGTTCATCTTTTGGTTGAGATCGATTTTGCCGTCCAGAGCACTAAGAATAGCGGCAATTGCTTGCTGAATTCTAATTGGTGGAACAGGGACCCGGATTTTCGCCAAATCGCTACCTCGAATGCCAGCAGCAGCTACCTGCTCTACTATGGAGTTGATCAAATCACGTCCTACCGAGGACTTAAAAAGGTAATAGTAGAATTCCGGGATAGCAATATCCCTATTACATCGAACCCTAATAATATGCGATTCGAAGGTCCTTGGTTCGTGCCATGGTAGTACGATACTGACTTTGCCAGCACCTGCAAGCGTCAATGAAGACCTTGCAAATAATAAATCACCAGCTTCCAATAAAAATGACTCGCTTTCCTTTGCCGAGACTGGTACCTTTTCCATGTCAGGATTTAATATTCTATCATAGGCGAATAATTCGCCCATATTTACCATCGGCACACCGGTACCTCTTATAGCTTTTGGACGAGTAAGGCCATTTTTGGATGGAACTGCGTATAGTTCTCCGAACGGCATTTCTGGCCAACTAGTTACCATACCCAATATCCTCCAGGTTAGCCCAAATTAGTTCATCTAGGCGAACTGCCTCAGCCATCTGCTCTTTCAGTTGAGCAGTCAGCCTAGCCATCTTTTCTTCAAAAGGCTCTCCATCATCTTCAACCTCTGCAGCACAAACATAGCGTCCCGGGGTTAGAATATAGTCATGCTTGCGTACCTCGTCTAATGAGGCGCTGTAACAAAAGCCGGGTACATCCGCATAGGTAGCCTGACAGTTTTTATCCCCACGCCAAGAATGGTAAGTGTCAGCAATCTTCTGAATATCCTTATCAGTCAGCTCACGGTGTACACGGTCAATCATGGTGCCCATCTTTCTGGCATCAATAAACAGTATCTGCCCTCTACGATCCCGGAAGCGACTATTCTTGCGATCCCTCGCGACGAACCACAGGCAAACGGGGATTTGAGTGGAGTAAAAAAGTTGCCCAGGCAAAGCCACCATGCAATCCACCAGGTCATCTTGCTCAATGATGTTCTTTCTAATTTCGCCTTCACCAGACTGATTTGAGGACATAGACCCGTTGGCAAGTACAAATCCAGCTATGCCGGTAGGGTTCAGGTGGTAAATAAAGTGCTGCACCCAGGCGAAGTTGGCATTACCGGTGGGAGGGGTGCCATAGACCCACCTTTTATCTTCCTTTAATAAGTCTCCACGCCAATCACTGTCATTAAACGGGGGATTGGCCAGGACATAATCGGCCTTTAAATCAGGGTGCAGGTCACGATGGAAGCTGTCTGCGTGTTCTTTACCCAGATTGCCATCAATACCACGGATGGCCAGGTTCATCTTGGCCAGTCTCCAGGTGGTATGGTTGGACTCCTGCCCGTATACGCTGATATCCCCAATGTGGCCGCCATGAGCCTCTACAAACTTTTCAGACTGTACAAACATGCCCCCAGAGCCGCAGCATGGGTCAAATACCCTGCCTTTATAAGGAGCCAGCATTTCAACTAGTAGCTGCACCACACAGCGGGGAGTATAAAATTGGCCGCCCTTCTTGCCTTCCGCACTGGCGAACTGAGATAGAAAATACTCATACACCCTCCCCAGGATGTCCTTAGACCGGCTGTCCTGGTCACCCAGGCCGATATTGCCAATAAGGTCAATCAACTGCCCCAGGCGCTGCTTATCCAGGCGGGGATGAACATAATCCTTAGGCAATACACCCTTTAATGAAGGGTTATCCCTCTCAATAGCCAGCATGGCATCGTCAACTATTTTGCCGATGGTTGGCTGTTTGGCATTGGCTACTAGATTAGACCAACGAGCCTCCTTGGGCACCCAGAAAATGTTTTCCGCCCGGTATTCATCGGGATCTTCAGGGTCAGCCCCATGGACCTGCTCCGCCTCAAGAAGGGCATGCTGCTCTTCAAAAGCGTCGGATATGTATTTAAGAAAGATCAAACCCAGGACCACATGCTTGTATTCTGCCGCATCCATGTTTGACCTTAATGCGTCTGCAGCACTCCAGAGCTGCTTTTCGAAGCCCAGATTGGCTCCGTTTCCATTAGCCATGTGTACCTCCAAAGCAGTGAGTTATCTCCATATAATACTCAGCGACCAGACAATATTTTGTCATAATTTACATATTTCCGCACAAAATAGGTAAATCCTGCCTGCGTGGGATTATTGTCCTTCAGTATGTGTTTATAAAAGAGAGGTTTGGTACCTGTGACTACCTAACGAGCTGGGGAGAAGCAGTAGCGGGTAGGTAGTTAAGGGTGCCAACACGACTGGGAACAATTATGCCCATGATACTCTGATTATGCAAAAATGGTAGAGCTATAGCCACTGAAGAGCTGTTCTCTGCAAAATGCAGTCTGCCCCGAAAAATGTGTCATTGGGGTGTCATGAGCCTTTTCTAATAGAAAAAAGCCCATATTCAGAAATATAAAAACCGCGCAATTCGCGCGGTTTCTCGTTTTCTAATGGTGAGCCATGGAGGATTCGAACCTCCGACACCCTGATTAAAAGTCAGGTGCTCTACCTGCTGAGCTAATGGCCCTTGTTTTATAAATATGGCTGGGGTGGATGGATTCGAACCAACGCATGACGGAGTCAAAGTCCGTTGCCTTACCGCTTGGCTACACCCCAACAGATTAGAGTATACTCAAACCCGGTTAGCAGTGTCAAGGTTAAATTGGGGTGGGTGATGGGACTCGAACCCACGACCCCCAGAGCCACAATCTGGTACTCTAACCAACTGAGCTACACCCACCACAAACAAGTCAGTTCGAAAGTGGCGTCCCCGGAGGGATTCGAACCCCCGACCCACGGCTTAGAAGGCCGTTGCTCTGTCCAGCTGAGCTACAGGGACAAAAATGGAGCGGGTAGAGGGAATCGAACCCTCGCAACCAGCTTGGAAGGCTGGGGCTCTACCACTGAGCTACACCCGCCCGCAAAGTGTATTATACCTTTTCTGATAGCCCATTACAAGGAATACTTTAATTAGTTTTATTATTACCTTTGTGCCTCTGTTGTCATTTGGACTAATTACTATTATATGCACGGTTGACCGTCTATATACCCTCACTATTATGGCGAAGTTGTCTAATACACTTTGAATTTCGGGTTTGAAAGCGACATAGTATGTCAATATTCCTAAAGGTGTAAGCATGAACAATAGCCAATCTACCGAAATAAGGTAGTGTTAACAGAAAGAGGGAACAGACATAAGTAAATCAAAACCAGGTAAGCAACCATGTGGCAAAGATGCCTTCCAGCTGGTGGAGCCTTACTACCGCGCCATTTTCGAAAACACCGGCACAGCCATGCTCATTTATGGAGATGATGGCCGGATTTTGCTGCTCAACTCGGAATTAGAACGGCTGTGTGGTTGCAGTCGGGATAAGATCGAGAAGCTGGACTCATTAAAAGAAATTTTTCATGATGACAGTTGGGAGCGATTGAAGCACTGCGATCAGATGCTGGCATTGCAGTTGGAAAGGGTTCCATTGCGCATCGAAGGAAAAATACGCGGCCAGCAGGGGCAGGATAAGTATGTACTGATCACCTTAGCCCCTATACCTGACAATAAGCACCGGGTAGCATCAATGATCGATATCACAGAGAGCAAAAGGCTGCGAGAGGAGATCATGCGCCTGGACCAACTCAACTTGGTAGGGGAGATAGCTGCCAGCATCGGCCATGAGGTGCGTAATCCCATTACCAGCATTCGTGGCTTTCTGCAAATCATGCGGGAGAATATACAATACGCGGAAGAATGGGAATATTTCGATCTGATGCTAGAGGAGATTGACCGGGTCAATGCCATAATAACGGAATACCTGTTGATGGCCCGGACAAAAAAGCCAGAGCTGCAGCCCAAGAGTATAAATCACATTCTCCAGAGCCTCTTTCCCTTGTTAAATGCCGATGCGCGCAGACAGGACAAAAACCTCTGTATGGAGTTGGAGGATATCCCCGTGCTGATGCTGGATGAACAGGAAATACGCCAATTGGTATTCAATCTGGTGCGCAACGGCCTGGAGAGCATGCCGGATAATGAGACCCTGACCATTCGTACTCAGCAGAGCTGTGATCAAGTGATTCTGGAAGTGATCGATAGGGGCGGGGGGATCCCCGATGAGATCATAGACCATATCGGGGTGCCCTTTTTCACCACCAAAGAAAACGGCACCGGGCTGGGCCTGCCGGTCTGCTATAACATCGCCGCCCAACACCAGGCCTCGATCCAAGTGGATTCCAGCCACAACGGGACTTGTTTTAGGGTTTGCTTTGCGGCGGGTGATGGGGCTGCCCCCATTGGCTAATAATTCCAAACCTTTTTTATGATCCCGGTATAACTTTGAATGATCTTGATAACCTTGGTGCTGACGCTTTCATCGGCGTAATCGGGGACATTTTCTCCCACATCACCATGCTCGGCCATATCCAGGGCCAATTCCATGGCTTGCAGGAATTCAGCTGTAGTGCCGCTGGTGAGAATGAAATTACCCTCATCCATAGCCTCGGGCCGCTCTGTATTAGTGCGCACATAGACCGCAGGAAACTTGAAATAGTTGGCTTCTTCCGCCAGGGTCCAACTGTCTGAAATCACGCAAAAGGCGTTTAACTGCAGGTGGTTGAAATCAAAAACGCTGAAAGGCTGAGACCAGCGCACATGAGGATGGAAGGTCAACCCCCTCTCCTCGATGATCTTTGAACTTTGAGGGTGCAGGCGTGTGATCCGCAACCGGAACCGCCTGGCATTACAATTTAAACACTGGGGATATCCTCTTACCCGGTGTCTTATTTTTGCATCTTTAGTTACTGCGGGGAAATACTAAGCAAAAACCTCAGGAGGAAACCATGGAGTTTTCAAACAAGGTAGTGGTTATCACAGGCGGTGCCGGGGGCATTGGCATTGAAACCGCCAAGATATTTGCCCGGGAAGGCGCATCGATTGTCTTAGTCGATCTGTATATGGGGGCTTTGAAAACTGCGGCTGAAGAGATAAAAGCCGATAATATTGTTGTTGTACCGGCTGATGTGAGTCAGGAGGCGCAGGTCGAGCATTATGTAAACAAAGCCATAGAAGAATTCGGTAAAATTGATGTTTTTATTAATAATGCAGGGATTGAAGGGCAATTCGGTTTTATCACCGATATTACCGGTGAACAACTGGATCGGGTTCTCAATGTTAATATCAAAGGGGTCTTCTATGGCTTAAAACATGTGGTTGCGGCAATGAAAAGCCAAAACAAGGGATCTATAATCAATATCTCATCAGTAGCAGGTCTGATCGGTTCGGTCGGATTGGGACCATATGTGGCTTCAAAACATGCGGTTTTAGGACTGACAAAAACAGCAGCCCTCGAATATGCTCAGTGGGGAATAAGAGTAAACGCGGTATGTCCAGGACCGATTAACAATAGGATGATGAGATCCATAGAGCAAGGGGCCTTGCCTTCCGACCCGGCATCAGTAAAACAAGGGTTTGAGCAACAGATTGCCCTGAAGCGCTATGGAGAATCTGAGGAGGTAGGAGAACTTATTGTGTTCCTGGCTTCAGACCGTTCATCATATATAACCGGCAGTTACTACACTATTGACGGTGGGCTGACCGCCGGCTAGGTGCTTATCAGGGAATACGATGAACAACAAAGGGTTTGTTTCATTGCGCAAGCCGAGAAACAAACCCTTAAGTATGTGCATAATACTGGTCGGGGCGACAGGATTTGAACCTGCGGCCTTCTGATCCCAAATCAGACGCGCTACCAAGCTGCGCCACGCCCCGAACTCTTATATCTTATCATCCCCCAGATGAAAGTGTCAATTTTACTGCTGCGGCCAGAAACTTCACGTCTTCGTCGGAGAGGGCCAGAAAAGTTGTTTCGGACTCACATTAATCCATCATCACCCCTGTCGGTCCGCTTTCACAATCCGGTGGCAGGTTTTAGACGGCGCAGATCATTAATACCGTTTATGCACAGTATCGATGAAGGCGGCAGCAGTTACTTACTGACGCCGCCTGTCAATTGAAGCCCCCCCTCTTTATACCTCTTGGTGATGAACTGTTGTTATATAATGAAGCTCTTGCTTATGGGTCAGTATCGTTGCTGCGCACATCCAAGGCCTTCTGCAAGGCGACATAGGTATTGGGGCCGATTATCCCGTCAGCAGTGATGTTGTTAGCCTGCTGGAAGAGCTTCACCGAATCCTCCATTTTCTTGCCGAAGACCCCGTCGATCCTGTATTTGTAATATCCCAGGCGGCGCAGCCGGCGCTGCACCCGGGCTACATCGTCTCCCCTGGCTCCTATCCTCAACACCCTTCCGGTAATGCTCTCACCCATGATATACACCGGTGTGCCTATAGGAACCATCTCATAAAGTGCGATGACATCCTTATTATACATGCGTATGCAGCCGTGGCTGGCCCTGCGGCCAATGGAGCGAGGGTTATTGGTGCCGTGAATGCCGTAGCCGCCCCAAGGAACCGACAGGCGCATCCAGCGGGATCCGAAGGGTCCTCCGGGATTGACGGCTTTCTGAACGATGGTCCAATTGCCCGGCGGGCTGGGGGTGCTCTTTTTGCCAATGGCCACCGGGTAGGTGCGGTATGTATCAAGGCTGGAGTAGAAATGCAGGCGGCGGGTCTGCAGATCGATGGTGATGACCGGATAGCGCTGCAGGACTACAGCCGACTCATATAGGGTGGCACACTGGCCGCCGATCATGCACCAGGTATCTGGAGCGACTATACCATCCGGGTTTATTCCGACTTTTTCCTGCCATTCCCGCAAGGCCTGATCGGTCCCAGCATGAAAAATGTCGTCGACTTCATCGTGCAGATACCCCAGGGTGTGTAAGGACTGATTGACCGCCAGGACGTCGGGACCCTGCATGGAAGGCTTGGTAAGACGCAAAAAACGGGACATATACATATATTCGATCACACTCCTCGCGAGCTTATTTAATACATGCTTATTTGTGACGAGCCGGACTGATGACAAATATAAAGCCCGGTTTTTGGGGGAATTTGACTTACAATTTTTGGAAGGTATTTGCTCGCTTTTGTGGAACTTAGCAGGGAAGGGGGTGGTATTGTTTGAACAACAACCATGAAACTACGCAAGAGCACCTGGAGCTGGCCCTGGCGAAGATGGAAGAACGTGAAATCTCTGCGGCCCTGGCGGTGCTGAATGAACATATGGAAGCTGATGATGTGCGCTGGCTGGAAGCGGCTGGGGAATGCTGCTATCGCTTGGGGGATTTCAAGCAGGCGGTGTCTTGGTGGGAGCAGGCCCGGGAGACCAAAACGGCCAGCGGCCCGGTATTAAAGCGCCTGGCGGAGATACGCAAACCATCCTTCCAGTTTTGGATGAAGCGCTTTGAGGAGGCTATCGACCTTATGGAGCGCAAGAATTTCGCGGCAGCCATGGAAAGGCTGCAGGAGCTCAAGCTGGAAAAGGACGGTTTTGTCAGTCTCTACGAACTCCTGGGACTGTGCTATTTGGCTAACGGAGATCGCAGCCGGGCGCGGCAGGCCTGGAACAAAGGCCTGGAAATTGATAAGAGTCATCAAAATCTCCTGGGCTACCTGGCCGCCACTACAGCGGCAGGCAAATCAAACCTTCCTCAGGTCCCGGTTGCAGTTAAGGCCAAAGCCGAAGAACGCAAATACCACAGCAAGTCCTTGCAGCTATTGGCAGGGGCCGCCTGTTTGATGGTAATCCTGGGAGTCGCGGCCTGGCAGCAGAATTCGGTTCCGGCGGTAAGCCGGCAGGCCATACAAGCGCCGCTGCAAACAGTAGCCAGGGCTGATTACCCGTCCCCGGAGACCCCAGCGGCAGTAGAGCAGAAGCCTTTTGAAGAGGGCTTAGGCCAGGATTACGGGGAAGAGCAGATGGGTGGCACATGGTATGATGAAGGCCAGGCCAAGCATTATTACCAGGCCGGATTCCAGGCTTACCGTAAGGGCGATTTTAAGAATGCCTCCAGCAATTTAGGCATGGTAGTATCGATGGGCCGGCAGGATTATCTGCACCGCGAGGCTCAGTATTACCTGGCCCGGATCTCGTTCCTGCAAAAGGATTATGTCCGTGCAGAACGGTTGTACAACAGCTATCTGGACCTGTTCCCCAACACCAACTATTACGATGACAGTCTGTTCTATCTGGGCTGGGTCTATAATGAACTCGGTCAGACAGATAAGACCCGGGAGTGTTTTAAACGCCTTGACGAACAGAGTGAGCCGGGAGGCTATCAGACCACCCCGTTGTATAAGCGGGTCATGAATTCTTAAAGAATATAGCTAAGAATGCTTAATCAACACCTCTTTTGTGACGATATTATATCCAGGATATAATTGCAGGAGAGGTGTTTGGCGTGAAATATGAAATGCTGCTGGTTTTGCTGCTGGTTTTATCCTTGTGCGGATGCGGCGTGCCCAGCAGTTATCCGGATACTGCCAGGGTGCAGTCTTCAGCAATGCCCAATGAAGTGATGCAAGGCTTAGAGAACACTGTTGACAGTATATTGCGTGAGCAGGCCTCTGCTAATAGTGATTTAAAGGAATTAAAGCATCTTCAAATCAGTACTCAGCAGTACCACCGCAAGTCTGGAGTTGATACGGCTTACACTGAGGCTAAAATAGAATTCTTGACCGAAGAGGATATAGCCTTTGCTCAGGAATTGCTGGTAGAGCAAGGCTATTGGGACGATAGCAAAGCGCCTGAAGAGGCCTTTAAGGCTGCTCTGACCGCTTATCAGATGGAAATGGGCCTTTCTGTGAGCGGGCGCCTGGATGGTCCCACAATATGCAAGATGCGTTCTTTAAGATAAAAAATCTTACTTTACCCGACTTGACTTATGGACAAGTGTGGCTATACTGTATATTATAGAAAAAGCGTATGCGGAAGTGGCTCAGTGGTAGAGCATCGCCTTGCCAAGGCGAGGGTCGCGAGTTCGAATCTCGTCTTCCGCTCCATATGCATACTATACCTCGGCTGCTGCCGGGGTGTTGTGTTTTGGTTATATTTAGGGTAAATTCTTTATCAGGGTAATTGGTATTTACAAACCGCTCAATGAGGGATAATCTAAAAACATTGTGGCAATGATGAGCAGTGATAAGTATTGGATGCAGTTAGGAGGAGCATAAATGGAAGCCAGGTTAGAAAAAATAGAACACAGTGAAGCTTACATAGCAGTAGAGGTCGACGCACAGCGAGTGGAAGAAGGCCTGCAGCAGGCCTATCATAAAGTCGTAAAAGAGGTATCTTTGCCTGGATTCCGAAAAGGCCGTGTTCCTCGTCAGTTGTTGGAAGCCCGTTTTGGGCCTGAGATCCTCTATCAGGATGCTATTGAATTCATCGTGCCTTTAGCTTATGAGCAAGCCGTAAAGGAACTGGAAATCACACCCATCGCCCAGCCCAGCCTTGAAGTCGGAGAGATGCAGAGCGGTCAGGCTTTTACTTTCCAGGCCCGCATTCCGATAAAGCCTGAAGTGGTGCTGGGTGAAATGGAAGGTTTGGAGATCTCGGTGCCGGTTATGGAGGTCACCGACGAGGATGTTGAGAGAAAGATCGATGAAATGCGTGCCCGCTATGCGGAACTGGTGGTAAAAGCCGAAGACGAGCCAGCGGTCAACGGTGACACTGTATTCCATGATTTTGAAGGCTTCGTCGACGGGGTGCCATTTGAAGGCGGCAAGGCTGAGAACTATCCGCTGGAACTCGGTTCCAATACCTTCATCCCCGGTTATGAAGAACAGGTAGTGGGGGTGAAAACCGGAGAAGAGAAAGACGTAACCGTTACTTTTCCGGAGAGCTACCAGTCCGAAGAGTTGGCCGGTAAAGAGGCCGTATTTAAAATCAAGGTCAACAAGATCGAGACCAAGAAGCCCCGCGAACTAGATGCTATGTTCGTTCAGGAAGTCAGCGAGTTTGAGACCGTTGATGAGCTTATCGAGGGTATCCGGAAAAATCTGACCGGCCAAATGGAAGCCAGGCGCCGCGACATCATGCGCCAGGAGGTCATAAAAGAAGCCCTCAAGCGCTGTGAAATGGAAATAGCTGAGGCCGTGGTCAAGGAGCACGCTGAGTTTATGTTGAAGCAACTGGAATACCGCATGGCTTCACAGGGCATGGAACTGCAACAGTATATGCAGTATACCGGGGGAAGTATCGAACAACTGCTGGAATCCCTGTATCCTGAGGCTGAGAATAAGGTCAGGAGCGACTTCTTCCTGGAAAAACTGGTCGAAGAAAAAGGGATTGAAGTCAGCGACGAAGAAATAAACAAACATATAGAAGATGTAGCCCAAAACACCGGGTTGTCGATTGAAGATGCCCGGGAACAACTGCAAGAGATGATGGCAGCGGTTACCATGCAGCTTAAGATCGATAAAGCCATAGATTATCTAATAGAAAAGGCGGTAGTTACTGAAAAGCAGGCTGAGGCCGAAAACGAAGCACCTGCTGCAGACTCTGCTATAGAATAAACGCACCGTAAATATCCGATTTGAATAATCTTTGTACTAAGAGGTGAATAATCATGTCATATCTGGTTCCCATGGTAGTAGAACAGACTAATCGGGGTGAGAGGTCATACGACATTTACTCCCGTTTATTAAAGGACCGTATCATCTTTTTGGGCAGTGCCGTAGATGACACTGTGGCTAACCTGGTGATAGCGCAGCTTTTATTCCTGGAAGCGGAAGCCCCCGACAAGGACATATCGCTGTATATCAACAGCCCTGGCGGGTCTATCACCGCCGGCATGGCCATATATGACACCATGCAGCATGTGCGCCCGGATGTTTCCACCATTTGTGTCGGTTTGGCCGCCAGCATGGGAGCATTTCTATTGGCTGCAGGGGCCAAAGGCAAGCGTTTTGCCCTTCCCAATGCGGAGATAATGATTCACCAGCCCTGGGGAGGCACACAAGGTCAGGCCACCGATATCGAAATCCGCACCCGGCAGATCTTGAAGGCCAAAGCTACCTTGAACCGTATCCTGTCGGAACGAACCGGTCAGGATCTGGAGAAGGTGCAAAGGGATACCGAACGAGACTATTATATGACTGCTGTCGAAGCTAAGGAGTACGGCCTCATAGACGAGGTTTTCAACAGAGAATCCCAAAAGAAATAGGGGAAGCTCGCCAAGAGGGGTGAACTTATGCACAAGTACGGGGACGAAAAAGGCCAGCTGAAATGTTCGTTTTGCGGCAAGACTCAGGACCAGGTCAAGAAGCTGGTGGCTGGGCCAGGTGTGTACATCTGTGATGAATGCATCGAGCTGTGTAATGAGATCATTGAAGAGGAACTGGCCGATGATCTGGGTTTTGAAATGGGGGATATCCCCAAACCAAACGAGATCAGGGAAATCCTTGATGACTATGTGATTGGTCAGGAGAAGGCCAAGAAATCATTGGCAGTGGCTGTTTACAACCATTACAAGCGCATCAACCTGGGAATGAAACTGGACGATGTGGAACTACAGAAGAGCAATATTATGATGCTGGGGCCGACCGGCAGCGGAAAAACCTTACTGGCCCAGACTTTGGCACGCATTCTCAATGTGCCTTTTGCCATTGCAGACGCCACCTCTCTTACCGAAGCGGGGTATGTGGGTGAAGACGTGGAGAACATTCTCCTCAAGCTAATACAGGCGGCTGATTATGATATTGAAAAAGCTGAAAAAGGCATCGTCTATATTGACGAGATCGATAAAATAGCCAGGAAGACCGACAACCCCAGCATAACTCGTGACGTATCCGGGGAAGGGGTGCAGCAGGCTCTGTTGAAGATACTGGAGGGAACGGTGGCTTCTGTTCCGCCTCAGGGCGGACGCAAGCATCCCCATCAGGAATTCATACAGATCGATACCAGCAACATCCTGTTCATCTGCGGGGGAGCCTTTGAAGGCATCGACAAGATCATTCAAAACCGCATCGGTCAGCAGGTAATGGGCTTCGGCGCCGACATCAAGATCCGTCAGGAGAAAAAAATCGGCGAGATCCTGGAGATGATACTGCCGCAAGACCTGTTGAAATATGGCCTCATTCCAGAATTTGTAGGCCGGGTTCCCATAATCGTTACCCTGGAAGCCCTGGATGCCCCTGTTCTGATCAGGATCCTCAAAGAACCCAAAAACGCCCTGGTCAAACAGTATAAGAAACTTCTGGAACTAGACGGGGTGGATCTGGAATTCATGGAAGACGCCATGGAGGCGATCGCACAGGAAGCCCTGCGCCGCAACACTGGCGCCCGGGGACTTCGGGCCATTATTGAAGACATCATGTTGGATGTGATGTATGAAGTACCTTCCCGTATCGATATCACCAAAGTGGTTGTTACCAAGGATGTTATTGAAAAAAGGGAGAAGCCCCTGTTGGTAACTGTGGAGGCTAAACGCAAGGTGCAATAAAACCATACTGGGCAATAAGGAAAAGGCAGCGAAAGCTGCCTTTTTTTACTTGCTGGTTTTCCTTATACCGATGATAAGCCTTCGGGAATAATAGCTTAAAACGAGAGAGAGGAAAAACAGCAATTGAACGAATTCTTTGTAAAATACGGCGCAGTACTATACCTGATTCAATTGACATTTGCGGTGATCATAGGTTTATACTTCTGGAACCTGTTGAAGAGTCAGCAGAGTCGCAGGAGCGTGGTGGTCAGGGAAGCGGAAAAAGAGACCCATAAATTGAAGCAGATGCGCAAGGTCAAACTAAGTGAACCGCTCTCCAGCCTGACCCGACCGAATCAGCTCTCCGACGTGGTGGGCCAGGAAGAGGGGATAGACCTTTTAAGGTCGGCCTTGTGCGGCCCCAACCCGCAGCACGTCATTATATATGGTCCTCCGGGGGTCGGTAAAACGGCGGCGGCCCGCCTGGTTCTGGAGGAAGCTAAGAATAATCCATCCTCGCCATTTGGCCCTGACGCCAAATTCGTGGAGGTGGATGCCACCATAACCAGGTTCGATGAAAGAAATATCGCCGACCCGTTGATCGGTTCCGTACACGATCCTATCTATCAGGGAGCCGGATCCCTGGGTACTGCAGGGGTGCCTCAGCCCAAGCCCGGGGCCTGCACTAAGGCCCATGGCGGTATGTTGTTTATTGATGAGATCGGGGAGCTGCACCCCACCCAGATGAACAAATTGTTGAAGGTTCTGGAGGACCGCATCGTACTTCTGGAAAGCGCCTATTTTACCGAGAACGACCCCAATATACCTCAGCATATCCATGATATTTTTGTTAACGGCCTGCCGGCTGATTTCCGTCTGGTGGGAGCTACCACACGCATGCCGGGCGAGATAGCTCCGGCCTTGCGTTCCCGCTGTATGGAGGTTTTTTTCAAGCCTTTGGATAAAGAAGACATTCGCCAGATAGCTTTAGGCGCGGTGCAGAAGATAAAATTTGAAATTGATGAGGCCGCTTTGAACGAGATCATCCGCTACGCCGGCAACGGCCGTGAGGCAGTCAACATCGTACAACTGGCCGCAGGCATAGCCCAGATGGAAAGCAACTGCAGCATCACTTTGAACACGGTGGAAAAGGTATTAAATAACGGTCGCTTCTCGCCGCGGCCGGAGGTCAAAGTAAAAGAGTTTCCCACCGTGGGAATGGTCAACGGCCTGGCGGTGTATGGTGCCAATGTGGGGACATTGATCGAGGTGGAATGCAACTGTGTACCGGTAGACGATGGCCTGGGCACCTGGAATGTCACTGGGGTGGTGGAACAGGAGGAAATGGGAGGTCCTGACCGCAAATACAGCCGTAAGAGCATGGCCAGAGGCGCGGTGGAAAATGTGCTCACCGTGCTTCAAGCCCGGTATGGGTTGAAATTGCGCAATTTTAATATTCATCTCAATTTCCCCGGGGGGGTACCGGTAGACGGACCTTCGGCCGGAGTGAGTATAGCCACAGCAATTTACTCGGCTTATAAAGGGCTGCCGGTGGATCATCTCCTGGCCATGACCGGCGAGGTGTCGGTGCATGGCAAAATCAAACCGGTGGGCGGGGTGATGAGCAAGATCGAAGCGGCCCGCAAGGCGGGCATCAAACGCGCCATTATCCCCCATGAGAACTGGCTTAATATCTTCACCAGCTTCACGGATATGGAGATCATCGCGGTGAATGATCTTCAACAAGTCTTTGATAACGCTTTTATCTCTGAAGATATAAACATATAATGGACTTATAGGCATATTGAAGTCATTGATATGCAAATCCTATGCAATATTGTCCCATTAGAACACATATAGTAGAATAAATGGCTGATAGTAATAATTGGCCTGGAGGTGTGTTAATATGCAACAAGACCAAGAATACCGGCAAATAGCCATGCTACCCCTGCGCGGCGTACTGGTTTTTCCATATACTGTGATACATTTGGATGTGGGACGAAAAAAGTCAATCAAGGCTATTGAAGAGGCCATGTTGGACAATAAAGAGATATTTCTGGCCACGCAGAAAGAAGCCCAGACCGACGAACCAGAAGAAGGGGACATCTTCGCCATCGGTACTGTAGCGGAAATCAGGCAGATCCTCAAGATGCCCGGAGGAACCATGCGGGTCCTGGTGGAAGGGCTGCACCGGGCGGAGATCAAAGGTTACGCTGGCCACGATCCATATATCAAGGTGGAGATAGAAGAGCATCATGACCACACTCAGGAAAAAGACCCCCAGGTGGAAGCCCTGATGCGCACCTTGATAGCGCAATTTGAGCAGTATGTGCGCATGAGCAAGAAGATCCCCCCGGAGACGGTGGTATCGGTAGTGGCTATCGATGAACCGGGGCGTCTGGCTGATGTGATAGCTTCACATCTCACCCTGCGCATCCAGGAAAAACAGCACATTCTGGAAGCATTGCAGGTAGGGACCCGCCTGGAATACTTGTGCGAGATCCTAGCCAAAGAAATGGAAGTCCTGGAATTGGAGAGAAAGATCAATATTCGGGTGCGCAAACAGATGGAAAAGACCCAGAAGGAATACTATCTGCGCGAGCAGATGAAAGCTATACAGAAGGAACTGGGCGAAAAGGACGACCGTACCAGCGAAGTGGAGGAATTGAAAGAGCGCATTGAAGCCGCCAATATGCCTAAAGATGCACGGGAGAAGGCCTACAAAGAACTGGAGCGGTTGGAAAAGATGCCTCCCATGGTGGCGGAAGCGGTAGTAGTGAGGAATTATTTGGACTGGATCCTATCCCTGCCGTGGTCGGTGGAAACCCGCGACCGGTTGGATCTGAAAGCTGCTGCGGGCATATTGGAAGCGGACCATTACGGTTTGGAAAAACCCAAGGAGAGGATTTTGGAATATCTGGCCATCCGCAAGCTGGCCAAGAAGATGAAAGGCCCCATTTTATGCCTGGTAGGGCCCCCCGGAGTGGGGAAAACTTCTCTGGGCAAATCGGTGGCGCGCTCCTTAGGACGCAAATTCGTGCGCATGTCTCTGGGCGGCATACGTGATGAAGCCGAGATTAGAGGTCACCGCCGCACCTATGTGGGCTCCATGCCAGGAAGAGTCTTGCAGGGCATCAAGCAGGCCGGTTCGAAAAATCCGGTCTTCCTCTTAGACGAGATCGACAAGATGACCATGGATTTCAGGGGTGACCCGGCCTCCGCGCTCTTAGAGGTGCTGGACCCGGAACAAAACTTCAGCTTCAGCGACCATTATCTGGAAATACCGTTTGATCTCTCTAAGGTGATGTTCATAACCACCGCCAATTCGGCTTATAATATTCCCCGGCCGTTATTAGACCGCATGGAGATCATCGAAATAAGCAGCTACACTGAGGAGGACAAGGTGCACATCGCACTCGGCTATCTGATTCCCAAACAGGTCAAGGAACACGGCCTCAAACCGAAGCATATTGACTTCTCGGAGGGAGCAGTGCGCAAGATCATACGCGAATATACCCGTGAAGCCGGGGTGCGCAACTTGGAACGGCAAATCGCTTCGATATGCCGCAAGGTGGCCCGCATGGTAGTGGAAGACTCCAAATCCTTTGTCAATGTCACCGGCAGCAATGTGAGCAAATTCCTGGGCAAAGAGAAGTACCGCTTCGGGGTGGCGGAAAAAGAGGATCAGGTCGGGGTGGCCACAGGTCTGGCCTGGACCGAGACCGGGGGAGATATTCTATCGGTTGAGGTGGCCTTGCTCAAGGGCAAAGGCAAGCTGATTTTAACCGGCAAACTCGGTGATGTTATGAAAGAATCGGCACAGGCGGCGTTGACCTACGTAAAATCCCGCGCCCGGGAACTCGGTATCAAGCCGGAACTGCAGGCTGAGTATGATCTGCATCTGCACGTCCCCGAAGGCGCCATTCCCAAAGATGGTCCATCTGCAGGTATAACCATCGCCACCGCCCTGGCCTCGGCCTTATCAGGCAATGCCGCCCGCAGTGATATCGCCATGACCGGGGAAATAACCTTAAGAGGGCGGGTCTTGCCCATCGGGGGTGTGAAGGAGAAGGTATTGGCGGCTCACCGGGCCGGCATCCGCACTGTCATCCTGCCGGTGGAGAATAAGAAAGACCTGGAAGACATCCCCGGCAACGTGCGCCGCAAGTTGAATTTCGTCACTGTTGCTCATATGGACGATGTATTGGCGCAGACCTTGATCAGGCCTGAGCCTGAACAGCTCCCGCCGTCATAATAGTTCAGTGTATAATGGCAGACGTCAAGGAGAGGGAAAAACAATTCCCTCTCCTCATGTTAAGGATGTTGATATGAAAATCAAAAAGGCCGAGTTGCAGGGTATATATGTACATATTAAAGATCTGCCCCAGGGTGAATTACCCGAAATCGCCATTGTAGGTCGTTCTAATGTTGGTAAATCATCATTGATAAACAAACTGGTCAACCGTAAAAACCTGGCCCGCTCCAGCTCCACACCCGGCAAGACCCGCACCATAAACTATTATTTGATCAATGATAGTTGGTATTTAGTAGACCTGCCCGGGTACGGCTATGCCCGGGTCAGTAAGCAGGAACAGGCCAAATGGGGAAAATTCACCGAGTCTTATCTTACCCAGCGCCAGCAATTAAGGGGGATACTGCATTTGGTCGACATCAGGCATCCCCCCAGCAAAGACGATATTCAAGTGCAGAGCTGGCTGATCCACAACCAGTTGCCCATACTGTGCGTGGCTACCAAAGCTGATAAAATATCCCGCGGAGCACAGGGCAAACACCTGGCGGTAATAAAAAAAGACCTTAGCCTGCCTCCCGGGGTAGAGCCATTGTGTTTCTCCGCCGTGACTGGTTCCGGGGTGGAGGAACTGCGCCAGGCCTTGCAGGAGATCCTGGAGCCAGAAGAAGGACCTGTCAGCCCTGAGAGCTGATCTCGGACTGCAAGCGTTCCCGCATATAAGCGGCCAGCTCCTTTTCCTCCTGGCCTTCCCGGCTCTCCTCGAACCGGGCCAATAGAGCATCCAAGGACTGTCTGCCCTCGGCTTGCTGCATTATCTGCCGCGGGGTCGTTTCATCTTTCGGATGGGGTGTATCCAGCCACCGTTCGGTTTCCTTATCTTTCACTACCATAAACCATACGGGCATCATGTCTACACCTGGCGGCTGTGGATATAGCACGCTGCTCATCAGCCTGAGCGGTTGATTGGCCCATATCTGGCTTAGCTGTGCTTGCTGGCTATTTATCTCGTCCAAAAGGTCGGCACAGCTTAATACCAGCTCCGGGCCGACCACCAGGCGGGCATACGGGCCTAAACCTCCGTCTGCCGCCAGCCAGGTCCAGCCTTGAGTGTGATGCAGCGGTTCATAGCCAATATTGGCAGCGATGATGCGCTCTACCGCTTCTTCTTGAGTGCCGTGGTGATAGAGGAACCTTATATCGTTGAGTTTCAATAAGGTCTTGTGCTGGGCATGATTGAAAATACCGAAAACCATCTCTCCGTTGTGTTTTAACACTTCCTCGGCAGACTCGTCTGACATAAGGCGTAGAAGGTATGTCATATGGTCTGACAGGAAGGCCTTCTCCAGAGACTGGTCCTGAATCATCAACACCATACCCGAAAAGATATTGTCTTCAGGCAGCTCCACCAGGCGACCCATGAGTAGGATGATGTCGCTGTTGTCGAATTGCAGGGTCTCTTTCAAGAGCACCCGTTTCTGAGCACCGGTGGCCAGGTCTTTTAGATAGAGATGCATGCCGGAAGAGCCGATGGCTTCGTACAAACCAAGTCTCGATTGGTTCAACGCCTCCAGGCAGCTGCGGGAGGCCTGGTCCAGGTAAGGGCCGTTTTCCAACAGATAGGCCTGGCCGATGCTGTGGCCGCTATCCCCCAGCACATCGAACCACAGCCAGTCGGAAAAAATGGTGTCATGCTCAGGGGGCAGTGATTTCTCGGCGGCAAAGCGCACGAAACGGCTTTGCAGGATGCGTCGGTGTTTGCGGATATCCTTAGCATTGACCTGTTCCAGCTTGAGCTTCAAAGCGGTCATGATGTTGCTGTAGCGGATAAATGGGTCCACGGTTATGTCGGTGATTTCAGCCAAGGGGCCGCAGCAATGTTTGTATTTCTTGCCGCTGCCGCAAGGGCAGGGATCATTGCGGCCAATCTTCTGTCTTGCCAATTTGGCTTCCCCCTTAAGAATTTTGCTCAATTTAGATTAGCATAACCTGGTTTGCTTAACAATAATGTGAAGAAGTCACAAGGTACACCAGGGCTTAAGAAGATGGGCGCAGCTTGGCGCCCATTTTCTTAGCTTGCGCCCTTGATAAGTAGGGGCTTCAATTTACTGTATGGAGAGAAGATTTCGCTGCCCTTCCCTTAGCAAGGGGAGTAAGCTTAAGCTCATTTAGTCATTTAATTAGCCCGAAATACCTGGCATGGATTTTGCAATCCATACATGTCAAGAGCTCTTAGAATGTGGTTACTTGGTTATCCGTGTAAACGTTAGAAAGGGAGAGACAAAAATGGATGCAAAAAAACCTAGGGCAGCGGTCGATGGCCTGTTTACCATGGATCCGGAAGAACCCAGGCTGATTGGGGGGAAATGCAGTTCCTGCGGGTCTTACTTTTTCCCCAAATTTTATCAAACCCACAAGCCAACCTGCTCAAACCGAGGGGTTGAGGAAGTGCTGCTTAGCCGCAGAGGCACGTTGGAGAGTTTCACCGTTCAGCATTATCCCCCCCCACCCCCATTCGTTTCACCGAGGCCTTTCGTACCATACGGCTTGGGTTTAGTAGCCTTACCGGAAGGAATTAACATTATAGGCATAATGACTGGAATAGCCGTCGAAGATCTCAAAACAGGCATAGAGGTGGAACTGGTACTAGAAACACTCCACCAGGATGAAAAAGGAAATGATCTTTTAAGCTGGAAGTTCAAGCCTGTTGACTAGGTACGAATAGGTGAAAGGAAGGTCAAAGACAATGAGAGATGTCGCAGTTATTGGAGTAGGTATGCACCCCTGGGGCAAGTTCCCCAGGAAAAGCTTTGTTGATCTGGGTGTTGAAGCGATTATAAATGCCCTTAACGATGCCGGAATGCAATGGACAGATATACAAGCCATGGTTTCTGGATGCTTTATATGGGATGGAGTGGGAGGCCTTTTGTCCGGACATTCTATTGCGGCTGTAATGGGTGAAACCGGAATACCCATAACCAATGTTTTTAATGTGTGCGCTACCGCTACCTCGACGTTTAGGGCAGCTTACCAGACAGTCGCCAGCGGCGAACAGGATATTTGTCTGGCGCTAGGTACAGATATATCTCCGGCTGGTTTCTTACCTATAGTCGGAGGAGAGAACCCAGAAGATTGCGATTACCTGAGGTGGAAAATGCTGGGGATAACCAATCCAGGTTATTGGGCCTTGGAATGCCGACAACGGATGGAACGTTATGGCACCACTGAAGTTGATCTGGCCAGGGCCAAGGTGGCTTGCAGTAAGAACGGTGCCTTAAACCCTAATGCGCTTTATCGTAAGGTGTATACAGTGGATGAAGTACTGAACTCACCTATGGTAGCCGATCCTTTGCGGCTTCTGATGATCTGTGCCACCCGGGATGGAGCGGTAGCCACCATACTATGCAGCGCCGAGATAGCTAAAAGGTTTACTTCAAAGCCGGTAATGATAGCTGGGGTTGGTCTGGGAAGCGCCCTTTATGGCGATCCGACAGCACGCCTGGGCCTTTTAGCTGCTCCTCCGAAGACCGATGTTCCAATGCTTAGTGAGAGTTATATGAGTTCGCAGATGGCATATCGTACCTCAGGTATTGGCCCGGAAGAAATGGATCTGGTTGAACTTCCCGACAATAGTTCGTGGCATTATTTACAGTATTTAGAGACTCTTGGTTTTTGTGGGCCAGGCGAGGCCGAACAATTACTGGCCAGCGGCGAAACGGAGCTTGCTGGCAAAATACCGGTTAATCCCAGTGGAGGGATGGCATGTTTTGGCGAAGCAGTATCAGCCCAGGGTCTACTGCAAATCCATGAAGTTGTTAAGCAGCTCCGAGGCGAATGTGGTGAAAGGCAGGTGCAAGGCGCAAAAGTAGGTATGGCTCAGACTTACGGGATGTTAGGCAACAGTGCCGCAGCAGTATTTAAGGTGTGATTTGGCGGGTACATCAATAATTACCAGTTAAGTTTATAATTAACGGAGGTGACCAGTATGAAAAGACTCTACAACATTGATTTACCGAACTGGGAGAAGTATTTTGGCCCCCCGGAATCTCTGCCGGAAAAGGTCTATACCTTGCCTGAGTTATTATCCTATCCTTACAAGATCAACGCTGCAGAATACCTGGTGGGTAGATGGGCCAAAAAGAATCCTGACAAAGTGGCCATGTATTTTTACGATGAAAAGATCACCTATGGAGAATTCTATGCCAAAATCAACCGGGTGGGCAATGGTCTGAAAAGTCTAGGAGTAAAACAGTATGACCGAGTCATGATAATGGGCCATAATCGACCCGAGTGGCTGATGAGCTTTTTTGGGATTTTAAAAATTGGTGCTATTCCGGTATTTGTGAATCACTTGGTAAAAAGGGAGGAACTTGCTTTCAGATGGGAAGATTCTGAGGCGGTGGCGATTATCTGCCATGTTCCCTGTTTGGAGGAAATTGAAAAAGCCAACACTGAGATGATTAAAATCGTCTACTGTGGCAATAACGAACCAGGAACCGTTTCATGGGAAGACCTCGTTGAGTCCCAAAGCGAAGAGTGCCAGCCCGCAGATACCTGCCTTGACAGTCTGTTCCGGATAATTTATAGTTCTGGGACAACCGGCAATCCCAAGGGAGGAGCTACCACCATACTGGACAATCTGTGTGTTGCCGAGACTCATGGCAAACATACTCTGGGAATAACCGAAAATGATATCCTGGGAGGCCACCCTTTATTCAGTTTTGCCTTTGGGGTAGCCTGCTTTGTGCTTTATCCCTGGTATTTTGGCGCTGCTATCTCCATCACTGAAAGATTCCATCCTGAAGAAATGTTCGCCACCGTGAAAAAACACGGTGTCACTGTCCTGTTCTGTGTTCCTACCGCCTTTAATATTATGTTGGATTCCCCTCACGACCATGTGGATGATTTAAAAACTGTCCGCCTGTTCCAAAGCGCGGGCGAACCGTTGATGGCCAGTACTTGTAAAGAATGGAAGAGAAGATATGGCCGCCCTATCATCGATAGTATGGGCTCAGGTGACAATTGCTACTGGTTGTCGGCGTACGAGGGAATGCCCGAAGATAAAATTGGCTCGACCGGCAGAACCATTCCGGGTATTGAGAATATAGTAGTTGACGAGAACTTCCAGGAAGTGCCCAGGGGTACTGCCGGGGAACTGCTGGTCAGGGGTCCTTCTGGGCATCAGTTCTGGAAAAGACCTGATAAGCAGGCCACTGGAGTGCAAGATGGATGGAATCGGCCGGGAGTATTCGGTACTATGGATCAAGATGGATATTTCTGGTATCACAGCAGAACCGATGACATTATTGTAACCGCTGGATATAAAATTCCTTGCTTTGAAGTAGAATCCGCCATAAACAACTGTGAAGGTGTGCTTGAATCCGCATGTGTGCCCAGTCCGGATCCCGTCCGGGGTTCAGTAATTAAGGCCTTTGTGGTACTCAAGGACGGATACCAGCCCACAGAAGATATGAAAATTAAGATTAAAGAGCATGTCAAAGGACTTATTGAGGATTATAAATATCCTAAGAAGATCGAGTTCATCCCCCAGGAGGAAATGCCTCGCACCAATACTGATAAGATTGTTAGAAGCAAGTTGAGAGAACGTGAAGAGGCCCAGGTTACTGAAGCAAGTTAACTGCAGCAAATAGGCCCTCGGCCAGCACATTAAATGGAGCAGACTGGCGTATCGCCCTTGGATCAGGCGATATGCCAGTCTGCTTTGACTGGAAAGGACGGAGTATATGAAAGCGATTAAAGATTGGATACGCGATTATGCATTAAAACTGGGGGCAGATGATGTCGGCTTTGCCAGCATCACCGATTACAACAGCCCGCAGTCTCCAGATATTCTAGGATTATTCCCCACCGCCAAGTCCCTTGTGGTTATGGCCTTCAAAGAAGCCGCACATTGCGTAAGTCCCTCCAATAGTATAGCTATGAATGGGCGATTGGAGATAACGGAATTTATCCGCTATTGTAGTTTCAAGTTGACCAGATTTTTAGAAAGAGAGTTCCACATTCACGCCATGTCGGTACCGTCTTCGTACCCCTTGGATATGAATTCTACAGCTAAAGGATTAATTGGAGAGGTTTCCCTGCGGCATGCGGCATTAGCTGCTGGGTTGGGGAGTTTCGGCCGCCATAACCTGATTATTCATCCCCGTCTCGGAACTCAGGTAGTCTACCAGGCGGTTATCAATGAGCTGGATTTGCCGTCTGACCCACCTTTTACCGAGGATCTGTGCACCTATTGCGATGTTTGTGTAGAGAACTGCCCGGCGGGCGCTCTGGATATACCGGGAAAGACCGATGCTCTGAAATGTCTGCGTTATTCACAACCATACGGTATGGGGGGCTTAATGGCATTTGGCAGGAAGTTATTGGACAGCCCCACGGATACCCGTAAGAAGATGTTGACCAGCCCAGATCTGATGAAACTTTATCAAGCGCAAATGGTCGGGATGCATTATTATTGTTTCAAATGCTATACCTCGTGCCCTATCGGAAACGACAGCATTATATCTCCCATGGGTATAAATGGCAATAAATGAGCTGACCGGCCATGTTATAATTAATAGTAAATGGGCTTGTACTGCATCTCACAATTAAGGGGGTGGTTTTTTACATCAGACATAGAGAACGGATACCGGTTATGGAAGGGTTCAAGGAGGTGTGTGGCTTGACCGATTGTAATGCAAGAGATGGAAGATCGGATATTGAGTATGAGAAGTTGCTTTACCAATACCTTGACCAAAACAATATCTCCCATATTAAAGATTTACTCCAGATTTTCGATTATTCATATGATGGCATAGCCTTAAGCGATAAAAATGGAGTAGTTTTTTATGTAAACCAGGCTGTGGAAAGAATTACCGGAGTTGATAGAACCAAAATCATGGGAAAAAGCCCGCATGATTTTAAGAAAGTGGGCCCTTTCCTCCGAGCAGTGAAGGAAACGGAAAAGAGCAATATTGTTCATTCGGTACAGCAGTTTAAGACCGGACATATTTATCTGATTACCACTTTGCCATTTATTTTTAAGGGTGAACCATTATATTTTTCCAACTACCGTGAAATCAATGATTTAAATTATATTCAGGGCTCACTGTTAAGTAAGTTGGAAAAGAAAAAATATGGCTACCGGGAACAATTCCAGCATAATATAAACGTATTCGCGGACGATGAGATTATCATAAAAAGCCCGCAGATGATCAATATAATGAGGATCGTGGGCAAAATATGCAACACTGATGTCACGGTTAACATAACCGGGGAATCTGGTGTGGGCAAGGATGTGTTGGCCAGGCTTATTCATGATCTCAGTGACAGAAAAGATCAGCCTTTTATGGAAATAAACTGCAGTCTGATTCCAGAACATCTTCTGGAGTCGGAATTATTTGGCTATACGGAGGGCTCATTTACCGGAGCCAAGAAGGCTGGCAAGCCCGGTTTATTTGAATTGGCTAACGGTGGCACAGTGTTCTTGGATGAAATAGGGGATATACCCTACAACTTGCAGGTTAAGCTGCTTAAAGTTCTCCAAGACCAAGAAATCATGAGGATAGGCGGAACCAGCCCGGTGAAATTGGATCTGCGAATAATATGCGCCACCAACCAGGATCTGGAACAAAGAATCCGCGATGGGCGGTTCAGGGAAGATCTATTCTTTAGAATAAACACCATGCCTATATATATACCCCCATTAAGGGAGAGACAGGAGGACATTCTTCATCTCGCCAACCTCTTTTTGCAGAAATTTAATAAGCAATACGGGACCAGGCATGTCTTTTCTTCTGAGGTATGCGATTGTTTGGAAACTTATCACTGGCCGGGCAATATTCGAGAACTTAAAAGCCTCATCGAGAGATTGGTATTAATAGCAGATGGCCCCAAAATCACAGTAAACGACCTTCCGGTTGCAGCCCAAAAGGGTCAGGGCAGCCAGGTACAACAGCAGAATATGACCAACTTAAAGGATATGCTGGATCAGTATGAAATGGATATTATCGCTAAAGCCGTTAATGAATACGGAGCTCGGAAAGCAGCCGATATGCTAGGGATAGACTACTCCACTCTTAAACGAAAAAGGCAAAAACTAAAAGTATCTAACGGCAATGAGTAATTGGTCGGATGCTTACGACTCAGCCTGCAGCCTTTGATGATAAAGCGCCCGGGTGCAAAGATGCACCGAAAAATAGAATATATATCAGGAAATAGGTCTTTACATTGATGAACCTTAATGTTTGGGATAGGGTGCGTATATGCGCCCTATCCCATTCTTTGTTAAACAATAAATTCCTATAATTTAATTCCTGCAGGTATTTGAAGATTCTAAGTATGCCCAAAAAGGCTATTTATCGGGGCCAGTTTTTCATCCTTCAATCAGTAGGGTATGAGAAACTGGTCTATATATTTTGGCACATATGTTGCAAGTTTATATTTATACTCTATCTCCGCGTGGATAAAGTTTCTAAATAAGATCTTTGAAGCTCATGATGTACGCAATTTATGGGAGCGGATGCAGATTTTTTATAACGGTAAAATAAGGAGGCGATAGATTATGGCCACGCGCAAAGAGCATATTACGTTTTGCCATATTTGTGGCAATCACTGTGCTCTAACTGCTGTCGTTGAAAACGGTAAGCTTGTTGAAGTCAAGGCTGGTGCCGGGTATCCCGCCAATATGTGCTCCATTCAGAAAGGGGCTGACCATTTAATTGGCACCGTTAACAGTCCAGACCGTCTTACCAAGCCACTGAGAAGAGTCGGCGAAAAGGGGTCCGGCAAATGGGAGGAAATATCCTGGGATGAGGCCCTGGATACTATTGCTGAAAAGCTAATTGATGTAAAAGAAAAATTTGGGCCTGAGTATGTGATCATGGTGCTGGGAGAACCCAAAGGCATGGAATTCCCCTTTGCTCAGCGGTTTGCCACCGCTTTCGGTACTCCCAACACCATTACCCCGGGTAATTATTGCGGAGTGCAGTCCACCGAAGCGTTGCGGTATACCTTCGGGTCCAGATATATTCGCGCCAGGATGGAAGGCAACCCCGGACTGGTCACCATTTGGGGCAGCAACATCGCTCATACTGGCGGAACCTTCTCTCAGATCGGGCGCAATGACCTCAACCGTCTTATAGTTGGCGGCGATACCAAACTGGTTGTGATTGATCCCAAGAACATCGAATTATGGCCGGAAAAGGGCATGCACGCAGCTGATGCCGATTATTGGCTAAGACCCAGGCCTAGTAGTGATGGAATACTAGCCATGGGATTTATCAAGGTGATCATCGATGAAAAGCTTTACGACCCTGATTACATCGAGAAATGGACAGTTGGCTTTGAGGAATTACGCCAGGAAGTCGCGACCTTTACATTGGAAGAAGTTGAGAAACTCACCTGGGTTCCTAAAAAAGACATTCAGGAAGTAGCCCGGCTGATGGCAACGGTTAAACCGGCATTGATTGGCAATGGCAACTCCTTGGAAGGCAACATAGAAGCTTTTCAAATGGCCCGGGCCTTAGCGGTGTTAAGAGGGCTTATTGGCAGCGTCAATACACCTTATGGCGGTCTGGTGGATCAAATCCCTCCGAATTATTATCCACCGGGTGCATTTATGATGAGCGACTTAAAGGAAAAACTCAAAGAGTATCCGCGCACACCGGAGAGAACCATTGGTGGTTCCGATTTTTCCATAGCTGCCAAATTCGGGTACGTACCCACCCAGGCTCTAGTAGACGCTTTGCTGACCGAAAAGCCTTATCTTCCCAAGGTCGGCCTGACATTTGTTAATAACCCCCTGCTCACCTACGCCGACTCCATCGCAACCGAAGAGGCCTTTAAGAAGTTCGAGCTTTTGGTGGTTTCCGAGCTGTTCCATACCGCTACTACCAGAATTGCTGATATTGTCCTTCCCGCAGCGGTTCTAAGCGAATACGATGGCATTGCTTACTGGCCGGCCTGGTTTGGAAATCTTCGGGCCAATGTTAAAGTAGTTGATCCTCCCGGAGAAGCCTGGCCGGATCATAAAATGGTCAATGAACTGGCGAAGCGGGTCGGTTTGGGACAATATTTCTGGGAAGACGAAATCATGGCCATGGATTATATGCTGGAACCTTTGGGAATGACCTGGGAGTACTTCCGTGATAATGTTAGGTATTTGCATGGGGAAAGCCTATACGATCCAGAAAAAGTAATTGGCTATAACACCCGCTCTGGCAAAGTGCAGTTATACTGCGAGGAACTGGCCAAATCCAAGGTCGATCCGTTGCCCCGATTTAAAGACCTGGTTAAACCGCTTATGGGCCCATGTGAAATAACTGAGTCATATCCATTCATAATGACCAACTACAAGAGCGAGGTCTTCATGTTGTCAGGATACCGTGGGGTCAAGGAATTGAGGATAAAATCGCCGACCCCTACAGTATATATGAATCCCGATGCTGCCAAAGAACAGGGTTTTAAAGATGGCGACTGGATATATATCGAAACCTTCAAGGGACGGATAAGGCAGAAGTTGGCCCTTCAGCCCGGCATGCATCCCAAGGTTGTCAATGTTGAATTCGGGTGGGGTGACTATGGCTATGAAGATGCCAATAATAATCTTCTCACCGAGTACTCTCGTCCCTGGGACACTGCCACTGGTTGTTTGACTTTAAGGGGACTGGCCTGCAAAGTGTACCTGGCACCAGATGAGGGGGAGTAGACAGATGAGGGGGAGTAGACATGGATAAAGTCATTAGAAAGCACGATTTTCTCAAACTACTTTTTGCTGATCTCAAAGAAAAATATCATATTATCGGCCCGACCCGTAAGGGAGGGGGCACATCAACCTATGCCTACCCCACCTTCGACGACATCGATCGGGCGATCGATTTGGAAATGGGTTATACCACTACCATGGGCTCGCTAAAGAAATTGTATTTTCCTGATAACGAAGCCCTTTATCAGTATCAAAGGGTGGGCACCGAGGTGGAACTTGTAAACCTGCGCCAGGCTTGGGACAAAGAAAAGGTGATACTTGGCCTGCACCCCTGTGACATCTCCGCCCTGGCGGTTTTGGACAAGGTATTTGGCCTTGATCAGTATTACACCGACAAACGAAACAAAAGCCTCATAATCGGGTTGACCTGTGATTCGGCATGCTCGCGGGGATTTTGCAGCAGTGTCAACTCCGGACCTGATGCCCAAAGTGGTTTTGATTTGCTGCTAACTGACATCGGGGACGGCTACTTCTGCAGATCGGGTTCAGAGCGGGGCGAAAGACTGTTAAGCTTGGAATATTTTAAGGCCGCTGCTCCCGAAGACATCCAGGCTAGAGCTAAAAAGCTGCAAAAGACTGAGGATGAGCTAAAGGGGCGTTTCTCGCTGGATGAAGTAACATCGGCGTTAGCAGAGAAGTACAATGATTCGTTGTGGGATGAATTTGCCGATAAATGCTATACTTGCGGCGCTTGTAATATGGTCTGTCCCACCTGTACTTGCTTCACCATCAATGAGAAAGCCAAGGGCGATCACAGCCAGGGTAAAAGGGTAGTGGTATGGGATTCATGCCATTTTGAAAGATTTGCCCAAATGGCCGGCAATTTTAATCTAAGAGAGGAAAAGAAGTCCAGGTTCAAGCACCGCATTTATGACAAATTCCATTTCAGCCTGGTGCGACAAGGCAAGGTATCATGCGTGGGCTGCGGAAGATGCGCTGACTTCTGCCCATCTCACATTGATATCCGTGAAGCTATGAGCAGACTGTAGGAGGGAATTACATTGGAAAATATTTATTTGCCTGAAATGGCTGTGGTACAGGAGATTAAAGAGGAAACTCCTCAGATCAGAACCCTGACGATTAAAATGGCAAAAAAGCAAGCCAGGAGTGTCCTTCCGGGTCAGTTTATGGAATTGACTATTTTCGGTTCCGGTGAATTTCCGGTAAGCGTTGCTGCGGTGCTCAATCCGGAAGCAACCCTCATTCAGACCACCATTCAACAGGTGGGGAAAGCCACCCGGGAAACCGCCCGGCTGACCCCGGGATCTAAAATTGGCATAAGGGGACCGTTCGGTAACGGATACCCATTAGAAGCCATGCAAGGCCGGAATATCTGCCTGGTTACCGGCGGGGTTGGATTAGCTGCCGCCCGGCAGCTTATCAACTACATCGTCGCCAATAGAAATCGATTCGGGGAGGTCATATTGCTTCACGGCGCCAGGACCCCCGGCGACCTGATCTATAAGGACTTTCTTTTCAATGCTGAGGATGCCCACCGAAATAATATCAGCATAAGTGTTACTGTAGATCAGCCAGACCAGAATTGGAATCAGACCATTGGACCAGTAACTGAACTATTTAAAAAAGTCAGGGTTGAGGCGGATAATACTGTAGCCATAGTCTGCGGGCCGGGCAAAATGATGAATAATGTCTGTGCAGGCCTGGCGCAAATGGGCTTACCTGATGATCAAATCTTGCTGGCCCTGGAAAGCAGAATGCATTGTGGCATGGGAGTATGCGGTCATTGTGCGGTGGGCTATAAAAAGGTCTGTGTAGATGGCCCGATATTCGCCTACGGAGAGGTCAAGAACAACTTGGAGAAGTTGATTTAGCGATTCAGCCTGGGGCATATCCCAGACATGCCCCAGGTTAAGTTGGCCCCACCATCCTGTAGGAAGATGGCTGTAAAAGGGGGGGTAGAGCTAGAAGCAGGTTAGTCATCTAGTTGGTATTATTAAGGGAGGGATATCATTTGTTTAAGGATTCTAAGATAACAGGTACAATTGTAGTCACATTGATTGCCATTGTCATCGGACTCCTAAAACCCTTTACCGGACTTGGCCCTCAAGGACACTATATCCTGGCTTCGGTAGTTGTCGCCCTGGGCTTATGGATTTTTAAACCTGGGGGAGTCCCCTTTATGGCTGGATCTACCTTCCTGGTGGCCAGCGGCCTCTTATTCGGACTTAAGTATACGACTGTTGTATCAGGCTTTGTTAATTCTGCCCTCTGGATATTAATCCCCGCCCTATATTTTGGTTTTGTATTACAGAAAACTGGCCTGGGCAAAAGGATTGCCTACCTGGTATTAAAGAGCTTTAAACCCAGTTGGATGAGCATAGCCTTGAGCTGGTTCATTATCGGTGTGGTGCTTTCGGCTCTCACTCCATCCACGACGGTTAGGGTGGCTATCGTAATGCCCATTGCTCTGGGGGTCATTGATGCCTGCAAGTTGGAGTATCGTTCCAAAGGCTCTGCTTATATCGCCATAATTGCTTTTGCAATGTGCCTCATACCAGGTTCCGGCTGGCTGACAGGAGGTCTTGCTGGCCCTATTCTGCTCGGATTTACTCCTGCAGATCTTAAACACTTAGTTAACTTCAACTCCTGGTTTCAAGTATTATTCGTACCCTGGTTTATAGCAACCGTGGTCTTTGCCATCCTGGTCTATGTTTTAATGAAGCCCAAGGAAGCTATTGGGATAACCAGCGACACTTTTAAACAGCAATATGCGCAATTAGGCCCCATTACTAAGCCTGAGATCATTACCGCATTGGTTTTAACAGTGACATTAATATTGTTTGCCACAGAAAAATTCACGGGAATACCCTCAGCATCAACAGCTTTGTTAGCCCTAGCCATCCTGCTTTTGTGTGGCATAATAAAGGCACCCGAAGTCGGCACTGGAGCCAACTGGGACATAATCGTATTTTTCGGGGTAACCATAAGCTTAGTGACCATCTTTGCCGAGGCCAAGGTGGCTGCCTGGATTAATCCTATTCTACAGCCCACCCTGTTTGGTCTGGCTCCGTCGCCGCTTCTGTTCATGCTGGTAATCACCCTGGGGATATTGCTAATACGTTTTATTGACGTTCCCTGGGGGTTATCGACTATTGCCTTGACTATTGCATTAATGGTTCCTCTGTTCAATAACTTTGGCATTCATCCGCTGGTGATTATGTTTGCTTATCTGGCAGGGGTTAACTTCTTCTTTCTATCCTATCAACAGCCCTGGATGCTAATGGCGGAAGGGATTATATCCGGCAAAGGTTGGGCTTCCAACCATGTTTTAATTGCCGGCTTGTGCTATGTGGCGGCAGTGGTAATTGCGTTGATAGTGAGCATTCCCTACTGGCGGATGCTTGGCGTTATCAACTGATCGGTTCCATTCTAACCGGGGCAGCCTATAAGGCTTCTTAGCCTATTAGGTTGCCCTATTGCCGACATCAATCAATAAGTGGGGGAATCTAAAAAAAAAAGGAGATTCCTGCCAGACCATACCAAAGGAGCGGACGATACATGAATTTTGCCCAGGAATATACGAATAAATTGAGGAATGCCCAAGAAGCCGTAAAAATTGTTAAGTCAGGTGATAATGTTCATTATGGAGAATTTGTAATGAACTCACAGCTACTTGATGCTGCTCTTGCGGATCGCAAAGAAGACTTATGTAATGTTATAGTACGAACCAACTGCTGTCCTTTTGTACCGCAAGTTGTACAGGTGGATCCCAAAAGAGAGCATTTTACCTTAATTGACACTCACTTTAGCAGCGTCAGCCGTCATTTACACGATAATGACTTGTGTTATTACGAGCCATTAACCTATCATGAAGTTCCTTCCTGGTATTACCGCGGCTATGTGCCGGTTGATGTAGCCATGATTAAGGTAGGCCCCATGGATGAACACGGTTTTTTCAATCTCGGCACTGCCAATTCGTATACTACGGCTTTTGTCTCCGCAGCTAAAATTGTCATAGCCGAAGTAAACAATTCCATACCCCGTTGTTTGGGCGGCAATAAGGAAGCTTTGCACATCTCGGAAATTGACTATCTGGTAGAAGGAGATAGTGAGCCATTAATTCAATTGCCGCAGGTACCAATCAACGACATTGATCAAAAGGTTGCTGAGCTTGTCGTCAATGCCATCCCTAATGGCGGCTGCCTGCAATTAGGGATTGGAGCTATGCCCAATGCTATTGGAGCTATGATAGCCAGGTCAGATTTAAAAGACCTGGGTGTGCATACCGAAATGCTAGTAGACTCCTACGTTGACATGTATGAGGCGGGGCGCATTACTGGTAAGCTCAAACAAATTGACAAGGGGAAGATGGTCTATACTTTCGCTATGGGGACCGATAAACTATACAATTTTCTTGATAACAATCCGGTATGTGCCAGTTACCCGGTAGAATACACTAACGACCCCTATGTTATTGCGCAGAACCAGCGGGTCATGGCCATTAACAATGCTATCGAAGTTGACCTTTATGGTCAGGTTTGTTCGGAATCATCCGGCATTCGTCAGATTACTGGAACCGGTGGACAGCTTGACTATATATTCGGTTCATACAAGTCCGAGGCGGGAAAGGGTTTTATCTGCCTGAGTTCGAGCATCATCGGCAAGAACGGTGAAATGATCTCCAGAATTGTTCCCACCTTGCCTACCGGCGCGACCGTCACCGTACCCCGTAGTATTACTTACTACGTGGTCACTGAATACGGTATGGTCAATCTAAAAGGTAAATCTACCTATCAAAGAGCTGAAGCCCTTATCAGTATTGCCCATCCGCAGTTTAGGGATGAATTAATAAAACGTGCCGCAGAAATGAAAATATGGCGGCGGAGTAACAAAATAGCATAGTGGTTTATTATCACGCCACAACTCATTACCTAAATATTAGATGTTGCGCCTTATTAAGGCCAGTAATACGCTCTTCATTAGAAAGAAGGTTTGAAAAAGTGCACGGTAATCTAACCCAAACAGTAAAACAATTATTCCTTACGGGCTTTTTGAGCCTGGTCGCAGTATTGCTGGTGCCAGTCATGGCCCTAGCCAGTGAAGCCGACCTGATCCTGCCAGAATTCGCAGCCAACCATCACAACTTGCTGGTTTATGGCATACTTATCTGCGTTTTAGGTATGGCCTTCGGCTACTATCAATTCGTCAAAGTCAAAAAGCTTAATGCCCATCAGTCCATGCTCGATGTGGCTAGCATCATCTATGAGACCTGCAAGACCTACCTTTTGCAGCAGGGCAAACTACTTTTCATACTGTTCCTGTTCATCGCCTTCTGCATAGCCTTCTATTTCGGCTATCTGGGCGAGATGCCCCTCGGTTCAGTGCTGATAATCTTAAGTTGGACGGTTATAGGCATCTTAGGTTCGTACAGTGTATCCTGGTACGGCATTCGTATGAACACCCTGGCCAACAGCCGAACCGCCTTTTCCTCTTTGGAGAGGAAACCGCTTAAAATTTTGAACATAGCTATGGATGCCGGTATGAGCATCGGGGTACTCTTGGTATGCGTAGAATTGATCATGATGCTGATTATCCTCTTGTGGGTTCCCAAAGACCTGGCCGGAGCCAGCCTGATAGGCTTTGCCATCGGTGAATCACTGGGGGCCAGCGCCTTGCGTATCGCCGGGGGCATATTCACCAAGATCGCTGACATCGGCTCAGACCTGATGAAGATCGTCTTCGGCATCAAAGAAGACGACCCCCGAAATCCCGGCGTTATCGCCGACTGCACCGGAGACAATGCCGGTGACAGCGTAGGACCGACAGCCGACGGCTTCGAGACCTACGGGGTAACCGGTGTGGCCCTGGTAACCTTCATCGTGCTGGCGGTGCAACCGGCCCTGGCAGCAACCCTGATCGCCTGGATATTCATCCTGCGCGTGTTGATGATAATCACCTCCATAACTGCTTTCTATATCAACCGGGCCTTCAGCCAGAGCCGCTTTGGCTCTAAAGACGACTTCGACTTTGAACAGCCCTTGGGCAGCCTGGTATGGATCACCTCCATACTGTCCATCGCAGCTACCTTCGTAGCCAGCTACTTCCTGTTAGGCCCGAATTCAGGTGTTCCCGAAGAATTGTCACAGCTGTGGGTGGTGCTATCTGCCATCATCAGCATAGGCACCCTGGGAGCAGCCTTGATCCCCGAATTCACCAAGATATTCACCAGCCCCAACTCCAGCCATGTGGCTGAAGTAGTAAAAGCCTCCCGTGAGGGCGGGCCGTCTTTAAACATCCTCTCCGGACTGGTAGCTGGTAATTTCAGTGCCTTCTGGATTGGTATGGTATTCTTCGCTATGATGTTTGCAGCTTATTATGCCAGTGGATTTGGTTTGAACAATATAATGATCTATCCCTCCATCTTCGCCTTCGGTCTGGTAGCCTTCGGTATGTTGGGGATGGGGCCGGTCACCATCGCCGTTGACAGCTACGGCCCGGTTACTGACAATGCCCAGTCGATCTATGAACTGTCCCTGATCGAGGAAATCCAAGATGTAGACAAAGAGATTGAGAGCAAATTTGGATTCAAACCCGACTTTGAGAAAGCCAAGCATTACCTGGAAGCCAATGACGGAGCCGGCAACACCTTTAAAGCCACTGCCAAACCGGTGTTGATCGGTACTGCCGTAGTCGGTGCCACCACCATGATCTTCTCCTTGATATTGGTCATCAAGAACGTATTAGGGGTAGAACCGGAACAGATTCTGACCTTACTCAACCCCTTCACCATCTTCGGCTTTATTGCCGGCGGATGTATTATCTACTGGTTCACCGGCGCCTCCACCCAGGCGGTCACCACCGGGGCTTATCGGGCTGTGGAATACATCAAGCAGAACATCCGTTTAGATGAAGACGCTGATCAGAAGGCTTCCATAGAGAAATCCAAAGAAGTCGTCAAGATCTGCACTCAGTATGCCCAGCAGGGCATGTTCAACATCTTCATCGCCATTTTCTCCTTCACCATCGCCTTCGCCTGCTTGGCAGCGCCGCGGGCAGGTGAGAACGGCAACTTTGCGGTATCGCTGTTCGTGTCCTATCTGATTTCCATCGCCATATTCGGCCTGTTCCAGGCGGTATTCATGGCCAATGCGGGCGGATGCTGGGACAACGCCAAAAAGGTAGTGGAAGTTGACCTGCAGGAAAAAGGCACCCCCTTGCATGAAGCCACCGTGGTAGGGGACACTGTGGGCGACCCCTTTAAAGACACCTCCTCAGTGGCCATGAACCCGATCATCAAATTCACCACCCTGTTCGGACTCTTAGCCATGGAGATCGCCATCACCGAAGCCTTCAGGGATATCGCTCCTTCAGTAGGCCTGGTCTTCCTGTTAGTGGCGTTATTCTTCGTGTGGCGTTCTTTTTATGGGATGAGAATACCGGTCAAGGAATAACAAGGGAGATGAAAGACAATGAACATTATCCTTTTGGGCCCCCCTGGGGCAGGTAAAGGGACTCAGGCCGCAATGCTGGTAGAGAAGTTTGGCATTACGCATATTTCTACCGGTGACATGTTCAGGGAAGCGATCAAACAGGGCCGGGAACTGGGACTGCAAGTAAAGGCCATAATGGAAAAAGGCCAGTTAGTGCCCGATGAGTTAACCGTTGCGGTGGTTCGGGAACGTCTGGCCCGGCCTGACTGTGAGAACGGCTTTCTATTGGATGGTTTTCCCCGCACCATCCCCCAAGCGGATGCGTTAGGCGGTATATTGGCGGGTTTAAATCGTAGTCTCGATACGGTGATTAATATCGAAATCCCGGATGACGTCCTGCAGTCCCGCATGACCGGGCGCAGGATATGCAGGCAATGTCAGGCAACCTACCATACACTGTCCAATCCTCCTAAGCATACTGGAAAATGTAATAAATGCGGAGGGGAATTGTATCAGCGCAGTGATGACAGCGAAGCGACAGTAGCCAACCGACTGGTAGTATATGAGCAGCAGACCGCACCCTTAGTGGCCTATTATTGTCATAAGGGCGTTCTGAAGACAATTAACGGCAATCGAGAGTTGCAGGAGGTCTTCAACAATATTTGTCGCGCTGTGAGCGGGGTGTAGCGATAAAGAAATGGCCTGTAAAGTATTGCATTTTGATACTTTATGGGTCAGTCATTGTATTCGGGTGCGATGATTGAAGGCTCTAAATAACCTGAGTGAAAAAAGGGGGATGCTCATGAAGAACGTGCTGGGGTTGATAATCTCTGAAAGAAGACTGGGTAATACTGAGGTTTTAGTCAAAGAAATCATGGCAAGCATACCTGAAAAGTGTAATTATGAACTTATACGTCTCACTAATTTGCAGATTAAGCCCTGCAAAGCGTGTTACAGGTGCCTTTCGGCAGACACAGTATGCAGTATAAATGATGACTTTAATTCTATATTTAATAAGATCATAAGAGCTGATGCCATTATAATCGGGTTTCCTGTCTATTCCTTAGGGCCGCATGGATATTATAAAATGTTGACGGACCGCTTGATCGGTGCCTTTAATCATGCAGAATTCACATCGGGAAAACCCTGTATTCTAGTGTCCCCTTTTGGCCGTGAAGGATGGGAAGGGTATACCAAGACCGCAGCCCTGGTCTTACCCCGAATTCTACAATTAAAGGTAGTTGACTACTGGCAGGTTCAAGCCGCATTGCCGGGAGAGTCTTTGCTCAGCCCAACTAACCTGGAATATGCGCACAGCCTTGGAAAACGTTTGTTAAATGGCCCTGCCTATAAACCCGGAGCCTGGGAATGTCCGCGTTGCGGATCCGACCTTTTCCGTTTATGCAAAGATAACGGGGCTGAATGTGCACTGTGCAAAACCAAAGGGGTTTTGCGGGCTGGAGGCCCCCCCGTTTTTCCAGAATCCCAAGAATATAGGTTTTCACCAGCACATATAAAGGCCCATTTTGGTGATTGGTTGGTAGGCATGAAACAGGATTTCAAGAAGCAAAGGGAGCGATTAAAGACAGTGCAAAATGCCTACCGGGATATGAACTGGTGGGTAAAACTTTAGGTTTCATTAAGGATCAGGTCGAATCCCTTTAGGGCAAGTGACAATCCCCTATCTTTAATAATTTATGATCGCTCAGGTTGATGGAGCAATTTTCAACCGACCAAAGGAGGTTATGATGGGAAGAGGAAGATTAAGGTCGTGGAACACAACTATCATGCAGAATCTGCTAGATGTATCACGCGGATTATCAGAGGCTGACTATTACTTTACCAACGGCATGATGCTGGATGTATATAATGGAAGAATTATAGAGACTAATCTTGCTGTTAAGGGGCAGCGAATCGCTTATCAAGGTTCGTCTCACGATATGGTCGGGAGCAATACCATCGTAATTGACCTAGAGGGGAGAATCATGGTTCCGGGCTATATAGAGGCCCACGCCCACCCTTTTCAATTGTTTAACCCCTTGGCTTATGCTGATTATGTAATTTCTCTGGGTACCACCTGCTCAATAAATGACGATGTCTTGTTTATGCGTTTTTTACCTTATGATAAAATTATTGCCATAATCGAGAAGTTCGGCGAGCACCCGGTTAAGATGCTTTGGAGTGCCCGATTTGACCCTCAGACCTTCAGCTTGCATGAACCCACGATATTTCCCCAAGAAACCGTCAGCCAGTTGATACGACATCCTTGGTTTGCTCAGGTGGGAGAAATAACTGATTGGCCTGCGTTGCTTGAAGGTAATCAAGCCATGCAGCAATGGATGGTAGAGGCTGGCTGGCTAGGTAAAAAGGCCGAAGGCCATGCCCCCGGGGCTTCAGACCGCACCCTTAATCCGTTGGCAGCAGCTGGTATTACAGCCTGCCATGAATCGATAACCTCTGAAGATGTTCTGCTAAGGCTGCAGATGGGAATGTATGCCACCTTAAGGAATTCATCAACACGGCTTGACCTTGCCAGTATAGTGAAAGGCTTAATGAAACATCAAAACATAGCCTGGGAAAGAATAATGATGACCACCGACGGCCCTACCGCACCAGCGTTTAAAGATGGCTTTAATGATGCCTTGATTAAAATTGCCATCGAAAATGGTATGCCTGCTATTCACGCTTATCAACTCATGAGCAGAAATGCAGCTGTATATTTAGGCCTGGATAATGAGATCGGCGGACTTGCACCAGGGAGGATTGCAGATATCCTGGTTCTTGATGATCTTGAACATCCGACCCCCAGGCAGGTCTTTGCTGATGGCAGGTTGGTTGCTGAAAGGACCGATGAGGAGGTAATAGTTCATTATCCATCATTGAGTATAGACTGGGCTGAAATGAAGAACCAGGCTGTTAAAAGACCAAAAGAGAATTTTGATGCCATCTGGCTACAGCCTCTGGTTGATGACAATAAAACCTTCCCGGTAATGAAATTGATCGATCCTGTGATTACTAAACGCATTGACTATGAGCTGGGAAAAGAAATTCAGGTAAGTGGCAACCGACTATGCATTTCGCGTGAATCGGGGCTTTGTTATGTCGCCCTTCTCGCTCGTAATTTCCGCCAAATTACCCATGGTTTTATTGAAGGTTTTGCTACGAAACTGGATGCTATAGCAACATCTTACACCGGTTCGTTGGATATACTTACAGTCGGTCAAAATCCAAGCGCAATGCTTCAAGCTTTACGACGCGTGCAGGAATTGGGAGGTGGAATCGCGGTAGTAAACGAAGGAAAAATAGTTGCGGAAATATCACTGCCACTGGTTGGCTTTATGTCAGAACAACCAATGCAGCATGTTATTCACGATGCGATTAAAATCGAAAACGCTATGCTGGACATGGGTTATCCCTTCCATGACCTATTCTATACCCTGCTTTTTATAACTTCCACACACCTACCTGAGATACGTCTTACTCCAGAGGGAATTATTGATGTGAAGAGAAGGCAATTATTAAGGCCCTCGCACCCCTTTACAGTGGATTAAAACTGGTAATCTATTAGTATTGATATCTAGAAGTAAAGAAGAGTTTGGTAAGAAAGTGCAAACCATCGGTAGCGGTGGTTTGTTTTAGATTATCATAACCTGGTTTGCAAGTCGTCCTTGGCACCACCCTATAGGAGCTATGTCTGGGTTGACCCCAGTAAGGCAATAATCCCTGATACGGAAGTCATGTACTGCTCTGCCATGATTTTGGCCTTATCAGTTGCGCTGTAGGGATGATATTCAGTAAAATTGACATTATACAGTCAGAAATTAAAAAATTCGAGCCTGGTGATTAGAACGGAGGAGGTTATCATATGTCAGAGGGACATGATATGCCCAGTGTGTACAACCCCGGGGCGGTGGAAAAGAAGTGGTATTCATATTGGGAAGAGAAAGGTTATTTCACCCCTTTCCCTGATTACAGCAAAAAGCACTTTTCAATCGTTATGCCGCCTCCCAATGTCACTGGTGCTCTTCATCTCGGCCATGCCATGGATATCACTCCACAGGACATCCTCACCCGCTGGCGGCGTATGCAGGGGTACAATGCTCTCTGGGTCCCCGGAACCGACCACGCTGGCATCGCCACACAGGCCCGGGTGGAGGAGTCATTGGCTAAGCAGGGTATATCCAAACATGATCTGGGGCGTGAGGGATTTCTGGAAAAGGTGTGGGAATGGAAACACCTGTACGGCAACCGTATAACCAGCCAGTTGAGGCTGATGGGGGCTTCCTGCGACTGGAGCAGGGAACGCTTCACCATGGATGAAGGCTGCTCCCGGGCAGTGCGTGAGGTGTTTGTGAGCCTTTTTGAGAAAGGCCTGATCTATAAAGGGGATTATATAGTAAACTGGTGTCCCCGCTGCCATACCGCCATTTCAGATATTGAAGTCGAGCATGAAGACACCGTCGGCAAGCTGTGGTACATTAAATATCCCGTAAAGGACAGTGACGATTATATCGTGGTAGCAACTACCCGACCGGAGACCATGCTGGGTGACAGCGGGGTGGCAGTGCATCCCGAGGACAGCCGTTATCAGCATATGGTAGGGCGTCAGGTGGTTTTGCCGCTTATGGACAGGTTGATTCCCGTAGTTGCGGATAGTTACGTTGATCGTGAGTTTGGGACCGGTGCGGTGAAGGTCACTCCGGCTCATGATCCCAACGATTTCGAAATGGGCCTGCGCCATGACCTGGCCCAGATCGCGGTTATGGATGATTATGGCGTTATGAATGAGAATGCCGGGGTCTACCAGGGATTGAGCCGTGATGAATGCCGCCAGCGGGTGGTGGAAGACCTGACCCGGGGAGGTTATCTCTTAAAAATTGAAGAACATCAGCATGCGGTGGGGCATTGCCAGCGCTGTGACACCGTCATAGAGCCGCTCATTTCCACGCAGTGGTTCGTTAAAATGAAGCCCCTGGCCGAACCGGCCATTGAGCGCGTTCTAGCCGGTGAGATCCGCTTCGTCCCGGAACGATTCACCCGCATTTACACCAACTGGATGGAGAATATCCGCGATTGGTGCATCAGCCGGCAGTTGTGGTGGGGCCACCGCATTCCGGTATGGTACTGCCAGGATTGCGGTGAAGTGATCTGCAGCCGTACTGATCCCTCTGCCTGCACGCAGTGTCAATCATCTAGCCTGGTGCAGGACGAAGACGTCCTGGATACCTGGTTTTCCAGCGCCCTGTGGCCCTTCTCCACCCTGGGCTGGCCTGATGACACCCAGGATTTGCGCTACTACTATCCCACCAGCGTTCTGGTCAGCGGGCGCGATATCATATTCTTCTGGGTGGCCCGGATGATCTTCTCCGGCATCGAACAGACCGGCAAAGCTCCCTTCTCGGTGGTCAATATCCACGGACTGGTATTGGATGGGCTGGGAAGGAAAATGAGCAAGTCTCTGGACAACGGCATCGATCCCATCGAGGTGATTGAGAAATACGGGGCCGATACCCTGCGCTTCTCCCTGACTACCGGGGTAACCCCGGGAAACGATGTGCGTTTCAACTGGGAGAAGGTGGAGAATACCCGGAACTTCGCCAACAAGATCTGGAATGCCTCCCGCTTCGTAATGATGAATTTGGATGGTTATAAGCCGATGGATATAGATGAGAATGATCTCACCTTGGCGGACCGTTGGATCATTTCAGAACTTACTGCCCGGTTGGGGGACATAACCGCTCACCTGGAAAAATTTGACCTGGGTGAGGCCGCCCGTGAACTGTATGAGTTTATCTGGGATGAGTTCTGCGACTGGTACATCGAACTGGTCAAACCGCGCCTGTTTGATCGCAGTCAGGAACAGAGCCGCCTGGTAGCGCAGAATGTGCTGGTCAAGGTGTTGCTGGATATACTGCGTGCTCTGCATCCCTTCATGCCCTTTATCACCGAAGAGATCTACCAGCATCTTCCCGGCCACCATGAGACTATTATGCTGGATGCCTGGCCAGCGGGCACTACAGTTTGGCCAGACGACGTCAGGGATATGCAGTTGCTTATGCAGATGATTCGTTCCATCCGCAACATCAGGGCGGAGTTTTCGGTCAACCCGGGGACCCCGCTGCAGGTTGTGGCGGTGGTTGCCGACGAGGGAGTCAGGAACATGCTGACTGCTAATCGTGGTCTGATGGAAGACATGGCCAACCTGCAGGAAGTGCAGGTCGTAGCCCAATTGGAGCACAAGCCCCGGCAGGCTGCGGCCAGTCTGATGGCTGAAGCCGAGTTGTATGTTCCCCTGGGTGGGGCTATCGATGTGGATAAAGAGATGCAGCGCCTGCAAAAAGAGCTGAAGACCGCACAGGCTGAAATTGATAAGGCTGATGCTAAACTGAACAATCCCCAGTTCGTGGCCAAGGCTCCGGCAGGGGTCATCGCCAAAGAACAGGGCAAATTGCAGGAAGCTGAGGCTAAAAGAGAGGGGATTATACAACGTCTGCAGATTTTGAAGGGATAATAGCAGCCAAACTGCAGGAATCATGCCAGTTGGGTATAAAGCCAGGACTGGAGAGGATTACTCTGCTGTTAGAGGCTCTGGGTAATCCCCAGCAAGATATTAAGGTGGTTCAGGTAGCCGGCACTAATGGCAAGGGTTCTACCGCACTGATTATTGCCAGGGTATTAACGGCCGCAGGATATCGCACCGGGCGATACAGCTCCCCGCACCTGCACTCCTATTGCGAACGATTTGAGATCGATGACCGGGCTATTTCGCCCGGTCAACTACATGTTTACCTGGAAAAAGTGTTAAAGGCAGCCCGGAGCCTTTCTACGCATGATTTTCCCAGCGAGTTTGAAATATTGACCGCCATCGCCTTTCTCTTCTTCAAAGAAGAGGGAGTTGATATCGCGGTCTTGGAAACCGGCATGGGCGGAAGCTATGATGCCACTACAGCCGCCTTGCCTTGTCTGTGCGTAATCACCTCGATAGACTATGATCACATGGCCTTTTTGGGAGAAACCCTGGCGGAGATCGCTGTTAACAAGGCCGGGATCATAAAGCCGGGTGTTCCGGTGGTAGTAGGCAAAATGGAGGCTGAAGCCCGGCAGGTCATCGAAGCTCGGGCCGGTGAGCTAAACAGTCCGGTGAGGGAATGCTGCCGGACCCGAATTGCTGTCGCTGGTCCTCAGGACCTCAGCGGGCAATGGGTGGATATAAAGGCCGGCCAACATCAACTGGAAAAGGTTTGGTTGTCGCTCCCAGGCCGTTTTCAGCTGGGTAATTTAAGCTGTGCCTTGACCGCTCTGACTGAATTGGAAAAGATATCGTTTGTTGTAACCGACGAATATATTAAATCAGCACTGGGTAAATTGCATTCAACAGGGCGCTTAGAAGTGCTCAGCCACGATCCCCTGATAATATGTGATGTGGCTCACAACCCTCAGGCAGCCCGGGCGCTCGATCAAGCTCTTAAAGAACTCCTGCCCGGCAGGGAAAAAGTGCTTCTGGTTGGCATGCTAGACGACAAAGATGCCGCGCAAGTATTGAATATTTTGGGTAATGGCAGTGCCGCGTGCGTAGTCACCAGACCGGCGGGACCGCGCAGCCAAAACTGGAGGCGCTGTGGTGATATTATGCAGCAGTTGTTTCCTGCGGTTCCCTGCACAGTCGAACCAGACATCGCCAGGGCCGCGGAGTTAAGCCGCTCAATACTAGGCAAGGCTGAATATTTGCTGGTGACCGGCTCCTTTTTTGTAATAGACCAGGCCCGACAGTATCTGTTATCTGGACCGCGGGTAATGTAAAACTTTTGTTAAAACCGGCAACTTACCTTAACACATTGTTAACAAAGTTCTATGCGACTAATTGTTATAATTAAACCAGAATTGTATACGGGGAGGTATACAGGTGGTAATAAAATTGAAACCGCGGGAAGAAAAATTCTTTAACTATTTTGATGAAATCGCTGAAGCCATCTGGGAAGCAGCTGACATATTAAAGGATTATCTCGAGCATCAAAGCGATCCCGTAAGCAAACTGGAAATGATCAGCGCAGTCGAAGAACGCGGCAATGATACCATGAGCAAAGTCATGCAACAGATCAACAACTCCTTTGTGACTCCTTTTGACCGGGAGGATATTTTGGCTCTGACGCGGGAACTTACCAATGTATTAGACCACATTCAGGGGACCATGGAGAAAATAGTGATTTACAAAGCAGTCAAGCCGAAGGAATCCTATGTCCTAAAACTAGCTTATGTACTACAGGAAGCGGCTCAGGAGATTAAATCCGCAGTAGCGAAGTTGCCCGATGTAAGAACCAATCACAATGGCATCATCGAGTCCAGTGAGAGGATAAGATCATATGAACACGAGGGCGATTACCTGTATCGCGCAGGCATTGCCCTTCTTTTTGAGAACACCACCAATGTAGTGGACATAATAAAATGGAAAGAGATTTACGAGCATCTTGAAACCACCTTGGACTACTGTGAAAATGTAGGTAATATTCTTAAGGGAATAGCGGTCAAGTATGTCTAGTTTGATATTAATCGGCCTGGTGGTAATCCTGGCTCTGATCTTTGACTTTATCAACGGTTTTCATGACACTGCCAACGCCATCGCAACTTCAGTATCTACAAAAGCCCTTTCTCCGCGGGCGGCTATTGTTGTGGCCGCTACCCTCAATTTTGCTGGTGCCCTAAGCGGCACCGCGGTCGCCAACACCATTGGCAAGAGCATCGTACCACCCGATCTGATCACCCCCTTGGTGTTAATATGCGCACTCATCGGGGCTATTTTTTGGAATCTGTTCACCTGGTACTTCGGCATCCCCAGCAGCTCTTCACATGCATTGATAGGAGGCCTGTTGGGAGCGGTCATCGGTGCTGTAGGTGCGCAGCAGGTACTATGGGGTGGTTTTGGCAGAATTGTGGTGGGACTATTGGCTTCCCCGATAATAGGGCTGGTGGCCGGCAGTGTGGTGATGACAATACTTTTTTGGGTCTTTAAAAACGCTGCTCCGGCAAGAGTTAACAACCAATTCCGCAAACTGCAGATCGTTTCCGCCTGTATGGCCTCTTTTGCCCATGGCAGCAATGACGCTCAGAAGTCCATGGGCATTATCGCTATGGTACTAGTCAGTGCCAGTTTAATACCGGAATTTTATGTGCCGCTGTGGGTCAAAGTATGCTGCGCCCTGGCCATGTCGGCGGGAACCGCCTTCGGGGGGTGGAAGATCATCCGCACCATGGGCGGCAAAATTTTTCGCATTGAACCCATCAATGGTTTTGCCGCTGATGCTACCTCCGCTGCAGTCATATATGGAGCCAGCTTGCTGGGTGCTCCGGTCAGCACCACCCATGTGGTGTCATCTTCCATCATGGGGGTGGGGGCCGCCAAACGCCTTAAAGGAGTGCGCTGGAATATTGCCCGGCAAATCGTCCTGGCCTGGTTTGTGACCATTCCTTCTTCCGCTCTGGTGGCGATAGTGGTGTACAACATTATCAAGATTTTGCTATAATGAGGCTAATCCTGTCTGGAGTTAGTGAAAAAATTCATTATCGCTGGTTATTTTTTGTTAATGGAACACCACAGCCAGCCAAAGGAGTTGGAGTTCTTGAAGGCGTTTAAAATACCTGAAGCCACTGTCATGAGATTGTCGATCTATTCCCGCTATCTGCACCAACTCATGGAAGAAGGCGAGGACACCATTTCTTCCGGGGAGATTGCCAATGGTGTAGGGGTCAGCTCAGCTCAGGTAAGAAAAGACCTGGCCTATTTCGGGGAGTTTGGAACCCGTGGAGTGGGATACAAGGTTTCCGAATTATACTGTCAGTTAATGAAGATCCTGGGTTTGGACCACCGCTGGAATACTATTATAGTCGGAGCCGGCAAACTCGGATCAGCCCTGGCCTTGTATCAGGGATTTTCAGATCGCGGTTTCAATATTTGCGCGATACTGGATGTAAATCCTGACATAATAGGCAATACCCTGGGCGAATTGGAAATCAAATCCCTGCAAGAACTGGCTGCCCTGGTCCTTCAGCATGAGATACAGATCGGGGTCATCGCGGTACCGGCAGCTCATGCCCAGGACGTCACCGATCAGCTTCTGGAGGCTGGGGTCAAAGCCATACTGAACTTTTCCCCACGAGTCTTGAAGGTGCCCCCGGACATCGTTTTACGCAATGTCGACCTGTCGGTCAATTTAGAAATCTTGAGCTTTAATCTGGCCTTGAACCGCTAATAGCTGTCAAAATGGCCAGGGCTGTAAATCATCACAATTGGCGGAGAATGCTCGGAATAAAGAGGCATTCTCCTTTTTTGCTTACCTTGTTTTTGATCAAGGGTAATGCTAAACTTGTAAAGAAGTTATAGGAGGATACAGTGGCTGGTCGCGGCAGATTACAAACTGGATGGCAGATCCTGGCCCTCCTCTTGATACTGGGGGGTATCATCGGGAGTTTTATAGGGGACGCTATAGTCAAAACATGGCCCGCCGGGCAGGTTCTGGGGAGGATGCAAAACCTGGGATTTGCCCCTTTTACGCTTGATTTGAAAATCTTTTCGCTGACCCTGGGGTTGATGTTTAATGTTAGCATTTTCACCCTGTTGGGAATTCTAATCGCCTATGTGTTGTTTAGAAAGTTATAGATGAGAGGATAAAGACCATGCGTGTCGTCCTGGCTTCACAATCCCCCCGACGTAAAACTCTGCTTTCTCTAATTGGCCTGCGGTTCACCTGCAATCCTGCCGATGTAGATGAGAGCCTTAATGATATTCAGGGGGACCCGGTTCAGGCTTGTGCCGACTTAGCCGCCTCCAAAGCCAGGGCGGTGGCCGGTATGGAACCTGATGCCCTTATAATTGCGGCTGATACTATTGTGGTAGTCGACGGACGGGTTCTGGGAAAGCCCGGCGATAGCTCAGAAGCCTTTGCGATGCTGTCATTGCTCAGCGGGCGGGAACATCAGGTGATGACCGGGGTGTGCGTCTTAAACACTGCCACTGGAAGTATACAAACCCGAAGTGAAATAACCCGGGTGCGTTTTCGTAATATTCAGGAAGATGAAATCTGGGCTTATATCGCTAGTGGTGAGCCCATGGACAAGGCTGGCGCTTATGGGGCGCAGGGCTTGGGCGCTGTATTTGTAGAGCAAATCGAGGGCTGTTTTTATAATGTAGTAGGATTGCCACTTCATACCCTGTATTTAATGCTGCAAGAACAAGGCTTACATTTACTGGGGGTGAAAGTGGATGAGCTACAATGCGGTAGGCATTAAGGATCTGCCCGAGGACATGCGGCCCCGGGAGAAACTGGCCCGGTTGGGCGAAGGGCGCCTAGACGACCACGAGTTGCTGGCCATCATCCTGGGCATGGGCACTGCCAGGATGAATGCTTTGGATCTAGCCGAACAGCTAATGATCAAATACAGAACCCTGCGCAAGCTAAAAGAGGCCAGTCTGGAAGAGTTGATGAGCGAGCGTGGTATTGGTCTGGCCAAAGCGGTCAGCATCAAAGCCGCTATCGAAATGGGGCGTCGCCTGGCGTTGTGTCAGGAAAACAAGGCGGTAATAACTTCGCCCGAGGATGTTAAGACATTGGTTATGGAGGATATGCGCTACCTGGACCGGGAACATTTTAAAGTCATTTACCTGGACCGGAAAGGCGGCATCATCGTAGCCGAGGATATATCGGTGGGGGGACTGCACAGTTCCATCGCCCATCCCCGAGAGGTTTTTAAAAACGCCATCAAGCGCAGCGCCGCTGCTATTATTCTGGTTCATAATCACCCTAGCGGCGATCCCAGCCCCAGCAACGAAGATATGGAGACTACCCGGAGACTGGTTGAAGCCGGGCAGATTGTGGGTATAGAAGTCTTGGACCATGTGATAATTGGTGATAATAATTATTGCAGCATGAAATCCCGAGGACTGATATAGCATTATAAGGAGGAAACACATTTGGTTTTCGCTAGAGATATGGGAATAGATTTGGGCACCGCCAATACTCTTGTACATGTCAAGGGTAAAGGTATTGTGTTGACCGAGCCATCAGTGGTGGCTATTCAGAATGACAATGGGCGAGTCCTGGCTGTGGGCGAAGAGGCCAAGCAGATGATAGGCCGCACCCCGGGCAATATCGTGGCCATTCGTCCCATGAAAGATGGGGTTATTGCCGATTTTGACGTTACCCAGGCGATGTTGAAGTATTTTATCAGCAAAGCATTAGGGCAAAAGACGCCTTTTATCAGGCCGAGAGTGATCGTTTCCATACCCACCGGTTGCACCACGGTAGAAGAGCGGGCGGTCCGCGAAGCCGCGTTGGCAGGTGGTGCGAAAGAGGCTTATTTGATTGAAGAGCCCATGGCTGCTGCTATCGGAGCAGGTATGCCGGTGCATGAGCCTACCGGCAACATGGTGGTAGACATAGGTGGGGGTACTACTGAGGTAGCTGTCATTTCTCTGGGGGGCATCGTGACCGCCAGATCGGTGCGGATTGCCGGGGATAACATGGATGAAGCCATCATCCAGCACCTGCGTAAGAATTACAACCTGCTGATCGGAGAACGCACTGCCGAGGACATCAAAATATCGATTGGTTCTGCCCTGTGGGAGGGCGAAGAAGAGAACTACGAGGTGCGGGGCCGAGACCTGGTCACAGGGCTTCCTAAGACCATAAGCATCACTTCCACGGAGATCCAACAAGCGCTGAAGGAGACTGTACAGCATATTGTCGACGGAATCAAGGTCTGCCTGGAGAAGACTCCGCCGGAGCTGGCCGCCGACATTATGGACCGTGGCATCATCTTGGCCGGGGGAGGCAGTTTACTCAAGGGATTGGATAAATTGATCAGCCAGGAAACCAATATGCCGGTATATGTCTGTGAGAACCCGCTTTTAGCAGTCGGTCTGGGGACGGGCAAGGTGTTGGAGAACATAGAAGTATTAAAGAGGGTGCTGGTATCACATAAACGCACCTTATAAGTTGGGTGAGTGGATTGCTTGCAATTTTGCGCAATAAATACCTGTGGCTACTGTTGGCGGCATTTACGGTAGCTTTTCTTGCTATGCACGCCAGCGCTGCAGAGCGGGAGAACATAACCTACCCGGAAAGCGCTATCCGCGAAGGGTTTGCGTTTTTTCAGGGCGGCTTCACCGGGTTTAACCTGAATTTTGCCGATGTGACCGCGGTTTTTTCCAACAAGCGAGAACTGCTGCAAGAAATAGAGACTTTAAAACAACATAATCAGACCTTGACACTGGAAAATCAGGCTCTGACCGAATACCGCGCCGAGGCTCTGCGGCTGCAGAACCTGATCGGCTTCCAGAACGATAACCTGGAGATCTACCGGCTGACTCCGGCCCGGGTCATCGCCCGCAGCCCTAGCACATGGTATCAGTACCTGGTGTTGGATAAGGGCGAAACCGATGGAGTCAGGCGTAATATGGCCGTTATCAGCCCTCAGGGGTTGGTCGGAAGGGTAGCTAGCACCAGCCCTCACACCGCCCAGGTAAATCTCTTAACAGACCGCGAGATGGCGGTGGGGGTGGTTTCCCAGGACAGCCGAGAGACTCGGGGCATCGTTGCCGGGGTGGGCGATGATAATCTCCTGGAGATGGCAAACATCCCCTATTATTCCACCATTAATATCGGAGAGCGAGTGGTGACCTCAGGTTTGTCGGAGATCTATCCCCCGGGCATCGTTATTGGGACCATTCAGGATATAACCGAAGAACCAGGAGGTTTGTTGAAATCAGCAACTGTCAAGCCGGTGGTATCCTTTGACCAGTTGGAAGAAGTCTTACTGATCACCTCGTACCAGGGCGCTCCAGGCGCGAAGGAGTAAAGCGTGCGCTACCTGATGCTGTGCTTGCTGCCAGTTCTGTCATTATTTTTACAGTCGACACTGTTTTCCGCCTATAGTATAAAGAACACATTACCGGACCTGGTCCTGGTATTTGTGATCTTTTATGCGCTTTTAAACGACGCCCGCAAAGCCGCACAATATGGATTCTGGTGTGGACTCTTAGAAGACCTGCTATTGGGTCGGTTTATCGGCATGAACGCGCTGGCCAAAGGACTAACGGGCTATCTCATCGGTGCTTTGCAGGGCAATGTTTTCAAAGAGAATCTGGCTGTAGGCATTCTGTCGGTGCTGATCGGCACGGTGTTGAATTATCTTTTTTTATTTTTTACCAGCCTGGTACTTGGGGTGATGACAGAAGCCGACCGGCAAGTCTTGATCACTCTGTTCTTTCAGGCCAGCTATAATCTTTTATTAGCCACGCCTTTATATGTATGGTACTATAATTCTTCACGGCACGGCTTGCTGCGTCACAATAGGGAGAGGTAAATGAAAACCGAAGAAGTAAGGCCCAGGTTGAAATCATATTCCTACCTGGTGATTGCGTTGCTGACGGTGCTCTTAGTCAGGTTGGCGGTAGTGCAGCTCTTACACAATACCGAATATCAGGCTAAGGCCAAGGAAAACCGGGTGCGCCTGGTGCCCATCAAAGCGGCCCGGGGAGAAATATACGACCGCAACGGCAATGTTATGGCCGCCAGCGAGCTGGTGTATACTCTGAGTTTGAACTACCCGGCTATGACTGATCAGACCGAGGTGGTTTCGCGCCTGGTTTCTCTGCTTCAGCCTGCCTACCCGGAGACCACAGCAGAAATGATAAATGAAAAGATCAACCTGCAAAAAAACCGCCTCTATGAGCCGGTGGTATTGTTGCGCGATATTCCCTGGGAGTTGGTGGTTCAATTGGAGGAACACCGTCAGGAGCTGCCCGGAGTGGAGATCGCGGTGGAACCCCTGCGCAATTATCCCCAGGGGGCTCTGGCCGGCCATGTGTTAGGCTATATGCACTCCATAACCCCCGAGGAAATCGACCAGCAGCAGGATTATAAGTATGGGTTGAGCAGTCTGATCGGCAAATCGGGAGTTGAAAAGCAATACGAGAAGGAACTGCGCGGTCAGGATGGAGCGCGTAATGTGGAGGTCGACTCGCGCGGGCGTCCGGTGCGGGAACTGGTGACTTTAGAGCCCCGCCGGGGCAATAACCTGTATCTCACTTTGGATCAGGACCTGCAGCGAGTAATGGAACAGAGCATGGATAACATGCTGGCCGGATTGCAGCCCAGGCATCCGCGCGCCCGGGTAGCCTCGGCGGTCTTGCTCAATGTCAAGACCGGGCAAATCTTGGCCATGTGCAGTGTACCTGCCATGGTGCCTGATGATTGGAAGGGAAATATCAGCTCACAGCGTGCGGCTTACTATTTTCCCCAGGGTGAGGTATACGACCCCATGAATCCTGGAGCCTTCCTAAACCGAGCCATTCAGGTCAGCTATGCGCCTGGCTCTACCTTTAAGCCGATTACAGGTATGGCCGCATTAGAGACCGGCTTGATGGACCCTGACAAGGAATATGTTAACTGCAAGGGGGCCTATTGGGTAGCACCGTATATTAAGTGCTGGGGGGTGCACGGCAATGTCAATTACTACTCCGGCATGGCGGGTTCCTGTAATGTGTATTTCCAAGAGATGGGCCGCCGTGTAGGCCAGGAGAACATCGTTAAAATCGCCCGGGAGCTCGGTCTGGGGAGCAAGACCGGCGTCGACCTGCCTTATGAAACCGCTGGGCTTTTGCCCACCGCAGAGTGGAAGCGGGAACTGAACGCGGTCCTTACAGATCGTAAATACCAGGCTTTGAAAACGCAAATTGAAGAAAAGTATCAAAATCTATTGGATCAGGCTGCTGATGAGGATTCACGTCGTAAGCTGGAGTCACAAAAAAAGAATGAAATCGCCAAATGGGAAGCTCAGTACCAGATTGACTATAATTTCAACACCAAGTGGCAGGCCTATGACACTTTTAATATGTCGATAGGAGAAGGATATAACGAATACACCGTCTTGCAACTGGCAAATTTCGCTGCTGCGCTAGCCAACGGCGGGCGGCTGATGCAGCCTTACGTGGTGGACCGCATAGTGGCCTCCGACGGGCGGGTCATACAACAGTTCAGCCCCACCCTGCTGCACCAAGTGGCGGTGTCCAGCCGCACCCTGGCTCAGACCAGGCAGGCCATGCTGGCCGTCACCGAACCCGGAGGCACCGGTCACTTTCTCTTCAATAGTTTCCCGGCTCACATCCGGGTGGCTGCTAAAACCGGTACGGCTCAGAATCGGCGTGCTCCTGACGGCTCCTCGCAGAATTACAATGGGGTATTCCTGGCTTTTGCGCCGTATGACGATCCGGAGATCGCCTTCGCCGGGGTGGTGGAGTATGGATACCACGGCAGTGAGTCGGCAGGGTTAGTGGCCCGGGATGTTTTCGAGCAATACTTTGGCATAAAGGACCACCGCCAGTATAATATGAATCAGGAACAAGTTTCCCACAACATGTCGAATATCGCTGTAGACTAATGGCGTAATTTAATGGTGATCAACCGACTAAGATAGGGGTTTTTAGCGCGAAAAACCCCTATCTTGTGTTTTTTCGCTAAAGGAATAAAATGCCACTCATAGAATGATTAGGGAGTAGGACCTGCAACACTGTTAAGGGGGTGGTTGAATGTTGACCGCAGCAAAAGAGATGTTTGTGCAGGATACCATTGATTTAAGCCCCTACCAGCGCTTTAGTGATATGAAACACGGCCTGGACCAGCAGCTGACCCTATTGAAATGCCCTCATGGAACGCAGATTGCGTTGGCTATGGGTAAGCGGCGCCTGACCAACCGTGAACTGAAAGAACTGGAATTGGTGATGTTGTCTCATGGAGTATATCTAAAGGATATAGTCGGCGATGATGGGGAGTCTGCCCGGGATAAGCCGCTCATTGACAATATGCCGCATTACCAGGAAACCATGCTTTTATGTAAAAATGTGCGTTCCGGGCAGAAACTTGCCAGCAGCGGCAATATCGTTATACTGGGTGATGTCAACCCGGGTGCAGAGATTGTGGCTGGTGGCAACATCGTGGTGATGGGGTGCCTGCGAGGCATGGCCCATGCCGGGGCATTGGGTGACCAGAGCGCAGTGATCTCAGCATATCGCCTGAGACCGACTCAATTGCGAATAGCTGACCATATTACCAGACCGCCGGACAACGAAGTAGTATCGGTCAAAAACCCTGAAGTGGCCCGTATAAGAGATGATAAGGTGGTTATTGAAAAGTTAAAAATATGATTGGAGGCTTGGGGATGAAGAGTAGGGTTCTGGTTGTAACTTCCGGAAAAGGCGGGGTGGGCAAGACTACTACTACCGCTAACTTAGGGACAGCTCTGGCTATGATGGGCAAAAAGGTAGTCATGCTGGATACCGATATTGGATTAAGAAACCTGGATGTGGTCCTGGGGTTGGAAAACCGTATCGTGTTCGATATTGTTGATGTGGTCAACGGCAACTGCAAGCTAAAACAGGGTTTGATCAAGGACAAACGCTATGAGGCTCTGTTTCTTCTGCCGGCTGCCCAGACCAAGGATAAGACTGCAGTCACTCCGCATCAGATGAAGAATTTGACCAATGAATTGCGTAATGAATTTGACTTTATCCTGGTGGACTGCCCGGCTGGTATCGAGCAAGGCTTTCGCAATGCAATAGCCGGTGCTGACGATGCTATCGTAGTGGCTACTCCAGAAGTATCCTCGGTCAGGGATGCCGATCGTATCATCGGTCTGCTGGAAGCGGCGGGACTGGGCAAAAGCAAACTGATCATTAACCGCCTGCGCAGTAAGATGGTGAAGCGCGGCGACATGATGGATATTGAAGACATCATGGATATTCTGGCCATTGATCTGTTGGGAGTGGTTCCTGAAGACGAAACCATCGTGGTTTCCACCAATCGCGGCGAACCAGCCGTATTGGAGACTGCTTCCCGTGCCGGGGGGGCTTATCGGCGTATTGCACGACGGGTCATGGGAGAGACCGTACCCATAGAAACCGAGAATACTGACAACCTGGTCGATAAATTCAAGAGAATGCTGAAACTGGCTAGATAGGGGGGAAGGGCATGGCATTACTAGATGTATTAGGCAGAATCTTCTCCAAGGACAACACCTCCAGCAAGGAAGTAGCCAAAGAACGCCTGCGTCTGGTGCTGGTGCATGATCGCAATACGATTTCTCCTGAATATCTCAACCTAATTAAGGAAGATTTACTTAAGGTCATCCGCGAGTATTTGGAGATAGATGAAGAAGCTCTGCAGGTCAATCTGGCCAATGAGGACTCAGCCTTCGCCCTGGTAGCCAATATACCGGTGAAGGGATTTAAACGCACCCGCATGGCTGAGGTGCAGGGTTCATCAATGACATAATTCCTCCTTAAAGTAAGTCCTTGAGCTTCTAACGTCCGACAAGGCCCGGGCCGCCCACCCCGGGCTTTGTCATTTCTGCAGATATGGGCTGTTTGTAATCGGGCGCAATGGGGGGAGTGCCGCCTTGATTTGAGGGTGGACAGTAGTTTTTGCTGCATTCTATAATGGTCAGGGAGGGTTTAAATGTGGACCAAAAAAGGTTGAAATTTGTGGATCGCCCTTTCCTGCTGAGTTTGGCCGCCATCCTGGTGATGGGGATGGTCATTCAGGTAAGTGCCAGCAGCGGGATATCCAGCGATCCTTATTATTTCATAAAGAAACAACTGGTGATGGTCGCTATCGGCCTGGTGGGGATAATAGTCATCGTCCGCTACGATTACCTGGAACTGAAGAGCATAAGCTTTTTGTTGTATGGTCTCTCCGTGCTTATGCTGGTAGTGGTATTGCTATTTGGTGAAGAAGTGCGGGGCACTACCGGATGGATCTCTATTGGCCCCTTGCCGCCGCTGCAGCCCGCCGAGTTCACCAAAGTGCTTTTAGTGCTGGCATTTGCCGACTTTTTACAGCGCCGTCGCCAAGATTTGAACAACCTGGCTGGGATGCTGCCCTGTTTTGCATTCATGGGGGTGCCATTTGTATTGATCATGCTCCAGCCCGACCTTGGAACGGCCCTGGTTTACATTGCTATTACTTTTATCATGATGTATGTGGCCGGCGCCAATCAGCGCATTTTGCTATTTATCTTTTTTGGTGCGCTGGCTTTGATTGGGTTAGTCTTGTTCTTGCACTTTCAGTTTGACATGTGGATTCCGTTAAAGGACTATCAATTAAAGCGCCTGATCGTGTTCATAGATCCATACAACGACGGCATGGGAGGGCGCGATGCCGGCTGGAACACCATTCAGTCACTAGTGGCCATCGGGTCGGGAGGCTTCAGCGGACAGGGGCTTTTTCAAGGCAGTCAGGTACAGCTCAATTTTTTACCTGAACATCATACTGACTTCATCTATGCGGTCATCGGTGAAGAATTGGGCTTTATAGGTGCAGGTCTAGTCTTGTTGTTGTTTGGACTGCTTCTTACTCGGGCGGTGTATATAGCTTACACTTCCCGCGAACTGTACGGAGCGTTACTAGTAACCGGGATTTCTGCCATGTGGCTGTTCCACATATTTGAGAATATCGGCATGTGCATCGGTATAATGCCGGTGACCGGGATACCACTGCCTTTCATCAGCTATGGGGGTAGTTCCATGCTGACCAATCTGCTGGCGGTGGCACTTATACTGTCAGTGAATGTGCGGGGTAAGAAAATTGTATTCTGAGCATGACACGAATAAAAAGGAGGGACTGCTATGGCTTATGAAAATCTGGATGCCCAAACGATGGGGCGGGAGCGGCATAGTAACGCGGCGCAGGAAATCATACATTTTGTGCCCAACCTCTTAAAAATGGTATATCGGCTGCTAAAAGACGAAGGGGTGAGCCATGCCGACCGCCTCATGCTCTTGGGCACAGCCGCCTATGTGCTGTCTCCCATGGATTTTTTGCCTGATATGATCCCGGCCCTCGGTCAAGTTGATGATGTCCTGCTCTTAGCACTGGTTTTGAAGAGACTGATGAACAGCGTATCTTACAATCGCCTGGAATCCTACTGGGACGGCAGTGAACCTTTACTGAGAATGCTGGACCGGGTCCTCGACCTGTCGCGACACCTCATACCCTCCAACGTATACAATAAAGTGGTAAAAAGATCCCGCCGCTAAAACAGGCATGAACAGGCATGGGCACAGGCATGGGCAGGCATGGGGACGGCAGACCGTGTGAGAACTTTCGATGAGATCCCAAAACTACGTGATAGGTTTTACTGGTCATTTAGTATTACTAGTGATATTTTGATAAAAAACAGGCTGGTGCAGTTTATGCTGAGGCCAGCCTTTTTACTATTTCTTCAACTCCCAGAATATTGATTACTCTTCGCATGTTGTAGGCCAACATATGTAACTTGTTTTCCGTATTTACAGACACTAATCCCCTGGTTAAAAAGTAACTATAACCCAAGCCCCTTTTTACGGTTCCATATGGGTGTTCTACGATCATTTGCCTTTGTACATACAGTTTTCGATTTTCCTTGGTCCGGCGGTCTATTTCATCCAGTAATGGCTGGGCTAGGTTGCGGCTAATTGTTCGGCCCTTCTGGGCTTTGGTGCATTGATCCTTTAAGGGGCAGCCCTTACAGGCCCGGTAGTTTTTGTAGGTTCGATATTTTACTCCGTTGACTTCTCTTATTCTGCCTGGATAGAGAATCTCTTTTGCGGGGCATAGGTAAACGTCTTGCTCTTGGTCATATTGGAATTTGTCAGCTTGAAAGTCGGTGTTGGCTATATTACCGGTAAATCTCGACAGGCATGGGGACGGTTCTTTTGCCTGCTAAACCATAAACCATATTAAGATACAATAAGTGTATCGGAGGTGGGAATGATGCCAAGGCAGTCAAGGCAATTAAGTGGCACAGGTGTTTATCACGTGATGCTTCGGGGGAATGAGCGTAAGAACGTATTCCAAGACGAAGAGTATAAACAGCGGTTTTTGGATGGCATAGAGGCAAAAGGAAAAGAAGCCGAATTCGCAGTCTATGCTTACTGTATAATGGACAATCACGTTCATCTGCTAATAAATGTCAAAGGCCAAGAATTGGCATCAATTATGAAAGGCATAGCAGTTCGCTATGCTACTTTTTATAACTGGAAACAAAGTCGGGTCGGGCATGTCTTTCAGGATCGTTTCAAGAGTGAACCTATTCAAGATGATCGGTACTTGCTATCGGCTGTGAGGTACATCCACAACAACCCGGTCAAGGCCAGGATGGTAGACAAACCGTCTGATTATCGCTGGAGCAGCTATTCTGAATATTTCAAGCCGCAAGGTCGAGCTTGGTTAGAAACAGAATTTGTATTAAGTATCATTACCGATAATAGGAACATAGCGCTCAAGGAATTTGAACGTTTCTCGTTACTGGTTGATAATTCAACGTTTATTGATATTGAAGATGAAAAGGCTATCCGAACAATTGAGGAAGGACGGGCTCATCTTACGGATTATTTGGGAGAGCAATACAACGGTTTGGCAATTGATCAGATAAAAAAGGATAGACAAAAACAAACTGAGATAATCCGATACCTGCGAACTAATACAAGATTATCACAACGGGTGATTGCTTCACTTCTCGGTATCGACAAAAGTGTTGTAGAGAAAGTCAAAACTGACTAGCAGAACAGGCAAAAGAACCGTCCCCATGCCTGAAAGAACCGTCCCCATGCCTGAAGAACCGTCCCCATGCCTGTGCCGGTATACAGATGGCATACATTTCGGTTGGCTTTTATATAATGTAGCATTACTGTTTGGTCTAGGTCAGGCAAAAAGGGGGTCAAGCCGGTGCTGGGGAGTTTTAAAGTAAGATTATTAGTAGTTATAGCTATTGTTGCCCTGGTGGGGTACTCACTGCAGTCTGGGAATTGGAGCAGGAACTTGGTGGAACCAGTCCTGCGGGTGATCCTCTACGAAGATCAGCTGGCCAATCAGGTTCTGGCCACCATCAACGAGCGTTTATCCGGCCATCAGGTAAGTCCTGCGGCTTCAGATCAAGTGCTACAGTTGCCCAGTGCTTATACCGGTGTAGTGCGCTCTTTTGGTAATAGTTGGGATGCCAGCCAGAATAAAGCGGTATTGTTCCCGGGTGTGCTCCTGAGGGTTAATAACAATTCGCCGGTGAAACCGGTGCTGCCTGGCAAGGTCGACATGGTGCAGGGGGAGGCCGGGCAGTATAAGGTGCGAATTGAACACGAACAGGGGCTCATTTCTGAATATGGGCAGCTGGATCGGGTTTTAGTGCGCGCCGGGCAGATGGTTTCCAAAGATACCGTCATCGGGCGCAGCGGCAGTCAGCTTTATTTCGCCATCGATTCCCCGCAGGGACCGCTGGATCCAGGCCATCTGTTTCCATAAATGATTCCGCTAGCGAGGCTTGCCGGCACCATTTATCGCATCCACTGGCTGGTATTGGCCTTGATCGGCCTGGGGGTATACCTGGGCCAGGGGAGGCTTTTACTCCTGCTTATGGCAGCGCTTTTTCTTCATGAAATGGCCCATGTGATAGCTGCCCGGGCCTTGGGTATTAAGATGACGGCGGTTGAATTGACCCCTTTTGGCGGGCAGGCCTACATCGAGGATTTTACCGGGCTGGAGCCAGATAAGGAATTCTTCATGTCCTTGGCCGGCCCGCTAGCCAGTCTTAGCCTGGCTGCTTTTTTTTATTCTGTACCTACCGGAATGGATACTGAGACCAGTCTGTGGCTGGTGCGCTGCAATCTTTTCCTGGGCCTTTTCAACTTACTGCCGGCGCTCCCCATGGACGGGGGCCGGGTCTTGCGTTCCTGGCTGTCCCCCTTGATGGGATTTAAGCGCGCCACTCGCCTGGCTGCTTTCATGGGTATGGCATGTGCTCTGGCTATCATTGGGCATGGATTTTACTACGCCCAGGAGACTGTCCTCATGGCCCAGGAAATAATGGCCGGGCTGATTCTGTTCTGGTTTGCGGTGCGGGAGAGCCGTTTTCTGGCTTACTCCTTCATGCGTTACCTGATTCATAAGAAATCGGAGTTAAACCGCCTGGGGCTGCTGGAATCCAGGCAGTTGGTGAGCTCCTGGAACACTCCGCTCAGCAGCCTGCTCAAAGACACCCGGCCCAAACACTATTTGATCGTGGTGGTACTGGATGATTCCCATCATGTGGACGGGGTGTATACCGAAGCCGAAATAATCGAATGCTTTATGGAAAGAGGACCTGCCGCAACCTTGCGGGAATGCAGATTTTGAATTCTGGAGAGGTTCTCATGCGATAGTGCTATTGATGCACATTGCTTTTTAAAGATGAAAACCCTATCATAAAAAGATAAGCATTTTAAACGGCATATCTTTATGGCCGATGATCGCTTTTTAGAACCGGGCATTTCGAATGGTCAGCTTTTGAAAACGGCGGCTGCACCATGAATCTGCCCGTTCTCTATCAATCAGGCCGGTAAGTATTTAGTAATCGATAAGCCAATTGCGGACGCCTTATACAATAAAGTGGGAGGTTGTCGTATTGCAGCAAAAAATCATTCGTGACATACTACCCCGAGTCAGTAAACCTGCCCGCTACAGCGGCGATGAATTAAACAGTATAAAGAAAGATTGGGATTTCGGCGGGGTCAAAATGCTGCTGGCATTCCCCGATGTGTACGAAGTGGGAATGTCGCATCTGGGAAGCAAGATTTTATACGGTCTGGTAAATGAACAGACCCACCATTTGTTGGAGCGCTGCTTCGCGCCCTGGCCCGATATGGAGGCCATCATGCGCGAAGAGGGTATCCCGCTTTACTCCTTGGAGAATTTTCAGCCCATTGAGAATTTTAATGTGATCGGTTTCAGCTTGCAGTACGAGTTGTCCCTCACCAATGTTTTAAATATGCTCGACCTGGGGCGTATACCCGTGCTGACTGAAGACCGCGAACCGCAGCACCCCATAGTGATCGGGGGCGGACCAGTTTGTGCCAACCCCGAGCCCTTCGCGGATTTCTTCGATGCCCTGGTGATAGGTGACGGCGAAGAAGTGATACTGGAGATACTGAATCTGGTAGAAGGCTATCGTGGGGCTCCGCGCCAGGACATATTGATGCAGCTGGCCAGGCTTGAAGGGGTGTATGTCCCTTCTTTGTATAAAGTGGAATACGACTCAGAAGGACATTACCAATCCATCAAACCTTTGGATAAGGAGACTCCCCGCCGGGTGCGGCGGCGGGTGGTGAAAAGTCTCGATTCGGCTTATTTCCCGGAAAAGCCCGTGGTACCATATTTATCCGTAGTGCATGACCGCGCCGTTCTGGAGGTAATGCGCGGCTGCCAACGGGGCTGCCGCTTTTGTCATGCCGGCATGGTTTACCGGCCGGTACGCGAACGTGCCCTGCAAACCCTGCTGGAGCAGGCCGAAGCGCAAATCCGCAACACCGGATATGATGAGTTATCCCTGGTCTCACTCAGCACCCTGGACTTTTCACAGGTGAAGCCCCTGGTCTTCGAGTTAGTGCAGAGATATGGAGCAGAGGGCATCGGAGTGGCCTTGCCCTCGCTGCGGGTGGATCAATTCTCAGTGGAACTGGCCAATGAAGTTCAGAAGGTGAGAAAGACCACCCTGACCCTGGCGCCAGAGGCGGGTACGCAGAGGATGCGCGATGTGATAAATAAGAATGTCAGCGAAGAGCAATTGCTGGAGGCGGTGTCGGCAGCTTTCTCCTCGGGCTGGAACGCGCTCAAGCTCTATTTCATGATAGGCCTGCCTGGTGAAAGAGATGAGGATCTGGATGGGATAATCGACCTTTTGATCAAAGTCAAGCAACGCGGTGATGAACTCGCCCGTCGAAAGGTGGAAATCCGGGCCAGCCTGGCCTGTTTCGTGCCCAAAGCCCATACCCCGTTTCAATGGAGGCCTCAGGATTCGATGGCTGAACTTAAGGAAAAAAGGCATTACCTGAGCCGGCGCCGCTTGAAAGGTATTAAACTGAGTTTCCATGATGAGGCAACCACTTACCTGGAAGGCGCCATTGCTCGCGGAGACCGCAGGATGGCACAGGTGATCCACCGGGCCTGGCAGAAGGGCTGCCGCTTCGACGGGTGGAGTGAACATTTCCGTTTTTCGGCCTGGATGGAGGCCTTTGAGGAATGTGGAGTCGATCCGGACATATATGTGACCCGCAGACGGAGTTATGATGAAGCCCTGCCCTGGGACATTATTGATGTCGGCATTGATAAAGAATTCCTGATCCAGGAAGATGAACTGGCCGATAGGGGAGTCAGCAGCGGCGATTGCCGCATGGAGGGCTGCAACGATTGCGGGGTATGCCCATCCCTAGAAGTGGAACTGCAAATTGGGGAGGGTTTGGATGCGATTAAGGGTTGAATACAGAGTTGGTCCGGAGCTGAGGTTCCTGGCCAATCTGGATATGATACACGCCATGGAGAGAGCCTTGCGCCGGGCCAGGATCCCCTACGCCCTCAGTGAAGGCTTCAATCCCCACATCAGACTGTCTTTGGGAACGGTTTTACCAGTGGGTCTGTGGGGGGAACGGGAATACTTTGATATTGAACTCGCCACCGAGCTTGCCGAAGAAGAGTTCGTCAAACGGCTCAACACAGTGTGCCCGCAAGGCCTTACGGCAACCAGGGCAATAGCCATCAAACCGACATCTCCATCGATAATGGGATTGGTCAATGCCGCCAGCTATGCTTTCAAAGCAGTAAAGGCCGATGCAAAGACTCGGGAGCGGATCAGCACGATTACTGAACAGCCGGAATTAGTGGTGGCCAGCCGGGGCAAAAAAAAGAACCGTCCTAAAGACCTTAAGCCAGGAATTTTCAAAATAGAGATCAAGAGTGAAGCTCAATTTGATATTATTGAAGCATGGGTAAGTACCGGGGAACCAGTAAATGTGCGTTTTGATGAACTGGCCGACCTTTTGAGCCAATTCGGTCTGGCACCGCAGCAATTGGTCGATGTGTGGCGCAGCGGCAACTATTGCCGGGTCGGGAATAAGTTCTACACCCCCATGGAGCAGGTGAAAAGTCCGTGATCAGAGAGATCATCGCTGAGGTTTACCCCTGGGAATCACGGGTGGCCATTGTTGAAGACGGCCGCCTGGCTGAGATATTCTGGGCCGATCAGAATGAGAGCGTGGGCAATGTGTACAAAGCCCGGGTGAAAGACATCATCCCCGGCCTATCCTGTGCTTTCGTGGATATCGGCCTGGCCAAAAATGCCTTTCTATACGCCGGGGATATCATTTCCCCTGACAAGAAGCGCGGCGGTAACGTTTTCGATCTATTAAAAAGCGGGCAGAACATCCTGGTGCAGGTTAAAAAAGAGGCCTTCTCCGAAAAAGGTGCCCGGGTTACCGGAAACATAACCATACCCGGCCATTTTCTGGTGCTTCTGCCCTTTCAGAACGAAGTTTCTATCTCGCGCAAGATCACGGACAGCAAGCGCCGCGAATACCTGCGCAGCCTGGTGAACAGCTTCAAGCCCCTGGAATATGGGTGCATCTTGCGCACCGCTTGCCTGGAGGCCGATGACGATGAAATTCTGAACGAACTGGAGGAACTGATCAAGGTTTGGCAGGAGATTCTGGATCGTTATCAGCGCATGAAGACCCCCAGTCTGATCTATGAAGATATCGACGTACTGGAACGCACTCTGCGGGATTATCTTGACATGGAGATTCATCGCATAATTCTCAATAATGAGCGGCTGCGCAATCGGGTGCTCGATTACCTGCAGCACAAGGCCACTTTATGCAGGGCGGTCTTATACGAACCCGGCGACCTGTTTGAAAAATACGGCCTGGAAAAAGACATCCGCCGCGCCTTGAGAAGAAAGGTGTGGCTGAAAAATGGGGGCTATTTGATCGTAGATGAAACTGAAGCCATGACCGTCATTGATGTCAACAGCGGCAAATACACCGGCAAGGATGATTTCGAAGATACCGTTTACCGCATCAACCTGGAGGCTGCGATTGAGATCCCCAGGCAGCTAAGGCTCCGCAGCCTGGGGGGGATCATACTGATCGATTTCATCGACATGAAAAACAAGCAGAACCAGGAAGAGATAGTGGAAGCCCTGAAGCGTGAACTGGCCAAGGATAAGGCTCACACCCGCATCATCGGTATGACCGGCTTAGGTTTTTTGGAGATGACCCGCAAAAAATCACGCTACGGCATTTCAGAAATATTCACCGACGAATGCACCCGCTGCAACGGCCGGGGCCGCACCGTCAACCTGCAGTCAGTCGCCTGCGAGATCAAGCGCAAACTGGTCAACATGGACTACATACAGCAGGATACTCTGATCTGCGAGGCCCATACCGACCTGATTGATGAGATAAACCGCGATATCCAGGATCTGCCCTATATTGAAAAGCGCTGCGGCAAGAAGGTTAAGTTCTTAAAGAGCGACCGCATGGGACCGCTGGAATACACCCTGCGGGGGCAATAATGGGGATATGCGCATGGACAAAGTGAGACAGGAAGTAATAGGGGAGTTCTCTGACATTTGAGAACTCCCCCTTATCTGTCCACATATCCCCTGGCCTTATTCAACCAGAGGTTCACACTGGTTGGACCTGTCAGTCTGATGGATTTTACCCGCTGGGTGATGTATATACCCTGAAATAGCCGTATACCAAACGGTCCATACGGTGTGAGATGCCGGCTGCCAACTAATGAGTATTCTCCTGCCCGATTAGAGTGGTTTAGACCTCTATGAAGGTGACCTCCCCAGAATCGAGGTGGTACTTGCCGCCTACCAGGGTGAGATGACCGTGCTCAATCAGATGCTTAACGATGGGGCTGGATTGAATCTCCTTGATCACCGCCAGAATATTCTGGTCTTCGACTTTGCGGTACAGGTCATCCCCAGAGGCACCGGACTGTACGACCGCTTCAACGCTGGGCTGGATGCGTTCTACGATGGCCCCGATCTTGCCAGGTGCTTCTCCGCCGTCGACACTTGCTTTTACGGCCCCGCAATAGTCGTGGCCCAGCACTAATAGCAGCGGTGAACCCAGGTGTTCGACCCCGTATTCGATACTGCCCATGCTTAAATCATCGATTACGTTGCCGGCTACGCGTATCACAAACAGGTCGCCCAGGCCTTGATTAAAGATATGTTCCGGTGGTACTCGGGAGTCGGAGCAGGTCAGAACCACTGCAAAAGGGTGCTGTCCGTTGCTGCGCAGATTGGAGCGGCGGGAAGTGCTCAGGTCAGCCGTTGTGGATTGACCGGCTACATAGCGGCGGTTGCCCTCGATAAGCCTTCTCAAAGCATCAGCGGCGGTTATACGGCTGCTTTCATTTTCGTGATTTAAGTCTGTCAAGATTTATCCCCCCTGATTTCTTTATATATTGTGACCCTTGGTGAAATAATTCGGTATCGGGGGGCATACTCCTGCAACTATAGCAGCCGAAATATTCTGCTGGCCAGAGGCTCTGTAATACCTAAGAGCCGCGATTAATGGCGGCGCCCCAGGCGTTTATCAAGGGTTCTAAGAAAAATGGCCGCACTTGACTAGGGTAATATAAATGTGGTAAATTTTCATATGTGTTGCGAGTTTTTGCAACCGCTCGGTGAGGGCTCACTAAAATGGCCAATGGCCTGCCTATCATCGGCGAGTCTAAAAAACGGAGGTGTAGCTTAATGTATGCCATTATTAAGACCGGTGGCAAACAGTACCGAGTAAACGAAGGATTGATTTTGAAAATTGAAAAGATTGCCGGAGAAAAGGGCGATAAGGTAACCTTGCCGGAGGTTTTGCTGGTAAGCGGTGATGACGGCGTTTTGAAAGTGGGAGATCCTGTGGTGGCAGGTGCCTCAGTCATTGCTGAGATTTGTGAACAGGGCAAAGATAAAAAGATCATCGTTTACAAGTACAAGAAAAGAAAGAACTATCGGCGCAAACAAGGCCACAGACAGCCTTTTACCAAGATCAAGATCGAACAGATCGTAGTTGGATGATTACCGCCACCATTGATTATAGAGGTGAAGACATAGCCGCATTCACCATCAGTGGTCATGCCGGTTATGCCGCCCCAGGCCAGGATATCTACTGTGCCGGGGTGTCTGCCATAGCGCAGACTGCGCTGCTGGGGTTGGCCAAACACCTGGCTCAGACCCCGCAGGTGAACATTGTCGAGGGAGAAGATGCGCTTTTAAAGTGTATCCTGCCGGCAGATATGGGAATCGATGACAGATACAAGGCCAGTTTGATTTTATCCACCATGGAAGCCGGGTTGCTGTCCCTACAGGAAGCGTACCCGCAATATGTAAAAGTGAGAATCAGGAGGTAAAAACCATGTTTACTTTTAACCTGCAATTATTTGCTCATAAAAAGGGAGTGGGCAGCTCCAAAAACGGACGCGACAGCACCTCCAAGCGTTTGGGCGTTAAAAGGTCGGATGGGCAGTTTGTCAAGGCCGGGAATATACTGGTCAGACAGCGCGGCACCAAGATTCATCCCGGCAACAACGTCATGATCGGCGGAGACGACACCTTGTTTGCCGTTATCGATGGCGCTGTCAAGTTCGAAAGAAAAGGCCGCGACAAGAAACAGGTCAGCGTCTATCCTTTGGAATCAGCGGCGCAATAAAGCCGACCAGTGCAATATCTGATTAGCGAGACCCCTGGAGTTTTTCAGGGGTTTTTGTTATCATTAGTTCACGTTCGGGGGGATAATTATGGAAGCTGAGCAAATGGTAAACATATTGCGCCGCATACGACACGATAACGGTAATCACCTGCAAGTGATAATGGGCTACATCGACCTGGGCAAACCAGAGTCGGCCCGCCAGTACATAAACAGTATAGTCGAGCAGCTTTATGAAGAACGCCGCTTGTTTGAGGAACTGCCTGCCGAAGCCGCCCTGTTTTTTTATCAGCAAGCCTTATTATGCAGCGACCTGGGGCTAATACTAAGGTATAAACAGTTTCAACTGGATTCTTATGCCGTGTTTGAAAAAAGGCAGGAACCATATAACAGCTTAGAGCAGTTGACCGCCAAGGCAGCCTTCAATTTGGAGGAAGAACCGGTCGTCTATGCTGATGTGACCGCGCATGCAGGCAAAGGCCGGGTAGTGTTTTCCGGACCGTTCCTGAGACGGGAAGTACAGGTGCAAATAGAGGAGTGAAGCCATGTTCATAGATGAAGCCCGGGTATATGTGAAAGGCGGCGATGGCGGCAACGGCATCGTAGCTTTCCGCCGGGAGAAGTATGTCCCTGAGGGAGGCCCGGCCGGAGGCGATGGCGGGCGTGGAGGCAATGTAGTCTTTCAGGCCGATGAAGGTATGAGAACCTTGATGGATTTCCGGTACAAACGTCATTTCAAAGCTGAACGCGGCCAGCATGGGCAAGGCAAGAATATGCACGGCGCCTGGGGTGAGGATTTGCTGGTGCGGGTACCGGTGGGAACTGTGATCAAAGATGAGGACAGCGGCGAGGTTATTGCCGATTTGACTAAACACGGCCAGGAGGCGGTGGTAGCCCGGGGCGGACGCGGTGGGCGCGGCAATGCGCGCTTCTCCAGTTCGGTGAACCGGGCCCCCACGGTTTCGGAAAACGGCGAACCCGGCGAGGAGCACTGGCTGAGGATGGAACTGAAATTGTTGGCCGATGTGGGTCTGGTGGGCTTCCCCAATGCGGGTAAATCCACCTTGATATCGCGTATTTCCGCAGCCCGGCCCAAGATCGCCGACTACCCTTTCACCACCCTTACTCCAAATCTGGGGGTGGTGCAGACTCGCAACCATGAGAGCTTCGTGGTGGCCGATATACCCGGTCTGATCGAAGGCGCCCATCAGGGGGCTGGACTCGGTCATGGCTTTTTGCGCCATATCGAGAGGACCCGAGTCCTATTGTTTATTCTTGATGCGGCCGAAACCGAAGGCCGCGATGTGATGCAGGACTATCACACCCTGGAGGCAGAATTATCCGGACACAACCCCAAATTATTGGAACGTCCGGCTTTGATCGTAGCCAACAAGATGGACCTGCCCCAGGCTGAGGAAAACCGCCAGCGGCTTGAAGAGGCTTTCGGGTCGCGCCTGCTATTCATTTCGGCGGTGACCGGGCAAGGGGTGGAGGAATTGGTGGAACGGGTCTATCAGGTATTGCAAGAGGCGCCGCCTCCGCCCGAGGAGGAAGTGGAAGAGACCGTAGTAACCCGCTTTGTGGATGAGGCCCCTTTCTATATCGAAGTGGAGGACGGGGTTTATGTAGTTAAGGGCAACCGAATTGAAAAGCTCTTGACAATGACCAACTTTTCCACTGACGAAGGGCTGCAGCGTTTCCAGCGTACCATCATCCGCATGGGTTTGGAAGACGCCTTGAAAGCCCAGGGTATCAAAGAGGGTGATACGGTGCGCATTAAGGATATGGAATTCGATTTCAGCGAGTAGAGGAATTTTGTAATAAGTGCAGCCAGATTTATCTGAGTGCTGCCGATATTAATCATAGGAAGTGTTGAGGAGTGAACAAACGCAGAAAGCTGGCCAACGCCCGCCGGGTGGTAATAAAAGTAGGAACCAGCACTCTGACATATGCCAACGGAAAGCTCAATTTGTTCCGCATCGAGCAGCTGGTGCGAGAGATGGCCGACCTCCACAACCGTGATATGGAGGTGATCCTGGTCAGTTCCGGCGCCATCAGGGTAGGAGCCAACCGCATGGGTCTGAAGAAGGCTCCCACCACCATCCCCGAAAAGCAAGCTCTGGCAGCCATAGGGCAGGGGGCTCTAATGCAGCTTTATGAGAAGCTTTTTGCCGAATACAATCAGACCGTAGCCCAGTTGCTATTGACCCGGGGCGATTTCGACGAACGCATCCGCTATCTGAATGCCACCAATGCACTCTTGGCTTTGCTGAAAATGGAAGTCATCCCTATTATAAATGAGAATGACACCGTAGCAGTAGAGGAGATCAAATTCGGGGATAATGATACCCTCTCCGCCCTGGTGGCAGGGCTTGTTGATGCTGACCTGTTAATCATCCTCTCTGATGTCGACGGGCTGTATGACGCTGATCCGCGTTCTTCAGAAGATGCCCGCCTGTTAACCCAGGTTACCGAGATAAGCTCTGCAATGGAGGACAGCTCTCACAACCGGGGCAGCAGCTTTTCAAGCGGAGGGATGTACACCAAGCTCAAAGCGGCCAGAATTTGCATGGCTTCGGGAATAACCATGATCATCGCCAATAGTGCGGAAGATAACGTTATTCGTAGAATCATCGCCGGTGAGGAAGTGGGGACTCTGTTTGTACCCCGCGGAACCAGGATGCATGCCCGCGAGAAATGGCTCGCCTTCGGCAGCCTGGTGCAGGGTCGCATCGTAGTCGATGAGGGGGCAGCACTCGCCTTGATCAAAAGGGGCCGCAGCCTGTTAGCCTCAGGTATCACTGGGGTTGTCGGCGAGTTTGAGCGCGGGGCGGTAGTAGGGGTCATGAGCCCGGCAGGCGCAGAAATAGCTCGGGGAATAACCCATTACAACGCGGGGGAGATCAGGCTAATCGCCGGGCACAAGAGCAGCGATATTGAGCAGATCCTGGGAGAAAAGGACTATGACGAAGTGATTCATCGCAACAACTTGTGTTTGGTGCGATAGCATATCAGCGGGATCAAGGAGTGAGGATTAATGGAGGATAATTTGAAGAACATACTGCTGGAGCAGGGCAGACGGGCCAAGAAGGCCTCGAGGCTTTTAGCCACGGCTTCCACCACTGTTAAGAACCAGGCCTTGTATGCCATGGCCGACGCCTTAGAAGCTAATCACGCGGAAATCATCAATGCCAATGCTATCGATTTGGAGAACGGCAGGCGAATGGGCCTGACCTCCGCTTTGCTGGAACGGCTCTCCCTGGACGAAAAACGGGTGGCCGATATGGCCCAGGGCTTGCGTGAGATCGCGGCTCTGCCCGACCCGGTAGGTGAAGTCCTGGGGATGACGCGCCGACCTAATGGTCTGGAGGTAGGGAGGATACGCACCCCTATCGGGGTGATCGGCATCATATATGAGTCGCGTCCTAATGTGACCGCAGACGCGGCCGGTTTGTGCCTCAAATCCGGCAATGCCATCTTGTTGCGGGGCGGGGAAGAGGCCTTGAACTCCAACCGCAGTATCGCCCAAGTGATATCGCAGGCTGCCTATAATACTGGCATTCCAGAAGGGGCCATCGAATTGGTGGACAGTGATGACCGCGAAGCGGCTGTATTTATGATGAAAATGCACGACACTCTGGATGTTCTCATCCCTCGGGGCGGGAAAGGTCTCAAACAAGCTGTGATGGAAAACGCCAAGGTGCCTGTTATCATGACCGGCATGGGCAACTGTCATGTCTATGTGGATGAATATGCCGATATAGAAAAAGCCCTTCCGATCGTTTTCAACGCCAAAGTGCAGCGTCCCTCGGTCTGCAACGCGGCTGAAACCCTCTTGGTGCACAGTAAGATCGCGCCCTTTTTCCTGCCTCTGATGCTGCCCAAATTACAGCAGGCCGGGGTGGAAATCCGCGCCTGTGAACGTACCCGGGCCATCGTAGACGGCCTATTGGCTGCCAGCGATGCTGACTGGAGCGAAGAATACCTGGATCTTATACTGGCGGTAAGAATGGTGGACGATGTGGAAGAGGCCATCACCCATATCAACACCTATGGTACCGGCCACAGCGAAGCCATTGTCAGCGAAAACTATGGCCACGTGCGCCGCTTCATCAATGCAGTCGACGCAGCGGCAGTTTATGCCAACGCTTCCACCCGATTTACCGATGGCAATGTGTTTGGATTTGGGGCGGAAATGGGTATCAGCACCCAGAAACTGCACGCCCGCGGCCCGATGGGGCTCACTGAATTGACCACCATCAAATTCATCGTATACGGCGACGGTCAGATCAGAGAATAGGCTTTGATGTGTCAGGGGACGGTTCTGTGACACACCCTGACACATGTCGCAGAACCGTCCCCTGACACACACCCTGACACGCATGTCGCAGAACCGTCCCCGGACATGTCTGCGGGGTGTGTCGCAGAACCGTCCCCTGACACGGGGAGCTATTTATTATCCTTTATCATCATCAGTTTATAGACAACCGTTGCGGCTTCGGCCCGGGTTGCATTCCCCTGCGGCTTATAATCCCCTTCCGGATATCCCCCCATCAGGCCCGAGGATACGACTTTGTTTACAGCTTCGGCAGCCCACGGACTGATTTTGGTACTATCCGTAAAGATAATTCCCTCATTTGTTGGCGGAAGGATCAATTCGTTGTTTTTGGCGAAATTGTCAAGCATGGTCGCCATTTGCTCTCTGCTTATCCTGGCATTGGGAGCAAAGGAGGTTTTATCCATACCCCGTACGATTCCTTGCTCAAAACCCCAATTAACATAGTTATAGTACCATTCCGCAGCAGGTACGTCCCTAAAGCCCGCCGGAGCAGCCTGGGTCACGTCTAAGCCATCGATCGTATTTGCCAGCATCGTCAGGAACTGCGCCCTGGTCAGAGAATCATCCGGTAAATAGTAATTGTTGCCCATTCCATTTACAACTCCCCAGGCCGCCAACTTCCCGATGTATTCTCTGGCCCAATGTGCTTTAGTATCGGCAAAGTCAATGCTGGCAAGACCAACCTGAACCGGTATGGCCTGCTGTACGCCGTTGTAGGCTACATAGATATTTCCCACTATGCCAGATCTATTCGTGGCCTGAAAGAGCCCGTTGGCATCGATGGTACCGATCTCAGGATCGCAGTTCCATGCAAACAGGCTGTCCTGGCTGGCAATCGGCGCATACCCGTATTTGGCTGATACATTGATGTCGAAGCTTTCCCCTGGATCGATCAGCAGATTCTGTACATTGGGCGTAAAAGTTATCTTATTCTGAATATCGACCTGGGCGGTTGTACTCAGATCTCCGCTTTGCACTTCGATCACGGCAGGTCCGATGGCGCTGCCGGCGCTAAAGAGGCCGTTTACGTCCACGGAATGGCCTGAATCGGGATCAACGCTGTATTCTGCATTTTTCCTCAACGGAACCGGCTCATATCTGTTGTTGGTTGCGTAAGTTTTCAGCTGAATATGCGCTCCTGGCATGGCCACCGGCTGACTTGGATAAGTATGCAAATGCATTGCATCGGAATCCCCGCGTTGGTCGTATACCAAAAACAGACCATTGGTTGTTTTTCTCTGGGTTTGCCCGGAAGGAGAATTCTTGGCAACTGCCCTAGAATCGATTCCTCCCGCTCTCACCGCCATGACCGTAGAGCCGCCTCCGTCCATATTCACGACCGTGCTGCAACCCAGATCAACCAGGTGGGCTGCTACGTCGGTCAGTCCCAGGCCTTCTGAAAAACCTGGCTGCCTTCCATCGACCACATACAACACCAGGGTTCCGTTCGGTTTGATACCGATGACGGTTCTCGGGTTCAGGTTGCTTCCGCTGGATACATATTGACCCTTATCGTATAATACATGGTTTACACCGATCGCTTCTTGGCTGTTTGAAAGGTTTGTGCCACTGTCATCTAATGCGGAAATCTCTACCTGGCTTCCGGGAATCAGCTGAGCCAGCGGCACCGCATAGGCCGAATCGCCCACTGTTGAAAGCACCAGTTGACTGTCACCTATCGGCGTATTGTAATTACCATTTCTGACTTCGGCTACAGTAGCAATGATTGTGCTTCCTACCGTTAATTCCGCATTTTCCGGCGAGAGCGCATCCAATACTACCTCAACAGAGGTTTCACAGGTTTTGGTGGAGGATGCGTAGTGGCGGTTATAAAGATGCAAAGCCTTGGACCCACCGTGTGGAACGTTGAAATAACCGATATCGGCATTATATTCTGTGGGCACGTAAACCGTCTCTTGCGCGAGGACAACATCTGTCGGCTCGGTGGAATCTGCCGGTGGGGTCGACTCCGACAATTGGTAAGAATCATCGAGCTGGGCCGGTTTTTCCGACTGAGCAGGATCCTGAACAACTATAGTGGGAACGTTAATGGTTCCCTTCAGCGTAAATCTTAGATTTGCTTTCTCCAGGGAAGCGATACCGGCTTCGTCAAAGGATATAACATATTCCGGAGCATATCCGGATGTTTTGATCTTACCGTCATGAATGGTAAGTCCCTTTGGAGTGCCGGTGGCGGTGTCATACATATCTCCGTTAATTCCCGCGACCACCTTGTAGCCTTGATTCTCCAGAGTACTGACCATGGTATTCATGGTATAAGTTCCGGTAACTTCACCTTCAAAAACATAGGGCTTCAAATCTGTGTCCTGGGTATCCGCAGTGATAAAATAGGCTCTTATGATCCCATTGGTGCTATGACCCGCCAATTGTTCGTAATAAAGAGCATTATGATAAATTTCTGAGTTGGTCTCATAATAGACATACCCTATGCCTTGCTGATATGTAAAACCGGTCAAAAATGTTGCCGAAAGGATGGTAAAGGCCAGGAGAACTGCGGTGAATCTTTGGCTCTGAATAAATTTCATTTTTTAGTAACCTCATAATTTTTTATTTTACTATTATACTCCGATACTTTACCATTCTGTCAGCATTATTCCAAGATTTCCAAGGCCCACCTCCACTACCAGAGAAAAATACGGGTTTTTCTCTACAATAACCCAGGTTTCCCCTCGATTCAGAAAAAAATAATCGGGTAGGGTGCTGCTATGAAATCACCCTACCCGAATTTGTTGATTCTTAGACGATTACTTCATAATTATACCGGGCTAACTTCTCCTGGTCTTGTGGGGAAAGTTTGTAATCCCGTTCCAATAGAGTGCGTTCTGCGGGTATGCCACACAACTCAGTGGACAAATAGCGCAGCCCATTGTCATTGATCATGGTCACAATGCACTGGCGGTCAGGATACTTCTGGGCTACTTTCAAGGCGGCAGCCACATTGATGCCTGAGGAAGGTCCGCAGAATATGCCTTCCTGACTGGCTAACTGACGGGCTGTGTCCATAGCCTCCTCGGAACTTACCAGTACTATGCCGTCGATGTATTGTAAATCCAGGATATCAGGTATAAGGCCGTCAGCGATACCTTGCACCCGGTGTGGGCCGATGCGCCCATGGGCTAAGATAGGCGAGTCCGATGGCTCGGAGATGAAGATCTTGATATCGGGATTCTTCTCCTTCAGAAATTTGGCGTTGCCGGTTACGGTGCCTCCGGTGCCCTGACACATGATGTAAACATCCACTCTGCCATCGGTCTGTTCCCAGATCTCTGGAGCGGTCCGGTCGTAATGGGCCAAGACGTTGTCCGGACGTGAGAATTGGCCGATTTGAAATACCTGATCACCGTACTGCTGTTTGAGGCGCTCCACTTCATCAAGAACCAGATCGACATCGCTCTCTGCGCCGGGGGTGAGAACCAGTTCAGCTCCATAAGCCTGAATGGTCTTTTTGCGTTCTTCGGTCATTCCCTCAGGCATGACGATAATAACCTTGTAGCCCTTGGCGGCTCCCACCATAGCAGTTGATATGCCAGTATTGCCGGTGGTGCCTTCTAACAGAATCATACCCGGTTTGAGCTCGCCACGCTGTTCGGCCTGTTCTACTATGGCTGTCACTACCCGATCTTTCAAGCTGCCGCTGGGGTTGACGAATTCCATTTTTACGCAAACCTCGGCATTGATGCCGGCTGATACCCGGTTCAATCGAATCAACGGGGAGTATCCTACCGCATCCAAAACACTGTTTTTGATCTTTCTGTTAATATCCCAGTCCATGACAAACCTCCACGTTATTAGTTCCTATTTACGAGTCTTATAAAACAGCTCCCACTGTTCTCCGTAGCTAAGTGTCCTAAGCACAATATATTCCTGGTCGCTGGGCTGATTTAAAATAAAATCCGGCAGTATCGAGGTTTCTTGTAAATAAATGCCTTTTAAGACCTCCAACAATTGGCCTCGAGTGTCCGCCCTGCGCAGCGTCCAGCCATCATACTCCAGCCGCTGGGCAATGCGCTGATTCAAACCTATTTCATAGTCTTCCAAGTGTTCAAAAAACTGCCGCCATGACTCCAAAGCCGGTTCCTGCTGCCAGTTGATACCCGGGCATACGAAATGGCGGCACACTGATTCGCGTTCCTGCTGTTCTAAAACGCACCCGCCTTCACGCTTATGGAAACGGCAGCGGTAGCTTGAACCGTCAATCTCATTGTTTACCGTGATCGAAGCATCCAATATGGTGAGATGGGGCTGGCTGAAGATCAGGTCGAGCAGATCCGGCCGGTTAAGGGCCAGATAGGCCAGATCGGTGCTGTAAAAAACCGGCGAATAATGCCCGCAGCAGCCCTTGTCGTCCTGACGGGGACATTCACTGCACAGGTCCACTTCGATGTAGCTGCGCAATCCGCGGTTATGAAAGGTCAAGCGAATCTCTTTATCTGCCTTCATTCGACTTTTCTACCCCATTCAGACTAATATTTTCATTATATGGTTTTTGGGGCAGGGGGGAAAGGCTTAATTCATGGCAGAACTTCTATTCCCCCCTTTTAGCAGGTTATTTGGCTGAACTGTGCATAAAATATACTATGTGTCTACACTCCGTTTTGCTCACAACCGGTTGCTTCAGCAGACTGTAAACGAGTGTGTTATGATATACAAAACAGCTCACTATGACGGGAAGGAGGTATCTCATGTCAAGTCTTCAATGGGTACTGCTGGCCTTGGTATGTGGGATGATAGAGCTGGCTACGGTGGGATTATGGTTTTTGTGGCTGGCCCTGGCAGCTTTATTGACCGCTCTGGGGGTGCAAATTGGATGGCTGACTTCCATAGGGTCGCAGTTGCTGGTGTTTGCGATATTCACGCTGGCCTTTATTGTATTTACCAGACCTATAGCCTTGAGGTTCCTGGAAACCAAGGATACCCCCAGTAATGTCAACGCACTGATAGGTCAGCACGGCGTGGTCACAAAATCGATCAATCCCTATCATGTCGGCCAGGCCAAGGTCAATGGTGAGATATGGACAGCAACCGCTGAGGAAGACATCGAGGTGGATGTTCGCATCCGGGTAGTTGGTATTCAAGGGGTCAAGTTAATGGTAGAGAAAGCTCCAGTAGAATAATTGATTAATAGAGTTTTCTAAGCTGAAAGGAGTGGTCATATTGCTAGGCTTTTTCGTCAACCTTGTAGTAGTATTATTTGTCATCGGTTTGCTGTTTTCCTCAATCCGTATCATCCGACAGTCTACGGTAGGAATAGTGGAACGCCTGGGTAAATTCCACAAAAGGGCGGAGCAGGGCATTAATGTTATCATACCATTGATTGACAAATTCCGAGCCGTAGTCGACCTGCGCGAGCAGGTGGTGGATTTTCCGCCCCAGCCGGTCATCACCAAGGATAATGTCACCATGATGATAGACACCGTCATCTATTACCAGGTAACAGATGCGTTCAGTTATATCTATGAAATTGCCAACCCCATACTGGCTATCGAGAACCTGACCGCCACCACCCTGAGAAATATTGTCGGCGAACTGGAACTGGACCAGACCCTTACCTCCAGGGACATCGTCAATACCAAACTCCGGGTGATTCTCGATGAGGCTACCGACAAATGGGGTATTAAGGTCAACCGGGTGGAGTTGAAGAATATTTTGCCTCCACAGGATATACAGACCGCCATGGAAAAACAGATGCGCGCTGAGCGTGAGAAGCGCGAGGCTATTCTGCGCGCCGAAGGCCAGAAGACCGCGGCCATCCTGGAAGCTGAAGGAATGAAGCAGGCTGCCATCCTCAAAGCCGAGGCAGTAAGGGAAGCGGCCATCCGTGAGGCTGAAGGGCACCGCCAGGCGCAAATCCTTAATGCTGAGGGTGAGGCCCAGGCGATTCTCAATGTGCAGAGGGCCTTCGCCGACAGCTTGATTATGCTGCGCGAGTCGGCACCGGACCAGAAGGTCATTTCGTTAAAATCCCTGGAGACCTTGAAGAGCATGGCCGAAGGCCAGGCCACCAAGTTGATCATCCCCGGGGACTTGGCTGGATTGGCTGGAGTCTTTGCAGCCTTGAAGGAAAGCGGCGGCGACGCCTTCAAAAGCGGAGAATAAATGCGCTGTAGAGCGAGTGTGCGTACCCGTAAATGGGGATCAGGCTGATAATGGTACCTCGACAGAGCCGTATGCATAGCCGACTTGAGTCGGTTTGCATTTTTAATGCATGACAGGTATCATTTACCTTAGATTTTGGCACACCAATGCAATGTTACTGGAATTGGAATATGCCAGCCCTGACAGGGGGAGATATTGTTTGGATGCAGGTGCAAAGCTGGCGGTCATTGGAGGGACATTCGATCCCATCCATTACGGGCACCTGATCGCGGCAGAACATGCCCGGGTGCAGTTAGGCATCGATAAGGTGTTGTTTATTCCCACCGGCCGACCCCCGCACAAGACCTCCCAAGCTGTGACGGCTTGGGAGCATCGCTTGCGGATGCTTCAACTGGCAACCAGCGACAACCCTGCTTTTGGGATTTCGTCCCTGGAAGAACCGAAGGGCGAGTTCTCTTATAGTATCGATACTATCCGCAGGTTGAGAAGCCTTAATCCCGCCAGTTTGATATATTTCTTGATGGGTGCGGATGCCTTATTGACCATAGATACCTGGAAAGACTATCAGCAATTAATTACTCTGTGCTGTTTCGTGGTAGTCACCCGGCCTAACTATGTGATCGATCGCAGCCATCCGGTTCTAAACACTTTGCCCGATGAATGGTGGCAGGAGATGAGGCAGGTGGAGATTCCCGCCATGGACATATCCTCCACCGATATCCGCAGTCGGGTAGCCGCAGGGAAAACCATTAAATATCTTTTGCCCAGGCAGGTTGAGGAATACATCTATGACCATGACCTCTATCGAGGAGGAATGAAATCATGATCGGCCCCAAGGAGGCGCTGGAGATCATTCGCTTTAAATTATCCCGGAGCCGGTTCAAGCATTCAGTGCATGTCGCTAATACCGCCCGGGAAATGGCGGCTCAGTATGGATTTGACGAAGAACAGGCTTATCTGACTGGATTATTGCACGATTATGCCAAAGGCATTTCTGGCCAAGAATTGATTGACTTAGCCGAAAAGTATGGCCTGGAACTGGTACCCATAGATCGAGAGGTGCCGGATCTGCTGCATGGGTCGGTGGGGGCCTGTCTATTAGCTGACGAACTGGATATCGATGATGCGGAGCTGCTGCACGCGGTCAGCTCCCACACCCTGGGAGCGCTCGATATGAATGGCCTGGACAAGATCATCTATTTGGCCGACATGATCGAACCGGGACGGGATTACCCGGGTATGGAGCGGCTGCGCTGCCTGGCCCTGCGCAACCTGGATTACGGCATGCTTTTGGGGCTGGAGACTACCATCAAGTACTGCATCGAGCGGGGAAGGCTCTTGCACCCGCGGACCGTCGAAGTGAGGAACCAGTATCTGCGTTTATTTGGAAATATGATGGACCTGGCCTGACGACCATGAAATAAACAAGGGGGATTGATGATTGCTGAACATGGAGAAGATGCTGCAACAGATCGCTGAAGCCTGCTGGGAAGAAAAGGCCATGGACGTGGTGGTTCTGGATGTTAACCACCTCACCGTAATCGCCGATTATTTTGTTATAGCAGCAGGACGGAATATCCTGCAAGTAAAGAGCATAGCCGAACACGTTGAGGACCGTCTGGCGGAGGCGGGGATCAAGCCTTTGCGTCGCGAAGGGCACAAAGAAGGCATATGGGTGGTGTTGGATTATGGCTCTATCCTTTTCCATGTTTTCCGCCAGGAGGAGCGCGAGTACTACGATTTGGAAAATCTGTGGGGCGACGCTCGTGAGGTAAGCCTGGAACGCATGCAATCATAGGATGACAGGAAGATGACAGGGGGACGGGGTTGTTGGCACACTCTTGAGTGTGTCAACAACCCCGTCCCCCTGTCATCTTTGCCTATCAGCCGGTCTACCTGGCCACTATGTTGACTAGTTTTCCGGGTACTACGATCATCTTCTGCACCGTTTTGCCCTGCAGCTGTGCGGCGATGCGCTCAGTCTGCATACACTGCTGGCGCACCTCCTCCTCGTTGCTGTCTGAAGGCACCATGATGCGGTCTCGTACTTTGCCATTTATCTGTATGACCATCTCGATCTCATCTTGTACTAAAGCGGAGGGGTCGTATTGTGGCCAGGCCATCAGGGTTATACTGCCTTCATGGCCGGTCAACTGCCATAATTCCTCAGCGATGTGCGGTGAAAAGGGGCTCAACATCAGGAGCAACGATTCCAAAGCCTCTTTCACCACTGCAGGGTTGGGCTGGGGATTGTCGCGGTAAGCCCCCAGCATGTTGGACAGTTCCATGATGGCGCTTATCGCAGTGTTGAAATTGAATCTGCCTTCGATATCGTCAGTCACTTTCTTAATGGTAGCATGGGTTTTGAAACGCAGCTGGCGTGCCGCTTCATCCAACTCAGCCCCTTCGCCGTCCTGGCTATTGATCAAATGTGCGTAATCCACTACCAGACGCCACACCCGGTTTAAGAAACGGTAGGCACCTTCGACCCCGGCATCGCTCCATTCCAGGTCGCGCTCCGGAGGAGAGGCAAACAGGATGAACAGACGGGCGGTGTCGGCCCCGTAAGTATTGATGATATCTTCCGGGCTTACCACATTGCCTTTTGATTTGGACATCTTGGAGCCATCTTTTAAGACCATACCCTGGGTGAGCAGGTTGGTAAACGGTTCCTGGCATGACAGCCATTTGATGTCATAGAGGAATTTGGTGAAGAAGCGGGCGTACATCAAATGCAGGATGGCATGCTCCACCCCTCCTATATACTGGTCCACCGGCATCCAATAATCGGTGGCGGCTTTATCGAAAGGTTGTTCACTTTCATGCGGACTGCAGAAGCGGTCGAAATACCAGGATGAACAGACGAAAGTATCCATGGTATCAGTTTCCCGGCGGGCTTCCTTACCGCAATTGGGGCAGTTGGTCTCGAAAAAGGAACGCACATAATTCAGGGGGGATTCCCCGGACGGTTTGAATTCCACATCCTCAGGCAAGAGCACCGGAAGGTCTTCTTCAGGCACCGGCACCATTCCGCAATCGTTGCAGTAGACTATGGGGATGGGAGCGCCCCAGTACCGCTGCCGGGAGATCAACCAGTCGCGCAGGCGATAGTTGATCGAACCCTGACCGATGCCATGCTCCTCCATATAAGCAATAACCGCTGCTATACCGGATTCAACGCTATTGCCATCAAAAGTTCCGGAATTCACCATCTTGCCGTCACCCACATAAGCCTCGGTGAGATCGGCTCCATCTAGGGGGGTGTCGTTGCCTTGGATCACCACCCGGATAGGCAGATTGTATTTGCGGGCGAAATCGAAGTCACGCTGGTCATGGGCGGGAACCGCCATTATAGCTCCGGTTCCGTAGTCCATCAATACATAGTTGGCAATCCAGATCGGTACTTCTTCGCCGTTCATGGGATTGATGGCATAGGCCCCGGTGAATACCCCTTCCTTTTCCACCTCGGTGGAGGTGCGGGCAATTTCACTGAGGTTCTTGATGCGTTCCACGAACTCTTTAACCTCCTGGGCCTGGGGGGTATTCTGGGAGATATCCGCTACCAGCGGGTGCTCGGGTGCCATTACCATATAAGTAACCCCAAAAACAGTATCCGCCCGGGTGGTGAATACCGGTACCACCTGATCGCTGCCCTTGATTTTCATGTCGAATTGACAGCCCTCGCTGCGTCCGATCCAATTGCGCTGCATGATTTTGACCTTTTCCGGCCATCCCGGCAGCATCTCCAGATCATCTAACAGGCGCTGGGCATAATCTGTAATCTTGAAAAACCACTGCTCCAGTTGTTTCTTTTCCACTACCGCTTCACAGCGTTCACAACCACCGTCGACAACCTGCTCGTTGGCCAGCACTGTCTGGCAGGAAGGACACCAGTTAACCGCCGATTTCTTTTTATAAGCCAGCCCGTGTTCGTACAGCTTCAAGAACATCCACTGGGTGAATTTGTAATAATCGGGTTTGCAGGTGGCTATTTCCCGGTCCCAATCATAGCTGATGCCCATGGTCTTAAGCTGACTTTTCATATTCTCCATGTTGGTATCGGTCCAGATGGAAGGGTGGATGCCATTCTTGATAGCGGCGTTCTCAGCCGGCAGGCCAAAGGCATCCCATCCCATGGGATGGAGCACATTAAAACCGTTCATGGCTTTGAAACGGGCTACCACGTCACCGATGGCGTAATTGCGTACATGTCCCATATGTAGGTTGCCGGAAGGGTAGGGGAACATTTCCAGGTCATAATACTTGGGCCGGCCGGGATCTTCGCTCACTTTATAGAAACCATGCTCTTCCCAGTAATGCTGCCACTTGGTCTCTATCACCTTAAAATCGTACTTGTTTTCCATCACTCTACCTCCTGGCGTTTAGTAGACAAAAAAGCCCTCATCCCTTGAGGGACGAGAGCTGGTTTCCCGCGGTACCACCCTTGTTGACAGATATAATTATGGTGGAGCTAGGGGGATTCGAACCCCCGACCTCTTGAATGCCATTCAAGCGCGCTCCCAACTGCGCCATAGCCCCACGTCTGTCCACTTCAACCTGTAACGAAGGTTGCGTCACAGGCTTACCGCCTGTGCAGCTCCCCGGCGAGTTCAACCAGTCGTTGCCGCCTTCCACCTGATCGGCGGCTCTCTGTAGGCTGCCAGCTTACTGCTCCGGTTCCTAGCCTTTTGCTATAAAAAATAGCCGTGTTTAATCCACGAAAGTTATTTTACTATATAAATTTGTGTTATGCAACTGTGAAGTCCCTAATTTCGACGCAAGGCAACTGCGGATCTCCCGCTGACAAATATGCCTGGCAAAAATCGCCCCGCATGATCCGTAGCAGACAGCTCTATTTTATAATTCCAAGATGGGTTCGTAGCTGGAACAAAGGGTTTCCTCGTTGGCCAGGCCGCTGCATATGTGGTGCTGGGGAGCGACCTCTATGGATTCCAATCGGCAATATCCTCCCGAGCCGTAGAATTTACAGCTTTCTACCCCGCAGCGAATAGTTTGTTCTCCAGTCATGATCAACATTCCCCTCCTTAAACGCTGATATTGTAACTATGCCCCGGCATGACCGATTTATACCCCACAATTTAAGCAACGGTTCTTAAAGGGATGAATCGGAAGCTTCGTCACGTAGAAGGATCAGATTTACCGCTTAACGTCCCTAATCAACAAACGCGGCGGCGCAACCCTGTCCCAATTCGGCTACGAATATGACGGCAATTGCAATATCATATCCGTAAAAGCAGACTGAATGTGACTATATTGGAAATATATGTAAATAGTTGTAGAATAGTAGTATGGAGGTATGGGGAGATGAAGATCGAGCGGCCTTACATTATAGCTGGGATAGCTTTGCTAGCTGTTGTGTTGTTGGCGGGTTCGTACTGGTTTATGCATTACCGCAATGCTCCGCCGCAAATCATGGCCAGCCCCGACGAGGGAGGTGAAGCTCTGCAGATCAGTACGCCACAGTCCCCCCGGGAGATTCAGGTCTATGTGGCCGGAGCGGTAGTTTCACCAGGGGTGTATCACTTAATGGAGGGGGACCGGGTACATCAGGCCCTGGCCATGGCGGTTCCGCTTCCCACTGCCGACCTGCGCTACCTGGGTATGGCCCGGGAGTTGATCGATGGGGAAAGCATACTGGTTCCCGAGCTGGAGGCTGACGGAGCTGTACCGGGTGAAAGCCCTCCGATAAAAGCCCCTAGTAACAAAATCAATATCAATCGGGCTACAACCGCCGAGTTAGATGCCGGGCTGGAGGGCATAGGTCCGGGATTGGCTCAGCAGATTGTGGATTACCGCAATACCAACGGCCCTTTCAAGAAAATCGAGGATATCAAGAAGGTGGGCGGGATTGGAGATAAACGCTTTGAAGCCATCAAAGACCGTATCTCGGTGTACTGATGGGAACCTCGGCCGAAAAACTGGTAGACAGCTTGTTCACGCCTTCATGGGCTATGCGCGCAGTCTATTTTGCAGTTGGTATCGCGCTGGTCTATGTGCCCTGGTGGGTGGCTGCACCAGGCCTAGTGGGCGCTTCAAGCCTTATCTGGTGGCGCTTTCAGCTATTGCGGAAAGAGATCCTGATCGCTTTGCTGTTAGCCGCAACCGGGCTGGTCTACATGCACTGGCATTATCTTCCGGCCGCTCCCGAGGTCGATGATTCGGCAGCTCAGGTAATCTCCGCAAAAGTAACAAGTTATCCCCGGGTTAAGGAAAAAAGGAGCAGCTTCACTATTAAAACCGCCAGTGATAATCCCTACTTAAAACGATTTCAGGTTTTCTGCGACTTCGAGGTGCAGCTTAGGCCCGGTGATAGCGTAGAGCTTAAAGGCGTGCTGAAAAAGCCCGATGAACCCGGCAATCCCGGTGAGTTCAATTACCCCTCTTACCTGTCCCGGCATCATATCTATTACCTCTTGCAGGTGGAGGAATCAAATGATCTGCGTCAGGATTCGGGACCTAACCGGATCCTGGCAGTGGCCCCGCTGCTGCGCAACCGCATGGTGGAACACACCCGCGCGGTATTACCGGCTGAAGAGGCGGCACTCATCCTGGCCATGGTACTGGGGATACTGGACAACCTGGATGAGGATCTGTATCAGGATTTTCAGAAGACCGGGCTGGTGCATTTATTTGCGGTATCCGGCCTCAATGTCGGCTTTGTGGTCCTTTTGGCCGCTGGGCTGATAGCACTGGGGAGGTTGCCACGGACCACCGGCCTGGTTATTACCATACTTCTGGTTTTGCTATACAGCAGCCTCACCGGATGGCCGGTCTCGATTCAGCGGGCTGTGGCCATGGCCTTATTGTCGATTATGGCGGGATATCTGGGCAGGAACCATCAGCCTGCCAATGGGCTGGGGCTGGCTGCTTTGATCATACTGATGATGGATCCCTGCGCCCTGTTCACCATCTCTTTTCAATTATCCTTCTTAGCCACCTGGGGGCTGGTCTCACTGTATCCGGCTGTCAAAAAGTATTTTAAGTTCAAGCAGCCTCACTGGGATTACCTCCTGGTACCGCTGTGCGCTCAGGTTGCGGTACTGCCCCTGATAGCCTATTACTTCCACCTTATCACCCCGGTCTCCATACTGAGCAATCTGCTGGCTACCTATCTGGCCGGAATCATTGTGATATTAGGCTTTGCAGCCTTATTGCTGGCAGTTCCCTTTCCCCTTCTGAGCACTATGCTGCTTATGCCCACCGGTGTTGGTGCGTATGTTCTATTGTCTCTCAATGACTTCTGCAAGGCCTTGCCTTTTGCATACTGGATAGTGGCCACCCCGCCGATAGCCGTGGTAGCGATGTATTTTGCCGGACTGCTGTGGCTGACCTGGCAGCTGCGCTTAGAGGCCGGGCGTATAACGCTACGCTGGCCTTTGCTGATGATGGGGGCCGCCTTGGTTATAATACTCATACCCCGGTGGTGCTTTTCCATTGGCCAGCTGCAAATGACCTTTATAGACGTCGGCCAGGGTGACAGCATTCTGCTAAAAACCCCTCACAACCGTTTCATTCTGATTGATGGCGGGGGCAGTCTATTCACCGAGGTGGGACGCCGCAAAGTATCGCCATACTTGAACCACCTGGGGGTCAACCGTCTCTATATGGTAATAAATACCCACCCTGATGTGGATCATATACAGGGACTCTTGGAGGTGATGCAGGAGCGCCCGGCTGAATATGTAGGCTTGGCGGCTGCCTCCATGACCGAACCGCTTTCACAGCACCTCTTGGCTGCGGCCAGGCAGCAGGACAGTCGGGTAGTAGCCTTGGAACAAGGCCAGGTGTTAAATATCGATGGTGTGCGGATGGAGGTCTGGTATCCGCCGCCAGAGCTAGCAGGGGAGTCGGGCAACAATGAGCGATCCCTGGTATTGTACTGCCGCTACCGGGATTTTTCAGCCTTGCTCACCGCTGATCAGAGTAAAGCCGGCCTGGAAGAAGTGCTGCGGCAGCACCGGGATAAAGCCCTCATCGTCAAGGTGCCCCATCACGGCAGCCGCTACTCCTGGAGCAGCGCATTGGATAGGCAGGCGGAATGGTTGGTATTGTCGGTGGGTAAAAACGCTTTCGGTCATCCGCATCAAGATGTGGTCGACGATATAGCCAGGGGTGGAGCCAGGTTATTGCGCACCGACAGGGACGGCCTGGTTAGCTTCTATAGTGATGGCCAAACATTGAGAATCCAGACCTTCAAAAACAGGCATCCATAATTATAGCCCGCAGCGCTTCCTTACCCTCTCCAAGGCCTGGCCTGCCTGGAGCCTGACTTCGGTTTCGGGAATGGTCATCAAATGGCCTTCTCTCATCAGCACCTGGCCGTCCACGATGGTGGCGCAAACATCAGCGGCCACAGCCTGATAGACCAGATGGGAGTATACTCCGGCCCCTTGTGGCGGGCAGTGATGCCAGGGCGCCAGGGATACTACGGCCAAATCAGCCTTTTTTCCCACCTCCAGGCTGCCTACTTGATCGGATAAGCCCATGGCTTTGGCCCCGCCAACGGTGGCCATGGTGAATACGGTTTCCGCCGGCATGGCCACAGGCCCATAAAGCGGCTTATGTATCAATGCAGCCAGGTGCATTTCATTGAACATGCTTAAAAGGTTGTTGCATGGGGCGCCATCTGCTCCCAGGGATACATTGGCACCTTTCTCCAGCAATTCGGGAATAGGTGCGATACCAGAAGCCAGCTTGAGATTGGAGCCGGGGCAATGCGCGATATGCGCACCGCTGGTTGCCAGCAGTTCCTTTTCGGCATCATTGAGGTGTATGCAATGGGCCAGAATCAGGTTGGGGCCGATCAGACCCAGGTGGTCCAGATAGAGCACATTGGGCATGCCGCGCTGATCCTGTACCAGTTTGACCTCGGCACGATTCTCGGAAGCATGGGTATGCACCGGGATATGTTCAGCTGCCGCAATTTTCGCCACCTCTCTCAGCAAGCCTTCACTGCAGGAGACTGCAAAGCGGGGGCAAAAGCAGTAATGGATACGATCATTACCTGCACCTTCCCAGTACTGGTACAAGGCCAGGCTCTCTTCAAGGGCATTGTCGCAATCATCCACCAGAGTAGCTGGCACTTCCTCACCACTATCCATCAGGCATTTGCCGCCCAGGTAACGTATGCCGGCCTTTTCCACCGCGGTAAAGACAGCCTCGGTGTGATGCACCGTGCCCATGTCAATTATGCCGGTGGTGCCCCCCCGGAGAAGTTCGGCACAACCAAGTAAGGCAGAATAGTACAGGGAATCCTGGTCATGGGCCCCTTCCAAAGGCCAGATCCGCTTCTTGAGCCAATCCAGCAGTTCCATATCATCGGCCATACCCCTGAAAAGGGCTTGGCACAAATGTACATGGGTCTGTATCAAACCGGGGATGACCAGGCAGCCAGCAGCTTCGATGACCGTGTCGGCAGTAAAGGCCTTGCAGTCACCAATAGCTGTGATGCGGTCTTTTTCAACATAAACATCGGCATACATCACTTCTCTCTGCGGGTTCATGGTCACCACCAGGCCGTTCTTGATCAATAAGGACAACTGTCTGCCTCCTCTGCGGTATGTGGATAAATCTACCCACCTATACAAATTCTGTACAGCGATTGATTCCATCATACTATTCTGGGCTGGGATTTCATAGCTTTATGCAGGGGGCGATTATGATCCAACAACCTGACCTGCTGCACAACCGAGTCGGTGTCCTGCTGTTGCGCCTGTCCTGCCCGGCCATGGGGGGAATGGTCCTGTATGCCCTGTTTAGCCTGGCGGATACTTATTTCATAGCCCAGTTGGGGCCAGCCGCCCTGGCAGCCTTGACCCTATGTCTGCCCTTGCAGGTTTTGATAGTGAGTATGGCTGCAGCCTTAGGAACCGGGGTTGCATCGCTGATTGGTCGTATGCTAGGCCAGCAGCAGTATCGCCATGCCGACAATATCGCCTGGCACGGCATGCTCATCACAGCTGCCTACAGCGTCTTTTTTCTGTGGTTGGGGTATCGCTATCAGGTGCCCTTATTGATAATGTTCGGATGCACCCCGGAAACCCTGGGCTTATGTCAGGGTTACCTCAGCATCGCCCTGCCCGGCTCGCTTGTGACTATGGTGCTAATAATTGTGGGCAGCACTCTGCAGGGGGAAGGAGATACGGTCTTGCCGGTAGTGGCCAGCTTGATCGGTATCATTCTCAATGTAGCCATGGACCCGTTGTTTATTTTCGGTTGGGGTGTGGTCCCGGCCATGGGATTGAACGGGGCTGCCTGGGCAGGCCTGTTGGCACAAGTAGGCAGTCTGGTGATGATGATGGCGGTGATGACCCGGCGCAAGAACTATCTGAGCTGGTCGTTAAGGCATTTTTCCCTGCGTCCCCGCATTTTTTTGGCTATCTACAAGGTGGGATTTCCGGCCCTGGTGATGGAAGTGGCGGGGGTGCTGATAATGGTCTATATAAACCGTATCCTGGCTTTTCACAGTTTTGAGGCGGTGGCCGCCCTGGGCATCTTCCTCAGAGTCCGCTCCCTGGTGTTAATACCTATAGGGGGACTGTTACAGGGCACTATGCCTATAGCTTCCTTTGCTTTTGGGGCGGGGCGCTATGAAAGGGTAAAAGAAGTGCTGATAAAGGCCTCGGCTTTTATAGTATTGATAATGGGCCTGGGCTGGTCGGTCATGCAGTTTCATCCCCAATGGATCGTAGGCTTCTTTTCTCAGGATGCCGATCTGACCAGAATTGCGGTTGCTTCGCTGCGCCTGGGCACCATCTTACTGCCATTAGTGGGGCCGATAATAATCCTCAGCACGGTCTTGCAAGCAATAGGTAAAGGCATGGCCGCGATGTGGCTGTCGCTGACCCGCCAGGTGCTATTCTTCCTGCCCGCACTGATTCTGCTGCCGCCCTATCTGGGGCTCAATGGGGTATGGCTGGCCTTCACCTTGTCTGAACTGCTGTCGGTAGGAATATTTGCGGTGTTCTGGGTACGGTTGTGGAAGCAGCTGCAGCCGGGACAAAACAGTCCAGTGCTGCAATTGATCCGCAGCGGGGCTTGGGCCAAACGGCTATGGGCCTGGCTGCGCTGGCAAAAATTATATATCTGGTAGAATAGCTGTTTCACCAAAGCTGCTATACAGCTGCCAGCCGAGTGAGGTTATTTCTGGTAGTAATAAACCCTGCCATTCTCCAGCTGCAATTCCAGTCCGCTGGTGTTCATCAGGTAGCTGAGCATGCCCCCCAAAGTGGAGTTAAGCAGGCAGTATTCGTGGAAGTCGGGTCTGAGTTCCTCCAGGATGATTACTTCCTCCAGTAATTCTTCTCTGCTTTTGGGCTGCTGTAACAGGTCTAAGAGCAGTTCCATACAGTGGTCCAGGCGGAAACGGTTAAGGTCCACCAGGTCCTGGATCTGTCCGTTTGAATAGATTCTCTCAGCATGCCCCAGGACAAATAAGTCGTAAGGCAGATCCAGTATGGCGTTGAAGGTGCGGTACTGTGCGGCCACATCTGATATGAAGGGAAAGCCGTATTTGTCCAATATCTCAGGGCTGAACAGAGCATCGCCCAGAAAACAGACCTTTTCCCGGGTGGCGATCCCTATCTGCCCCAGGGAATGGCCTGACAGCGGTATAATATCGAATTTCTCATCATTGACCCGTATGGTGCCTGGCCGCAAGCGCTGGTCGATGCGTCCCGACCTGCTTCCGCCCATAGATCTGACCAGAGTGGCCGGGGGAAGGCCGCCATAAATGGCCAAAGGATACATTTGAAAATTCTCGATGAATAGCGCACTCGTCTCTGAGGCATAGAAAACACTGCCGGGGTAATGCTCTTGCAGATAGTTGTTGCCTCCCCAGTGGTCATGATGTTCATGGGTGTTGAACACATACTTGACATTAAGGTCAGCCTCAGACAGTATTCGCTCATAAAGGCGGGCATCTTGGTTGCTGTCTCCGCTGTCGATCAAGAGAGTGTATTTGTCCTTGAAAACAAATACCCCAACATTGGTAGGACCGGGGATGAAATGAGTATTCCCGGATATCTTGGTGATTTTCATAGCCATTTCCCCTTTGGACGAGCATTTCTTTTCCATGCTAGCCCGGATCGCCGGGGGTGTCAAGGCCAAGGAATAGGTTCAGGTGTCCCCTATTTTAGGGGCTGGAAACAGATCCCAGGCCAGTTCTGAGAACCGGCCCTTATTCCACTATCCCTGCTCGGCCAGTATGGCTCGGGCTGCCACCACCCCGGAGACGCTGGCCTGGATCAAGCCGCGGGTGACTCCGGCACCGTCGCCGATAGCCCACAGGCCTTGTATAGGGGTCTGCAACTGGGAATCTAATCGCGGTCGGGCGGAATAAAACTTGGCTTCCACCCCGTACAAGAGGGTGTGATCGGAGGCTGCCCCGGGAAAGGCCTTATCCAGAGCTTCCAGGCACTCCATGATACCGATCAGGTAGCGGTGAGGCAGGACCAGGGACAGATCCCCCGGAACTGCTCCTTTTAGGGTGGGAGTGACCAGACCCCGGGACAGGCGGGCCGGGGTGGAACGGCGGCCGCGTTTCAGATCCCCGTAGCGCTGCACGATGATGCTGCCGCTGAGCATGTTGGCCAGGCTGGCAATGCAGCGCCCGTAAAGGATAGGCTTATCAAACGGCTCGGTGAATTCCTGGCTCACCAGCAGGGCGAAATTAGTTACCCCGCTCTGGCTGTTGGCATAGGAATGGCCGTTAACGGTGATGACTCCATTGGTATTTTCCATCACCACATAGCCATTGGGATTAACACAGAAGGTCCGCACCATGTCATCATAGGTTTTGGTATTAAAAAGCAATTTGGGTTCCCACACTGAGGCAGTAACTTCCCTCAATACCACTTCCGGGACCTCCACTCGCACCCCGATGTCGACCTGGTTGTTGTGCATAGCTATATGTAAGTTCCGGGCCTGCTGGGAGAACCAGTGGGCACCCTCTCTTCCCGGTGCGGCCACCACATAGGGGGCCAAGAAATCACCAGCGGCGGTTGATATGCCCACCACCCGGCCGTCTTCAATCAAAAACTGCTCGACCATCAGCCCGGTGCGGATATCGACCCTGGGCTGCAAAGATCGGTACATGGCCTCTAACACCGCCTTGGTATTCTCCGTGCCCATATGGCGGATACGGGCCGGGACCAGTTTCAGGCCCGCTGAGGCCACATTCATGGCGATTTCGCGGGTCTTCACGTCGTCCTGGCCGAATACCCGGGGCGGCGCCCCATGTTTGACGTAGATATCATCAACATAGGCGATCAGTTCATCCAGGTAGGTTTTGCCGATGTAGTCCGCCAGCCAGCCTCCGAAATCACTGGTCAGGGTCAGTTTGCCGTCAGAGAAGGCCCCGGCTCCCCCCCAACCGCTCATTATCGAGCATACCGGGCATCCCTGGCAGGTGTCTATCTGTCCGCCGATCAAACAATGGCGGTCTTGCACCTTTTTGCCCTTTTCTACTAAGAGCACCTTTAAGCCGCTGTGCTGGCACAATTCCAGGGCAGTGAATATACCGGCCGGACCGGCGCCGATTATTATCACATCATAATGAGGCATAAGCATTCCTCCTGTATTACCATGCACATTTCTGCTCGGCTGGTTGTCTTGTGGGTTGCTCGTCTCACCTTAATGTTATGTGAAGTACTACTAATTTATCACATTTCGGCTATTATCAGCTTATGGTATCATGGTTTTGTACCCGATGTCCCGGTTCAGGGCTGCAGGAGGAGTACTCATGGCGATAAGCAACCTTATACTCATCTACGGAACGGAGCCGTATCTTATAGATAAGGAAATAGAACGGGTCAGGGCCGAGCTCAGCCGGGAGGGCGGGGCTGAGGCGGAACTGGTATATATCGATGCTGATGAACTCACTGCACAGCAATTGCTGGAACAGCTTGATTTCAGCCCCCTGTTCGCCCTGGAACGGGTGGTGGTCATACGCCGACCCTCCTGGCTGGGCAAAACCCGCCGCAAAGCTAGCAAGGTGGAACAGTTGGTGGAAGGGCTGGCCGCTTTCCTAAGTGAGCCCATCCCCGGCCAGGTAGTTATCTTCACCGCCGAAGAGGATGTGTCTTCACACCCCTTGATGAAGAAGTTGGGTAAAGCGGTGCACAAAGTCGCTTGTGTCAGGCCTAATCCCCAGGGCTTGGAGACCTGGGTGAAACAACTGGCCGCCGCCTTGAATCAGCCGCTGGCCCCACCGGTTGCAAAAATGCTGGCCAGCAGCGGTCAGGATATGTATTACCTGCAGCGTCTCTTAGAGAAACTGAGCCTGCAGAAAAGCCCCGAAATGATCACTGAGCAGGATGTGGCGGAGGAATTGGACCAACAGATCGAAACCAGTGTTTTCAAGCTGACCGATGCTTTACTCAACCGCCGCAGCCGCGAGGCGCTTAAGGCGTATTACCAACTGCTCCGCCAGGGTGGACAGCCGACCTTCTTTCTGTACATGATCATCAGGCAATTCATGCTGTTGGGCAAGGTCAAGCATTTCAGCCAGGAGGGCATGCACCAGGCAGCAATCGCTAAAGCTACCGGGGCCAGGGATTTTGCCGTTAAAAGACTGCTCTCTGCAGCTAGTCAATACAGTTGGGATGAGCTTAAGAGGTGCTTTGAACTGTTCCTGCAGGCTGACATTAATCTCAAGAGCAGCGGCAGGGATGGAAAAATTGTGCTGGAAGCGTTGATTATTGAGGTGTGCGGTCAAGGCCGGCGCCGATGAAAGGTGTGCGTTTGCTGCCACGCCTGGAATAAGGCTTTTCAGAAAATAAAAAACCTGCCTTTAAGACAGGTCTTTTGCTTATTTTGCCAGTGCATTGAACCGTTTCGCCAGAGCCGATTTTCTTCTGGCTGCAGTGTTCTTATGCAGAATCCCCTTGGTCACGTTTTTATCGATAAGGGAGGTTGCCGCAATCAGGCTCTTCTGAGCAGTTTCTACGTCGCCGCCCTGTAATGAATCCTCATATTTCTTCACGGCTGTTTTAAGCCTGCTCTTGTAGGCTTTGTTTCTGATTCGATTCTCTTCAGCCCTTCTTGCCCGCTTGGCCGGGGTTTTGCTTTTTGCCACCATTTCACCTCCTTGTGGGTCATATCCAACAGAAATACTATAGCATTATGGTTTTCAAAATGCAATGATTTGGCAGTTATTTTTGGCCGCCTTTATTAATATTGTATAGATACGGTTCTATTCTCTCCTGCACATAAATAAATTTATTACGAACGGGAGGTGGAATCATGAGGCGCCGCGGTTTTATGTCTCTGCTAAAAAGTGTATTTTTGGTGCAGCTGTTTGTAATCATCATCCTAATAGGTGTTACCGGCAATTACCAGCGGGTCACCCTGCCCGCCATCAGGACTTCTACGGTCGATTACCTGGACCCCTTCAGCCGCATCGTGATCGGGGAAAAGATGGCCATGAATATGTTTAGGGACAGCAGTTTCCTGCCCGGTGAGGCGAACCTGTTGTATCTTGATCCTGAATATCTGGACGAGGTGTTTTCAGAGACGCTTTTAACCGCGAGTATACAGGCTCTGGCTTACACCAGTCCAGATGAGGAGGATTTCAGCGTTATTGAAGTGGAGGACGTATCCGCTGCTGACACAGAGGATGTTTCCGAACCGATTCCAGATCCAGTCGCTGCTGCCCGGCCGAATAAGGGTAAGATCATGCTCTATTGTACACACAGCGCTGAATCCTATATACCGGACGGAGTCAAGGCCCGGGTGGACGGCAAGAGAGGGCTGATAAACCAGGTGGCTCAGCACTTGAACGACGAGTTGCGCAAGGATGGATTTAATAGCGAATTCATCAATACCATACACGATGCCGACTATCTTATAAGCTACAGCAAATCACGGAATACTATAAAAAACTACCTGGCCAACAACAAATCGGTGGAGGCGATATTTGATGTCCATCGCGACAGTATTCCCGGGGCGACTTCTGGTGAGACTGTCACCATCAACGGCAAGAAATGTGCCCCGATTCTTATCATAGTTGGAACCAACGAACGCAAACCGCATCCAGAGTGGAAAAAAAACCTGGCCTTTGCTCATGCCATACAACAGGCTGCAGAAGCCAAGTACCCCGGTTTGGTGAAAGATGTGCGCACAAAGGCCGGAACCTACAATCAGGAGTTTCATCCGCAGGCTCTGCTGCTGGAAATTGGCTATGACCATAACACCCTGGCTGAAGCGCAGTATGCGGCCACTCTGTTTTCCGATGTACTGGCCGAGGTTTTATAGGAAGGATCCTTGTAGTGATGAGGACAGTTTTATGGCTGCTTCCGGTCAGCATATTATTCATGCTGGTAGCGGCCGGATTGAACATAAGCAATCAGGGCCTAAACGACTTGACTATGAATAATCCCGGCTACGTTTTTGCCGTACACTTAGGGGACGGGCAGGTTCAGGTCGAGGCTCTGGGCCAGATTTACCCGTGCACTGCGGAATCGATGCGGGATATCCAAGCCCATCTGAATAAACTGACTTTGAGGATAACCATCGCTGGTAAAGTTGTGCTGCACGAGGGGCAGGTACATCTGAACAGGGTGCTGGCCTGGCTGCAAGAGCGCTCCGGGGAGATCCTTCATGAATGGGCCGGGCCGTAATAAAAACAGCATTATAGCAGTAAGCAGCTAAAGGCCGTCATGGAGGCCTTTTTTGTATGTCCGCTCAAGAACCGGGAGGAAAGGGTAGATGGCCTGAAGCGGTATTTACATGGCCCCGGCAGTACTATTGCATAAGGCCTGACCGTGGCCTTGGCGCGCCCTTTGAAGTTTGGCCGCAAGGTGGCCTTTTACATATTCGGGCCGAGCTTATTACCAATATCTGATTAGCGGCGTTTTCACTTCCGATACGCTCTATATGCTGGGGATCAGCACCATCGCCGGGGTAAGATGCACATCCTGATACCGAAAAAAGCCCATTTGGTGCTGGGAATGATGAAGGCCAATATCGGGTAGAGGGCGGCCGCATGGAGAGATAAGGATAGAATTGCATCATAACCTGGATTTCGGTTATAATCTAGGCGGTATTCACCCATACGATTTGGAGGGCAGTTCTTTGTCACTGGACCACATTCGCAATTTCAGCATCATCGCTCATATCGACCACGGGAAATCGACCCTGGCCGACCGCCTGTTGCAAGTCACCGGTACCATCAGTGACCGGGAGATGAAAGAACAGTTTCTGGACAAGATGGATCTGGAACGGGAAAAAGGGATAACTATCAAGCTGCAGCCGGTGAGGCTCAAATACAAGGCCCGTGACGGCAAGAATTATATACTCAATTTGATCGATACTCCGGGGCACGTGGATTTTTCATACGAAGTCTCCCGCAGCCTGGCGGCCTGCGAAGGTGCCTTGCTGGTGGTTGATGCCTCGCAGGGCATTGAAGCCCAGACTCTGGCCAATGTTTATTTGGCCATGGATCAGGATCTGGAGATTATCGGCATCATCAACAAGATTGACCTCCCCGGCGCTGAACCTGAGAAAGTAAAGACCGAAATGGAGGATGTGCTCGGTATAGCCAGTGAGGAGATTATATCAATCTCCGCTAAAACCGGCTGGGGTGTGGAAGATGTTCTGGAGGCCATAGTAGAAAGAGTGCCCTGCCCGCAGGGCGAAGAACATGGACCCCTGCAGGCCCTGATATTCGACTCATATTTCGACCCCTACCAGGGTGCCATATCATATATACGGGTGGTCTCGGGACAGATACGCCGCGGCGATATGATAAAGATGATGTCCAGCGGCAAGGTATATGAAGTCTCTGCTTTAGGAGTCATATCCCCGTACATGACTGAGGTTGAGACCCTGGGCGCGGGCGAAGTCGGCTATCTGGCGGCAGGTATCAAGAATGTCAGCGACACCCGGGTAGGGGACACCATCACCCTGGCCAATAATCCGGCTGCCAGGCCTTTGCCCGGCTACCAGGTGGTAAAGCCCATGGTGTATTGCGGTCTATACCCCCTGGAGAACAACGATTTTGAACGTCTGCGGGATGCCCTGGACAAATTGAAACTGAATGACTCATCCCTGTTTTATGAACCGGAAAGCTCGGATGCCCTGGGCTTCGGTTTCCGCTGCGGATTTCTGGGTCTTTTGCACCTGGAAATAGTCAGGGAGCGTCTGGAACGGGAATATGATTTAAGTCTTCTGGCCACCGCCCCTAGTGTGGTGTACAAGGTTATGCTTACCGACGGCAGTGAAGAAGACATACAGAACCCCAAGCTGTGGCCGCCGGCACAGCGTATGGAAGGGGTCAAGGAGCCTTATGTTAAGGCCGGCATGATGGTGCCCAACGAGTATGTGGGAACCGTAATGGAATTGTGCCGGGAGAAGCGGGGGCAATATGTTAACATGGAATACCTTACCTCGCAGCGGGTGATGATAACCTACAAACTGCCCCTGGGGGAGATACTGTACGATTTCTTCGATGCCTTGAAGTCTCGCACCCGGGGCTATGCCTCTCTGGATTATGAAATCAGCGGTTATGAGATGTCTGATCTGGTGAAGATGGATATTATGCTCAATGGAGAAATAATTGATGCCTTGAGCTTTATTACCCACCGTGACAATGCTTATTACCGGGCCCGAGCCCTGACCCAGAAGCTGCGCCGCATCATCCCCCGGCAGATGTACGAGGTGGTCATACAGGCCGCCATCGGTGCCAAAGTTATAGCACGCGAATCGGTAAAAGCCATGCGCAAAGACGTTTTGGCCAAATGCTACGGAGGCGACATCACCCGCAAGAAAAAGCTTCTGGAGAAACAAAAAGAAGGTAAAAAGCGCATGAAGCAGATCGGCCATATAGAAGTTCCCAAAGATGCCTTCATGTCAGTACTTAACATAGAAAAAGAATAATGAAATGATACGTGTGACACGTTAAGTGTGTCATTCAATTCTGAATCATCATATGACACGTGGGGACGCTTTAAATGTGTCATTCAGTTTTGAATCATCATATACCGGGAATTTCACCGGGCGCAATACATAATTGCATCGAATAAGGGGGCATAGGCGAATTGTTGTCCCCTTCATTAATTATTCGGAGTGTGTTGAATGAAAGCTGGCTGGCCGCAGCATAGTCTGGGAATATATGTTCATATCCCCTTTTGCAGGAAAAAATGCTCTTATTGCGATTTCTATTCTGTAACCGGGCTGGGGCATGCGGAGCTGGAAGCTTATACAAACAGGCTATGCAACGAAATTGCAGCCTGCCCAGCCGCATATCGAACTAAGCCAGTCGACAGCGTCTTTTTTGGCGGTGGAACACCCAGCCTGCTAACTCCCACCCAGATAAACCGAATGATCCAGACACTGGCATCCTCATTCCATTTGCAGCAGGATGCCGAGATTACCATGGAGGCCAACCCGGCCACAGTCGACCTGAATTCCCTGGTCGGCTATCGGCAGGCTGGCATCAATCGCATCTCCTTAGGCGTGCAGAGCCTTCAGGATAGCGAACTGCAAACCCTGGGGCGTTTGCATTCTGCAAACACGGCGGCAGAAGCCATAACCGCAGCCCGGGCGGCTGGATTCGATAACTTGAGCCTTGATTTAATTTATGGCATCCCCGGGCAGACTAAGCATAGCTGGATGGAGACCTTGACCGCGGTGGCGGGATACTTGCCCCGCCATATCTCCATTTACCTCTTGCAGCTGGATGATGAGGTTCCCATGGCCCAGGCTATAGCCCGAGGAGAGCTGGCCCAAACCGAGGAAGAAGAGTGCGAGGCCATGTATTTTACGGCCCTTGATTATATGGGCCATAGAGGCCTTAAGCAGTATGAAATCTCCAACCTGGCTGAGCCCGGGTACAGTTGTCGTCATAACCTGCGCTACTGGCATTTCGGTGAGTATTTGGGCTTTGGCGCTGCGGCAGTCAGTCGGCTGGGGAATAGGCGCTGGATGAATAGACCGGACCTGGATGAATATATGTCCGGGGACTGCGGGAATGTGCCAGGGCAGCTCTTGCTGGAGAAAATGGATCCCCGCGAACAGGCGGTTGAGGCAGTGATCATGGCCTTGCGCCTGCACGAGGGTGTAAATCTTGCAGATTATAAGAGGCGTTTTGGCATCGACTTGATGCAAATGTATAAGAGCGAAATAGAAATGTTTATCAGCCAGGGAAAGCTGGAATTGGAACACGGTTGGTTAAGGCTGACGAAAGCGGGCATTATGGTCTCAAACCAGGTTTTATGCGGGTTTGTTGCGTAGATTCCAGGCTTGACAAAGAAGTGGTAGCGATGCTATTTTTTATTAAGTAGGGATTAGCACTCAATGAGGTCGAGTGCTAACAGGGGTGATCGATATGACCTTAGATGAACGCAAAAAGAGGATACTGGAATCAATTATAAAAGACTATGTGGAAACTGCTGAACCGGTAGGGTCCAGAGCCATCGTCAAAAAACACAACCTGCGCATCAGCGCTGCTACGGTGCGCAATGAGATGGCCGATCTGGAGGATTTGGGGTACTTGGAGCAGCCCCACACCTCCGCGGGGCGGATTCCATCCGAAAGCGGATTTCGCTACTATGTGGACTGCATGATGGAACGGGAGACCCTGGTGGATGACGAAGTGGAACTCCTGCAAAAAATTCTCAAGGACAACCTGCAGGATTGGGACGAAGTTATTCAATCGATTGGCAGTTTTCTGTCCCAGGTCACCCGCTATACCTCATTTATCATCGTCCCTACCATCAAATTTGATGAATTCAAGTATATTCAACTGGTGCCGGTGGAGAAGGGCAAAGCCATGGTGATTGTGGTCACCGATACCGGCGTGTTAATGCATCGCCGCATCGATGTGCCCGAATCAGTGAACAGCCGAGATGTGCAGAGTATCAATGAGGTTTTCAACCGCCTTTTCGCCGGCAAAAAACTGACTGAACTGCGCAGGACCGACCTGCAATCCCTCAGGGACGACCTCAAAAAGCGCAAGAAGGCGATCGACAGCATGCTGGAAGCCATCGATAACCTGACCGAGAATACTGGCGAGGAAAAAGTGGTCATCAGCGGAATTCTCAACATGCTCAATGAGCCGGAATTCAAAGACCTGGAAAAGCTTAAGAAAATACTGACCATACTAGAAGCAGATACTGCGCTAAAGAATCTGCTGCCCGAAGCCAGCGGTGAAGCTGTGGATATTACCATCGGACGGGAGAACCGCCTGGATGAGGCCAAAGAGATGAGCATCGTTCTAGCCGGATACAAAGTTTTCGGCGAAATCGGCCGGGTAGGCGTGATCGGGCCGGTGCGCATGGAGTACTGGAAGGCCGCAGGCACAGTTGAATCGGTGCGCACAATAATAGATGAAGTCTTAAAAAAACATTACCATGGCTAGTCGCAGCCTTGCCGCCCCGGCGGGAAGAGCCATGCCTGGCCGCAAACGACAACAATTGATTATACAGAGGTGAAACAAAGATGAAAGCACATGACCCGACAGTCAACCATCAAGAGCAATTGGACGCAGCACAAGAATCCCAGCAACCAGATCTAAATAATGATGCCCCAGAAGCCGCGACTGTAGCTGCACTGCAGGAGGATTTGCTGGCTGCTCAGGAGGAGAGCAAAAAGAATTACGATCTCTACCTCAGGGCGATGGCTGAAATGGAAAACCTGAGGAAACGCAATCAGCGGGAACGGGATGAGTATCTCAAATTCGCACCCTTGCCTTTAATCAAACCCCTGCTGACTGTGATTGATGATCTGGATCGGGCTCTGGCCATGGCCAGCCCTGATCAGGATTACGCCAGCCTGCATAAAGGCATTGAAATGGTCTGTCAGCGGCTGAAAGAGATCATAGCCACTGCCGGAGTGGAGCCAGTGGAGGCTCTGGGACAGAGTTTCGATCCGCAATATCACCAACCCCTGATGGTGGAAGCAAGTGCCGAACACCCCGATAATACTGTTATCGAAGAATTACAGAAGGGTTATGTCATGCACGGCCGGGTCATCAGGCCCAGTCTGGTCAAGGTCAGTGGATAAAAGTTGCAGTTATATTCAATGCAAATGCAAATAATAGTTCCAAAATGTGGAGGTGTGTTAGATGGCAAAAGTTGTAGGAATTGACCTGGGCACTACCAACTCGGCTATAGCAGTCATGGATGGCAGCGAGGCCAAAGTTATCACCAATGCGGAAGGTGAACGCATTACCCCATCGGTGGTGGGCTTCTCCAAGAGTGGTGAGCGACTGGTGGGTCGGGTCGCCAAACGTCAGGCCATAACCAACCCGGACCGTACGGTGTTGTCAATCAAACGCCGTATGGGCACAGATTACCGGGTCAAGATCGACGATAAAAGCTATACTCCTCAGGAAATCTCGGCTATGATACTGCAGAAGATGAAAACCGATGCCGAGGCCTACCTGGGCGAAAAAATTACTCAAGCGGTCATTACGGTGCCGGCCTATTTTACCGACTCCCAGCGTCAGGCTACCAAAGACGCCGGTAAAATCGCGGGCTTGGAAGTGCTGCGGATTATCAATGAACCGACTGCAGCCGCACTGGCTTATGGCATGGATAAAGAGAACGCCCAGACCATTCTGGTATTCGATTTGGGCGGCGGCACCTTTGACGTCTCCATCCTGGAAATCGGCGACGGAGTCTTTGAGGTCAAAGCGACCAGCGGAAATAACCGCCTGGGCGGCGATGACTTTGACGATAAGATCATCAACTGGCTGATAGCCGATTTTAAGAAAGAGCAGGGTGTTGACCTGACCAATGATAAAATGGCCATGCACCGCCTCAAAGAAGCGGCGGAAAAAGCCAAGCACGAGCTTTCCACCCTGATGAGCACCGATATCAATATTCCTTATATAACCGCCACTCAGGAAGGACCCCTGCATCTGGAGAAAAGCCTCACCCGGGCGCGTTTCAATGACATGACCGCTGACCTGGTGGAAAAGACCATGGGACCAACCCGTCAAGCTTTGAAGGATTCGGGGCTTAAACCAGAACAGATTGACCGTGTGATCCTGGTGGGCGGCTCCACCCGCATCCCGGCAGTCCAGGACGCCATTAAGAACTTTATTGGCAAAGAGCCTTACAAAGGCATCAACCCCGATGAGGTAGTGGCTGTGGGCGCAGCCATTCAGGCCGGGGTTTTGGCTGGAGATGTCACCGATGTGGTCTTGCTGGACGTGACCCCCTTATCCCTGGGGATCGAGACCCTGGGCGGGGTGTTCACCAAGATAATCGACCGCAACACCACCATCCCTACTGCCAAGAGCCAGATATTCACCACCGCTGCTGACCAGCAGCCTTCAGTGGATATACATGTGCTGCAGGGGGAAAGGAAACTGGCCACCAACAATGTTACACTGGGCAGGTTCCAGCTGACTGGCATTCCGCCGGCTCCGCGCGGAGTGCCGCAGATCGAGGTCAAATTTGATATCGATGTCAACGGCATAGTCAACGTCACCGCCAAGGACCTGGCCACCAACAAAGAACAGAAGATCACCATTACCTCCTCCAGCGGACTGTCCGAAGAGGAGATCAAGAAAATGATGGAAGATGCCGAACGCCATGCCGCAGAAGACGAAGAACGTTTCAAAGAAATCGAAGCCCGCAACACTGCGGACAGCATGATCTACCAGTCGGAAAAAGCCCTGAAGGAGAACGGGGACAAGATCGACGACGCATCCAAACAGTCGATAGAAGCTGCTATAGCCGCGCTAAAAACCAGCCTGGAGGGCAGCGATGTAGAAGACATCAAAGCCAAGACCGAAGCCCTGACTCAGGCCTTTTACGCGGTGAGCAGCAAACTGTATGAACAGGCCGGGGGTGAAGCAGGCCAGCAGCAGGGTGGTCAGCCCGGTGGTCCCGGGGAAGATGGTGTGTTCGACGCCGACTACAGCGTGGAGGATGAAAAATAACCTCCTGCACATATGTTATAGAAAAAGCTATTTACATCGTATAATATATAGATGGTTGCCTCGGGCCTTGTCGGCTGAGGCTTATAAACCGAACAAACAGGCCTGAGCGACCCGGAAGCCCCATGGTTTTCGGGCGCAGCCTATTATCCTGGAAGGTGGATTCATATGCCCGCAAAAAGAGATTATTATGAGCTGCTGGGGGTCAGTCGCAATGCCACTCCGGAAGAGATTAAGAAAGCCTATCGCCAGCTGGCTCGCAAATACCATCCTGATGTGAATAAGGATGATCCTGAGGCTGGCGAGAAGTTCAAGGAGTTCACCGAAGCCTATGCGGTTCTGAGTGATGCGCAGAAGCGGGCTGCCTACGATCAGTACGGGCATGCCGCCTTTGAACCCGGACAGGGCGGAGGCTTCGGCGGGTTCGATTTCGATATTAGTGACTTCGGCTTCGGAGATTTATTCGATGTCATCTTCGGAGGCAGCGCCAGTGGACGCAGCCGCAGGAGCGGTCCGCGGCGGGGCGCAGACCGTGAAATGCGCGTGGATATAAACTTTGAAGATGCCTTGTTCGGCATAGAGCGTGATCTGGAACTATCCAGAGTCGAAACCTGCACAAAATGCGAAGGCAGCGGAGCCGAACCGGGCACTTCCACCAAGACCTGCTCAGCCTGTAATGGCAGCGGGCAGATGCGCAACGTACAGAACACCCCGTTTGGGCGTTTTGAAACCGTCCGGCCTTGCAATCAATGCCGCGGTGAGGGCAAGATCATTGAGAAAGCTTGCACCCGCTGTCGTGGCACCGGGCAGGAACGGAAAATCCGCAAAATAAATGTGCGTATCCCGGCTGGGGTCGATAGCGGTTCCCGGATGCGCATCTCGGGCGAAGGCGAGGTGGGCAGCAATGGCGGCCCTCCTGGAGATCTGTACATCTTGATAGCGGTTAAACCACATCCTCGCTTCAGGCGCGAGGGCTATAATCTCATCACCACGCTGGAGATCAATTTCGTGCAGGCGGCTTTAGGAGCCGATATCACCATAGACCTTCCCGGAGGAGCAATCCATAACCTGCACATACCGGAAGGCACTCAGCCGGGAACTGTACTGACTGCCAAAGGCAAAGGAGTGGCGCACATTCAGGGGCATCGCATCGGGGACCTCAAGGTCAATGTCGAGGTGCGCATCCCCACCCGCATCAGCAAGAAACAGCGTGAACTGTTAGAGGCCTTCTACGAAGGCGGCGAAGAGCAGAAGCCCGGACGCAAAGGCATATTCGACAAGTTTAAAGATGCTATTGGCTAGGAGTGCTTAGGCTTTGAAATGGATAGAGATCAATGTATTGATTGCCGGCCCGGGTGTTGAACCCGCGGCCGCATTGTTTCACCGACTGGGGAGCGGTGGGGTGATGATAGAAGACCCGCAGCTGGCAAATACTTTTGCGGAACCGGTGGATGAAGATAAGGCTCCCCGCTGCGATTTCAGCGGTCTCGGACCTTACCGTATAAAAGCCTATATTCATGCCGAGCGGGAATTGCAGGAGCAGATCTCAGCTGGCCTGGATGAGGTGCAGAGCCTTTGCGGATGCAGCTATGAGGTCCAGTATAACGAGGTTGAGGATAAAGATTGGGAGGACAGTTGGAAGCAGTATTACCACACCTTCAAAGTGGGACAGCGACTGCTTATAAAACCCTCCTGGGAGCCGTGGCCTGCCAAGGAAGAAGATGTGGTGATCGAAATCGATCCGGGTATGGCGTTTGGAACCGGCAGCCATGCCTCTACCCGCTTCTGCCTGTTGCTCATTGAAAAGTATCTTCGTGGCGGGGAACGGGTTATCGATGCCGGATGCGGTTCAGGGATTCTCTCCCTGGCGGCGGCTAAACTGGGCGCGGCCGAGGTGCTAGCCATAGATCTGGATAGTGTAGCGGTAAAAGTGGCCGCAGAGAACGTTGAGTTGAATGGGTTGGCTGATAGGATCAAGGTATATGCGGGAGACATTTACACCGATATTGGTTGTGAGCAAGCTGACCTCATTATGGCCAACCTGACCGCTGACATCATTCTGCCCTGGCTGCCCGCGGCGGCAGCGGCGCTTAACCGGTCGGGATGGTTATTCGCCTCCGGCATCCAGGATAGACGCTGGCCGGAAATGAGACAGGCTATGGAACAGGTTGGTTTGGTCATCGAAGAGGTGCTTTTCGACGCAGATTGGGTCGGAGTGGCGGCGCGACGAAGCTGAGCCGTCAATTCACTGAGAAAAGAGGGGTGTTTGATGCACCGCTTTTTTATTGCTCCACAAGACATAGACGGGCATCAGGCTCTGCTCGATGAGAACGAGTCCCGCCATGCCCTGCAGGTGATGCGGCTTAAAGCCGGTCAGGAGGTGGTCCTGTTCGATGGGCAGGGCCGGTCCTACCAGGCTATGCTGGAAGGCACACAAGGCCGCCGGGTGCAGGCCTTGCTGCTGCAAGTCCTGGAAGACACTCCCGCAGCGGCGATTGATATTCATCTGGTTCAGGGTCTGCCTAAAGGCGATAAATTGGATACCATAATACAGAAAGCGGTAGAGCTGGGGGTGCACTCGCTATACCCCCTGCAATGCAAACGCAGCGTAGCCCAGTTGAAAGCGAGCCTGCTGGACAAGAAGATGCAGCGCTGGGATGCTATCGTCCGAGACGCCTGTAAACAATCCGGGCGCAACCGATTGCTGCATGTTCAGCCAGTCCGTGATGTAACTCAGGTATTGCAATTTATGCAAGCTGCTCCTGGTATAGTGCTGTATGAAAAAGAAAAGCAGGCAGGCTATAGAGAACTCCTGCATAGACTGATCCCGGGGTGTATAAACCGGGAACTCTATATAATGGTAGGACCCGAAGGTGGTTGGGATGACAGCGAGATTGATGAACTGACCGCTGCGGGAGTCTTAACCGCTTCCCTGGGCCGGGGCATTCTGCGCACCGAGACGGCCGCAGTAGTAGCCGCTGCGCTGGCCCTGTATGAGGCGGGAGAACTGGGATGATCGAATAAGGAGGAGCCATGGTCAAGAAGGCTGCCTTTTACACCTTGGGCTGCAAGGTCAATCAAGTTGATACAGAAGAAATCAAGGAAGACTTCCTGAGACGGGGCTATCAGGAGGTCGGTTTCAATGAGGTCGCCGACGTCTATGTTATCAATACCTGCACCGTGACCCATGTAAGTGACAAAAAAGCCCGGGCTGTTATTCGCCGGGCTTCGCGCCGCAATCCTCTAGCCACCATTGTGGTGACCGGCTGCCTGGCTCAGGCTGCTCCGCAACAGATCGAGGCCATTCCCGGTGTATCACTGGTGGTAGACAACCGATCAAAAAATAGCATACCGCAATTGATCGAGGGCAGCATATCTAAGGCAGACGCTGCCAATAATGAAACTATCCAACCGGTACTTTATAGCCACCGCCATGAACGCACCCGGGCTTTTATAAAAATACAGGACGGATGCCACAGTTTTTGCTCTTACTGCATTGTACCGTATACCCGCGGAGCGGTGCGCAGCAAAAAGCCGGAGCATGTTAAGGATGAGTTGGGCCGCCTGGTGGAATTGGGTTACCGGGAAATAGTCCTAACCGGCATACACAGCGGGCTATACGGTTATGATCTGAGGGACATCGACCTGGCGGGGCTGTTGAAATATCTGCTGCAACAGGTCAGGGGCGACTACCGTCTCCGGCTCAGCTCTATAGAGCCTTTGGAGGTGACTCCGGTGCTTCTAGAACTTGCTGCCAGCCATGACCGTATCTGCAGGCATTTCCATATTCCTCTGCAGAGCGGCAGCAACGCCGTGCTTAAGGCAATGAACCGGCGCTATGATCGGGATTATTATGGTGAGTTGATACTGGACATAAGCAGGCGGATCCCCGGCGTGGGCTTAAGCGCCGATGTGATGGTGGGTTTCCCCGGAGAGCGGGATGCCGATTTCCAGGATACTTACGATCTTCTTAAACAACTGCCTATGCTTGATCTGCATGTATTTAAGTATTCCCGGCGAGACGGCACTCCGGCGGCACTTATGCCCGGACAGGTGGCGGAGGAGATAAAACAGCAGCGCAGTCAGGTTTTACTGGAACTGGCCATCAGCAAGCGCGCAGAAGCTGTGCAAAAACAACAGGGTCAGGTGATAGAGGTGCTGGTGGAGCAGCAAGCCGGGTCGCATACCTACAGCGGGTTGAGCGACAACTATATCACTGTGAAATGGGAAAGCCCCGAAGATCTGCGCGGGGAATTGGTCCCGGTTCGCATCAGCGGACAGGAACAGGGCGTTGCTCTAGGCAGCCTGCAGCCATGAGGTTTAAAAAAGTACTGCTTGATGAATAATATGGATAAATCGGGGAAATAAGAAAAGAGGTTTTAATTTAGCCCGATAATCTGGTAAAATGAATTCGTACACCATAAGCTCAAAAGCAGGTTGCTTCGAGGTTAGAGGGGGTGAAAAGAAGTGAGTGCTGCGGATTGTATATTCTGTAAGATCGCGGCTCAGGAGATTCCAGCTAAAATAGTATACCAGGATGATGAGCTGATCGCCATTGAAGATATCAACCCTGCGGCGCCGATTCACATCCTGCTTATACCCCGCAAGCATATTCCGTCTCTTGACCAAGCAGGCCTGGAAGATGCCAGCCTACTAGGCCATTTACAGCTTACAGCAGCCAGGATTGCCAATGAACAGGGTATTGCCACGAGAGGTTACCGCCTGGTCAACAATTGCGGAGAATGGGGCGGACAGCTGGTTATGCATGTTCACTACCATTTGCTCGGCGGCCGGGACCTCAAATGGCCTCCAGGCTAATCTTGACGGGGAAGCTCGGGAATAGTAAAATAGAATGGCATTTATTTCAGCCCAGTCGGATGAGGGGAGGGAAACAATGAGCGAAGTTAAAGTAGGAAAGAATGAATCGCTTGATTCTGCGCTTAAAAGATTTAAACGTTCCTGTCAGAAATCAGGCGTCATGCAAGATATTAGAAAACACGAACACTATGAAAAACCTAGTATAAGGAAAAAGAAAAAATCTGAAGCTGCACGCAAGAAAAAGAAATACTAGAGCGGCATCCTTAGACTAGAGAGGCATGTGGCAGCTTAAAGGAGGAGAGTCGAGAACCGGAACCAAACCGGAACCGCTCAAAGCGATAACCTTTTCAAGACCCAACCAAGATGTTGCATGCCATGCTTCAATAAACCGACAAAAGTCTGGTAAACTCTTAGTTGCCAGACTTTTATTTATATAAGACTTGGTAAGGAGGTTATGATCTTGACGTTTTTAAAAAAAGGCGCCCGCAGCAAACAACGGATTTGGCTGTCAGTCGTCGTAGGTTTGGTGATAGTCTCCTTTATGGTAAGCATACTTGCGTTTCAATTCTACTAAGCCGTGTACTCTGCTAGTCGCAGTGTATATCTAAATAGGAGATAAGAGATAGTTTGTAGAAAAGGAGGTGAAGCACCTGGACTGAAGGTTTTTGTGAACCTTCTGCCGGGTCGGTATGAGAAAGAAAATAGTGATAATAGGTGGGGTTGCTGCTGGCGCCAGTGCTGCAGCACGATTGAGAAGAATGGACGAAGAAGCCGAGATAGTAATGTTTGAAAGGGGCCAGGACATTTCCTTTGCCAATTGCGGTTTGCCTTACTATGTGGGAGGCGTTATCGCCAAAAAGAACAACCTTTTAGTGCAGACCCCGAGAGCTATGTCTAAACGTTTTGCCATAGATGTACGCGTTTTAACCGAGGTGCAGGAGATCATACCGACAGAAAAGCGAATTGTAGCCCATGACTTTGGCAGCGGAGAGAAATACTCCGAAAGCTACGATTATCTGGTGCTTTGTCCGGGCGCAGCTCCGGTGATACCCGACATACCAGGGATCAACCGGCCCAATGTATATACCGTCAGAAATATTCCCGATAGCGAGAAGATAAAAGCCCATGTGGAAGTTAGCGATGTACAAAATGTAGTAATTATCGGGGCCGGTTTCATTGGCATGGAAATGGCGGAAATGATGCAAGTGCGGGAATTGAATGTCACCGTGGTTGAAGCCAGTCCGCAGATTTTAGGCGTTTTAGATCCGGAAATGGCTAGTATCGTCGAGAAATATGTGACCTCCCAAGGGGTGAAGTTTATCACCGGAGATGTGGCAGTGGCCCTGGAAGGAGACCCGGCAGTCAATAAAGTCATACTGAAAAGCGGAATTGAAATCCCTGCCGACCTGGTTATTCTGGGGATCGGAGTCAAGCCGGAAACCTGGCTGGCTGTGCAGGCCGGGCTGGAAATAGGTGAAACCGGAGGAATCAAGGTAAACCAATACTTGCAGACTTCGGACCCCTTTATTTATGCCGCAGGAGATGCCATCGAGGTCAACGATTATGTGACTGGTAACGCCACCCTGGTACCCATGGCCGGACCGGCCAACCGCCAGGGGTGGATAGTGGCCAACAATATCGCCGGGCGCAAGATCGAATATCCGGGCAGTCAGGGGACGGGAATAATCAAACTCATGGATATGGTAGTGGCTGTGACCGGCAGGAATGAGCGCTCCCTGCAACGCTGGGGAATCGACTATCTGACCTGCCATGTTCACCCCAACTCTCATGCCACCTATTATCCGGGTGCCAGCCAGATGACCATCAAACTGATTTTCAGTCCGGAAGGCAAGATTTTGGGAGCGCAAATAGTAGGATACGACAATGTGGACAAAGCCATAGACGCCTTTGCTACTGCTATTCGTGCTCGTATGACGGTGTATGATCTGCAGGATTTGGAACTGGCTTATGCGCCGCCCTTCTCTTCCGCCAAAACCCCTGTCAACCTGGCCGGTTATGCGGCTGCCAATATCTTGGAGGGCATGGTGGAGCCGGTCAGATGGGAAAATGTTGATGCTCTGGTCAAAGCCGGTGCTTTGCTGGTGGACGTGCGCACCGATAAGGAACATCAGAAGATGCCGGTGGAGGGTTCGGTCAATATGCCTTTGGATGAACTGCGCGATAATTTGGGTCAAATCTCTGAGGACCAAGAAATTCTGGCCTTCTGCCAGGTTGGCTTGAGGTCGTATGTGGCCAACCGTATCCTGCGTCAAAAAGGATTCAAGGTCAAGAACATCAGCGGCGGATACAAAATGTATCCCAAGTAGGGGCGGGGCTTTGCTCCGTCCGCGGTATGTAGAGGCGGGGCTTTGCTCCGTCCGCGGTATGTAGAGGCGGGGCTCTGCTCCGCCCGCGGTATGTAGGGCGGGCTTTGCTCCGTCCGCGGTATGTAGGGCGGGCTCTGCTCCGCCCGCAGTATGTAGGGCGGGGCTCTGCTCCGCTCGCGGTATGTAGGGCGGGGCTCTGCTCCGCCCGCAGTATGTAGGGGCAGGGCTCTGCTCCGCCCGCAGTATGAGGGGCGGGCTCTGCTCCGCCCGCGGTATGTAGGGGCGGGGCTCTGCTCCACCCGCGGTATGTAGGGGCGGGGCTCTGCTCCGCTCGCGGTATGTAGGGGGCTGTACCAATGTCCAAAATGGACATTGGTACAGCCCCTTTTGTTATTCGGGTGCGGCAGGGAACGGTTTAGCGTCCGCAAATAATATAAAATATTTCATGGTTAGGGGTAGACGACCTGTACACCCCCAGAAATTACAGCTATTTCATGAATGTGGTTTGGCGGGCGGAGCAGAGCCCCGCTCCTGCAGTCATTATGACTTTTCGGCTGGCATATACTTGTGTGAGTGAATTTAGCCGAGAGGTGATTATAAATGGAAAACCGCAGGGAGGCCTTTAATAAAGCTGTGGCCGATTTTTTGGAGATACCCCGCGACCTGGTCATGGACATACCTAAGCTGACTCTGGTGGGGAGAAACGAACTGTATTTGGAAAACCACCGCGGCATCATACAGTATAACCCCCAGCTGCTGCGTATCAATCTGAGCCGGGGGTTTCTGGAAATCGAAGGTCAGGACATGGAGATCAGAGCTTTAATGCCGGAAGAGTTGTATATCAGCGGTGAAATCAAATCGGTTAGGTTTAGGGATTAAAGGGGGTTAGTCCATGGGCAACCGCTTTTTTGAACAATTCGGCGGGGTGATTACAGTCACTGTAGAAGGTCAATATCCGGAACGCCTGATAAATATGGCCTTATCGCGGGGGATATATATTTGGAATATCAAACCGTTGTCAAATGGCATGCGTTTTGAAATCCGCAGCAGCGGCTATGAAGCCCTGCGTACCATAGCCGAGGAGAATGGCTACCATCTGCAAGTGGTTTCAAAACACGGACTGCCGGTGTATAAAAGCATCATGAAAAGACGGGTGGGCTTCATGGCGGGGGGGCTGTTCTTCATCATCGCGCTTTACCTGCTCTCTTCCTTCGTATGGTTCATAGAAGTCAAGGGCAATGAACGCATCCCCACAGAACGGATTTTAGCCGCCATCAACAAATACGGCATCCAGCAGGGCGTGCCTAAATGGAGCTTCAGCCGTGTGGAAGTGGAGGAACAGGTGTTAAGAGAGATTGGCGATCTGTCCTATATTAAAATAGATATCCGCGGGGTCAAAGCCAATATAAAAGTAGTGGAGAAAATCGTGGTTCCGCAGCAGGAGATTACCGGGCCCAGTGACATGGTGGCAGCCCGCAGCGGGGTGGTAGAGGAAATCCTGGTTATAGACGGTCAGGCCAAGGTCGAGAGCGGGCAGGCGGTGGCTAAAGGAGATGTACTCATTTCGGGTACGGTCACTCCGGTATTGAATCCTTATGCTCCTCCTCCAATAGAGCCGCTCACCCCTTACCAGGTGCAGGCCAGAGGAGTAGTGAAAGCCCGGGTGTGGTACCAGGGCTACGGAGAGTGCCCTTTAAGGAGCCAGAACATGGTCTTGAGCGGACGAGAAGCCCATCAGGTAGGCTTGCTGACTCCATGGAAGGAATTCACCCTCTGGGGTCAGAAGAGGCCCCAGTATGAACATGAACAGATCAAAGCCACCAGCTATATACTGGGCACTCCCTTTGGACCATTAGGTTTCAACTATCATCTGTTCAGTGAGGAGCAGCCTGAGGAGGTTATCCATTCCGAGCTCGAAGCCACACAGATCGCCCGGCAAAAGGCTTTACAGAGTCTGGAGGACCAAATTGGGGAATCCGCCGTGGTTACCGACAGCAAGTTTGAGGTCTTATCATCCCCCAGCGATACCATCATGCGCATCAAGGTCTCAGTGGAGATCATAGAAGATATAGCCGTAGTCCAGCCTATAGCCGGGTCATGAGAAGTGTACTTCCTGATGACATGTGCTATAATAACTAGCATAAAAGCAGCCCATGCCAGACGATCCAGGGAGGAAAAGCTATTTGATCGAAAAAGAACAACGCATATCGATTGCCAACAATGACATTGCTTCAGCTTTTTTCGGGACTGGAGACGAGAATTTCCGCTATCTCAGAGGCTTGTGTCCAGCTGATATTTCGGCACGGGGTTCTGATATATATGTTAAAGGGGCGGCAGATGAAGTGGACCAGGCCACAGAACTGGTCAACAGTCTTATAGATATTGTAGATCATGAAGGTCAACTGACAATTAATGATATCAACTATGTCGACAAACTCATCAAACGCGGCGAGAAGGCGCGCCACAATGAGATCGTGTCCGGCACTATTATCACCACTGTGCGTGGCAAGGCAGTCAAGGCCAAAACCCTGGGACAGAAGAAATACGTACAGTCCATCATGGACAATGATGTGGTGTTTGGGATAGGTCCAGCCGGAACCGGCAAGACCTATCTGGCGGTGGTTATGGCCGTGCGGGCATTGAAGAACAAGGACGTGGAGAGGATCGTCTTGGTGCGGCCGGCGGTGGAGGCGGGTGAAAAACTGGGCTTTCTCCCGGGAGATTTCATGGAGAAGGTCAACCCCTATTTGCGTCCGCTCTATGACGGGCTCTTCGATGTTCTGGGTGTAGATGTCACCCAGCGCTATATTGAGCGCAATATAATAGAAATCGCCCCTCTGGCCTACATGAGAGGGCGTACCTTGAACAGCGCTTTCATAATTCTGGATGAAGCCCAAAACACCACCCCTCAGCAGATGAAGATGTTTCTGACCCGTCTCGGGTTCGGCTCCAAGGCGGTGATCACCGGCGACATCACTCAGGTCGACCTACCCAAAGAAGAATTTTCGGGTTTGATTGAGGTTCAGAAGATACTCAGCCGGGTTGAAGGGGTAGCATTCGATTATCTCACCAAAGAGGACGTCATCCGCCATCCCCTGGTGCAGAAGATAATCGACGCTTATGAAACCCATGGCAGTTAAAAATCCACTACCATTCTCAGATGTGAGTACGTAGAGGAGCGTAGCATGAAGATCCCCACTGTGTTGCAGTTTATCCTGAGACGTTTCAATATATTTTTGCAGAAATCCCGTACTAAGAAGCTATTAAGCATACTCCTCTTTTTCGGCATAACCATTTTGATCCTGTTCAGCAACTTCAACCCCAAACAGGTTTGGCTGAAACAGGATGAAGTTGCGCGCAGTAATATCGTATCCAATATCAATGCGGTGGTAATAGACACCAAACAGACCGAAATCCTCAAACAGCAAGCCGCTGACAAGGTGCAGAAGGTCTATCAGGAGGACAACTTCGCCCTGACCAACACCGAAAAAGACATCAATCTGTTCTTCACCAGGCTAAACGAGATCCTGGCTGGACCGGAGGAGGACAGGAATGATGCGGTGCAGAATCTGCTTATTCAGACCAATGTAAAAAAGGAATTGTTTCAGCTGCAATATACCCCGGTTCGCTTAGCGGAGTATCTCATGGCCACTTCCGCCCCGGATATTGAGAAGATGCGGCAGAGCAGCCTCACCATCGTACGTCCCTTAATGACCAACCCCATCACCGATGATACTTTGAATGGCATATATCAACAGGCCTTCAGCAGGATAAGCGAGCTGGGCTATGCACCCGAGGCCCGGGATGTCATCAAGATAATATGCATCAATTCACTGCGCGCCAATCTGATATACAATGAAAGCGCCACTAACAAAGCTTTGAAAGAAGCCACCGACGCAGTGCAGCCGGTGCAAAAGACCATCAAAGCAGGGGAAATCATTGTTCGTGAGGGTGACCGGGTCACCCCTGAGCAGATCTCCATATTGGAACAATTGGGCATACAGCGCAGCAAAAGCTATATTGCCACCCTTATCGGTACTTCCATCTTCGTAATGCTCACCTTCTGGCTGGTTCTGGAATTCCTGCGCCGCCATTATGAACAGTTTTACCGCAATGATATGATGATGCTCTTAATAGGGTTGATATTCATCCTGGTAATAGCCTTCGCCAGGTTCGTTACCATTATAAAGATCGGTGACAACCCCGAGCTCCATCACCTGGCAGGATTTTTGGCTCCGGTGGCGGCCGGCTCGATGCTCATCGCCATCCTCCTCGATAACCGTATGGCCTACTTTATGACCATAATTATGGCGTTGTATGTAGGCTTCCTTACTCAGGGAGACCAGCTGCATTATGCCATAACAGCGTTCATAGGCGGCACTGTAGGAGTCTTCGGGGTGCATCGCCTCACCCAGATGTCAGACCTGGCCAAATCAGGTCTGCGCATTGCCTTTGCCAACATAGTGACCATCATTACCCTTAACCTGATTGGCGGCGAAATAAACCCCAGCATTCTGACCGTGAGCGTTATCATGGGCGCAGCCAATGGAATTCTCTCGGCAGTGCTAATGATCGGAGCTCTGCCTTATCTGGAGTCGGGATTTTCTCTGACCAGCATGATAAAGCTTCTAGAATTATCCAACCCGAATCATCCCCTGTTGCGGCGACTGTTACTGGAAGCTCCGGGGACCTATCATCACAGCCTGATGGTGGGCAATCTGGCCGAGGCTTCGGCTGAGGCGGTAGGCGCCAACCCACTGCTGGTGCGGGTGGGGGCATTATTCCATGATGTGGGGAAAATTAAGCGCCCCGAGTATTTTGTGGAAAATCAACGCGGCTTCGAAAACCCCCATGAGAAGATCGCTCCCGCCTTAAGCACCTTGATAATCACCTCCCATGTAAAAGAGGGTGCGGAATTGGCCCGTGAGGCCCATCTGCCTCAGGCCATACTGGATTTCATAGAACAGCATCACGGCACCAGCCTGGCCAAATATTTTTACAGCCGCGCCCTGGAGGAGGACCCGGACGGTTATATCAATGAAGACAATTTCCGCTATGAAGGCCCCAAGCCGCAGAGCAAGGAAGTAGCCCTGGTGATGCTGGCTGACTCGGTGGAAGCAGCGGTGCGTTCTCTGCAGGATCCCAATCCGCAGAAAATCAATCAGATGGTCCGTATGATAATCAATGACAAACTCAGCGAAGGCCAGCTGGAGACGGCTGACCTGACCTTTAAAGATCTGGATATCATTTCCCAGTCCTTCTGCAAATCCCTGGAGGGAATATATCATAAACGCATTGAATACCCGGAGATAATAGTAAGGGAATTCGAAAAGAGGAGGGAACCGGATGGAGACCCTGATTATCAACCAGCAGAATAAGGTTAATTACACCAGGGTGATGCAGAAAACCATCCTCAATGTGGCTAATGCGGTGGCTAAAATGGCTAAAATTAGCAAGAATACCGAATTGAGCATATTGATCGTTGATAACAGCTACATGCAGGAGCTTAACTTCATATATCGCAACCAGAACCGACCTACTGATGTGCTATCATTTGCCATGAATGAATTGGCTGATGATGAGCCCAACCCGGGCACTGAGGGCGAGGTGAACGTCTTGGGGGATATAGTCATTTCCCTGGAACAAGCCGAGCTGCAGAGCCAGGCATATAACCACAGCCTGGAGCGCGAATTAGGCTATCTGGTCACTCATGGCATGCTGCATCTCCTGGGTTACGATCATGAAACCGATGCTGAACGAGAATTGATGAGAAACCTGGAAGAAAAAATCATGGCTAAGGTTAAACTGGAAAGGTAGCCCCATGAGTTCGAATGGCATCATCAGCAAATTCGCCTGGGCTATCGCGGGTCTGGTGGCGGTAATACGCGAAGAACGGAATATGAGGATTCACCTGGCCGCTGCCGGTGCGGCCCTGGGAGCAGGTTTGATTTTTAGATTGGAACGCCATGAGTGGGGACTTCTGGTCATAGCCATTGTCATGGTCCTGGTGACTGAGGTTGTCAATACTGCCGTTGAGAGGGTGGTCGACCTGATCTCCCCGCAATATCATCCCCTGGCTGAAAAGGCCAAGAATATGGCGGCAGGAGCAGTATTGCTAAGCGCCCTGGCGGCAGTTGTGCTGGGAGTGATAATCTTTGTTCCCCATATATTTAGGGTTTGACCAAATGAGAATTATGCCACAATATATTAAGGGAGATAGGGCAGGAAAACAGATATATGGATAAGAGCGAATTGATCCGATTGGCCCGGGAGGCAAGCAAAAAAGCATATTGCCCCTACTCGAACTTCTCTGTGGGGGCAGCATTGATCAGCAGACAAGGCCAGGTATATACCGGGGCCAATGTGGAAAACGCCTCCTACGGACTTACTATTTGTGCTGAACGGGCGGCGGTGGTCAAAGCGGTCAACGCCGGAGATATGGAATTAGACACCTTGTGTCTGTGCGGCAGTGGTGAGGAGTATATTTATCCATGTGGCGCCTGCCTGCAGGTCCTGGCAGAATTCGCCCCTGATCTGAAGGTCATAGTCACCGACCGTCGCGGCAATCTTAGAGAACATCAGCTTATAGAACTGCTGCCCTTTCAGTTTCAATTTAATGTGGAGGAAAAAACACTTTGAGATCGGGATTTGTAACCATAGTGGGTCGGCCCAATGCAGGTAAATCCACTTTGATGAATCATATCGTAGGGAAGAAGGTGGCTATAGTCTCTGAAAAGCCACAGACTACCCGTAATCGCATCCAGGGCATCTACACCACTGAGCAGGGTCAGATCATTTTCGTGGATACCCCCGGGATCCATAAGCCCAAGCACCTTTTAGGAGAGTACATGGTGCAGGTATCCACCCGTTCCTTGCATGAAGTGGATATAATCTATTATATGACTGATGTGACCAGGCCTTTCGGCAGTGGGGAACGCTATATCATCGATTATTTGCAAGGGGTTTCGGCACCAGTATTTCTGCTCATAAATAAAATCGACTTGGTCGATCTGGAGCGGGCTACCGACCACATCAATGACTTTTGCGGGTATATGAATTTTGCCGAGACTATCTTCCTGTCGGCTATGCAGGGCACCAATATCCCAGAGTTGTTGGAAAAGACCTGGCAGTATCTGCCCCAAGGGCCGCTGTATTATCCGGAAGGCGATTTCACCGATCAGCCGGTTTCCTTCCAGGCAGCCGAACTGATCCGCGAGAAAGCCCTGTGGCTCACCCGCGACGAGATTCCCCATTCCCTGGCGGTGGATGTGGAGGAGATGCGTCATCAGAATGGCGGCAAAGCCTATCTGCGGGCAGTGATCTATATAGAGCGCGATTCCCAGAAGGGCATCGTCATTGGCAAAAATGGACAGATGCTTAAACAGATTGGGGAACAATCCCGCCAGGAGCTGGAAGGCCTCCTGGACCGGCCGGTTTACCTGGACCTGTGGGTGAAAGTGAAGAAGAACTGGCGTGACAGCGAGAATAACCTCAACCAACTGGGCTATACCCGCTGATTGAACCACAGAAGGGCACATCATTATGCTGGGTGCGCATCTGGACAGCACTAATTTAAAACCGCATAGTACTACTCAGGATATCATCATTCTGTGTGAACAAGCAGCCAAGTATTCCATGGCTGCTGTTTGTGTCACCCCCTACCGCCTGCCCCTGGCTAAGCGAATACTCATGGGCAGTGGGGTAAAAGCCTGCACAGTTATAGGCTTTCCCCTGGGGGCTGACCCGGCTTATCTAAAATGGAAGCAAGCTTTGTGGGCTTTGGAAAATGGCGCTGATGAACTGGATATGGTCTTAAACCTGGGGGCTTTAAAAGACCGACAATGGTCTGTACTGAAGCAGGAGCTGGCCGGAGTCATGCAGCTCAAAAGGCAGTTTCCCATGGTGCTCAAGGCGATAGTGGAGACTGGTTTATTGAGCTGCAGCGAATTGATCGAGGTACTGCAGTTGCTGGAAGAGCAGGAGGTCGACTATATTAAAACCTCTACGGGCATAAACTGCCGCGGGGCTTCGCTGGAGGATATCCACACCATCTGCAGGCACCGCCGCAGTCAAATCAAGATCAAAGCCAGCGGGGGCATAAGGACCCTGGATGTGGCTCAACAATTCATCGCCGCCGGGGCAGACCGTATCGGCAGCAGCAATGCCGCTGCGCTGGTCGAAGCTGAACTGGAGGCAGCCGATTGCCGTAGGGAGGGTTAAGCATTTACTTCCACAGTGAGGCTATCATCTTAAAAAGCCTGGACTATCAGGAGGCTGATAAACTGGTCACGGTGTTCTCGGCCTCTAAAGGCAAGATGCAGGTAATTGCCAAAGGGGTGAAAAAGCCTGGCAGCAGCCTGCGTCCGCTGGTGCAGCCCTTTTGCCATGTGCAGCTCTATCTGGCCCGGGGGCGAACTATGAATACCGTGACCCAGGGTCGGCTAATCGATTTTTTTGGCAACATACGCCAGGAATTGTTTGCTACCATGCAGGCGGTATATATGCTGGAACTCCTCGACAAAGCGCTCCTGGACGGCGCAGCCCTGCCGGCCCTGTTTAATAGCACCCTGCAAGTATTGCAGGTGATGGATCAAACCGGCCCTGATCCCTTGCTTTTGCGATTTTTTGAAATGCGCCTGTTGGTGGAACTGGGGTATGCCCCGGTATTGACCCACTGTGTGAGCTGCAATTCGGCAGAGGTGGCAGCGGGGGTGTTCAAATTCTCCGAAGGCGGCTTGCTCTGCTCGCAATGCTCCCGGGAACAGGGAGGCTGTATGGCCTTAAAGCCGGACCACCTGGCCTTGCTGCGCCTGCTCTTAAGCGGCACCCTGCAGGTGGTGAAAAGGGTGCGTTTAAACCCTGCCAGCCTGATGCATTTGGAGAGGTTCTTGGAAGAGTACCTGGAATATCACCTGGAGCGCAGGTTCGTAACCAAGAATACCATCCGTTTTCTCAAACAGAATTTTAATATATCTGCAGATAGTCTTGGGTAAAAGGTTCATATAACAGGATATTTGGGAAATGCTAGAATTAACCCCTTGACATTGACAAGGCTAGGGCCGGTTGATAAACTTAATAAATGATTTAAACCGTATATTATGGCAATGATGGAGAAAAGTACTTGAAGGTCATGTCCTCTAAAGAGAGCTGGGGGAGCTGAAAACCGGCAGGGCAGCCTTTTGAGAAAGGCGCTCCGGAGCATCGGGAGGAACACCGTGAAGGTCAGTAAAACCCGAAAACAAGAGGTGGGCCAAAACTTGGCCAACCAGGGTGGAACCGCGGGTAATGACCCGTCCCTGTATTCAGGGACGGGTCTGGTGTTTTTATATCAAAAACAGGAGGCGTTGCCAATGAATTTTCAGGAGATCATACTCCGTCTGGAAAAATTCTGGGGCCAGCAGGGCTGCATCATCCAGCAACCCTATGATGTGGAGAAAGGCGCTGGCACCATGAACCCGGCCACATTTCTGCGCAGCCTGGGGCCGGAACCATGGAATGTAGCCTACGTGGAGCCATCCCGCCGACCAACCGACGGGCGTTATGGCGAAAACCCCAACCGGCTGCAGCATTATTATCAATACCAGGTGATACTGAAACCTTCACCGGACAATGTAATCGAACTCTACCTGGACAGTCTGCGCGATCTGGGCATTGATCCCGACCACCATGACATCCGCTTGGTGGAGGACAACTGGGAATCGCCCACTCTAGGAGCCTGGGGTCTCGGTTGGGAAATCTGGCTGGACGGGATGGAGATCACCCAGTTCACCTATTTCCAGCAGTGCGGCGGCTTTGACTGCCATCCGGTGTGCGCCGAGATAACCTATGGCTTAGAGCGCATCGCCATGTACATCCAGAACAAAGAAAGCGTCTACGATATTGAATGGGTAAATGGCATCACCTATGCCGATGTGCACCATCAAGGCGAAGTTGATCATTCCCACTACAATTTCGAACTGGCCGATGTGGAGGCCTTGAGCACCATGTTCAACATCTGCGAAAAAGAGGCCTTGAACGTGGCCGCACACCACCTGGTACTGCCGGCCTATGATTATGTCTTGAAATGCTCTCACCTTTTTAATCTCCTCGATGCCAGGGGAGCTATCAGTGTCACTGAGCGTACCGGCTACATCGCCCGGGTGCGCAACCTGGCCCGCACCGTGGCGGGCGAATACCTTGCCCAGAGGAAGGCTATGGGTTACCCGCTGCTAAAGGACCCGGTTCTGCGCCAGCGGGTGTTAGCTGAAGAGGAGGTGGGTTAGAACATGAACCGTGATCTTTTATTGGAAATCGGAGTGGAAGAGATCCCCTCCGCATATATGGCCCAGGCATTGGAAGATCTGCACCGCCTGGCGAAAAAAAACCTGGCAGAAAGCCGCCTCACGCATGGGGAAATCAAGACTATGGGTACTCCACGCCGATTGGTACTATTAATTCCCGAATTGGCCGAGATGCAGAGCGATGCGGTGATTCAAAACCGCGGGCCGCGGAAAAGTGCAGCTTTTGATCAGTCAGGAAACCCCACCAAAGCCGGGCTGGGATTCGCGCGTTCCCAGGGCCTGGATATAAATGAGCTGACCACTGTGGATGTGGACGGAGTGGAATATGTGGCTGCGGTGCGACGGGAGGTAGGCAAAGCCGCCACGGAGATACTGCCTCAGCTGCTGGCCGATATCATCCAGGCCATACCCTTTCCGCGTTCCATGCGCTGGGGCTATTACCAGACCCGGTTTGCCCGCCCCATCCGCTGGTTGTTGTGCCTATTAAATGAAGAAGTGATCCCGGTGACCATCGAGAATATTAATAGTGACCGGCGCACTTACGGACACCGCTTCCTTTCCCGGGGCACCCTGGAAGTTAAGAACGTGTCCGACTATTTTGCGATATTGGAAGCCGACTATGTCATTCTCGATCAAAACCGGCGCAGCCAGATGATCTGGCAGCAGGTCAAAGAGGTAGCCAGGGCGGCTGGCGGCACTCCTATGGAGAATGCCGACTTGCTGGAGGAAGTAAATTACCTGGTGGAATACCCCACCGCATTTTGGGGAGCATTCTCTCCGGCTTATCTGGATGTCCCTCCCGAGGTCCTAACCACCTCTATGATCGAACACCAGCGTTATTTCCCGGTGTTTGATGATGAGGGGCGCTTGCGGCCCGGATTTATTGGAGTCAGAAACGGTACCGACTTTGACCTGGAGACGGTTGTCGCTGGTAATCAAAGGGTCTTAAAAGCCCGCCTGGAAGATGCCCTGTTCTTCTGGCGTGAAGATACCAAGAAACCTATAGAGGAGTTCGTTCCCGGTCTCTCCAATGTGATGTTCCATGAGCGCCTGGGAAGTGTCCTTGACAAAGTAGGCCGGCTGCAAGCCCTGGCAGTATTCTGCGGAGCTGAGGCCAAGTTGAGCAGTCCCGATAGGCTAGAACGGGCCGCCTACCTGTGCAAAGCCGATCTGCTCACTAGCATGGTTTATGAGTTCCCCGAACTGCAAGGGGTGATGGGCCGCTATTACGCAATCTTGAGCAAGGAGGAAAGTGAGGTGGCCGATGCCATTCTGGAGCATTATCTGCCCCGTTTTTCCGGAGACCGCCTGCCTGGCAGTGAAACTGGTATTGCAGTCAGCCTGGCCGAGAAGCTAGATAACCTGGTGGCCTTTTTCGCCCTCAATATCAAACCTACCGGTTCACAGGACCCGTATGCGCTGCGCCGTCAGGCCATCGGCCTGGTCAATATCATCATTGATAGAGGTTTGAAATTAGACCTGACCAGACTCATAAAACGGGCTTACCAGGGGCTACAGGCATTCAAACTGGGGAATAGTAGTGAACAGACCACCACCGAACTGATGGACTTCATTCTGCACCGGATGCGTGGTGTTCTGTTGGAAAAAGGCTTTTCATATGATGTTATTGACACCGTTCTGGCAGTGCCCAACCCCGATCTGTACGACATCTGGACCCGGGTGAATTTAATTCAGGCCATTAGGGCAGAGGGCTTTTTCAATGATATGATGGTGGTCTTCAACCGTGCCCACAACCTTTCCCGCAAGGCAGATGCAGCATCCTCGGTTGATTACCAGAGTCTGGTCGATGACAGCGAAATTGCTCTTTACCAGCAATTGCAGGCGTTAAACGGCGAATTTGCCGAGGCTTTGCAGCAAGGCCAATACCAGTCGGCATTGCAGATCATTGCCGGACTTCGCCCTGCTGTGGATCGGTTTTTCGAAGCAGTCATGGTTATGGTGGATGACGACCAATTACGCCAGGCCAGATTGGGCTTGCTTGGGGGAATTGCCAGGATGTGTCAGCAAGTGGGGGATTTCACAAAAATAGTGCAATAAATAGAGTCTATTAACAGGATTTTTTTCTTTGATATAGTATATATAATTTATGTCGTAAAACCCAAACAGTATAGCATAATTGGATGGTGTACCGTATGGAATTGAATGAGAGACAAGAAAAAATCCTGCAGATTGTCAAGGAGCATGAACCGATTACGGGGGAAAGAATAGCTGAGATCCTTTCGGTGACCCGGGCCGCACTGCGCCCTGACCTGGCGGTTTTGACTATGTCAGGCTTCCTGGAGGCCAAGCCCCGGGTTGGTTACACCTATAAGACAGAAGGGGTCGAAAATGAGATGCGCAAGATACTCAATCAGTACCGGGTCAGAGACATTCAGTCCCGACCGGTGGTAATGAAGGAGACCTGCAGCATCTATGATGCCATTGTAACCCTGTTTATCGAAGATACCGGTACCATTTTTATCGTGGATAATGCCAATTTTCTGACCGGTGTAGTGTCGCGCAAGGATTTCTTGAAATCCACGCTCGGTCAGGCGGATATCCACAAGATGCCGGTGAGTGTGATAATGACCCGTATGCCCAATATCATTACTACCACTATGGATGAGACCGTGGTTAATGCTATTAAAAAAATCGTTGAACAAGAAATTGATAGTATGCCGGTGGTCAAGTGTTTCATAAATAATGAAGGTGAAGAAAAACTGGAAGTAGTAGGAAAAATATCCAAAACCAATATCGCCAGGTTGTTCCTCGACCTGGCCGGTAAGCAACGTGAGGGGGGGTAAACTTTGGTAAATCATTTGCCAGGGGTTTACATAGTATCGGATTCAATCGGAGAGACAGCCGAGATGGTGGTTAGGGCCGCCGCCAGCCAGTTCAATTCAGGCAGCATGGAGATCAGGCGGGTTCCCAACATATCAGACTGCGACACTCTTGATGAAGTGGTCCATCAGGCTGCCAGCAACCAGTATTTGGTGGCCTATACCCTGGTGGTTGACGAATTGGCTGCACACCTCCGCCAAGAGGCCCAGCGTTACGGAGTGACCTGTGTGGATATCCTGGGCCCAATGATAGATGCTTTCAAGCAGATCAGCCACATAATGCCCAGAAGGGAACCCGGGCTGTTGCGTAAAGTAGATGAGATGTACTACCGGCGCATAGAGGCGGTGGAGTTTGCGGTCCGCTATGATGACGGCAAGGATCCGCGCGGCATCGAATTGGCGGACATTGTCCTGGTCGGAGTGTCACGTACCTCCAAGACCCCGCTCTCCATGTATCTGGCGCATAAGCGCATCAAAGTGGCCAATGTGCCACTGGTTCCGGAGGTCAATCCACCGGAAGAACTGTACCGAGCAGAGAAGGGCAAGGTTATTGGCTTGACCATAAATCATGAGCAATTGAACCACATCCGTACCGAGCGCTTGAAGACCTTAGGTTTAAAAGGGCAGGCCAACTATGCCCATCCCATCCGCATCGATGAGGAGTTGGACTTCTCCAACCGTATCATGAGGAAATTGGGATGCCCGGTGATAGATGTGACCAATCGCGCCGTGGAAGAGACGGCCAGTAAAATTTTGGAGATTTACTATCGCAGAATAAGCAATATTTAACATAAGAGGAATTTATCATTTGGGAGGGTCAGTAATGTCTGACAAAAAGTATATCTACCTGTTTGAAGAAGGCAAATCGGACATGCGAATGATTCTGGGGGGCAAAGGGGCCAACCTGGCTGAAATGACCTTAATCGGCCTGCCGGTGCCGCCCGGTTTTACCATCACTGCCGAGGCCTGCAACGAATACTCGGCCGCAGGAGAGCAATTGCCCGCAGGCTTGCTGGATGATGCCTATCAGGCGATGAGAACACTGGAACAGAAGACCGGTAAAATATTCGGCAGCAGGGAAAACCCCCTCCTGGTTTCGGTGCGTTCCGGAGCGGCGGTATCGATGCCGGGCATGATGGACACCATCCTTAACCTGGGCTTGAATGACCAAACCGTGCAGGGTTTGGCGGCATTGACCGGAGACATGCGCTTTGCCTATGATTGTTACCGACGCTTCATACAAATGTTCAGCAACGTGGTTCTGGATGTCGAGCATCATCTGTTTGATAATATCGTGGACAAGTACAAGCGTAAACTGAGCCTGATATTCGACTATGAGATACCTGCGGTTGAATTGCAGGGGATAATAAATGATTATAAAAACCTGATCAGGATGGAGAAGGGCTTTGATTTCCCTCAGGATGCCAATGAGCAATTGTCCCGGGCCATAGAAGCGGTATTTAAATCCTGGAACAACCAGCGTGCCATCATTTACCGCCGTCTCAACAAGATCCCTGATTCTCTGGGAACAGCTGTGAACATTCAGAGCATGGCCTTCGGCAATATGGGTTTAGACTGCGGTACCGGGGTGGCTTTTACCCGCAATCCCTCCACCGGAGAACGCGAGCTGTACGGCGAATTCTTGGTCAATGCCCAGGGTGAAGACGTAGTGGCTGGAATCCGCACCCCGACTCCCATCGCCAAGCTGAAAGACGAACTGCCTGCTGTATACGATCAGTTCGTGGAAACTTGCATGAAACTGGAGCGTCATTATCGCGATATGCAGGATATAGAATTCACCGTGGAAAAAGGCAAGCTGTATATGCTGCAGACCCGCAACGGCAAGCGCACCGCCAAAGCCTCAGTGAAAATAGCAGTGGACATGGTCAACGAAGGCTTGATTTCCATTGAAGAAGCTTTGCTGCGGGTTGATGCCGAGCAGATTAATCAGCTGCTGCACCGCCAGATCGACAGCAGTTATAAGGTTGAGCCGATTGCTACCGGCCTGCCAGCATCCCCTGGCGCTGCCAGTGGCAAGGTATTATTCGATGCCGACCAGGCTCAAAAACTCGGCGAAGCCGGTGAAAAAGTGGTCCTGGTTCGCAGTGAGACTACCCCCGATGACATCCATGGCATCATTTTTGCTCAGGGCATATTGACCTCACGCGGAGGCATGACCTCACATGCCGCAGTGGTGGCACGGGGTATGGGCAAACCGTGTGTATGCGGCTGCGAGGCTATTACAATCAATACTGAGCAGGGCTGTTTTGCAGTGTCCAACTTAATGGTCAAAGAAGGGGATATAATCACCATCGACGGGGCTACCGGCAATGTTATGCTCGGTGAAGTACCCATGATCGAACCGACTCTTTCAGAGGAATTTGAAACCTTGTTAGGCTGGGCGGATGAGCATAAGAGGCTGGCAGTCCGGGCCAATGCGGACACCCCTGAAGATGCCGCCAGGGCTCGCCAGTTTGGGGCCGCCGGGATCGGCCTGTGCCGCACTGAGCATATGTTCATGGCCCAGGAGAGGCTGCCGGTAGTACAAGAGATGATTATGGCGGAGAGCCTGGCCGACCGTGAAAAGGCTTTACTCAAACTCCTGCCCTTCCAGCGCGAGGATTTCTATGGCATCTTAAAAGCCATGTCCCCATATCCCGTAACAGTTCGGCTCCTAGACCCGCCATTGCATGAATTTTTACCTGACCGCGAAGCTCTGCTGGTAGAGATCGTGGAGATGAAACATCAGGGCATAACTGACAGCCGGTTGCTGGACAAAGAGGATTTGCTGAAAAAGATACATAGCCTCTCAGAGGCCAATCCCATGCTGGGCCATCGCGGCTGCCGCCTGGGAATGACTTACCCGGAGATCTATCGTATGCAAGTAAGGGCAATATTTGAAGCCATGGTTTTGTTGAAAAATGAGAATATCCCCACCTGCGTGGAGATCGAAATACCATTGGTAATCGATCAGGCCGAACTGGTAATACTGAAAGAAGAGATTGCTTCGGTGCATCGCCAGGTGTGCGCTGAGGCCGGTCTGGAACTGGAATACATGTTGGGCACCATGCTGGAACTGCCCCGGGCTTGTGTGATGGCAGACGAACTGGCAATGGATGCGGAGTTCTTCTCCTTTGGCACCAATGACCTTACTCAGACCACGCTGGGATTCAGCCGCGACGATGCTGAAGGCAAATTCATTCCGGTTTACCTGGAAAAAAAGATATTAAAAGATAATCCCTTTGCGGTTTTAGACCGAAAAGGGGTCGGAACATTGATGAGAATCGCAGTGGAGAAAGCCCGCAAGACCCGGCCTGATATTCTAATGGGCATTTGCGGAGAGCATGGCGGGGAGCCGAGTTCAGTGGAATTCTGCCATCTAATCGGACTGGATTATGTGAGTTGTTCCCCTTACCGCATTCCGGTAGCCAGATTGGCCGCCGCACAAGCCGCCATTAACAACAAGCCGGTGTAGGGGGGACCGCAGACCTTGTGAAGACTGAACCATGCAACGGTGGCACAATACCAATCATTCATTATTCGTCCATGTTATCCTTAACCTTGCGTAGCTTTGCTGTGCATCAACTGTTAACGCAATTTAATGACGGAGGAAATGATCTGTGAAGAAAGTAGTTATGTTTACTACCCAGACTTGACCCCATTGCAAGCCGGCCAAGGAGTTCCTTGCGCAGAACAAAATAAGCTTCGTCGAAAAGGATGTCAATACTGATCTAGAGGCCCAGGCGGAATTCACCCGGCGCGGTCTGCGCGGAGTACCCTCATTTCTGATAGGGGATGACGTAGTGGTCGGACTTGATAGGAACCGCATACTGCAACTGGTTGATCACCGGGTGGTGGAGTGCTCGCAGTGTCATGCCAAACTCCGGGTTCCCACCGATCGCGGCCCAATCAAAGTGACCTGTCCCCAATGCAAGGATGTTTTTGACTGGGCTCCTTGATACGCGGCAGCGCAGTATGACTGTGGACCATTATGGAACTGTCGTACGATATCCTGACGCAATCTGGGGCCGGGCGCTGCCCGCCCGCGTATAGAATAACCCGCAATTTGGCGTAAGGGCAGGTTTCCATGCCTGCCCGTTTAATCTGAAAATGTGTACCGAGTCTGGTATCATATATAGGAAAATTCATATGATAGGTTTTATAAGGTTGGCAGTCTTTGCAAAGCACTGGTCTGGGACGAGATAAAACGCACAGTTCAACTGTGAACACGGAAGGATAAAAGCCTGGGAGATATTAAATATTTTCCGGGCTTTTGTATTTTCAATTCAGGAGAGAAAAAAATATGGAATGGTGTCATTACTTATAGCTGGAATTGTAAAATCGTTTGGGCTGTGAGCCTGAAGTTGTCTGAGCCACGCCCTGCCAGATTCAGGTCATCGGGTGACAAGCAGAGAAACCGCCTCTGTCGCACGGTGTCGCATTGATTAAAGGATTAGCCTGGGTGGTTGTAGTAATAGTAAAGACAGGGTATGGAGAGATTTAAACAGGAGGTGGATGGTGTTGATACGTCAGGAAATAGAAGCGCGGGAAAGAGACTGGTTGGGGTCACATGCTACACTGGCGGTTAATTCGCAGGGGCGGATGCGAAGTGAAGCTCCTGATCCGATTCGAACCTGTTTCATGGTGGATCGCGACCGGGTAGTCCATTCTAAGTCGTTTCGCCGCCTCAAACATAAGACCCAGGTGTTCATTGCACCTCGGGGAGATCACTACCGCAGCCGTCTGACCCATACCCTGGAAGTCAACCAGATCGCCAAAACCATTGGAGCGGGATTAAACCTCAATGTGGATTTGATCGAGGCTACAGCACTGGCCCACGATGTGGGACATACCCCATTCGCCCACGCCGGGGAAGAAATCCTTGACCAGCTGCTGCCCGGAGGATTCCGCCACAACGAGAACAGCATCCGTGTTTTGACCAGGGTGGAACAACACCGTCTGGGACCGGGATTAAACCTGTCCGCTGAGGTCTTAGACGGGGTTTTGCATCACAGTGGTTATGGCACGCAGGGACACCTGGCCCAGACTGCAGAGGGACGGGTCATACGCCTTAGCGATAAAATCGCTTATGTACAGCACGATATTGATGATAGCATTCGCGGTGGGTTGCTGCGCCTGGAGGAACTGCCGAGGCAGTATATCGATGTCTTAGGGGAGAGCCACAGCCAGCGCATCGCCACGCTGGTTATCGACACCATAGAATACAGCCGCAGCAAACTAAAGGCCGGAGAGGTGCCGGCAATTGAGCCTTCGCCGCCGGTTGAAGCCGCACTTAAAGGCTTAAGAGAATTTATGTTTGAGGCCATTTATAACGGTCCGGTCTGCCAGGCGGAGCGCAGACGGGCCAGCTTTGTGATCGAGCACCTATTCAATTATTTTCGGAAAAACCCCCAACGCATGACTCCATTGTATTTGGAAATTGCCGAACAGGAAGGATTGGAAAGGGCGGTTGCGGACTACATCGCCGGTATGAGCGACGAGTATTGCATCGGCATTTTCGAAAACGTTTATATCCCCCAATCCCTGGTGCCGGAACAGTTTCCAATAATACACCGAGATGAGGTTGACAAATAGTCTGGGTCAAATTTCGCTAAAATCAGGCAGGATTTTGCAAGTTGAAAGAGAATAAAGGTGAAACTATGGGTGCTTATTATGATGATAATACACTGGCGGAGATAAACCACCGCGTGGATATATTAGATGTGGTCGCAGACACTGTGAAATTAACCCGCAAAGGCGATCGCTACTGGGGGCTGTGCCCGTTCCATGCTGAGAAAACTCCATCCTTCAGTGTGACCCCGGGAAAAAACATGTTTTATTGCTTCGGCTGCCACGCCGGCGGTAATTTGTTTACATATATTATGAAACGGGATGGTATGGATTTTCCTGAAGCAGTGCAAATGCTGGCCAGCCGCGCCGGTATCCAACTCCACCACACTCAGGTCAACAAAGCAGTTGACCGGTTTAGGAGAGTGGTAGAGGTGAATAAGGCGGCTGCATCCTGGTTTCAAGGCATCCTGGAAGAAGATCCTGCTGCGACTAAAGCACGGCAATATTTAGCCAAACGGCATCTGAAAGAAGACACCATCAAACGTTTTCAGCTTGGCTATTCCCCCAATGAATGGAACCGGATCTCCAATTATTTGTTGGGAAAAGGTTTTGATCTGGAATGGGTGAAAGAATCCGGGTTGATTAAACGCAGTAAGAATGGAGATGCTTATTATGATCTATTCAGGGATCGAGTGATTTTCCCGATATTTGATTATCAGGGCAGCATCGTGGGTTTCGGGGGCCGCACGGTGGAGGAAGCCTTGCCCAAATATCTCAATACCCCGGAAACCGAGGTTTATGTTAAACGAAACCACTTATTTGGGCTGTACCAGGCTCGCGAAACCATACGCAAGAGCAATCAGGCCATCCTGGTGGAAGGCTACATGGATTGCTTGAAGCTGCACCAGCATGACATACAGAATGCGGTGGCATCATTAGGCACCGCTTTAACCAGGGAGCAAGCCTTGCTCTTAAGGCGCTATAGCGAAAACATACTGGTCTTATACGATGGAGATGAAGCCGGTCAGAGAGAAACCTTGCGAGCTGTGGAAATCTTGGCCGAACAGGGCTTGAATGTGGAAGTCCTGACCCTGCCAGGGGGCCTTGATCCTGACGACTATCTGGATCAATACGGAAAAGAGGAATTCCTACAATATATCCAGAATAATAGAGTGAGTTATATAGAATTCAAGGTGAAAAGATCAATAGCTGCTGAAAATTCCCTGAATTTGCAAGCTAAAATCAGAGTGATCAATGCAGTCAAACCGGATATTGGACGATTGGAAAGTACCATTTTGCGTGATAATTATGTGAAGATGCTTTCCAGATTATTAAAGATTGAAGAAAACTTGATATTGAAAGAGATTGAGAGCAATATCGGGCAGAGAATGCAGCATCCCAAGAATAAAAGTCCAGTTAACAGGGATAATATACAGTACGGTAATTATAGTATGGAAGAGAAAATACTGGCAAACATGCTGCAAAATTCGGATATTGCGGATACCATAGCATCACAGATCGGAGTTCAATGCTTTACTTCCAGGCATTACAACCGCCTGGCTGCAATATGCTATGAAATGGGTGGCGATTTGCAGGCTAATCCTGTAGCTTGGCAGCAGGCTGTCCAGAAAGAAGGATTAGAAGCATTGTTGGCCAGACTGGAAAGCAGATGGCATGAAGGAATTCGCATAAATGATGCCGAATTATGGTATTTTATCCGCAGTGTACAGCGGGGGCGTCAAAAGGCCAAATGGAGGAAATTGCATCAACGGTTGGATCAACTTCGCAATGACGGAGGGTTTCATTCTGTTCTGCGTTTAATATTAGATCTTGATACATTCCTACACCAGACCCGGGAAGGGGGGATACAATGAAAATGGACAGAAAATTAGCAGAAGCGGTTGGTGTTCTGGCCGAAAAAGGGAAAAAGAAAAAGAATCTAACCTATGATGAAATCATCGACGACTTGCAGGGCTTTAACCTGGAGTCTGACAGTATGGATGACATCCTAGAACACCTCCAATCTCTGGGTATTGGTGTGGGAACCGACTCGGAGCTGGAAGGCGAAGAAGAACTGGAAGGCGAGAGCCTGGAAACCGAAGAAATCACAGTGCCTGACGGTATTGAGATAGATGACCCGGTGCGTATGTACCTCAAGGAAATCGGCCGCGTGAGGCTGTTGTTGGCGGAAGAGGAAATCGACCTGGCCCAACGTATTGAGGCCAGCGATGAAGATGCCAAGCGGCAGTTGGTAGAAGCTAACCTCAGGCTGGTAGTTAGTATCGCCAAGCGCTACGTAGGCCGGGGCATGCTTTTCCTGGATCTTATTCAGGAAGGCAACCTGGGATTGATGAAAGCGGTTGAGAAATTTGACTACCGCAAAGGCTATAAATTCAGTACTTATGCTACCTGGTGGATCAGGCAGGCCATAACCAGGGCCATCGCTGACCAGGCTCGTACCATAAGGATCCCGGTACACATGGTGGAAACCATAAACAAACTCTCCCGGGTGCAACGCAACCTGTTGCAGACCCTGGGCCGGGAACCCACCCCGCTGGAAGTGGCGGATGAGATGGATATTCCGGTAGATCGGGTGATCGAAATCATGAAAGTCGCCCAGGAACCGGTTTCATTGGAAACGCCCATAGGAGAAGAAGATGATAGTCATCTGGGTGATTTTATCACTGATGAAGACGCTGAATCCCCAGAAGAATCAGCCTCCTTCGTACTGTTGCGCGAGCACCTGGACGGCATTTTAAATACTCTTACCGACCGTGAAGAAAAGGTGTTGCGACTTCGTTTCGGCCTGGATGACGGGCGCCCCCGTACACTGGAAGAGGTTGGGCAGGAATTCGGGGTAACCCGTGAACGCATCCGGCAGATCGAAGCCAAGGCTTTGCGTAAGCTCAGACATCCGTCGCGCAGCAAAAAGCTGAAAGACTACATCGAATAGATCTTGTCTTTCGGTTGACAACTGCCTTGCAGCAATATATAATAATTCCTGTTGGGATGGTCCTCGATAGCTCAACGGTAGAGCATCCGGCTGTTAACCGGAGGGTTGTAGGTTCGAATCCTACTCGGGGAGCCAAAGAATACTACAGGCGGCTACCAAAAAGGGAACCGCCTTTTGTATGCCCTTGACGGTTTAAGGGAAAGCTTAAAAATCGGCACCAGAATACGATTATTTTCCTTGACCTTTGATAGGATATTTTATATACTAACTCTTGCGGGGTTGCCGCACCACGGGCCTATAGCTCAGTTGGTAGAGCTACCGGCTCATAACCGGTTGGTCCCAGGTTCGAGTCCTGGTAGGCCCACCATATTCAGTAATCAGAGATCAGAGGGCGGAAGTCGGATTTATTTCAACCATCACCGCAACAAACAGGTAATTTTTTTGCTATCCGACATCCGTCGTCCGACATCTGCTAAGGCCCCTTGGTCAAGCGGTTAAGACACCGGCCTTTCACGCCGGTAACAGGGGTTCGAGTCCCCTAGGGGTCACCAGGGCGATTAGCTCAGTTGGGAGAGCACCTGCCTTACAAGCAGGGGGTCGGCAGTTCGAGCCTGTCATCGCCCACCATAGAGAGCTAGAAGAGCTGCGAGTATTCGCAGTTCTTTTTTTTGTCCGCCCATCTGTATTCTGGACTGTGCCACCCAATATGTATAGAATTGATTCAAGCCACTAGTGAAGCCCATGGGAGATATTTTAAGTTAATGCCAGGCGTGATATGGGATAATGGATGTAGATACCTGGCTGGCTAATATCACCCTGGCTTCTGGTTATGATCAAACCCGGGCTTTTATCACAGAATAAAGGCAGAGCCTGCCCGAGCGTCTAGGTAAGAGCTGACACCGCCAATATATTCACAAGGAGTAAAGATGCAGGCAAAGATAATCAAGGAAATATGTGCATCTTTCGGCACCGCTTCAGTGCCGGGGATTGCCAGGGCTTTTGCAGCAGAACTGGACCTGGCCTTGAACCATAAGCCCAGTTCGCTGAAGATTCTGCCATCATTCCTGTCCCGATCCAGCGGTCAGGAGCAGGGCAAGTACATCGCGGTTGACTTTGGCGGCACCAATATTCGAGTAATGGCGGTTAATCTTCTCGGTCAGGGACATTTCCAGGTTTCTGCCCAGATCAGCCGCCCCCTGGCTGATGACAAATTGGGTTATGATCTGACCAGGGCTTCGGCTACCGGGAGGGACCTGTTTGATTTCGTGGCCGCGTTGGTGGAAGCTGTTGCGATTCCGGGAGAGGACTGCGCTTTGGGACTGACCTTTTCCTATCCTATGCATCAGCAGGCGATAGATCGGGCCACGCTCCTGGAGTGGACCAAAGAGATCGAGACCAGTGCTACCGTAGGCCGGGATATAAAAGGCCTCTTTTGCGACGGTCTGCGGAAGCGGGGCCTTAGCCATGTTGCGCCGGTTGCCATAATTAATGACACGGTAGCCGCTTGCTTGGCCGGAGCTTACTCACAACCTGCGGTATGCGCAGGGTCCATATGCGGCACCGGACATAACAGCTGCTATGTGGAGCCAGCCTTGAAAACGGCTTTGGGGCTGCCCATGGTGGTGAATACTGAGGCCGGCAACTTTTCGCTGACCGAGGACAATATCTATGATCAACGCCTGGACAGTCAAAGCATGGACCCGGGCCGGCAACTTCTGGAAAAAAAGGTCTCCGGCAAGTATATGGGCGAGCTGTTTCGTCTGGTTATAGCGGATCTGTGGGAACGGGGGCTCTTGCCTTCAACAGATAAAAGCCTCATCAGGCTGAGCCAGCCTTATACGGTGGGGTCAGAGGTGCTAAACTGGCTCAGTGCGGAAAAACCTTTGCGCAACGAACAAATAGATAATTGGCTGCATCAGCAGGGTTTAGACTTAATCAGCAATGAAGACCTCATGATCATGAGAGCGGTGGCGCAGGCCATTATTGACCGGGCTCAGCATTTGATAGCCGCCAGCTATATAGCCTTGTGCAAACCTACCGGCGCAAACGGACAGCGGCAAGCGGTGGCTGTAGATGGCAGCGTATTTCTAAAAATACCAGGGTTTATCAACGGGGTGGAGAGAATTATCAATCAGCACCTTGAAATCCCTGCTACGGTTAAGCTCATACCAGTAAGCAATGGTTCGATTTTGGGTGCGGCGTTGGCCGCAGCCCAGGTTAGCCCAAATAGTTAGAATCAGCAGTGCGGAGGCTAAATATGCAGTACATTCTTCCCCAGCATGTCGAATATGTTCTCGACCGACTTCGCAGTCAAGGATTTAAGGCCGTGGTAGTGGGCGGCGCAGTGCGCGATCTGGTCATGCAGCTCAAACCACGGGATTTTGATGTGGTCTGCACCGCGCAGCCCAGCCAAATCAAGGCTCTGTTTGAGAGATCTATCCCGTTGGGTGAAAAATATGGTACTGTCCGAGTAATGGTGCAGGAACACGGTGTGGAGGTAAGCAGCTGCCGGGGATGCCCTGGACTTGGTCTGGATTGGGAAGCGATCTTGAAAGCGGATCTGCTCTGCCGGGATTTCACCATCAATGCCATGGCTCTGGATGGTTCGGGCCGCTTATACGATCCCTGGGGAGGACAAGAAGATATAGTGCGGCGATTGATCCGGGCGCCGGAGAATCAGGCTGAGGAGCGTTTTAGCGAAGATCCGCTGCGTATACTGCGGGCAATCCGCCTGGCAACAGTGCTTGGCTACGATCTTGACCGTTCTCTGATCCCTGCCATAAGGAAATGTCTGCCGCTGTTAGAACAAGTTGCGGTCGAGCGGATAAGAGGGGAACTGGAAGCGATTCTGGTTTCTGAGCATCCGGCCCGGGGATTGCGGCTTATGGTTGCAAGCGGTGTGATGCAGGAGTGTTTTCCCGAGTTGATGGTTATGGTGGGTTTCGAACAGCACAACCCGGCCCACATCAATGATGTGTTCAACCATTCCCTGGCGGTGGTGGAAGGCGTGCCGCCTCAGTTGGAGATCAGGTTGGCAGCCCTCCTGCACGATATCGGCAAGCCGGCCACGTTTACTATGGACAGCAACGGAGTGGGCCATTTCTATCACCATCAGGAAGAGAGCCAGCGTCAGACCATACAGCTTCTCAACCGCCTCAAATTCAGCCGGGTGGTTATCGATAAGGTCAGTACCCTGGTGGGCAATCATATGTACTGGTTGAAAAGGCCTGATCGGGAGACGGTCAGCAGACTGCTTCTGCAGGTGGGCGAGGAGAACTTGCCTGATCTCTTCACCCTGCAAAAAGCAGACATTCAGGGCAGCGCTTCCTTCCATGACAGCTCTTTTATTGATCAGGCTAAGGCCATCTATCAACATATCAAGGAAAATAATATACCGATTAGTATTAAGGATCTGCAGGTGGATGGGAATGATCTGTTGGCAATGGGATATCCGCCCGACGCCAGACTGGGGCAGGCCTTACAGCACTTGCTGGATATGGTCTTAAAAGATCTAGACGAAAACAAAAGAGAGCGTCTTTTGGAGGCAGCCCGGCGGTTAATGCCGGATCTCTGACCTAGACAAACCGGAAATGGAGTATGGCGATATTTATTGGGTAGCGGGCCAGAATCGGCCCGCTTTTTGTACGCTAATGGTCCTGAGCATAATCCCGAAATTATTTAACTTAATACGAGACTATAATACTAATACTTTTGGGCGAGAAGTATTATAAACCCGGATTAGACTAGTCCTGGGTCTTTATGCCATTAAAATAACATCGACAATTGTCGTATTTGCAGTAGATATTTTAAAAAGGCTCGAATCTTTGTCGGTCGAATGAAGGGGGAATCGCGCTTCAGATCGAAAAGTGGCGGGAAAAGTCTTAAACAAGGCTTAGATATACTGGAAAAGACTTAGCTTGGCTTTGCTACTTGGGGTGAATAGAAGGTTAGAAGCAGGCATTGTATTATTGAAATGTACTTCATTACATAGAGTGGAAATTGTGCAAATGACTGCATTCACCTCTGAGAACAAAAAGCGAGCCGATGCTTATCCGTGGTGGGAGAAGTTGTGCCAGGATATATTAGCTTCCGGGCGATATGGCGACTTTCGTACCCTGGACCACGTTGCTCTGATCAATCAATTCCTCTATTATGCCCGTTGGGTGCTGCTGCTCTTCAGCGCATCATTATACCTGGTAGGCCCTTTCAATTTCCCCTGGATAATAAAACTGCTGGTTATAGCCACCATGTTGGTGGCCACCGTGTTGGCCATAAGTTTGTACAACAGCGATGATATCAAACAGGTAATGTCGTCATTCGCTAATTTTGATCCGAATGAATCGACTGCAGAGCGGATGCTCAAGCTCTCCCCGCTGCGCACCCTTATAGCCACAGAGACCATGGGAATCGCGCTGTTGATCCTGCCCACCGGGGGCATACAGAGTCCCTTTGTGTGGTATGCGGTGAATCCTCTGCTGGTGGCCTCCATTTTTCTGCCCTGGAGCTATTGCTGGAAGATGTTGCTGCTGTTTCTGTCCACAGCTGTCGGTGCCACCTTGGTATACCCTGGTTTGCCGGGTGCCATGCTCAGCTTCCTGCTGCAACAGGCGGTAATCTTCGCAGCTCTGATATTCGTGACTGCATTGCTGCAACTGACCGCCTACCTCTTGCGCCGACTGATAACAGCATGTATGGGTTTGGAGGAAGCTCATGAGCGCAGCAGTGCCGCTCTGGCACAGATTTCCTCAATACATCAAGCCCTGCAGTCTCTGTCCGAACAGGAGGATGGGAACTCGGCGGCTCAGCTCTTGGCAGAGTATACTATGAAACTCTGCTCTGGCCCGGGTCTCTGCGTTTTGATCGCTCCCGTCGAAAACCACCATCAGCAAATCAGTGAGCCTACACGAATAATCCAGGCTTCAGAGTCTTTCCCCCAGCTAATAGTCCAGCTCATAGCCGATCGACCCTTTGAGAATTTGAATTGCGGAGTCGGCATTATTAAGGAAGAGATTCCAGAGTTGGATGCAGTCCTGGTAATGACACCAGTATGTCATTATGCCGAATACTTCGGCTGGCTGGCTTATCTGCAATCGGACCGGGACAATTCTGTGCATGAGGATTCGCTGGTATACCTGGCCCGGCTGGGGGGTATGACACTGGGACGCTTGAGGGCCAGAGACCTTTGGGGGCGCATTCTGGTCACTGAGGAGCAGAACCGCATTGCCAATGAGATACATGATGGGGTGGCACAATACCTGTTCAGCATGGTTTGTTCACTGCACAGCCTTTCCAAGCAGGATCTGCCCCTGCAGAACTATAGAGTACAGGAACAACTGCAACTGTTGACCGATACCGCTCAGCGCGCCTTCCGTGAACTGCGGGATTCCATTTATCAATTGAGTCCCCGGCAGCGCGGGGACCAGGTCTTCTTAAACAATCTGGCCTTATATCTCGACGACCTGGGGCGCTTGCATCGTGTCCGGGTGGATTTGCAGTATGAAGGCCAGGAGGACAACCTCAGTCCGGTATTGCGCCAGGCTTTGCACCGGGTGGTGCGGGAGGCGGCCAGCAACGCCCTGCGGCATGGCGGCTGCAGCAACCTACAGGTCAAGCTCCGCATGCATCCGGGCAAAACTGAACTATCGGTGGAGGACAACGGTAAAGGTTTTAATAACCGCAGTAAAGAGGCACCGGGAATGGGATTCGCCAATATGCGGCAATTGGCGGAACGCTTCGATGGGGTTTTGAACATAGAGAGTGAACCGGGCAAAGGAACCCGGGTTCATTTGAGCATTCCCCGCTAAGTCTGATACGGCCCCGTTGCGGTGCAGATTTTCTTGCGGTAAAGAGAGGGCAAAGAGAGGGAGGAATGAGCATGAGACTGGTGCTGGTAGACGATCATCCCCTGGTGTTGCATGGCTTGCAGGCTATACTGCAGCTGCAGGGAGACATGGAAGTAGTGGATACTGCAGCCAGTGGAGAGGAGGCCTGCAGATCCCTTGAGTTGCATCAACCGGACATCGCTCTGGTAGATTTACATCTGAACGGGGAATACGGTCTGGATATCATTAAGCGGGGGCGTTATTTAGCACCCCATTGCCGATTCATCATCCTGACCTCATTCAGCAACCGCTGCGACGTAAAACAAGCCCTGACAGAGAAAGTGGACGGATATGTGCTTAAAGAAGCCCTGCCTGATGAACTGGTGACCGCCATCCGCATGGCCGTCAAGGGCAGAACCTACATCGATCCCGGCATAATGCAGTTACTGGTGGAGCCTCAGAACAGCGACCCTTTAGAACAGCTCACCCCGCGCGAGCTGGAGGTTCTCGCCGCACTGTCCCATGGTATGTGCAATCGGGATATTGCTGCCGATCTTTATGTCACTGAATATACCGTCAAAAAACACGTCAGCCAAATACTCGAGAAACTGAATCTGGCCGACCGCACCCAGGCGGCCTTATATGCTTATTCGCGAGGTTTGGGCAAACCCAACTTTCTGTGCAGTTGAAGCCGCTCAATCCTTCTGACCGATGTGATATTTGAAGGCATGGTACAAAAGTATACCTTGAGAAGTGTGTTTTAGGTTATGCGAACAATAGACTGCGGGGTGTAGGGGCGATCACAGGCAGCCTTTATACTGATGATGTAGCCCCAAAGCTTTATACTCAGGCTGCTGATAACCCTGAAACACGCGGGAAGGAGGTTGGTTTTGATTAAAAGCAAAAGGTTCGGGGGCGGCAAATGGCCGGTTATCCTGGTCTGCTTCGCTCTGGTAACAGGGTTGGGTGTTATCGGACCGGCGATGGCTCAATGGGGCGTAAGTCTACATATATTTGAAGATGTTGAGTTGGGTCATATCAGTCTCGGTTTCAGCAGGATCGATAATGATTGGTATGATTCGGGTCTGGCATCTGTAGAAGCCACTGATTACGGAGATTTGGAAAACGGCAAGCTGGTGATCGAAAGCCAGTCGCTGCCGTTGAACGAATCAACCGGAGACTGGACCGGTGAGGTGGTATGGGACTTCAAATATACCATCACCAATAACGGCACTGTTCCAGTTATATTGGAAGACCTGAATACAGTGGAAAGAAATGATTCCTGCGGGGGCATAATCTTCAATCCAGACTCGACAAACAGTTTGGATGAAGAAATAGACCCGGGACAATCGACCAGCGGGGTTATAAGAATCACCTTCTGGGGACCGATCGAGGCAGGGGTCAACCGCTGGGAGTTCGAACTTCCTTATCATCAGTGGAACCTCAAAGATCCTTTTGCCGGATGGCATGATGAGCTTCAGGTGGAAGTTATCATCTATGTAGGAGACAACAGTTAAGGGGGTAGACCCCAAAACTGCAAGCGAGTGTCTTGCTCTTCAAGCAGGCACCGCAGGAGAAGAGGAGGATTTAACCCATGAAGAAAATGAGAGTACTGGCATTAGTTCTGGTATTCGCTTTCGCCGCCCTGGGCGGAGCGTATGCCATGTGGTCCGATACCCTGATAGTTGATGAGACGGTTAAGACCGGTAAGTTGAATGTCAGGTGGGATACTGATATGCATATTCCGGATCCAAGTCCGAATTATTTAGGTTACGAGGGTAATGTTTACGGTACAGATGGTTTGGAAGGCCTAGATGAATTGGACCCCGGCAATCCTAATGACGCCAAAAATATTGGTTTCATGGATGCTAAAGTCGTTAATCAAAAGACTGATGATGATGGTGCTTTCTCCAATAAAGACGACAGTTTAGTAATTACACTGGGTAATGGTTATCCTGGATATCAGGAACGCATCTATACTAAGATTATCAATGATGGCACAGTACCAGCCAAGTTTGACATCGATGCAATAGGAATTCCACCATGGTGCCTGGTGGAAATCTGGTTTGACGCCGATCCCACCAAAGTGAAAGATAACGGTGAAGATTATATGGTCTGGAGCAGCGAGGAAGGTGCTCAATCCATACTGCCCCTGCAGGGCTATCAGATTGATCCTAATGAGGAGATTGCGGTAGCAATATACACCCGTGTTCTGCAGTCAGCTCCTCAAAAGACCACCGAGGCCTTTACAATCAATTTGAAAGCTATTCAGTGGAATGAATTCGGACTCCCTAATGAGGGCATTTATACAAACCCGGATGGAGATAGCGGAATTCTTCCCAGTCAGATAATCACTGAAAATAGAAAAGACCCTAATTACGATGGATCCAGTGGACAGGAACCCGACCCCAAATATACTCCTTAAAACGTAGAATGATCAGACTGCAAAATGGCGGGGAGAAGTAAAACTTCTCCCTATTCTCTTTTCCCTGTAAGGCAATTAGCCAGTGATGAAGGCGAAGCAAGAGCGAATTGCCATTTACTTCCGTTTATCGGATAATATACTAAAAATGCAGGCTCGAATATGGATATTTCTAATAAATTGATCAAGAGAAAATCTGCCCGATATACTATTTCTTTCGCGATAATAATGGTCGCGGCCTTCGTGTTGGATAATTTCCTGTTCGGGCCGCGAATCAAGGGTATGCTCGGTAATTATGTATATCCCACCATAATGTGGCTCCTGGTAATTCTGTTTATGCGCTTGCTTCCAGGTGCCAGTCCCGGATTATCCACCCGTCTGCGCAAACTGATAAACAGCCTGGCAGTGGTCTGTGTCTTTATCGGTATTCTGGGGGCCATGATTCAGGGCATGATGGACGGATTCGGGAAAAGCCCTTTTGACCACAGCCTTCTGGGCATGACCGTAAATGTCATCAGTGTGGGGACTTTTGTTGCTGCAATTGAGTTGACCCGGAGCTGGTTGATGCAGCGCCATTTCAAACACCGGCCAGCAATGGGAGTCACTCTCATAGGCCTGCTCTATTCGGCTTTCTCCATACCTATGGCCAAATTAATGAACCTGGAGGGACTAAAGAACATTCTTGAATTTGCAGGCTCCACCGCCTTGCCGGAGATATCGGCCAGTGTGCTTACTTCTTACCTGGCTCTTGCGGGTGGATTCTGGCCGGCATTTATTTACCATGGCGGTTCCAGCCTTTTTGAGTATTTATCTCCGGTGTTGCCTAATGTGGGGGTGGTCAGTTCCACTTTGATCGGTACAGTTACTCCTATCCTCACCCTTATCCTGGTGCAGCAGATTTTTACAGAAGAGAAAGGATATAACAAAGCCCGCAGAGAAGAAAATCATTTAGGCTGGGCGGTGGGCAGCGTAACCGCCATTGTCTTGATATGGTTCTGTATGGGGGTTTTCAGCTTTGTGCCCCGGGTAATAGTCAGCGGCAGCATGGTTCCCACCATCGATATCGGCGACATAATTGTAGTCAAAAAAATGCCCGGGGAAATGGTGGAATACGGCGATATAATCATGTTCCAGCTGGGCAGTATGAAGGTCGCGCATCGCATTGTAAGTGTTAAAGAGGAGGAGGGGCGGCGGGTGTTCACCACCCAAGGGGATGCTTATGACAGTCCCGATGCAGATCCGGTGACTGAAAAGGCAGTAATCGGCAAAGTGGTCGTGGTGATCCCCAAGGCAGGCTGGATTACCATGGCCTTGAGGGGCTGGATAAGTTGACCTGATGTCATCGATAATTTATGAACCTGCTTGCAACGTATCTTAAGCGGAATTCAACCTTTGTGCTTCTGCATGAGCTTTGGGTCAAATCAACTGCGAGAGTTGAGTCAGATAGATAATTACCAATACACATATTCTTTCCATTTCAGAAGAGGAGGTCAATAATGCGCAGGATATCCGTATCGACCCGCACTCGCACAATCATTGTCATCACTCTGGCGGCTTTGATATTGCTATCAGCCGTCTACAGTATAAAAAGTTTCTTAAATCCTACCTACACAGAGGGCCAGACCGAACTGTATAAAAGCATTCATAAAGCTCAACTAGACTACAGAGTGATACTTGCTCCCAACAACTTCTTCCCGGAACCTTCCGCCGGGCCGGGCCGGGCTTACCTATTGCCTTTGACCAGTTACATCGAGACCAACCTGGTCTATCAGTTTGAGGGCCAGTCTGCGGCGGAATTGTCAGGCAATTACCGGGTCGTGGCCACCATGACAGGCTACGTTTTGAAGGACATTAAAGGTGTTCAAGGGACTGAAAGACAGCGTGTCATGGTCTGGGAAAAAAGCAATGAACTGCTGCCTGCGACTCCATTTAAAACCCAGGATAAATCTTTTGTCTTGCGGCAGACGGTGCCGGTGGTATTAATAGATTACGTTAATTTCGTAAACAGCCTGCGGGAAACCTACCGAGTAGGGGTAGACATTGTGGAACTGGTGGTGCGCTACCATGTCAACGCCAACACTACAACTGCTGAAGGCAGCGCAGAGACCCAGCTGGCCCCTGCTATCGTTATTCCCATCGGCGAGGAGGCCTTTATGGTGGAAGGCAATTTAACTGACCAGAAGCCTGCCAACATCACTCAGGTTACAAGTGTTCCGGTGCCCGGGGCTATGATGAAACGCATCATCGGTGTAGCGGTTACGGTATTTTTGCTGCTGGCCCTGCTGGCTGTGCTTAAATACACCGAAGCCGCTGCAAGCAATAAATCGGAAAAAGAGCTGGTCAATATCATCAACAAGCATGGCAGCCGCATGATAGAGTTGCAGTCTGTATTGCCGCATGATCTGCTGGCCAGCATGCTTAAAGTGGCCAGCTTCGATGATCTGATCAAACTGGCCGATGAGACCAGTCAACCGATTCTCTATGAGAATCTCACTCCCCGCAGACACTGCTTCTATGTGCGTCACCTTGAGACTCTGTATGGTTATCAAATGGAAGTTGAAGAGCAATTCGACTCCTACTTGCCGGTATAGAGGCCGTGCCGGGTATATATGGTACTTTAGTGTAGGCTCTGACTATCCTCCAGACTAGGCTTAAAATAGACTCGCGAACCTCGCCAGGTCTGAAGGCTAACAGTATATTTAAGGTAGCACTATTATGTCGGTTGACAATGTCGGCTCCATGAGGACTAAAGGAGGTGGGTATCGATTGAAGGCTGTTAGGTATTTATTGCTGATTACCGTTATGCTCTTGCTGTTGACAGGAACAGCTATGGCGACGGATGAGTATAAAAACCTGATAGAATGGGCGGGAATTCCCAGTTCCAGTGATCCGCCCGGAACATTAGATTACATGGACCCGGGTAATCCCAACAGCGCTGATCGCAGGGATATTGGCACTACCAGCTGCGAGGTCAATGCTGCCGGAGACCTGGTATGTACCATGACCGGCACCTACCCCGGCTATCAGGCCTATATCGCTGCCACACTGGCTAATGTGACCCGCCACCCGGTTAAGATTACTGCGGTCAGAATAGTTGATAAGCCAGAGGCCTTGATTGTAGATGCCGGAAACCTGGAAGGCCACTCTTTAGTGGGAAAAATCATACCGAAGAACAGCAGCATTGATATCCGCATAATCACCCGCATGGGTGATATTGAGCAGGACAGCAGCTATCGCTTTAAAATTATCATCGAAGCCGTACAGGAGATGTCAGACGATAATGGCAACGGAGATGGCGGCAACGGCGACAATGGTGACGGTAGTAACGGAGAGACTTTACATGACGAAGACAGAAATGATGAACCCGCCCAGCGGGAGGAGGTCCAGGTTGAAGAACCTCCGGTGAGCAAGCCCCCGGTGAAACTCCTGGAAACCATCAAGCTCCCCATAGAACTGCCTGAATTGCCCAAAACCGGCGCCGATATGCTGGCATTCATGGGAGCAGGCTTAGCCCTGGGAGGCATTGGTTATATGCTGAGGCGCTTCTTCTAAATCTGCGATGAATCGCAACCATAGAAGGCATTAAAGACCGGTCAGCCAGGCTGCCGGTCTTATTATTATTCATTCAACTGTACGCCTGCATTGTTCACTGCAGATGCCAATATGCTGGAGCCTGGGGGAACAGGTTGTGCACGGCATTGGTTGCTAAGGCACTCCAATTCTGAATTCCAACTTCCGAATGGTATTATTTATATCTATTGTTCACTCAGGCATAAATCTGCTATCTTCCATTGTCCATCGGTAAAATGTTGGGTCACTTGATAGATGTAGCGGTCGCCAGGCTGGTAACAGTCTGTGAGCGGGACCATGATCACAGTACTTTCCCCATGACGGGTGATAGCTGCCTTTTCCCGGTGGGCTGCGGTGAGGTAAGGGATGCCTTCGCAAGGAATGATGCGCAAATTACCCTGATCATCGGTAAAGGTGTAGGCCTCAAGAATATCCGCTGCCAGGGAGGCTTCAAATCCTCCTGACAAATAATCGTAAGCATCGGCATAGCTGCGGCCATGGCTGGAAACTGGATAAACCTCTGCGGCCTCGATATCAGCGAAGAATGATGCTAATAGATCGAACGAATTGACGGCCTGGTTATATGCGTCAACAGGCGGTTCCGGCTTCTCTTTGCCCATATCAAATGAGCGGGCGTTTGTACCCATTACCAGGCTGCTCCACCACAGAAACAACAGCAGTGTAAACCCCAAAGCTCGGTGGACATTGTACAAGTGCCCCATCCTCTCTATAATGGCTCATAAATATCATTATAAGAAAATGGTGCGCTTCCACAAGCACAGCTTTCCGCCGCTATTCCCCATTTGTCGGGAATGCAGCGAATCGGGTCGAAGGTACTGAGGCCACAAGAAGATGCCTGGCGATAAGTGCCTTTAGCTGTACAAATTGGATGACTCGATCATTCCCAGCTGGATATGAGCGGGCCAGTCAAGCGTTGGAGAATAGGCCTGTTAGGCCGATGCTTATCACCTTGTGGCTATTCTGGGGAGAAAATAGGTCTGCTTTCGTAAAATATGTCATAGTTCAACAAGGGCTTTAGCACCTGGCGTCGATGCTATACTGTTCTCCCAGGTCGGAGCAGCTAGCCCCCACTTATCCGCCCACCTTATGTTCAGATCTTTGTCAAGAGTTCACTGCGTGCTGCTGCAATACTTAGGAAAAGCAAGGTTATTGTACATCAGTCCGGTATGTGTTTAAGCTTTAAATACCGTTGATAGACCTCATCGTAGCTCAATTTGGTAAAGGTGCATTCTTTTATGCATATTGTGCAGCCTTGCTGTTTTACGAAGACCGGCAGGCATCTCTCCCTGACTATATGCGTCTTTCGCCCGGAATGATGTTGAATCGGTTGCTCCAGAATGGCCTTTGACGGACAGGACTTGATGCATTTTCCGCAGCTCTGACAAAACTCGGCGATCCAGTCATGATCATTACCAGTGGTGATGGGGAGATTGTCGATGTTGACGAATATGGCTGCAATCCTCTGAAGGGCACCGAATTGGGGGGTTATCAACAGCCCATGTCGGCCAAACCAGCCCATTCCGGCGGCGACCGCCAGGGCCGGGTATATAACCAGGCCCCCCAGAGGATGACTGGCCTGGGCTTGAAACCCCATGCTTCTTAGATGATCTGTCAACAGGTTGGTAGTCCGGCCCAGGGTATCATAGGTGGACATCACCATTTTGAAAGTCTCCACACTGGGAGCTTTCATTATGGCAGTCTTATCCATTTCCGAAAGCAGTACGATAGCCTTATCATACAGGACCGCCCGGTCCTTAAATATTAGATTAGGGGCTAGTTGAGTGTATCCAATAGCGCCGATTCCAAGTGAACAGGCCAATTCCTCTAGTTCCCTCAACTGGCCTTCGGAAATGGTGTGCTTACTGGTGGGGGGATTACTGTTGATGCTCTTAATAGCTTTTACGCCCTGGCTAATACAAGAACTGAGGCTGGGGCCGACCACAGGCAGGTTATTCAGACTAAAGGGCACCTCTCCCCCACCTGGAATTCTATCTGGATTGGGCCAGCTTTTTTCAGGGGAGTCTGGGCTGGCCTGATATGCATTATTTAAAGAAGTCAGACTGCGCTCTAAAGCAAACCAATTAGAAACCCGGTGCTGAATAATCTTGAGTATGGCCTTTTCAATAAAATTCATTGCAACCCCCTATGGCATGACTGCAGGCAGCGGAACACAACCTGATTTACCACCTGAGGATAGTCAGCATCTTGATTCTTCGCCAGTATGGCCTCCACATATTATATCTCGTAAAAACAGACCCCTAGAAGCCCCGGTCCTGTGTGTACTCCCAATACCGGGGATATCTGCGAGCCGGTAATCTCCTTGATATTGGGCAGCTTTTTGAAACGCTCCACCAGGAGGGCATGCTCCTGGGGAGCACCGCCGTGGACCACGGCGAGATTTATTTCTCGGTCTTTAACGGCCTGCTCTACGATTTCCACTAATTTCTCAATGGACTTACGACGTCCTTTGGCTTTACAGAAGGTGTAATACTCTCCATCGGAATTTACCGAGATCACCGGCTTCAAGTGCAGGAATTCGCCGATCATACCCGCCACTTTTCCGATGCGCCCGCCTCTGCGCAGATACTCCAGGGTTTCCAGTATATAATATACCCGGGCCTTTTCCTGTAAGGCCTGAATGTTCTCCAGTATGTTGTCAAATTTCCATCCCGCCTTAATATTGCGGGCGGCATTGATGACCATCCATCCGGTTCCCATGGAAAGGGTGCGGGTATCGATCACCTGTATCTTGAGATTCTTTATCTCGTCAGCCACCATTTTTACTGAATCATAGGTGCCGGACAGGGCGCTGGAAATATGCAGGGCGATGCAGTGAGTAAAGCCTTCCTGTATGATTTCTTCGAAGGCGGTACGAATATCATGCGGGGAGGGCATGGAAGTAGTAGGTATCTCTTTAGGCATACGACCGTATACCTCGTCAGGTTGAATGTCGATCCGGTCTGCATATTCGCGGTCGGGATAGATTACCCTCGCCGGTAACACCTTAATACCGTTTTCTTCGACGAAATCAGGGGGCAGGTCACTCATGCTGTCACATACCAGGGCTATTTTTTCCGCCATTATTAGCTCTCCTCCGCATTTATTTGTTGTATCCATTGTAGAATATTGCCATCCTGCGGTAAAGCAAGTTTAAAGCTTTAGGTTGACATTTAAACCCTTAGCCTTTACAATTTAACGGGTAAAGCATTTTTACTTTACACTAGAGGTGCAAGACTATGCTGGAAAAAATGGAACGGGTCATCATGCTCAAGGACGTTTACGGCCCGCTATTGACAGATAAGCAAGCCCAGGTATTATCCTGGTATTATGAACAGGACTTATCCTTGACCGAGATCGCGGAATTGTTGGATATCAGCAAACAGGCGGTATACGATCTTTTGAGACGCAGCGAGAAAACCCTGCAGGAATATGAGAAGCGACTCGGTTGGCTGCAACGGTTCGGTGTAATGCGTCAGGAGTTGGAAGGGGTCTGTGCTTTACTTGCAGGCCCTTGTGACGATGAGATCCGCCATCAAGCGGTAAAGACCCTGCGGACTCTGTTGGAGTCCCTGTAAAGGAGAGATACTGTGGCTTTTGAAGGTTTATCGGATAGGCTGCAAGACATTTTTAAGAAACTGCGCGGCAAAGGCAAGATCAGCGAAGAAGACGTCAAAGTGGCTATGCGTGAGATCCGACTGGCCCTTTTGGAGGCTGATGTCAACTTCAAAGTGGTCAAAGACTTTGTCAGCCGGATCCGCGAGCGTGCCGTCGGTCAGGAGGTTCTGCAGAGCCTGACCCCGGGACAACAGATAGTAAAAATCGTCCACGATGAAATGACTGCCCTGATGGGCGGTTCAGAGACCAAATTGAATCTCTCTTCCCGCAATCCCACCGTATTGATGGCCGTGGGGCTGCAGGGTGCTGGTAAAACCACCACCGTAGCCAAACTGGGCAAAACCCTGGTCAAGCAGGGCAGGCGGCCGCTCCTGGTTGCCTGTGATATATACCGGCCCGCGGCCATTAAACAGTTGCAAGTCTTGGGGGAACAGACCGGCATTCCGGTATACAGCCAGGGTCAGACGAATCCGGTAGACATCGCCCAATCTTCCCTGGAATATGCCCGCAGCAACAACCGGGACATAGTCATCCTGGATACTGCCGGGAGGCTGCATATAAATGAAGAAATGATGGATGAACTGAAGAACATCCAGAACACTGTCAATCCAGATGAAATCATGCTGGTGGTCGATGCTATGACCGGTCAGGATGCGGTCAATGTAGCGGAAAACTTTAATGCCCAACTGCACTTGACAGGTGTCATCCTCACCAAACTGGACGGTGACACCAGGGGCGGGGCAGCCTTATCTGTAAAAGCGGTCACCGGCTGTCCCATCAAATTCGTGGGCATGGGTGAGAAGTTGGATGCACTGGAGATTTTCCATCCCGACCGGATGGCTTCCCGTATTCTGGGTATGGGAGATGTGCTCAGCCTGGTTGAAAAGGCTCAGGCCAGCATCGACCGCGACAAAGCCCTGGAGATGGAGCGCAAGATCCGTCAGCAGGAGTTTACCCTGGAGGATTTCAAGGAGCAGATGCAGCAGGTCAAATCCATGGGGCCATTGGATGAACTCTTAGGTATGATACCGGGTATGGGCAAACAGCTTAAAAACATGCAGATCAGTGTGGATGAAAAGGACATCGCCCATATAGAAGCCATCATCAGTTCAATGACTCCTAAGGAGCGCCGCAACCCGGATATTTTAAACGGCAGTCGCAAAAAGCGTATTGCCCGCGGCAGCGGCACCCGGGTCCAGGATGTGAACCGGCTGGTCAAGCAGTTTGAAGAATCCCGCAAACTGATGAAGCAGTTTTCGGATATGGGCAAGAAGGCTAAAAAAGGTGGCCTGCCACCTTTTAAGTTACCATTCTAATACACCGTGGGTTAACGCCTGCGGCGAATATTTAAGGAGGTTAAGAAATGGCAACTAAGATCAGGTTGAGAAGAATGGGGGCCAAAAAAAGACCTTTCTATCGCGTGGTAGTGGCAGATTCACGCTCTCCTCGTGATGGCAGGTTTATTGAGGAACTGGGTTACTATGATCCCAACACCGACCCGGCTACCGTCAAGATAGATGAGGCCAAAACCCTGGAATGGCTCGCCAGTGGGGCCCGGCCTTCAGATACAGCCAAGTCCCTGTTGAAAAAACAAGGTATCCTGGCCAAGTACAATGAAAGCCGCAAGTAGCCGATACGGGGGGTGAAGCTACATGAAGGAACTTGTGGATTATATCGCTAGGCTTCTGGTAGATAAACCAGAAGATGTGGTGGTTAACGAAACCGAGGACGACAAAGCCGTTCTCATCGAACTTCGGGTAGCCCCGGAAGATATGGGTAAGGTGATCGGCAAACAGGGTAAAATCGCCAAATCGATACGCACCCTGACCAAAGCTGCCGCCGCCAAAGAAGGCAAAAAAGTAGTGGTGGAAATTATTCGATAGGGCAAGAGCGCCCTATCGTTTTCCTTCCCCGGCGGGGAAAATACCCGATCCGGAGGTTGTTAAAACATGGATGACAGACTGGTGAGTATTGGAAAAATCACAGGAACCTACGGAATCAAAGGATGGGTGAAAGTAGCTCCTCTGAGCGATTTCCCAGAGCGCTTTGCTTCCTTGACGGAAGTTGCCGTGAACAGCCGCGGGGTGGTTACAGTGATGCCAGTTGAAGCTTCCAAACCACATCAGCATGGTTATCTGCTTAAACTTGAGGGCATCGACAGCCCTGAACAGGCTCAAACCTTAAATAGATCCCTCTTGCAGATAGATGAAAGCGAACTTCATCCGTTGCCAGAAGGGGTCTACTATCATTTCCAGCTAAAGGGACTTGAGGTCTATGACAGCAGATTGGGTCGGCTGGGGTTCTTGACCGAGATTCTGGAAACCGGAGCCAATGATGTTTATGTGGTTGATTCACCACACTATGGGGAGATTCTCATTCCGGCCTTAAAAGAAGTTATACTGCAGGTGGATTTAGAGACGGGTCGCATGGAAGTAGCCTTGCTGCCCGGACTGCTGGCTGAGCGGGAAAAACCCCTGAATGAGGAATGATCAGCCTGAAATGGAGAGTATCAAATTGCAAATTGATATTTTGACTCTTTTTCCGGCTATGTTCTCTGCGCCATTCGCCGAGAGCATTATCAAAAGAGCGGTTGAAAAGGGTATACTGCAAATTACCATCACCGACATACGCAGCTTTGCTGAAGGCAGACACCTGCAGGTGGATGATTACCCCTATGGAGGTGGGGCGGGGATGGTAATGAAAGCGGATGTAGCAGGCCGGGCCTTAGCCGCCCGCAAGACCCCTGGCTGCCATACCATTTATCTCTCGCCGCGGGGAAAGCAGCTGGACCAGAATAAGGTCCAGGAGTTGTCCGGCTTTGATCATCTGGTGTTGTTGTGCGGCCATTACGAAGGCATCGACGAGCGGGTCATGAAATATATCGATGAGGAAATATCCATTGGCGATTATGTGCTGACCGGCGGAGAACTGCCGGCTATGGTCCTGGTAGATGCGGTGGCCCGCCTCTTGCCGGGTGTATTAGGCGATGATTACTCCAGCCAAGAGGAGTCATTCAGCTCCGGGCTTCTGGAATATCCCCATTACACACGCCCGGCAGTCTATAATGGAGAGGAGGTCCCGGAGGTGCTGATTTCCGGGCACCATGAGAACATCCGCCGTTGGCGGCTGCAGGAGAGCCTGCGCCAGACCCTGCTGAAAAGGCCCGACCTGTTGTTACAGCGCAGCTTTAGCGCCGAGGAGCGTAAACTCCTGGAAGCCATCCTTTTTGACCGGAAAGAGGTGGACTGATGGAAGGCGATCGGGTCTATGTGGCCTTGATGCATTATCCTATGTACAACAAGCGCATGGAAGTGGTGGCCACTTCGATCACCAATCTGGATTTGCATGATATATCCCGGGCCTGCCGCACCTTCCAGGTGAAGCGCTTTTTTGTGGTCCATCCCTCCAAGAATCAGCAGCAGCTGATCGAGGATATCCTGAGTTACTGGCAAGAGGGCTTTGGCGGGGAATACAATCCTGACCGACGTGAGGCCATGAACACAGTAATGCTATGCAGCGACCTGCAGGAGGTTTTAATGCATATCGGACGGGATACAGTTCAAGAGGTAAAAACCGTGGCAACCGATGCCAGGACCTATCCCAACACTGTGACCTATCGCGATTTGCGCGCTCAGATCGGCTGTCATGACAAAACCTGGCTGCTGCTGTTCGGCACCGGCTGGGGGATGAGCCGAGAAATGATGGCTATGTGCGATTATGTTTTAGAGCCTATTGGTATGGTTTCTGACTACAACCATCTATCAGTGCGCAGTGCGGTTTCCATCATCCTGGATCGGCTTTTAGGGGAAGCCTGGTATGAAGCTTGATTGACCAGCAGGGGCCAACAGGGCCATTAACACATTTTTAGCGGCGTGCTTGTAGGAACCGTTTAATAATGATATAATCACTTTGTTCTATGTAAACAAAGGTGGTCCGCTGCATTGATAAGATGATAATGTATGAACACCTTGTATAAGGAGGTAAAACCGTGCAGGACATCATTAGATCCATTGAGGAAGAACAGCTCAAAAAAGACCTTCCTGATTTCAGACCGGGAGACACTGTCAAAGTCCATGTCAAGGTTGTGGAAGGCAATCGGGAGAGAATCCAGATATTCGAAGGCACCGTCTTAAAAATCAGAGGGGCCGGGCTTTCGAGAACATTCACCGTGCGCCGTATCACTTACGGGGTGGCTGTGGAGAGAACATTCCTGATCAATTCACCGCGCATCGCCAAGGTGGAGATCACCCGCCGCGGTAAGGTGCGCCAGGCCAGACTGTTCTATCTGCGGGGTTTGACCGGCAAGAAAGCCCGTGTCAAAGAAAAACGCAGATTCTAAAGCGGCACATAGTATATAATGAAGTAAGCGGAGAGAATACCAACAGGTATTCTCTTTAATTTTAGCTGGGAGGCGGCACATTGATACAATGGTTTCCAGGGCACATGGTCAAAGCCCGTCGGGAGATAGAAGAAAACCTTAAACTGGTGGACGTAGTGATAATGCTTTTAGATGCCCGTGCCCCTATGGCCTGCCGCAACCCGGAACTGGAGAAAATGATCCGCCATAAAAGCCTAATTTTAGTCCTGAATAAAATCGACCTGGCTGAATCGAGGCGCACTGCGCGCAGCAAACAGCTGTTGAAGAAACAGGGCTATCGGGTGGCGGCCATGGACTCGGTACATTGCCGGGGCAGCAAACAGCTGCTGAATCTGGTGCAAGAGGCTTATGCTCCCCAGGCTGAGGCTATGCTGAAAAAAGGCCGCCGTGTCCGTCCGGTGAGGGTCATGGTGGTAGGGGTCCCCAATGTTGGCAAATCCACCTTTTTGAACTGCCTGGCAGGACGAAAAATGGCCCGGGTAGGGGAAAAACCCGGGGTTACCCGTGGCAAGCAGTGGCTTAGGATCCGGGAGGACATTGAACTGCTTGATACACCTGGATTAATGTGGCCTAAAATTGAAGATGAAAAGCAGGGTTTAAAACTAGCCTTGTTGAATATAATAGGTGAGAATGCGTACCAGGAATATGATGTCGCCTTTTATCTGGTTGAATACCTCAAAGAGAAACACCCGGAGGTCCTGCAAGAGCGTTACCGGGTGAAAGATGTGGATCAGCCGACAGAGGATATCATGGCAGCCATCGCTGCTGCCAGAGGCCTTTTACTTAAAGGCGGCGAAGCTGATCTGGACAAGGTCAGCCGCCTGGTTTTGCAGGAGTACCGTCGTGGCACCATGGGTTCTATAAGTCTGGAGTAAGTCATAGAATCTGAGGGAGAGAGATATACAAAGCCGATTGTAATGCCTGTTACAAAAGATATAAAAAATGAATTTACACACTGTAGCAACTGATATATAATATACATTAATATAGTTGGGATACAAACAAAATCCCGCCACACCTCAGAGATATCAGACCTACTTAAAAAAAATTAATAAGCAAGCCAACATAATATTCATCTTACACCAATCTCTGCACAATCCTACATTACGGCTGGTTTATTCAGCGAGAGCCTTGAGCCCCTGCGGATCTTAGTTATCATGTCCATTGTTAACGAGGGGGGGTGAACGGCAGGCCGTTATGTCAAACCAGGCCGGTACGGGTTTTGTACCTATCCGTACACAAGTGATTTCTCTTTATCAAACTTTCTCTTTATCGTGGAAACAGAATCTGCCTAATATGCTCACTGTTGTTGTATAGCGAGCAATGCACCAGTAATGGTATTTCTGTTTACCGCCATGGGGTATAGCCCTTGGGGTATAGCCCTTGGGGTATAGTCGTAATCAATAAACACCCATAACGGGCAATGGGATGTTAAAGGGACGGCCATCTCTGTTGACCGTATCGCTAGCAGACCATTGGAAGAGGGGACCTTGACATGTCAATTGAAGTAAAAGCAGACAACTTAGCCAAACAAGGCCTGATTATGGTGTTTACGGGTGACGGCAAGGGCAAGACTACCGCAGCTTTTGGCCAGGCTTTAAGAGCTGTAGGCCACGGCTACCGGGTTTGCATCATCCAATTTATGAAAGGTCGGCTTTATGGGGAAGTCCTGGCCATTCAAAAATCTTTGCCCGATATTGATTTGTACCAATACGGGTTGGACAGTTTTGTGATGCGTGACAAGCCGGCACCGATCGATGTGGAGTTGGCCCAGCAAGGGTTGGAGAAAGCCAAAGAGCTAGTTGCGAGCGGCAGGTATGACATGATTATCCTGGACGAAATCATTGTAGCATTGGACTTCAAGCTTATTTCCGAGGATGAGCTCCTGAACCTGCTGTCAGGAAAACCAGCGGAGATGGATATCATTCTTACTGGGAGATACGCTTCCCCAAGAATTCTGGAAAAAGCTGATATGGTTAGTGAGGTTAGGGAAATCAAACACCATTACAATGCCGGGGTGAGAAATCAAACCGGGATTGAGTATTGATCCAAGCGAGTTGGATAAGGGGTAATTAAAACTAATTTGAGGAGGGGTAACATGTTATTTACCCAAGAATTGTTGGACAAATCAAGTCTGCTGCGTAAAAAATGGGAAGATGAAGTAAAACGCGTCGTCGCTAAGAATCCGGATCAGAAAGCCAATTGGAGTACCGTTTCCGACCTGGATATCAAACGCATCTATGGTCCCGAAGATATCGCTGGTATGGACTTTGAAAAAGACATCGCATATCCGGGCCAATACCCGTTTCTCCGTGGTGTCCAGGCTACCGGCTACAGAGGCAAATACTGGACTTTCCGTATGTTCTCCGGGATGGGTACTGCTGTAACCACCAATGAAAGATGGCATTATCTGTTAAACAATGGTCAAACCGGTCTTTCCACCGCTTTTGACTTCCCCACCCTGATGGGCTATGACACCGACTCCCCCAAGGCCAAAGGCGAATGCGGCAAATGCGGCGTGGCCATTGACACCATCGAAGACTTTTTCGACCTCACCAGGGGAATTCCCTTAGGCAAAGTTTCCACTTCCATGACCATCAACCCGCCCGCTACCATTCTATGGGCTATGTATTGCGCCACTGCTGATATTCAGGGCATTCCTCTGACCCAGCTGTCTGGTACCATCCAGAACGACATGTTGAAGGAATTTATTGCCCAGAAGACCCTGATGTGCCCGCCCGATCCCTCAGTCAAGCTGATTTCGGATACTATTGAATTCGGCACCAAATATGTTCCCAAGTGGAACACCGTCAGCATCAGCGGCTACCACATCCGTGAAGCCGGCGCTACCGCTGTTCAGGAATTAGCCTTCACCCTGCGTGATGGCATGGAATATGTTGAAGACGTAATCAGAAGAAAAGGCCTGCCGGTTGACAGCTTTGCACCGCGTCTGTCTTTCTTCTTCAACTCCCACATAGACTTCTTTGAAGAAATCGCTAAAATGCGTGCTGCCAGAAGGATCTGGGCCAAAGGTATGCGTGAACGTTACGGCTCCACCGATGAGAGATCCTGGTGGCTGCGCTTCCACACCCAGACTGCTGGCTGCTCACTGACCGCACAGCAGCCTTACAACAACGTAGTAAGAACTGCTACCGAAGCTCTGGCTGCAGTACTTGGCGGAACCGCATCACTGCACACCAACTCCCTGGATGAAGTGCTCTGCCTGCCTTCCGACCATGCGGTACAGATCGCACTCCGGACCCAGCAGATCATCGCTGAGGAAACCGGCGTAGTCAACACCATCGACCCCTTGGCAGGCTCCTACTTCGTAGAAGCTCTGACCAACGAAATGGAAGAAAAAGCTTGGGAATACATCCACAAGATAGACGAACTAGGCGGCATGGTCGCAGCTATCGAAAAGGGCTTCCCGCAGCTTGAGATCTCCGACGCAGCTTACAAGTTCCAGCGCCAGATCGATGCCGGCGAAAAGGTGATGATCGGTGTCAACAAGTACAATGTCGAGAATGAAGAAGTTGATATTCCGCTGGTTGAAATCGATGAAACCGTTGAAAAAGAACAGCTCGAAAGACTGGCTGCTGTTAAGAGAAACCGTGACAGCAAGAGAGTCAAAGAGTGCCTGGAAGACATCAAGAAAGCCTGCGAAAAAGGCGAGAATGTTATGCCTTATTGCATCGAGGCGGTTAAAGCCCGGGCCAGTGTTCAGGAAATCTGCGACGTTTATCGGGAAGTTTACGGCGAATACCGTGACCCCGGCATATACTAGAAATTGTAGTTTAGAAGGAGGTTATTGTTAATGGCTAAGAAAATCCGTATACTACTCGCTAAACCTGGACTTGATGGACACGACCGCGGAGCCAAGGTTTTAGCTCGGTGTTTCCGTGATGCAGGCTTTGAAGTAATCTATACCGGCTGCCACAACACCCCGGAACAGATTGTGAATGCCGCTATTCAAGAAGACGTTGACATGGTAGGCTTGAGCTGCCTGTCAGGTGCACATACCTATCTATATCCTGAAGTAGTGCAACAGTTGAGAGACCGTGGCGTAACTGACATACCCGTAGTCGGCGGCGGCATCATTCCTGATCGTGATATGCAGCCCCTGTATGATGCAGGCTTGAAAGCTATATTTACCCCTGGTGCTACATTAGATTCCATTGTGGACTGGATCAACAATAATATCGCTGCTAAGGAGTAAATGCCATGGAAGAACTAGGTAAAAGGGCGTTGACGGGAGACATTCGGGCTGTCTCCCGCCTCATCCGCAACATTGAAGACCAGGTCCCGAACACCCATGAAGCCATCAAGCATATTTTTCCTTTTACTGGCAGGGCACATGTGGTGGGGATTACCGGTGCGCCGGGAGCTGGAAAGAGCACCCTGACCGACCAACTGATCTGCAGCATCAGAGCACAGAATAAGACTGTGGGCGTTATGGCGGTTGATCCGAGCAGCCCCTTTACCGGTGGAGCCTTGCTGGGAGACAGGATTAGAATGCTGCGTCATGCCGACGATCCTGGTGTATTCGTACGCAGCCTGGCCACCCGCGGCGCTATGGGAGGGCTTTCCAAAGCGGTGGGGGATGGTATTCACGTCCTTGATGTGATGGGCAAAGATGTGATCATTGTGGAAACTGTTGGCGTGGGACAGCAGGAAGTCGACATTATCAACCACGCCCATACCGTCCTGGTTGTCTTGGTGCCGGGGATGGGCGACGAGGTGCAGGCCATCAAGGCAGGCCTTATGGAAGTTGCCGACATTTTCATCATCAACAAGGCGGACCGTGAAGGAGCGCGCAAGCTCTACAAGGAAACCCTGAGCATGATGGATATGGGTAAATTCCCCAGTGGCTGGAGGCCGCCCATCGTTATGGTTGAGAGCAATTTGGAACCGCACACCTTCGCCAAGAGTGTTGATGAACTGTATGAGAAGATCAATGAACACTATGTGTTCCTCAAAGAACACAATCTCTTACAGGAAAGGGCTCAGCTCAAAGTGCAGACTGAGATCAACGACGCCTTGAGATCGGCTATTTTAGAACCGGTTCTAAGCAGGCTGGTCGAATCAGGCGAATTTGATCAGATGGTGCAAAAGCTTATGAAGAAAGAGACTGACCCTTATACCCTGGCTGACGAAGTTGCCGCTAAGTATTTGATCAAATAATTCAGAGGCATTGAGGAGCCATGAGCCAAGTAAAAGTATTGCTGGCTATGACCGGTTTGGATCCGAACAATAAGAGAATACGGCTGCTGGCACGGACGATTAAGGAGACCAGCGGGATCGAGGTGCATTATTCCGGTATGTACAAGAGTCTGGAGGATAATGCCGCTGAAGCCGTAAGGCTGCAGGTCGACATGGTGGGCTTGAGCATATATACCGGATTGCACCTGACCGTATTCCCCGATATGCGCCGGGCACTAGACGCCGCAGGTGGTGCTGATATAGTCCTCTTCGGCGAGGGACTGATCCCAGCGCAGGATGCGGAGGCTTTGGTGGGAAGTGGTGCCGCAGATGCCATTTTCCCCTCGACGGCACCGATCAAAAGTATTATTGAATGGATACTACATCGGCCGGGCTGATAGGAGTAACAGACCATAGAGAGAAACTTATAGTGCTGATGACGCCGGGAGGTACCGGGTGTGAAACAACCGTTGTTAATGCATATAAACAGCACAGTATTTCTGCGTGACGGCAAACTGGTTATCATGGACCGACGCCTTTTTCCGCGCAGTATCGAAGCAGTGATATGCAATAACTATGAGGATGTGGCACACGGTATTGAGGTGATGGCAGTACAGGGAGCTGGTGACATCGCGATCACCGCGGCGTATGGCCTTTATATGGCAGCATACGATTTGGAATGCCAGCATCTCAGCCCGGAACAAGTCAGAGAATCACTTTCCGCCGTTAAGGAGCGCCTGTTTAAAACCCGTCCCACCGGGTTTCACCTTGGTGCTCTGCTTGATAAGATCTGGAGCCGCATTGTATGGGAACGAGGGGACATTGCGCAACAGATCATGGCTTTTATCGATACAGCGGTGGAGAGGCAGCAGAAGCGTTCTGAGCTGACTGGCAAATGGGCAGAGCAGGTTCTGGAGGATGGTGACACGGTTTTGACTCACTGCTTTCCAGGACCTGCTTTGCTCTATATGCTTTATTATGCCAGGCAGAAGGGGAAAAGGCTGTCTGTCATTGCCACTGAGACCAGGCCATACCTGCAAGGCGCCCGCCTTACAGCCTGGTCGGTATCTCAATTGGACATCCCGGTAACTCTGATAACCGACAATATGGCAGCTTATTGTATGAACCGGCAAATGATCACCAAGGTGTTCACCGCTGCTGACCGGGTGGCTATGGATGGTACTGTGGCCAACAAAGTGGGGACATTCCAGTTGGCTATCGCCGCCAGGTACCATGAGTTGCCGTTTTATATTCTGGGTTACGGGGGACCTGACCGAACCTGTGCCAAGGGGGAGCACATCCCTATCGAGTATCGCGACCCCGAAGAAGTCACCAGTTTCTCAGGAGTAAAGATCACCGGGGATTTGGTCCAGGGGATTTATCCAGCTTTTGACCTGACACCACCCCATCTCATTACAGGAGTTATTACTGATCGTGGCATTTTTCAACCTGAGCATGTAGCGGAATACTGGGAACGCAGATATCCATGAAGCTGCGTGCCGGGCACACCAAGATTATTACAGGCCAACTGCAAAGGGGGTTATATAATGGCCATTATCAAAGAAGATTATCTGCTTCCTCTGGGCAGGCAGCTTTTTATCCCCAAAGAAGGAGCTGTCACCAGTAAAGACGATCTTATCATCGAGACCGAAGGTGACTATATCCTAATCGAAAGGCCGGACTGCGTCATTGTTAAGAACGATGACTGCTGCCGGAGCATCAAGATGACTATCAAGACCAAAGAATAATCAATGTGCAGATTGTCGATAAACCTCCCGGGTAATGCGGGAGGTTGTATTTTAAAGATCTTTTTTGCAGGTTTACCTTCAGTAAACAGCGAATTAGAAATTAATTAAATCTGAGCCCTCTCCCGGTGGAGGTGCTGAAAGGTTTGTCTGATTCAGATACTGGAGGCTCTGTGAATAGCCGGTCGACCGGTGCGGAGGGTTTGGTATTACATGAGCAAAATGTAGATTCCCTTTAATGAAGAGAGGAGGAACACACATGGCAACGATGGATAAGTGGGATGAGGGATTTTCCCAAGAAGAACTGGCCCGGTTGGCCATTGACATGATGCACCGCACCGTGGTTCACCATGTCATGTGGTTTAAAGAGGTTGAGCATCAGATGGGCACCGAAGAGGCCATGAAGATTTTCGACGCTGCTTATAAGAGAAGTTATGATACACAGATGAAACGCCTGGGCAAATTCTTCGGTTTTGAGATGACAGAAGGTGTTCCCAAACCTCTGCTGGAAATGCCCCGGGAAAAGCTTTTGAAATTGCTCAATGAATTGGGCATCAATTGGCTGGCCGGTGACGGCATCTGGTTCCAGGCCGTAGAATTCAAACATGGCATGTATGACGCCAAACGCTGCAATGATACCTGTTGGGCCAAGTTTTCTCCTTTTGAAGCCTGGTCTATCAAACGTTTTCTCAATCTTCCCGAAAACCCCGGTGTCGAAGGTGTCAAACAGGCCCTGCAATTAAGAATGTATGCACGCATAAATGTGCAGTCCATCATAGACGAGGGACCCAACAGCATTGTCTTCCAGATGAATGACTGCCGGGTGCAGTCAGCCCGTAAACGCCAGGGGCTGGAGGACTATCCCTGCAAATCGGCCGGTCTGGTGGAATACAGTTCATTTGCCAGAACCATTGATTCACGGGTGAAAACCGAATGTATAGGCTGCCCGCCGGATGAACATCCTGAAGAATGGTTTTGCGCTTGGCGCTTCTATATACCAGAAGAAGCATAACCATAAATACCAAACACCCTGCCAAGGCAGGGTGTTTTGGCGCCAGGGGAGAGGCATGGGGAGAGGCATGGGGACGGTTCTTTTGCCTGTTTTTTCTCAAAAAAACAGGCAAAAGAACCGTCCGAGACCACTGAAAAAGTCCAATAAAAACATAAAAAGCATACCCACCTGCGGTATAATTAAGTCACCACAACAAAATAAACCAAACGGAGGGAATGCTTTTTATGTTAGTCGAAAACACCTTTAAACAAAGCAGCTTCTACTACGCATTATACCAAATGATACCCGATGATCACATTCTAAAACGGATAAACGCAGCTATCTCCCTCAGTTTTGTTAATGAACTATTAGCAGACCGGTATTGCAGACATTTTGGCAGACCCGCCAAAGAACCGGAAATGATGCTAAGAATCCAGATACTGAAATACCTGTATAACCTGTCAGATGAACAACTGATTCAGGACTTAAGCGTAAATCTAGCCTACAAATGGTTCATCGGACTTAATCCCGAGGACCCCCTACCCGAAACCAGCCTACTTACTAAATTTCGCACCCAACGCCTTAAGGATATTAGTATGGATACCATCATTACCGAGATTGTACGGCAATGCGTGGAAAGAGGCATTATTAAAAGCAGCAACGGTGTCGTAATAGACACCACTCATATCGAAGCCAACACCAGTAAAAAGGTGCCGGAGCGAGTTATGAAGCATCTGGCCAGGAACATATTTAAAGCATTGGGCCAGCAAGAACCTGAAATACCCGATTACACGCAAATAGAAGACCATGTTAAAGCCAAACAAGTTATGAAGGATTATCTGGAAGAACTGATAGAACAAGTTAGCGACGATACCTCAGAAGAAGTCCTTCATGCCGTAGAGGAAGCCCAGGAGATCTTAGCCAGTGACCTGTTCATAGAACAAAAGGGCATACGTTCCCTGGTTGATAAAGACGCCCGGGTAGGCTACAAAAGCAAGACCCAATCGTTTTATGGCTACAAGGCAGAGCTATGCCAGACCACTGACGGTGGTTTAATAACCAGCATGATCGTGGAACCGGGTAACTATGTGGACGGTTTCCACTTTAAAGATCATCTTAATGAGTTCCTGCGATCAGGACTAACCGTGACTGGAGTATATGGTGATAAAGCCTATTTCCGCGCTGATATCCTTAATCTGATCAAGGAAAATGGAGCTTCAGCCTACATACCGGTAAGTGCCAGCGCCTACAAAATCGATGAAGAACTGTTTAGCTACAACAAGGATAGCGACCAGTGGTTTTGTGTTATGGGGAACGAAACGGTAAAAGTAAAATCCAAAACCCGAGAACGGAACGGCAAAAAGCAGAAACTACTGGACTACAGCTTTGAACGTGAGCGCTGCCGAAACTGCCCCCGTCGGACTGAGTGTATAGGCAAGAGCAAAAAAATAGCCCGAATCTTATCCATCAGTATCAATACCCCTGAGTTATATGAATACAGCCAAAGGGCAAAAACCAAGGAATTCCTTGACGAATACCGCAAGCGAGCGAAGATCGAACCCAAAAACGCAGAACTAAAAAGAATCCACGGATTAGACCGTGCTAAAGGCTACGGTCTACGAAGTATCCGCATTCAGGCCAAACTAACGGCCCTAGCGGTAAATTTAAAGCGGATAGCCAAGCTGGTATCCGCTTCACAGAGCCTAAATATTACTTTTGCACAGTTGATGCAACGCAGATTATTGATTAACCGAAAGGGATGGTTCAAAAAGTACTCAGTAGCGGCTTAATAAGGGTACTTTTTCAGTGGTCTCGAACCGTCCCCATGCCTCCGAAAAGCAGGCAAAAGAACCGTCCCCATGCCTCTTTGCCTGTTGACCAGCGACCATGTTCACCCATTTCTGCTGTAGTTGGCAGTATCATTTTTGGGGCCAGTCCATTATTATAAAACATACCAGGGCTAAAGAACTCTGGAACTTATACTGTTCGAGGTATTCAACGGAAGGAGACTTGCAGTGCGTAAACTGGCGATTGTGTTAGTGGCTGTTCTACTAATGATGGCCGGATGGTATCTTTATAGCTGGTATCATGGTCCGCTCTGGGATAAGCCCACAGTGCCGGTTGCGGTGCAGCCTGAAGCGCCGGTAAAACCACACCTCACCATCACTGCTGCGGGAGACTGTCTGATGCATAATACTCAGATCTGGGCCGGACAGGAGGGTGATAGCTTCAACTTCGACCATTTCTTCGAGGATATCAAACCATACCTGGAACAAGGTCAGATCACCAGCACCTGCTTTGAAGCTCCCATGGCAGGAGCACAGGCTGTATATACTGGTTATCCCTTGTTCAACAGTCCGGATGCCATGGCAGATACTTTTAAAAATGCCGGATTTGACATCGTGGTAACCGCCCATAACCACATTCTGGACCGTGGTGTAAACGGGGCCGTGCGCACTATGGAGGTTTTGAAGAGCCGCGGTCTGGATGCATTGGGTACATACTCAACCCCCACCGATAGCCGAAAACCGGTCATAAAGGAGGTAAACGGCATTAAGGTGGGATATATTGCCTATACCTATAGCACCAATGGCATCCCCTTGCCGGATGATTATAAATATATGGTCAATTTCTTGGAGCGGGAAAAAATCGTAGCCGACATCAAGACGCTGCGCCCACAGGTGGATGTCGTAGTTCTGGTGCTGCACTGGGGTGTAGAATACACTCCCAAACCCACCAAGGAGCAACAGGCAATGGCCAGGCTGTTTCTCGAATCAGGGGCCGACGTTATACTAGGGAGCCACCCCCATGTGATTCAAACCATGGAAGTGGTCGAAGTCGCAGGTAAACCCAAATTCGTCATCTACGGTATGGGCAATTTCATCAGCCACCAGAATGGCCAGGAACGCAACAGCGGAATTGTTTTAAAAATGGATTTCAGCAAGGATTCCTCCACCAATCAAACCCGGCTGGAGAGCGTCGATTATACCCCGACCTTTTCGCATCATTATCAACTTAACGGCAAAACCCGTTTTCGGGTGGTAGCGGTGGAAGATACCATACAGCGCATCCGCGATGGAGAGGAGAAGGTGTTTACCAGCCAGGATATACCCATGCTGCAGTCAGTGGCAGATGATACCAAGAGCCGCCTGGGACCTGGATGGAAAAACCCTACCAGTTCGGATAAGAGATGAAGTCTGCTCTAAAGTACTTGTTGCATAATTGCACCGTATCCTGCATAATGAGAAGAAGGATAATAGAATCATAGAGGAAATGGGCACCCACATAGAGATATAAAAGCCTAATTATATTCTGTCAACATATCAACAATTAAATGTATTTTTTCCGGCACTACACTACTTAGCGTAATGTATAATAGTTGACTATTGCGGTATTAGGGTACATGTTGCCAAGCAGGCCACATAGATAGAAAACCTGCGGTAAGATGGTAAGGGGTGGAGAATAGTAATGAACGATCTGCGCTGCAAGAAATGCAACAAGTTGCTTTGTCGTTTTCGGGATTGTGGCGAGTTGGAGATCAAATGCCCCCGTTGTGGAACGGTCAACAGCCTTACTAATTATGTCCACATCACCAAACCGAAAGCAGTCAAAGACGACAGGGCGGTAAGAAAGGTCCGGTCAGACACTCACGTCGGATAAATCCTGAATACATAGCATTAAAGATTTCTAATTCTTCATGATTAGAAACAGAGCGCCTTGGAGCACCGGTAAAGAGCTTGCCGGTCTTGTTTTTTATAGTGGTTTTTATTTTATAGTATATCTGAACATGGCCAAATACCCCGGTCATGTTCTGAACTGATAATGGTGTTCCTTAAAATCCCTAACCAACAAATCCTCATTTGAGGAGGGCCGCCGAGCCCCGTCGATTATGACGGGGCTTTTATCATGTAAGGGGGTGGCAGCAAGCAACAGCATATAAGACACTGGTTCTGTTCGAAACTAGCGCTCAGAAGCCAATTGATAGCCGCGTCTCATGGCTCAGCCAGACATGCTGACCCAGTTGTATTCTGTAGCCTTTTCTGTTGCATGTGGGCCGGGTATCATCCCGGAAACCTGCCTCAATCATCACATGTAACATGTCATTTTACGTAAAAAGTCGTGAACAAGAGGAGGAGGAGAGTAATGGGTACCATAAACCAACTTTCTCTGCAAGAAGCGGTCGCGCTTATTCAAGACGGCGATTGCCTGGCATTTAGCGGTTTTACTATCTGGCGTCGGCCCACAGCCATGTGCTATGAAATCCTGCGTCAGGGGAAAAAGAATTTGCACCTGTTTGAAGTGCAGGGTGGATTCCACAGTGAGGTGTTAGTCGGTGGCGGTGCTGTCAGGCTGTGGGAAGGCAGCTGGATGGGCCAGGAGATCTTGGGCAAAACCGGCGTCAACCTGTCCAGGAAACAGGTTTCCGGAGAGGTTATAGTTGACGACCTGAGCCACGGCCACGCGGTTGCCCGGGCAATGGCAGGTGCGGTCAACGTTCCATTCTTCCCCACCGCGCTGGCCATGGGCACAGACATCTTAAACCCTGAATATGATGGCTTTGCTAAAGCTGGACTGCGCGATGGCAAAAATCCTAAGATCCCGAAAGAGAAATATGTTGTCTACAAAGACCCCTTCTATGATATGGGCGAAATGCTGTTAATGCCCTCTATCAAACCGAATTGGGGACTTATTTACGCCCCCATGGTAGGGAATGAGGGGACTGTGCGTGTGCTTGCTCAGAGCTATAACGATCAGGATATTTTTAAAGCTTGTGACAAAGTAATAGTAATCACGGAAGAAATCGTTCCTGATGAATACCTGCGTCGCGACCCTGCTGCCAATATCGCCACCGGCTATGAGGTCGATTATGTGGTAGTGTGCCCCTGGGCAGCTCATCCCACCGGATCTCAGTTCTATTATGATACCGATGCTGATTTCCTCAGAAGCTTCAATGCCAGCACCAAGACACAGGATGGCTTTGACAAATTCGCTGAAGAGTGGATTTATGGGGTAAAAGATCATTGGGAATACCTTGAAAAGCTTGGTGTTAAACGTCTGGAGACTTTGAGAGCCAGCCAAGCCACCGGGTATTCCAGCAGGGTGAAAAGGGGGACGAGATAAATGACTGCAAGCAATGAATACGCAAAAGTTGGAGAGTTCAAACCAATGGACTTGCTGGCTGCTGCTGCTGCCAGAGAAGTAATCGACGGCGACGTGGTATTCGCAGGTACAGGTCTCCCCATGCTGGCCATTGCCCTGGCTCAGAACGAACATGCCCCCAATGCTGCATGTATCTATGAGGCCGGCAGCATCGATGGCAGACCGATTGATTTGCCGACTTCAGTGGGAGATGCCCGCTGTGCTTATCAAGCGGCTAAATGTGGCGGTTTGTTCGAAACCTTCTATGGTCAGCTCCACGCTGGTTATGTGACCCTGGGTTTCCTGGGCGGTGCCGAAATTGATAAGTACGGCAGCTTAAATACCACTTATGTGGGCACCCATGCCAGCCCCAAACAGCGTTTTACCGGTAGCGGCGGCAATGCCGACATCCTCTCTTTCGCACAGCGGACGGTTTTGATCATGGTGCAGGAAAAACGCCGTTTCAGCGAGCGCCTGGAATATGTGACTTCCCCCGGGTGGATGGTGAGGAACTGGCCGAAAAATGAATATGTGCCAAAAAAGCAAGTCTACGGTAAATATAGTTATGGCGGTCCCACTGCCTGTATTACTGACATGGCCATATTCAGATTTGACGAAAACGGCATAATGTATCTGGATACGGTACATCCCGGGTTCAGCGCAGAAGATGTCAGGAACAACGTCGACTTCGATTTAGACATTTCCAAGTGCAAAGGTGAGACTAGGCCACCCACCTACAAACAGTTGGAGATACTCTACAAAGTAGTAGACCCTGAAGGCATCTTTTTGCCCTAACCAAGGCATTACATTTCCCGCAAAAAGACCCAGCCATACAGCGGGGTCTTTTTGTTTGTCGACAATGGGACAACGCAAACGTCCCCCTGCCCTCCTGCAAGTAATTCAAATCTTTTGAGTAAATACATATATAGGCTCTTGAGGATGAAAACAGAAAGGGGGATCAACTTAAGGCTTTTTACCCGGAATAATCCGGATTGCTACAAAAATTCCATCAATGTATAATTATGAAAATCGCGCGTTTCATTAACATGTATATGTCAAAGGAGGGACAGGCTTCATGAAGAAAACCCGTAGATCCAGAATTGCAGTCTTGTTGGGCTGCGCTTTTTTGTTGTGGACTTTATGTGCAGGTGCGGGTGTAGCGTTGGCTGCTGTGGAAAAACCTGAGGTGAGCGTATACTTTGCTGAAGTAGAGGATGATTATGTTATTCTGGAGGGTGTCGTCGATTACGACGGAGGAGATGATATAACCGAGTATGGTTTCTATTACGGTGAAGATGAAGATGATATGGATAAGGTCAGGGTTGGCTACGAAATCGGAGAAGGCCGTGACTTTTCCAAACGTTTGTATGTTGACGATGAACTCGAGCCAGACACCACCTATTACTTTGCTGCCTATGCAAAGAACTCTGCCGGAACCAGTTACAGCAGGGTCAGGACCTTTGAGACCGGCAGCAGTTCCAGCAGAGATTTGCCCACCGTAATAACTGAAGATGCCGATGTGTATGGCACTGAAGTAGTATTGTACGGCAGTATTGATGACGATGGTGGTTACGACATTACGGAACATGGGTTTTATTATGGCACCAGCCAGAGTTCGATGACCAAGAAGGCTCGGGCCGGATACTACATTGATGAGGGCGACGACTTTGATTATGAACTTGATGGCCTTGAGGAGGATACCAAATACTATTATAAGGCCTACGCCAGAAACTCTGAGGGAATTGCTTACGGTCAAACAAGAAGCTTTACCACCGATGAAGACGAGGGTGGCAGCGGAAGATACAGCGACCGCCCCGAAGTGACCACCAAGACGCCATTAGCTGGTAAGGATTTTGTTGAATTCTATGGCGTCGTTGATGACAGGGGTCGTTCTGATATCAGGGAGTATGGATTCTACTGGGGCTATAACTCCGATCCCTCAAATAAGGAACAGGTAGGAACGAAAATCGATGAGGATCGCACCTTTAGCTTTGAACTTGACGATTATGATCCCGCCCGGACTTACTATGTAAAAGCTTATGCCCGGAATTCTTCCGGCACCTCCTATGGCAATACAGTAAAGGTGGCAGCCAGCCAAACCGGAAACCTGGCCACCCTAACCGTCCAGGCCAATAATGTCATCTCCGGTGCTGCGACCCTGATGGGAACAGTAGTATCCAATGGCGGCAGCACTATCACTGAATATGGTTTCTTATATCAACCGCTGGGCGGTGCCGAGAAACAGGTTCGCTTTTTCGGCAGCATTCCCCCCAATGCACCGTTTCAGTATTATCTGGGCGGATTGACAAACGGCAACTATTCGTTGAGATCCTACGCCGTCAATAGTGCAGGTACTGCATACAGCCAGCCGCTTACTTTTACTGTCGGCAGCGGCGGTTCAGTAGTAACCCCGCCTCCTACCGTGCCTGTCGGCAAGGCTCCGGTAGTCCTGGTCAGTACTCCTGTACAGGGAATGACTATTTCCCGGGGACAGACGATGGAAATCGCCTCTAGTTCTACTGATGATGTCAAGGTTGAAGCCATGGGATTATATATAAATGGGGTTCAACGGTTCCGCTGCACCGGTTCCAGTTTCCAATACTGGTGGAACACCGCCGGGGTGGCCCCAGGGACTTACACCATCCGCATCACATCCTGGGATGGCATCCTGGTAGGTGAACGCCTGTTGAGTGTTAACGTAATTTAAATTGTAGCCAAATACAGAAAAGGGCTTTTCCCAGTTTTTTCGTAATAATGTTATAAAATCTAATTGAAGCGAATTATTGCCGCGCATCACGGCGGCAGTGTCCAGGGGCAGGCCCAGAGCCTGCCCCTAAAGTCTGTTTTACACCCCAGATACAGTAAAACGCTGCTGGTAGTTACGGTTTTTAGCGAATAGGAGGGAGATTTCGCATTTCTATGTGATTCGGGAAGGAAATAGATGGTTTAAGAGAGAAAAATCATATAATATCAGAGGCCACAAAATATAGACAGGCCATAGGAGGAAGGGGTAAGTGATGGGTTGCTATCCGAATTTGTTTTCTGAACTGCGTGTCGGGCAGATTACACTGAAAAACCGTGTTGTAATGGGGCCGATGTTGGTCGGCTATGCTGACCAAAACGGCAGGGTGAATGAAAATGTCATTAAGTACTATGAGGCCAGGGCTCGGGGGGGAGCAGGTCTTATAGTAGTTGAGGCCAGCTGTGTAGATGTTCCTACCGGAAAAGAGGGCGTTGGACAGATACACATTGATGAACCCGGTTGTATTCCCGGCCTGACCAGCCTGGCCAAAGCCATCAAGAAGCATGACTGCAAAGCCCTTATACAGCTTTTCCATGCCGGGCGGCAGACCTCCAGCCAGATAACCGGAGTACCTCCGGTAGCTCCGACCCGACAGGGGCTGACTCCAAGCCGGGAAGTACCCAGAGAACTAAGCCGCAGTGAAATAAAACATCTGATCGCGCAATTTGTGCAGGCGGCTGATTTTGCCCACCGGGCCGGAATGGACGGGGTCGAGCTGCATGCCGCTCACGGCTATTTGTTAAATGAGTTTCTTTCACCGAAGATGAACACCCGTCAGGATGAATACGGAGGTTCTCTAGAGAACCGCATGCGCATTCTGCTGGAGATAATCAGCGGGATCAAAGCTCAGCACAGTGATCTGGTGATTTCAGTGCGCCTCAACGTAGATGATTTCACCCCAGGAGGGTTGCAGCCCGATCAGAGCGCAATTATCGCCAGCGAGCTGGAAAAGCGGGGTGCAGACATTATTAATTGCACCTGCGGCACCTATGAATCCGGGCTCACCAGTATTGAACCGGCGTCTTACCCGGAGGGCTGGCGGGTCTATTTGGCTGAGAAGATAAAACAGTATGTGCGTATCCCGGTGGTTACCGGAGGCATGATACACAACCCGGCTTTTGCTGAACAGGTGGTGGCTGAGGGGCGCTCCGACCTGGTGTTTTTGGGACGCAGCTTGCTAGCCGATCCCAAATGGCCTGCCAAGGCGCTGCGGGGCAGGGTCCACGAGATTAGGCCTTGTATTCGCTGCAACGGCTGCATTAATCTACATTTTGCAGGGATGCCGGTGAGCTGCACGGTCAACCCGGCTACCGGCAGGGAAAAACAGTATAATTCCCGGATAGCCAAGGTGGCGGCGAAATCCAGGGTGGACATCGTGGGTGCCGGCCCGGCAGGGATACAGGCAGCCCTTACCCTTGATAAAATGGGATTTGAAGTAGCGCTTTTTGAAAAATCATCTTGCCCCGGCGGCCTGTTGGGCTTTGCAGCTACACCGCCGCACAAAGACCGCCTTAAAGATTTTCACCAGTATCTGGCCAGCCAATTGAATAACAGCGGGGTAAAGCAGATTTATGAACATCAATACCTGATAGGCGATCTGCAAAACCGCCAGCCCGATCATCTCATCATCTCCACCGGCTCCAGGCCTCAGACTCCTAAGCTGCCCGGCATTGATCGCTGCCTGGGCTTGGAGGCTGTCCTCTCCGGCCAAGTTGAAGTTGCCGGGGAAGAAGTGGTGATTATAGGTGGGGGCAGCAACGGTTGTGAAGTGGCTGATTTCCTGCTGCAGCATGGCAAGCACCGTATCACCATCGTGGAGGGACGCTCTCGGTTGGCTGCCGACATGGAAAGAAAAAATCGCCGTGATCTGTTGAATCGCCTGGAAGCAGGCGGTGTAATGATGCTGGTGAAACATAAAGTGCTGGAAATTACCCCGACCGGAGTGGTGATCGCGGATGCGACCCAGCAGCCTCGAGAAATCTCGGCGCAAGCGGTCATTGCGGCCACGGGCTACAGGTCTGTCAACCAGCTGTATCATCAGGCGCGGCGCATGATGTCATCGGTATATGTGATTGGCGATGCTTTGCGGGTCAGGGGATTTAAAAGCGCTATCCTGGAGGGTCACATGACCGCTTATATGATATACCAAGAAGAGTTGAAATCAAAAAGGAGCTACAGCATTGACTCCCGAGGATGTTAAGAAAGAGAAAAAACGGCTGGCGGCGATGATGAAGTATGAACGCCAGGCTTACCGGAACGGTCATCATATCATCGCCGGCCTTGATGAAGTGGGGCGCGGCCCTCTGGCGGGGCCAGTGGTGGCTGCGGCGGTAATCCTGCCGAGCCGCTTTTTCCTGGCTGGCATCAATGATTCCAAACAACTGAGTGCGATCAAGCGCAATCGTCTGGCCGCCGAGATCAAACAGCATGCCATTGCCTGGACGGTGGCCAGCGTATACCCCACCCGCCTCGATGAAGTGAACATACTCAATGCCACTCGTGAAGCCATGAGCCATTGCATTACCCACCTCAATCCGCGACCGGATTTTCTGCTCATCGATGCCCTCCGTCTCCCTAACCTGGAAATTGAGCAAATGGCACTGGTGCAAGGTGACAGTCTAAGCGCCTCCATTGCCTGTGCTTCTATTTTAGCCAAAGTGGAACGCGACATGGCGATGGAGGGATTTAACCAGCTTTATCCCGGCTATGGGCTGGACAAGCACAAAGGCTACGCCACCCGGGAACATATAGAAGCCTTGTGGCGGCTGGGACCATGCGATATCCACCGCAGGAGTTTCGATCCTATAAAAACCTGGTTTAGCGGAGGAAATGATGTACAACAACCCGCTCTATTTGAACAGGACGAGTCTTGAACTGGCTCACCTGCCAGTTGAAGGCGATATTGTATTCCGTCAGGGGGAGTTGCTGCAGGGTGTGGTAAAATCCGTCAACCCAGATGGAATAGTCCTGCTGTCGTTGAAAGGGCGGGTCATAGAGGCGGCTGCTCAGGTCCCGGTGGCAGTCGGGCAGCACCTGTTGCTGGCTGTGGACCAAATAGATGCCAGGGGGGTGAGGCTGAAAGTAATGACCCCTGCAGAGGCGCAGCATAGTCAAGACCAGTTTATCGCTGATCGGTTGATGGAGATGGGAATTCCGCCCAAGCCCGGCCATGTCAACATGGCAAAACATTTATTGAGTTATGACCTGATTCTCAACCGCCCTAATATGGAGGCCTTGATAAAGAGCACCGCTCTGTTGGGTGCTGCTACCCAGGAAAATATCAATTTAGCGGCCTTTCAAACCGCCTGCGGATTTCCCCGGGACAGTGTGCTCTTACAGGCCCTGGCGCAATATGCCAGCCCGGGCTCAGATCTGAATATGCTCATTAAAGATGTATTGAGGGCACTGTCTGATTGGAATAATGCGAAAGGACCCGGGCAGCAGCCTGGATCCACGCCTAGCCCTGCTCCTGCCGTCAATACAGCCATGCTCACCCCGGATGCGGCTGCCGCGGCAGACAGCCTTCGGGTCGGCTCTGCCATCGAAGCCTCTCCGGCTCCGGCTGTAATCCAACCTGCAGTACAGAGCCTTTTACCCGAAGAGGCTCTGAAAAGGCTGCTTGCGTTGGTAAAGCAGGAATTGGCCTCCCTCTCCCTGAATCTTGGAGAGGCATCCCCGGATGTTGCCACGCGCCTAGAAAAAATCCTGCGCTCCCAACCTGATGTGCTGCGAGGGCTGTTGCTTCTGGAAGAGACCCTCAAACATAATCAAAGCCTGGCTTCAGACCGGGCCGGTATTACCGTAATGAATAAGCTGGAAAGCTTAAGCCGCGAGATGTTGGGACAACACCTCATCAACCTCACTGCTTCCACAACTGACGAGGCGCCGCAGTATTATTTTTCCCTGCCGTTGCAGTGGGGCCTTGACACACAGCCATGTGAAGTCCGCATTAGCGGAGATGCTGCAAGATCTGGATTGAGAGAACAGGAGCAGATCACAGTGGCGGTGGCCCTAGAGACCCCCCGGTTGGGAGCGGTATTGTTCCATGTCACCTGGCACCGCAGCCAACAAATCGAAATACGCGGCGTCATAGACAGCCAGCTGGGCTTAAAGCGGCTGCGTCCTTATATGCAGGAATTAGAACAGGCGCTGCAGGAATTAGGCTATACGGTAAAGGACTATGGCCTTAAAGTCATACCTGCCCTAGAAAGCGACAGCCTGAAAATCGCACCCCAACCCCCGGTCAAAGCAGGGCGGGGAGGATGGCTGAAGGTTGACATCCAGATATAGAAGTGCAATTGATTAGTTGGGCGGTACCCGGCATCAACTCGGAGGGAAAGGCTATGGAAGAAAAGACGGCTTTGAATCAGGCAGTGGCCCTGTACTACGATCAGGAAAAAAATATGGCCCCGGTGGTAGTGGCCAAAGGACAGGGGTATATCGCTGACACCATAAAAGCCCTGGCTGCAGAACACCACATTCCGGTGGAGGAAAACCAGACCCTGGTCAAATACCTCATGGCCTTGCAATTATATGAGGAGATACCGCCTCAGTTGTATCAGGTGGTAGCGGAAATACTGGCTTTCATTTACCGCGTTGACCGGCGTTATTGATGGTGGTCACTATGGTCAATACCTTAGGCAAGCACGGCGAGAATATAGCAGACGCATATCTGCAGCGAAAAGGCTATCATATCCTGGAACGCAACTATCGCAGCCCCTACGGGGAGATCGATATCATCTGCTCGATTCAGCAGGAACTGGTCTTTGTGGAGGTCAAAACCCGGCGGGGGACCGGGTTCGGAGTACCGCAGGCAGCCGTCACCCGCCGGAAACAGGATCATATCAGGAAATCGGCCTTATACTATCTGGCCACGGTTGATCGGGCCTACTCCAATATCCGTTTTGATGTGATCGCCATACTGCTAAAGTCCTCCCCGCTGATAAATCATATTGAAGCGGCTTTTTAAACCGCCATTATTATCGCTCAAGCGGTTTAAGCGCAGCCCCGACGCTCATACTAACAAAGATCGAGGAGGTACGAGCATGGGTTCGATCGGAGCACATATGGGCATTGGCCGGGGCTTGAAAAACACTGCTGATCAAGCCCTGGACCTGGAACTGGAATGCCTGCAGATTTTTTTGCGCAATCCCCGTGGCAGCAAAGCCCGCCAGTTGAAAGACAGTGAGCTGAGCTACTTCAAAAGCATGATGGCGGCGCATAGCATCAGCCCGCTGGTAGTGCATGTCAGCTATATTTGCAACCCGGCCGCAGCAGACCCGCATTTGTACGATCTGGCTGGCGCCATTGTGGCCGAGGACCTTATGCGCTGTGCCCAAATCGGGGCCGATTATCTGGTTCTCCATCCCGGCTCATTCACCAGTAGCTCAGCACCCCAAGCCATCACCCGGGTGGCGCATCTGCTCAATCAGGTGCTAAAACAGGATTCGAGCCTGGTTACTATACTTCTGGAGACCATGTCCGGGCAGGGCACCGAAGTGGGCAGGGATTTTACCGAATTACATGAAATAGTGGAGATGGTCGAACTAAAGGATAGAATAGGGATATGCTATGACACCTGCCATACTTATGCAGCAGGTTATGATTGCAGTAACAGAGCTGGCCTGGAGCAGATCCTCCACGACATAGATTGCAGCTTTGGCCGTGAGCGCATCAAGTTGTTGCATGCCAATGACTGCCAGACTGCCCTGGGGTCGCATCGCGACCGGCACGCCCATGTGGGACAAGGATTTATCGGCCTGGATGGTTTTGCTGAATTGTTGTCCCATCCCTTCTGGGGTCAACTGCCTATGATCGTGGAGACACCGCTTGAAGGACTGCAGGAAGATATCATAAAATTGAAAAGACTACGTCAACAACAGTGGAGAGGATGACAGAAATGCTGGTATACGGCAAGGAATTGCGCGAACAGATGAAAGCCCGCATCAAAGCTCAGGCTGAAATGCTTCCTATGCAGATGGCGATATTGAAGATCGGCGACGATAAGGCGTCGCAATCATATGTAAACAGCTTGGTCAACTTCGGCAGAGATACCGGCATCCCGGTAGAGGTAATTCGCCTGGATGAACAGTGTACCCAGGCCGAGGCCTGCCGGGTGATTCAGGAATTGAACAGCAACCCTGATATTACCGGGATAATGATACAGAAACCCCTGCCCCCGCATATCGATGACAACAGACTGATGCATACCATCGATTATAATAAAGATGTGGAAGGGCTGCATTACTATAATCTGGGAAAGTTGTTGACCAAAGCGCCTGGAGTGAGACCATCGACTCCTAAAGCGGTGATGAGCATGCTGGCAGCCAATGGAGTCGAAATCAGCGGCAAAAAGGTCACCATAGTGGGGCGCAGCATCATCGTGGGCCATCCCCTTGCGGCAATGATGACCGCACAAGATGCCACTGTGACCCTGTGTCACACTCGCACCCGTGACCTGGCTGCGGAGACCAGGGCTGCAGATATCATCGTTGCCGCGGTAGGCCAAGCCAATCTAATAACTGCCGAAATGGTGAGTGCAGGCTGCGTTATAATGGACGCCGGCATCAATGTGGATGACAGCGGCGCTATCCTGGGCGATGTCCACCCCGAGGCTAAAGGCAAGGCCAGCATAGCCAGCGCTGTGCCAGGGGGCATCGGGATGATCACTGTGGGCGAATTATTCGACAACCTGCTAACCCTAAAGCTGCAAAATGTATGATGTATTTTGGCACTGATCAGCGGGGATTTAATTTCTGTACAAAATAAATGGGTCAGCAAAGCAGGATTTTGGAGCCGGTATATAAAATACATGGGTAAATAGAATTAGATGCGAGTAGATAGCAAAATTAGATAAGGAGAGGGGTAAACCATGAACGAAGAACTACTTAAAAGGGGCTATGTGCAGGTATATACCGGCAACTGCAAAGGAAAAACCACGGCTGCCTTGGGATTGGCCTTTCGGGCTATGGGCAAAGGCTTAAAGACCTATGTGGGGCAGTTCATGAAAGGCGGGGAATATGCTGAACTGGATTCAGCCAGAATGGTCAGCCCTTATATAACCATCGAACAGTATGGCAAAAAGGGCTTCATAAAGCTGACCAACCCGCCGCCACAGGAAGCTGTCGACCTGGCCATGGCAGGCCTGGAAAAGGCTAAACAGGCCATAGCCTCGGGGCAATACGATATCATCGTGCTGGACGAGATCAACACCGCCAACTATTTTCACCTCATTCCGGTTGAGGCCATATTGGACCTCATCGCCAGCAAACCTGAAGGTTTAGAACTGGTATTGACCGGCGGCCCTCAGGCTCATGACCGGGTCATCGAGGCTGCCGACTTGGTCACACAGATGGTAGAGGTCAAACATTATTATCAGCAAGGAGTGCCGGCCCGGGAAGGTATTGAGAAATAAAAGGGCTGCTTGCTCACCATCACCAATGGAAATAGTTAAAGACTTGCTTTAGTTGCTGATCAACCAGGATACAGTTGTTGTCAAGTAAGCCTTGTTCCAGCACCACTTTCTGAGGTGCGGGCATAACGTATAATAAGGTCAACAGCCAGAGCTTTTAAAAACATAATCATAGCACAGCGTACATCAAGGTCGGGGTGATAAGGTAACTTAATACGCCCCGGCCTGTTTTATATGTCTTCAGGCTAAGTTGAGTTCGGTACGGGTTATGATCTTTCTTAAGGCAGTGGTCAATTCTGGCAGTACTTTGGGGTCACATTGAGTTTGTAGCCTTTTTAGGTCCAAGGCGATACTATTCACCAAACCCTAAAAGTGGTTTACTGCATGCGAGTCTGATGTATTTACCGGATCTTACTGATAAAACCTTGTTTTACTTCATCAAACCGGAGCCCGCCCCCATTCTTCAGTTGGGCGAACCCCAAAAAAGAAGATTCCCGCAGTAAGCGGGAACAAAAAAAATGGGATCATATGTTAGAGCTCGTCAAGAGCCGGCAACCGAAATAAAAAAACCATACCCGTACAGGTATGGCTACCGTGCCTTATTGACACCATGGAAGAACCAGGCATCACAAACATCTGAATCCTGGGCTGAATTGAATCATTACACCCATCAGGATTAAGAGGGCACAATAAACTCCTTTCCAAAAATACGGGGAGGCACGACCGTTTCCAGCCATACCCACAGGCCTAACACTCATAACCGAAGCTTTAGACTGAAAGGCTCGGAGTTATATGCAATTGTCATATTAGTCATATTATCATACTTTATGACATCCGGATAGTATTTTATAGAACAAGATTCAGCTTTAGCAGGAAAAAAATCAGCATGGCGACTAAAAGAATGGTAAAGCTGCCAAATACTATAGCAGCTTTATGTTTTTCCCAGACAGATGCCGGTTTTTCCGGCATAACACCACCCCCACCGGTCTTTCTAGTCAATCCTGACCACTTTATCTTATTTTATACGGCCGGGGTGCGCAGTCCAAGTGATAAAATCTCCAGATCAGTGATTCCAATATTTTCGATCCAGGCTGCGATACTGTATGGCTTCAGCGAGGTGATGAGGCTTTATTGCCTGACTCTGCTCCAGGTCGGCAATGGTGCGCGCCAATTTAAGAACTCGGTCATAAGCCCGGGCACTCATGTGCAGATGTTTAAAGGCCATTTTTAACATTCGGTCGGCTTCGTCACCGAGGCGGCAATAGGCCTTTATTTCTCTGCTGCCCATGGTTGCATTCAGCATTCCGGGATGGTCCCGGAAACGGCGGGCTTGAACATCCCGGGCAGCGACGATAGCCACTTTCATCTCCGCAGTGGTAAGGCCGGGTGATAGGCCGGTCAAATCCTCGTATTGCACCTGAGGCACTTCCAGATGGATATCCATGCGGTCTAATAACGGGCCGCTGATGCGACTCAAATAACGCTGCACCTGCAGGGGGGTACAGTGGCATTCGCGGTCGCTTCCCAAAAGGCCGCACAGGCAGGGATTCATGGAAGCGATCAGGCAGAAGCGGGCCGGATAAGTATAGGTAGCCTGGGCCCGGGCTACAGTCACTGTGCGGTCCTCCAGCGGCTGCCGCAAGGCCTCCAGTACATCGCGATTGAATTCAGGCAATTCGTCCAGGAACAGCACCCCGTTGAGGGCCAAGCTGATCTCACCGGGGCGGGGCACCTTGCCGCCTCCGATTATGCTGGCTGCGGAGGCATTCTTATGCGGACTGCGGAAGGGACGGTTTAGAATCAAGGGCTGGTCAGTGCTCAGCAGGCCGGCAACCGAATAAATACGAGTGGTGTCAAGGATCTCCTCCCGGCTCATGGGAGGCATAATGGCAGGAAAACGGCGTGCCAGCATAGTTTTACCGCCTCCTGGAGGGCCGATCATGAGAACGTTGTGCATCCCGGCGGCCGCGGTGAGCAGAGCCCGTTTGGCGCTTTCCTGCCCGCGCACTTCCTCAAAATCCGGGCAGAACCGAGATGCATGCAGTACGTCGATATCAATTGGCGGGGTGGCAGCGATAAGCGCCGTGCCTTCTAGGTGAGCGCAGACCTGTTTCAGGTCGCCAGCCGCAATCACGGTGATGCCGTCAACCACGGCAGCTTCGACTTTATTGCTGTCCGGCACCACAAAAGCTGTACCGGGCACCTCTTTGGCCAGGCTCAAGGACATGGGCAGTATACCCGGAACGGGGCGCAAGCTGCCGTCCAGGGACAGTTCGCCGGCCAGAAAAACCGGTTCTGAGCAGGGCAAATCCAGTTGCCCTGACGCTGCCAGAATGCCGACCGCAATGGCCAGGTCAAAATGGCTGCCTTCTTTTCTAATATCAGCAGGAGCCAGATTGACTGTCAAACGCTGGTTGGGGAACTTGTAGCCGGCATTCTTGATAGCGGCTCTGACCCTCTCCCGGGCCTCTTTAATGGCGGTCGAGGCCAGACCAACCACATCGAAGGCCGGCAACCCGGAGTGAATGTCGCACTCCACCTTCACCGGTAAGGCATCGACACCGGCTATCACCAGGGTATTCACGCTTGCCAGCATACAAAAACCCCTTTGGACTGATTGCAATCTGCAGTGTATACCCAAATATTACCATAAACAACCCGGATTCGCCTAATAATTAGCAAATGTCAAGGGGACGGGGTTGTTGACAATATTATCAATCTAAGGCTAGCCTTAATCAGGTGTGTTTTTATGCCAAGAAAGGCCCGGCAAAAAAGTAGTAGCGGAATCTATCATGTAATGATGAGAGGAATAAACCGGCAGACGATATTTGAAGACGAAGAAGATTATGGAAAATTTCTTCAGACCATATTGAAGTGCAAAGCAAAATGCGGCTATACAATTCATGCATATTGTTTGATGAGCAATCATGTTCATCTGTTGATAAAGGTTGGAAAAGAATCCTTCTGACACCTACGGGAGAATAAGCTATGTACATAACAGATTCGGGGCCCATAACAGATAATCTGCATATATTCGGACCGGGCGGTTTTCGCGCCTACCTTTGCGACGCGCCTGTTGCGGCGCTGTTTGAAGGGGGCATTACCTGTTTGGGGAAGGTGTACGTTAACGCCATCAGGACCATTATGAACCCCCGCCAACCACAAATGCTGTTTCTCAGCCATGGACACTGGGACCATTGCGGAGCGGCGGCCTACCTAAAAGAGGCCTTCCCGGGATTAAAGATAGCGGCTTCTGCGCAGACAACACAAATCCATTCCAGGGCTAACGCGGTGAAACTTATCAGTGAACTGAATCGCGAGACCGCAGCGGTTGTGGCCGCAAGTGGTGAGTTTGAGGTCTCGGATTTAATAATGCAGCCTTATGAAGGTTTCAGGGTGGATTTGGAGGTGCGAGACGGGGACAGAATCGAACTGGGGGCTGGGATTACGGTAGAGATTATGGCGACGCCTGGCCACACCCGCGATCATCTCTGCTATTATATGCCACTACAAAGGATCCTCATGGCAGGGGAAGCCGCCGGACTATTGTACCCGTCTGGGGTACTAAACTGTGAATTCGTTTCCGATTTTCAGCAATATCTGGACTCGCTGCAACGGCTGGCAGCACTGCCGGTCGAGATCCTCTGTCAGGGACATCTAATGGTGGTGATGGGCAGGGAGACGGTCAAGTCCTTTTTCCAGCGCTCCATACAGGCCACTCTCAACCTCCGGGATGAAATCTACCTTCTCCTCGATGAAGAGCATGGCTCTGTGGAAAACACTGTCAAGCGTTTGAAAAGCGCTCATTATGATCCTATGCCTTACCCTAAACAGCCTGAAGCTGCCTATCTGATAAACGCCACTGCGCGAGTTGCCCATCTGGCCAGGCATCGCTATGAAGCCTAGCGCACAGCGATTGTAGTGTGCTTAGAACCTCTGCTTGGGGATCAGAATATCCAGTCTGCCCATCTGATAGAGCTGGAACAGGACTATAAGCAGGAAAATCACCACTCCGGTAAACCATACTACCCAGAAATATTTAAATATGTTGGCATGTCTCTCCTTGAAAGGCGTTTTTTGGGGCTGAGATTTCTTTTGCTTTTTCTCTTCTCTTTTTGCTTCTTTTAATGCCCGGCGTTCTTTCACTTTAGCTTTGGACACCGTCATAACTCCTCTTTTTGAATTTTTACATAATTATATTTTTGACTTCTTTGGATATGAATGCAAGCACAATGTGGATTACGATAAGTCTGCATATTTTCGCTTCCAGGAGGGGAATTATATATTAGCACAACAAGCTTTTAATCTTAAAATAAAGGAGGATTCAGTATGAAAGGGAATTGGATAGGCACCATTGTACGCTTTATCGTCTCTGCAATCGTTCTATTGCTGATTGCTTATCTATTGCCGGGAATCAGAGTGGCAGGCTTTACGGGAGCTTTAATTGCGGCCTTAGTTATTGCGGCTATCGGCTACATCGTTGAGTCTGTAATGGGTGACAAAATCTCGCCGCGCTCCAGAGGGCTGGTTGGCTTCTTAACCGCAGCAGTGGTTATCTATGTCGCTCAATTCCTTATCCCCAACTGGTTATCGGTGTCGGTTTTAGGCGCTCTGCTGGCTGCACTGGTGATAGGAATCGTGGATGCCTTTGTACCTACCGAACTGAGATAGTTACGCGCTAAAAAACTTAACGGCAGTAATGAAAATCGGGTCGGGTTCATCGACCTGATTTTTTATGGGTGGTCTTGGTATTGTCATTTTACCTTAAGGCCGGATAAAACATGGGCACAGCCGGGGATTAACCTGATCTTGCCCGGAGAGCCGGCCTCAAAAACCATTGCCAAGCGCAGCAAAGACAAGTAAAATGTACTGAGATGATAAGCCCTAGGTTTTAACACTAAAGAATCAGAGGTGTATTGATGTTTAACATCGGTCCCTGGGAATTGATCTTGATTCTGGTCGTGGCCTTGATAGTAGTCGGGCCGGGCAAGCTCCCTGAAGTTGCCAAATCATTAGGCAAGGCTACTCGCGAGTTCAAGAAGGCCACTACTGGAATAAAAAAGGAATTTGATGAAGCCATCAAATCAGTAGACGAACCGGCTGCTCCTCCCAAAGCAGAGAGCCAGCCGTCGATAGTTGCGGGCCAAACCGCCCCGTCTGAGACTGAGGCTGAAGAAGGCTCGAAATAACGGCCTGCGTATGTGACGACAGCATCGAATTTAATATACTCAAATCTTATCAAGAGTGGTTGAGGGACGGGCCCGATGAAACCCGGCAACCGCCTCCTTTATGGAGGTATGGTGCTAAATCCTGCAGGAGTAGTACTCCTGAAAGATGAGAGAGCTTTCCACGCCCTCTCGATTAGAGGGTTTTTTTACTTTGAGTTGGCATTGATTTTATATATAAGGGAGGATTAACAATGGCTGCATGGGATGTATCTGCATTACTGAAAAAGAGATGCTTGATTATGGATGGTGCTATGGGCACCATGTTGCAGAAACACGGTATGCAGCCGGGTATGTGTCCGGAATTGTTCGCCATACAGAATGAAGCCCTTCTGGAGGACATCCATTATCAATATGTAAATGCCGGGGCTGACATCATCGAGACCTTCAGCTTCGGTGCCAATTACTATAAATTGCAGGCTTACGGCCTGGAAGATATGGTGGCAGAACTGAATCAAGAGGCGGTCCGGGTGGCCAGGCAGGCCAGCGCTGGCAAAGCCCTGGTGGCAGCTTGCATAGGCCCTACCGGGCAGCTCTTAAAACCCATGGGTGCAGTCGATTTTGATGACCTGTTTAAGGTCTTTACCCAGCAGATCATCGCCTGTGAAAAGGCAGGAGCAGATCTCATCTGCATCGAGACCATGACTGACATAGGGGAACTGCGGGCTGCGGTGATAGCCGCGCAGGACTGCTCTAAGCTGCCCATCATCGCGCATATGAGCTTCGAAAACGGAGGCCGCACCATGATGGGCACCGATGCTGCCACCGCACTGTATATCCTGGAAGCCCTGAGCCCTCTGGCTATCGGGGCTAACTGTTCTGGCGGAGCCAGGGAGTTATTGCCGGTCATTGCAGCCATGGGACAATTGAGTGACATATACCTATCGGTAGAGCCCAATGCCGGGCTGCCGTTGCTGGTTGATGGTAATACAGTGTTTCCTGAGTCTCCTGAAGAGATGGCCGAACAGGCCTTGCGCCTGCGCCAGGTGGGGGCCAATATCATCGGCGGTTGCTGCGGAACCACCCCGGAGCATATACAGGCTATGGCAGCGGCCTTGCGCGGTATGGCCCCGGTCAAGCGGATCTCAGCTCACAGCCGAGCCCTGGCTTCACGTTCTCGGGCGGTTTTAATCGGTGACAGCAATGAATTGGCCTTTATCGGTGAACGCATCAATCCCACCGCCCGCAAGAAACTAGCCGCAGATATCAAGGCCGGGCAGATGAACCTGGTAGTGGAGGAGGCCCGTCTGCAGGTGGAGAGCGGAGCTCCCATTTTGGATGTGAACATGGGGGTCCCCGGTATTGACGAAGCTGAGGCTATGACCCGTGCGGTCCTAGAGATACAGGCGGCGGTCGACCGGCCCATTTCGATTGATTCCACCCGCCCGGCGGCCATTGAGGCCGGGCTCAAGAACTATGTAGGGAGGCCGTTGATAAACTCTACCACGGCTGAAGATAAACAATTGGATGTGATCCTGCCCCTGGCTAAAAAATACGGGGCCGCCGTTTTAGGCTTGTGCCTGGATGAGAAAGGCATACCCCCCAAGGCTGAGGACAGACTGGAACTGGCCAGGAAGATATATCAGCGGGCCAGGTTTTACGGCTTAAGGAATCAGGACATCTATATCGACTGCCTGGTTACCACTGCCGGAGCTGAGCAAGCCCGCGTCATGGAGACCCTGAAAACCATGCAAATGGTCAAACAAGAGCTGGGAGTGGGCACAGTCCTGGGGGTGAGCAATGTTTCCCACGGGCTGCCGCAGCGAGAAGTGCTGACTTCCACCTTCCTGGCCATGGCCTGGGCTGCAGGGCTGGATCTGCCCATTATGAACCCGTTCGACGACAGAGTGCGGGATGCTACCCGGGCGGCGGCAGTGCTCTTGAACCGGGATCCCGGAGCTGGGGCATATATCGAGCATTATCAAAACCAGCCGAGATCCGCCAATACATCAGTAAGGCACCAGCTGTGCCAGAGCTGCAACATACCCGATCTGCTCATAGCGGCTGCACCCGAAAAAGGTATGCCAGTGCCTGAAAAAAGTGCGCCAGCACTTCCCCAGGAGGGCCTGAGCAGGTTGGGCCGGGCAGTTCTGGAGGGGGATCAGCAGAACATCATCCACCTGCTAAAGGAAGCATTGCCCGGCCGCGATCCTATGGCGGTGGTCAATCAGGATCTCATCCCGGGCATTGAGGAGGCCGGTTTGCGTTATGATCAAAAGGTGTACTTCCTGCCCCAGCTGATGATGGCGGCTGAGACCATGAAAAAGGCTTTCGGTTATTTGAAACCGCTCCTCACCGAGGGTGCTCTGCATTCCCGGGGTACCGTGGTGTTGGCCACTGTGGAGGGGGATATTCACGACATCGGCAAAAACATCGTGGCTATAATGTTGGAGAACTATGGCCTTAAGGTGATAGACCTGGGCAAAGACGTGCCGGCAGCAGCCATTCTGCAAGAGGCTGAACGCCACCAGGCTGATATAATCGGGTTGAGCGCCCTGATGACCACCACCATGCCGCGCATGGCAGAAGTCATCGCCGGGGTGCGAGAGCAGGGTCTGAGATGCAAGGTGATGGTGGGAGGAGCAGTATTGACCCAGGAATATGCCGACTTGATCGGCGCTGATGGATTTGCAGCAGACGCCCGCAAAGCAATCACGGTTGCCACCGGGCTGGTGGATATAAACTAAGGGGGAGGAGCCATGACCTACAAGAAGTCTTATGAAGAAATCAATGAAAAGATCCGCCGGGGGGAAGCCGTAGTGGTTACCGCTGAAGAAGTGATTGATGTGGTGGCGGAAAAAGGCTATGCCCAAGCGGCCAAGGAAATCGATGTAGTCACCACCGGAACCTTCGGACCGATGTGTTCATCAGGGGTATTCATAAATTTTGGCCACGCTAAACCACGCATCCGCATGCAGAAGGTATGGCTCAATGGGGTCGAGGCCTACGGCGGCATCGCTGCTGTCGATGCCTATATCGGAGCCGCCCAGGTGGCGGAGAATGATCCCGAAAATAAAGTGTATCCGGGCCGGTTCATGTATGGCGGCGGGCATGTCATCCATGACCTGGTGGCCGGCAAGGAGATACGTCTGGAGGCCATTTCCTATGGCACTGATTGCTATCCCAATAAAAGCGTGGATACAGTCATAACCCTGGCCGATGTTAATGAGGCGTTCATGTTTAATCCGCGCAACGCTTATCAGAATTATAACTGCGCGGTCAACCTGGGCGACAAAACCATTTACACCTACATGGGGGTCTTAAAACCCAAGATGGGAAATGCGGCTTATTCGACCTCCGGGCAACTGAGCCCCTTATTCAATGATCCGCATTACCGCACCACTGGGATCGGCACCCGCATTTTCCTGGGTGGGGGCATAGGTTATGTGGCTTGGAACGGCACCCAGCATCATCCCAACGTGCAGCGTGGGGAAAACGGTGTTCCCATGGTAACTGCGGGGACGTTGTCGCTGATTGGCGACCTGAAACAGATGGACCCCAACTGGCTGGTGGGCTTAAGCTATCTCGGATATGGACCTACCCTGGCGGTGGGCGTGGGCATCCCCATTCCCATCCTGGATGAGGAAATGCTGCGCTATACAGCGGTTGAAGATAAGGACATTTTCCTGCCGGTGGTGGATTACCATCAGGGCTATCCTTATGGCAATCATACTGACCTGGGCTTTGTCAGTTTTAGAGATCTCAAGAGCGGCCGGGTAAATATCCAGGGCAAGGAAGTAGTGACCACACCGCAGTCCAGCTATCCGAGGGCTAGACAGATCGCAGCCATCCTCAAAGCCTGGATACAGGCCGAAAAATTCGAACTCACCCAGCCGGTGGCAAGTCTGCCCGGAGCGGATAGCCCGATAGATTTCAAATCACTCCCTGATCGCCAGCCCAATGGGGTTATTTCCATGATCAGGAACAGGAGGTAGCGGAAATGAAAAACAGAGTGGTTTTGTATTTTTCAGCGGCACAATCAGAACGGCCCATTATATACCAGTTGATAAAGAATACCGACTTGATCGTCAATATCCTCAAGGCCGACATCAATCCGCAAAAAGAAGGCTATCTGGTGGTTGAATTGGAAGGGGAAAAAGACTGCTATGAGGCTGGCATAAAATTTCTGAAAAACCTGGGGGTTATCGTAGAGCCCTTAAGCCAGACGGTGGTCTGGCATGATGAATTATGCATCCAATGCGGCGCCTGTGCATCCTTCTGTCCTACTCAGGCCCTGGCCATTGAAAGAGATAGCATGATCGTCTCCTTCGACAACTCCCGCTGTGTGGTTTGTGGCATGTGTCTGGACTGCTGTCCCACCCTGGCCATCAAACTGCACTTTGAAGTCAAGGAGGCGGTTTAAGTCCAGATGAAGCGTCAGCGGGGATATGTACAGCGGGACTACCGCGCCTGGCACGAAGGACACAATCTGCACTATTTTACCGTGCAGGTCAAACAGAGCGACTTGGCTATCGGGGTAGACGAACAGAGCTACCTTGATAGCCTCATGTCTTTATGCAGAAACCAGCTGATTAAGCTGCGCAGTGAGTTGGAAGAATATATCAAACTGCAGCCCCTTTTTCAGACTACTCTGCTGCCCATAAAACTGCGCAGTGATGCGCCGGAGATCGCCAAAAGGATGAGCCGGGCCGCACACCTGGCCCGGGTCGGGCCAATGGCAGCGGTAGCTGGGACTATCGCTGAGATGGTGGGTGAGAAGCTTACAGAGCGCTGCCAGGAAGTAGTGGTAGAAAATGGCGGAGACATCTACTTAAAGAGCAGTGTGGAAAGGGTTGTGGCAGTATTTGCAGGTGAGTCTGATTTCAGTTATCGTATTGGTATAAAGATTCCCGTCAGTAGTCAAGGTTTGGGTATCTGCACCTCTTCAGGGACGGTGGGACATAGTCTGAGCCTGGGAAGAGCCGATGCAGTAGTCATCAAAGCCACCTCTGCAGCCCTGGCTGATGCAGTTGCTACCGGGGCCGGCAACATGGTTAGCAGCAAGGCCGAACTGGTCAAGGCCATCGATTTTGCTCGGGATATACCCGGAGTAACTGGAGTTTTGGCTATAAAAGGCGATCAGCTGGCAGCCTGGGGCGAGATGGAGATAGTGCCGCTTAAGCGGACTGAACCGTCTTAATGCCGGGTTAAAAGACCGGAATGATTATAAAACGGTGAATACCGGAGTGGGCAGGATTCAGCATAAGAGTGTGGAATTCTGTATTTGTTATTACAATTCTGTTAAAATCGACATCGAGAGCTGGTATTGGCCAACATGGGCCGTAAAGGCATGTCGACAACAGCCGCTGGCACAGTGAATCCAATCGGGTCAAGGCCTGCAGGCCTTTAATGGAAGCATGCAGTACTTCTTAAAGGGGTGTAAAACCATGAACCCAGAGGCAGTGGTAGACTATCTGGTAGAGTGGCTGCAGTCTGAAGTGGCAGCAGCCGGGAAATCCGGAGTGGTGATGGGGGTAAGCGGCGGGGTCGATTCTGCAGTGGCGGCTTTAATAGCCAAAAAGGCCTTCCCCGAAAATATGCAGGCTTTGCTGCTGCCCTGTGAAAGCGATCTGACCGACCTGTGGCATGGCCAGTTGCTGGCCGAGCAAAATGACATCCCTTATCAGATCGTGGATCTGGACAATCCTTATCTCCTCCTGGTAGCTCAATTTGAAGCCTACTTAAAGGTGGATGCTGATTCGGGACGGCTCTTAAAAGCCAATATGAAACCGCGCCTGCGTATGTTGACCCTGTACTATGCAGCCCAGGCCAGGAATTACCTGGTGGTAGGTACCAGCAACAAGAGTGAGATCAGTGTGGGCTACAGCACCAAGCATGGGGATAATGCAGTCGATCTGCAGATCTTAGGCGATCTTCTCAAACAGGATGTTTATGCTCTGGCCCGTTATTTACAGGTGCCGGATCTAATCATCAACAAGCCTCCTTCAGGCGGCCTATGGGTGGGACAGACCGATGAGGCCGAGATGGGCTTCACCTACCAGCAATTGGATGCCTACCTGAGCAGCGGTCAGGGTGATGCAGAAGTTATCGCCAGAATCGAGGCGATGATGAAAGCCAACCAGCATAAACAGCATTTGCCCAAGGTGGCGGTGCTTCCTGACCGGTTAAAGCAGTAAACCAGGGCTAATATCAACAGGGGATCAGAAAGGGATGGTGTTTTGAATTCCAGGCAAAAGAGCGTATTGATCCGTATCACGCTGGCGGTCTTGGTATTTCTGTATGTAGCTTATGTGGCTAACAATTATGTATTGAGCGGGCGCCTGCCCCGATTTGATTTTAATGTCATAACATCGTTCGTGGGCATTTACTTCATCTGGACCATCATATCTGAAACGGTCTTATACCAAGACCCGGATGTATTTGTAACCGAAGACGAAGATCAATGGTCATACGCCTACCTGCAGTTGGCGTCCATGATCGCGCTGTTTTACGCGGCCATAGATTTTGTCTCTACTCACTGGACCCGCATTTATGCTCTGGAGCCAGGCATCATTTATGTCGGCATGGCTCTGTTCCTTTTCTCATGCTTCTATCGGGGGTGGGGTTTAAGGGCTATCGGCAAATATTTTAACCCTCGCATCGCGGTTTATGAGGGGCATCAATTGGTCACCAGCGGTCCTTACCGGTCGGTGCGGCACCCTCTCTACCTGGGGGTTTTTATCAGCCTGATCGGCATCGATTTGATATTTAGCTCCTGGGGAGCCTTGCTTATCACCGTTTTAGGTATCCTACCCCTGTTGATCTATCGTATCAACCTTGAAGAAGCCTTCATGCAGAAGCACTTCGGGGAGCAGTATAGGGATTATATGAAGACGAGCAAAAAGCTGATACCGGGGTTATGGTAACAATCGTTAGTAAGGGGGTTTTTTATGTCAGGACATTCAAAATGGGCCAATATCAAACACAAGAAAGCCAAATCCGATGAGAAACGCGGCAAGGAATTCACCAAAGTGGCCAAAGAGATCACTATTGCAGTGAAAAGTGGCGGAGGCGGAGACCCGGAGAGCAACGCCAAGCTGAAATTGGCCATACAGAAGGCCAAGAGCATCAATATGCCCAATGACAATATCACCCGGGCCATCAAGAAAGGCACCGGGGAGATTCAGAGCGAGGCCATCGAAGAGTTTTGCTATGAAGGCTACGCCCCTGCCGGGGTAGCGGTGATGCTGGATATAGCCACCGACAACCGCAATCGCACGGCGCCGGATATCCGCCATCTGTTTTCCAAACATAATGGCAATCTGGGTGAGGCCGGCTGTGTTAGCTGGATGTTCAAGAGGGTAGGTCTGATCAGCATAGAAAAAGAAAAAGCCCCCGATGAGGAAGAACTGATACTCTTAGCCCTGGAATACGGAGCCGACGATGTGCGCGACGAAGGGGACACATTTGATATCATAACCAGCGTGGAGAACTTCCTGGAGGTCAAAGAAGCCCTGGAAAAGGCAGGGGTCAGCGTTGCAGAGGCGGACCTGGACATGCTCCCTGAAAACCAGGTGGAAATCAATGACGTGGAAACGGCTTTGAAGATCATTAAACTGATCGACCTCTTAGAAGACCATGATGATGTGCAGCGGGTGTATACCAATATGAACCTGAGTGATGAGGTCCTGGCCAAACTCAGCTAAAGAACCCAACAGAGAATCCAATAGAATCCAACAGAGGGATGTTCTTTGTTGGCTTAGAAGCCAACAAAGAACATCCCTCTGTTGGGTATAAATCGGCATAATTTGGCAATAATAAGCCGAAAGAGGTGATAACCGTGAAACACAAAGCCGTGACCGTCGTGCTATTGACAGCTATGCTGCTGCTAAGTCTGGGACTGGTGTTCTTTGTTACCGGGGGAGAGACCTTCGATAGACTGGTCAATGAACGTAAACCACTGCTCGAGGTCCAGCCTGTACAGAGCAGGGTGGACAATAATACGCAGGTGATATATGAACGGGAATATCAGCAATGCGGTCATGTAGTCATTTCTGACTTTCCTAATGCCTTGGAACTGATTGGGAAGACCATAGATGAAATCCGGGCACTTTATAACGAACAGAACGGTTATCAGATCAGCATAAGCAACAACACCATCACGCTGCGCCAGCAGGTCAATGATTGGTGTCCACAGGAATATGAGAAAACCCGTTTCAAGGAATATCAGGGACGGATTGCAGTGTATAAAGGCCCTGATGCCAGCCATGACCAACTATTGAAGGTCACCAGCATACGAGTCGACTCCTTGCCTGCAGATCTTATTGCCGCCATCCGCAACGGGAATTATGAGTTTGCAGACGAAACTATGTTGAACGATGCACTAGAGAGCCTCGACGAATATATGTAAACACCCCCGAACACAAGTTTGGGCAGACTAAGGCCGGTTATCTGGCCTTTATCTTTGTTTTCTGGGCCATTTATGCATAGCACTGGCCCCAAATATCAAGTATCATAAGTGTAGCTTAAGGTAAGGAAATTATTGTTATGAGGGTTTTAGGACTCGATCCGGGAACCGCCCGCACCGGATATGGGGCGGTAGAATACCGCAGCGGCCGGCTCAAGGCGCTCGATTACGGGCTGATCACCACCACTGCGGATATGGAGATGCCGCAGCGCTTGCAGGTCATCAATCGCCAATTGGCAGGATTGATCGACACCATCAGGCCTGATGCGGTGGCGGTGGAGCAGCTGTATTATTTCAAGAATGCCAAAACGGTTATTACGGTGGCCCAGAGCCGTGGAGTGATACTGTTGACCAGCGCCCAGGCCGGCCTTAGTATAGGCGAATACACTCCTCTGCAGGTCAAGCAGGCGGTAGCCGGATATGGCAATGCTGACAAAAAGCAGGTACAATACATGGTGCAGAAGCTTTTGTCGTTAAAAGAGGTGCCTCAACCTGACGATGCTGCTGACGCCCTGGCGGCAGCCATTTGCCATCTGCACTTCCATCGCCTTACCGACATTTATGGATATAAAGTATAATTAAGACCAGTTCGGGTAGGTGACAGGTGACAAAAAAGGACTGTCCCCATCTATCACCTGCCAGGAATAATTAAAGTACAAATGGGGTTTGCGATATGATCGCTTTCGTCAAGGGCCTACTCCACGACAGCGGCACCGATCAAGCCGTAGTGGATGTAAACGGCCTGGGTTTCGAGATAAATATTCATCAGCGGGCCATTAACCGACTGCCCTCGCCGGGACAACCGGTAATGCTCTATACCCATCTGGCGGTTTCGGAAAATGAATTTAGACTATATGGATTCCTGGACCAGGGCGAACTGGAGCTGTTCAGATTGCTTTTATCGGTATCCGGCATAGGTGCCAAAGCAGCCCTAAATGTGCTCGGCACTATGGACCCGGCCCAATTTTATAAAGCCATTGCCAGCCAGGATGAAAAAGCCCTGTTGCGCATTCCCGGGGTGGGCAAGAAAATGGCTCAGCGCCTGATGTTCGAATTGAAAGACAAGGTTGCTGCTGAGCTGGCCTTGACTCCCCTGGATACCGAACCTGCTCTGCCCATCAATGAAGCCATTGAGGCTCTGGAGGCACTGGGATACAGCCGCAGCGAGGTTTTTCCCGAACTGCTGGAATTAAATAACCAAGGCCAGCTCGGCCAGAATGTGGCCGAGAATGTCAAGTTGGTGCTTAAGAGTAAAGCCCAGCGGATGAAGAAATAGGCGGGAGGCACAAGATGCGGGATGAACGCTTGATATCGCCTCACTTTATCGGCGAAGAAGATCATCAGGAGAATACCACTTTGCGGCCGCTCAAGCTGGCGGATTATATCGGGCAGAGCAAGGTCAAGGATAACATACAGGTATTTATAGAGGCCGCGCGGGGCCGGGCCGAGAGCATAGACCACATCCTTTTAAGCGGGCCGCCGGGCCTGGGCAAAACCACCCTGGCTGCCATAATCGCTAATGAACTCGGCAAGCCGATCCGCAAAACCTCGGGACCGGCCATTGAAAGACCGGGAGATCTGGCCGCCATACTCACCAATTTGGAGCCCGGGGAGATTTTGTTCATCGATGAGATCCACCGCCTCAACCGCACCGTGGAAGAGATCATGTACCCGGCTATGGAGGATTACGCTATCGACATTGTGATCGGCAAAGGCCCCGGAGCCAGGACGCTGTGCCTGGACCTGCCGCCTTTCACCCTGATTGGAGCCACGACCCGCCCGGGCCTTTTGAGTTCCCCCTTGAGGGACCGTTTCGGCATCAATTGCCGCCTGGATTTCTATAACACCCAGGACTTGTTACTGATCATCGAGCGGGCTGCGGCCATTATGGGTCTCAGTATTCATAAACAGGGCGCTGAGGAGATCGCCCGCCGGGCGCGGGGGACGCCGCGCATCGCCAACCGCCTGCTGCGCCGGGTATGGGATTTTGCGCTGGTCAAAGGCGACGGCGTTATTAGTGCAAAACTGGCTAAAATGGCCTTGAACAGCCTGGAGATAGATGAATGCGGCCTGGACAACGTGGATAGAATGATACTGGAAGCCTTGATAAATAAATTCGGGGGCGGACCAGTGGGCTTGGAAACGCTGGCCGCAGTCGTCTCTGAAGAAGGCGATACCTTGAGCGACGTGTATGAACCCTACCTGATTAAATTAGGGTTGATACAAAAGACCCCCAGGGGGCGAGTGGCTACCGAAAGTGCCTACCGGCATATGGGATACCCGGTGAGCCCCTCCTGGAAATCCGACCTTTTCGGCGCCGACACTGAAGTATAGTAAATGGGGTTAAGCATGGCTAAAGTACTGCTGCATACCTGCTGTGGACCGTGTTCCACAGTACCTGTTCCTGCCCTCCGTGAAGAGGGTTTTGATGTCATGGGCTTTTTTTATAATCCCAACATCCACCCTTACACCGAATACCGGCAGCGCTTCGATGCCTTGCAAGAGTATGCCCGACAACAGGAGCTAAAAATCATTGGTGATGCCAACTACGATCCAGTGGAATATTTTCACCACATCACCTTTCGAGAGCAGAAGCGCTGTCTGCTATGCTATCAGATCAGGCTGCAGAAGACGGCGCAAATGGCCCGCTCGGGCAAATTCGATTATTTTTCCACCACACTCCTGGTCAGCCCTTTTCAAAAACACCACTTTATAAAAGAGGCCGGGGAAATAGCAGCAGAGAAATACGGGGTGCCATTCCTTTATCGAGACTTCCGCGATCAGTATAAAGAAACTGTAAGCCGCTCCAGGGAGGCCGGGCTGTACCGGCAGCAATATTGCGGGTGTCTGTACAGTGAGCAAGAACGCTACGCGTCACCAGCACGCCAAGCGAAACGGAACAAGGAGGACGTGACACCATGAACGGGATGGATAGTATAGCCAGACTGCTCATTACCATGGGGATATTAATACTTTTACTCGGAGTGGGATTCTGGCTGATGAGTAAACTGGGTGGGGGCGGGTATCGCATTCCAGGTGATTTTGTGATTCGCCGCGGCAATTTCACGCTCTATTTCCCTCTGGCCAGCGGTATAATTTTGAGCATTATCGTGACTGTTTTGCTGAATCTGTTTTTGAGGAGATAATACGATTGACTGGCGGCGACCAGGCTGGCGCATCCAGGTCGGTCTGATCTATGAAAGAGGAGATAACACTATTGTCAGCCGACGAACACAGCTGCTATTATGACCTGAAACAGTACCAATACCATTTGCCCCCGGATTTGATAGCCCAGTACCCGGTGGAGCCCCGCGACAGCTCGCGCTTGCTGGTGGTGGAGCGGAGCAGCGGGATTCTGCATGACCGCCACTTCCATGATGTAGCAGACTATATCCATCCGGGTGATGTTCTGGTCTTAAACGATACCCGGGTGATCCCGGCCCGTTTGCTGGGTGTAAAAGAGAGTGGCGGGCAGGTGGAAATCCTGCTCTTGCGCAAACAAGGTCAAGAATGGGAAGCTTTGGTGAAACCAGCCCGCCGCCTGCGCCCCGGATATCGCATTCTCTTTCCCGGTTTCGAAAACGCTGCAGCCGTCATTACCGCTGAGCTGGATTTGCCCGGCGGAAGGCTGCTTAAGCTAGTAAACTGCGACGAGCAGGATTTTATAGCCCGGGCAGGGCATATCCCCCTGCCGCCGTACATCGAGCGCCATGACGAGCCCCTTGACGCGGAGCGTTACCAGACCGTCTACGCCCGCCACAGCGGATCGGCAGCCGCCCCGACCGCGGGGCTGCATTTTACAGCCTCCCTGCTGGAGAATCTCCAGGCTAAAGGGATAGAGGTGGCCACTCTGGTGCTGCACGTTGGCCTGGGAACATTCCGTCCGGTAAGTTGTGAGGATATACGTCAGCACAAGATGCACAGCGAATTCTACCAGGTCAGTGCGGAGACCGCGCAAATGCTCAATAGAGCCCGGCAAAATGGGGGACGGGTCATTGCAGTGGGAACCACTGTGGTGCGCACGCTGGAGTCCATCTACGATAAAGAACGGGGCTACCTGGCCGGACAAGGAGAAACCGACTGCTTCATCTACCCGGGATACGATTTTAATGCCATTGACCGTTTGATAACCAATTTTCACCTGCCGGGGTCCTCATTGTTGATGTTGGTTTCCGCTTTCTTGGGGGTGGAGAAGACGAGACAGGCTTATCAGCATGCAGTAACAGAGAGGTACCGGTTTTTCAGCTATGGAGATGCCATGTTCATATATTGACAACCGATCCGGTTACTTAAAGAGATAACGCCTTCGCCCCGGTCGGATGCCACGATTATATGTCAATGCCGAGGGAAGCGGCGTTTGTATCAGCAGGCAGCTGAAGGGTTTTTCAGAGACGGCAAAAAGCTAGGCCCCGGGTACACGGATAAAATTACAAGTACAGTTGAGGATGCATGATGTTTACAATAGAGAAGAATGATCCCTTGTGTCAGGCTAGAGTCGGGTGCCTTACAACCGGTCATATCAAAGCTGAAACGCCGGTGTTCATGCCGGTAGGCACCCAGGCCACAGTAAAAACCCTGACCCCCGACGATCTCTACCAGATCGGGGCGTCCATAATATTATCGAATACCTATCACCTCTATCTGCGCCCCGGTGAGAAGCTGATCAGGCAGGCCGGCGGTCTGCACCGCTTCATGAATTGGGAGCGGGGGGTGTTGACTGATAGCGGCGGTTTCCAGGTGTTCAGCCTCAGCGCCATGCGGACTATCAGCGATGAGGGGGTGGAGTTCAGATCCCACATCGACGGATCGACCCATTTCCTTACCCCCGAAAAGGTGATGCACATCCAGATGGACTTGGGGGCCGATATCGCCATGTGTTTTGATGAATGCGCCCCCTACCCTTGTAATTACGAGGAAGCCCGGCAAGCGGTGGAACGGACGACACTGTGGGCTAAAAAGTGCCGGGAAGCCCATCATTCTAGCAGCCAGGTGTTGTTTGGCATCGTGCAGGGCAATGTCTTTCCGGACTTGCGCCTTAAGAGCGCGCAGGAATTGATGGCCCTGGATTTTCCGGGCTATGCCATCGGGGGCCTCAGTGTAGGTGAATCTAAAGCCGATATGTATCATGTAATGCAGAATATGGACAGCCTCTTGCCCCGGGAGCGCCCGCGTTATTTGATGGGAGTGGGTGCGCCGGAGGATCTTCTGGAGGGTATGCGCAATGGAGTGGACATGTTCGATTGCGTACTGCCTACCCGACTGGCCCGCCATGGCAGCGCTTATACCAGAGGGGGCCGGATCACGGTACGCAACCGTGACTATGCCGAGGATTTCCTGCCTCTGGACCCGGCTTGCGACTGCATGGTTTGTAAGGGTTTCAGCCGGGCTTACATCAGACACCTGATCAAGGCAGGTGAAATATTGGCTCACCGGCTGATAACCTACCATAACGTATATTTCCTGGTAAACCTGATGAAAAAAGCCCGCCAGGCTATCCGTGAGGGCCGTTATATGGAGTTTTACCATGATTTTCTGGCCGGGTACAAAATATAATAGAGGATTTTGGGCATTAGTCACGAATTTAAACTAAGTTGAACATAAATAAGGGGTGATAAAGCATGCAATTGGACAATTCAGTAATAACCATGATCCTATACTTTGGCGGGTTCATTGCGATTTTTTATGTGTTTATTATACAGCCTCGCAAGAAGCAGGAGAAACGTCATAAAGAACTGCTGGAAACGCTTAAAAGGGGCGAGAAGGTTGTGACTATCGGCGGCATAAGGGGGGAAGTTGCTCGCATTAAAGAAAAGACCATCATGTTGAGGGTCAATGACAACACCGAGATTGAGTTTCTTAAGACCGCGGTGGCATACCGCCAGGATGAGGCCGAATAAGGATGATTGAGGCCGCTGATCTGAAACATCATCCCCTGGTGAAAGGTTTCATTAAACAAGGCAATGCACATCTGGAGGCTATCGGCTTTACAGATCACGGGCCGATCCATGTTGCAGTGGTTTCAAGGCTCAGCCGGGAGATACTGCTTAAACTGAAGTATCCTCAACGTAGGGCTGAACTGGCAGCCATAGCCGGGTACCTGCATGATGTCGGCAATGTTATCAACCGCAACGGCCACAGCCAGGCCGGCGCCTTGATCGCCTGGGAATTGCTCCATCGAATGAACATGCCCCAGGAAGAAATCGCAGTGATCTGCGCCGCCATCGGGAACCATGATGAAGGCTGCGGCCAGCCGGTTAATGAGGTAGCTGCCGCTCTGATCCTGGCTGACAAATCGCATGTGCACCGCAACCGGGTAAGGAATACCGATGTGGCCACCTTCGACATCCATGACCGGGTAAACTACGCGGTGGAATACTCCATAGTCAATATTGATGCCGAGGAACGTGTCATCTCCATGGAGATAGCCATTGATACTGAAATCTGCCCGGTGATGGAGTATTTCGAGATTTTTATGACCCGCATGTTGATGTGTCGATATGCTGCGGAGTTTCTGAGATGTGAGTTTGAACTCATTATAAATGGAGCCAAGCTGATTTAAGTTAAGTTGCGGAGGGATATTTTTGTGAACCGAACCATGAGTATCGCTATCAGTGTGGTGATTGTAGTCGCTTTGGCACTAGCCGCGTTTTTCCTGCAGAAGCCCTTGGTCAACAACCTTGACCTGGGTCTGGACCTGAGGGGTGGTCTGCGGGTGGTCCTGCAGGCTGAGGAAAAGCCAGGTGAACCGATCACCGAGGACACTATTCAAAAAGCAGTAGGCATATTACGCGACCGCGTGGACAGCCTGGGTGTCAGAGAGACCAGCCTCTACCCACAGGGTAAAGATCGAGTGGTCATCGAGATAGCCGGGGAGGATAATCCCGAGGCTGCGGTCGATATTTTAAAGAATGTGGCCCAACTGGAGTTCCAAGATGAAGGCGGCAATGTGCTGGTCAGCGGCAAGAACCTGATCGATGCCCAGGCGCGCCTCAATCAGAACACCCAAGAAGCCTATGTGGAGCTGAAATTTGACAAAGAAGGGGCTGAGGCCTTTGCCAAAGCCACTGCTGCCAATGTGGGCAAACCCCTGGTAATAGTCCTGGACGGGAAACGGATCAGTGCTCCCACTGTAAGGCAGGCTATTACTGATGGCAATGCGATCATAGAAGGCGGTTTTGAGGCCAAAGAGGCACAGGATCTGGCGGTGCTGCTGCGCTCCGGCGCCTTGCCGGTGAGCTTCACCGTTATGGAGAAACGCTCCATTGGACCCAGTCTGGGCGCAGACTCCCTGGACAAGAGCCTTAAAGCTGGTATAATCGGCATACTGGCAATATTCATCTTCATGCTCGGCTATTACCGCTTGCCGGGATTAATTGCCGACATCTCCATCATCTTGTACGGATTGCTGGTCTTAGGCAGTATGGTCTTGCTCAATGCGGTCTTGACTCTACCGGGCATCGCTGCCTTCGTATTGTCCATAGGCATGGCGGTGGATGCCAATATAATCATCTATGAACGCATCAAAGAGGAAATCAGGTGGGGTAAAACCCTGCAGGCCGCTATCGACGCCGGATTTAAACGGGCCTTCTGGACCATATTCGACTCCAACCTCACTACATTAATAGCCGCATTGGTATTGATGTACTTTGGTTCCGGCTCGATAAAAGGATTTGCGGTCACACTTTCCATAGGGTTGGTCATAAATATGTTCACCGCCCTGACCTTTACCCGCTATCTGCTGGTTTTGGCTTCCAACTTCACCAAGAACACTCGGCTATACGGGGTATAAGGAGGGGAGAACATTGATTATTGAACGACGCAAGATTTTCTACATCATATCGCTGATATTGATCTTACCGGGACTGGCCTCGCTGTTTATCAATGGGCTCAACCTGGGCATTGACTTCAAAGGCGGTTCCATCGTACAAGTGCGCATGGCAGCCGACGTAACCGCGCCCGAAGTGCGGGAAGCCTTGATTCCGGTGGGACTGGATGCCTCCGAGGTGCAGCGGAGCGCCGATAATACCTATTATATTCGCAGCCATGAACTGGACCAGGAACAAACCCGTGCTCTGCTCAATGCGCTGGAGTCCAAATTTGGAGAGGTTGAATTGCTGAGCGCTGAGAGCGTGGGTGCGACTATAGGGCGGGAGTTGAGCTTGAACGCCCTGCTGGCCTTAGGTATAGGTCTGGCTTTGATGCTGGTATATATATCCTTCCGCTTTGAATGGACCTTCGGGGTGGCGGCGGTCTTGGCCCTGGTGCACAATGTATTGGTAGTGGTCGGAGCTTTCTCCATATTTCAGTGGGAAATAAATACATTTTTCATAGCATCTATCCTGACAGTGGTGGGCTTTTCTATCAATGACACCATAGTGGTCTTCGACCGGGTCAGGGAGAACCTGCGCGGCAGCAGAAGGCCCGATTACCTTAATCTGTTGAACAAGAGCATCCTACAGGTGATAAACCGCTCCATCAATACGGTGCTTACTGCAACTCTAGTCCTGGTAGCTTTGCTGCTTCTTGGCGGGGCCACTCTCAAGTATTTTGTAGCCGCTATGCTGATCGGCTTTGTGGTAGGTGCCTATACATCCATCTGCATAGCCAGCTCGTTATGGTATGAGATCAAAAAAGCAGCCTAATATATTCCTTTGACAGGATAAGGCCTGGTAACCTATACTAAAATTTAACAAAGTGATATTGGTACATTTGGTCAGGCCGTAGGCTGGGCTCACTGAGCAGCGGAACACCGCGGGACTTCATTCAAATATGGAGTCCCGCTTTTTCTTACGGAGGGTGCCATGGATACGCAGATAAAAACCAAAGCAGCCGTTATTTCAGTAATAAGCAATCTGTTTCTGATGACTGCCAAATTCATAGTCGGATTCCTGACCGGCTCTATAAGTGTGATTTCCGAAGCCATCCACTCCGCCAATGATCTTTTGGCTTCGTTTATTGCCCTTTTTGCAGTCAGAGAATCCTCCAAACCACCTGATGACAGGCATCCTTTCGGTCATGGCAAAATTGAAAATATTTCCGGAACCATCGAAGCACTATTAATATTTCTGGCCGCTGCCTTAATTATTAAAGAGGCGGTGGAAAAAATCAGGTTCGGCGAAGGTGTCATTGAGCCTACCTGGGGATTGATTGTGATGGGCGTGTCCGTTGTCTTAAATCTGGGTGTCTCAGAATACTTGCTGAGGGTTGCTAAAGAACACCATTCTATTGCACTGGAAGCCGATGGCATGCATCTTCGCACCGATGTCTATACATCTCTAGGCGTTTTTGCAGGTCTTTTGCTCATTAAGGTAACCGGGCTGCAGATCATCGATCCCATCGCAGCCATGGTGGTCGCCGGTCTCATTATCAAAGCGGCTTATGATCTTACCCAAAAGGCTTTCGTTCCCCTGCTGGACACCTCGTTGGAAGATCACCACCTTGAAGCGGTGCAATGCGTCCTGGCCGAATATGAGTACAGATATCTGGAATATCATGATTTGCGCACCCGCCGTTCTGGGCGCGAAGCCCATATCGACCTGCATCTGGTCATAGATGCCCAGGCTAGCGTACAGGAGGCCCACGACCTGTGTGATTCCATTGAGAAGTCCATCGGGGAAAGAGTACCCTTTTCATCGGTTTTGATACATGTTGAACCGAGTGGCGAAATCAAGCAAAGGCTCCTGGAGCAATGAGCGGTGATGCAGGAATTTTGTCAAAAAGAAAGAAATATATGCTCATAGAAATGAAAACGTAGGGAAATGGGGTTGTTAGAATGCAGGTTTATTTAATTGGAGCAGTGATTTTTTTGGCGGCTATGGTAACCTTTATCTTTCAGAATCCTGCTGCCGTGGAGATCAATTTTTTGACCTGGAGCACTCCGCAGATATCATTGGCCCTGGTGGTATTGATCGCTGCCCTGGGCGGGGCATTGATAACCTTTCTATTGGATAGTGTCAGGTATTTTAAAATCGCCCGCACTATCAAGGACTTGCGCAACAACAACGGCACCCTGCAAAAGCAGATTCATGAGCTGCAAGCAGCCAAGGATAAGCTGGAAAAAGATGCTAATAAGAATAGCGGTAGTACAACATCCTAACGCCAATGAAGGCACGTTTTTCACAATGCGAGGAATTAGGAATGCATTGATGAGAGCGTAGTAGGGGGCGATGACCCTATCGCCGGGTGACAGATGGAGGCGTTCCTTTTTTGTCACAACTGTCTGTCACCCAAGGTAAGATAGGCGTGTTTTCATATTTAATAACAGCCGAGAGAGCTCTCCCTGGGAAAAGGGAGGGCTTTTTGTATACCAGGACAATAGAGGTGGTATGGGGGCGCCCGCAATTACCGAAGATACGGTCTTTTAGTTAACATGTTGTCAAATTTAATTACAGCCGACGGAGCTTTCCCTGGGAAAAGAGGGGGCCTTTTGTATACCTCAAGGGGATATGGTCAACTTCTTAGACCATTGTCTCGGCAGCATCATTCGCAAACGTAGGGGCGGGGCTCTGCTCCGCCCGTAGGGGCAGGGCTCTGCTCCGCCCGTAGGGGCAGGTTTCCATGCCTGCCTGCTGTAACGCAAATCAATTCCGACCAATGCTCTTATGTTCGATGCATGTATGCTGTATATCGGCCTGGGTTGGTTGACCCTGAATAACCCTAAATGATACAATAGTCACGATTTGGTGAGTGGGGAGCTGGAAATATTGCATTTGACAGGCACTATGAAAATAAATGAATTTGGCAACCTGGAGATCGGAGGGGTAGACACCACTAAACTGGTGGAGCAATATCAGACCCCGTTATGGGTCATTGATGAAACCGGTTTCCGGGAAAACTGCCGAGCTTTCCGCAATGCCTTTGAGGTATGTGGCGACAATCTGGTACTATATGCCAGCAAGGCTCTGTGCAACACAGCCCTATGTAAAATCGTGGCTGAAGAGGGCCTGGGGCTGGACGTAGTCTCTGGCGGAGAACTGTACACCGCTATGAACGCCGGCTTTCCCCTGGAAAAGGTCTATTTTCACGGCAACAATAAATCTCCGCAAGAATTGGAAATGGCGGTGGCCTCGGGAGTGGGCCGGATGGTAGTCGACAACTTTCAGGAATTAGAGACCTTGAACGACATTTGTACGGAACGGGCGGTCCGGCAGGATATTCTGCTGCGTATCACTCCCGGTGTCGAAGCCCATACCCATGAATTTATCAAGACCGGACAAATCGACTCCAAATTTGGATTTACCCTGCCCGGCGGTCAGGCTATGGAAGCAGTGCAGGCGGCCTTGAAGTGTGAGGCATTGCGCTTGGTGGGACTGCATTGTCATATAGGCTCGCAGATATTTGAAATGGAATCCTTTGAACACGCGGTCGACTTGATGATGCAGTTCATGGCTGAGGTGAAACAACTAACCGCTCATGAATTCGATGAACTTGATATTGGAGGGGGATTTGGGATCTACTATTTCCCCGGTGACGAGCCCGGCAAACCGTGTGATTGGGCTCAGACAGTGAATGCAGCGGTACAAGCCCGAGCGGCTCAATACGGTTTAAAAAGACCGCGCATTATTACAGAGCCAGGCCGGGCCATTGTCGGACCGGCAGGGATAACCCTGTATACCATCGGCTCTAGCAAAGAAGTTCCAGGCATTCGAAAGTATGTCGCGGTGGATGGTGGCATGACCGATAATCCACGGCCTGCCTTGTATGACAGCAAATACTTGGCGGTCATAGCCAACAAAGCGAACCTGGAGGCCACGGAACTGGTCTCCATCGCCGGCAAATGCTGCGAATCAGGGGATATGCTGATTTGGGATGCCAGGCTGGCCCCAGTGGAAAGCGGCGATATACTGGCGGTTTTTGCCACCGGCGCATACAATTACGCCATGTCCAGCAATTACAACCGCCTGCCCAGACCGGCCATGGTGCTGGTCAAAGATGGCAAATCCTATCCGATTCTCAAGCGTGAGACCTATCAGGATATCGTCCGCAACGACCTGTTGCCAGAATATCTCAAGTAAACCTAATTTCAATTGCTACCTTAATATAGCATAAACGTATGTATCACCGCGGGGACCAGCAGGTCCCCTTTTGTGCGTTTATCCCGATATTTTATGTTTTTTGGCAGGAGATTATGGATCCCCTAGCGAAGATTTAGAAAAAAGATAATATTATGCCAAAATATTCTATAGTTTGGTAAGAGAGAGGTAAGCAGCAGATAATGTATAGATGTGCGTATCCGAGGAATATTGCCTTAGTCATGTTAATGCTTTTTATGCTGACTATACTATTTCCCGTCCTTCAGCCGTGTACAGCAGCCAATTTTTTATCCAGTTACCAGATACTGAAACAAGATTATTCGGAAGTGGTTGACAATATCGTCGCCGGTGGAGCTTCCGAGGACGACATAGAATCGTTTCTGAAAGACCTGGAGAGCACCGTTGCCGAATACGGCACCCTCACCGAAGAGAACTTTGATTCCATCATGTATCAATCCTTCCAGGAAGTTGTACTGTGGCGCAAGCACCGTACTTTCTTTAATGCCCTGCTGACCAGCTACGGGGATGAAATCGACTACACCAAGGAAAACAAAGAACTGCACCCTTCTTTGATGCCAATACATGATGCCATCATGGAGGTTTTACTGAGCAGTGAGGAGGAAGACCCCAAAGATCCGGGCACTGAACCTAATTCGCCTGGAGGCGGGGGAGGGGGAGGAGGCTCATCCTCAGGCGACAAAAACGATCAGGAAAAGCCTAAGCCAGTCCAGGATATTATCCCTACCCCGGCTCTGGTTAAGAGCCCGTTCACAGATATCGTCGATCACTGGGCTGAAGATGCCATTACTGAGGCCTCCCAAAAGGGGCTAGTGGCTGGCATGACCCCGGCCCAGTTCAGTCCTCAGACACCCATCACCAGAGCACAATTCGCAACCTTGATGCTGCAGGCTTTGGGGCAGCAGCCCGGTTCTTATAACCAGAGCAGGTTCGATGACGTTCCGCTCACCGCCTGGTATTGCAACGCTGTTAATCAAGCTGCCGATTTGGGCATAGTAGACGGCTACAGCCAGACTCAATTTGGACCTGAAGATCCCATAACCCGAGAGCAGATCAGCGTGATCATCAGTCGTGCTCTGCTGTTACGTGAAAAAGGGGCCAAGGTTAGTGAAAGCCAGATCCCGCTGATCCTCAGTGCGTTTTCCGACCAGAGTCAAATCTCCCCATGGGCTAGATCAGGAGTGGCATTCTGTCTTACCAACGAAATCATGGCCGGTCGGGGTCAAGGTATTTTTGCTCCCGCACAGGATTCCACTCGTGCTGAAGCAACGGTAGTAATTTTAAAAGTATATCAGTTGTTACATGAGGTTTAGTACATTATAGTTTCAACCGATATACCTGTAAGAGCCCTTTAGACTGGGTGCTTAACCAGCATGCGGTTTTTAGGGAATTTGTTTTGGACCAACAGTTGGTATGGGAAAAAGGCTGCGGTACAGCTTGGCGAAAGCAGTCTCAAGGTAGTAAGGTGCGATAAACAAGGGTATTACGGAGGGGGGGTAAATGGCTGTCCAGAATTTGTACTTTTTGGAAGGGAGGAGCAGATTATCAAAATGAAATGGATGCGAAAACCAGGTTTTGTGTTGTTGCTAGCTTTGTTTTGTATTTTCTCTATGACCAATTACGCTGCTGCGGACGCTATTGATGACATGGTCGCTCAAATGCAGGAGATTTACGGATTCATGAGTGATTATGACAAGGACAATATTAGCGCGGCGCGCGATGAACTGCAGAGTTTTGCAACCGACGATACCGATCCCCAATGGGATGATGTTCTTAATGACCTTTTGACCAATCAGGTGATCCTCAGATTCGGTGATGAGACTGCTGCCCGGGCCGCAGCTCAGGATATTGTGACCGGACTGGGCAATGTCTATTATTCCACTGACTCCACACAATTGAGAACCACCCTGGAGGACTTCAAAGACAAGTATAATGATGAATTCAAGACCCTCTTCGGGGACGATATCACCTTGGATGAGCTCTATGGGTTATTCTTCGATGCCCGCGAAGCGCTGCCTGGCGCTTTCAGTGAATCACAAGCTGGCTTGCTGGCCACCGAGGACAACCAGTATCTGCTGGAGAAAATGCCGAATTACCTGGTAGCGGCAATGGATGACGCCTTATCGCTGCCCGAGAATTTAACTTTTAGCGGCAGGTTGTCAGCGATCGGCTGGTCCTCATCCATGTTGATTAACCAACAAGAAGCCCTGGCCGAAATAGTGGATACCGCCGGAAACGCCAGGATCTCATTGGCATTGGCCGCGGTTCGCTCTGAGACCGTGCTGGAGGCAGGCCCTACTACCTTACAGGTGGGAAGCAGTACAGACGTGGATGAGTACACCATTAAAATAATGGGACGCTATGCCACCGACCTGGTAGCCTGGGCAAGCGCTGATTCCAGTGTGGTTGACATAGGCGAGGACCCCGATACCGGGAATTTTGTCATTGAAGCCATAGCTCCGGGCGAGACCGAGTTGATTGTGTACCGTGACTATGATGGCGCTGACCCGGATTATGACTGGTTATACAAGTTTACTGTGACGGTGGAAGGGTCGGGGCCCCCCAGCAGCGAAAAGGCAATACTTGGGGTCTTGAAAGTAGAGGACTTTAGTTCCGGTTCAGCAGTTGAGTTGCAACACTATAACGACAGTACTGATTTCGTAACCCATAAAGTAACTATAACTCTTCCCTACGGAAGCGTTCTTACAGATCTGGCTCCGTATTTCGATTTATCAATAGGTGCAACCATTGACCCTGTTAATGGAACCAGACTAGACTTTACCAATCCACAAACCTATACGGTTACTGCCGAGGACGGTTCAACCCAGGATTGGTCAGTAACCATTCAAGTCGGTGAGAGCGAAGTTACTACCATTCAGGTTATAACCGGCCATGACGATGTCGTTAAGCACGTCGACAACAGTACAGATGCAGAAAGGGTTTTTGTTGCAAACGGGACCACTGTAAGCCAACTCCTGGCTGGCATTGAAGCCACTGATGGTTCCCCGCAGGAATACACTGTAACCCGCAACGGAACGGTTCAAGCGGGTGATACGGTTCTAGCCGCCGGGGATATACTTGAGGTACAGGCCGATAATCCCAATCCGGCATTCTCGGCCAGCTACGATATTAAGATTGCCCTGTTTATAAACGGTGGGAGCTTGAACGCGGCTACCCGGGGAATGCCATATGAATGGCAGCTTGCTATGGCTACCGGGGGCGGAGTTGGGACTATTACTTGGGAAATTGATGCAGGATCAACTGTTCCTCCGGGATTGGCTTTGAATGAGGCTACCGGAGCCCTGACTGGCACACCCACAGCAGCAGGTGACTACAGTTTCACCGTCATTGCGCGTGATAATCAGGCTCCTGCTCCTGTGTCTACGGCAACAGCTGATTATACCCTGAAGGTATATGAGCCAGCTTTGCTAATCGACTTGACCATCAGCCAGGGAACTCTGACCCCGACATTTGATCCAGAGACATTTGATTACACTGCCTCAGTTGCGAATTCGGTAAAATCAGTGACTATTGAAACTGTTTCTAATGTAGGTTTGACTGCATCAGGAACTGGTACCTTCGACCTCGTAGTCGGAGCTAATACTTTTGAAATCGATGTAACTGGTGCAGGATATGGTGCCACAACCTATACCATCGTTATCACTAGGAAATCTTCCAGTGGCGGTGGTGGCGGAGGAGGCCTCTCAGGCTTTGCCATCCGCACCAGCGGAACCACAGCGGAAATGTACAACATGGTGGTCGATATACCTGAGGGTGCAGTAGATGAGGACACCAGAGGGGACATTGAGCGCTTGGACAATGATGAGATCAACGCCCCTGAGGACAGCGTTATCCTGGGCTACATCTACGAGTTTAGCAAAGAAGCCCCGGGTAACTTTCTCGAACCGGTCAACATTAAACTGCCATACGACAAGGGTGCAGTAGACATCGACAAATACACCTTATCCATCTACAGATTTGATGAAGATGCGGATGAATGGGTGGAGCTGGAAAATGTAGAAGTGAAGACGTACAGTATCAACGGCGAAACCTTCAAAACTGGCTACTTCGCTGTAATTGCAACTGAGAAATCGGTTGAACCGCCGGTGGAGCCACCGGTAGAACCGGATCCAGTTTTACTGACTGACATCAGCGGACATTGGGCTGAAAATGCTATCCAGAGCCTGGTAGGAATGGATGCTATTGCTGGCTATCCCGATAAAACCTTCAGGCCGGACAACACCATCACCAGAGCGGAATTCGCCACCGTGTTGGTCAAGGCCTTCGACCTGCCGGACGGACAGGGTAAGGTGTTCAATGACACTACCACCCACTGGGCCAAGGACTACATCTCAGCCGCTTATGCAGCCGGTATTATCCAGGGCTATGACGATACCCGTTTCGGACCGGATGATCTCATCACCCGCGAGCAAATGGCAATCATGATCGTCAAGGCTGCCAAACTGCAGCAAGCCAGCGGACAGCTGAGTTTCGCCGATAGTGGCAAAGTCTCAGTCTGGGCCTACAGCTGGGTAATGAGTGCGGTGAACAACCAGCTGATGAGTGGTTATGAGGACAATACCTTCCGGCCTCAGAACAATGCTACCAGGGCGGAAGCCGTAACCGTCATCTACAACGCATTGAATTAGTACTTCAATAGAACCTACTGGCTCCTTCGGGTAAGCAGCCCGAAGGAGCCTTTTTTCGACCCAACAGAGGGACGTCAGACTGTGTAAAAACTATTCTACGTTTTTTGGGCGCCCCACTTTTGGCTGTTTTAGGGCTGATATATGGGATGGGGGCTGGCATTTAGTTCCTAGTGGCACGACTGTCCCCCACTATGAGAGCACAGTCCATGAATTCGAGCACTTTTCGCACGGTCTGACGTTCTTTTTGTTGGCTGTTAAGCCAACAAAAGGAACGTCCCTCTGTTGGGTACTGTTGGGTGCCTCTGCGGTGCGGGCAATGGGCAGGTATGATATAATGCTTATATCCTTGGGAAGGAAAGTTATGGAATGGAGATAATCGTTTCACATACAGCACTGGATTTCGATGGTCTGGCCGCCATGGTGGCCGCCAATTTGCTCTACCCCCAGGCGGTAAAGGTCTTTTCCGGAACTCAATCGCCCAATGTCAAACGTTTCATGGCCTTGTATAAAGATCTCATCAGTATTTACCAGCCGCAGGACATCAAACCGGCAGAGGTAACGAAAATGATTGTGGTGGATACCGCCAACCCCAGACGCCTCGATCAACTTCGTGCTCTGGCCAGCCAGCCGGGCATGGCTTTCGATGTATTCGATCACCACCCTGCAATGCCCGACGATATCAAAGGCGAGCGTCATGAAGTCCATCTTATAGGTGCCACCACCACCATACTGGTTGAAGAGATCATCGCCCGGGGATTGGATGTAAATGCTTTTGATGCCACCATTTTAGCCCTGGGGGTTTACGAGGATACCGGCAGCCTGTTGTTTAGTTCGACCACTGCTCGGGATATCAGAGCGGCCGCGTTTCTGGTGGAACAGGGCGCCAATCTCAGTGTGGTCGCCAATTTCATTGATCAGCCCTTATCCCGCACTCAGCGCCGCCTGATGCAGGAATTGCTCAACGGCACCATGCGCTACCATATCAAAGATTACGATATCGTGGTAGCCAGCTGCCACAGCCGGGAATATGTCAGCCTGGTAACGGTTACCGAACGACTTCTGACTATCGAAAACTGCGATGCTGTGTTTGTGATCGCCAGCCAGGCAGGAAAGATCAATATCATCGGCCGCAGCCGCACTGCTAATATTCCCGTCAATGAAATCCTGGCCGTATTTCAAGGGCGCGGCCACAGCAAAGCCGCTTCGGCCAGTATCAAGGGCAAGGACGACGGGCAGATCGCTCCTCTGCTCTTAGAGGCCATTAAGGAAAAAACCAAAGCTCCGCTGGTAGCCAGAGATATCATGTCCTCGCCAGTTAAGACCGTTCCGGTACATGTGTCCATGGAAGAAGCCGGCAAGATCATGCTGCGCTATGGACATACTGGTATGCCGGTTATGGACGGCAATAAAATGGTGGGCTTGATCTCGCGCCGCGACGTGGATAAAGCCCGGCAGCACAATTTAGGCCATGCTCCGGTGAAAGGCTTCATGAGCGCCCGGGTCATCACTGCCAACCCCGACACTCCGGTAAATGAGATCCAGAAAGCCATGATCAGCCACGATATCGGCAGGGTGCCCATACTTGGCGATGAGGGCGATATGGTGGGAATAGTCTCCAGGACCGACGTGTTGCGCACCCTGCACGGGGATGATTATCCCGAGGACCATGCGGTGCTCTACGATAAGAACTATAGCAATGAATCCAGTTGTCTGGAGTTGATGCGGGAGCAGTTGCCCGAGCAGATGGTGAACATCCTGGAACGCATCGGACAGGTGGCGCAAGATGCAGGCTATCAGGTTTATCTGGTGGGGGGGCTGGTGCGCGACCTTTTCCTAAGGGTGCCTAATTTTGATGTTGATCTGGTGGTTGAAGGGGATGGGCCTGAATTCGCCAGTTTATTGGGGAAAGCCTTGCCAGCCCGGGTAAGAGTGCATCAGCGCTTCAAAACCGCCGTGCTGATCATGGCCGATGGCTTCAAAATTGATGTGGCTACCGCCCGGGCGGAGTATTATGAGTTCCCGGCAGCCTTGCCGCAGGTGCAGCGGTCTTCTATTAAAGAAGATCTGTATCGCCGGGATTTTACCATCAATACTCTGGCCATTGCTCTCAATCCCAATTGTTTTGGCGAATTGATCGACTTTTTCGGGGGGCGCCGCGATATCGAAGCCGGTTTGATTCGAATCCTTTATAATCTCAGCTTTGTGGAAGACCCCACCCGGATAATACGCGCCATCCGTTTTGAACAGCGCTACCACTTTACCATGGAAGCCGACACCCTGCGCTTCGCCTGTGACGCCATCGAGCGCCGCATGCTGGGCCAGCTGTCATATGGGCGCATTCTCAACGAATTGATTCTGATATTAAATGAAAAGGACCCCTTGCCGGCTCTGAACCGCATGCAGGAGATAGGGGTGTGGGCCTATATTTTCCCCGAGATCGATTTGAAACTGCTCAATTGGAATGATATGCGCCGTATAAGTGTGCTCCTGGGCTGGTTCGAAGAGCGTTATCATATTACCGGGGTGCAGGGCTGGCTGGTTTATCTCCTGGCATTTCTGTCCGTATTGACCCGAGAGTCAGCCTTGCTGGCGGTTTCGCGCTTTCCCCTGAAAAAAGCGGCGTATCGCTGCATCGATGAATCCTTTTTGGCCCCGGCCTTGGCAGCCTCTTATCGCGATAATCCTCAAGTACGCCCCAGCGATATGGACGGCGACCTGTACAATTGGACCTGGGAAGGCATCATCTATCTATTGCTGTGCATCAAAGATGAGGAAACCTGGGAAAGGCTGGTTTTCTATTTGGACCAGAAGGAGCGAGTGACAGTCAGCCTGGACGGTCAAACTTTAATAAGCCTGGGCTTATCCCCGGGACCGGTGTTCACGGAGATTTTTTCCGAACTGTATAAATTGAAACTGGACGGCGTGATCAAGGACAGCCAGGAAGAATTGGAAACAGTCAGGAAATGGCTGAAGGAGGAGCGTTTTTCAAATGAATTCCCTGTATGATATGATGATATTTTTGCCCGGCATCTTAATAGCCATTACTTTCCATGAATTTGCCCATGGCTGGGTGGCCAACGCTTTAGGAGACGATACCCCGCGCCTGCAGGGCCGGCTGACCTTAAATCCCCTGCCACACATCGACTGGATCGGTTTTGCCATGCTGTTCATCTTTCACTTCGGCTGGGCCAAACCGGTACAGGTAAACCCTTATAGGTTCAAGCAGACCTCTATTAAACAGGGCATGATGCTGGTGTCCCTGGCCGGGCCAGGGATGAATCTGCTTCTGGCCTTGGCCGGCATGATTGCCCTGCGTCTGTTGATCCCGTTTCACCAGAGCGAATGGGGGCTCATTGCCCTGCAGTTGCTGCAGCCGCTGGTAACTATAAACATCATACTAGCGGCCTTCAATTTAATCCCTTTGCCACCCCTGGATGGATCCAAGATCCTAGCTGGGATATTGCCTGATAGTGGTACCCGTCTGATGTATTCTCTGGAACAATACGGCATGTTTATCCTGTTGCTGTTGATCGTGACCGGGGTGGCATCCAAGATATTTCTGCCCATAGCCGGGTTTTTATATGGTTTACTCCATGCCCTGGTATTTTTCTAAGAGGGGATGGCTATATGCCCTACGTTGTAGCCCTGGAGGCTTTCCACGGGCCTTTGGACTTGCTGCTCTACCTGATCGAGGAGAATCAGCTCGATATTTATGATATACCTATCGCCAGGATAACCGACCAGTATATGGCCTATCTCTCCGATACCGGGGATTGGGACCTGGACCGCCTGGGCGACTTTCTGGTGATGGCTTCATACCTGATGCAGCTGAAAAGCCGCCTGCTTCTGCCCAAAAGTCCCCTGGAACGCCAGGAGCCGGAAGAGAGCGACATTGATCCTCGAGAGGAACTGGTACGAAAGCTATTGTCCTACAAACGCTACCGCCAGGTGGCCAACTATCTGGCCGCCATGGAACAAGGTGACGTGCATCGGGTTTTCTACCGCCAGCCTGATGACACTCCGCGTGAGGAAGAATTGGTGGCCGATGTCAAATCACTGGTGTCGGCTTATAAAGCCTTGCGCGAACAGCTCAAGCAGAGCCAGCAGCAAATGGAGATCCCCGGCGGAGATGTGGACATAAACCTGATGATGAACCGTTTGATGTCTATGCTGGGGGAGAAAAAGCGCCGTGGCATGGCTTTTCATGAACTACTGGGGAGCGCGGCCAGCCGCAAGGAATTGCTGGGCTATTTCCTGGCCTTGCTGGAGCTGTTGAGGCAGCATCGGGTGAGGGCCATGCAGAGCGAACACCGGGCTGAAATTAGAATATACTTACAGGCAGGAAATAAACATGTTGATGCGTGATGAGGTAAAAGCGGCCGTAGAAGCCATTCTGTTTACCCGCGCCGAAGCAGTCTCCTTGGAGGAACTGGTGGAGATCCTGGATGTGGGATTGCTGGATCTGATACCCATTATGCGGGAATTGATTTTACAGTATAATCAAGAAAAACGCGGCCTGCAGATCGTAGACACCGGCAGCGGCTATTTGATGTGCACCCGGCCGGAATTTGCTGGCTTGCTGGCCAAAACACGGCCAGCGCTGCGCAAACGCCTGTCCGGGGCAGCTCTGGAGACCCTGGCGGTGATCGCCTATCAGCAGCCGGTCACCCGTGCCGAGATCGAAGCAGTGCGCGGGGTGAAGATCGACCGTATCATAACCATGTTATTAGAAAAAAACCTGATCGAAGAGGCCGGCCATAAGCCGGTAGCAGGCAAACCGATGTCGTATCAGACCACCCCCGAGTTTCTGAAAATATTCGGTTTGACCAGTCTGAAAGACCTGCCCGTTTTAGAGGAGGATTCAGGTAATGTCTGAGCAAAACAAATCCATGGAAGAACAGGTTAAGATAAAATCCCAAGAGGCGCGCAAACTGGCTCGCTATATGAGCAGTACCGCCGACCTGGTGGAGAATCAGATTCTAAAAGCTCAGCAACGGGGCGATTTCAACAACCTCGACGGTCATGGCAAACCGCTGCGCTTTGATGAAAACCCGTATGAACCGCCGGAGCTGCGCATGATATTCAAAATTCTTAAGGACAATGACTGTGCCCCTTACTGGATCGAATTGGGCAAGGAGATCGACGCGGACTTTGATAGACACCAGCGGGAACTGGAAAAATTCCGCAGATACGCGGTCATGTTCTATGGTTCCAAGCATAACCGCCAGGCGGTGGAGCGCTTTGAAAAGCGCAAAGAGTCGCTGTATTTTGAAGAACGAGTGCGGCTTGAAGCCATCAACAAAAAGATCCTGGACTACAATCTGATGTGTCCCACCTACCATCTGGGCCGGCAGAACATTGCCGTAGAAGAAATCATGCTGGAAGTCATAACCCAGATGGAAGCATATCTGGAAACCCTTCGCCAAGCATCTCGCTAAATTGCATAAGTACCCTTACTGCGTATGGTTTTATCGCACGGCCTTTGCGTGCCAGCTGGCTAAATTGAATAAATACCCTAATTGCGTCTGGTTCTAGCGCACAGCTTTTGCAGGCCGTTCCTGGCTAAATTGCATAAAGTGTCCCAACCCGGTAATAATATGGTAAAACGGAGATCACGATGTGGTATGCCATTATCATAGTGGTGGTTGTAGCCGGGTTGGCCGCGTTCGCGCAGCTTCCTTACACGATCACGCTGCGGGTCACCTTTGAGGCCCAGCCGCTTTCCCTCGAAATAGAAACGAAATCCAAACTGCGCCGATTTAACAATAGTCAACGTCTGCAGGCCGATCAACTCGGTCAGGCCTTGCTAAAAATGGGTTCAGGCAATTCAACACAGGCCAAGAAATTCTTAGTGCGCCAATTCCTCAAGCAACTGGGGGTGCAGAAAGTGATATGGCGAACCTGGCTGGGCCTGGATGATGCCATGCTCACCGCAGTCGGCAGCGGAGCCTTATGGGGACTCAAGGGAGCCGCTGTCAGTCATCTTAACCGCTTCAGTGTGATCAGGGCCTGCAAGCTGGAAGTCAACCCAGATTTCTGCGCCTGGCGCTGCACATCGCAGCTGGACTGCATATTCAAAATACGCCTGGTGCATTATATCTATATAGTCAATTGGATGAGGTTTAAAGCGAAGGGAGAATAAAAATGGACGAAGGGTATCAGCAGCAGCAACAGCGCTCTGGCGACCAGAGCCATCCTATCGAAGGCTTAATGAAGACTGCCATGCAGAGCATCAAAGAGATGGTGGACGTCAATACCGTGGTAGGCGATGCCGTAGAGGCCAATGATGGCAGCGTGATTATTCCTATTTCGCAGGTGGCCTGCGGATTCGCGGCAGGTGGTGGCGATTATGAGGTGGAAGGCGGGCAGCAAGGCGACAAGCCATTCGCAGGGGGCAGCGGTGCCGGAGTGTCCGTAAAGCCTATTGGCTTTTTAGTAGTACGCGCCAATGACGTCAGACTGCTCTCCACTAACGGCAATCACGTAGCCGAGAGGGCCCTGGACCTTCTGCCGCAGTTCGTGGACAAAATCCAGAATGCTTTCCAGAACCGCGGCTCTGAGCAACAACCGACTAACCCCATACAATAATAACCGACTAAAATGACACAGGAAACGAATGACACGCGGGGACACGCGGGGATGTGAGCGACCGAGCAAGGTCGTGACATATAGTGGGTGAGAAGCCCACCGAGAAAGGACTAGCCAACCACTCGTAGCCAGCCTTGGAGCGCAACTGGCAACAGAAGCGTTTAAGCGTAGGCAGGCGAGGTAATGGGCCGAAAGCCAGAGGCTGAAGGGAATGAGCCCCGAAATGTGTGTGGATGAGGAGGCCGATGCCGTACGTCCAGCAGAAGGCAACACCTCAGCGGTCGATAGGGCGAGAACGCTGAGGCTCCTCCGGGGTCAGAGACCTTGGCACGTTACACATTGTTAAGTCACGGTAACTCGGGAGACCCTGACAGTTCTTCCGCAGGGGAGTATGGCCGACAAGCAATACAAAGCAAGGGAGCCAAAAGTCTGTCAGGGAGTCGGATTGCTGCATAGTACTGATGAACAGGGTAATGCCTGGGGAGGAAAGGCGGCAACGTATTATAGCCCTTAGTCAAGGAAACATTGTCCTACTGGAGAGGAGAAGACAGTGGAAACGCAACTGGCAAGGATAGCCGAACGAGCAAGAGAAAATCCCAAGTACAAATTCATGACCCTAATCCATCTCATCAACGAGGATACGCTAAGTGCTGCACATAACCAGATGGCAGCACGAAAAGCACCAGGAGTGGATGGGGTAACCAGAAAAGACTACGGCGAAAACCTGGAAGAAAACATCAAAAACCTGGTGTCAAGAATGAAGAAACAAGCCTACAAACCGCAAGAGGTCAGGCGGGTTCGCATCCCCAAGCCAGGAACAGACAAAACGCGTCCGCTCGGAATACCCGCCTATGAAGACAAACTTGTACAGGCAGTAGCAGCACAGATACTAAACGCCATCTATGAACAGGACTTCATGGGTTTCTCCTATGGATTTCGACCCAAGCGGAGTGCGCACGATGCATTAAAGCACCTTAACAAGCTCATAGAGGATCATCGAGTAAACTACATCGTGGACGCTGACATCAAGGGATTCTTTGACCATGTGGATCACAAATGGGTAATGGAATTTCTAAAGGAACGCATAGCAGACACGAACATGCTACGACTCATCTACCGATTCCTCAGAGCAGGGGTGATAGAAGCCGGGGTAAGATATGATACCCCCGAGGGAACTCCCCAGGGCGGGGTAATATCACCAATACTGGCAAATGTGTACTTACACTATGTATTGGATCTATGGTTTCAGAAAGTAGTGCGAAAGCATTGCCGTGGTTCGGCCCATATGGTAAGGTACGCAGACGACTTTGTATGCTGTTTTGAATTTGAGGAAGACGCCCGAAGATTCTACGTCGCACTAGAGAAGAGACTGGCGAAATTCAACCTCGAGCTGGCCGCTGACAAAAGCCAGATCATAGCATTCGGAAAGAAGGCGGAGGCAGAGGCTAAAGCAAACGGGCTGCCCAAACCCGGGACTTTCGACTTTCTAGGTTTCACACACTATTGCGGAAAGAGCAGGCATGGTAAATTTCGTGTAAAGCGGAAAACCTGTCGCAAGAAATTCAAAATTAGTGTAGCCAAGGCAAAGGAATGGATAAAGTCACATCGACACATTCCGGTGCCGGATATTATGGAGGTGCTGAAGAGGAAGCTGCAGGGCTACTATCAGTACTATGCAGTGACGGATAACAGCGACGCGCTCTATCGGTACAAGGAACAGATAGAGAGACTCCTATTCAAGTGGCTAAACCGACGAAGTCAGAGGAAGAGTTTTGGATGGGACAAATTCCAGAAAATGCTAAGAAAGTACCCACTACCAAGGCCAAAGATAGCTGTAAACATATTTGACATGAGGTGGGAAATCTCTAGCTGAGAAGGCAAATGATAATACGAAGAGCCGTATGCGTTAATAGCGCACGTACGGTTCTGTGAGGGGTAAGGGTACAATCGTATGGAAATTAAGTACGGTTGAGCTAGTGAGACACTGCCAACCGAAAGGGGCAGAAACCGAGTAGGCTCAACCTAACCTTAATCATCTGGCGAGAGGCCCTGCCTACTCGACTTTCACTGTGTCATTTTATCTGTGTCACGCGGGGACCCTTTGTCTGTGTCATTTGAATATGCGGGTATGGTTTTATATATGCTTTCTTTCTATGATACGCGGGTGTCACGCGGGCAAGTATTATCTGCTCCATCTTCTGTAGCAATGATATCAGACCATGCGAAAACCGCATTGCAGTTTATAGATGCCCCACCTATGGCCTCCATACTGTAGCCCTGCCGCCGGGAACCTGTTCAACCTCCTGAAACAGTATCTTCTCGTGCGCGAGGCATCCTTCCTGGGATTCGTTCTATTTTTCTACAGCTGGACATAACCCTTCTTTAGAAGGCTTTAAGGGGGATGTCCGTGCTAAATCTTATATGGTTGGTCCTTTTGGCCTCGGGCATTGTGGTGGCGGCCTGGCATGGCAATATCGAGGTGGTCACCAAAGCAGCGTTGCAGGCTGCCCATGATGCGGTAGAGGTGTGCATCAATTTGGTGGGCGTGATGGCGTTGTGGCTGGGTATTATGAAAATAGCCGAGTCTGGCGGCCTGATTAGGGTCTTGGGTCGTATGCTGAGACCGCTGATGGTTCGCCTATTTCCCACTGTGCCTCCCAATCACCCTGCTATGGGTGCGATCATCTTAAATTTGTCCGCCAACGTACTGGGTCTTGGCAACGCCGCCACACCCTTCGGCATGAAAGCCATGCAGGGGCTGCAGGAAATCAACCCCAGGCCGGGGGTGGCTTCTGAAGCCATGTGTACTTTTCTGGCTTTGAATACCTCCTGCATAACCCTCTTGCCGGCCACTATTATTGGGGTGAGAGCTTCATTTAATTCCGCCAATCCCACAGAGATCGTTGGTCCCTGTATTCTGGCCACTGCAACCTCCATGACGGTAGCGGTGACCCTGGATTACCTATTCCGGCGGCGCAACCGCCGGCGGAGGAGATAGCCGTGCTGGTCAACGCATTAAACACTATATCGCAATGGGCCATACCATTCTTGCTACTCAGCATCCCATTATATGGCTTCATCAAAAAGGTTCCGGTGTACGAGAAGTTTGTGGAAGGTGCTGAGGAAGGCTTTCACACCGCAATCCGGATTATCCCTTTTTTGGTGGGAATGATGGTGGCCATTTCAGTTTTTAGGGCTTCCGGTGCCATGCTGGTCTTTGCCAACCTGATCAAGCCTATCACCGAGCTGATCAGCGCGCCTGCCGAGATTATCCCTTTGGCGGTCATGCGCCCGCTTTCCGGCAGTGGGGTTTTGGGTATGGCCACAGAAATTATGCGGGTTCACGGGCCGGATTCTTTCATCGGCCGCCTGGCCTCAGTGATGCAAGGCACTACTGACACCACCTTCTTCGTGCTCACCGTTTACTTCGGCTCCATCGGGATTACCCGCTATCGCTATTCGGTTTTGACCGGGCTCAGTGCTGATATTACCGGTTTTCTGGCCGCCCTCTACTTATGCCATCGCGTTTTTGGTTAAACTAAGAAATAGTTCAGTTCCTCGCCTTATATAGAGGGCCAGGTATCTGAATAGAATATCTTTGGCCAGGCATGGTTTCTGTGCCAAATTATGATAAAATCATACATATTGACGCAAAATTTGCATGATGGAGGGACCACCTTGAAAAGCGATATTGAAATAGCCCAAGAAACACAGATGAGGCCCATAGTTGATGTTGCCGCGTCACTCGGTCTCTATGATGACGACATTGAACTATTCGGCAAATACAAAGCCAAAGTAGCTTTGCCGGTGTGGGAGCGCCTCAAAGACCGACCTTCAGGAAAATTAGTCCTGGTCACCGCTATCACCCCCACCCCGGCCGGGGAGGGCAAAACCACTACTACGGTTGGGCTGGGACAGGCTCTGAATAGAATTGGCAAGAAGGCTATCATCGGCCTCCGAGAACCTTCGCTAGGTCCGAGTTTCGGCATCAAGGGCGGGGCCGCCGGGGGAGGGTACAGCCAGGTGGTTCCCATGGAGGACATCAATCTGCATTTTACCGGCGACATTCACGCTGTGACCACCGCCCATAATCTGCTTGCGGCTATGCTGGACAACCACCTGCACCAGGGCAATGCTCTAGGCATCGACCCGCGCCAGGTAGTTTTGCGCCGAGCAATGGATCTGAATGAGCGCGCCCTGCGCAACATCGTGCTGGGATTGGGCGGAAAAATAAATGGAGTGCCACGGGAATCAGGGTTCGATATCAGTGTGGCTTCAGAGGTTATGGCGGCATTGTGCCTGGCCACCGATCTCATGGACCTTAAGGAACGCTTCAAACGCATCGTGGTGGCTTATACCTACGATGGACAACCGGTCACCGCTGATGATCTAAAAGCTGCCGGCTCCATGACGCTGTTGATGAAGGATGCCATTAAGCCCAATTTGGTGCAGACTTTAGAGGGCACTCCGGCATTCATACACGGCGGACCGTTCGCCAACATAGCCCACGGTGCCAACAGCATTATCGCCACCCGCCTGGGCTTGAAACTGGGTGATTACATGATTACCGAAGCCGGTTTCGGTGCAGATCTGGGAGCTGAAAAATTCTTCGATATAGTATGCCGCTACGGGGCGATGACACCCGATGCAGTGGTAGTGGTCGCCACCGTAAGAGCACTTAAAAACCATGGCGGAGTGGCCAAAGCAGACCTGTCCAGGCCTAATCTGGAGGCCTTAAAGACCGGTTATGCCAACCTGAAGAAACAACTGGAAAACGTTAAAAAATACGGGGTGACCCCGGTAGTGGCTCTGAACGAATTTCCAACTGATACCAGGGAAGAGATCGATTATGTGATCGATTGCTGCCGGAGCATGGGTGTAGAATGCGCGCTTTCCAGGGTCTGGGCCGATGGCGGAGCCGGCGGCGAAGAACTGGCTCACAAGGTGATCGCCGCGGCTGAAGGCGGCAGCGACTTCCGCTTCCTGTACCCCTTACAGCTCCCGGTAAAGGAGAAAATCAAAACTATCTGCCAGGAAATCTATGGTGCTGATGGAGTTACCTACAGCGGTGAAGCTGATCGGGTCATAAAGACCCTCGAACAATTGGGATATGGAGAACTGCCCATTTGCATAGCCAAAACCCAATATTCGTTATCTGATAATGCTGATCTAAAAGGGCGGCCACAGGGATTCGATGTCAATGTCCGCGAAGTGCGCCTCTCTGCCGGGGCAGGCTTCATAGTGGCCATTGCCGGCAATATAATGACCATGCCCGGTCTGGGTAAGACCCCGGCTGCAGACAACATCGACATCAAGGCCAACGGCGAGATCGTAGGTTTGTTCTAAAAGGCCAACAGGGCCAACAGGGCCAACAGAGGGACGTTCTTTTTGTTGGGTTCGAAAATTGGGGACGACAGAACCGTCGAACCGTCTCTCTGTACCCGCATGTACCTGAAACGTCCCAAAAACAGGAGGGTTTGAATAATGGAGCGCAAACCGATCGATAAGGAAAAAATCGAGCGAGCCATATTGATGTTATTAGAAGCAGTAGGGGAAGACCCGCAGCGTGAAGGTTTGATCGATACCCCCAAGCGAGTGGCGCGCATGTATGAGGAGATTTTTGCCGGGTGTGATCAGGATCCTCGCGAGTTTCTGAAGGTTTCTTTCACCGAGTATCATGATGAACTGGTCTTAGTCAAGGACATTCCCTTGTATTCCATGTGTGAGCACCATCTTCTGCCCTTCTACGGCAAAGCCCACGTAGCTTACATTCCCAAAGGCGGGAGGGTAGTCGGCATAAGCAAATTGGCCCGGGTGGCGGAGGCCTATGCCCGGCGCCCGCAACTGCAGGAACGGCTCACTTCACAGATTGCTGATTGCATCTACGACACCGTCCAACCGTTTGGGGTGGCGGTGGTCATTCAAGCCGAACACATGTGCATGACCATGCGTGGTATCCGCAAACCGGGGGCCCTGACGGTAACCTCAGCAGTGCGCGGACTTTTCGAGACCCGCGCCCAGACCCGTAATGAACTATTGACCCTGATCCTCAACGATTAGGGCAATGTTACACGGTTCCGGTCTATCCAGAAACGACGCATACCGGTGTGTCCGGTATATCAAGGCTCAAGTTTCAGTTATTAGCTGAATTTTGGAGCCTTTTTGGTGCGTAAAACCTTTGACCCCACTAAATCCGCATGAACTGAGATCGATTACTTTTGAATAGATCCCAGAACAAGGCCTGACCGTTGGGATTGGCTGTGACCAGTGAGGGCAGAGAGAAGGTTTTCAGGGCTTCTCCCACCGACAGGGTACCCTCGGCCGAATCCTTGCGCCCGGTGAACGGTAATTCGTCGGGACTGCGGCGGCACTGCGCATTTAAATTGATTCTAGCCACCATATTGCTTAACACATCTATAAACTGAGCACAGGTCTCTGGATTCTGGCTGAAAACGCTGGCCTGTTGACCATATCTGCAATCTTGCATATATTTTATAAGCTCATCTTGATCTGTAAATACCCCGATCGGCAAAACTGGCCCGAACTGTTCCACCTGGGAGATCTTCATCTCCAGATCTACTGGGTACAGTATAGTCGGATACCACATCGTACCTTCCCCTGAACCGCTGCGCTGGTTGCTCACTGCAGCACCCTGCGTCGTCGCATCTTCGACCAGCCCCTGCAGCCACTCCACCCGGTCCTCTGCGGGCAACGGGGTTATCACTACGTCCTCTTCCCAGGGCATGCCGCAATGGATACCATCGGCTTTATCGCTGATGAGCTGTACGAATTTCTCAGCCACCTGCTTATGCACCCATACCTGCTTGATAGCCGTGCAGCGCTGTCCGTTGTACTCCATAGCCCCGGCCAGGCACTCATCTGAGGCCAGTTTCAGATCGGCATCGGCAAAAACAAAAGCCGGATTCTTAGCCTCTAGTCCCAATACAGTGGTGAGGCGATTGGGGGCGGGATGCAGGGAGATGAGGTGACTAGCCACTGAAGTAGAACCAATAAATGCCAGCGTGTCAACTTCGCCCGAGGCCATTAAGGGGTCGATTATGGTTTCCCCGTCACCATTGATTACATTCACTACCCCCGGAGGAAAAGCGGCTGCAAAGGCATCGAGCAGCATCATAGTGCACAAAGAGCCGAAGCGGGGAGGTTTTACTACCGCAGTATTACCCATCAACAGAGCCGGGATGAGCATGGCAAAGGTCTCATTCAAGGGATAATTGAAAGGCCCCATGCACAGGACCACACCCAAAGGCGTGCGGCGTAGAATGGAAACATAGTTATTGATGCGGCTGAGCCGTGCTGATGAATCGAGGTTATCCTCCAAAAAGGAGATCGACGCCTGAATATATTTGACGGTGCGCTCGAACTCATCCCGGCAGGCTGGGTGAGGTTTGGCGATTTCCCACATCTCCATGCGAATAAAGGGTTCCTCCATTTCACGGAGCATCTCCAGGAAACACTCCAGAGTGGAGATGCGCTGGGCTGTGGTCATCAATGGCCATCCTCCGGCACCGTTCCCATAAGCTTTCCGGGCTGAACGCAAAGCCCTTATGGCCTCATCTTGAGTGAGCTCACCAACCGACCCCAGGTAAACCCCATCATTTTTAAGGGAACTCTTACCGATAGGGGAGTAAACCGGTGAATTGGGGCCTCTCCAGGTAAATACCTGGCCATCGATCAGGTAATCCAAACCATCATTGACCGGTGTGATACGGTAATTCTCAGGCACGGTTCGCATGTCAAAATTAGATACAACTAACATAAAAATACCTCGAAAATTAGGGGAATTTGTATGCACATTGATGCAGGCATTACAAATGCCATTTTAACAAAGAAATCAGAGCATTAATGACTAAGGCGAAGGAAGGATGACACAAACAAACTAATACAAAGAAATTTAATAAAAATTGCCCTAAATCAAGACAAACAACCTTCCTCAGCTTTTTATTATCTTGCCCCCATCAGGTATTTTTATATAAGTGAGCCTGTTTTAGGTTAAGGCTTAATTTAGGGGAAAGGAGGAATGCGAATGGATTACCAGGGTATTATTGCTAAATACAAGGATGTTCCGGGGGGAATCATCGAAGCTTACCATGCTGTACAGAAAGAGCTGAGCTATCTGCCCGAAGAGGTGATAGTTGAAGCGGCCAAGATCTTCAATATGCCGGTAGCCGAAGCCTATGGAGTAGCAACCTTTTACTCTTACTTGTCCGTAGAGCCCAGAGGGAAGAATATTATACGCATTTGTGAAAGCGCTCCCTGTCACATAGCAGGGGCAGCTGAAGTTATTGCGGCTTTAGAAAGGGAACTTGGCATCATTATGGGCGAAACCACATCTGATGGCAAGTTCACCTTAGAGTATACCGAGTGTGTCGGCCAATGCCAGTCCACGCCTGTGATAACTATCAACGGCAAGCCTTATGCAGGCGTATCTCCGGCTCAGATTGCTGCAATTCTGGCGGAATATAGATAGAGGCGCGTCCGCCATTCATGATTAATAACATACCTCAGAAAGGAGGTCATACGATGGCCGAAGAACTGCGCATCGTATTGCGTAACTACGGCAAAATCGACCCGCTCAATATAGACTCCTATATTGCTCTGGGTGGATATAAAGCATTAGAGAAGGCTCGCGGCATGGATCAGAAAGGCTTAATAGAAGAGATAAAGCAATCTGGTTTGAGGGGGCGTGGAGGGGCTGGATTTAATTGCGGTCAGAAATGGCAGTTTGCTTACATGGCACCGGCAGAGCAGAAATATGTGGTGTGCAATGCTGATGAAGGTGAACCCGGAACCTACAAAGACCGTTTAATTATGCAGAATGACCCTCAGTCACTTATTGAAGGGATGGCCATATGCGGCTATGCCATCGGAGCGAACCAAGGCTATATTTACTGCCGGGGTGAATATCCCTATGTAGTGGAGGTTCTCAACCAGGCTATCGCCCAGGCGAAAGATAAAGGGGTTTTGGGCGATTTTGACATTGAAGTCAGAATGGGAGCTGGAGCTTATGTATGCGGTGAAGAGACTGCCTTGATTGAATCCATTGAGGGCAAGAGGGGTGAGCCGCGCTTTAAACCGCCTTTCCCGCCAGCCCAGGGTTTGTGGCAAAAGCCCACCATCGTCAACAATGTTGAAACCTTTGCCAACATCCCCGTGATCGTTGATAAAGGTGCAGAATGGTTTGCCGCCATCGGAGCCCCGGCTTATCCCGGAACCAAAGTTTTCACCTTGACCGGCGACATCAATAACAAAACCTTCTTCGAAGTACCGACCAACACTACTATCAGAGAAATCATCTACAAGCTGGGAGGGGGGATCCCCGGCGACAGAAAATTCAAAGCGGTCCAAATCGGGGGGACCTCAGGTGCATTTATTCCTGAGGCGCAGTTGGACACGCCGGTAGCTTTTGATGCCATGGCCGCGATTGGTGCGACCCTGGGTTCCGGCGCAGTATTCGTTCTGGATGACAGCCGCGACATAGTGGACGTGGTCACTCGAATTGCCGGATTCTTTGAACATGAGTCCTGCGGGAAATGCGCTCCGTGCCGAGAAGGAACCATGCGCACCGCAGCATTGATGGAAAAGATCGAAGCGGGTGAAGGGGCAAATGATGACATCGCCTTGTTAGAAAAGTTGGGCCGGGTTATGTCCTATTCCTGCCTGTGTGGCCTGGGCCAGGCGGCACCGACTCCGGTATTAAGTACTATCAAGCATTTCAAAGCCGACTATAATGCCAAATTATTGTAGGGGAGCAAAGGAGGGAAACTAATTGGTAAACGTCACAATTAACGGAATGAATGTATCCGTTCCCAAAGGCTCAACCATCCTGCAGGCGGCACAGCGAGTCGGTATTCATATTCCAACTCTGTGTTATCACCCTGATCAGTCCATAAAAGCCAACTGCAGGGTGTGCGTTTGCGAAGTTGAAGGCAACAGGCTTCTGCAAGCAGCCTGTTCGGCCCCGGTCTTCGAAGGCATGGTGGTTAGAACCAACACCCCCAAGGTATTGGAAGCTCGCAAAACTATAGTAGAGTTGATCCTGGCCAACCATCCCCAGGATTGCCTGAACTGTATCAGGAACGGTGTCTGCGAACTGCAGACCCTGGCTGAGGAACTGATTATTCGCGACAATCCTTTTGAATTGATGATCCGCGGTTATGAAAAAGACACCTCTACACCGTCATTGTTCAGGGATCCTGATAAATGCGTCTTATGCCGGCGCTGCATTGAGGCCTGCTCGGTGGTTCAGAGCGTCAATGCCCTGGGGATTGAAGGCCGCGGCAATAACGCCATGGTGGTTCCTACTCTGGGCAAAGACCTCATCGACAGCCCGTGCGTAATGTGTGGTCAGTGCATACATGCCTGCCCGGTAGGTGCTATCGGTGAAATAGAAAATATCGAACAGTTCCTGGCCGCAGTGGCTGATCCTGAGACCATTGTGGTCACTCAAATTGCCCCTGCAGTCAGAGTGGCCATTGCTGAAGAGATTGGCATGGCAACCGGCGAACTGCCGATGGATGTGTTTGTGAACGGGTTGCGCCAGATTGGCTTCGACTATGTCTTGCACACTAACTTCACCGCCGACCTGACCATACTGGAAGAAGGCAACGAGCTGTTAAAGAGGGTGAAAGAAGGCGGCACACTGCCTATGTTCACCTCCTGCAGCCCGGGATGGATAAACTTCTGTGAAACCTTCTATCCCGATTTGTTAGATCATCTATCCACCTGCAAATCACCGCAGCAGATGTTTGGCGCCCTGGTAAAAACCTACTGGGCCGAAAAGATGAATATCAACCCTGCCAAGATTTTCAGTGTGTCGATCATGCCCTGTGTGGCCAAGAAGTTTGAGGCGGATCGCCCCGAAATGAGAGACAGCGGTTACAAAGATGTGGATATCGTCCTAACCACCCGTGAGATCGGGCGTTTGTTCAGACAGAGCGGCATCGATTTCAGCAAACTGCCTCCTTCAAACTTCGATTCCTGGATGGGGGCCTACACCGGCGCAGCCGTTATCTTTGGAGCCTCCGGCGGGGTCATGGAAGCGGCTTTAAGAACGGTTTATGAAGTAGTGACCGGCAACACCCTGGAGGATGTTAACTTCACTGCGACCCGTGGTTTTGACGGCATCAAGGAGGCCACTGTCGACCTGAACGGCCTGGAAGTGAAAGTGGCTATCGCCCACAGCCTTTCCAATGCCCGCAAGCTGATGGATCAGGTCAGAGCTGGAGAGTCACCCTACCACTTCATCGAGGTTATGGCCTGCCCGGGCGGCTGCATTGGCGGCGGCGGACAGCCCATCACCAAGCGGAATCAGAAACGCGTTGAGCGCATTGAAGCCATTTACCTGGAGGACGAAGGACTGCCCATCAGGAAATCCCATGAGAATCCTGAAGTCAAGGTGCTCTACGATGAATTCCTGCATGAGCCGTTGGGACACAAGTCTCATGAACTACTGCACACCCATTATCACGACAAAAAGAAAAAGTACCTGTAAAGCATCAATACTAAGTAGCAAAGAGGCTGCTAAATAGCAAAGAGGCTGCCCTTTTGAAGGGCAGCCTCTTGTCACGGGGACGTTGTCACGGGGACGGGGTTGTTGACACACTCTTGAGTGTGTCAACAACCCCGTCCCCGTGACATTATATGGCCAGGCCGGCTTCCTGAAGTGTTCTTGCCAGATCCTGACTGCCAGGCAGGTTGGCAACATCCATGCTAGTGTAGGGCAGCCCGGCGGATTCCAAAGCTCTGAGGGTAAAACGATCGCCGGCTGGTTTCTTTTTGTTGTTGCTGGTACTGATGGTAAACACCACCAGCAATGGAGCCAGATTATCACTGGCACAGATGACAAAATCAACCCGGCGGTCTTTAACCCGCTCCAGATACTCCTGGCGGCGCGGGGCATCGGCTGGCATGGACAGAAGGTCAGCCAGGCGCACCTTGGGAAAAACCACATAACGGTCATCCAGGGTTTCTGAGATCAAACGAAAACCTGCCAGTTCGCGCGCATTAAGGATAAAATCGCGCTTGCGGTAAGGCATATCGTTGACATCAACCCAGGCGTTGCTGAGATCAATGACCTTGCCATTGCGCTTGTTTTTGGTCTGGTATTCTTGATAAGCATCCCAGGCCAGCTTAGCAAATATAGCTATGATTAATAAAGCTAGGAATTGGGCCAAAAATAACACCTCCCGGGTAGAATGTGTAAAAAAATAATTCCATAACTTGTTATTCTGTCATTATATTGTTAGGAATGGAACGGTTACTTATCCTAAGCCAAACCCGTTTTGATAACCGTTTTTTGGGGAATGTCGTATCGGTCAGCAGGAGTTTTATTCCTGCACCAATTATCTTAGTATATATCTATATTATATACTGATAACAGCCATGAGTTGCTGAATAAGATTTTTGTTTAAGAATTATTGTGCCCCAAGTTTTATTTACCGAGGAATCCTTGCCCATGCTGGCCATGGTTAGTCGTGCGGCCAAACGGCCTTTCCCAGCCTGTGTGACAATTGTGTGACAAGTGGGGCAGTCCTTATTTGTTACCCATTTCTCACCAGGCTTTTATATAGAGTGCTTTCAGTATAAAATGAAGAACAGGCCCTGTTAAGCAGCCGGCTAGCCCGGTCCGCCAGGAGCAGCGAGAAGGAGATGGATTAAGTGCAATATATGAGCAGCCGGGGAAACAGCCCCGAGGTGTCCGCCGCTCAGGCCATAATAAACGGCATCGCGCCGGACGGCGGCCTGTACATACCTGAAAACATACCCTCAGCGCGTGCAGAGGATTTCATTACATGGGCCCAAATGCCTTATCAGGGTAGGGCAGAAGCTGTTTTGCAGCGCTATCTGGGCGGTTTCACTCCTGACGAGATAGCTCACTGTGTATATGGCGCCTACAACCAGACCAACTTTGATCATCAGGAGATCGCCCCGTTGATAGAATTATCGCCCCGCATGCACATCCTGGAGCTTTGGCACGGTCCTACCAGTGCTTTCAAGGATATGGCCCTGCAGATATTGCCTTATCTGTTGACCACCAGCATTAAGAAAACCGGAGAGAGCAAGCAGATCGCCATCCTGGTAGCCACCTCCGGAGACACCGGCAAAGCAGCCCTGGAGGGTTTCAAGGACGTTGACGGGACTAGTATTGTGGTCTTTTATCCGGCTGAAGGGGTCAGCGAAGTGCAGCGTTTGCAGATGGTCACTCAGACTGGAGCCAATGTAAACGTGGCCGGTGTTTTAGGCAATTTTGATGACGCTCAGAACGGAGTCAAGCGCATTTTCAGCAATCAGGGCTTCATAACTCGTCTGGCGGATGGCGGGATAAAAATGTCTTCAGCCAACTCCATCAACTGGGGGCGGCTGCTGCCGCAGATAGTATATTACCTGTCAGCCTACGCTGATCTCATGCACAAAGGATTGCTGGCTTACGGAGAAAAGGTCAACATCGTGGTGCCTACAGGCAATTTCGGGAACATCCTGGCAGCATATTATGCCGGCGAAATGGGCCTGCCGATAGGGCGACTGATATGCGCTGCCAATGCTAATAACGTTCTGACCGATTTTATTAACAGTGGGGTGTATGACCGCAACCGTCCGTTTTACAAGACTATCTCCCCGTCCATGGATATACTCATCTCCTCCAATCTGGAGCGGCTGCTGGCAGAAGTCAGCGGGCATGATTCTTTGCAGCTGAATGACTGGATGAAACAATTGGCCGCAGATGGGCGTTACCAGGTTTCGGATGCGGTGCGGGATAGAATCCAGGAACTGTTCTGGTCGGATTCCGGCAATGATGAAGAGACCATTGCTGCCATCCGCCACACCTGGGAACAGTATCAGTATCTGGTCGATACACACACCGCGGTGGCATTGCACGTTTACAGGCGCTATCAGGAAAAAACCGGGGATGCTGCTAATGCCATAGTGGTTTCCACTGCCAGTCCTTTCAAGTTTGGCAGCAGCGTGGCTGAAGCTATACTCCCCGAAGCCGTACGCCGAGGCCAGGACGAATTCAGCCTGATCCGCATCCTCTCCGAATGGACTGGATGTGCGGTTCCCCCGGGTATCCGCGATCTGGATAAGCGCCCCGTGCTCCACGATACCAACACCAGCCCGGAGGAAATGCAGAGCACTGTAGCCCGGTTCCTCAACCTGTAAGGTCTGCGGGTGACGGAGGGACGGGGGACGGGGGATAGGGACGGGGACGGTTCTTTGTCACTTTTAAAAGTGACAAAGAACCGTCCTCTGTCCTATCCCCCTCCCCCGTCCCTGTCCCTTTCACACCGCTGTTACCCGCGGATGAAGTAGTCCATGATCTCGTGGCCTGCCGGGAAGTGGCGGCCCTGCCGGGCGGCAGCCTCAGTATACTGCCCGATGCCATCATTGACCGGACGGTTCTTGTCAAATATCATATACGGCACCATGCCGCTGCTGTGCGTTCTAATGGCCAGTGGAGTAGGATGGTCGGGAATGATCATCACCCGCAGCTCATCGAAGCGCTCCATTTCCGAGCGCACCAATCCTACCACTTCTTTATCGATCTGTTCGATGCTCCACACTTTGGCCTTGAGATTGCCCTGATGTCCAGCCTCATCGGGTGATTCAATATGCATATAGACAAAATCCTGCCCGCTCAAGAGTTCATCCAGAGCAGCACGGGCTTTGCCTGCAAAATTAGTCTCCACTGCGCCGGTAGCCCCCGGCACCGCTACCGGTCTGAGCCCGGCGCATATCCCCAGGCCTTTGACCAGGTCTACCGCCGCGACCACCGAGCCCTTTAACCCGTATTTGTCGGCAAAGCTATCCAAAGTGGGCCTTCTGCCCTGTCCCCAGAACCATGCCGATACTGCTGGATTCTTGCTCTGATTGCGTCGTTCCATATTAATTGGGTGGTTTTCCAACAAAGCCAGACTCTTCTCCATCAGTTCCATCAACACCGCACTATCCGCCCCCTGGGGGAGATAATCCCCTACCACGCGCCCGGTTATGTCATGGGGAGGGGTGAGATCCATGCTGCGCTGAGCACCGTTCTTCCACAACAGCAGGTGGCGGTAGCTTATCCCGGGATGGAAGCTGAACTGCTCGCGGCCCAGATTACTCTGCAGCAAGGCTATCAACTGCCGCGCCTCTTCAGTGGTGATCTCCCCGGAACTGTAATCCACCATGGTCCGTTCTCCGTAAACCTTGCCTTCGGAAAGCGTAACCAGGTTGCAGCGCAGAGCCAGATCCTCATCATCCATGGGGACTCCCATGCTGACCGCCTCCAGTGGGCTGCGTCCGGTGTAATAGCGCCTGGGGTCATATCCCATCACCGACAAATTGGCCACATCACTGCCGGGCGGGAAGTTTTCAGGGACGGTCTGCGCGGTGCCTATAGCAGCAGTCCTGGCCAAAAAATCCATATTGGGTGTTTGGGCATACTCTAAGGGAGTCTTGTTGCCCAATTCCGGGATGGCGTCATCGGCCATGCCGTCGGCCAGGATTAGCAGATATTTCATTTGGTTTCCTCCTCTTTTCAACTAGCAACAGTATAGCATCTTCGGGGCAGGATGGTAAAATGGCCACCGCAACCCTCAATAATTGGCGATCGGGTCCTGTAATTGCTATATAATGGCATGACCCGTATAATTAAAATAGCTTGAATCAATTATATGTATAGAACGAAGGAGGCGCTATCATGGGCAGCAAATTTTGGGATTCCTATCCGCTAGTCGTTGAAGGTATGCTGCAAGCCCTGCCGCCAGGATACACCTTTTATCTCTCCAACCTGGAGAAAGTGATCTTCAAGGCACCGGCTGATGCGGTCCCCGGGGTGAAAGTGGGGGAGCCCTACGTAGCTCATGGCCCCTCCGGCACCGCGATACGCACTGAACAGGTGGTCACTATGGAACTGGACATCAGTTATTATGGAGAACCTATCAAAGTATATGCGGCACCGATATTTGACGAAGAACAGCCCGATTTGCTGCTGGGTGCCTTCGCCATATCACTGAGCCGGGATAGTGCCTTTTTGCTGCGCAACCTGGCCAACACCTTCCAGGTGGGGATGGCTGAGATAGGTATCGCCTTAAAAAGGATGGCCATGGACAGCCATGGGGTAAGGATCAACAATGCCGCACTTTACCAGCGTATTCAGAATATCCGGCAATCCCTTGAAAAGATCGAGAACAGCGGGCCGTTGTGCGAGGAAACCATCAGCGCGCTAACGGCCATGAAGGCCGATCTGGAGATGATGGCTGATGAAGCGCAGACCATCTTGCAGCGCAGCGACCGGCAAGCCAGTCTGACACAGATATTAAGCCACCGGGTCAAGGAGCTGGCCAAAGACATCGATGATTTAAACCGCATCGCCCATGAGATCTAAACTTCGCTTATAAATAACACATCGGTAATAGGACCCGTTTAGAGTGCATACTGTTAGCAAAGCAGCTGGCGCACCGTATGCCTGCTTAAAGGGCATACTGTCGGCAGAAAAGCCACCAAGCATGGCAAGCTAGTCAGCGAAACCGTTGAATGCCATTGAGCAAGGAGGGAAATTATGAAACATAGCGGCTACGATGTGGTCATCCTGGGATGCGGCCCTGCCGGGCTGTCAGCGGCGGTGAACGCCACCATTCGCAACAAAAAGGTGCTGGTCATCGGAGGCGACCCGTGCAGTCCGCCTATGCATAAGGCGCAGAAAATAGACAATTATCTGGGCCTGCCAGCGGTGAGCGGGTCTGAATTATTGGAGCGTTTCATGGCCCATGCTCAGGCTATGGATATAGAAATCGTAAATGGCAAAGTCGATCTCATCACCGACCTGGGTAAGGGCTATCAGCTAATGCTGCAGGAGCAATTCATAAACAGCAAAACCATAATCATCGCCACCGGGGTTCCCTATAAGAGCACCCTGCCCCGGGAAGAGGAACTCCTGGGCAAAGGCCTGGGATACTGCGCTACCTGCGACGGGCCTTTGTACCGCGATAAAACCGTGATGTTGATTTCCCACGATCAGGAAGGTGAGGCCGAGGCTGATTTTATGGTGCAGATCTGCCGCAATGTGTACTATGTGCCGCTATATAAAAAGGTAGGAACTATGGATGCCCGGGTCAAAGCTCTGCAAGAAAGGCCGCAGGAAATACTAGGCCAGGATGAGGTGACCGGAGTGCGCATGGCCAATGGCCAGGTAATACCGCTAGATGGTTTGTTCATACTGGGCGGTGAAACCGCACCCAGTCGCCTGGTGCCAGGATTGGAGATGGATGACCGCCACATCAAAGTCAACCGAAAACAAGAAACCAATCTGCATGGGGTTCTGGCCGCCGGAGACTGCACCGGCAAGCCCTATCAGGTGGCTAAATCCATCGGTGAAGGGCAAGTGGCCGGGCTGCAGGCCAGCTTATTGGCTTCACAGATCCGGCCATAACATAAAGGGTCTATTTTGAATCAGAGGATTTAGAATCTTCTGGCTTCATCCGGTCTTCAGACACCGGTCGGCTTTCGGTAGCCCGTTGAATAATGACTGATGTCCCACCGGTATTGCCTACCTGTGGCTGGATATATTCAAATAGTGATTGGCCTGCTGGAGTAGGGCCGCTGTCATCTGATTCTGTTCCGGTGCCTGCTGAAGGCGGCTGAGCAGATTCCTGCCCTTCTAAAGGCTTTTTGGCCGGTCCGGGCCTGTTTTCCTGATCCTTAAATAGACCGAACTCGAATAACATATTGTCTATACTCTGAGTGAATACACCGAAAAAATCATTGAGCCGGTTTTGCCCGGTGTCGCCTTTGGCCATCTGCATAGCTGTATTGCGCCGCTTGGGGTGAACATCCGCTTTGTGTCTGGGCATGATAACACCTCTTTTGGCTTTAGTATCTGCAGCATGGCGGCATTCATGATGCCAACACCTGGCAGTGCAGGGATAAAACGTCCATTCAGCCAGGTCCAAAGCGGGGTGCTTGCCTTTGAAAACGTTTGCCATGCACTCCGCTGTTTATATTTCCAGCGTCTAAAAAAACCAAGACACATAGTAAAACTGGTGTGTTGACTAAAAAAACAGAGGATGCTATAATAAAATTCGTTGCGGAGCCGTGGTGTAGCGGTTAACATGCCGGCCTGTCACGCCGGAGATCGAGGGTTCAAATCCCTTCGGCTTCGCCATATAAGCCTCGGTAGCTCAGCTGGTAGAGCAGCGGACTGAAAATCCGCGTGTCGGTGGTTCGATTCCGCCCCGAGGCACCATCAAATGCGGAAGTGGCTCAGTGGTAGAGCATCGCCTTGCCAAGGCGAGGGTCGAGAGTTCGAATCTCTTCTTCCGCTCCATGAAAACAAGCGCTGCTTTCGCGGCGCTTTATTCTTTTGGCGGTTCTTAAAGAGAGCCTTCCGAAGTTATACGCACGAAGCAGTATCAATTTAGGACAAAGCCACAGATCAGGGATGCTTCTTACCTCCACCACTGTTATCTGCATTGGGGGTTGGCTTATCTCATAAGTTTCCTTTAGCCAGGATAGATCCTGCAACCATATGTAGGATGTTAAGTTCTTTGATGTTGTAGCCCAATGGCTAGGGGATGACATTTCAGCTGACTGACAACAACGGCCTACACTTACTGTTGCATTAACTCGGCAAAGTTGATATAATTATGACTGCGCGAAATGCGCCAGTTGGGGGCGGATGGCGAAGAGGCTAACGCTATGGTCTGCAAAATCATCATGCGCCGGTTCGAATCCGGCTCCGCCCTCCATTTTTATGCCAACAATTGCCCGGGTGGCGGAATAGGCAGACGCACGGGACTTAAAATCCCGCGGCCCCAAAGGCCGTACCGGTTCGACCCCGGTCTCGGGCACCACTTAAGCAAAAACGACCGAGAGTCATTAGGCTCTCGGCTAAGTGTTTTCTGCATAGCCAAGGCCAAGACCTCAGAGATGATTGACATGCTTTATTGGAGGCCAGCACCTGCTATCGGCATCACAGCCTCGGGGGTTACTGAGCATTGCCATGTCAGCCAATATCAAATCGTTAAGCTTATTCCTTTATCGCATTTCGCGATATAATTAATATGGGAGGTGACCATATGACTAATAGAAAACCTGATCGAGGTAATGTTAAGCGCATTTTAGCCAACGTAGAGGCCACCATGGCGGTTGAGGGGATTAGGCTTAACAAGGCATCGAAGGCCACCACCAAACAGTATTTAACTGGGAGTATTAGTCGCGAAGAAGCGGTTGCCATCATCCATAAACGGCACGCTCGGAACTTTGGCAAGTAATGAGAGATAGACTCTCGCGCTACAGCAGGAAACAAAAGAAGACATCAGACTACTGTTATGAAGACACTGAAGTGCTCATAAATAAAAAAGGGATTAAGAACGCAAAGCATTTGGCTGCTTTCGAGAGAGACATAACAGCGCAGCGGCTATCAGAGTTAGAACTTGAAAACCCTATTAGAGGCCGTTTTTCCCCCACCCATTTAAAGAGAATCCATGAATATATTTTTCAAGACATATATCCCTTTGCTGGCAAGTACCGTTTGGAAGATATGTGGAAAGAAACCACCTTTTTCTGTAAGAGCCAGTATATCCATGAAAACTTAACCAGAGTCCTGGTAGAACTGAGAAAGGAAAGATATTTAAAAGGCTTGGATAAACGGGAGTATTCTCTGCGTATGGCCTATTATATGGCGGAGATGAATATGATTCATCCTTTTAGAGAAGGCAACGGCAGAACAATCAGGGAGTTTATCCGGCAGTTAGCACTAAAAGCTGGTTACATCATAGAGTGGTCATTAATTAAACCTGAGTCAATGCTGCATGCAATGAAGCTAACGGTAACTGGAGACCTGGTCCCATTAGCACAATGCATTGAGCAAGCTCTTGTTAAGCACCACTCTAGATCATAGACGCACGGGACTTAAAATCCCGCGGCCCCAAAGGCCGTACCGGTTCGACCCCGGTCTCGGGCACCACTTTAGATTACCAACACCGGCTTTGCAGGCCGGTTTTTAAAACGGGTTTATCAGCCAGAAATAACCGAGAGTCATAAGGCTCTCGGTTTTACTGTTTTCTGCATAGCCGACGCAGGGTAAACAGTCGGTTTGTTTTGAGTTCAATCAGTGGTTCGCTATCCAAAAAGGATGAAGCTCATCCTCCGGTTGCAGTCAGCTGTTGTTGCATATAGCCAGTCCCAGACCAGCAGCGATTGTCAGGTTGTGAGCTGGAATCACAGATTGTATGGACTCAATTATCTCCGCTGGTATCGCTGCATCATTATAATACCTGATGATGTAATACGTACTTATGAGCAGTCATATAAATGTAAAAGAATGCCAGGCCTGTTAAATATTCAGTGAATAAGAATTCCCCTTGTATGCAAGGCATATACTTTGCTCTAATCCACGCATGATTCTTGGAAAGAAAATTATGAATGATTTATTTGACCAAAGACACAGGAAAACCAGGGAAAACAAGATAGTTACTCTGCCAGAAGCCATCGGCGAAATCAGAGATGGTGATGTGGTTATGCTGGGAGCTTTCATCGACACCCGTCGACCAATGGCTGCTGCCTATGAAATCGTGCGTCAGCAAAAGCGGGGCTTGATCCTGCTGGCCCAGTGTTCTCTGGCGGAAGATATTCTGGTTGGAGCTGGATGCGCTGCAGCCTGGCGGGGTTGTTATACCGGGATAGCCACTTTTGGGCTGTCTCCGGCAACACTTCGCAAGACCGAGTCAGGCCAGTTCTTCCCAGATGAGATCGGGCATTTGGATATTATCTATGGTGCCATGGCAGCCATGGCCGGCTGCCCATTCGTGGCTACCCGCGCTACTCTGGGCAGTGATGTGCTAAATGATCAGATGGACAGGAATCAGGTTCTGCTGGAAATGGCCGGCAATAAAGGGATGATCCCCAGGAAGAAGTTCGAGCTTATGGAGGACCCATTCTATGACCAGGGTATGGTAAAACTTCTGCCTGCCATGCCTGCTGATGTAGCCGTAATCCACACCTCCATGGCGGGAGAAGCGGGGACTGCCAGGATAAGCGGCAGCCTGGCTTTTGATCATTACTTCATTCATGCGGCGCGAACAGTGATCATATCCACCGAGCAAATAGTACCGGAAGAATACTTGCGCCGTGAGCCGAATCGAAACCAGATACCCTGTACTGCAGTCGACATGGTGGTGGAGGTTCCCTGGGGAGGACATCCCAGTCAAGTTCATGGTTGTTATGATACTGACATTGCATTTATCAGAGACTACGTAAAACCTGGATTCCCGTCAACTCATAACGAGGTGGGCAATTCAACCCCCAACGCGTGATAGACTTCTTTTTGCTTTTCTAGCAGTTCGCCTACACGCAGCCGTTGACCAGGGAACTCAAAGCATTCAATAACATCCAGCTTATCCAAGGCTCCCTGGATGCTATACTTTTGGAACAACTTCGACACCTGCATTTGCTTTTTGATGTAAGACAAGTAGATCAGTGCCACAAATTCAACGAAAAGCTTGCCATCCAAGCTTTGCTCGGATGATACTAGAGCGCGGCGCAGGTTTAACCGTTCTTTTAGGTTGCCAAAAGCCTTTTCTACCAGATCCTTGTTCCGGTAGGTTTCAAGAGCAGTAATCGCATCCATGGTTTCGTTGGTGAGTAGTGCAAAAAACCCGAAATACTTCTTGGCCTGTAAAACCGCTTCTTCCTTTACGGTGGCCTTTGTACCCCGTTTTGGTGTGGTTTTAACATCGAAGTACTTCCTATACTGAGTTTCATGTTCTGGAACCCGCTTGCCGGATTCTAGTTCGCGACGTAGCATGATCAACTTTCTGTCAAAGGCCTTTTCCTCATCAGCTGCTTTTTCAATGTTGTAGTAATAGTGAACGTAGATCCGACGGGGTTCTTTTAGGGTTTCTTTCTTGTATGGTCGATACTGGGTATACTGCCATTGGGTTTCAATGCTGCGGTAATAAAGCTCATAGGTCTCGCTGTAGTGCTCAAAGTTGCGAAAGTTGTCATAGACACCCTCCAAATTGGACTTCATAAAGTTTAGAGACATTTTGCCGGCAATGAGGAATTTTACATGGTCTTTGAAAAGGGCATTCAGGTTTTCTTCACTGTAGAAACCCCGGTCCATGACCAACTTCACCTTGGAAAACCCCAGGGTGTCCAAATCTGACAATAAGTGCTTCAAGGTTTTGGAGTCGGGGATGTTACCTGCCAGTTTTCGATAGTAAAAGGGCAGGTTGGAGGTTTGGCCAAAGACCAGCGCTAGGTTTAGCTGGGGAAGTCTGTCATCCTCCTTGTTTTTCCCATACTGCACTTGTCGTAGGGATTCCGAATAACTTGAGATGGAGGTAATGTCATAGGCCCAGTATTCTTTTTCGCTTCTGCGCTTCCCTTGCAGCTTGAAGAAATGCTGCTTTTCTTCTTCAGTAATGGAGGCGAACAACTCGCTGCTTCTTTGAGAGGGTATGTTTTTACCATAGGGGTGCTTGTGAAGGCTTCCCCACTTTTCAAAGCGGTACAATGGGTTATGGTCTTCCAGAACCAGGTAATAGGCTGTGGACAATATCTGCCGGTAGGTTGCCGGGAAACAGGTCTTTAAGTCTTGGGTTATGCCCAGCTTCTCGCTAATAGCATCTAGTAGATAGGTAGCGCCATAGAAAAAGCGCGCAGTTTCCTCCGTGGGTACTGGACCCCTTTTAGCAGGGACGGATTCGTCCTTCTTCTTTCGCCCCCGACCGTCTGTAGGAAGGATTTCGCCAGTCTTGTCATCTACTCGTCCAATGAGGGTTCTTCTAGAACGCGACTGCTGCTTCTCCTTGTCCCAGTAGGATACGGATTGATATGCGTATGTAATTCCAGAGCGTTTATCTTTCTGATGAATGATTGCTGCCACAGGAGCACCTCCTCGTTATGCATATTATTACACATAACGAGGTTTGGGGCAATTATAAATGTTCGCCAAAGTAAGTAAATTCATAGGTTTTCAGCCTTTTTCTCGCTGACTCGTTATGTGTCAGCGGGAGGGCAGGGTAAAAGCTGCGAAGAGCGATGAGGGTTTTGACCAATGGGCGGAGGAATGGATCCTGAGCATAACGTCTCGCGACCAATACTTAAATAAGCTCGGTGCTTCAAGATTGGAAAACTTGAGAGCAACCAGCCCGTGGGGATACAGATCCCGTTGCAATAGGTAACAGGCCAATTTTGAAATGAGAAGGAGGATGGATATGAGTAAAGTGGTAAGCCTTCAGGAAGCCATACAGGAAGTAAAAGACGGAGATACTTTGCTGTTTGGCGGCATAGTTGAAGATAGAAGGCCAATAGCGGCGGCTATGGAAATTGTGCGGCAGGGGAAAAAGAACCTGGTGCTTTTAGGAACCTGTTCGCAATCAGGCGATATTCTGGTGGGAGGCGGGTGCGTGGCGGCCTATCGAGGGTGTTATTCATCCAATGGCGCTTTTGGTATTTCCCCTAATATAAAAAGGAGGGCCGAATCAGGGACGATTATTATTGATGACATTGGACACCTGGATCTAAGTATTGGCCTATTGGCCCTTCAAGCGGGAGTGCCTTTTATCGCTTCCAAGACTTGTATTGGAACCGATGTTTTGAACCCGGCTTATGACAATTTACCCAAAGTGGCTGAGGTAGTCGGAAATAAAGAAATGCTGCCCAATAAAAAATACGTTTTGATGGAAGATCCTTTCTTCAATATGGGGACCGTACAGTTGATTCCCGCCATCAAATTAGATGTTTGCATCTGTCATGTACAGATGGCAGGTGAAGAGGGCACAGTCAGGATCGACGGCAGCCTGACCTTTGATCATTACGGCGCCCTGGGTGCCAAAAAGGTAATAATTACCGCCGAACAGGTAGTACCGGAATCATACATAAGGCAAGATCCGAATCGCAATTGCATTCCTTGTACTTCGGTCGACATGGTAGTTGAAGTGCCGTGGGGAGCACATCCGGGCCAGGTCTACAATTGCTATGATATGGACATTCCATTTCTCCTGGAGTACGCCAAGTCTTGTTCGACCCAGGAGGGCTTCGACCAGTGGGCCGACACCTGGATTTTTGGATGCAAGGGGCATGAAGATTATCTGGATAAATTAGGTGCCAGTCGTTTGGAAAAACTGCGTGCGTTCCCGCCATACGGATATGTTCCCAGGAGAAAAGGAGGAGTGAGATAATGACTCAACAATATGCAAAAATAGGCGAATACACTCCGGTCGAGGCTATGGTGGTTTATGCGGCACGATTCCTGGCCAATTTCGATGGCAAAAAGGGCCTGATCGGAACAGGCTTGCCCCTGGTGGCTACCCAACTGGCTAAGATGCTCTACAGCCCCAATATGGTTGTTTTCGTGGAAACCGGGCAGGCCGACGCCAACCCCGAAGAATTGGCCATATCTATTATGGATAGCCGTTTAACCTACGGATCCTCCTGGCAAATGGGTGATCCCGAAGGGCTTTATCCGTTAAGCCGCAATGAAATCGACTTTGGCTTCATTGGTGGTGCGCAGATAGATAAATATGGGAATGTGAATTCCACCTTTATAGGCGGGGATTATAATAAGCCTTTGAAGAGATTGGCGGGAACGGCCGGTGCAGTCGATATCGGAGTCTTTGCCAAAACCACGGTGATACTCATGGCCCACCAGAAACGACGGGTATGTGAATTTGTAGATTACCTTACCACCCCCGGATGGATGGTGAAAAAGTGGCCGGAAGGCACCCTGGTCAGACGCGAGGAATTAGGCATGCAGGGAGGACCCAGCTGTTTTATATCTTCCATGGGAATATGCAAGTTCAACGATGACGACAAAATAATGTACCTCGACAGGTACTTTCCCGGAATAACTCCTGAAGATGTTAAAGCCAATACTGGTTTTGACATTGATGTTTCCCGAGCAACTGAGGCGGACCCTATTCTGGTGGATGAAATCCGTATTTTACGGGAAGAAATCGATCCTTTGAACATCTATAAAATGAGGTAAATTCTCCGGGAAAGCGGGGGGACGCTGGTTTTGCTTCCTCTCGCTTCCTTTTCACTTTCTCCCGTTTTTCTTAGCACGGCTGGTAAGCCCTCAGTCTAGCTTCCTCCCCGCTGTTGTTTCATCTGTGTCATAGTCATGAAACTCGCGGATACTTTGGATACTGGGTCGGTATTTGTGATTCACCCCACAGAGCCGGGAGCAACTGTCCCCTCACCAGCTGAGGTACTCATTTAGCAAGAAAGGCCTGTGCCCGGTGTTTAAACTCGCTACTGGCAAACATTTCGTGTATAGCTTCGGCTTCCAAATCGAGCGCATCCTCAAGGGGAAGTTCCAGACCAGCGTCAATCACCTGTTTTACCCTACGCACAGCTTCCTGCCCCTTGGAACTAATTTGCCGGGCAATGACTTCAGCCTCACGCAGTGCCTGCCCCGGTTCCGCGACATGCTCTACAAGACCGATTCGTAATGTTTCCTCGGCACCCATCCGCCTTGCCCGCAATAGCATATCTTTAGCCCGCCCCGGGCCCACCAGTCGCGCCAGCCTCTGTGTACAGAAAACCAGATTGAGGTTGACCCCGGTGCCGCACATTTGCGTGTTTTGGTCCATAACCCTGATATCAGCGCACAGGGCTAGATCCAGTCCAGCTCCAAACGCATAGCCGTTTACCGCAGCTATGACAGGGAATCCGCAGGTACTTACCAGGTTGAGAGCGTAGTACAGCCGGGAAAAATAGGCCCGGTTCTCTTGGGGGCCATTCTGCACCAACTCTGTGATATCTGCGCCCGCGCAGAAGAAATGGCTGCCGCGACCAGTTATTATCACTGCAGCCAAATCCAATCTCCTTAAATCTTCGAAAGCCCGGATCAATTCACCCGTCATTGTCCGCGACAGCACATGGGCGGGTGGGTTGTTGAGCGTAATAATTGCCACCCGGTCATCCCTTGCTACCAAAACCAGCTGGTTTTCGCTTCCCGATTCCATAGTCATACTAGTCCTCCCCGGTTAAGCCTGAACCCGACTATGGCCTCAATATGGGCTCAAAAGCCCTATCTCCGGCCTTTGCCGGAATTAGTCCGGTTCATGATATTATGAATTTTGTTCACACTGTCTTTTCTTAATTATATTATTCAGGTTTGGAAAGTGTGTCTGATTGTGTTTTCGTGCGCTGCGTTGCTGGACAACAGAGGGCCCCACCTGCTTTTTGAATATATCAGAATAACCAACTCTTATGAAGTTTGCTTCACAAGCGGGAATGTGACGGATTGAAGGGATTTTCGCAAAAACGAACGTCCCTAAGCTTTTTTCCGCTTCCACCCCAAGGAAGCAAAAAGAACGTCCCCCTCTGCTTCCTTAAGGTTTTATTAAGAATATTGCTGCTAAATGCTGCTTTTTAAGGGAGTATAATAATTATGAACATTAATGATATAGAGGGAAGCTGATGGAATGTCTGCTAACATCCTTATAGTTGATGACGAACAAGCCATTGCGGATTTGGTGGAACTATACCTAAAGAACGAAAACTATACGGTTTTCAAATATTACAATGGTCAGGAAGCATTAGCCTGTGTCAAGCGGGAGAAGATAGACCTGGCCATTTTAGATGTAATGCTTCCTGATATCGATGGTTTTGCCATTTGCCAAGAGATCCGGGCCCAGCACAATTACCCCATTATCATGCTGACCGCCAAAGAAGAAGAAATCGACAAGATTACCGGGCTGACCCTGGGCGCGGACGATTATATCACCAAGCCGTTCCGCCCTTTGGAACTGGTTGCCCGTGTCAAAGCGCAGCTGCGCAGATTCACCAAATATAACGCGGCCGAGCCCAACCGGGAAGAGCATGTTATTGCATTTTCGGGTCTGGTTCTGGACAAAGACACCCATGAGTGCATGCTCAACGAGCGGAAAATATCCCTTACCCCTACGGAGTTCTCGATACTATGGGTTTTATGTTCAAACCGGGGCCGGGTGGTCAGTTCCGAGGAGTTGTTTCAGCAGGTTTGGGGCGAAAAATACTTTACTAGCAGCAACAATACGGTAATGGTGCACATCAGGCATTTACGGGAGAAAATGAATGATTCAGCGGAACGACCCAAATATATCAAAACGGTATGGGGAGTCGGGTACAAGATTGAAAAATGATTTTTCCAGACTGAATAGAAAGATACTGGTGCAGGTGATTTCGATCGCATTCACCGCCATTATTCTCGGCTGGATCCTGCAGTACTTCCTCATTGATGGGATTCTGCAAAACCTCTTTGCGGAGGCTTTTGTGGCCTTTTGTCAAAATGTGCTCTCATTATCCCGCCCAGACAGCCTTTATTTGTATCAACAGCTGTTCCGCAACAACAAACTGCTGTGGCTGGCGGCCGGTCTATTTATCTTATTACTCTTGGTATTTTATTGGTCTCTGGCGCGCATGACCAAATACTTCAATGAAATAAGTGCGGGCTTGGATCAGCTTGTGGAAGGATCTCCGGGGGACATAGAGCTTTCACCGGAAATGGATTTTATGGAATCCAAGCTGAACAAAGCCAAGAGTATATTAGAGCAGCGGGAACGGGCCGCCAGGGAGGCCGAGCAGCGCAAAAACGACTTGCTGGTTTATCTGGCCCATGATATTAAAACACCGTTAACCTCGATAATCGGATATTTGAGCCTCTTGGATGAAGCCCCGGACATGCCCACCGATCAGATGGTCAAATACACCGGCATTACCCTGGAAAAGGCCTACCGATTGGAAGCCTTAATTGACGAGTTTTTTGACATTACCAGATTTAATTTACAGGATATAGTGCTTAATAAAGAAAGGATTAATCTGCCCTTTATGCTTCAGCAGATGGCTGATGAGTTTTATCCCATGTTAGCCCCGCAGGGAAAGCGGATTACGGTCGAAGCGGCAGAAGGCCTCACCCTATGGGGAGATGCGGATAAACTTGCCCGGGTCTTCAACAATGTATTGAAAAACGCTATGGCCTACAGCTATCCTAATACCTCCATCACTGTCACCGCACTTCAGGATAATGTCCATATAATCATAACCTTTGTAAACCAGGGCAACCCCATTCCACCCGCCAAACTTGACACCATCTTTGAGAAGTTTTACCGATTGGATAGTGCCCGTTCCTCCCATACCGGCGGCGCCGGATTAGGCCTGGCCATCGCCCGGGAGATTCTGACTGCTCACGGAGGAACCATCTCTGCGGAGAGCAATCGGGAATGCACCACATTTACGGTTACCTTGCCAGTTTTGGATGCAGAATTAAGAGAATCTTAAGAACTTTATAAGCCTGAATTCAAATACAACTCCCGGTTCTTTGCTTCAATAGAGTCAGTACAGAACAAGGAGTTGTTTGTTATGACATACCACACCACTAGGAAACGATCAAAGTCCAAATTGCTGATCCTGTTATTGTTAATCATAGCAATGGCTCTCATATGCAAATCGGTGGCCATGTCTGGTGCAGAATTCCCACAATTAAGTACAATTCCATCCAAGCGGCCCTTACAGCCGTTTAACACTGCCGCCAATCCTTCGGCAACCGTTTCCGCGGACAGGTTGTATAGTCCCCATGCCATTTTGGTGTCTGTGAGTGACCACACGGTTTTATTGCAGAAAAGCAGCGAAACCAGGATTTATCCGGCTTCCCTGACTAAAATGATGACAACCCTGGTGGCTATTGAAAACCTGCCCAACCTGCAAAAGGAGATAAAAATATCTGACTCTGTTTTTCAAGAATTGCATAATACCGATGCAACCATGGCCGGTTTTCAACCCGGTGAAAAGGTTAGGGCGATCGATCTGCTATATGGAGTTATGCTGCCCAGCGGCGCGGAATGCTGTATTACCTTGGCCGACTATATCGGCGGTTCGGAGGCTGGATTTGTAAAACTTATGAATAAGAAAGCCTCGGATTTGGGAATGAGTATGACCCATTTCAGCAATTCTACCGGACTGCATGATAAGAACCACTATACCACCGTTAGAGATTTAAGCGTTCTTTTAAACTATGCCTTGCAGAACGATACTTTCAAAGAGATCTTTTGCACCTCCCGGTACACCACTAATCCTACCAGGCAGCATCCTGACGGAATTACGTTTCATAGCACCATGTTTGAAAAGGTCAATTCCAGCGGCACTGCCTACAGAATTAATGAGGGGAGACTTATGGGGGGGAAAACCGGCTATACGGAAGAGGCGGGCTTATGCCTGGCCAGTTACGCGGTTAAGGGAGGAAAAGAATATATCCTGGTTACGGCAGGGGCCAAAGGCAGCCATAAGACTGAGCAGTACAACATCAAGGATGCCTTTACAGTGTACAACAGTATAAGGTAGGGTGCGCTAGTTCGGTTTCCATTCAGTCCTGCATCCTTTAAAGCCCTGTACCGTTCGGACCCGGTCTCAGGTGCAAGTAAAGAAAGAAAACCGGGAGTAATCAAGCTCTCGGTTATCTGTTTTTCTGACTAAAGGGCCTTTATGACCAGCCAGTATTGCTATTTACCGAAATCACCGCCAGCTATCCAGACAGCTTGAAGCTCATATCGCCTGTTGTATATGGGTTTTCATACGGGTCATTAATGCATTTATGGCACATATATAGGGGAACTACACATCCACAGCCGTGACCAAACAGATCCAAAAAGCAGCAGTCATTACACAACGGCAGCCCGCATCCCTGGCAGTTCAGAGACGCCGTGTTCTTTTCACAAACCTGGCATTTCATGCATATCCCTCCCTTAATTTCATTATATATGCTCAAGCAGATTCAAGCACTAAATACTAACTAGACCATGGGTGGCCCATGAAAAATATATGCCGGTGAAATTTGACTGAGCAGGGTTTTCAGGGGTAGGTGGACACAGGCAACCGTTATCAGAGGAATGAAAAAAGGCAATAGCAGGAAAATCCATTAAGAGTTGCCAATATATAACATAAAGGAGGGATGTTGTGCATAACAATGATGTATTCTCTGTAGCGGCTTATTTCATTATGTCATCCATAGGTATGTTGATAATGCACGGGGGTACGGTAATTATTATTGTTGCGGTGTAGGGGCTCATGAATCTATAGTTCAGTCATTGCAGGTGCTGGCGATGAATATTAACCGGGATAACGCAGGCAGTGAATAAGACCCTGTTTTAAAGGATATTTAATCTGGCCTCCCCCTTTAGCTGTTGGTTGATTGTGCAGTACTTACAGAGAAAAGAAAAGGAGAGGTGAATTATGAAAACTGAGCAGGAGTACCGGGATAGTATTAGAGCCATGAACACGACGGTCTACGCCTTTGGTGAAAAGGTTGAACAGGTTGCTGACCATCCCACCTTTGCACCGACACTAAACGCTATTGCTTTAACCTACCGGATGGCCAAGGAGACCGAGAACGAAACCCTGATGACCGTCAAATCGCCCTTAACCGGGAAGATGATCAACCGTTTCTTGCACATCTGTCAGTCACCCGAAGACTTGATCAAAAGGGCTGAGGTGAGTAAGTTCCTGACCCCATTTCACGGCGCCTGTGTAGGTGCCCGTTGTGTTGGAACCGGTGCTTTAAACACCCTGTACATGATTACCGGCGATATTGATAAAAAATACGGTACTGACTACCACGACCGGTTTTTAAAATTCCTTACATACGTTCAGGAAGAGGACCTGGTTTGCAGCGGTATGGTCACTGATGCGAAAGGGGATAGATCCTTAAGCCCCGGCCAGCAAGCCGACCCGGATGTATACCTGCATGTGGTCGAAAAACGCCCCGACGGTATCATAGTGAGGGGCGCAAAAGCTCACCAGTCCGGAGCAGCACTGGCTCACTACAATATAGTAGTTCCAACCACCTCTATGAAAGCAGACGAAAAGGACTTTGCCCTAGCCTTCGCGGTTCCGCCCAATGCTCCCGGAATCGTTCATATTGCGGAAGCTCCGGCCCCCAATGCCCGCCGTTTATTTAGCACCGACCCCATGGACTTCGGCAATGCCAAATACGGGGTTCACGGCTCCACACTGGTGGTCTTCAATGATGTTTTTATCCCCAATGAAATGATATTCATGTGCGGTGAGTACGAATTCGCAGGCATTATGGCGGCCACATTCGGCACCTTCCAACGCATGGCAACCGCAGCCTGCAAATCCGGGCATTGCGACCTTACCTATGGGGCTGCTGCTGTAGCTGCTGAGTATAACGGTATTGATAAGCTAAGCCATATAAAAGATAAGATAGTGGAGATGTCCTTCCAGTCAGCCCTGGCTTATGGGACTGCTATCGCGGCTGGGTACAAGGCCAAAGCACATCCCTCAGGCGCCTATATCCCCGACGATTTGCTGGTCAATGCGGCCAAACTGCAGGCTGTGGAAGCGGTCTGGGCTGCATCCAAATGGGCCACCGAGATAGTTGGCGGTATAATCTGCACCGCTCCCACCCAGAAGGATTTCGATAATCCTGACATAGCTGAATATGTTGACAAGTATTTCAAAGGCCGGGCTGATGTCTCTACAGAAAACAGGGTGCGGATTACGCGCCTGGTTGAATACCTGTGCGGCCAGGGGTCCATCGTGCCCACTGAATCCTCCCATGGGGGCGGCCCCGCAGCTGTACAGAGATTGGGAATGCGTATGAATAATAATCTAAACTACTTGAAGGGGAGAGCCATGAAAATGGCGGGGATCACGAATAAATAGGTTGAGGCGATTTCCCCTAATTGGATAGCGTTCTATGAGAAAAAGGGCAGCTGGCTTAATAAAGCAGCTGCCCTTTGTGGTGGTTGCGGAAGAATGGGGGCAGTTTGGTTTCGAGTTTATCGCCGGTTTCGACCACATTGAAGTTCAGATCCTCATGATACATGGCAAAGGGTTTTCATTCCATATCAATGAGAACGTATGGATTAATAGAAATTGTAGGTGGAGCCATGGTGAGGGTGTCAATTATTCGCCATCTATTGATGTATTAGAGAAGATTTTTAGTTGATGTGTGAAAAACATTATCTTGGTGACAATGACTTGTCCTTAGTAAGGATTAGAGTAAATTAATAGCATTATTATGGGTGTACAGAAGTCGACGTGATAATGCTACCTAATGTACAAATATGTAAAATATATGAAAATGTTGGCAGGAGATGCTTGGCCTGCAAAAGAATATGTAAATAAGTAGCTCCTCTAGGGGGTGTACCGATGCGCATAAACATCGAACTAAATGCCGAAAAAGATTTGGTTCTTCCCATCCACTACAGCCACATGGTGCAGGGGTTTCTTTATAAAAACCTTCGGGATCGCGAGTATAGCGAATTCCTACATCAAACCGGTTTTCAGTATGGTAGAAAGCGATTCAGGCTATTTACCTTCTCTAGATTGCTGGCTCCATTTACTTTGTATAGGAATCAGGGAATCATAGCATTTCGTCCTCCCATTCATCTCATCATTTCCTCCCCACTGGAACCGTTTATCACTGACCTGGCCGAGACTCTGATTACATCCGACTGGAGCTTTCTGGGCGGCACCGTTGTCGGAGTAAAAAGTATCTCTGTGGAAAAAGAGATTTCTTTTCAGGACCGAGTTCAAATAAAAATGCTTTCCCCGACTGTAGCGTATTCGACCGTCAATGTAGAAGGCAACCGCAAACGAACCGAATACTATTCTCCCTGGCAGACCCGCTTCCAGGAAATAGCCCGGTCCAATCTGCTAGCCAAATATCAGGTCTTATATGGAGGGCCCCCAGGCAATCATGAATTTAAAATCATCCCTAATGGAACCCAGGAGCAGCGCTTTAAAGCGGTGATCAATTATAAGGGAACATATATTGTCGGGTACAACGGTATCTACTGGCTTCAAGGCAGCCCGGAGTTAATCAAGGTGGCATATGATACCGGCCTGGGAAGCAAGAACTCACAGGGGTTTGGATGCTGGGAGGTGGTGGGGTAGATATAAACCTGTAACAGTTTATTCCCCAAGATGAATCCTGAGTAGTGGGAAAAGACGATAGAATTATGTGGATGTAGATTTTCAAGATGGAGGTGATAGAGTTTGAATTTACCGTTATTGACAGCCAGGATTGGACGGGTCTGGGCTGATGAGGATATATTCAGTGTGCTGTATCAAGAGCCCAAGCTTAATACAGAGGATGACAAGCCACCTTATATAGCTTTCATGACCTTTGATTTGGGTAAAAATGAAATAGATTTTGTCGATCTTCACTCGTACAACAGTGAAGCAGTAAAGCGTTATAAATATTTTGGCAATAATAGGGCGAACGCGAAACAGTTTCATGTCGTAAGGGAAGGCAAAGACCTTTATTATTTTATGGGCTTGTGGAACAATCTTCACGAATTATTGAAGTTAAATAAACTACAGGCCTTATCAAGCCAATTGCAGGAGCTAAAGGATGCAGGTTTAATCGAGGATGAAACCGGCAACCTGGTCCTAGAGAGGATGACCTATTTTATAAATAATCCGCATTTGGACTTGAAATATGATAGCAAGAAAAAAAGGCTAGTACGTAAAACACAAGCGGGAAAAGAAGAAATTACCATGGAGACGTTAGTCAAAATGGCAGTACGAGCAAGGTCCGGGGATCAAATTGCTCTCGTGATACCGAGGATTAAGACTAAGGATGGTAAAACGATCGAAATTGCCACCCATGACGATTATCTTGAATTAATCAAGCGTGTTCATAAGCTGGAGGAAGAGAGCAGCGAAAAGGCTGCAAAAGTTAATAAGAAAACCATTAATAAGCCTGAAGCCTGTTATATTTGCGGTTTAAAGAAAAATGATTTAGCCTGTGCAGAGTATTCGACCAGACTAAGAAGAGATGGTATTAACAAAGTTTTTACCACCACTACCATAAATTATGCTAAGAATATCGAAACAGAAGGTTACGAACATAATTACAGCTTCTGCAAAGATTGTTTCGCTGATTTGCGGCAGGGGGAAAAAGTGATTCTCAATCGTTTGACCACACGCTTGGCCGGAGAGAGAACCTTTATACTCCCGGAAGGGCTGTTGAAAGATTTTGAGTATGAAAATATTAACGAGATCAAACGTGAAATTGATTTTGTCTTTAAGCCACAAGAAGCTGAGTTCTGGATAAATGGTATCGGTGCGGAAACCCGGTGGCTGCACATAGAGCATTTTAATTTGCACTTCATTGTTTATGATACTAACGGCAATTCGGTGACAGTTTTACAAACCATCAGCGATGTCAACAGCAGATTTTTCCTTGAGATCATAGAAGCATTTAAGCAGCGCCTAGTGACCGTAACCGAGCATTTGAAATACTTTTCCTTGGATAGTATTTACCGCGTTATACCTGTAAAAACCAAGAAGGTCCGTAACAAACTTAAACAGGTGGATGCAAGCCGCGTTTTATCTTTTTACAAAAGTATTTTGAAACGCGAGCAGGTGAAAGCTGATTTGGTTTATCGCTATGCCCTGGAAGCGTTGGATAAGGGTTTAAGGCAATTGTCAAGCGATAAAATACGAAACTATTTCAATCTGGAGCTGAAAAGATATACAGGGGGTAAGGAAGACTTTTATATTAAAAAAGTTATATTTTCTTATTTGGTCATATTGCAGGTAATGCAGGAACTTGGGTTATTAAAAGGTTCGATATTCAATCATAAGGGGGAGTACAAAGCTATGAATGAAGACTTACCAAAAGATGGATATCCAGAGTTCATATGTGAGGCGGAGCGTTTTTTAGAAGAGCAGAATTTTACTGTCGAATCTAGAGCCTTGTTTTATCTGGGACTTATGATGAAGAGGGTAGCGATAGCCCAGGCTGCCAAGGGTCATAAAAATAAGCCAATTTTTAAAAAGGTGAATTTCCAGGGCATGAACCAGAAAGACATTCTGCGATTTTACGAAGATCTTGTCGAAAAGCTCCGTCAATATAATAAAATCAATTTCTATACCGAATGGCTTATGAATCGCTTCCATCATTATATGGGCTCTGTGTTGACTACAGGGGGCTGTTCTTTAAGTGAACATGCTAATGTGTTTTATATTATGGCTGGATACGCTTTCCGGGTGGGGAAAAAGTCTTCGCCCGATTTGAGCCAGGAGGAAAAGAAAACCATGCAGGAAGAAGATGCTACAATATCAGCGGAGGAGGAAGAGAATAATGGCAATAGTGAAGAATAACAGTGAGTTTATCTTTGGCTTTGAAGCCATTATGACCAATGTTAATGGAGATCCAGATCAGGAAAACAAACCACGCATGGATTATGAAACCATGACTGCGTTGGTGAGCGATGCCCGGAGAAAAAGGGATATCCGGGATTTTCTGAAGAATAAAGGCTTTAGCATCTTTGTGGATGTTTTGGCTGACCAAAAAGTACCGATGGATAAAATGTTGGCTGCAGTACTAAAAGACTTTTTGAGCCAGCCTGATCGAGTTGAAGCAATCAAAGCCAATCATGAATATTTACGTAGCAATTGGCTGGTTGATGACAAATGGACTGATATCTATGAAGAATTAAAGAAACTGGCCAAAAATAATAAATCCAAGGAAAAGGCCTCCGTTTTTAACAATGCCTTATTTACGGAAATTATTAAACAGCAGTTAATCGATATTCGGCTGTTTGGCAGCGCCATGGCGGTAGAAGGGTTCTCCAAAACATATACAGGAGCAGTTCAGATTACCTGGGGATATTCTATGCATCCGGTCGAGTTAGTCGAATCAAGCAGCATTACGTCCATTATGAACGACGACAGTTCCACCTTCGGTAAAAAATATAAACTGTATTATGGCCATTTTGTCCATTACGGAACTATAAATAAATATGCTGCCCAGCTTACGGGGATGACGGATGCCGATCACGAAATCTTTTGTAAAGCATTGGTTCAAAGCATGCATAATAACCAAACAGACAGCAAACAGGGCCAAACGCCACAGTACTACCTCGAGATCGTATATAATCCTGAATTTGATGGCTATCTCGGAGACCTCAGACGTTTTATCACAATTGAGGATGCAAAAGATAATGTTCGCCGCTGGTCCGATATTAAAGTAAATTTTTCTGAATTAGACGCAAAGATAAAGATTATGCGGGACAAAGGCTTTGTGGAAGAGGTTAGGGGTTGGATCCACCCCAGCGTCGACACTGCTAATATGGTAAACTTTCCTGAATATCAACCTTTAGAATTATTAACGCCTATCCTTTAGGAAGGGTGAAGCACATGGATATTTTAGCTTTTCATCTATGTGGAAAAATGGCTCATTTCCGCAAATACTATTCCAATTCTTCTGCATTGAGCTATTGGGTACCACCGCGTACGACGATTATTGGTATTCTGGCTGGCTTATTGGGCATAGAACGCGATTCATATTATGAACGATTCTCATTGGAGGAGTGCCAGATTGGGCTGGCCCTCTGTTCACCGCAGAAGAAGACTATGCAGAAAATGAATCTGCTCATGGTTAAGGGCTCCAATGACTTAAATGGTTCAGCAGACCATCATTCTCAAACCGCTACGGAATTTGTCATACCATGGGATCTAGTCAATGGATTTCTTGATTATAAGGTCTGGGTACACCATGACAATAAAGCGATACATAATGCACTATTGAAAATCTTATCACCCGAGAATGAACACTTTTATCGAAGTAAAGGTATAGCTCTTGCCTTGGGCAGTGCCCAGAATCTCGGATGGATTGAAACGGATCAGATATACCAAGGTGAACCGCTGCGTGACGCACAAGAAAAACGTCATATTTCTTCGATCGTAGCGGCTAAAGACTTAACTCACCTAGAGGTGGCCACAGACAGAACTTACAATTACCTGAAAGAAGACCTGCCGTTGGAGTTTGATCGGGAACGTAAGCTGACAGCTAGAGGTAAAGGAAATTTTATCATTAATGCCAATGGCACAGGCATCTGGGGCAGCGCTGATAAGCTAGTGCAATTGGATAACGGCGAAGTCATTGCTTGGATGCATTAACATGGAGAGGTTAGAAGTGTACTGGGCCCATTACAACAAAAATGTAAAACAGTGGCTACCGGAGCATTTGCAGTTGGTAAGCAGAGGCTGCCAATCGGCTGTCTCAGAATATATTAACTTTCGCGGTATCAAAGCCGAACAGTTCGAAAAACTGGCTATGCTGTGCGGAAAATATCATGACTTGGGCAAGTATACGGATTTTTTTCAGGATTATATGATTAAGGGGCAAAATTCGCCGGATCAAGATCATGCGCACATATCGGCGTTGTATGTCTATAATATGCTGAACGGTTCTGCAGATGGCCGACCTGATCTTAACATGATAATCAGCTTTTTTTGCTATCTTGCGGTGCGCTTGCATCATAGCAACCTGCGAGTGCACGGTCTGAATACGAATCCCAATGACATGACCAAATCCCTGCTAAATAAACAGAAGAACTTGTTGCAGAATGCGGAAAAGATTCTGAAAGAGTTCCCTGAAAAATGCAGCAGGAAAGACTTTGAAGACTACTTAAGTTTAGGAAACACCGTTTTGCAAAACATCTGCGACATCCCGCACTATTTAAAAAGTGCCAGATTGAAAAATGCTCAATGGTTTTTCTTCTTGATTCTTTTATTTTCGCTGCTGATTGATCAGGATAAACTTGATTCCGCCCAGATCGCAATCAAAGTAAGAAATCAGATTAGCCCGGATAGGATTCCTGAGTACCTGGTGAAAAAAAACAAGGGAAAGCACCTAGAATTAAATGAGCGCCGGGAAAATGCTAGAAAAGAAGTAATTGAAGTTCTAAGCAAGATGACTGAGCAGGAAATACTGGACCACAGAATCTATACTTTAACCGCTCCCACTGGAATAGGCAAAACCTTAGCCTCTTTGCAGGCAGCTGCCTATTTATCTCATAGGCTTAAAGGATTGGGCTTAAAGAAACTGCCCAAGATAATTACAGCTATCCCCTTCGTGAACATTATTGAGCAAAACCTTGAAGATTATCAAGAAATCTGTGGCGAAGACGTAAGTTTGCTGGCCCACTACCATCTTGGCCAAGTTGAGAAGCATACAGACCAGCACCGCTCTTTGGAAAACGTGCTGCTAGAAACCGAATCTTGGGAAGCAGATGTAATCATAACTACCTATGTACAGTTGCTGCAATCTTTGCTATCAAATCGAAATCGAAATCTCAAGAAGATAAACAAATTAGCGGGCAGCATAGTGATTATGGATGAGATCCAGGCCCTGCCAGATGAATATATGCCCCTGATTGGAGCTGTTATAAGAAGGTTGGCGGCACATTATGGTACCCGTTTTATCTTGATGACAGCAACCCAGCCGAAAATCATGCAGTTTGCCGATCAGCTTAAAGATGATATAGGTATGCTTCAACCAAGCATTGAATTATTACCTAATAATGAAGCTTATTTTACCAATTTAAGAAGAACCCAGTTCATATCATTAATTGAGGGCCGAGCCATAAATGAAGATGAGTTTATAGAGAAATTCCAGGCAAAATATGCTGGAAAAGGCGCTGCTCTCATTGTTATAAACACCATTAAAAGAAGCCTAAATCTCTACAAAAAGTTGTCAGAACTATACCCGCGGCGGGTTTTATATTTATCAACAAATATTATACCTATAGTAAGAAAAAAGGTTATTAAACGGGCCAAGCGGTATCTAAAATTCAAAATTCCGTTCATCCTAGTATCAACTCAGACAATTGAAGCAGGTGTGGACCTGGATTTTGATATGGCTTTTCGAGATTTGGCACCTTTACCATCATTAATACAAACAGCAGGACGGGTTAACAGAAATAATAGTAAAGGAAGTCATCTCCCAATTTATATAACTGAAATAGACAATGATTGCGGTTTCGTCTATGGGACTGATCAAAAAAATAGAGTCAAGGCTATTTTTGTTGATAAAAGAGTAATAGGTGAAGAAGAATACCGTGCTTTGGTTGATGATTATTATTTAATTCTATTAAAACAAGGTTTACCGGATGAATCAAAACAGATATGGGAAAAAGGAATTGTCGAACTTGATTTTGAGTATATAAGTAAATTCGAATTAATAAAGCAAAGCAGTGAAATAGTAGATGTTTTTGTTGAATACGACGAAATCGCCACGGAGTTAGCTGATTTGTATATCGATTTGAGAAAACAGTTACGCCAAGCTGATAAAGAAGGATATTTTGCTATTAAAGCACGCCTAAAACTACTATGGCTGCAATGCAGCAATATTTCTTATCTATTCGGCTCAAGAGAATAGTTGGAAACATTCCGCCTAGTTTTGGAGATCGATCTTTCGGTGAAATAGTAAGCGATTTTTATTGGATACCAAAAGACCAAATTAATGATTATTATGACTCATCAACTGGCTTTATAGATGAAGGCAGAGCGTTTATATATTAATCCAAGAAGGAGGAAGGATACTAAGATGGAAAAACGGCTATTCACCTGAATAATCGAGAAAGATTAAGATGGAATCCAAATGTCTACAATACCAGCATTATCCGTATGTCATGCCCAGTTAAGGATTTGAATGAAATAGAAAGCAATCAAATAGTATTTTGGAACAAGTCCATGACGAAACGGGCAGTTATTTGTTTGCAAGAATCCATAAGGTCGAGGTTCCTTCGCAAAGGACTTGGAATAATTATTGTGTGTCATTGGGTTTTATTCGAAGAAATGAACCGTGTATTCTTTCAGCTTTCTGATGGACGCGCTACTGTCATTCCATGTCATACAGATGAAGAAATAGGGCAGGTCTTGTTGTGCAGAATATTGCGAGATATTGGTATGAAGCCGGAATTATTGTCTACCTACTAATGGAAGTTCTTTAAATCTGAGGTGTTTATTATGGACTTTTCAGTTACCGGTACTTTGGTATGGTATTACTATATTTGCCCGCGAGAAACCTGGTTAATGGCTCACCAGATATTCCCTGATCAAGACGATGAAAACATGGCGATTGGTCGGTCAATTGGGGAGAATGCTTATAAACGGGAGAAGAAAGAAATCGATTTAGGACTCGCCAAACTCGATTTGATACGCCACGAGAACGGGGAGCTGGTGGTAGGGGAGATAAAAAAGACATCGCGTTTTTTAGATAGCGCTACCCATCAACTACTCTTTTATTTGCTGCAAATGAAAGACATGGGTATTGCCGCCCGGGGCGAATTGCTTATTCCAGAGGAGAAGAAGCGTTTTGAAGTTGAGCTGGACCCGGAAAGGGAAGCCGAGATTCGCAAGGCGATCGAGGATATTGAAGAACTAGTGGATGAACCGCTTCCACCACGGGCTAAGAGAATCAAATATTGTCGACAATGCGCTTATGGCGAGTTCTGTTGGTCCTGAGGGGGTAGGGGTTATGAAAAAGACTATTTATGTTTTTAACGATGGAGATTTTAAGCGTAAAGACAATACCCTATATTTCGAAAGAGATGGAGTTAAGAAATACCTTCCAGTCGAAGACATCAAGGAGATAGTAATATATGGGGAAGTGAGCTTGAATAAACGTTTCTTAGAATTCCTCACCCAGAAAGAAATCATACTGCATTTTCTTAATAATTATGGTTACTATATGGGTTCCTACTATCCCAGGGAGCATCTTAATTCCGGGCATATGATTTTAAGACAGGCCGAGCATTATTTGGACGAGCAAAAGAGGTTAGATATTGCCCGCCGGTTCGTGGAAGGAGCAGCAGCTAATATCATTGCCGTTGTTAAATATTATCACAATCGCGGCAAAGATGTGGAGCAAGAGCTTGAACAAATAATCTCCTTATTTGATAGAATTAGCCGTTGCGGGAATATCAGCGAATTGATGGCTGTTGAGGGCAACCTTCGAGATGTGTACTATTCAACTTTCAATTATATCATCGGGAAAGAGGATTTCGAGTTTAATGGGAGAAACCGACGTCCGCCACAGGATAGAATAAATGCCTTAATCAGTTTTGGAAACACGTTGGCCTATACGGCGGTACTCAGTGAGATATATAAGACCCACTTGGACCCGCGAATTGGCTATCTACACACTACTAACTTCAGACGTTTTAGCCTGAATCTGGATGTCGCTGAGATATTCAAACCAATAATGGTGGACCGTCTAATTTTCTCTTTATTAGGGCGTAACATGCTAAAGGCAAGCCATTTTGAAAAGAGGACCAATGGGATTCTTATGAATGATAAAGGCAGGAGGATCTTTGTTGAAGAGTGGGAAAACCGTCTGACAACTACTATTAAACATCGGGAACTGGGAAGAGAGGTTTCTTACCGGCGCTTGATGAGGATGGAACTGTACAAGCTTGAGAAGCATTTAATCGGGGAAAAAGAATACTGTCCCTTCGTTTCGCGGTGGTAGGAGGTGCCGGAATGTTTGTTATCGAAGT
>CAJYDM010000006.1 GCA_913757435.1 Syntrophomonas sp. DTU019
ACATAAGTAAATATCTGATACATATTGTGAGAATGGAGTGTCCGACTATTGAACAGTCTATTTGTCTGCATGGTGTGCCCATAGTATTTTGTGTCTACAATGAGGGTTTTGCTCTGATATCGAAGAGTTATATCTGATTTCATAGTAGGTAAATATTCTATTTCCCCACCGTCGACATCCCAATCAATATGGGCGGCTGTTGCATTAAACTGGGGATAATGCCTGCGATAATACTCCAATACGAATTTTTCATAAAGCCTGTGCATGCGCTGGTCGTCTACATAGCGCGCCATCTTTCGGGAGCCGTCCTGCTCTGTCATAAGCATGCCTTCAATCACCAGATAGCAGATATTCAGCAGCATCTTGTAAGTATTGTTATTTCTATGGTATCTGATACCCGACCATTGAATTCTTCTCGGGTCTACTTCATCAACATTGCTAAAATAAAGCATTACCTTTCTTAAGGCTTTTTTATGCTGCGCTGATACTTCCGGGCAACGTATTAAAAGCATGGCAGTGGTTTTGAGAATCTTATTCATGTAGCTGTTTTCTGTAAACTCATCATATTCACAGACCAATTTCTTTCTAAGTATAGAATTTTGTACAATCGAGGCGGAGACATTGATTTTACCTGCAGGTGAAATAATGGCTTCTGTTTTGCTGATATATTCCCTGCTCAAGCCTCTTTTAATTTGGTTGGCGATACCTGCAGCAAGGATTGCAGCAAATAAATCTGAGGCATATTCGAAATCTTCAGTTGCTACCCGCTTATAGCCTTCTTCATTTAAAACATGAAAAGCATAAGCAAGCATATAGTATATATTCTGAATCTTAATCATACAAAGCCTCACTCAGCCTTTTTGCCCACTGCTCTATTTTGGATGGTTCATCAAACCAATATTCGCCCAAAAGAGGCAGCAATTCATACTTAACAACAGCTTCCAGCCATTCGTCGGTTACCTTACTATTTGTACATAAATAACTATGACCAATTCTGAATCCACTGCCAAGGGATTCATCCTTGCTGATAAATTCATTCAAAGCCTTAATTTGCTCAACCAGGGCATTAAGCTTGGGACTGTTTGCTTGCTGAATAATCGCTTTAAACCCTTCAGAGTCAAAAGCAGGCTCAAGTTCAAAGAAAGCGAATCTTCTTCTCAAAGCATAATCGATTATGGCAAGGCTGCGGTCGGCAGTATTCATCATGCCGATAATATAAACATTCTTGGGAACGGAAAATAACTCGTTGGAATAAAGGAGACGCAGTTTTTCACCGCGCTTTTCCTTTTCTATAAGCATCATCAGCTCACCAAAAATCTTGCTAACATTACCGCGATTGATTTCGTCAATGATAAAGAAATAATCCCGTTCATCGTCATCCTGGGCTGATTTACAGAACTGGTAAAAAGGCCCGGGTGTAAGCTCAAACCCGTCTTTGGATGGACGGAAGCCCATAATAAAGTCTTCATAGCTGTAACTCTGATGAAATTGAACCATCATAACTCGACTGGTGTCTTTTTGCCCCATTATGGAAAAAGCTAGTCTTTTAGCGGCAAAAGTCTTACCAACGCCGGGTGCTCCTTGAAGGATGATGTTTTTCTTGGTTTTTAAGAGGTTAACCAATATACTGTAATGTTCGGTATCCATGAAAACTTCACTGAGAAAGTCTTCTTCGGTGTAGAGATCGTACACAATTTCTTTTTCTTCGATAACATCTGCTGCGTCGTCATCGATAAAGAGAGCTTCCAGTTTTTGCACGTAATCGGTATAGGGAGTAATATCGGTAAGGGTTTTTACTGCAGCTTGCCCTGGATGTTCCCACTCCCCGTTATGTGTCCATTTGATTTTGCGAATATGTTTATATTCATCGCGCCCGGTATCAAAAAGATAGTCGGATTCAACTATGCCGCGGCCGATAATTTTACGCATGCCTTTTTTTGCATAAATGATATCGCCTGCCTGAATTTCGTTGGTAAACTGCCATGTGGCCAGAGCCGAGTTCATAAATGAGTACTCTGCACCGTACAGTTCCTTCATTTTGGCTTTCATGGCATCCTTGCTAGGGTATTGCCTTAGGTCGCCCAATTCATCCCATCCGATGCCCATAATGCCCTGGGAGTAAAATTCCTCCCATTTGGAAGAATTGCTTCCGGGGGCGTAAATCCAGTATCGCTTTTCATTTGTATTACGCTCATTATTTATTGCTTCTTCAACACTCTCGCGGCGTTCTTTTAGATTGTTGGCCCACTTTATGAATATTTCACTAGCTATTTCGTCGTTCATAGGCGCAGTAAGTCCTTTTTCTGTAAGTGACCAAACACCTCTGATAGAGCTATCTATGTAACCTTCATAGACCAAATAGTTTCGTGCAAAAGCAACTTCGTTATCAAATTTTTTGACTGCAGTTTTGCCCCGTGTTTCATTAATCATCTCATCTGGCAGGTTTAAGTCAGATATTATACGTTTACGAGCCTGTTCCGGGGTCGCAGAACCGCCAAGTTCTCTTAAAGCATTGATAAGAGGAGTAAACCACTTTAGAAAGCTGGCATTGGATATCTTTTTATTCTGAGCTTCCGAAACTGATATCGCCCATGCTGCGTGGGACAGTTCAGGAAAACTGTGATGAGGGCTGTCGCTCTTTGCAAAGATTTCTTTGCATACAGAGATGAGCTCCAAATAGGTTTTCGCACTTGGTAGCTGCTTCAAGTCAGAAAATTTGGTAACACCCGCGTAATAAGGAGAGCCCTCTTGTGTCAGATAACTTCTGTTACGTTCATCAAGGTTTAAGTAGGAAAAGGGACGTATCCAATACAACCCTATAGTCAAATTCCATTTAATACCAAGCTGTTTTCTTACCTTATCATAACAAGCTATAAATGCTGACTTGAAGATTTCTGACGGATTGTCAGCATAGTTTATTCCGGCTTCAAATACATCCCACAGGTTAGAGATGTCATCTTCTTTTCGTTGATCTTTACCACTAAAGAACCAAGCCTTCATATTGTTTAGTACCGGAATGCCGTCAAATTCTGTCGGCACTGTAGCTTTAACGCCCAGTATACTGCCTATGCTTTTCATCAAAGCAGCGCGGTTTTCATTGGATATTCCTTTATTGAAACAGCCAAATACAGTAAACGGGCAAATATCTTCAACCGGCATACCGTCCTTTTCTATAAACGGATAGCGCAAGCCTAAATCTTCATAAACGCCTTTTAAGAACTCAAGAAGCTGCGGACGATCATTTTTATATAGCAACAGTTTGTCAGCAAACTCCACAAAAAAAGAAGTCCAGGCAAATTGATTCCTTAACTGAATATTTGAATTCATATCTTCGCACTCCTAATCTTTCTAATTATAGCTAACCTCTATATAATACCTGGCTGTTTGTTCAGGTGTATATTTCATGCTGTTATCAACCCACCATTTTACAGTCTCTGCAAAACTACCCACGAGATGATTTAACACGAAATCAGCAGGGGCATTCACTTTTATTTCGTTAAAATTTTTTGAGAACAACTCTGTAAGGTAATCTTTGAAGTACTTCATAAAGAGGTCACCACTTTCGGAAGATAAAATACCCGCAATGTTCTTTTCGCTGTCCTTAAGATGATGGAGGATATGCGTGAGTTTCGCTTCCAGAACGTAGTTTTCGCCCGAAAAGTCATGGGTCTTTTCCGACATGAGTTCATCCGAAAATACATGGCTAAAGATATCAGTACACAGGGCCTTGAGCAGCTCGTCCTTGGTTTCAAAATGAGCATAAAAAGTGCTCCGGCCAATGTTCGCCTCATCAATGATTTCCTGCACGGTTATGTTTGCGTACCGCTTTTGTCCAATCAATTTGCTGAATGCCTTGAAGATAGCATCTCTTGTTTTCTGTTGCCTTCTGTCCATATAACTCCTCCCGGATAAATACCGTTAAAATGTTCAATAACTTACATACTTACCATTTTGCTTATTGAATGTCGCATCGGCCAGACATATAATCTTAGCGAACAAGGTGTTCAATAATAAATAGAATGTACCATTATTTAAGCAACCATGCAAGAAGAGGTTTTTATAGAATGCAAAGATTAAACGGTTTCTTAGCCGGAGTACCTATGACTATAGTGGGCGGTGCGTTTTTGGTCGCAAGCCTGATTCTAATGCTAATGAAAATAGAAGTTCCAGTTGACCCAGCTTTGGTCTCTGTTATCATATGTGGAGTTCCTCTTCTATATCTGGCGATATGGAGAATTATCTATAACCAAGGCATGAGCAAAATATCTTCGGCGCTCCTGATTTCCATAGCCATGATCGCATCCATTGCCATCGGTGAAGTCTTTGCCGCTGGTGAAGTTGCTTTTATTATGGCAATTGGAGCGATTCTGGAGGAAAAAACCGCCGAACGATCCAAAAAGGGTCTGAAAGAACTGATCAGTCTTGCTCCACAGCAAGGACGCCGGATTGATAATGGGAAAGAAGAAATGATAAACGCAGAAGCAATCAAAGTGGGTTATATACTGCGAGTTCTTCCTGGAGAAACAATCCCTGTTGATGGGAAAATCATAAGCGGAAATACATCGGTCGATCAGGCGATCATGACTGGCGAGTCACTGCCAGTTGACAAGGAAGTCGATGACAATGTTTTCTGTGGGACCATCAACCGTTTTGGAGCAATTGACATAGAAGCAACGAATGTTGGTGAGCACAGCTCACTACAGAAGCTGATCCGTATGGTTCAGGATGCAGAAAACAAACAAGCGCCAATACAACGTGTAGCAGACAAATGGGCAACCTGGCTTGTGCCAGTGGCATTGTTAATTGCTGTCATAACGTATTTTGTTACCCAGGATATGGTTCGTAGCGTTACCGTGCTGGTAGTGTTTTGCCCTTGTGCTTTGGTTCTGGCTACCCCTACCGCTATTATGGCTGCTATTGGGCAGGCAACCAAACAGGGGATCGTCATCAAATCCGGTGAGGCTCTCGAAAAGATGGGCAAGGTGGATACCATAGCCATTGATAAGACCGGAACCCTTACATTTGGAAAACTTGAGGTTAGTGATACGATTTCTTTCTCAGAAGAACTGAGTGAAAAGGAGCTGCTTACTTTGGCAGCTTCAGCAGAATCACGTAGCGAACACCCTTTAGGAAAAGCAATCGTCGCACATGCTATATCAAATAATCTAATTCTGAGCGACGCTGAAGGATTTAGTGTGGAAGCAGGTAAAGGGATTTTTGCCAATGTATCGGGTAAGAATCTGTTATGCGGCAGTGAGAAATATTTACAGGAAAATGGAGTTAGCATCCCGCAGCAGGTTAGTGATACTCTGGATAAGCTGCGCAATCAGGGTAAGGCTTCGATTCTGGCTGCTATAGACGGGCTGTGTATAGGTGTGATTGGCCTCTCCGATGTGATGCGGCCTATGGCAAATGAGATGGTCGCTGAGTTGGAGGAGATGGATACACAGACGGTACTGCTTACCGGTGATAACCAGAGAACGGCGGATTATTTTGCAAAACGAGTAGGCATTACCTCTGTGCGGGCAGACTTACTGCCAGAGGAAAAGGTGCAGCATATTGTACACTTGCAACAGCAAGGTTATTCGGTCTGTATGATAGGAGACGGCGTGAATGATGCTCCTGCCCTCAAAACGGCCTCTGTAGGTGTAGCGATGGGAGCCATGGGTAGTGATATTGCTGTGGATGCTGCAGATATTGCCCTGATGAGCGATGATATTTCCAAGATTCCGTATCTGAAACGGCTTTCCAATGCGACAGTGCGAACCATAAAATTCAGTATCTCCCTGGCCCTATTTATAAACTTGGTGGCAATTTTGATGTCATTTAAGGGCTGGTTGACCCCTATAACAGGTGCATTGGTTCATAATGCAGGATCGATATTTGTAGTATTAATTGCGGCAATGTTGTATGATAGGAAATTTGATCTCTGCGGAATGCACCCTGGGAGGGTAAATGGCACTGTGTCCATATCGCACTTAACGACTAGGTTAAAAAGCCGATCCGAGCGAAAAGCTGCAGCAAGCGGTTGTGAACATCCTTCAGTGTAAATGGAATAATCATCCTAAAATTTGACCATAATATTATTGCAGCATAAATCGGGCAACGCTGAGGAGCGACCCAACGCTCGCTGTGGCTTATACGGTGAGACGGCGGGCAATGAGTCTGCCGTTTTCTGCTTCACCGGTAAGCCCTGAGCGGGTAAACCTCGGGAGTTTGAGGGCAGAGCCCTCAAGGCCTTATGCCACTAACCTGTCTGCAAAGAATATCATAATCTGGCTGTACGCCATTGCCCAGTCCCTTGATGGCTGCGTCCACTTCTTCGTGATTTCCTTAGTCGAAAGAAATACCACTTTCCGGATTGAGTCATCTGTGGGGAAGATGGATTTTGTCTTCGTAAATTTCCGCACCATCCTGTGGTACGCTTCCACTGCATTTGTCGTATAAATCAAATGCCGGATCTGTTCAGGATAATTGAAAAACGTGGTGAGTTCTGCCCAATTAGCATCCCAGGACCGCAAAATGGAGGGATACTTCCTATCCCATTTTTCCCGGAATTCTTCCTTGGCATACTCTGCGTCGTCTAAATTTACTGCACCGTAGATTTTTTTAAGGTCAGCGCAAATTGCTTTTCGATCCTTATACTGCACAAATTTAGTGGAATTGCGAATCTGATGGACTATGCAAAGCTGTTGCTTTGTCCTTGGGAAAACCGCATTTATGGCTTCGCCAAGTCCTCTCAGGTTATCATGACAGGCGATAAAAATGTCTTGCACGCCGCGCTTTTTCAGGTCGGAACAGATGGATGCGTAAAAGCTTGCGCTTTCATTCTCGCTGATCCAGATGCCCAGGATGTCTTTTTGGCCGCTCATATCAATGCCTAGCACTGAGTAGACGCATTTGTTGATGATCTGACTGTCCTTGCGGCTTTTGAATACGATCCCGTCAAAGTAGATGATCGGGTAAATCGACTCCAGCGGCCGATTCTGCCACTCGTTCACTTCCGGGAGGATTTTATCTGTTATCTTAGAAATCAAAGCCTGCGATATTTCTGCCCCGTAAATCTCCCGTAGATTATCTTCAATGTCGCGCTGGCTCATTCCTTTTGAATACATCGCCATGATTTTATGTTCGATTTCATCCGTCCGTGTCTGCCTCTTTTCGAGGATTTTAGGCTCAAATTCTCCGTTGCGGTCACGGGGCACGGCAATTTCACTCTCGCCGTAATCGCTGATGATGGTCTTTCGGTTATACCCATTGCGGGAATTACCAGTGTTGTTTCCTTCGGTGCTGTGCTTTTCGTATCCCAAATGATTTTCCATTTCGGCTTCCAGCATCTGCTCAATTGTTCCCGCAAAAAGGCGTTTTAGCTTCGACTGAATGTCACCCGTGCTTTGGCAGTCCTGCATTAATAGGCTCACTAATTCCATTTCCTTGTCCGTAAGAATGTTTTTTGACTGTCTCATTTTAATAACCTCCATTTTGTTTTATATGGAGATTATTGCCATTTACACGGGTTCTTAATCAGCCTCCAGCAAGCCGGGTATATACAGATCAACGTTCAGACTTGGCTTAGTCCCTGTATTGAAATATCTCAAAGATTTTAATTAATAAATCTTATTTAGGAAAGGAAGATTATTATGAAAACTCAGAACTTGTTCAAGTTTAGACCAACAAAAGATTTGGCGGTTGTAATGGCCAACTACGTTCTCATTGTTGCAGTGTTCTACCTTTCTTTCCAGGTCATAACAATCAAAAATGTTGCTGGTCAATTCATTACCTTCGGTGTTGTCGGCATCTTGCTGCTAGGCATATTAACTCCCGTTTTCTACAATACGCTGATCATGAAACGCCCGCTGTCGGCTTTGGGCATTAAAAAAGAGAATCTGCTGCTGAGCATTGGCTTGTGCCTGGTATTCTCGGTTATTCAATACTTCCTGACACTTGGCAATCTGGAATTGCCGGATTTCAAGTCTTTCCTTCCGCTAGCCTGCATGGCTGTAACCGTTGGACTCTTTGAAAACATTTTTTTCAGGGGTTTTGCGCAACTGCGGTTTGAGGAGAGCTTCGGCATTATCCTCGGTATAATACTGAGCGCGGTCATCTACTGCTTCTATCATGTCGGGTACGGCATGGCTGGCTCGGAATATGTGACACTGTTCATCATCGGTCTCATTTACTCTGCTATTTTTCGCCTGACAAGCAACATTTTCATCCTATTCCCGCTACTTACACCAATGGGCGCGTTGTTTACAAACATCAAAGAAGGGTTGAGCATACCCTTTGAAGCCATTATAGGTTTTTCCATGGTCATGTTCTTCGCTGTAATAGGAATGGTGACAATCAATAATATGTATAGGAAGAGACTGCAGAAAGCCGCTAAACCGGCAGAAGTCCAAACCACCGGGGCAGGATCTGAACCCTTACAGAATGCGTCATAATCAAATAATATTTTATAATAAGCTTTAGTAACAAATTCCGGAATAAAGATAATTATTCTATACAAATAAGGTGGGAAAATGAATACAACAGTCTCAATACGTATGGCAACAAAAGCAGATGCTAAAGAAATTTTAGAAATATACGCTCCTTATGTAAAGGACACCGCCATCTCTTTTGAATATGATGTTCCATCTGTTGAAGAATTCAGTGAGAGGATTAACAATATATTGAATAAATTTCCTTATGTGGTAGCAGTAGAAAACAATAAAATTATTGGTTATGCATATGCTTCATCATTTAAGGACCGTGTCGCATACGATTGGGCTGTTGAGACTACTATATATTTGAGACAGGATTGTCAAGGTAAAGGTGTAGGCAAAAAACTGTATTTAGCTTTGGAAAAAATATTGAAGAGGCAAAATATTCTTAATCTGAATGCATGTATAGCCTATACATCCACTGAGAATGAAAACCTTACCAATGCCAGTATGCATTTTCATGAGCGTTTAGGATATAAGAAAGTAGCACATTTTACTAAGTGCGGATACAAGCTTGGAAAATGGTATGACATGATTTGGATGGAGAAAATTATCGGAGAGCATTCTGCAATTCCTAAGCCAGTTGTTCCAATATCAGAATTGCAAGCCTTATAAATTGTAAATTATGCTTGTATACCCCTGGTTAAACTCTGCATAAGTGCTAAAAGATACAGGAGAGTGGAAGCTGTAGCCCTCGAAGACAATCCTAAAACGACAGGCGGTTTAAGGCACTGAGGATAGCGTGGCTGCCTATTAAAAGGGAAATGGGGTGCTAGGATGCCGATTGATTATAAGAAAAGAAATATTAAAAACGGATATACAGGATTTAGCCGAAGGATATGCCACATTTCAACAGCTCAGACTAAACAGAATCACATTTTTTATATAACTTAAGAATTTTAGTGTGATTATGACTGCTATGAATGCTTCACTAGCTATACCCATAAGATTGGGATAGGGTAGAAGGCCGCTAGCAACGCTGGAAGGATTTCAGTTTATGAAAGTCACAGAGGTGTTTATTGGAAGCAGAGCATGGATAGGGTTGATAATTCTGTCGCTGCTTGCCTTTATGTTTGTAGCCATGATTACGGGTAGTGTGCTGCCCAAACAGCAGGTTCGCCCAGGCGATCCGCTTAACGCTTTTCTGTCCCATATGAATGGCCGTATTCCTGCCCTGTTGGAGCAATACCAGATTCCGGGCTGCAGCATCGCGCTGGTACAAAATAAGGAAATAGTATGGCTTCAAGCATACGGATGCGCTGACCTGGAAAGCGGCAGAGTTTTGAGTTCGGATACCCAAATGCGAGTTCAGTCCATATCAAAATCAGTAACCGCATGGGGGGTTATGAAGCTGGCGGAGCGAGGTTTGATTGATTTGGATGCTCCCGTATCACAATACCTGAAAAGCTGGAGCCTTCCAGAGATGGATTATGCGTTGGAAGCAATCACGGTTCGTCGTCTCTTAAGCCATACTGCAGGCTTACCTCTGGGCGATGTGTTTACCATTTATTCTCCTGGGGAGGAAATGCCTTCACTCAAAGAAAAGCTCACACAGGAAGTTGTTCCAATGATGGACCCAGTTGGCTTTTCTTATTCCAACACCGGCTACAATCTGCTGGAGCTGCTCATCGAGGAGGTTAGCGGACAGGATTTTGTGGAATATATGCGAACGGAGGTTCTTTTGCCTCTAGACATGAATAGGGCCACCTTTGACTGGGATAGCACTATGATGCCGGTTCCCCCTACGGGATACGACCTGAATGGGGAACCTGTGCCTGTATACGTATATCCTGAAAAAGCATCGGGTGGCCTGTTTGCCACAGCTGGCGATATGGCTATGTTTGCAATGGCAGGCATGCGCGATAATCCTGTGCTGAGTACCGAAAGCATAAAACTTTTATATACACCTGTAAGTGATAAAATCGGCATTTACGAGCTGGTTTTTGATGCATACGGTCTGGGGTACTATTTAGAGAAACTGCCCAATGGCATGCTGTCCGTTTCTCACGGAGGGCAAGGCAGCGGCATCATGACTCATTTCCAGGCAGTGCCGGAGACGGGCGATGGCATTGTGATCCTGACCAACAGTCAAAGGAGCTGGCCCTTCATTGCTTATTTGATCAATGATTGGGCGCAATGGAGGGGGTTTCCATCTGTTGGAATGGGCACTATCATATGGGCTCGCTACGTTCTAAATGCAATAATCGGAGTGCTAATGGCCATGGGATTCTTGCTGTTTCTGCGAGTGCTCACAGCCTTCTATAGAAGAAAATTAGGACAAAAAAGGTTTGACTTTCATGGGATACAATGGATTCATGCTTTGGTGGCACTTACGATAATTGGCTTTCTGCTGTGGTGCACTATGCAAGAGTATTTGTTTTTGAGATCAGTATTTCCAATACTATCCTTATGGCTGGGTGCTGCACTGCTAATGTTTGCTGTCCTGCTGCTGTTACATGCCCTGCTGTTGAGCACCAAGGTATCGGTAGGAACTATCTCCAATCTGAACAAGTAAATTATGGACAGGAAGTAGGGGAACGTTTATGTTACTCCTCCCTGCTTTAGTTTTGGTATCAAGTTGTCATGGGCATTGTGTTTCCGCCAGCCTGGGGATCGCTGGAATAATGTAAACTCAGATGATAAGCGCATTTATCTAACAAATTTATATCGAGTTGTGCTGACAAGAGCGCGCCAAGTAAAGAAATCGCTAATAGAGGAAAGATTCGGTGTTTGGAGGTGAGATTAATGGATAAAAGACTATTGATTCAAACAATCGTGAAATATCTGTCAGGGCTTTTACTTTTATCCGTGTTATTATTCATTCCAGCAGGGACCCTCGATTATTGGAACGCATGGCTGTTAATTGGGATACTATGCATCCCGATGTTTATCGTAGGCATAGTTTTGATGGTCAATAACCCCGAACTTCTCCAAAAGCGGCTTAACATGCAAGAAAAAGAAAGCGAACAGAAGCGTGTTATATTATTCGGTGGCCTGATGTTTATCTGCGGTTTTGTGGTCGCTGGATTAGATTTTCGCTATCAATGGTTTGTATTACCGAAATGGCTTGTGATAATGGCAACCGCTATATTTCTGCTGGCGTACCTGCTTTATGTGGAGGTATTGCGTGAAAATACATATTTATCGCGAACCATAGAAATTCAAGAAAACCAGGAGGTTATAGATACAGGGCTATACGGTATAGTAAGGCATCCAATGTATACGTCCACAATATTGCTGTTTATGTCTATGCCATTGGTACTTGGTTCTTTATTTTCGTTTGTTATTTTTTTGATATATCCAGTAATCATTGTTAAAAGAATCAAGAATGAAGAACAAGTATTAGAAAAAGGTCTGCCAGGATATTCAGAATATAAAAAGCGGATAAAGTACAGAGTAATTCCGTTTATATGGTAATATAAATCTTATTTTGGCCCTTATTGGTCAACACCGTTAAGCCGAAAAAGAAAAACTCGGATACCGCAGAGAAGGGTCAATATTTGAGGTTTACTTTCGCCCCAACAATAAATAGCTGGCTAAGTAATAGCTGCTAAGTAATTGAAGGAAAAAGAAAGTAGACACCGAAGTATTCAAATAATTACCTCATTATGGTAAAACCATTTAATTATGGATTTGGGGTGATATCAAACATCTGGATTCATTTTACCAAGTTAATCATAGGGGTGTGCACTAATACAAAAAGGAGCTGGAGGTATTAAAATGCGCAAAAGAGGCTTACCGGTTGTGATTCTGACTATGTTGATTATTGCGTTACTGGGCATTGGAATGTGTTCCGCCGCAATTACACCTGGAACTCCTTCTATAACGCCTAAGTTGCCCAGTGATCCTGGTATTCTAAAACCAGGTATCAACGCGCCGACTAAGCTTACTGCAACCAATACCAGTCTGGGTGTAAGTCTTAACTGGCAGGACAATTCCAATAATGAGGGCGGTTTTGAAATTGAGAGGAAACTGCAAACAGCCATAGCAGGAAGCAGTTTTACTGTTCTGGCCTCAGTCGGTGCCGGAACGACCAGTTATACCGATGCCAATGTGACAGCAGGCACATCGTATGTATATCGGGTGCGCGTGATAAGTGATACGGCTGTATCAGCCTACTCCAACGAGACTGCTATTACCAGAGAATTCACAACGATTATAAATCCCGACTTACAGATAAAACCAAAAGATCCGGCCTTCTCACTGCTGCCCACCACTCCGTCCAACCTTCAGGCGGTGTCAGCTTCGACTTCCGAAATCAGACTGAACTGGGTCGATCAGTCCTCCAATGAAGAAGGATTCTATTTGGAAAGGAAGCAAGGCAATCAGGATTTTGCCCGTATCGCCGTCATTTCCAAGGATGCCAACCAACACATCGACACCGGTTTGCAGGAAAAAATTGATTACACTTACCGGATTTGTGCGTTTAATGACTTCGGTTCGTCCGCCTACTCTAACGAATCCACATCCAGAACGATTACTACCATCTATTCGCAGCCAGCAACTACAATACTAAAATATCGCATCGGGCAATACTCCTATTCTCTCAACGGAGTATCCTATCCGATGGATGTATCACCAGTGATCCTCCATTCCCGTACCTACCTGCCTATCAGATATGTGGCAGAGCCTCTGGGGGCTGCGATTGAATGGGATGCAACTCTGCAGAAGGCGACCGTCATCTTCAACGGTATTATCGTTGAGATGGTCTTAAACAGCAATGTGGCATGGGTTGACGGAGTGGAAACACCGATCAGCAATGATCCGCTGGTAACCCCGCTAGTGGAAAATGGCCGCATACTGGTTCCAGTTGCATTTGTGGCGACCAGCCTGGGGTGTGATGTGGCCTGGGATGCTGCCAATCAGGAAGTAATCATCACCTATCCCAAGCAATAACCTAATGAAGCAAAAAGGACGCTTTCCAGCTATTCAAGGAAATTGGAGGGCGTTCTTTTTTCGCTATAATCCTTACGCCTTACTCTTTAGGACATATTTAGGCCAGGAAAGGATGTTACCCCCAATCATTAATGGGATAGATTGTCCGATACTGGGAATAACATAAAACAGGCATATGAAGGACAATTATGGGTGTTAGTGTTAGATATTAGTGTCTGCAGGTGATTGCCCGGTCTCTGATGATTGTTCTAGAATAAGCCAGGGGGACTTGTAATGAAAAAATATGTAGTTTTCATTATTTCTTTTACAATTATTATACTTTTCAGTTTATTTGGAATCATTAATCCCTCTTTTATGGATGAACAGTCTTCCAACCTGCACGGTTTTATTATTGACTATTTTGGCTGGCTCTATCATTTATCCGCTTTTATTTTCCTGGTGTTCTGTCTTTTTCTTGCTTTTAGCCGCTACGGTCAGATCAAGCTGGGTAAAGACGACGAAAAACCACAATACGATTCTTTCAGTTGGTTCAGTATGTTATTTGCTACCGGTATGGGGATCGGCCTGGTGTTTTGGGGAACTGCCGAACCATTAGTCCATTTCACCTCGCCACCTTCCCATATTACGCCTAATTCCGGTGAGGCTGCTGCTTTTGCAATGAAGTATTCTTTTTTTCATTGGGGTTTGCAGCCCTGGGCTATTTATGCCGTTATGAGCCTTTCTTTGGCCTATTTTGCTTACCGGCGAGATATGCCGCCTTTAATCAGTTCTGCTTTTTATCCCCTGCTGGGAGAAAAGATTTATGGAGCGCCCGGTCACCTCATAAATATTCTGGGTGTATTTGCCACTGTTTTTGGAGTGGCTACTTCACTGGGATTAGGTGCTTTGCAGATCAGCAGTGGCTTGCAGAAGCTTTATAGTATTCCGGAGGGAATTACTACGATCTTAATCATCATTGTCATCGCTACGGTCCTCTATATTACGTCAAGTGTTTTAGGTCTTGATAAAGGCATACTGAATTTGAGTAGGCTGAATATATTCCTGGCCTTTATACTCATGGCGGCGGTATTCATGATCGGACCCACCCTGGAGATTGTAAATATTTTTTTCAGTACCGTGGGAGATTATAGTAACAGCCTCTTGGAAATGAGTCTGCAGACCTTTCCCTTTCAGGGCTATGACTGGGTACAGTCATGGACTCTATTTTACTGGGCATGGTGGATTGCCTGGTCACCTTTTGTAGGACTGTTTGTGGCCCGTATTTCCAGAGGCAGAACCATAAGGCAATTTATACTGGGGGTACTAATAGCACCAACTCTTTTTAATTTTGTCTGGTTTACTATATTCGGCGGAACCGCTTTGAATATGGAATTAACCCAAAGCCTGGGTTTATCCGCAGTAGCTGTACAGGATTACTCAATGGCTATCTTTGCAATGTTGGAACATCTGCCGCTTGGTTCATTTCTATCTCTACTAACTGTTATTTTAGTAATTGTATTTTTTGTGACCTCAGCTGACTCTGCAACATTTGTACTGGGCATCATGACTTCCCAGGGGAATATGAACCCTTCCCAGGTGATTAAGGTCAGTTGGGGATTAATGCAGTCATCAACCGCAGCGATTTTAATATTCTCCGGAGGGCTGCTAGCCCTGCAAAAGATGTCTATTACTGCTGCTTTGCCATTAACATTTATCATGCTGATCATGTGTTATAGCCTGCTGAGTGCACTAGCTTCTGAACAACTTCCGAAAAAACCATGATTTAGAAAAAAATAGCTAGCGGCTGGCAATTTATAGTTACACTTTGAACATCCAATATTTAAAGGTTGAAACGCTAACAGTGTTTAACTATCTTATATCAAAGTTCTAAACTTATATACTTTACCCTGATTTTTGTGCTTGGGGCGAATAGCATTTGAATTACCGGAACACAGCAGAACAACAGCATTAACATGCACTACACAGGAAGCGGGAGATTGAATATGTCAGACTTTACATCTGAAGAGTTGACCGAAGCGCATCGCGCCTTGCTGTCCACGCTCCATAAGTGCGATAAAATAGATGCAACGAAACTGGGAAAGTCACAACAGACTCTTCTTGAACGGCGAATCGCCGCCCTGAAGATTGCATTGATGCTGATTGAGAAGGAACATAGCCAAAAGAACAGGAGAGATAACGTTATGAAACCGAGAATTTATACGACTGCTTTTTCAAAAGTCTACCCATTACTTGTCCAGAAAGTTGAAAAAAAAGGACGCACAAAAGAAGAAGTCGATATGGTTATTTGTTGGCTGACTGGATATGGTGAACACGATTTGCAGGCGCAAATTGATAAAGGGGTTGACTTTGAGACGTTCTTTGCGGAGGCACCGAAAATTAACCCAAACGCCGATAAAATTAAGGGAGTAATCTGCGGAGTTCGCGTCGAGGAAATCGAAGACCCGCTAATGAAGAAAATCAGGTGGCTTGACAAACTGGTTGACGAATTGGCAAAAGGCAAGTCACTGGATAAAATCCTTCGAGAAAAATGATTGTAATAAGGGGAGCCAACGAAGGGACGTTCTTTTCGTTGGCTCTTTATTCTCCCTATAATAGGTAAACAGGATGATTACGATCGTCGCTATAATATTGTATTTGTGTACCACACCTGTGCAGGATCTTACTATGCTTCCAGGGCCCAGGGCTCGTTCTAAGGTTTAGATACAATTATATAAACGTATGCTAAAATTGGAGAAATAGCAAAATTGATAGAGGTGGCAGATTATGATTCCGATAATAATGGGGAAACCTCTTCATCTTTGGCTGGGTTTGCTACTGCTCATATCAATAGTATTTCAGATTGTGGTAGCCAGAAGAATGTTGCCAATACCATTTCGTTGGCACCGGATAATGGGATACGTGATTCTTCTGTTGGCCATCATACATGGTTCTATCGCAATAGGGCTTAATGCGGGCATATTTAACTACTAACCCCTCTTGCCGAGCGCCTCATCATCTCATAAGATCCTTAACAATATCCTAACAGCTATGAAGAATCACCCTGAAAAGTTCATTAGCCGTGGCGCATACGATTATCATCGCTATTAATTGTGAACCTTATTTTTGTCAATGTAATCTTATGTTTCGTTGCTATCACCAATTAGAGCTTCGTATTAGTACGGTTGACATGAACTCTACCAATGCTGTACGTGATTATTAAGGTGACTGGGGTATTTTATAATGCTCCCATAGGGTGAGACAACAAATCTCAAATCTAAGTTATACTATCATCATGAAAGCAAGAAACAACTACACGCCAGAATTCAAAGCCAAGGTTGTCTTGGAGATTCTCTCAGAGGCAGAGACAGTCAATCAAATCGCCGCCAAGTACGAGATCAGTCCGGTGGTTATCTCCCGCTGGAAGAAAGAGTTCCTCGAACGAGCTTCTGAGTTATTTAAGAAAGGGCCTTCTGAAGCCGAAAAAGAACTCGAACAAAGCAAAGGGCATATCGCTGAACTTGAGCGTAAAGTAGGCCAGCTTACCTATGAGGTAGACTGGTTGAAAAAAAAATCTACACAAATCCTCGGACCTGACTGGAAGAAAAAAATGCGTTGATTTCAGTGATTCAGCCCTTACCATCAGCCGACAGGCCGAACTTTTGGGCATTAACCGCAGCAGTATTTATCGTGATCCTCCAAAAGAGAAGGCCATTTCTGACATCGACTTGCTCATCATGCGCAGAATCGATGAAATACACACTGCTCACCCCACCTGGGGCTATAGAACAATCACGAAGATAATCCGGCGCGACGATGAAATCTTAGTTAACCGCAAGAAGATCCGCAGAATGATGAGGGTCATGGGCATTTACACCATATATCCCAAGCCTAATCTTAGTAAACGCTATCATGCTCAATATATCCGCCCCTATCTTCTTAGAAATCTTAGTATTGTGCGTCCGGATCAGGTCTGGGGGGTTGATATCACCTATATCCGAATGCAAAAAGGGTTCATGTATTTATTTATCATAATTGATTGGCACAGCAGATACATCGTTGATTTCGAACTCTCAAACACCCTAGAAAAGTCATTTGTCATGGAATGCTTAAAGCGCGCACTGAGCAAGCATAAACCCGAGATAATCAATAGCGACCAAGGAAGCCATTTTACTAACTCTGACTACATCAAACTTATGGAAGCAGCCGAGGTCAAAATATCAATGGATGGCAAAGGCCAGGCTTTAGACAATGTCAGAACCGAACGATTCTTTAGAACTCTAAAATACGATCTGATCTACATAAATGAATTTGAGAGTCCCAGAGAGCTAAGAAAAGCGATTAACAGCTATATTCACGAGTACAATACATACCGGCCTCATTCCTCAATCGGAGACTTGTGCCCGGCTCAGGTTTATCATGGCCAGTTTGCCCAAGCTGCCTGATTATATCAAAACAAGAAAGGAGATTAACTTAGAAATCCATTTTCCGTGTCTTGACAATGGGGGGCATTACATTTTGTGAGAAAGGCGGAAAAAAGATTTTGAAGAACAAGTTACTTTTTAAGTGCCTAGTGACGGTAATCATTTTAGTCATCCTCAACGGGTGCAATGCAAAGCAAGATGAAACATTGCATACTCCTGCGCGTACTGAAAAGAATCAGGTGCTAATTCAGGGTTATAAGTTCCAGCCTGATATCCTCACGATACAGAAGGGTGATACAGTTACCTGGACCAATCAGGATTCGGTAAAGCATAACGCAACCAACAATTCTTTTGACACCGGGCTTCTGAGTAAAGGCCAATCCGCTCAACAGACCTTCAATGAGACAGGGACATTCGATTATTTTTGTACTCCCCATCCTTACATGAAGGGTAAAATTATTGTAAAAGAAGAACTATGAGATACAGCTACTGGGAGTGGCCAGGATACCAAAGGCAGTTGGCATGTTAAGCCCATCACCGCATCAAGAATTGGATGCTAAACTACGTCTGGTTTAGTATCTCGGCATTGGAAAACTGAAAACGTTATGAAGCATTCTCTTATTAGAAGTATTATAATGGTTGTGCAGAAGGGGAAATGAAGGTTTTATTATGGAGCAGATAATCTTGGCGACGATTTGCCGAGCAAGAAAAGGTATCGGTACTCAGTGAGTTTATGGTGTTCCAAGGAGTAAACGTCAAAGGACCATTCCCGAATGACTGAGTATTGGATATGCTATCGATTGTCCCCAATAATGGAGGGGAACCCTCCAATATGGCATCAAATGAGGAAAACAAGAGGCTTTATTATATCGATTGGCTGAGGGTACTGGTCGTCCTGGCACTTATACCTTTCCATGCCTCGCTGACGTATCTGAGATATGGCATTGTATACATTAAGGCGCCGGTATCGGGTCTTGCCGCTTTGCCTTTCCTCATAATCGAGGTGCCACTTGGGGATTTCTTCATGACCTTAATGTTTTTTGTCTCAGGGGTTGCTTCCTTTTACTCATTTAAGAGCAGAGGCACCAGGACATATATAGGAGACCGGGCTCAAAAGCTGATGCTTTCCTTTGGGCTCGGATATTTTTTGCTCTGCCCAGTAACAGCCTATATACAGGCCCTTTATGAAGGGTTTCAGGGGGGATTCATTAGTTTTCTTCTTTATTTTTTTGGTATGATACCTTCCATTACCACGGTTACGGTCATCTGTGGTTCCTTCTTTATCTGTTCGTTTTCTCTTTGATGTGCGTACCGCTTTTTAGGCGGTGGCAGGAAGATGAAAGCCGCCTCGAACGGATCGGCGCTTTTCTTTCCCGGGGGAATCGTTTGTTGCTGCCGATCTTCTTCATAATATTGCTGGAACTGTGCATGCGTCCCCTCTTCCACCCAGACGCCTATATCATCGTCGGCGACTGGGCAAACGTGACGGTTTATCTGAGTGTATTTGTCTTTGGCTATGTCTATGCTGCAGATGTTCGAATACAACGGAAAGTATACGAGTATTTCAAGCCTTCAATGATATTGGGCGCCATGTTTCTTGCCACGCTTTACTATGTAAATATCAACTCGCAGATGTTTTACTCCTACGCGGCGCACCTGTTGCCTTTATGGGTACTTGCCAAAGGGGTCTATGAGTGCGCGGGCATAATATTCCTAATGGGTTTGGGAAGGTTGTATCTTAACCAGAATAGCAGGGTGCTCGGGTATCTGAACAGGATGTCATTCAAAATATATGTCTTTCACTACTTGCCGGTTACTTTATTTACGTGGCTTTTCATAAAAGTCAAAATGCATATATTCGTAAAATACTTGCTGGTGGCCGCTTTGTCCTATCTGACGGTTTTCATTATATGCGAACTGTGGCAAAGGGTGCGCTCAAATATAATTCAAGAGAGTGAGGCCTTGATATGACCAACCAAGATATATTGGTAACCGGCGGGGCCGGTTTTATAGGAGCCCACCTGTGCCGTCGACTGCTGGACGCAGGGCAGCGGGTATTCTGCCTGGACAATCTGTTTACCGGATGCCGGGAAAATATCGAGGATCTGATGGTCCATCCCCGCTTTCATTTTCTGGAACATGATATCATTCATCCCATCGACCTGCAAGTCGGGGAAATATACAATCTTGCCTGCCCGGCCAGCCCAGTGCACTATCAGTATGATCCGGTCCAAACCGTCAAGGCCAGTGTGCTGGGGGCAATAAATGTTCTGGAATTAGCCCGCCGGTCCGGAGCACGGGTATTGCAGGCCTCAACCTCGGAAGTATATGGCGATCCCCAGGTCAATCCCCAGCCCGAGCATTACTGGGGATATGTAAACCCCATCGGGAGGCGCAGTTGTTATGATGAGGGCAAGCGCTGCGCGGAGACCTTGTTTTTTGATTATCACCGCCAGTATGGGGTGGATATCAAAGTGGTCCGCATCTTCAATACATACGGTCCTTTTATGCAACCTGATGACGGGCGGGTGGTCAGTAATTTTATCGTTCAAGCCTTGCGGGGGGGGGCCTGACCATCTACGGAGATGGCCAGCAGACCCGCTCCTTTTGCTATGTCAGCGATCTGATTGAGGGAATGCTGGCCATGATGGCAACAGATAATTTTACCGGTCCGGTTAATCTGGGCAACCCGGCAGAAATTACCATAGCTGAGCTGGCTCAAACAATCCTGAATCTAACCGAATCAGAAGAAAAACTATCCTTTAAACCATTGCCCCCGGATGACCCCCGGGAACGCTGCCCAGATATTGTCCTGGCCAAGGTTCGGTTGGGCTGGGAACCGAAGGTGGATTTGGAAGCGGGGCTCATAATGACGATCGGTTACTTTTCTCGCCGATACGGAAAGATGGAATATTGAGGCAAACCTCAAAGGAGCGGAAATGCCCAAACTCAGCATAATTGTGCCGGTTTATAGGGTGGAGCCTTATTTGCGGCAGTGCGTGGAATCTATTTTAAGCCAATCCTTTAGTGATTTCGAGCTGATATTGATTGATGACGGGTCTCCGGATCGCTGCGGGTCTATCTGTGATGAATATGCCAGCCGGGACGAACGCATCAAGGTCATCCACCAGAACAACCAGGGCATTGGCCAGGCGCGAAATGTCGGATTGGATTGTGCCCGGGGACAGTACCTTGGCTTTATTGACAGTGATGATTGGCTGAAGCCGGATATGTATGCCACCCTGATTTCCCTGGCCGATGCATATGACGCGGATATCGCCGAATGCGCCTACCTGAAGACCTGGGATGGGGGCAGAACCGAGAGGGATAATCACAGCAAGCAAACCCTGGTTATCGACGGAATGACGGCTTTAAGAGATTATACCCGGGGCAATTACTCCCATGTGGTAGTATGGAACAAAGTCTACCGTAAAGCTTTATGGGACCAGGTAAGGTTTCCCATGGGGAAACTCCATGAGGATGTGGCTACCACTTACAAACTGTACTATAAGGCTGGCCGGGTAGTACAATTCGATGCGGCGATGATGTATTACCGGCAAAGAGGGGATAGCTTCATGGGAGTCGGTTTTGACCCCCAAAGAATCAGCCATGCCCGGGAGGCCTATGCGGAAAAAATTGAGTTTTTCAACCAGAAGGGCTTAAGGAATCTTGGAGATCAAGCAGCTGTGGAAGCAAATGTTTACCTGGCCGAAGCCTATCTGGGGGTATCGAAAGAAACCGAGCTAAAGAGCATGGCGCCCGCACTTAAAAAGGAGTTCGATATTAATTACCGGGAACTGGTCAAAACAGGCCGCTTGGCAATGAAGGACCGCCTGGTGCTAGGTCTTTTCTATACAGTGCCGTTGTTGTACGCAGTATATAAAAGAGTGGAAATTGGCCGCTATTTTAAACAGAATAAGGTGCTGCGGCTTATTTACGAATGGCTATCCTGATTAGGTTATACCGCCTCCCGGAGCATGATGTCATATCTCTGCATCTATAATTGATATGCTGTAATTCCCGAAATATTGATTTTTTTGAAGACAAGACCGAGGAGATGCAAGACTATGTTGATCCTGCACCGGGCACTACCTGGCCCCCTGTACATGGCATCTATCCCAGAATATTTGCGGAGCTAGGGCTTATTGGCCTCCTGCTATGGTTGTCATTATGGATGATATTAACAGTTAAGTGCTATATACGGTATGCTGAAAATTCCAGGCAGCTACGAAAGCCGGATTATTACGGATTGGCACTGATATTAAGCATAGTGGGCGTATTGATGTGTGGATTGAACACGGACACATTCAGATTTATGGGTTATTGGATAACATTGGCTCTGGGATTAATTTATATGCAGAAGCGAACTGTAAGGGAAGTAAAAATACTTGGGGATAACGGAAACATAAAATGAGCAATGCAATGAAGAATAATAACATCTTTGTGCCTGCTGGCACCAGATTATATAAATTCCGGGTTCTATTTGTGAATTGCCTTTTGCTCTATGGGGCAAAACTCAGTGTTTACAGGTATGGTAATAATGATCGACAGGGGGGGTGCAGGTGAACCTTCTGATCGATGGTGATACCATGAATACCGAGTCGGCAGGCATCGGACAATATACATACAGCTTGATCCGGGAGTTGGCCAGTCTGCGCGCTGCGGACGAACAAATATCCGTTACCATAAGACCTGACCTGTTAGATAAGGCGGATGGTTTGAATCTTCCAGGAATTAAGCTGCTTCCCAACTATGAACACCGAATTCGCAAGTATCTGCCTTATGCTCCCCGGTGGATAAGCGGGTTTGACCTCTACCATCAACCCAGTTTCGTTCCCCACGTGTTTCCCGGCAGGACCATAGTAACTGTACATGATATGTCATACCGGGTATTTCCCCAATACCATCCTCGCTACCGGGTTCTACTTTTTACGGCTTTTGAAAATAGAATAAGGTCTGCAGATAAAATCATTACTGTTTCCGAATATTCCCGGCAGGAGATTGCGGACTGGTTAAAAATCCCGGCCGAAAGCATAGTGGTCACTTATTTAGGAGTCGGTTCACAATACCGAATGCTCACTGTCTCTGATGAAAAGCGCTGCTATATAAAATCTAAATATCATCTGCCCGAACAGTTTATTCTGTACGTAGGCACCATTGAACCCAGAAAGAATCTAAAGCGTCTGGTCGAAGCATATCAACTCTTTCGTTTAGAGCAGCCCCGGTCGGAGTTGAAGTTGGTCTTGGCGGGGGGCAAGGGCTGGCTATATGATGATATTTTCACCCGCATAAAAGAATTGCATCTGGAACAGGAGATAGTTGTTACCGGGTATGTTGCTAGTGCGGATTTACCCTATTTTTACAACCTGGCTATGGCTTTGGTTTATCCCTCCCTTTATGAAGGGTTCGGATTGCCGTTGTTGGAAGCCATGTCCTGCGGAACCCCGGTGATAAGCTCCAAGACCTCGTCTATTCCGGAAGTGGTAGGGGAGGCCGGCCTTCTGGTCGATCCCTATAAGGCAAACGAACTGGCCGAAGCTCTATATCGTGTAGCCAGCTCAGTTTCTCTAAGAGAAAATATGTCAATACTAGGACTAGAAAGAGCCCGCCAGTTTTCCTGGAAGAAATGTGCCCAACAAACTATACAGGTCTACCGTAGCTAAAGGCTAGGAAATCCTAGCCGCCGATGGGACGGAAAAACCTTTGTGTATGGTTATACTTATGCCCAATCCGGGGCCAGGCCTATTTGAACTACCATGAGGGAAGGGCAACCATGGGAACAGATTATGATATTTAAAGAAACATCGAATACACATTTGCCCACAATTATTTTGTTGCACGGCGGCGGCTTGTCCTTCTGGTCTTTACAGGCCATCGTTGAAAAATTACAAACTGAATTTCATGTTGTAACACCTATCATTGACGGCCACGGTGAGGATGGTGATGAAGAATTTGCAAGCATACAGGATTCCGCCGGGAAGCTTATGGAATATATTGATACAGCCTGCAACGGGGCAGTATTTGCCGTTGGTGGGTTATCACTCGGTGCGCAAATAGTAATAGAGGTTTTATCTCAACGGGCCAACATTGCAGAATATGCAATTCTTGAAAGCCCATTGGTGTATCCAATCAAAGGAATTGCGGCTTTGACTGCTCCAATATACAGACTTCTTTATGGCTTGGTTAAGAGCAGATGGTTTGCCAAACTGCAAGCAAAAACGCTTTGTGTCCCTGCTGATATGTTTGAACAGTATTATCAGGACAGTCTGAGAATATCAAAACAGTCGTTGATCAATATCACACTCAGTAACGGGAACTATAACTTAAAAAGTAGCATCGCCAACACGAAATCAAAGGTTTTGATTATTGTCGGAGAGAATGAAATTGGACTTATGAGAAAATCTGCCCAACGGTTGAAAGAAGCCATCCAAGATAGTGAAATTCATATTGCACCGGCAATGAAACATGGCGAGATGAGTTTGGTGTATCCTGAGAAATATGTTGAATTGGTAAGACGTTTCGTCCGGTTGCATAGTCACCGATGAAACACCGCCCCTTGTTTCAGATCTGGTCTTAGTAGCTGTTACAGTCCCAACTGTTTCATAAGGTCGGGAATGCCTGCTTCGAAGTTCACCCCAAAGCGGATATCGGTTCCTGCCTCTTTGGTGCGGGCAATGCTCCCAACTGTGAAATCTACTGCTATTTGCGTTGCTTTTGCCAGAGCAATATCTGTTAAAAGGGCGGCGGTCAGAGCACTGGCAAATACATCCCCGGTCCCGTGATAGTATCCTTCTATCCAATCGGAAAAAGCATAACTGACCACTCCGGTATGGCTGTCATAAGCTGCAGCACCGAGTTTTTCTCGGTCAAAATGCACACCGGTCAAAACCACCTGTCTGGCCCCCAGGGCAGCAATTTTTCTGATCAATGCCTCAATATAGGCTGGTGTATAAGGACCTTCCTGATAGGGTTCATCAAGCATCAATACTGCTTCAGTGATATTGGGAACAATTACATCCGCCTGGGTACAGAGTTTTTTCATACCGGCAGGAAAGCCAGGGGGAAATATTTTATACAGCTCTCCGTTATCTGCCATTACCGGATCTACAACAATAATATTTTCAGATGTTTTCAGGCGCTTAAAGACCTCGGAAACGATGTCCAGCTGTTCAAATGAGCCCAGAAAACCGGTGTAGATGGCATCAAATGTTAAGTCCAAGGACTGCCAGTGGTCGATGATGGGCAGAATGTCCTCCGTCAAATCCCGGTAAGTGTAACCGGTAAGCCCGCCGGTATGGGTGGAGAGTACTGCTGTGGGTATGGCGCTTACTTCAACACCCGCTGCGGAAATAATAGGCAGGGCTACGGTCAGTGAACATTTGCCGAAACAGGATATATCGTGGATTGCGGTAATGCGTTTTTGTTTTTGCATAAACAGGCCATCTCCTATTTAAAAAATTGTATTATGCAGAAGCCTCATTCACTGAGTACAGTAGCCATCAGCATGCCCGGAGTCTGTCCATAAGCTGTTATTTTATTGCGCGCTTGCGAACATCGATGGCATCGTAGATATCTGATTGGAACAAAGGTGAAAAATCTTGGAATTCTTTTAGTGTCATATCATCCAAATTCTTATTTTGACCGATGCAGTAAAGCACCATCTTGCCAATAATTTCGTGACAGTCCCGGAAGGGAAGCCCTTTTTTCACCAGATAGTCTGCGGCATCCGTAGCATTCATAAATCCGTCTTTTACACTCCGTTCCATGCGACCTGTTTTGATTTGCATAGTTTTAATGACTTCTGTGAAGATGGATAGGCAATCCTTGAGCGTGTCGCCCGCATCGAAGAGTGGTGGCTTGTCCTCCTGCATATCCTTGTTATAAGCTAGAGGCAGCCCCTTCATGATGGTGAGAAGGGCGAAGAGAGCACCGTATACGCGACCCGTCTTGCCCCGAATCAATTCAGCCACATCCGGATTCTTTTTCTGCGGCATGATGCTGCTGCCGGTACTGAATGCATCGTCCATCTCGATAAAGGCAAATTCCGTGGAATTCCACAGGATTAATTCCTCACAGAAGCGTGAAAGGTGCATCATGGTCATGGCACAGCAACCGATGAATTCGATGGCGAAATCCCTGTCGCTGACCGCATCCATGGTGTTCTCACAGATTCCTGAAAACCCAAGCTCTTCCGCAACAAAATACCGATCAATGGGATAGGTGGTTCCTGCCAAAGCCCCGGAACCTAAGGGTGAAAGGTCCGTCCGCTTTAAGCAGTCGCTGAAACGATTCTGATCTCTTTTGAACATCTCTGTGTATGCACCCAGATAAAGGGCCAGAGTAACCGGCTGCGCTCGTTGCAGATGGGTATAGCCGGGCATAACTGTATATTTATGCTGTTCCGCAAGAGTCTCCAATGTCTCAATCAAAGCTTTCAGCAAGCTTTGAACCTTACCGATTTCCTCCTTTTGGTAGAGCCGCAGATCCGTTGCCACTTGATCATTTCGGCTCCTGGCGGTGTGCAGCCTCTTTCCGGCAGCACCAATGCGTTCCGTGAGAAGGGTCTCAATATTCATATGGATATCTTCATGCTCTACGCAAAACTCTACCTTCCCATCTTCGATATCCTGAAGAATAGAAAGAAGAGAAAGCCGGATTTGTTCGGCTTCTTCTTTAGGAATGATCCCTTGATTGCCTAACATCAAAGCGTGGGCTAAGCTTACCTGAATATCATGCTTATACAGTCTTTGGTCTGTTTCGATAGAGGCATTAAACGCATCAGCGGATAAATTCGTCCCCTTTGAGAACCTTCCTTTCCAGAGTTTCATGTGTATCCGTTCCTTCCTCTAAGTTTATTGCTTGGATAGCTCTGATTTTTAAGGGTAGAGCAAACAAGTTAATAAAGCCTTCCGAATCCTTATGGTCATATACCTCATCTTTGCTGAAGGTGGCAAATTCTTCGCTATACAGGGAATACTTAGACCTGGAAGCAACGGGTATGCTGTTCCCTTTATAAAGCTTAACCTTTACGGTTCCCGTGAGCAGACTTTGGGTAGAATCCACAAATGCATTGATGGCCTCTCTAAGAGGGGTGAACCACAGACCGTCATAGACTAACTGGGAATACTTCTGAGCAACGATGTTCTTGTAAGCCATGGTATCCCGATCCAGTACCAGCTTTTCCAGAGCCGAATGAGCTTTGTACAGAACCGTTCCGCCGGGAGTCTCATAAACGCCTCTAGATTTCATGCCCACCAGACGGTTTTCAATAATATCAACCGTACCGATGCCGTTTTCCCCGGCCATTTTGTTGAGGGTGGTAATGAGCTCTACGGGGTCTAATTTCTTATCGTTTACAGCAACTGGAATGCCTTTCTCAAAGTAAATTTCAACATAGGTCGGTTCGTCTGGCGCATTCTCAGGAGTAACACTCATTCTCAGGATGTCGTCCTTGTGCTCATTCCAGGGATTTTCCAGGTTGCCGCCTTCATGGCTGATATGCCAGATGTTCTGATCCTGGCTATAGATATTCTCCTCTGTCTGGTCAATGGGTATATTGTGAACTTTTGCATAAGCGATGCAATCCTCTCGAGAATGTAAATCCCAAATCCTCCAAGGGGCGATGATCTTGATGGCAGGATTTAAAGCTTTTATACTGGCTTCAAAACGGACCTGGTCATTGCCTTTCCCCGTGCAGCCATGAGCTATATAGTATGCGCCTTCAGACTCTGCTACTTCAACCAGCTTCTTTGCCATCAAAGGTCTGGCCATGGCAGTTCCTAATAGATAGTCGCCTTCATAAACAGCGCCGGCTTTCAGTGTCGGCCAGATGTAGTCAGTAATGAACTCTTCTCTGATATCAAGGACATAGGCTTTTGAAGCACCTGTGTCATATGCCTTTTTCTCAATAGCTACAAAATCTTCCTTTTGACCTGCATTGCAACAGACTGCGATTACATCATAGTCATAATGATCCTTTAACCAGTGCATTATAACGGAAGTATCCAACCCGCCCGAATACGCAAGTACAACCTTCTCTTTATCCATTTCCGTTTCCTCCGGTCTATATGTTGATTTTACAAACGTATTGTATTTGGTGTGTGTACAAAAGACAATCAGATAGCAGCTGTTGCATAAATATGAGATAGTGCGCGTTGAATTATAACATTGGTTTTGCCAGTTTTCAATAGGATATTTATGCAGCAATACTATAGGCATAGTTCTTCGCTGCCTTGATAATTATGAAGTGCCTTGTCCCCAAAACAGTCCTATCGCACGTGAATCAGTGTCAATATATGAGTTTATTTGTCTATTGATGTACGGTTTTGTTCATGATAGAATAATAGCAGATAAACAACGGCGTTTATCGGTAACTATTTATTAGTTGCCGGTGAACGCCCTTTTTTATTCCAGAGAGGAGTTGAACACATGTCTTACACGAATAAGGTATTGGAAGAAGCAAAAAATAGAAACCCGAACGAACCGGAATTTCATCAGGCCTTGACCGAAATAATTCCCACCCTACAGCCTTTATTAGATGAGCATCCGAAATATGAAGAAGAAGGGATCCTTGAGCGTTTAGTTGAGCCGGATCGTCAGTTTATGTTCAAAGTGCCCTGGGTCGACGATTCAGGGAAAGTTCGAGTTAATCGCGGCTACCGGGTCCAGTTTAACAACGCTATAGGGCCTTACAAGGGGGGCCTGCGCTTCCATCCCAGTGTTACATTAGGCACAATTAAATTTTTGGGATTTGAGCAGATTTTTAAGAATTCATTGACAGGACTGCCTATTGGCGGTGGCAAAGGTGGTTCGGATTTTGACCCAAAGGGTAAATCAAACCGCGAGGTTATGGCTTTTTGCCAGAGTTTTATCAGTGAGCTTTATCGCCATATGGGAGCAGATCTGGATATTCCGGCCGGAGACATCGGCGTGGGAGGCCGTGAGATCGGCTATATGTATGGGCAATATAAGCGCTTGACCGGTCGGTACGAGGGTTCATTGACCGGCAAGGGGCTCGCATATGGAGGTTCCCTGGTTCGTAAAGAAGCCACAGGTTACGGATTGGTATACATGGTGGAAAATATGTTAAGTGCTAAAGGCACTACCTTTGAGGGTAAATCGGTGGTCATTTCGGGAAGTGGTAATGTAGCTATCTATGCCGCTGAAAAAGCGCAGCAATTCGGCGCTAAGGTCACCACAATGAGCGACTCCAACGGATATGTACACGACCCAGATGGTATAGACCTAGAGGCGGTCAAGCAGATAAAAGAAGTGCGGCGCGGGCGGATAAAGGAGTATCTTGAATACAGCAAAAAGGCCGAATATTTTGAAAACGGTTCTGTATGGTCGATACCATGTGATTTAGCGCTCCCCTGCGCCACCCAAAATGAACTGCTGGAGGACGGCGCGAAAATGCTGATCAAAAACGGATGCATCGTTGTAGCGGAAGGATCTAACATGTCAACATCGCTGAAAGCGACTGAACTATTGCAGAAAAACGGCGTTTTCTTTGCACCCGGCAAGGCTGCCAATGCGGGCGGCGTGGCGGTATCTGCATTGGAAATGGCGCAGAATAGTTCGCGTATACCATGGTTATTTGAAGAAACCGACTGCAAGCTTAGAACCATCATGCACAAAATATACATCAGCTGTGCTGAGGAGGCAGAACGTTATGGCATGAAAGACAATCTTGCTGCGGGAGCGAATATCGCGGGCTTTAAAAAAGTCGCGGAAGCGATGCTCGAGCAAGGAGTCGTATAAAAATGAATATATGGGGGTGTACCACATGAAAAGGTCAAACAGTATTACTGTTTCATTTGGGAAGCCTGTTACGGCTTCCTGCCTTATTCCGGTGCTGCACGATTCAACGCCCAACTGTATCAGCGATCCGTTCATGGTTTACGGAGAAGAGTATAGAGTAACTGCGCTGTCCTTCGGAACGCCTCACGGCGTCGTAATTGTAAATGATGCCGAGAGCATTGATGTTTGGTCATTGGGATCATCGCTTGGCACACATGTCCTCTTTCCGCAGGGTGCAAATATTGTTTTCGTCCAGATAATCGACAGCGAAACAATCAAAGCCCGGCTTTGGCAGCGCGGCGAGGGCGAAACCGCATTCACACTCGAAGCAGTCTGCGTTGCGATGGTAGCTTCAAGGATGCTTCAAAAAATAATGGTGCACAAGGCGAACGTCTTGATGGGGGGAAACACCTTTGAGGTAGAATGGGACACTATCGGCGATGCAAAACTGACAGGACCGGCAGATTTGGTTCATAATTAAATTAATCCGATTATGCCCGGAGGAAAACAAGCTTTTATTATGTCTGCATCCGTTATCAGTAAGTACATTCGCTCTGACCGGTTTAATGATAATTTTTGGTATATCAGTAGGTTTGTATGGGATGAAGCTTTTCAGTTATTATGTGGCCGCGAATAAAGGTCTTGATATAGATTAACTCCGAAATTTAGCAAAAAGCTTTACCGTTCAATAGGAGGATTAACAGATGAATACTACCGCATGCGAAGTCTTGGAATTTGTAAAAGAAAATGGCATTAAGTTCGTCCGGCTTGGGTTTTGTGATCTGCTTGGCTTTCAAAAAAACATATCCATCATGGCGGAGGAGTTGCCGTCTGCTTTTGACGTTGGCGTTTCCTTTGACGCTCACGCAATCCAGGGCTTTAGTGACATCGTGCGGTCTGACTTGCTCCTGGTCCCTGACCCCGCCACGCTTACGATTTTGCCGTGGCGTCCGGGGCCGGGCAGAGTCGCCCGATTTTATTGCAATATTATCAACCCAGACGGCTCTGCGTTTGCGCTTGACGGAAGAGCAATATTAAAGCGAGTTGCGGAGCAAAGCGTCAAGATGGGCTTTGTTTGCAGAATCGGAGCGGAATGTGAATTTTACCTGTTCAAGACCGACGAAAACGGCCAGCCAACATGTACACCTATGGATAGGGGCGGGTATATGGATATTTCGCCGCTTGATAAGGGCGAGGATATCCGCCGTGAAATTTGCCTGACGCTTGAGGAAATGGGTATAATGCCGCAGACTTCGCATCACGAACAGGGGCCGGGACAAAACGAGATAGTCTTCAGATTCTCAGACGCTCTAGCCTGTGCGGATAACCTACTGACTTTTAAGTCGGTTGTTAAAGCGGTTGCTGCGCGTAACGGGTTGTTTGCATCTTTTATGCCTAAACCCATACCGAATGCCGCTGGAAGCGGTCTGCATGTCAACCTTTCCCTTTTCCAAAACGGATTGAATATCTTTAAAAATGCGGCACTCGACGAACACTCAAAGATGGCGGAGAGCTTTGTCGCGGGAATACTGTCAAGAACTCCTGAGATGACACTATTCCTGAATCCTCTTGCCAATTCATATGAACGCTTCGGTAAATATGAAGCGCCGCAATATGTTTCGTGGTCGCACCAAAACCGTTCACAGCTTGTTCGAATCCCCGCCGCAATCGGTGAAAAGGTTAGAATGGAATTGCGTTCACCTGACCCATCAGTCAACCCATATTTCGCATTTGCTCTGATTATAGCGGCGGGACTTGAGGGGATTGAAACCGGTTTGGCGCTTCCTGCCGCCGTTGATGCGGATTTATACACGGCTCTGGACAGAGTGACATGCAACCTTGCCTTGTTGCCGGACAGTCTTGACAAGGCGGTAGAAATTACCAAAGGGAGCGGATTTGTGAAAAAGATAATGGGCGAGGATTTGCATTCAAAATACCTTGCTATCAAGGAATCCGAAGCAGCCGCTTTTGCCGTCGCCAAAGATAAAGCAGAGTTTTACAGGGAGAGATATTTTTCTTACATTTAAATGGGCGCAGTTCAGCTGAACCTGGGCGGGCCATAATATAATTTCCAGCGTTAGGTGGCGACTAAATGGAAAGCGCTCTTATTGTTTCATCTTCTGTAAAAAGCACGGCATACTTTACCGAAATATTAAGCGCGGCTTCCTTCGGGCAAATCGTTGCCTTGTCATCATGCGCCGAGGCACGGCGACTGCTTCTCACACAGGATTTCGACTTGGTAATCATAAACGCGCCGCTTCGGGACGAAACGGGCGAAAGTCTGTCAAGGGATATTTCCGCAAAAGGGATGACGCAAGTGATCCTGGTCGTAGCTAGCGAGCATTTTGAAGCTGTATCCGCCATCTGTGAAAACGACGGCGTGCTGACTATCGAGAAACCGATTAATAAAGCCCTATTTTGGTCTGCATTGAAGCTTGCGCGTGCGGTTCACAATAAGCTCGCAAATATGCAAGCCGATAACAGTAAATTGAAACAGAGGATTGAAGATATACGCATAGTAGACAGAGCGAAATGTATGTTGATTTCTTGCCTCAACATGAGCGAGCAGGAAGCGCACCGATATATTGAAAAAACAGCGATGGATATGCGTATGTCCAAAAGGATGATTGCGGAGGGAATATTAAAAAGTTATGAGGTTTGATGGGAAATGAGGCGAAGCCTTTTAACAAATATTTCAAGCTTTTTGGTAAATTTTAATTTTGGAGGATGAATTACATGCCAGCAGGGCAACTGCTATATGAAGGCAAGGCCAAGCAGATCTATGAGACCGAAAATGAAAAAGAATTGCTGATGAAATACAAGGACGATGCCACCGCTTTTGATGGCCAAAAGAAAGGCGTCATCCAGGATAAGGGCATTGTCAATAACCGGGTCACCAACCTCTTGTTTCGACTCCTGGAAATAGAGGGGATTGAGACTCATCTCATTAAACAGATTGATGATAGAAATTCTCTGGTCAAGAACCTGCAGATCATTCCAGTGGAGGTTGTAACCAGGAACGTGGTTGCCGGCAGCCTTGCCCAGCGGATAGGGAAAGAGGAAGGATTTCCTCTGCCGACACCTATTATTGAGCTATATTACAAAAATGACGATTTGCATGATCCCATGATAAATGAATATCATGCGCGGGCAATGGGTTGGGCTACCGATGAGCAACTGAAGGCAATTCAGGGGCAGGCTTTAAAAATCAATAAAGTTCTCCAAAAGCTTTTTGATTCGATAAATATTATCCTGGTGGATTTTAAATTGGAATTTGGAATATATGAAGGCCGGGTGATTTTGGCGGATGAAATATCCCCGGATACATGCCGCCTCTGGGATAGGGACAGCTTTGAAAAACTGGATAAGGACCGTTTCCGCAGAAATCTGGGCCAGGAAGCCGAAGCCTATCAGGAAGTCGCTAAGAGGATAGAGACTGCTCTAAGCAAGTAAAATAATTACGCACCGCGTTCAGGGGGATTGTAATGTATAAAGCCAATATTTATGTAACATTGAAAAAAGGAGTACTGGATCCGCAAGGTAATGCCGTTAAAAATTCTTTGCATGTACTTGGTTACCAGGCAGTTAGTGAAGTCAGGATAGGGAAGTTAATTGAAGTTTGGCTGGAGGCTGACGATGAGCAGAATGCCCGGCGGGAATTAGAGGAATTGATTGATAGGCTTCTGGCTAACCCGGTTATCGAAGACTACCAGGTTGAGATAGTGGGGGTAGAGTAGTCATGAAATTTGGGGTAGTCGTATTTCCAGGTTCGAACTGCGATGCAGATTGTTATCATGTAGTCCAGACTGTACTTGGTCATGAGGTCGATTATATTTGGCACCAGCAAGCCAGTTTAACAGGATATGATGCTTTAATAATTCCTGGTGGATTTTCGTATGGTGATTATCTCAGAACCGGTGCTATTGCACGATTTTCACCGATAATGCCCGCTGTTATTGACTTTGCCAATCAGGGTGGACTAGTGCTTGGAATTTGCAACGGTTTTCAGATCTTATTGGAAGCAGGGTTGCTGCCCGGCGCAATGCTAAAAAACCGCAGTTTGAAATTTATCTGTGACAAAGTAAATTTGAAGGTTAAACGTAATGATACCGCCTTTACTAATCAGTTAAGGGTAAACGAAGTTATAACCCTACCGATCGCCCATGGTGAAGGTAATTATTTTTGTGATGAAGAGACACTGACGGCCTTGAGGGATGAAAACCGTATTCTTTTCACCTATTGTAATGCCAGCGGTAATGAAGGGGTGGAATATAACCCCAATGGTTCAGTGGCTAATATTGCCGGTATAGTAAACCGGCAGGGAAATGTGCTGGGGATGATGCCCCATCCGGAAAGATGCTCGGAGAAAATCCTTGGCGGCATGGACGGATATAGCATATTTGCATCGATACTGCAGTCATTTCAGGAGGCAGGGCGCTAATGAAAGAATTGACCTACCGCGAGATGGGGCTTACCGATCATGAATATAATCAGATTAAAAATATATTAGGACGGGAGCCCAATTATCTGGAAACCGGCGTTTTTTCTGTGATGTGGTCAGAGCATTGTGGATACAAGAACTCGCGTCCGTTATTAAGGGAATTTCCTACTGAAGGACCGCAGGTTATTCAAGGTCCGGGTGAAAACGCCGGGGTAGTTGATATCGGCGACGGACAAGCACTAGTATTCAAAATCGAAAGTCACAATCACCCTTCTGCAATAGAACCGTATCAGGGAGCGGCAACCGGGGTGGGTGGTATTTTGCGTGACATTTTTACCATGGGCGCCAGACCGATTGCCATGTTGAACTCCTTGCGTTTTGGGGGAGGGCAAGATGCTCGGGTCAGAGAGCTGCTGTCTGGAGTTGTGGCCGGAATTGGTTATTATGGCAACTGTATGGGTATTCCTAACGTCGGGGGCGAGGTATATTTTAATGAAACCTATAAGGGCAATCCCTTGGTAAACGCTATGTGTGTAGGCTTGGTAAGAACTGATGAAATTGCCCTGGCGGTGGCCAGTGAGGTAGGCAGCAGCATCATGATTGTAGGTGCCAAGACGGGGAGGGATGGCATTCACGGAGCCACTTTTGCCTCCGCGGAATTGTCAGAGAAGTCCAAGGAAAAGCGCCCCTCTGTACAGGTAGGGGATCCTTTCATGGGGAAGTTGCTCATGGAAGCCTGCCTGGAACTGATTAAAGAGGATTTGGTGGCTGGCATGCAGGATCTGGGTGCAGCCGGACTGACCAGTTCTATTGCTGAAGCCGCGAGCAAAAAGGGTCGGGGAGTTGTTGTAGATGTCTCAAAAGTACCCCGCCGGGAAACGGATATGGCCCCCTACGAGGTTATGCTTTCCGAATCTCAGGAAAGGATGTTAATTATCCCTCGTCCCGGAGCGGAGGCGAGAATAGAAGCAATTTTTGATAAGTGGGGGTTGGATGCTACAGCTATCGGACAAGTAACCGATGATGGTATATTCCGGGTGATGGACAGTAAATCAGTCGTTGCTGAAGTGCCGGTGATGGCCTTGACCGAGGGGTGTCCTGTCTATGTACGTACCGCTGAAGAACCAGAATACTATGAGAGATGCAGGACCTATGATATGAACCTTGTTCCTCAGGCCAATCCTCAAGCAGCCTTGAAGAAGCTGCTGGCTTCCCCGAATATAGCCAGCAAAAAGTGGATATTTTCCCAATATGATTATCAGGTCATGACCAATACTGTAATAATGCCTGGAGATGGTGACGCAGCGGTCTTGCGTATCAAGGGAACCCGTAAAGGGGTGGCCTTTACCACTGATTGCAATAGCCGTATGGTTTATCTGGATCCTTACCAGGGAGGGATGATGGCGGTATGTGAGGCCGCTCGCAACCTAGCTTGTGTGGGAGGCAAACCGCTGGCATTAACCAATTGTCTCAACTTCGGCAACCCGGAAAAGCCTAATGTTTATTGGCAGATGAAACATGCTATTGCTGGGATGAGTGCTGCCGCCAAGGCTCTGGATACTCCGGTGGTTAGCGGAAATGTCAGTCTATATAACGAAACTTCAGCAGGTGCTATTTTCCCTACCCCGGTGGTGGGCATGGTGGCTCTTCTGCCAGATATAGATCTACGTTGTGATATGGCATTTAAACAAGATGGAGACTTGATTTGCATTCTGGGCAGAGTACGGTATGAACTGGGGGGGTCAGAATACCTTAGCGTTTGTCATGGATTGGAAACCGGTGCCGTGCCTGCAGTTAATCTGGAAGAGGAAAGATCGCTGCTGGAATTAGTCCAAGAGCTTGTCAAGGAGCAAATTGTTCAATCCTGCCACGATATTTCTGATGGAGGAGCGGCGATTACCCTGGCTGAATCGGCAATCAAGGGAAAAATCGGCTGCCATATCAAGGTTAACAGCCATGGTGCCAGAGTGGATGGACTATTATTCTCAGAGTCGCCAGGGCAGGTAGTCATTAGCGCTAAACGCTCGGATATGGAGCGGCTGGTACAGTTGGCAGTTGAACACCAAGTGGAAATGAGGACGATTGGTACAGTTGGTGGAGATGAGATAATCATTGAGGACAACGATATTGAAATTATCTGTTTATCCGTGCAGGAAGCCTCCGAAATATGGAGCGGAGCAATAGAACGTTTTATGAAATAGAAGTAACTAAACTTACAGATGAACGTTGAGTTTTCGGCATATTGGCGAACAATCTTGTCAAGGCTGCGGAAGCAGCCTGGGCTGCTTTTTCGGCCTCTAGGTTTTACAGCTAGAGGCCAGGAAAGTGCTGGTGTGGTTGTTTCCAACGGTCATAAAATGGATCTTTACCCTGACATGGTTAAAGCGGTCCGGATTCCGGGACTGCAGCGGCGTTGGGTTACTCCGAAGAACTAGGACTGCCCTTCGAAGCAGGCTCGATAAAAATAAGCAGGGATTGACATTGATGACCAGTCAATTTGGTGGATATGATAAAACAGTCAAGGAGGTAGAAACATGGCCTTAACCATAAAGGAAGTCGAACATGTAGCTTTGTTGGCCCGACTGAGTCTGAGTGAGGATGAAAAAGTGAAATTATCCCAACAGCTTGGTGCCATCCTCAATTATGCTGATACCTTGAATACCATACCTACCGACAATGTTGAACCACTTACACATATACTGTCGGTGCATAATGTTTTCAGAGCCGATGAAGTCCAGCCCAGTATGCCTCGCGAAGAGATGCTGGCCAATGCTCCCCTGGTTGAAGCAGGTTATTACAAAGTACCGAAAATAATGTAGAGGGGTTGAGGCCGTGGAGTTATTTGAACTTACTGTGCATGCCTTGCAGCAGAAGCTGGCTAGTCGCCAAGTATCATCAGAAGAAATTGTGAAATCGATTTTTGCCCGCATTAATAAAGTTGATGATAAGGTCAAAGCATTTATTACCCTGACCGAAGAGGATGCCCTGAACAAGGCAAGGGAAGTTGACAATGCCGGTCAATATAAAGGTATTGCCGGGATTCCCTTGGGATTAAAAGATCTATTTTGCACCCCAGGGGTCAATACCACTTGCGGATCGAAAATGCTGGCTGATTTTGTGCCTACCTATGCTTCCACGGCCTTCCGCCGCCTCGAAGAACAGCAGGGCATACTAGCAGGCAAGCTGAATATGGATGAATTCGCCATGGGTTCTTCCACCGAAAACTCGTCATTCTTTGCTACCTGCAACCCCTGGGATTTGACCCGTGTGCCGGGGGGATCGTCGGGTGGTTCGGCTGCTGCGGTGTCTGCCGATGAAGTGCCGTTTAGTCTGGGAACTGATACGGGCGGTTCCATAAGACAGCCCGCATCTTTTTGTGGTGTGGTCGGCATGAAGCCAACTTATGGCAGAGTATCACGCTGGGGGGTTATCGCTTTTGCCTCATCCCTGGATCAAGTAGGGGTTATTAGCAAAGATGTGTACGATAATGCTCTGATTATGAAGATTATTGCTGGGCACGATCACCTGGATTCTACCAGTGCAGCCCTGGATGTACCCGATTATACTGCCTGTCTGGACGGCGATATAAAGGGACTTCGTGTTGCCTATCCGCAGGAGTACTTCGGATCAGGAGTGGATGCAGCTATCAAAGATGCCATCAAAAAGGCTCTGCTTAAATATGAGGAATTAGGTGCGATAGTTGAGGAGGTTTCTTTGCCCCATAGTGAATACGCTCTGCCGGCCTATTATCTGGTGGCTCCAGCCGAGGCCAGTGCCAATCTGGCTCGATTTGATGGCGTACGGTATGGTTATCGGGATAATGAGGCTGAGAATATGGAAGCGATGTTTTCCCAAACGCGCTGTCAGGGCTTTGGAGATGAGGTGAAAAGACGCATAATGCTAGGAACCTACGCACTTAGCTCAGGTTATTATGATGCTTATTATCTCAAGGCTTTGAAGGTAAGAAGGTTGATTGCGGATGATTTTACCAGGGTATTTAAAGACTTCGATATTATCGTGGCGCCGACGACTCCCACCACCGCCTTTAAATTGGGAAAGCAGTCGGGTGATCCTTTAACTTTGTATATGAATGATATATTGACCGTTCCGGTTAATATGGCCGGGTTGCCGGGAATGTCCATCCCTTGTGGATTCGATCAGGGCATGCCCATTGGCATGCAGATAATTGGAAAGGCATTTGATGAGGCAACCATATATAAAGCCGCCTATGCTTATGAGCAGAGTACCAATTTTCATACTATGAAACCGGCTCTGGGGGTGGAATAATGAGTAAGGATTATGAAGTAGTGATTGGGCTGGAGGTTCATGCCGAACTAAAAACCCAAACCAAAATATTTTGCTCCTGTTCCACTGCCTTCGGGGCAGAGCCCAATACTCAAACCTGCCCGATTTGTGCAGGTTTCCCGGGAGTTTTGCCGGTGCTTAATAAAAAGGTTGTAGACTTGGCCATTACAACTGGTTTAGCCTTGAATTGTGAGATACCCAATATATGCAAATTTGATCGTAAGAATTATTTTTATCCTGACTCACCCAAAGCCTATCAGATATCGCAATTTGATATGCCGATATGTATAAATGGTTATCTGGATATTGATGTTGAAGGGCGTAGAAAGCGTATCGGTATAAATCGGGTCCATATGGAAGAAGATGCCGGTAAGCTCGTGCACCAGGGCGATATAACCACCACTCCCTTTTCTTTGGTGGACCTTAATCGCTGCGGCATACCGCTGTTGGAAATTGTCTCTGAACCTGATATGCGCTCGGCTCAAGAGGCCCGGGCTTATATGGAAAAACTGCGCGCCATGTTGCTTTTTGCAGGCGTTTCCGACTGCAAGATGCAGGAAGGATCATTGCGTTGTGATGCCAACGTATCGGTAAGACCGATCGGACAAGTGGAGTTCGGAACTCGAACGGAGATCAAGAATTTGAACTCCTTCCGGGCTTTGGAAAGAGCTATTGAATACGAAGCTGCCAGGCATATCGAAGCCATTAAAGGTGGGGAGACACTTGTACAAGAGACTCGTACCTGGGACGAAGAAAAGCAGTTGACTCGTTCCATGCGATCTAAAGAAGAAGCCCATGATTATAGGTATTTCCCGGAACCCGATTTGTTGCCTTTGAAAATAAGCCAGGAATGGGTTAATTCCATTCGGGCGGCCTTCCCGGAAATGCCGGAACAAGCTCAAAAACGTTTGGTAGAGGAATACGGGTTGCCGGAGTATGATGCACAAATTTTAACCTTAACGCCCGACAGCCTGGCCTTTTTTGACCAATGCTTAAAGCAGTACCCGGATGCCAAGACCATTTCCAATTGGATGATGGGGGAATTCAACCGTTTATTGAATCAGAACAATATGGAAATTGGTGAAAGCAAGGTAACCGCTGCCGGCCTGGTCCAAATGCTTAAGTCCATCGATGATGGCACCATCAGCGGTAAGATGGCCAAAATGGTTCTTGAGGAAATGTTTGCTACCGGTAATTGTCCTGAGGTTATTATCCGGGAAAAAGGGCTGGTGCAAATTTCCGATGAGGGAACCCTGCTGACGTTGATAGACGATATAATCAAAACCAACCCCAAGGTGGTGGAGGATTATAAAAGCGGTAAAGAGAAAGCCTTCGGCTTTTTCGCAGGTCAGATCATGAAAGCCACTCAAGGGCAGGCCAATCCGACCCTGGTAAATAAATTACTGAAAGACCGGCTTAACCACATACAATAGCAATAGTTTTCAAATGTACCTAAACCCCCATTGGAAGTATTGCAGGCTTCAAAGAATAGACAGCAATTCTGTTTCCTATCTGTGGTCATTTTGGTTTCTTGCCACGATAGGTATTTCAATGCGTTTTTTTTATTATAGGGAGATTAGTATGGAGATATAAGAGCAAGGAGGCTGCCTGAGAACGTGGTGGTGTATTTCCCATCCATGGATAAAATCGGTACAATGAGCATAGAGAACCAACAGCGGAGACTGTTCACGGTGGTTATCTGGCACCGTCTTGGGAATCAAAGGAGGTTGAGGAATGAACGGCAGAAGTGTAATGAGTGTATTATTGGCAGTTTTGCTCTTGTTTGGGGCGGCTCCGGCAACTTACGCTGTGGCTGAGCAAAGTGCAGCAACGGGAACAGTGGTTTTACAGCACAACTGCCTTATACAGGGAGTGCCATCCGAGGCAGCGGTAACTGCGACTCCGGTTGTGCAGTTGTCTAGGCAGGGTATAGTGATGGCCGGTCCGGCTTGGAAACTGGATACCAGCGGTATATCACCTGAAGTATGGGAGAGCGGTTTATTGCTGAAAATGCCCTGTGAAAGGGAAGGAGTGGTACTAGCTTATTACAATGAAACCCGCCAACCATGGCCGACTTGGGAGATAGTATCAGGATCAAGCACGATCAAACTGGACGATAATTGCTATGCAGTGGGGCGCATCACCAGAGCAGGGGTATATGCTCCTCTAGTTCTGAACGCCCGCTTGATTGCGGATTCCATCACTGCTGAACAGTTGCCGGTGCAATTCGGTGATAGATTCGTGTTTCCTCAGCTGCCCAACGGTTACAATATTAAGATAATGAACACCAGCAAACCAGAATTGGTTGGAACTGATGGCTCGGTAGGGATTCCTCCTTATCATTTTAACACCGCCGCCGAGATTAATTTTCAGGTTTTTAAGGATGATGATTACGCCTACACCGAAAAAATGATGGTAGCGGTCTTAGCTCAGACAGAGGCAGCTCAAGCCAAGCAGGCCTATACCGCATTAAAATCCATGGCTGAGGTGCTGGGACAAATGCAGTATGCCAGCAACCCTGAGCAGTTGCAAGTGGCGCTAAAAGCCTGGGAGAGTCAATCTGCCAATTTGCAGCGCTTATTTGGACGTGATATAAAAGCACAACAGTTTGTCGATCTGATTACTAGGGTCAACAGCCAGCGGGAAAAAATCATGACTGCGCAGCGCACTGAGCTGCTAAACGGTTATATCAGCAGTGAAGCTGAGGCTGCAATTCTTATGGATATATACAACGCTCGGGCTTGGCAGCAAGTTTGCGCAGAGGATTCTCATTCCTGGTTTACTGAGGCGTTGGATAGTTTGGGGTGGAACCTCAACACCCTTTTTACCATACAGAGCGCATTGTCAAGCGTGCTCGATAATGATGGTCAAGCTCGCCTTGCCCACACCCGCGCTGTATTACGTCAGCACACTGAACTGGAGTCTGGCGACCTCCAGCTAAACAGTGGGGAGAAATCAGGATTTTTGGTTAACTTCTGTGGTGAGAGTATCAATCTGAATGTGAATCAGCATTTACAATGGCACTCCAGCGATCCCCGGGTACTAGCGTTTAGTGATCTACAAGGCCAGCCTGCTGTTGATGGTAAATTTAATCCGCTGTGGCAGCAAGGCGACGGGCAGGCCCTGATTACCGTCGGGGCTAAAGGCAGCCTTGACCCTAAGGCATATATACTAAAATTTAAGGTGGGGGCCAACTCTGCACCGGAGATATTCGCTGAGGCGCTGCCGCCGGGAATGCAGCGGATCAACTATAAGTTTGATCTGCTCGGCTATGGAGGCTATGGAGTCAATAAGTGGGAAATAACCTCGGGGCGCCTGCCGGCCGGTTTGGAACTTGTGGGCGGAATCATCTCAGGCACCACCTTAGAATACGGAGATTTCCCTTTTACGGTGACTATTAAGTCTAGCATCTATGAAAGTGAAAGGAGTTATGTGCTGAAAATACTGCCTCACAACAGCGATCCAATGCTTTTTCAGTACAGTCAGCTATGGTACCATTACACACCTGAGGAGATCGAACACTTAAGTCGTCTGAACTCTTATGTCTCTGCTGTAAACGTTAAGCAATGGCAAGAAATTTTGGGGCATCTTTATAATAATAAACTCTTACAAAAATACCGTTGATATCGGCTGTAGGGGCGGGCTTTGCTCCGCCCGCCTGGGGCTCTGCTCCAGGGAAATTAGGTAGGGGCGGGGCTCTGCCCGCCCGCCTGGTAGGGGCTCTGCTCCGAAATTAGGTAGGGGCGGGGCTTTGCTCCGCCCGCCTGGTAGGGGCTCTGCTCCGGAAATTAGTGTAGGGGCGGGGCTTTGCTCCGCCCGCCTGGTAGGGGATCTGATCCGAAATTAGGTGTAAGGGCGGGGCTCTGCTCCGCCCGCCTAGAAAACCGTCCCCGTGGTTATAATACTATGGTCAGTAAATCGGAAAAGTGCTGGAGATTATAATCAGCCAGATTATATTTGGTTCCGTTGCCATAAGCAGCACAATCCATATTGGCTGCTCGAGCTGCCTGGATGCCGGATAGGGCATCCTCTACTACTAGACACAGGGCAGGCTCTACCCCCAGATATTCGCTGGCTTTAAGAAACACTTCCGGATCAGGCTTGGAGTGAGTAATGTTGGTGCCATCTGATACTGCATCAAAGTAGTTCTCTAATCCCAACTGCTTCAAGATAGATCTGGCATTTTTGCTGGAAGAACCGATAGCCAAAAGTATACCCTGAGATTTCAGTCTATCCATAGTAGATTTTACCTCTTCGCTCAGATCGGCAGGTGACATCTGCTCAAGCAGATCAATATACAATTCATTCTTTTCATTCAGATAACATTGTTTTTCAGTTTCACTCAGTTGCAGCGGATGCGATTCCAGTATAATATCCAAACAATCCCGGCGACTGACTCCGCGCAGGCGGTCATTAATTTTCTCATCGAAACAGACGCCGATTTTATCAGCTATCTGTTGCCAGGAACAGTAATGAAATCTATCAGTATTGCAGATAACTCCATCCAAATCAAAAATAACCGCTTTATATCTCATAGCAAACTCCATGTTCCATAATTCTAGCGCGGTATACGCAGACAATCCTGTAATAGGTATTCTTTCCCGTATACCGAAATTGTTTTCTCCTGGCCGTATTCCAGGGTGAAAACACATTGGTTTTTTTCAACCTGCACTAAAATCCGGCTGTTCTCGAAGCAGATTATAAAACTATAGGCAGTCCAGGAGTCCGGTAAAAAAGGAGCAAAGGATATTCCCTGTTCTTTAAGCCTAAACCCTCCAAAACCGTAGACTATGGCCATGTAACTGCCGCCCATATTGGCTGCATGAATACCATCCTGAGTATTATTGTGCACATCATCCAGGTCAAGACGGGCGGATATTCTGAAATAATCGTAAGCCAGCTGATGCATGCCCAATCGAGCTGCCATAATGCTGTATATGCAGGTCGATAGGGAAGAGTCATGGGTGGTGATTTTTTCATAATACTTGAAGGAGTTTAGCATAGTTTCCTCATCTTGCGCATCCTCCAGAATAAAATGGGCCATAACCGTGTCGGCTTGTTTACATATTTGATGCCGATATAAATGCAGAGGATGGTAATGCAATAGCAGGGGATATTTGTCTTTGGGAATGCTCTCCAGGTCCCACAAGCTCTTTTGCAGGAAGGAATCATCCTGCGGATTGATTTTCAGGTTTTCATCATAAGGCAAATACATGTTTTCGGCTGCACGCCGGAACTCCTCGATTTCTTGGCTATGCAATTGTATTTTTTCTGTTAAGAGGCTCAACCCCTGGTTTTTTTCTAATAAGTAATAAAATTTTACGGCCCAGGTCAGGTGATATTGAGCCAAGACATTGGTGTAGTAGTTGTTGTTGACAATACAAGTATATTCATCAGGTCCAGTTACTCCATTGATATGAAATTGGCCATTATAGAAATTGCCTACATCCAACCACAAACGGGCCGTCTCGAAGATTATCTCCGCCCCTGTAGACTGAATAAACTCAATATCTTTGGTGGCCAAATAATAGGCAATAATGGAATAGGCCACATCGCCATTAATATGATATTGCGCCGACCCAGCAGGGAAAAACCCTGAACATTCAGAACCCATAATGGTGCGCCAGGGATACAGGGCTCCTTTCTTATGCCCCATAATCTTGGCGTTTTTTCGAGCCATATCCAGGGTGGCATAACGGTATTCTATAAGGGTCTTGGAAATAGCGGGGTTGGTAATGGTGAAAAAAGGGTGAATAAACATTTCAGAATCCCAGAAATAATGACCCTCATAACCATCTCCGCTTAAACCTTTGGGGGCAATATTACTATACTGATCTTTGCCGACCGATTGGATCAATTGATATAGATTGAAATGAATAGCATTATTCAGCGAATCATCGCCCTGAATTTCCACCATGCAATTATGCCAATAATCGGTCAGATAATCGGCCTGTTTTTTGTACAGGTATTCCAGCGGCACAGCAAGGGCTTGCTCGATCTCATTTTCCGCCTGTTGTCTACAGTTCGGGTAACGAATTGAATCGCAGAACACCGCATATTTGATCAGCCTGATATTTTCTCCCGCTTTAGCCAGTATGTCATATCTGCAAACAGCCTTTTGGTTATATACTATAAATTCATACTGGTGTTCATTCAACAGTCTGTGCTTTACACAACTGCAAATCTCCAATCCTGATTTTGAGGTTTGGGAGGTAATATAAGATGCTCCTTGTTTGATTTCACAGCTTATTGGGGTGAGATACTGGATGCATTCACCGGCTATGCGAGGATCAGCGGGATTGGTATAATTTAGAACCGCACCATCATGAACCGATTCTATAACGACTGGGCCTGAAAAGTTCAGCAGTTCTGCTTCATAATCAATAATGAACAAGGGAAGCTGATAAAAAGAAGCCATGCGAGTAACCTTGAGCTGTATCTCTTTTCCAGATGCAGAACGCCACTTAACCTTTCTGAGCGTTGTGCCTCGTTTCATATCCAGGGAGAGTTTGTTTTCCAAAACAGTTCCACTAAACATGTTAAACTCTTCACCGTCGAAACTGATCTTGATGGTTTGGGTATTGGCAATGTTTAAAATGGTTTGCTTTTCAGCGGCCAGTCCGTACAGCCTCTCGGCCTGAGGTAATTTAGCATAATCATAAAAACCGTTGATGTATTGACTGGGGGTGAAGTCGTATCGCTCTGGATAGCCTTCTTCGAAATCGTAACGTACTCCTATATATCCATTGGCATTGTGGAACAAAACCTCATTAAGATTAAGTTGGTACCTGTTCAAAGGATAGTCGCACAACTCGTAAATAAATGCTGCATCACGCAATATTATCACCTACTGCTGTTTATTGGTGTTGCTGATCCTTACCAATTTGCGCAACAGACTGCGCATTGACTGCCAGGATTTTAACTGATATTTCGCGTTGGTATTCTCTATTCCAATCTTAATGGAAAAAGAACCCGGAGGAAGGGACAAAAAAAGATCTTCATCCGTATAATCGTCCCCGGCTCCGAGAATAAAATCGAAATCGTTCTGCTGAATAAATAAGGAAGATACATAGCCTTTATTGACTCTAGCATCTTTGACCTCTAGAACTTTGTTGCCTTCTTGAAGCCCCAATGTAGTCGAACTGATTAGAGACATTAGATGTTCTCTTATCTCGCTCAATTTATATGCCACCATGTCCGGTTCACATTTTCGGTAATGCCACGCTATAGAATAGTCCTTTTCTTCGATGAAGGAACCAGGGGTTCGATCAGTGTATAAGCTTAGTATGGGTCTTACCGTGTCCTTCCAGTCATTCTCCAGGAGCGTGGTCATAATCCACTCGGTTTCATGAGAATGACGCAGCCATAATCCATGGGAGGCCAATATATGTACATTAAGATCTCCAAACCATTCTTCCAGGATATATTTGTCCCGTCCTGAAACAATCACTATCATGTTTTGGGGATCATCAGCCAAATCCGATAACAGACCGATCAGTTCCTGATCCGGCTTAGCTTGTTCAGGAATGGATTTGAAGCCTACCAGAGTGCCGTCATAATCCAAAAACAGGATTCGATTGCTCGAGTGTTGGTAAGCCTGCTCGATTACATAACTGCTTTTTTCCAGGTCTTTGGTTGCCATGTTTTGGCGCCAATCGGCCACACTGGTTTTTAGAGTCATCAGGAATTCATCTGCCCAGAATTTTACATTATACCTCTGCAAGCGTTTGTGCATAAGCTTGTTTCTAGCCCTTTTTTCATCCTCAGGCATTTCCAGGGCGACCTTAATACTGTCAGCTATGGCGTCAAAATTGTTTACATTGACAACCAGAGCTTCAGATAGTTCACTGGCGGCCCCGGCAGTCTCACTGATCACCAGCACACCCTGGCAATCGGTTCGGGATGCTACGTATTCTTTGGCTACCAAGTTCATTCCGTCGCGCAGCGGGGTTACCAGCATCACATCAGCGTGACGATAAAAGTAGATTAAATCTTGTTGACTGAAGGAACGGAAGAAAAACCAGATAGGCATCCAATTCAGAGTGCCATATTTACCGTTTATCCTACTGATCAATTTTTCGATTTCTTTTAACAACTCGCTGTACGAGTCGGCTTCTTCCCGAGAGGGAGCAACAATAAGATAAAAGCGAATTTTTTTGTGATATTCCGGATATTTTTCCAGAAAGCGACTGAAGGCCGTTATCCTTTGCGGAATGCCTTTGGTATAATCCAGCCGATCCACTGACAATACAATTTTGGATGCTGTTTGTTCAGCGATGGCTGCCATCTCTTCTTCCACCTGCACAGCATGATTCTTCACAAAAAAATCATAATCAATGCCCATAGGAAAGGCATCTACCAGAATAGATCTGCCTTCATGATTGATGGTATTGAAATTATGATCGAATCCTAATAGTCGTCGTACACTGCTTAGGAAGTGGCGTGCGTAGTCATAGGTATGAAAACCTATCAGATCTGCACCTAGAATGCCTAGCAGTATTTCTTCCCGCCATACCAATAATCTGAATATTTCAAAGGAAGGGAAGGGTATATGCAGAAAATAACCGACTTGAGCTTGAGGATACTTATCTTTTATCAACCGGGGCAATAACATCAATTGATAATCGTGAATCCAAATGGTGTCATTTTTTCCAATTACGGTCTCAAGCACCTCGAAAAACTTTTGGTTCACATCCTGATAGGCTTTCCAGGTCGATACCTGGGTCTCAGTTTTATCGGTAAAATAGTGGAAGAGAGGCCAGATGGTGTTGTTGCAGAATCCATAGTAATAATCATTGATCGCTTGCTTGGATAGGAAAACCGGTAAGCATTTATGCTGATTCTTAAGTCGCTTTTGAATAAGGTTTTTCTCCTTGGGGGTAAGCTCATCGTCGGCTAAACCCAGCCATCCTATCCAGATACTGCCTGCTTGCTGGTGATAACTTTTTAGTCCGGTTGCAAGTCCGCCTATACTTTCGTGATACTCAAACCCACTTGCTCCTTTTGTTACTGTTATTGGCAGGCGATTAGAAATAAATATGATCTTCCTGGTCATATTGATTCTCACCTCACAATTACTATTCTAGATAATATTGCCAAAAAGGACAACAATCTATGGAATGGTCATTCCACACTATCACCCTTCACAGGCATCTTTCCGATTTGAATCTGTTGACTTGTTTACATTTGGAAATATCGAAAAATATGAGCCTTCTTTGCCTGCATAATGGATGGATCACAAGCTCAAACTAGAGTCAAAAAGGAGGGAACAGGTTTGACTGCCAGCAAGAAAGTACAGCAAGCAGTGTTATCATTGCGTGCCAACAGCAGGACCCTGCAGTCATTCGCCATGGAGACCGACGATCAGCAGGCTCAACAAATGTGCAACGATTTCAGCAGACAGCTCAACCAGATGGCATCTCGATTATCCGACCAGATTAAAGTTATAGAAAGTCAGCACCCCGTAATCGATGTGCCTGACCATGAATACACCTATTGGTAGGAAAAATTGGTCTGTCATTGAAGTACCGGAGTGACAGCAGCAACCATATTATGCATTTTAATCATTTAACACCAGGAGTGCCATCGAGCCTCCTGGTTATTTATGCCACTTATTATACTAATGACATACATAATAGTCTAATTATAGCCTGGAAAAACAATCCCTGCAGCACCCATGCCGCCAGTATTATAGTTTAACCATCAGACCTCAAGGTTTGGTAAAATTATTCACAAAAATTTTCTTGCCTAATATGAGCAGATATCCTCGATATTTGTTATATTTATAAGGTATTCTTATTGCTCCATTGGGGAAAAGCAAAAGGGGGGTAGAGCTTTGAGCGGGGTTTTCGGGGTTGTATCTAAACAAGACTGCGTCATGGACGTGTATTTTGGGACTGATTACCATTCACACCTGGGCACCAGCCGGGGTGGTATAGCTATTTGGAATGGCAAGAATTTTAATAGCGTCATACACAACATCGAGAACACACAGTTCAGGGCCAAATTCGAATCCGATCTGGTGAAACTGACGGGCAACATGGGTATAGGATGCATCAGCGACACAGAGCCACAGCCATTGACGATTCGCTCCCACCTGGGCCAATATGCCATAACAACTGTAGCCAGGATAAACAATCTGGATGAGATAGTGGATCAAGCCTTTGCCAACCGCGATATTCATTTTTTGGAGACCAGTATCGGAACCATTAATCCCACCGAACTAGTATCAGTTATCATCGACCAGGAGAAGTCCTTTAAGGACGGGTTATTGAGGATGCAGGAATTGGTTGAAGGCTCCTGCTCGGTCCTGCTGTTGACCCCTCGGGGTATCTACGCTTCCCGGGACAAGATGGGCCGCACCCCTTTGGTAATAGGGGAGAAGGAAGGGGCTTATTGTGTCTCCTTTGAGTCCTGCACTTTTGCCAATCTGGGATATAGGTTTAAATATGAACTGGGGCCGGGGGAGATAGTGCTGATTACTCCGGATGGTTTAGAGCCAATAGATCCCCCCAAAGATAAAATGAAGATATGTGCCTTCCTGTGGGTTTATTACGGCTATCCCTCTTCTACCTATGAAGGCATGAACGTTGAGGTTATGCGCTATCGTAACGGCGCACTCCTGGCCAAAAACGACAATGTGGAGATAGATATGGTAGCCGGTATACCAGATTCTGGGATCGGCCATGCGATAGGTTATTCCAATCAAGCTCATGTTCCCTATGGCCGCCCTTTCATCAAATATACCCCTACCTGGTCGAGGAGTTTTATGCCTCAGGATCAGGATATAAGGAACCTGGTGGCTAAAATGAAGCTGATGCCGGTGCCGGAGTTGGTGGCAGGTAAGCGCCTCTTGTTCTGCGACGACTCCATAGTACGCGGCACACAACTGCGGGAGACCGCAGAACTGTTATATGAATTCGATGCCAGTGAGGTTCATATAAGGCCGGCCTGCCCACCGTTGGTATTCGCCTGCAAGTATCTTAATTTCTCAACCTCTCGCTCAGAAATGGACCTGGCGGCCAGACGGGCCATAACTGAACTGGAAGGTAGGGAACCGGAATCGGTAGATGATTACTGTGACCCAGCTAATGAAAAGTATCATCGCATGGTAGAGTGTATAGGCAAGCGGCTCAACTGCACTTCCCTGTCATACCAGAACCTGCCCAATATGCTGGAGGCTATTGGCATAGGAGCGGACAAGATATGCACCTACTGCTGGAACGGCAAAGAGTGATGCCTGGGGTTATGCTTTGATTTGCGGTGATTTTACTACCGGAAATATTTCATGCGCGGCCATCGTATACGCTATTCGCTGGTTTATACCATTAGAAAACTAGGATCGTGTGTAATCATCTGTCTATTAAAATGCACATTGTATGCCAGGCTTTATTAATGGTTGATTAACCATGCTACTGGCTATATAATTTTGTATAGTCAAACTACTTAAAATCTGAAGTACGGCTGTTCGATTCATCATATGGTTGTACGGTAGAACGGGAGGAAAGCATTTCATGCCTATCATGGATTTATTGACACGCAATGCCGCCATCTACGGCACTGAACTTTGTCTCACCGAGATCAACATGGACCTGCAGGAAAGCCACAATGTCACCTGGCTGGAGTATGAGCTCATCGAGAATAATCCCGCCGGGGAATATCGGCGTGATATGACCTGGAAGGTTTTCAACGAAAAAGCAAATCGCATGGCCAATCTGCTGCTCAAAAGGGGAGTTAAAAAAGGAGATAAAGTAGCCATATTGCTGATGAATTGTCTGGAGTGGCTGCCTATCTATTTCGGCATTTTAAAGAGCGGGGCTATAGCGGTGCCGCTAAACTTCCGCTACACAGCAGAAGAAATCAAGTACTGTCTGGATTTATCCGATTCTGAGGTGCTGGTTTTTGGTCCGGAGTTCATCGGCCGGGTGGAGAGTATATACAATCAGATCCCCAAGGTGAAGATATTGCTGTTCGCAGGTGAGAACCGGCCCAGCTTTGCTGAGAATTATGACCGCCTCACTGCCAATTGCTGCTCGGACGACCCGGAAATCGTTATTGGTGATGAGGATAATGCGGTTATCTATTTCTCCTCAGGAACAACCGGTTTTCCCAAGGCGATTCTTCATACTCACGCCAGTTTGATGTCTTCAGCTATTACTGAACAAAAGCACCATGGCCAAACGCGAGAAGATAATTTTCTGTGCATTCCGCCGCTCTATCATACTGGTGCTAAAATGCATTGGTTTGGTAGTCTGGTAGCAGGGAGTAAAGCGGTTCTGTTGCGCGGTGTGAGACCGGAGTGGATACTCAAAACCGTTTCCGAAGAACAGGTAACAATAGTGTGGCTGCTGGTTCCGTGGGCGCAAGATATTCTCGATGCCATTGAAAAAGGCGACCTGAAACTGGAAAATTACAACCTTTGCCAGTGGAGGTTGATGCATATCGGGGCGCAGCCGGTTCCGCCCAGTCTGATCAAGCGCTGGAAGCAGTATTTCCCTAATCATCTCTATGATACCAACTATGGACTAAGCGAAGCTATTGGCCCAGGATGTGTTCATCTGGGTGTAGAGAACATCCACAAAGTAGGGGCTATTGGTGTTCCGGGACATAGCTGGGAGGCCAAGATTGCCGATGAGAATGGTCACCCGGTAGATAATGGCCAGGTGGGGGAACTGGTAGTGAGAGGCCCTGGCCTAATGAAATGCTATTATAAGGATCCCGAAGCTACCGCAGCGGTTTTACGCGATGGCTGGCTATTTACCGGGGATATGGCCCGGATGGATGAAGACGGCTTCATTTATCTGGTGGACCGTAAAAAAGATGTGATAATCAGCGGCGGAGAAAACATTTATCCGGTGCAGATCGAGGATTTCCTACGTGCCCATCCAGCCATCAAAGATGTGGCTGTGATCGGCTTGCCTGACAAGCGGCTCGGGGAGATATCTGCTGCCATCATTGAACTGAAACCCGGTGCAGAATGCAGCGAGGAAGATATCAGGGCTTTTTGCGCCCCCATGCCCCGCTACAAGCGCCCCCGGGCGATTGTATTCGATCAAGTACCGCGCAACCCCACCGGCAAGATTGAAAAGCCTCGCCTGAGGGAAAAATACGGTGCAACCAGCCTGGTAGCGATTCAAACCGGAAGTTAAATAAAGCGGACAAAGCGGACAAAAAGAGGGACAAAGGGACGGCAGACCGTGTGAGAACTTTCGATGAGATCCCAAAACTACGTGATAGGTTTTACTGGTCATTTAGTATTACTAGTGATATTTTGATAAAAAACAGGCTGGTGCAGTTTATGCTGAGGCCAGCCTTTTTACTATTTCTTCAACTCCCAGAATATTGATTACTCTTCGCATGTTGTAGGCCAACATATGTAACTTGTTTTCCGTATTTACAGACACTAATCCCCTGGTTAAAAAGTAACTATAACCCAAGCCCCTTTTTACGGTTCCATATGGGTGTTCTACGATCATTTGCCTTTGTACATACAGTTTTCGATTTTCCTTGGTCCGGCGGTCTATTTCATCCAGTAATGGCTGGGCTAGGTTGCGGCTAATTGTTCGGCCCTTCTGGGCTTTGGTGCATTGATCCTTTAAGGGGCAGCCCTTACAGGCCCGGTAGTTTTTGTAGGTTCGATATTTTACTCCGTTGACTTCTCTTATTCTGCCTGGATAGAGAATCTCTTTTGCGGGGCATAGGTAAACGTCTTGCTCTTGGTCATATTGGAATTTGTCAGCTTGAAAGTCGGTGTTGGCTATATTACCGGTAAATCTCTGCTTGGCTACATAGGTCTCTATGTGGTTTTTCTCGCATTCGATTAGATCATTGGTTGAGTAGTATCCTTTATCGGCCAATACTTTAATTTGGTCTACTTCCAATACTTCTTTGGCCTGCTTAGCCATATTGCTTAGCTGCCCTTGGTCAGCTGGATTGTTTATGACTTCACTGTCTACCACTAGCTTATGCTTTTGGTCTACCGCCGTTTGTACATTGTAGCTGACTTCTACTCCGTTATTATTAACAGCCATTAGCCGAGCATCTGGATCAGTGGTCGATACTTCTGTAGCCCCGGTTTGCTCCATATGCTGTTTCATGGCGGTATATTTACCTTTACGGCTTTCTAGTTCTTCTATGCGCCTCTGGATCTCTTCAGCACTGGGGATATGGATATCGGCTTCGTCCTGGTCGTTGCTATCTAATTCATTAAAGTAGCCGTTAATTTTTTCGTCAATATATTTTAAGTGTCTTTGTAACTTCTTTTGGTTGTAATTATTGCGCTTGGAATTGCTGGCTCGGAACTTGGAACCATCGATAGCTATGACCTCTTTGCCATACAAGTCCCAGTCTTTGCATAACAGGGTGAACTGTTTGAAGACTCCTTTTAGGGCTTTGGGGTTATCTTTCCTAAAATCAGCTATTGTCTTAAAGTCGGGTTTTAGCTTCCGTAATAACCATAACAACTCAAGATTCCGACCGGCTTCGGTCTCTAGCCTCCGAGATGATCTAACCCGATTTAGATAACCATACAAGTAGAGCTTTAACAAGTCCCTAGGATCATATGGAGGTCTACCAGTATTTTTCGGCTCCGCTTTTTGGAACCCGAGGTCCTTCATGTACAACGAATTAACGAATGCTTCAATTACCCTAACTGGATTATCAGTTGATATATAGTCATCGACCGCTTCAGGAAAAAGGGTGATCTGCATGCGGTCTTCGCCCTTAATGTAGGCCATTATTCCACCTCGCTATCACCCTATCATTCGACTTTTATATGTTTTTTTCCTTTTTCTGCGGACTAGTTTTCACACAGTCTGACGTCCCTCTGTCCCTCCAAGAACCGCCCCCTTTGTACTTTTACCTCAGTAATGTCTGAGCCCGGAGAAATCCGGGCTTATTAATTATCACATGACCTTCCAGAGAATATTTCAGCTAGCGATGCAACAAAATAATGGCAGTATCTTACTAATGCTTTTTCGTTAAGAAGGCTTGCCATGGATAATCCATCCAATCAAATAATCCGTCGTCCTAAAGTGAATATGACCTCATTCAGTTTAAATAGTTTTCACCTCAGAACACCCTGGGTTATTGCGTGGTGGTCATTAGCTTTTCCTGGATTCGGTCATTTAGCCTGCGGAAGCATGGCCAAGGGGATATTCGTATTTATTGGCGAGGCAATTATTAACCAAATGGCCCATATCAACCTCGCCATTATGTATAGCTTTACGGGTGAATTTGCTAAAGCCAAAGATGTGCTGGATACACAATGGCTGCTTTTGTACTGCGGAGTGCTGGTTTTCGCTATTTGGGATAGTTATCGTCTAGCAATTGAGTTTAATAAGTTATCGGTATTGGGTGACAGGGAATCTGCCCCCATTGTTCCTACAAAGATCGGCGCAGCTTCTAATGCTCTGGAGAAGAGGAACCCCCGGGTAGCGCTGGTTTGGTCTTTATTGATCCCAGGAATAGGCCAATTGTATACTGCGGAGACGATTAAAGCGATATTTCTGATGGTGGTTTCATCATCTGTGATAATAGCATCAAATGCCCTTCCTGCTATTGGTTACACTGTTATGGGCGATTTTCAACAGGGTAAAGCTGTGATTGATTGGCAACTTTTCATCAATATACCTTCATTTTATGGCTTTGCTGCCTGGGATGCATATGTTAACGCAATTGAAATCAATAAGCTGTTTGATATAGAACAGGCTCAGTATTTTCGCAACAATTTTCAGAATGCGGCCGCCAAAAGGCCACTGCCCAGGCTAGGAGGATAAAAGCATTGTTTATCGTAGCTTCGTTTGATTACTCACTGTATACTGAGTTAGCTGTCAGCGAGTTAGTGGAACAAGGCCTGAAAAATGAACAGATACTAGCCTTCCCTATGGAACTTAGAAGGGAGCCCCGGGAGATTTTTGATACTATTCATCATTCCGATGGTGTCAGTGTGACGGATGGAGGATTTATACTGGCTACAGTATTGATGACACTAGGTGTAATATTTGGCTTCGTATGGGAATGGGGTCCTATAATATGGGGCCTGCTAGGTCTGACAGTCGGGTTCTTGCTAGGCTGTCTGATAGATTACTTCTGGAGTAGGATCAAAAACAAGTCAAAAAATCGCCGTAAAGCGGTGACGGAATTGATTGTTATGGTTGATTGTCAGGAGGATCAAGCGGAGATGGTAAAAAAGACCTTGTGGGGTCATTTCGCTCATGGGATATCTATGATACCATAGCAATCCGTGCTCCAGTTGTTCTGGGACAAACACACTGTGAAACTTAAAAACCACCCAGGCCGACAAGAACGAATGGTTCTGTTTATTGTCGGCCACTTTTTTTTGCATTAGTGGCCTTATTATTATTGACATATGTCAGTAATAACTGCATAATACATTTATAAATGACATATGTCATGAACCCATGGAGGTGGTATGATATGCCAGGAAGAGATAGAACCGGACCTATAGGACTTGGAAGCAAAACTGGCCGGGGCTTAGGATTATGCACTAGGGCAAAATCAGCAGCGAGCGGCGGATTACGGCTGAGAAGAGGATGCGGATGCAGACCTGACTTGAGGTTAACAGGATCACGGCGCAGAACCAGTAGACACAATGCTTCAGCAGAGATACACAAAGAGCTGCTACACGAGCAAAAAGCATCTCTGCAGAGAAGACTAGAGGTAATTGATAGACATTTGGAACGATTATAGAGATGAGCGGAGTTATTCGGGGGACGCCCCGAATCACTCCGCGGCAACAGAGGTGATGGAATGCCAAGACCGCGAAAATGGAGAAAAGTATGCTGCCTGCCGCAGAGCAATCGCTTTGGACCTTTAGAAGGCCAGGCTAATGCGATGGAGTTCATTAATATGGGTGTCGATGAGTATGAAACTATCAGGCTTATCGACCTGGAAGGATTAACTCAGGAAGAGTGCGCCGGACAGATGAATGTTGCCCGCACCACCGTTCAGGGCATTTACAATGAAGCCCGAAAGAAACTGGCGGATTCCTTGGTGAATGGCAAGGTTCTGTTTATCGGAGGCGGGGAATACCGGTTATGTGATGGCTTAGGAGACGCTTGCGGACACGGCAATTGCCACCGACATCGTTTCGGCAGAGGATTGGTAAGTGACAATAGCAAGGAGGAAGGCTAATGAAAATCGCCGTACCTGTAGATGACAAATGTATGCCTGCCAAGGTTTGTATCTCCTTAGGACGGGCACCTTATTTCTTGATATATGATACTGAAGCCAAAGAAAGCCGCTTCATAGACAACCATGCCGCAGCAAGCCAGGGTGGGGCCGGCATAAAAGCGGCACAGATCGTCGCTGACAATAATGTTGGCGCTTTGCTCACCCCACGCTGTGGTGAGAATGCGGCAGAGGTTATCAAGGCTGCGAATATTAAGATTTATAAGACAAGCGGCGTTTCAGTCACGGATAATATTGATGCCTTCATTGATGGCAGGCTTGCAGTGCTAACTGAAATTCATTCCGGATTTCATGGTCGCGGGGGCGAATAACGTGAATATTGCTGTACTTAGTGGCAAAGGCGGCACCGGCAAAACCCTGTTGGCAGTCAATCTGGCTGCGGTGGCTGAATCATCTGTGTATATCGATTGCGATGTTGAAGAACCGAATGGCCACCTGTTTTTTAAGCCTATTCAAGTTCAGGCACAAAACATGGCCATTAAGGTCCCCGTCGTAGACGACCGCCTCTGCAACGGATGCCGCATTTGCGTGGACTTCTGTAAGTTTAACGCATTGGCCTACATTGGTGATAGACTGAAAATTTTCGAGCATATTTGTCATTCCTGTGGGGGGTGTCTTTTGCTCTGCCCTGAGTATGCCCTGACAGAAAAAGACAAATATATTGGAAAAATCTTAAGAGGTGTTTCCGAAAATGTAACTGTGCATACCGGGGTATTGAATATTGGAGAACCGTCCGGGACTCCAATTATTAAGAACATGATGGCTGATGGAGAACATGGGAGGGATGAGACTGTATTCATAGACTGCCCACCGGGCAGTGCTTGTATCGTGATGGAGAGTATTAAAGACGCTGATTATTGCATCCTGGTGGCGGAGCCAACCTTGTTTGGCGTCCATAATCTCGATATGGTGTGGGAATTGGTGAAGCTTTTTAACAAGCCACACGGGGTGATCCTAAATAAATGTCTGGAAGCGGATAACCCTGCCGAACAGTTCTGTTTCAAAAACAACATTTCCATACTGGGTAAAATCCCCTTCGATCAGGAACTGGGAAACCTTAATGGCAATGGTGTGGTAGCTGCCAGAGCAAATGAGGTATACCGCAGTTTATTCTCTTCCCTTTTGCAAAAGGTGATAAAGGAGGTGGAGCATGAAACAACTCTTGATACTTAGCGGAAAAGGGGGGACAGGCAAGACCACCTTAGCCAGCGCTTTTATCAAGTTGGCAAAGGCTAGTGCTTATGCCGACTGCGATGTGGATGCTCCTAATTTGCATCTAGTCATGCATCATGACGTAAGGCCGATAGAAAAGGATTACTACGGAATGCCTAAGGCAGTAATAGATAATGATTTATGCATCAGTTGTGATCTATGCAGACTGAATTGCCGATTTGAGGCTATTACCGTAGTTCCAGATTATCGGGTGGATCATTATGCCTGCGAGGGCTGCGGGGTGTGTGAGGTGACCTGCCCGACCAGGGCAGTATCGCTCCGGCCTGCAGTTTCCGGGAAATTGAGGCTTTTCCAGGACGAAGCGATGTTTTCTACCGCAAAACTGGAAATGGGAAGCGGCACCTCGGGGAAATTGGTCACGGAAGTGAAAAATCAATTGATTTCGACAGTTCCCGGAGCGGAATTGGTGGTAATAGATGGATCTCCAGGCATTGGTTGCCCAGTAATTGCGTCGATCAACGGTGTGGACCTGGTATTGATCGTTGCTGAACCTTCATTATCTGGACTCAAGGATATGGAACGTATTGTAAGAACTGCTCAGTCCTTTCCAACCAAAATCATAGCCTGTGTAAACAAATATGATACCAATTTAAAAATGATGGCAGCGATCGAATCTTTCTGCCAGAATGAAAACCTTCCCCTGGCTGGGCTGGTGCCGTTTGATAAGGATGCAGTAAAGGCTGTTAATAATGGGCTGACCATTGTGGATGTAGACTGCGTGGCAGGGCGTGCTGTTAGAATGGTTTACGACAAGACCATGAAAATGCTCTTTGCAGGCAGTGACCGATTATAATGATCATGTTCGAACCAACAATCTGTTTTTCCATAGTAAACTTGACTATTAATGTAAAGGAGTAGATCTGATGAGCGAAATTTGTGACCAGAGTTGCGGAAGCTGCGGTGAGGACTGTGCCGAGAGAAAAGAATCGAGAACCAATTTTTTAGAACAGCCCCACGAACTGAGCAGTATAAAAAAGGTTATCGGAGTAGTCAGCGGCAAAGGCGGGGTAGGCAAGTCATTAGTCACCTCCATGCTGGCGGCAAGCATAAACCGGAAGGGATATAATACCGCCATACTGGATGCTGATGTGACCGGTCCATCTATACCAAAGGCATTCGGAATAACGAGTAAAGCAGGTAGTAATGCGCTTGGCTTGTTGCCGACTAAAAGTAAAGCCGGGATCGAAATCATGTCCATCAATATGCTGTTGAATAACGAAACCGATCCTGTAGTATGGAGAGGGCCTATGCTGGCGGGAGCGGTCAAACAATTCTGGACCGATGTTATCTGGCATGATATCGACTTCATGTTTATCGATATGCCTCCAGGCACCAGCGATGTGCCTCTCACGGTATTCCAGTCCATAGCAGTCGATGGAATTATCATCGTTACTTCTCCCCAGGAGCTGGTTTCGATGATCGTGTCCAAAGCGGTCAAAATGGCCCAGATGATGAAAATCCCTATTATAGGTTTGGTGGAAAACATGTCATATTTCACCTGCCCTGATAATGGCAAAGATTATAAGATTTTTGGCGATAGCCACATCGACGAGATTGCCAGGCAGCACAATTTGAAAGTGCTAGCCAAGCTGCCAATTGATCCTGAAATTTCAGTTGCCTGCGACCGCGGTGATATTGAATTATACGACGCCAAATGGATTGAACCTGCGGCTAATGAGCTAACCAGACTGGGGGTAAGAAAGATGTTGAAAATCGCTGTTGCAAGTGAAAATGGCAAAGTAACGGAACACTTCGGCCATTGTGAGAGTTTTATGGTATTCGATACTGAGAACAACCAGATAATCAATTCTGAAACCATTGCCAACCCCGGACACCGGCCGGGATTTTTGCCCAACTTCCTATACGACAAAGGTGTCAACGTGATTATTTCCGGGGGAATGGGCAGTGGAGCTATAGATATTTTCAATGAGAAAGGGATACAGGTTATCGTAGGTGCGAGCGGCGATGCTCAAGCTGCGGTTACAGCGTATCTGCAAGGTGATTTGGTCTCCACCGGTTCAATATGCCAGCAACACCAGCATCATGGGGAATGCGGGCATTGATTCCCATTACCCGGAAAAATATCAAAAGTCCCTTGTAGAGCAATTTAAATAAGATGCGTTGTGAACGTATAATAAACTATCTAACTGCATGATTTTGTAAGAATGCAATTGATTAATTTTAGTGATACAGGCGGAGGTATTGAATGATTTATGCTTTTGATGGCAACACCCCCGAAATCGGGGAAGGTACTTATGTAAGTGAAACCGCGACCGTGATCGGAAATGTTAAAATAGGCGAGAGGTGTTATATCGGGCACGGGGCCATATTGCGCGGCGATTATGGTCGTATCGAGATCGGTTCGGAAACGGCGGTGGAAGAAGGGGTTATTATCCACGTTCCCCCGAATCTGATAAGCAGAATCGGAAACCGGGTTACATTTGGTCATGGTGCGATAGTCCATTCGGAAGAGATCGGTGATTGGGCTGTTATCGGCATGGGAGCCATAGTCAGTATCGGAACGCGTATAGGTATGGGAGCTATTGTGGCCGAAGGCGCGGTTGTTAAGATGAATCAGATGATCCCGGACAGGGTGATGGCAGCTGGCAACCCGGCCAGGGTCATAAGAGAAATTGGGGAAAAGGATCTTAAGTTTTGGACCTGGGGAAAACAACTCTATGTCGATCTGGCCGAAAAGTACTTGCGCATCGGGATGCAGAAAATATCCGATTAAAATCATAGTCCAATAATCATGTATTCGGGGGGAGCAGTGCCCATGAAATTGGTTGCGGTTTTATCCAATCATACGGGCTGTGGCATTACAACCATACTGGTTAATCTGGCTTACGGATTGACAAAACAAGGTTGTCGGATTTTGATAATGGATCTGGCAAGAGACGAAAAGCTTCCTAAATGGTTGAAAACTTACGCAGATGATCAGAAGACTAATAATCAAGCTTTGGACCGACACGGCAATGCCATATTCCATTCAAGGCTCGGTATCGATTTTATCAGTGGTGATATAGACTCTCTTGGGGAAGTGGCTTCTTCACAACTACAGGAGTACTCCGTATACGATTATATTTTTGCCAATTCCATATATTTGTTCGATAATCCGCTGTTTAGCCAGCGGGTGGATTATGTCATGGTATGTACCGATCTTAATCATGGCGATGAACTAGAGGAACTACAGGGTTTGGAAGAACATCTATCAGCATGGAGCGGGAAGTCTGATCTGATTAAGCTCTTAATCCCAAATAAAATCAACACCAAGGAATGGGAGCACAACAGTCAGTATTTATTCTCCATGGCAGATCGGTACGGCTTTGAAAAGATAGCAGATCCGATTCCACATTGTGAAAGAATACATGATTTGCCCCTGCAGGGGCATACCGTTTGGGACTTGAAACAAAAGAATCTACAGGAGGCGTTTAACCGGCTGGTTGAAACGGTGCAGCAGATTTGAGGAGCAAGTCGAGGGGAGCAGTTGTCAGAAGCTTCATCCGATAGTGGGGCGATGTCGCCTTAGGTTGTGAACATCCTTCAGTGTAAATGGAATAATCATCCTAAAATTTGACCATAATATTATTGCAGCATAAATCGGGCAACGCTGAGGAGCGACCTAACGCTCGCTGTGGCTTATACGGTGAGACGGCGGGCAATGAGTCTGCCGTTTTCACCACCGGTAAGCCCTGAGCGGGTAAACTCGGGAGTTTGAGGGCAGAGCCCTCAAACCGCCTTATCCACTAACCTGTCTGCAAAGAATATCATAATCTGGCTGTACGCCATTGCCCAGTCCCTTGAAACGCGGAACAGTCCATTTCGTGATTTCCTTAGTCGAAAGAAATACCACTTTCCGGATTGAGTCATCTGTGGGGAAGATGGATTTTGTCTTCGTAAATTTCCGCACCATCCTGGTGGCACGCTTCCACTGCATTTGTCGTATAAATCAAATGCCGGATTCAAAGTTCAGGATAATTGAAAAACGTGGATGAGTAGGTAGCCCAATTAGCATCCCAGGCCTAAAAATGGAGGAGTCTATCCCATTTTTCCCGGATTCTTCCTTGGCATACCATGCGTCGTCTAAATTTACTGCACCGTAGATTTTTTTTATGTCAGCGCAAAATGCTTTTTGGATCCTTATACTGCAAATTTAGTGGAATTGCGAATTGTGATGGACTATGCAAAGCTGTTGCTTTGTCCTTGGGAAAACATGGGGCATTTATGGCTTCGCCAAGTCCTCCATGGCCGGTTATGACAGGCGATAAAAATGTCTTGCACGCAATAATTTTTTCAGGTCGGAACAGATGGATGCGCAAAAAGCTTGATAGCCGGGCTCGCTGATCCAGATGCCCAGGATGTCTTTGGCCGCTCATAATGGCCAAGCACCGAGTAGACGCATTTGTTGATGATCTGACAGGATTGCGCTTTTGAATACGATCCCGTCAAATAGATGATCGGGTAACACGACTCCAGCGGCCGATTCTGCCCATGTTCACTTCCGGGGAGGATTTGGTTATCTTAGAAATCAAATGGCCCAGATATGCCACAAGCCCCGTAAAATCCGGTCAGATTAAGGCCAATGTCGCGCATCATTCCTTTGAATACATCGCCATGATTTTATGTTCGATTTCATCTAAGCTGAAAAGAATACCCGTGTAAATGCTGTAATATTAGTATTTATCGGGTATTTTTATATCCTCTACTGTATATCTAACGTATGTATGTTATAATATGGTTATACTATACTTGGTTCATACGAGGGTGCAGGCATGAGCAGTCTACAGGTATATAACAGCCGAGGGATCAAATATGTGAGAATCGTGGAGTCTTATCGGGATCCAGTTAATAAGAAGCCCAAGACCAGGGTACTTAAGGTATTAGGGCGTGCAGACGAATTGGAAGCGCAGGAGCCTGGAATTCTGAATCGTTTGCGCAGAGAATGCCGGGAGTCCAGGGCTTTCAACGAGAGTCTTAAACAAGAAGCAATATTTAAAGATATCCAGCATTACCTGGAAGGATCTGATAACGACGCTGCTAAAGGCTTTCCTATTCGTAATTACGGCGTTAAGGTATACGAGAGTATCTGGGATGAATTGAAACTTGATTACTTCTTCGATTATCGCCAGAAGCGTGATTCCAACCTTAAGTTCAAAGTCAAAGATACGACATCTATGCTCGTTTACTTCCGGTTGCTAAAACCGGCATCAAAGAAAAAGAGCTTTTGAACAAAAGGAGTTCTTTATCAACTCCAAGGAAATGAATTTAGAACAAATATACCGGAGTCTTTCTTTTCTTGCCAATGAAAAGAAATCTCTGAAAGGCACTTGAACAAGCAGCTATCACTTAAAATGACACGCAACCTTGGAGTTGCTTTCTACGATGTTACCACTTATTACTTTGAGTCAGTCAGAGCCGATGAACTTAAGAAGTTCGGTTATTCTAAAGACAACAAAGTAAATCAGGTCCAAGTCGTAATGGGGCTCTTAATTGACGATGAGGGCATCCCAATTAGCTATGAACTGTTCCCCGGAAATACCAATGATTTTAAGACGCTGGTGCCAGTTATGGAATACTTACGGGAAACCTATGGCATAAAGAAGATTATAATAACCGCTGATCGTGGGCTAAATTCTAAACAGAACCTGGCCTACCTCAGGTCAAAAGGTTTTGATTATGTCATGGCATACAAAATCCGATCTGCAAGTAAAGCAATTAAGAACCTAGTTCTTGGGGACGAGGGCTACACTGTGGAGAGCCCGCAATTTAAATGGAAGGTCTGCAATTTTCAGAACAGTGTTAAGATTAATGGCGAAAAGTCTTGCTCGATGACAATATGGTGATAACTTGGTCAGCTAAACGTGCTGAGAAAGACCGTAGAGACCGCGAACGATTGATAGAGAAGTCCCGGCGCCTTGTGGACTCCAAATCCAGTCTCAAAGCAGAAATGAAAAGGGTGGCAAAAAGTATGTGCAACTGGCCATTTTGATGACGATCACGTTTCATTCAACGAAAATCAGGTTGAAATGGATGCACAATTCGATGGATATTATGGAATTCAAAGCTCGGACAAAGCCTGTCAGCGGCGCAGGTGATAGGATCTATCAAGGCCTTTGGAAGATTGAGGAGAGCTTCAGGGTTATGAAAAGCAATTTAGAGGCCAGACCCATCTTTGTTTGGACAGAATCGAGTATTCGCGGCCATTTCGTAATGTGCTACCTGGCTTTGGTAATCCAGCGGTATCTAGAATACAAACTCAGAAAAGAAAACTTGAGTTGTCTACCGAAAAGATCCAAGATGCTCTTCGAAGTGCTAATCTTACTGTTATTGATGATGCAAAAAGCAACAGCTCATATTATCTAAAGAACCAATCAAATGAAGACTTTTCGGCAATCCTAAGTACTTTACAACTTCCTGAAATCTTACCGTATGGTAAACTGAAAGACATCCGCAAAGCTTAGATATACAATCCTACAATTAAAAAGGGGCAGGTGTTCGATCATTAGCTTGATTTCTGACAGTTGTCCCAAAGCTAGAGCGGTATTTTGGCATTCCACATATTCTTTAAATTTAGCCATGGAAAATTCAATATTATCCATCTCAGAATGCTCTATATATATCGGCCACCAACCGGATTGCTGCTCCCAAACCTGTTCTAGTCTATCGGTTTCCCCGGCCGCGACCGCCCAATCATTTTGACTTATTGCCCCGCTAACCAGTTCGATCTGCTCCAAGAGATGCTCGGAAGAAAGTTGCAGCTGCTGGTTGATGTACAGGCCACCTGAGATAATCAATGCCACTGTTACAATTATGCCTACCAATAATTTCATTTTCCGGTTCTCCTTGTTGCTGCCTGCTAACTGGATTTAAGCTGATAGTAAAACTTGCCTTTAGAATCGAGCATGGCGAATAATACCTGCCGGGGTGAATCAATTCCGGATTGGCGGAGCTCGTTTTCCAGCCAGTCCGAATCTATATTAGTCTTGGTCAGGTTCTGCTGCAGCACCTGGCCATCAATGATAAGGGTGGTGGGCAGTTGCTCCGCTTCAGGCTGAATATTTAGATCCTCTGGCCGCACCGCTCGTTTTTCTGATTTGAGGATAACGCTGATCTGGCCGCTGGTTTCCAAAATGGCATATTCGACGTCATCGATATCAGCTACGTCTTTCAGCCGCAACTGTTCCAAAAGGTCATTTATATTGTAGCGCGCCCTTCTGAGTTCGCTCTCCACAATTTTGGAATTCTGTATAAGGACGCTGGGCTTGCTGCTGATCAATTCACGAGCCCGGGCGCTCTTTAGTGACGCGAAGGAGAGTACCACTTCAGTAGCCACCAGTATAATGATCGGCACTATGCCGCTGTAGAGGGGAATTCCTGTATTCTGCATGGGTATGGCGGCCAGCTCTGAGATCATTATTATTACCACCAGTTCATAAGGCTGCAACTGTCCAATTTGCCTTTTACCCATAATGCGTAGTAACAGCATCACAACGAAATACAGAATTAAGGTACGGATGATGATCAGTATCAAGATGATTTCTCCTCATACAAAAAATATCCGTTTATTGTCCGGAGAGACGCAAAAAAAGGCACATTTTAGTGTGCCTTAGTCAGAGAGCTAATATTCTGCTGGGTCATCTCCTTATTATGACTCGGTCGCTAGGTCAATAAGGTCAAGCTTCGCCTTTTAGAGGACTTCTGCTCTCAGCATAGACATCTCTCATCAACCAGGCAGTGTAGCATACCGCCATGATGCCAACTATGCCGCTGATGATCAGACAATTCTGCACACCCGCATATTCTGCAATATTTCCTGCTATTAAACTGCCGATTGGAGTGACTCCCAGGAATACCAATGAAAACACGCTCATTACCCGACCCCGCATATGGTCGGCCGAATTGAGCTGAACCATGGAATTGACCAGGGCGGTAAAAAGTGTCATACAGAAACCCATTATCAGCAGGGTTATACAGACCAGTACATACTGATCTTCGAAACCGAGTACCAGGGTGAAAAATGATAGACCGAGCGCACCTCCCAGCAAATATTTAAGGCTTGGGCCGGCCTGACTGCGCACCGCAATGACGATCGCACCGGTAAACGAGCCTATGCCCATAGCGGTCATGAGCAAACCGTACCCGGCAGCGTTCTGTCCCAGGTCTTGCTGTGCCAATACCGGTATCAGTACATTTTGGTTCATCACAAAAGTGCTTATCAGAGCCAACAAAATGAGGGGCAGGCGGATCAGTTTTACCGAGCCTATATAACTCAGCCCCTGGCGTACATCTTGAAAGAGATCTGAAAACGAACCGGCTTTGTCCGCCACCCCCTCAGATCGAGTCTGTATCAGCCATAAGCCGGTGATAACCGCTAGATAACTTAACGCATTCAGATAAAAACAAATGGCTATACCAAAAATCCCAATTAAGAATCCGGCTAGCGCAGGTCCAACTATTCTGGCCAGATTAAAGATGCTTGAATTGAGTCCAATAGCATTCATTAAATCAGATTTTCCTACCAGCTCAATAAAAAAGGACTGCCGCGTCGGAATATCTAGCGTGTTGACCAATCCCAGCAGCGAGGCCAGTATCAAAATATGCCAGTACTGCACTACCTGGAAATAAGTCAAACTGCCCAGTATGGCCGCCAGAACCGCCAGGCTGGTTTGCGTGAAAATCAGCAGGTGGCGTTTGGGGAATCTGTCCACCAGGGTTCCGGCATAAAGCGATAACAGCATCAAGGGCAAAAACTGTACTGCGCTGACCAGACTGAGTTTAAGAGCTGAATGGGTAAGCTCCAGGACCAGCCAGGACTGACCAATAGTTTGCATCCAGGTTCCTATCAGAGATATGCATTGTCCAAAAAAGAAGAGCCGGTAATCACGGTGCCTGAGTGCCGGTAAACGAGAAAACATGTAATTGTGATCTGCGCTGGTTGTCATCTCATTATTACCGCCAGGTAAAATTCATAACCTGATTATAACCTTTTTCAGACCTGGTAATGGTCATAGAACTCACTCTTCTTTCGCATCAACAGCATTGATACACTGAGCCGCAAATATCAATTCATTGATTAATCAAAACAGGGCTGCCCCTTACGAGACAGCCCTTTATCATTAGATTCACGCCACTGAAAACAGGTTAAGCTTTGAAAAGAATTACCTTTGTTTCAGTTTCTCGATCTCTTCTTCAACTTCTTCAAACCCTTCTTTATAAAAGGACTCTTCATCTGGATCGAGTTCATACAATAGCCTGAGAAACTCCCCGGCATGTACTCGTTCCTCATCGGCGATGTCTTTCAATACGGCTATAGCAAGTTCATTGTCAGTCGACTCAGCCAATTGCATATAGATCTGAATAGCCTCATATTCCGCAGCTATCATGAAACGTATGGCCCTGATCAACTCTGCCTCAGTCAGTTTTCGGTCTTTGGCCAGACCGGAAAAAGAATTGCCAAAATCCGGCATTAAGATCCCTCCTTATAATCAAATCTTCTATTTGTGCGGCATACAACTGCCAGGAACAAACCTATTTCTATTATACCCATTCGAGCAGTCAGTTTCCAAAGCAGTGGAAGGCAACATATGACCTAACTAGAGCCTAAGGTTTAAATAGCGTAAGACCATAGTGATAAAAAGCCCCCTATCCCTGAATGACTTCCCCATCATACAGTATAAGCAAATATGTCGGTTTCAGGACGAATAGGCTTAAAATAATCTAATTATCTAGAATAATAAAACTAAATAAATGCTTAGGCATTCTGGTTCAGGGATATTCACCGGGAAAAAAACATCTTAATGGACACCATTAAAAGTGCCAGGGCAAAAACCTTTTGCAAAGTTGCGTTAGGCAAGCCTACAGCGATTTTTCCTCCTACCAGGCCTCCAACAAAAAATCCCAGGGCTATTAAACCGGCAATTCTCAGGTCGACCAGTCCCCGCTCATAATATGACCAGGCCGCTAACAGGCCAACCGGGAGCACCATCATGGCCAGGGTAGTGCCTTGGGCTTGTTGTTGCGTCATACTAAAAATGAAAACCAGGGCTGGCACTATGATGATTCCGCCGCCTATTCCGATAAGGCCGCTCAAGATTCCTGCTAATAGGCCTAGCAATATATAGGGCAGGAGGTCTGTCATGTTTATCACTCCCAATGCTATCAATGGTAGACTCAACAACTCGAGGCGGGATGCTGCAGATAACCGGCGAATCGGCGTCTATACACATTAAGTATTATACTTTACACCGAGATGTATCGTATACTGCAATTATTTTGTCCCACAGGAGTGGATTAGCAAACCAGAAAGTTTCAATCGGTTTGACAATGCCGAAATTTAGCACCTAAAATTGATATAATTCTTCTAAAGGCTGCCCCCTTGGTGCAAGTGAGGCTTCCCCATCAGCAGACCGTGGATCCTTGATTGTACAGCACTTTTGCATCTTTGGGACAGCCGAACAACGGTTTTATCAGTAAGTTTTTTTTGCCGGGTATGGCTTCGGGAAAGGACATTTAAAATGGGAAAAGGCACCTTACACCATTTAAAACACTTCAGGCGCTACCGTAATATACTCAGGGTACTGATGAAGAACAATTTAGGCTCGTTGATCAAGCGCGCCGGCCTGGATTTGCTGTTATCCCGCCGCCACCGTCAGGAGGTCACCATTACCGGCCCAGAATCTGATTATGCTATGGCTGAAGGCCTTTGCCGGGCCCTCACCGAGCTGGGTCCTACTTTTATCAAGCTCGGTCAGATTTTCAGCACCCGCACAGATATGTTCGCACCAGCCTTCATTGAGAATTTGGAAAAAATGCAGGATAAAGTAGAACCGTTTTCATATCAGGAAGTCCTCCAGCAGTTGATAACAGAGATTGGGCACCCTGACGAGATTTTTGCTGAGTTTGACCCTGATCCCCTGGCTGCCGCGTCTATCGGGCAGGTACACAAGGGACGACTGAAGAGTGGGGAACAGGTGATTATCAAGATTCAGAGGCCAGATATTGAGCAGTTGATCGAAGACGATCTGGAAATACTGGCTGAATTGGCCGCGCTTTCTGAGTGGAGGTCGGAGGAGGCCAGGCGCTTCGGGGTTGTGGAAATACTGCAGGAATATGGGAGAATATTGATGCGGGAGATCGACTATGACCGGGAGGCTCGCAATACCGAGAGGATGTATCAGAACTTCCGCAACGACCCCAGAGTAGTCATACCAAGAGTCTACTGGCAGTACACCACCCGCAAAATCCTTACCCAGGACTATATCGAAGGGGTCAAGATAAGCGATCTGGAAGAGATTAAAACCCGTGGATGGGACAGAGCCAAGATATCGCGGCTGGGAACGGAAGCTTTCTTGACCCAGATAATGCTGCATGGGCTGTTTCAGGCCGACCCCCATCCGGGCAATATACTGGTCATTGATGAGGAGCATATCTCTTTCATTGATTTCGGGCAAGTCAGCGCCTTAAGCCCCAGCAGGGTCGACCACCTGTGTCGGTTTATCCTGGCAGTGCAGCGCACTGACCTGGATATGGCCGTCGCAGCTCTCGAAGAAATAAAAATACTTACCCATGAGGTAGACATGGACGCTTTCCAGGAAGATCTGGCAGATTTGATGGAACTGATGACTGCCTCCAGCATTGGCAGTCTGGATATGAAGCGCATTCGCAAGGACTTGCTGGCATTCGCTTACCGGTACCAGATGCGTATTCCCAATTACCTTACGTCTCTGATGAAAGCCTTGATCACTGTGGAAGGAGTCGGCAAAAAATTGGACCCCCATTTCAATTTTGTTGAAGTTGCCGGGCCTATAACTAACAAGGCTATGCAAAGCCGGTTGAGCAGTGAGCATTTCATGGCCACCTTGCGCCGCTGGTACTACCGGGATTGGCGTCCACTGCGCTCCCTTCCCGCTAACATCAATCAAATGCTCATCGACACCAATCAAGGCCGACTGCATATGAACAATCAAATCGTATTCAGTCCCAGTGCTAAACGGACCATGGTTACCCTGGCAAACCGCATCAGTACAAGTCTTATCATTGCCGGAGGACTGGTTGGGTCTTCCCTTATCATACAATCCGGCCAGGGCGACTTTTCCGCCAGCCATACCCTGATCGGCACTATCGGTTTTTCCATTTCTCTTTTGGCAGTGGTGGTATTCATCATATCTTTTTTTAGATCATAGAGGTTTTTGATGTATTGGTAATATCAAGTCTCCACCAGACCCAACGCATATCACTCAGGCATGGAGTAATACTCTATGCGGGGAAGTATCTATCCCTGGGCCATCTTTGAAGAGAATATTGTTTAGACTAGCGGTATCTGCTCAAAGGGACGGTTCTTGAAGTGCGTAAAGACACAATTCGAGCAACCGTCTCTTGCTTACTTCATATCCATTTTGAACGTATAAGTCAGCCCTGTTTTATTCCAGGGTTACGTAATGGTAGGGGAACGGAGTGGATTTAATATGTGGGATTTACAATACCAGCAACAAGATGCGGCTATAGACTGGTATCAGCAACACGCAAGAGTATCAAAACAACGGATATTGGCAGTGTGGCTGAGAGATAATATAAAAAATGCGATGTTTTTTGAATCAAATGCCAGCAACCACTGGTTCTGAGAGAACTAAGCGAGACGACAGTTGCGCATAGCGCTCGCCTGACCGCCGCAGATTCTCGATCGAGAGGCATTGTCGCACTATCAACTTTAAGCCAGTTTGGGGCTTACTACCAGTTACTACAGTGGAAAGTTGGTTGTCCAGTGAAAATCAACCGCTCGCCAGCAGTGGCTTTGTTATGGTCGGTATGCATTCCTGGTTTTGGGCAGCTTTATAACCGGGACTACATAATTGGTCTGCTTTTGGTCGTCTTGGAAATAGCCATAAACGTTAAGGCCAGTCTAAATCTGGCTATATTGTATTCCTTTCGTGGAGAAATTTCGCTGGCTGCTCAGGTGGCTGACCATCAATGGCTGCTTTTCTATCCTTGTGTTTATGCCTATTCGATGTGGCAAGCTTATCATCAGGCGCAGATACTGAATCTGGAAACACAGAATGATAATTACACAGTCAGCCCACACAGCGGGCCGCTGATAGGAGCAGCCATGGGGGGGACACTGGGTATCATTTATTTAATTGTATTAGGGCCGATATTTGGAGGCATCCTGGGGATGTTACTGGGGACAGGGCTGGGTTGGGTGATTGAACAGTTGCTGGCAAGGAGCCGATAACACGTTCGGCTATATTAAAATGGACCAGCTCCAGCCTAAAGGCAGGGCTAGGGCCTTCTGATATCCAGGCCCAGAGTGCGCTCTATCATTTCATAAAGAGCCTGCAGGCATCTGGACTGCTCCTGCTGATTGCGCACAAAAAGATCAGAATCAAGCATAAACTGACTTGCGGCCAATAGGAATTGGCTGGTTTCCAAAGGCTGCGCAACCTGTAATATGCCCTCCGCCTGTCCCTCAGCAATCACTTCTGCCAATATGGGGGCAAGGCGGTTTATGGTTTCAACATTGATGCGTTCCTGAAGCTGGCGATTGTCGGGCAGGGATATACTGCCCGCAAAATTCCCCTGCTCCTGGTCGGGTCTGACCAGTATCTGCCACACCTTGGGCATAATCGCAACATCTCCCCGGATGGCGATATTCCGGCATTGCTGGCACCGCTTTGCTACCACCCGTTCTACCATGGCATCTAGAATGTCTTCCTTGGCTTTGAAATAATAATAAAAACTGCCCTTGGCAATACCAACCTCCTGCATAATGTTCTCGACCGAGGTGTTAGCGTAACCCTGAGATTTAAAGAGCTTTATTGCAGTGGTCATAATCTGTTTGCGCCTCAGGTTAGATGGTTTAACTTGATTTTTCACTATTTGTAACCCTCACCACAGCCCGACGATCAGCCTGGGTTAACTGACTGTCTGATATTCTGGTCAAAAAATTAACTGGCTTAATTATTGCCGCCCCTGCCGAAAAAACGATTCAACAGTCGTTTGAGCATTGGTACTTTCTGATCCTGCTGTAGGGCAGACGTTTCGTGAGCAGGCTGCACGGCTGCAGTTTCTACGCGCACAACTGTATCAATAACCGGTTGGGGAGTACCAGGTTCGGGTCTTTTTCTCTTGGGACGCTCGGTCTTGGTATTATTAGTGAAGTTTGGGGCCTCGCTGTTAGCGCTAACCGGAGCGGGCTTGCGTTTACGGCGGTGGCGTGGTGGCCTATTCTTGTTTGCAGTGGAGCGATTTGAAGATGGCACACTTTCCTCAGAAGCGGAACGCGGCTGCCTGATTTTTTGCTGATTAGCCTGTTTCCACTTCTCAGCCTCAGCTCGTTGTTCCCGCAGATCTCCATCTGAGGGCAGTTCCGCTTCGGGAATCATTACCCCGATGTGTTCTTCGATCTCATACAAGGTCATGATATCTTCCCCGGTTACCAGGGAGATGGCTTTACCGGAGTGTCCCGCCCGGCCGGTGCGACCGATGCGGTGCACATAACTGTCTTTCTCATTGGGCACATCATAGTTTATCACCAGGCTGAGCTCATCCACATGGATTCCGCGGGCTGCCACATCGGTGGCTACTAACAAAGGAAAGCCACCGCGCTTAAAGTTGTCTATAGTCTTCATCCGGCGGGTCTGAGGTATATCCCCATGCAGGGCCATCGAGGCGTAGCCTTTCCTGGCCAAAAACTTCTGTACTTGATCGACCTTGGCCCGGGTATTACAGAATATCATGCAGCTGTCAGGGCGTTCCATCAGCAGGATGCGGTTCAACTGAGTGTTTTTCTCGTTGTAATTGACCCGGTAATATACCTGTTCAGTGGTTTCCACCGTGCTGATGGGTGATTCGATCTCTATGGCAACCGGGTTTCTCATAAAATCGCGACAGATTCTGCCGACCTCAGGAGGTATAGTGGCGGAGAACAACAGGGTCACTCGCTCCCGGGGCACGGTTTTGATTATTCTTACCACCTGGTCCAAAAATCCCATGTCCAGCATGCGGTCGGCCTCATCCAAAACCAAAAAGCGGATATGTTTTGTGACTAAATTCCCTTGGCGGATATGGTCATATACCCGGCCCGGTGTACCGGTCACAATCGAGACCCCTTTGTTTAAAGCTTCAATTTCAGTGTTCATGTTGTGCTGCCCGTAGACCGCGGTGGTCTTATGCTTAACATACTTGGACATAAGTTTGATATCGCGATCAACTTGAACAGCCAGTTCACGGGTAGGGGTTAGGATAAGCCCTTGGGGCTGCTCAACCGCGGGTTCGGTCAACTGCAGCATGGTTACGCCAAAAACAGCCGTTTTGCCGCTGCCAGTCTTGGCTTTCACAATCAAATCTTCTTTGTTTAGAGCGTGGGGGATAGCCTGGCTCTGTATTTCGGTGGGCTCTTCAAAACCCATGGCTTCAAGCGCTTTTAGAAGGGGAGGGGAGATACCCAAATCCACAAAACTAGTTTTCATGCTCGATACTTCTTTCATTTTGGTGTTTTGAACAGGATTATTTCCTTGTCCGAAGAATAAAAACAGCATAGGATACAATTAGTAGCCGCTTTGGGCAATAATTGACATAGCGGGGTGTTTATAATAATTCTGGCAAATCACATAAAACCAGCACTTTATCTATATTGCCATACGACTGACCGTCAGTCAACATCCCCGGTTCGAGCCGGTTTGTACTGGGGAGCAGGAACGCTGTCATTATGATGGGTAAGGCATCGAAGGAGGCGACTACTGAGGAAAAAACACCGATTCCTGTCTAAATTATGTTTTCTTATGTGAGTTGGGCTATAATCATTGCATGGGACTGATAATTACAGCGAGATTGTCAGTAATCAGAAGGAGAATCATGGTATAACTGATCGAAAGGGGTAGAGGACTTGAGAAAGAGAATCGCTTTCTTGTTGATTGTGGTGCTAATGCTGGGTAACCTGACAGGTTGCACCAAGACTGAACCGGTTCAAGATGTTTTAAGAGTGGCTTATTCCACTGATCCACAAGGTCTTGACCCGCAAAAAACTGCAGCGGTGGCTACGTTTAATATTACTGGCAGTATTTATGACACACTGTTGGCCATAACCCCTGATTGGAAAATTGAAAACCGTCTAGCTGAAGACTATACCATTTCTCCGGACGGTATGGAAATAACCTTCAACCTGAAAAAAGGCGTAAAATTCCACAATGGCAGGGAAATGAAAGCTGAGGACGTCAAGTATAGTTTCGACCGTTTGAAGGGCGAGGGCAGTCCCAAGGCCGGAGACTACAAGAACATTACCAAGATCGAAGTAACCGGCGACTACAGCGTGAAATTCACCACCGCTAATCTGGATGTAGAACTGGTCAAGGCCTTTACCTATCCTTGGACAGCTATTGTCCCGGCTGAGGCGGCTGATACCTTGCAGACCAATCCGATAGGCACCGGGGCTTATAAATTCGTAGAGTGGATACCCCAGCAACAGGTGATTCTGACTAGAAACGATGACTACTTCGGAGAAAAAGCCAAGATCAAAGACCTGGGCTTCGTGCTCATCCCTGATGCTACTTCTCAGTTTGCCGCCCTGCAGGTTGGAGACATCCATATTACTGAAATAACCGGTAATCAGGTCAAGAGCCTGGAGCAGAGCGCCAACCTCAAGGTGTATACCGAGCCTATGAACGCAGTTCAGATTCTGGCATTGAATAACAATAATAAGGCATTATCCGACATCCGGGTGAGACAGGCCATTGCCAAGGCCATCAATAAGGATGCCTTGATTGAAACCGTGGTGTGGGGATACGGCGATAAGGTCGGAGCCCATCTGCCGATTAATTACCCGGATTATGTTGATACTAACAATGTAATGCCCTACGATCCCGAGGGGGCCAAAAACCTGCTGGCTGAAGCCGGTTACGCCAATGGCTTAAAATTGGAACTGATCCTGCCCAAGAGCTATCAGATACATGTTGATGCAGGACAGATCATAGCCGACCAACTGAGCAAGATAGGCATCACCACCGATATCAAAATCATCGAATGGGGGCAGTGGCTGGCTGATGTCTACAATGGTAAGCAATATGAAATGACCGTAGTGGCTCTGTCCGGACGTCTAGATTCTTACTACTTCTTGAAGCGTTATCATTCCCAGAGTAAGGATTTCATTAGCATTCCTACTGGTGATATCGACCAACTTCTGGAACAGTCGGTAAAAGAAAGGGATGCTGCCAAGAGGCAGGAAATCTTCAAACAGATCCAGCAGACCCTGGCGGAAAAGGTTCCGGTGGTGTATATCCAAACCCCTCATAAGACCTTTGGGCTGGCTAAAAATGTCGAGGGTTTCAGGATTTACCCCATAGACATTTACGAGTATAAGAATGTATACTTCGCTAAGTAATCAATCGGAATCTTAAGCTGCGAGGCAGAGCCGATGTTCGGATACATTTACAAAAGAACCTCCCATGCAATCGAAGTGCTGCTTATCGTGTCCATAATTACTTTTGCGGTGCTGCAGTGGATACCCGGGGACGCAGCTCAGCTTATACTGGGTGCTGAGGCCACCCCCGAGAAGGTAGCCGCCCTGCGCACCGCTATGGGGCTGGACCGGCCCTGGTATATTCAATACTGGGATTGGCTCAAGGGACTATTCCAACTTGATCTGGGCCGGTCATATCTATTCGGACAGGAAGTAGTAACACTGATTCAACAGAGACTGCCGGTGACTATGTCGCTGGCAGCTTTTTCCATGATTCTGGCTTCCGTTACGGCAATAATCCTAGGTTCAATGGCTGCCATTAAAAAGAACACCACAGTCGATTATATCTCTACCAGCCTGATGCAGTTGGGCTCGTCGGTTCCGGCCTTCTGGCTGGGCATGTTGTTCATAGTCTACTTTGGCCTGGAATTGAAATGGTTTCCGGTGGCCGGATATGTATCCCCAGACCACGGGCTGGGACCTTATTTACACAGTATCGCGTTGCCCAGCATCGTCCTCGCTATTGGAGAAGTTGGTATGCTGTTAAGAACGGTCAGGACTTCTATGCTGGATTCGCTGAGCCAGGACTTTATGGATATGGCCAAGGCTAAAGGTCTGGCCAGTTCAACCATGTATTTAAAATATGCACTGCGCAGTGCCATGATAGCCCCCATCAATGTAATGGGGCTGCAGTTTGCCAAGATGGTCGGCGGCACTGTGGTCGTGGAATCTGTTTTCGGCCTGCCAGGGGTGGGCCGATTGGTTTTGGTAGCGGTAGAGCAGAGGGATATATTTCTTTTTCAGGGATTGGTTATGTTCATAACCATGCTGGTCATTCTGATTTCGCTCTTGGTTGACATCGCGGTGATGTTTATCAACCCGCGTATCAGGATAGAAATGCAAGGCGAGTGATACTATGGCGGCTAACAGAAGGAGAATTCAAGAGCGATTCCAACTTATTGGGGGATCAGTGTTGACCGCCCTGGTGGTCTTACTCTGTCTTTTGTCCTTCGTGTGGGTCCCGCATGATCCGAATGCCATGCAGCTATCTATGAGGTTCATTGGACCCGGCGAGAATCCTCAATTTATATTGGGAACCGATTATTTCGGCCGGGACATATTGAGCCGCATTATATATGGTTCCCGCAGCATATTGCTGGTCTGTGTGCTGGCAGTGACGGCCGGCTCGGTTATCGGATCTCTTTTAGGGGCGATCGCCGGTATAGTCAAGAAGGGTCCCATATCAGGATTGATAATGCGTTCTATCGATGGTCTGATGGCTTTTCCCGGCATTCTATTGGCGATGATGATGGTGGCTGCGGTAGGTAAAGGCAGGGAGGGTGCCATTGTGGCAATCAGCGTCTTCATGATCCCCCCGTTTGCCAGGCTGGTCTATTCACTGATTTTGGACAGTGAGAATTCGCTTTTCATTAAGGCTGCCCGCAGCTATAACATCAGCAAGACACGTTTGTTGCGCAAGCATTATCTGCCCCTGCTCTTGCCCCGGCTGATAACCTTGTTTACTGCTTGTATCGGCTCAGCCATCATGATCGAAACCTCGCTGTCATTCCTGGGCCTGGGGATACAACCTCCTAATGCCAGTTGGGGACTTATGCTGAATGAGGCCAGGCAGCATTTCCTGCAGTTTCCTTATTTGGCCATGGCACCAGGCATCGCCATCGCGCTTTCGGTTCTGGGTTTCAACCTTTTAGGGGACGGGCTCAATGATGCCTTGAGCAGAAGGAGGTCCTGATATTCCATGTCCGCAGAAAAGGCCATCGATATTAAGAATCTTACCATCACAACTCAGGGGGGGCGCACCCTGGTGGATAACATCTCCCTGCATCTGAACAAAGGAGAAATTCTGGGGGTGGTGGGCGAATCGGGCAGCGGCAAAACCCTAACCGCGAAGACTATAATGAATCTGCTGCCGGAAAACCTGGTGTGCAAGGCCCAAAGTTTCTGCGTTCTGGGTGCTGATTATCTTACTATGGAAAAAAAGGCAAAAAAGGCCCTGGTAGGGTCCAAAGTTGGCTATGTGCCACAGAATACCGGCTCTTATCTGCACCCTATGATAAAAATCAAGGATCAGATCGCTGACGGTTACTTGCTATACACCAAAAACAACCTGGAGGAAGCCTTGCAAAGGGCCAGGCGTTTGGTAAGCGCGGTCGGCATCCGCGATACCGAGAGGCTTTTGAAATCATACCCCTGGCAGCTCAGCGGAGGCATGCGCCAGCGGGTAAACATCGCCATGTCACTGATGAACAAGCCCCGCCTTATTGTGGCCGATGAGCCCACCACCGCTTTAGACAGCACCGTACAGATGCAGGTGGTGGATTTATTAAAAGCGGTCAACGCCCAGCATGAGACCCCGGTTTTAATGATTTCCCACGATCTGGGCCTGGTCAAATATTACTGCCAGCGCATCGTAGTTATGTATGCCGGGCAGATAATGGAAGAGGCTCCGGTAGATGAGGTTTTCGCCAATCCTAAGCACCCTTATACCCGAGCACTAATAAAAGTGATACCCTCGCTGAATATGAAAAAAGGGGAACGACTAGCAGAGATACCTGGGCAGATCACAGCCAAGCGCAGTGCCGGCCCGGGCTGTGTTTTTAAAGAAAGATGCAGCTATTGCCAATCGGCCTGCGAACGTGATATTGAAGTGAAAAAGGTTAATGATAAACATTTTTACCGTTGCGCACTAGACTTATGAAAGTGAGAGAACGTCCATGGCTATTGAAACCCGCCATCACCTTCTGTACGGGGAGGACATAAGCAAGCAGTTCGTGGTGGAACGATGGCCTTTGATCGGCAAACCGAGAAAGCAATTCACTGCCTTAGAGAAGGTGTCGTTCTATATCGATGAGGCTGAGACCGTAGGTCTGGTAGGTGAATCAGGCAGCGGCAAGAGCACTCTGGGAGAGATCCTGGGAGGATTGCGTCTCTGCTCCGGAGGGTCGGTGTATTATAAGGGTTTAAATATCAGGGAAATGAACCCTACACAGTTTCAGGCTTTTCGTCGCAATGTGCAATTTATCTTTCAGGATCCCAAAGGTTCGATGCATCCCCATTTTAAAATCCGGGAAGTCATCGGCGAACCTCTGAAAACCCTGCGCCTCTGCTGTGACAGTAATGCAATGTCCCGGTTGGTAGAAGCAATGATCGCTCAGGTGGGTCTGGAGACGGATACCGCCGACAAATATCCCGGGCAGCTGAGTGGGGGCCAGTGCCAGCGGGTGGCCATCGCCCGTGCTCTGGTGGTTAATCCTCAGATAATAATATGTGACGAAGCGGTCTCTGCCCTGGATGTATCGGTACAAGCCCAGATTCTCAATCTGCTCAAGGATGTGCAGAAACAGCACCGTATCGCTTATATCTTCATTTCCCATGACATCGGGGTGGTCAACTATATGGCAGACCGCATAGTGGTCATGAATCGCGGCAAGATAGTAGAAACCGGCACAGCTCAACAGGTATTCATGAATCCGGTCGACCCCTATACTCAAAAATTGGTGGCCAGCTCATTCGCCAGTTAAAAGTAATAGCCGTATTCCGCTCGGGAATAGTCTCGGGCGTTTATTTTTTTCTGCGCCATTTGCTGATGGCGTAGGAACTGAAACATGCTGCAGTCACTATCAACAGGGCATAAATGATATTTAGATATTGGCTTTCATTGACCATGTATAGCATCAAAATAATTACACCGGGCAATCCCAAAATTATGCCCCACCAACCTGAATAGCGCGGCTGCCAGTAGCCCCACACTATACCCAGCACAGCATAAACCATCAAGATAATAAGAATTGTTACTAAACGTTCACCTAATGTACCATCAGCAAAAACCGACACAAAAACCCCGAATATTCCAATCATTACCCCTGTTGCCAGGGCCAGCCACAGGCTTAGGTTCTTCATTGTCCTCCCTCTATTCACACCTATTTTATAGAATAATATTAACATAGTAGACAAATGGGCATTAAGGACATTTATGAATTATCCCGCTGTTAAAGGACGCATTCAAGAGAAATAACGTTGTCATTAAGGGAAATTAGTCCTAATTTGAATAGTATAACAAAACTATGTACCAGATAGTCCTAATATGGTAAAATATTTTCAGCAAATTCGGATGCAGAGGAGGTTGAAGTGATGCCGGATGATATCGCTGCCTTCAATGAAGCAGAGATCAAAGCCAATAATGAAGAGGTAACCCCCCTGTATGATCAGGGCCCATCTGATCTGCTCCAGGTGGTGAGCCCGGACTTCGATCAGTTAAGGGCTAATGTAGAAGCCCTTACCATAGTATCAGAATTGCGCCGTCAAATAATCGGAGGCATCAGTGAAGATGATGTTAAACAGTGTATTAACACCATTCAACATCATTATCAGGGTGCTGAAAAAACCCTATTAGACAAGATAGAGGCACTCGAATCAAATAAACGCAAGCTTATCCGTGAACTCGAATTGCTCAGACAGGAATCTGATAGGGAAAAAGCGGTGCTTCAAGACCAACTCGATAAAGCCATGATGGACCTCAGTAAATACAAGAGCCGCTGTGATGAGGCGGAAGCAGAGTATTTGGCCATTGACGATAAATATGCGGCGGAAATCGAACGGTTGGATAGTGACAGAAACCACTTAAAGGTTCGATGCAGCGAATTGAGCCGGCAGGTGGAAGAGTTAGAAGAACACAGCAAACAACTCGCTGAAGAAAAGCTGGATTTAGAAAACAAGCACCGCACCCAGAAGTTTCGTATTGCGGTCCTGGAGCAAGAGATTAGCCTTTCAAAGAGCGAACTGGACGAACGCATTAAACAGTGTGAGGAATTAAAGCAACACAACAGCGAACTGGTACAGTCCCTGGAGGATTATGAAGGCAGAGCCGACAAGGAGATAAGAGCCAAGCGGATTGAACTGGCCAATAGTCTGGAAATGCGGGAAATGCTCGAGGCCAGGGTTGAAGACCTGCAGGAACAATTAGCGCTCAGTAAAAAAAGAGCAGACGAACTGTATCAAGCCTATCAGGAAATGGAACGCAAGGTTCAGCTTTTGGAAAGGCAGAATGCTGAACATACCAAACCGATAAGTTATAAGGTGGAAATTGAGGCCATATACAACCAACTCAACTCCCTGAATGAACAATTGATCGCAAATGAAACCCTGCAACGGGAACTGGATATCGAAAGAAAGCGGGCAGATGAAGCCGAACAAGATCTGGCTGAACTGGTCGAATGCGTGGCCGAATTAAAAAACCGGCTTTATGCTGATCAGATTCAACTAGAGGGATATTTCATGCATCTTGAAGAGAAACAAAAAGAAGTGCAAAACGATGTTGACGAATTCCGTTCCAATCTAAAGAAATTCTGCGGTGACACCGGAGAAGAAATAAACGGTTTGTATGAGACGGTTAAAACCCGCTATGATCTTTTGAAGAAAGCCAGCAGTTAGCAGCGTGGACCTGGTAAACCAAGCTAAGATGCCAATTGGGATGAATGGCAATAAGTTTATATTATATAAAAGTTGAATACCTAAAAAGTATGATAAGGCCTTTCGCTGGAGGGGCCTTTTCCATTTTTCGAAAAGTCCAATAAACAGACTCAGCTGTTGGGGTTGATGTATCAGCCGCTGCCAGTCCTATTATATAATGAGTAGTAGGTAAAAAGCGAAAACTCACTCCTTCCAATGCGTACTACAATAAGACTAATGAGCGGGAGGCCTTAGCTCACAGGAGATAAAAATTTATGAAGAGTGTGTATTATTATCAAACCGACCTCGGCATAATAGGCATCGCTGATGACGGTGAAGCTATAACCGAGGTTTTTTTTGCCAATGATGAGTCTCAGGACGATACGCCTCAAAAGGAAACCAGGCTGATACAACAGGCCGCAAGGCAGCTGATTGAATACCTAAAAGGCCAGCGGCGGAAATTTGACTTACCGCTGCGACTGATGGGCACAGAGATGCAGCAAGAAGTGTGGCAGGCGCTCTTAACCATCCCTTATGGGCAGACTCGTAGTTATAAACAGATCGCTGAACAAATCGGCAGGCCGAGAGCATACCGGGCAGTCGGCATGGCCAATAACCGCAATCCGGTCGCCATCATAGTGCCCTGCCATCGGGTAATTGGAGCTGATGGCAGCCTGGTCGGATATGGCGGCGGTCTGCATATTAAAGAACATCTGCTAAAATTGGAGCGGCATCACTTGTAAGGCTAAAGCGGTAGGTTTTCTGCAGCAGTTGACAAAAGCTCCAAACAGGCCATAGTGACAGAAATAGTATCAGCTAAAGCATCCATTATTTCATCTTGGACCTTGCTAAAAACCAGCATCTGATCTCGGAAAATACAGCAGCTAAAGCAATTATAAATTCTTCTTGGACGGTCTTCACTTGTAAGGCCTAAAGGCCGTGGTTTCATCAGACGATGTTTTTAAAGCATAACAGACCGAGGTTGCCGGTTGTGATTATTAGCAACCTGCAATAACTGCAGCTTAGGCATCGATTAGGTAATCAGCCGGATTCCTTTGTGAATCTATTATTTTATTCAAAGCACCTACATTTCTCATCCTGCGATTTTGTTAGTATGGTAGACTGTTATTTATGGACAAAAGCGAGACGACAATTAAAACAGCCGTAGAGCAGTGCGCTACTGCGTTGGCGGACAGTTCCGAAGAAAGCAGCACTTTCTTCCAAGGACTCAAAGCAGGCCTGCCCATAGCCATTGGTTATCTGCCGATCGCGGTGGCTTTCGGTCTTCTGGCCCGATCGGCAGGGCTTTCACTATTTATTGCAGTTTTGATGTCCTTGCTGGTATTTGCTGGAGCCAGCCAGTTTATTGCCGTAAATCTTATAGCCCTGGGAACACAGGCCTGGGAAATAGTACTGACCACTTTGGTGATCAACCTGCGCCATTTTCTGATGAGCGCTTCACTTTCGCAGCGCCTGGCGGTGAGTCTCGCCAAGCCCTGGCGTAGTCTCTTGGCCTTTGGCATAACTGATGAGACCTTTACGGTGGCATCGTTGCAATCCCAGTCGATACTGCGGGGCCCTTTCATATTAGGCCTCAATTTCATTGCCTACGCTTCCTGGGTGTTAGGGAGCGGTTTAGGGGTGCTCCTGGCAGGTGGACTGCCTGCGTCTCTTCAAGCCAGCATGGGAATAACCTTATATGCCATGTTTATCGGGCTGTTAGTGCCTTCGCTGCGAAAAGGCTGGCCGGTAGTAATAGTAGTGGTAGCGGCGGTCGTATTGCAGTCGGTAATGAACTGGGTGCCTGCTTTGAGTGCTCTGGCGACCGGGTGGAAACTGGTGTTGTCTGCCAGTCTGGCGGCCATGTTGGGTGCTGCGCTTTACCCACAGGGGGTGGAAAATTGAACCAGACCGAGCTGATTTTAATAGTGGTTTTTATGGCAGTGGTCACTTATCTGCCCCGCATGCTACCCCTGGTTCTGCTGCGCGACATCAATATGCCGCCTTTTCTCAAAACCTGCCTGCAGTTCGTCCCGTATGCCATACTGGGGGCATTGATCTTTCCAGGCGCATTGTATTCGACGGGGAGTATTCCGACTGCCATAGCCGGTATTTGCGGCTCAGCCTTATTGGCCTATCTGCGCCTCAACCTGGTGATCGTGGTGGTGGGAGGAATTCTCTGCGCTTACCTGTTCGGTTATACCGGGACGTGAGCGACCGAGCAAGGTCGTGACATATAGTGGGTGAGAAGCCCACCGAGAAAGGACTAGCCAACCACTCGTAGCCAGCCTTGGAGCGCAACTGGCAACAGAAGCGTTTAAGCGTAGGCAGGCGAGGTAATGGGCCGAAAGCCAGAGGCTGAAGGGAATGAGCCCCGAAATGTGTGTGGATGAGGAGGCCGATGCCGTACGTCCAGCAGAAGGCAACACCTCAGCGGTCGATAGGGCGAGAACGCTGAGGCTCCTCCGGGGTCAGAGACCTTGGCACGTTACACATTGTTAAGTCACGGTAACTCGGGAGACCCTGACAGTTCTTCCGCAGGGGAGTATGGCCGACAAGCAATACAAAGCAAGGGAGCCAAAAGTCTGTCAGGGAGTCGGATTGCTGCATAGTACTGATGAACAGGGTAATGCCTGGGGAGGAAAGGCGGCAACGTATTATAGCCCTTAGTCAAGGAAACATTGTCCTACTGGAGAGGAGAAGACAGTGGAAACGCAACTGGCAAGGATAGCCGAACGAGCAAGAGAAAATCCCAAGTACAAATTCATGACCCTAATCCATCTCATCAACGAGGATACGCTAAGTGCTGCACATAACCAGATGGCAGCACGAAAAGCACCAGGAGTGGATGGGGTAACCAGAAAAGACTACGGCGAAAACCTGGAAGAAAACATCAAAAACCTGGTGTCAAGAATGAAGAAACAAGCCTACAAACCGCAAGAGGTCAGGCGGGTTCGCATCCCCAAGCCAGGAACAGACAAAACGCGTCCGCTCGGAATACCCGCCTATGAAGACAAACTTGTACAGGCAGTAGCAGCACAGATACTAAACGCCATCTATGAACAGGACTTCATGGGTTTCTCCTATGGATTTCGACCCAAGCGGAGTGCGCACGATGCATTAAAGCACCTTAACAAGCTCATAGAGGATCATCGAGTAAACTACATCGTGGACGCTGACATCAAGGGATTCTTTGACCATGTGGATCACAAATGGGTAATGGAATTTCTAAAGGAACGCATAGCAGACACGAACATGCTACGACTCATCTACCGATTCCTCAGAGCAGGGGTGATAGAAGCCGGGGTAAGATATGATACCCCCGAGGGAACTCCCCAGGGCGGGGTAATATCACCAATACTGGCAAATGTGTACTTACACTATGTATTGGATCTATGGTTTCAGAAAGTAGTGCGAAAGCATTGCCGTGGTTCGGCCCATATGGTAAGGTACGCAGACGACTTTGTATGCTGTTTTGAATTTGAGGAAGACGCCCGAAGATTCTACGTCGCACTAGAGAAGAGACTGGCGAAATTCAACCTCGAGCTGGCCGCTGACAAAAGCCAGATCATAGCATTCGGAAAGAAGGCGGAGGCAGAGGCTAAAGCAAACGGGCTGCCCAAACCCGGGACTTTCGACTTTCTAGGTTTCACACACTATTGCGGAAAGAGCAGGCATGGTAAATTTCGTGTAAAGCGGAAAACCTGTCGCAAGAAATTCAAAATTAGTGTAGCCAAGGCAAAGGAATGGATAAAGTCACATCGACACATTCCGGTGCCGGATATTATGGAGGTGCTGAAGAGGAAGCTGCAGGGCTACTATCAGTACTATGCAGTGACGGATAACAGCGACGCGCTCTATCGGTACAAGGAACAGATAGAGAGACTCCTATTCAAGTGGCTAAACCGACGAAGTCAGAGGAAGAGTTTTGGATGGGACAAATTCCAGAAAATGCTAAGAAAGTACCCACTACCAAGGCCAAAGATAGCTGTAAACATATTTGACATGAGGTGGGAAATCTCTAGCTGAGAAGGCAAATGATAATACGAAGAGCCGTATGCGTTAATAGCGCACGTACGGTTCTGTGAGGGGTAAGGGTACAATCGTATGGAAATTAAGTACGGTTGAGCTAGTGAGACACTGCTAACCGAAAGGGGCAGAAACCGAGTAGGCTCAACCTAACCTTAATCATCTGGCGAGAGGCCCTGCCTACTCGACTCTTTCTGTAATCTTGATGGCTGGACACGCGTGGTAAGGGAATATGTCCAAGACATGAGTAGAAACGCCCTGAACACTAAAGGCTGCCCGATTATAGGGCAGCCTCTGGGGGCATCATCTTTCTTTAATCGTTGAGCATGATCTTTTCTAAATCCAAAGGCTGTATATGCTGGCCGTCCTTATAAGCCCTCATGTTGCCCCCGGAAATCTCATCCACCAGCGTTATCTGCTGCTCAGGCCCAACCCGCCCGAATTCAAATTTAATATCATACAGATCTACGCCTTTCCCGGCCAGTTCGTCTTTTACAATCGCAGTGATTTTTTGGGTCAGGTCCTTCAGTATCTGGTATTCGGTTTTGGATAGTATCCCCAGCATGTCCAGGGCATCCTCAGTGATGGGCGGATCTTCACGGGCATCATCTTTCAGGGTCACTTCCACAAAGTAGTCTAAGGGCTGAGCCTCCTGTACGTAGTCGCCATAACGCCGTAAAAAGCTGCCTACCGCACGCAGGCGGCAGATTACTTCCAGCCCTTTGCCGAACAGCGTAGCCGGCTTAACCGTCATGGTGGCGTTTTCTATATCTGCATCGATATAGTGGGTGGGAATGCCCTGCTTTTCGAGCACTTCAAAAAAATACTTGGTCAAACGCAATCCAGCCCGTCCTGCACCTTCAATAGTCAAACCGATAGTATTTGAACCCGGGTCGAAAACCCCATCCGCTCCGGTGGCATCATCTTTGAATTTCAACAGGTAATTGCCATCTTCCAGGCGGTATACATTTTTGGTTTTACCGGTATAAATCAACTCCACTGGCAACTTTCCTTTCCAACTCATTTTGGGCTTATTATAACCAAGTATCTATTGGGAAGCAATGTATACCTGCAGCAGGTCCAACTGCGAAGCTGCCTCAACTTGACTTAGCGCGGCGGGCTATTGACCAGGACCTGGTTGAGCAGCGCATCGCGGATTTCTTCAGGGCTGGCGCCATGGCCCGATTCAAGCCATATTAACTCTTTGTGGGGGGCTTCTAATACATCATAATAGCGTTCCACCAGCGAAGCCATAGCATTAACATCCTGACGTCCCACCAGGAAGTACATAGGAACCTCCATCTTGGCCGCCTGGGTGGTGAAGTCCAGGTTTTCTAGTTGTGGGTAGACCGTGCTGAAGGACTGCGCCAGGCCGCGGGCAAAATTGACCTTATCGACCAGGCCGTATTCATCGCTGAACTGCGGCACCAGGAAAGCCATCATCCCGATCTTAAGCGTCCCCATATGTTCGAACAGAACATCATTGTAAGTGGCATATTTGTAAGCCATTCCTTCCCCGAAATACGGAGGCTCACCATTCTCAATAAGTTTTTGCCTAAGTTTGGCATCACCACGTTCGGCAGCCAATTGCAAGCTCAACTGATATCCCAGACGGTCATTTTCAACTGTGTTGACCATCTGACCGTTGCCTATATAGGCGTAAAAGTGCTCCGGGTGCTGTTGCACCAGCTTGGTGCCCAATATAGTGCCCCAGGAAAGACCCATCACATAAATCTTGTCTTGACTAAACCTTTGACTCATTAATTCGGCCAACTCATGCGCGTCGGAGACAAAACGGTCCACGGTCAGGGTGGAGATGGGCACTGCACCATAGGATTTTCCCGTTCCGGGTTGATCCCAATTCACCACCACGAAGTGCTCCTCCAAGGGCTTTAAGGTCAGGGCATTGGCTGGGAACCCACCGGCGCCAGGGCCTCCGATGCCAAGATAGAGCAGCACTGGCTTGCTGGCATCTTGGCCCCGGATGGTTATCCACTGCTCAGTGCCGCCCAACTGAACTGTCTCCATCACTGCTATGCTGTTGTCACCAGCTATGGCCGGGGTTCTAGCATAATGTTGGGAGGCCGCCACAGCTAATAGGGTTAAGCTGATCATGCCGACAATTATCACCACCGCCAGTTTCAGACTGCGTTGCAAACGAAACCAGGCCATCAGCAGCAGGAATTGCAGTACAAACAATCCCAGCCAGATATAAAAAGGCACAGAGGTGCCAACCGGCAAGTCTGCCACCGGAATGATGGTCAACAGATACATCAACAATACTAATGTGGTTAATGCAACCGTACTGCGCCCGGTCGCTGATGGGGTATTGGTTTGCACAGCTAGCGCCTCCTCTTGTTTGTTGTTTAATAACTTTGTACCATAAAGTGGTGGAAATATATACAGGGAATCGATCCGCAGAGAAGACTGACAGGGAGGGAAATCCATGGCCAAACCATCGTATGATGAGTTCATTGTGATGCTGGATCAGGCTGTGACCCGCATACCGCCGTATTTCTGCCGCGAGCTGAACGGAGGTTTCAATGTGCAGCGTGGTAAAAAGGAGGAAGACGGCTTCTACATAATGGGGGAATATATAGAAGGTGGACACCTGGGCTGTTTTATAGTGTTTTACTACGGATCTTTTGCGGCATTGTTAAAGGGGGAGCCCCTTGAGGCATGGGAAGAGGAAATTATGGAAACAGTGCTGCATGAACTGCAGCATCATCTGGAGTCTTTGGCCGGATGCGAGGACCTAGCCCGGCGCGAGGTTGAAGAATTGGAGAAAATACTGCGTTCAGGTTAATCGGACCGAGGCCTTTATGGAATCGACAAATGGGAAACCGTGCTGGAGGATAGCCTACCCTAAGCCAGGGTTGATTAAGTCCAATGGAGAAAATTTTCGCCAGGACGGGAGTGAAAGGCTCCCTCATAGTAATTCTCAGTAGCCGCAATTACTTGAACGCGGTATTGACATTAAATACCGGCAGACTGAACACAAAAGCGACACATTGTTGTGCTAATATATTTGAGATGAAGGAGTGTGAATACAGTGAATGAAAACAAATCCAACCTAACCCGCACCATAGCACTGATTGTAGTTTTTACCCTGTTAGGAATCGGAGCAGGCTATGGCGCCGCCCAACTGAATCAGCCGGTTATCGCCAGTGTTAACGGCGAAAAGATCACCCAGCAAGAGTTTTACGATTCCCTGGTAAAAGCCAATGGCAATCAGGTTCTGGATTCGATGATTGCGTTGAAGATCGTAAAACTGGAAGCTGCCAAACAGAACATTGTAGTCGCTGAAGAGGAAGTGGCGGCTGAAATTCAAAAGTATTACGATTACTACGGCGGTGAACAGGCCTTTAAAGAGACCCTGCAAGCCAGCGGTCATACCATTGAGGATGTGAGAGAAGATACTACGGCAAATCTCCAGGTAAAAAAGATGTTATCGCAGAGGATCACCATCAGCGAAGAAGAGATCAAGGAGTATTACGAAGCCAATCAGGATTCATTTGCTCAACCAGAACAAGTAAAGGCCAGCCATATTCTGGTTGATAACCTGGAGGCGGCCAATGAAGTCAAGGCCAAACTGGATGGGGGCGCTGATTTCGCCCAACTGGCCAGTGAATACTCAACTGATGTCAGCAACAAAGACAATGGCGGAGACCTGGGGTATTTTGCCGAGGGACAGATGGTGCCCGAGTTTGACGAAGTGGCCTTTGCAATGCAAGCAGGTGAAATCAGCGGGCCAGTACAGACCGATTACGGCTTCCACATTATCAAAGTCACCGATAAGAAGGCGGCCCAGGAGCCTGATTACGAAGCCAGCAAAGAGGAGATCAGACAGACCCTGCTGGAGGAACGGATGGGTGATGAATATGCCGTGTGGATGGATGAACTTTTCCAGCAATATGAGGTTAAGAATAATCTAGTCAAGCAGTAGAGAGGCAAAATGCGGATTCCCCGCCGGGGTTTTACCCGACTGACAGGAAAAGCCTGGACATTGTCAAAAGAGCCCAAAGCCAGGAATCCGGATCGATAGCAATTGAGATGAGGACATGTTGTTATAATCAGCGCTGCAGCCAGGGATGTTGCCTCTAAACATTCCTGACTGCAGCAAGCAAGAAGCCCAGGGAAATACAAATAGCTTAACCAAGTGAGCAGCATCACCAACCGGAGCCCAGCTTCTCCAATATATTCAACCCGCTTTAATTACAAAACACCTGAAACCGTCTCGGTCGATGGGTTCAGCTCCATGCCCCAATAGAGTTGAAGCGGCCGTAATATTTAGTCAAGCGCTCAATCTATATATTATTCATATCTTACCTTCCACAAACAATGCTTACAATTTATTATCGGTATCAACTGGTACGAAATTGCCTTATTTCAGAAGTCACAGGGCAATCGATGTATTAACTACTCTCAGCCATAGTACCTTGACACGCATAGTAGTGTGTCATATAATATACTATAAGAGGTGATATTATATGGGTGGAAAAATTTCCACAGATCTGATACGCGGTCACACCGACACCATTATTTTAAACATCCTTCGGCAAGGCGACAGCTACGGATATGAGATTTATAAGACTGTGCTCACTTTGAGCGGGCAGCGCTATGAGCTTAAGGAAGCTACCCTGTATTCTGCTTTCAGGCGCTTAGAGCAGGATGAACTTATCGTTTCCTACTGGGGCGATGAGACTCAGGGAAGCAGGCGCAAATATTACCGCATCACCGCGAAGGGCAAAGATCATTATGAACAGAACCGCAAGGATTGGGTTTTTGCCAGGGAGGTCTTGGATAAATTGATACAAGGAGGCCTAAATAGTGATGAATAATGAGATATCCCAAAAAAATAAAATTGATGAATATATAAACCATTTATTTGCCGGGGTAGGGGCCAGCCAGCAGCTTTTCGAATTAAAAGAAGAGTTGGCTGTAAACCTGAGGGAAAAAATTCAGGATATCAAAGCCAGGGGACTGAATGATGAAGAGGCTTTCAGGGAAGCGGTTGCCTCCATGGGCGATTTGAGCGGACTGGTCGAAGATATGCGCAGGCTCGGTCAGGACACGGCCAGACAATCGGTTTATACATCCATGAAGGCCAGGATCTCTACTGCCGGTATAGTGATAGGTTCAATGCTTATCCTGTTCGGATTGTTTAGTGCGCTGATGCTCTACTTCATGGCTGGCTTCGGGGTGGCGTCGTTGGGCAATCTTATATTCTTGGTAGCCGGTGGAACGCTTTTGACATATAGCGTTCTTACCAGGGAAACCATGCATAAATACGCCATGAACACGATCCGGGCAGCCCTGTATGGTCTTTCAGTGGGGCTTTTGCTTTTCAGTATATTCACGGGATTTGTCACCCGCTATGCCACTGGCGAGATGTTTATAGCAGTAGCATCAGTGATGGTATTCTTTATAGCCGGTGTCGGCATTTTATTGACCCTGTTGCTAACAGGAAGCGATCGCAGTAAGCAGTAAGGAAAAGGGATACTTAAAGCGGTGTGAGGACTTCCTATAAAATCGCGGTTTCCATAGGCCACATGGAGGTATAACGTTATGATAGAACTTATCGGTACCGTATTCACCCTATTGGTTTTGATAATCGGTATGGTTCAGATTGCAAAGCTGTTTCCTGCTCGTTTGAGCACCAGACAGAAAAAATGCTGGCACCTGGCCCATGTTGTTTTTGTGATTATATACTTCTCCGGGGTGGTTGGGGCATTGCTTTTGACCAGTCTGGCTACTACTGTAGTGACTGATCATGAGCAGATCAGGGCGGCCCACATGTTTGCCAGGTATTTCGATTGGTTTTTGATCATCCCCGGTGCTATTGGGTGCATCATTTCGGGAGTATGGATATCGCTGCGGACTTCCTGGGGTTTGTTCAAGTATTATTGGATTATGATTAAGACACTGGGAAATATCACAGCGGTTCTTTTTGGCAGCACCCTGGTGAGAATATGGTTTGAAGAGCCCATAAACCTGACAGCCGCCGGGCAGATTAACCCCCTTGACAATCCCGCCTATTTACATAGCCATACCATGCTGTTAGTTGGAACAATAATCTCACTGGCTATTCTAATCTCATTATTGCTGATATCCTATATAAAACCTTGGGGAAAGCGCCTTTCAAAAGCAGCAGCAGCTGATTTGTAAGTGCCGCCTAATGACGATCTACATGGCATCTCAAAATGCCACAGTATTTTGTGCTGGGAGATTCTAAGCCCAACCTGGCAGTAATTTATAATGAGCACCAATAATTATAAGCTAATTCGCGCCGAGCGAGGTCTACTAAGCCTCGTTCGGCCTTTCTATTGTGATCCTTAAAATAGGGCAACATATCAATCTATAAAATATTGTAGGAGCAACCAATAATAATCTAACCGAATATGTTGTGACATTTGACAATGCTTATTCGTCTGTATTTATAAAGCCGATCGGTATAAAGAAGGTGAAAGTTATTAGGACTAACATACTCCTCAAGGCGGCGCAAGGTGATGCGTATTCGATTGAAGAGCTGTGTCTGGCACTCTGGGAGCCTGTTTATAGGTTTATTTACCACCGGGTTCAGAACCGGGAAGAAGCCGAAGATATAACTCAGGAGAGCTTTGCCAGAACCCTGGCATATTTCCGGAATCATGGTGAACCTCCGCATAATGTACTCGGATATCTGAAGACAGTAGGTGTTAATATTATCCGAGACTCCTGGCGGAAAAGACAACTTCAGGGCAAAGTAGTCAATTGGGAAGATGTGAAACCGCTAGTTGAGGATAACCAAACGGAACTGGTGCAGAGGCTGAGGATCGAAAGCGCCCTGGAAAGGCTCAAACCGGAACAGAAGACAGTCCTCCAACTCAGAATCCTAATGGGTTGCAGTGTTGCTGATACAGCCCGACAGATGGGGAAAAGCGAAGCAGCCGTACGCACTTGTCAATACCGCGCCTTGCAAACCCTGGCACGGTATCTGGATGACGTTGATTAAAAAGGAGGGTTGAAACATGGAGAGAAAAGAAAGCATCGTATCAGAATATATCGACGCCCTCAATAAAGAGGCCGCTCCCGGAAAGACCGGCAATGGCGTCAATGATCAGGAACTTGAACAGATATTTTCAGCCGTCAGAGCGGTCAAGAGCTTGAAAGAACCAGCCCTGCCGGATTCAGGATTCGCCCAGGGACTGGCTGAAAAGCTGACCACCAGGATACAGGAACGCGAAAGATCCGGCACGGTGAGGAATGCCTCCGGGGTGCTTGCTGGACAGTCAAGGCCCAAGCTTTCCCGGCCCAAATGGATGATTCCCGCAGCAGCCCTGGCGGCTTGTTTGCTCATCTTGGCGGTGATGGTCAGCAGTCCTAATATGTTTAGAAACGACGTAGCTTACGCCATGCAGCAGGCCGTCAGCAACCTCAGCAGTTATCATGGAGTCTTGGAAATGCGTTCTAATAACCAGGCTGGCGAGGAGTGGTTGGTGCGTCGGGCAGAGTTGTGGTCAGTAGGTGACAGATATGCTGTCAGGCAAGACGACGGGACTGTTACAGTTAACAATGGCGACAAGAAATGGCAAGTCCGTCCCCAGGAAAAAGCAGTAGCTATATTGCCAGTGCTTCCCGATCCTACCCGGCAGGGGTTCGATCTGCGCGATGAAGCCCAAAGGGCTTTGCAGTATCCCCATGAGGTGGTTGGTTCAGAGGTTATCGCCGGGCGTGACACCAGTAAACTGGAAATCCGTCCTCCTGGAGGTCTGGCCTACCATCTTTGGGTGGATAAACAAACCGATCTTCCTATACAAATCCGCACCCCGATGCAAAACTCACTGCAGACCACCTATACTTTTATCAGCCTGGAGGTGAACTCTCCGGTCGAAGACCATCTATTTGCGTACCAACCGCCGCAAGGTTATAAAATTGTGCAGGATGATCCTGGGCAGTTGGTGGCTACGGTGGAAGAAGCTGTTCTCATCAGCGGCTTTGCGCCTCTGCTTCCGGACGCCGCCCCGAAGCGAGTACTGGCATTTCAAGACCGCATGGTCCTGGATTATGGTGACACCACTATCACCGAAGTAAGCGCACAGGGCAGCTTTGCACCGGCTCCCAATTCGGCCTTGGGTCAGGCCGCCGGAGGCCCCTTGGAGGTTTGGTGGGAGGGCCTGCGCTGGCGGCAGAACGGCCTGGAGATCAAGGTAACCGGCCCACAACGCGTTGCTCTGGCAGCCGAAATCGCACCTGATCTGACTCTACCCCAAGTCAGCCACGACCTGGTCAGCCAGGCTCAGGTAAAAGTGTCTGTGGACATGGATATCGTTAGAGCTAATCAAATGCAGGTGGACCGGGGCAGCAGCCCCTGGCAGCTTGATCCGTTACATGTCGCTATGACCTTTGTCAATCTCAAAGTGTCGCCCCAGGGCATTATCGGAGAGCCTGAGATCGGGTCGGCATCATTCAAACTAGAGCTCAATACCGGTGCACAGGCAGCAATTACGGTCTCTGAAGGTCCGGTCAAAAAGGTGTATCTGCAGCGCCTGTTGCGCCAGGACGAGACCGGTATCTGGTCAGTGGTAGGCTATGACCCACGTTAAGTTAATAAGAGTTAGTACGAAAATGAACTGTACTGTTACTTGAACAACCCCCAAGGCAAATGCAGCCGTTATGCAACCACAGTACTCTGATGGGGAGGCTGCGGGGGAATTACTTGATAATCTGACACCGGCCATGGATGCACAGTCATACATGGCCTTATCTCTTGTAGTACGGTTTAATTCGCCACATTGATGCCCTGTCTCTGACCCAAACATTCTCCACATGTTATTTCATGGAGTAATAAGGATGAATGCAATATTGTAGGGGTTAGCTCCATAACCGGATATCGTGCAGCGATTCTTCCATGAATTAAAAATGACACAGATAAAACGTCCCCGCGTGTCATTACCACAATTTACATAAAGGGCTTGAAGATTAAGGTGGCAAATTTTAAAATTAACACCATTTTTCTTATAGAGGAGGTAAGTAATGCTAAGGAAGTTCATTATTGTCTGTTTGATAGGTTTATGGACGTTTGCTGCGGGCACCTCAGCCTGGGCGGCCAGCAGTACTGACAGCCGTGTAAAAAGATATAAGGACAACTATGCAGACTATTTAAAGCATGATAAGGTCATCGCCGATGCTTTTCTGGCAAATTATAATAACAGCGAAGCACAGGCCCTGGTAGCCAGAGCCATCTGGTATATGGAAAACGGCTATATGATATATGGTCACCATAAATACGAGACCACCGGATATATTGACTGTTCAATATTCACTGCGCTGGTTTACAGAGATTTCGGATACACCATAACCTCAGCTTCAAAAAAATACCCTGAGGTAGGCAAAAAGGTTGACGGGGTGTACTCTCGCCAAGTCCCGGGAAGCAGTACCTATGAACTGGTTGGCATCGAGAAGTTACAGCCGGGGGATATCTTCACCTTCTGGAAAAAAGACAGCACTGGCAGCGGGACTCACATCGGCCATGTAGCCCTTTATATTGGAAACATCAACGGTAAGCCAGCCATTATCCATACCATTTCAGGCCGCCCCACTGCCATTGGCATCACTAACAGCTTTAAGTATTGGTATGGGGAACACTTTGTTGAAGCCCGCCGGATTTTAGATAATGCCTCCTTTAGCCCGCAAAAACCTTGGCAGGTACCCCTGCCGGTTATCCCTGATAAATACCAACTCCCCCCTCAGAAGCCGATAATCCAGCCGGCACAAAAATTCCTGAGCAATAAAACCACATCTCAGTTCATGGATATTATCGGCCACTGGGCGGAGGAGGATATTCGTAAATTAATCAAAAGCGGGGTTTTTGATGGCTATCCGGACGGGACTTTCCGGCCTGAACAACCCATTAGCCGGGCCGAGTTCGCCACAGCCCTGGTAGCAGCCTTTGATATAAGCCCGAAAGGAGGCCAAATCTTCCGCGACACCTCATCACACTGGGCCAAAGACTATATTGCTGCGGCAGCTGCCCAGGACATTGTCAGTGGTTATACTACCTCCTACTTCGGCCCGGATGACCCCATAACCCGGGAACAAATGGCAGTCATGGTTATGAAAGCTGCACAAATCGATACAGAGGAGACCGACACCGTTAAAACCGTATATGCTGACCAGGCCTTCATCTCCCAATGGGCTCAAGGTGCAGTTCTGGCGGCTGAGCAAAAAGGCATAATAAAAGGCTACACTAATAATACCTATCAACCCAAGAGAGGAGCCAACCGGGCTGAGGCGGCCGCCGTTATATCCCGGGCTCTAGGTTTGTAGGTAAAGTTATCCAGGAGCACATTCCGTAAAGATTATCATTAAAAAATCTAACCATTAGCAGATATAAGCCTACTTTAGGTTACAATTATAAAAACAGGAGGTGTGTTTATGGATCAAAAATTCGAATTAATTGAAACCACATCACAGCCGGTGTTGTCCATAAGAAAGACCACTTCAGTGGGAAACCTACCGCAAGAACTGGGAGCAGCATATCAGTCAATTATGGCTTATCTTGAAGAACTTGGAAAACAACCAGCAGATGCACCGTTCACATGTTACTATAATATGGACATGGAAAACCTGGATGTTGAGATGGGGTTTCCGGTTTCTGAAGTTATCCCCGGAAAAGGCCACATTAATGCCAGCCAGATTCCGCCTGGCAAGAAAGCCACTGCTCTTTACAGCGGCCCTTACCAGGAGATGGGGCCTACCTATGAGGCCTTGACCCAATGGGTCATTGACAACGGACACGAACCGACCGGGGTAGTCTATGAACTGTATTACAACTCCCCTATGGAAGTACCTGAGAACGAACTATTGACCAAGATAGTATTTCTTCTGAAATAAAATGCAACAGTACCAGTCTGCCACATTACGTGTTAAATGCGATTGTAATCACACATGTTGCTTTCGTTTCCCTTAAGACTTGATGACGGCAGCTTAGAACCCCTGGATGAGTGCTTGCGGTACCAGAGCATCTCCAGGCGGCTCACTGTTGCGATCTGCATTGCTTGCGCCCGGGCTGAAATTGGGGTATGCTGGTAATCAAATTGATCTGATATACATATTAATGCATCATCCGGTGAAGAAAACTTCTGGATGAGGAGGATAGCAATGTCCGAGCAAGAGAAAATACTGATAGAGATACTGGTGGGCCCGCAGGGGGAGATCCGCAGTTGTGAAGGCTGCTCTGGAGGAGGTTGTTGCGGCACCGCAGATTATAGCTCTACCACTAAAATGGTGGCCGAGGTGTTGCAAGAGCATTTTGGAGAGCTGGTAGAGGTGCGCTACATCGATGTTGAGCAGACCGGACTGACGGATTATCCCAAGGTACCTAACGTACTATCTGTAGGCTACCGCTATCCGATAACATTGATCAACGGCAAACCCCGACTGGCCGGTGGAGTTAGTTTGGATCAGATCAGGAACCTGGTGGAAAAGGCTATCAAAGGTCCTCAGGACTAGATTTTAATCTGCACCGCCGGGCTGTGCCCGGCTTTATTATGTTGACTAGAGGAGCACTGAAGATGTCAGCAAAGTCGGATTATCAACAAGCCGAAAAACGCTACCATATATTGACCTACGGCTGCCAGATGAATGTTCGCGATTCTGAAGTCATAGCCGGCCTTTTGGAAGGGTGTGGATATCATTCTGTTGCAGACCCTAAAGAGGCTAACTTAATTATTTTTAACACCTGCAGTGTGAGGCATTCGGCAGAGAATAAGGTGTTCGGCAAGTTGGGCGAAATAACTGCCTGGAAACGTAAGGATCCTTCCAAAATTATAGCTTTTGGGGGCTGTATGGCCCAACTGCCCGAGGTTAGGCAGATACTGAAAAAGCAACCGGTAGATATCATATTCGGGACCTTAAACATACATGAATTGCCTGGACTGGTACGCCGCGCTGAGGAAGGACATGTTCCGGTGGTGCAGGTATGGGATAAAGAAGGTGCCATAATTGAGCCTCTGCCGTCAAAGCGCAGCGGCGGTTTCAGTGCTTTTGTCAACATTATGTTCGGCTGCAACAACTTTTGCAGCTATTGCATAGTGCCCTACACCCGGGGCAGAGAGCGCAGTCGCAATCCGCAAGAGATCAAGAAGGAGATTGAAGCCCTGGCAGCAGCAGGTTATAAAGAGGTCACTCTCCTAGGTCAAAATGTAAACTCTTACGGCCGGGGTCTGGAAGATAATATCGATTTCCCGGATCTGCTCAATATGGTCTCAGAGGTAAAAGGTATCGAGCGCATCCGCTTTACTACCTCTCACCCCAAGGATCTGTCTGATAAGCTGATCGGTACCATGGCCCAAAACCCCAAAGTCTGTGAACACATCCACGTGGCCATGCAATCCGGCAGTAACCGTATCCTAAAATTGATGAACCGCGGATACACCCGGGAGCACTATTTAAAAAGGGCATTGGAGTTGCGCGAGCGAATCCCCGGGGTGGCCATCAGCACCGATATTATTGTGGGGTTTCCCGGCGAGAGGGAAGAGGATTTTGCTGAAACCCTGGATATGGTAGAAAAAGTACGCTTTGATTCGGCCTTCACCTTTATGTATTCGCCCCGTTCCGGCACTAAAGCTGCTGCTATGGATGAGCAGTTGCCGGTGGAGATCAAGCGCAGGAGGTTGCACCAGCTCACCCAGCTGCAGTACGGTATTGCCCTGGAGATCAATCGCAGCCTGGAGGGCAAATGTGAAGAGGTATTGGTGGAAGGGCCCAGTAAAACCGATCCCAGTAAGCTGACCTCTCGCAGCAGGACTAATCGGATAATTATATTTTCTGGTCCGGACAATATCGCCGGCGAGACTATACGTGTTAAAATAACAGAAGCCAGAACGTTTTCGCTATTTGGAGAAATAGCCAGGTAAGCCTGGAATTTAATAAGGAGGTAGCTCTTTTGCATAGAGATGACATTATAAGACTAGCCATGGAACTGGGTTCATCCATCGCCTCATGCGATGAACTCATGGAGGTAAAAAGGCTGCAGGAACAGCTGCAAGCAGATGAAACCGCATTCGGATTGGTGATGAAGTACCAGGCCAGTCGCATGAATCTGGATAACAAGCAACAGGCTGGTCAGAATGTGACTTCTGAAGATGAAAACCATCTGCATATCCTGGAACAACAGATGCGCAACAATCCTCTGGTGATGCAGGTAATGGATGCACAGGACAGATTCAACAATCTGATGCAGGCAGTGTATTTTGCCATGAATCAGAGCCTTTCTGGCGGCTGCAGCCCTGATGGCTGCGGAGGTTCATGCAGCGGCTGCGGCATGTAAGGACTCATTTTCGGTGGGTATTTTATATCGAAGGGCCCTATCTGGGTCTTTCTTTTTGCCCGGATAGGCGAGAGGAGTTTTCTAGTAATGAGGAGGAGACTTAGTCTTGTCGAAGTTCACCCCCATGATTGAGCAATATCTGGACATAAAAGGCCAACACCAGGACGCCATTCTTTTTTTCCGCCTGGGGGATTTTTACGAAATGTTCTTTGAGGATGCCCAGATAGCTTCCCGGGAACTGGATATCGTTCTCACTGCTCGGGACGGTGGTCAGACCGAGCGCATCCCCATGTGCGGCATACCATATCATTCTGCCAACGGCTACATAGCTAAATTGATCTCTCAAGGATATAAAATCGCCATCTGTGAACAGGTGGAAGACCCCAAAGAAGCCAAAGGAATCGTTAAGCGAGAGGTAATCAGGGTAGTTACTCCTGGAACCGTTACCGATGAGAATCTCTTGCCTGAGGACCGCAACAATTACCTGGCTGCAGTAGTGGAGGCCAAAAACTGCCTGGGCCTGGCCTGGGTCGATGTATCGACCGGAGAGTTCCTGCTCACAGAATTTACCGGACCGTCCGCTCTGAACAGCCTTAGCGCTGAACTGCACCGCCTGGCACCGGCGGAATGCCTGATAGACAGCAGTGCCGGGCTTTATTCGCAATACTGGACCAAACCTGCCTGGTCTTTGAAAACCGCAGTAGCCGATATACCTGCTGAGGCCCTGGAGCACAGACAAGCTGCGGATATCCTAAAGAAAAATTTCCGCACCGCTACCCTGGATGGATTCGGTTTGAAAGATTTTACCGCCGGCCTTCAGGCAGCGGCCGCTATTGTACTATTCCTCCAGGAAACTCAGCAGCAGCATCTGCAGCATATCATGTCCCTCAAGATTTACCGCCCCGAGAATTACCTCTTTATAGACAGCGCTTCGCGGCGCAATTTGGAGATAACCGCCAACCTGCGTGAGGGGAGTAAAACCGGCACATTGTTCAGCATTCTGGACCGGTGTCATACCAGCATGGGCAAACGACTTTTGAGAAGGTGGCTGGAACTGCCCTTGCGGGAGGTCGCTGCCATCAATGAACGCCTGGAGGGGGTTGAAGAATTATACTCCCAGATAGGCCTGAGAGAAGAGTTGGCAGGCGTATTAGAGCGGGTCTATGACATGGAGCGACTCAGCGGCAAGCTGGGCAGCGGCAATGCCAATGCCCGCGATCTGTTGGCCTTAAAGTCATCCTGCCTGGCCTTGACCGATTTGAAAAGGGTGTTACGAAATTGTCACAATAGTCTGCTCAAGCAGGCAGCTTTGTTGGACAACCTGGAGGATCTGGCCGATCTTATCGAGCGTTCGATAGAAAATGACCCCCCTTTGGCCTTAAGAGAGGGCGGATTGATCAAGTCTGGTTATGATCCAGAGATCGATGCATTAAAAGCGCTTTCATGTGAAGGGTCCGCCTGGTTGGTGGAGTATGAGAATAAGGAAAAGGAGCGCACCGGTATTAAATATCTCAAGGTCGGCTTCAACAAGGTTTTCGGTTATTATCTGGAAATAAGCCGCTCCAACCTGCACCTGGTGCCAGTTGATTATGTACGCAAACAGACACTGGTCAATACCGAGCGTTTCATAACTGAGGAACTGAAGCAATATGAAGATAAAATCCTGGGTGCCCGAGAACGCCTCTTTAATCTGGAATACGAGGCTTTTGTCCAGGTGCGCGAAGCTCTTACCGTTCACTTAGAACGCATTCAAGACAGCGCCGCTAAAGCAGCCACGGTCGATGTACTGCTATCCCTGGCTGAGTGTGCTTTCCGCTATGATTATGTTCGTCCCCGGGTGGATGAAAGTGGTAGAATTGAGATCAAGGGGGGGCGCCACCCGGTAGTGGAGCATTTCTTGCCGGACAGCCATTTTGTGCCCAACGATATCCGTATGGATTCCGAAGCCTACCGTTTCCTGCTCATAACCGGACCCAATATGGGCGGCAAAAGCACCTATATGCGCCAGACTGCCCTAATTGTGATCATGGCCCAGATGGGCAGTTTTGTGCCCGCCCGTGAAGCCTATATCGGGGTAGCCGACCAGGTCTTCACCCGGGTAGGAGCAAGTGACGATCTGGCTTCTGGTCAGAGCACCTTCATGGTGGAAATGGTTGAGGTGGCCAACATATTGCGCAACGCCAGCTCAAACAGCCTGGTCATCCTTGATGAAATCGGCCGTGGCACCAGCACCTTTGACGGGCTGAGCATTGCCCGGGCGGTGAGCGAAGACCTGGCTAAGCGAATTAAAGCGCGCACCCTTTTTGCCACCCATTATCACGAACTGACTACACTGGCAGATGAGACCCAAGGGATAGTCAACCTTTCTGTATCAGTCAAAGAGAGTGGTGACACAGTGGTCTTTTTAAAAAAGGTCCTGCCGGGAAAAGCTGATAAGAGCTACGGTATTCATGTGGCCAAACTGGCCGGGTTGCCAGGGCCGGTGCTACAGCGCGCCGAAGAGGTCTTAAAAGGGCTGGAGAATAAGCCCGACAGTTCGCCGCCTGCACAAGTATTGACACAACCTGCTCTGTTTGGAGCTGATAATGCTTTGCTTACAGCACTGCTCCAATTGGAGGTTGACAACCTCAGCCCGCGTGAGGCTCTAAATATTCTATACCAGTGGAAAAGTGACTTTAAATGATCTGGTCCAAATAGGAGAAGGAGGTGCTGCCATGTTAATCGGCATCGACGTCGGTGGTACATTCACTGACGGGGTATTATTCGATGACGGCCGAATATTAGCCGCAGTTAAGAAACCTACTCAGACTGACAACCTGCAGGAGAGCCTTTTGGCGGTTCTGGATGAGCTGTTAGCAGCAGCCCATGGGACTGACATCAACAGGGTGGTGTTGAGCACCACTCTGGTAACCAACCTGCTGGCCACCGGGCAAGGGGAGCCTACCGCACTTTTCATGGTGCCCGGTTATGGGCTGCCTCACCGGGCATATGACCTGACTGCAAACATCTATTTTTTGCAGGGAGCGGTTGATTTCCGCGGTCGGATCATTGAAAAGATCGATACCAATCAGCTCTTTGTAGCCCTGCAGGATGTACAGCACAAAGGCATCAAGAGGATCGCGGTGGCCTGTAAATTCTCCAACCGCAACCAGTCCTTGGAACAGCAAATCAGGGATGAGATTATGAAAATTGACCCAGAGATGCAAGTTACCATAAGTGCCGAGGTTTCCGGAAAGCTGAACTTTCCGCGCCGTGCCGCCACCACTTATTTCACAGCCATGACTATGCCAGAGTGGAAGCGCTTCGCCAACCGCATCGAACAAGCCCTGGAAGCCCGCAATTTGGATGCGGAGATTCACATACTCAAGGCCGATGGGGGCACCATGCCTCTGGCGGCCTCGCTCTCCAATCCCTGTGAAACCATATTCTCCGGCCCTGCCGCCAGCACTATGGGTGCTACTGCACTGAGCCGGGATAGACTGAACTCGGTGGTGGTAGATATCGGCGGTACCACTACCGATATATCGCTGTTGATTTCCGGAGAACCCCTCTATGCATCCAAGGGAGCGCGGATTGATAAACACTTCACCCATATCAATGCCTTCGCGGTACGCTCGATTGCCCTAGGCGGCGATAGCGTGATCCGCTGCCGGGACAATAGCATCAGGGTAGGTCCGATGCGCATCGGGGCAGCGGCCTGTTTCGGGGGGGATGAACCCACCGTTACCGATGTTTTCAATGTGTACCATGAATTGAAAGTAGGAGATTGGAATCGCTCCAGAGAACTGCTGACTACTTTGGCTGAATCTTCCCAAATGTCGCTGCAGAGTCTCTGTTTCTTTGTAGTGGAAACCGTTATGGAACGCTTGAAACGGTCGATATCTGATATGTTCACTGAATGGGAGAATGAACCGGCTTATAAAGTGTGGGAAGTAGTGCACCGCCGTAAATTCCAATTGGACCGGATCATCGGCATAGGGGCGGCAGCCCATGCTATAGTCCCGATCCTGGCCGCAGAAATAGGTGTGCCGGGCTTTGTACACCATTATGCTCCGGTGGCCAACGCCCTGGGGGCAGCGGTAGTTCGTCCCACCCTGGCCCTGCAACTGCATGTCGACACCGCCAGCAATCTCTATACAGTGGATTCCGGAGGGCTGACCGGCACTCTGCCAGATCCACGAAAATTTCAACTCACCGATGCCAAAGTTCTGGCCATAAGCTGCTTGGAAGAAGTCAGCCGGGCCAGGGGCATAGATAAATACACCGTAAACGCCAGTTTTTTTATGGAGGAGCAGTTCAATATGATCCGCGGCTGGGACCGGGTAGGCAAGATCTTTGAGGTTGGGATACAGGTCGCACCCGGATTTATTGAAGAATATCAGGGGGTGAGTGAATGAAGCCGACCGGAATTCTATTTTTTCCGGCCTTTGACTGGGCCATTTCTCCGACCCACCCGGAGCGCGAGGAACGCCTCTTATATACCCGTGATCAGATTTTCGAAGAAGGCATAATGGATATGCCTCAGATCCGCGAATACCAGCCGGGTCTGGCCACCTTCAAAGACATCGCCAGGGTGCATTTCTGCGTACCGGATATAGAATCGCAGATCACCGAAGCACATCTGGTCTCTGCCGGTTCAGCTTTGCGTATGGCTGATGCGGTGGTCACCGGCGAGGTTAAGAACGGCTTTGCCATCATTCGCCCTCCAGGGCATCACTCCATGACCGTGGTCCATGGCAACCGCGGCTTCTGCAATATCAATAATGAGGCCATTATGGTGGAGTACCTGCGCCACAAGTACGGCTTAAAGCGCATCGCCATTGTGGATACTGATGTGCACCACGGAGACGGTACACAGGAGATCTTTTGGGATGACCCTGATGTGCTTTTTATCTCTTTCCATCAGGATGGCCGCACTCTGTATCCGGGCAGCGGTTTCATGGACGAGAACGGTGGTCCGATGGCCTATGGGACTACTATTAATATCCCACTGTCGCCGCGCACTACCGACGAAGGTATTCTGTTCATACTGGATAACCTGGTGATGCCCCTTTTGGAGGAATTTAAGCCCGATCTGGTAGTGAATTCAGCCGGGCAGGACAACCATTACAGCGACCCCCTGGCCAATATGTGCTTTACCGCTCAGGGCTATGCCCGCCTCAATCAGCGCCTCAAACCTGATATTGCGGTCCTGGAAGGGGGCTATTCAGTGGAGTCAGCCCTGCCTTATATCAACATGGGTCTGATAATGGCCATGGCGGGAATAGATTTTTCCAATCTCAAGGAACCGGACTATTCGCCCAACAAATTTAAAGAACCCGCTGGCAACCGGGAAGCCCTGCAGCGCATCGTCGACACCCAGCTCAGGGTGTTCCGTGAAAGGGAGGAAGTAATAGCCCGGACCAGAGCAAAGAGCGACCGTCCTTTCCGCATGGAACTGCGCAATATATTCTACGACACCGATTATATACACGAACAGCAGCGGGTCGAGGTACGCCTCTGCCCGACATGTGCCGGGTTCAGAACTATAGTTTCATCAGCCCGCCATCCTTCCGGCAGGGAATATACGGTAGGCTGTGTCTCCATTCCCTTCCGGGCTTGTACTCACTGCCGGGAAGAAGGTCAGGCAGCGTATCAGACGCTGCAGCGGTCCAATAATCAACTGGTATACCTGCAGAACAAGATCGACGATGACTACCGGGTAACCGATACCCGGACCCAACAGGAGATAAAGCTGTAACATGTCCATCAGGCTTTTGCGCGATGAGCTGATAAATAAAATCGCCGCCGGGGAGGTCATTGAAAGGCCGGCTTCGGTAGTCAAGGAACTGCTGGAAAACGCCATCGATGCCGGAGCTTCACGTATCGCAGTGCGTATCAGCGGCGGAGGGAGCAGGAGCATTGAGGTGGAGGACGATGGCCAGGGCATCCCGCTGGCCGAGGTCCCGTTGGCCTTCCAGCGCCATGCCACCAGCAAGTTGAGTTCAGAGAGCGACCTGCAGCAGATTTTGACCATGGGATTTCGCGGTGAGGCCTTGCCCAGTATCGCGGCAGTGGCGAAGGTGCAGGTATACAGCCGTCATGCTGATGAGGCCGGAATGTATTTTCGCATCGAGGGCGGAAAAACCCTGGCATGCGAAGAGCGGCAGTCTCTGCCCGGTACCCGTATGCTGGTTGAAGACCTTTTCTATAACACTCCGGCACGCAAACACTTTCAAAAGTCCCCGGTCAGCGAAGGGATTTTCATCAACGAGCTGGTGGGGCGTTACGCTTTAGCCCGTCCCGATATATCCATTTCCTTCAGCAGCGAAGGGCGTCTATATTATAAGACCCCGGGCAATGGTGAGCTAAAAGATGCTATCATCGCAGTGCATGGTTCCAGCTTGATGGAGCAGCTCCTGGCCTTCACTTATGAAGGCGATAAAATCTCGTTAAGTGGTTATATTTCCCGGCCGGAACTGAAGAAGTCCAACCGTAAACTGCAGTTGTTCTATATAAACCACCGTCCCATTCGCAGTCCGCTTTTATACCGGGCTGTGGATCAGGCCTATCAGGGCGTATTAGTATCGCGGGAGTTCCCGGTGGCTATAGTCAACCTCTCTATCGATCCAGAAGCGGTAGATGTAAATGTGCATCCCCAGAAAATTGAAGTCCGCTTTCGTCGTGACCAGGAGGTATTTCGAGCCGTTAATGAGGTGTTAAAAAACCGCCTCGGGGAATATCAGGTCAGCTTCAACGGCTATAAACATTCCCGTGATGAAAGCGCTGCTGGAACTGACCTGGCTGAGGCCATAGCCAAGCACTGGATCTCTGGGAGTCTACCCAGTTTTCAAAACCATAGGCAGTACCCCATGCCCCCGCCTAAAACCATACAGGCTGAATCGCAACCAGGACCGGAGCATAATGATGCCAGGAGCCTGGATATCATAGGGCAGTTTCATGATGCCTACATACTGGCAGAAATAGACCAGTCTCTATTTATCGTGGACCAGCATGCCGCCCATGAGCGGATTATTTTCAGCCGCCTGTTAGAAGGTCAGAATGAAAAAGATCAAGCCCGCCAGGAGCTTATGTTTCCCATCGTGCTAGAACTATCTGTAGCACAGACCGACCTGTTGCAGGAACAGCTGGCTTTCTTTGCCGGGCTGGGTTTCGACATTGATCTGCTAGGGCATAATACCATAATAATTCGTGCCGTGCCTGCAGGTTTGAACGGCCAGGAAGAACGGACGGTGGTAGAAATGCTGGATGCCGCTCATTTGGAGGCCGGGGATCAATGGCGCCGCAACGCCCTGATCAGCATGGCCTGTCATCAGGCTGTCAAAGCCGGCCAATCCCTAAGCAGGGCGGAAATGTTGAATTTGATGGCGGATTTGCTGGATACCCCGGATTACAAATACTGTCCCCATGGACGACCGACTTTGATCAGGATATCTTCTCAGGATATGGAACGGATGTTCAAGCGTTATTGAGGACCAAAATGAAGATCGTAGCTACCACCACTCAGTCCAGGCCGGAACCGGACTGCTTATTCCGGTATTTCTTAAAGGACAGTGGCTTTGATTACATACCCCGTAAGGGTAGAGGACTGAAAACAATTCAGCATGACAGCCAGGCTGATGCCGTCGTGGTATGGCAGGATAGCGGACCGGTGATGTATATCGGGGATAACAAGTTTTTCTTCCATCCCAGCATGGCCAAGGTGCGCCTCAGTGCCTACCGTAAAAAGGGACAGCTCGACCCGCTCATCGAAGCAGCTGGTGTGAATCCCGGAGATAGTATATTGGACTGTACCCTGGGGTTAGGGGCAGATAGCATTGTCCTGGCTTACTTTTGTAAAGGCCCGGTGGTGGCTCTGGAATCCTCTCCGGCTATAGCATATACCGTTAAATGGGGCATGCGGCTTTACAAATCCCCGCTGCTCTGGCTCAGTGAAGCCATTCAGCGCGTTAATGTGCTGGCTGCGGACCATCTTTGCCATTTGGCAAGCCTTCCGGACGATTGTTATGATCTGGTTTATTTTGATCCTATGTTCAGAAGGCCTCTGTTAAAAAGTGAGACTTTGAGCCCAGTGCGCCTGCTGGGCGATCTCCAACCGTTGAGTGAGGAAGCGGTGCGCGAAGCCTGCAGGGTAGCTAAAAAACGGGTCTTGATCAAAGAGCGGGCGGGCAGCCCCGAATTTGAACGCCTGGGATGCCATCGCACCGTGGGAAGTATTCATAATAGCATACACTTCGGAATAATCGATATTGAGCATGAAAAGGGTGGTGGCACCCATGAATAAACTGCTCGCCATAGTTGGACCGACTGCCAGCGGTAAAACCAGCCTGGCTGTTGAACTGGCTGAAATATTGCACGGGGAGATCCTTTCCTGTGACTCTATGCAGGTTTATCGGGGCATGGATATCGGTACTGCCAAAGCCAGCGCCGTGGAGCAGGCCAGGGTGAAGCATCATCTCATCGACATAGTGGAACCTACCGAAGAATTCAGCGTAGCTCAGTACCAGCAGTTAGCCAAGGCTGCTATTGAAGAACTGAATCGATCCGGTATCATACCTATACTAACCGGGGGAACCGGTTTGTATTATCAAGCCGTGGTCGATGATTATCAGTTTTACCCCATGGCCAAACGGCAGGTTATCAGGGACTATTGGAACAAGATGGTGTCAATCTATGGGCTGGATTTTGCCTATGAGCGCCTCAGAACAGTCGATCCAGAATATGCGGCTAAGATCGGTGCAAAAGACCAAAAGCGTATGGTAAGAGCCCTGGAGGTTTTCGAATTGACTGGAAAACCATTTTCTCGGTATCAGGTTCGTCAACGCGACACCTATCAGTTGATAGCGATCGGTCTCAGTATGGAACGCGACCAACTGTATGCCCGCATTGATCAACGCGTCGATACAATGTTGGAAGCGGGGTTGGTGGAGGAAGTCATTAAACTGCGCCAGCAGGGATGCACCCTGGAACATACTTCCATGCAGGCCTTAGGGTACAAACAGGTCATGTACTATTTGGAAGGGTTTGTTACCAGGCCAGTGATGATAGAGGAAATCAAAAGGGAAACCCGGCATTTCGCCAAACGTCAGATGACCTGGTTTAGAAAGGATCGGCGCGTCAAATGGCTGCAACCTGACGATATTAATGATACCGAACTGTTAGCAAAAAATATTTCTCTGCATCTGGCAGGACAAATTTAGGACTTGTAGAAATCTCTACTGAGAGAGATAATAAAGATTACATGAGTTTTCATTTAATGGAGGGGTTAGTAAATGTCGAAGAGCCAAGTCAACTTGCAGGATACATTCTTAAATTTGGTTAGAAAAGATAAGACCCCGGTCACCATCTACCTTATAAATGGCTTCCAGATCAAAGGGTTGGTGAAGGGCTTTGATAATTTTACCGTGATCGTTGAACTGGACAATAAGCAGCAATTGGTATACAAACACGCCATTTCCACTGTTGCCCCGATGCGTCCCTTAAGCATGTTCAATCTTGATTTCAGGAATGAGGAAGATAAATAAGCTTGAAAGTTCAAAATAGCGGCTATTAACCCTGTTCTGTGAACAGGGTTTTTAAATGGACTCATTGGGGACGGCAGACGGTAGACCCATTATATGTGGGCTGCCTATACATAATTGGGACTGTCTGGCGGTAAGCACAAAATGTATCAGCTGATATAAGTAGCACCACTTTTGTCTGCCTGTCATATGATAGGGTACAACAGATAGGAGTAGTGATGCTGTGCAAATATCAAAAAAATTCAACCATCCCGGACCGGTGCATTCACAGGAATCGAGCAGTTTTTGCCCGGAGCTATATGATCGCCCATCATTCAAAGAACTGCAAAAGCTGATCGGGCTAACCGATGTGAAAAAGATGCTGGCTGAGATAACCGCTTACAGTTTGATTCAGGTCAAACGTTCCGAGCAGAATCTGAAGTCGCAGCCGGTGTCACTGCACATGATCTTCAAGGGTAATCCCGGCACCGGTAAGACCACAGTAGCCCGCATTCTGGGCAGAATATTCAAGGATATCGGGCTCTTAAACAAAGGCCACCTGGTAGAGGTGGAGAGAGCCGACCTGGTAGGGGAATATATCGGACACACCGCACAAAAAGCCAAAGAAAGCGTTCAAAAGGCTTTAGGTGGTATATTATTTGTAGATGAGGCCTATACCCTGGCTCAAGGAGGCGAAAAGGATTTCGGCAAAGAGGCCATCGCCACCATTGTCAAGCAAATGGAGGACCACCGTGATAATCTGGTAGTGATATTGGCCGGTTACTGCAATGAAATGGACCATTTCGTTCGATCTAATCCGGGCCTGAGATCGAGATTTCCCATACACATTCATTTCAATGATTATTCCTGTGATGAACTATTCCAAATCGCTCTGCATCTGTACAGTGAGAGGGATTATGTATTGAGCAGCGCCGGACGCTGGCGATTGAAGCATATTCTGACCGATTTCACCAGCCATCGCCACCCCCACAGCGGCAATGCGCGTTTTGTTCGCAACCTTACTGAAAAATCGATCCGCCGTCAGGCACTGCGCCTGATTGACAAGACCAACTTGACTCGTAAAGATCTCACCACCATTGAGGATGTAGATATGCCGGAACTGTCTGACCTCAAGGTCTGATCATAGACTTGGCATGGCCTGCAGTTTTTCATCGTTTTCAATGATTATAATGACCTTCATTTTTGGGGGTCGTTTTCTATTTTGGTGAGCCTGCAGTAATACAGCGAGGACACCGCCGTACGGGCGGGGCTCTGCTTCGCCCGAAAAACCATTTTGCAGACATATCCGTAGGGGCGGGGCTCTGCTCCGCCTGAAGAACCATTTTGCAGACATATCTGTAGGGGCGGGGCTCTGCTCCGCCCGAAGAACCATTTTGCAGGATATCCGTAGGGGCGGGGCTCTGCTTCGCCCGAAGAATCATTTTGCAGACATATCCGTAGGGGCGGGGCTCTGCTCCGCCCGCCTGAACATATAACCCAACATTTGGTAATAAAAACATGCTACAATGAACATTACTAGAGTTACGACATCAGGACATAGAAACAGCGTATCGTACGGCAAGGGCTCTGCTCTTGCCGTTCAATGATTGTTTATTCAAGGCGGTGATAATTTGGAATTGCCGAAGAGGAAACGAATACGTTTAAAGGATTATGATTATTCACAGGCAGGTTTTTATTTTATCACCATATGTTGTAAAGATAAGCAACACTATTTAGGAAAAATGTCGGGTCCTGAGAGGCGCTCTGCCCCAACCGTGTGCACACATGACACCGACATCCGTAGGGGCGGGGCTCTGCTCCACCCGTCGGTAGAATTGTCCGATGTTGGGCAAATCGTGTCAGAGCAATGGTTTGAACTAAAAAACCGCTATCCCCGAATAGAGTTAGATCAATTTATAGTAATGCCAAACCATATCCACGGAATAATCATAATTAATGCTGAGCAGGCGGAGCAGAGCCCCGCCCCTACCACTGAATGCACCCGGTGCACTAATACCCGGGCGGAGCAGAGCCCCGCCCCTACAACCGAATGCAACCGGGGCACTGATACCCGGGCGGAGCAGAGCCCCACCCCTACCACCGAATGCACCCGGGGCACTGATACCCAGGTGGAGCAGAGCCCCGCCCCAACTATCGGCGCTATTATTTGTGCGTATAAATCCATCACCACTAGACTAGCAAATAAAAAGCATAATGCACCAGGTCGTATTATTTGGCAGAGGAATTATTATGATCATGTCATTAGGGACGAAAGTGATTTGTTAAATATTAGACAATACATACAGGATAACCCATTTAAATGGGAAGAAGATAAATATTATTTTTAATCACGAGTGTCCACGGAATAATCATAATTAATGCTGAGCGGGCGGAGCAGAGCCCCGCCCCTACACGTGTGCACCCGGGGCACTGATACCCGGGCGGAGCAGAGCCCCGCCCCTACAACCGAATGCAACCGGGGCACTGATAACCAGGCGGAGCAGAGCCCCGCCCCTACAACCGAATGCACCCGGGGCACTGATACCCAGGCGGAGCAGAGCCCCGCCCCTACTATCGAATGCACCCGGTGCACTGATACCTAGGCGGAGCAGAGCCCCGCCCCTACACGTGTGCACCCGGGGCACTGATACCCGGGCGGAGCAGAGCCCCGCCCCTACCACTGAATGCAACCGGGGCACTGATAACCAGGCGGAGCAGAGCCCCGCCCCTACACGTGTGCACATAATTAAGAATGACCTCTGCAGACAAGGCCCGCCATTCGCCATGATAGCGGCGAAAACGAATTGTGGTTCTTTGCCAGGCATGTGTATAATATCTATGGTATGCTATACCACTATGCTTGAAAGTGAGGCCCAATTATTGCGTAATGTAATGCAGGCGGTACGGGAAGCCGAACGCTTGATATCACCACAGTTTCAGATAATCGAAGATATTGCCTATGCGAATGGGGAACGGGTCTTAAATGCCTTTCGCCGGGCGCGGGTAAGGGAGCACCATTTCTATGGCTCCACCGGTTATGGTTATGGAGACATGGGCAGAGCGGTACTGGAAAGCATTTATGCCGAAGTATTCCAGGCCGAGGAGGCTCTGGTCAGGCCTCAGATAGTATCCGGCACCCATGCCATCACGGCCTGTCTATTTGCCCTGCTTAAGTCTGGTGATGGCCTGCTCAGCATCAGCGGGCGACCTTACGACACCTTGATCAATATAATCGACGGGGGACCCCTTCGTCCCAATACTCTAATAAAGAAGGGCATCGACTATAAAGAGGTGCCGCTTACCCCTGATGGTCTGCCTGATGAGCCAGCCATTGCAGCGGCCTTGGACGAACATATTAAAATGGTTATGATACAGCGTTCCCGGGGGTATACCCTGCGCCCGGCTATCCCGGTTGACAGCATAAGAAGGTTGATCAAGACGGTGAAAGGGCGCAATCCGGATTGCATCGTCATGGTAGATAATTGCTACGGCGAATTTGTGGAAAACATGGAACCGTGCCAGGTAGGGGCTGATCTGGTGGCAGGCTCCCTGATCAAGAATCCCGGCGGCGGCCTGGCCCCTGGAGGGGGATACATAGTCGGACGGGGCGACCTTATTGAGGCCATCTCCTATTACCTGACCGCGCCCGGGCTGGGCAAAGAGATGGGCTCCAGCCTGGTTGACAAGCGTTGGTTTTACCAGGGTCTGTTTATGGCTCCGCATACTGTGTTACAGGCCTTAAAGGGAGCAGTCTTGCTGGCCGCCCTATTTGAAACGGCCGGATACCTGACTGAACCTGTCTGGAATGCACATCGAGCCGACATCATACAGGCCGTCAGTTTGAATAGTAGCGACCAACTGCTCCGCTTTTGCCAGGTAGTGCAGAGCTGTTCCCCGCTGGACAGCGACGTAACACTGGAGTTTGGACAGTTGCCCGGCTATGATGTGCCGGTAGTCATGGCTGCCGGAACGTTCGTACAGGGATCATCCATTGAGTTGTCCTGCGACGCCCCGTGCCGGGAGCCTTATTGTGCTTTCCTGCAGGGGGGCTTAACCTATGAACATTGCCGTTTTGTGATCGCTAATCTGCTCATGGCGATGTAGGCCTAGAAAAAACCGGAGGAGGCGTTTTAAATGACTGATACCCTGGTTCTGGTTGTGGCAGTACTGCTTATGCTGGTGGGGTTGGTGGGGGTGATCATCCCCTTAATACCTGGTATCCCGATGATTCTGGTTATTATTGTGGCCTACGGCTGGTACGAAGGATTCGAGGTTATCAACATTTCGTTTATCGCCATGATGGCCGGAATAACACTGCTCTCAGTTATAGTGGACTATCTCTCCACAACCCTGGGTGCGAAATATTCAGGCTCGACTCGGGCCGGAGTGTGGGGAGCATTCATCGGCACCTTTGTGGGCTTGTTCCTGTTGCCCCCTTTAGGACTCTTAATAGGACCCTGGGTCGGTGCCATGCTGGGGGAATACCTCAGCGTAAATGATATCAATAAAGCGGTCAAAGCTGGATTCGGCACAGTGATCGGATTGTTCTCAGGCCTGTTTTTCAACCTGTTATTGGGACTCATTATGGTGATTACCTTCCTCATAAGAGTCATCTAGCATACATTTCCCTGTAGTTTACTGGCTTATTAAGGTGTGGTAAGCTATGACTTTGAAGGTTAAATAGGAGGCTTATTATGGATAAGAGCACCATAATGAAAATCGCTGCTGAACAAAATGTCAAGTTCATTCGTCTGCAATTTACCGATATCTTGGGGGTAATGAAGGCTATCTCCATCACTGAAGAACAGTTGGAAAAGGCCTTAAATGGCGAACTGATGTTTGACGGTTCTTCTATTGAGGGGTTTGTGCGTATCGAAGAATCTGATATGTACCTAAAGCCGGACCTGGATACCTTTCTTATTTTACCTTGGAACAATCCTAGTTCCGATGCCAAGACGGCACGTTTGATCTGCGACATCTATGACTCGGACAATCAGCCTTTCCACGGTTCACCCCGCCAGGCCTTAAAACAGATGCTGCAGGAAGCGGCCGAATTGGGGTATTCCATGCAGGTCGGTCCGGAACCTGAATTTTTTATGTTCCAACTGGATGAGACCGGTGCTCCCACACTAAAGACCAATGATAAGGCCGGTTATTTCGACCTGCCTCCGGTAGATAAAGGGGAGAACGCCCGCCGTGATATGGTGGAGACCTTGCAGCGCATCGGTTTTGAGATCGAGGCAGCTCATCACGAGGCAGCCCCGGGACAGCATGAGATCGACTTCAAATATCAGGATGCCTTAAAAACAGCCGATAATATAGTGACATTTCGCATTGTGGTGCGCACCGTAGCCCAACAGCACGGCCTGCATGCCACTTTCATGCCCAAGCCACTCTTTGGCATCGCCGGCTCGGGTATGCACCTGCACATTTCACTTTTTAAGGATGGGCAGAATGCCTTCTATGATGCCCATGACCCTTCCGGTCTTAGCGACACTTGCCGTTTCTTTATCGCCGGGGTACTTAAACATGCCCGGGCCATAACCGCCATCACCAATCCTACTGTAAACTCTTACAAGAGATTGGTGCCGGGATATGAAGCTCCGGTGTATATAGCCTGGTCTTACCGCAACCGCAGTCCCTTGATCCGCATCCCCGCTAGAAGGGGGATAGGCACCCGCATCGAAGTACGTAGTCCGGACCCCACCTGTAATCCCTATCTGGGGCTGGCGGTGATTTTGAAGGCCGGTTTGGAAGGCATCAAGAACCAGGAACAGCCTCTGCCGCCGGTTGATAAGAATATTTATGAAATGGATCTGGCGGACCGCAAATTAAACAACATAGAGTCGTTGCCGGAGAATTTATATGAAGCCATTTCAGAGCTGAATCGCGACGAGGTCATCCAACAGGCCCTGGGCCGTCATATCCACTCACGCTTCTGCTACGCAAAAATCAAAGAGTGGGAAAATTACAGTTCGCGGGTCTACGAGTGGGAGATAGAAGAGTATCTGGAGAAATTCTAAAACCACAGAGCCGGGCACAAAGCCCGGCTCTTTGGCGTCCGTATACAAAATAATCCACGAATATAACCTATTTATATTTATAGTAGACTGCTGAATTAAACCTAATTAAAGAAAGCAACTCGAGGTTAGACCGCCAGGTTGGCATGGTCCCCCGGTACTACCGCTTTACATGCGCCGCAGCAAGCCCGCCACTTTGCCTGCGATTGAGGCATGGGGGACGATGATAGGCTGCATAGCCTGGTTCTCGGGACGCAGTTCCACATAGCCGTCGTGCTTGAACAGCCTTTTCACGGTGGCCTCATCTTCTATGACCGCCACTACTATTTCGCCATTATTAGCGTCGGCTTGCTGGCGCACTATCAGATAATCGCCCTCAAAAATCCCCGCCTCTATCATGCTGTCACCTCTGACCTGCAGCATAAAATGACTGCCGCCACCGATCAACTCTTGAGGCACCGGTATGAAGGCTTCTATATTCTGCTCCGCCAGAATCGGCACCCCGGCTGCTACCTGTCCTACCAGGGGGAGGGATATGATTTGGGTCAAACTCTGTTCTTCCTGGGTAGGTACTGGTATAATGGCACGCGGTTTAGTAGGATCTTTGCGCAGATAGCCTTTTTCCTCCAACTGTACCAAATGGGCGTGCACAGTGGAACTGGATTTCAATCCGACCGCATGGCCTATCTCGCGCACTGAAGGGGGATAACCGGTGGTTTTGATCTGGTTTTTGATATAACTCAGGATCTGCTCCTGACGGGCTGTTAAATCCTCATTCATTGGGAAAACCTCCCATAATGTTTGTTAACATTATAGCATACCCGAGGAGACAAAAACACATGTTCGCATATTAAAATCTCATTGTCAGAAACAAATACCGTCATCCTGATTCGATTACCGGGCGAAGCGGAATCGCCACCCCTAAGCTGGTGCAGAATTAAAATCAGCCCGATCCTGTACATGCAAATACATACCAAAAGGGATTGAGACAACGCTTAATAGTTGTATGAATTGTTATAAGCATGATCATTTACAGGGTATATTGCTCTACAAAGTTGAGCCGCGGCCGAAAATCACGTCGTTACACCGGTTGGTTTTTATACGTCATGCTGCAATGAAGTCTGTTATGCCGACAAGCACGGATAGGTATGGTCTCATGGAGAAAAGCCTTATAAAGACCAGAAGGTATCGGGGGCGGCGTTTTCCAGACTGGACAGGAAGCGCTGCCTGGCTCCCGGGAAGCGGGCTTCGATGATTTCCAGGACTTCTTTGACCTCATCCCGTTTAGTCTGTCCGCTGGCCGGGCAGAGAGAGGTCATAACCGGCATCTGCAGGGAAGCAGACAGCTTTTCTATATCAGACTCAGCTACGTAGACCAGGGGACGGATCATGGTGATATCCATACGGTCCAGATAAGTGCTGGGCTTGAACACATGAAAACGCCCCTCAAAGAGCATGGAAAGGAAGAAGGTGTGCACCGCGTCATCCCTATGATGCCCGAGAGCCACCTTGTTACAGCCCAGATCCTTGGCGATGCGGTTTAAAGCTCCCCGGCGCAGATTGGAACAGAGTGCGCAGGGGTTTTTTTCACGGCGGTTTTCGAACACTATTCTACCAATGCTGGTGTGTTCTACCCGGAGGTCCAAACCCAACTGCTTACAGAAATCGGTTACACCCTGATGGTCTTCTTCCCAGCCCATATCTAGTAACACCGCTTCGATGGAGAATTGGACCGGAGTATATTTTTGCACCAGGGTGAGGAAGTAGAGCATGGTCAGACTGTCCTTGCCGCCGGATACTGCGGCCAGGATGCGATCACCGTCTTCGATCAGATGGTATTTCAGGCTGGCATCGCGCACCTGTTTAAAGATGTGTTTTATGCGTCGCTGGCTCAATGATCGCACTCCTTTTAAGAATTAAATTCCGCAAGCTGGTGACCACTCTGTCCACCTTAAAGAGGGTCTAAGTCAATTCTACAGAGCGCTGGGATGGGTCAGCTCATCCTCAGCTTATCGGCAATTGCTGCGTACGAAGCTACCACCGCAGCAACATTTGTCTAATTCCCCACTTGCTCCTGCAGTCAAGCCATGGGGGGGATGGGGTCATCTCTCGGCCTCCTGCGGGTGGGGCGTTCCGATTGGCAGGTGGCCAATATTATTCCCCATAGCTTGGCTAGAGTATTGTTACATTAATATTTCAATTATATCCTAATATTACCAAAACTAAAGCCCGGTTGGTTTTACCACCGGGCCGAATAACTGCTGTTTCTATACAGTGGTCAGGGCCTCCTGGTAAACCCGGTCCAATAAGACCACCGGATGTACTACTTCGGCATTCCAATTGCTGCGCCGACAGCCGTGATTGAGCTGCATGATGCAACTGGGACAACAGGTGGCCAGAACATCAGCCCCGGTTGATGCCGCGTTGGACATTTTTTTGTCCAGGATCTGCATGGATACCTGATGATGAGTAACCGAATAGGTTCCAGAACCACCGCAGCAGCTGGCGGCATTGGGCATCTCGATCAGCTCAACCCCGGGGATGCGGCGCAGTAATTCACGAGGCTGGGCGGTGATGCCCTGCGCGTTTACCAAATGGCAGGGGTCATGATAAGTTACTTTCCATTTCTGGCCGGTGTGCACATCGACTCGAATATCCAGCACATCGATCAAGAATACGGTCAGATCCATGACCCGAGCTGCAAAGGCGGCGGCATCTTCCTGATAGGGGGTGCCCTGCAGCACAAAACGCAGATTCTTCTCGGTCAGAGTGGCCGAACAGGAGCCACAATCGGTGATTATATAGTCCACATTCAGCTTCTGGAACAAATTGATATTGTGTATAGTCAACTGCCGGGCCACATCCAATTTGCCGTTGGCTATATGGGGCAGGCCGCAGCATTTCAGACCTTCAGGGATATATACCTCACAGCCGTTGCGGCTCAAAACGTTGACCGTAGCCTGGGCAATTTCCGGACTTAAGAAATCCGTACCACAACCCAAAAAATAGCCGACCCGATATCTGGTATCACCCTGTGCCGGGGTGAAAGCAGGCAGGGTACTGCGTGCCGAGCGCGGCGGAATATGGTCAAGTATCTTCTCGGCATCTTTGAGGTCGCCGGGCAAGATTCGGGTCAGGCCGATATTGCGGGCCAGTTTCTGCAAGCCCAGGCGCTGGGCCAGGCTGGCCAGTTTAATTGACTGCTTCATTAAATCGGGTTTAGTCCAGAAGTTGCCGAACAGCAAGTCTTTACCCCAATTGGGGTTGGTCTGGCTCAGATAAGCCCGTGCAGCAGCGTTCAATTCATGCACATCTATGCCTGAAGGGCAATTGGCTGAACAGGTCTCACACATCAAGCACTGTCCCAGCCGGTCATATACTTCAGGGGTGGGCTCAACCTTGCCGTCGCGGAGCATCTGTACCATGAATACGTGGCCACGTGGGGCTGCGCTCTCAACACCGATCTCTTTGAAGACAGGGCACAGTTCCCGGCATTTGCCGCAGCGCACGCATTTCATAAGCTGTTCTTTGACCGGCGGCAATTCTCTAAAATCCATGTCTATCCTTCCTTTAAACTATGATCCGGCAATATTCAGAAAAGCTTGCCAGGATTCATTATGCCTTTGGGATCAAAAGCATTTTTAACCTTTTTCATATATTCCACTGCAGAGCCGTGCTCCAGAACTGCATAGCCGCGCCGGGCTGCGCCGACCCCGTGTTCGCCAGTGGTGGACCCATTCATTTCTATAGCCAGGAGATGGATTTCGTCCACCAGCTTCTGCACCAGTTCGACCTCATGAGGATCTTCGGGGTTGATCACCGGAGCACAGTGCACATTGCCGTCCCCGATATGCCCGTAATTGACCACTTTGATGCCGTATTTATCGCCTAGCGCGCGAATAGCCCGTAATACCTCGGCCACTTTGGATATAGGCACACTGATATCCTCACCAGCAAAAATCCTGCTGCCGTCGGGTCTCACCCGGGCAGCGGCAGCAGCGGTTATGCTGCGGCCTTCCCACAGCTCCGCCATGCGTTGCTTGTCCGTGGACCATTCTACCTGGCGGGCCCGGCGTCCGGCCACTTCCTTGATGATTTGCCCTTCATATTCGACCCCGGGTGGATTGCCGTCTACCTCGAACAACAGAATGGCTTCAGCGTCTGGTAGATTGATCTGTGGTTTAAAGTCATTGACCGCTTTGATAGCGGAACCGTCTAAGATCTCAATCCCCGACGGCAAGACCCCGGCTTGATATACTTCTAGGACCGTAGCGGGGGCGTCATCCAAATGATCAAATACTGCCATAGCTATGCCTCTCGCCTTGGGGCGGGGAAAACAACGCAGCCGTATCTGTGTAACTATTCCCAGTACACCTTCAGAACCGACCATCAATTTGGTCAGATTCAAACCGGATACATTTTTTATACAGCGGGCCTGCTGGCCGCCGGTGATGATTACCTCACCGGTGGGGGTAACAACTTCCAGTCCCAGTACATAGGGCTCAGTAGTCCAGTATTTTACTGCCCTCAGACCGGAAGCATTGTTGGCCACCATGCCGCCCACAGTGCACATTTTGCTGCTGCCCGGATCGGGCGGGAAAAACAGGTTGAATTTGGCTAACTCATCGTTCAAGTCAGCATGTATGACCCCAGGACGGACTACTACTTGCATATTGTTGACATCGATCTCCACGATTTCTCGCCAGCGGGACAAATCTATTACGATTCCGCCCTCGGTGGCTACACAACCACCGGTCTCGCCGGTTCCGGCTCCACGGGGGATGATGTTGATGCCATGCTCATAAGCCAGCCTGACCACTGCTTGCACTTCGGCGGTAGATGTAGGTAAAACCACTGCATTAGGGGTGACCGGCTGCAGTTTGGTAAGAAAGGAACTATCGTATGAGTAGTACATCAGGTCCAGCTCATCGGTCAGCACTTTGTCCGGCCCCAGCATTTTGATTAACTCTTTTTTTATATCAACATGATTCATAAAATTCCTCCTAAAGCGCCATCACCTGATGACGAATTTCCAGCCTATTATATCACAAAGGTCCTTTCGCAAGGGGACTTTTTAGCCGTTTTACCGCCCCGGTTTGCATGTATACAAAGCCGTTCAAGGATGAAATTGGGAGTGCTGGCATTAAGCCCAAGGTCTTCATTAACTTGATTTTCCACTGTTGCAAGCATAAACTAATACCTATATACAATGGCTTGAGTAGCGCCCGGCAGTTTTGAATACATCGGATCCCAGGAGGATGGACGGTGCAGCATCGACTGGCTTATGGTACAGGGTACCTGGAAGTGAACATTCCGGAGAAAAACCTCTTAGGGGTATTAGAGGCCGGAGTGGCAAAGGCAGATACTTTCGGCATAACGAATAACTCTGCCATGATTCGCCACGCTCTGGATAATCCCATCGGCAGCCTGACCATCAAAGAGATCGCCATGCGTAAACAGGCCCGCCGTGCGGTCATCATTGTAAATGATATAACCCGTCCCACACCGTACAAGTGGATGTTGCCACCGCTGCTGGCATCTGTTGAAGCCGCTGGGATCACCCCCGCTAATATCAAACTGATAATCGCCCTGGGTATACACCGACCCCATACCCCGGAAGAGAACCGGCGAATATTTGGTGAGGAAATCTGTAGTCGCTATGAGGTCTTAAATCACGACTGTGATCATGACCTGCACAGTGCGGGACGGTTATCCAATGGCTGGGATCTCTTGATCAACCGCCATGTAGCCGAAGCCGATCTTTTGATTTCGACCGGGGTGGTGGAACTGCACTATTTTGCTGGTTGGTCGGGAGGACGAAAATCGATTCTGCCCGGGGTGGCGGCACGCTCGTTGATAGAAGCCAATCACCGCATGATGGATAATCCCAAGGCGTGTCTGGGCAATTACAAAGATAACCCGGTCAATGACTTGATGCTGGAGGCAGCCCGTACTGTTGGCCTGGATTTCATACTCAATGTGGTCACAGCAGGTAAAGAACAGATCGTTTTTGCTGCCGCCGGGGACTTGTACCAGGCCTGGATGGAAGCCGTGAAATTTGCCGAGGCCAGTAACATCGTCACTATAGCAAGAGCGGCTGATGTGGTTATCGCCGCCTGTGGAGGTTTTCCCAAAGACATCAATGTCTATCAGTCACAGAAAGCGCTTGACGCTGCCGTACAGGCGGTTAAACCGGGCGGAACTATCATTTGGGTGGCCGAGTGTTCGGAAGGGATGGGGGAGGAAACCTTCGCCAAATGGATTACCGCCGCACAATGTCCAGAAGATATCGAGAAGCGCTTTTTCACCAGGTTTGAACTGGGAGGGCACAAAGCCTTTGCCATATGCCGCATCCTGAAAAATGCCGATATCATTATGGTCAGTGCCCTGCCTGAGGATACGGTTAAAGCTATGTTTATCACCCCTTGCGCTGATATTAAAGAAGCCTTGATTATGGCCCAGCAGAAACATGGCGAAAACATGACGGTGCTTATTATGCCGCAGGCGCCACGTCTGGCGGTGCGGCTGAGCGGGGCGGAATAATCAAAGGCGCAGGAAAATAATATGTATAAATCGTCGAGCCCAGACGCTGTGACATTAAATATGAGGGGATAACGATGTATCAAGGTATATGTGATATCATCCCGATCGACCGGGTTAAATTCGATGAACCCATGTCCAGGCACACCACCTTTCAGATCGGCGGGCCGGCGGATATTCTGGTAGTTCCTAACTCTGTGGAAGAAATCATCAAAGTGTTACGCTATTGCCAGGAAATGAAATTGATGCTGTTCGTATTCGGATTGGGCAGCAATATTCTGGTCCGGGACAAGGGCATACGCGGAGTAGTCCTGAAACTGGGCGAAGGTTTAAAAACCATCAGCATCAAGGGAAATCAGGTGGAGGCGGAAGCCGGAGTGCGCGTTTCCCAACTATGCCGGGTGGTGGCCCGCGAAGGTTTAAGCGGACTGGAGTTCGCCGAGGGTATACCGGGGAGCCTGGGCGGGGCAGTGGTTATGAATGCCGGAGCCTACGAAGGGGAGATGAAAGATGTATTGAGTTCGGTGCAGGCGGTAAACCTGAAAGGGGAGTTGTTTGAATTCAACCCCGAACAAATGCAATTCGGTTACCGCAGCAGCATCTTTCAGACGTGCGAGTATATCGTACTTTCTGCCCGGCTCGATCTGAAAACCGCCGACCCTGAGGATATATTTGCCACCATGAAAGATTACGCCTGGCGCCGCAGGGAAAAACAGCCCCTGGATATGCCCAGCGCAGGCAGCACTTTTAAGCGCCCCAGCGGCTTTTTCGTCGGCCCGCTCTTAGAGCAACTGGGCCTGAAAGGCTTTCAAATCGGCGGTGCCCAGGTATCCACCAAGCATGCCGGATTCATAGTGAATGCTGGCAAGGCCACAGCTGATGATGTCTTACGCCTGATCGCGTACATACAGGAGAAGGCACGTCAAAACATGGGAGTAGAATTACACCCTGAAGTCAAACTGGTGGGCGAGGAATAAAGCATTAATATTTGAATACCTTATTGGCGATTGATATATCGCCATTTTACTTTAGGAGCTTTATCGCATGCGGGTATTGTTATGTGCAGTCAATGCTAAATACATCCACTCTAATCTGGCCGTTTTATATCTGCGCGAGGCCGCACTGGCTGATGGCCGGGAATGCATGGTACGCGAATTCAGCATCAATGAACCGCCGGGGTACATGCTTTCCGAATTGCATCAATATCGTCCTCAGGTAGCAGGCTTCTCCTGCTATATATGGAACATCGAATTGGTGCTTAAACTGTGCGCCGATCTCAAGAAGACCGACCCGAAATGCATAGTGGTACTAGGCGGCCCTGAAGTCAGCTACTCAGCTGAAAAAACCCTGGCCGGCAACCCTTGCGTAGATTATATTGTCAGTGGGGAAGGGGAGGAGGTCTGGCCTCAGTTGCTAACCGCCCTGGAGGCCGACGGGACTGACCCGGTTCTGCCCGGTGTTTATAGCCGGGCTGTATTAAAACCACACAGTATGACCAAATCTTTAAGTGTTGGCAACCTGGATCAGCTTCCGTTTCCATATCGGGGCGTAACCGAAATGAAAAACCGTATCGTGTATTATGAGAGTTCGCGGGGGTGCCCCTTCAAATGTAGTTATTGTATCTCATCCTTAGACAACGGAGTCCGTTTCCTGCCCTTATCCAGGGTAGAAAGCGAATTGCAGCATCTCAATGGACTGCAGCCCAAGGAGATCAAATTCGTTGACCGCACCTTCAATTGCGATCAATCGCGGGCTCGGGCGATAATGGAATTCATAGCTCAATTACCCGGAACGACCCGCTATCATATGGAAATCTCTCCGCAGTTATTGAATGAAGCTTTTCTGGAATTCCTGGAGGGCCTGCCGCCAGACCGCTTCGCCTTCGAGATCGGGGTGCAGTCCACCCATGAGCCAACTTTAAAGGCGATCAGGCGCCCCGGTGCCTGGGACAAGATCTCCGCCTCGATCCTCAGGATTGCCCAGGCCGGCAACATACATCTCCATTTGGATCTGATCGCAGGACTCCCTGAAGAGGATTATGCCACTTTCAAGATCTCCTTTAATAAGACTTACGGCTTGAAGCCTGACCACCTGCAGCTAGGTTTTCTTAAGATGCTGCCCGGAACCGAGGTGCGCCGGGAGGCTGAATCTGGGCGATATTGCTTTCAGCAACATCCGCCTTATGAGGTGCTGTCAAACTGCTGGCTTAGTTACGAAGAATTAGTACGGCTGCACCACATCGAAGACGTCCTGGAAAGGTACTATAATGCGGGTTTGGCAGAACATACTGTGGAGGAGGCTGTGAACGCCTACTATGACGGCAATGCCTTTGCATTTTGGGAAGCACTGGCCGACTACTGGCATGAACACGGCTATTATGGAATAGGAGTAGGCCGAACTGAACGTATCAGCATACTGAAACATCACCTTGACCAAGTCAAGCCGTCAAATCGGCATTGGCATCATGAACTGCTGAAATATGATGTTCTCAAGGACCAGGCTGCCTACACTCTGCCGGAGGGCCTGGAAAACACTCCGGGAACCGCAGAGACCTTACACAATCTGCTCAGGCGGGACGGGTTTCTGGAACAGTATTTGGCTGAATACAGATCGCATTCCATGCAGAATATCAAGAAACGGATCATATTGGAACGGTTTGAATATTTGCCGCATACCCAGGAAAGAAAAAATGCTTGGGTTTTGTTCGTTTACGCGTCAAAGGGCCGTCCAGCCTCCCGAGTTATAGAGATCGATCCGTCCTGGCTGGAATAAATTACCGGTAATGACCGAATAATGCAACGGTGTGGCGAGGAAGTGTAAACAACTGCTCCAATAGTATGTATACAATGTATTTTTACTGCAAATCTTGACTATATACGCATTTCAGATAGTCTATATAAATAGGATTAAATCTGATTGGGGAGGCAGCTAATGCAGAAGACGCGTATAGGAATAGTAGGCTATGGGAACATTGGCCGTGCCGCGGCAGAAACCATCAAGACCACGCCGGACATGGAGTTGGCCGTGGTGGTGGTCGAATCTCAATTCCTCAATGAACCAATACCGCCGGCACTGGCAGGTGTGACGGTGATCGACGATATCGCGCGGTTGGATGGGGTCAAGGTTGCCTTACTGTGTACCCCTAGCAGGTCGATGCCTGAATTAGCCAGTGAAATCCTGAAAATGGGCATTAACACCGTCGACTGCTACGATATCCATGGTCAATTGGCCGGTCTGCGCCGGGATCTGGATGTGGTTGCCAAAACCCATGGCACAGTAGCGGTAGTTTCGGCAGGTTGGGATCCGGGAACCGATTCGATGGTACGCTGTATGTTTGAAATAATGGCGCCCCGCGGAATCACCTACACCAATTTTGGCCCGGGGATGAGTATGGGCCATTCGGTGGCCGTAAAGGCCTTACCCGGCGTCGTAAACGCCCTATCTATGACTATACCGCTGGGGACCGGGGTGCATCGGCGCATGGTATATGTTCAACCTGTTCCCGGGCAGGACTTCAAAGTCATAGAACAGACTATTAAAAACGACCCTTACTTTATAAAAGATGATACCCATGTGATCGAGGTGGAAAATGTCCTTGACCTGATCGATATGGGTCATGGTGTGGAGATGGAGCGCAAAGGCGTTTCCGGACAGGCTCACAATCAGATGTTGAAATTCTCCATGCGCATCAATAATCCAGCTTTGACCGCACAGGTGATGGTGGCTTCAGCCCGGGCAACATTGAAGCAGCACCCCGGCGCCTATACCATGATACAAATACCTATTATAGATTACATGTACGGCGATCAGGAAGATATCATCAATCGATTGGTGTAACACCTCGGGGTTTACTGATGTCGGCACGCTGCTGTTAACAGGACAATTGAACGGTGTGAACAGATTGTGGACCGGGGCAATAACGCCCCGGTTTGTGTCCTGCGCATAGCACGATTTCTGTTATAATTAGTCTTAAATTGATGACAGGGTGACCAGTCCGTGAACAATGATCAGCAAGAACTACCCATAATGACGCAGCACTCGGATGAAGATTACGCCACCTATCGTCAGCGCTCGCCCTTCTTTAAAGCGCTGGCGGTGTTATTGCTGATCGGTTTTCTGTTCCTGGCTCTGCCTCAAGTGGTGCAATTTTGGGGTTCCAAACCGCAGTTGATTCAGGACCCTGCTCTAACCCATGATCCGGTAGCAGCTTTAGGGCGGGCGGCAATTGTGGTGGTAGAGGCGCAAAGCCAAGATGGCCTGGGGATGCAAATCAAAAAGGGTACTGGATTCAATGTAGACGTAGACGGGATGATAATTACTAATCAGCATGTTTTGTCCGGAGCTGATGCCGTCAGCATCTCATTTATAGATGGCAGGAGATACTTCAGCAATCGCTGGAAGCAGGCTGGCGGGGCCGATATAGCTGTGATCGATATTAAAGGCAGGGAACTGCCAGCATTGAAGTTGGATTACATGGCAATTCCTCATTCCGGTCAAGAGGTGACCGTAATTGGCAATCCCCTAAATATGGAACGGCTGATACAAAAAGGCACCATTTTTGATGTCACTCCTCCAGCCCGGGGCAGTAACCTGTCATATATCGAAGTTCAGGTCACAGCCGCTCCGGGCCTGAGCGGCAGTCCGGTAATAAATGAACATGGTCGGGTGATCGCGGTGGTCTATGCTGCCAGAAAAAAGTCGGAACAAAGCAGCACCGCCCTGGCCATCCCTGTCACTTCAGTTTATCAGGAATTAGAGCAGACTATAGCCCAACTGGGTGATCGCTGAGCTCTCATTGCTAAGGTTGGTCGCGGATGATGGTCACCGAAGTGGAGTCAAACATGGCAAACACCTCATCACCCTTGCGCAGATTCATATCTTTGGCAGCTTCGGCGGTGATAGTGGCGGTAACCAACTGGTCTCCAATATCCACCTGCACTTCAGTCATGTCATGGCCCTTTTTTACCTTCATAATTTTGCCCACCAGTTTATTGGCATCACTTATGCGCATCTATTAATCCTCCTAAATGGTCTTTGTTTTTGCTTAGTATGTGCAAATTCAGTCCAATTAACGATGCAGATATAGTGAAGCGATTTCAGCTTTGCGTAAGATACAATAAGCTGTTGTTTACTGTAGATTTACCATATATAATGATGATTCGTATCCATAAACAGTTTATCTAAATACATGTTTAGTGCATTTTCTACCGGTTTTGACCACATTTAGGCAGCTTGTTAACAAGCATAAACAGTCTGTGTTGATAACTTTACCTCTGTTTGCGGACAATATGTTAAACTGCAGATAGTGTGTAATAACAGAATATTCCTCAATTTTCATTAATGTATTAGGTGATAGCTTTGAAAAAGAAAACTGCTTATTGGGCCGGAATACAGCGCTCATATATCGTCGTAAAATTATTCCTTGATATCTTCTGGGCCTTTTATGCCTTACGTTTCCGCAAGATAGGTCACCGCCCTGAGTGGATCGAACAACAGAAGCAAAAATTGTATATCTCCCAGGCCCACTATTTTAGAGTGACCGCTGTTAAGCTGGGCGGGTTATTGATAAAACTGGGGCAATTTCTCAGCACCCGGGTGGACATCCTGCCACAGTCGTCGATTAAGGAACTTGCCGGGCTTCAGGATGAAGTGGCTGAGGTGCCTTTCGAGGAAATCAAACTCTTGGCGGAGGACGAATTGGGACAGCCGTTGAACGAGGTTTTTGCTCACTTCGAACCTCAGCCTCTGGCAGCGGCATCGTTGGGACAGGTCCATACCGCCTATCTACTAGACGGGAGAAAAGCAGCGGTCAAAATACAGCGCCCCGGCATTGATGAACTGGTGGAAATCGACCTTAAATCAATTCGTAAAGTTGTCGCCTTTATAAAGAGGTTTACCGATTGGCAAAGATTTATCGACCTGGATGCCATCTATGAGGAATTTGCCGAAACCTTAAGAGAAGAGTTGGACTATATTCAGGAAGGGCACAATGCTGAAACCATTGCTGCCAACAGTCGTGAGGACGAGTTGTTTGCTTCGCCCTCTATCTATTGGGAATACACCACCAGGCGAGTATTGACCATGGAATTCATGGAAGGCATCAAGATTACCGATCATGAACAAATAGCTGCCGCGGGCTTAGACAGAAAGAAAATCGCCTCTCATTTGCTGGGTATATATGTGCGCCAAATACTGATTGACGGTTTCTATCATGCCGATCCACATCCTGGCAACCTTTTTGTCACCACTGAGGGTGTGGTGATAATGGTCGATTTTGGTATGATAGGCTCAGTTGCAAACGAGATGCGTCCCTTGTTGATCGACCTGGTGCTGGCTTTAACACAGCGGGACTACTTCGCTGTGGTAGAGCAGCTGAAGCGGCTGGGATTTTTGCGAAGAGATGCCGACAACCTCCTCCTGGTGAGAGCGGTCTCCATATTTCTGGAGCACACTCTTGGCAGCGGGACGGATATTAACAGCACCGACCTGCAGGTTTTCCTCAAAGACCTGGAGCGACTTCTTTACGAGCAACCCTTTCAGATTCCGGCCCGTTTCACCTTCCTGGGCCGTGCCCTGGGCACCCTGTATGGCATCTGTGTTGATCTGGATGCGGAAATAAATTTTATCGAGGTTTCTCGTCCTTATGTGGACAAATTCCTGGGCAGCAAAAACAGCGCTTATACCATTGCCCTGGAAAAAGCCCGCGGATTGGGCAAGGCCTTGATAGATATCCCCGGCCTTCTGGAACGGGTGCTGGTCAAAGCTGAGCGGGGCGATCTGCATCTCAAGATGGATGCACCCGATTTTAAGGAGGCCATGGCAGATAATACCCGAGCTTTGCTGTCCCTGGGGTGGGCGCTAGTATTCGGTTTCGTTCTGCTGGCCTCAGTATTTTTATTAACTGAAGGTCATTTGCTGGAGGCTCGCATCGGGGCCGGGCTTTGTATACTGACCTTGCTCATGATGGCGCGCAGCCGCCGCAGACCTATGCGAAGAAAGGCTCCACACCCGCCCATAATGGTGCGCCGCGGTCCGGATTGAATGAGGTGGAAAAAGGAACGATGCAGTCATTGGATGCGGAAGCTCTGCCGCCTTTGCTTGGGGCAAGCTATACTAAACAATGGCCTGTGCAGAGCTTATGAAAGTGGTGCCAGTGAGGGTAGTGGCATCACCACGCGGGCAGAGGTGGCCATATGGAACCCTTATTAGGAGGTTCGGCAGGTATTTTTTTTATTATAGTTGGAGATTCTTCGCATCCGGATCCTAGAAAGGCGTTATTAATTGTCTCTTAATGCACTACAATTAGTATAATTTCATTTAAAAGGTTGTTCGAGCTTTATCTGAGTGGCAGCATTGATCAAATGCCCACGAGCGAGGAGGAAGTAATATGCTGTTTGACCCTATACAAATTCATAATCTTGAGGTACGCAACCGCATAGTGATGCCTGGATTCCATCTCAATTACGCTCACCAAGGGGCCATCACCGATAAGTTGGTCAATTTCTACGAGGCTCGTGCTAAGGGTGGAACCGGACTGCTTGTGGTTGGTGGAGCGGCTATCGAACCTAATGGGGTTTTCTCAGGCTGGATCTCCATGCACGATGACAGTCTTATTAACAGTCATCAGCGCCTGACCACAGCGGTTAAATCAAAGGGAGCCAGGATAGGATTGCAGTTGATGCAGCAAGGGCGATATTCGGCTGCTTTCCGTGAAGGCTTTGAGGTATTGGCACCTTCACCGGTGCGCTCCCGTCTGACCGGGTTTATGCCTCGTGAGTTATCCATTGACGAAATACATAAAATGGTTGCATATTTTGGCGCTGCTGCCCGTCGGGCTCGCGAGGCCGGCTACGACCTGGTTGAGATCAGCAGTTCAGCAGGGTACCTGGTCAATCAATTCCTTTCACCGTTCACTAATCTGCGCCAGGATGAATACGGCGGTTCCCTGGAGAACCGAATGCGCTTCGGACTTGAGGTCATAGCCGAGGTGCGCCGCCAGGTAGGCCCTGACTATCCCATCAGCGTAAGATTGGGAGGAAAGGACTTTATGCCTGGTGGCACTAATTGGAAAGATGTGCTGGATTTTGCGGTGGAGCTGGAAAAAGCCGGGGTAAACATGTTTAACGTCACCGGGGGATGGCACGAAACCCCGATCCCCCAGCTTAATGGTGAGGTGCCGGCAGGGGCCTTCAGCTATCTGGCCAGCAGGATTAAGAACCGAGTTTCAGTTCCGGTGGTCGCCAGCAATCGCATCTCTTCTCCGCAGGTTGCTGAACAGATACTATTATCCGGCCAGGCCGATATGGTCTCCGTCGCTCGCGGTAATCTGGCTGATCCTAGTTGGGCGCTAAAGGCTCAACAAGGCGGGACCATTAGAAAATGCATCGCCTGCATGGTGTGTCTGGATCAAATCTTTAAAGGCAATTCGGTCATCTGTTCAGTTAACCCACTGTGCGGCAATGAAAACCTGGATATAGCCGCGGCACAGCCTAAAAAGAAGATACTTGTGGTGGGGGCAGGACCTGCCGGTCTGGAAGCAGCGACAACCCTGGCGGAAAGGGGGCATCAGGTAACTGTATGGGAGAAGCAGGCTGCTATTGGGGGACAATGGCGGATAGCTGCAGTCCCACCCGGTAAAGGTGACTTTTTGCCGCTATTGAGTTATTATGAAGAACGCATAGCCCATACTGGAGTAGATTTGATACTGGGCAAGAACGCAACCGCGGAGGAAATCCGTGCCTGGGGAGCAGATGCTGTAATCATAGCTAGCGGGGCTGTACCCGAGAGTCGGGTGCCATTCTCATGTGAAAATGTTGAGGTGGTGCAAGCATGGGATGTTCTGGCCGGAAAACCTGTAAAAGGTCGCCATATAGTCATTGTCGGCGGGGGCTCGGTAGGATGTGAGACCGCCCTGTACCTGGCTGAAAAGGGCACCCTGGATGCTGATACTGCCAGGTTTATGCTCATTCATGAAGTAGAGACGCCTGAAGAGATCCGCAGACTGCTGTTGAACGGGTGTTACCATATCTCTATAGTTGAACAGCAGAAAACCCTGGCCCGCGATATGAACAACGCCACGCGCTGGCTATTGATTAAAAACCTGAATATGGCCGGTATCAATGTCTTTAATCGAACTATGGTTGAAGGCATCACTGCTGCGGGGGCGGTATTGAAAAACGATGATGGTCTGCAAAATATTGAAGTGGACACGGTGGTCTTAGCCCTTGGTTCAAGAGCCGACAATTCCTTATATGAGGCTTTGTCTGACCAGCCTGAGGTCTACCTGCTGGGCGACGCGCGCCAGCCGGGCAAGATCCATGAAGCTATACATGAAGCCTTTAAACTGGCTTGCAGTCTCTGATGGCAGCAAAATTCTGATAAGTGGACAGGGGAATGCAGCATGAAAAATATGCAATTTGCAGTATTAGGGCTGGGGCGCTTCGGCATCAGTCTGGTCAGGGAATTGAGCCGCATGGGTCTGGATGTCCTGGGAGTCGATTCCGATCCTAATAAAGTCAATTTGGTGAAAGATATTGCCACCTATGCGGTAGAGGCGGACAGCACTGACGAGCAGGTCTTAAAAACCCTGGGTATAAGGAATTTCGATGTGGTAGTGGTAGCCATCGGCGAGAATGTGCAGTCCAACATCTTAACCACTATTCTGCTTAAGGACATGGGTGTTCCGATGGTGGTTGCGAAAGCGCAGAATAATCTGCACGGACGGGTGCTGGAAAAAATAGGCACTGATCTGGTCATATACCCGGAGCGGGACATGGCCATCCGGGTGGCCCAGTCATTGGTAACCAAAAGTGTGCTCGATCACATCAACCTATCCAGTGAATACAGCATTGTTGAGATGATCACCCCGGATCTATTTGTCGGCAAGACCTTAAGAGAGAGCAATATCCGTGAAAGACACCAGGTCAGCATCATTGCCCTTAAACGCGGGGATGAAATCATCGTCAATCCCACCCCTGACCAGTCCATCCTGGCCAAAGACATACTGGTGGTGTTGGGCAAAATCAAACACCTCGATAAACTCAGCGATTTGTAATCGAGGCAATGCGGAGGCTAGGGATGGATCGTTTTCGTTTAAATCCTCCCCAGGTGGTTGCGGGCGGTTTTCTACTCCTGATAATTTTGGGCAGCCTGCTGTTGGCTGCACCCTGGGCGACCGCCAGCGGACAGGGCGACTGGCTGACGGCGGTCTTTACCTCCACTTCAGCGGTATGTGTGACCGGTCTGGTAGTTGAGGATACCGCTGCCTATTGGAGCCCGTTCGGGCAGGTCGTTATCATGCTGCTGATGCAGCTGGGTGGTCTAAGCATCATGGCTATGGCCACGTTTTATGCACTGCTGTTTCACAAGCGCATTGCCTTAAAGCAGAGGATGTTCATGCAGGCTACGGTTAACAAATCCTCACCGGGGGGTATTGTCAGTCTGTTCCGTTATCTGCTGATATTCAGCCTGGGTCTGGAGTTGCTTGGGGCGCTGATCCTTACCGTGCACTGGAGTTCACAGTTAGGCTTTCCCAGGGCTCTGTACTTCGGCATGTTTCACTCCGTTTCCGCCTTCAACAATGGCGGGTTCGACCTGTTCGGCAATTTTACCAGCCTCAGTCACTTCAGAATCGATGCTCTGACCAATCTGGTCATCTCGGTGCTTATAATTTCCGGGGGATTGGGTTTTGTTGTAATAGCCGAAATAATCAATTTTAAAAACCAGCGTCGGTTCTCCTTACACACCAAGATCGTCTTGTCTACTACTGCCATATTACTGGTGTTGGGAACTATCTTCATACTTACAGCCGAATTCCATCACTCCCTGGCGGGTTTGACCTTGCCCGGGAAAATGCTGACCGCCTTCTTTCATTCTGTTACCCGAACCGCTGGATTCGTAACCGTTGATATTACCAACTTCTTTCAAGGTACACAGTTTTTTATAATTCTTTTAATGTTTATCGGGGGATCGCCAGGTTCAACCGCCGGGGGGATCAAGACGGTTACTTTCGCAGTCGTATGGGCCGCCATTATCAGTCAGATGCAGGGTAAGAAAGACGTAGAGATTTTCAGGAGGCGTATTCCACAGCGGGATGTTATCCGGGCATTGGCCATAATAGCCTTGTCGGGATTCTATGTTTGCGCCACCATCCTGCTCTTAACCTTTATACAGGGAGCGGACAGTCTTGACAAAATCGTATTTGAGGTGGTTTCAGCCTTTGCTACCGTAGGGCTTTCTCTTAATTTTACCCCTGAACTCAATACCCTGGGCCGCTGGCTGATCATTCTGACCATGTTCATAGGCCGAGTAGGACCTTTGACCCTGGCGGTGGCCTTTGCACAACAGGAGCGGCAGGTTGACATCCGCTATGCCGAGGAGGAGGTCATGATAGGCTAAGCAAGGGGAAGGCAATGCCTTCCCCGCTAGGTTTCCTTCTATTTAAACCAGGTGACTTTTTGTTTAAGATCCGGATCCAGGCGAGGCGGGGCTTTGGGTATGAATTCGGGATAACCGATGGGGGTCACGGCTACAATCTCTTTGTCCTCCCCAATAGAAAGCAGTTCCCGCAAAAAGGCTTCTTCCTGCAGCGGTCCTGTCATCCAGCAACTCCCCAGGCCTTCGGCACAGGCTGCCAGGAGCAGATTCTCAAAAGCTGCACATACTCCCTCCAGATGCATTTTGCGCATCACCTCGTTTTTCTGTGCTGGAGCCAGAGCCAATATAACCACCGGTGCACCAAAGAAATTGCGGATATTATCCATGTAAGGTCCGCGTTTGTCGGGATCCATATTTTCTGCCAGAGGAGCATAGATCCTGGCCAGGCTTTCTCCCATGTCCTCTAATTTGTCGCCTGTGACCACCACGAATTCCCAGGACTGAGTGTTCATGCCTGAAGGAGCCCAATTGGCAGCATCAAGGATTTTGTAGATGATCTCCTCAGGAACCATGTCCGGCTTGTACTTGCGCACCGCCCGGCGTGCGCGGATCACATCGTAGAACTCCATCTTCTAAAACCTCCTTACAGCATAATGATTTAAAAAGATGATGCCATCAGCATCAACTATTGTGAAACCCCCGTCCGCCTATAGTATCTGTTTTATGTCCGGGAACAAAGGGCCATAAATCTGTTTCCAGATCTGGTTGGCTTCATAATGGTTCTCGTTTTGCTCATGCTCCACCGCCTGGGAGGCCAATTTGAAGTCTTCGTTAGCATAGGCACCAAAATCCTCAGTGGAAGGCAATTCGCGGTTGCTGCCCTGCGCATAATACATGGCCTGGTTCTTTCTGCGGCCTGCTAGGTATTCCAAGAAATCCCGTCCCATGATGCCGTAATACCCAAAAGCGGTATCATTATTCTCCCATTCATCCATAAAGGTCACCACCAGGGTATCCAGGAGCATCCCGGAGATAGGTACCTGGTGCTCAGCCCTCCAGGCTCGCATCATTCTGGCCAGATGTTTGGTTTTACCGCTGTAGCGGTAGTTGGAATTTTCCATTACCTCGATTTCCCGGAGCGGGTGAAAAGTAGACCATCCAGTTATATTTTTGAGGTCAGGGTAGATGTGACTCTTCTTCAGCGGGAATGCTGGTATGATTTCGAATTGCAGCTTATGCAGCGATGGTATGATAATGTGGCAATGGTCAGACAATTGCACCATGGGAAAGATATCCTCGATCAATTCCCGGACTTCCTCTATCAAGACCCGGGGAGCCTTTTGATGCCATACCTCAAGCCGTTTCTGCACCCGCGGCGGTAATTCAAAAAGGATGTTGATATTGGATACCCCTTTGATAGCTGTGCCCCGGCCATAAGAACCGATAAAACTAGCATTTTTGCTATCCGAACGGTACCCCCAATAATTGTTGTTCATATGTCTGGTGATGGCCCGAAAGGTGTCAACAATGAAATCGTTGTGTTCAACAGTCAAATTCTCAAGAAATGCCTGGAATTTCTCTGCAACCTTGAATGCACCTTTTTTATCCATCTTAGATTCCAGCCCCTTCGGTTTTTGTTACCATTTTATCATATCAAAGCACCTAAATGTACATTCAGCCCCGCCGCAAGGCGAGGCTGTTGATAACCAGTATATTTAGTATTTAAGGCAACATCATTCCTTTGGAGTACGACGGTAAGGTATGGGCACATACTCCACTGATGGGATCTGGCGGGCAGGTTGGGGAAAGAGGTCCATCAATTCATAAATATACTCGGGCAGATTGCAGTTGACCGGCAATCCCATGTCTGACAGCGTGGAGCACACCAGGGCAAAATCATGGGTCCAGCGGCCTTCACTCAATATCTGGGCTACATGGCGGGCAGCTTCTTCTTCCAGACGCGGCATCATGACATCTACGGCAGTCTCGAAAATCTGCTGTGTAGCCTTTTCTGCCACATCAGCCAGGATTATGGTCTGGTCATCGATTTCCGCCACCGGCTTTTCGCGCAGAACACGAATAATGGAACTGGCCGGGTACTGAGCAATCTGAGGGTCTATGGGACCCAACACCGCATTTTCATCCAGAAGGATCTCATCAGCCGCCAGGGCAATCAGGGTCCCGCCTGACATGGCATAATGGGGGATAATAGCGGTAACCCGCGCAGGGTGCCTTTTTAAGGCCCGGGCGATCTGTTCGGCTGCCAGGGCGATTCCGCCCGGGGTATGCAGAATAATGTCTATGGGCATGTCGTCAGGAGTCAGGCGAATGGCCCGCAAGACTTTCTCGGAATCCTCCATGTCGATAAAGCGCCTTAAGGGGATTCCTAAAAAACTGAGTGATTCCTGGCGGTGGATCAGCGTTATGACGCGACTCTTGCGCTCCATCTCAATGCGGCGCAAAAAGGCCAGCCGCGAGGACATGATGCGTCTCTGTTTAAGCACCGGCATAAAGGCCATAAAAATAAATATCAGCCAGAACAGAGAACCTATGTCGAATTGCATGATATCATCCTCCTATTTATGAAAAAAGCCGGCAAGACATCCTCCGGCAATATAATTGTACACTGTGGTTATGACAAGTCAAGCCTAAGCCCCAGATTCGGCGAGATTCTACAAGATAATCAGGCATTTTTCGGTGAATGCTCATCATCATTGCAAAGTCCTCAGTATCGTTCTATACTGATGTTTGCAGTTTCTGGTTAAAATAATAATATAAGAATACTGTGATACCTTTGCTTTATAACATTTCCACTAACCCTTACCTATTTGTACTAATCGCAGCCAAATGGGACAAGGGTATTACTATTATTGGGGCAGCCTCATTGCGTGGTTAGGCCGGAGGAGGGAGACAACGGGATTTAAGATAATCAAAGATTTGATTAGCATTTACATCTGATTTACAATGTTGTTCAGTATTACTTCGAAGGAAGGGGTGTCGTCTTGAAAAACCTGATCCAAAGGGGCCTGTGGGGTTCCCTGCTTAGTTTGCCGGTGATACTCTCACAACCGGTCATGGCCCTGGCCAGTGAAGCCGACCTGATTTTGCCAGATTTCGCAGCCAACCATCACAACCTGCTGGTTTATGGCATACTTATCTGTGTTTTAGGCATGGCCTTCGGCTATTATCAATTCGTTAAAGTTAAAGGCCTTAAGGCCCATCAATCCATGCTGGATGTGGCCAACATCATCTATGAGACCTGTAAAACCTACTTGATTCAGCAAGGCAAACTGCTGTTCATTTTGTTCCTGTTCATCGCCTTTTGTATAGCTTTCTATTTCGGTTATCTGGGCGAGATGCACATCGGTTCAGTGCTCTTGATCCTGGGATGGACGGTCATAGGCATCCTGGGTTCCTATAGTGTAGCCTGGTACGGCATCCGCATGAACACTCTGGCTAACAGCCGGACTGCTTTCTCCTCACTGGAGACCAAGCCGCTTAAACTTTTGAACATAGCTCTGGATGCCGGTATGAGCATCGGGGTCTTATTAGTGTGCGTTGAATTGATCATGATGCTGATCATTCTTCTGTGGGTTCCCAAAGAACTGGCCGGCGCCAGCCTGATAGGTTTCGCCATCGGTGAATCACTGGGAGCCAGCGCCTTGCGTATCGCCGGGGGAATATTCACTAAGATCGCTGACATCGGTTCAGACCTTATGAAAATCGTCTTCGGCATCAAAGAAGACGACCCCAGAAATCCTGGTGTCATCGCCGACTGCACCGGAGACAATGCCGGTGACAGCGTAGGCCCGACCGCAGACGGCTTTGAGACCTACGGGGTAACCGGGGTGGCCCTGGTGACCTTCATCGTCCTGGCGGTACTGCCGGCCCTTTCGGCCACCTTGATCGCCTGGATCTTCATATTGCGCATACTGATGATTATCACCTCCATAGCTGCTTTCTACATCAACCGGGCTTACAGCCAGAGCCGCTTTGGAGCCAAAGACGATTTCGACTTCGAACAGCCCTTGACCAGCCTGGTATGGATCACCTCTATACTGTCCATCGCAGCTACCTTTGTGGCCAGCTACTTCCTGTTAGGGCCGAATTCAGGAGTTCCTGAAGAATTGTCCCAGCTGTGGGTAGTGCTCTCCGTGATCATCAGCATAGGCACTTTAGGAGCAGCCTTGATCCCTGAATTCACCAAGATATTCACCAGCCCCAACTCCAGTCATGTGGCTGAAGTGGTAAAAGCCTCCCGGGAAGGCGGGCCTTCATTAAACATCCTCTCCGGTATGGTTGCCGGCAACTTCAGCGCCTTCTGGATCGGCATGGTGTTCTTCGCCTTGATGTTTGGGGCCTATTATGCCAGCGGCTATGGCCTTAGTGACATCATGATCTATCCCTCCATCTTCGCCTTCGGTCTGGTGGCCTTCGGTATGCTAGGGATGGGGCCGGTCACCATCGCTGTAGACAGCTATGGTCCAGTTACCGACAATGCGCAGTCCATCTATGAACTGTCCCTGATCGAGGAGATCAAAGATGTAGATAAAGAAATCGAAGGCAAATACGGTTTCAAACCCGATTTCGAAAAGGCTAAGCATTACCTGGAAGCCAATGACGGAGCCGGCAACACCTTTAAGGCCACTGCCAAACCGGTGTTGATCGGTACTGCCGTAGTCGGCGCCACCACCATGATCTTCTCATTGATCCTGGTTATCGAGAAGGTTTTGGGAGTGAAGCCTGAAACCATTCTTACTATCTTGAACCCCTTCACCATCTTCGGCTTTATCGCCGGCGGATGTATTATCTACTGGTTTACCGGGGCTTCCACCCAGGCGGTCACCACCGGGGCTTATCGGGCGGTGGAATACATCAAAAAGAACATCCGTTTAGATGAGGATGCTGATCAGAAGGCATCAATCGAAAAATCCAAAGAAGTGGTAAAGATCTGTACTCAGTATGCTCAGCAGGGCATGTTCAATATCTTCATCGCCATCTTCTCCTTCACCATCGCCTTTGCCTGCCTGGCAGCGCCAAGATCTGGGGAAGAGGGCAACTTCGCGGTTTCACTGTTCGTGTCCTACTTGATCTCCATAGCCGTATTCGGCCTGTTCCAGGCGGTATTCATGGCCAATGCGGGCGGATGCTGGGACAACGCCAAAAAGGTGGTAGAAGTTGACCTGCAGGAAAAAGGCACCCCGTTGCATGAAGCAACCGTGGTAGGTGACACTGTGGGCGACCCCTTCAAAGACACCTCCTCGGTGGCGATGAACCCGATCATCAAATTCACTACCTTATTCGGACTCTTGGCCATGGAAATAGCCATCACCGAAGCCTTCAGAAATATCGCTCCTTCAGTGGGGCTGGTCTTCCTGTTAGTGGCGTTATTCTTTGTTTGGCGTTCTTTCTATGGAATGAGAATTCCGACGAAAGAGTAACTCACAAGCAAATAACCAACAAGGGGACTGTCAGCCTGGCAGTCCCTTTTTAATCCCCAAAAGCGCGGCCTGCGGCCAGGGCTTTGGATTTCATTGTGCTGCCCAGGGAAGGAAACCACCGGTCCATCTAGAATGGTACTATTAGTCCACGCGAGAGTTGGTTCGAAATTGGAAAAACTATAGTGAAGGGAACTGATGATGAAACAGATTGCTATTTACGGCAAGGGCGGTATCGGTAAATCAACCGTAGCCGCCCATATTTCCGCAGCACTGGCCAATAGGGGTCTGAAAGTGATGCAGGTGGGGTGTGATCCCAAACATGACTCCACCCGTCTTTTAACCTGCGGTCGTGCTGTTGTTACCGTTCTGGATTACCTTCAGAAAACATCCCCAGATCAGCGCCAACGGGAGGACATTATAGATGTGGGCTATGGCGGAGTATGGTGTGTAGAAGCGGGCGGTCCCAAACCGGGTGTGGGCTGTGCGGGGAGAGGAATACTGACCACCTTCGACCTGATCAAGAAACTGGGAGTCATGGACAGTGGGCTGGATGTGGTGATATACGATGTGCTGGGTGATGTGGTGTGCGGTGGTTTCGCCGTGCCCTTGCGCTATGAGTATGCTGACGAGGTGTATATCGTCACCTCCGGCGAGTTTATGTCACTATACGCAGCCAACAACATACTTAAAGGTGTACACAATTATGATATTCAGCCTCGCCTGGGAGGGTTGATCTTCAACCATAAAGGTCTAGCCGAAGAAGAACTACGGGTGCAGCGTTTCGCGGCAGCGGTCGGCCTCCCCATATGTGCAGTAATTCCGCGTAGTGAGGATTTCGCCATAGCGGAGCAAATGGCCTGTACCTTGTTCCAGAGCAGTCACAGTAAGCTGCACTCCCTGTTTGAAGACCTGGCTGCACAGATGGCAGCAGAGCATCAGTTATATCCGGCCCACCCCCTGGATCCGGAGCAGCTCGAGGAGTTGATCCTGAATCGTTATGTCATGCCCAGCAGTAAGGATATTGCTTATGAAGACAAGGCTTCTAAATTAACCCCAGATGCTCCAGCTGAAAAGGCCACGACATTGCTGTCCCTTAATGTGCGGAGGCGCGAGCCGCTGCACGGCTGCGCCTTTAATGGCGCTGTTAACGTAGCCATACAGGTACAGGATGCAGTGACCATAGCCCACGGCCCCAGGAGTTGTGCCCACGCCTCCTATCAGACCATCACCTCGGCGGGGCGCAAATCACAGTTTGAAAGAGGGGTATCCATGCCTGCCCATATATTGCCGCCTTTGATCAGTTCCGACCTTAATGAAGGACGTTTAATATTCGGAGGCATCTCAGAACTGCGCAAGAGGATCATAGAAGTGCAGGCTTGTCAGCCTCGGGCTATTTTTGTGGTCACAACCTGCCCGACGGGTATCATTGGCGATAATTTGGAGGAGATCATGGATCTGGATGACCATCATAAAACCCGGTTGATTGCCCTGGAGGCCGATGGCAATATAAGTGGTGATTATTTGCAGGGGATGATCACCGCCTATGTAGAGACCGCCCGGGCCTTGATCGACCCGCACATCACCCCTGCAGGAGAATTGGTCAACATCATCGGAGAAAAGACTATCGCCAGCGTGACTGAACCTAATCTAAAGATTATAAAAGAACTTTTAAGGCAAATCGGGGTGGGGATTAACTGCCGCTTCATCTGCCAGACCACGGTAGGGGAGATAGCAGGCTTTAAGAAAGCCCCCCTCAACCTGCTGGCTTATGATGATTACATGGGCCGCTTAATGCGCGATCACCTCGGTCTGAACTATGGGGCTGAATTTTATTCAAGACCGTTTCCGCGTGGATTTGAAGAAACCTCGCGATGGCTCGCGGAAATCGCTGCTTTCTTCGGCAAATCAGATCTGGTAAATGGAATTATAAATGCCTATGAGGAGCTTTATCGCCTGCAGATAGCGGGCCTGCGCCCGGCTTTGGAAGGCAAGCGTCTCATGGTGGTGACCTATAACCACGACATCGATTGGATTCTGGAACCGGCCCTGGATCTGGGGATGGAGGTTTGTCTGGTAGGAATCCTCAATTACTCACAGGACAACCATTTCCGCTCCCGTTTCAAGGGACAGTTCCCCTTAATCGAACCATATCCTCAGGACAGACGCCTGGAGGATGTAGCCCGACTTAAGCCCGACATATTCCTGTCTAACCATGCCCTGTCAGCATATGATAGTGGGGTGTTTACAGATGTGATTCCACTGTGCCCGCAGGTCGGTTTCCTCAGCGGGGTGGACCTGGCGCAGCGTTGGACTCAAATATTTCGCCATAATATCAACGAAGGGTGGAAAAGGGATGCGGCCTTGTACAGAAAATATCTGGCCTGATGCATTCAGCGGGGCTATATTCGCATTGGAGGGCATTAGGGATGTGGTGGTAATTTTGAACGGTCCTACCGGGTGCAAATTCTATCACAGCGCGATATCCGATTATCAGTACCCCCGCGACTTGTCTTTCGATCCGCTCAATTATCCCGAGATCTATTACTTCGGCCAGCCCAGAGTGCCTGCCACCTTTCTGGACGGTAATGATTATATCTATGGAGCGGCGTCAAAACTGGAGAAAATCTTGCAGCGGGTGGGAGGCAAACCCCAATACAAGTTGGTCACAGTGGTAAACTCCCCAGGAGCTGCCTTGATCGGTGATGACCTGCAGCGCCTGGCTAGAACCCACATCCCCCAGGTACCTTGTATCTGCATCGAAAACACAGGATTTTCGGGCGTATTCGCTGAGGGCTTTCAAAATGCACTTTTGCAATTGCTGTCCCACCTAAACCCACCCGGCCATCAAGGCGTAGAACCATACGTCAACCTGGTGGGACTGTCCATATACCACAAGCATTACCGTGGTTCCATTAAAGAGTTGCAACGGCTCTTATCTTTATGCGGTGTCAAAGTGCAAACCACCATGTGCTGTGGCAACAGCCTGGAGGAACTACGAAACTTTACCCGAGCCCGCTTAAACGTAGTGCTCGATCCCGATTATGGTTTAGAGGTATGCCAATGGATGAAGAGCCATCACCACATGCCTTATTTGCTCCCAGCCTCAGGTCTGCCGCTGGGCTTTGAAGCCACAGAAAGGTGGATAACCCAGGTGTGTTCCGCCTTAGGGGTCAACCCGCTTCCCGCCTTGGAAGACATCGAATCCTGCCGGGCCAGGGCTTTTCTGCATCTGTCCCGCTACAACTCAGTTACCGGATTGCCCCGAGGGGCAAGTTTTGCTGTAAAGACCGAACCGGCTCTGGCTGCAGCGGTGACGATATGGCTGCACAGTTACCTGGGCATGTTGCCTGCCGCAATTGAGTTGCTACCCTCCATACACCATTGCACGGCGCAGAAGCTGGAGGATTACCTGCGCTGTTACGGGCTCCACCAGGCATTTCACAGTAAGTTCATGGACTGCGGCGCAGATGTGTTGTTGTCGGACGGAAATACTCTGGGGCAGGCGCAACTGCTTCAAAAGCAGCCTTTCTGCGGCATAGAAATATCCCTCCCGTCTCTGGGGTACCTGGATGTGGTTGACAAATCCCTTCTGGGAGCTTCAGGAGCTATGTTGTTAATTGAGCAAATACTTAACGGTTTGCGCTTTGTATATAGTTGACGTTTTTTAAAAAAGATAATTCCTCGGTATAGCCTGTCTCTAAATGGTGTATAATAAATGCGAATCATTCCTATTCTTATTGGAGGGTTAAATTTGGACGCTATTGATTGGGATCAGACTATAAGAAAACTGGGGAAGAAATCGACCCCGCAACGCAGAGCCATTCTCACCGCGCTCTCCAGGATGAATCGACCAGCTACCGTTGAGGAGATTTTTGTAGCCGTTAGGGAGCATCACGAAACCAGTATTTCCACGGTTTACCGTAACCTGGAGTTGTTATTTTCAGAGGGACTGACAACTAAGCAGGGATTTCCCGGTGAAAAAACCCGCTACTGTCTGAAGCGAGAGCACCACGAACATACCCTGGTGTGCATCGATTGCCAGAAGATCGTGACTATCACCGGGTGCCCCCTGGAAAGTTATGCTATTGAAGTGGGCCGGCGCGAGAATTTTGTTGTAGTGGATCATCGCATGGAAATGTACGGTTATTGCCAGCAATGCAACCATCTCAGAGGGAGGTTGTCAAAGTGAGAAAAATCACCGTCAGCCTGTTGCTGCTGGGATTCATGTTGCTAACCGGTTGCGGGCTTGTCCCGCTGTCGGCTCATAAAACCAGCAGCCAGGGGCCAGCATCAGATGATTTTCACATCGTCACCTCTTTTTATCCCTTATATATTATGCTGTTAAATATCAGCGCTGACATTGACGGGGTCACAGTCACCAACCTGACTCGCAACGAGACCGGCTGCCTGCATGATTATCAACTGACTCCCGGCGATTTGCAGAAACTGCAAGAGGCTGATGTTTTGGTAATCAATGGAGCCGGCATGGAGTCTTTTATGGACAAGATCATGGCTCAGTTTCCTGATATCGCTGTGGTGGATGCCACCCGAGGCTTGGAGTTGATCGAACACCATGAAGAATTCGATCACCACGATGAAGTTAAACACCATGAAGAAGATAATCACCACGAAGAAGCCAATCCACATCTATGGGTGAGTGTTGCAGGGGCAGCTCAGCAAGTTGATAATATCAGCCGACAATTAGCAGTTCTGGACCCTGAACACGGTGAGGCTTACCTGGGGAATAGCCAGGTCTATATAGATAAACTGCGACAATTAGGGGCGGAGATGCATGAGGCTCTGGATACCGCACCCAGGCGCCATATCGTTACTTTTCATGAGGCCTTCGACTATTTTGCCAATGAATTCAACCTGGATGTAGTGGCGGTAGTTGAGCGGGAACCAGGATCTGAGCCCAGTGCCGGCGAACTGGCGCAAATAATTGAAGATATTAAGCAGCAGCAAGCCGTGGCGGTATTCACCGAACCACAGTATCCTCCCCAGGCTGCCGAAACCATCGCCCGTGAGAGCGGAGTGGCGGTATATGCCCTCGACCCGGGAGTGAGCGGCCCTGAAGATGCGGACGCCTATCTGCGCTTGATGAGGCAGAACATGGAAGTGTTGAAGAGGGCGTTATACCGATGAAAACAGATACTGCTTGCCAATCCTGCGGTTCAGCCTGCGGGTTGTGCGTCACTCAAATCAGCCATTTCAGTGTCAATATGCGTGGCAAATGTATTCTGGAGGATATAAATCTGCAGATCCACTGCGGACAGCTGACCGCTCTGGTGGGGCCTAATGGCGCCGGCAAATCGACCCTTTTTAAAGCCATACTGGGTGAAGTGCCACATGAAGGACAGCTGCAGTTTCTGAACAGTGAGGGCAAACGAAGTGCCAGGCCGAGAATAGGTTATGTGCCTCAGCGGCTCAACTTCGACCCCAATTCACCAATAACCGTCAGCGATCTGTTTGTCAGCGCCCTGGGGCGATTGCCGGCTTTATTAGGGGGATCCCGCCGCACCATCAGTATTGCCAGGCAGGCTTTAGACCGGGTCGAGGCCCAACACCTAATCAACCGCCGCCTGGGAGCCTTATCTGGAGGAGAACTGCAGCGCGTCCTCCTGGCCCTGGCATTAGAACCGGTTCCCGACCTTCTGCTCCTGGATGAACCTATTTCCGGTGTAGATTTTAAAGGTATGCAGTGTTTTTATCAAATCGTGGCTGAACTGCGAAAACAGTACGACCTATCGGTGCTACTGGTCTCCCATGACTTGAACGCAGTGGCTGACTATGCTGATAGGGTAATACTCTTGAACCGGGTAATACTCTGCGACGGGACACCGCTGCAAGTGATGAAACACCCTTTGTTTGAGTCTACCATGGGTATAGTGGAACACCGGGCGGTTTAAGGGTTGGGATCGATAGCGGTATGGAAGGAATAAGAGATGTACGAAGCCGTTACTGCCTTAGTGAGTTTATTGCCTTTTTCCTGGGCCAAATATGCCTTTATGCAGAATGCCTTGTTGGCCATACTTGTGGTGGTGCCCCTGTTTGCTCTGCTAGGGGCCATGGTGGTCAATAATCAGATGGCCTTTTTTTCCGACACCCTGGGACATTCAGCCTTGACTGGCATCGCCATTGGGGTCATCGTCGGGGTAAATGATCCCACCTGGTCGATGTTGATTTTCGCAGTTTTCATCGCCATAGCAGTCACGATAATAAAAGAACGGACGGGGACCTCGGCCGACACCATTATAGGCGCGGTTTCAGCTACCGCTGTCGCACTGGGGATCGTGATCCTGTCCAAAGGGGGCGGTTTCGCTCGCTACAGCCGCTATCTGGTGGGCGATCTGTTGAGCATCAGTCCTCAGGAAGTAACGGCTCTGGGACTGGTGCTGATCGCAGTCTTGGTGCTATGGTACATAATATTTAATCAACTGCTGCTTTTAAGCATCAATCCCTCTCTGGCAGGAAGCCGCGGCTTTCGGGTCAGACTGGTGGAAACCTGCTTTGCCGTCTCCCTGGCCATGGTGGTCACCTTCAGCATACAGTGGATAGGAATACTGATTATCAACGCGCTGCTGGTCCTGCCGGCTGCCGCAGCACGCAATGTGGCAGCGGGGATGAAGTCGTACCATCTATGGACCTTTTTAATAACCGCAGTATGCGGGGTCAGCGGTTTGATACTGTCTTATTACTGGGATACCGCCACTGGTGCCACTATCGTTCTTTTGGCAGCTTTATGCTATGTATTCACATTAATTCTCCGCCAGCCCGGGCGTTGACATTGAAAAAGTTACCGACCTTTTTTGAGGATTTCGAAGCATTCACAATATAAGCCTTTGCTGGTCATAACCCCACGGTACCGATTTAAGCCCTCAATAGCCTCATGATAATCGCGGTTTTCGATCTGTGATTGATGCACGGCCAGAGCTTGAAGTTTTATATGCATCTGCTGGCCTATGTCTTCCACATAGGTGATGTTTTGCAGCGGGGTCCAAACCTCATAGCACAGCACGTCCTTGACCAGCCAGGGTTTACCAGTGATATCCTGAAGGTAGCCGCTGTTAGCCCTTTCGATGGCTTCCAGGACGATCTCGTGGGTGGCCATATGGTCCTTGTGGCCGTCGTTTTTGTGGGGAATATAGACTATGTCAGGCTGTTGGGAACGGATCAAATTGATCACCGGAATGAGGGTGTCTTTGTTATAAGCCAGATAACCATCTTCGTTGCGCAAGAAGACCACCTCTTTTGTCCCCAGCAAAGCAGACGCCTGCCTGGCCTCATTCTCCCGTATCCGCGCCAGTTCGGCTTTTGAATAGCGGATATTGCCGGCTTCTCCCGAGGTGAGATAAACCACCGTCACCCGGTGGTCCATCTGAGCGTGTTTTATGATGCTGCCGCCGCATCCCAGCACATCATCATCGGGATGCGGAGAGAAGACCAGTATATTCATGTCCTGCCTCCTGACAATATGCTGATACCTTTAAGCCAGCTCATAGTTGTTTTGGCCGGGCTGAGAATAGACTAAGCAACGGTCAATTCCAGAGATGTATTGATTATTCTGCAGAAACGGGGCACAGAGATAGGTTCGGCCCCTGGCCTTTTATAGTGTATGGATACAACTTATCCGAAAGACCTGCTAATTTGTGGTTTTATCCCCAAAAAGCTTCATGTTTTTAGCGTCTGAATGTCATTTCTCGCACAACCTCTGGTTTTAGCCGGGCAGGTTATGGGATAATATGAAGGATAAATCCAAGCCTTGGCAGAGGCGGAGGATCAAGTATATGTACTGCGGAGCTGCTATCCAAGAAAAACTGCACACACTTAGGTCCATAATACAACCATACCGCAGCGCCTTGGTGGCCTTTTCGGGCGGGGTCGACAGCACTCTTCTCTTGACGGTGACCAAACAGGTGCTAGGTTCGGCAGTGACCGCGGTAACCGTAAGACATATGGCCCACTCTGAAGAGGAGATGCTTGCAGCCGTGGAAATTGCCCATGGTCTGGGGGTAAGGCATCATATTCTAGACGTTACCACTGTCAGTCGGCGGATTTTCGAAACAAATCCAATTGACCGTTGTTATCACTGCAAGCGTCTCATTTTTGAAATGTTGCTGGCAGAGGCCAGAGAGCATGATATGCAAACCGTTTTGGACGGATCCCATGCCGGGGACTTGGAGCAAGACCGCCCCGGACTGAGAGCACTGAAGGAACTAGGCATATCCATGCCACTGCAAGAGGCCGGCCTTAACAAAGCGGATATCCGCTTAATTTCCAGGCACCTGGGTCTGTCCACTCATGACAAGCCGGCCCGGCCATGTCTAGCCACCCGTTTTCTGCCCGGGGAGACTATAGACCAGCAAAAGCTGGGCATGATACAAAAGGCCGAATCCTACCTGGCAGGACTGGGATTATACGATTGCCGGGTCAGATTCCGCAACGGTGAAGCCCGCATTGAGACTACCCGGGAGGGAATGGACCTGCTCCTCAACCTGGAGGTGGTTGACGCAGTGAATGATGTGTTTTCTAAGCTGGGTTTTTCAGGAATACTTCTTGATTTCCACTGCTACCCGTCCCGGGAATGAGACCGTGTCAGCTCAGTAAGTAATGGGGCCAAATGTTCGGATCGCCCAGGCAGATAGAGGAGGAAAAAGATTGGATCAGGACCGCATCACGCAGCTCCTACAGGATTTCAAACAGGACCGGGTATCGCTTGAACAAGCCTTGGAAAAACTGCGCCAGCTTCCTTTTGAAGATCTGCATTATGCCAAGGTAGACCACCACCGCAGCATACGCCAGGGCTTTCCAGAGGTTGTATTTGCCGAGGGAAAATCAGAGGCACAGATCGAGGGTATCATTGAAGCCCTGCTTAAACAAGGCCATAATATTCTCACCACCCGCCTCAGTGCGGATAAATACAAATCTTTAGAAGGGCGCTGGGCAGGTATGGAATATCACCCCTTGGCCAGAGTTATGCTGATCCGCCACAAGGAAATCAAGCCTCTTCATGGCTTGGTTCTGGTGGCTACCGCCGGCACCTCTGACATCGGGGTAGCAGAGGAGGCCGCTCTGACCGCTGAGATGATGGGCAGCAAGGTACAGCGCCTTTACGATGTAGGGGTGGCAGGCATCCATCGCCTGCTGGCGTATCGGAGCTGTTTGGAGCAGGCTGATGTAATAATTGCGGTGGCCGGTATGGAAGGCGCCTTGCCCAGCATAGCAGCCGGCCTGACGGATAAACCGGTCCTGGCGGTCCCCACCAGCATCGGTTATGGGGCCAGCTTTGAAGGATTGAGCGCGCTTCTGGCCATGCTCAACAGCTGTGCCAACGGGGTGGCGGTATTTAATATAGACAATGGCTTCGGGGCAGGGTATTTTGCCAGCCGATTGATTAAACAGATGAACAGGTTTTCTGACAATAGATAAAGGCAGGTTGGACATGACAAAAGTATTGTATTTCGATTGTTTTGCCGGAATCTCAGGTGATATGACCCTGGGGGCGTTGCTGGATGTGGGAGCTGACCTGGACTATTTGCGTAGTGAACTGGTCAAACTGGATTTGGGCAATTTTAATATCACGGCGGGTAAAACCACCAAAAATGGCATCTCGTGTACTGATGTTGAGGTTGATTGGCCAGGCAAGGCCAAATCTTCCCACCATCTTAGTACATCCACAAGCGATTCTCAGCATTCTCATGAGGAAGACATCATCCCTTGCCATCATTGCCGCCAAACCCCCAAGCCAGAACCCCCTGAAGAAGTGCCGGTTCACTTAAATACTCAACATGGTCACTCTGCCCATCGAAATTTACAGGAGATTGAGGGGTTGATCAGCAGAAGCAGCTTGAACGACCGGGTCAAAACCCTTAGCCAGCAGATTTTTCAACGCCTGGCGCAGGCTGAGGCTCGTGTTCATGGCAAGAGCATTACCGAGGTTCATTTTCATGAAGTGGGTGCTGTCGATTCCATTGTTGATATTGTTGGCACCATGGTATGTCTGGATTATCTGGGGATTGAGCGCATCTATGCCTCGCCTCTGCATCTGGGCAGCGGTTTTCTGCAGTGCGCCCATGGCACCCTGCCGGTGGAAGCACCTGCCACTATGGCTTTGTTGGAAGGGGTGCCAGTGTATTCGACCGGAATAAAACATGAATTGGTTACCCCCACCGGAGCAGCCATCATCACCACACTGGCTCAGGGCTATGTGCCTTTACCGGAGATGGTGGTAAACCGTGTAGGTTATGGGGCCGGAGATAGCGAGTTGGAGATTCCCAACCTGTTGCGGGTGATTTTAGCAGAGGAAATTCCTTCTACACTGCTGATGCTGGAAACCAATATAGATGATATGAACCCTCAGATCTATTCCCACCTCTTTCCACTGTTATTGGAGGCGGGAGCCCTGGATGTGTATCTCACCCCGATCATAATGAAGAAGAACCGCCCTGGGGCGATTCTCAGCGTTTTATGTCCGCAGCCCCTGACAAGCCGCTTGGAGGAGATTATCTTTGCAGAGACCACCACCCTGGGTATACGCCGGGTGCCGGTCAGCCGCAGCAGCCTGCAGCGGGAGATCAGGCAGGTAGAGACCCCTTGGGGACAGGTCAGGGTCAAGACGGCTCTCCGTGAGGGGCGGGTGATAAGAGCTGCAGCGGAGTATGAGGATTGCAGCCGCATAGCCCGCGAGCAGCAGATTCCACTCCAGGTGGTTCTCGGAGTAGCAGGACGGGCCGCAGAAGATGCCTTTCTTGAGCCGGTGGCTTCGCGCCTGGACTAAGCTCAGCGCAAATAGAGGTAAATGGCCGCAGCAGTGAGGTAGATGGCGACCACCACAATGTAGGTCCATTTGCGGATCTTCTCCATCCTGGCCGTCTTTTTAATGGCCTTATCGATACGGGCTTCATCACGACGCCGTTTCAGTTCCTGCTCCTCCGGAGTCAAACCCTGCATGGCTATGGCCTGTTTTTCTCTTTCCCAGGCTTCCTTCTGCTCGGGTGAAAGTGTCATGTTCCATCCCCCCATCTGAGTGCATATCAATATGAAATATGCTTCTTATTATTTTAACCGTTTCCTCCAGCCGTGCTCAAGTCAGCTAATGTAAATCCACCCTGCTGCTCCAGGCAAGCATGAGTGAAGCACGAAATCCCGCCATATCGGTCTTGCACGCTTTTTAATAAGTCACCTGGTTTCATTGAAAAAATATTGACAACTGCTCAACGACCCCATATACTTAGTATTTGGGTGCATAAATTGGTATCAACCTAAGTAAACTAAGCAGTACAATTTCGGCATCACCTGGTGTAGTGCCGTTAATTTTTTTATTATGAAGGAGCATAAGTTCAATGCTGGAGAAACTCAGAAATATCGGCATCATAGCTCATATAGACGCCGGCAAAACCACCACCACGGAGAGAATATTATACTATACCGGGCTAACTCATAAATTGGGCGAGACTCACAACGGTGATAGCGTAATGGATTACCTTCCCGCCGAGAAAGAGCGGGGCATAACTGTTACTTCGGCTGCGGTGCGCTGTTTGTGGAAAGGCTGCCATATAAACATAATAGACACACCCGGGCACGTGGACTTCACGGCCGAGGTGGAGCGGAGCCTGCGAATCCTGGATGGCGCTGTAGTATTGTTTTGTGCCAAAGGCGGGGTAGAACCGCAATCAGAAACCGTTTGGAGGCAGGCTGACAAGTATCAGGTGCCTAGAATCGCTTACATCAATAAGATGGATGCCGTCGGAGCCGATTTCTGTTCAGTGGTCGATCAGATCAAACAGCGCCTGGGGGCCAACCCTCTGGTAATCAACCTGCCAGTTATTCAAAACGACACCTTCACCGGGGTCATAGATCTAATTGAAATGAGATATTATACATTCTGCGGTCCCAGCGGGGATCAAATAGAGTGCCAGGAAATACCCAAAGACAGCATAGAATTTGCTCTGCACTGGCAGAACCTGATGCTGGAGAGTCTGGCCGAGACCGATGAAACCCTTTTTGATCTTTATGTGGCCAACGAGGTCCTTCCGGTTAACCTGTTGCTCCAGGTTATTCGCCGCAATACCATCAGTGGAGATATGGTGCCAGTATTGTGCGGCAGTTCTTACCGCAATATCGGGGTTCAGAAACTCTTAGACGCAGTGGTTGATTTTCTGCCTTCACCGGTGGATGTGCCCCCGGTTAGAACGGTAGGCCAGGATAACGAAAATGTAATGGATATAGTTCCCAATTGTCAGGGTGAGCTGGCAGCATTGGTGTTCAAAATCGTGAGCGACCGGCACGTTGGCAAATTGGCCTTTGCCAGGATTTATTCAGGCTGCATACAGTCCGGCAGCTATATTTATAACAGCAGCCGTGGCAGCAAAGAGCGGGTAGGGCGCCTGGTGCGTATGCATGCCAACCACCGCGAAGAGATTGAACGGGTCGAAGCCGGGGACATAGTGGCATTGATTGGCTTAAAAGATGTAAACACCGGTGATACGCTGTGCCGTGAAGGGCAGAGTTTTCTGCTGGAATCCATCGAATTCCCGGAACCGGTCATCCAGATTGCCATTGAGCCTAAGAAGCAGACCGATCAGAGCCGTATCATGGAAGCACTGATGAGAATAGCGGCGGAAGATCCGACATTTAAGCTTTCCTATAATAAGGAAACCGGACAGACATTGATCGCCGGCATGGGAGAATTGCATCTGGAGATCATTGCTGACCGCCTGTCCAATGAGTTCAAGGTCAACTTCAATATTGGCAAACCTGAAGTGGCCTACAAAGAGACCATCACCCAAGCGGCCGAACAGACCACCCGTTATGTGAAACAGACCGGGGGCAAAGGGCAGTTCGCCCACCTGGTGTTGCGCCTCGAGCCTGCTGAGGGATTTGAATTTGTCAATAAGATCGTGGGCGGAGCTATACCGCGTGAGTATATCCCGGCGGTAGAAGCCGGCATCAAGCAGGCCCTGGAAGAAGGCGTGTTAAAGGGTTATCCAGTAGTCAATGTCAAGGCCACCTTACTTGACGGGTCGTTCCACGAAGTTGACTCTTCGGAGATGGCATTTAGAACTGCGGCCATGATCGCCACAAAAGACTGCATGCGCAAAGCGGGGCCGCAGCTGCTGGAACCGATGATGCGTTTAGAAATCACCGCGCCGGAGGAGTTTACCGGAAATATAATCAGCAATATTAGCAATCACCGTGGTCGTCTGCAATCAATGGACAGCGTCAACAATACTCAGATCATTCGCGGCTGTGTACCATTAGCGGAAATGTTCGGATATTCCACAACCTTGCGCTCTTTGACCCAGGGCCGGGCCGGTTTCTCTATGGAGTTCTCCCATTACGAGGACTTTCACATCGCATCTTAAGTAAAGATATGCAAACTTATATAAAAAACCAAGGAGCGGGATCAACCCGCTCCTTATCATTGATGCCATCATACTCATTGATGCAATCTTAAAATCCTTGTTCCAGGCGCTGAATACGCTCTTCCAACCCGGGATGACTGGCAAGAAGTTGTGCCAATCCAGATTTCTTTTCCCCGCTGATTTTAAAGGTAGCAAAGGCCTCCTGGCGATTATCTACCAGGTTGACCGACGCCTGGAGAGACCGTAAGGCCCGGACCATCTTGTGCTTGCCGGCGAGCATGGCGCCCCCTTGATCGGCGGCGAACTCCCGATGACGGGAAAAGGCCATCACCGCGATACTGCCCAGGATGGAGAATAGGATCTGAAAGACGATAATGCTGAGAAAGTGGACAATACCCCGGGCTTCTTCTTTAACAAACATAGAAACCGTATAAGCGATAATGCGGGACAAGAAAACTACAAAGGTATTGATAACTCCCTGTACTAAAGTCATCGTAACCATGTCCCCGTTGGTGATATGAGCAATTTCATGGGCCAATACGCCTTCTACCGCATCCGTGTCCATGCGATTCAATAAGCCCTGTGACACTGCAATCAGGGAATTATTCTTAGAAGGCCCGGTCGCAAAAGCATTCACTTCGTTAGACGGATAAATACCGACCTCAGGCATTTTTTGCAGTCCGGCTTTGCGGGCCAGACTATAAACCGTGCTGAGCAACTGCCGTTCCTGAGCACTATGATATTTGTCCGGGTCTATTACTTGCACATTCATCATCTGTTTGGCTATCCACTTGGATAAAAAGAGGGAGATGAATGCTCCGGAAAAACCGATCACAGCCGCAAAGACCAACAGACTGTAATAATCGATACCACTAGCGTTGACGTAATGATTAACCCCTAAAACTGATGTGACAATGACTATGGTGGTCAATACCAAGAGGTTAACCAGAAGGAAAATTCCGATTCTCTTCATATTTGGCCCCCCTTTTATTTATATAGGTAACAGTTTATCACGATTCTCCTTAGTGAAGAAGTGTATTTGCTATTTTTCAGTAAGTATCAATCAATAATAGCTAGCCAATGCCCTCCTGCAGTGTGTTCAAGGTGGGGACAGTAGTCTTCAGCAGCACTGCCTCAGGGAAGTGGGTCGGGGTTGGCGGGTGCAGGAGCGGGCCGCCCGCTGTTATAGATACTTAAGGCGATGGTGCCCATGGCGATACAGGCAGCCGCCAAAGATACCACCACCCCCACAATGGGGATCTCGGATAACAGCAGTACCAGTGCAAAGCCCAGCATGAAACCGAGCCACATCGACACCCGACCGTCCCATCCAAAACTGCGTAAGAGGTATCTGCCCAGGATGTCACCGAGTATGATTTTGGCCAGGAGGAGCACCAGTATATAGGCACAAAGCAATATCAAGGCCAGCGGGATGCCTATAACCGTGACGATGAAGATAAGCATGATAATAGGTATGGTCACCAGCAGCAACAAGCCCCATCCGATAGAGGCGCCGGGTGCCTCCTGCATGGTTAGAGCCAGACGCTGCCACAAGGCTGGGAAGAGCAGGAAGAAGAAACCCCATAGGACCAGGCCGGTAGCAAACCATATCAGCATACTTGCCCAAGAAAAAGCAACCGGTTTGGAAGCTGGGGCCTTATCGATGGCCCTCTGTTCCCAGCGGGTATCGCCGCTCACCTTGGCCCCACTGGCGATCTGGGCTTGCTGCGGCGATTTATAAATCAGGTTGCCGCCAACTATTGCTGAAGATGCCAGGGTAAGCTGGCCTACTTCCCATAGTTGCAGGTCGCTGCCGATGCTGCCGCTTAGGCGAACGCCCTTAGCTGCGCCCATCACCTGGCCTTCGGCCTTGCCCAGCAGGTCCAGGTTATTGCCGAACAAAAGGGCATCCCGGCCAATAGTTGAGGCGGACTCCAGACGTATGCTATTGCCAGCTGCAGTGATACTGCCGGATATGGGAGACTGAATGCTGATATCGTTGCCCGCCCCGCGCACGTCTCCGTTAACCGCATTGTTGATACGCAGCGACTGCCCGGCCACAAGCACATCCCCATCCACTTTGCCATTGATAACTATGCTCTGTCCGGCGGCAAACAGGTCTCCTTCCACGTCAGCATCGACTACGATGTTGTTGCCGGATACCAACAAAGGTCCTTTTACTAGTCCCGATGGGATATAGACCGAATCGCCCTGACGGGTCTCAAACGCCATTGCTGCCGGGGGCATAACTACTGCCATGATCAGCAGTGCCAATAGCAGCCATCCTGTTTGCCTTCTTGAAACCATATTCCTTACCTCCAATACATAATATTTGCGTCAACTCCTATCCAGCCCTTTAGAAGCATTATAACCTATCGCTGCAGGGGGCACAGAAAAAAACCGGAATTGGTGGTATTGTCCCGGGAACTGGCTTCAGATATACGAAAGCCAAATAAAATGTAAACAGGTAGGTTATGGTACTCAATACCACGAGCTTGATTTATAATGAGAACATATTACTCAGGCATAATAGATAAGTAAAGGATGTGCTTGTATTGCCCTTCAAAGACAAGGAAATCAGCCCTGACAATGAATTCCGCTTGTTGCAGTTGGAGAGTCAATTGGGAAAGGTGCAGTACCAGACCGGCGCGGAGTTCCCATCAGGGTTTCCCGGGTTTACGCTGCTTGATGATAAATGCATTGTCCACCTGTCAGAACATCTGAAGGGTGAACCTCTGGCTTGCCAAACCGCCCATCAGCTTATATACGCAATTCTGACCAAAGACGGCTATCCGGTCAGCCGCCCGGCAGATCCGGAATTGGAATGGCAGAAGGTATTGTCAACTTCCGTAAATACCCTCATCCTGGAATTGAAGGCCACCGACCTGGCTCAGGTTCTCGGCTTCGACCACAACTACTTCTTCAACCAACGCTATAAGGAAATAAAGAATTTCGCCTCTATACATAAGGGCAAATCCCTGGATAGCTTTCAGTCGCGTTGGTTCGCGCTTGACCTGGCCCTGGCCTTGATTTTTCTGCCTGCGGACAGAATCAACTTTCTGCTCTCATCTCTGAGGAATAAAGAGGATGAGGCGATAGGTCTGGCCTTATCTATTATCAAGCTCATTGAGAGTATCGGCTATAATACCTCCGGAAAGGCCTTTCTTTCGATGGCCGAGATAATCACCTTGATTGATAGCTGGAATTATTGTCCGATCTATTATGCTAATCAAACGGTAGCTTCAGTCCAACAGTACCACAGTGGATTTGCCAACCTGCGTTCCTTACTGCTTTCTTGACCGCTGCTTGCTGCCCCGACGAGCTGGTTTGTTTTTGTGAGCACGACCCGATTGGTCGGCAGCTTTTTGCAGAGGCTGGGTAAACTTCGCCTGGCTATCGGGGCTAAAATTGGGTTTCCCGCTATCCCGCACCTTGGTATCCTGCTTTTGCAGCATGGCTCGTTGTTGGAGACGCTCTTTTTCACTTCTGGGGACATATACCTTTTCCAGGGTAAACGGGTTGAACCCGGTGTAGTACATGCTGGCGGAGACCGTCATTGGCAAGGGGGTATAATTCTGCACCTGTTCGGGCTGATGCTGCATCTGCTGGTCTACATAGCGGGCCAATTCCTGACTCTCTGACAAGCCGCTGCCGGGATGAGCGCTTATCAGATAGGGGATGAGGTATTGCTGCTTGCCCAGCTGGCGGTTCACCCGGGCAAAGCATTCCACAAACTTCAGATAAGTGGCATGATTCGGTTTTCCCATCAAGGTAGTGACCAGGTTAGAAACATGCTCCGGGGCAACTTTCAATTGGCCGCCCACATGATGCTTGCACAGACCATACAAATATGAGCCGGAACTGTCCTGGAGGATCAGGTCGTAGCGCACCCCGGAAGCCACCCGGATGTTTTTCAAGCCCTGAATCCGGCGCAACTCGCGCCACAGCTTCACCGAAGGCGAGTGGTCAGTGTCCAGTTTAGGGCAGGGAGAAGGGACCAGGCAACTGTTCCTCTTGCAACGCTGGCACCGCTCTTCATCTTTGCCTGCCAGACCGTACATATTGGCCGAAGGCCCGCCCACATCAGGTACGCTGCCCTTGAAATCAGGGTGTTTAATAAATGAACGAGCTTCATTGAGCAATGACTCCTGGCTTCGGCTCTGTATATATTTGCCCTGATGCAGTCCGATGGAGCAGAAGTGGCACCCGCCGAAGCATCCGCGATGAGTCAGCATTGAGAATTGCACCGATCGCAGGGCCGGGATTCCGCCCTGGGCAGCATAAATTGGGTGGCTGCGGCGTTGATAAGGAAGATCATAGATCTCATCCATCTCTGCGCTCTTCAGGGGATATGCGGGTGGATTGACGATCACCCAGCGGTCACCATGCTTTTGGGCTAGAGCGGGTGATAGGAAAGGATTGCTGTTTTGCATGATCATTTTGGTGAGCTGTGAGAATTTGACCGCATCAGCAGAGGCTTCTTCAAAGCTGGGCAATATCAAAGCATCCTCTGGGATCTCGGAGGCAACATGACAGCTTCCCCTGACCCCGTGCAGTGCCTGCTTGCCACGTCCTTCTGCTAAGATTTGGGCCGACTCTAATAAGGCCTTTTCTCCCATTCCATAAATGAGCAGGTCAGCTTTGCTGTCCAGCAATATCGAGCGCCGCACTCGATCGCTCCAATAATCATAATGAGCCAGGCGGCGCATGCTAGCCTCAACCCCACCTATAATTACCGGCACTCCGGGAAAAGCTTCGCGCAGGCGATTGGTGTACACGATGGTAGCCCGGTCAGGACGTAATCCGGCCCTTCCTCCGGGTGAGTACACATCTTGGCGACGCCGTTTTTTTTCTGCGGTATAGTGATTTACCATCGAGTCCAGATTGCCGGCCGAAACTCCGAAAAATAGGCGCGGGGCACCGAGGCGCAGGAAGTCATCCTGGCTTTTCCAATCGGGTTGGGCGATTATACCCACCCGGTAGCCATGGTGTTCCAGTAACCTGCCTAATAGTGACGCCGCCCAAGCGGGATGGTCTACGTAGGCATCCCCGCTAACCAGTATTATATCTAGTTCGTCCCAGCCCCGGGCTGCCATGTCGTCCCGGTTGATAGGTAAAAAATCCATCATTATTCCACCCTGATCTTACCGTGGTATTATACCTCCACACTGAAAGGAGCAGGCAGCAATCATAGATCGCTGCCTTACTGTGTTCTTATGTAATTCTGATCCGGCTATTTCTTTACTACCGCCTTTTCCAGGTCAAGACTATCTTTCACAGGAACATATTTCTTGCCTGATTTACTGCGCCGTTTGGAACTGCGCCGGGGCCGGGGCTCGCGCGCTGATAGATTTACCACATCATCGCTCTCTTCAGTGACTGCCACTTCCATGGGGGCTTGATTGACCGAAGATTCGATACTGCTGATGGATATGCCGCGCATATGCTTGGTATGAGCCCATTCGGTTTGATTGCTGTGCTTAAGAAGACCCCAGATGGTCACCGGGAACCAGGTGAATCCGTAAATGGGATAAGTAAGATAATAGAAGTACGCCTTACGCGGCGCTTTCTCCAGAACCAAACCGAGCATGGGATAACAATAGCCCAGTATACCAAAGGTCCACCAGAACCAATTCGGAGCCATGGCGGTGATGGGGGAGGCATAGATAGGCTGCGGGGCTATCCAATAAACTCCACCCATGATCAGATTAAACAACATTACAGTGATAGCTACCGGTTGGAAGAGATATATGGCGGCATCTATAGGATACCATTTTCTTTCTTTAATGCCTTTTTTCAGCAGGGGAATGGCATAGCGGAAACAGACATCCCAGTGTCCCTGCAGCCAGCGGGTGCGCTGCCGCCAGGTCTGTGAGAAGTAAACCGGTTTTTCGTCGTATACATGAGCATCATGTGCCCAGGAGGTTTTAATGCCATTGAGCAGGAGTTTCATGGTAAACTCCAGGTCTTCAGTCAGGCAGGTGGCACCCCAGCCATATTCCTTCAATAGGTTGTACTCCAAACATACCCCGGTACCTCCCATAGCATTGGAGAGACCGCGGTTGTAGCGAGCCAACTGCCACATGCGATTCATGGACCAGTAGGCGGTGGCATAACAGGCGGTAACCCAGGAGTCATTGGGGTTCTTAGTATCCAGATAACCCTGTATGGAACGGTAACCCTTCTTGAGTTTGGAGTTCATTTCCAGTAAAAAATTGGAAGATACTACATTGTCGGCGTCAAAGAGGCAGATCGCATCATAGCTGTTCTCTTTCTCCATATCGAAGAGCTGCTTGAACATCCACTCCAGAGCATAACCTTTGCCACGCTGATTGGAGAACCGTTCGTAAACCCGAGCACCTTCCTGGCGGGCGATTGCTGCGGTTGTATCCGTGCAATTATCGGCTATAACGTAAATATCGAAGAGATCCTTGGGGTAGTTGATCTGTTTAAGGCTTTCCAAGTGAAATTTGATAACTGCTTCCTCATTATGGGCTGCGGTGATCAAGGCAAACCTTTTAACGGGTACATAATCCTTTTCCTCCGGATGCTTGCGCCATCCGGCTACGGATACATAGTAATAATACAATAATACCAACAAAACCACTGCTTCAGTTACGGCAACCAGAGCCGTTAATAAATAAAACAGCCAGCCTTCAAAAAACAAAGCGTAAGACTCCTCCCTATATGTCATTAACAGTTTGTCTCGCAGGGAAGCATTTTATTGATGACAGTCAATAAAATGCTGAAAAACACCAATGTAACAGCCTTGAAACAGACCTACTCCCATCAACCTACCAGAAATCTTTTCCGTTTACAACAATAATTAGTTACCACAAACTAAATTGTTCTCCAAAAAGATGGAAAAACCCTGCCTGGCTATACGAACAAAAATTAATCTTTAAGCATCGCGCCTTTAAAATCATCGATCGTTATGCGAGGCTGGTCCCTACCGTATGGTTATTACATAAACAGATTTATTATACCAGAGGAACCAACCAAGTCAATGTACTTGTACCAACTTGAACCTGTATTGATAATATTTACTGTTAGTATGCCAGTTTTCTTTCAGGCATACTCAAATCCTCATATCCACCTCAAGGCAGGCATTATTTATAGGTATGCCCTATTTTAAGGATATACATAAATATCTGCCAGCTAATAACCTGCAAGACATTGAGCCCTGGTACGTATTTATGCATATACAGCGGAAATGGAGGCAGAGGGAATAAAGGCTTTCTTCTCCCTCATGTGGCAATGAGCAGGAGGAAACTGGCTCAGGTGTTGCTCAATACCCACCTGAAAAATCCTACCTCAGAGGGGAGACGACAGCTTCGGAACGGTCAGTATAAACAGCACAGCCGCATTTCCGCAGCTTTGAATTCCCTTGAGTAATCTGAATGAGGGGTTAAATGCGCCCTTCATATAACCGCATAGCCAGCCGGGCCACGCATCCCAATCCCCCGGCTGGCACCATTTTAATGAGAGGGGACCGATGTTAAGTCGGTCCCTGACAATGAATATATTAAGTTGTTCATGTCAATCGTTCGAGTTGATTGCTGGTTCAAACTGCTGAGACCGATTCTCAGCCTTTCAGTTGGTAATCATACCCGCCAGTGTGTTCCAGATAACCATCTTGACACAGACGGTCACAGATTCTTAGGATAGTCAGGTAATTCTGAAATCCCAGTTCTTCCTGCACCTCGCACAGGCTGCAGTTATTTTTGCGCATTGATTCTAATACCGCCTGTTTGTGGTATTCAATATATTTATTGATGAAATCCTCTCCTTTAGGCGTCACACAACAGAAACTGATCATATAGCCTTCGTCGGTTAGTTCATCGGTTTCGCGCCCGTAGACCTCGAAGGCTAATGATAGGGTTATGAACCGGTCCTCATCCGCTCTAGTCATCCATACCAACCCCCTTACCGTGTGCTGTATCTTTTATCTATTTAAGTATTAAGGATAAATATTCCTGCTTCTGGATTGATTCCCACCAACAGGTCGCTCTTTTTTTCTAACCATGGTTACAACCAAAGGGCTACTTGGGGGACGGTTTAAAGTGTCTTTTAGGGATGACTGTGCTATAATTGGACTGTTGTGCAAAGAGATTAGGCAGAAAGGTCGTTTTTGATTGTGAAGCCCATTAATTTGAGAAATATCGCTATTATAGCTCATGTTGACCATGGCAAAACCACCCTGGTGGATAAACTGCTGAGATTTGCGGGCTGTTTCCGCCACAATCAAGCTGTTGACAGAGTCATGGACAACAATGATCTGGAGCGGGAGCGCGGAATTACTATATTATCCAAGAATACCAGTATAGTGTACGATGATACACGGATAAACATTATCGACACCCCCGGACATGCCGATTTTGGTGGTGAAGTGGAACGGATTGTGAAGATGGTCGACGGGGTTCTGCTGTTGGTCGATGCCTTTGAAGGTTCCATGCCACAGACCCGCTTCGTACTCAGAAAGGCTCTGGAAGAAGGTCTGAAACCGATAGTGGTGATAAACAAAATCGATCGTCCCGGCACTCGTCCTTTGGAAGTAGTTGATTCCATTCTGGACCTGTTCATAGATTTAGGCGCTGATGAAGAACAACTTGATTTCCCGGTAATATATGCCTCAGCCAAAGAAGGTTATGCAAAGTTCGGCCTCGATGACGAGGCTGTGGATATGAAACCCCTTTTGGACATGATCATTGCCCAAATCCCGGCACCACAAGGAGAACGGGAGGGAAGTCTGCAAATGATGATATCCTCCATAGACTATGACAATTATGTGGGCCGCATCGGGGTGGGTAAAATCAGCCGCGGGATTATAAACAAAGGCCAGGAGGCGGTGTTGTGCAACCCGAGCGGCAAAGAGCAACGGGTCAAGATTAACACCTTGTATACCTTTGAAGGACTGAAGAAAGTGGAGACTACCCTGGCCGGGGCGGGCGAAATCGTTGCTGTATCAGGCATCGAGGATATAACCATCGGGGATACCATCTGCAGCCCGGGTTGTATTGATGCGGTCCCATTCGTGGATATTGATGAACCCACGATTGCTATGAACTTTGTTATCAACAACAGCCCTATGGCTGGCATAGAAGGCAATTATATCACCAGCCGCCATGTTCGTGACCGTCTGCAGCGCGAATTATTATCCAATGTTTCTTTGAGAGTGGAGGAACTCAGCCCGGACTGTTTCAAGGTGTCGGGCCGCGGTGAACTGCACCTTTCCATCCTTATCGAATCTATGCGCCGTGAAGGCTACGAATTTGCAGTTACCCGCCCTGAGGTCATACTCAAGACCTTACAGGGGGTGATTTATGAACCGGTGGAAAGAGTATTTATCGAGGTTCCCGATGAACAGGTGGGTACGGTGATCGAAGGCCTGGGCCGCCGCAAAGGGGAACTCTTGACCATGAACAACGGTACCGGCAGCATCGTGAAGCTGGAATTTCTGATTCCCGCACGGGGGTTGATCGGTTATCGCTCAGAGTTTCTTACCGATACTAAGGGAAACGGCATACTCAACCATTGTTTTGAGTCTTATGAACCTTTTAAAGGGAATATTGCCACCCGTAGCCGCGGTTCGCTGGTGGCCTCTGAAAGCGGTACCACGGTGGCTTACGGTTTGTATAACGCGCAAGAACGGGGCACGCTGTTTGTAGACGTCGGGGTAAACGTCTACGCCGGGATGATAGTGGGAGAGAATTCCCGCAGCCAGGACATCACTGTGAATGTATGCAAGAAAAAGCAGCTCACCAATACACGGGCCTCGGGGAGTGATGAGGCTTTGCGTCTGGTTCCGCCCCTGCTAATGACCCTGGAGAGGTGCCTGGAATTCATCAATGATGATGAACTACTGGAGGTAACTCCAAAATCCCTGCGGCTCAGAAAGATGATTCTGGATAAAACCGAACGGGAGCGTTCTGCCAAACGGAAAGATCAAGCCAGTTAGGTACTTTCACTATTAAATATAACATTTGAAAATACCAATGTTTTGGTGGGGAGCAGTGAATACTGTTCCCCATTATTATTTAGTCAGGGCACTTTCAGCAATTCTAAGGAAAACATGCTAAAATAACGACAAAAGCTTATACTACCACGGAGGAAAGTAATGTCATATCCCCCAGATCATGAGGATGCCATTGACAGGTATATACATAGAATAGAAGAGCTCGAACGATTATTGGAAAAAGAACGCCGCCTGCGCTATCAGGCTGAAAAACAGTTGGAGGAGTTGTTCAATCTTTCCTCCGACTGGTTTGTAATCGCCGATACCAGAGGCAGGATCAAACGGGTAAACTCCAACTTCATTCTCGCCACCGGCTATTCCGGGCGGGAGTCTATTGGTACACTGATTAAAAGGAATATCCATCCTGATGACATAGCCATCACCCTGGAGGGATTGCGCAGGCTGGTTAAAGGCAGCGATCAAAACCTGGTGTTTCGCTGCCGAGATATTAGTGGTTCATACTCCTGGTGGTCGTGCAATGTGGCAGTTTCGGACCATGATGACACTGTGGTGGGAGTGGTCCGCAATATAAGCGATCTTAAAGAATCGGAACGGCGTCAGGCAGATATCATAGATTTCCTGCCTGACGCCACTTTTGTTATTGACCAGAACGGCCGGGTCATAGCCTGGAATAGAGCCATTGAAATGATGACCGGAGTCAAGGCAGAAGACATGCTGGGCCGCGGTGATTACGAATATAGCCTGCCTTTTTACGGGGAGAAGAGGCCCATTCTGATCGACCTGGTAAACCTTATCGACACCGGGATAGAGGATTCTTACCTGAGTATGGACCGCGATGGGCCCCGTATATCCGCGGAGAGTTTTTGCCCTCTGGTGGGCGAACAAGGGGCTTTTCTCTATGGCACCGCATCTCCTCTGTTAGACTCCAGGGGAAACCCGGTAGGGGCTATCGAGTCCATCCGTGATGTCAGTTTTCGCCGTGTAACTGAAGCCGCCCTGCGCCAATCGGAAGAGAAGTTTTCCAAGGCCTTTCACGGAAGTCCTATTATGATGTGCCTGGCCACCCTGGACGGGGGTACTTTCATCGATGTGAACGAGGCCTTTTGCCGCAGTATTGGATATACCCGCCAGGAGATGATAGGCCGAACCAGTTCGGAACTCCAATTCTATACCGAAGATGATGGTCGATCATTCTCTGCGCTGATTATGAAAAAGGGTAGAATCGAGCATTTTCCCCTCAGCTTTCACAATAAAGCCGGGGAAATACGGCAAGGCATATTATGGAGCCAGCTCTTGGATATAGATGGGCTTGCCTGCCACATTGCCTGTATTATAGATATTACCGAGCAGAACCGCCTGGAGAAGCAGATGGCCCGGCTGGATCGCCTCAAACTGGTGGGGGAGATGGCGGCCAGTATAGGCCATGAAATCCGTAATCCCATGACCACCATTCGCGGCTTTCTGCAGCTCTTGATCGATAAACATACTTATCAGGACGACCTGGATTATTTTGAGCTGATGATAGAGGAACTGGATCGGGCCAATGAAATCATAAGCGAATACCTGGGCATGGCACAGGACAAGTTGGTCGATTTACAGCCGCGTTACCTTGATCAAGCGGTAAAATCGATCTATCCTATGATCCAGGCTGATGCCAATATCCGCGAAATGAAGCTGTGTTTGGAGCTTACCAAACCCCCGATTCCCTTGATCGATGAGAAGGAGATCCGACAGCTGGTTCTTAATTTGGCTCGAAACGGACTTGAGGCCATGTCGCCGGGGGGAACGTTGACTATCGGCACCCGCACCGAACCTGAAGAGATCGTTCTTTACGTTCAAGATGAAGGGCCGGGATTGGATCCCTCAATTATCGATAGGATAGGCACCCCTTTTTTAACCACCAAGGAAAAGGGCACTGGACTTGGACTGGCGGTATGCTATAGCATTGCCGCCCGACATAATGCCAGCATAGATTTTGAAACCGGCCCCTCAGGAACGACTTTCTATGTGCGCTTCCCGTATCCACAGCAAGACCAGGATTGAAACTGCTAGCTGCAAGTATTATCACGGTTTTTATGTAATAAGGTATATTATGCCCCATGTTAATTGATCAACAAGGAGGAAATGATGTGAACCGAGTTGTGGCCGTCCTGCGAAACACCATGCTCAGACTTTTCGAAGCAGTATCACGTTTTCCGCTCACGGTAGTATGTCTTGTCGGTGCCACCGCATTATTATGTTACATGGTTTCATTACATAGGCAGCCGGAGTTGTTTTTAAATAAACTGGCTTTTACTTTTCTGCTAGGTTCGTTCCTGGGTGTAGCAGCGCAGTTTGCCTGTGAACGTTTCCAAGGCCTGAAGCATAAGCGGCTTGTGGTGTACCTGTTTTCCTCCTTGCTCATCGTCGGTTATTATCTTATCCTCATGCCCGCGCAAAGCATTAGTCAGGAAATAACCGTGCGCACCTTTGTGGCCGTAGCGGCCTTATTCTGTGCTTTTATCTGGGTGCCATCTCACCGCCAAGCGGCTGATTTCAATGAGATCTCCCTGGTGCATTTCAAATCGGCATTCATATCGGTGCTTTATTCGGGGGTGCTGACTGCGGGATGTGCCAGTATAATCGCGGCGGTAGATGTCCTGCTATTCAAGGTCAATCAGGATTCCTATTCCTACATGATGATTATTATCTGGGTGCTTTTTGCCACCCTCTACTATTTGTCTCTCCTGCCCAACTTCAATTCTGATGATCCTGCAGATCGTGAATTTGCTCGATACTCGGCCCAATACCCGCGCTTTCTGGAAATCCTGGTTTCATATATTGCCATTCCTCTGGTGGCAGTGTTTACTCTGGTACTGGCCGCCTACTTCATCAAGATTCTCTTCACCTTGAGATGGCCGTCAGGACAACTGGGGGCTATGGTCTTATCCTATTCTGCCGCCGGTCTGATAATCTATATCCTGGCCAGTCTGGCAGAAAACCGTTTAGCCCAATGGTATCTCAAGATTTTCCCCATAGTGCTGGCTCCGGTAGTTATCATGCAGCTCATCTCAGTGGGGATACGTCTGGATGCCTATGGGATTACTGAATCACGTTACTATATTGCGCTGTTCGGCTTGTTTTCGCTATTGTGCGCAGGCTGGCTGAGTGTTCGACCGGTTTCCAAGAATGGGCTGATTGCCGTTCTCGCAGCGGCTTTGGCCATTCTCTCGGTTGTACCCCCGGTAGATGCCTTTACTGTATCCCGCTACAGTCAGATAAACCGATTGGAAAACATGCTGGAGGCTGAGGGAATTCTCCAAAACGGACAAATTACCCCCAAAGCTGAAGTGAGCATGGACCTACGCCTTGAAGCCACCAGTATTCTGAATTACCTCCAGAACCGCGGCTATACTGTTTACGTGTCCTGGCTGCCGGAAGATTTTAACTCCTATAATAATATGAAGAAGGTGCTCGGGTTTGAGCCAGCCTATTCCTACATGATGCAAGAAAGCAATTACTTCTTCGCCATGCTGGATCCCCAGCATACCATCGACATAAGCGGTTACCACATTATGATCAAGGCCAACTCGCATCGGGGCGAAGTGAAAAACCAAATGTTCCCGGTCGATTTCCAGGTCGACGGGGCACAATATCAACTGGCTCTGGAACGCTTGTCTGCACAGGAGGTAAATCTTGTGGTGTTGAACGCGGCAGGCCAAGAGGTGATTGCTACTGGCCTGTACGATCACGCTCAGACCATTTCCCGGGTGGGAAATGCGCCTAAGGAAGCCCGGCCCCCTGAACAGATGACATTTGATGTGGAAAACAATGGGTACAAAATGCGGGTAATATTTGAAAACCTGAGTATCACTTCTGGCGATACCGCGGAGGCGGGGGTTGACTACGGATTGATTGTATTGTTCGGGGGTCCTGCGCAATAACCATGTCTGCAATGATGTTATATTCGGTGCCGGGGATCGGCCTGTATATGAAATGCAGTCTGCGTCATACTATGTGCAGAAATTTCATCTATAGGGCAACATAGGAGTGATCTAAATGGAAAAATCAAACGGTCGTTACCTGGCAGGAATACTTATCATCGCTTTTGGGGTCATCGCTCTCTTAAACAATTTCGGGTTTACATCCATCAGTCTCGGTTATGTCTTCAGCCTGGTGTGGCCGCTGCTTTTTGTTATCGCGGGAATCAACCTCATCACTCGTAAAGACCTGGTAGCATTGGTGACCGGGGCGGTCTTAATAAGCCTGGGGGTTTTATGGTTCGGGCGCAATGCAGGCTTTTTCGATGTAAATATGTCGCTGTTCTGGAAAGGTTTCTGGCCGGTGGTGCTTATTGTCATTGGTCTGAACATACTTTTTAAGAGCGGTCGCGATAGTACAGGTAATACGGCGATCATGGGTTCTGTGGAAAAAACCCGAGAACACTGGGAACTCAAAGATGCTGAATATACTGCCCTAATGGGGGGCATCGACCTCGATATTCGCCAGGCGATATTTACAAAAAAGGAGATAACCCTAACCCTGACAGCTATCATGGGAGGCATAACCGTGATAGTTCCGGAGGATGCAGCCGTAACCTGCGCCGGTACCGCCATTTTGGGAGGAGTAGACTTATTCGGCCGGGGCACCGGAGGTATAGTGGGCAGCACTAGCATGCAGAGCGGTGACCTGCACAACAGCGAGAAAATTTTGCACTTGAAATGCACTACCATCATGGGCGGGATTGAAATCAAACGATAATGCAATTCCGTCCGAGCTGATTTTCAACATCGAGTAAGTGTCAGGGGGACGGGGGTTGTTGACAACAATTTTAAAATTGTTGTCAGCAACCCCCGTCCCCCTGACACCTCTGCGTTATATCTGCCGCACTGACATGTTGACTTGAAAAACCGTATCTGAATTGTAGGTGTCGGTAATGGATTCCAGTATGGTTGTGACCACTTTAGTAGAACCCTGTATGGAGATATCAAAGGCAACCTTTTCGTCACCGGACGATACCATCTTGCGGATTGTTTTCTTTACCTTCGGCTCGGCATCTGTCTCCGCCTTTACCGGAGCAGCCTTCTTGGATGTCTTGCTCTTCTTCTTGTTATCTTCGTTGAGATTCCTTTTCTTCACCATATAATAGTATTTGTTTCTGCTCAAATCCCATGCTTCCAATATGCCGTTGATACCCAGGGAGTTTTTCATCTCCCGGTGAACCGCGACCTGTTCCTTATGGGGCAGTTGATTAAATTCCTCCAGCGAAATCATATCCATATTGTCATCCTCCTGAAGTTGAATTAATCCCATTATTGCCTAAATCAACACTTAATATAACTTCCCAACCAGGCGTTTTTTTAGCTATATCAAAGATGTGCTGGTTGTGGCTTTGATGAGTAAATATGCATGCAACTGCAACCAGATGTTGAAAGGCCGTTTACAGTATGGGTGTTGAAAAGCAATTGGTTTCTGTCAGGGGGACGGGGTTGTTGACACCTTTTTCGAAAGGTGTCAACAACCCCGTCCCCCTGACACCCGGCTGCATGGCAGTTGGTGGTTATCCGCTGCCTTGCAGAGCCTGAATATTTCCCTTTAGATTTGGCAAGCTAATGGCATAAAAATTACAATCACTAACCCCGTCTGACCAGGGGTGGCGATACATTATTTGTGGAGGTTGAGCGATAATGAGTAATCAATGGATATTATGGTCGATGTTGGTCCTCCCCTGGGTTACCCTGCTCTTCTTTGATAAAAAAGATCTGCGACGTTTCATGCCGGTGGCTTTATTGGCCGTAATCACTACCTCGATCGTGATGGAAACGGGCATCACCCTGGGGTGGTGGAAAATAAAACAGACCGTCTACCCGCTTAACCAGACCATACCTTATATATATGGCCTGGCCCCGGTTGTAACACTGTGGGTTTTCAAGTATACTTTTCGGCGCTTCTGGTTTTATTTGGCCTTAGATAGCGCTTTCAACCTGGGATTTGCATTTCTCTTTACACCCTGGCTGGTAAGGCTGGGCATAAAGGAATTCACTACCACTGGTCTGACCTTGTTCCTGCTTATTACCGCTATTTCACTATTGTTATATCTTTATCAAATGTGGCAGGAGGAAAGCCTGCTAGAGAGAGGCCTGGCTTATCCCCGGCTGCAGGCGGTTAACAAACCCGACCACCAACGTGACGACCGGAATTAAAAGTCCCAACCAATTTAATCCAGAGACAGATCACATAGCCTTTTCATAAATTGCTATAACATCTTCCAGGGTGCCTTTGCGGGGATTGGTTAAACATACTATATCCTTAAGGGCATTCTGTGCCATAGTCTCTATGTCACCGGGTTGTACCCCCATTTCACCCAGGCATCCGGGAAGGCCGACACTTAAAGCCAGTTCTGTAAACGAATCGATCAGCACTGCCAGTGCCTCTGACCTGCTATGAGCCTCTTTTTTCAAGGGCTCACATATTTTTATCAGGCGCGGTTCGGAGATCGATGCGGCATTGAATTCCAGCACATAGGGCATTAAGACAGCATTGTTGCTGCCATGGGCATTGCTGTAGTGTCCTCCCAGCTGGTGCGCCAGGGCATGCACATATCCCAACCCCGCACTGTTAAAAGCCGACCCGGCCATAAAGTTGGCATACATCATCTTCTCCCGGGCTTCCAGGTCATAGCCATTCTCAAAGGCCCGGGGCAGGTATTCAAACACTATTTCCAGAGCCCCCAGACACAGAGCGTCAGTAGTTGGAGAGGCTTCAGTCGCAAAGAAAGCCTCGATGGCATGTGAAGCCACATCTATTCCGGAAGTGGCCGTCACTTCCTTGGGCATGGAGCCCATAAAAAGGGGATCATTGACTGAAATCCAAGGGGTCATAAACGGCGAGGTGATGGTCATCTTGACCTTGCGGGTAGTGTCAGCGATGATGGCCGTCATGGTCAATTCGGCACCAGAACCGGCCGTAGTATTGATGCAAATCAAGGGAATAGGAGGCTTGGTAACTTTGTTCCAGCCTTCATAATCGATTATAGAACCCCCGTTGGTAGCAACAGTGGCGATCGCCTTGGCGCAGTCATGGTTGCTGCCGCCTCCCATAGAGATTATCATGCTGTAGTCCCGGGTGAAATCCAGGACCCCTTGATCGCAATAACTCAGACCATCTTCCACAAAAGCAACTGTGGGATTGGGGTGCAGTATGCCGTCGAAAATATCATGTGATATAAAAAGGTTATCAAGGATTTTTTCCACCTGTTCCACATAGCCCAAACTTATAATATTTTTGTCGGTCACTATCAAGGCTTTCCCCAATTTCATGGGCAGAAGCTCATTGGGCAGGTCCTTGATTACGCCCACACCGACCAGATTGGTTCTAGGCAGGTAGAAATTGTGATTGTTTTGCATAATCCTCACTCCAGTTCTATTCTGGAGTTAGTTTGCCATATTAAGCAAGTCGGATATTCCTGCCAGAGCGTTAAGTAATGTTTTTGACAACAGCCAGCGGGTGGATTATTCAAGACCTGGCAGATATGGACAGCTTCTGCAGCTGGAACCTTCCCCGATGTCCTTCAACATTAAGGCGATACTTTGTATTATGTGGGCTACAATCAAACGAGGCCTGGCAATTATAAGCCACGCTTTTATTGGTCAGTATGTCGGGGGCCATACGCTGCCGCGACAGGCGGGTGAATTGAAAAAGCTCAGCATACAACTGGCGGCATTCTGGCACCTGGCTTTCACACAGACTTTTGATGAGGTTGTAACTCTGAAAATAGGCGGTAAAGGCTCCGGCCCAACCTTGAATAGCTGCCATGTGCAGGTAGTCCCGCAGTTTCTGGTGCCCCTCAGGTTCCAGTACTGCGTAGGGCAGTTCCACCTCTATGCCCATCCCGTATTCGCGGGCAATTCGCCCCGCAGATTTCAAAAGGTGGTACCAGGGACGCATGGGCGGCTGTGAGAAGGAATGAGATGGCTGCAGGGTGACAGCGTCAAAACCTGCGCGATTGAATTCGGTGATCCAGCTGGAGGTTATGCCGGGAATAGCAAATGAACGCAGACCGAATCCTGTGCACATGTCGGGGAAGTTATGCAAGACCCTGTCATCATAAAGACCCTGTTCAGTCATATAGAAAAAACCGGCCAGGCGCAGATGACGAAAACCGGCCTGATGCCAGCGTTTCATCACTTCCTGCATGGCCCACCGGGTAACCTCCAAGCGGTGATGTTCCTCGGCCAGTGAATAACCGGCATTGTCCCAGTTCAAGCAGCGCGGATCGGCTGTAGGGATGGCACATACCACCTTGGCCATTCCGGAGCTGCCCGGACCCAATCGAAGACGGATCTCCTCCAGGCATTGATCCATGGCCGCTAGGTTAGCCTGAGGGTGGAAATACTCATCAACCAAGGCCAGCCAATCTTCCCGGCGCGACGGCGGGCCGGGAAGGTCCAGCGCAAAGCTGCGCCCATTGAGCAGGGGAGAATACTGGGCCAGCATTAAGAAGCCGTCCATGAAGTAGTCCTTGATCTCACCTTGCGGACTCAGGTAGCCGAGCAGGGGCAGCAGTTTATCACGGTCATAGCGGTGAATGCTTTGCGAACCTTCTGCACCCACGTAGAGCAAGCACATTTCATGCATCCCGGCAGTTCGCGGGCTGCCTGCGGGGAGATAGCCGGGGTGGCAGAGAGTTGCAGGCTGAAAAGCAGCGGTGGGCTGCATGGTGTCAGCCAGGTGATACAGGTGCAAGCGCCGATGGTCTCGGTCCAGTATGAGCAGGTTGTTGTGACAGTAACTCAGGGAGCAGATCGAAACTGCCGCATGGCAACGGAAAGTACGTATCAAGGTCCCATTCGGTTCATGCAACCTCAGCAGCTGCTTACTATCGCGGGAAAAAGACCAGAAATGACGGCCATCATAAGCAAAACCTGAACATTTCCCGGTTTTGAAGCGAAGTTGAGACCAGGAAAAGCTTCTCACCCGGGCGGCCTGACACAGTTCTTTGACCACGTTCGATATGCTGGCAACCCAGCTTCTTGTAGCCAGCCTGCCATGTTTTTGGGCAAATTCCATGCGCTCCTGCCAGGCTTTATCTGCCAATGACAGACGGTATAGTTCCCCGCCAGCACTTATCCCCCAGGCCGAGCTATGGTCATCTTCGGCCAGCGCGATAAGGTCAAAGGGTACTTCCAGGGTCTGAATCAGCTGCAAATGGCCGGATGGAGACGGACTGCCGTCGATAGCTATTAAATGCAGCATGCAGACAGAAGGGGACACGGGTTGTAGGCCCAAGAGGTTTGTACCGCAGCATATCAGTGCAACAAGCGGTCTGGGCAAGGGTTGCCGACAGATAATTTTGAGATTGGCCAAGATATGGGAATCAAGCCATAACAGCTCGCCAGCGGCGCTCACAGCCAAAATATAAGCTGCACTGCTGGGATGACGGCAAATGCAAATTATGTCCTCACCGGGCAGGGGACGGGTACCTACCAGGTAGAGGTCTTCTACAGTTGGCTCCTCATCACCGGGAAAGGTCTCCAGCTCTATCCAGCCCGGTCGGGGCATGGCCTCGTCCTGAGCCAGCAGTTTGCCTTGAACCTTCATCAAACACGGCTTTTCAGACCTGACGGAGTGGATGTCTCCAAACAGGGAAAAATCGGTGCCCATCCAGACCACATCACCGCTATCCATCACTTTGTCCAGGCAATGGCGCCCTTGTCGTGGGGCAATATCACTGTTGACAATATTGATTCTCATATATCGTCCTGGTTAGGTTTTCTTCTATCTTACTATATACCGCCTCAGTCCTGGACATACCACATGTATCAGATAACCCTGCGAAGCCGTGTCAGTCTTCCAAGCAGCAAGGCACTGCCCTCAAAGCGAATCGGCAGGAGGTTATTTCTTAGTGGGCGGCCGACTTCCCACACCACATTACGCCACTTGCCCTGGTTAGGTGTCTGGTGCTGTCAACCCGCAATAGGGACTTTCACCCATTAGACTGCGCCCACGCCGGGGGCACCAAATAAAAGCGCCGCAGTAATACTGCAGCGCTCTGATTAGAACGGTTATTGGTAGTCGTGTTCTTTGGCTTCGGCTTCGTCCTTGATCTCGTTCCTGAACCCTTGCAGAGCATCTTTGCGGCGGCGATTCTTTTCTTTAATAGCCTGCTTCTGGATAGGGTCGTCGGTTAATTCCATAGTTTCCTTGGCCTTTTCCATATTCTCTATAGTTTGGTTGATATTGAATTGAAGTTTGTCAACATTGTCACGGCGGTCGTCGGGGTTGGGTTTCATGTTGGGCAACACTCCTTTACTATCAAAATAAATACTCGATGACACCCATATTTTTCGAAAATAGACCGGGTTTTATGCGGGCCTATCCACATATGCAAGCATAATGTTCATGTAAATTGACCTGGCCGATATTGACATTTAATGCACTGCTAATTATACTATAGGTGAACGAACGTACACTCAGAGGTTAGAATTATGCCTATACCTAAAGAAAAACAGAGTCAGGAACGGCGGCAGAGACTACTGCATTGCGCCCAGGAGCTTTTTGTGGAAAAAGGCTATGCGGACACCCCGGTGCGCGAGATAATCATGAGATCCGGCTACGGCACCGGTACATTCTACAATTACTTTACTGATAAGGAGGAAATTCTCAAGGTTTTATTGGAGGAGTTTGCCGAAGAGATCATCTCCACTATCAGCAATTATTATTCCACCGAAGCCGATCTGTACCGCAGGTTTATCGAGACCAAACGTATAACCATGGAGGTCTTTACCCGCAATGAAGCCCTGTCCGAGATTTACAGTCGAGCCACAGGGGTGAGCGATGCTATTGACCGCTGTCTGCAACAGTTTGAAGATAAACTGCTCGGTTTCTACAGCCGCAACATAGAATATGGCATCTCCCGGGGTTCATTCCGCAACGTTCCCGTAGCGCCGGTGGCTCATTCCATTTTGGCGGTGGAGAAATACCTGTTGTATAAATGGATCATACTTAAGGCCATCACTAAAGAAGAAATGATTGAAATGGTCATATCATTCCATGAGACATTGGCCCACGGCCTGTTGAAAACACAACCCTCCTGACTGTATAAAACCCGCTTTCACCGCAACCATGATTACATTATTTCATCGCTACTATTGGTGTACGTTCATCATTATCTGAGAAAGCGGTGATCAATAATGAAAAACCTTAATCCGGACCACCTAAAAGAAGTTATGGGACTGATCAACCAGAGTCCCTATTTCATGCTTTTGGCAATGTCTGTGGTAGACCTGGGAGTGGGATATTCCCGAGTAGAGGTAGACCTGAGCAAGCGGCATCTCAATCCATTTGGAGGCGTGCACGGTGGGGTCTACACCTCCCTGATCGACACCGCCGCCTACTGGGCGGTGTATTGCGAAATCGCTGAAGATGCCGGTTTCATATCTCTGGACGTAAATGTCACCATGTTATCAGCAATTAAAGAAGGGCACCTACTAGTCCAAGGTAAACGCATCAAGACTGGAAGGACTGTATGCATCGCCGAAGCGGCAGTATTCGATGAAAGAGAGCGGTGCCTGGCCCATGGAGTGTCTAAACAACTGGTCACTCCGGGTCTGCAGACTATATCCCAGGCTTTACGGTCGCTGGGACATAAAGAGCTGCCTCCCAAGTTCATACCTTGACTTATGTGGCAATTGGCGAAAGTGGGGACAAGAACCGTCCGAGACCACTGAAAAGGTATCATGTCATTCTGAGGCCTGGCCGAAGAGTCTTCTTCTTACGGTAGTGTCCAGATCCTTTACTGAAGTTCAAGGTGACAAAACTAACGTTCAGGATGACAAAACAGGACTTTTTCTGTGACCTCGAACCATCCCTTTGACCCTTGCCCTAAAGAAAACAGCCCTTCCGCCTGGGAGGGCTGCGGTTTTTATGGCATCATATGCTTTAGTCGGTTACAGTACCGCCAGGCCCTGGGAACCGAGCCTGGGCAGGCCGGTATCTTTTTTTACATTGATACGCCTCAGGCGTCCGTCGTTGCCAATTCTGAAAACAGTGATTGAACCACGATTGCCATTAAGGGCATACAGATGGCGTTTGCTCACCCCGATATCGATAGGGTTTACAGCGGCTCCAAAGCTGGTGGTGGCCACGCTTTCACCCAAGACTAAGGCACCATTGGTATTTATGCGGTAACGAGTTATGGTGCCACTGGCTGAGTTAGAGGTGTAGGCATAAAGCTGGTTTTTACTCACCGCCACCCAACAAGTTGCCAACTGCCCATTACGCACCGAGCCGCTGATGACGATAAGGGAACCGCCGGGAGCGATTCGGTAGGACGACAGGGCATTAGTTCCGGCTTCAGCAACCAATAAGACACCGCTGTCAAGGAATACGGCGCCAAAAGGACCAGCACCATGGGACGGAGTGACTACTGGACCACAAACGCATCCGCTGCACCAATCTACGAAGAATACACTGATGTTGTTAGTGGTCAGCTCGGTAACCACTAGAAATCTGCCGCCAGGGCTGAAGACGATGCAGGCCGGTTGAGCATGGGGAGTGCTAAGTTGATGGGTTGAACCCCCAATGGGCTGCATTCTTCCGTCAGCACTGACCCGGAAGCCGCTGATATTGGAATGAAAATCATTAGCGCGACTACCCACATTGGCAACATAGAGTATGTCATGAAATACCGCCAGGGTGTTGGGCTGCAGTCCGCCGGAAGGCTCAACATCGACAAGATCCAGTCTGCCATCCTTTTTAACCCTAAAACTGCTAATACTGTGACTGCCGGCATTTACAGCGAATAAAAGTGTACCATCATAATTTAAAACCAGGGACCCCTGCGATGCCAGGGGATCAATGCCATCCTGCGGGGTGGCCATCGACACCTCGCCGGTACCGGTGCCCCTACCGCCGGTGGGAAAGGTGCCGATAGGTATAAGACTGCCGTTTTCACGCCGGAAAGCGACTACTGCATTGCCTGCCGCTGAATTGGTCATGGCGTATACCACGCCAACCGACCGACTCCAGGTTTGATTATCAGAATTTGTCATCGGTTTTCCTCCTCTTATCAGGATGCTGCGGGATTATGCAATATCATATTCAAACCCCGCACATTTTGGCACTATATGTATATTGAGGGTTGTATAGGAGTTTTTGATATAATAAAGGAAGATACTGATTAATTTGTTGAGAAAGGATATAGATTCCATGAATCTCATAGGAAATGTTATCTGGCTGTTGCTGGGAGGCCTGATAGCAGCAGTAGCATGGACCTTGTCCGGCCTTATCCTATGTGTGACCATCATTGGCATCCCATTTGGGGTGCAGTGTTTTAAGATCGCCTCTTTTGTACTGTGGCCTTTCGGTAAATCTATCGAACTGGGTCATTTCGGAGCCGGGGGCCTGATTTTCAACATCATTTGGGTGCTTGTCTTCGGCTGGGAATTCGCCATTACCCATCTCGTCATAGGTTTGATATTCTGCGCTACCATAATTGGCATACCTTTTGGAGTACAGCATTTCAAGTTCGCCCAACTGGGTTTAATACCTTTTGGTGCAATAATAAAACCTGCTTAAGTCATGGTGTTTGTTGACTGATATAGGCTCAAGAGAGTCCATGAGGTGCCTTTCGGGTATAAAAGGGAAGGATAGTGGACAAATTTGATTTTTGGTTCCCCCGACATAGAAGATATTGAGAACCGATTGCTTCTTCTCCAGAAGCGCGTTAAAGAACTGGAATTAGAAAACCAGATTCTAAGGTCTGCCTATAAAACCAAGGCCAGTCAGCGGACGGAACCCACATCAGTCGATCTGCCTTATACCGGACAAACCACTGAACACGGTTACCCGATCGGTTTATGCTGCGCTGAGAACAATCTGCAAAAACCCGATTACTGTTGGGCTGCTCTGCTGTCATTAGAAGAAGACTATTTCCGGCAGGCATTCTATTCCAGTCCGGTAGCTATGAGCATAACCACCTATGATTCCACCCATATAGATGTTAACCAGTCCTGGATCAAGATGTTCGGTCACAGCCGCGAGGCAGCCATTGGAAAGACTACCGCCGCATTGGGGATTTGGGCCAACAAAGACCTGGCCCTGGCTTTCAATCAAAAGCTGTTGTCCAAGGGTATCATCGACAACTTCGAGATGCCCTACCTGACTAAGGATGGAAAAACCGGCACCGGACTGGCTTCGGCCAGATTATTGGCGATGAAGGGTGAACCGTGTCGGCTTATTACCGTAACCGACATAAATGCATTAAAAGAGATTGAAGAAAAACTGCGCAAATCTCAAATAGACCTGCGTCTATCAGAGGAAAAGTTTTTCCAGGCATTTCAATTCAATCCAGACCTGATGGCTCTCTCTTCTTTAGATGAAGGCCGCTATATCGAGGTCAATGATGCCTTCGTCAAGCTGACCGGTTTCCAACGAGATGAGGTCATAGGCCGCACGGTTGACGAACTTGGTATCTGGGCGGAGTCGGGGCATCGCGAAGCCCTTATAGCATTGTTGAAACAGCACCAAAGAGTGCAGGGGTTTGAACTTGATTTAAGGACCAAGTCGGGCGATATCAGAAAGTTGTCATTGTCCGGGCAGATCCTTGATATAGACGGTGAAGGCTACTTGCTCAATGTCTCCCGGGATATTACCGAAAGTCAGAAGATGATGGAACAGTTGCGCTTCTCCGAGGAAATCTTGTCGTTAGCCTTTGAAGTCTGTCCTTTTATCATGTCTATAACCACACTGGAAGAAGGCCGCTATATTAAGGTCAACAATGCCTTCTGCACCATCACCGGCTACAGTTTGGAGGAGGTTATCGGGCGCACTTCCACAGAAATTGGTTTTTGGAGGGACCCTAATGACCGGGCTGAACTTCAACAAGAAACTGCCAGCAGGGGTTCGCTGCGTGACATGGAGTACTGGTTTCAGCGGAGCAACGGGGAGGCCAGACTGGGACGCTATTTTTCAGAACTGATTGATATTCAAGGTGAAACCTGTCTGCTGAGTGTTATTATCGACATTACCGATATGAGACAGATGGAAAATGAAATGAACCGCCTCGACCGGCTCAACCTGGTAGGAGAGATGGCAGCCAGCATCGGCCACGAGATACGCAATCCCATGACAACTGTAAGGGGCTTCCTGCAATTGCTGCGAGAGAATGATGTCTACCAGGAGGCTTATGAGCATTTCGATGTGATGATCGAGGAATTAGATCGAGCCAATTCTATAATTACCGAATTTCTTTCCCTGGCAAAAGACAAAGCGGTGGAAATGGAAAACGACAATATAAATTCTATCATTGCCAAACTTCTTCCGTTGCTGCATGCCAAGGCAGTAATCAGGGATCAGTCTGTGGCATTTGATATGAAACCCACTCCTGACTTTAATCTGGATAAAAAAGAAATCAGTCAGCTTATTCTGAATCTGGTCAACAATGGACTGGAGTCTATGTCAGCCGGCGGAATGCTGAAAATCAGCACCTCGGTTGAAGATGGTTGTGTCATCCTGGCAGTAAGTGACCAGGGCTCAGGCATAGACGACTCCATACTGGATAAATTGGGCACACCATTTCTAACCACCAAGGAGCAAGGCAGCGGTTTGGGCCTGGCAGTATGCTACCGCATCGCCACCAGGCACAATGCACGCATAAACATTGATACTACCTCACAGGGCACCACTTTTTATGTGAGGTTTGTGGTGTAATGGCTTGTATTATCGATACTTCCAGGAGGACCTTGAATTATATCAAATAACGAGGATTATGTGGTGCACAATAATTTAAAGACCGCTATAATCAGCCTGCTTTTAGCTTTCCAACTGCTGCTACTGATTATTGCTATTCTCAAGTTCACCGAATATTTCCCGGAGTTCTATATGGCCTGCCTGCTGTTGAGTGTGGCGGTGGTTTTAATGGTTATCAACAGCCGCGACAATCCCAGTTATAAGCTGGCCCTGGTAATCCCCATTATGCTGTTCCCGGTATTCGGCGGGCTGTTCTACCTGCTTTTTGGCCGCGGCAGGGCCAACCGGGTTTTCCATGCTGACCGGGAGCGGCTGGTGACCGAGGAACAGAAAGCCCTGTCTCACGTTTGCTGCCAGACTTTTCCCGCCAACCAATCTCTAGCTTTACATTTTAATTACATTCGCAATAACAGCGGCTATCCGGCGTATGAAAACACTGAATGCCGGTATTTTGACTCAGGTGAAGCGTTTTGGCGGCAAGTGAAAGCGGAACTGGAGAGTGCCCAGCGGTATATTTTTCTGGAGTACTTTATTATCGCCCAGGGCAGGCTGTGGGATGAAATACTGGATATTCTCTTGCGAAAAGTGAGCTGTGGGGTGGAAGTGCGCATAATCTACGACGGGCTGGGATGTGTGCATACATTGCCGCGTAAATACAATCAGAAGCTGAATAAAATGGGTATTCGCTGCCAGGTATACAATCCCTTTATTCCCGTGGCTTCTATCTGGCATAATATTCGCGACCACCGCAAAATTGTTGTAATCGACGGGCACACTGCATTTACCGGTGGTATCAATCTGGCCGACGAATATGTGAACAGCATCTCCCTGCACGGCCACTGGAAGGACAGCGGATTAATGCTGAAAGGAGCGGCAGCCTGGAGCTTTGCCGCCATGTTTCTGAGTCTGTGGTGCACTTTAAAGGAATCAACTGAGAATTATGCTGATTATCTGCCCATACTGGGAGAATTTACAAATCACTGCATTGTACAGCCTTTCAGCGATATCCCCTCCGATCAGATACAGTTGGGCAGAGATGCTTATCTCAATATGATTAGCCGAGCTGAAAAATACATTTACATAATGACCCCTTATCTTATCATTGATAACGAAACGCAGGCTGTTTTAAGCCTGGCCGCCAAAAGCGGAGTAAAGGTGTGTATTATCACTCCGCATATCGGGGATTCCTGGTTGGTGCATCTGATGACGCGCAGCTATTACCAGGGTTTAATCGAGAATGGAGTATCTATTTACGAATATACACCAGGATTTGTGCATGCCAAAAGCGTGGTCTGTGATGATAAGCTGGCAGTGTGTGGTTCCATCAATTTCGACTATCGGAGCTTCTACTGGCAGCTGGAATGTGCCGTATTGCTGCATGATGCCAGGTGTATTGCTGATATGAAGGCGGATTTTGAAGGTACTCTGGCAAGATGCCGACTGGTATCCTTGCATGACTGCTATCATGATAAGTGGTACAACAAGTTTTTACGCATGCTGCTGAGCATTTTCGCTCCGCTGATGTAAACCGCACCGGAATATTCAATTATCATCATTTGTTCCGGGTTCATAGGCAGGTTGGAATGCCAAAAGCATCCTCCTGTTCAGCCTCATTATGAAAACCGAAAGGGTTCTGTTAACTGCTGTCGAATAAACAGGATATGAATATGGCCTTCAAGTACATAGATGACAGAGCGGGGGAAAAGTAATGGGAATTCAGGTTATTACTGATAGCACGGCTTATATCGACAAAGAGACTTGTCAGCGATTGAAGATTCAGGTTCTTCCCTTGAGCGTCCATTTTCCTGACGAGTCTTTTAAAGAAAACGAGGTGGACCAGGACTATTTCTATGGCAAAATGGAAAGTGAGAGAGTGATTCCCAGTTCTTCTCAGCCGTCTCAAGGCGAGATGGAGAAGGCTTTCCGGGATAGCCTGGCAAAAGGTCATGATATTGCCGCGATATTCATTTCCTCCGCCATGAGCGGCACCTACGCCACCGCACTGGCGGCCCGGCAGCAGCTTAGTGGCGAATTTCCGGCTGCCCGAATAGAGATCATGGACTCACATACCAACTGTATGGCCTTGGGATTGCAAGTGATCGCAGCTGCCGAGGCGGTGCAAGTCGGAGGTGGTATGGCAGAAGCCTTACAGGCCGCCGCTGATACCAGGAAAAACATTCACTTCTATTTTGTCCCCGAGACTTTGGAGTACCTGAAAAAAGGCGGACGCATCGGTACAGCGTCTGCCATATTGGGTACTATCCTTAAAATTCGCCCTATTCTCACCGTAGATATGGAAAAGGGGATGACCCATCTGCTGGAAAAGGCGCGTGGCAGCGCGGCCGCTATCAAGCGCATCCTGGAGCTGATGGATGAGGATCATCAACGAAAGGGTTTGAAGTCAATTATCGTACATCATATCAACGCTGCTGAAAGAGGATTACAACTAAAAGCAACCCTTGCGGAAAAATATCAAATATCGGTGGATTTATGCTCAATAGGCCCGGTTATCGGCCTGCATACCGGACCAGGCACCATCGGGGTAGTATATTGCACCTATTAATCTAAACAGTACAGATTGAGACTATCATTAAAAATGATGTCACCAGGGCTTGATTCAAAAGAAAGCAGAGAATAAATAGATTGATCCTGCCGGCCAAATACGCGATACATTCATATCAGCAAATACCTCCCTATGGCTAGATAATGGTCTATACTCATTGTCCCTCCTTAAATGGCTCTTGCCGAATATATAAACACATTCAGTCCACAATAAGCCTATATCGAATTAGGAGGGACAACATAAGATGATTAAAGTTTTAAGTTCCCCAAGCAAATATGTCCAGGGGCCAGGTGCATTGAATGAGGCCGGTAACTACATGAGAAACCTTGGTGACAATGCCTTAATCATTGCTGACGCTTTCCTGGTGGGTGAAGCCGAAAAGTATTTTAAGTCCGGCAATCAAGGCATCAGTTGCACGATAGAAAAATTTGGCGGGGAATGCAGCAAACCGGAAATAGAGCGCTTAAAACAAGTTGCATCTAAAGCCAATGCGAATATAATCGTAGGTTTCGGGGGAGGAAAAACACTTGATACCGCAAAGGCTGTGGCATACTACCGCAGCCAGCCAGTGGTCATCTTGCCCAGTATAGCTTCAACTGATGCACCCTGCAGCGCCCTTTCGGTAATTTACACAGAAAGCGGTGAATTTGAAGAGTACCTGCTGCTTCCCAAGAATCCTGACCTGGTTTTAGTGGACAGTCAAATAATTGCACAAGCACCGGTTCGTTTCTTGGTATCTGGAATGGGAGATGCCCTGGCCACAAAATTCGAGGCAGAAGCCAGCAGTAAACGCAGTTTGACCACCATGGCAGGAGGTGCTCCCTCTATAAGCGCTCTGGCCCTGGCTGAGCTTTGTTTGCAGACCCTGTTGGAATACGGTTATTATGCCAGCCTGGCCGTGGAGAAAAAAGTCACTTCTCCGGCGGTGGAAAAAATCATAGAAGCCAACACCTACCTGAGTGGAATAGGTTTTGAAAGCGGCGGCCTGGCAGCGGCTCATGCGATCCACAATGGCTTTACCGCTTTAGAGGAAACCCATCAATACTTCCATGGTGAAAAGGTAGCCTTTTCAACCCTGGTGCAGCTGGTCATGGAGGATCGTGATAGCGATGAAATCATGGAAATCATGGGATTCTGCAAGTTAGTAGGCCTGCCCGTTACGCTGGCGGAACTGGGCCTGGCTGAAGCAGAGCCAGAAAAACTTATGAAGGTTGCTGCTGCCGCGACAGTTGAAGGGGAAACCATACACAACATGCCGTTTCAAGTAAATGCTCAAATGGTGTATGACGCTATAGTTGCCGCAGACGCCATAGGTCGGAGTATTATTTGTTGTTAATAGGTAGTCGCCTGCGATTGTTGGGTTGTTGATAGAAGACCAAGACACCCCCTGGTTACCGATGTGGTAAAAAGGGGGTGTCTTGGATATCTGCAGCCATAATGATTCACAAGAATAAAGACAATACAGTACTCAGGAATACATTAATTGCTCTATAACGCAAAGTTCCTTGTTCACCGGTGCCAAACATGAGCCCATCATGAATACCGAACAAAAAAAGAAATCCTCTCCTGTAACCGGATCGTGATGCCAGTGTCCTTCGTTAATGGAGCGGTCTGCGCCTTTTAATGGAGGACGAATTGCGGGTATTTACATAATAGGGGACTGAATTATCCCACATCCCGGCTGCCATAATTAATGCAAGTATTTAGTTGCTCTAGGGCAAGCTACAATAAACCACTGTGCTCTAATATTTGAAATGCTGGAAGTATAGCTGTTAGACACAAAATAAATAAGGTTATGATTTGCCAAATGAGCTACTTTTATACTAACACTATTTGGTATTTGCTTTTAGGCCTTGCAACTATAATAGAATTAGTCATCACATTTTATAAAGCTGACCACAGGCTGAAATTGGCTGCTTTTTACGTTACCATATTTGGTGCGGTATTGAATGTGGAAGCGTTTATACTGATATTCTTCAAATCATATGCTTATTATCCAATGATACTGCACAATCACCCTTTTCCGTTTAATGACATGCTTGCTGGCAATCTTTTTTCCCAGACGTCACTTTCCGCAACCGCTTTGCTGGTGGTGGTATTTAAACTACCTTATTATTGGTTTGGTATAATGGCGGTACTTTATGGTATTATCGAAGAGTTTTTTTTGCATTTGGGTATTTACCGCCACTATTGGTATAAAACGTGGATGACAGTTTTACTCTTGCCAATATACTTCTGGGCAGTCAAGCATATGTATGCCAGTATAAGAAATCGCATCAAACCCATTTTACATTATGTGTACATATACTTAGGGTTATTTGTTTATAACAATGTTTTAATTACATGGCTTTTTCAGCTGTTGGGTATTCAGGAATTCCAAACCACAGTTTTATCAGATCCAGATATGAGCCGTCATCTGTTAGTCTGGATACATTTTCATTTACTGGTCATTCCTTTAATGATTGTCTATTTTGCGAGGATGAATCGAAGTTGGAAAGTGTTACTGCCACCCCATAATGTCCGGTGATAGACGGTGTAATTTGGCCAAAAGTTGACGGATGTGCTGACCGTTTGGGCAGCCCCTTAAGGGGCAGGGAGAACTAACTCAATTCTCCCTGAACAACTAGCTTAACCATATGATCATCAATAATGTTACGTTTGTTCTGAGCTCCATAAAGCAGACAATGAGTGCAGACCTTGTTAACCATTCGCGCTGCTCCACTTGAAAACTTGAATATCTCATCAACAGCGTTATCAGAGAAAATATCATGTTCGGCACCGGCATAAGCCAGGTGTCTTTTTACATATTCGCCAACCTGAGAGCGATCCAGGTGAGGCAGCTTGCATTGTATGTCGATGCGTTGCCTGATGGCCGAATAGGACTGAAGCTTAAGCCTATCCCAGAGTTCATTCTGGCCTACCAGAATCAAAGCCATCGGGCTTTTGGCGTCCATTTTGAAATTCAACAGGAACCTGACTTCTTCCAACATCTCTTTGTCCAATAGATGGGCTTCATCCACGATAACCACGGGCTGCAGGTGGTGGATACCCTGCATCAGTTCGATCTCTTTATGTAGTTGCCGTTTAGCGTCTCCCCGGTAGAATTTAGCCTCACAGCCCAATTGCTCTAATAGGCCTTTGTAGAAATGCCGAGGTGTTAACTTGGAATCAGCCAAGTACATCACCATATACCGAGATGTGTCCAGGATTTCTTTAAAGCACCTTATGGTAGTGGTCTTACCGGTTCCACAGTCTCCGGTTAATACTGCAAACATCTGCCGCTGGGCGGTGTACTCAAGCCTCCCCAGGGTTTCTTCCAGCAGGTGTGACTGATACAACTGATCAGTGGGTATATCCCTGGAAAAAGGTGTCTTTTGGAGACCATAGAAACTTTCAAACATGCCCTTCGCCCTCCTTGCTTACTGAACGATAGGAAACGGCGGGGGTATAGTTGTCTTTGCGCTCCTGGTGCTTAATAGCTGCTGCTTGGAGCAGCCTTGATGAATCAGTGGGTTCTTTCTGCATGAATTCGGGTAAGGGCGGTCTCTTACCCGCCCGTTCTCCAATCACCAGTTGCCGGGCTTTAAAGGGCTGGTGTCCTTCATATTCGATGGTAAGTTCACTAATATCTGCCGGATCGAAGATGACATCGACTTTGCAGCCGATAAAAGTCAGACCTACTTCGTATTTTCTGCTTTCAAAGCTGATACAGCCTGATTTATCTACCTTTCTTTCCTCACAGTGCATAAATGCACTGGCTAGTATTTCCGGATCAAGGTATTTCAAGGTCTTACGGTCACTCTGGTATGCCACTGCCGGACTAAGCTCACCCTCTATTCCGGAATGAGGCTTGTGCTGGTAGCATTCCTCCAGCCAGACTGTGAACAACTGATTTAATCTGTCTAAGGTTTGTGGTTCCTCTAATCTGGCCTCTGCTAAAAATGAGTCAACCACCCGGTTAAAACGTTCAACTTTGCCAGTGGCTTCGGGGGAATAGGGTTTTGCAAACAGTAGCCTGATTCCCATCTTGGCACAGGCTCGATTCATCCATTTGTTGCGGTACTGACCGCCGTTATCAAAGTATACTTTTTCCGGAACGCCGTATTTTAGGATGGCTTTCTTGAAACAGTCTTCAACAATTATTTGGTCTAATACCGGGTAGAACTCACCATGCAGAATGAAGCGAGTAGCGTCATCCACAAATGTAACCAGGTAGACTTGCTTCTTTTTACCTTCCTTGCCGATGGGCAGGTAGGGCCCGTATTTTATGTCAGAATGCCAGAGCTGGTTACGGTATTTCTGCTGATAACGTCTGGCAGCTACACCGGTACCGGTATACATGCGCATTTGCCGACTACTGTAACCTCTCTGGGCTAACTTTTCCTGCAGGGTGCTACGCTTGATCTGTCCTGGCTGAACTAAGCCCTCCCACTCCATGATCTGAATGATTTGGGATATGCTGCGACTGGGTACTTGGCGGCGCAGCAATATGGCCTGCTCCAGGACGTTAATGGGAACTGCTTCTTCGCTACACCGTTTGCCTCTGCCTTTGGGCTTTAGTCCGTTAAATCCTTCTTTCCTGTACAGGTCTAGATACCTGCGTAAGGTGCGCTCGGATATCCCGGTCTGTTCACATATCCGGGTTTTGATTACCTTAGCCTGTCCGGCATCCAGGCCTTCAGCAAGGAGTGGGGCCAGCATATGCACCCGCTGGGCCGCTATCTCTTCTGCCTTCTTGTCATTTCTCAATGCTCAAGCCTCCTTTTTAAGCTTTAACATTGAGTTTACCTTTACACTTTTATGGACAAAACGCTGAACGGGTATGTGACCATAAATTTAAATTGGCTATGGGTTTGACAACTCTGGCCAGCCAACCGGGTGCATCTCCTACATGCTGCCAGATCCTGTGGAGCTTGGACGGGGGAAGGCTGGATAAACCTCCCACAGATTCCTTTAGATCATACCTTAGGATTATTGATGTCAGGCAACTCTGGAAGTAGTCAGCTCTTTCAAAAAACCAGTTCTGCCACCGCTTAAGGGTAGACTCATCTGCAATTACACTCATCTGTCTTTCCTCGGTAATTGTAGTTTCTATACTCTCCCGCACATGGTGTTTGTAAGGAACTAATATATCCGGAAGTTCATGATGAATCCTTTTGCAGTCAACACATCTCAGTCTACGAATACTCAAAACTATCTTGTTTCCATGGGTATTGATACAGCTTCTTTTGCGGCTGCCTATCACCTTTAATCCCCCGCTGCAGCAGGGACAAGGAATCTGCTCCAAGCTCCTAACAGAAAACACCCTTGGAAGGGTTCTCTATCAGCTCATATTTTGATACAATAACCATACTTGGTGTGGACGTCTCTGGTGCTTCTGTTGGTCGCATTAGCACATTTATACAGAGGCGTCTTTCCTTTCTGTATAATATGGTCATTATATCCAGCTATTTTTGGTCAGGCAACTCCGTCAGCTTTTGGACGGGTTAGGTTGGCTTTAACAGGAAAGCCGTGATTGTTGCTGCCGTTTTTCTTATTTATTATATCTGGTATAGACTTGGTTTAGTCCTGATTACAGACGGTTGGTTCTTGCCTGTAGCAGCAATTGTCATGTTATGGACATACTTGTGCATACTTCTGATGGACCGATTATATCGACTTCCGGTGGGCCAAAAAAGTATGTAGCAGTAGAGGTGTTATTGACTCATCCGTTTTAAATTACATTTCCTTATTAATCAGAATACTCCAATTGAATTTCTATTTGCATTTCAATATCCTGCGTCTCTTTCTCCTTCCAGTCATTGTATCAATAGGTTCGAAACCGATTACCATTGATTTCCAACAAATGGACGATTTTGTATACTGCCTATAGAACTTTATTTCCATATATTCTGCCGTGACCCTGTTGGCAAATGGTTTAGTCCTTAACCGGAGCGCCAATTGCGCCCTAAAAACAAGAACACCTGAACCAGAGTGCGATTGCCCCGGTCAGCGTTACATCCACCACAAAGAGATGGACAGTACAGTGCTGCTGTTCGTGCGTGAGTATAAAAAGGACATAGCCGGAGCGGCGCCATACACCTTTCTAGGGTTGGCAGATTACGTAAAACATGAGGGCTCACGTCCCATGAATATTACTTATAGGCTGCACAAGCCCATTCCAGCCAAGTATTTAAAGAGAACTAATAAAATGGTGGTGGGATAATTGACCGAAGTCGTAGCTGCTTTAATCTGGGATGGCAATAAGTTTATGATTTGCCAGAGACCAGCGCACAAAGCCCGGGGTCTTTTGTGGGAGTTTGTAGGCGGCAAAGTAGAACCCGGCGAGTCAAAGGAAGAAGCCATAGTCAGGGAGTGCCGCGAGGAATTGGCCATTACCATCGCTGTGGGTGATGTTTTTATGGACGTTGTGCACGAATATCCGGATCTGATGGTCCACATGACTTTGTTCAATGCCGCAATAACTGAAGGAATACCACAGAAACTGGAACACAACGATATTCGCTGGATTGCAGTGGATGATATTTCACAGTATCACTTTTGCCCGTCAGATAGAGAAATTCTGAATAAGCTGGAGCAACAGCCATGTTGCTAAAAGCCAAGCTAGAAGAAGGTGAAGTGTTACCAGTCAAGTACGGGTCTGATTCTTCAATCACCAGGCCCGCCTTTTCCCTTATTAAGTTATTTTAATTGAATTAATAAATATCACAGAATATCACCCCATGTATCATAAACAACCATTTCTTTCAGGGGACGGCGAGGCCGCAAGACCGGTTCTTCAGCTGCTTTCCCCAGCGGGATCAGTGATACAGGACGAAAGCTATCAGGCAGTTGGAGTATTTTTTTGACCTTGCTGCCGCTGAAGCCTCCCATCCAGCACGAACCATAACCGAGTGCATGGGCAGCCAGCAATATATTCTGGGTAGCATTGGCGGCATCCAGCAGACAAAGTAAATTACGCCCGTTATCCCCATATTTAACAGCCGACCTCTCGGGATCCACACAAACTGCAACCACTACCGGGGCCTGCCCAATTTGCTCCTGACCAAAAGCGGCCTGCTGTAGTTCAGCTTTTACCTCGGTATTCTTGACCACCACAAAATAGCAGGGCTGAAGATTCCCGGCTGAAGGAGCCATGCGGCCTGCCTCCAGAATAACTCTCAAATCCTGTTCATCAATGGGATCAGGCTTGTACTGTCGGACACTCCTCCGGGTCATAATAGTCTCTATGCAATCCATAATTAAACCTCCATGATTTAATTCATATATTTATTATAAAATAATGAGATCGTTGCGGCAGTAGATTCGTCTTATGTACTCATCCAGATAGCTTTGGAAGTGTTTACGTTTCTCGTAGTGTGGAGTACATTTGAAGATTAGCTTTTAAGTAATATGACACCACAAGCATTATGCTCAGAAGGCTCAGTCGCTCATAAATATGCTATTGACCACGATATTAAAGTTGTGTTGTCAGGAGAAAAAGTTAATAATCATTAACAGCAAATCAGATAAGATATACCCTCAAGCCTCTTATAGGCACTTACGAGGTAGTAATCCTATTATTGGATATAAATTACCGATCTAAACATTAGATAATTGGCCTGGTACCAAGACCCCCCCTAAGTGTTAGTACACTGAGCATAAGGTCATGACAAGCTGTACCTGCACAACCACTATCAATAATCTCATTAACCTTAAACAACTTTAAGACGGCTGCAAGGAATCTTTCAGTCATTATGGGGCAGGGTTGCTATAAGTACATCCATATCGTCAACGTAGTGGGAATACAGATTACTAAGACTCTAGAGCCATTAGTGACATTTTCAACCATCGATGATGATATCCTGGTGGATGGGGAGCAGTATGTAAATAATGAAATGCACTTTGATCTCACCTGATAGGGGAGGAGTCCCTGAGTTAGGGGTGACGGAATCGTAATGTTCTAGGTGAAACTGTCCTATCACTAGTTATTGGGTGCGCCTCAAATATTCCCCGTAAATATCTTGAGCTAATCATCAGCCGAATGTTCAAGCACGCGTACATCAGAAAGTGAGAAAGGTCTCCGCTTCCGGATATTAGGGGATTGGCGGCCTTTCCATGTGCGACGAGTTAGGTTACATAATATTCAGTTGATTAGGAAGTCCGGGTGAGGGGACTTCTTTTTTATTTTAGCAGCATAACAGACCGCATTCAGCGCCTGAGTAGTACCAGCCGGGAGCGGACGAACAATTAGGAGCAGGCTTGACAGCGGACGATAAAGTGAGGAGCAACGCAAGGCCAGGTGAACGAAGCAAAAGCCTATATTAAGGCTTCATTTGCCCAACTCGTTCATAATACGCCCCAGTGGGGCTCACAGCGTTTTTTTCTATAATTAGGATGCTGGGACCTTTGAATGCTTTTTAAGAGGCCTTATTAGGCCTCTTAGAAGCTCCTTTTTCTGGTAATGGCATTTTTAAACTCAGGCGGCTAATCAGAAAATCATCCTGAGACAATTTTAGAAAGCCCCTCAGTATAATGAGGGGCTTTTTAGATTCAAAATCTGAACAGTGAAACTAGATCCTTAGAATCGAGTTCGTATACCGGATTTGTGAGTCTTTTACTCAATGGGAAGAGATGAGCGTGGGGGGAGATGAGCGTGGGGGGAGATGAGCGTGGCAGGAGCACCTTTCTCGTATTTTTGGCTAGTTTACATAATGTTCAGTTGATAGGAAGTCCGGGTGAGGGGACTTATTTTTTATTGAGCAGAAGAACAGACCGTATTCAGCGTCTGAGGAGTACTGGCCGGGAGCGGACGAACGATGAGGAGCAGGCTAGACAGCGGACGACAGAGTGAGGAGCACCGCAAGGCCAGACGGACGAAGCAAAAGCGGCACCAGACTTTCTGAGAAGCAGATCAGGAACCCGGACTTACTATAACTGGTGTTATGTTGATCTAGCCACACCGAGCCATTGGTACGGTTATTGCAAAGTTAACTTGATTATAGGTACACTTAAGTCGATAAATTGACCAGCAAAACAGTCTACAACCAGCAGTAATAGCTGATTTCAAAACACTACAAAAAATTATAAACAGACAGAGACAGTTAACTAGTAGTTGATGATTAGGCAGATGGATATTAATGGGCGTTTTTTATGGCCTTGCTCATCCATAGGGCATTATACTGCGATTTGCTCGTATTTTCTTCAAAATTTCGTTCTAGTTTACATAATGTTCAGTTGATAGGAAGTCCGGGTGAGGGGACTTATTTTTTATTGAGCAGAAGAACAGACCGTATTCAGCGTCTGAGGAGTACTGGCCGGGAGCGGACGAACGATGAGGAGCAGGCTAGACAGCGGACGACAGAGTGAGGAGCACCGCAAGGCCAGACGGACGAAGCAAAAGCGGCACCAGACTTTCTGAGAAGCAGATCAGGAACCCGGACTTACTATAACTGGTGTTATGTTGATCTAGCCACACCGAGCCATTGGTACGGTTATTGCAAAGTTAACTTGATTATATATTAATATGCCTAATGCGCAAATTGTCATCATAGGGACACTTAATTCGATATACGAATTTTCCTGAAACATATTGATAAATTTTGTTATATGGATTACATTCGAAGTAGTGCTAATTGGTAAAGGTTGGCATTCTCCCAGTTAAGTTACAAATAAATATCTGAAAGTGAGGTGGCACAGTGCCTGCAACCTACAATGTTAGGTTGATACAGGCAGGTAACATAGTTGAGAGAATAGAGTATGAAAAACTGGTTATCGTTAATGAACAATCAAAAAATAATAGCGCTGCAAAGTGTGAATATAGCGGTTCAAGAAAGAATAGTGAGAGAGATGGTGAGAAGAAGAAAAACCGCCTAAAAGTGATATATAGAGCGCGAAATGAAGTAAGAAGGTTAATAAATTCGAATGTAGGCCAGTACCAAGATGAGAATCATCAACCATTTAAACCTGTCTTTTTAACCTTGACATTTCAAAGAAACATTACTGATTTGTCAGTAGCAAACCGGGAATATAGAAAGTTCATTAAGCGCTTTGGATACCATGTAGGCGATAATGAAAGCTATATTAAGTATGTGGTTGTTCCCGAGTTCCAAAAGAGGGGAGCAGTACACTACCACCTGGTGATATTTAACCTGCCCTACATTAAGGCAAAGATAATTGCCCGTATATGGTCTCATGGTTATGTTAAGATCAATGCCATTGATGAGGTCGACAATGTAGGAGCGTATGTCTGCAAGTACATGACCAAAGATGTATTAGACGGCAAAGAAGATAAGCTGGCAGGGCAAAAGTGTTATTTTCGTTCACGGGATCTTATTGAACCAAAGGAGATAAGACTACTTTCCGACAGCCCGGAATGCAAAAAGTTAGATGAGTTAGTAAGCGGAATGGCAAGTTCCGTGGCGTATGACCAGGAACATGACAGCGAATATTACGGCACAATCACATATACCCAGTATAGAGGTGAGAATAGCTGTTGGAAGGAGTTGTTCAATACATGGCAAGAAATGCGCGCATATCAATTAAGGTGACAACTGACATGAAGAAAGAGATGGAGAACTTAGCAAACAGCTATGGCCTCTCAATTTCGTCTCTAGGAGCGTACATAGTGGGTCAGTGGATGAGCGAGAAGAAAGAACAAATAGCGCGGAGGCAGGGGGCAACTGCCGGAGACTACAGCCAGGGGGCCCCTGAGTAAAGGGCGAGTGAAGCGAGGGCGCAGCCTTTACCCTTTAATCAGGGTCTTGGCTAGTAGTAGGCTTCGGTTTGCCACCGGCAGACGCGCGATATTAACTCTTGATTAGCAGATATGGGGGAATTTAAATGCTGTTCGAACTTAATGGAGTAAATGGGCAATTGCAGCTTTTCGATAACAGAATTGTTATATCGAGAAAAGGCGCATTGGCTAAATTGACCCAAGGCTTTTCGAAAGGTGAAAAATCGATATATCTATCACAAATATCTAGTATTCAGATTAAACCTGGTAATAACCTAACAAATGGATATATTCAATTCACAATATCTGGTGGAAAAGAAAATACTAAAGGTCTCATTAGTGCAACTCAAGACGAGAATACGGTTATGTTTAAGAAAAAGGATAATGAGTTAGTTGAGAAAATCAGAACTGAAATAGAAAGGTTAAAGGGTTTTGACGGCTCCAAAAATCATTCTACAGTTCTTAGCCCTGCAGACGAAATCCGGAAATATAAGGAGCTATTGGACGATGGCATTATTACACAAGATGAATTTCAGGAAAAGAAGAGAGAGTTATTAGGTTAGCTATAAGGCAACACATCGATTATATAGCCACCTGGGGAGGCTCCGGGGGAGGGGGCCCAGGTGGCTATAGCATATTACGTTCCAATACAAGTTGTATCTGCGATGTATGAATGAGCAACTGCAAGTCTGTATGTACTTGGCGATAAAATGCGTGATTGGGGAAGTGTTTTTGGACCTACTTTTGAAGATTTTAGACCCATTGTTGGGAATGATTATTCTTGCAATTATTTTCGGGGTCGGTTCATGGTTAATTGAAAGAGCTAAATGGATGATGAAAGAATCTCAACCACAGTGGGTAAGATGCGTAGTACCTGTTCTAATCGTTATCTTAATTTTATGGTTTTTATCTACTTGGTGGGGTCTGTTAAATCTTGGTTTTGCTATGTTACTGTTTTCATTTTTTCTTATGACTCCTAAAGGATACGGTAGGTGGAGTGGAGGGTTTTCCGAAGACGTTAACCAGTTTGGTGGTTTTGTGTTTTGCGCGAGTTTATTATTAATTATTTTTTCAAAGTTGACGGATTAAAAGAGATGGAAAAGCAACAACGACCTAGTGGGAGGGTATTAACGTAATTCAAAATCCCAACATTCATGTAAACTAGCCAGAACAAAAAAGTAGAACCACGCACTTTCATGGCTAGTTTACATAATGTTCATTATAGGTAGTTGGAGAATCGGCTTAGAGGACTTGAAAGTGCGGCCCATCCTGGCTTAGCGCCACCGCGTTTCACCTGTATATCAATTGCATAAATAATTATGGAGTACTGCCCCGGTAATTACCTGAGCAGTTCTTTACTTATTGGTTGTCAGTGAAAACACTTTATTTAATCAATTGAAGGAGCTAGAAGTTCAGAGCAGTTTTTTCTCTCAAGCCATCTGGATCTACTGACAGGGGGGCCACTTGTTTTTGGCAAGTAAAAAATACAGCAAACGGCAAAAAATAAATCCAGCACCCTTAGTTCCATTATTTCCTGATAGTGGAATATTTGAGTCGGTAGCTTTGTCCACCAAAAACCAGCAGATGGCTGTGGTGAATTAAGCGGTCGATAATCGCACTGGTTAGCTTCTCATCGTAGAATATGCCGTTCCATTTACTGAATTCCAGGTTGGTGGTAATAATAATGCTGCGTTTTTCATAGCAGTCAGCTACTACCTGAAAGAGTAGCTGAGCACCCTGGCGATCCAGAGGTATGTAACCCCATTCATCACAAATTAATAAATCCAGCTTGGATAATTGCTTAAGCATCTTGCCCAGGTTTCCTGCCGTTTGAGCATCATTTAGATCATTAACCAGGGTTGATGTTCTGTAAAATCTCACCTTCTTTCCTTGATTACAGGCTTCCACCCCGATAGCGGTAGCCATATGGGTCTTACCGGTTCCCACCGGCCCGTAAAGGATTAGGTTTTCCTTGCGTTCCAGCAATTTAGCAGTTTTCAGATCATCTATCGGAATGGAAGCCGGTATTTCTACATGATCAAGACTATAGCCGTTAAAAGTTTTAATTACATCAAAAGTGGCCTGTCTTAAACAGCGATTTTTACGATGTACTTCCCGGGTTTTTAACTCCATTTCCAGAAGCTTGGCCAGAAATTCTTCATGTGTGTCGGCTTCAATACACGAATAGTTCTTGACCAAACCATTGCCCCAGCGCAGCTGCTTGCAGTAGTCTTTGATAAGCTCTTTCATTTATTCTCACCTGCTTTCAGAAAGACATCATAGCAGGTCAGATCAGGTGTAAATATTGCCGGTGAATTTATGCCGGCAGATATTAGCGGCAAAAAATCATTAAAAGTGGGTTCGGTTAATCTTCGGTAACTTAATAGAATGCTATCAGTATCCGCTTTGCCAGAATCCATGGTTTCCAGCAAACAGATGGTGGCAGTATCCATGTCTGTTTCCGTAATCATTCGGAACAGCAAGTGAAGACTTTTCTTTTTTTCCTCATAGGTTAAATCTGCAAGGTATTCCTGCCAAGGATCAGGTAGTTCATGATAAAAACCAGTGTATTTCAAAGCATTAGGTCTTTTAGCTAATGTACTCAGATAGGGCAGCCAGTCCATAACTTCCTGTCCCTGACCATATAGCCGCTTATGGGTTACGATTAACTGATATTGCTCATTCAGTATCTCTATCTGATGTGCTCTTAGTTTTATGTATATTTCTTTTCCTGCCACTTGGGGAGAAGCGGAATATATATTACCTTCACAGCGCACTTTACCATATTTATTGGCCACCTGCTTTTCTGTACGACCTATCTCAAAAGGTTTGGCGGGAAGGGGTAACATGGCTGCAAGGTCTTTATTGAGCAGTTCTGATATTTCCAATCCTTTGGAGTAGTGTTTTCGTCGGTGGTCTTTTTCTGCCACGGCAAAAAGTCCATGGTTAAATGCTTGAATATCGTCAAAAGCTGGTTCAGGTACAAAGAAGTTTCTGCGACTGTAGCCAACTTTGTTTTCAACATGACCCTTTTCATGACCTTTACCAGGGTTACAAAACTGTGCCTTAAAGCCATAGTGGAGCGCAAATCGGTAAAACTGATCCACAAGTTTACGGTTTTCTCTATCCCCAATACCGGCAACGGCTGCTGACAGATTGTCAAACCAGATAACCCGGGGAACGTGCTTCAGATGTTCGAATATATCCCTTAATCCAGTTAACGGGCATTCTTGGTTTTGGCCCCGGAATACCTGGGGATATCCGGCATTGCTGTAAGGCAAGGAGAGTACCAGCTCATATCCTTTAAGTTTCTTGCCTTGTTCGATCATGAAAATCTCGCCAAAGTCCACCTGTGCTTCACCGGGCGGATGCTCCAGTGGAAGGAAGCCCTCTTTTTCTCCGTAAAGTTCCTTTTTCTTGGCAGCTACATAAGCTCGCACAGTTCTTTCGCAAGCATCAAATATATCTCCATGTTCATTACGCAGACGCTCATAGATTCGGGTTCCAGTGTGGCGCTGCTTAACCGGTCGGTTCATGTCTTCTATGAGCCAGGTATCTATTATTGGTTTAACCGGGTCAAGCTTGGAAGGCCGCCCTCTTTTGGGTTTTGCTTTCTCATTGAAATCAGATTCTTCGGCGTATTCCTTTACGGTTCTGAAATCATGCCCGGTCTCTTCTGCAATGCTTCTTAGGGATTTCCCTTTATGGAAGCTTTGGTGTTTGATATGATATCTTTGAATCATCGTTAGCATCCTTTCTTTCTACCCCCTTTGTCCTTGCAAACAAAAGGGTAGTATATTTTAGGGGTGCTGGCGATGATTTTTTCCATTTCTCTGCTGTATTTTTAACTTGCCATTCGCTGTACTTTTATTTTGCCATAGACACCACTCCCCTCTTTCTTTTATATGGAGCGGTCGCCGTAGTATCTGCTGTCTTTCTTGATAATCGAACCTCCCATAAGAAGACAGTATGTGTTCAAACAACGCTGCATTAACGCTCTGAGGTACTGGTCGATAATAGCGGGCTAGGCCTGCCTAGATGGATTTGTGGCTGTGGAGAACACCTCGCGGTTGGAGCAGATCAATTCGGAGATTTGGCATCCAACTGTCTGGTGGATAAAGTGTGCAGACGTAGTGTATCGGCAGTAAAGTCTGATCTAATCCTGTGAAATGTCATTCAAGCTTTTATTAATTTACTGAGACTATTACTTTTTATGAAGGTGCATTTCCGTTGGCCGATACCGTTTACCGCATTTTTGCGGCTTCCTGGCACTTCTGTTACAATAAGGTGGTATCTCAATATTCTGTTACGAAAGGAAAGGTCTGGCGTGTATGTGATTTATGGTTACTGCGAACTATTTATGCCTTATGCCTCCACATTAAAAGAGAAACGCATGGTAGTCCGCAGTATTCAGGACCGCTTAAAGAAGCGCATCAATATTTCAATATTGGAAATTAAGTATAAAGATCTATGGCAGCGCGCTATGTTGGGTTTCGCAGCCGTCGCCGGGTCCCAAACCGATATAAACCTAATCCGTGAAGCCGTTCAGTCCACTCTCGATCTGCACCTCTCTGAGGCCGAAATTGTTGGTCTTCACTTCGAACTTATTCCCATAGTTACCGATTAAAACCATACCTTTACATTATTTACCTTGACAGATGGGCAGGATTCTCCTAATTTTTGTAGAATTTTGTCACAACTTACTTTTTTGTAAAAAAGAATTTGTCAAGGAAAGGAATGAGTTATTTTGAAAAAAGTAAGCTTGCTGTTAAAACGTTGCTGTATTATGACTTTGATTACATTACTTGCATTCTCTGGACTGGCTATAGCGGCCCCGATAGCACAGGCAGATACTGTTAAAACTGTTACCATCGCCTCTGGCACAATATATGCAACCCCTATGTATATTCGCGACAGTGGAAAACCCGGCCCTGTAGTTATGATCGTGGGTGGTGTGCACGGCAACGAACGCGCTGGATACACTGCTGCTGCCAAGGTTAAGAATTGGGACATTAAAAAGGGCAAACTAATAGTTTTGCCTAAGGCTAATAAAAAGGCTGTGGACCGGCACACCCGCACTTATAACGGTGACCTGAACCGTGATTTTCCGCAGGGGAAAAACCAATCTGCCGATACCAGCCTAGCTAGATCGATTTGGTCAGCAGTTAAGAAGTATGATGTTGACTGGCTGATGGACATGCATGAAGGCTACGGATATTGCAAGCGCACTAAATCAGTAGGCCAAAGCCTTATATACTACCCCAACAGCACCACCCAGACGATGGCCAGCGCTATTGTCAAAAACCTCAACAGTAATATTAGCACCTCTTACAAGAAGTTCAGCCTGTTCAGGTATCCTGTTAAAGGGAGTTTGGCCAGAGCGTCCGGACAGTACCTGGGGGTAAAGGCCTTTATCTTCGAAACCTGCGATGATCCTTCATTGAGTGTACGAGTGAATTATCAAACCAAGGCCGCTAATACCCTACTGTCGCGCCTGGGTATGCGCTAACCACCTCAAAGTGGGTGGACACCCGACGAATATGTTCCGGTCCGATAACCCTGGCCAAGTCAGGGTTATCGGTTTCTAAATCCGGGTAGAACAGGTTCTGGCTGTCTGTTCCTGGGATGACAATGCTTCTGGAAACACGCGCATTGCGCGGACTGCGCGTGCGAGCCATAAGCGAGCTGGCTTGCCTGCGCCGCGGTCGGTTATGGGTGGGGATTACATCAGACTCCAGTAGTGCAACGTCCGAAAAGTCCGATTCGAATTGGGTATCATCGAACGAGGCTTCAACCAGTTCTGCGTCGGTAAACCTTCCTGATTTTTTTTTTGTTTTTCCGCCTAATTTCCAGGTCTTGCGAAGATCCCGTTTTTCATCCCAGGATGCCTGGTTGTCTACCATCCATTTTAGAATGGAGATTTCCTCAATATATTTGCGTCCGAGATCAGTAGCTTCGATTTCAGCCCAGATCATAGGGAATACCTTGCGGAAATGGTCTTGATCCCCCCGGTAAAAAGCCTGCTGCGCCTGGGGATTATTGAGATAATTATGGTTTAGCTCGGGATAGTGGCTTATTACCACTTTAGCCAGACAAAGTACGGCTGTGGCTATTTCCCTGCTCACCAACCAGCTTCCGGGAGTGCGGTATTCGAATCCGCCGTGGCTTTTATTGCGATAGTCACTGAGCTTTCCATACCTTTTACGTCTTTTAACAGCGGTAGCCTGATTTTCAATCATGAAAACCGGTATACCGAGGTAATTGTCTAAAGCTCTCAATATAGCGGCGTTCAATTTTATGTTGCTAAAATGTATATGCCCGCCGATGGAATAGCCCGGAAAGGGTTGACTACCCGCTACCCATTTCACATTGGCGGAAGCGACCATTCGGTTGGCATAGCCCAAAGCCTCCCTAATGTTAAGCACTAAGTGCTGGGGCTCCGAATTAGGTCGAGGGCGTATTTCTGCGATAGGTCTCTGCTGCCGGTTAGGAATACGAATGGCATCACATCCTACAATACCGTCTCTGGGAAAATAATCGGAGGCAGCCACCATTCTCCCGCTTTTTCGGTTTACGAGCATAAATTCCGGATCCGCCCCTAGCTTCACTTCTTTGTGATTCATCAGGCAAATAGCCTGAAGCTTTTTTACCACCCGGTCCACATCCTTGGAGCGCAATTCCGGCGATGTTTCCAGTCCAGCGATTTTCCACTTTCTTCTGTTGGTTAATACGACTTCGACCATTACCATATCAAGCCCCAATAATATGGAAACCTTCCGGGCTAGCTGCGCTGCCTTCATGTTTTCATTTTCTTTGATATATTTAGGTTTAGCTCCTTTTCCTTTAATCTCTACGCAAACCGATAGTATATCGAGATCGCAGACCAGGATCTTGTAAACCCGGTTGATATTATCTTCTTCAGTATCCAGGCACAGCACCCGGTTGGCCTGCAGAACATCAAAAGCCTGTTTCTGATTCATAGCCAGTTTCACTGCGGGACCGTTGTTAAACATACGGGTGGGGCCGGGATGAGTACGCAAGTCGATTTGAAGATATTCAAGTCCTATAAAAGTAGTTTCACTGGTTTGAACGTTAATGTCGTCGGTTTGCTCCAGTCGTTCAACCAATTGCCTACCAGTGGTGCTGGCAGCGTATAGAAGTTGGATATTCATAGGCTAGACCTTTCTGTCAGTTTCTTCTTTGTTCTGCAGCCGCAAATATGCAGTAGTCTATCAAAAGCTGCAGATGGCGTCGGCGAATATCTGTTTCGTCGAAATGAGTTGGCTTGGAGTTTACCTCCAGAATCCACATCTTGCCCTGCGAATCAATGCCGATATCCATGGAGACGATAGCAAGGTTTAGGCCTAATCGCTCTTCTAGTAGTGCGGGAACATGGCTGCAGATGAAACTGAGCTGATCTCTAAGCCCGGTTCTGGTGCTTGGGCTGGGAAAGGTTTGCCTTATTACCGTTTCATATGTTTCAGCCCGTCCTCCGTTAGGAATATGAGTTACAAATTGGCCCTTGCCTGCAACCCGGAATGCGGCTCCAGTATGAACCCAGGCACCGCTGCCATCCTTTTGAAACTGAGCGCGCATATCAAATACGTTGCCTTTTAGGGTACATAGTTTAATACCGCGCTGCAGCAGACCGTCTCTATTACCCATCTCTTCTTTCAGCAAGTTATACAAGTTATCAACAGAACTGCATTTTTTCCACTTGGTTGGCTTTGCTGATGTTGCCACAGAAAAACCGCTGCCCTTAGGTACTATCTTGATAATGCCTTTCCCCAGGGAACCATGATCTGGTTTTAGTAAGACCTCCTCACACTGCTTTAACATAATATTCAGGTTTTTATGAGTGAACTGTAAGGTCAAGGGAAATAAGCCACATACCTCAGGCACAGCGCTTAATGTCTCATAAACCTCCCATTTGTACAGGAAACGGCTGTTGAAAAGGTGAATCGCCGGATCATCTTGAAATTGTTTCAACAGCCCTTCAATATGAGCGGTGTTCTCTAATCTGCGCCTGCGAATCCGGTTGTAGACGATATCAGGACGAGGAAAGAGACTGGTGTACCACTTATTGGCAGCGTTGAGGCTTATGCCTTTGATCATGCCGTTCTTTTTCCCCACCCCAGAGGCGTTGAACAGATAAATCAATACCCCGCGCTTTCGAGCGTATTTGACCATCTCCCGGTATATCTTGGCCTCATACGGACCGGGATGTCCCTCTGGTCTGAGAGAGCTAATGAGAATGCCGATTACAGGCCCTAGATATAAGCCTTGGAAATCAGCATAATAGATAAGATATGGCCTGGCGGGAATATGCAAACGCCGTGCCAGCGCTGGAGATATGGAGATAAGACGGCGTTTACTATCTACTGCTAAGTCAGGCTCATTGACCGGGTTGAGGTGATTGCCAGCATGAGCCATATATCTTGAGTTTTGGTGGTGTTTGGGTATATCTAGTTCAATAGCAGAATGTTTTCGCATGACATGCCCCTTGTTAATTCTCTACTCTCATCATATGAGTAATGGCTATATACCGTGATTGTTGTGTACACTGGAAAACAAAATTAAATGGGGCTGTCTGTATGTCTAAAATGGATATTAAGGGAACAGCAAGCGGGGGCAAGAATGTGCCAGTCAACTTAATTGTCAACCGTCTCTCAAGATCGGAAAGTGCGAAGTAGGGTTGCATAATACGTGAACGAAGGACCTGGCCCATCATATTGACCTTTTGATAAGCCTCACACAAAAAGAGGCTGCCTTCGTAAGACAGCCCCATGGTTTTACAACCGTTTAGTTTGTCGGTTTACCCCGCCGGTTTAACTTTACACGTTAAAGCGGAAATGAATTATATCGCCATCGGTCACTACATACTCCTTGCCTTCAAGTCGAAACAGGCCCTTCTCTTTTACTGCTGCCATGCTACCCAGTTCATGAATATGTTCATAGGACACTACTTCTGCTCTGATAAATCCACGCTCTATATCGCTATGGATCTTGCCGGCGGCCTTCCTGGCCGGGCTGCCTGCGGTTACCGTCCAGGCTTTGACTTCATCTTCTCCAACGGTGAAGAAGGAGATCAGGTCGAGGCTCCGATAGACGGTGCGGGCTACCCTTACCATGCCGGGCTCTTTCAAACCTAGTTCCTGCATGAACTCAGCTCGTTCATCCCCATCTAATTCAGCGATATCCCGCTCTATGGCAGCCGATACCTCCACATAAGGGAGTTGATGGCCTTCCAGGTATGATCTGACTTCGTCCTGGCCGGGATAAAGGTCAGCTTCCAGATGATTCTCCCCAATGTTCAGACATACCAGCATAGGCTTGGTGGTCAAAAACTGGTATGACAATAAGAGTTCGGCCTCTTCCTGATCCAGTTCAACGCTGGAAAGGGGCTGCTCATGCTCCAAAGCCTGCTGCAGTTTGTGCAAAAGAGCCAATTCTTTTTCCTGGCCCTTTTTCTTTTTACTTTCTTCTATGCGCTGTATGCGGCGTTCCACCAGTCCAAGGTCAGCCAGGAGTAGTTCATAATGGATGTTTTCGATGTCGCCTACCGGGTCCAGCTTATCACCTTGATAAGGTACATTCGGGTCTTCGAATACCCGCACTACATGCAAGAGAGCGTCGGCTTTGCGCACCGTATCCAAAAACACTGCCGCAGCCTTCTCACTGCCCGGACTTAGCCCAGGTATATCCACCATTTCTAATTGCGCATAGGTGGTCTTCTTCGGTTTGTAGAGGGCAGAGAGCCAATCCACCCTGTTGTCGGGGACTCGTGCCATGGCGGTGTTGGTTTTTCCCACACTCAGGGTCTTGACCTTACTCTCCGTCATCAGTTCAAATATGGTGGATTTGCCCGCCAAAGGCAATCCAATTATTCCGAGTTGCATCGTTTTTTCCTTCCTTGATTTGTTGATGTGTTTTTATCAATATCCACTGCCGTTTGATTTTAGCATAAATCCAGTGTCGTTTCCTTATTCTTATTCTACATAGCCAATCACCTGCGGGGTGATGCTCAAGCATTCCGGGCCGTTTTCAGTCATCACATAGGTGCTCTCGGTCCCAATAGCCCCTTCCTCAAAGACGAACTTGGGCTCCATGGCGAACACCATTCCAGGCAATATGGGGGTCTTTAGCCCGGGGGCAAAAACCGGCATCTCATCGGTCTCTAAGCCTACGCCATGACCCACAAAGCGGGCGCGCTCCTCTTTGTAGCCCAGGAAAAACTCTTCATTGCCTGATTCCTTGGCGAGTTTAACTGCCAAATGATAAAGCTCTTCAGCAGGGGTCCCTGGTTTAAGGATGGATAACATCTGTTCATTTATCATCATAGCATCATTATAGGCCTGCTCCAGTTTGGGTGACAGCTTGCCCAGGCAGAATACCCTGGTCTGGTCGCCGCAATAGCCATTGGCCACACCTACATAGTCAATAAATACCACCTCATCACGCTTGAGTTGTGCATTGCCCGCGCCCTGTGGCCAGGCTGGGGTAAGGCCGATGCCGCTCACCGAGCCGTCCATGCCGCTGGCGCTGCAGCCGGAACCGCCAAAACAGACATTGCCCAGGTAGTAGTCCTGGTTAAAGGCTCGCATTTTGGCGTTGCCGATCAAACCGGCTCTTCGCATGGCTGCTTCCAAATAGCTGGCCAGTTCCACTTCCCTTATCCCTTCACGCAGGACCCGAGGCACTTCCTTGAATCCGGCATCTAAGATTTGCATGGCGGCCCGTATTTGGTCTATTTCAAAAGGCGATTTTATCATGCGTATCTTCCTGAACAAGGAACTGACATCGGAAAAAACCACATCGGGAAAAGCCCTTTCGTAAGCATGCAGATTACTCACCGGCAGAACATCGAATTCCAAGCCGAGGCGTTTGAGACTACTATGCCCAAAATCGCTCAAGACCCCGGGCAGGTCTTTGACCCCTCTGATGGGCACCACATTCTTGAGCGGTGATTCCTCTCGTCCGCGGCGCAGGCTTTTGCGAATCATCAAGACCGGTTCGCCTGATGCAGGAACGAAAAGTTGCGCATTCTGTACCGTTCCCGCCAGATAGAACATGTCACTGTTCAAAACCACGATGGCCCCGTCAAGACTCTTTTCCATCATCTCTTGTTGAAACTTTTTGACCCTGTCATAGATCTCTTCTCTTGGCGTTAATAACATTACTTACTCCTCCCTCCTAATACTGAAAAACCGATGCTCTTTTGTTTAATTAGTTAACATAATACTCGTTATGTTTTCTAAACCGGGTTGCCTGTCTTATCCTAAAAGTAAAAGCAGGGAGCATTGAACCCGCAAATGAGGTTAAATTACTCCCCGTTGGCCTGAAACAGGTCATTTCAAGGTTATTTCACCGAAAGACACAATAAAGAAAATGCCATTCACCATAATTCCCAGGGCTAGTATGGCATAGCCACCTCCTGCGGAAAACTGGTAAAGGCGAGCTGCATTGCTGGTGTTGAAAAAGAACAGGCCTACTGCCAGCACCAACAAAAGAATCACCAGTTTGGGCGCTCCCGAACCTGGGAAAAACACCAACAAATAGATGGCATAGGCCAACAGCATCCATACATTGATGCTCTTCAACAGCCGGTAAGTATAGTCGTTCTTCTCCGATTCCCCACGAACTTCTTCGGGCATTTCATCGATGTTGATTACTTCGATTTCTTTTTGAGCATGGTCAGCGATGTACTGCAGCATATCTTCATACATTTCAGCCGGAGGGGTAATCCCGAAAAATCCCACATTACTCTTGATATAGATGAAGCCTTTGTCAGGATAGGTGGCGTACATGCGGATCGGCCCCAGTCCCTTGGCTATATACAGCCCCACCTGATAACCGGGCCAGTCTGCCCCGACAATGGAACAGAGATTACATTGGCCCTCCACTCTAATTACGTGGGTAATCTCTTTCCATGGCACCACCTTGGTGTAAGCCCCCCATTGCAGGATCAGGCCTTTCTCCCCTGCCTTATAGGCGAGATTAAACGCTCCTGCGGCTAGAAAGGCGAACACCAGCATAAAAAGGTAGGTGGGAGCTAGAAGCATAATTTTTAAGACCTTGTCTTCAGGCCCGAGCGAGTAGTTTATCCCCCACAAAGCCAGTATAAATGCTGCTATAATGACGATTACTGTGAACCATACCCCAACTCCAGGTTTGGCGCGATACTCCATGTTGCCCATTCTCCTCTCCAAGGCCAAATGATTTCTATAGTATTAAATATATTCATAAAACCCGCGCCCACATCTTTTTCCCAGGTGCCCAGCCCGGACCATGGTAGTGAAAAGCGGGTGAGGGCGGTATTTGTTGTCTTTAAATTCTTCACAGTACAAGAGCATGGCATTGTGTAAGTTATCCAGGCCAATCATATCAGCCAGGGCCAATGGACCTAGCGGCATGCCCAGTCCGGCACAAGCAGCCTGGTCAATATCCTCTCGTGTGGCCAGGCCGTCGCAATAGATGTGTATGGCTTCATTAAGCAGAGTCAATGCCATGCGGTTGTATAAATACCCAGTACTCTCCCTTTTGAGCAGCACGCTGGTTTTACCTATGCGAGAGCAGAATTGGCGTGTTTTTTCAACAGTATGATCGTCTGTTTCCAGACCTTTAACCAATTCCACTAGAGGTTTCTGGGGCACCGGGTAAAAGAAATGCATGCCGATAATCTGGTTGGCCCTGCGGGTAGTGGCCGCTATTTCAGTAATAGAGAGACTCGAAGTGTTAGAGGCCAGTATGGTGTGCGGCGGGCAAATGCTGTCCATCTGGGTAAATATTTGCTTCTTGACCGCCATATTCTCAACCACTGCCTCGATTACCAGATCCGCCTGCCCAGCCAGTTCAAGATCAGTTGTGCCTTCGATGCGTTCCATGATGCGTTCAATTTCATCACGGTTCAATTCACCCGCCTGGACCAGTTTGTCCTCGACAGTGTTGATGCCGTCATCGACCAACTTCTTCTGCAAGTCTCGGAGGATCACTTTGTAGCCCCCCGCAGCCGCTACCTGAGCGATCCCCACCCCCATGATGCCTGCTCCGAGTACGGTTATGGTGTTCACTGCTGATTACCTCTTTTCAATTACATCTCATCCCCAAAATTTATTCCGATCCCTCGGGCTGCTGCCACCAGATCGCCCTGAGGATCGACTTTGCGTATCTCTTTGATAGCATCCGCTATAGGTACCGATTTTATCTCTGTACCCTGCAGGCTGACCATGGATCCATATTCTCCGCGAACGAAGGCCTGCACCGCTGCCACTCCGTAGCGGGTGCCCAGAATGCGGTCATAGGGGATCGGTGACCCGCCTCTCTGCAAGTGCCCTAATACGGTCACCCTGATTTCCACATTGCGTAAGACCTTGCCCAGGTCTTCGGCTACCTTCTCACCTATTCCTCCCAAGCGGATGGGATCATGGCTGGTAGGGACATAGTTCGAAACCACCATTTCGCCTCCGATGGGGAAAGCCCCTTCAGCGACTACGATAATGCTGAATTTTTTACCCTGGCGGTAGCGCTGAGCGATCTTCTTAAGGATAGCCTCCACTGAAAATGGTATTTCCGGAATAAGAATAACATCGGCGCTGCCTGACATGCCCGCGTGCAGAGCAATCCAACCACTGTACCGGCCCATGACTTCAAGTATCATCACCCGGTGGTGCGACTCGGCGGTGGTATGCAGCCGATCCAAGGCCTCTGATGCGGTGTTGACGGCAGTATTAAAGCCGAACGTAACATCTGTAGCGGAAAGATCGTTATCTATGGTTTTGGGCACTCCCACTATGGGTATGCCTTTTTCATAGAATTGACTGGCGATATTCAAGGTCCCGTCCCCGCCGATAACGATTAACCCGTCCAAACCGAGGTTCCTTAGATTTCCAATGGCCCGCTCAGATTCATCGGTTTGCATATGTCCTTCCTGGGTTACAGTTATAAAAGAAAATGGGTTGTCCCGGTTGCTGGTTCCCAGTATGGTGCCCCCGGTATGACTGATGCCTGATACAGTGCGGGGATCCAGGGCCATATAGTGGTTTTCCACCAGGCCGCGGAAACCATCCAAAAAACCGATCACCTCAATTCCGTATTGCATAGTGGCAGATTTGGTAATGGCTCTTATGACGGCATTAAGGCCGGGGCAATCCCCTCCCCCGGTTAAAACTCCAATATGCATGACCTTTGACAAGTTGCAATTCCTCCTTTGCCTGCACAAACAGCCTGAACGGGGATGGCCCCAGCACAGGCGGCTCTGTATTACATTACTTCTTTACTGTTATAGATTTCCCCTGTTGAAATCAGGGTTTTTCTGTCAGCACCAGCGACACCTGCATCGGGGTGCGGCTGCGGATTATTTGCAGCGTAATGGTGTCCCCAACTTTATGACCTTTTAATATTTCCTGCAGCTCATCATAATTGTCTACCCGGCGCTGATCGATCTGGGTGATGACATCATATTTGGTCAAGCCAGCTTTTGCCGCCGGTGAGCCGTCCTCCACCCCGGCCACCACAATGCCCCGGGGCTCTACCCCCAGGGAATTGGCCAGTTCCTGAGATACCGACTGCAGATAAATGCCTATATACGGCCTGATCACTTTGCCCTGCTGGATGAGGTCATTCAAAACCTCGTTGACAGTATTAATGGAAATGGCAAATCCTATGCCCTGGGCTTGGGCATTTACAGCCGTATTTATGCCTACCACCTGTCCGCTGAGATTTAACAGCGGCCCTCCACTGTTGCCGGGATTTATGGCCGCATCAGTCTGAATCAGGTTCTTATAGACCCGGTCCTCGATCTGCATGGGTCTCCCTTTGGCGCTGACCACCCCGGCGGTTACGGTATGGTCTAAACCGTAGGGATTACCGATGGCGACCACCCAGTCCCCTACCCGCAAGGTGTCTGAATCACCCAATTCCAACCAGGAAAATTTTTGGTTAGCGGTGATTTTCAGAACCGCCAGATCTAACTCATAATCTTGTCCCACCACTGTAGCCGGAAATTTTTCACCACTGGCCATGTTTACGGTAATAGTCTGGGCATGGTCTATGACATGCTGATTGGTGACCACATAGCCATTTTCATTGATAATGACCCCGGTCCCGATGGCAGTCTGTTCGCTCTCTCGAGGTGAGATGCGGTCGCCGAAGAAGTCGCGAAAAAACGGGTCCATGAAGGGGTTATTACCCGCTACCCGAGCAGTGGTCTCAATGTTGACCACCGCCGGACTGACCCTGGTAACCATGTCCGCGATCCCGGTAGGACCAATAATAACCGTCCCTCCGCCGAGAGGGCTGGGTGTTGATGGTTTACTCTCCTGGGCCTGCTGCTGTCCGGCATGTTGGCCCCAGACATACTGTGATAAGTAAAAGCTGCCGAATCCAACTGCGGCAACAATAAGTAAAATCAATATAAACTGCACGGTGCGGTTTTTATTCAATTTCTCCACCTCGCTTCAATCCTCATACCTGCAGTTTCATTATACTAAATAATTCTTATTCCGGGGACGCCACGCGGAGACCTTTTAAGCACGTCATTTTAGAAGTCACTGGTAGCACTCCAGGATGATCCCCAGGTACCCTATAAGTATTTCATTCTAGAAATCGTTGGAGAGTAGCTTGTGACTCACCGGCATTAACCTACAAAGAGGTGCCAAAGTACGGGAAGGCGTTTGAGGTGATCAAGAGAAGTGCTCTCAGTAAGATAGTGGGGTAAGCATCATCTTTAGTCTGGGCTGAACAATTGGGCTAGTGCAGATAGACCAATCTTTCGGCAAGATAAGGGGGAAATTATGCTGAATCCGGGAAGTTCCCGTCATAGACAATCATAAGGCTCACAAGTCTACATAATGCAGGAGGAGTTGTTGACACCAACATAGTCAACACCCCCTGCTGCGTCACGCTCTTTATATGGCCTACTTTATTTTTTGGGGAAGCCGGCCAAGTAGCAAGCATATTCTAGCGGCCGCCTAAAAGTACTGGCGATCAGCCCCTTATAATTCTGACTTGCGGTGGTTTTACGGGGCTTGGAATTTACCTCAATCAGGTATAAGGTGCCATTGCGGCCTATACCAATGTCCAGACCCAATTCCCCGTAATTCCCTTCAAAATAATCCTCCAGAGTAACAGCCACTTCCTTGCAAAGGTTTTTAATAAGGGTATCCTTTTTTTTGCGGGTTTCCTTTCGATATAGATAGCTCATAAGTCGTCTCAATGTTACATAGGTGCCCCCGCTGCTCAAATTAGCGATATTACTCCCATGGGGGGCGACGCGGGCAAATTTTTTGCCGATTACCCATTCACCCAACCCATTCTTTTGATAAATTATGCGAATATCGAAGTTTGAACCGCGATATTTGGCCAGCTTTAATCCCTCCTGGACCAGGTAGGGACGGCCTCTCCTGGTTGCAGCAGTTTTATCCAAAAGTTCCTTAGCGGTTCCTACTGGGCCCTTCATACGGCCACGAGGACTTGTGCTATAGCCTATCTTTCCATTGCTGTTTTTCTTCACATATATGATGCCTCTGCCCAGAGAGCCGTTGCAAGGTTTAAGAAACAAAACCTCATATTTCGACAACATGGTTTCCATCTCCGCAAGATTCAAAAGCCGGGTTTCCGGAAGGTTTTCTTGCAATTCCGAATTTTGGGATAAAGCCTCATACACCTGCCACTTATTCAAAAACGCCGGGTTGAAATACTGTAAATCAGGAAGCGCAAGCAATTTCTGTTTGGCCGCTTTTACGCCTGCCTGGTTTTCAAGCCTGCGGGTGGTCACCCGGTCATATACCACGTCCGGCAAAGCATAGGTGGCTGACGACCAGTGCCCCCGTTCTGAGGAATTTTGGCGGTAATTATATCCCTGCACAGTGTTATTGGCCCAATTGATCCCATTAGGGGTGAAGACATAGACCTGGCCTTTCAAACCCTTACCCAGATGGCTTAAATATATTAATTCTGCCTGCAGGCTCTTGGGATCAGGGTCTGACATGTTGGGCAGCCGGGTGGCGAGAATACCAATTGTAGGCCCCAGGTGGACAATATTTTTTTCACTATCGTAACGGAAACGCAGCCCATGCCCTTTGCGCAGATGGAGGGCTCGGGCCAGTTCCGGAGATAGAATATAATCGGAGGCTGCCCGACTCGAAAAACGTGCACTGGCAGTTACCACAAGGCCCCCCACCCTTACGGCAATTGTTTTGTTGGGGGGTATATTAAAGCGGTCACGTAAGCCATGGCTGATTACGATCTGACCGACGATATTCTTCATATAATAGCCCTCACTATTCAGCATTATTTAAACCTGATAACAGCTATTACTGCACCGGTGTATTCGGCTCGAACCCTGCCAGGTAACGGGCATATAACAGGGGTTTCACCACCGTCATAAATCGGGTCTTATTCTGATGCAGCAGCCTAAAGACCTGCCGCCCCGGCTTGAGATTGGCTTCGATAAACCAAACCCTGCCTTCACGGTCCACACCGATGTCAACTCCCATCTCGCCGGTCGGACCAATCGTAGATTCCAATGCCCGGGCTGCCTCCAGACTCACATAACGAATAGTCTCTATTATCTCCTGTACCTTCTCCTCGTCACGGAATTTTGCCCGCAGGACTCCGTTGACCCTCAAAGCATAGCCACCAGAACTGATGTTGCTGGTTATTGAACCACTCCGGCCAACCCTGCAGGCCATACCGGTAATGGACCATTCTCCACTATGATCTTTCTGGATCAAAACCCGCACATCAAGAATATTACCCCCGCTGCGGATCAGGTTGATTTGCTTCTGCACTATATAACGGCGGTGCCCCATGATCCGGTGCAGCTTCTGCCTTAACCCGCTCACTGATGAAGCAATACCGCGATAGACCCCATCACTGTGGCGGTATTGAATTTGGTATCGGTTGCGCCCGGAAGTTTTGACAACCTTGATTATATTGCGGCCCAGTGACCCGTTGATAGGCTTAATGTAAACCCCCTTATACTTATTAATCATAGAATCGACCTGTTTTAGGTTAGTCACCAACTGGGTGTCGGGAACGTATTGAGCCAATTCCGGATGCTGACTTATAATCTTATAGGTTTGCCATTTGCCGATCAGAGCCGGATTTGAGATTGCCACCCCACGCGATTGAAGACTGCGGCGGACTCGGTTGTTAGAGGAAAGATATCCCTTGCAGCGCGGATAGACTACATCAGGCATGGGAAATGTTGCCCTATACCAACGCCCCCCAGCATAAGTCCATCCGCTGATGGTATTGTTGCGCCAGTTAATGCTGCTGGGACTGAAGCCGAAGCATATCTGACCCAGTCGGCGCGAGGAAGTAATCATCTGTTTGAAAAATGGTGATTGCCCGGCAAATGGCCGGCCAGGGTCTCCAGTGCCCTCTGCCATAATACCGACTACGGGACCCAACCGGATCTCTGACTCTCCGGTGTATAAGCCATACCTTCGCCCCGAAGACAGAAACAATCTGCGCATGGTCGCGGGATTCAATGCTATGAGATTTTTATCTGTTGCCTTCTGATTCACCTTGGGTTTAAGGGTTCTCCTGCGTTGACCGACTCCAAAGGAGATTTGCGAGAGGTTGGCAATATCGAATTCATCGGCGATTTTAGCGCTGATCGACACCGTATCAGCAGAAAGTCTGGGATTTGATACAATAGTAGCCATTCTAAATTGAATCATGCTTTATCTCCAGTACAAAAGTTTTGTATCATATAATATGAGTACCACGCTACTTTTGCTAACCATGCACCGTTTTAGGAATAATAATATCTATCCGGTAGATTATTGTATGGCAATTTCCATGGAGGGGTGCGGTGCTGATAATAAGTGCATGCCTGTGCGGCATAGACTGCAAATACAACGGCAAAAACAACCGTAACCCGGTGTTCGAGGAACTACTGCGCCGCGGACTGGCGTTGCCGGTGTGCCCGGAACAATTGGGAGGGCTTGCGACCCCGCGGGAGGCGGCAGAAATACTGGGGGGAAGCGGAAAACAAGTGCTGGAAGGTCAATCAAGGGTGATGAACCGGCAGGGGCAGGAGGTTACCGCAGCTTTCATAAGAGGGGCTGAACAAACCTTAAAAATTGTACAGGCTGTAGATCCGGATCTTATCGTTTTCAAGAGCCGCAGCCCTTCCTGTGGAGTGGGTACAGTTTATGATGGCAATTTCTCTTCGCGTCTCAAAGATGGTGACGGGGTAACCACCGCTCTGCTTAAAATGCATGGCTACAGCGTCATAGATGATGAAACCTACCTAGCCCACCACGAGCAGCAGATTTAAAGGAGATATTATGAAAGCTATAAGCCTATTTTCAGGGGGACTTGATTCGCAACTGGCGATACGAATGATTGCCCGGCAGGGTATCGAGGTAATTGGGGTATGTTTTCAGACCCCGTTTTTTGGCAATAGCCCTGGTATTATAGACAGTGCAGATAGGCTCGGGATCCGACTTGATGTACTCGATATTAGCCAGGAGTACATCAAGGATATACTGCTAAATCCCCGCTATGGGTACGGCAAGAATTTCAATCCCTGCATCGATTGCCACGGCTTCATGCTGCATAAAGCCGGTGATCACATGAAGGAAGTCGGAGCCTCCTTCCTGGTGACCGGTGAGGTGCTCGGACAGCGCCCCATGAGCCAGAATAAGTCGTCCCTGGCCCTGGTGGAGAAACTATCCGGCTACCCAGGCTTGATAGTGCGGCCCCTGTCTGGCAAACTGCTGTCAGCCACTATTCCCGAGCAGGAGGGCTGGATAGACCGGGAACAGTTGCTGGATATAAGTGGGCGGGGCAGAACGCGTCAAATTGCCCTGGCGGAGGAGTTGGGCATTGTCGATTATCCCTCTCCGGCAGGAGGGTGCCTATTGACTGAGCCGGGGTTTGCGCGCCGCTTGAAGAGCCTGCTGCAGTATCGGCAGATCCCGAATTGGTCTGATACCGAACTGCTGAAAGTAGGCCGCCATTTTTACTTGGAAGGTGCACTTTTGGTGGTGGGCCGCAATCATTCCGAGAACGAACGGCTTAAACATACTGCCCTACCTGGAGACATCATGATAAAAATGGCTGAGCGCCCCGGTCCCACCGGCCTATTGCGCAGGCTTACGCCTAGCCAGGCGGACATTTCTCATGCTGCCGCCATTGTAGCCCGCTACAGCGATGCAAAAAACCTGCCCCAGGCGGATGCTAAACTCTTGGACCATGAGGGCAGGCTCTTGTCACATCTGACGGTTATTCCGTTATCTCCTGATCTGACCCCCACCATGGTATAGAAAGCGCGATCCGGTAGTCTTATATCCACAAGCACTATTCCAGACTGCATTACCCTCAAACCTGCGGGGCCAGTGCATCTTGAGCGGCATCCTGGTCAGGCACCACACCTTAATCAAAAATGGCTGTGTCAATTAGCTCAAACATCAATCGGTAACCTTCTTTATCGGGGTGTCCGCCATCAGCTAACAGCAATTCCGTTATAACCCGGCCTTTTTCATCGAAAAATGCCTGATGGAACGGAATCAGGGGGATATTGTTCTCGGCAGCATATTGTGCCATCCATTCTCGAATCCTGACCAGTAATACCTCCAGGTAGGGATCATCCACTGCAGTCGGTGTCCCTAAAACAACCTTAATGCCGTTAGCTTGAGCTATGGTGGTCATTTCCCGATAGTTCCAGGTGATGCGGTCGAAGGATTCAGCACACAGAACATCATTGATGCATCCGGAGATTACCACATGGGTAGGATGGTGGTCCAGTACCGATCGTTGCAGGCGTCTTAGCATATCATAAGTGGTATTGCCGTTGATGCCCTGGTTTATCAACTCAGCATCCCCCAGCACCGTCTGCAACCGATGTACCCAGGAACATTCCGGTCCCCAAGGAAAGCCCCAGGTGATGCTATCCCCCAGGAATACTATCTTTTTTCGCTTATCTGACAACTCTCGCACCTCATATACTCGGTATACACCCTCAATACTCGGGGACATACCCCTGTACTCGGGGACATCCCCCTTTATTCGGGGACATTCCTCTTTACTCGGGGACATACCTCTATACTCGGGGACATTCCTCCGCAGGAGGTGTGTCCCCGTTCCTTGACTGGTGTGTCCCCGTTCCTTGACTGGTATGTCCCCGTTCCTTGACTGGTGTGTCCCCGTTCCTTAATTGGTGTGTCCCCGTACATTGTTTTGCGTTTATTGCTGGGTCAAGGCCTCCAACCTTCTTATCACATCATTGAGCTTGTTTAAGCTCTCTCCATATCCAGCCCAATCCCCGCTCTGCAGTCTGTTCTGGGCCTGATCGTATAATTCCCGGGCCTGTGTTGCCAGGCTCTGTACAGTGTCCTGGCCTTGCTGTGGCTCCTGGCTAGGTGTGGTAGGTTTGCCTGGCTGTGAACCTTGTTCTCCGAACAGCCTCATCAAAGCTTGATCCAGGCTGGGCTCCATCACGATGCTGTTGCCAAAGGCCACCACCACCCGTTTCAGTTCCGGCAGCTGGCTGCTTTCAGCCTGCAGGTAGACCGGTTCCACATATAACACCGCATCATCGAAAGGTATCACGATCAAGTTGCCGCGGTACACCCTGGAGCCGGCCTGATTCCACAATGTAAGCTGCTGGGAAATTACCGTATCCTGAGTGATGCGGGCCTCGATCTGTTCAGGTCCGAATATGGTCTCCTGTTTGTTGAATTCATAAACCAGTAGCTTTCCGTAATTATCCCCATCCATACGGGCCGCCATCCAGCCGATCATGTTGGGCCGATTTTTAGGGGTAAAAGGCATCATCAACACATATTCAGGCTTTTCCTCATCGGGGAAGCGCATGATTATATAATAGGGTTCCATTTCAGTTTGCTGATCGCCCACCACTTCCCTGGGAATCAGCCAGGGATCTTCTTTGTTATAGAAGACATTGGGATCTAACATATGGAAATTGCGATACATGGCCGTCTGGGCCCTAAAAAGGTCCTCGGGATAACGCACATGGCTTCTAAGCCCGGCCGGCATCTCCTCAAAAGATTGATAAACCCCGGGGAAGATGCTGGCATAGGTCTTGATGATGGGATCGTCGTTATCGGTTATATAGAAGCGGGTGTCCCCACTGTATGCATCCACAGTGATCTTGACCGCATTGCGGATATAGTTTTTACCGTTGCCACCGGGATAAGGCTCTGAATACGGGTAATAACGGGTGGTGGTATAGGCGTCCATGATCCAATATAGCTTGCCATCATCATTTAGTACTATATATGGATCATGGTCAAATTGCAGATATGGGGCGATGTTACGCACCCGCTCATTTATCTGTCGTCCCATCAAGACCTGGCTTTCATTGCCGATGTCGCTTGACAAGAGTACTTTGTAATCTTTCATTACCCAGCTCAACACCAACCGGCGCACCCATGAATTCACTTTGATGCCGTTTTCTCCCTCATAGTTGGAGAAGATATTCTTATCGCCCATGGGGTAGTCGAATTCCGGCTGCTTGGTATTGACAATCACGGTATTGTTGGTGCGCTCGCCGAAGTAGACCTCGGGCCGGGTAATGGTTATGCCCTCCACCGCACGCGGGGGTACATCCTGAATAAAGAAACGCGGGAACCCTTCCTGGGCAATCTCGGTGACCGGGCTCATTAAAATCCCGTAGCCATGAGTATACATCAGGGTCTGGTTGACCCAGGTCTGAGCATCCTCGGAAAGCTGGCTTTGGTCGAGCTCACGGGCCGCCACCATTACTTGGCGGTACTCACCATTGATGGTATAGCGGTCTACATCCACATCATTGAATACATAATAGCCTCTCAATTGCTGCAGGTTCTGGAAAGTCACCATCAAGGGCTGCCAATCCCAGAGGCGAATGTTTTCGACAATACCTTGATTCTCAGGCTTGTTGATATCAAGCGTAAAAGTATTGGTGAAAGGTTTGATCTCCGCTTTGTCGAGAGCATAGGCAGAGCGGGTATACTTGATGGCATTCTCCAAATAGGGTGTTTCCCGATTGAACTCGTTGGGCTGGACCACCAGTTGTTGAATCGCTGACGGATAGATGCTGCCCATCACTACCGCTATAACCAGCCAGGCTCCCAGGCTCCACAGTATCCATTTAATTTTCTTGATCCACAGATTGGCCAGGATAATCAAGGCTATAATCAAGGTGATGATTATCAGCGCTTGATAAGCTGGCAGGGTGGCATGAACATCAGCATAAGTGGCCCCCCACACAATACCCGTCGGGGAGAATAATATCCCTAAAGAGTCAAGCCAGTAGCCCCAGGCCTTGAGGATCAGAATCAGAGCCAGCAGTATGGCCAAATGACTCTTGGCAGTGCTGAACTGACTCCAGTCGCCTATCAACAGATCCGCAGAGGCGTTTATGATATAAAGCACCCCCACCATGATGACGGTCAGGACTAAGGTCAACATCAAAATCGCATAGATATCATGATAGAAACTGAAATTGAAGAAATAGAATCCCAGGTCACGGCCAAATATGGGATCGGTGATTCCTACCGTAACGCGGTTCAGGTATTGCTGTAGTTCGAGCCATTTACCACTTCCGGAAGCAGCCACTAAAAGCCCGGCAAATACTGATAACCCCAGAAAAAACCATTTCCCCATCGGTCCGGTAAGGAAATCCCGCCATGGGGACAGTGGTATCTGGTCGAGGTAAATTACACCTCGGCCATCTTCAGTGCTCTCGGGCCTTTCCATTTCTCCCAGGTGCCGACGGGTAAAACTCAGGTTGAAATAGAAGAACAGAAATGAAACGGCGAACAGAGCAAGGTAAAGGGCCACCTGGTTACCAATCATAATGGTGAAAACGTTGGCATAATTAATAGAATCAAACCACAGCCATTTAACGTAAAGACCTGCCAAGGTTGATAGCACGCCCAGTGTCACCAGAAGCAAAAATATCTTGGTGTTGCTACTCATTTTTCGCATTAAGCCTTCCCCCTTTCGGTATATTTTGCAGCCAGTCTTTATTATTCTTAATTATATCTTCTCTAAATGTTAAGAGAACCCCTGCTGCAGTAATAAGAAGCCACAGCCCTCTGTGGTCTATACCGCAACCGGATTCTCTCTCCGTATCAGTCGAATACCCTTAAGACCTCATAAGCCGTATCCCGCAAGGCCGGAGTCCGCCCGGTGGAGCGGATCAATTCCAGCATGCTCTCCAGACAAGCCCTGTAGTTGTCTGAATTTGGGTTCACTAAGTGGCCTCTCAACAACAGGCTCCCCAGGTCATCTGCCCCACACTCCAAAGTTCTCTTGGCTACCTCTTCATTGTAGCCTATCCAAGAACCATGGATATGATCAAAATTATTCAGGTATAGCCGGGATAAGGCCAGGAATTTCAGATATTCCTCAGCAGGCAAGGGTTCAACTAAAAAACCATTGTTGCCAGGCCGATATACCCAGATGATAAACGCCCGAAAACCCTGGGTCTCGTCCTGTAATTCCCGAATCAGGCGCAGATGAGCCAGACGCTGCTCTATAGTCTCTACAGTTCCCATCATCATAGTGGCAGTGCTCTTGATCCCCAGGCCGTGGGCAGTGCGCATGACCTCGAGCCAAGTAGAGGTGTTAATCTTGTTGGGACTGATCAGATTTCTGACCGTGTCATGAAGTATATCCGCTCCCCCACCGGGCAATGAATCCAGACCGGCCTTTTTTAACCGCAATAGGGTTTCCTCCAGGCTCAATCCTGATATTTTGGCGATAAACACCAGCTCCGGCGGAGTCAGCGAATGTATAGTCAGTCCATAGCGCCCCTTGAGGTTCTTGAACATATCCTCAAAATAGTCGATTTTCAGGTCTTCATTCAATCCCCCTTGCAGAATCAGCTGGGTGGCGCCGAATTCCATGGCCTCCATGACTTTGCCGAACAGGGTAGCCTTGTCTATCACGTAGGCATCATTATCGGTCTTATTACGGTAAAAAGAGCAGAATTTACATTGGCAGGAACAGATATTTGTGTAATTGATAGTCCGGTCGATTATGAACGTGATGAGATCATCCTGAAATATCCTGTCTCTGGCCTCACAGGCCGCTGCTGCGATTTTGTTTAGGTCTTCGGTCAAATAGAGAAATAAAAACTCTTCATCGGTCATTCGCCGTCCTTCAACAACTGCGCTCAAAATACTCTTGCTATCCAATGCCGCACCGTCTTTCCTGCTGTACTAAAATTACTACTTACCAAGCCATACACAGAGTGTAAACCATGACATTAATAATCAAACCCCGGAAGCCTTACCGCTTTGACTTGCCAGGCTTGGTCACACTTCCACCCTATTATCGCATGCGTTGTTTTCTATTAGAAGGGCTTTTCTTGAATGCGGAAGGGTCAAATTCTTCGGTAAAGGTCAGAGCCCACTCCAGGCGGCGGATTATCTCGTCTGTACTCCCTAAACCGGTATAGATCAGGGGCTGGCAGCTAAACTTCTCAATGAAAATCCGTAGCCCCAGAGCGGTTTCTTCCAAGTCCGCCAGGCCTCTTTGGGCTTGTTCATTCTCCCCGGCATCCATCATCTCTTTGAGCCTGGCGATCTTCTGGCAGATCTCTTCCAGGGTCTCATTTATTATACCTGCAGGCAGGAAGTTGGTCATACGAACAGAACTCCCCTCCTGTTTTTGGTTATTAATTCGTCAGAATTAATGAAATTTCCTTTTTCCTGACTTTTGCAGATAAGCTGAAAAGAATACCCGTGTAAATGCTGTAATATTAGTATTTATCGGGTATTTTTTATATCTCTCTACTGTATATCTAACGTATGTATGTTATAATATGGTTATACTATACTTGGTTCATACGAGGGGTGCAGGCATGAGCAGTCTACAGGTATATAACAGCCGAGGGATCAAATATGTGAGAATCGTGGAGTCTTATCGGGATCCAGTTAATAAGAAGCCCAAGACCAGGGTACTTAAGGTATTAGGGCGTGCAGACGAATTGGAAGCGCAGGAGCCTGGAATTCTGAATCGTTTGCGCAGAGAATGCCGGGAGTCCAGGGCTTTCAACGAGAGTCTTAAACAAGAAGCAATATTTAAAGATATCCAGCATTACCTGGAAGGATCTGATAACGACGCTGCTAAAGGCTTTCCTATTCGTAATTACGGCGTTAAGGTATACGAGAGTATCTGGGATGAATTGAAACTTGATTACTTCTTCGATTATCGCCAGAAGCGTGATTCCAACCTTAAGTTCAAAGTCAAAGATACGACATCTATGCTCGTTTACTTCCGGCTGCTAAAACCGGCATCAAAGAAAAAGAGCTTTGAACAAAAGGAGTTCTTTATCAACTCCAAGGAAATGAATTTAGAACAAATATACCGGAGTCTTTCTTTTCTTGCCAATGAAAAGAAATCTCTGGAAAGGCACTTGAACAAGCAGCTATCACTTAAAATGACACGCAACCTTGGAGTTGCTTTCTACGATGTTACCACTTATTACTTTGAGTCAGTCAGAGCCGATGAACTTAAGAAGTTCGGTTATTCTAAAGACAACAAAGTAAATCAGGTCCAAGTCGTAATGGGGCTCTTAATTGACGATGAGGGCATCCCAATTAGCTATGAACTGTTCCCCGGAAATACCAATGATTTTAAGACGCTGGTGCCAGTTATGGAATACTTACGGGAAACCTATGGCATAAAGAAGATTATAATAACCGCTGATCGTGGGCTAAATTCTAAACAGAACCTGGCCTACCTCAGGTCAAAAGGTTTTGATTATGTCATGGCATACAAAATCCGATCTGCAAGTAAAGCAATTAAGAACCTAGTTCTTGGGGACGAGGGCTACACTGTGGAGAGCCCGCAATTTAAATGGAAGGTCTGCAATTTTCAGAACAGTGTTAAGATTAATGGCGAAAAAGTCTTGCTCGATGACAATATGGTGATAACTTGGTCAGCTAAACGTGCTGAGAAAGACCGTAGAGACCGCGAACGATTGATAGAGAAGTCCCGGCGCCTTGTGGACTCCAAATCCAGTCTCAAAGCAGAAATGAAAAAGGGTGGCAAAAAGTATGTGCAACTGGCCATTTTTGATGACGATCACGTTTCATTCAACGAAAATCAGGTTGAAATGGATGCACAATTCGATGGATATTATGGAATTCAAAGCTCGGACAAAAGCCTGTCAGCGGCGCAGGTGATAGGGATCTATCAAGGCCTTTGGAAGATTGAGGAGAGCTTCAGGGTTATGAAAAGCAATTTAGAGGCCAGACCCATCTTTGTTTGGACAGAATCGAGTATTCGCGGCCATTTCGTAATGTGCTACCTGGCTTTGGTAATCCAGCGGTATCTAGAATACAAACTCAGAAAAGAAAAACTTGAGTTGTCTACCGAAAAGATCCAAGATGCTCTTCGAAGTGCTAATCTTACTGTTATTGATGATGCAAAAAGCAACAGCTCATATTATCTAAAGAACCAATCAAATGAAGACTTTTCGGCAATCCTAAGTACTTTACAACTTCCTGAAATCTTACCGTATGGTAAACTGAAAGACATCCGCAAAGCTTAGATATACAATCCTACAATTAAAAGAAAAGCTCTCAATTGCCTATCATCTAGGGGCGCGGAGAGCTTTCTTCTTCCTCTATTTTGCAAAAGTCAGGAACACGGCGATCTTCTGGCAGATCTCTTCCAGGGTCTCATTTATTATACCTGCAGGCAGGAAGTTGGTCATACGAACAGAACTCCCCTCCTGTTTTTGGTTATTAATTCGTCAGAATTAATGAAATTTCCTTTTTAGATGTCGAAAAATAAGCGGGGCATTCCCGGTCTTTTCGGACAGGGCCGCCCCAGTACGCTCACCGATCTTAATGAACACCCTGCCATGAGTAAACCCTGCTATTTGAGCCCTTTGGCACCGCCTTTGCCCTTCATAGCCAGGATGTTGGTGTCATAGGAAAAAACCAGGTTATCTCTTTCCCGGGTGCGCTTCAAGGCCAGTTGAATCAGTTCTTCGGTCAATTCAGTGAAGGATTTGCCGGTGGCCTCCCACAAATAGAAGGATAGGGACCCTGGGATGGTGTTGATTTCGTTGACATAGACCTGGCCGCTATCGCCGTCAATAAGGAAATCGATGCGCGATACCCCGCTGCAGTCTAAAACTTGGAAAGTTTTAACTGCCAGGTCCTGAATCAGCGCAGTCTGATCGTCGGGTATATTAGCTGGAAGTTGTCTGGCTGCGCCGCTCATGCCCTTGCTGCCTTCATTCATGTATTTGTCTTTATAGCTCAATATCTTTTCAGTACTTATCGGCTCCTCGCACACCGAAGGCAAAGCCTTTTCATAATCGCCCAGAACCGAGCAGTTGATCTCACGCAGATTCACCACTTTGTGCTCCACAATGATGCGGTTGGAGAAGCGTGAAGCCAGGTCCAGGGCATCTTCTAACTCCTCACGGTTGTCGGCGGTGGTTATTCCCACGCTGGAACCTGAATTGGCCGGTTTTACTATCAGCGGATAATCAAGTTTTGATTCAATATCTGCATAAACCCCGGTGGGGTCGGAGAACCAGCGTTTGGAATAGAACCATACATAATCCAATACCGGCAATCCGGCTTCTTTCAACACCATGCGCATGGCGATCTTATCCATGCCCAGTGCAGAAGACAAGACATTGCAGCCTGCATAGGGTATATCCAGCATCTCCAGATATCCCTGTAAACAGCCATCCTCCACATTGGTGCCATGTACCACCGGCAGGGCCACATCCAGGGTGCCCAGTCGGCCTTTGCGGAATATTGAGGCAGGATATTCGGTCATCACCTTTTCACCATCATGGTTGGTAATTACAATCTGCTTGCTGCGGCTTAAAAGCCGGTCCAGATCTTTGTAATTCTGAATGTCTTCCAGGTCATTACCGGTGTAAAACTGGCCCCGTTTGGTTATGTAAACCGGAACCACATTGTATTTATTGCGGTCAATGCTGTGGATCACTTGCAGGGCTGAAATGATTGATATTTCGTGCTCTACCGACCTGCCACCGAAGAATACACCCACATTAATTTTCACCTTTTCATCTCCTTTACTCATTGTATGTATCGGGCAGGTCGTTCTCAAACAGAACCACACTACCCGGCTTAGCGATAAGGTTGAGGTGCTGCAGGGCCTGGTTTAGATTCCGGGCCACAAAATATTGGTTTTCGGGATAGAAGGCTTCTTTGAAGGCCTCCTGTATAGGTTGTGTCTGGCGCGGCCCGACTAGGATGACATAATCACACACCGCTGCCGCTGCCTGCCCAAATTCGTAGTTCAATTCATATTCCCGGTTGCCCAGCTCCACCATCCCCGGGGTTATCATTATTTTATTACTTCCCTCCATTTTAGAGAGCACTTCCAGAGCCATTTTAGAGCCTACTGGATTGGAATTGAAGGCGTCATCTATAATGATATAATCCTTGCCGCGCTTCATCTCCAGACGATGCTCCACCGGGGCCAGGTTGCGCACCGCCAGGGCTACCGTGGCCATATCCATGCCCAGTTCACAGGCCACCGCAGTGGCAGCCAGTATATTGTATATATTGTGCCGGCCCAGCAGGCGGGTTCTGAAGACCCCTTGCTGACCCTTGCGGCTGCATACGGTGAAAACCGTACCGCGCTGATCATATTGAATGGAACCTGCCCGGTAATCCAGGTCCTCGGCTTGAATGCCGTATCTAATATAATTTACTCCCGACACCCGGGGCAGGGAGCGGATATTTTCATCATCCCAGTTGACGAAAGCGACCCCGCCTTCCCCCAGAGACTGAATAAGCTCGAATTTAGTGCGTTTGATATTGTTCAGATCTTTAAATGTCTCCAGGTGCTGTTCACCTATAGAGGTGATTATGCCCATGGTGGGATGCACCAGGTCGCAAATTTCTTTGATGTCGCCTTTCTTGCGGGCTCCCATTTCCACGATATAGATCTCATCTGTGGATTTCAGGCGGGTCCGGGTAGTGAGGATGACCCCCATAGTGGTATTGTAACTCTCCGGGGTAGCCAGTACATTGAAGCGCTCTGCTAAGATACGGTTTAAGAAATTTTTTGTGCTGGTCTTGCCATAACTGCCTGTGATACCTATTACCCGGAGCGAAGTGTGTTTGGCCAGGATCTGTTCCGCATCCTGATAATACCAGAAGTTAATGGCCTGCTCCAATGGCCAGATGATTATTGTGGCTACTAATACCAGAATCCAGGCAAAGGTGCTGACCGCATACATCACTTCCAGGGAATTGAAATGCAATCCGGGAGACCAGAGGCCGTGTGCCGCCCAATAGCTCACGGCCAGCAACATTACGGCAGCCAATATCAAGAGCCTTTTTAAGCGGCTGGTGTAGACCATTTTCTTTTTAGCCCCGATCTGTCGCTGAGCGTTGTAATATGCCACTGCGATTATCAGGTAGATGATCCCCCAAATAAAATAAGCAACCGTGCTGCGCTGAAACCATAACCAGGCGATGGCCAGGAGTGGCACCAGATCCAGCCAGTCCATTGTCCGCCACAGGTTGCCCTTTGCCCAGCGCAGATAGCGCCCCACAAAATAGCCGTTTAACTGCATATAATGGGCGGCTTTATTAATTTTAAGAACGGTATACAAAAGCCAGGGGGCCAATACCGCTATAACCACAATGGTTCCGCTAGGCATCTTTGGTCTCCATATCATCCTTTAAAAACTGTGCGGTAATGTTCAGAAAATCGGGTAGACGATCCAGATAAGAGTAATGGCCGGCATTATCCAGAACCACCAGCTCGGAATCGGGAATCAATTGCTCCATGAGGCGTCCGTCTGAGATCGGGGTGGCAGTGTCATCAGCGCCCCACATCAAAAGGGTGGGTACTATGATCTGCGCCAGCATCGGGGTCAGGTCCTCATTTATTACCTTCACTAAAGTCTCCCGCATTACGCCGCGGGCATTACGGTAATCCTCTGATCCGGACCTATTTTTTAGTTCTTCCAGGCGGCGGCGGAATAGCTGTTTTAACCCCGGAAGCTGCATTATACGGCGGGCTGTTTTATAGGAATATACCTTTAAATAGTATTTGGAATCCCTCTTGGGGACAATTCCGGAACTATCCACCAGGATCAGCTTGTGCAGAGGCAGCCTTTCAGCAGCCAGGAAGATAGAGACTTTGCCCCCAAAAGAATGGCCCATCAGTATGGGGCACTCTATATTCTGGCTCATAAGGAATTTCTTCACTATCGTTGCATAGTCGGCCACGCCCCACTGATGAGGCGGCTGGTCGCTCAGCCCGAACCCTGGCAGATCCACTGAAAAGGTGTGAAAATAGCGTTCAAAATGCTTGTGTATAGGGTTCATCAAAGATAAGTCTGCGCCCCATCCGTGGAGCAGAACCAGATCCTGGCCCTGTCCGGATACCTTGAAATGGATCTTCAGCCCTTCTATTTCGACAACCAATCAACTAACTCCTTAATCTAACATCAACGCAGGTCAATCACTCTGATAAATCATTATACAGTTTCAGTAATAACTATGTGCATATTTGTAATATCTGTCACCGTCTGCGGCGAGAAATCCGACTTTATAAGATGGCTTTATTTTCCCACAAAACCTGAATGGTAACCGTATCCGGTTATATCTGCACATATTATACTCTTTTTTGTGATACTGTTGGGTGCAATTCCATTATTTTCAGGGCTTTGGATGGTCCTGAATGGATTCGTGTATTTAGACTCGGAATCTCGTTCTCACCAGGCATGCCGCCATCTAATATGTTTTTGAAGAGCAAGTAGTAAGTATCGGCTGAGAATGAATAAAGCCACCTAAAGGTGGCTTTCGGTATTCTTAGTGGCAGGGGAGAGAGGTCTCGAACCCCCAGCCCTCGGTTTTGGAGACCGATGCTCTGCCAATTGAGCTACTCCCCTGCGTTTGTCGCAAGACATATTCTAACACAAGTTCTCGTCCGATTCAAGGGTTATCCCTGGTTCATGCTTAGCTCGGTTGGGAATCGATTGTCAAGGCGACATAATCAATTGATTATGCCGCCTGAGTATTATCCGTCAAAGTTCCGATTCTATTTTTTCTCCAACAGATCATCGTCCACCAGTAATACTCTGGTATAGATCGCCGCATAACGCTGTATGATGGCAGCTATCTCGGCTCTGGTGGCAGGGGCGGCCGGGTCGATTCGTTTATTGTCCTTGCCCAGAATCAATCCTAAGCCCACAGCCCATTTCATAGCATCGGTGGCATAAGCAGAGACCTCTTCGGCATCCTTAAAGCTGCTCAGATCGCCGGAGGCCCTGACATCTCTGCCTTTGCTCGCAGTGTAGCGATAAAGGATGGTTGCCATCTGCTCACGGGTGATGGGATCATGGGTGCCAAAGCGGTTGTCGTCATACCCTGCAATGATGCCGTTGGCTTTTGCCCAGATAATCGCATCGGTGTACCAGGCATCGTTTTCTACGTCGGCAAAGCCGCTGTAGCCCTCAACCATCGGGCGCCCTTCCAGGCGATATAGGATCGTGGTCAGCATGCCCCTGGTAGTGGTACCGTTAGGATCGAACAGGTCTGCGGCGATGCCCGCCATTAGCCGCACAGCATGCACATAGGCAACCGATCCGAAATACCAGTGAATCGGTTTTACATCCTTGAAAGTGCCCTCGGCCAGGGGTACCAACTGCCCGCCGAATAAGGTGTATTCCCCATTATATGCAATTATCTGGTACCTGTCGTCGAGTACCGCGTAGGCCGTGAGGTTATCGGTTACAAATTGCACCCTTCCTGCTTCAACGGTAACATTGGATGGACTTATTTTGCCATTTCGGCAGGTTAAGACAGTCAGGGTCCTGCCTTCATATTGCATGCCGACCGGGATGCTTACAGTAACAGTACCTTCGAATTCCTTGGTCAGCGAAATATCGTAGTTTACGATGGCCTGGCCTGATTTCACCAGTTGCCGGATAAACTCACATGCCCGGCAAAGAGCTTCCTGATGTTCGGTCGTTTCAGAGACGATCAGTTTGGCGTCAGAGGGAATTCCCTTGCCGGAAACCGTCACACCCGTCTTGGGATCGGTAATGGTTACTTCGGATGGGATTCGGCCTCCGCCGCCTCCGCCGCCACCAAGGCCACCGGGCTTATAGTGGTTGGTCAGGTGGACGGAGCCATAGCTTGAGGATGCCGTAGGCGCATTTCCAGAAACCCATACATCAAGGGGATTGGTTGCAGATTGACCAATGTCGCCAAAAGCGTTGATATTAAGCTGAAGGGCCTTTATATTTCTTCCCGGGCCTGGGTCGATCACGCTGCCCGCAGCCAAAATGTCGGCCAGGGTCTGCACATCGATACGGTTTATTACCAGTTCCCCGGAGTTATTCTTCAGCCAGATTGATTCAGACTTCGCGGTGATTTCATCCACGGCGGTTGTCAGTCGGTTATCTGGGCTGCCGATATTACCGCTGGAATTAATCGTCAGCTGCCCGGCGATAATATTGTTGTTGTTTCCGCCGCCAGCTGCGGCACCCGAAGCAATGTCTCCAGCCACCTCCAGCCCTACGTCATTGCCAATGATAGTGTCTACTACCAGATCCTTCTGGTTTTTAATATAAACACCGTCTCCGCTGGCAGTGATACGATCCACATTAATAAGCAGCGGATTAGATATCTGCCCGACATCTCCGCTCAGGCTGTTGAGTTCGGCGTTGTCAGCTGTAATTACTGTGCCCTTACCACCTGTACCCTGAATGTCTCCCAATGAATCGATGTGAACCTCTCCGTTCACCACGACCGGCGCCAGGTGGAGGTCGCCGCCGCTTTCCAGATATAGCCCGTTGATGCTGAATCCCTCGCCGGCACTAACCTGCAGATTGCCAGCAGCGGTTACTCCCAGGGCGTTATCGGGTAAACCGATCGTCCCTCCGTTTAGCAGGTTCAGGTTAAGTCCACCTTCGGTACTGATGCCAGAAGCAGCAGCATCTGCCAGCTTGTTGGCTGCGATGCCTTCTAATAGTGCTGCGGCGGCTTCCAGATCGTTTCTCTCGGTGGTTTTTGCATCTACCAGTTCAGTTTGAGCCTGGGCCAGCTGTACATCTATCCCGTCCAGGACACTCAGGGCATCATCGCGTATCTGAGTAAGCTGCGGGATAGTTGCGTTCATGAGTTGGGTCTGCTGATTGCGCAAGGCCGAAAGTTCAGCGTTCTTACTGTCCAGTTGCCCTTGCTTGGCATCCACCAGGTCCTGTGCAGCCGCTGCATCGTCTGTCAAAGCGGCGATGATAAGATCCTGGGCGGCAATTTCATCTGGGTCAGTTAGTGTATCCCGGTAAGCGATGGCATTGGCCAGTGCAATTTGGGCTTCGACTAAATCATTGTCTGCCGCGGTCTTCTCACCCTGAATGATTGCCAGTTCAGTTTCTGCGGCGGTAATGAGGGTTGTTAGGCCCAGAAGTTCCTGCTCCGCCGCGGCCAGGTCGGCAATGGCTTTATCTAAAGCCTGTTGCGCGGCCGGGCGGCCCAATACTTCAGGGAGAATGTTGGTCACATAATTCTGTAAGATAATTACCTGAGCCGCAGCCAGATCAGCCGCACTGCGGGCCTGAGCTGCGGTAATTCTTGCTGCTGCGGCGGCGGCTATCGAATCCGAACCTCCTGCTTCAGTAATATCACCGTTGCCGGCGGTGACGGTTACATTTCCACCGCCAGTCGAAGTTATGGTGCCAACCACGACTCCGCCTTCCGCCGCGATATTAACCGTACCATTGCTGCTGGCATTGATAAGGTCAATGATCAGGTCTCCTATGACTTCATTAATGTTGATGGCACCCCCTGCGGTGCTGGCAGAGAGTTTTCCGCCACCTGCGGCATCGCTGTCTATTTCCAGCGGAGACCCAACACTACCAATACTGCCGTTGTCTGCTCTTAATGAAATGGTTTTTGCCCTTACATTGACATCCTGGCCCACTTTGTCACCAGCTGCGATACCCTCTACAGAGGTGATAGCAGCCGTGCCCCCTGCCTTTATAAACCCGATGACCAGGTGTCCTGAGGTATTTGACAGGATCAGGTCTAAGAGTGTATTGACATTCACCTGCCCCATCGCGCTATCCGCGATTAGGGTCAGGCTGCCGCTGTCATTGATGTTAATGTCTCCGCCGGCAGCAATCTGAGCGGTACCATCGATGTCGGTATCGATATAATTCTGGTTGGTGCCTACGGTTCCGCCAGCAGTAAGCGATGCTCCATTGCTGGCCATGATATTTTCCCGGTTCTCGTCTTCAGCCCGGACATCATAGATGGATCCAGGAGCGGTGAGGGACACCCTGCCAAATATAGATTCAATGACATTGATACCCATATCTCCGGTTAATTCGATGATTTCTATATCACCAGCCGCAGTAGCGGTGATGCTGGTGGCAGCATCGATATTCAGGTCGCGCACCGTGGTGTAGTCTACTGCAAACTGCATCTCTATTTGGCCACTTTCCGGGTTGCGCACTAAAATCCAGGTTTTCCCTCCGGTTTCACCGAAAGGCTCATTGATCTTGTCCTCATCGGTTATGTTGGCGATGGTGGTAGGTGGCCAGGATTTTTCCTCGACATTCAAGCCGGTGATGCTGCCCGTCGTGGCGGTCAGCTCAATATCCTCGCCATAGACATTGGTTTGGCCGCTGACCCCGGCGATGTCCGGGCTGGTAATAGTAACATCACCGTATGTAGAGACGATCTCTGCGGCGGTAAAGGTCCCCTCTTGCTGGGTCACTATGATGTCGCCCAGATTCTCAATACTTCCCTCACCGGTGGATTTCCCAATATTGAGAATAAGTACCCTGATGTTATCGGCATCGTCTGTAGGCTCTGGATAATCGGCCAGGGCCCATGCTGCTTCAATGAGATCAAGTTTTTGTTCCTCGGTAAGTGAATCCCAGTAGACTGCAAACAGATCATTGTCATCGATCCTGCTCTCCATCACATAAACCGGGATCTGTATAGGATTGCCCAATTCATCGACCCCGTCGATAAAGAGCGGGTTGCCCTCAGCATCTGTAGCCTGCAGGTAAGTGATGTTGCCGGCCCCATCGTCACTTGCCACTACCGGCTGCTGCGCATCCAGAGCGCCGGCTAACAAGGCTGCCATAGCAGCTTCAGTTTCACTCAAGCCCAAATTCAACAAGTATCTGATGTCATCGTCAGAGAGTCCGCTGTCCGCATTGAGTCTGGCATCAATGCTGGCTCGGTAACTGAGCATGACTTCGCTGCGATACTGTTCCACGATCCCGCCATAGTACATCTGATAAGCGCTCTGAATCTGTCTCACGGTGGCATTGGCTGCCAGCCCGAGCTGTCCGCGCAGTTCAGCCAGAATGTCATTCTTGGTGGCCGTCTCCGGCAGTCCCAATTCTAGAGCCAGCTCCGACAGTTCCTGGGGATCGTTGCCGCTCAGTACGGTGAGATCAAGCTTCGACTCCGGCGGGGCCACCCCCAGACCCAAGGCATCTACCAGTTCCGCCAGTTCTTCAGCATCCATGGAATTCAACGATGACACCAGAGTATCAACGGCAGCATCATCAACCCCCAGCAGCGCTTTGATTTCTTGCCCGGTTAAGATGCCGCTGATCAGGGCCAGCAGCTGATTCTCAGACAGGGTGCCATTCTTGAGCTGGGCAGCGATCTCTGCCGCGCTCTGGGCTGGCATGACCACGTTGACGATCTGGTCATCATTTAACATGCCATTGGTAGCCTCATCATGGCTGGCGCAAGTGCCGTTTTCATCCCGCCCATGGGTAGGCAGGGTATCGTCATCGGCAGCATTGCCGATATCCTGTACAAGATAGAGATTGGCCACGTTTTTGATGATGAACGGTTGGGCTGCTCCGCTTTCATCCAGCAATATGTTGATTTTGAAGGGCAGTGCCTCAGCCCCCATATCCCCACCTATATCCACCCAGGTGTCTCCTTCCCCGGCAGTGGAGTTTTCGCCGATGGTGAGAATGGAATCCTCATCCTGCATTAGCAAATCGCCGTTTACAGCAGTGATCTGCAGGGTGCCGTCCGAGTTGACCTGATCCACGGTGATGTCGCCTGCCCCCGATGTAATAGCAAAGTTACCTGTCGAGGTTACATCCACCCCATTCATATTGACATCGCCAGATCCAGTAGTGGCAGTCAAATCACCGCTGACATTTGTATCGTCCATGGTGATGTCACCGGCCCCGGTTGTAACAGCCAGATTGCCTGTGGAGGTGACATCCACTTGATTCATATCCACATCACCGGCATCGGTGGCGGCAGTCAAATCGCCGCTGACAACCACATCATCCATATTGATATCACCAGTGCCAACTGTCAGGTTAAGCTCTCCGCCCTGATTTATGCCTACGTTATGCATAAGGACATCGCCTGCGGTCACAGTAAGGTCCAGAAGGCCTCCCGAAGCGATTTCAGTATCATGGAGATTTACATTGTCCCCCGCTCCTGAGGCCACCACATAGGCGCTGGCGTCGTATGCACCTCCGGCCGAAGTCTTGATGAGCTTTAGATTTACCGTATCCGATAGATTAGGCGCAATCACCAGGGGATTGTCCGCAGTGAAAATATTGCCACTGTCTTCGGCCACAATTACCACGTTGTCGGATATTACGTTTATATTCCCTCCTTCGCCGTTATCAGTGAGGGTGGTGTTGGCGCCGGCGAAGCGCAGATTAACATTATCGGCGATAATGCTGTTGACTCTCACCTGCGATTCGCTGTCGAAGCTCTCTAAAGTCCGATTGACCGGTCTGGGTATGAAACCGGTGTTTCCTTCCGAGTCAATCCAGGTGTTATCTTCGAACAGGAAGGCGATCCTGCCATCGGTTAATTCCAGAACGGTGAGCAACAGATGCCCCTGCGGACTGTAAAGGTTCATCATCGCTGCCCCGTCAAAGTCAGCATCTGCCTCGTCCGATGATTGATAAACGGTTTCCAGTATTTCTTTTTCCAGGAGAACCAGGTTGCCCATGGTGTCGAAGCCGAAATAATCGGCATCGGCATAGAAACTGCTCATGGTCGCCGCCAATGCGTCAAAGGTCAGGAAGGTGAGGTCATTCTCGCCTGGAGCTGCCATATACAGGCCGGTCATCACCTCATGCAGCATCTGTTGGCTGCCTGGTGACAGGTAGGCGATCAGGTCCAGTTCTGTTCCGCTGCCTTCTCCCCGGTAGGCAGTAAAGATCTCCTGGTCGTCAGGTATATCTGCAGTATATGAGGTGCCCTGTTGGTACAGGTAGAACTCGCCCTCAGGAGTCAACAAGGCAGTTACCGCCTGGTTCTCGTCCAGGTAGAGAACGGTGCCTGCCGGGAATGTGCCATCATCTTCCAAGAGCACCCGTTTGTCCTTGCTGATCACCCCGTAGCCGTTTATATCCACGGGTATTTCCAAGCTCAACGCTTCGGTATAAGTGACCGTCAATCCGCCCTCTACCGGCCTGACTATAGTCAATCCCTCAATATCCCGGTATAAAGGGCTGACCTGATAGAGCCAGCTCATATCAGAATAGAATTCCGCTTGGGAGGCGGTGAATTCACCCTCCAGGTATTGCCCGGTTATAATATTAAATACACTGTACAGGGGCTGACCGAAAGCATTGGTCTTGGGCTGGCGAAGGTCGTACACCGGTATGCTCCCGGTGTCATAGTAATAGCCTTCATACCAGTCTCCATTTACGGTTCTGTAAGAGGTTGCCGCCACCAGCGAATTGGAGTAATAATAGCCTGCCAAATCGAGCCTGGTGTCGATTTCATCATACACCGCATCACCCGGCCCGCTGCTCATGAAGTACTTGATCATGTTGTCATAGGGATCCCGGTATTGATACTGCAGCACCGAAAAGACCGGTCTGCCGTAGGGGTCCGTCTTCTGAGTCATATTAGCCGAGAAGCTGATGGTCTCATCGCTCATATTACCAGATATGGCATTGCCTTCGACTGCCACCGGGAAAACCCTGCCATCCGGTGTAACCACCGCAGCCCGATCAACCAGATAGAGGATGCCGGAGTTGGCGTTGGTTGTGGTCACATTTTCCACGAACAGGTACCCTCCGCTTACGGTGCGGTAAGCGCCGTTCAAAGCCGAAGTGCTGTCATTAACCGGGCCGCTGCCAGATAGGTCGAGTTCATATACAGTGATAGTGGCTTGATCATCACTGAGAACGAAGTACCTGCCCAGGAGGTCTTGGTAGGCATTCTGCTCATTGCCGTTGTAATGGCCGCTGGCTGCCAAATAGGCCTTATGATAAGCGTTGTAAACCAGATCGAAATAATAGGCCCCGTTTTTCACCGTCAGGCCGGTGACTATGCCATCGGTCTTATTAACAAAGATAGTGCCCGAGCGGCTGCCCAGTACCCCAGCTGCGAATTCAGCACCCACAGCTGAAGCTTTGGTTTTGGTGCCGGTTACCACCTCACTAATAAAGGTAAGCTCTTCATCAGTCAGATCGGTTTCATACTCACCTGCTGCAACATCGTAAATCTTGTACACCAGTGCCGTTTCGGCGGTCTCGCCGTCGGGCACCACCTCGATGAGGTTGACCTCAATATTGATGTTTTCAAGTATGGTTATAGTTTCTTCGCTCTGCTCCTCGCCTTCACCAACAGTTACGGTTATGTCTTTGGTGGTAAAGTCCACCTGAACCGTAAAGCTCCAATTGTCGGTCAGCAAGCCCTGCAGATCATCCTCAATTTGCGCGGCCACAAGTTCTGGGGTGCTGGCGGCGGAGAATGAGTTCAGCCCATAGCTGTTGAGCACATCGCTGGCCTGCTGCTTGGCTTGCTTAAGCGACATATCCCGACCCAGTGCAACCACAGCAGCATGGAGCAGTTCATCCTTGGTGTAAGTGTACCCCTGTATAAAGGTGTACTCATCACCAACCACCTTAAATTCCACTACATGATAGAAGGAACGTTGGCTGTTTAGAGGTTCCAGAACATACAGGTAGTTGTCGCCTTTCATGCCCAGGAAGATAGGCTGCACTTCTGCTCCGTCATTGAGGAAAGCATTCTTATAATATACTCGGGTGCCGTCAGGCAGGGTCCAGCCCAGTTCACTGGCCTCGGTCTCTACATAGATGGTGACTCCCCCGTTTATAAGATGATCCTCGGTTATGGCAATGCTGATGTCTTCAAGGTCCCCATTGCTGTCATAGCTGTAAATGACGTCGAACTTCTCATGCTTAAACTGTATGTTTTGCTTGCCTTCTGCAGCGGTGAAACTTATAGCATCAAGGTCATATATCCTGCCGTCAAAGGCTATGACATTTACGATTTTGCCGCTTAAACGGTCGACTGCCACGATATCCCCGCTGGGCAGGTAGTAATGGGCAATCTGGTAAGACTCTCCGGAGTCTTCGGTCAAATCGGAATCACCCACCCAGTAATAGGAACCGCGGATGGTGATGCCTTGATTGGTCTTTATCATGCCGTTGGGCATAAGTGTATATGAAGTCTCATTGCCCAGGCTGTCATTGATAACCAGTTCATTTTCTGAACCATCCAGGCGTACCAGGGTGTCCCTGCTACCCGGCTGGGATACGTCGATAGATTGGCCGAGATTAGCATTACCCTGATACACCAATCCATGGGGGGCGTTGACCAGCAGGTCGGCAACCCCACCAGCCTGAATTTTATCCAAGGTCAGAATCGGGCTGACGGTGCGTTCGGTAGATTCCAGGTTGACTATCACATGGGTGAAAGCCGCATAGATATCTCCCAGAGCTTGCAGGGCGATATACGTCGGTCTGGCCGGTATGGTCTTGATTGTACCGGTAGTGCCCGGTATTTCAGGAAGATCCAGTATGTAGGCATTGAAACGGTTCGAAGCTTGGCCTATATTGCCGGCTCCTGCTATGGTCAAGCGGTTGGCCCAAACCGCTGCCGGTTTGCCCTGACCCTCATTGGCGGCAGTGTTTACATCTCCGCCATTCATGATGATGTCGATATTGCCATCGCCTACGTCAACACTCTTACTGAAATTTAGGTCGGTGTCATTATGCGATACTATGGTAAGACCTGGGATCTCGGTATCCAAGACGAAGCTGACCCGGTCGCCTATATTCAGGACCGGAGAACCGAGCTGACCGTTGACCGCCGCAATCTGACCCAGTATCAGATCGTAGGCTGACCAGTTGTTGACCACGATATTGGGCAGATAGTCATTGTTGAATACTGTAATACTGCCGTTTATTGCTCCGGCGCTGGATGCGCTTATGGTCAATTCACCCAGGTCCTCGTTGTAGAGTTTCCCCAGTGTTATGGTATTGTCTTGAGGGGACAGGGTCGCGGCTTCTGCATAGGCATCATCAAGGCCGGAGTATACGACTGTTCCATCCTCCTTGATGTCGACGAACATACCGGCAGCTGCACCACCCAGGTGTACCTGACCGTTAACATTCACCTTGCCGGTTGAAGCCATGGTCCCTTCTCGGTACTCCTTCTCATCGGAATAAAGGATTTCCTTAACCAGTACATCGACCCATTCAGTTACCTTGGTCCAGACCCATTTTACAAACCATCCGATGATGGGAATCTTGCTGACGCTTTTCACCAGTTTGTCAACTGTCCGCTGAATGGTCTTCCATACCCAGTTGACGACCGTATTTCCTTTGGCGGTGGCATCGCGGAAAACAACCTGATCGGTGATCAATGGAGATTCGGCTTTAATAAATATCTTTTGGCTGGCCAACTCAGCGCCGCTTCCAACCGCAACCGCAGCTGTGCTGCTGCCGCCAGCCGAAGAGGTGGCATAGACCTTTCCGGTCAGACCCACGATCTCCGCATAGCTCTCGGAGTGAATGTACATATCGATTACTGCGGCGTGGATATCCAGCGTATCAATTCCGCCTATAAAGGCATTGTTTATGTTTACTTCGGTTTTGTCAGTGACGGTCACATAAGATTTGGCCTCGGTGAGCGACCCGGCCGAAACCGTATAGGATACCGCGTAGGCATGCAGCTTCTGGTACAGATAGGAACTTATGTCGGTGTTCCTGCTGTTCAGATAACTTTGTGCCCCGTTGCCGCCGATAGTTACGATAGTATCCTCGATGGCGGTGATGCTGGCTTTGCTCATATTACTGCCTGCCAGGGTGCCCATGTGACGGTAAGCGTATGCATAGATGTCGTTTTTGCTGGAAGCATTGATTCCCAGGTCACCGAACAAGGCGGTAATTACCACTCCGTCGCCTATATTAGCATTGGTGTTGGTCTTGATGTAGGCACTGGACTCCGGTCCGCTGCCTCCGCTGACCAAACCGTATCCACCCATGGTGGCGGTGGCATTCTGCCTGGCGGTATCAGCCAGGACACTGATATATACGTCGCCATACCTGGAAATGATCCTGGCGCCATCGCCGGCGGTAAACTTAGTATTGCGGTTATTGAGCGCTGTGGCCGCGTACACTGCACCGAAATCGCCCAGGGCCACCGCATTGGCTTCGACCTTAGCGGTCAAGTTGGAAACAGTCCGGGAATAGATGCTGATATCTTCCAGGGCCTCGAGTACAGCCCCTGGGCCCACAGAAGTCTCACCCGTCTGTGTGACTACTGTGCTGGTGGCGGTGGAACTGCCCACATTGGCTAAACCTGCGTTGCTGGCAGAAGTCGATGCCGAAGCAGTGATCGAATCAGTTGCACTGAGCCAGATGTTGTTCTGGGATGTTACAGTGCCATTGATACTAGCTCTAGTGCTGTGGTTGCCGACATAGGTCTTGATGGTATACTTGCCTACTCCTACCAGGCTCACACTGGTTCCATGGTTGCTGTGCGCAGTAAGGATGGTAGCGGAAGCTGCCGCCACATTTACGCCGTCGTCTGCCCCTATTCCGGTGGATATGACTGTTGCGCCGCTTCCGATATATGCATTGACGTTCCTGGTGCCAACTCGGGCTTCGGCATATATCTCGTTTACGTCAGCCAGGCTCACAGTGGTATTGGGCTGCTCGGCAATGGCGGTGGCAGTTCCCATAGCATTGGCTATTACATCTACATTCTTGCCGGTTACACTGGCCTGGCCCGCGATCCAGGCACTGACTGTATCCTGGGCAAAAGCGGCTAAGACTCTTACCACTCCCAGGCTGAGTAGGGTTACACTGGTATCCGGAGCCTGGGCCCGGGAAGTGACTGTCCCTCCTAGATCTGCGCCAACATTCACGTCTCCTGTGGTTACTATGGTCACATTTCCTTCGATATAAGCATTGACCGTTGATGCAGATTCCGCTGTGGTCAGATTGCCATCAGCCGTGGCCAAAGATACATTAGCTCCGCCATTGGCACCCGCCTCAGCCCAGGAGGAGGTGTCTTTCAGTATTGATAAGACTGACACCGTACCAGTGGCGTTTACTGTTCCCGGTCCGTTGATATATGCGTTTTGGGTGACTTTCAGGCTGGCCAGGGAGATGTTGGCGGCAACTTTTGCTCCGGTGATGCTGACCTTGGCGGCATCGATATCTGCGGTGGCCCTGCTGCCGCTGCCGGTGACCTGAATAGTAATGCCATTAGCATTTAGGGTTCCATCGCCAGTGATATACGAACTTGCATCGGTTGAGGTTGTTGCCTGGGCGAAATTCACGTCTCCATCCACCAGGCTGACCCCGACGCCTTTGCCCGGCTGGGTCGACTTGGCCGAAGAGATGGCCTTATAGGTATTGTAAATAGTGAGGTCATTTACATATAAGAGAGCCCCTGTACTGTCGAGGTATGCCTTGTAAGTCCCCTGAGCTTGGGCGGTCATGGTGAGGATTCCCAGGCTGGCCAGGCTGAGCTGGACATTATCATTGATGAAGCCTGCTTTAGCAAAGGAGTTGGCTTTGGCCTCTATCGAAAGGTTTCCGTTTTTCTGTGCGAGGCTGCCGAAATTGGTTCCCGTAGCGTAAGCCAGATTAGTGGCGTTAGCGGTGGCATTGGCGATATTGGCTGAACCGCCCACCAGGCTCACATCAACGCTGCCGCTGTTGCCGCCCAGGGAAGCCACCGCTCCGGTAGTTTCGTTGTCAGTATTCTGCCAGGAGTAGATCTTGACCAGGCCTTGGGCAACAATGCTGCCGCCGGAAACATATGCCTTCTGTACAGCACTCAAGCTGGCCTCGGCAATGCTGACCGCCACCTTCACCCCGCTGACGCTGATTGTAGGTGATTCCACCACCGCATTAGCCTTGACGGTTCCGATTGCTCCCACTATTATACCGCCGCTGTTGCTGATGGTTACATTGCTGTTATTGATATAGGCCCTTGCATTTGTTGCCGCATCGGCATGGGCATAGTTGCCTTCACCCGATATGGCTGCCACCCCTATCCCGAGACTGGGCTGGGCCGCAACCGCATTGGCGTCGGAGGTATATACGTTCTTCACTTCCAGGCTTCCCGCGCTCAGCTCAGAGCCATCCACATAAGCGGCAAAATCACCCTGAGCGGCGGCTTCAAGCACAGTAATACCTAGGGTCAAAAGTCCGGCACTGATGGCATTCTGGTTTACTCTGGCATTGGCATAGGATTTTGCCAGGCTTTGTACACTGATCGCACCGCTGCTGCTTATATTCGCTGCGGTGATATAAGCATGGTTGGTGTTGTTGGCCGTCGCCAAAGCAGTATGTATTTCCACACCCACCAGGGCTACATTCGCTCCGAAGTCGCTGGCGCTGCTGCCGAGCTCAGCCACGGCGCCTGTATTATCGGTATTATTCAGGGTGGAAATTACCTGAATACTTCCTGCATCGATGGTAGCGCCATCGATATAGGCCTTTTGTTTTGCTGACAGTGTGGCAGTGATCACATTTACTGCAATACTTACGCCGCTCAGTTTTATAACAGGGGTGGCTACTCCGGCGTCGGCTGTGGCCCGGCCTGTGGCCTGCACGATTATGGCACCAGGAGCTGTGATGGTCCCGCTGCCCTTGACGGCCGCTTCAGCTTCAATACCAACTAACGCCAGGGCAATGTTGGTTTCAACATCTAGCCCGCTGATGGCTCCCCCGCTCGGCTGGGCGGTCTTGGCTGTGGCTGAAGCTTCATAGGTATTGGTTACGGAAAGACTATCCACATGGAGCGAAGCTCCGCTGGTATCTACATAGGCCAGGTAATCACCGTTGGCATATGCATATAGAACTGACACACCGATGGATACATATCCCGCTGAAAGCGCTCCATTAGAAATATCCGCAATGGCAGTACTTGTACCGGCTGCTGTTACCGCCAGGTCTTCTGCATGTGTAATACTGGCACCGGCAACATATGCATAGTTCACAGCTTCAGCAGTCGCTATAGCTGTATTTGCAGTGCCGCCATAGAAACTTATATCTGCACCTAAATCTCCGGCTGAACTGCCCAGTATGGCTCTGGCTCCAGAGTCTGAAGCATCATTTAGGCTGGAAATAACAGTAATATCTCCTGCACTGCTAATTGCAGCATTTTCAATATAAGCCTTCTGTTCCGCAGCCAGTCTTGAAGTTAGAATGTTGGCAGCTATCTGGATGCCGCTGAGGCTGGCTGTGGGGGTCACGACCCCGGAGAGGGCATCTGCAATGCCGTTGGCTCTGACCTGTATGGTTCCGGTGGTTGATATGATCCCATTGCCTTTGATAGCCGCTTCAGCATTAGTAGTCACACTAGCCATGGCAATATTGCCTTCGACATCGACCACGCTTGCATGAACACCGCCAGCAGCCTGCGTGGTTTCTGCCTCAGCTAGTGATCTATAGGTGTTTTCCACCAGGATGGAAGTGGCATAAATATTAGCATCGGTAGTGTCTATATATGCTTGGAAATCTCCTTTGGCATCTGCATACAAGGTGGTCAGGCCTACGGAAATCAAACCTATACTGCTGTTTGAGTCATCAATTCTTGATCTGGCATAACTCCTGCCATTGGTTAATACACTCACAAATCCGGCCCTATCAGTCCCGCTGCCAATATCGCAACCTTTTATGTAAGCATAGTTGGTGGCATTACTTAGGGTCACGGCCGTGTTAACATCAACACTGAATTGGTTCAAATCCAGCCCTTCGCTTGACGCAAAGTTGCTGCCCAGTTCAGCGACTGCGCCCTGTCCTTGTGCATCATTCAGGGTTGATTTAACTTCAATGTTGCCGCTGGTGGTAATGGCAACACCTTCAATAACGGCCTTCTGGCTGGCGCTTAATATGGCCACTACTGTATTGGCTGCAATCTTGACAACATTGGCTGAAATGTTGGGAGCCTTAGTAACCGCATTCGCTGTTGCAGTGCCATCAGCATTAACTGTAACCGAACCGGCATTAAGGTTTCCTGCTCCGCTCAGTTTGGCTATGGCAGTAGATCCTGCATTGGCCAGGGCCAGGTTGACGCCGATGCTTGCATATGAGGCCTGCACTCCACCTGCAGAAGGAGTCACATCCGCTGTAGCGTCTGCGCTGTATACAGTCTCGACCGTTACTGCGCCTGCTGTAACAGTGCTATTTTGCGGTATATTTACTGTGGCCGCAAATGTCGCCTGTGAGTAGGCTGCCCCTACCATGACATTGGCAGTAATAGCCCCTATGCCCAAATTCTTGATATCTGCCAGCACATCAGCCTTACCGTAACTGCCAACGGTAAGATTACCGCCGGTCACATCCACACTAGCTGCATCAATCAACGCCACGCTCTTAGATCTGCCGTAGGCCACCGCTACATTGGCGGTTACGGTGATAAGGCCTCCTGAACCGGTTATGAGCCGGGCTACACTGCTTGGTTGGCTGGCGCTATCATTGAGCTCGGATATGACTGCCAGCGACCCGGTCTGGATATGACTGTCAATAATCAGTGCGTTCTGCTCGCTTCTGAGCAGGGCCACAGCCACGGACGCTGCCACGCTTATGGAGCCGCCGCTGATGCCTATGACCTGAGCGTTGGCGGTGGCGGTTCCGTTGGCTCCAACATTGAGGGCATAATCTGCAGTGAGATTGCCGCTTCCCAATATCGCTGCGCTGTTAACAGTGTCATTATCCGCTACGGCTGCGTTCATATTGACGGCTATAACTCCTACCGAACCTGCCACAGCGGTGGAATCTGCTGTAGAGGAATTGCGCTGACCGTCCGCATCTCTGCCGGCATAAACACCGATATTTCTAGCTCTGATTGCAACACCAGTGGTGTCTATCATCGCCAGGTTGGTCGATGCCAGTCTTACATAGCTGACGGTTACCCCGACTGAGACATATCCGACTGTAGCTGCCACCAGGAAAGATTCCGCCCTGGAAGTCATATAGGCGTCAACATCAATATCTTTGCTGGCTGTAACCGGCATACTGTTGATGGCAGCATTGGCTACGGTATTGTTAAACACAAGTAAAACATTGCCATTTACCGCCACTGTGCCCAATCCTGATACTGACAGCACTGTGCTGGAGGCGGTGGTAGTGGTCTGGTTAGCCACCTTTACATTCACAGCCTGAAGGCTGCCGATGGTTCCGGTGGATGCACCGGCGGTAGGGGTCTCTTTGTATGGTGTGGTGCCGATATAGGTCAGTATAGTCGGGTCGAGGATGGAGATGGCCGCCGAGAGTCCTACCGTAATGCCGCCTAAGGCCGCACCTACGATGTAGGTATTAGCTTCGGTATCTACGGTTGCTTTTACGTTTACATCACCGTTGGACTTTAAGCTGACCCCCTGGCCGATAAATGTTTCCACCACAGTGCGATTGATGGCCAGAGACAGCGCGCCATTAACTGCCACCCCACCGGCTGAAATGGCTGCGGCCAGAGTGGTTGCATCGGTGGTGGCTATGGATTGCACCTTCACATCACCGACATCATGGCCGGTTTGATTTGACATGCCAATTTGCGCATCGCCGACAATTGCTGAGGAAACAGAGCCGTTAAATGCCACTGTGGCCGATGACACGCTGACGCCTACCACACCGCCGGAAGCTGCCAGCGTTGCGGCGATGACCTGCGGATACTCGCTTACCGCTGTAACAGTGAGAGACTCTGCCTTGATTACATCGCCCTCCATATAGGCTTTCACATTGGAATTGAGCACCACAACGCCTGCTGCCACCCCTACCCCGGCAAATCCACCGGCTCCGGTGAATGAGATGGCGCGGATGGTCAGATCAGCCACGGTCACATCCTGGGTGTCTTCACTGTTTTGTGCATTGATGGCCTCTTCCAGGGCATTGTTTTTATTCGCATCAGCAGCCACAGGTGTGGAGCCTGCTCTGGCGTAGACCGTAATATCGCCTTCTGCAGCCAGAACCGCATCATCTTCCACATAGGCCAGGACGTTGCTGTAGAGGATGCCGACCGCCATGCCCACTCCTACTCCGGCGTATTTTCCACCGGCTATAGTGGCGGTTACCATATCGGCGGTCATTTTGTCATGAGCTGAAACTACAATATCTCCGGCACTGGTTACCACCGCATTCTTGCCGATATAGGCCATGGTGGAATCGCTTGGATCATAGTCCGGCTGAGTGGGGCCAAGATTACCGGCCTGGTTTAGATCTTCATTGGCAGTTTCATCGGCTTCAAAATCTGCTCCGGGCTGGTCGCCTTCTTCATATTCTTCATCGAAGGAATCATCCCGGTAACCGGTCTCGCCATCAAAGACTAGCTGGGTTTCCCAGATTGGATTGCCATTGCCGTCAAACATGGGGTCGCCGTTGGCGTCTTTTTTCTGTACCTTGTTGCCATCTTCATCATATACATATTCTTCATGACCGGCAGAATTATCGCCCGCCTTGTAGCCGTCACCTTCCAGTTTGTCTGCCAGTCGGTCTCCGTCGTATTGTTGATAGTAGGCAGCGGTGACTCCGGCCGCATTACTGGATTGATCTTCCATCAGTGCATGTGGATCGAAGGTGTTTACTTGATTGCCGTCCTCATCCGTTCCGGACTGCAATGAATCGGAGGCATCCTGGGTAAGCTTGCCACCCACTACCGCTACCATCAGGGTCACACCCACACCTGCTGTCCCGCCTCCAGCCAAAGTTCCTGCATACATATGCAGATCACGGTTGGAACTGGCCAGCAAGGTCACATTTCCGGACCTGGTGGTGATACGGTTTTCATCGCCTATATAAGCAGTGACGGTATTGCTGGCAATGGTCAGCATGGCCGTTACACCTACACCGGCTGTACCTCCGATGGCGGCGGAAACCGCCACCCCCACGAATTCATAATCGTCTGTAGCCGTAATAGTCAGGCTGCCGGCATCAATTTGCACACCATTCGCAGTATCTGTGGCACCTTCAGTATAGGCCTGAGTCACCACTTCGGTGATTACTATGTCTACAGCTCCGGACACACCGGCCGTCCCGCCGCCGGATACCCCGGCTACATCAGCGGTGACCAATTCTTTGGATTGGGCTGCGACGGTCATAGCACCGGTCGCTTTAACTACTGCTCCGGCCAAGACTTTGGCGATGGTTTTGCCAGAGAAATAGGTCACTACCGCAGCGCCACCAACCCCGGCTGTACCACCTACCGAAACCGAGGCGGCAATATTCAAGAGGAATTCATCGCTGACGGCCTTAACATCAATGTTGCCGCCTGCCGAGACATTGCCGCCTAATTCGGCCTTGACTTCATTCATAAATATTAGTACACTGCCGCCGAGTCCGACTGAAACACTGCTGCCGGCACTGAAAGTGACCGCCACCAGGTAGAGATCATCGGAAGAGTCAGCCGATACAGATATGTTTCTGGTTGCTATGGTGCTGCCACCAGTTCCGATGCCAGCGTTCACGTCCTTGTCAAACACCAGGGTGACTATGGTGGCCCCTACCCCGGTGGAACCGGATATGGCTACTGCTCCGCCAAAGTTGTAAATAGTTGAAGAATCAGCAGCTTCTATATATATGTCTCCTGGAGATGATTCCTCGTCTTCCGAACCGTCTCCGTCTTTATCGTCTGAAGGCGAAGTGCCTGATCGCATCCGGGCGTTGTTGCCCACATGGGCATTTACCTTGTTCATCACCACCATGGTGTCGATCACCCCGGACACCGCTGCCGAAGAAGCCCCGCTCGCTCCGATGCCGAGCATGAGGATCTGTTCTGAGCCCTGGGCGCTGATTATTATGCCCTTGCGCCGGTTCTGACGATTGGGTGTGAGGATGCCGGCTTCGCTGCCTGTCGCCAGGGCGTAAGCAGTTACATCGGTGTTATTCCCGGCGGTGGCGTTGACCTCGTTTCTTAAAACAGCGGTCACTATGGTGGCGCCTACCCCGGCCCCACCTGAAATAGAAGCATTGGCAGCTGCCAGATATACGTTGCTGACATGGTCGGCTACGATACCCACCGAGTCATAGGATGTAATCTTGCTGTGATCCCCCAGCGATGAATTGGTCTTGTTTTGCGCTACCGTGGTCTGGATATTGCCACTTATCGCCGTTGACGATGGCGAAATCCCGCCCGCAGCAGTGATAACCAGCGTCCAATCCTTGGAAAGAGCCTGGATGACCACGCTGCCGCTTCTGGAAATGATCACCGTTCCAAGACCGGTCTTGGCCTCGGTGAGGCGGTTGAATACATTAACGCTAATTGTGGCGCCAACTGCTGCGCCCGAACCGGAGAATGCCACACCAGCCAGAACGGTCACCATTTTTGAATCGCTTGCGGCTTTGATATTTACATCGCCGTCGGCTGTGATCTTGGCATAGTCTCCAACTGCAGCAATGCTCTTGGAGTTTGTGACCAGTACGTTTACAGTCCCGGCTACCGCAGTACCCTGAGCAGCCCCTGAGGCTGACATCAGGACACTGATCAGTTTCTCTATATTAGAGGAAGATATAGTCACTTCCCCGCCACTGGTTATCTCTGCGTATTCACCCAGCAGCGCCTGGGCCATATTTCCGGTTACTATAACCGCTACGGTACCGCCAGCGGCTACACCAGAACTGGAGCTGGCATCTGCCGCCACCGAAGCTGAGACCAGCAAGAGGTAGGCATCATTAGCAGCCTGGATGGCTACATCGCCGGCAGCATCAATTACCGATCTGTTTCCGACCATTGCCAGGACTTCATTTTCGGATACGATGACAGTCAGCCCGCCGCCGACTGTAGCGCCAGAACTGCTTCCTCCAGTCTTGACTGCAGCGGCTACCGTGATCGACCAGGCATCAAGGTTTGATTTGGCAGTGATGTTCACATCACCCAGGTCTACATTTATTGAGCCGTCTGCACCGATAGAAGCTGTCACCTGGTCATTATTGGTGATTACCGCGACATTCAGTCCGACACCGGCGGTGGCAGAGGATACTGAAAGTGCACCTCCGATGATGCGGGCATTGTTTTCCGATGAAGCTGTTATATTGAGATCTCCGGAGGTAAGGGTTATGTTGGCCTGGTCGCCTATGGTGGCGGCAGTCTGGCTGTTCAAAAACAGCATCGATACTGAGCCAGCCATAGCCAGTTTGCTGTCAGAGCCACCCACGATGGTTCCTGCTGCTGCTGAGGCATAGTAGTTGACGCTGCCTAGAAAACTGGTAAGCTGAGCGATATCCACCAGGTCTTCGGCTTTAACATTCATAGTGACTCCAAACTTGTCTTGACCGGTTCCATTGGTGGTCACATTTATGATACCTTCTTGTCCGGGTTGGGCATCGGCAGTGAAGAGGTCGGAGGTTTCAAAGGGCAGGCCCCAGTCGCTGATCGTGACCGGGAGCTTTTCAGCGTTCATGGTGAAAGACCTGGCGGTTACTTCTACGTCGTTACCCACGATCACCAGAACTTTATTTTCCGCGTACAAGAGGGCGAAAGCGGCGCCCACTCCAACGGTGGTTCCTTTGGAAAGAACCGCTGCCAGGGCTGCTGCCGAAAGTTTGGATTTGTCAGTGGCTTCGAGGTTGATATGACCGTTCAGAGCCTTGAGGACCGAACCGTCCACAACTATTACACTGCTTTCCCCTTGGGCTACCATGATGGCCAGTGACCCGGCCACCCCGGCCTTGCCGCCGGAGCCGGAAACGCTGCCAGAGATTCCCAGAGCCCCATATTTGCCTCGGTAGACACCGTCCATATTCTGGGTCAGTTCAGCATCCGCGGTTATATCTCCATCGGTTGCGGTAAGGTTGCCATCGATGGCAACCCGGGAAGCATTCTTGTTTACTGAAACCGCTACCCCGGCCCCGATGGAATTGCTGTTCTGCATAAGAGTGGCGGCAACACCGGTGCTTACCGTGCTGAAGTTTCCATTGTTGACTGTAAGGACATCAATAGCTTGGGCGGAAAGGCTGCCCTTGATGCTGGTCAGGGCCTCATGCTGGGTGACATTGACGCCGACCGCTGCGGCTACGTGAACCTTCTGGCTGTTTTGCGACGAGGAATCGGTATTTCCCCCTGAAAGCGCGCCACCGATGGTGCTGCCGGTGGTGGCATTATTGCCGCCAGGGGCAGTGCTGCTGCTGCCGCTGGCGGTCTCATTTATGATGCCGGTCAAATCGTCATTATTCGCTGATGACGAGGCTTCATTGGTGGAAGTGGTGGAAGCGTTCTGGGCGTGCAGGGCATTGGTAGACACCGGCAACCCAGGATCGACTTCTGATCCTTGCGAGCTCCCGGTGCTGCTTAATCTACCGCTGATCAGCGATGAGGTATTATTACCAGCGGTACTAGTCGAGGTGCCATTGGCATTATTTCTCTTCAGATTCTGGAAGGATCGGAATTTGCCCAGGTAGCGGTCCAGATCCGCCCCCATGGCAACCGCCAAGGCATTGGCATCGTCTTCATCATATGTTGCTGCAGCCAGTTTGGCTTTGCCGTTAATGGTACCATGACCTGCAAAGCTGGATAGCACTGTGGAGAGGGCGATATTGACCGCCACTGCCGCGCCCACTGAAGTCTCATTGCCGACCGCAAATCCGCTGGCATTGGTCTCAGTCTCCCCGCTCTGCTTGGCATACAGGAAGAAGTTTACTTTTTCACCGCTTATATCGGTCTCAATGGTGTTATCGTCGGCGGTAGTGCTGATTCGGGAACCTTCACCCACATAAGCTTTGACATCGTTTTGAATCAGGGTTACCGCGACGGAAGCATCCACGGAAATATCCTTGGGGCTGGTAGTGGTGGTCGATCCAGAGCCAGATCCGGAACCGCTGCCAGCGGCAGCGCTGCGAGCCACCGGGTCTGATCCGGATACGCTGATGGTATCCACATCATTCCGGGCCATGGACGATATCTTAATACCAGCGGCATTCACCCGGCGATTGGTTCCAATCCCGGCATGAACGGTAAGATCGGCGATGCTCAGCGCAAAAGCTGCACCTACCCCAACCGATTTGCCCTGTGAACTGCCACCCGAAGTGCCTGCCGGATTAGAAGCCCCGTTATTAGTGGTTGTGCTGCCATTGGTAGCGGCTTTGTTCTTATCCGCCCTTCCTTTGGCATCAGCCGAGGAACTGGCGGTAGTATATACCTTCTGCGCTCCGTCGGCAGTTATTATGATGTCGCCAGTGATGTCTATGTCGGCACCGTCTGTGAGCGCGGTGCGGTCGGCTATGACCGCCTGAGTCAGCCCGTTTACCACTGAAATAGCCGCCGAACCAGCTACCCCCACATTGGAGGCCCCTACCCCGGAGATCGTTTGAGTTGATATCTTGTGGCCAACACCTTCCATTTCATCGTTGCTGCCCAGTAAAGCAGCCACGGTTTTGACCCCCAGGGCGATAATATTGTTGCGCTGCTGCGGATCCTTAAACTGTTGCAGGGTGGTTTCAAACTGTGAATAATTGTTTTTGACCAGGTCTGCGATTACTCCGGTATCAGTGATACCCTCGGCGATATAGGATATGGTCTCAGTAACTACTGCCTGGAAGTCTTCATCCACATTATCAGAGACATCAGTGCCGTCAATGGAGGCTCGCAGACGGGCGGTAATCACCTCAGCCAGGGTATCGGCCATTTCATCCAGGCTGGTGCCTTCCGGTAAGCTGATGCCTTTCTCAGTGATCAGTTTTTGGATATAGCTCTTTAGTGTCGTGCCTTCGCCTTCCAGTTCGGCGAGTACGCCATCGGCCAGGGTTTCTACGTTGAGGACTTCGAATAACTGGGCAAGCAGTCCCTCAAGGGCATCCTTGGCCTGTTTTTCATATATATCTGCAGAGACGATCAGACTCTTACCGCTCAGCCGGGAGTCGCCCACATAAGCGGTATTCTCATAGGTAACTATATTGATGGCAACAGCCACCCCTACTCCGGTAGTGGAGTTGGTAGCGGAGGCATTGGCCTTGATATCGGCATCGGTATCATTTTTGCTCTCGATGCGGATCTCGCCTTCCGACTCCACTGTGATCCCGTCGGCAATGACCGCCCTTGATGTGTTCTTCTGAATATTGAGCGTAAAGGTAGCGGCAATCTGCACGCTTCCTTCAGAGGTCTCCGCTTTCTGTCGGTTAGCAGTCAGACTCTGTACCGCACTGCCGGAAACATTTTGAGTCCCGGCCACATCGGCCATATTGGCTGCCGCCTGTGTATTGCCGTCGGCTATGGCATCAGCTTCTCCCTCGTTAAAGAGAGCGGCAAAATCCTCGCTGTAATCGTCGTCATCCTGTGGTGGCTCTCCACCTTCTTCAAACAGGTTTGCGATCCCATCATAGGGATCATCCGGGTCAGATTCCCCTGACCCCGAGCCATCGCCCGACGACCCCGAGGAATCATCATCCCCCGAACTGTCACCTGGACCGGATCCACCACCGGAACCTGAAGCGCCTGATGAAGTGCCACCCCCGCCGCTGCCTCCTGTTGGCGTCTTGCTGGTGGCTCCGCTGGCTCCCGCTTTACCATTTGCGGTGAGCCTGCTGACTGAATCGGCTTTCACTCTCACCTTTTTCGCCCTTACGCTGCGACCCAAGGTGGAGTTGGCACTATCATTGATAATATCTATGATAAATGTACCTCCGGCACCTACTCCCCCGCCTACTGCGGCCGCGTCAGCCAGAATGGTGCGGGTGATCTGGTTGGTTGCAAGAATATTGACATCGCCGCTGAACCTGAGTTTGGCGTCACCGCTATTAATACCACTGTTAGCATCAACATATATACCGGATATATCCAGTGCCAATACCGGCACAATGGCAGTCCCTCCAGATGCCCCGGCCTTGGCGGTCATTTTTTCGCTTCCTTTATATGATGCCGTCACATTCATGGCATCCAAAACCGTATCATCCGAAGCGCGGCGGATTGATACCCCATCGGCGATCTTGGCAAAGCTGTCCACACCGATAACCGCTATGGCGATGCCTGCCCCGATCCCGACCGAATCCGAGGCCGGGCTGCCGCCGGCGGTGGCCTTAGATTCTTTAGTGTCTGCTGATTTGCCTGCCGCATCAGCTACTGTGAGCAAAGCGCTCTTGGATACATTGGCGTTGAGATTGAGGCTGCCCCCGCTTAAGATGACGTCTTCATTAAGTACGGCACTGTTCTTGGCTTTTACCACATGGACTGTCAGTGCTCCGGCCAATCCCAGATCGGCAGCAGTGAAACCGGCTTTGGAAATAGCCGATGATGAAATGTTTCTGCTTGTTGCCGTAATATCCAATCCACCGGCTTCTATCGGGCCAGCAGCGGAATTGATATAAGCTTCATTATTATAGTTGACCACCGCCACTGCCACCCCTACACCTAAGGCCGTGCTGCCGGTGCGTCCAGTGGTGGATGTTGTCGGGGTGCCTGGTTCAAATGTAGCTCCCAGGCCAATTCTGGTTCCATCCAAGGCCGGCATAGGCATGGTGAACTGATAAACTCCGGCTGTGGTGGGCAGTATAACTGTGCTGCCGATTTTCAGTGTGTTGGCTTTTAGCCGGTAACCTTCAGCAGGGGTCACTTCCACAGTGAGTGTGGTTCCCACCTGTACTTGAGCTGACATCGGTCCATTGCCAGTATTAGAAACGATAGTGTTCCCTTCCCCATCCTTTACGGTGATGCTGCCGTTGGTAGTCGGATCCAGGTACAGTTCATTAGCAACGCCTTCAAAGTTGACGGTTACAGTGACATTGGCGGCCGGCATGGTCAAGCGGTACTGGTTGGTCTGTCCTTCAACCTGCTGTGCCACCAGACTGATCTGCTTCCCGGCTGCATCTGTATAGCTGACATTAACTTCTTTTACGGTATAACCGTCGTTAGGAGTAACATGGACGATTATGCTGTCCCCTTCATCTCCGTAAATGGGACCGGTATAGAATGTGCCTGCAGCTGCATTGACATTGCTGCTGGTTATGGTATATGCCTTGGGATCAAATGTGGCTCCTAAGGTAACACTACTGCCGTCAGCCGGCATAGTGAATGAATACACCCCGCCTACCGCTGTCAGGGCGGTGCCATTTAAGGTGATACTGCCTAGTTTATAGCCATCCGATATGTTCGGGGTGATAACGATAGTAGCGCCCGGGGTCTGGTCCGCTGCTTCGGTTTTGTCGATAGTCAGAAAACCGTTATGAGTGGTGGCAAAGGTTACATTACCCTGAGTGCGGCCGTCATAAGTCATGCCGGTATTGCCTGGAGTGGCACCGGGATTGGCTGCCCCAGTGGCGCCTTTGCTCGTTCTCTTGATGGGAGACCCGTCGGCCAGGGTTTCATCAACGATGGAGCCTATGGCCCTTACACTCAGTATTCCGCCGGCCTTGATGGTTCCAGTAGTATCAATAAAGGCCCGGTTGGTGTTTTCCGCATAAGTTACCGCCAATGCTCCCACCAGCTGTGTGCTGCTGGTGCTGCCTGTGGCGCCGCTGCCGGTGCTGCCTGCAGTACCGGTATTGACCAGGTCGTTTACCCCGCTGCTGCCGGTTGACCCCGAACCGTTGAGCCTGGAGGTAATGCCGGTCAAGCTGTCACTGCCGCGCTGGCCACTCTGGCCATTGCTGGCAGTAGTAGAGGACTGGTTCAAGAGGCTGCTGACTTTGGTTATCAGGTTATTTAATGAGAATGAGGTGCCACCATCGTCAGGGTTGGATGTGGCCTGGTTGCTGACCCGCTCGAAGGCCGAGGACTTTAATGTCAAACTGCCTGCGGCATCAGCAGCAGCCTGTTCAGTGATAGAGGCCGACACATTCTGGACCGCTACCGAGATGGCAAAGAAGCCGCCAGATTTTCCGGCGGTCTGAGATGGCGATCCGGAAGTTCCGCCACTATTGGCTGGCTTGGGTCCTGAAGCCGAGGTGGTGACATCAGTCCGACCATAGGCTGAAATAGTGATGTCACCTTCTGCATCCAGATCGGTATTACCCTTTATATCGACATGGGAGTTATTGACAACAGCGGAAACTGCCAGGGTGAAGGGAAGCAGCCCGGATACTGCGCTGGTTTCCAGAGAGACATCTGAATCGGCATTCAGTATTATCCCGCCCTGGGTGGCGTTCAGGCTGGCATTGCCGCTAGTGGTGATCCTGGCATCGGAAATCACCACTCCGACCGCCAGGGGTATGCCGAAAGCAGCCAGGTTGTCGTTCTGGGCTGAAACATTGACCAGCGAATCGGCCACCGCGCGTATGGCTGCTGCTTCAATAGCCCCTTTGATATCAATTTCTGCTTTGCCCACCTTAACCGCCACAAAGTTAATATTCAAGGTGTCTGCATATCCCGGACCAAACTTGGCGGTCAATTCTTCCAGGGTGGGGATAAGCGGTTTGGTTTGTTTGCTGCTGGCCTCCAGGTTCACGGTTTGGGCTGCATTGAGGCTGGCCGTTGCAGCAATCGTGATGACCGCGTCGCTGACGATATCGAACAAGCTGGCTTCCAGGGAATAATCATCAGCCTCGTCAGTCAGATCATTGTCCACAATCTCCAGGGCGTGACTGTCGGTGTTCTTCACTTTGATGGAGATGTTCTTGCCCTGTACCGCTCCGGTGATGGTGACCTGGCCCGACTGGTTGAGGCCGCTGTCAGCCCCTGAAATAACGATATTGACATTTGGGGTTATCACCGTACCCACGGTCACATCGCTGCCTTTTATTAATAGATTGGTCAGGAAAGTACCGCTGCCGGTGTTATTGGTGTAATTGACCGGGCCGTTGTCCCCATTGATGACATAATCGGTGAAGCTGGCAAATTCAGTACCGGCCTGCAGGTCATCAATATTTACGGTATGCTTGCCTATCAATTCATCGGTGACCGCCTCAACCCCGCTCATATTTACGGAAAATCCACTTTTCAGTCGGGAAATGGCTGCAGTGTCATTTAAAATGTCTATTTCCGCCAGGGTCTTCATCTCAACCAGATTGGCATTCCCGCTCAGATTGTTGTTATTATCTTCATAATCCTCCAGCTTGCCGGTCAGATTGGTGCGATCATAGGCGGCCCCGCCGTCGACCGTCACCTCCACACCGCGGAAACTACTGAAGGAGGCAGTAGTATGTACATTGATCAGATCATCACCAGCCCCGCCATTGATGGCGATAGTGGTGCCGGAAAGGTCGGTTGCAGCGGCCAGAGTTTTGGTTTGATCCATCATCTCTTGAATGATGGGGCTTAATAGGACCGTAGCCAGTCCCAATTCCATGCCCCCGTCAACAGTAATGGTATCTGCGCCGGCTCCGCCGTTGACGGTAAGATCAGTTGCGGAAAGATCCAGGGAAAACTCAGCCCCGGTGGGTGTGGTATTAGGCTCTTCGTCACCGGTAGTGGAGATGTCGGTGCCGTTGATCAAGGTGATGGTTATCTCGTCATCACCCTGGCCGCCGTTGACTATGACCTGCAGGTTGCCTCCATCGGATTCCCCCAAGGCCGCATTGATCACATCGGCTATCAGGCCTTCTCCTGTTTCAGTCAATTCTCCGGTATCCGCATCGAAGCCTTCACCCTTGGTGAGCGAAACAGTCGCGGTAGGGCTTTGCTTAACTGATAGATCGAGTACGTCATCACCTCCACCCAGATCTATGGTCACACTGTCGGTGACCCCATCCAGTTCGAGAGCGACTTCATCACCCAGAGAAGTGCCATAATATGTAACCTCATCGGTATTGGAAACCCTGACGTTGTTCCTCAATGACAGATAAATGCCTGCCAATAAAACATCGATGCCCTCGAAGTTCATGTCTCCTTCAACTTCTACCCCACCGGCAGAATTGGCATTAGCGGTTATTTCGCCAGTATCTTCATTCGTAGTATAGGCATCAGCAGCAATAATGCTAAACAGTATTTTATCAGCCGGGGTAGATGAGCCTTCGCCCGATTCACCGCTTTCGGGTGAAGGGATAACAATATTGATCCCGCCGGTATATACCCCATTGTTTACAATGATGGTAACATTGCTGGCAGCAGTGGCTTTGGCAGCCTCGATAGCCTGCTGTATGGCATTCTGAGTGGCATTGTTCTGGTAAACAGTCTCTTCGCTTCCTATTATATATGCGGATCCGCCCGGGATCTGATATTCTGGAACCGTTTCAGCTGGAGGTGTTGCCGTCCCTGCAGGGGTAGTGTCCCCCTCCCCGGGAGCACCCATCAGCATCAAGGTTTCGCTGCCGCTGCCCTCATTGCCTTCTTCAGAGGATGATCCCGTGGTCTCAAGCATCATTTCGCCGCTGTTACCATCATTGCCTGTATAGTTCCCGGTGCCGTATTC
>CAJYDM010000007.1 GCA_913757435.1 Syntrophomonas sp. DTU019
ACGTCCCCTTGTCCCAGTCCCCTTGTCCCCCATAGTTATTCACCTAGGGGGCAGGTGCTCAAGCAGTTGAAACAGCAGTATTGAAAACCGATTAACTGGGCCTGATAGAGACGCCAGTAATGATCATCCATCAACATTCTGTTTTGTTCCTCTGGGCTACTTTTAGCTATTCTGCTCCAGAAACTTATAGCACCCCCCAGGCCATAAGGCTGTGAGTGTCTTAGGCACTTGTTTACATGAGTTTTCCCCTCCTCATCCAGCGCACCCGCCGGGCAGCTTTCTATACATATGTCGCAATAGGTGCACAGCTCCTCTTCCAAACGGGGATCAGATGGAAAATCAAGCGTGCTCAGAACCGCACTGAAAATCACCCTGCTCCCATATTTAGGATGGAGAATGAGGTTGTGCCTACCGAAAACGCCCAGCCCGGCTGCATGAGCTGCATGGCGCAGTGAAACCTCGCCGACAGCTCCGCCGGTTGATTTACTCATTTCCAGAGGATAAGAGACTGGCACAGTCATAGCCTGGTCGTGGAATTCTCTTTCCAACAGCCGGGCCAGTTTGTAGTTGCAGGAGCGGGAAAATTCCATGAGGTCCATGCGGCCGTTCATAGCTATTTGCAAGTTGGTGCTGGCGCAGCTGCTCAACTCTTTATAGGCTAGGACAACGATGGACCGGGCTTGTGGGAAGAAATCCGTCACAACCGGAGAATTGGGGCTATTATAATCTTTAAGATTGGCAAAACCTACATCATCCACACCTGCATTGTGCATAAAAATTTTAATTCGCTCTTTGGCTGCGCTTAAGTCCACATTATTCATATATTCTCCTCCTCATATAAATCCAACCAAATCTATTAATAGATAATACTGGAACAGATCCGCAACATGACGGATAACATCCTGGCCTCGAGCGATAAACTGACGTCAGGCCTCCTTTCTTCGTTTTAATGGGGCAATATACCTAATTCAGCTAAAACCATATTAATTTTCGATTCCGAACTGGTTCATACGTGATAATAAGGACAAAATACTCTATAGGGAACTGCTGACAATACAGGAAATATACAGATATTAAGTATATTGGGAATGACGGCCAGCATGAAAGGTACCTAGCATTCCGACATAAATGACATTATTCAAGAATTTATATTAAGCTTTGTTGGTTGCAGTTTTTTGGGGAAGTGAAATAATTATTAATATAATAATATAAGGTATTGTCTCTACCCTATATTGTAAAAGATGCAGATGCTGCGGTAAAACCATATTGTTTTTAAACGCAATGTCTCAACCCTATATTAAATATAAGGGGGAAAGGTAATGGTCAAAAAAATCCTAGTGCCAACAGATGGTTCTGAGTATTCACGCCGGGCAATGTCAACAGCGATCCAATATGCAAAGGCACTCAACTCGGAAATCGAGCTCCTTTATGTAATATCCGAACATCCCGCCCTTAAGGAGTACTATCCGCTGTCAGAGGAGCAGGTAACAAGACTAGGAACCAAGGTGTTCGGAGCGACACTTGAAGGGTTAGAGCCTGAACAAATCCAAATCAGTAAGAAGATCGTGACAGGCTATCCTGCCAGTGAGATTCTTAATGAAACGGCCCAGAATGTCGATCTGGTGATAATGGGAAGCCGGGGACACCGGCCGATAAAAGGTGCCTTGCTAGGTAGTGTGACCCTAAGGGTCATAGCAGCAGCCACCTGCCCGGTCATGGTAGTGAAATAACTGGGGGATGGCCCTATTGTTATCTCTGCTTACCTTACCTCTCTCAAACGCAGGCCAAGGCGACGTCAGCACCAGCAGATAGAGATTCTCCTGGAAGAGCATCGTAGTCATCCGAAGGGGCGTGAGACTTCCACCGTAGTTCAAAAGTGTTTGTAATACCGTACATGACGAAATATTATAAAAAATTGAGAATAACGGTTAAAATGCAGGAAAACGAACCTTCCCATATATACGGCATTATTCAGACATTTACATCAAGTACTGGTGGTTGCAGTATTTTAGGAGAATGAAATAATTAATATAATAGGGTTGCCATAATCAGCCCTATAAAAAATACATTAAGGGGGAAAGGTAATGGTTAAAAAGATTCTAGTACCAACAGATGGCTCCGAGTATTCGCGCCGGGCCCTATTAACTGCGGCCCAGTATGCCAAGGAACTAAATGCTGACATCAAACTCTTACATGTAGTATCCCAACCTCCCACACATATGTATGACTTTACTATAAAAGAGTATTACCCTCTGTCAAAGGAGAAGGTGGAAGAAATAGGCGCCAAAGTATTTGCTGCGACACTCGAGGGACTAGAGCTAGAAGAAATCCAAATCAGTAAGCAGGTCGTTACAGGCTATCCTGCCAGCGAAATCCTTAATGAATCAAGCGAGGAAGTTGATTTGGTGATTATTGGGAGCAGGGGACACCGGCCATTGAAAGGCGCATTGCTGGGCAGTGTGACCCAAAGGGTCATGGCAGAAGCCGCCTGCCCGGTCATGGTAGTAAAATAACTTGATATGGCGCAGGGGCCGGGGACGAAGTACCTATGACTGTCATCCTGAGGAAAAGCCGAAGGGTCTAAATATTCTTCGCTAACGCTCAAAATTGAGTTTTTGCATTATGCAAAACTCTCAAGCAATAGCAGGCTATGATCAAAGGCTCAAGTTTCGGTTATCAGCCGAAATTTGAGCCTTCTTCGTGGCAAAACTTCTGATTGGCCCTAATAAGAACCGCTTCCTGTCGCAACCTGCTTCCCCTTTAGCAGCAGCTTCGTCGCAACTGTCGCAAATTGTAATGCGGCAAAACGAGAACCATCACCTGTCGCATCCCAGCCTGGATACTTGAACACAAGTGTGATTAAATTAGTTTAACTGCACTTATCATATCGTTACTCGTGGCCATGGAATAGTGAAAACATGATAAGGGAGGCGGCAGGATGAAAGACAGGCAGTTGGTTGAAGAGCGAGAGGTAACGGTTTATGACAAAGGAAAGGTCACAGCGAGTTTTGAACCGCTCGTGGTGGAGAGTAATCTCAAGGTCGTCCTGAACGGCCAGGAAGTGGTTCAACTGGCCTCCTCACCTCAAGCCGGGAAGGAATTGGCTGTGGGTTATTTGCTCGGGGAAGGGATTATTGAGCCCTCATACCGGCTGCTCAGTATAAATCTACAGGAAAATGATGTGGTAGATTTGGTTGTTGAGGGCAAATTCGACCAACACCATCAAGCAGTGAAAACCATAAACACTTGTATAGCCAAGGGATACGGGGGATTAAGGCCTTTGATAAAGCAAGCTGTGGGGGAGAAGTTGTTCACTGCGGAGCAATTGTTAAGGATAATAAGCGAACTAGATGCCAAGTCATATACTTTTAAACGCACCGGAGGTGTGCATAGTGCAGGGTTGGGTGCGCCCCAAGGATTGGTTCAGCGCTTCGAAGATATAGGCAGGCACAACGCGGTTGATAAAGTCTTTGGCTATGCTTATCTGAATCAAATTCCCCTCTATGATAAATGCCTGGTTTTGAGCGGGCGGGTAGCCAATGAAATACTGCAGAAAGCCGCCTACAATCAGATCCCGGTTATTTTGTCACGCTCCGCACCAACCCTCCTAACGGTTGACCGGGCCAGGGAGTTGGGCATCACCGTGGTGGGGTTCGCCAGGGGAGAGCGTTTTAATGTCTACAGTCATCAAGAGAGGATTTGCTTCGAGTAAAGACATGGTTACCGTAGGAAGATTTGAGCAACTTTTTACAGTTTGAATGGTAAACAGACAAGAATATAGTATTTCCATTTATCTGCGAAATATTTCACATCTAGCAGGATTATGAAAACATTTGTCTAATGTATACACCAACTACATAAAAATTCACGCCATTAATTTCATATATTATACTCCGAGTTGCTGAGCCTAAAGCCGAAGCCACGGTTCTTCAACCGCTGGGTGGGTCTGGAAATGGACCTGCCTCCCGTGCTTGGAAAGGAGTTTGTCTTTGATATCGATTTGAAGGCGACGTTTGTCTGCTCATGGGTCAGGTGTTTGTATCATCTTCTGACCTTTGAGCGGGCAAATGCATAAACCTCCTGTTTCTAAAGCAGGAGGTTTTTTGTATTTTAATCTGTCCCAAAAATGAAAGGGGTGAAGGTTTTGGAAATGGTAACTATGGTGATGAACGGAAAGGAGGTTAAGGTTCCGGCAGGAAGCACTATTTTGCAGGCTGCGGATATGGTTGGGATCGATATTCCAAGGTTTTGCTATGATCCCGATCTGAGTCCACTGGGAGCATGCCGCATGTGCGTTGTTGAAGTAAAAGGCAATCGTCTTTTACCTGCGGCGTGTGTTACCCCGGTTTATCCAGGCATGGAAGTTGACACCGAATCAGAATCAGTAATCGAAGCCCGTAAGACAATACTTGAATTATTGGTGGCCAATCATCCTCTGGATTGTATGACCTGCGAAAAAATGGGGGATTGCAAGCTGGCTGAATACTGCTATCGCTATGGGGTGAAAGAGAGCAGTTTCGTCGGGGAGAAGCATCACTATGCTATCGATGACAGCAATCCGTTTATAAACAGGGACCTGAACAAGTGTATCCTGTGCGGTGCTTGTGTACGCGCCTGCGAGGAGATGACTGGTCAGGACAACCTGTCCTTCCTGTATCGGGGCTTTGACCGCAAAGCAACCACCGCTGGGGATGTCGACTACATCGATTCCGATTGCGTATTCTGCGGGCAGTGTGTAGCCGTATGCCCAACCGGAGCATTGACCGAGAAGACTATGGCCGGTCAGGGACGTCGCTGGGAGATTGATCGGGTACGGACTACCTGCCCATTCTGTGGCACTGGATGTAATTTTGACCTGGCGGTAAAGGACGGTAAGGTAATAGGCGTTCTGTCTAATCCGGATGCGCCCGTCAATCAACGCAGCCTGTGCGTCAAAGGACGCTTTGGCTGGGATTTCATCTATAATGAAAAGCGGCTCACTACTCCTTTGATCAAGAAGAACGGACAATTTGAACATGCATCCTGGGATGAGGCTTTTAGCTTAATTGCTACCCGATTTAAAGAAATCAAGGAAAAATACGGCCCCGATGCTTTTGCGGCTTTGAGTTCCGCTCGCTGCACCAACGAGGAAAACTTCCTGGTCAGCAAGTTTGCCCGAGCCGTAATGGGGACCAATAACGTGGACCATTGTGCTCGTACTTGACACGCGCCCACCGTGGCCGGTCTGGCCACAACTTTTGGAAGCGGCGCCATGACAAACCCAATAAGTGACATTACCAACGAGGTTGAGCTGATGTTCCTGATTGGAACCAATCCTACCGAAGCTCATCCGGTCATAGGCTATAAGATGAGACAGGCTGCCCGTAGGGGAGCTAAACTGGTAGTATGTGACCCCCGTCGAATTGACCTGGTTGATGAAGCCGACTACTGGCTGCGTGTGAAACCGGGTACTGATATACCCCTTCTCAATGGACTGATGCACATTATTATCAAGGAAGGCCTTGAAGACAAGACATTCATAGAAGAACGCACCGAGAACTATGAAGAACTCAAGGCTATTGTGGAGTCCTACACTCCGGAACGGGTTTCCGAGCTTACCGGCATATCAGTGGATGACCTGTACGCCGTAGCCCGCCTCTATGCTACCACCGATAAGGCCATGTTATTCTACACCCTGGGTATTACCGAGCATATCTGTGGAACCCGTAATGTTATGAGCTGTGCCAACCTGGCTATGCTGACCGGACACCTGGGCCGCCCGGGAACCGGAGTCTGCCCGCAGCGCGGCCAGAACAACGTTCAGGGCGCCTGCGATATGGGCGCATTGCCTAATGTATATTCAGGCTACCAGGCTGTAGGCGTGGATGCTGTGCGGGAAAAACATGAAAAGGCCTGGGGAGTGAGCCTGTCACCCAAAGTAGGCCTCAAGATTCCGGAGATGTTTGAAGCCGCCCATCATGGCAGTGTCAAGGCTATGTATATACTGGGCGAAAACCCGGTCTTGACCGATCCCAATGCCAACCACATTAAAGAAGCCCTGGCCAACCTGGAATTCTTAGTAGTGCAGGAATTGTTCCTCACTGAGACTGCGCAGTTCGCTGACGTGATTCTGCCAGCGGCTAGTTTTGCCGAGTGTGATGGCACCTTTACCAATACCGAGCGGCGCGTTCAACGGGTTCGCAAGGCAATTGAACCTATCCCCGGTCAGGCCAACTGGCAGACCATCTGTCAGATGTTTGTTGCTATGGGCTATCCCTTGAATTATAACAGCCCCAAGGAAATATGGGACGAGATGGCTTCCCTGTCGCCTTCCATGGCGGGTATAAATTATGAGCGAATAGATCAGGAGAACAGCTTGCAGTGGCCCTGCCCGACCTTAGAGCATCCTGGCACCCCGATTTTGCATGTCGGCAAATTTACTCGCGGCCTCGGCTTGTTCCAGCCTTCCGAGCATATACCGCCTGGCGAAATTCCTGATGAGGAATATCCGTTCCTGTTGTCAACCGGCCGCATTCTGTTCCACTACAATGTGACCACCCCCTATTCTGGCGGGATCAGCAGTGTGTGGGACAAAGAAATGGCTGAAGTCAATCCGGCTGATGCTGAAAAACTGGGGATTCAAACCGGAAGTTTAGTCAAGGTCACCTCCAGACGTGGCCAGGTCACCACTGCCGTGAAGGTCACCGACCGGGTAATGCCAGGTGTCATTTGGATGTCTTTCCACTTTGCTTCAACGCCCACCAATGAACTGACCAGCGCTGTATTGGATCCGATCACTGGAACCGGTGAATACAAGGTGTGCGCTGTGCAGATTGAGCCTATTTAGGAGGACTATTAATGCGCAAGGTTGCTGTGGATCAGGCCATTGGATTGATCCTGGGGCACGATATCACCCGGATAATCCCGGGAAAGAAGAAATATCGCGCCTTTAAACGGGGGCATACCATAGCTGCCGAGGATGTAAATCTGTTAAAAGATCTGGGCAAGGAACACGTGCTCATTTGGGAACCAGATGATGACTTAATGCATGAGGATGATGCCGCCTTGTTGCTGGGGTCCAGCGCAGCCGGCGCGGGGATAGAATATACCCGGCCCAATCAGGGCAGGGTTGACCTGGTTGCGCAATACGACGGTTTATTACGTATACAATTGGCGCAACTACAACAACTCAACAGCCTTGAAAATGTGATCTTCTCTACCCTGCACAATTGCCGCAGTGTAACCAAAGGGCAATGTGTTGCAGGAACCAGGGTAGTACCTGTGGCAGTGGAGCGGGAACTGATGGAAAAGGCCCAAAGGCTGTGCCGGGCCCCGTGGCCATTGGTGAGCGTAAAACCATTTCAGCCCTTGTGGGTAACGGTAATTACCACCGGCAGCGAGGTCAACAGCGGGCGCATCCGAGATGGGTTCGGCAAGGTTATCAGGAAAAAGATCACGCCATTCGGCGGCCGCTGGATGGGGCAGATAATTGTGCCTGATAACTCGGAATTGATCGCCGCAGAAATTCAAAATGCCCTGGCTGAAGGTGCTCAACTGATACTACTCACCGGGGGTATGTCGGTCGATGCTGATGACGCCACTCCGCAGGGAATAAGGATATCAGGCGCCGAGGTCGTTTCCTATGGCGTCCCGGTATTGCCAGGATCTCAGTTTATGCTGGCCTATCAGGGGCATGTGGCTATATGCGGTATCCCCGGAGGGGCTTTGTTCAGTCGTAAGACTACTCTGGATCTGTTGCTTCCCCGTATCTTCGCCGGGGAAAGGATTGAAAAAGCCGATCTGGCAGCATTGGCCCATGGAGGATTATGTGAAGGCTGCCCGGTCTGTAATTACCCGCAGTGTCCTTTTGGAAAAAACAGCTTTCTGTAAGGGGGCTAAAGAAGCCATGCAAGATCTCAGTCTGGAGCAGGCGCAACAAATCCTTTTAGAAAACCTGCCTCTCCTAGAAACAGAAACAGTTGCCCTGTCTGCCGGCTTGAACCGGATTCTGGCCCGCCAGATGACTGCTTCGCAAAGCCTGCCGGCGGCTGAGCAATCGGCGGTAGACGGTTATGCGGTGGGGAGTTCGACTTCTGCAGTACCGAGCAACTTCAGGGTAGCCGGCAGCTACCAACTGGAAGAATGCCCTAATTATCCCCTGCAGAGCAATGAGGCTGTTCGGGTCAAAACCGGTGGAGTATTGCCACCTGGAACCTGCGCGGTGGTACCCCATGAAAAGACATTTTGTAAAGCTGATTTACTTTTGGTCTACGAAAAGGTCAAAACCGGACAAAACATAAAAAGCCAGGGTGAGGATTTCCGCCAGGGAGAGGTCATCCTGAACGGTAGCACTCGGCTAACAGCTAGCGGCATCGCCTTGTTATCTGCTATGGGCGTTGATGCCGTTGAGGTTTATCGCCGACCTCGCATCGCAACCATCAATTTAGCCCCCAATGTTGTCCCGGCTCCCCTGCCGATTACCATGGGGCAGACCTGGGACAGCAATGGTCCTATGCTGTCAGCATTGGTGCAGCAGGACGGGGGAGTAGCAGTTGTCGCAGAACCCGTTGTAGTCAGCGAATTACCCCAGCGTCTGCCGGAGCTATTGAATACAGTTGACCTGTTGATCTGTACGGGAGGTTCTTACACCGAAAACGACAGTGAAGCTAGAAGCCTTTTCACTGATATTGGGGCGAAGGTTTTATATTGGGACGTAGCCATTCAACCCGGGAGTCATACCGGTGCAGCAAAAATGGATTCTCAGCTGTTGTTTTCTCTTTCTGGCAATCCGGCGGCCTGCTTCGTGGGCTACCAGCTTTTTGTGGCTCCAGTTATTAAGGCCATGTTCGGGCAAACCGGGCAGAACAGAGCCCAGGCCCGATGCATCAACGGTTTCAATAAGCCTGCCAACACCAGGCGAATGGTACGCGGAAGGGCTCTGTACAGTGACAACGGATGGGAAGTGACAGTGCTTCCCGGTCAGAAGCCGAGCATGATAAGATCGCTTTTAGATTGCAATGCACTTATTGATATCGCCGCAGGGAGTCCTGCGCTAGAACCAGGCAGCAGTGTACAGTTGATACTGCTGTAATTACACCCCAAGCAACTAGAGGAGGTGAAGTTGTGAAATCAGATTATACCGAAATTATAGCCGCTTATAAAGAAAAACCGGGGGGCATTATCGAAGCCTACCACGCCCTCCAGAGAGCTTACAACTATATTCCGGAAGAGGCGGTCGCCTCTGCGGCCCAGGCTTTTGGCATGTCAAAAGCGGAAGCCTGGGGTGTTGCTACCTTCTATTCGTATTTTAAAGTGGGAGAGCGCGGCCGCTATATCATCAGGATCTGCGAGAGCGCCCCTTGCCACATCGCTGGTGCGGATAAAGTAGTGGCCGCCCTGGAAAAACACCTGGGGATTAAGATGGGCGAAACCACACCTGACGGCAAATTCACTCTAGAATTCACTGAATGTGTTGGCCAGTGTCAAGCAACTCCGGTCATAACTATTAACTGCAAACCGTATGAAGATGTCACTCCTGAGGGAGTAGGGGAAATCTTGGCCAAATGCCAATAAAGAAAGGAGGGAAATAATGGCGCAAGAAATGCGTGTTCTATTGCCTGCTGACGCCGAGGACCTGACAAGCTATCAAGGCTACACCAACGCGGGTGGCTATAAAGCCCTGGAGAAGGCCCGTAGTATGGACAGACTGGACCTGATCGAAGCGGTCAAGAATTCCAACCTGCGCGGTCGGGGCGGAGCCGGATTCAATGCCGGTATGAAATGGAGATTCTCTTATAGTGTTGATACTGATGAAAAATACGTGATCTGCAATGCTGACGAAGGCGAACCGGGCACATACAAAGACCGAATTCTCCTGGAGACAGTACCTCACAGGGTACTGGAAGGCATGGCCATCTGTGCTTATGCCATCGGTGCCAGGCAGGGATACATTTACTGCCGGGGAGAATATCCCTTCGTAGTGGAGGCTCTCAATCAGGCAATCAAAGACGCTAAAGACAGCGGCGCTCTAGGTGACTTCGAGGTTGAGGTGCGTATGGGTGCCGGAGCTTATGTGTGTGGAGAGGAGAGCGCCCTGATCGAATCAATCGAAGGGCATCGCGGCGAGCCCCGCTTCAAGCCCCCCTTCCCGCCGGTGACCGGCCTGTGGGGTAAACCAAGTATAGTCAACAATGTGGAGACCCTGGCTTATATTCCGCTGATAGTGGAAAAAGGGTCAGATTGGTTTAAATCCATAGGTGCTGCCAATTATCCCGGCACTAAACTTTTGACATTGACAGGAGATGTTGTAGAACGTAAAATCATTGAGGTGCCTACCGATGTGACCATCCGTCAGGTGATATACGATTTCGGCGGAGGCATCAGAGGGGACAAGAATTTTAAAGCAGTGCAGATCGGTGGTACTTCCGGAGGATTCATCCCTGAGGAATTGCTGGATACTGCCATCGATTTTGATTCCATGAATGCCATCGGGGCGGTACTCGGCTCCGGAGCAGTATTCGTCATGGACGAGACCCGGGACATAGTAGACGTGGTGGAAAGGATAGCCAAGTTCTTTGAACATGAATCCTGTGGCAAATGCATCCCCTGCCGGGAAGGCACCAAACGTATGCATGAGATGATGGAACGCATCAATCATGGGCAGGGTACTGGTGATGATTTGAGCAATTTAGAGAGGCTGGGGCTGGTAATGTGCAAGGCCTGCCTGTGCGGTCTGGGCCAGGCTGCTCCGGCTCCGGTACTGACAACTCTGAATCATTTCCGCGATGAATACAAAGCTAAACTCAATTAGAAAGCGCGGGGTTCTAAGAGTAGACTGAGAAGTAATAGGGGAAAGGGTGAATTTTATGAATTGTTTTGCTCCTGGAGAAGTAGCAGGCAATGCCTGCAACATCAGCGCGGCCAAGTCCAAGCTGTCGTTCGGCAAGTTGTTTATCCTGGGCATCCTGGCCGGTGCCTACATCGGCTTCGGTGCCAACCTGGCCACAGTTATCGGCAACGACATACCCAAGTTCCTGGGTAACGGCTTAGGCCAGTTTATGTTCGGCGCCGTGTTCAGCACCGGCTTGATGATGGTGGTTATCGGTGGAGCCGAATTGTTTACCGGCAACAACATGTTTATGATGATCGGCGCCATGAACGGCTCTTGCAGCTGGGGAGACCTATTTAAGAACTGGGTTGTGGTGTGGATAGCCAACTTTGTTGGTTCACTGTTGTTAGTTTACATCGTAGCCGGCGGTTTTTATGGGGTCGGACCGGATGGTGCCGCCTCAGTAGGCTTGTTCAAAGGCGCCGTAGGGGCCAAAGCCCTGGCAGTAGCCAAAGGTAAACTGGAGTTGACCTGGAGCGCAGCATTTTTCCGGGGGATACTCTGTAACTGGCTGGTATGTATGGCGGTCTGGTTGGCTCTGGCCAGCAAAGACGTGGTTGGCAAAGTGTTCGGTATCTTCTTCCCCATTATGGCCTTCGTCGCCAGCGGGTTCGAGCATAGCGTTGCCAATATGTTCTTCATCCCCATGGGCCTGTTGGTAGCTCAGATCCCGGCTATCGTAGACGTAGCCGCAGCGAGTGCCGGCAGCCCTGAAGCCATTGCAGCCTTCAAGCTGGCGGTAACCAATGTGTTCACCTGGAAGCAGTTTATAATGAACAACCTCATCCCGGTGACCCTGGGTAACATCGTGGGCGGTTCAATTATGGTGGGTTCACTGTACTGGTTTTCCTACCTGAAAAAAGACGCTCCGGTTGCCAAAGATAAATCAACCGCAGCATAACACCAAGGCACTTGTCATATGAAGAAGGGGGCTGTCTCAAGAGGGGCAGTCCTTTTTCTTGTTGTGAGCAGCGCATGGCTAATAGGTCCTGCAGCCCCCACCTGTTCCCCCTTTCAGGCATCAGCTCTAACTGGGCTGCCATAAAATTTAATTCTATTCAAAAATTTACTAAAAGCGACAAATTTGGCGTGGGTTTAGAGGTACAATGGTTTTTGGGGCCATAATTAGTACATAAAATGGGGAAATGGGGATTTGAAGTTGAACCTCAGAAATCGCTTGTTACTGGGCACGGTGATGCTGCTGACTTTGCAGCTATTGTTTGTCGGATTGGTGGTCAGCACCTTAAATCAGAACAATAAAGCCATGGAGGAAATCCTTCAGCAGAGATATGCCGTAATAAATAATATAAACTCCATTCGTTATGAACTGAACAATATTAGTCTATGCCTGCATAAAGCCAGTGCAGGCGGACATGATCCCTTGGAACAAGTACGTAACGTAAATGATTCGATTCTGCATATCAACTCAATGCTGCAACGCCTGGAGACTTATGACAATACCCCTGCAGCGCTCGATATTCTAGCCAGGTTTAACACTGCCTATTACGATTATCGAGACGTAGTGAGACAAACCGTATCATATATCGAACAAGGCCAATCACAAACCCTGGTGAACAGATTATCAGATGTTGAAGAAACACTGTACAACTCCCTCGCAGTTACGGTGGTGGAGTTTCGAACAGTGCAGGAGCAATTGATGATTGAGGCTTTAGATCGTTCCCAGGCCTCATTCGCACGTATGATGAGGATGCTGGTGCTTTTCTTCATTATTTATCTGTTCCTGTGCATAGGAATTGTCACCTGGGTATTGCGCAGCATGATCAGAAATATTTCTAAGTTAACCACGGTGATTTCTTCTGCAGCTGATAAAAGCTCCGATATGCCCAGACTTGACATCGATTCCCACGACGAGCTGGGTACAATTGCAGAGGCGTATAACCGGATGGCCACAGGAATTGAAAATTTCGCCAGAAAAGAGCGGGAGACGGCTTTGCTAATGCAGCAAAGAACCTGGCTAAGTACCAATATCGCCGAACTAACCACCTCGTTTCAGGATGCTCCCAATACCGAGGAATTAGGCAGCTTTTTCATCGGCAAGGTCTGTTCCCTGATTGCGGCTCCATACGGCGTGATTTATCTCCGCCAGGATGATGAAGTTTTCACCCAGCTGGCAGCCTATGCTGCAGATACTTCAGTTGATACTCCCCAGAGTATTCATATCGGAGAAGGCCTTATCGGACAATGTGCCAAAGAAAAGCAAAAAATTGTTATTGATCAGACCCCCGAAAATTATATCAAGATAAATTCTGGTTTAGGCTCAGCAGCTCCGGTAGCTTTGACCATATTTCCGGTGGAATTCGGCGATCAAGTACTAGCCGTTGTGGAAATAGCTTCATTCAAGCCCTGCAGCGATCTGCATCATGAGCTATTGGATAAAGCCGCCAGCAATCTCGGCATATTTCTTTTTGGGTTTATGCAGCAAATACAGATTAAGCAACTGCTCAATGAAAGTCAGCTATTGAATGAGGAACTGCGGGTGCAGGCTGAAGAATTGCAGAGCCAGTCAGAGGAACTGCAGAGCCAGCACGAAGAGATGAAAACCATCAATGAACAACTTGAAGCCCAAAATCTCAAGGTTGAGCAGCGCCGCATGGAGATGGAAGCGATGCGCAACGAGCTGCAGGAGAAAAACGATCAGCTTATACAAGCGTCTGAGTTTAAGTCACAATTCCTGGCCAACATCTCCCACGAGTTGCGCACTCCTTTAAACAGCATTTTGATACTGGCGGAAATCCTGGCCCAGAACCCTGATGAAAACCTCACTTCCAAACAGGTGGAATTCGTGACGACCATTTATAATTCCGGACGTGACCTGCTCAACCTAATCAACCAGGTTCTGGATCTGACCAAGATCGAGGCTGGCAAAATGGATATCCATTACACTGAAATCATCTTGTCGGAATGGATAGACGCCATCAAAAGCCACCATTTATTGGAGGCGAGCCGTCGCGGTATAGACTTCGCGGTGGAAATCGACCCTGAGCTGCCCGACATCATTTACAACGACGAACAGCACTTATCGCATATTATCAATAACTTGTTGTCCAATGCTTTTAAGTTCTCTCCGCACGGTCGGGTTAAGTTGAGTCTGAATCGGTCGCAACGATCCTTTAGCGATCAATACCCGGCTCTGCAAAAGGCCGATTGGGCGATGGAGATAGTGGTCAGGGACAATGGCATCGGTATTCCTGCTGACAAACAGGAACTCATATTTGAAGCCTTCATGCAGGCCGATGGGGCGACCAACCGTATTTACGGAGGTTCAGGGCTGGGATTGTCAATATGCCGTCAGACTGCCTGGCTTCTGGGAGGGTATATCGAGGTCGACAGTCAGTCGGGCCAGGGCAGCACCTTCAGGGTATTTGTCCCCTGCGACGCAGGGTTGTTGGAAGATCAGGTCGCCAGCAGCACAGATATCCAAGAATTGCCTTTGCAGGTACAGACCCATGCGCCCCTTGATTATTCACCTAAAGAACTGTCAACGCCCTCCGACGGTGTGGATGAATCGCCGTTTCAGGGCAGTGAAACCATCCCGATGAATCTTAAGGATAAGACGATACTTCTGGTCGATGATGATATGCGCAATATTTTTGCTCTTACCTCGGTGTTGGAAAACAAGCAAATTGGAGTGTTGTTTGCTGAAAACGGCAAGGAGGCCATACAGGTTCTGCTGGAGCATCCTGAAATCGACCTCATCATCATGGATATAATGATGCCCGAAATGGATGGCTACGAGGCTATCAAGAATATTCGGGCTATGCCGGAATATCGGGAATTGCCCATAATCGCCCTGACTGCCAAGGCTATGAAAGGTGATCGCCTCAAATGCATCGAGGTGGGGGCCTCGGATTATATGAATAAACCAGTGGAAATCGAACAATTGCTGTCATTAATAAGTGTATGGATGTATAAATAAATGGATGCGGTCAGGCGCAGTATTCAACCAAGCACAGATGACGGCGAAGAACTGGAACAGATCGAGATCTCCGTTCTTTTGGAGGCCATATACCGCCGTTATGGCTATGATTTCCGGGACTACAATTACGGTTCCATACGTCGTCGCATAAAACACCGCATGAGCTGCCTGAATCTCAATACCGTGTCAGCGCTGCAGGAGATGGTTTTACACCAACCCCGTGTTTTTCAAGCCTTGGCCGCTGATTTTACCATCAGCGTGACCGAAATGTTCCGTGATGCCAATTTTTTCCTGGCCATGCGCGAACAGGTGTTACCATCCTTAAAGTCTCATCCATTGATCAGGGTGTGGCATGCGGGCTGTTCTACCGGTGAAGAGGTCTATTCTATGGCCATATTGCTGAAGGAAGCCGGGCTTTACAGAAAATGTCGGATTTATGCTACAGATATCAATCCCAGTTCACTAGCCCAGGCGGAAAAAGGCATTTACCCACTGCATAAGATGCAGCAATATACCCGCAACTATTTGTCTTCCGGGGGAAAAAGGGCCTTTTGCGAATATTACCGGGTAAGAGGACATGAGGCGATTTTCGACCGGGATTTTAAGTCTAATATGGTATTTGCCCAGCACAATTTGGCCACTGACAGCTCATTTAATGAATTCCATCTCATTATCTGCCGGAATGTGTTGATATATTTTAATGGTGATCTGCAGCGGCGAGTGAAACAGCTTTTTTACAGGAGCCTGGCCTCCGCAGGCTATCTGGCCTTGGGAAGCAAAGAGGGCATTGAAAACATCAAGGGTGGGGAGTATTATGAAATCATCGATGCCGGTAACAAAATCTACCGCAAGAAATCCCGCAACTGATCCCGGCATAGTAAATGTGCTGGCGGTTGATGACCATATCGAGAATCTGGTAGCCATAGAAGCTATTCTAGCTTCTCCTCGCTATAATATCTGTTCGGTGACATCCGGTACCGAGGCCTTAAAGCAAATCATGCATCAGGATTTCGCGCTGATTCTTATGGATGTGCAGATGCCGGGAATGGATGGTTTTGAAACCGCCTGGCTGATCAAATCCCGACGTAAGAGCCGGCAGATTCCCATTATCTTCATAACTGCCATCAATCAGGCCATGGAGCATGTAGAGCGCGGTTATGCGGTAGGGGCTATCGATTACATATTTAAGCCCTTCAATCCTCAAACCCTGCGGTGGAAGGTAGAAGCCCTAATCGATTATCAAGCCTATTATTACGAAGTCGAGGCGCAGAGCAGGTTGTTGCAGCAGAAGGCGCAGGAATTGGAAGCTGCTTACCAGCAGCTCCATCATGTCAACACCAATCTGGAGCAAATGGTAGAAAAGCGCACCCAGGAACTGCTGGTCTCCAACCGTGAACTGCAGCGGGAGAGCGAAGAACATAAACTAACCAAAGAACACTTCCGCAAAGTATTTGAACTGAGTCCCACCTTGATGTCAATCCGATCTCTTGAGGACGGCAGCATTGTGGATGTGAACCGCAGCTGGCTGGAAGTGATGGGCTACCAGCGGGAGGATTTGGCCTCGCTGACCGATCAGTCATTGTATATCCCCCAAGCTCATAGCCAGGAGGGGGTAATGCTTGAACTGCAAGGGGAATTACGCAACTGTAAGGTGAAATTTTTGACCAAAAATGGGCTGGTCCACCATGGCCTGCTGTCCACCGAATTATTGTACACTCGTGGAGCACAGCAGGTGCTGGCTGTGGTCACAGATGTAACCGAGATGGTTGAACTGCAGAAAGAAGTGAACCGGCTGGACCGGCTCCATCTGGTGGGGGAAATGGCGGCCTCCATCGGCCATGAGATCAGAAATCCCATGACAGCAGTGCGGGGTTTTCTTCAATTGCTGGCTACCGAAGAGAATGTCGGCAGCCAAGAATATTATGAGCTGATGATCAGTGAATTGGACCGGGCCAATGACATCATATCCGTATTCCTCGACTTGGCAGGGAACAAAGCCGTAAAACTGCACCTCAATTCTATCAATGAGATCATCGCAACCATCTATCCGCTGTTATCTGCCGAGGCTCTGCATGGAGACAAGAATATAGTGCTGGAACTGGGTGAAGTGGCCCCCTTGCTGCTGGACGAGAAAGAGATCCGGCAGTTGATCATGAATCTTTGCCGCAATGGCCTGGAGGCCATGCCGAGCGGTGGAGCTATTTATATTAAAACCTGGCAGCAAGAAGATGAGGTCATACTCACGGTCAGAGACCAGGGCCCAGGGATAGCGGCGGAATTAATGGAAAAGATCGGCACCCCGTTTGTGACCACTAAAGCTACCGGTACCGGTCTCGGATTGCCGGTATGCTTCAGTATTGCCCACCGCCATAAGGCTCGCGTTGATATTCAGACCGGGAAGACGGGGACTAGCATTTCAGTGATTTTTCCGATCGATCAGGCGGTACCGCTGCAGCATAGCCCGAGTGGGTCGGCGCAAGCTAGCCTGGACCAGTCATTTAACGAAGCGAATACCATATAAAAGACTATAGCCCCCGGCATTTGTCATAATCCGGGGGCTAGACTCTAGGTATATTGGAATAGATGATAGCGGTGCTGGTTTCCAATTCCATCATATGGTCAGTTCCTTATAATTTAGTTAAAGTTCCATGACCGGTCCACCATGGCTGTAGAAGTAAGCTAGTTTCTCGTTCAGATAGCCTATTGATACCTGTTTGGGGCCCTCTTCAGTAAGCAATGCGACCGTCTCCCGGCCAGAATATGCCTTTCTCCGATTGCGGGTGGCAACCGAACTCATAATAACACCATCCTTTTCCTCCAATATTGGTCCCCCGTTGGTTACAAAACCGGCCAGGTTTTGTTCCAGACCCTCGCTGCTGATCCGGTTCTGTGCCGCCGGATAGGGGACCAGGGTGAGCTTGTCGGTGGCGGAAGAGGTTTTATCCTCGGGTCGGTTCTGCAACTTAGTATCATGGTTGTTGATCATTAATGCTTGTTCCATTATATTGTGCCTCCTTTCCTGTATTACGATTACTTTGTGAATTATTTAACATTAATGCAAACAACGTGCCAACTGAGAAGAAGATTAAAAATGACACCGCACTGGCTTTAAACGGGGGTTATTAAGAGGAGGGCGAAAGCTGACACCTGACCGTCTTCATTCAGGATGTGTCAATAGTGTATCAAAAGTGTAAGATATTGAGACACTCCTGACGCAGAGGACACAATGCCCGTATTGGCATTTTTAAATATTGAAGCCCTTATGACGCAGTCAACGCAGAGGCGGTTCTCTGTTACATCATACCCGGTTGTATTTACAGGACAACAGCTATTTAGACTATTGGCGGGCCGTCTCCGACTTGCAGCGCAGAGGGCCCGCTTGAAAACTTTTTCAATGCTAAGGGATTGGCTATAGTGCCGCCGCCGTTTGGCCTTACTTGTAAAAGCTGGCGTGCAGTTGATTCAGACTGTTGAGATGATCAACACTGCCGACATGATCAATGACCACCTCATAGTGGGGACAATCACGCTGTATCTTGTTGCGTACCCGTCTTTTCAGTTCTGTATAATGGTCCTCGGGGATTTCCCTTCCTACCTCCAGATCAAAGATGACATTAATTTTGTTCTCTGCCTGAGCAATACGAAAATCGCGCAAGCGCAAGTTGTTTTCATCCCGAAGGCAGTTTTCGGTTTCAGCTTTGACCCGCTCAATCTTTTCCATATCGGTGGAAATGGGGTCCATGTGGATGATAATATTGATGCCCAGCTCGGTTTTAACCTGTCTTTCCAGCGTATCTATAGTGCCGTGGACTTCCACGATGTTCATGTAATCGGGGACTTCGGCGTGGATGGAGGCTATAATTCGGTTAGGGCCGTAATCATGAACCTCCAGGTCATGAGTTCCGAACACACAATTGCCAGCGCATACCAATTCATTAATCCTTTCAACCAGAATGGGATCTGGCGCCGAACCAAGCAGCAGATTGACGGTCTCTCGGGCGATATCAAAACCTGCATAGAGGATTATCAGGGAAATCAGCAAACCGGCCATGCCGTCGATGGGAAAATCAGTATAAAGCCCGACCAGCATCGAGACTATGACCAGTCCTGTAGCCAGACAGTCGTTTAAACTGTCGAAAGCATTGGCTCTGCTGATGCTGGAATTGATGGTTTTAGCGATGTAAGAATTATAGGCGAACATCCATAATTTAACCAAAATGGTCGTGATCAGGATAATCAATACCGCGGTGCTGAAGGTGACTCTTTGGGGATGGATCAGTTTATCATAAGAAGTGCGCAACAGCTCAAAGCCGACCGCGAAAATGATGAAGGCCACCACCAGTGCAGCTATATATTCAAAACGCCCGTGTCCATAGGGGTGCTCTTCATCGGCGGGGCGATTGCTCAGTTTGGCCCCCAGGATGGAAACCAGCGAGGATCCCATATCAGTCAGATTGTTGAATGCATCCGATATCACCGCGATGCTATTGATGAACAGGCCGATAGCAAGTTTGGTAATGAACAGGAGCATATTGCAGACGATGCCCACAATTCCGGAGAGCACCAGATAGGACTCCCGGACTTTGCGGTCGGAGACATTCTCATAATCTTTTATCCATTTTCTTATCAGGTACTTGATCATTTATCTTAGCCTTTTCTTAAAACTGACCGCTAGACCAGTTCGGCGACCTGAAAGGGGGTCCGTCAGGGACAGTGGCTGAAAGTATGGGGTGTCCAATAACTGGTATTAGCATATGTAAACTTTATAAAATTATCGCCGATTTGCTGGATAACAGCAACGTATAAGACTCGTCTTAATGCTAAGACCCCGGATCGGTTGCGGCAGGTTTGGACAGGGGGAGATTTTTGCCACTTGCTGAAACCATACCCGTTGACCTCAGGCGAGTATCCAGCTATTGCCCGGCTTTTTTATGCACCTTACTGACACATATCCTAGCCTTATTATTGACAGCCGGAAATGATAGCCATTAAAATAATAATTAGAAGTTTAACTATATGTTTATGAAGGGGGGCCGTGGTAATGAATGGAGTCTTCCAAGCCCTGGCCGATCCGACCCGTCGCAGGATACTGGAAATGCTCCGCGAGGGTGGCATGACTGCCGGTGATATCGCGGCTCATTTCGATATGAGCCAGCCCTCCATCAGCCATCACCTCAAACTGCTCAGGACTGCTGAACTGGTCACTGCGGAGAGAGAGGGACAGTACATCAAGTACCACCTGAATTTATCGGTCCTGGAGGAAACCTTGCTGGGTTTCTACAACATATTGAGGGGGGCTAAGGCATGAATTCTAACCGAGGTGTTGCTTTTTGGCTTGCTTATATTGTTGCCATTCTGGCGGCAGGCTGGGTAGCCTGGGTTTACCCTGATCTGACTGGGAATTTTCCGATACACTGGAACACAGAAGGTATTCCCGACCGTTTCGCTCCAAAAAGCCAGTTGCTGTGGATGACGGCGCTGGTGGTGGGCATTCCTTTATTCATGGATCTGCTGCCTCGTTTTGACCCGCGCCGGAAGAACTATGATTATTTCAGCACCAGCTATCAGTATATGAAACTGGGCAGCACCGTTTTTATGGCCTTTATGTTGATATTGAGCATACAGACCGGACGCAGCCAGGAGCAGGTGTTGTCCACCCGGCACATGATGGTGGGCATGGGCTTGCTGTTCATGGTTTTGGGCAACTATATGACCAAGTTGCGCAGCAACTTCTTTGTAGGCATCAAAACCCCCTGGACGTTGTCATCTGATGAGGTGTGGAGAAAGACCCACCGCGTGGGAGGGTGGGGATTCTTCCTGGTGGGACTGCTGATTGCAGTAGCCGGATTCTTCCTGACTGGCAAGGCGCTTTTCTACCTGGTGATCGGCGCCATTATATTGCTCACAGCAGGAACGTACCTGTATTCCTACCTGCTTTACCGGAGCATAGGCAGTTCTTAATCGGCATACTAATAAAGCCAGCATACCAAAAAGGATCACCCCCACATGCATTTACTGGGGGTTATTTTTTGCGTTAATATTTTCCCAAAACTTATCATTAAAGTAATTATATTGCGTATACCTGCCATTAGATAATATCATTGATATAGACCCGCAACGGTCAGGGGGGAGGGATCGTCAGAACGGGCGCCAGAAGAGGAGTAAGATAAACATTTGGATCATGTTTGGGGAGTGATGTACATAATGCGAGTAAACGCTAATAGTGCTTTGCGTAAGTTGGTAGGGGAATATCCGGAATTAAAGGGCCAGCATGTAGAGATCAAGATCTACCAGCCTGCCAAATCGGGGGGAGGACGTTATGATCCCCTGACCAGCGGGAATGAGGTGCTTATTCAAGCCGAGATGGAGGGGGCTATTGGCCAGGTTTACACCTTCCACCCCCGTACCTTTTCCGGCACCGTGGACGCGGTAGCCAACCTGCCTGATGTCAATCCTTATTATTATCCCATGGTGGTGGCGGTATTGAATGCTGCTGCCCGCAAGGTGGGCTGCATCGAACAGAGTATTGAATGCAGCGGTGAAGGACCGGTACAATGTGCCCGCCATATCTGCCAGTTGCTGCAAGAGCGGCACGGGATATGCCGTATAGGTATGATGGGCTTTTTCCCTGAACTGCTGCAGCAAGCAGCGGATGTATTCGGGGCGGAAAATCTAGCCGTAATGGATTTAAACCCCAGCCATATCGGATCATTCATCAATGGGGTGGAGATCTGGGACGGGGACAAAGACTATGGCCCACTGCTGGATTTCGCCGATGTGCTCTTAATGAGCGGCACCAACCTGGTCAATCGCAAAGCTGACCAAATCCTGCAACAACTGGGAGACAAACCCTACTATCTATTCGGCACCACTGCGGCAAGCCTGGCCAAGGCCAATGGAATGCCGTGGCTGTGCCCCATGAGTAGCTGAACATAGCTAAATGGGAATAAATACCATAATGGCGACCGGGATGACTGTAATGGCAGTTTACCCCGGTTGTTTGGTTCTAGGGATAGGGCCGTTATGGTTGCCATTTTTACATCATCATCAGTTTTTCCTGGTTCTTACTACTGATGGGGGGAATAGGTCTGCTTTATTTGCTGTGTACGAATGCTGTAGCAGAGCTCATGCTATCAACAAGACCGGGCCACGGGTAATTTTGTTGGTCCGCCTATTGCTGTTGCATGTCGGGCTTGTTTACCATAATCCGGTCATGAATAATATGGCGCTGGTTTTCCTACCCCCGTTTATTCATGATCTCTGACGCAACTATATTCGAAACAAATAATCTATGTTAAGGAGGGTATACTCGGTGAAAAAGATAGCGATTCTGGTGTTGGCAGCATTTCTGCTCACTTTGCTTCCTGCGGCTGCCTTGGCCAAACCCGACCCCGATAAAGTGCAGGGCAACCAGGGGAATCATAAGCAGAAGTCATCTCAAAGCCAAATCAAAAAATCGGAGCCGCGTAACTACAGCTCTGGCAAAGACCGTTTTTGGGTTATTTTCGATGACATTAACGACAGCTGGGCCAATGTCTACATAATGAAAGCAGCCCGCAAAGGCCTGGTGGAAGGGTACATGGGTAAATACCAGCCCAATAAACCGGTCACCAACCTGGAACTGATCATAATGCTGGTCAGAGCCCTCGATAAAGATGGACAGCTTGACCTGGACGATGCTGATGTAGGCAAGTACGATTTGAAAAAGATCCCGGCTTGGGGTCAGCCCTATGTAGCGGCTGCAGTTGATTTCGGCTTAATCCTGCCTCAAGAGCTGAAGACCTTCAACCCGAATCAAGGCTGTAAGAGGGGGCAGGTAGCCCTATATGTAGCCCGTATTCTGGATGAGGATGCGAATGACCGGGACGATGATGAAGATATTGATTTTGACAGTGTCTCTGAAGATGTGGAGGAGATCATCGCCATTCTGGAGGGACTGGGCGACCTGGAAGATGACTATGCCGAGATAGAGGATGGTATCGATGCAATAATCGACGATCTGGAAGCATTCCTGGACCAGCTGGATGAAGCCGATGAAGCCGACCTGCCTGACCTGATCGCAGATTTCAAGGTCATTTCCAGGAGCCTGGGGGATATCATCGCTGATGCTGAGGATGCCGATTTGGATGAAGACATACTGGGCGAACTTAGCGATGCAGCCAAGCAGGCCAGCACGGTCAGGAGAGCCTTAACAGCATTCCGGGACATTGATAAGGACGACTCTTTTACAGATGACTACCTGATTCCGTATGAATTCAAATTTTCGGTTAAAAAGGTAAAACGCTTCCGCATCATGGTCGGCGATAATAATGGCTGCTTCAGCCCCATGCGGGTGGTCAAGCGCGATGAGATCGCCACTCTGTTAAGCCGCCTGACTGACCAGATACTCGGGGAATTCGATATCAGCTCGGTCAAAGGTACCCTTGATGTAGCTGACGAGGATGAAATCACCATCACCGACGAGGATGGAGACGAATTGACCTTTAATATCAGCGAAGACACCCGCATCACTTATAGGAAGCAGGCGGTTGACATTGAAGACCTGGCTGATTATGAAGGCTATGAAGTGGTAGTCGTCTATAATGGGGACGACGATGCCTCCACTATTAAAATCGTGGGCCGTGCCGCCGTCGATGATGACGATGACGAAGATTAAGAAACAGGACTAAATCCTGAAATTTTAGGATACAGGGCTCTTTGTAAAACTGGCATAATTGCGTATCACCCGGGCAGGATTCCTGCCCGGGGTGGTATTTTTTATCATGATTCAGCGCTGGTATGCTACCATTGAGCTTAGATCAATTCCAGGAGGACAGAAGATGTCCAACGCTGAACCGTCACAATTGGAGAAGATCACCGTATCGGTGTGGCAACGGTATAAAGCGGGCGATACCACTGCTATTGAAGACAGTTTCGATCAGATCATGCCCTTTTGCTTGCGGGTCTGCGCCCGTACCTGCGGACGCTATATTGACAGCAGTGATGAAGAAGCCAGCATCGCCAGGATGGCCATCCTGGAGGCCTTTGACAAATATGAACCCCAGCGCGGTAATATTTTGCTGTATTTGGGCTACGTGATTCGCAACCGCATCATAGACTACAAGCGCAGTGAGGAAAAGCGGCACTTCACCCCATTCTCGGCTTTTCAGAGTGAGCAGCACATCCCCGGGGCCCAGACCGTGGACTTGGCTGAGCAGATATTGGATGACCTGGCGCGCAAACAGGACCTGGACCGTTTCAAAGCGGTCATACAGTTGTATGATATAAAGCTGGAAGATCTGGTGAAAGGCAGTCCGCGCCAGAAAAAGACCTTGCAGGCAGCGATTTCCATAGCCGACAGAATAGCTTCTGATCAGGAGATGAGTACATATTTGCAGGAAAAGAAAATGATCCCCATCCGTATGCTGGAACAGCGCTGCAATGCCAGCCGCAAGATAATCGATCGTTACCGCAAGTTCATTATCGCCAGCACTATGATATTGATCCATGATATACAATGCCTGAGACCGTATTTGAGTGACCGGAAAGGAGGCGAGCAGCATGTCTAAAGCACAGGGTATAGTCCTTGAGTCAGGGCGTGGATGGGCTGTGATCATGAGTGAAGACGGTCGCTATCAAAAGGTTAAGTCGGCTCAGCCCCTATATGCGGGAGAATACTACTATGGCCGGCAGCGGCCAATGCTGCGCTATGGCATCGCCGCAGCGGTATTGCTGGCGCTCCTGGCCGGGACCGCAGACTTCTTTAATGTAGTCACCTATGCCTCACTTTCTCCCGGCATTGAACTGGGAATCAACCGCTGGGAGCGAGTGGTCTCGGTCAAGACCGAGGGTGACCAGGCCGCCCAGGTTATATCCCATCTGAATATAAGCGGTCAGCCTGCTGCAGCGGCAGTTGGAGCCGTCGTCGGTGAGATGGTGGCCCGGGAGCAGTTAGCTGAAAATGACAGCGGCAGTCTGCAAGTCACTGTGCACAGTAAAAAGAACGGAGAAAAGCTGAAGGAGCAGTATAAACAGAAGCTGGTCGCCAAGATCAGTGATTCAGTGGACCAGGCCCTAAAAGTCAATCAAAAGGTCAAGATAAAGGACGAAGTTATTGAAGAAAGGCTGCATATTCAGTACAAGACCACATCCTCCAACTCCAAGGGGCAAAACCAGGGCAACAGCAAGCAGAAAGCTGAACAGACTAATAGTTCCCGGAGCTTTATGAGAGAATACACCGAACCGGATAACAGGGCCTGGGTAAACAATGCCAACCCACGAGCAGCGGTTCCGGCATGGACAAAAGGCAACAATGACAAGAAAGATGATGATAAAAAGCAATTTTCGGGCAATAGCGGCAAAGTTCAAAAAAATCAGCAATCGAAAGCCAATTCGTCCAAGTATGAAAAGAAGTATAAATCGCCCTGGATGACCAACCAAGGCAAAACCGACTGGTCGAGACTTCGTTCTGGCTCTAAACAGAAAACATCCGACTAGGTAAGAGGCATGAAGAGGCATGGGGACGGTTCTTTTGCCTGTTCGAAGAACAGGCAAAGAACCGTCCCATACTCACAAATCCCATGCCTCCCCATGCCTCTATTTGCGGGTCAGCTGTTGGTAGATGATATCAGCCAATCCCAGCGATCCCTGGCGGCTGATGGTCTTGGCATACTCCTCATCCAGCATTGATTCAAAGGTCTCGGTGGCCATACCCCGGGTGATGAAATCACTGCGGGGGATGCTGGAGCGCATGGCCGACAAAAGGCGGTATACGAAAACACTTTCCAGGTCCTCGCAGGTCTGGCGCAGTTTTTTATCGTCTCGGGAGCGCATGGCATTCTGTAAAATGCGATCAAACTTGCCAGTCTGCTGCTGTTCCCGGCTGGCCTGGGCAGCGCTCATATTGGCAAAACCGTTGATCCCGGTGGGGCTTACCGTTGGCATAAACCTCGACCTCTCCTTTAGCGGCGTGTGTCACAGAACCGTCCCCCGTCACACCCCGTCACATCTTCTTTAGCGGCGCAGGTTGGTTGTTACCTGCAGCATCTCATCCACCGACTGAATCACTTTGGAGTTGATTTCATAGGCGCGCTGCGCCGTGATCAAGCTCACCATCTCCTCCACGATCTGCACATTGGAAGATTCCAGATAACCTGCTTCCAGAGTTATAGTGCTGTCCTCCTCCGGATCCCAATCCACCGCCTCGCCGGCGATGTCAGTAGCCCGGTACAAGTTGCCGCCGACCTTCTCCAGGCCTGACGGATTCATAAAGGTGACCAGTTCCAACTGGCCTGCTTCCAGGATCTCATCCGAGCCGGAGGCTTTATAAGTGACCCGGCCGTCCTTTTCCACAGTAACACTGTAGGCACCGGGTTCCATAGCATCCACTCCTGAGAGCAGATAACCCGCGCTAGTCACCAGATTGCCTTCAGCATCCAGTTTAAAAGCGCCGTCACGGGTATATAGCTCCTCATCACCGCTGGCCAAGACTCTAAAATACGCATTGCCACCTGAAATAGCCACATCCAGCGGATTGCCGGTGGGCTGCAAGTTGCCCTGTCCGTTCATGATATCGATGGTAGCAGGGCGTACCCCCATACCAACCGCAATGCCAACCGGTTCAATTAGCTCGTCGCTTACCACGGGGCGTTTTAAGGTTTGGTAGAGCAGGTCCTGAAACTCCACCCGCTGCCGCTTATAGCCAGTAGTGTTTACATTGGCGATATTGTGGGCCAGGGTGTCCACATTGAGCTGCTGCGCATACATGCCCGTACTGGCAGTATAGAGGGACCTCATCATAGTGGGTTGCCTCCTTGCAATGATTGAATTTATTAATGACGATCAGAATGCACCTCGGTCGTTCGGTGCGCAGATGGGCTTCTCGGGTGAGTCCAGCCCATAGCTAAAACACTTATTCTACATCTATATCGGCAAATCGGCGCATAAACTTTAACAGAGAATTTGTCCACCTAAGGGTGTACAGAATAGCAACTTTTTTCCTCTGTTCTCATATATTAAAGAACATACAGATATTGAGGTGTGATCCATGATAAAAATTTCAGACCTGCGTACCCGAGACGTGATCAATGTGGTGGACGGCAAAAAGCTGGGCAACATAATCGACATTGACCTGGACCTGGAGAATGGCCGTGTGCTGGGTTTGATTATGCCCGGCCACAGCCGGGGTTTCCACATATTCTCCCGCCGCGAGGAGGTAACCGTGCCCTGGCATAAAATAGTACGCATTGGACGCGATGTTATCCTGGTGGAGGTCCCGGTGGCCAATGAGATAGACGGCTATCGCCGCGACTACCGCATCGATGATGAGCGCTACTAAATGATATATAAAGTTGAATTCCCCGCCCTTTTTGGCGATAATAAGAGCAATAAGCGGCACGTCTAAAGGGGGAAGAGGATTTGAGATGCCCCTATTGCCAGGATTTTGAAAGCAGGGTGGTGGATTCCCGGGCCAGCGATGACGGGACTTCGATTCGTCGCAGGCGGGAATGCAATGCTTGCAAGCGCCGCTTTACCACTTATGAGCGCATTGAAGAGCGGCCTCTGGTGGTGGTCAAGAAGGACGGCAGCCGCGAACAATTCAATCGTGACAAACTTCTGGCCGGCATCACCCGGGCCTGTGAGAAAAGACCGGTCAGCATGGAGGATATCGAAAACCTGGTGGCAGCCCTGGAGAGGGAACTGCGGGACGAGTACGAGCGCGAGGTGAGCAGCCAGATCATCGGGGAACGGGTGATGCAGCGTCTGCAGGCCCTGGATGAGGTAGCCTATGTGCGTTTTGCCTCGGTGTACCGCCAGTTCGCGGATTTAAACAGCTTTATCAAGACTATTGAGCAGTTGAAGAATCGATAGCATACCGCAGGGCGTTCCAATCGCAAGGTGGGGGACGTCTTTTTGTTTGGGGTTTTAGCTAGAATTCCTATGAAGTATGGCTACGACACCATCCCCCTCCCGGCTCTACAGGTATAGGCGGGATCTGGCACGTCATCACAGGGTTTTTCACACGGTCTGACGTCCCGATTTAACCGATGTAATCCGGTGTCATCGCAAATAGGCGGTGAGGGCTTCGATCACCATCGGCAGGGGGAAGCTTTTTTCCTCAATGCGGGTTGAAGGACGTCCGTAGAGATACATGGAATCGTCATAAGGGCCGGTCTCGCGGCGGCCCTGCTCTATATTGGGCACATCTTTGAGCCAGCGCCAGGCTGAGGAGCGGGGCAGATGGAAGACGAAACGGTAGTTGCCTATGGCCACTATGAACTCGAAGAGAGAATAATACTCGGGTTCTACCGATTGTACAAAGCATTTTGGACAGCGATGTCCCTTTTTTAAGTATTCCACAAAGGAAAGCCCCGCGCTGCGAGCCGAGTCTTTGCAGTCGTCGCACAGCCAGATGCGCTCCCGATCCGGACCCAACAGGTAGCGCACCTGTATCAAATCCGGGTTATCCCGCCACATTTTTCTGATCACCCGGTTCTTAAGGCTGTACAGTTCCCGGCTCTGCTCAGCATAGCGTTTGGCATAATGGTTAAGATGAAACAGATAGAAAGACACCCGCAAGACGGTTTCGGCGGGCTGGCCCTCGATGCTGGCCAAAAAACGGTCATAGTGGCGTATAGCCCGGAGCACCTTGCTGAAACGGACGGTGCTGACGCCGCGGCTGCCGAGGCGGTTTTTCTTATCCTGCAGGTCGGCCAGGGCGGAATAGATGTCGGCTGCTTGCACATCCTTTTCGTCAAAAAGGTAGCTCATGCCGCCATTGGCGTTGCGCGATACCCTGGAAATCTGCAGGTAGCCATATTCCATCAATTCATGCACCTGGCGATTGTTAAGTTGGTAGCGGCGGGCCACCTCGCTGATGGTAAGCACAACGGGCACCTTCCTAAACTAGAGTAATAGTACTGTCAGGGCTGATCTTCAGGGTCAGGCAGCGGATCGTTCTCGAGCTGCTCTGGCACCGGTTCTAAGAGCTTTAAGGCTTCTTCTTCCCATTGGCTGGGCACCTGAATGACAGTCTCGGCATACGGGCCCACCGTCAGGGGTATCTGGGAAATGGTATGGCGCTGCAGACGATACGGTATTTCCTGTGATCTTAACAGGCTTTCAATTATAATGTCATCAGGAGGACAGACCCGCATCAGGGTCACCCAGACCAAAGCCTTACCGTCCTCTTTTTTCGGGGGAACGGAGTGATTCATCACACCCACCTCCATATGCCTATTGTACGCGAAAGAGGGAGGTAGAACAAATGAACCGCTGGACCTGGCAACAATTACATGACCTGGAGTATGTGACCGTGCCGTCCTGGCAGGAACAGGGAGCCCAAATGGTATTCACCGCCCGCAGCGGCGGCGGCAGTCGTCCGCCTTATCATAGTCTCAACCTGGGCTTGCATGTTGGCGATGTTGATGAGGTTGTGCTTGAAAACCGCCGGCGGATGATGAAGATCTTTGAAGCCGGGCTGGAGGATATGGTTTCCTGCCAGCAGGTGCATGGCAATGCGGTGGGGGTGGTCAAAGCAGAGCAGCGCGGCCAGGGGGCAATGAGCGACCAGACTAGCATCACCGGCTTAGATGGGATGATCACCGATCAGCCCGGTCTGATATTGGCCACCTTTTATGCTGACTGCATCCCGTTATTGTTTTTTGATCCGGCGCGGCAGGTGGTGGCTACAGCTCACAGCGGCTGGAAAGGCACCTATTTGCGCATCGCTGAAAAAACCGTTGCCGCCATGGTCAAGAAAATGGGCTCTTGCCTGGAAAATATACAGGTCTTTGTCGGTCCCGGTATCGGGGCTTGCTGTTATCGCATCCAGTCTGAGCTGTTATACAAAGTTATAGATGGATTTAGTGATTTTAGTGATATAATTTATGAGGACGAAGTGGGCTATACTTGGGATCTTAAAGCTACCAACGAACAGATCCTGATGGGGGCGGGGATCCCCGCGGATAATATCATCACCTGCCCCCTGTGCACGGCCTGTGATGCCGGACGCTTTTTCTCCTATCGCCGCGATGGAGGCGTGACCGGTCGCATGGGTGCAGCCATAGCTTTGAGAAAATAGGAGTTGCTATGCAAAACACCAAGATTCTGGTTGTCGATGACGAAACCTATATAGTGGAGCTGGTCAAGTTCAACCTGGAGAAGGAAGGCTACCGGGTGGTTTTAGCTTACGATGGCCTCAGCGCATTGCAGATGGTGAAAAGTGAGCAGCCCGACCTGATCATTTTAGATATTATGCTTCCCAATATGGATGGACTGGAAGTGTGCCGCACCCTCAAGCTGAACCCTGAGTACAACAGCATTCCCATAATCATGCTGACCGCCAAAGGCGAGGAGTTCGACACCGTGCTGGGTTTGGAAATGGGTGCCGACGATTATATCAAGAAACCCTTCAGTCCCCGCGAGATGATCGCCCGGGTCAAAGCCCGCTTGCGCGCTTTAAGGATCCTGCAGGATGAGAAGGCCATGGGCGAAAAGGTCTATGTATATAAGGACCTCCTGGTGATACCGGAGAAATATGAAGCCTTCATGGGGGAGAAAAAATTGGAACTCACCCCCAAAGAGTTTGAACTGTTATCATTGATGATATCCAATCAGGGTCGGGTCTTTACCCGTGAGGCCCTGTTGGAAAAAGTGTGGGGCTACGAGTATTCCGGGGATACCCGCACCGTAGACGTCCACATCCGTCATCTGCGCCAGAAGCTCAGCGACGATTCCAGCTACCCGGATTACATCGAGACGGTGCGTGGGGTCGGTTACCGCTTTACCGAGGACAAATCGTCTATTTCTATATAGAGGAATTGGTATCATGTCTACGGCATTGAATCAGCCTAAAATCCAAGCGATTCTGACCAGCCTGGTGGAGGGGGTCATCATACTCGACCTGGATGGTCGGGTAATTGTGGCCAATCATGTCGCCGAGCGCATCTTTCATACTCCCCGGGGAGCCCTGGTGGGCAAAAATATGCAAGCCATCAGCCCAAACAACGGGGAGCTGGTGGCAATGGTAGATGAAGCCGTGTCAGGCGGAAAAGAGACCTTCGCTGAGACCATGCTCGGTACTCATAATCAGGTCTACCGGGTGGTGGTCCGGCCGGTCAAAGATGATTCGGGGCAGATGGAAGGCACGGTAGTGGTATTTCACGACGTGACTGACATCCGCAATTTTGCGCAGGTGAGGTCGGAGTTTGCGGGCAATGTTTCCCATGAACTGCGCACCCCGCTGACTTCGATCAAGGGATTCGTGGAGACGCTCTTAGACGGGGCGATGGCTAATGCCGACACCTGTCGGCGCTTCCTCAACATCATCGATGCTGAGACTGACCGTTTAAGCCGGCTCATCGAAGACCTGCTGACACTGTCCTCCATCGAGTCCAAGGAGAAACTTATCTCACCCAAACCGGTCAACCTGGCTCAATCCATCCGCACGGTGATAAACATGCTGGGTCCGCAGATCAGTGAGAAGGACTTGATGGTCAAGTTCATTTACCCGCCCGATATGCCCTGTGTGCATGCTGACGAAGATCTGTTGGGGCAGGTATTGATCAACTTGTTGGATAATGCCATCAAATACACCCCTGTCCGCGGTGTGGTCACCATGCGCTGCCGGGAGCGTGAAAGCCGTATCGTGATAACCGTCACCGACACCGGGGTAGGAATCCCCGAGGAAAGCATCCCTCGGGTGTTCGAGCGCTTCTACCGGGTGGACAAGGCCCGCACCCGCAGTCAAGGCGGCACCGGGCTGGGGCTTTCCATAGTCAAGCACATTGTTGAGTCCCATGGCGGGCAGGTTTTTGTAAAGAGTGAAGTGGGCAAAGGCTCTACTTTCGGAGTCTGTTTCCTGACGGTTTAATAGTCCGTGATATACCGAGGAAGGGAGTGCGGTGGTGGGTATAGCAGAAAATATTAACCAAATTCAGCATAGAATCGCCCAGGCCGCGCATCGCTCTGGACGCGATCCCTCAGCAATAACCCTGATCGCGGTCAGCAAGACCGTAGGACTGGAGGCGGTGGAAAAAGCCCTGGCCGCCGGGTTGAATCATTTCGGTGAGAACCGTACTCAGGAATTGAAATATAAACATAGCCATTTTCCCGCAGTCTATTGGCATATGATCGGCAGGCTGCAGACCAACAAGGCCAAGGATGTGGTCGGTAAGGCGGTTTTGATCCATTCCCTGGATCGCTGGTCTCTGGCTGAAGAATTAGATCGGCGCGGGGCTTTGCTGCAGACCCCGGTCCACACCTTGCTGCAGGTCAGTCTGGCCGGGGAGGAGCAGAAAGCCGGAGTATTGACCACGGATATCGAGCAATTCTTACAGTCCGTAGGGCAGTTGAAGTGGCTCCAGATCAGGGGGCTGATGACCATGGCCCCTCTGTCGGAAGATTCCGAAAAATCTCGGCCATTCTTTAAAGAATTGCATGAAATATATCGATGCTATAAACGTAGGACTTACCAGAATGTGGAGATGCACCACCTTTCCATGGGAATGTCTCAGGATTTCGAGGTTGCCATCGAGGAAGGGGCCACCATGATTCGGGTGGGTACTGCGCTGTTTGGGGAGTAAATTTTGTGAGTAATCGGACGAAGGAGGCATTATATATGGGTAAAATGAACAAGTTGTGGAATTGGCTTGGCCTGGAGGCTGAGGAAGTCCGGGAAGAGATCATCGAAATGCCTGAAGTTGCCGAGGATAATCTGCGCAGTAGCAGCATATCTAATGTAGTGAGCATACATACCAACAAGACCATGAAAGTGGTAGTCTGTGAACCGGAGAGCTTTGATGAGGTGCAGGTATTGGCCGACCATCTGAAGAACCGCAAACAGGTGATCATGAATTTTGAGAATACCCCTAAGGAATTGTCGCAGCGCATCCTTGATTTTGTGAGCGGTACTACTTACGCCTTGGACGGCAACAGCCAGCAATTAGGCCAGCATGTATTCATCTTCACCCCCAGCAATGTGGAGATTTCCAGGGATGCTCGCCTTATGATGCGCAAGCACGGCATGAGCAGCATTTTCGGGGGTGACAAATAGTGCCCCAAAAACTAGCTATTATCGGCTGCGGCAAAATGGCTTATGCTATTATGAAGGGGCTGGATCGTCAGGCTTATGCGGCAGTATATTGCCATGATATTAACCCCGCCCGCAGCGCCTTATTTGAGACTGAGTTTCAAGCTACAGCCTGCTCGCTGTGTGAGACCATCGATGCCGCCGAAGTAATAATATTGGCAGTCAAACCCCAGCACATGCAGCAGGTGATGCAGACCAGTGACGGACGCTGGAACAAGGATAAGCTATTGATATCGGTTTTGGCCGGGGTCAAGACCGAATCTCTGGAAAAAGCTAGCGGCGGTCAAACCGCAGTGATCAGAGTAATGCCCAACACCCCCTGCCTGGTAGGTGAGGGGATATCAGCCCTTTGTCCGGGGAAACTGGCAACGCCGATACAGATGCAAATCGCGCGGGATATTTTTGCTCAATTGGGTTCTGCGGTAACAGTGGAAGAAAAACTGATGGACGCTGTCACTGCCGTATCGGGCAGTGGACCAGCTTATGTGTTCCTGGCAGTCGAAGCCATGATCAATGCCGCAGTCAATGTAGGCTTGGACGCGGTTTTATCGCGGGAATTGGTGATCGAGACCTTTAAAGGCAGCCTGGCCATGCTGGAAGCCGAGAACTTGCATCCAGCCATCTTGCGGGAACAGGTGTGTTCTCCAGGAGGAACTACCATCGCCGGGGTACGGCAGTTGGAGGGCAATGGTCTGCGCAAAGCCTTTTTTGACGCTGTTGAAAAAGCTTACCAGCGCTCCATAGAGCTGGGCAATCAATAGAAGACGGGAGAGAACACTTTGTTTGGCATATTGATAGAAATCGTGAATATCGCCTGCAGCGTATTGATTTGGCTGGTTATTATACGCTGTATTTTATCATTCGTACCCCATAATCCATATCAATCCATCATTCGTTTCATTTATGAGGTCACAGAACCGATCATGGCTCCCTTCCGGCGAATTGTACCACCGCTGGGAGCCCTGGATATATCACCCATTGTGGTAGTTATTGCATTAGAATTGCTGCGCTGGGCATTGATACATACCTTATCGGCACTGAGGTTCTAAAACAAGACGGGCGCCCAATACAGCTGCGCATAGCCGGTGGTCACCGGCTAAATGGCGTTTCTTAAAGGAGTGGAAGCTAATATCATGCATGAACTGGAACTATTGGCCCCGGCCGGAAAATGGGATGTCTTAGAGGCAGTGGCCGAAGCAGGGGCTGACGCTGTATATTGCGGGGATAAGCGCTTCAATATGCGCATGCTCAGACCTGATTTTAACTTTACTCGTGAAGAACTACAAGATGCGGCCTCATACCTGCATCAGCAGGACAAGAAATTGTATGTAACGGTGAACAACCTGTACTGTGACCGGGAAATCGATGAACTGCGCAAATACCTGCAGTTTCTGCAGGATATCGGGGTCGACGGCATGATTGTTCAGGACCTGGCAGTGGTCGCCCTGGTTCAGGAGATGGGCCTTACCGTGCCTATGCATGCCAGTGTACAAATGGGTATCAGCAATGTGCAGGCGGTCAGATTCCTGGAGGAACAGGGGTTTGCCCGCGCGATTCTCTCCAACAGCCTTTCCCTGGCTGAAATCAAGGACATTCATTGCGGCAGTGACCTCACCCTGGAGTTTTTCGCCCATGGGGACATGTGCATCTCCCATACCGGGCAGTGCTACATGAGCAGCTTTATCAGCGGGGCCAGCAGCAACCGCGGTCGCTGCGTCAAACCGTGCCGCTGGTTGTACCGCCTCAGCGGTACCAGCGCCGACCCGGAGGAGTATGCTTACCACATCACCCACAACGATCTCATGGTATACCCATACCTGCGTGAATTGGTGCAGGCCGGGGTATATTCCTTTAAGATAGAAGGCCGTATGCGTGAAGCCAGCTATCTGACCGGACTGATAGCTGTGTATCGCCAGGCCCTGGATCGGCTGAAACAGGATCCCAACGCCCAGCCTGACCAGACTGAAGAGCAGCACCTAGTCAACCGGCGCTTGCGCGACCTGAGCACAGGGAGCCTCCTGGAAAGGCCCAACCGCACCTCGATAGGGCTGGATGGTACCCGCGAGTTCTTCCGCCCCACTGAGTGTCGGCCTCTGTTGCGCCTCAAGGCTCAGGATTATGAGCTCAAATTGATGGTCGCTCCGGCACAACTATCCTTGCGGGTCAAGATCACCAGCCTGGACCAGCTAATCGCTCTGCAGGGCAGCGGGGTCAAAGAAGTGATAGTGGGAATGGACACAATGCGCCAAGAGGGCACGCTTTGGAACCGTTATCAGTTCAAAGTCTTGTTCGCCCAGGCAGCCGAACAAGGAATTGACATTTACCTGGAGACCCCCCGGATCGTCACCCAGGAAGATTTGGAGGGGCTGGAGGATAAACTGCGGCAATGGCAGGACTTTCCCTGGAAAGCAGCCATCGCCAATGATTTCGGGGCCTGGAAGCTGGCGCAACAGCTGGGCATGGAAATTGAAGCCGGCTACGGTTTGAACGTCACCAACTATGAGAACGCCAGCTGGCTGGTCAAATTGGGCGCTACCCGAGTGAACGCCTCTCTGGAAACCGATAAAGACAGCCTCACCGCCCTGGGACAGTTGGGCGAAAAAATGGAAGTGCTGGTGCAAGGTCCATTGTGTGGCATGATCAGCGACTACTGCATGGCCTGCAGCTGGAGTGATGATAAACTAGAAGGGTGTGCAATTCATTGCCTGGAACCGGATTATGGTCTGTGGGATGCCTGTGGGCAATTCTATCGCATCAGAACCGATTGGCAATGCCGCAATCATATATATTTCCCCCATGAACTGGCCCTATTGACCCGCCTACCGGGGATGGCTGCGTCAGGCCTCAGGCGCTTGCGCATGGACGGTCAGTTCTATGCTCCGGAATTGTTGAGAAAGGTGACCGATATCTACCAGCAGGCCATAAATGACCTGGCCGAAGGGCAATGGGAGCAGGAAGACGCATTCGCCCAGTTGCTGGAACTTTTCCCGGCAGGCCTGACCGTCCGCCAATTATAAGGGGGAGAGGGTGCCGGTTCTTTTAGTCACCGAAGCCTGCTTCCGTCCAGGTTAGCAGTGCGGCCATGGGTGCGGGGCGATTGAGCCAGGCCGCGGCATATTGTGGGTGGGAAGCCCACTAGTCACCAGGAGTACGGCTCTTTTGCCCCACCGCAGTATCCACATTTGTTCCCAAATAGTGGTAAAGATCCCTGCATATCCCGAAATATGACGGCATGTCCTGGAGTAGGATAATATCCTGAGATAGGAGGGCGGTTTGATGATCACATCTATGGAAATACGCAACCAGCAGTTCCACAAGGTCATGCGCGGCCTCAAAGAAGAGGAGGTACGTAATTTCCTGTCCCAAATAGCGCAGGACTATGAGAAGCTTTTCGCCGAAAACGCCACCCTGCGTGATCAGATCCAAAAGCTGGAGTTCGAGATATCCAAATACCGCAAGATGGAAGAGACCATGAACAACAGCCTCATCCTGGCACAGCAGACCGCCGAAGATCTGAAACAGAACGCTCGCCGCGAAGCTGCCCTGATGCTGAGCGAATCCAAACAGAAGATCGCCCAGATGTTAAACATCTACCAGGATGTGATAAAGCGCCTTAATGTCTATAGTGCAGAACTCAAAGCCCAACTGGGCGGGCAGATGGAGATGTTGGACAAGAGCCAGAAGCGCTTCGAGGAACTGGCCGAATTTTTCTACGGCAAAGACCTCAAAGAGGTCTTGGAAAGCCTGGAGGCTGTCAAAATGGAGGAAGTATAGGTGCTGAACATCAGTCACACCCGGGAAGGCCTGCGCCTGGAGGTTCTCGTCCAGCCGCGTTCCTCCAGAAACCAGATCGTGGGTGAGTTCCAGGGAGCCTTAAAGGTCAAACTAACCGCACCTCCGGTGGAGGGTGAAGCCAATCAAGCCTTATTGGCTTACCTGTCTCAGCACTTGAAGCTGGCCAAAAGCCAACTGCGTCTGGCCCGGGGGGAGTCCTCGCGCCACAAAAGCATTGTTATCAAAGGCCTCAGCCAGGAAGAACTCCTTACCCGACTGGGTATGAAATAAATCCTGCGTTCCTTCATGCACTCATTCACCTCACAAGGCTCCAAATCGACCCATAATCCCCACTCGCATAACGCTAAAGTTGACATCTGTCCCTCACTCCCCAACCCTTGCTTCTAAAAGCAAATAAGAAAAGCGACATCGGTCAATAGAGAGTTTTGCATAACCAGCCTTTCTTGTATTGTCTAAAGTAATTATGATTGTCATCCTGAGGCGAAGCCGAAGGCTCTAAAGATTCCTCGCATACCATAAGAATGGCATAATTGGCATTTTCTAATTATGAGCAACACTCAATATTCTGCTTGTCAAACACAGCAAGCCTATTCTATAATTTAAAACATAACAAACAGGATAAATATTATCCACATTACAAAAAGGGAGCCGACCGTCATGCACATAACCAGACAGGCTGAATACGCCATCAAAATAATGCTGGAGCTGGCGAAAAATCCGGCTGGTTCCGTATTACCGAGTAAGCTCATCGCCGAACGCCAGGGAATTCCAGAGGATTTCCTGAAGAAAACCGTACATCTGCTGGCCTTGCAGGGTCTGGTAGCCACTCAGCGTGGGGTGCAGGGCGGGGTACGGCTGGGCAAATCGGCCGGAGAGATTACTATAGCGGATATAATCGCCGCGGTAGAAGGGCCTCTGGCTCTAAATGTCTGCCTGGAATCCGGCTTTGATTGCCCCAATAGATCCACCTGCCCGGTGCACCGCGTCCTTGCCAGAGGTCAGGCCGCTTTAATAAGGGAATTGAACCGTGAAAGCTTATTGGATTTATTGCAGCCTGACGCGGAATAATGTCTATATATGCACAAAAGTGGACAATAAGACTCAACATAATCGATTAAAGGAGGATGACAGAATGTTCTGTAATCAATGTGAACAGACCGCCAAAGGCGGTTGCACAGTCCAGGGGGTATGCGGCAAAAGTCCGGATGTAGCCGCCCTGCAGGATCTGTTGGGCCATGCCCTGCAGAGCCTGGCATCCGCGGTTGAAAAAGCGCGCACTGCCGGAATTGACCTTAAAGAAGTGGACCATTATATCATGAAGGCTATGTTTAGCCTGTTGACCAATGTCACTTTTGATCCTGTACAAGTGACCGCATTGATCACCGCTGCTATGAGATACCGGGAAGACCTGCGAAATCAGCTCCAAGGGCGCGGTGTTGACCTTAGTGATATCATACCCTTCGAGCCGGCTCCAACCCTGAGCGAGATGGTGAAACAAGGTGAGGAAATGGGCCTCATCATCGACCGCCAGGCAGATGCGGACATCCAGTCCCTGCAAGAGATCGTACTCTATGGACTGCGCGGAGTGGCCGCTTACGCTTACCATGCCCAGATATTGGGTGAGGAAAATCCTGAGGTTTATGCGTTTATGAGCAAGACCCTGGCAGCTTTAGGTCAGAGCCAGATGGAACTGGGGGAATGGGTGCAGCTGGCCATGGAATGCGGACGCATCAATCTTCTGGCCATGGAGGCCTTGGATCGCGGCAACACTGAGAATTTTGGCCATCCTGTCCCCACTGAAGTTCCGCTGGGGCATAAGGCTGGCAAGTGCATTCTGGTTTCCGGACATGATCTCAAGGATTTGGAGGATCTGTTGAAAGCCACTGCAGATACTGGCATTATGGTCTACACCCATGGCGAAATGCTGCCAGCCCACGGCTATCCGGAGCTGAAGAAATATTCCCACCTGTACGGGCATTACGGCACCGCCTGGCAGAATCAGAAAAAGGAATTCGACTTGTTTCCGGGCCCCATTTTGATGACTACCAACTGTTTGCAGGAACCGGCTGAAACTTATAAAGCGCGCCTCTTCACCACCGGGCCGGTTGGCTGGCCGGGAGTGGCCCATTTGCCTAACGGGGTATTAGGGGATATTATCAGGGCCGCTGAGGCTGCACCCGGATTCCCCTCCGATGAAGAAGGCAAAAAGGTCATGGTGGGCTTTGCCCGCAACACGGTGTTGAGCGTAGCCGACCAGGTGTTAAAGGCAGTGGCTGACGGCCATCTGCGCCATATCTTCCTGGTGGGCGGATGTGACGGCTCCAAGGGCAAACGCAGCTATTACACCGATTTCGTAGCCCAGACCCCGCCCGATACCCTGGTCTTGACCTTGGGATGCGGCAAATTCCGTTTCTTTGATCAGGAGTTGGGCAGCATCGGCGGCATCCCGCGCCTCCTCGATGTAGGGCAGTGCAATGACGCTTATTCTGCCATACAGATTGCGGTTGCCCTGGCTGAGGCTCTGAATTGCGGGGTTAATGACCTGCCCTTGTCACTGGTGTTGTCCTGGTACGAGCAAAAGGCGGTATCGATACTGTTGACCTTGTTGTACCTGGGCATTAAGGATATCCGCCTGGGGCCCAGCCTGCCCAACTTCATCAGCCCCAATGTTCTAGGGGTTTTGGTGGAAAATTTCGGCATCAAAGCGGTGGGCGATCCGCAAGAGGATCTGCAGGCCATTTTAGGATAATAAGCGAAATCAGGATTGGCCGCGGCTGATCAACCCGGGGCCAAATTCAATATAATTCTTCCCGCCGGGGCGCAACTTTCGCCCCGGGGGCTTTTTCCCCGCGTCCTGGGGTAAAACATCAGGCTGAACCTGACCTTAGGCTTACACCAAACCTAAGAGTGGTTCTTAATTTAGAGTGGTTCTTTATATGGAACGGCAAGCTTCGGACGTCGTCAAGGCTGGGCTTACACAGACCATTAGAAGTGGTTCTATACAGATGGCAAGCCCAAATGCAATTTAGCAGTGGACACAGTGGTCTTAGGCCATCCAGCGGTGTAGTGGATTATATTAATGCCAGCAGCGTGTATACAGTGATTACTGGGATATGGAGGGGAACAGCTTGAAGTGGAGTGATGAGGCACAACAGGCCTTGGAAAAGGTACCCGGTTTTGTGCGCAAAATGGCCCGGCGCGCCGTAGAGCAAGAGGTGCGAAAAAAGGGATTGGACACAGTGGAGCTAGACGACGTAACAACGGTACAGGCAAAGTACCTGGGCTACATCGGTAAGCAGGAGCCCAACAAAACCAGAGTGGCGGTGGTGCGCTGCGAGATAGTATCCGAAGTATGCCCGGGTGTGGCCTGTTTTAAATCTTTTAACCGCCGCGAAAACCATTTTGCGGACTACCAGGGGGAAGTTGAGATGGTAGGTTTTTTCACCTGCGGAGGATGCCCGGGACGTCGCGCTTTCCGTCTGGTTGATAGTCTGATGCGCTATGGAGTCGATGTGGTGCACCTCTCCTCATGTATGCTCTTAGAGGAAGACTACCCGCGCTGCCCGCACGCCAAACAGATCAAGAAAATGCTGGAGAGCAAAGGGCTGAAAGTAGTCGAAGGCACTCATCATTAGCATAAGGGGACGTTATTCTTTGCGAAAATCCCTTGTCAAAAAGGATTTCATTCAAGCTTGGGAACCGGAGGTTCGTGGAAGTTTTGCCTCCTCTATGATACACCGGCTGGGAGTCAGAACATCATTATCAAGGACGCTTTTCCCTATGAAACACCGGCTGTGAGTCAAAGCATCATTCCCGTGACTTCCCTTGACTCTATTGTCGTTGCTGCATCAGCCGATGGGATCATTTTGCATAGGAGTTAAAGCGAGGCAGAGGCAGCCTTGGGACCCGCCTGATACCGATGCAGAATGCGGCCTGGACGTAACCGCAGGTAAAATTCAAACCAGGAGGTAGCTAAGATGGCTAGAATGACCATAAAAATAGACGAAGAACTATGCAACGGCTGTGGTGAGTGCATTTCCCCCTGTGTGGAGGGGGCCTTGGCCCTGGTCGATGGCAAGGCCAAAGTGGTCAGCGAGGAATTGTGCGACGGGGCCGGGGTGTGTATCGGGGCCTGCCCGGTGGGAGCACTATCTCTGGAACGCAAAGACCATGTAGTGGAGATCCCGGCCTTTATCAGCAAGGATGAAAAAGGTGCTGAAGTGTTGCGCTGCCATCTGTGCCAGCGCAGCGAGTCCGAACATTACCTGCTGCAGGTGCGCAAACAGGGAAGAGCCGATTGGGTCTGTACCCGCTGCCTGCCCGGCCTCATCCACGGCTAAGATAGAACCGGACAAGGCCTAAACGACCTGGCAAGAGTGTATGACCCACCCGGGCGTCACTATAATAGAGTTAGTCGCTAAAACTGAACCAATAGGGTTGCCGGTATAACCGTTGTTACTGAAATAATCTCCCGACAATTAACTGAAACCGCAGCCAATATGGTATCGGCTGTAGAATTCAAGGCCTGGAACAGTGAACTTTTAGCTTGGGAAATCAAAAAGCCATGCTTGGGGTAAGCTAAAAGGAATCGATTCAGGAGGCAAAACCATGTGGTTGGTGGGCATCTGCGTAATAATCGGATATTTGCTCGGTGAGCGCTTATCCCGCTGGTCAGACCGGATGATACGCGTTGGCCTCTATATATTGTTGATAGCCATGGGCATGAATCTGGGTCGAAGCGAACAGATCCTGAAGGCTATACCGCTCTTGGGCGCGCAGGCGGTGTTATACTGTGTAGCCTCCAGCCTGGCCAGCATCCTGGTGGTGTATTTCTACGAGCGCCTCTTCATCCATCGCTTCATCCGCCGCCGCCACCCCCTGGAGCGTTCCGCCTTGGGGCGTGAGGCTCTGCTCATCGGGCTGATCGCTCTATGTATCATCGCCGGTATCACCAGCGGCAGGTACTGGATCAATATGCCCTCCAATCTGCCTGCGGTGTTGTTCTATCTGTCCTTGATCGTAATTTGTACCTCTATCGGGGTCGTCATAAGGACTTCGCTGCATTATATATCGGCTACCAAAAAGTTGTGGCTATATGCCATGGTTCCGGTATTGGTAACCCTGGGCAGTGTTGGCGGAGGAATGCTAGCGGGGCTGGTAACCGGGCGCAGCCTGGTGGATTCGGCAGCCATAGGCGGGACCATGGTGTTCTATTCCTTCGCTTCAGTGGTGATCACTCAGCAGTCGGGGGTAGACGTCGGCCTGTTGGCTCTATTGAGCAATATTCTGCGCGAGATCCTCACCTTTGCGGCGGTGCCGTTTCTGGCCCGTTATTCTGAACTTTCTGCGTTTGGGGTAGGTGGAGCCTCCACCATGGACGTGACCCTGCCGGTGATCAAGCGCAGCCTTCCTGAGGAGTACACCTTACTGGGGATATTCAACGGAGTGGTATTATCGGTAGCCGTCCCTCTTCTGTTAATGCTCCTCTACAGCCTCGCCTAATGGAAGACTACTCTGCATCTCCTTCCTGATCCCGGGTGATTAAAAAAACGTGTGACATATGGACTTATGGGGACGTTTTCAGTGTGTTATTTTTGTATGCCGTTAAAATCATCAAATTCAAATCATATATTCAAATCATATAAAAATAATAGTAATTATATAAAATATGCCATGGACCTTTTCGCGTCTAGCTTGCCTCCTGCCGCCTTTCCAGCCCCCTGGCTGCCTTGCTTACTTTTTTTGCCTAGCGGCGCGAAAAACCCTTTTTGTTGTCGTACCCGGAAGTTACATGTATAATTAATTTGATAATTGGGATCGAGGGAAACCAAAAAAAACAAGGGAGATGAGGAGAGCATGAAGAAGTTGTTCAGACTGTTGTTGGTTGCCATGCTGATCTTTAGCTTGGCAGCAGTCGGCGGATGCGCCCCGAAGGAGCCCGCACCCCAGCAAGGAGCCGATGCCCCTGCTCCGGCCAAAGTGCTCAATGTTGGTACCCAAGCTACATATCCGCCTTTTGAATTTGTGGACAAGGCTACCGGCGAATTCATAGGATTCGACATGGACTTGATTCGCGCCATCGGCAGAGTTCAGGGATACGAAGTGAAGATCCAGAGCATGGGCTTTGACGCTTTGATTCCGTCCCTGCAGGCCGACAAAGTGGATGTTACCATTTCGGCGCAGTCCATCACCGAAGAACGCCTGAAAGCCATCGATTTCAGCGACCCCTACTTTAATGGCGGTCTGATCGTAGCGGTGCGCGCTGATAACACCACCATCAATAGTTATGATGACCTGGCTGGTAAAAAGCTGGCCGCTGAAGTGGGCACCATTGGAGCTGCCGCTTCCGAGAAACTGAAAGAAAAAGATCCTAAGACTCAGGTAGCCATCTTTGACGGCATCGGCGAGGCCTTTATGGAACTGGAAAAAGGCGGTGCCGAAGGGGTTATCAATGACTGGGCGGTCACCGACTATTATATGACGACCGACGGCAAAGGCAAGATCAAAATGGTAGGCGAAATCTTCCAGGCTGATGACCAGTATGGCATTGGTATTAAGAAGGGCGATACTGAGACTTTGCAATTGATCAACGAAGGTTTGTCCAAGCTTAAGGAAAGCGGAGAATTCGATCAGATCTATAAGAAATGGTTCACTAAGTAAGAACAGGTCAAAATGATGCCTGGAAGGGTGGGGGGTTCCCTGCACTTCCAGGCATCTTATTGGGAAGGAGAAGCAGCTCATGTCCATAACGCCATACCCGATGACCTTCGGGGCCACGCTATGGGAGAAATTAAACTCTATTAATGGCTTTAATGTCGTTTTTTCAAACTGGGATTACTTTCTCGAAGGCAGCCTAGTAACTCTACAACTAACGGTTATATCCGTTTCTGCGGGCATGGTGTTGGGACTCATCATTGCCTTAATGAAGATGTCTCGTTGGCGGCTTTTGAGTTCAGTGGCCGTAATTTATATCGATTTCTTCCGCGGCACCCCTCTATTGGTGCAAGTAATGCTTTTTCACTTCGGCATCCTGCCTATATTTATGGATTCCGGGCCATTTTTATCCGGAGTAATCGCCTGTTCGCTCAACAGCGCTGCCTATGTGGCTGAAATCGTGCGCGCCGGCATTCAGGCGGTAGATCGGGGGCAGATGGAAGCAGCCCGCTCGCTGGGCATGAACGGCAGCCAGGCGATGCGTTACGTGATATTACCGCAGGCTTATAAAGTAGTGATCCCCCCTATGATAAATGAATTCGTCATGTTGTTAAAAGATACTTCACTGGTTTCGGTGATTGCAGTTATGGAATTGACCCACCGAGGAAAACTGCTCTATTCCACCACCTATGAAGCGGCCTGGGTGTGGGGAGCAGTCTGCGTGGTATACTATATAATGACTAAAACCGTTGCCATGATGGGTGACTGGATAGAAAGGAGGCTGGCCACAGAATGATTGAAGTAAAGGGCATACACAAGAGTTTCGGCCGCCTCGAAGTTTTAAAAGGTATTGATTTCCATGTCTCCGCGCGCGAGGTAGTATGTGTAATCGGACCCAGTGGTTCCGGCAAAAGCACTTTATTGAGGTGCATCAACCAGTTGGAGACGGTGCAGTCCGGGCATATTTTTATCGACGGTGTTGAAGTAACCGATCCCAAGACCGATATCAACGCTTTACGGCAGCAAGTGGGAATGGTGTTTCAGCTCTTTAACCTGTTCCCCCACAAGACCACGCTGGAGAACATCACCATGGCACCGGTCATACTCAAGGGCATGCCCAAGGCTGAGGCCGAAGAGATTGCCATTGGACTATTGCGCAAGGTTGGTCTTCCTGATAAAGACCATGTTTACCCGGCGCAGCTGTCCGGAGGTCAGAAGCAGCGTGTAGCCATCGCCCGGGCATTAGCCATGCATCCCAAAGTAATGTTGTTCGATGAGCCCACTTCCTCGCTGGACCCGGAAATGGTAGGTGAGGTTTTGTCGGTTATGAAAGACCTGGCCCATGAAGGCATGACTATGGTGGTGGTAACCCATGAAATGGGCTTCGCTCGCGAAGTGGGACATCGGGTGATATTTATGGACGAAGGGATTATCATGGAGGAAGGCACTCCGGCGGCCATATTTGACAACCCTCAGAACCCGCGCACCCAGTCTTTCCTGAGCAAAGTGCTGTAAATGTCACGGTGACGTTGTCACGGGGACGGAGTTGTTGACAAGAAATTGTCAACAACCCCGTCCCCGTGACATATTAGCAGGTGAGATCATGAATCGTAATAAGGCCAAAAAGATACTGGATATACTGCAAGAGACCTATCCCGAGGCCGGAACCAGGCTGAGTTTTCAAAGTCCTTTTCAACTCCTGGTAGCGGTTGTCTTATCGGCACAAAGTACTGACGAGCAAGTTAACCAGGTCACCGCCAAATTGTTCAGCAAATACTCCACCCCGCAAGAGATGGCTGCTTTGTCCTTGGAGGAATTGCAGGAATTTATCAGAGGAGTGGGGCTGTTTCGTAATAAAGCCCGCCATATCAAAGCCTTGTCAGAGATGCTCTTGGAAAGGTACGGCGGGGAAGTACCGCGCAGATTTGAAGAGCTTATCAAACTTCCCGGCGTGGGACGCAAAAGTGCCAATGTGGTGCTGGCGGTTGGGTTCGGTATGCCGGGGCTGGGGGTAGATACCCATGTGCACCGGGTCAGCAATCGCCTCGGTTTGGTCGACGCCAAACAAACGCATCAGACCGAGGCTGCATTGAAGGCACAAATCCCCCGCAAACGCTGGGGCCAAGCCCATCACCTCTTGATCAGCCATGGGCGGGCGGTATGCAAAGCCCGTTCCCCGCAGTGTTCATCCTGCTTGTTGGAATCGATTTGCTCCAAAAACATTAAGTGAGCTTGTCACGGGGACGGGGTTGTTGACAAGAAATTGTCAACAACCCCGTCCCCTTGACATAAACAGAAAAGCACAAAGCGGTTTTCACGCTCCGTAGCCGCGAAAACCGCCCTGTGTTCCCCCCTATTTCCCTCTAATCCCGATTAAAGGATGTAAAAACGCCACCGGTTTTCACCAGTGGCCGAAGTTCGCATGATAGCCTGGCTTATGTGGCGGTGCTTGCGCGACTGTTACTGCCAACTTGAGCAACTGTCCCGCCGCTTTCTCCGGGCCACACCTACCGTTGCCGCAAGGTTGTACGCCCCAACCCTAAGGCAACCAGCCAAGAAGGAAGATCTGCGAATTTGGCTCCGTACCACTAATTGATGAAAAGTCTCAGATAAGACCCATTAAATGGGCCATAGTTGGTCTCGCGATTTTCCTCCTCACAGCGTAAAGGCTTAATGCTAATCTACCCGGTTTAAGGCAGGTAATAACCGGGGACTATCTCTATAATTACTGCTATTATAACATAGTGAAAACAAAAACAATAGACTGTGCAAATATTACTTAAACGTTGTATTTCCCCGATTAGCGGCACAAAAGCGGCAGTTTCGGGTTTAAATGACTTAAGCAGCCCTGCTTTGCAGGATTGCCAAGCAATTGTAAAATGATAACATTTTCGTATTGCTTCTAAACAGTGCTGCCAAATTATTATTGAAGGGTATTATCTATAATTCAAATACATAAACTGTGTCGAAAAGGCCAGTTGACTGGCTGAGATTTTCTGCCAGAGCTTTAAATGCAGTCAGCATTTCAACATTGGATACATGGCAAGAACCCGGCAAAATGTCGACCCGGCTTGCTAGCCAATGGGGGATGTGCTACAATAAATTATTATTTTCCAGTTTTCATGGATAAACAGCGGCTGTGAAGGGGACAGTAAGCGATTTGGTCAAGGTTAAGCGAGGTCGGGCAGGTGCGAGCCGGCTCCTGCCTTTTCGACGAAGATCACCCCGGAGCCTTCAACCGAACTTCAGTAGGTTTGAACGTTTGCTCACGTTATAGAGCACAAGAGCGGTGCCTGCGGCTGGGCAGGCACTAAATGGGTGGTACCGCGGAAGAGGCCTTTCGTCCCTGTGGATGGAAGGGCTTTATTTTTTCCCGGGCACATCCCGCATATCGCCAGCAAAAAAAGTACATGAGGTGAATCACATGGCAAAAGGCAAATATGACGCGACCCTGAATCTACCCCAGACCGCTTTTCCCATGCGGGCCAACCTGCCCACCCGCGAGCCTGAAATCCTGGATTACTGGGAAAAGATCGGTATCTACCAGAAGGTGCAGGCCAAGAACCACGGCCGCCCCACCTTCATTCTGCATGACGGGCCGCCCTATGCCAACGGACACATACACGTGGGCCATACTTTAAACAAGGTATTGAAGGACATAATCGTCAAATACAAATCCATGTCCGGATTTGACTCCCCATACGTGCCGGGTTGGGATACCCATGGGCTGCCCATCGAACAGCAGGCCATCAAAGCCCTGGGACTGGACCGCCACCGCACCGATGTGGTCGAATTTCGCGAACACTGCAGACAATACGCTTTGAAATTCATAGACATCCAGCGCCAGGAGTTCAAGCGTCTGGGGGTCAGGGGCGACTGGGAGAATCCCTACTTGACCCTGAATCCGGTGTTTGAATCGGTGCAGATCCAGGTTTTCGGCGCCATGGCCAGCAAGGGCTACATCTATAAAGGCCTGAAGCCGGTGTACTGGTGCGGCGACTGCGAGACCGCCCTGGCCGAGGCCGAGGTGGAATACGGCGATAAGGTTTCGCCCTCCATTTATGTAAAATTCCCGATCAAGGACGGCAAAGGGATCTTGCCCCAGGATGCCTTCGTTATCATCTGGACCACCACCCCCTGGACCCTGCCGGCCAACACCGGTATCTCTTTACATCCCGACTATGAGTATGTGATGGTCCTGGTAAACAAAGAAAAATATGTACTGGCCAAAGGTTTGTTGGAACAGGTCAGCCAGGAGTTGGGCTGGCAGGATGCCCAAATCATGCAGGAATTCGTGGGCAAAGAACTGGAACTGGTGGTTTGTTCCCATCCGTTCTTCCAGCGCGACTCCCTGGTCATCCTGGGCGAGCATGTCACCCTGGAGGCTGGTACCGGCTGCGTGCACACCGCTCCCGGTCATGGTGAAGAGGACTTCTATGTTGGCAGGATCTACGGCCTGGAAGTGATTTCGCCGATCGACAACAGCGGCCGTTTCACCGCTGAAGCCCAGCAGTTTGAAGGGCTATACGTGCACAATGCCAACGATGCAGTGATTGAGGAACTGAAGAAACAGAATATGCTCCTGAGAACCGCCAAGATTGAGCACCAATATGCCCATTGCTGGCGCTGCAAGAGCCCTATCATCTACCGCGCCACCGAGCAGTGGTTCGCCTCCATCGACGGCTTCCGCGAAAACGCCCTCAAAGCCATCGATGGAGTACGCTGGATCCCCTCCTGGGGCCGGGAGCGCATATATAACATGGTGCGCGACCGCGGCGACTGGTGTATTTCCCGGCAGCGCACCTGGGGGGTTCCGATTCCCATCTTTTACTGTGACGACTGCGGCGAGACAGTCATTAACGATCAGACCATCGACCGCATCAGCAAGATATTTGCCCAGGAGGGTTCTAATGCCTGGTTCATCAGATCGGCTGCTGAGCTGCTGCCTGAAGGCTATGTATGCGCGGGCTGCGGCGGCGCTAATTTCCGCAAAGAGACCGACATCATGGACGTTTGGTTCGATTCCGGCTCCAGCCATATGGCAGTCTTGGATGTTTATGAAGACTTGAGCTGGCCAGCAGACATGTATCTTGAAGGCAGTGACCAGCATCGCGGCTGGTTCAATTCCTCGCTGTCCACTGCGGTGGCAGTGCGCGGTACCGCACCTTACCGTCAGGTCTTGACCCACGGCTTTACAGTCGACGAACAGGGAAGGAAAATGAGCAAATCGCTGGGCAATGTCATCGATCCCCTGATTATGATTAATGAGATGGGCGCCGACATCTTGCGCCTGTGGGTGTCTTCGGCTGATTACCGCAACGACGTGTCGGTTTCTAAGAACATCATCAAACAGAGCGCTGAAGCGTACCGCAAGATCCGCAACACCTGCCGCTTCATTTTGAGCAACTTATTTGACTTTGACCCTGCCCAAGATCAGGTGGCTTATGAACAGCTGACCGACCTGGATCGCTGGGCTTTGCTGAAATTGGACCAACTGGTGCGCCGCGTGACCAGCGCCTATGAGGAATACGAATTCCATGTGGTGTTCCATTCGGTCCACAATTTCTGCACTATCGAACTGAGCAATATCTACTTTGATATCCTCAAGGATAAGCTGTACTGCTCAAATCCCAATGATCCCGAGCGCCGGGCTTCACAGACCGTGCTCTATAAACTGATCAACGACCTGGTGGTAATGCTCACTCCAGTGTTAGCCTTCACCAGCGAAGAAATTTGGTCATACTTGCGGCGCGATGGGCAGCCGGAAAGTGTGCAGCTTCTGGAATGGCCGCAGCCGGATGACAGATACCAGGATGAGGCTTTGGAAAAACGCATGGACATGGTATTAAGCGCCCGCGAGGTGGTCACCAAAGCTCTGGAAGAGGCCCGCGCCCAGAAGGTTATCGGCCATTCCCTGGCAGCGGCTATCACCATTTTTATAAGTCCAGCTTGGGAACAGGTCTTTGCTGGGATGTCAGACATCGAAAAAATGTTCATCGTCTCCAGCTGCACCGTAGTGCCGACCATTGCGCCACCGCTCAATGCCGTTACCCTGGAGCATGTCTCCGGGCTGTCAGTATCCGTCGAACCGGCCCCAGGCGAGAAATGCGAGCGCTGCTGGATAATCGACACCAGCGTAGGAAAGAACAGTGAGCACAGCAGTCTTTGCCAGCGCTGTGCTGCGGTCATCGACAGCCTGTAAATACGGGATATGGTAGATGCGGGGAGCCCTGGAGATGACCTGACAGGTAAGATTGCCTGGAAGGGTAAGCCAGCCCAGTGAATGGTTATGGACAACTGCCAGTTATGGATAGATAAAACCACCCCAACAGGGGTATCACTATTAAGACCGGGGGCATATCCATCCTGGCCTGGGAGCAACATCAACTTAAGTACTTGTTGTATGGGGCAAGACCTCATCCCCCATAAAGCCATCAATAAGCAGGAGGACACCATGGAAGAAAGCAACCGCTTGATTATCACCGTCCTGGGCCATGACCGGGTTGGGATAATATATAGCATCTCCGGGATTCTGGCCAATACTAACGTCAACATCCTGGACATCAGCCAGACCATCCTGCAGGGATTCTTCACTATGGTGATGGTGGTCGATTTTACCGGTGCCACCGTGGGGTTGGATGAATTGAAACAACTCCTGGACCAGAAGGGACAGGAACTTGGCCTGCAGATCACCGTGCAGCACGAAGACATCTTTCGCTACATGCACCGCATCTAAGGGCGGGTGTCTTGCGACACTGCGACATTAGGAGACGGCGGCTCTCCTGTGTCGCACGCATCGCTCGCCGATAAAACGACCCTGTGTGTTATTTGAGTAAGATATGCGACTATGCGACGGGAAGGGGATACACGGGGACTGTCCCTCTTGTGTCGCGAAATGTAATCAACTAATAAGGGAAACCAGGAATTTCCCCAAGTATGAAATGTCCCGTGTGTCATCATAGTTTCGCTCTACTAACTCTACTAAAGAGCTATTAGGTAATAGAGGGGGCCACACCATTAAGGCACGGGGACACTCTGAAGAGTATTCCTGAAGATTGGAATGTCCCCGAATATGAATTGATTCATTTGTGACTCGAAAAATGACACAATGAAAGCGTCCCCGTGTGTCACTAATGTCGTTCTACTAACTCTACTAAAGAGCTATTAGGTAATAGAGGGGGCCACACCATTAAGGCACGGGGATACTCTGAAGAGTATTCCTGAAGATTGGAATGTCTTCGAGCATGAATTGATTCATTTATGACTTGAAAAATGACACAATGAAAGCGTCCCCCTGTGTCACACCCTGTGTGTTATTTGAGTAAGATATGCGACTATGCGACGGGAAGGGGATACACGGGGACTGTCCCTCCTGTGTCGCGAAATGTAATCAACTAATAAGGGAAACCACCATAGAGTGATACAGAGGGACTGTCCCCTATGTGTCCCGGAGGAATGTCGCCAGTATAGGAGTATTCCCGAAGATTGGAATGTCCTAGAGCATGAATTGATTCATTTATGACTTGAAAAATGACACAATGAAAGCGTCCCCCTGTGTCATTAAGGAGGGTGGGTATGCAGTTTGCGGTAAGCAGAGAAGAAATTTTAGAGACCATTAATATGGTGCAGGGTCAGAATCTGGACATCCGCACCATTACTATGGGCATCAATCTGCTGGATTGTCGGGAGGAGAACGGCATTAGGACCGGCCGCCGGGTCTATGACAAGATCACCCGACTGGCCAGGGATCTGGTCCGAGTAGGAGAAGAGATCCAGCGTGATTATGGTATACCCATTATTAATAAACGCATTTCCGTCACTCCCATTGCCATGCTGGTCAACGGCTTCAATGAGGACGACATCTATAAAATAGCCCTGGAATTAGACCGGGCCGCAGCCGAGGTAGGGGTCAATTTCCTGGGGGGCTTCTCCGCTCTAGTGCACAAAGGTTACAACAGCGGCGACCACAGCCTTATTCAATGCATCCCCCGGGTATTAGCCGGTACTGAGCGGGTATGCTCCTCGGTTAACGTAGGGACCACCAAATCAGGGATAAACATGGATGCCGTCTATGATATGGGACAGATAATAAAGCGGACTGCCGAGGCCACCGCCGATCGCGACGGCCTGGGCTGCGCCAAGCTGGTGGTGTTTTGCAACGCCGCCGAAGACAATCCTTTTATGGCCGGGGCATTCCACGGTCCGGGCGAGCCGGAGACCGTCCTCAATATAGGCATCAGCGGCCCCGGAGTCGTAGCCACGGTAGTAAAAAACAATCCTGGCTGCGATCTGGGCGAATTGGCCCATCTCATTAAAAACACCGCTTTCAAGATCACCCGCACCGGCGAACTGGTGGGCCGGGTGGCTTCTAAACGACTGGGAGTACCATTCGGTATTTTAGACCTCTCACTGGCGCCTACCCCCGCAGTGGGGGATAGTGTGGCTGACATCCTCGAGGCCATGGGCCTGGAACGGGTGGGTGGACCGGGCAGCACCGCGGCTCTGGCCATGCTCAACGACGCCGTCAAGAAAGGCGGGGCTATGGCTTCGTCCTATGTGGGCGGGCTCTCCGGAGCCTTCATTCCGGTCAGCGAAGACGCCGGCATGATCCGGGCCGCAGCCGAAGGTGCTTTGAACATCGAGAAATTGGAGGCTATGACCTCGGTATGCTCGGTAGGTCTGGACATGATAGCCATACCCGGTGATACCAACGCCTGCACCATCTCAGCCATAATCGCCGATGAGGCCGCCATTGGCATGATCAACCGCAAGACCACGGCTGTACGCATCATACCCGCACCGGGCAAGCATCCCGGGGACTGGGTGGAGTACGGCGGCCTTTTGGGGCGGGCCCCGGTTATGCCGGTTAACAATTCCTCGGCGGAGCATTTCATCGCCCGCAAGGGCAGGATCCCCGCACCGATTCATTCCCTTAACAATTAAATGGCGTATTGAAGCTGACCAACCTGGAATAATATATATACAGGTGAGGTGAAAAGTGAAGCACACTGATGAGGATCGCGATCAACAGCTCCAGCTGCTTCAGAACCTGAACCGCAAAATGGAGGAAATGGTCTCAACCATGCACAAAATAGGGGTGGCGGAATACGTAGAGATGCTGCGCCATCCCTGGCGGCTTTTTTGGATCAACTTTTGGTCTGGAGTGGCCCGCGGACTGGGCATGGCTATAGGTTTCACCATCCTGGCGGCTCTGGTCCTGTACCTGTTGCAGCACATTATCCTCCTCAATTTGCCGGTGATCGGCGATTTTATCGCTGACGTCGTGCAGATCGTGCAGAGACAGTTGGGGATCAATTAAGCGGGTTTGTATCAACCTTGAAGGTGAGGAAATAGCCATGAATCAGATCGATTATTACCAGGCTTTATTATCCCGGAAAGCGGATATCGAGGACCAGATCGCTCGTCGGCGCGACATCCTGCAGATGCCGATGTCGGAGTACATGGACGAGCTGTCCTTCTATGACCAGCATCCCGGTGATGTGGCTACCGATACTTACGAGCGCGAAAAAGAGGCCGGGCTTTTAGAAATGCTGGAATTCGAACTGGAGAAAGTCAATGACGCTTTAATCAATTATCAGAACGGTACTTACGGCACCTGTGAGCAGTGCGGCCAGCCCATTGAACCGGCCCGCCTGCAGCGAGTGGTCAACACCACGCTGTGCGCCCATTGTGCTCGCGAACACAGCCACACTTATACCCGACCGGCGGAGGAGGGGGTCATACATCCCGGGCGGATGTATGACACCGCTTTTGATATAGCCGGCTACGATTATGATGAATACCAGAACACCCTGCACAACCCGGATCCGGATTGAGCAGGGGGGAAAGAGAAGAGCATCGGGATGGTTCGTATTATGGCCGCCCGGATTGGTCAGGGGTGAGGCGTTCAGAGCCAAAAAGCGCCCGCCGCTTTATGGACCAAACAGAATTCGGATGGGCAGGTGTCAATAATACCAGGCACCATTCCAGTGGAGCAGGTATGAATAGTGCCAGGCACCATTCCGGTGGGGCAGGTGTGAAGGTTTGGCGCAATGAAGCATTTATTTGACCGACTCCGCATTCAGGGCAGGCCTGAAAGGACGAACCGCTTCAAACGTAAAATCAGAATAAAACCTGTTGGCCTTGGCAGTGTTAGGTATCATTGGCAGTGTAAGATAGTATCATTGTCCAGGGGGCGGTAGCACTGGTGAAGCCGATCGGGGGGCAGATCTGGCAGTGCGAAGCGTAACTTTGTTGGCGGTGGCAGTTGAATAAAAGTTCACCACAGCCGGGGCCTGGTCAGGCGGCCGGTGCTTTTCAGCGACTAGTCGCCCTGGGACTGACAAGAGGAATTCCTGGGCACCATCCAGCTTATGGCTGTAAAACTATGCAAATGTCGTTTTCTAGTCCAACCCGGGGGGATATCTAGAATTTTGGCTGAAGCCCGGCATTGCTAAACTTTCCCGGCTGTGTAATAGTATTGATAACCAGTCTGGGATTGGCAATACATCATGGAAAAGGAGGACCGGACGTGAAAATCGGCATTTTCACCGATAGTTACAAACCTTATACCAGCGGTGTAGTTACTTCAATAAATACCTTCAAACATGAACTTGAAAAACTAGGGCACCAGATTTATATATTTGCCCCCAATTATCCCAACTATGTGGAAACCGATGATCAGGTTTACCGCTATTATTCTGTGCCAGCGCCGACCAATCCGGATTTCGCTCTGGCCATACCGGTTTTCCCGGGTATGAAATACTTGTTGCGCAAACTGGATTTGGATCTTATTCATGTACATTCTCCGTTTACTATGGGGCGGGTAGGGCTGCACTACGCACGCTTATTCAAACTGCCCATCGTGTTCACCTACCATACCCTGTACGACCAGTATGTGCATTATCTGCCGGTCGGGCAAGAGCTGGCCCGGGAGATGACCATCAAATTCAGCAACAATTTTTGCCGTCAGGTGGACCATCTCATCGTACCCAGTTCGGAGGTAAGCAACATACTGTCCAGCTACGCCATCCCCACCCCTATCTCGGTAATTCCTACCGGGGTGCCGGTGCAGCTCTTCAACAACGCCCGGGTAGAGGGAAACGTGTTGCGGGAGCGCTATGCCATCCCTGCAGAAAACAAGATCCTTCTCAACGTAGGGCGACTGACTAAGGAGAAAAACCTTGAGTTCCTGATAAAGTGCTTTGCCCAGGTGCATCAGCAGAAGCCGCAGACTACTCTGGTCATTACTGCGCAGGGGCCTCAGGAAACGGCTTTAAAGCAGCTCGTTTTAGACCTCGGCCTGAACCTGGAGCGGGATGTGATCTTTACCGGGGCGTTGCCGTTTGAAACCCTGATCCATGTATATTTCAGCGCCGACCTGTTCGTGTTCTCCTCCATGACCGAGACCCAGGGGTTGGTATTAGTGGAAGCCATGGCCGCCGGTCTGCCGGTGGTGGCCATCAAAGCCTATGGGGTTTTGGATATGGTAGATCATGGCATCAACGGCCTGTTGACGGAATGCGACCAGGAGGCATTCACCGCTGCCATTCTCAAGATGCTAAACGATGACAAGGCGTATCAGTATTTCCGCCACAACGCCTTGATAAAGGCCGAGGAGGTCTCTTCACCCAATATGGCTCTGCAATTGGAAAGGGTTTATCAGGATCTGACCAATCGCAACATTCACCGCCGCAGTCGGGTCTACGACTGGCTGTCACGCATCGCGCCCTAGAAGAGGATGGTATCCTGCCCAAAGGTGAGATAATAGGGATAGTTAAGAGGTGCTGAGTGCACCTCTTTGTTGCGTAAGCGAAGCTAAGCTAGAATCAATGGTAATCCGCGTTTCCATGGCGCCCCTTAATCATGGCGCACCTTAATATAGTAAGCTGAATCCGGGGTAGAACTAAGCGTAATAAGCGGTGCGCCGGGCCTACCTCGTTGTTGTGGAAGTGAAGCTATGCGGTAATCGACTAGAAATTATCGCGGCGGAAATACTCGACCAGCAGGATGAGCAATCCAGCTCCAGCCAGAACCACCCCGGCAACGAACGGCACTCCCAGGAACAGGCTTTGCACCACATCACTGCCGTATTGCGGGGCGCCGAAGATGGCGAACCACAACTTGGAGCCGCTCCAACTGGTGATGCTGGGGGCAAACCAGGCCGCCGCCATGATTATGCCCACTACGACAATGATTCCTGACAAGGTAAATACTGACCCGATGATGATCTTCTTCATCATACTCCCCCTGGTTTGATATATTTCGCGCCCATTGAAGATATTTATCCAAATTATAACAGAGCATGATGAATGCTGCCAGAATAAGGCCGACTCTCCCTGAAACGAAAAATCTGTGCTCAATTGATTGGCGAATAAACAGGATCAGCTCGGTTTCGTTCCCCGGGGGTTTGTGTTAAAGTGTTAATGGACAGCCTCAGGCTTTCAACATATTTTTTAAAACCGGTGTTTAGTCTAGTTTACAATCGGGCTTGTGGCTGCATTTTCTGACATGGGACGAGAGAATAATGCTGAGAACAATTGTAGCCATCATGGCTGCCAAGATTATCATTAACGTCAGCCGCCGCTTCGGCAACCAGGGTACGGTTCTGGCCGGGAGGGTGGCGCTCTGGCTTGACCCCGGCATTCTCAAGAAACTGGCCGCCCGGGTCAGGGGGCAGATTATCATCATCACCGGCACCAACGGCAAGACCACTACCAGCAACATGATAGCTCAGATTCTACATGCCAATGGCAATAGCGTGGTGCACAACCAGGCCGGGGCCAATATGCTAAACGGCATCACCACGGCCTTTATTGCCGCCAGCAACCTTACCGCCAGCCGCCACTGGGACTACGCCCTGTTGGAAACCGATGAAGCTAATGTGGCCCCATTGCTGAATGAGGTCAACGCCAGACAGCTGCTAATAACCAACTTTTTCCGTGACCAATTAGACCGCTTCGGAGAGTTGGATCGCACCATTCGTCTCATCAGCGAAGGGGTGAAGGGTCGAAATATTCGCCTGTGGCTCAATGCCGACGACCCCCTGATGACTGGCCTGCCCGTGGAGACCGGGCTGTCCTGCAGCTACTACGGTTTCGCCGCCACCCCTTACGACACCCTGCACAACCAGGACAGCCGCGAGGGGCGCTACTGTATGTTGTGCGGTGAGGAGATCGAGTATCAGAGCTTTCATTTCGCCCAACTGGGGGCTTTTTACTGTCCTAATTGCGGCAATACCAACCCGGTGCCGGATTACCTGGGCAGCGACTTGCAGTTGGACCACAACATCACCATGAAGATCAATAACCTGGAGGTTACCAGCCCGTATCAGGGATTTTACAATGCTTATAACATCTTGGCGGCGGTGGCGGTGAGCAAAGGCATGGGCATAGCTGATGCCGTCATCAGAGAGGCCATCGCCCGCTTTCAGCCCCAAGCCGGGCGAATGGAACGGTTCACCGTGGGTTCTAAGGAGGCCACCCTGATACTGGTGAAAAATCCCACCGGATTCAACCAGAGCTTGCAGGCCCTGTTGAACGACCATCGGTCCAAAAACCTTTTCCTGGCCTTAAACGACAATGCCGCTGATGGGCGGGATGTATCCTGGATATGGGACGCAGACCTGGAGAGCCTGGCCAGCGCGGGGGCTGGGATAAGCCTGTTGGTGTGTTCCGGACTGCGCAGCGGGGATATGGCGGTGAGAGTGAAATATGCCGGAGTGGACCAGGAGCTGATTCAAATCGAGAGCGACCTCGACCCGGCAATTCAGAAAGCCCTGTCAGGACCGGGCAAAGTCAACTACATTCTCTCCACCTATACCGCCTTGTTCCAATGCCGCAAGATACTGCTGCGCCTGCAGGCTGAGTATGCACCGTCCGTCGTGCGGGAACGGGCCTAATGGGACAAGGGACGAGGAGAGGGACGAGGGGACGGTTCCGCTGTCCCAATGCGGGGACAGATGCGGGCTATTGGCGGCACCGGGACGAGGGGACGGTTCCGCTGTCCTAAATGCGGGGACAGATGCGGGCCATTAGCGGCACCGTTTCTGCACAAGGGTCGATATTATTATTTAACACAGGTGGCACTCTTCCTTTCACATAACACTGACTAAGAGATGCCTGTTGCAGTCTTTGCACCTTTGACCTTAAGGAGCAACCGCTGCTGTTCACACTAAGACAGGTGTGGGGCTGATTCGCCACCGTGCCGGCGAGGGTACTGGTCATCTATTGTAATGACTGTAATTTTACGATATAAGAAACAAGGTGTGACGGGAAAGCCCAGCAGGGATCGATAGGGAGGAGGAGGGCTTGGGAATGCGGCCCAGTGTTTTATTGGTAAGTATAATGCTGTTTGTGATGCTCATTGCCGGATGCAGGCAGGCCCCCACTCCGGGAGCGGCCCTGCAGATACAGGACACTGTGACCAGCATAGGCGGACTGGACAGTCAGGGCTTGCGGCAGTCCTATTCTTATGAGATAACCGTCAAGAATACCGGTTCTAACTCGGTGTATATACAGTCGTTGCACCCGGTGCTGGAACCTAGCGTGGCTAATTATGTGCTCACCCCCGACCTGGAACTTGAGGTGGGGCGCACCGTACCGGCCGGGGAATCATGCTGCATCAGCGGCAGTTTCGTATTCGACGGCAGCCAATTGAGCAAGAGCCAGATCATATCCTTAGGCCCGTTTTTCAAATCGGTGCGCATCACTACCTCCCAGAACGTACCCCTGCCCAACTTCCTTCCGGAAGCCAGGGTGCAGAGCGGCAGCACCTGAGGTTAATAGAATAGTGCCGGGAGCACGGCGAGCAAAAAAATTATCTAAACAGGTTGGTGACAGTTGTGGAAACCACAATCGTACCCAATTACATTTAGGTGATAAACGCAAACCACCCTTTGTCACCATTACACTTAATTTAATTCCAATGGAGGATTAATTCATGGCCCGATTCACCATAGCTCATCTATATCCTGACCTGATGAACCTTTACGGTGATCGGGGCAACTTGGTTTGCCTGCAGAAGCGCCTGCAGTGGCGCGGCCACGAGTGTCACATATACAGTGTGGGCATCGGCCAGAACATAGATTTTGGCGCCATCGACATGGTGTTTATGGGGGGCGGTTCTGATCGCGAACAAGGCCTGGTTTATGGGGATTTGATCAAGCGGGCGGATGCTTTTCGGCAGGCCATCGAAGCCGACCTGCCGGTGTTGTGCATCTGCGGGGCTTACCAACTGCTGGGAGAGTCTTACATCGCCGCAGACGGGCAGAGACTGCAGGGGTTGGGCTTTTTCAACATCGTCACCCGGGTCGCGCAGCCCCGCCTCATCGGCAACATTCTTCTGGAGACCGATTTAGTGGGGCAGAAGACCACGGTAGTAGGATTTGAGAACCACGGCGGGCGGACTTTTCTTAATGATCAGCGCCTTAAGCCTTTTGGCAGGGTGGTCAAAGGGCACGGCAACAACGGGCAAGACGGATTCGAGGGCATGAAATACCGCAACCTGGTGGGCACCTATTTGCACGGTCCCCTGCTGCCGAAAAATCCGAGTGTGGCGGATTTCTTCATCAAAGCCATGGCTGCCCGCCGCGGCATGAGTTCGACCATAACCCCACTTTACGACACTATCGAAACCTTCGCTCACCAGCAGGTCAAATATAAAATCCTCAATTCGTAAGTAAGGCAAGGCAAGGCATGGGGACGGCAGACCGTGTGAGAACTTTCGATGAGATCCCAAAACTACGTGATAGGTTTTACTGGTCATTTAGTATTACTAGTGATATTTTGATAAAAAACAGGCTGGTGCAGTTTATGCTGAGGCCAGCCTTTTTACTATTTCTTCAACTCCCAGAATATTGATTACTCTTCGCATGTTGTAGGCCAACATATGTAACTTGTTTTCCGTATTTACAGACACTAATCCCCTGGTTAAAAAGTAACTATAACCCAAGCCCCTTTTTACGGTTCCATATGGGTGTTCTACGATCATTTGCCTTTGTACATACAGTTTTCGATTTTCCTTGGTCCGGCGGTCTATTTCATCCAGTAATGGCTGGGCTAGGTTGCGGCTAATTGTTCGGCCCTTCTGGGCTTTGGTGCATTGATCCTTTAAGGGGCAGCCCTTACAGGCCCGGTAGTTTTTGTAGGTTCGATATTTTACTCCGTTGACTTCTCTTATTCTGCCTGGATAGAGAATCTCTTTTGCGGGGCATAGGTAAACGTCTTGCTCTTGGTCATATTGGAATTTGTCAGCTTGAAAGTCGGTGTTGGCTATATTACCGGTAAATCTCTGCTTGGCTACATAGGTCTCTATGTGGTTTTTCTCGCATTCGATTAGATCATTGGTTGAGTAGTATCCTTTATCGGCCAATACTTTAATTTGGTCTACTTCCAATACTTCTTTGGCCTGCTTAGCCATATTGCTTAGCTGCCCTTGGTCAGCTGGATTGTTTATGACTTCACTGTCTACCACTAGCTTATGCTTTTGGTCTACCGCCGTTTGTACATTGTAGCTGACTTCTACTCCGTTATTATTAACAGCCATTAGCCGAGCATCTGGATCAGTGGTCGATACTTCTGTAGCCCCGGTTTGCTCCATATGCTGTTTCATGGCGGTATATTTACCTTTACGGCTTTCTAGTTCTTCTATGCGCCTCTGGATCTCTTCAGCACTGGGGATATGGATATCGGCTTCGTCCTGGTCGTTGCTATCTAATTCATTAAAGTAGCCGTTAATTTTTTCGTCAATATATTTTAAGTGTCTTTGTAACTTCTTTTGGTTGTAATTATTGCGCTTGGAATTGCTGGCTCGGAACTTGGAACCATCGATAGCTATGACCTCTTTGCCATACAAGTCCCAGTCTTTGCATAACAGGGTGAACTGTTTGAAGACTCCTTTTAGGGCTTTGGGGTTATCTTTCCTAAAATCAGCTATTGTCTTAAAGTCGGGTTTTAGCTTCCGTAATAACCATAACAACTCAAGATTCCGACCGGCTTCGGTCTCTAGCCTCCGAGATGATCTAACCCGATTTAGATAACCATACAAGTAGAGCTTTAACAAGTCCCTAGGATCATATGGAGGTCTACCAGTATTTTTCGGCTCCGCTTTTTGGAACCCGAGGTCCTTCATGTCCAACGAATTAACGAATGCTTCAATTACCCTAACTGGATTATCAGTTGATATATAGTCATCGACCGCTTCAGGAAAAAGGGTGATCTGCATGCGGTCTTCGCCCTTAATGTAGGCCATTATTCCACCTCGCTATCACCCTATCATTCGACTTTTATATGTTTTTTTCCTTTTTCTGCGGACTAGTTTTCACACAGTCTGCCGTCCCCATGCCTTTTCAACTCTCTGGTATATTATGTATGCGGCAGGGGATACTACCACTTACAGACTATATCAGAGGGGAGTCTTTGTCATAGCACAGCAAACCGCCTTAAAATCGGCACCTTTTCCAGCTGAACTCATATTAAATCGACTCCGCCAGGTGACCACCACTGGCAATTCTCGTATAGACGCAGTCATGGATTACCTTTTGCAGGGCAGCGGCAAAATGCTGCGCCCGCGCCTGGTCTACCACACCGCGGAGCTGAATCCACACGACCCCATCGTAGTGAGGGATGTTGCCACCGCAGTGGAACTGATCCATCTAGCCTCCCTGGTGCACGACGATGTTATCGACAACTCCCAGCTGCGGCGCGGGCGGGACAGCTTGAACGCTCATTTTGGCAACCAGATCAGCGTTTTGGCCGGCGACTACCTGTTTGCAGCCGCTTTCAATCTCATCAACCGCCATCAGCAAACCCAGGTCATGGACAACATCACCCATACCATTCAGGTGATGTGCTCCGGAGAGATCATCCAACTGGGGCAGGCGTATAATGTAAATGTTAGTCTGGATGAGTACTACGATAAGACTTACCGCAAGACCGCGTGTCTGTTTGCCTCTAGCTGCAAAATCGGAGCTTTGGTCAGCGAAGCCTCTCCGGATCAAGTGAAGCATCTGGACCAGTTTGGACTGTGTCTGGGCTACGCCTACCAGATAATCGACGATGTCATGGACCTGGTGGCTGACAGCCAGAGTCTGGGCAAGCCGGTGGGCAATGATATTACTCAGGGAAACATCACTCTGCCGGTCATCCTGGCCTTATCCAACAGCGTCGCTGGGGTCCGCCTGCGCGGTCTGTTGGAGCGGCGCAACAGCATTCCCGCCAGCCTGGGAGAGATCATAAATATTATTACCGAGAGCGGTTCGATAGGGTTGGCCATAGAACATGCCGCGGCATTTCTGGACCGTGGCCTGGAACATCTAAAAGAATTGCCTCCCGGCGAGAGCCTGGAAGCGCTGAAAAGCACCTGCATGGGATTTATACATGCCTACAGCCCGGTTTTGGGACGCTTCTATCCAATAATGGAAAGGCAGGCCTGAACATGAGCACTAAAACAACCCCAAATCAACCGCCCGCCGCCCCGGCGCAAACCTGCCCCAGGCCAGTCCTCCTGCTCGCTGCATCACATTCTGGTCATTTTGCCAAAGGTGCAGCGCCTCCTGGCCGAATGGAAGGCTGAGGCGAAGCTTTGTCCTGACCCGGTGCTTCGCCAGATGGCCCTGGCCAGTCTCGAGCACAAAGCTTTTCATTGCCAGGGCGGAGCGGTTTTTGCCAGCTTGTCAGCGCCTTACCAAAAGAATCTGCTGCGCATCATCATAGCCTATCAGACCCTTTGTGATTACCTGGATAACCTATGCGACCGGGCCGGCAGCACCGATGGCCAGGCCTTCCGCCACCTGCACAACAGTCTCCTGAGTGCCCTCACTCCGGGCACTGCCTGCGAGGACTATTACCTGTACTATCCTTATAAAGAGGACGGCGGGTATATCAGAAAACTGGTGGCAGAATGCCAGACGCAGATCGAAACCCTCCCCAACTACTGGAAAGTTCAACAGCGGCTGTGGAAATTGGCCAACTGGTACAGTGAATTGCAGGTGCGTAAGCATCTTGACCCGCAAATCCGCGAAAATGAACTGATAAGCTGGGCCAGCCAGCAAGCCGTCCGCTATCCCGGGGTGCGCTGGCAGGAATTCGCCGCCGCCACCGGCTCCACCCTGGGTATATTCGCCTTGCTAGGTCTGGCTTGCCGGGAGGAATTGGACGATGCCAGCATGCACCGCACCTGGCAGGCCTATTTCCCCTGGATTTCCGGTCTGCACATACTCCTGGACTATTTGATCGACCGCGAGGAGGACCGGCAGGGTGGCGATCTTAATTTCACCTTCTACTACCGCGATCAGTCTGACATGATCGAGCGTCTGAAATTCTTCATTTGCCAGTCTCACGACAGCGCTGCCAGCATGTCCAACCCGGCTTTCCACACTACTGTGGTGGAGGGACTGTTGGGGCTGTATTTGAGCGATGCTAAAGTAGAGGCCCAGGGCTACGAGCAACTGGCCCAGACCCTTTTAAACTGCTCCGGACAGCGAGCCGCGGGCACCCGCCGCATCTGCCGCATGGTCCGCAAAGTACTCTAACGTTGCCTTTATCCCACTTTGCAAAGGGCCAACACAGGCCAACACAGGCCAAAACAGGGACGGTTCTGGCGTTTGGTTGTGGCGTAGGCAGTATTTTTCCCAGCTGAACTTACCATCAAGATTCTCCCCACCCGGGGCCTCTATCGGTCTAAGCAAAACACCGCCACTGCCCCGGTTTGCGGCAACATCCTCACATGCCCGTTTACACTTCTCATAGCAGATAGGCTGGGATATAATATTGGCAGTACAGGTTCTTTTAGCCAGCTGGGAGTAAGTGAAACGGTGCCGACAATCACGCCAATACCCACAGGAAGGGGAGTCAGACTATTTGAAAACCATTTAGGGGTTATCAGCTGCCCCGCCTATGGTTGATTTTCAACTACTAATTTGGTGTGAAGGCTGTTATTTTATCCGTATTGTCGCCGCCCCATTCTCACTGTGAAGATGCAGAATATGACAGACTAAGCACTACATAGATGTATGGGGTACACATGATCGGTTCAAGTGTATTGGACAAGTGTATTGGAAAGGAAGCGAAAGAATGTCCCCTTGCTTCCCTCTGGCGTAAGCGATAGAAAGGAGATTTACAATGGCAGACATCATCGATTATCTAATTTTCGGAGACGACATGCAATTGGTGGAAATCGAACTGGACCCGCAGGAAGGGGTGCGCGCCGAGGCTGGCGCTATGACTTACATGGATTCCGGAGTGCAGATGCAGACCGGCACTGGAGGTGGCATGTTCCAGGGCTTCAAACGTATGCTCACCGGGGAGAGCTTTTTCATCACCACCTTCCTCAACTCTGCCAACCGCAAGCAGAGGGTGGCCTTCGGAGCCCCTTATCCGGGCAAGATCATCCCTATCGACCTGAGCCAGCACAACGGACGTTTCATGTGCCAAAAAGACTCTTTCCTCTGCGCCGCCCGGGGTATTGAAATCGAAGTGGCCTTCACCAAGAAAATCGGGGCCGGCCTGTTCGGCGGGGAAGGGTTTATACTGCAAAGGCTCAGAGGCGATGGCCTGGCCTTCGTGCATGCTGGCGGAACCTTGATCGAGAAACGCTTGCAGCCCGGCGAAAAGCTTAAAATCGACACCGGCTGTTTGGCGGCCTTTGAAGAGACAGTTGACTATGACATAGAATTTGTGGGCGGCTTCAAAAATGCTCTGTTCGGCGGGGAAGGTCTTTTCATGGCAACCGTCACCGGACCTGGGCTGGTATATTTGCAGAGCCTGCCCCTGTCCCGCCTGGCAGACCGCATCGTGGCTGCTTCCAGAGTGGGAGGCTCACGCGAGGAGAACCGCGGCCTGGGCGGCATCCTCGGCAATATGATTTCCGGCGACTAATAGAATAATATATGAAGTGGGAGAACGTTCTTTTTCTTCCGGGGAACCGGGAAGCAGGAGAACGTTTTTTTCATTTCGGGAAAGCCGCGAAGCAGGAGCAGGTTCTTTCTTTTTAGGGAAAGCCGCGAAGCAGGAGCACGTTTTTTTATTTCCGATGTCTCTATTGCAGGAAATTGCTGACTGCGTTCGTCAAATCACCATAACCAGGTGGGGATATGTGCAGGCCGTCAGGTCGGAAGTATTCCTCCTTTAATAAAGGCCGGTCGGGGTGGGAGAGAACTTGCCCCAGATTAAGATAGGGTACTTGCTCGGCCCGGGCAAGTTCCTCTATGAACTGATTCAACTTTCGCACCGCAGCGTTGATCTCATCCGGAGGCAGGGTAGAGTAGTTGCCCCCCACCGGCAGCACCGAGCATAGGACCGGCTCAATGTCAGACTTTAATGCCCATTTCGTCATTATAGCAATATTCCGGGCAGTCTTTTGCAGTTGGGCCTCCAATCCCTGGGGATCAGCTCGATAGGCTGTCTGGATGTCATTGATACCTCCCAGGATAAACACCTTGTCAGGCCTGGCCTGAAAAACATCAGTTTCGAATCTTGCCATCATATCAGAGGTAGTCTCGCCATCCACGCCGCGCTTTATGACTCGGTACACCCCGATAGTATCCGGCAGATCCCAGTGATTGGTGATGGAATCCCCAATGAACACCACCGTGTGGTCCTGCGTCGGCTTGAGCACAAAATTGCCGTGGTATACATATCCTAACCATAGTCCTAAAAAGGCCAGAGTTGCCAACAACGCATAGCGAGCGGTTCTCAAATCGTCTGCACCTTCTGTTCATGTGGATAGTCTGCTATTGAAGAACTGGATGAGGACCCAGTATTATTACAGCCAGTATCAGCTTCTCCAATTTATACGGATGGGAAACCGGGAAATAAAAACGGAGCCCAGAGAATAATTCCCTGGCCGGAAGGGGGACATATCAGCTGGAGATAGGCGGTGAAGGGGGCCGGGGGCACGGGAACGGACACGGGACTGGCACTTGTGCCCGCAGGGGGACACCTCAGATCGAGCGGAAGCAGGGAAAGGGAGCAGACACGAGAAGGGCACTTCTGCTCGCAGGGGGACATATCGGCTGGAGATAGGCGTGAAGGGGGACCGTGGCACGGGAACGGACACGGGACTGAAACTTCTGCCCGCAGGGGGACTGTTCAGCTGGAGATAGGCGTGAAGGGGCGAGGGGCGCCGCGGGCACGGTCATGGGGATGGCACCTCTGCCCGCAGGGGACACCTCAAAGCGAGCGGAAGCGGCGACAATTCACAAAGGGGTCAATCAAAAGTTATGCGCACGAAGAAGGCGCGAAGTTTAGGTCTTTTACTGCTTCTTTGGATGGAAAACCGGGGGGAACAGAAAAGGGCGCCAGGTAAGGAAGCACAAAGAACCCCCGGTTTCCCTGTTTGCCAAGAAAAGGCTACCGGCGTACTGCCCATAGCCCTATCTTGTCAATTACCTTATCCAATGAGCGGCTCAAACGTGCCGGATACCTTTGTTTGGCGGAATTACTCCGCTAATAAGTGTAACTTTGGAACCGCCGTATACCGATCGGTACGTACGGCGGTGTGGGAGGTCGGTCACTCAAATAATGGGCAGCCTCCTACCCGATCGGAAGCGGGGGGAGCAGGGTTAAACCTCTCCCTGCTCCCCCTGATACCTCTGTCTGCTGTATTGTTACCCGGGTAGGTAAGGTGTAAACTTGAACCGCCATATTTCGAACGGTACGCATGGCGCCAAAACCATTTCCGTGTTTACAGGCAGTCCTGCACGATGGCGTTAATGTGAGTGTTTTCAACTTCCAGTTCGTTGACGAAGTTGCCGCCTTCCACCTCGATCCTGACGATTTCCACAGTGTAGACACAGCACCCGGCGGGGCACACATCATCATCACAGAAGGTGAAACTGAAGGGCAGGCTCAGGCTCGAATCATCTTCGAATTCCACTTCCCAGGTCTCCAGGGTGGTGCAATTGCCATTGCAGTTTCTCCGTAAGGCCACAGTCAATTCCACTTCATTGCCATCTTCGACCTCGATCATGCTGGAGAAATCGATTTTCACCAGCGGCCGTCTCAGACCTGAGCGGTTAACCTCAATGCTGGCCAACAGCAGTGAAGCAGGACCTTCGGGAACATTGTTCAGGTCGAATTCATAGCCGACTCCGCAGGTTAAAAAGATTTTGGGGTGTTGCGGGCAGAAATGCGAGATGTGTGCACAGTCATTTCTGCGGGTGGTGAAGCAGCACGAACTGTTGCTCAGCACGGCACCCCTCACTTGGTTGCCTACCATAATGTTGTCACTTAAAACACTGGGGCATATACGGCTGTCACTTAAGACACTGGGGCAAAATCTGCCATTGATTAATGCCCTATCGCTCAGAACGCAGGGACATGTTCTGCGGTTGGCTCTTGCGGTACTGCGCACTCTATTATGCCGTTTTCTAAATCTGGCCATTAAAATTCCTCCTTATTTTAATTGTTCAGGGAAGATAAATAATCCCTTTCGATACAAAATATTCATATTGAGGTGACTGTGTTCCAGGTTGCCTGAAAACAAATAAATGACACACGGGGACGCGTTCCTTGTGTCATTTTTTAAGTCAAAAGTGAATCGCCTGGGGGAGTCAGCGTAACCCTGGTGTCATGCCATTCTGCCATTCTGAAACATAGCCAAAAAACCTTCTTATTTCAGTAGTTTCAAGATCCTTCACTAATGTTCAAGATGACAAAACAGGACTTTTTCAGCGGCCTCAAACGGTTCTGTTGTTTGAACGTCAGTCGGCGGTATCTTCTCCACCGCTTCTTCCGTAACCGCAGGTATTGGAGTTCTGTTGACAACCACGCCTAAAAGGCAAAATCGATCAAATTAATTGCAGTAGCAGGTTTTTATCCCAAACCTGTCAAATATTCGACATATATGAATTTAGGTAATTAGAGGAGTTACGGGAAAAATGGACAATAATGATCTGTTCGGCAGCCTGCAAGAGAGGCAGACCAGGCCCGGCCGCACGCCAGAAGAAGATACTTGTCGGCTGGCACGGCAGACCCGGGATTTTCAGGCCCAGATCCTGGCTAATATACAGGATGCGGTTGTAGTCGTTGATGAGAACGATTCGATCGCCTATTTTAACAAGGCTTTTACAAACTTATTCGGCTGGAATGAAGAGGAACTTCTGGGCAAGTCAGTTCAAGTCTTTGTACAGAACTATATATCAGAGCCATATAAGGAAGCGGTGTATAGTCTTCCTGATCCTTGCCGGGAAGACACCGGGACGGTTGGAGAGGACCTCCTGCACGTAGAATGCCTGGCCCAAAATGGTAAGTCCCTCATGGTGGAGATCAGCCGGGCGGTGTGGAGAGGTACAGAAGGGGAGTACAAAGGCCTCATCGCATCTATCCGGGATATAACGAAGCGACACCAGATTGAACTGGCCTTGCAGGAGAGCGAGCGGAAATACCGGGAACTGGTGCAACACGCCCCGACCGCGATTTGTCAGTTAGACCTAGAACAAAGGCGATTTACAGCCGTAAACGATGTAATGTGTGAAGGATTGGGATATAGCCGTGAGGAATTGCTGCAAATGGATCTCTTGTCAATCCTGGATGAGCATGGTGCAGAACAATTGCAGTCTCGCATCAGGCAGTACTTAAATGGCGAAAACCCGGATCAGGATGTGGTCTATCTAGTCAAGACCAAAGCTGGAGACCAGATGTATGTCTCGCTTCACGTCACCATCACCAACGTAATTGATGGCCGCCCAGTTCAGGCCACAGTGATGGGGCACGACATCACCGCACTCAAGAAGGCAAAACAGGAATTGATGCAAGCCTGCAATGCGCTGGAGGAAAAAGTAGAGCAACGCACCCGCAAACTCGCCCTGGAACGGCAGCGGCTGCGCGATGTTTTGGAAAACCTGCCGGTCAGCATATGCCTGCTCAGCGCCGACAAGCATCTGGTTTTCTCCAACCGTGCTTACAGAGAAAGACTCGGGGACTTTCATGGCAAGAAATGTTATGAAGCCTTATTTGGTTATGATCGACCTTGTGATTATTGCCAAACCTACACCGTATTGGAAACTGGTAAGCCGGTGCAATGGGAGTTTATAGGGCCGGATGGAGGCATCTTCGATGTTCATGACTGCCCTTTCACTGACACCGACGGTTCAGTGCTGGTCCTGGAGATGCTTATTGACATAAGCGAGCAAAAACGGGCTGAAAAGGCTCTGCGCTGCTCAGAAGAGCGCTTCTCCAAAATTTTCGCTGCCAGTCCGGTCATCATGGGAATCACCACACTGGATCACCGTTTAGTGGAAATCAACGAGGCCTTCACTAAAGCGTTAGGGTATACTCGGGAAGAACTGCTGGGGCGTACTTTCAGTGAGCTTAATATGGGGCTGACATTCCGCAGAGAAAGCAGCCTCGACCGCGCGGCCGCTCCTCACTATCTCAACCACTACGAGGTATCGTATCGAAATGCCGATGGCGATGAACACATCGGTCTTGGCAACACGCAACTGATTACTATTGGGGAGGAAGATTACTACCTGCATTCAATGGTGGATGTCACCCATCAGAAACAGATCGAAGCCGAATTATCACGTCTGGACCGTTTGAACTTGATTGGCGAAATGGCAGCCGCCATTGGCCATGAGATCAGAAATCCATTGACTGCGGTGCGGGGTTTTCTGCAGATGCTTAATACTAATGTGCAATTGGCCGAGTATGGAGCCTACTTCGAGCTGATGATTGAAGAGCTGGACCGGGCCAACGCCATTATCAGCGAATACCTGGCCATGGCCAAAAACAAACGGGTCGACCTGCAGATGCATTACCTGGACGAACTGCTAACCACCTTTTGCCCCATGATCATGTCCGAGGCCAATCTGCGCGAGATGAGTGTTGACCTGGATTTAAATCACCCTCCGAAGGTCATGGTCGACCCCAACGAGTTTCGCCAGCTGGTGATGAACCTGGCCCGCAACGGGCTGGATGCCATGCAGCCTGGGGGGACCCTGGTCATTGGTACCCGGCTGGAGGGTAATAACATCCTGCTCTACATTCAGGATGAAGGCTGCGGATTTTCGCAGGCGATATATCCCAAACTGGGAACTCCCTTTCTCACCACCAAAGACACCGGCACCGGCCTGGGTTTGGCGGTTTGTTACAGCATCGCCGGCCGCCATAACGCAGTCCTAGAAATCGACTCCAGTTCCAGCGGAACTACGGTCTATGTGCGCTTCCCAAAGCCCTAAAATGACACAGGGGGACGTGTACCTTGTGTCATTTTTTGAGTCGAAAGTGAATCATTGGGGGGAGTCAGTTTGCTTAACCCTGGCATAGGTAAAGGCAGGCTGCTGTTTAGACTTAGATGACACAGGGGGACGTGTACCTTGTGTCATTTTTTGAGTCGAAAGTGAATTATTGGGGGGAGTCAGTTTGCTTAACCCTGGTATAGGTAAAGGCGGGCTGCTGTTTAGACTTATCATGAGAATCAATTAAACGGTTGCCAGAATAGCTTTTCATATGGGATAATTTCAAATATCCTGCAACAAATGAGGTGCCATATGGACTACCAGAGTCAGTACCGCCGCAAGGTACTACCTATTGACGCCGCCATGGATCTGATCGAGGATAACGACGAGGTCATGACCAGCCTGGGGGCTGCCGAGCCGGTGACCCTTTTCAGCCATATCCACCTGCTCAAAGGAAAGGTCAAAAATGTTTCCGTGGTCAATGCCTTGATGATAGGGCATTACCCCTTCTACATGGACCCGGAGATGAAGGACAGTGTGATCTTGAATTGCTGGTTCCTTACCGGGGGACCGCGCCAGGGTCATTCCCTGGGTACTGTCAATTACGTTCCCATGGAATTGCACACCTTTCTAAAAAACCGCTTATATTACCGACGGATAAATATTTTCTGGGGCAGCGCCTCCAGCATGGATAAGCACGGCATGATGACCACCTCGGTTTCATCGGTATTCGAGCGCGAGGCCATTGAACAGGCCGACCTGGTGATAATGGAGGTCAATCCGCGCCTGCCCCGGATATATGGCGATACCAACCTGCACATCTCGGAAGTGGACTACATTGTTGAGGCTGACAATGAAGTTCCGTCTCTGAAATCCGAGCCCACCGATGAGCGGACCGAACGAATCGGACGATTCGCTGCCGAATTGGTCGAGGATGGCTCTACTATACAATTCGGCTTTGGAGGCATTACCGGGGCTATAGCCAGGCATTTAAAGGACAAAAAAGACCTGGGGGTGCACTCCGAGGTCATTTCCGATGCCATCCTGGACTTATGGGAGGCGGGTGCCATAACCAACCGCAAGAAGACCTTATTCAAGGGCAAATTCGTGGGGGACATCGGCCTGGGCAGCCAAAAACTGTATGATTTTTTAGATGACAATCCGGCGGTAGAATTCCAGTCTGGGCGGGTGATGAACGATCCTGCAGTGATACGCCAAAACTACAAAATGGTTTCCATCAATTCCGCCCTGCAGGTAGACCTGACCGGGCAGTGCTCTGCGGAAATGGCCGGACAGCGCCTATTTAGCGGCACCGGCGGACACAAAGAATTTGTCAAAGGAGCTCAGGAGTCGCCGGGCGGCAAATCCATCATCGCATTCTATTCATCAGCCCATGAGGACAGCATTTCCCGCATCGTAGCCCAGTTTGAGGCCGGGACCGCAGTCACCACCTCCCGGGTGGATGTCGATTATGTGGTCACCGAATTCGGTTCGGTCTGTTTGCGGGGGCGCTCGCTGCCGGAACGGGCCAGGGCTTTGATCAGCATTGCCCATCCCCATTTCCGCGACTGCCTTACCAGCGAAGCCCGCCGCCTCAAGATTTGGTAATGCAATGTGACTGGGCTTGTGACCCGAGGTGACGTTGTTGCGGTGTAATTAGCAGGTCATTGGTGAATCATAAGACATAAGGCAAGAGTAAAGTTATCAGGTCAGCCCTGTTTGATCAGAACGGCCAAAACCATAGCGTTTTGGGCTGTTTAACCAGAGATACGATACCGTCCCTTGTCGCGTACTTTGTCTTTGTGCTATCTGGTTGAAACGCCCTAACCGTTCCCGCGTTTGGCCATGTTTGGGAGGTGATCAGCATGATTATTTACACAAAAACCGGCTGCCCTTACTGCGAGGCAGCTAAACGGCACTACACAGGACAGGGCATAGCATTTGAGGAAGTCAATCTGTCGGTTCATAAAGAAAGAGTAGAGGAGATCAAGAAACTCACCCAGGGAACTAAAGTCCCGGTTATCGTTGACAACGACAAGGTGAGCGTCGGTTTTAACGGCGGAGGCTGAAGTGTTTGAACCGCCGCCGTCGTGGACGGTTTAATAGGAATTCAAAAAATAAACAGATTATTTCCCTGCAAAATTCAAAGCCTGGCATTGCCGGGCTTTCATTGCATCATAATGTTGGTTGGCGTTTATCATTTGTCGCTCATAGTAGCGTGATGACCCGGCTTTCATTGCATCATGATGTTGATTGGCGTCTATCATTTGTCGCTCTTAGTAGCGTGATGACCCGGCTTTCATTGCATCATGATGTTGATTGGCGTTCATCATTTGTCGCTCATATTAGCGTGATGAACGGCTTTCATTGCATCATAATATTGATTGGCGTTTATCATTTGTCGCTAATAGTAGCGTTATGCCGGGCTTTCATTGCAACATTGTATTGATTTGCGGAGCTTAGGCTGGTCCTTATCCACATACACCTTCTGATATTTGGTTACTCTAATCAAAAAGGAGGTGATTGAGAATGCCTAAAGTTTCCAAATGCATGTGTGAAGAATGCTATTACAACCATAATTATGCCTGTCATGCCGATGAAATCGAAGTCAGATCGAGTGTTCAGGGAAACAGAGTCGAAAACTCCGAGGGCACCTGCTGCGAAACCTTCAGGAGCCGTTAGGATGGTGGTGCATGGTCTAATCGATTGGTCGTATATTTTGTGAAAAGCCAGCGTATGCTGGCTTTCTACTCGTTTTATTGGTATTTTTGGATCTCATGGTTTTAACCTAGTCTGACATCCTGGTCCAGAAACACTAGAACCGGCAGATCCATCCTGCGGCCTATTTAATTCTGTACCTATAGCAGTGGCTGCTTCCGTGCAGTAGAAGCTAATAAGGGCGATCGGTAGGAGGCCAAACAAGACCGTCACCCTTGTCGCTGCTCATTCCCGCGCTTTCCGTGATCTTAATGTCAAATGGTGGGTTTTATGGTATGCTCAGATTAACCTCAGTACTACATCAGGGAGAGGAGATGGTGCGGCCTTCATGAAAAGTATGCTGAAATGGCTGGGAGTCCTGGCGGTGGCCGGATTCGCCATGATGCTGATGGTCAAAGTGCCTGCCTTGGGATTAGCGGAAGCCGGGTTTTGCGGCAATTGTCACGCGATGGAGGAGCAGGTCTCCACCTATCTTCATTCGCCGCACAGCTACGCCGCCAACTGCGGTGACTGTCACGACCCCCACGGGCTGGTCACAGGTAGCGCATACGCAGCGTATACCGGCACCCGAGACGTGTATCGGGTGGTCACCAATACCACCCCCTTAGAGATTCGTGCTACCAATCTAAGCAAAACCGTACTGCAGCAGAACTGCCTGCGCTGCCACGGGGACATTATGGCGGACATCGGGGATACCCGCGAAAATGGCGGTCGTCACTGCTTTGACTGCCATCATGAAATCGTTCATGTTAAATAGAGGGACAAGGGAGGAGGGCGATATTTTGAATTCTGATCAGATCAAGAAACTATTGCTGGTTACCGTTCCGATTGTGGTGGTGGCTCTGGCCGCTGCGGTGTTCTTTTTCACCCGCAATAATGCTGTGACCACCTTGGGACCGCAGGGAACCATAGCCGCCAATGAAACCCGTTCCGCCGCTTGGGCAGCCTATTACCCGGTGCACTGGGACAGCTATCAAGATAATTTAGCCAATAAAGAAAAACCCTCGCATTTCGATACCAAACCCTACCTTAAGAACATTTACGCCGGTTTTGGTTTCTCTGCGGAATACAATGAACCGCGCGGACATGTGTTTACCATAGAAGATATCAATGCTATCGATCCCGCCCGCAAAAAAGCCGGGGCCTCCTGTTTCACCTGCAAATCGACCCAGGTGCCGGAGATGATGGCTAAATACGGGGACCAGTACTATCTTATGTCCTTTGACGAGATCAAAGACCAGATCACTGAGCCCATCGGCTGCCTGGACTGCCACGATCCGGCCACTATGGAACTGCGCCTCACCCGGCCCGCATTGATCGAGGCTTTGCAGCATCAGGGCAAAGACGTCAGTAAACTCACCAATCAGGAGCTGCGCAGCCTGGTCTGTGCGCAATGCCACGTCACCTACTATTTCGAGCCTGGCAGCAAGAAAATCGCCTTCCCCTGGGATAAAGGTGTCAAAGCCGATCAGATCCTGGACTATTACGATGAGGAGAACTTCTCCGAATGGGTGCATCCGGATGCCGGGACCGGCCTGGTCAAGCCCCGCCACGCCGAATACGAGACCTTTATGAACAGCACCCACCAGTCCGCCGGGCTGGCCTGTGCCGACTGCCACATGCCCTACACCAAGGTGGGCAACAAAAAGCTCAGCTCCCATGTCTGGCAGAGTCCGTTGAACAACATCGAGAACAGTTGCACCACTTGCCACCGCAATGGCACCGAATGGCTGGTGGATCGGGTCAAGACCATACAAGGACAGGTCAAGCAGACTCAGGACCTGGCCGGCAACGCGGTAGTTGAAGCCATCAATGAGCTGAAGTTGAGCCGTGCAGCGCCTCAGGTCGATCAGGCCAAGCTTGAGGAGGCCATGGAAATGCACCGCCAGGCCCAATGGTATCTGGACTTTGTGGTGGTCACCAATGGGTACGGATTCCACAATCCGACTGAGACCCTGAACAACCTGGGCACTGCCATCGACTATGCCCATAAATCTGTGAAACTGGCGCGCGAAGCCCGGGGAGCCTGACAAAAGGGATGGTTCTCCTGGCCGTTTGTCCCATGTTGATGGATTCCTTGCATGCCAGTTGGGGCAAGCTAAGCTAAATTAGAACAATGCGACAGAGGAGATTCGTCCTCTTCTGTCGCATTCCCACCCAAGTCGCGCAGGAGACTCGGTCTTATGCTGTACTGCTGTCCCAAGCGCAATGGGCTGGGGATTTAATTCTTTATCAGACTATTAGGCGCAGGAGAATCGGCTCCTGTCACAGTATCACTAGTGTTGTGTCGGAGAACCGTCCCTTGTCACACCAGTGTTGTGTCAGAGAACCGTCCCCTGTCACATCTGTCGGAGAACCGTCCCCTGTCACACCAGTGTTGTGTCAGAGAACCGTCCCATGTCCACTAGTTGTGTCAGAGAACCGTCCCCTGTCACACTGCACTGTCACACTGTCATACAGGAAGAATTATTGATGGCCAAAAAACCGTTACAGCAGATTACAACCACCCTTGCCTCCATGTCGAGCGCCATTTATATACTGGTGATAATCGGTGCCATTAGCGCATTGGGGACATTAATCCCACAAGGCCAGGCACCTGATTTTTATATGCAACATTATGGCGGCTTGACGGGGCGGATCATCACCGTGCTGTCTTTGCACCGGCTCTACCAGGCCTGGTGGTTTCTGGCCATGCTGCTATTGCTGTGCCTCAGTATTCTGCTGTGCGCCGTAAAACGGCTGCGCCGCACCCGGTCTGTCCTGATTTTCTCCTCTTTGATCATGCATCTGGCCATAATCCTGGTGTTGGGCGGGGCTGCCTGGTCGCTCGGGTATGGTCACAGCGCCAATATCGAGTTGGCTGAAGGGCAGTCCGTTTCTTTGGCCGAATTTGGCTTTGCTCCCGGCCAACTCACCTTGGATCGCTTCCAAATCGACTACTACCCCGATTATCAACCGCGCCAGTACAGCAGCCTGCTTTCTCTGCAAGGTTATCAGGGTCAGGACTACCATCAAGAAATCGCCGTCAACCATCCCCTCAAGGCCGGATACCTGAAAATCTACCAGAGCAGCTGGGGTTGGATGATGCAGATCACCACGCAGGCGGCCGATGGCCAAAGCAAGTCCATTGCGCTGCCAGATCGCAGCGAGTATTGGCTGGACCAGTCCCGGCATTTGAAGCTGCAGGCCATTTTCGTGCCTGACCTGGATGAGACCCGGCCCGGTATCAATTCATTGAGCCCGCTGCCGCGCAACCCCCATGTATTAATTGCTCTGGTCGAGCATGACCGGGTAATAGGGATGAATCTGCTTCGGGCAGGGGAGAGTGCCCAGCTGGGAGAATACAAATTCAGCCTGGATGGCTTCTCGTATTATTCGGGTTTGAATGTCAAAGAGGACCGGGGAGTGTACCTGGTATTCACCGGTTTCTTTTTGCTGCTGGCAGGTATGCTGGTCCGCTACCTGGCGGAAAATATGGTGAGAAAGGCGGCGTGAAATGGAAAACCTGTTTACCGATCTGGTCTTCATATTGTTGTTGTTATTGACAGCCGTCAACCTGTTCAGGTTGTGGACCGAGAGAGATTTGAGCAAGATCAGCCAGCTCATCTTATGGCTGACCCTGGCGGCGATAGTGGCGGTGATAGTGGTGCGCACAGCGGCGGCGGGTCGAGTGCCTTTTGCCAACCTGTACGAATTCGCCCTGCTGTTCTCCTGCGGAATTCTGGTCTTTGCCCTGTGGGTCCGCCAGGGGTTGGATTCCAGCCGCCTGGACCTGAGCGTTGCCGTCTTGTTGCTGATCATCATAGCTATCAGCACCACCCTCCCCTCCGAACTGGGCCCGCTGATGCCAGCTCTGCAGAGCACCTGGCTGCACGCCCATGTGGCCACTGCGGTGATCGCCTACGGCTGTTTTGCCCTGGCGGCTTGCCTTGGTGTCGTGGCCCTGAGCCGTTCTCAGCAAACAGCCCCGGGCCTCGACGAAATCGAGAACCGTATCTATAGAATGGTGGTCCTGGGATTCATCTTTCTGACCATTGTCATCATCACCGGCGCAGTGTGGGCCGAAGAAGTATGGGGCAACTGGTGGTCCTGGGATCCGAAAGAGACCTGGTCACTGGTGACCTGGCTGATATATGCGGCCTATTTGCACGCCCGCCGAAGCTACGGATGGAAAGGGCGCAAATCGGCCTGGATGGTGATTATCGGTTTCGTCATAGTTATGTTCACCCTGTTTGGGGTGAGCATCCTCCTCCCCGGCCTGCACAGCTATCTCTAAGCAGCAGGAAGCAAGAGAACCATCCCGTGGACCTGCGGAGCTTACTGGCGGCAGCAGCGGTTGAGAATATTCCCGCGAACCATCCCGTGTACCCGCGGAACTCACGGCATCCAATGTAGTGATTCATAGGTGGCTTAAAAAATGACACAGATAAAGTCGAGTAGGCAGGGCCTCTCGCCAGATGATTAAGGTTAGGTTGAGCCTACTCGGTTTCTGCCCCTTTCGGTTAGCAGTGTCTCACTAGCTCAACCGTACTTAATTTCCATACGATTGTACCCTTACCCCTCACAGAACCGTACGTGCGCTATTAACGCATACGGCTCTTCGTATTATCATTTGCCTTCTCAGCTAGAGATTTCCCACCTCATGTCAAATATGTTTACAGCTATCTTTGGCCTTGGTAGTGGGTACTTTCTTAGCATTTTCTGGAATTTGTCCCATCCAAAACTCTTCCTCTGACTTCGTCGGTTTAGCCACTTGAATAGGAGTCTCTCTATCTGTTCCTTGTACCGATAGAGCGCGTCGCTGTTATCCGTCACTGCATAGTACTGATAGTAGCCCTGCAGCTTCCTCTTCAGCACCTCCATAATATCCGGCACCGGAATGTGTCGATGTGACTTTATCCATTCCTTTGCCTTGGCTACACTAATTTTGAATTTCTTGCGACAGGTTTTCCGCTTTACACGAAATTTACCATGCCTGCTCTTTCCGCAATAGTGTGTGAAACCTAGAAAGTCGAAAGTCCCGGGTTTGGGCAGCCCGTTTGCTTTAGCCTCTGCCTCCGCCTTCTTTCCGAATGCTATGATCTGGCTTTTGTCAGCGGCCAGCTCGAGGTTGAATTTCGCCAGTCTCTTCTCTAGTGCGACGTAGAATCTTCGGGCGTCTTCCTCAAATTCAAAACAGCATACAAAGTCGTCTGCGTACCTTACCATATGGGCCGAACCACGGCAATGCTTTCGCACTACTTTCTGAAACCATAGATCCAATACATAGTGTAAGTACACATTTGCCAGTATTGGTGATATTACCCCGCCCTGGGGAGTTCCCTCGGGGGTATCATATCTTACCCCGGCTTCTATCACCCCTGCTCTGAGGAATCGGTAGATGAGTCGTAGCATGTTCGTGTCTGCTATGCGTTCCTTTAGAAATTCCATTACCCATTTGTGATCCACATGGTCAAAGAATCCCTTGATGTCAGCGTCCACGATGTAGTTTACTCGATGATCCTCTATGAGCTTGTTAAGGTGCTTTAATGCATCGTGCGCACTCCGCTTGGGTCGAAATCCATAGGAGAAACCCATGAAGTCCTGTTCATAGATGGCGTTTAGTATCTGTGCTGCTACTGCCTGTACAAGTTTGTCTTCATAGGCGGGTATTCCGAGCGGACGCGTTTTGTCTGTTCCTGGCTTGGGGATGCGAACCCGCCTGACCTCTTGCGGTTTGTAGGCTTGTTTCTTCATTCTTGACACCAGGTTTTTGATGTTTTCTTCCAGGTTTTCGCCGTAGTCTTTTCTGGTTACCCCATCCACTCCTGGTGCTTTTCGTGCTGCCATCTGGTTATGTGCAGCACTTAGCGTATCCTCGTTGATGAGATGGATTAGGGTCATGAATTTGTACTTGGGATTTTCTCTTGCTCGTTCGGCTATCCTTGCCAGTTGCGTTTCCACTGTCTTCTCCTCTCCAGTAGGACAATGTTTCCTTGACTAAGGGCTATAATACGTTGCCGCCTTTCCTCCCCAGGCATTACCCTGTTCATCAGTACTATGCAGCAATCCGACTCCCTGACAGACTTTTGGCTCCCTTGCTTTGTATTGCTTGTCGGCCATACTCCCCTGCGGAAGAACTGTCAGGGTCTCCCGAGTTACCGTGACTTAACAATGTGTAACGTGCCAAGGTCTCTGACCCCGGAGGAGCCTCAGCGTTCTCGCCCTATCGACCGCTGAGGTGTTGCCTTCTGCTGGACGTACGGCATCGGCCTCCTCATCCACACACATTTCGGGGCTCATTCCCTTCAGCCTCTGGCTTTCGGCCCATTACCTCGCCTGCCTACGCTTAAACGCTTCTGTTGCCAGTTGCGCTCCAAGGCTGGCTACGAGTGGTTGGCTAGTCCTTTCTCGGTGGGCTTCTCACCCACTATATGTCACGACCTTGCTCGGTCGCTCGCGTCCCCGTGTGTCACGTGTGTCACAACTATCTTTAAGCAGTGGGAAGCAAGAGAACCATCCCGTGTACCCGCGGAACTTACGGCATCCAATGTAGTGATTCATAGGTGGCTTAAAAAATGACACAGATAAAGCGTCCCCGTGTGTCATTGTGCTTTGGCGGGCTGGGCCAGGATGGCTTTATCTAGCCATTGCTTGCGGCGGTAAATAATAGTGTAGACTATAGCGCGCAGGCCCCATTCCACCACAAACAACCCCCAAATAGTGGCTACAGGCCAGTGCAGTACCAGTATGAACAGGTACATCAGGGGAATGCGCACCACCCAGGTGAAAAAGGCCGAGATGTACATGGGGGTTTTGGTGTCGCCCGAGCCTTTGAGGATGCCGCTCATCACCATGGAGGCGGCGATGGACAGCTGCTCCAGGGCGGCGATACGTATCAGCAGCCCGGCAATTTTGATGATTTCCGGATCATTGGTGAACAGGGAAGCGATAAAATAGGGGAAAAGGAAGAACAGCACCCCTATCGAGCCCATCAGAATCCCCACCATCTCCAGACAGCCCCGGCTGCTCAGCGACGCCTGGTCACGGTCCACAGCCCCCACGGCCTGCCCCACCAGGGTAGTAGCGGCAATGGCCATCCCAAAACCGGGCATATAAGAGATTGACTCCACCACCAGAGCCACCTGGTGTGAGGCATAGGCCACCGTGCCCAGAAATACTAACAGATAGGTAGAAGAGAGCTGGGCGGCAGTATTGAAAAACTGTTCCCCCAGACCGGGAATACCCAGACTCAGGATGCGGCGTATGGTTTTCATGCGCACTGCAAAGATATCTCGCCAACCTACCGTCAATTCAGTGTAATGGGTCATAAGAGCGGCCGCCGACATCAGGAAACCGAGGAAATGCGCGATGCTGGTGGCCACCGCTGCTCCGGCCACACCCATAGCCGGGAATCCCCACCAACCGAAGACTAAGACCAGGTCTCCCAGCACATTGAAAGAATTGGTGAAAATGCCGATTTTCATAGGGATGTCGGTGCGCCCCAGCCCGCGGAATATGGAACAGATCATATAGTAGATAAGGGCTGGCGGCACCATAGCCAGGGTGATGCGTAGATAAGTGAGAGCCTGCTGGCTGACTGCGGCCTCGACTTTGAACAAGGCTAAAATCTGCGGGAGAAAAACCTGGGTAAGAATGCCCACCGTGATCCCGATAAAAATGGCCATCAACAGGCTCTGCCCGGCCACTGTCTGAGCCTCTTCCATGCGGCCGCCCCCTTTAGCCTGGGCTACCAGCACTGAAGCCCCGATGCCTAGCGCATTTAAGAACAAAACCAGCGAGAAGAAGATCTCCGCACCGAGACTGGCAGCCGCCAGCGGCACCGCGCCCAGGCGTCCCACCACCGCCACGTCCACAACCCCCACCATCATGTAGAGGATCATTTCTCCCATGGCAGGCCAGGCGATCTTCCATATTGTTACCCGTAAGCTTCTATCTCTCCAAATCAGCATAAGTACTCCGCCGTCACTATCTACTTCAATGAGACAGGATATAGTAAGGTAAAACAGGAACCCCACTGTTTTTCTATATATGGATAAGATGGGTCTGCCATATATTGTACAGGAAATTACTCAGATATACATATCTCGAGTTTGACAGCTGGGAGAAAGAGTAATGCTTCGAAAGTGGATCAAGGCCAATATGTCGGGAAAGGCATTTCGGGGGAGCAGAAATGCAGTGCCACGTGATGGGTAGATAATATTGACTATATGGGTTAATATGCTGGGATACACGGGGACTGTCCCCTGTGTGTCCTCCAGGGATACCCAAAGAATGGGACTATACTCTGTGTCCCGCCACTGATTCAGGAATGATTTAAAAAATGACACGATGAAAGCGTCCCCCTGTGTCATTCAACAACCGGCAAGGATGAAGTCCGTGTAATGTCCACGTGATGGGTAGATAATATTGACTATATGGGTTAATATGCTGGGATACACGGGGACTGTCCCTCCTGTGCTCCTGAACAAGTACTTACGATTATAGCGTTGTGCAGCCACCAGCAGATATGTTCTTAGGGGACAAAAGGGAGTATCCTTTGTCGATCCCGAAAGATGACTCATGTAAACGCGGTTAGAGAGATATACACATGACATACGAAGGTGCGAAGGTGAAAACTGTGTCCCGAACGCCAGAACTCAATACATCAGATTACCAAGGTAGAGGGATGAAGACGGACCCAGAAAAGAGGATACCTGCAAACTGGGGGATACACGGGGACTGTCCCTCCTGTGTCCCGAAGGATAACTGAACTAATTGGGAATCCACCATAGAGT
>CAJYDM010000008.1 GCA_913757435.1 Syntrophomonas sp. DTU019
AGCGACTATCTTCCAGATTCCATTCACAACAGCTGTCACATTGGTCAAATCCTACAAAACCAAAGTAGGTCGAATCGATAAAAAGAGGCATGGCTAGAATAGACTTAACACTTTGCATAGGCCAAAGGACCCGGACTGAATCCTCGGGAAGCTCTTTGATATCGCGACAATTGATACTGCTGCGGTTTAGCATAGTCTGGTGCCACCAAGGGATATCGGCTGTTTTAATTCCCTGCAGACGGTGTTTCAGAGAAGGGACGCCTTGTGCCAACCATTCATAGGTGTTGTTTATCGTTCCCTGTTCGGCATGGTATTCAAAGATATATACCCGGCTGAGCCGCAGCTTTTCGCCGATAATAGCCAGACAGCGGGAAAAGAATTGTTCGGGGTTGGCCTCTTGCATGGCTAACATGGCAGCATTAAAGAGCAGTTCTTCATTTGAAAGCTGGCGTTTTAAATAGCGCTCCGCTTTGCGGTTCTTTAAGAGCTGAGAGGAGTCGATTAAATGTATCACATAATGCTGAGGCTGCGGCGAATGAATGTTTGCCTGGTAGATACGGCGGTGGGATCTGAAATAAGTTCTCAAGCGTAATGGCCTGCCTTGGGCGACCCGCCCTAGAGCACCCAGGAGAAAGCTGAGTTCACGCTCCATTCCGCTACAAAGCTTGGAAAGCGGCTGCCCTTTAATATTGTCTTGATTAAGGTTGAAAATCTCCATAAAAGCCGGATTGGCTTCAATTATCTCCAAATCGCTGATGCTGCCCGCATGGTCTGTCAGCGAGCGGCAATAAACATACCCGGAAAGTGCGTTCTGCACCACCGTGCGGTAAAACTCTTGCTCGTTCATACAAGTCACTCCTGATGAATCCTTTGCGGATTTCTTATCTCTACTAAATTATATCGGATATGCCAGTACCACTCTGCAGTACAATGTAAAAATGATTTCCCCATCAGGGCTCTGATTCGCATTTGCTGGCAAATTTTGATAAAATGGGGACAGTTTAGAATACAGATAATCACAAGGAATGAAGGCTGATGGGAGGGTTTTAGTGCGCAAAGATCAAGACCATTATGAAGGCTGCCTTTTGGGAGGGCTCTGGGGATGCTCTAGGCGGCGGTGGAGTTTATCAATTATCAGCAGATATTATACCGCTACGGCGCTGAAGGCATTCAAGAACCGCAGCCGGGTGAGCAGGGATTATTTGAAATCACTGACGACACCCAGATGACACTGTTTACTGCAGAGGGGTTATTACGGGCCAGAGTGGCGCAGGCAACTGCGCCCCAAAGCAGCATCGTCGGCATTGTGCATCACGCTTATTTGCGCTGGCTGCATACTCAAGGCGAGGATAACCCTCATTTCGCTAATATGTACGGTTTTCATAACGACGATGGCTTGCTGATACAACAATTTGAATTATTTAAACAGCGATCCCCCGGATTGACCTGTACTGCGGCCATGATGAACCCGGAAATCGGAACCCCGCAGAACCCGCTTAACAACAGCAAAGGCTGCGGCGCGGTGATGCGCTCAGCTCCGGTGGGGATGATAGATCTGGGCGTTGCGCCTTTCCAATTATCCTGTGAGATCGGAGCTATAACCCATGGGCATATCGACGGTATTCTGCCAGCCGGGGTCTTGGCCGTTTTAATCCAAGAAATCCTGGCCGGCCAGGATTTAGAGGAAGCAGTTCAAAGCTCCCTGCAGGTGCTGCGGCAACAGGATGGCAGCGGTGGCCTGGTGCAAAGGATCGAAGAGGCGGTTGGCCTGGCTCACAGTGACCTCCCCGTGCAGACTTGTTATAAAAAGCTGGGTGAAGGCTGGGTAGGTGATGAGGCCTTGGCCATAGCCATATACTGTGCCCTGAAATCTCCCCGTGACTTCAGGCAGGGAATCATACTGGCCGTTAACCACAGCGGGGACAGTGACAGTACCGGAGCAATCTGCGGCAATATTTTGGGGGCTTACCTGGGTCGAAGCGCGTTGCCTCAGGATTGGCTGGCCAAACTGGAATTGTGCCAGGTCATTGCCGAGATGGGGCGGGATTTGTTGACCGCCTACCGCGAGGATGAAGAGTGGCAGGCCAAATATCCCGGCTGGTAAAACAATCTAGGGCTAAAAAATATCAACCTACGGAGACTGCCAAAAGCGAAGTCCGAGACTGGCAGAGGGGACCGGGGGTTTTCTGTTATAATTGACAATAGAGAGTAGATAGAAAGACTGATAAGGTGGGAGTATAATGGGGGGAACCTTTAAGCAGATATCTGGCGGCACCATGTGTCGGTTGGAGATCAACTTTTTTGACCGCGACCGAGCCTGGGTAGGTATCATAGCCTATCTGTTCGATATTCGCGAACTGGATGTGATCCGCTTCTTTGCTCTGTACCTGGCCAAAATTCTTTTTACACTGGGAAACAGCAACACCGCCAGTGCGTTGTTGCTCAATGTCTACGACCATTTTATGGCCATGGCCAGCTACCCGCTGCCAGACGGTTCAGTAGCCCGCATCCAGGTACTGCAGAAAGAACAGAAGTTGGAAGATTCCAATGAACCGCCGCAGCGCATCTACCGCTCTCAGTTTTACGGCACTAATGATCTGGACCGGGAAATCGACATCAGTATGCCGCTGGGCGAAGAAAGCTATTATGCTCCGGCGGCGGTGATGTTCTTTTTGCAGTACCTGATTTTGAACCTGTCTGATAAAGGCCTGCAGATGATGGTGTCATACATGAAGCATGTCCTGGATTATTACCTGCACATCGGGGATTATGCCAAACTGCGGGCTGGTTGGGAGGCTGACCAGTATGCCTTGAACATGCTGCTGGCGGCAAGCAGTGATAGCGATCCAAATCCCGGGCTGATGTAAGCCGGCCCGATAAGTACATGAGTATAATAGCACCATTGAGCCGCAGGCGAACAGGTCAATCTATCGCCACGGAAAAGAATCATATAATATATTTAGGAGGCGGTTCGCTGAATTGGCCGCATCTGGCTGCAGCCCGTACTGCGCCGTCATGACGGACAAGGCCGGGCCATAGAGGGGTCATCGTGATCGTCTCCGCTCCCCGGTTGGTTCTGACCAGCCCTGGACAACGCATATAATAATAAGTGAGCATTGATAAGCAGCCAACAGGTCACAGCTATTCAGGAAGGGGAGTAATCGGCAGGTGACATCAATCAGCAAGCTGAACAAGCTAGTTAATGTAGAGCAGGCCTTGGAGCTGACCTGTGGTCTGGTCAGGACAGTGGGAGAGATCCAAAAGGCCAACCTAAGCCACAAAAATTTAGGAGTGGGCACCAAATCATCCGGCATTGATCTGGTCACCGAGGTTGACCATTATTCCGAGCAGTATCTGATCACCGCGATTCGCCACGCCTACCCCCAGCATGCCATATTGTCTGAGGAGCAGCCTCGGCAGATCGGCGCTTCGGAGTACCTGTGGGTTATCGATCCCTTGGACGGGACCACCAATTACTCACAAGGGCTGCCGATCTTCTCTATATCAATAGCCCTGCAATTCCAGGGCGAGACTATAATGGGGGTGGTGTATGCTCCGCTGCTGGAGCAGATGTTCACCGCCATCCGCGGTCAGGGGGCTATGCTAAATGGCAGCTCCATAAGCGTGGGCCTAAAAACGGATTTGGGGCAATGCGTGCTGGCAACCGGATTCCCTTATGACCGTGCCACTCATGCGGACAATAATCTCAATTATTTTGCCCGCCTGACTCCACGGGTGCGAGGTATATTACGCATGGGATCGGCCGCTTACGACCTCTGCAATGTGGCTCTGGGCACCTTGGACGGCTACTGGGAATTGAATCTGAGTAAATGGGATGTGGCGGCCGGTGCCCTGCTGGTAGAAGAAGCCGGAGGCCGGGTGGTATACCTGCCCTACCACCGCGGCGTATCGCTGGTGGCGGGTAATTCTACCATTTGCGAACGTATACTGGCAGAAATGCAGCATGCCGAAACCCTGTGGCCGGTAAGCTATTAAAAACATGGAAGATTGCGAGCAGGAGGAGGAGGAGATTACTATCATGCTGGAATTATTGATCAAAAGACGCAGTATACGCAAATTCCAGGATAAAAAGGTGGATGCGGAGCACATCGAGCAATTAATCAAGGCTGCATTGCTGGCCCCGTCTTCACGAACCCGGCGCCCCTGGGAGTTTATCCTGGTGGAGGACCAGGAACTGTTGCGAAAACTGGCGTTGTGCAAAGAGCATGGCGCTGGTTTTCTAGCAGAAGCCCCGCTGGGCATTGTCATTGCGGCCGATCCTGGCAAATGCGATGTTTGGGTGGAAGACTCAGCCATCTGCACCCTGCTTTTACACCTGCAGGCAGCTTCCATGGGACTCGGGTCGTGTTGGATCCAAGTGCGGGAGAGGTGGCATGCTGACCACAAAACCTCTTCCAATTATGTAAAAGAACTTCTGAATCTGCCTGATCAATTCCAGGTCCTGGCTATCATGGCCATCGGTTATGCGGCGGAGCAAAAGCCTCCCAACGATGACCAGAACCTCCCTTACCATAAAGTGCATTATAATACCTTTGGGAACTCCTTTGTGAATGATTAATGATACACCGCCACACGGAAAGATAAGGAGGTAGATAGAATGCAGCAGTTAACCGAAAATGTCAGGCTGTTTGGCAATAAGTATTTTAATTATTACCTGGTGGGTGATGAAGAAGCTGCTTTGATCGAATGCGGCACCAGCGCTGCGGCGCAGATTTTTGCGGCTCAGTGGCAATCCCTGGAATCGAAACCGGATGTTAAATACATAGTCATTTTGCACTCCCACTTCGATCATGTCTGTGGCCTTCCCATACTGAAAAGCCTGTTCCCATCTGCTTTGGTGGTGGGCAGTGGCAGCGCCCAAAAGATTTTGTCCAAAGAGAAGGCTATGGCCAGTGCTTTTAGCAGCGATAATTTTGTGAGTGAATCCTATCTTAAAGCGGGCTTCATCAACACCCTTCCCGAGCTGCCGGAATGCGCCACCATTCCCGTCGATGTGGTGGTAGGGGAAGGCGACCATTTGCAGTTAGGGGACAAGCTCAAGCTGGACATCCTCGAGGCCCCGGGACATAGCGCCTGTTCGCTGGCAGTGTATCTGGAAAGTGATGGCGTCCTACTGGTCTCGGATGCAGCCGGTTATCAGAGCGCCCCAGGGGAAATATCCCCGGTGTTTTTCCACAATTATGACAGCTATATAGCCACATTGAAGCGCTTTCAAACCCTGCCGGTCAAAGTCTTGGGCATGGCTCACGGTGATATCATCACTGATGCAGCGGTAGCCCCATATCTGCAGGCCAGTATCGCAGCTGCCGAAGAGGGCTGTGCATGGATCCAACAGGCCTTGACGGCTGGTGAAGACGAAGAGCAGGTAAACCAAAAGGTATTCGATCGTTACTTTAAGGGCGGTCTTACCTACTACCCGGCAGACATCATGTACAGCACCATGAAGCTCCTGGTGCAAAATGCCAAGGCCAAATTATAAGTCTAAATAATGATTCCACTGCAAAAACCCCAAAAATATTGTAAAACAGCAGGATAACCATCAGAATATCGGCGCTAATATGATATTTAAAGCAAAATAAAAGATAAACTAACTTTAGGGTATTTTATGGTATGTTCCGGTAAAAACGATAGTCACTATCAAGATGAACTTTTTAGGCCATTACCAGTCCATATGAGAGACCAAGCATAACCATTAAAACAAAACCCAATTCAGTTTAAACATGTTTTTGTAACCAACGAAGATCTTGTTTGTTCCATGTATTGTCTTGATACCGGCAGACCCAATGTTCCAGTTAATATACTGATGTCATTAGAGATTATCAAAAAACATGTTTATTATAATTGATCAAGAATTAATCGAGCAGTTCTACTTAACTTCCAGGTCAATTATGCCCAGGGTATAAGAACCTGCGAGGTTTAATTGGCTGAACGTACCTTAATGAATTCAGAGAAAGAGTCATATGGGCACATTAGAGCATCCCGAGCAAGATGAAGTGATTTTCCAACAGTTTGAAATCCTATCCAAGAATTTTATCGAACAAGCCGGGATAAAAACCGATTGACCAGGTATGGATTCACTCTGATTCTAACATCAAGAAAGTTGGTAGATTCCTGTTAGCCTTTGGATGTATTGGTTCAAGCGGTATGAGGCATTGCCTTCTTTTCCGGATAATTCCCAAACAAGGTTAAGATAGTTTCAGGAAACTGATTTACTATACAGAATTAGAAATCAGGAACTGGAAAGCATGGTTCCAGAGTCCTTAACCTCGCGCAAGAGGTAGATAATCAGTAAAATAAGGATTATAACCTTTGCTTCCAAAACGAGAAATGGTTCGCTAAGGTTTCTAGGCGGAACAGGTCGCTTTCGATGGAATCTGGTATGAAGTTTATGGTTTCGCCAAGCCCAGTAGTGAACGAAAGCGGTCTCCCGTAAATCAGCTGCATGATAGTGACGCTACCTTCCGCAACAAAGCGGGTATAAGAACCATAGCGGATACGTTTTAAACGAGCTGAAGTTCAGTAGCAAAGAAACCTGATTCAGGTGATTACCGACTTTTCAGTACAACCAATAACATCGAAGCGATGTAGAGGATGGCTAAGGAGCGTATACCCATCATTAAACAAAGTATACGATGTATTGACATCTACTTTAGATGAGGTTACTACGGCCAATATGTCATAGAAATGGCAGATGAGCTAGAGGCGTTAACCTACACCATACAGATATGACCGGAGCGGGTATTCCATCAGATAAACTTCCACAACCAGTTTTAAGCTCTGGATGAGATGATGAAAATAATCAGTTGCCCCAGGCAAGAGTCTATTTAGCGATTTCAATCGGTTCCAAGACTAGCAGTTGCCATCAAACACGAGGATTGCTGGCGATGCGCTTCCGAATTTTGACATATGTCCATAGTAAAGACCTCCAGAAGAAAAGACCGATAATACGGGTTAGCGAAACCATCCAGGCTATCCAGAGATCAAATACACGATATTATGTCAGACGAAAACACCAGTTATCGTTAACTGAGCAACCAACTTCCGCCTAAAAAGAGGAGAATATCCGAATAACCTACACGGCATGCTAAAAACTTACTTGTTCACTGCTTACAAAATTATAGCCCGAAACATAAGGCGTTTTCTGGATGACTCAAGCGTTAAGGAAGCCGAAAAGGCCAAAAGTAGGGATATTATGCCCAAATTTAGGTTAACGAACACAAAACCATAGAATGGAGGTCTAAATTAGCGATCTTCAGTTGAAAAAGAACTTATTGTGTATCACTATTGACCCCCTAAGAAAGTCTTGGCAAGTAAATAGTCTTTGCTAATGTAGTTCTTCGGAATACTCTTCAATATATAACAAAATTAGGTAACAAACACCATTTGCCCCTCATACTATAAAACGAGAATCGATCCATATGCTGGAATCTTTATAAATAGTAGAAAGGGGAGAATAAATTGCCGAACTATAAAGTTTTTCAGGATTTTGCTGATTCTTTACGTACAAAAGTATTCGGCGTAGATAGTGGTAATAACACAAGACCAATTCGGATAGACAGTAGTGGAAGATTGGAAGTTCAATCAGCCATCAGTGGTCCAGTCGATGTAAGTGGTGTCGTCGGTATCAGTGGCCCTGTCGAGATTAGCGGTGTTGTCGGCGTCAGCGGCAGTGTTGCCGTCAGTGGTCCTGTCGATGTAAGTGGTGTCGTCGGTATCAGTGGTCCTGTCGAGGTTAGCGGTATCGTCGGCGTCAGCGGCAGTGTCGCCGTTAGTGGTCCTGTCGAGGTTAGCGGTATCGTCGGTGTCAGCGGCAGTGTTGCCATCAGTGGTCCAGTCGATGTAAGTGGTGTCGTTTGGCGTCAGCGGCAGTACGCCGTTATGGTCCCACGATAGCGGTGTCGTAGCCAGCGGCAGGCTGCCATACCAGTGGTCCTGCTCGATGTAAGTGGTGTCGTCGGTTTCAGGCCCATTAGAGATTGAAGTGATTGTCGGCGTCAGCGGCAGCGTCGCCAGCAGTGGTCCTGTCGAGGTTACGGTATCGTCGGTGTCAGCGGCAGTGTTGCCGCCAGGTATCCTGGTTTTATTAGCGGTATCGTCGAACAGTGTTGCCGCCAGTGGTCCTGCCGATGTAAGTGGTGTCGTCGGTATCAGTGGTCCGTCGAGGTTATATGTGTCGTCGGCGTCAGCGGCAGTACGCCAGTGCATATCCTGTCGAGGTTAGCGGTATCGTCGGCGTCAGCGGCAGTGTCGCCGTTAGTGGTCCTGTCGAGGTTAGCGGTATCGTCGGCGTCAGCGGCAGTGTCGCCGTTAGTGGTCCTGTCGAGGTTAGCGGTATCGTCGGCGTCAGCGGCAGTGTTGCCATCAGTGGTCCAGTCGATGTAAGTGGTGTCGTCGGTATCAGCACGCCGTTAGTGGGTCCGGTCGATGCGAAGCGGTATCATGCGTCAGCGGCAGTGTCGCCGTTAGTGGGTCCCACGAGGTTGAAGCGGGTATCGTCGGCGTCAGCGGTAGTCGCCGTTATGGTCCCCGCCGAGGCGAAGGGTATCGGCGTCAGCGGCAGTGTCGCCGTTATATCCAGTCAGATAGCGGTATTACCGCGTCAGCGCAGTCGCCGTTAGCGGTCCTGTCGAGGTTAGCGGTACTGTCGGTGTCAAGGGCAGTGTTTACCAGTGTCCAGTCGAGGATGCGGCAGTCGTCGGCGTCAGCGGCAGCGGTTACAATTGTGCGGTCCAGTCGATGCAAGTGGTACGTCGGTATCAGTGTCCCGTCGAGGTTAGCGGTATCGTTTGCGTCAGCGGTGTCGCCGTTAGTATCCCATTATGTTGAAGGCATCGTCGGCGTCAGCGGCGTGCTGCCGTTATATCCCATCGAGGTTAAGGTATCGTTTTACGTCAGCGGCAGTGTCGCCGTTAGTGGTCCCAATATGTTAGCGGTATCGTCGGCGTCAGCGGCGTCGCCGTTAGTGGTCCCACGAGGTTAGCGGCATCGTCGGCGTCAAAGGCAGTGTCGCCGTTAAAGTGGTCCTGTCGAGGTTAGCGGCATTTTGTCGGCGTCAGCGGTACGCTGCTATTAGTGGTCCTACGATGTTTAGCGGTATCAATGGCGTCAGCGGGCAGTGTCGCCGTTAGGTATCCCATGAGGCGAAGTGGGTATCGTCGGTGTCGCGGCAGTGCTGGCCACCGGCGGTCCAGCCTGATGGCGAATGTCGGCATCAGTAAAATTACGAGGATTAGCGGTGTCGTCGGCGTCAGCGGCAGTGTCGCCGTTAGTGGTCCTGTCGAGGTTAGCGCATCGTCGGTGCCTGGCGGCAGGTTGCTACCGCGGTCCAGCCGATGGGCGGTGTCGTCATCAGTGGCCCCACAGAGATTGAAGGTGCTCGTTTACCGGCGCCAGCGCAGTGTTGCCGTTATGTCCTATTCGATAGTTACGGCATCGTTTGGTGTCAGCGCGCGTTGCCATCAGTGGTCCAATGATGTAAGTGGTGTCGTCGGTATCAGTGGTCCTGTCGAGGTTAGCGGTATCGTCGGTGTCAGCGGCAGTGTTGCCATCAGTGGTCCAGTCGATGTAAGTGGTGTCGTCGGTATCAGTGGCCCTGTCGAGATTAGCGGTGTCGTCGGCGTCAGCGGCAGTGTTGCCGTCAGTGGTCCTGTCGATGTAAGTGGTGTCGTAGGTATCAGTGGTCCTGTCGAGGTTAGCGGAACGGTTATCGTACAAAACACTAGCGGAAGTCCGCTATATGTCAATATATTTGCCAGAAATACTGTTGATTCAGGCCCTATATTAACCCCGGTCAGTGGAGGCACATCAGGTGCACTCAATGGTGGAATTTGGGATGTGCTAGGGTATAATTCCTGGACCCTGGCTGTAAAATACAGTGGAGCCAGCGGGGAACTAATGAATGTAAAACTGCAGATGGCAGCAGTAAGTGGGGACGAAAACTTCGTAGATGATGCTGCTTTTGTAAATTATAGCGGAAGAACCTGGCATTTCTTTACTCCTAATTATCACGTCCGCTATGCTCGTATGTACTACCAATTTAGCGGCACCTCCGATGATGGTAATTTGTTGCTGCAATTCCAAGGAGAATATTAATTTCCGGAAAAGGTCTGCATATCCAAAGGCAAGCTTATTAGCTTGCCTTTTCTATGCTTAGGTAAAGGTATAATATTCACCCATTCAATTATTGGTTTATTAACAGGTCTGCTATTGCCTGGATTACTCCCTGACCACCGTTGATATCAAGTACATAATCAACCTGATTTTTTAGTTCCAGAGTGGAATCCTTCAGCGCCAAGCTGAGACCCAACCTGGGCATAGATAACAAATCAGACTGGTTATTACATAAACAAGCAATTGCTTCACAACAGAGGCCTTCTTTCTGACAAAGCATGTTAGCAACAGAAGCTTTGTCAAAATTCGAATAATCAGTATTAAGCTGAAATTCTTGAGCAGCAAATTTGATGATAGGATCTTCCTCCGGATTAATGAGCAGAATGGTAATCCCTTTCTGCAATAAACGAAGGACGCCTGTACGATCCTGGTAATTGAATTTCTTAAATGCTTGCCCGGAAGCATTATAATAAACCGAACCATCAGTCAGGATACCATCTCCTTCTAGCAACAAGACTTTAATTTTAGCAGCTTTGGCGCCGATATATTGGTTTTTAATTGCCTCATTCATGGCCTGGAAATGGGGGCTAATATCGTTGATATCCTGTTCACAATGTAACAAATAGGGACGGAACTTTTCTTCCATCATCTTTGCTTTACGAACGGGTTCCCTTTCGGCTGAGATGGTTGGAATCGCTAACATTAAAAATTCCAATTCTACCCGATTCATAGGAGTAATAAAAGTGCTGAAAAAAGGATTATTCCTTAATTCTTCCATACTTTGATTAAACTGCTCATAGCTCTGGTTAATCCTTACCGGATCACGGCAACTTGCCAGTTCATTAATCATATCCAGCTTATCTTTACATACGGTTATCAAATCGAATACCTTTGCATAGGCATCCTGCATAATCTTGTTTTGTTTAATTACATAGTCCATATCATAACTTAAGTTATTGCCTTTGAGCCAATCCTCTTCTACAATGTGCTCTTGCAGTTGATTTTTTATCACATCATCTAGACTTTGAAATATGGTCCCTTTTATATGGGCACCTTGTTTCGTGGTATTGATTACATGCAGGGATTTATAATGACTTAGATAAGCTTCAAATTGCTGGCGCATGCGATTAAAGGTATGGCTGCTGGGTACGGGATTTCCATGTACATCTTCAAGCCAAAGTGCCTTATCCAGGATTTGTTCGCTAGCCTCCCAGGGATGAAAAGTAGTGCCAGCCGCATATACTTTATGGCCACGATAAGCCAGGTTTTGACCTACCAGGATGATAGGGTTGAAACCTAGCCGGGCTAGCAACTGGAGGGTGATTACTGCAATAGTAGTAGCATCATAAATAGTTTCATTAGGAACGTTGTTTCGTGGCTTGAGATAATATGCAGCTAGAGTATCCTGGCTGATTAACATATGCATTTTAGGGCCCGGGTATTGGACAAGAGTCTTGTAATATACTGTGCTGCCAAAGATTAGTGGAATTGAATTAATCCCTTTATCTATAACTTCTTTGCCAATTACTAAATTTTTTTCACTAGGGTCATAGGTACAGGCAGCATCAGGATAAATTCCGTTGCGAACCAAGGCATTCAATGCTGTACCTACGGAAAAAATATAGGCTAAGCCTTGTTCCTTTATTTTTCGCAGGTTTTCCAGTTCGTCCTCCAATGAAGGCCCTGAAGCTACCATGACCGCTGGTTTATTAACAAAGTAATCCTTTTTCTCTAGAAGAATATTAGGACAATTTAATACTTCAATTAAATTATGGGCACTGTTCAGGGTCCAGCGCTTTTCAAAAGCGGATAATGTATTTATCGAAGCACTACGCTCTCTGATATGGTCTTCAAAAACAGTAAAGAAGTAGTGTCGCTTTTCCGTAAAGATCTCTTTGTAAGCAGGAAGCTCTATAACCATTCCTGAATAGCCAATAGTTTTAACATAATTACGGCAAAATTGTTCAACGTCTGCGGGCTGGGTTTCTATAAAGATGTTTTTTAATAAATGGCGCGGGATTTTGGTCAGATCAGTTTGTGCCAGAAACTGTTGGAATATCTCGGGGACAGGTTCATATATGGAAAAAGGCTTGTAGGGATATGCTTCTATAAAAGCTTGAATAGCATAGCCTAATCCTGTTCCATAAAACAAAATATCGGAGTGTTCCTCAACATTTTTTTGGCTTTCAATAAAATCTTGGGCTTCCCGACGGGGATTGTTTTTATCATGAATGAAATTTTGTTCTACCTTAATATTATGAATGCCCTTTTTATTTGCTACCAGTTGAACCAAATCATGATTCAATGTTTTTTCTAATGAAGACATCTTTTCCCAGGCCTCGGGATAAAAATCTTTTAGAAATTTCATGTTTTTCTCTAAATATGACATGTTGCTCTCCTTTTCTGGTCATAATGTTTTTTTATTCTATGACCAGGTTGGAAAGATTGTGTTAATGGCAACAGAACATGTTTATTTTGGAGATTTGGGATGTAGCGCTCCCCGTCCCATATTAAGTTTAATTAACCAAGAGGCAAGGAATTATGCTAGGGATGGTTTGGTGGCTTAGAGCTTGCCCAGAGGACTTTAAGGGCATGGGGGTCCTGTTGAGGATAGAAGAAAGCTCCCATATAACAAATCTACTTCACTATCTATATCCAGGGATCTTTCAACAGGCATGGTATAGGCAATTGTTTGTCGGTTTATAAAGCTGCGTTCTTGCATTAAATTAGGAATGAAAGCCATGTAGATGGCACCATTAAGAACATATACAGGGGGGAGATCTTGTTTGCGAGTAATAGAATGCTCCTCAGGCATTAAGGGAATAAGCCTTTTTTGCTGGTTCAGTATGTACATCCAATACGGGCTTGATTGGGCAGCACAGACCGAAACACAAGATGGCGCATTTTCTTGTATACAATAATATATGCAGTTGTCAATATCCTCCGTAGTACGTAAAGGAGAAGTAGGCTGAAGTAAAATAACATAATCATAAGTCGTTTTCAGCGTTTGTATAGCGTGAATAACCGGTTCGATCCCAGGAGTTTCATCCCTGGACAGCTCAGCCGGACGTACAAAAGGCACCTCACACCCCCAGGTAGCAGCAACGGTAATAATTTCCGGATCTTCCGAAGAAAGAATTAAGCGGTCAATGTAGCGAGAATGGAGCCCAGCTTCGATTGTCCACGCTATAAGTGGTTTGCCTCCGAACATGGTAAGGTTTTTACGGGGGATACCTTTAGAACCACCTCTAGCGGGAATAACTCCTAGAATTCTCTGTCCATTGATCATGTAAACACCTCGTTAAATTCGTGGTTAGCCCGCTCATACTCATCGAAGTGACCAATATCAATCCAATACTCACGGATAGGAAAAACGGTAATTTCTTTTTGATCTTCTTGGAGGGCTTTGATTAAATCAGGAATATCATAGAATGTTTCCGCAGGTACATATTTCAGAACCTCCGGATTAAATACATAGATGCCAGCATTGATAAAATAGCGTTGAAAAGGTTTTTCTTCAATATGCAGCAGACGGTTTTTGTCAAAATTCACAATTCCATAGGGAATCTGTCTATATTTTTCCTTAACACAGATGGTAGCAACACCCCTATTTTTTCTATGAAAATTGAGTAATTGCGTGGTGTTTATTTTGGTTAAAATATCCCCGTTCATGACCAGCAGAGGTTCAACCGGTTGGTCGGGAAGCAAGCTCAAAGCACCGGCGGTTCCTAAACGTTTGTTTTCGTGCAGATATTGAATTGATACCCCCCATCTCGAGCCATCACCAAAGTAATCCATAATCATTTCCGCCTTATAATTGACCGAAAAATAAAAATTCTTTAATCCTTCTTCTACAAAATTTTCTAATATAGTCTCTAATAGAACCTTACCACCTATTTTTAACAAGGGTTTAGGGCAATTTTCGGTTAAGGGTTTTAAGCGCTGACCCAAACCACCAGCCATTATTATTACAGAGTTATTGTATGAGGGGGAATCAAAAAAGTCCTGGGATACTTCTATCCCTACCACACAATGATCCTGGTTCAGAATGGGAATCTGATTTAATTTATGGGTTTTCATGAGTTGAAAAGCGTTTTCTCGGGATTGCTTGTCAGTGATATATCGTGGATGAGTGTTCATAATATTGGCCACTGGTTTGTTTAGATCCGTATATTTTAATATAGCACGGCGAATATCTCCATCCGTAACCGTTCCTAATAACTGGCCTTTTTCATTGACAACCAGGGCGATCTGCAGGGTGGACTTGTCAATCACGGCAATGGTGTCCTGTATACTCGTTTCCGGCCTGACTAGCGCTTTCTTCCACATTATGAATCACCCTATTTTCTTACATAGGAATTTAGTAATCCATTATATGTGGAATGAGTAATAAAAGTTCAATTGGGCTATGGAGAATTGGTAAACTTGTGCTTAATGACTGATCCTGCTCTAATGATGCAATTAGCACCAATTTCAATTCCCTGGACAATGGTAGAACCTGCACCAACGAAAGTACCGTCGCCGATAGTAACATTACCACATACAGTAGTTCCGGGAGCAAGGTGTACATGGCTGCCGATCATCACATCATGGTCAACTGCTGTCCGGGTATTAATTATGCAATTTTCCCCTATGACAGTACCCGTCTGTATAACCGCACCAGCCATGATCTGCGCCCCCTCCAGCAGAGTTACATTTGCTGCCAACACGGCTGAAGGATGCACTATGTTGGCAAAGGTGTAACCTTTATGTTTGAATTTATGGTAAATGTCCCTGCGGCGGAGAAACCCAGAACCGGGTACCATCCCCAGGCCATTGACTAAATAAATAGTTTCCGGAGGATAACTAAACACCTGTTCATCAGTCCCGAGCAGAGGAAGCTCAAAAAATGCATCAGAAGTGATATTTCGCTGAAGGCAAAGAGAAGTAAACCCCAGAATGGTACAGGATACTTGGCTTAAAGTATCTAACAATACCCGGGCATGACCTCCTGCCCCAATAATAATAACAGGTTTCAAGATATCACCTCATCAGCCTCATAGGCCCGGGATGCCTTCTGGCCCAGCATTTGCCAATAACAAAGTGGAGACATTCCGGTGCCAGGGCGTTTAATTCCCAGGTTCTCTTCCGTAAAAACCGCACCTTTTTGTATAGCCCTGGTTGCTACCAGGCTTTTTCTTACTAATAAACGATTTGCGGTTTCAGCCGGGGTAACGGTTTTGTGGGGGGAACCCAGGGCCATTTCTACCTGGTGAATAGCTTCCACCATGGATTGTAGTTCATCCGGTTCAAGTGAAGATTGATGATCTGGGCCGGGTAGATTACGATCTAGAGTAAAGTGTTTCTCGATAATGGCAGCCCCTCTGGCTGCTGCCGCTATGGGGACTACAATGCCCGGGCTGTGATCGGAATAGCCCACAGCTAAACCAAATGCTTTTCGCAGGGTTTCCATTGCCCTGAGATTGATTTGATCCAAAGGTGCCGGGTATTCTGAAGTACAGTGCAGCAGGGTGACCTTATCTCTAAGAACCGGTTCTCCTGCTAATAATGCATAACTATCCTGAAAAGCTGGCGGAGATAATGTTGTGTTTTTATTCAGATAGCCCCAGGCTAATAACCCGAGAGCAGTTTCAATCTCTCCCAGGTTGCTCATCCCGGTGGACAAAATGATTTTTTTCCCGGTTGAAGCGGCTTTCACTAGCAATGGAGCATTGGTGATCTCCCCAGAGGGAATCTTCAGGCATGTTACTTGTAAACGGGAAAGCACTTCTATACTATTAAGATCGAAAGGACTACATAAAAACTCGATATTGCGAGTACGACAGTATGCTGAAAGTTTCTGCAATTGGAATTCATCTAATTGTAGTCTCTCCAGCATCTGCCATTGGTTTTCTCCCAGTGGATCCGATTTTTTTTGGTAACCTGCTTTAGGGGCAGACTGGCTAACCAATTCCGAAGCCGTAAAGGCCTGAAATTTGACCGCATCAGCCCCGGATTTAGCTGCAATATCTATTAATTCATAAGCCAATGCCATCGAACCATTATGATTCACACCGGCCTCTGCAATAATATAAACATGTTTCATGACCACAGCCCTCCTTATTAACAACCCAACCTTGACCGTAATTAATAATCAAAAGAGGTCATAAAATTTTTTCTTTAAAATTCCACTTAAATGAGCCTTTTTTAACACTTCTTTTATTTTTTCAGCACTATTTCCTGCTCCGTATAATGACTTCGTACCCGGGAGCTTGGCCTGGAATTGCGGCGAAAGGGCGTAATCTATAGCTCTCTTTATATCCGCTTCTCTTGGTTCACAGTCAACAATACACGTTGCTTTTAATCTACCGGATTGCCTGCTGCCGATATTTACCACGGCTTTTTTGAATACTGGTGCTTCGATAATGGCACTGGATGAATTACCAATGAGCAGTTGACAATGCTGCATTGCACTCAGATATTTCAACTGTCCCAGGGAAGGACTATAGTAAACCCGGCCCGGATTCTTAAAAGCATAGTCCTTCATTAAGGCGCTAATCCGTCTCCCCCCCATGTCAGCATTGGAACCGGTCATAACGATTTTGATATTTGGGTAGTGATGCAAAGTTGCTGATAGTTCCATAGCACTATCGTTGGCTTCTGTTTCCAAGGTGGGAGGATGATAGGAAACCAGGAAAAATGGAGGCTTAAGATCAAAGTCCAGCGCTTGCGCCAATTCCTGTCGGGATAAGAGTTGCAGTTTTTTTAAGTGATCAATACCGGTACTGCCCACATTATAAACCCGCTCCGGATCTTCGCCCAGTTGGATTACCCTTTGGCGGTAGATTTCCGCGGCAACAAAATGAAAATGTGCCATCTTGGTAACAGCATGACGTATGTATTCATCGACCGCACCTTCCGTAATCTCTCCCCCAGCGATATGGGCAACAGTAATATGGTGTAATATGGCAGCCTGCGCTGCAGCCAGTATTTCATAACGATCTCCTAACAGCACCAGTATATCCGGGCGCAAACGTTCCAGCGCTTCAGCCAAGCCGATGATGGCAAGGCCCAATGATTTGGCCATACCCACTGCAGTATCGCTGGATAAAAGCATTTCCAGTTTTTCATTGATCTTGAAGCCATCATTTTCAATAATTTGATAGGTAAGCCCATATTCGGGAGACAAATGGGTACCAGTAGCAATTATTTGTAGTTCCAGGTCGGCATCAGCCGCAATTTCTTGCATTAGCCAATACAGGAGTCCATATTCGGCTCTCGTACCGGTAAGCACACAGATTTTCCTATTCATAATCCTCCCTCGGTATAACCCCTTGCTTTTCTATATAAATATAAATAATTCGGAATAAAAAATATGTTCGGCACTTTTCTGTCATGCCAAAAAAGCACTGCTGGGCAGGTTGATGATTCGGCGTTCCAGGCTTTCAGCGGTAGAAAGATCCATCAGCGGGCATTGCGCATACATCGGTAGTTTATGCATAAGAGTCCATGCTGGCCGGGTCATAATACCGTTTTTGTGGGTAAGTTGAAGCACATGATCGCGTTCCTGCATGTGTGCTTCATCCAGCAAGAGCACATTCAGCCAATAATTACTGGTAGCATAGTCCGGTTCGTGAAATATTTTTATACCTTCCAGACTTTTAAAAGCTTGCTGGTAACGCTGAGCCAGGTCTCGTTTCTTTTTAATGAAATGCGGCAACTGTTCAAGCTGGGCACAGCCCAGGGCAGCATTGAGGTTGGGCATACGGTAATTAAATCCTGTCTGATCATGGTTAAAAGCCCATGGGTGGGGAAGTTTGGCCTGTGTACTTAAATGCCTGGCTTTTACTGCCATCAGGCTATCATTGGTTAGTATCGCCCCACCGCCTCCAGTAGTAATTATTTTATTACCGTTGAAACTAATAATAGAGAGGAGACCGTGATGACCTACATGCTTTCCTTTATAATATGATCCTAAGGCTTCGGCTGCATCTTCAATTAGAATCAAATTATGTTCTTGACAAAGTCGCAGCAAAAGATCCAGATCTACCGAATGTCCAAAGGTATGCATAACAATTAAGGCCTTGATACGACGGCCTGTATTCTTGTTGAAACATCCTTCCGGTTTTTGCGAGGCTACATCATGCAAATATTGATTCAATTTAGCACCGTCTAAGCCCAAACTGTATTCACTGCTGTCTACAAAATGGGGAATAGCTCCAATATATTTAACCGCATTGGCAGTAGCGATAAAAGTAAGGGTTGGCAACAATACTTCATCGCCTGCTTTAACCCCGGCTACGAGCAGGCTTAAATGTAGAGCTGCGGTACCATTCACAACCGCAACCGCGTATTTAGCACCGGTAAAGGTTTTAAGGCGCTCTTCAAAATCATTCACATATTGTCCCGCAGAAGATACCCAACGTGAATCGATACACTGTTTTATATAGTTCCATTCATTACCAGCAAAAGAAGGTTCATGCAAGACTAACGGACGCTGATGATTCGGCAGAATTATGTCCAACACTTGCATAATGGCATCAGCCTTGAATTTTGATTTCATAGATTATACACATCAGTTCGATACTTTTTTAGATGGTTAGGATCGCAAAACCAATGTATGGTTTCTTCTAGCCCTCGTTTTAAGCCATCTATACCTCCATAGGTTGGATGCCAGCCCAGGAGTCTTTGGGCTTTACTATTATCTGCCCACAGGCGCTCTACTTCACTTTTTTTCGGCCGCAGGCGCTCTGCATCTGTTTCAATTTTTACTTCTACCTGCATGAGATCGATAATTGTTTTCGCCAGACTTCCCACCGCAATTTCATAATTACTGCCGATATTAATAATTTCTCCGATAGCTTCATCACATGCCGCAACGGCTAAAAATCCCGAGATGGTGTCCTGGATATAATTAAAGTCGCGCGTGGGATGGGTTGCTCCTAGTTTTATTATTCGTTGTCCGCTGGCGAGTTGAGTGATAATCGTTGGGATAACGGCCCGAGCCGATTGGCGTGGTCCATAGGTATTAAAGGGACGGATGATGGCAACCGGTGTTTGGAAAGAACGATAAAAGGCTAATGCCAGTTGATCGGCAGCGATTTTAGTAGCAGCATAGGGAGACTGTCCCTGGAGAGGATGATTTTCATCTATAGGTACATAACGGGCGCTGCCATAGACTTCACTGGTGGAAGTATGGATAACCTTCTCTACACCTAATTCACGAGCTGCCTGTAATATATTTAATGTGCCTTTAATATTGGTATCCACATAAGTCTCCGGTGAGTGGTAAGAATAGGGAATAGCAACCAGTGCAGCTAAATGAAAAACCAGATTGCAGCCTGTCATGGCTTTCTTGACCCCATATGGATCACGTATATCTCCTACAACAATATCCAGCTGCTGCAGGATGTCCGGTGGAGTATTATCTAACCAACCCCTGGAGTTAAATGAATTATAAAAAACAAACGTCCGCACGTTGCACCCTGATCTCACCAAGGCCTCCGCCAGATGTGATCCCAGGAATCCATCAGCACCAGTGAGTAAAATTTTGCCACTATTAAGTTTCATATCAATCCTCTTTTCATGTCCTACTATTCCGATTATATTTAGCATTTGGGATTGTTATCACTCTTTTCTTTTAACTGGAATAATATGTTTAGTAGTATTAAATTTTTCATTAAAGGGAAGTGAAACCATGAAAAAGACTGTTTTGTCTTGCTTTGAAGCCAATAAAAATCATGTTTATAATTGTAATTTTTTACTTCCAAATAATTGTAGAAATGTTCCAGATGGTTGGCTGATTTGCGCAAATGAGGGTTATGCTCGGTTTTGTTGGCATAAATCATGCCGTAGTAAATCTTCGGTAACCATCCAGAACACTTGCCCGCAATTTAGTAGTATATGCCAGGAAAGACCCTATTATATACCGGTTAATGCCCAGGAAGAGTGGCAGGTAGGAGCAGTTTTAAAGGCTAACCGGAAAATGCGGGCCAGTATTATAGTGCACATGATTAATAGCTGTGGTCAGATTTCCAGCTTCGAAATGATTTTTATGCTGCAGCCTGGGTGCCGCTACTATTATCGGCATATAACTATACCTGACGATATGCAGTTAGCCTTCCTGGAAATAGGTACCGCCGAACTGAAAATTCTGAGTATACGTGGAGTAGTTTTTAGAAAAGATGAATCGAAAATAAATGTTGGTGTAGTTGAGGCTGTTAAAAAGATAATAGAGCCGGTTAAAATTGATAGATATATCTGTGATACGAGTGAAGACGTCATTGCTACTATGATTGAACAGGTTTCGGAAACAAAAAATGTACTTTTACTTAGAAATTATACTTTTTCCGTACTAAACTTGGGAAGTATGCCGGCACTGGTTAGACTCCAATCAAGTCCAGATGGGATTCATTTCATGGATGAACCTATGGGAGATGAAATAATTGCACCCGATGAAGTTAAAGCCTATACGTATAACTATTTTCTCCCCTTTGTTCGAATCTGTTTTAAAACGGAAACAGGCAGCACTCATTTACGCGTTTTTTTCCACGGACATGATTAAGCAGTCCTGTAATGCTTAAAAGAACTTTGAAAAAAGGGACGCCTTTCTCTACAATGAAATTGTGCTAGATCCAGCAAAGACGGCACAAATCATAGTTCGGAGGCGTCCCTATATGAAAATACACAGAATGAAAAGATTCCGCAAATCAATTTTTTGACTCTGGTGGTTGGAATAGATATGGCCAAGGAAACGCACTACGCTAGAGCTTTTGTCTACAGGGGGATAGAGCTATTCAAGTTGCTCAAATTCAGCAACACTGCAAGGGTTATGAAGACTGGTGCATTGGCATATGTCTCATCAATAGCTTAAGCCGTCTGTTGCCAAGGTGCGTTGCCTCAAGAAACCACCTACCTGGGCTCCCGGCGGCTTGGCTGTTGAATCAGATGCGGAAACGTTTAGATGTTTTCTTCTCCGTTACCAATATATTTGACCTTGAGGTTGATCTGTTGATTCTGGACACTACCACCACCTACTTTGAAATAGAGGTGAAGATGAGGATACTGATGAACAGGACAGTCTTCGAAAGCGTGGTCATGGCAAAGATAATCACCCGAAGAAACCCTGGCCAGTGTTGCGGAAGGGGTCTAAGCAAAGAATCATACCTAAAGTTACAGCGAGGCAGGACGCGCGTCCTGTTTTTTTGCGTCCTATTTTTTTTGAAGGAGAAATATATGGATAAACGAAAGATGTATCTCTTCTTTCTGCCGGTCCTGTTCCTCTTGGACATATGGATAGTGGGATACATTTCAGCATTCTTTGTCGCTCCAGAAGTATTGGGGTTTATTAAAGAACACCCCCTCCGCGCAACATGGGAATTGACGATTGCTCTGTTTGGAAAAAATGCTTCCCCCGCAGGGGAGGCGATAATCCATACCTGGAAATGGGCTAATCTCTTATTAATGATATCTGTCCTGTCGCTTCTAGGCGCACATCGGCTGGGAACTCAAAGCAAAACCGAACCTGAATATCACGGAAACCTTCTGGGTTCGGAACGATGGGCCACCTTTAATGAAATCAAAAAGATTTTCAGATTCAAACTCTCTCCGGGCTTATTATTCGGAACCTTCAACAACAGACCCCTGATACTTCCTTCTGATATAGGAGGAAACCTGAACGTATCCGTTCTAGGGCCGCCCGGCTCCGGTAAATCAAGGGCTTATGTGAGATTGAACTTATTCCAGGCCGTAGACAGCGGTTGGTCGGTAGTGGTCACTGATCCCAAAGGAGAACTCACCAGGGATTTCCGATCATTTTTTTTAAAACAAGATTACGATGTGAAGATATTTAACTTGGTTGATATGCTCCACTCCGACCGTTGGAACCCGCTATCACAAGTAAAAACAGACATAGACGCGCAGCTTTTTACTGAAGTAGTGATCGCGAACACTCAGGCACCAGGTAGAAAGAGCGGTGACCCCTTCTGGGACCGCGCTGAAGCGAACTGTGCGTCCGTAATGGCAATGTAGAAAATCTGCCATAGCAAGCAGTGGGCGTGACCCATATACCCATCATCAACCGGTTTACCTGAGAGGGAAACCTCAAAAGGGAAAATAGCATACTGGTGAAACCATGAGTTGGCAAGTTACCATGCCACGACTGAATGGGAAGATGAAATCTGGCGAAAGCCGACCAATAGATACAAGGATAAAACCTGAATTGGTTGAACGATAGTCTGAGTGGTCTGACTCGGGTCTATGACGTAAGGTAACTACAATCGTCATACTGTAAATCTGTCTTTCCGCAAGTTTGGGAAAGATAGCATGGGGAATTTACAGCACAATTTCAACAAGAAATAAAAGGCGAAAGTCGTATCCGACAATCTATTGGGCTAGTTTCTACATTTGCTAAACGGAGATTGCCTAAGTTGGAACGCTTGCAATACAAGCTATTAAGCACAAGGTTTATGAATATCCAATATGGCAACGGAGCCGCCATAGTAGTCTGAGAGCGGGAAAGCCGTTTACATGGCGAAGGGCGGCAGCTTATGAACTTAACATTGATTTAGGAAGGTGTGAGAGACACTATGAGAAATCCCGAAAAAATGTTGAGCAGTCTAGTAAAACACAGTGCACAAAAAGAGTACAAGTATGAACGCCTGTACCGTCTGCTTTACAATCAGGAAGTGTGTTTAGCTGCATACCACCTGGATTCCCGTCAACTCATAACGAGGTGGGCAATTCAACCCCCAACGCGTGATAGACTTCTTTTTGCTTTTCTAGCAGTTCGCCTACACGCAGCCGTTGACCAGGGAACTCAAAGCATTCAATAACATCCAGCTTATCCAAGGCTCCCTGGATGCTATACTTTTGGAACAACTTCGACACCTGCATTTGCTTTTTGATGTAAGACAAGTAGATCAGTGCCACAAATTCAACGAAAAGCTTGCCATCCAAGCTTTGCTCGGATGATACTAGAGCGCGGCGCAGGTTTAACCGTTCTTTTAGGTTGCCAAAAGCCTTTTCTACCAGATCCTTGTTCCGGTAGGTTTCAAGAGCAGTAATCGCATCCATGGTTTCGTTGGTGAGTAGTGCAAAAAACCCGAAATACTTCTTGGCCTGTAAAACCGCTTCTTCCTTTACGGTGGCCTTTGTACCCCGTTTTGGTGTGGTTTTAACATCGAAGTACTTCCTATACTGAGTTTCATGTTCTGGAACCCGCTTGCCGGATTCTAGTTCGCGACGTAGCATGATCAACTTTCTGTCAAAGGCCTTTTCCTCATCAGCTGCTTTTTCAATGTTGTAGTAATAGTGAACGTAGATCCGACGGGGTTCTTTTAGGGTTTCTTTCTTGTATGGTCGATACTGGGTATACTGCCATTGGGTTTCAATGCTGCGGTAATAAAGCTCATAGGTCTCGCTGTAGTGCTCAAAGTTGCGAAAGTTGTCATAGACACCCTCCAAATTGGACTTCATAAAGTTTAGAGACATTTTGCCGGCAATGAGGAATTTTACATGGTCTTTGAAAAGGGCATTCAGGTTTTCTTCACTGTAGAAACCCCGGTCCATGACCAACTTCACCTTGGAAAACCCCAGGGTGTCCAAATCTGACAATAAGTGCTTCAAGGTTTTGGAGTCGGGGATGTTACCTGCCAGTTTTCGATAGTAAAAGGGCAGGTTGGAGGTTTGGCCAAAGACCAGCGCTAGGTTTAGCTGGGGAAGTCTGTCATCCTCCTTGTTTTTCCCATACTGCACTTGTCGTAGGGATTCCGAATAACTTGAGATGGAGGTAATGTCATAGGCCCAGTATTCTTTTTCGCTTCTGCGCTTCCCTTGCAGCTTGAAGAAATGCTGCTTTTCTTCTTCAGTAATGGAGGCGAACAACTCGCTGCTTCTTTGAGAGGGTATGTTTTTACCATAGGGGTGCTTGTGAAGGCTTCCCCACTTTTCAAAGCGGTACAATGGGTTATGGTCTTCCAGAACCAGGTAATAGGCTGTGGACAATATCTGCCGGTAGGTTGCCGGGAAACAGGTCTTTAAGTCTTGGGTTATGCCCAGCTTCTCGCTAATAGCATCTAGTAGATAGGTAGCGCCATAGAAAAAGCGCGCAGTTTCCTCCGTGGGTACTGGACCCCTTTTAGCAGGGACGGATTCGTCCTTCTTCTTTCGCCCCCGACCGTCTGTAGGAAGGATTTCGCCAGTCTTGTCATCTACTCGTCCAATGAGGGTTCTTCTAGAACGCGACTGCTGCTTCTCCTTGTCCCAGTAGGATACGGATTGATATGCGTATGTAATTCCAGAGCGTTTATCTTTCTGATGAATGATTGCTGCCACAGGAGCACCTCCTCGTTATGCATATTATTACACATAACGAGGTTTGGGGCAATTATAAATGTTCGCCAAAGTAAGTAAATTCATAGGTTTTCAGCCTTTTTCTCGCTGACTCGTTATGTGTCAGCGGGAGGGCAGGATACCAGAAAATATATGCCAAGCCGGGGAACCTTACTAGGGGCATAGATAAATCTTCCATTGACGGAATGAACATGAAACGTATCGACGCAATTATCGAATCCCTGAAGGATGAAAGCTACCAGCCCAAGCCTTCACGGCGGACATATATCCCTAAGAAAAACGGGAAAAAGCGTCCGCTAGGGATACCCTCGTTTGATGATAAATTGCTACAGGAAGTCATCCGCATGATACTGGAGGCCATTTACGAAGGCAGTTTTGAGCCATCTTCTCATGGATTCCGTCAGTGTAGGAGCTGTCACACAGCCCTGATTAGTGTGCAGAAGACCTTCACAGCAGTTAAATGGTTCATCGAAGGGGATATTCACAGCTTTTTTGACAGTATCGATCATGACATTTTAATTGATATATTGCGAGAACGAATTGCGGATGAACGATTTTTGCGGCTAATACGAAAGTTTCTGAACGCTGGATATATTGAAGACTGGACTTTCCACAAGACCTACTCCGGCACCCCGCAGGGCGGTATCATCAGCCCGATTCTGGCAAATATCTATCTGGATAAGCTGGATAAATACATGAAAGAGTATTGTAAGGCTTTCAATAAAGAAAAACGGCGGGACAGAAATCCGGTGTATCGGCAGAATGAAACACTTATGCTGAAAACCCGGAAGGAGCTTGCTATAGCAACTCATGAAGCAGAAAAAAAGAGAATTATTGAGCGAATCAGGCAACTGGAACGGGAGCGTATGACCCTTTCCCCAACCCTGGCGATTGCCACGGGGTACAAAAGGCTGTTTTATGTCCGGTATGCGGATGATTGGTTATGCGGTGTAATCGGCAGCAAAGAAGATTGCAAAACAATCAAAGAGGATATTAAGCAATTTCTTCATAAAAAACTGCGCCTGGAACTATCAGAAGAAAAAACACTCATCACCAACGCCAAGGATAAAGCCCATTTTCTAGGGTTTGATATCTATGTCCGTCATACGAATTTAGCAAAGCGGGACGCTCTTGGCAGGCTGGGCAGGAACTATACTAAGAAGGTGGTTTTGGCAATATCCAACGATACCATACGCCAAAAACTACTGGATTATGGCGTAGTCAAGATAATACACCATCAGGGGAAGGAAATCTGGAAGCCATGGCATCGCAACAAATTGAAAAACCATGACGACCTTGAAATTATCGAATCCTACAATGCCCAGATTCGCGGGTTTTACAATTATTATCGTATTGCCAATAACAGTTCAATTCTCAATAATTTCTACTATATCATGAAATATAGTATGCTCAAGACTTTTGCGGGCAAGTACAACACAACAAAGTCAAAAATCATTCAGCGGTATCGCGTTGGAAAGGACTTTGGCGTGACATACACAAATGCAAAAGGCAAAGAGATTACCCGGCTATTCTATAATCAAGGGTTTAAACGGAAAACAGATTGTTCATACAAAAAGTGCGACACTATAGTTCCTATGGCGTTATTTAATACCTCCACCAGTCTGATAGATCGATTACGAGCAAACAAATGCGAAGTTTGTGGGAAAGAAGACACAGAACTTCATGTTCACCATGTCAGGAAGATCAAGGACCTAAAGGACAAGGATTTCTGGGATTCATTCATGATTGCTCGACGTAGGAAAACGCTGGTGCTGTGTGAATCATGCCATTCAAAATTACACTGGGGAAAACTAGACTGATTTCATAAGTGGAGAGCCGGATACGCGGAGACGTGTAAGTCCGGTTCGGAGGCGAATGTTTGGAAACCTACCGAAGTGATTCGACAAGGCGCCGAGCATTTAGCCTACTGCTGAAAGCTCTCACCCTGTACGTCCTTAATGAACTTCCTCAGTCTGAGCGAAACCTTGGTTCGCTATACCAGATTTTAGCCTCCGGCGATTCGAAGTACATGGACCTGATATTCAGCCCGCTGCCTTTTGATCACCCGGCTAAAATGCCATACAACATATACGCCGAAACCTCAGCACAGGTAAGATCAGGGGTCATCATCGGACTGGGGACCAGATTACAGGTCTTTCAAAATACTTTAGTGAGATCACTCACTGAAGAATCAGACATCAGTTTGGAAGCTCCAGGTCACACCAGGACCGCGTATTTCTGCATCGTGTCTGATATGGATAGAACCTTTGATTTTCTGGCTTCCTTATTCTTTTCTTTCTTATTTATAAGCCTCACTCGTAGCGCGGATCGGAACGACGGCAGATTGCCGACCACCGTAAATTTTTTATTGGACGAATTCTGCAACATCGGACACATCCCGGACTTCACCAAAAAAATATCTACCATGCGCAGCAGAGGCATTGCTTGTTCAGTAATATTCCAATCGATAACTCAACTTCAAAGTCACTACCCTGATGGAGACTGGGAAACGATCATGGCCGACTGCGACTCCTGGCTAACGCTCGGAGTGAAAGACGTAACCAGCGCGAGATATATCTCCGAACACCTGGGCAAGGGCACGATCGAAGTTGAAGCCCAGACGCGCCGGGTGTTCGCAGTATTCGACTTCGGGAGCAAGCGCAAAGACTCAAAAGCCCGCTATCTTATGAACCCTGACGAACTCACTCATATGCCACCCCAGGATGCAATCCTGTCAGTGTCATGGGGACTAAACCCCATCAGAATAAAAAAACTAGACTTCTCAAAACACCCCATGACTAAATTGTTGCAGCCAGCTTCGGTGTCGGATTTTAAGCCCGACTGGGCGGAGGAATTCAAGAAAACCGGAGGCAAGAAGATCACTTACGCATCAGAAATAAAGACGGAAACCACCAAAGACGAAGCGCCCGGAATATATACGAAAGGCGGTGACTGTGATTCGTTTTGGAGCTAAAGCCAATCTTGGCAACGAACTAGAAACCTTGTTAGACACAGCCTGCCAACAATACTACCAGAGAAATCGGCTCGGTCAACACGGAAATACAATCGGCCCCTGCCGCCTCATATTCCTTCGCAATCTGCAAATATGGAAAATCTGGGGATATCAATCCTTTTGAAGGGGAGGCCTTCTTGCACGCACAGAGCCACTGGGGGTCACAGGGCCATGATACCAGACCTCTTTGCGGTAGGTCTTGTCACCCTTATAGCTTGCCCAGGGTCATCCGGGAAAACTGCTTAATATTTCGGGCTATAATTTTGTAAGCAGTGAACAAGTAAGTTTTTAGCATGCCACGTGTGTAAAGGTTATTCAGATCTTCTCCTCTTTTTAGAGCGGAGTTGGTTGCTTCGATTCCAGCACGATAACTGGTGTTTTCACGTCTGACCTCAATATCGTGTATTTGATCTCTAACCCGGTCAGCCTGGATGGTTTTTAAACTAACCCGTAATATCCGGTCTTTCTTCTGGGTCTTTACTGGACATATATCAAAATTCGGGCATCCTTGGCAATCCTCGTGTTTGAAGTGGCAACTGCTAGTCTTGGAACCGGGATTGAAATCGCTTCTAAATGGGCTCTTGCCCTGGGGGCAACTGATTATTTTCATATCATCATCAAACTTAAAACTGGTTGTGGAAAGTTTATCTGATGGAGCCTTACGTCCGGTCATATCTGTATAGTGTAGGTTAACCTCTAGCTCATCTGCCATTTCTATGACCTCTTGGCCGTAGTAACCTCCATCTAAGTAGATGTCCAATACATCCGTACTTTGTTTAATGATGGGTATGCGCTCCTTAGCCATCTCTACATCGCTGATGTTATTGGGTTGTACTGAAAAGTCGGTAATCACCTGAATCGGGTTTTCTTTGCTACTGGTTTCGCTCACGTTTAAAACGTATCCGCTATGGTTCTTACCCGCTTTGTTACGGAAGGTAGCGTCACTATCATAAGCTGATTGCAGGGAACCGCTTTCAATTTCACTACTGGGCTTGGCGAGCCATATTCCCTTAGATTCATCGAAGGCAGCCTGTTCGCCTAGAAAACGCTTAAGCAGAACCATTTCTCGTTTTGAAGCAAGGTTACGATCCTTATTTGCCAAGTTATCTACCTCTTGCATGAGGTTAAGGACTTTCTGGAACCTGCTTTCCAGTTCCTGATTTCTAGTTCTGTATAGTAAATCAGTTCTGAAGCTATCTCTTAACACTTGTTTGAGATTATCGGAAAGCATGTTAGAAGCAATGCCTCTTACCGCTTGAACCAATACATCCAGGGCTAACGAGAGTCTACCGGCTTTCTTGATATTGGGAGAAATCAAGGTAGAATCCATACGCTGGTCATCGGTTTTTATCCCGGCTTGTTCGATAAAATTCTTGGTTAGGATTTCAAACTGTTGGAAAATCACTTCATCTTGCTCGGGATACTCTAATATGTGCCTATAAACTCTTTCTCTGAATTCGTAAAGGGTACGTTCAGCCAGGTAAACCTCACCCAGGTTTCTTATACCTAGGGCATAATTGACCTGGAAGTTAAAGTAGAACTGCTCGATTAATTCTTGATCAGTATAACCAAACATGTTTTTGATAATCTCTAATGACATCAGTATATTAACTGGAACATTGGGTCTGCCGGTATCAAGACAATACATGGGGGCAAACAGATCTTCGTTGATTTTACAAAAAACATGTTCATAGAAAACTGGTGCCCAGGTTTTGTTTAGTAGTTTGGCTACACTTGGTCTCATGGACTGGTAATGGCTAAAAAGTTCATCTTGATAGTGACTATCGTTTTTACGGAACATACTGCAAAACCACCCTAAAGTTAGTTTATCTTTTATTTGCTTTAAATATCTAACTATTACTTCGATATTCACAGTGGTTTATCCTGCTGTTTTACAATATTTTTGGGGTTTTTGCAGTGGAATCAATAATAAATAGTAACGAAAAAATTGCCGCCGAGACGGGGTCATCGACAAAGGATGTCGACAGCCCCGTCTAAATGTTATTATGGTTTCAAGCCTCCCCACCGGCAGGCGTTTTCTTTGAGGTTGTTTCAGATTCTAAGGCTTTGATTTGAGGCGAGACCTCATCCTAATATGACTCTTACAGCCCAATGGAGGAAAGCGGGGCCCAAAAGAGAATATTCTATAATGAGGTGCCTAATCAGATGTCTATCAAGAGAAATCAACCCCAAATCGATATCAAGGTGATTTTTGCTAAAAAGCGCCGCGCCATAGCTATCAGGATTGAGGCTGCGGCTGCCCGGGGCCAGGTATACCTAGAGTCAGGCAGTACAGAAGCTTTAGCCGATTTCGCTGATCATGTCCTGGTAACCATTCGTGAAGGTGCCTTTGAATTGCTCCGATCGGTGCCAGAGCAGACCTTGTGGAGCAGTCAGTGGTCTGAAATACTGGACCGCTGCCACGGCTTCGTTGACGACCAGGGCGAGTATCTTTTCAAAAGATGCCTGGAGCTGTGGGGCAGTGATGCTCAGGCTGTACAAGTCTATATCGAAGATGCCTGTCACCGCATCAAAACTGATTTGAGCGGAGAAGTGGAGATCGCCCAACGTTTACACAGGCAGAGCCCCTGGGAGGTTAAAGTGCGCCCGGGCATCAAGATCCCCCCTCAGGAAACCATCAAGCTGCTGGTAATCAGCATTGCCGCATTGGCCTTGGGGTTTCTGCTGGGAAGACTTATATAGCAGTGTTTAGGGCTTAATAAATGCACTGGTATTTAAAGAAATGGTAGTTATCATCTGGCAATTAAGGTCTTAATAGCCGTGGTTGAAGCCTTCAGCCATCAAACCGAGTCCCATCACGGCGAACACCAGCATCCAGTTGGTGTTGAGGGGAAAAGGCTGCAGGATCACGAAACCGATGAGGAACAGTCCCAGGGCGATACGGATGCCTCGGTCTAAGGCATCGAGATTTTTATAGTCCATTTGCTACCCCTCCAGTTCGAATCTAGTTGTTAATTTGCCCTGGGGGCGGTTTAATAAATCCTCGGACGCTATGAATATAAAACCTTTTGGGGAAAAAAAGACCAGTGCGGGTCACTTAATCCAGGATGCGGAGAAAACTGGGATTGTTGTTAAACAGGCCGGTTCGCTTAAGCTGTTATGTTGATACATTTGGAGGAGGAAAGATATGCGCAGTCTGCTGCTGGCCATCAGTTTTTTAACTATTTTTCCGGTTTACGGCAATCGCATCGCTGATGATAGGGAATTTTCTAATTCGCTGTATTTCTATCCCCTGGTGGGCTTTATTATCGGCATGATCCTCCTGCTGGTGTTAAAAGGGGCGGAAATGCTGGGGCCAGGCCTGGCCACAGAGGCTTTGCTGCTGTTGGTCTGGGTGGCAGTCACCGGGGCTCTGCACTTGGACGGTCTAATGGATTCCGCCGATGGCTTGTTCTCCGGCAGAGAGCGGGAGCGCAAATTGGAGATCATGAAGGACAGCCGGGTGGGCGCCATGGGAGCGGTGGCGCTGGTAGTAGCTTTACTGCTCAAACTGGCTTTCCTGGATAATCTGTCCCCGGTGGATAAGGCCTGGGTGATCCTGGTGGCACCGGCCGCGGGGCGCTTTATGATGGTGTATGCGGTTTGCCGCTACCCATATGCCAGGCCTGCAGGAGGCCTGGGAGCGGCGTTCGGCGGTCAGGCGGGATGGCCTCAACTGACCGGGGCGGCTCTGCTGCTGGCTGCCGGCGCCTGGTTGGTTTTTGCCGGGACGGCTTTGCTTGCGGTCGCGATTGCGGTTGTTACTGGAATGACGATCGCCGCCTGGATAGCCCGGCAGTTAGGGGGCTTGACCGGCGACAGCTTCGGGGCTTTATGTGAATGCACCGAGACAGTATTCATAATGGCTGCGGTATTACTGCTTCATTAGAGCCTTATTTAAAGGAGTATCAACATGAGGTTAATTCTGATCAGACACGGGGAAACCGCGTGGAATGCCAGCCAGAGGTATCAAGGCCAGACTGATATACCGCTGAACGAGAGCGGGCGGGAGCAGGCCAGGCGGCTGGCGGACTATCTGGCAAAAAATGAAGCTCTGCAGGCAGTGTACTGCAGCGATCTGTCGCGGGCCATCGAGACCGCTCAGATTTTGGCCCGGGAAGCGGATATTGAGCCCATCCCGGATAAACGGCTGCGTGAATTCTGTTTCGGCCTTTGGGAAGGTCTAACTTTTAATGAGATCTGGGAGAGCTACCGTGAGGACTTCGAGAATTGGTTCAATAACTTCGAGGAATTCTGCGTGCCTGAAGGAGAGTCTTTCAGCGATTTGTCTGCGCGCAGCCTGGAGGCTATCGAAGAGATAAAGGCCAAACATTCCGACACCGTGGCAGTGGTCACCCACGGAGGGGTAATCAAGGCGGTGCTGTGCAACCTTAAACACAGCCCTGATCCCTGGCGGGATACCGTTCCCCCCGGATCAATTACCATTGTCGACTTTTTCCCTGAGCATACCGAGATCCGCTGCGTAGGCCTGACGGTTCAATAGAGAACCCGGCAGATCATCACTGCATGGGCCATATTTGCGCCCAACATCCGATATATCTCCTTTCAACTACATCCGCCAACTTACATAAAACTGGTAGACACGCATATAATAAAGCGGATATAAAAACATAAAAGGCACCCTTGAGTGCCGAGGACGGGTTGAGCATAGCATTGGCCTTGACATGAGCAATAAAACCTTTTCACATACAGCAGATATGAAAATATCGCCCGGGTCAAGTCATCCCGGTAATTTTGAGTATTGGGCTGACATATGTTGTAGAGGGGATGTCTGCCAGATGGCCAGGTTAACGACTCAACCCGCATGGGCAAGACGACTCGTGGTTCTCTAGCAACAAAGAGGAACAAGATTTCCTTTTTATTGCACTGTTTTTTTTCGTACACTTCACATATAATCAAATAAATAGAAAGCAGAAAAGTCGGCAGATAATGTCAAAACAGCCTGTGAAGGGAACGGAACAACCGTCGTAAACGTAGTTTTGGGGAATGCAGCAAGATGCGGAGGTGAGGCTGTGAGTAAGCGATGGGGTAAAGGCGATCCAGTGAACTTATCCGATTTATTAAAAATTACTCCGGTTGCCAATGAAATAATTCAATTAGCGGAAGAACTGGAAATAAGCGTAGCAGACATACTATGGATAGTGACGCAGATCATTGATAACGGTGATGAAATCGATGCCAAGGCGTATGCTAAGCTGTTCAATGAAGAAGATTTGAACATGGAAGAAGAATGGGAAGACATTGAAATTGATAACATAGAGTCAGATATGGAACAGGCCACTTACACCGTCGACGTTAAAATCAACAGTGCCGGCCGCTTCCCGGAAGTAGGCTTCAAAGCCGGAATCAATGAGCGTGAGGATATCAGTTACTTCTTCGACATGGTTCTGGATATGTTGGAGAAGTTGGAATAAACCGAATCCCAGGATATACTAAACTACAACCAGAGCCCGGGATCTCCCGGGCTCTTTGATGTGTTTATGAAGGCTAAAATACTGCTAAGCGAATCACCGAATTACGCGAGGCTTAATGGCTTTTTTGATTTCCTTATCAAGGATAAAATCGAGATGGTTATAAGCTCGACTTCTGGCTTTGCCACCAGTCTATGAGCTCTGCCAGGGGGGAATATCTGAGGATGGCGCTGGCCAGTTCGACGGTTCCCAATACTCCGCAAACGGTGGCCGGCCATCCGCTTACCAGACCGGTTCCGGAAGCAAAGAAAAAACAGATCGCCAGGATAAACCTGGCCATGGCCCCATCACGACTCAACATATCTAGACCACCTGACCTTTCTCTTATTATCCTCACCACCGTGCTGCCCGATTATGTGGGTACAATTTCCCAACAAAAGATTCAAGCCCGACTAGCCTTGAGATATACTGAATGGAACAGAGGAAAGCGAGGCTGAATAATATGACCGATTGGGCAGTACTGCTAGCTACAGGGGCTGGATTGATTATAGGCGGATTAGGGATGGCTATGGCCATGCGAGGGCACTTTGAGGCTCAAAAGGGCTTGTATGAGCAGAACAGTGAACTGGAACGGTCCATGTATCAGAGCCACATCGGCCATAAAGAACAGCAGTTGGTGGAGCTGCGCCAGCGGGAGGCCGTTTTAGAACAGAAATGCGCTGAATTGACCGGGGAACTGCAGAACGAGCAGCAAAAACGTTCAGCCGCCGAGGAACGCTGTTTGCGCATTGACGCTCTGGAAATCGCCCTGGAGAAGAAAGAAGGCCGGTTAAGTGAATTGCAGGTGGAGTTGAACCGTCTGCACAAAACCCAGGCAGGACTGGAGGAACGACTGCAGGAGAGTACAAAGAGGCTGGCCGAGGAGAAGCAATTGCTGGACCAGGCCAGGGAAAAGCTGACCGAGGCTTTTGCCTCCCTGTCGGCTGAGGCCTTGCGCAAGAACAATCGGTCATTTCTCGACCTGGCCGCCACTTCCTTGCAGCAATTCCAGGAAGGCGCCAAAAACGATCTGGAAATAAGGCATAAAGCCATTCAAACCCTGGTGGAGCCGGTTCTCAATTCTTTGAAAGAAGTTGATAATAAAATGCAGCAACTGGAGAAGGAGCGCACTGCTGCATATGCCGGACTGATGGCTGAGGTGGGCAATATGACCCGCACCCAGGCACAGCTGCAGCAGGAAACCGCCAATCTGGTGAAGGCTTTGCGCCGCCCCGAGGTCAGAGGCCGCTGGGGAGAGATGCAATTGCGCCGGGTGGTGGAGTTGGCGGGGATGATCAACCATTGTGATTTCGTGGAACAACTGAGCAGTTCAAGCCCGGATTCCCGCCTGCGTCCTGACCTGATTGTCATGCTTCCTGGGAACCGGCGCGTTGTGGTCGATTCTAAAACCCCCTTGCAGGCCTACCTGGATGCCATGGAGAGCGAAGATGATGATCTCAAAAGAGCCCGGCTGGCTGACCATGCCCGACAGCTCAGAACCCACATCAGCCAACTGGGAAACAAGAGCTACTGGGAGCAATTCCAGCCCACCCCAGAGTTCGCGGTTATGTTCATACCTGGGGAGGCCTTTTTTTCCGCCGCTTTGGAATACGACCCCAGCCTGATTGAGTACGGCTCACAGCAGCAAGTCATGCTGGCCACGCCAACCACTTTGATAGCCCTGCTCAGGGTAGTGGCTTTCGGCTGGAAGCAGGAGGCCATTGCTGATAATGCCCGGGAAATCAGTGCTCTGGGCCAGACCTTGTATGAACGTATTCGGGTCATGAGCAGGCATTTTGAAGAATTGCGCAAAGCCCTGGAACGAAGTGTTGAGGCCTACAATCAGACGGTAGGTTCTTTAGAGAGTCGGGTGCTGGTCACCGCACGGCGTTTTGCGGAATTGGGCATCTCTGCCTCAAAACCGCTCGCGAACACGGTGATGATAGATAAGCATCCCCGTGCCCTGCTGGGAATGGTAGATGATTCTCTGGCTCAGGCATCCAGCAGCACCGATCAGGAAGGTGGACCCGGGTAGATAATACGCGAAATTTTTCTAAAAACTTAACAGAAATCGCCATATTTTTTGTGGTGGAGGATACTATAATATATAATATGAGTTGAAGACAAAATACCCGGAGAGGAGGTGAGATGCAATTGGATAAAAAGCTTATAGATGAGATCCTGCGTTCGATTGGACTGGAGCACATCGAGGACGACAGAGATGACAGAGAATAAGAAGAAGCCATTTAAGAACCCTTAAATGGCTTCTTCATTTTTCTGCCAGCCCCTGCCCAAGGCTACTCCTCAGCCTGGCGCAGCAGTTCGGAAATGGTCACTATTTCGTAGCCCTGACTGTGGAGGTTATGGATGATGATCGGCAAGGCCTGGGCGGTTTGTTTGCAGGTATCGCTGGCATGCATCAGGATGATGTCGCCGGGATGAACGCGCTTGTTGATGCGCTCCACAATTACTGAGACTCCCGGGTTCATCCAGTCCAGTGAGTCGGTGCCCCATTGTATGGCCTTATAATCACACTCGCGAATGGCTTCCATGACATTGTCATTGTAATCGCCGTTGGGGGTGCGGATGAGGCGGGGGGCTTCACCAGTCACCTCCTGAATCGCCTGGTGAGCCTTCATGATTTCCTCCTTGACCTCGGTCTTGCTGAAAATGGTGAGATTGAGGTGCCGGTGCCCGTGGCTGGCTATCTCGTGGCCGTCGGCCTGAATGCGTTTTACAATTTCAGGATACTGAGTGGCCCAGGGGCCGGAGATGAAAAAGGTACATTCTACCTGTTCGGCTTGGAGTATATCCAGGACCTGAGGGGCGGTTTCAAAACCCCAACTGATATCAAAGGTCAAGGCAACGATTTTCTTGTCGGTTTTAACCTCCTGCAGCGGTTTTTGTTTCAGGAAGGCCTGTACATAAACCCCACTGGTTGCCAAAAGCAGCATCACCAGTACGGCGATCACTACCAACTTGGTCTGCGGATTCATTTCATAAAAACCAAAGAATCTGGGCAAAATCCTCACTCCCTTGCCTTTAATGAATTCTATGGCGAAAAAGGCGGCTTTATTCAGATTTTCCCCAGGCTGATCAACTCCTCTATGGTGACAAGACCTAACCTTCGCCGCGTTTCCGCCGTGCCTGCAGGGTAACCCCGGCAAAAAAATACCGGGGGATTATCCCCCGGCTGTAATGGCCGATCTGTGACGCAACTATTCATCCACCAACTGCAGGTCCCACTCTTCGGTGCCCCAGATGTTGCAGGCCAAAACCAAGGCCTCGACAGCGGATTTGGCAGAATACTCTGTGTCTATGCGGTTCTCATCGGGATCTACCCAAAATATGCGCCAGCAGTCACCCTGTTCTTCGGCCCACAATTCTGTCCTGCCTTCCATGCCTGCTGCTTTGATGGTACCGATCAATTCCTTAGCCATATTTGTCCCCTCCACTTGCTCTTTTTTCCATAGTTCCCTTTTTGACAGTAAAATCCTCTAAATATTTCTTCCAAAAGAATAGCAAGCTTTGTTGAACGATTTATTGAAGGTCGGCGATCGTGTCGCTTACGCCGGATTTGCATTGATTAAAACGGCTGAATCCGGTCATAAAAAATGTCATAGGTTGCTTTTCCAGGCGGAGTAATGGGGCCTTAGATACTCGTGCTTTTTAGAACAGTCTTGTCTGCGTCTCGGCTATTGAAAAGCAAACATAAAACACGGTTCCCTGCGAGCTGGTCTCCACCTCTATTCTGGCATTATGACGGGCGGCAATGCTGTAGCACACTGCCAGCCCAAGCCCGGGACCGTCATCTTTGGTGGTCAGAAAAGGAGTGCCCAGCCTGTCCAGAAGTGGCGCGGATATTCCCGGCCCTTCATCCTTGATAAATAGCACCACTTCATTATCCTGCAATGTGGTGCCAATAGTTAGCGTGCCCCCGGGCGACATGACCTCCAGGCCATTATAGGACATATTAAATACCAGCTGGCGAATCTCACTCTCATCTATTAGTACCTGTGGAGTATAGCCTAAGTCCAGACGGGTGTTCATTGCTCGTTGGACCGCGTCGGCTTTGATGAGAGGGTGCAGCGCTGTGATGACCTCGTGCAGGTAAGTCGGCTTTGGGTCGATGTTCTTGTCTTTGGCCATTCCCAGGAACTTGGTGATGATATCGTTGGCCCGGTCCAGTTCATCGATCATGAGGTTAAAATAGGCAAACTCGTCGGCGTATTCATATTTAGAGCCCAGCATCTGCAAGAAGCCCCGTACGGCTGTCAAGGGATTTCTGATTTCGTGGGCGATGCTGGCAGCTATTTCCCCGATCAGGTTGAGGCGGTCCATACGTGCCAGGTTGAATTCCATCAGCCGCATAGCGGTGATATCCTGGAAGGCGATCAGACGACATAATTGGTGGTTGAAGTCGATTAAATCCAGGGAAGCCAAGACTGTTAAAACCCTGCCCGTGACCGTGTGCAGCTGAGTTTCAACATTGTCGATTTTGCCTTTGTCAGCAAGTTCGGAAAGTGCTTCGGCAAACTTATCCTGGTTGGTCCAGATGCCAAGTTCCTGAGGGGTATGCCTGATCAGCTGATCGCGTCGGCACTCTAATTTATCAATAAAAGCCTGATTGGCCTCCAGGAATACTCTGCTGTCCATGCTCAAAATTGCCATCATGATCGGACTTTGGTTAAAAACCCGGAAAAAGCGTTCTTCTGCCCGAGGACGATCGATTTCCAACAGTTTTTCTGCAATCCAATGCAAGTTGTGGTCACTATCTTGCAAGGCATGAGTAACCAGAGCATGTTCGATTTTCAGCCACAGCCTTTGCGCCAGAGAACGCTGCAACTCGATTTGGTCATCACTCCACACCCGTGCACCGGTTTCACCGTACGAATGCTGGTTCTGGTCTGCCTTGTCTTTCATGCCTACCTCCACTCCACCGTACCACAGCATTGCAAAGATACACCAAGCCACCCTTAGACCATTCCAAACAGTAAACAAATTAGATGGGACGATGGCCATTAATGGGCAAAAGCCTTAGTGAAATGATAGTTTTTGCGAAAACTCAGGAAAAACAGGCTGTAGTGTTAGGAAAACACAACGTAATTGGTCATTATTAGCAATCTAACATAAGTATTAAGCTGAGCTGTGTCGAACTTTGCGTAGTTTATGAGCCAGGAGTGGAGATGTTTGCTGGCAGGATAACTCGCTTTTTGGGGAAATGTGGCAGTTAACCTCGGCGCTGCTAAAGCCGCCATATGGTTTTATGGTGATAATTGGGATTGTCGAAATAAGGCGTTTAAACAAAATTTGTTGATATATTTAGAAAAACTTTAGAAGAGACGGTGGCAGGAAAAATGTCATTTTATATGGAAAGGCTCGTGATATACCCCAGCTTTCGACGGCCGCCAGGCGTATTTATGTAGAGCATAATTATATGGAAGGATGTCATGATATGACAACAAATACTGAGTTTTGGCAGAGGGCGATAAAAACCTCTCTATGCTTACTGTTGTCCCTGGGACTGATCCTGAACCTGTGGTGCCTGCAATCTCTGGCTGCCAGCGCGGTAGTCACCGGCAGCGTGGTCAACGTGCGCTCCGGACCGGGCACCGGGTATACAGTGGCGGGAGTCCTCTATAATGGTACGCAGTTGGAGGTGACCGGTCATAATGGGTCCTGGGAAAAGGTCCGTTACGGTTCCCTGGAGGGCTGGGTACTGTCCTCACTAATAAAGGTCTCACCGCCTCAGACCCTGGTGGTGGGGGTCGGAGTCGCCAACCTGCGTTCCGGACCGGGCACCGGTTACGACATTGTCGGTGAGGCCACCAAAGATGAGGTGCTGACGCTGGTGTCCCAGGAAGGTGATTGGTATCTGGCCCAGACTGCTGCAGGGCTGGGGGTATATATCCGTAAGGATATGGTTGCCGGGCCAAAGGCAAGCATTGCGCTTAGTCAAAATGATGCTCCCGACACTGGCATTTTGGGGCCGCCGGTAAAAATGGTTTTAAATGGTCGGTCCCAATCGGGCCCCATCTCACCCATTGTGTATAACCATCGTGTGCTGGTACCCTTACGCGAGGTCTTCGATGAAGTCGGAGGCACAGTGGGTTGGAACAAGGCCGCTCAAACTGCTACGGTCAATTGGGGCAGCAAGAAGATAGTGCTGCCGGTCAATTCCTATGAACCAACCGTAAATGGGTCGGTGTGGGGCACTGATGTGCCTACTATGATAGTACAGAATAACACTATGGCCCCGCTGCGCTTTATTATTGAAGCCCTGGGTGGCACCGCTTGCTGGGATTCTAAGACTGCTACGGTGTATGTCTTCATCCCGCCTGCAGACGGATTGAAGGCAGTGGCATTGGTTGTCAACTCGCCGGGCGTCAATCTGCGCAACGGACCGGGTACTCAATATCAAGTGGTCGACCAGGCCATGCGAGGAGAACAAATGGCGGTTGTGGAACAGCAGGACGGCTGGTACAAAGTCACCCGACGAGGACAGACCGCCTGGGTGGCTGGCTGGGTAGTTGATGTGATCTGGGGGTATGCATCAAATAATATACAATGATTTTCCAGGTTTATTTCTTTAGTGGCATTTGGCAACAAAGTTCAATTCACTTTATCATCTATCCCATTACCGGAATACTATTGGTTTATTTGGAAAATGTATTGCCGTATGGGATATTTCTTCCTAATTTGTAAGCCCCGATATGCTACAATTATTGCTAGGTTATATATATTAGAAGACTGCGTGCATAGCCTCCTGCCTCCTGGCCTGGAGGTATGCCACGGTATGGTTTAAAGCCATGCTATGAATAGGGGGGGCATTACCCGCTATTGGCACCAAAGGTGGTGCATGGTAGAGGTATTGCGTGTATCGAGGTAAGCATGGAAGACAATAAGATACATAAATGGGAACAAGTCGAAGCCGAATTGTTGAAGGCCAACCGGCGTGAACGCCTGCTCAACGCTGTAACCTGTCGGCTATTGGCCAACGATGACCCTCAGAGCATAATAGACGACCTGTGTAAGGACACCATGGAATATCTGGAATGTGAGTTTTTTTTCAACTATCTACTGGACCGGGAAATGGATTGTCTGCATCTAAATGCCTGGGCCGGTATACCCCGGGAGGAAGCTGTTAAAATAGAATGGCTCGAATATGGGGCGACGACATGCGGGTGTACAGCCGGGAATGGTTCCCCCCTGGTATCAGAAAACATGACCACCATCCCAGATCTCGGGACTGACCTGATCGAGTCTTACGGTTTGCAGGCTTATGCCTGCCACCCGCTAATGATAGGCGAAGAGCTTTTGGGGACCATCTCCTTCGGCACCTGTTCGCGGCAGGTTTTCACCGAGGAAGAATCGGCCTTGATGAGAACAGTGGCTGATCACATCTCCATGGCTATGGGCCGCCTGCTGGTAAACCAGGAACTGAGAAAGAGTGAACAGCGGCTGGAATCGCTGGCGCAGGAACGCACCCGTGAGTTGGAGGAATCCAACCAGAACTTCACTAAAATTCTCGAGAGCATCACTGATGCTTTCTTCACTATTGACCGCGACTGGAAGGTTACTTATTGGAATGGGGCGGCCGAGCAGATGTTCAGCGTCACCCGTGAGCAGATTTTGGGCAATGTATTTTGGGAGGTTTTTCCTGAATCGGTGGGGTCGGAATTCTATTACGAATACCATCTGGCTATGCGCTACGACATCCCAGTGTCGTTCGTAGCCCATGGAGGTGACATCGATCTCTGGGTAGAAGCCCGGGTTTACCCCTCACCATCCGGTCTCACCATTTATCTGCACGATTTCACCGAGCGCAAACTGGCCGAAGATGAACTGCGCAATTCTGAGGAGCGCTTTTATACTATCTTTAACAACAATCCTGATGCCATAGCTATAGTGCGCATGAAAGATAACCGCTATGTGGATGTGAACCAGAGGTTCCTTAACCTGACCGGTTATAGCCGGAATGAGGTTTTGGAGCATACCCCTGAGGAATTGGGCCTGTGGTCCCTGGATAGGGCAGAGCTGGATTCTTGTCTGGGATATTTGGAATCAAGAGGTGAGGTTCACAATTGCGAACTCCGAATAAGAACTAAGACAGGGAAAATCGCCAGTGTTTCCTTGTCAATGGTCATGATAAACCTGAATGGGGAATTGTGCAGAATAGCTATTATCAGAGATTTGACCAGGGAAAAGATGATGGAGGCGGAGATTACCAGGCTGGATCGTTTGAACCTGGTGGGGCAAATGGCTGCCAGCATCGGTCATGAAATAAGGAACCCCATGACAGCAGTGCGAGGGTTTCTGCAAATGCTGTGTGAAAAGGACGAATACCAAGAGGAGCGGGCCATCTTCGACCTTATGATAGAAGAACTGGACCGTGCCAACTCCATCATTAGCGAATACCTGGGTATGGCCAAAGACAAAAAAATCAATTTACAGCTTAAGCAGTTGGACGACATCGTACAATCGCTGGAGCCTATCCTCCGTTCTTCGGCCCTGAAAAAGGATATGAACCTTAAGCTCGATTTGGCCGAGCCATCAACGTGCCTGATTGATGAGAACGAGATCCGCCAATTGGTCCTGAACATGGCCCACAACGCTTTCGAAGCGATGCAAAGCGGCGGCTTACTGACCATAGGTACCTTAGAGGAAAATGATCAAGTGGTCCTCTATATTAAAGACCAGGGTTCGGGCCTTGATGCAGAGATCATGGAAAGATTAGGCACTCCCTTCGTTACTACCAAGGAAGAAGGCACCGGACTGGGGTTGGCGGTCTGCTATAGCATTGCTGCCCGGCAGAATGCTAAAATCGATGTGGAGACCGGACCTGCCGGGACTACCTTCCTGGTCAGATTTCCTATAGCCACGAGGTCGGGCGTCGGGACATAATCCCACTATCAATTGCCGCGTTTCGGTTCGCGACCGGGGTGCGTCTCATGGTGGTATACTGGCAGCAACGGAAAACCAGCACAAAAGGCCGGGGACTATAAACCCCGGTATTGCTATGCGCCTGTGAAAGCAAATGTATTGGAGCACCAAGCTTAGGTGGTTGTTATAGCGTAACTATAATTATTCTTCTCTGGCAAGGGTAAAGCTATATTAATATTATGTGGGGTGGTAATGATTATGAATGTTTGCAGGGAATGTTCCCAAGAACATAATGATAGCCTTCAGCTTGGACAAGGTGGGTGTATTTGCCCTGATTGCTTGAAGGCCAAAGAAAATAGACTTGTCAGCAGCAAATCGGGACTATCCAAAGAAGAATCGTCGAAACCGCCATCAAACGTATGGGATACTACTGCTATAATAATTGCCGGATTTATCGCCGCAGTGGGTGTATATTTGATCTTTCGTTTCAACAATACAGCTCATACCATATGGATTATCATTATAGGTTATCTAGCCAGCCGCGGGGTGCAAAATGTGATGAAAAGTAAATCACAAAAGCATAACGAAATGTTTTACCGTGAAAAGGAGAGTAGAATAGCGGAACTCCAAAAGAATATCGATAGCCTTGAAGGGGAGTTGAGTTCAATTTACGAGGAGGCAGTGAAACACAGAGAACAGGGACGCTGCCAGCATTGTGGACGGATAGAGCGCCCCAGCATGGCCCCATTCCAGGTATACAATTTTTCAGATGCTGAAACGGAAGGCAGCTATGATTTTTCCCACTTGATGCTTCTATGCGAAAACTGTCGCTCCAAAATCGATGAATCCGGGAATGAATTGAGCAAGAAAGAGAGAAGGAAAAAAAAGTGAAACAAACCTGAATGGTAATACTTGGGGAAACCTGACCGAAGTATCCAAAACCCTGTAGATCGGAGCTAAAAAATAGATGGGGTGCTCCCGGAGAACTCAAAACCGGGAGTTTTCTTATTTTGAACGGTCATATGTCCCCTCTCAGACTGCGACAATAACAATGAAGCCGCAAAAGCTGATATATCGGGATTCTAATTTTGTAATCATCCATTCGTTATTCGGTTTAAAATAAAACAAACCCCTATATATCGGGGTTTGCAAATGTCTTTTATGGTGGGCCGTATAAGATTCGAACTTATGGCTTCTTCCGCGTCAAGGAAGCACTCTCCCACTGAGTTAACGGCCCGTGTGCTTATAAATTATATAACGATTGGCAGCGAAAATCAACAGCTTAGCGGATGAGTTGTTAAAGGTTTAAATTTGAAGGAGGATCTCCAATGATCGTCCTGAAATGAGAAAACATGGGAACATCCGTCCTTAGGCCTCTAAAGGTGATTAGTCTTTTCACAGCCGGATATTCTGCTATAATAACTTTAATTGTACATATTTTGGGAGGTGAAGAAATGAAATCTAGTTATGAGAAACCTTTATTAATGATTTACGATGACCTTCAGGCGATTACCGCCGGTAGCATAAGCATTGGGCTCAGCTAATTAGAAGGCAAAGACAAAAGGGACGGTTCAGGGACAAAGGGACCAGGGACAAAGGGACGGTTCTGTTGTCCCAATTATTGGGACAACAGAACCGTCCCTTTGTCCCTGCAGAACCGTCCCTTTGTCCCTGTTTGGTTAGCAGGGTACTGTTCCCCCGCATTCATTGATTAAATAAAATCCCCCTCTTTATGCACCTATATCCATCATTTACACTATGAAACATCGGACTTGCTACTGAATAATGGTTTTTTGGCAAACATATAATTAGACTAACTTTTATGCAGGAGGCCATTTATGGTTTACGAATTACAGGTAATCACCATGCGGACGCCAAACCGCCTGGGGGATTTGATCAATGAGCGGCTAGAGTGGATAAAACAGCGGGGGTATGAAGTGGAGATCGTATCAGAACCCCTGGACGAGGAAATGGACAGTCTGCTTTTTAAACTGCACGTGACTGATCGGCCTGAGAGCGTATTCCAAAGTGATGATATTGTTTACATTTGCAGGCATCAACTGGCCGAGGCTATAGCCGAACATATAGTAAACGGCTGGGAATCTCGCCTGTTGTGGCGCGAGATCCAGCGTGTCTGCCGGTCCATGTCACCGCAGGATAAACAGCGATTGCTGGCCAAAGCAGAGGAATTTATCAAATGCTGCCATTCCAGTGAGAGCCTCAATATGCTTATGAATTTTGGCCGCAAGAGCCGCATCGCCAGCCGCGTCTTGGGCTACATTGAGGAAGCCCGGCAACTGGTGGTGGAAGGCTTTATCACCTTCTGGATGCAGGATTACATGACTGAGATCAAGTTTGCTGTGGAGGTGGCCATAGAAGAACTGCGCAATGAAAAGGAATACAATGATTTCGTCAATTTGTTGCGTTATTTCGTAGAGACCCAACCTGCCAAGGTTCAGGAGGTAAACCTGCTTATGAGCAGCAACGGGGTGTTCTATCTGTGGGACAGTGCCGGCACCAAAATCGACGAAAGCTATATGGACTACTATCTGGATGATATGCTTATGGAAGAAATTGACTTGGATGATGTCCTGGTCAGTATACTGGTGACCATCGCCCCCAGGCGCATAATAATACATGAGAGTGATGGCCTTGTCCTCAAAGAATCGGTCACCATGATTCGCAATGTATTTCAGGAACGCATCGTGACCTGTCCTGGCTGTGAGCGCTGCAAACAACTGGCTGGCCACGAGGCCGGGCTGCGCCGTCCCTGACTGTAACCCGCCTGTACTGTCTGCCTTTCCCCAAATCCCTCTTTATTGCGACTGCCTGTGAAATCTGCTATATTTGTTTAAAACAGTTAGGTGGCCTATGAGTCTTGCAGTTATTGATCATACCTTTGATTGGCGCCTTCATCGGGTATATTACTAATGTTTTCGCCATCAGGATGCTTTTCTGGCCCAAGCAACCAGTCAAATTATTTTGCTTCGAACTGCAGGGCTTGCTCCCCAAGCGGCAACGAGAAATTGCCGAGAGTATCGGAACATTGATCGAAGCGCGCCTGTTGTCTGTAGATGAACTGTTTGACAGCGTCGACACCCCGGAACTACGTCACCGCATTTTGAATGAGGTGGTGCAGACTCTGAAGAAGAGGCTGCGTCAGACCATGCCGCGCGTGTTACCGGACAGGCTTTATCGCTTGATCGAGGAGAGTCTGGAAAAGATCGTGCGCCAGGAAGCGGACCACATTATCCATAAGGCTATCAAAAGCGGGCGGGAAACCGTCTCGGCAAAGATAAGCGTCAAACAACTGGTAGAGGACAAGATCAACGCCTTTGACCTGGACGAGCTGGAGATGTTGATCCGTGGGGTTGCTCATACCGAACTCAGGTTTATTGAGGTTTTAGGTGGTGTCCTGGGCTTCCTGATCGGGTTGATCCAGGCGGCCATTGTTTTATTTTTCCCAAGCTGACAGATTGCAGGCAGGAGGTATTTAAATGGTATCAGTAAAATTAAAAGACGGCAGTGAGAGGCAGTTTCCCAAAGGCACCACCCTTTTGCAGGCAACTGAAGGAATCAGCAAGAAATTGGCCAAAGAAGCTCTGGTGGGCCGGTTTAATGGTGAATTGACCGATCTCAACCGACCCCTTGACGAAGACGGGGTATTGGAACTGATCGGTTTCGAAGATCCTTCCGGACAGGATGTGTACCGGCACAGTTCTTCCCATGTCATGGCCCAGGCGGTCAAGAGGCTGTGGCCGGATACGCAACTGGCCATCGGGCCTGCCATCGACAAGGGCTTCTATTATGACTTTGAGAGTACCCATACCTTTACTCCCGAGGATTTCGCAGCTATCGAAGCGGAGATGAACAGTATCATAAAGGCCAACTATCCCATCATCCGCAAGGAAATGCCCCGTGATGAGGCGATTCGCTTTTTCAAGGAGCGGGGCGAGGAATACAAAGTCGAGCTGATCGAGGATTTGCCTGAGGATGCTCAGATCAGCCTGTATCAGCAGGGGGAGTTTGTGGACCTTTGCGCCGGTCCACACGTGCCTTCCACCGGGCGGATCAAAGCGGTCAAACTGATGAGCCTGGCTGGAGCCTACTGGCGCGGCAGTGAGGCCAACGCCATGCTGCAGCGCATCTACGCCACCTCGTTTCCCAAGAAGGCACAGTTGGATGACTACCTGTACAAGCTGGAAGAAGCTAAGAAACGCGACCACCGCAAACTGGGCCGTGAACTGGGCCTATTCGTCATAGTTGATGAGGGCCCGGGCTTTCCGCTGTTTCTGCCCAAAGGCATGATAATTAGGAATGAACTGGAGAATTTCTGGCGTATTCAGCACGCCCTGGCCGGTTATCAGGAGATCCGCACCCCCATCATCCTCAATGAGGAGTTGTGGCACCGCTCCGGCCACTGGGACCATTATAAGGAGAACATGTACTTCACCAAAATAGATGAGGAAGACTATGCGGTCAAACCCATGAACTGTCCGGGCGGGCTATTAGCCTATAAACAGAACCTGCACAGCTACAGGGAATTGCCTCTGCGCATGGGCGAGATGGGCCTGGTGCACCGCCATGAACTTTCCGGGGTGCTGCACGGCCTGATGAGGGTGCGAGCCTTTACTCAGGATGATGCCCATATCTTCATGCTGCCCGAGCAGATCATTGCAGAAATCAAAGGGGTCATCGATCTGATCGACCGTTTCTACAGCTTGTTCGGCTTCCCTTACCATGTGGAACTGTCCACCCGGCCTGAAAAATCTATGGGTTCGGATGAGGATTGGGAAGTTGCCACCAACGCCCTGGAACAGGCCTTGATAGAAAAGGGCATGAACTATAAGATAAACCCCGGCGATGGTGCTTTCTATGGCCCCAAGATCGATTTCCACCTCCGCGATTCGCTGGACAGGACCTGGCAGTGCGGCACCATTCAGCTGGACTTCCAGATGCCGGAGCGTTTTGATATATCCTACATCGGCGAGGATGGCGAAAAACACCGCCCGGTGATGATACACCGCGTCATTTATGGCAGCATCGAGCGTTTTATAGGCATCATCACCGAGCATTTTGCCGGGGCTTTTCCCGTCTGGTTAAGTCCGGTACAGGTCAGGGTCCTGCCTATCACCGACCGCCACCATGATTATGCCCAAGAGGTCTTAGCCCAACTCAAAGAAGCCGGCCTGAGGGCTGAAGCCGATCTACGCAGTGAGAAGACCGGCTACAAAATCCGCGAAGGCCAGTTGCAGAAAATCCCTTACCTTTTGGTGGTGGGGGACAAAGAGGTGGAAGCCGGAACTGTTTCGGTAAGGCATCGCAAAGAAGGCGACCTGGGCAGTCAGGGTTTATCCGAGTTTATCCAGACTATAAAACAGGAGATAGAGGAAAAACTTATCAGATAAGCCCTTGCAGGGCGAATCTGCTTATGTTATAATTTTTGGCGTAATCAAGCAGGAGCTTAGCTTCTCACCTTACTACTGCGGTTCGTAAGGTATTATACCAGTCATTACAGGCTCTGGAGTCGACCAGGCCTGTTAACCTGAAGTATAAGAAGCGAGCCTTGCTGCTCGCTTTTACATTTTTATGGAGGTGAATTCATTATCAGTAAGGATTGGAGAGTTAACGAAGAAATCCGGGCCAAAGAGGTTAGGCTTATCAGTGAAACTGGGGAGCAATTAGGGATCGTGCCCATACGCGAAGCTTTGGAGATGTCGCTTGTTAGAAACCAGGATCTGGTTGAAGTAGCGCCTTCGGCCAAACCACCGGTATGCCGTTTCATGGACTACGGCAAATTCAAGTTCGAACAGAACAAGCGCGATAAGGAAGCACGGAAAAAGCAGAAGATCATTTCTGTTAAGGAAGTCAAAATGAGGCCTAACATCGAGGACCATGATTTTCAGACCAAGGCCAAAAATGCCCGCAAATTTCTTTTAGGGGGCGACAAGGTCAAGCTGACCATCATGTTCAAGGGAAGACAGATCACCCACCCGGAGCTAGGCGAGCGACTCTGTATTAAACTTGCTGAACATTTAGCGGATATATCTACAGTAGAGAAGAGCCCCAAAGTAGAGGGGAGAAATATGACTAGCATATTTGTGCCCAAAGCTGACATCGAAAAAAAGGAGGATGCCTAAATGCCGAAAATGAAGACCCACCGGGGAGCCGCTAAGCGATTCAAAATGACCGGTAGTGGTAAGATAAAGCGCTCCAAAGCCAATGCCAGCCACCTGCTGGGTGACAAGAGCCCCAAGAGAAAACGCGGCCTGCGCAAAGCCGGACTGGTCAGCAAAGCCGAGACCAGCCGCATTGCCAAGCTGATTCAGCAATAAACGGGAGGTAGTAAAATATGCCGAGAGTTAAACGTGGTGTTACATCACATCGCAGACATAAAAAGATTCTGAAGCTGGCCAAAGGATATCGCGGCAGCAAATCCAAGCTCTACCGGGTGGCCAATGAACAGGTAATGAAATCCGGCCAGTACGCGTACATCCATCGCCGCCTCAAAAAGAGGGATTTCCGCCGCTTGTGGATAGCCCGCATCAACGCTGCCGCCCGTAATAACGGTATGTCGTACAGCCGCCTGGTGCATGGCCTTAAAGTGGCTGGAGTGGATATCAACCGCAAGATTTTATCGGAGATGGCCATTAGCGACCCGCAGGGCTTCACCAGACTGACCGAAGTCGCCAAAGCCAGCGTAAGCAAATAAATTACTTAGAGAATCGAGGGGCTGTTCCATGGGTGAGACTAGGGAACAGCCTTAAGTTTTTCAGGGCCAACAAAACTAACATGAGCCTTCGGTTCACAAGCATGAATGAAAATCCTTTGGCTTTAAGGGGATTTTCGTAAAAAAAGAACGGCAGACTGTGTAAAAACTATTCTACGTTTTTTGGGCGCCCCACTTTTGGCTGTTTTGGGGCTGATATATGGGATGGGGGCTGGCATTTAGTTCGGAATGGCACGACTGTCCCCCACTTTGAGAGCACAGTTCATGAATTCGAGGACTTTTCGCACGGTCTGACGTCCCTCTGTCCCCCTGTTGGCCTGTTGGTCGAAATAGGTGGTTTACATGAAAGAGTTGATTTCGAAAGATAACCCCATAGTCAAGGAGATTGCCCGGTTAAAACAGAAAAAATACCGTGATCTGGCAGGGATGTATGTGCTGGAGGGACGGAACCTGGTAGAAGAGGTCCTGAAGAGCGGGCAGCATCCGGTTTATCTTGTGGCGGAGAGACAGCGTCTGGACCAGTACCAGGAAATAATCGCCGCACATCCCAACCTGCCCTGGCATGTGGCAGATGCACGCATCATGAGGCAGTTGAGCGATACAGAGAGCCCGCAGGGCATGCTGGCGGTAATGGCCAAACCCGTGTACAAGTTGGAACAAGTGGCCAGACCGGGGGGGTTGTTGGTAGTGTTGGATCAGCTCAGCGACCCCGGCAATGTCGGAACCATTATCCGCACCTGTTGGGCATTCGCAGTTGATGGGTTGTTGTTGACCAGAGGGAGTGTAGACCCATTCAATCCTAAAGTGGTGCGCAGCAGTATGGGAGGAATCCTCAAGGTGCCGGTGATTGAGGACGTCACTACCACACAACTGCAGCAATTGACAGGCCTGGGCTATCATCTCTTGGCAACAGCAAGCGCCCAGGCGATGCCGATCTATGCTGCCGATTTCAATGGTTCAGTGGCCGTAGTGATTGGCAGCGAAGCCAGGGGCTTGAGTCCTCAGGTGGCGGCCATATGCGACTCCACTGTAACCATCCCCTGCGCGTTAGGCGTGGATTCGCTAAACGCTGCTGTAGCATGTGGTATTATCCTGGGCCATAGTTGGCGGTGTCGTTTTCATCGCGATTCTTTTGTCTAACCAAAATTGGTGTGATATAATAGCTCTAGTTGGGCCCTAGCTTTAACAAAGAGGGGTGAAGGGTTAGTGATGACGCAAGCTGACGATTTGTGGCGCCTTTTCGAGGTGTCCGGCTGCATTGTATATTACCTCTTGTATAAGATGATGGTTACCCAATAATACTGATATAATAAACGAGGAACAGGACAAGTAGCCTGTGTTGTGATCCCGACAGGGAGGTGCGGTCAGCGATTGAGAGCCGGACTCGGGGTGGGTGCAGGCCAATTCACCTGGGAGTTGTGGGCTGAAATCTTGAGTAGGCTTTACCGGGGTGCCCCGTTAACGGCAAGGAGAGTGAGTCAGGTGCATTACCTGGCTAATATGGGTGGTACCACGGAACATGGCTTTCGTCCCTCGGGGACGAGCTTTTTTATTTTCTGAAGGAGGCGACGGCAAGATGTTGGCAAGACTGGAACAGCTATCAAAGCAGGCTGAGGCAGCCCTGAGCGTAGCGGCGGATTTGGAGGCGGTAAACGACATCAAGGTCAAGATGCTGGGCCGCAAAGGGGACATAACCCTGTTGCTACGGGGCTTAAAAGATCTGGGGGCTGAAGAACGCGCTGCGGTCGGCAAACGGGGCAACGAAGTCAAAGCACGTTTGGAAGAGCTTATAAGCAATCGTACTGAAGAGCTGCAGCGCTCGCAGTTGGAAAAAAGGCTGCAGCAAGAGAGTATTGATGTGACTCTTCCCGGGGTACCCCTGCCGCGGGGAAGCAGGCACCCACTCACCCGCATCAATGAGGAAATCGTACGGATATTTACCGGCATGGGCTTTAGCGTCGCCGAAGGTCCGGAAATTGAACTGGATTATTACAACTTCGAGGCCTTAAATGTCCCCAAAGACCATTCCGCCAGGGACATGCAGGATTCTTTCTATATAGATGAGGATGTATTGCTCAGAACACATACTTCGCCGGTGCAGGTACGCACCATGGAGAAGATGGCTCCACAGCTGCCGGTGAAAATAGTGGTACCGGGCAAGGTCTACCGCAAAGACGACGATGCCACTCATTCACCCATGTTCCAGCAGGTGGAAGGTTTGTTGATCGATCGTCACATCACCTTTGCCGATCTTAAGGGTACTCTGATGCTGTTTGCCCAGGAGATGTTCGGCTACAATGTGCGGGTGCGCTTTCGCCCCAGCTTCTTTCCTTTCACCGAACCGAGCGCGGAGATGGACATATCCTGCGTGATGTGCGGCGGCTCAGGCTGTCGGGTATGCTCCCACACCGGCTGGCTGGAGATATTAGGCTCAGGGATGGTGCACCCCAATGTACTTCGCTATGGAGGCTATGACCCCGATAAGGTCTCCGGCTTTGCATTCGGCATGGGGGTGGAACGCATCGCCATGCTGAAATACGGCATTAATGACCTGCGCTTATTCTTCGACAATGATTACAGATTTCTGCGTCAATTTTAGGAGGTGACAGGATGGGAGTATCATTAAACTGGCTAAAACAATATGTTGATATCGAAGAAAAACCCGAAGTGATCGCCCACCGTCTCTCCATGGCGGGAATTCTGGTGGAAGGCCTGGAGAAGGTCGGCAGCGATTTGATAATGGATTTGGACTTGACCCCTAACCGGGGCGACTGCCTGGGGTTGATAAACCTGGCCCGAGAGGTTTCAGCCTTAACTGGCAAACCGGTCAAGATCCCCGAGGTCAAACTGTATGAGAATGCGGAGCGTATCGAGGATTACATTGAAGTGGAAATTGAAGATCCCGACCTGTGCCCCCGTTATGCGGCCCGGGTGGTCAAAAATTGTGTTATTAAACCGTCTCCGCAGTGGATGCAGGAGGCTCTCAGCAATTCCGGAATCCGCCCTATCAATAATATAGTCGATGTCACCAATTACGTGATGCTGGAAACCAACCAGCCCTTGCACGCTTTTGATTATCGACTTTTGGGGGAAAACCCCCGCATCGTAGTGCGCCGCGCCAAGGAAGGGGAGCCATTCACCACCCTGGATGAGGTGGATAGAATTCTGGACAGCAACATGCTGGTCATCACTGATGGGAATAGACCGGTGGCTTTAGCCGGGGTTATGGGTGGCATGAACACGGAGATAAATGATGATACCTGCGATGTGCTCTTGGAGTCCGCCAACTTCCTGGGGACGAATATCCGCAAGACTGCTCAGAAACTGGCCATGCGCAGTGAGTCTTCTATGCGCTTCGAGAAAGGCCTGGACATCAATGGGGTTATATACGCCGTAAACCGGGCTGCGCAGCTATTGCAGGATCTGGCCGATGGCGAAGTGGTCTGGGGCATTTGTGATTGCTATCCGCAAAAAGCTGTACCGGTAGAGATTCTGTTGCGCCCCGATAGAGTCAACCACCTGCTGGGGACGGATATTAGTGCAGAGGCCATTAAGGGATATATGAACAGGCTGGGCCTACCTTATGACGAAAAAGAGCACGGTCTGCTGGTGCATGTACCCAGTTACAGGGTCGACCTGTCCATAGAAGCCGACTTGATCGAAGAGGTAGCGCGACTCTATGGATATGATAACATTCCCAGCAGCCTTCCCAGAGATGCCAGCCGGGGCAGGCTGAGCGAATACCAGCAATTCCGTCAAGAGGCCACCGTGATCATGGCTCGTTATTGCAATGAGGTCATAAACTACAGCTTTATTAATCCGGCTGTATTTGACCAGATCATGCTGCCAGGAGACAGTCATTTACGCCGCACGGTCAACATAGCCAACCCGCTCTCTGAAGAACAGAGCGTGATGCGCACTCTCTTGCTGCCCGGTCTGCTGAAAAGCCTGAGCACTAACTTGGCCAGGAGAAACCTCAACATGGCCTTGTTTGAAACCGGCAAGGTGTTCTATCCCGGTGATGAAAAGCTGCCCCGGGAGAACTTGAAGCTAGGAGCCATTGTCTGTGGACGCAGTGAAATCAACTGGATCAAATATGATGTAGAGATGGATTTCTTCTTCCTCAAAGGCGTGACTGAGATTCTGCTACAGGGACTAGGCTGCTCGGAAGTCAGTTTTGCGGCGGGGGCGATGCCTGGCTACCATCCTGGGCGCACGGCGGTTCTATCGAGTAAAGGTGAGGAGATCGGGGTCTTGGGCGAACTGCATCCTGCGGTATTGGAAGCATACAATATCAAGGAGCGGGCTTGTGCCCTGGAAGTGGATCTGGATAAGATTTATTCGCTGTCCAGCCAGCGCATCGAAGCCCGTGGGATACCGCGCTATCCGGCGGTGGAGCGCGACTTGGCCCTGCTCTTAAAGCAGTCCAAGACCGTAGCCCAAACGGTGCAGGCCATCCGCGAAGCGGCCAGCAATCTCTTAGAGACGGTACACCTGTTTGACGTTTATGATGGTGAACAGGTCCCGAGCGGATATAAGAGCCTGGCCTTCCGCCTGACCTTCCAGGCGTATGACCGTACCCTGACCGATGCCGAGGTGAACGCGGAGATGGATGCTATCCGTAGGAGTGTACAAGAGAGATTAGAGGCGGCACTGCGATAATATATCCAATCAATTGTGGGAGCCCTGTTTTGTGTGGGAAAGGCTTATAGTAAATCTGCCAATAACTTTGGCGCCTGGCGCCAAAGTTATTTTTATTGGGGAAGCAAGGGGACACAATCCGTTTAGCAGTCTGCATCCGAACCCATAAAAAAAAAGTATTCATTCACGTTTTTGAAACTGAAGGTTCATGGAAGTCTTGCTTCCTTTACGCCGCCTCCCGTTCTCTTCCATAAAAAAATTGGAAGAACGCATTTCACCCCGCTTCTTGCCGCTGCCCTCCTGTTTCCACCATCTAACCAGCCTGTAAATGTTTTTGCTTCTATATGAGAGGCTTTTTAGGGCAGTATGATTTGTGTTGATCACATTTTTCTATGGTTAATAAGTCCATACTATTAGAACCGACATTCAACCGACTGGAGGCAGTGTTATTGGCCAATGACCATAATAGGGTACCGCTTAGAAAGAGACAAATATCAAAATATTCTTGGGTATTAGCGGTAATCCTGGGTTTAGCCTTGGCAGGCTATTTGTGGCAGGGATATCTCAACTCTGGGAGGGCTGTAACCCAGCCAGCAAGTCCCGCTGACATGGTGGATCTGCGCGATTATATCCCCGGCATCCAAATTGAACTGGTTTATGCCACCGAAAACAATGTGTATAAAAAGCCTATATATGATAGTGATCAAGCCCTGTTGCGCCGGGGCACTGCGGAGAAGCTGAAAAAAGCACAACAGACCCTGCAATCCCAGGGCTATTCCCTGAAGATATGGGATGCTTACAGGCCTCCGCAAGCCCAATATCGGCTGTGGGAGGTGATGCCGGACCGCCGTTATGTTATTGATCCTAATCAGGGTTTCTCCAATCATTCCCGGGGGGCGGCGGTAGATGTGACCCTTGTCGATCTGACCGGCCAGGAACTTTTCATGCCAACTGGATTCGATAATTTCACCGCCCAGGCCGACCGCGATTATCGAGATATAAGCCAGGTCCAGGCGGACAATGCTCGGCTTTTGGAAAAAGCCATGGTCGACAGCGGATTCAGTAGTATCTTCTATGAATGGTGGCATTTCAATGACACTGATCTTGGCCAGTACAGTGTATACTGGCCACCGCAGGCTCAGATTCCATAAACTGAAAATGCTTTAATAAATTGTTAGCAGGAAGTCGAACAGATCCACCGAATAAATAATATTAAGCAATACAGGCACGGTCGCGAAGATTGCATACGCCGTGAAAAAGAGGGCATAAGGCCCTCTTTTACTTGGGGTCTAGAAGTCAGATAAGTGATTTTAGTAGCTTTTCCTCGCGAAAAAGCAGAAGATTTTACCGTGTCGGCTATTTCCTGCTGCTAACGACAGCATAAGCTCGGAAACGCTTATCTTTTGCACATCTTACGAAGCCCGGCTTAATGCGATGATGCGCACAACCGGGCCGTATTGTATTATAATGAACGTTAGATGACTGTGGGAAGAGGGGGAACTAGTATGGCTATCTCAAGTTATCAGAGCTATGACATCAATGTGCATGTCAAGGGATTTGGAACTTATGTAATACCTGCTGAGAGCACCACTGCAGAGCTGATCGATACACTGCGCGACAGGTTGCGCCATCGGGTGGTGGCGGCCATAATCGACAATCAGTTGGAGGATTTGAGCTTTGTCCTCGATAAGGACTGTGATATCGAACTGGTGGATATCAGTAGTGAGATCGGGGCCAGAATTTACCGCCGCAGTGTAGTCTTTATGCTCATCCGTGCCTGCCGGAGCCTATTTCCCTATAGCGAGCTGATTGTCAAGCATTCGCTTTCAAACGGCTTATACTGTGAACTCGAAGATATTTCACTAAGTGATGAGGATATAGAGCAGATCCAGAAGCGTATGCGTGAATATGTGGTACAGGATCTGCCCATCAGCAAACATGTAGTGAGCCGCGAAGAGGCGCGGCGCATCTATGCTCGGCAATGCCAGCTGGACAAGGTCGGGCTGTTGGAGTACCGGGATAAGGCCACCGTCCACATCTATGAACTGGACGGCCATTATGAATATTTTTACGGTTATATGCTGCCAAATACCTGTGATTTGGACAGTTTCCGCCTCATCAATTATCCTCCCGGGATGATATTACAGACTCCGGATGTCAACTACCCGGAAGGTATTCGGCCGTTCACCGACCTCCCCAAATTATTCAACGTCTACCAGGAGGCCAAAAAATGGGCGGTTATGATGGGCACTCCCCATGTGGCCGCTTTGAACGGTATTATTCAGCAGGGCGGCCTGAAGGATCTGATAATGATCAACGAGGCCTTGCATGAGAAGAAAATCTCTGACATCGCGGACCAGATCTGCTCTGACCCCGCCATCCGGCTGGTCACCATAGCCGGTCCTTCTTCTTCGGGTAAGACCACTTTTGCCAACCGTCTGATGATACAGCTTAGAGCTAATGGAAGGCGCCCCGTGGCCATTTCCCTGGATAATTACTTCCTCGATCGCGATCTTACCCCAAAAGATGAAAATGGAGAATTTGACTTTGAAGCCCTTGAAGCCTTGCAGTTGGACTTGTTCAATGACCACCTCTGCCGCCTCATTGCCGGAGAAGAGGTGGAGATCCCGCGCTACGATTTCCTGACCGGCAAAAGCCACCTGCAGGCCAGCAGAATGCAGGTGCCGCCCGGGGAATTGATAATCATTGAAGGTATTCATGGACTGAACGAAAAGCTGACCTTCAGCGTTCCTTCACAGCAGAAATTCCGCATATATATAAGTGCATTGACTCAGCTGAACATCGATTACAGCAACCGTATACCGACCACAGATTCGCGTCTGATTCGCAGGATCGTTCGTGACAATCGGGTCAGAGGCTATTCCGCTCTGGAGACCTTGCGCCGGTGGCGTTCGGTACGCCGCGGGGAGGAGCGTAATATATTCCCATTTCAGGAGAACGCCGATGTGATGTTCAATTCCTCCTTAGTCTATGAACTGGCCATCTTAAAACCGCATATCGAGCCTTTACTAGAGGAAATCAAACCAGATGTGCGGGAATATGTAGAGGCCACTGCACTATTGAAGTTCTTGAGTTATTTCCGCGCCGCAACTGATGACTTCGTTGCGCCCAATTCGATACTGCGCGAATTTATCGGAGGAAGCTGGTTTAAGGATTAAGTTCTGACAGGCTGATTTGAACTGACCGGTTGAGCACAGAATAATATAGTGTTCGAATTTCTGTTTATAGATTTTTTCCTCGTTGGTGAGCATGCTCTGTTAAGAGTGACTGGATAATCAACGAGCTGATTGAGAACTGATTTCAAACTTACATAGATAAAACGTCACCAGGGGGTCCGGACTGATCACTTATTTTTTCCTCGGCGTAGGGGTGGGGCTCTGCTCCATCCGAAAAAACGGGTGCCCTTCGTCTACCTTCAGGGCTTATTGAGGCGGGCCGGGCCTAAGGGCGGTTTAAGCAGGTAGAATGAGCAACAGCAGAGGGAGGTAGGCACTGTCCTAATAGTATCTGTATAGTTAAAAAGAAATGATTCGAAAGTGACTCAGAAAATGACACAGATAAAGCGTCCCCGTGTGTCATTAAGATAAGGAGGGTTGTAATGCCGAGTCTGTTTCAACGTCGTCTGACCCTGTTCTATTTTTTGCTCATCGCAGCCGTCATGGCGGCCATGGGGTTTATACTCTATATGGTTATCGATCGCAGCGGCTTCGATTTCACTGCGGACAAGTTCTTGATGACTGTACTCCTGGCCGCAGTCGCTGTAGGTATTCTAGCCCTATTGATGAATATCTTGATTGCTGCACAGATTTCGCGGCCGCTGGATATCATCACCGCCGGGGTGGATAACATGTCGGAGGGCAATCTGCAGCACCGCATCCACCTATTACCCTCGGATGAGTTGTACCATCTGGCTCAGACCATTAATGAGATGGCTGAAAGGCTGGAGAACAACCTGATCGAAATCTCCTCGGTGCGAAATCGTCTCGCCCTGGTGCTGGACACCACGGTCAATGGCATCTTCACCGTAAGCCAGTACGGCCGCATCACTTATATGAACCGCCGGGCTGCCAAGATTCTGGGCATTGGCCCTGAACAAATTGGCCAAAAACACCAAGAAGTCCTGCAAAACCAGATATTGGTGGATATGATCGATAAGGTGCGCGTAAATTATCAGCCTATTCGCAGCGAGGTTAAATTCCACGGTGTTTATGACCACCTTCTGGAAGTGAATGTGGTTCCCTTAAGAACCGGCTTAAATGGACGGGAGGATGGAACTTTAGCCATCTTCAATGACATCACCGAACTAAAAAGGCTGGAACGGGTCCGTAAGGATTTTGTGGCCAACGTCTCCCACGACCTGTTGACACCTGTGAATAACATCACCGGATGTGCCAAGCATCTCTTGAACAGACGGGATATGGCAGATCAGGAAATCAAGTCTAACCTGGAATCTATCTATGAACAGTCCATCCGCCTGGAACTCCTTATCAACCGGTTAATGGAGCTGTCCCGCATAGAATCTGGGCGCATGCAGTTGCACAAGCAGAACCTGGATCTTACAGCAGTGATCAACAAATCCATCAGCATGTCGAGGATCGACCACGAACAGGAATTTATTGTGGAATTCAACCCGCCCCAACACCCTTTGATGGTCGATTTCGATGAACAGCTCATAGTGCAGGTAATGCTGAACCTGCTGGACAACGCCATCAAGTTCAGCCCACCGGGTTCACCGATCATAATATCCGTGGAAGATCGCCCGGAGGAGGTCAAAGTAATGGTTGCCAACCAGGGCGAGGGCATCCCCCCACATGAAAAAGACCGTATTTTCGAGCGTTTCTACCGGGTTGATAAAGAGAGGTCCAATGACAGTGGGGGATTTGGCCTGGGGCTATCCATAGTCAAACACCTGGTCGAACACCACAACGGCAAGCTGGGGGTAGAAAGCGAAATAGGAAGCGGGGCCACCTTTTTCTTTACCTTGCCCCGCCAGCATGAGGACGAAAAGGAATCAGCCCAGTAGCTCAGTCTGTTCGTGGCAGCGGCGGTTGATGGAACCGGATGTGGTTTGCCAGGTGCATTAAGCCCGGTCTTACAACCCAGCCGCCTGATTTACGATCGAAAACTTCATGACCCCAAATGGCAGGAAATAAAACCCGCTGTAGAGAATTAACAGCAGATATTGACCTTGAAACGAGGGAGGGCGTCTGGTTGAACAGAAATCAAATTGCCAAGGTTACGGTTTCGATATTTAACGAAGACTATGTAGTAAGAGGAGAAGAGGATCCTGAATACATACAGATGCTGGCCTCCTATGTGGACAGACGCATGCGCATGATTTACCAGCGTAATCCCAATCTGTCAAGCACCAAGGTGGCGGTGCTGACCGCCCTCAATTTGGCAGATGAGTTGAATAAGCTTCAGGAAGACTATGATGAGCTGGTCAAGGCCATGGAGGAGGAGCGTAAAAGCAGGATGGGCTGAACCATGAACAACCAGGAAGTCGGGCAGATATTGGAGCGCATTGCCGCCCTGCTGCAGCTCAGCGATGAGAATCCCTTTAAGATCAGGGCTTACCGACAAGCGGCACACAGTATCTATAACCTGGAATGCGATCTCTACGATCTTTATGCACAGAAGCGCCTTAGAGAGATCTCCGGGGTGGGCAAAACCGTTCAGGCCCACATCGAAGAGATTTTGAAAACTGGTGCTTCTGCTTATTTAGAGGAACTGAGCCGGCAGATCCCGGAGACGGTCGTGGATATGCTGCGTGTTCCTGGTCTCGGTCCCAAAACTGTGGTGCAGCTATATCAGGAACTGGGAATCGATAACCTGGCGGATCTTAAGGACTCAGCCCGTGCAGGCAGACTGAGAAACCTTCCAGGTGTGGGACCCAAAACCGAAGCCCGGATATTACAAGGCCTTCAGGTTCTACAGCAAAACGCGGACAAACACTCCATAGGACTGGCTCTGCCAATGGCTGAGAAATTGAGAGAGCACCTGCGCATCAACATGCCTGAGACCGAGGTGGAGATAGTAGGCAGCCTGCGCCGGGGCAAGCCCCTGGTCAGTGATGTGGATATCCTGGTCGGGACTCTGGACAACAGGCGGGTAGGTCAGATCACATCAAAACTGGCCAACCTGGATATACGAGAGCAGGAGATGGACCGTATTGCTGGTTTGTTGCCTTCTCAGATCCCCTTCGAGATAATTCTGGTAAACCCTGAAGAATTCGCCTATCACCTTTTTACCAGCACCGGATCCAAATCCCACCGTGCCCGGGTTCTGGAGGAGATTTCGGCCAGGCCGGATAGCTTCTGCGATGAAACTCAGATTTATCATCACTGCCACCTGAGCTATATCCCCCCTGAATTGCGTGAAGACCGCGGGGAAATCGAAGCCGCCCGGGATAACCGCCTGCCCCAACCAGTGAGTCTCGGCGATATCAAGGGCGACTTGCATATGCATTCCAATTGGAGTGATGGCTCGGAAAATCTAATAGACTTGATGGCCGCAGCCCGCGCCCGGGGCTATGAATACCTGGCTATTACCGACCACAGCAGCTCCCTGCCCATTACCGGAGGCCTGGACCGGGAACGCCTTCGCATGCAAGGGCACATCATCGCTGAACTCAACCGGCAGCCCGGGCCCCGGCTGCTGCGAGGCATCGAGTGTGAAATTCTGAAGGATGGCAGTCTGGACATTGTCGACGATGAACTGAAGCAGTTGGACGTGGTAATCGCCTCGATTCACAGCCATTTCCGCTTAGACCGCCAGGCCCAGACGGAGAGGTTGCTGCGCGTTATAGAGAATCCACATGTAGATATTATTGGGCACCTGACCGGGAGGATGCTCAATCGTCGGCCTGGATATGAACTGGACTTGGAACGGATTCTACAAGCGGTGCAAAGACATAAAAAGGTCCTGGAAATCAATTCCCATCCCTACCGTCTGGATATCGATGAGCATATCACCAGGCAGGCGGTAAGCCTGGGAATAAAGCTGGCGGTCAACAGTGATGCCCATAATCGATCGGAACTTGAACTGCTGCGTTATGGCATACTTTCAGCCCGGCGCGGCTGGGCACAAGCCAGGGATGTGATAAATACCTGGAGCCTGGCGGAGATCATGGCCTATTTCCACTCCTCGTGACCAGTCGAGCCTGGAACGCAAAAGGTACATGCTGATCTATAAACCTCAATGAGCCGGTTTTATTGGCTATGCCCTCTAAGTCTTAGCTAAGATCCCCTGCCGCTGTCCTTTCTAACCGGAATGTATTCCTGTTTTGCGCCCCATTCACAAATTATCTCTGCACTCAGGAGTTTTCAGCATTAAGTATAAACGTCTCGCCTGATTCTCTTCTCAGGCAAGGGCCAGAGGGGAATAAACCCATTGTACTAAGCACAATAATAAATCATACCGGCATTTAAGGAGGTTGGGACCTGTGCTGAGTTTTGCGCTTAGGGCTGCAGTGATGTATTTTCTGGCTTTGATCATGGTAAGGGTATTAGGCAAGCGGGCCCTGGGTGAACTGGGGCCTTTTGATTTTGTGGTCATGACCGGGGTAGGCCACACTGTGGTCTCCATCGCCCTGGACCAGAGCATCCCGTTCATAGAGGGAATAATAGTACTGTTCACGCTGGCTGGCCTGGAATGGTTAATGTGCTACCTGGGGTTGAAAAGCCAGAAGTTGTCTAATCTCATTATCGGCACCCCCAAGGTGCTGATCGAGGACGGCCGCATCATCAAAGAGAACCTGGCCAAAGAGAATTTCAATGTCGATGACCTCATGCAGGAACTGCGCAAACAGGGCATCCCTGATGTGGATATGGTGGAAAAAGGGGTCCTGGAATCCTGCGGGGGATTCAGCGTGATCTTGCGTGGCGGAGATGAACCCGTGACCAGGCGTGATCTGGGCATAGCCCCGCCACCGCGCAGTGAAATCCTGACCCGGGTAGGGATGTCCCGCAAAGATTTCTTCCAGCAACAGCAGGGGCCTAGCTGGCAGGGTGAACCAGAGTTGTCCCTGCCGGAGGCCTTCAACAAACTGCAAGCCCAACTGGAGAATCTGTCGACTCGCCTGGATGAGATAAGCAAGGCTGTAAAGGCCTAATATATCGGTTTGTGATATAATGGAAACGCATTTTTATACTGCCGATTTTTGACGGTGAAAGGTGGTTATTATGAAGTTACGGGAAATATACGAACTGGCAATAAACCTGGGAAAAAAATACGACCCGCGCGGAGATGGAATCAACGCTCTGCTGGAGAGGGAAGAGAAGGCTTACCAGGCATTGAAGAGTGATGAACAAGAATTCTACGACACTGAATGTCTGGTCAATCCCTACGCAGATACCCGCATCTTGAACGGCACCGGGAATGAAGACATTAAAACCGTGATGACGGGGATAGACATTGAAACCCCGGAGGTCCTGCTGGCAGACCAACTCAAAGGCCGAGGCCGCCAGATCGACGCGCTCATCGCCCACCATCCCGAAGGCATAGCCCAAGTTGCCCTGCACCAGGTGATGCATGTGCAGGCTGACATGCTGGCTGATGCAGGTGTGCCTATCAATGTCGCTGAGGGCATCATGGTGTCTCGCATCGCCGAGGTGCGCCGTGCCCTCATGCCCGCCAATCACCAGCGGGCGGTCGACGCAGCCCGGCTATTGGATATGCCTTTTATGTGCGTGCACTCCCCGGCGGACAATCTGGTCAACCATTATCTCAACCGGCTGTTTGCTGAAAACGCCTATCGCAGCGTGGAAGATGTGGTGGAATTGCTCTTGACCATTCCCGAGTATAAAATGGCCCGCCGCCTCAAGGCCGGCCCGCGCATTCTGGTGGGGGACAAAAAGCGGCGCGCCGGGCAGATCTTTGTCAAAATGACCGGGGGCACCGGAGGATCGGAAAAATCCTATGAGAAGCTGGCGCAGGCCAGGGTGGGTACGGTGATCGCTATGCATATGACTGACAAGCATCGTCAGGCAGCTAAAGACAACCATATAAATGTGATCATATCCGGACATATGGCCAGCGATTCGCTGGGCATGAACCTATTCCTGGATGAACTGACCAAGCGGGGCCTGGAAATACTGCCTTGTGCCGGGTTGCTGCGGGTGGAGCGTTAATCGTCGCCCAGGAGGAAACATCGTGGAATTATTAGCCCCGGCCGGCAATTGGACCGCCATGCAAGCCGCCTTTGCCAACGGCGCCGATGCGGTCTATCTGGGTGGACAGAAGTTCAATGCACGCCACAGCGCGGACAATTTTAGCATGGATCAGGTCCAGAAGGCGGTTGAATACGCCCGGGTACGTAATAAAAAAATGTATATTACTTTCAATACCTTGATCGACAATCAGGAATTCTCGGCTGCGCTGGATTATGCCTATGATCTGTATGCTGCTGGGGTAGATGCTGTCATCGTGCAGGATCTCGGTCTGTTGACCAGCTTGCGCCGACTGTTGCCCCAATTGCCTGTGCATGCCAGCACACAGATGACGGTGCACAACAGCCCAGCGGCGGCGCTGCTGTTGCAACAGGGGGTATCCCGCCTAGTGCTCGCCCGGGAGATGAGCATCGCCGAGATCAAGTGTCTCCACCAGGATATTCCGGGAATAGAACTGGAAGTCTTTGCACACGGAGCCTTGTGCTTCTGCTATTCCGGACAATGCTTGTTCAGCAGCATGGTAGGGGGCAGAAGCGGAAATAGAGGCCGCTGTGCGCAGCCCTGCCGCTTGCCTTATCAACTGATCAAAGAAGATGGCAGAGAAAAGCGGGTGATGGATACAGCCGGGCGCTACCTGTTGAGCCCGGCCGACCTGTGTGTGGTGGATCATCTGGCTGAACTCAGAGAAGCCGGAGTGACGGCGCTAAAAATCGAGGGGCGAATGAAACGGGCTGAGTATGTGGCGGTGGTTACCTCAGTCTACCGTCAGGCCTTGGACTTGCTGCAAGTTGATGCGTCAGCCGTTATTGATGAATTGCAGCGCAAGAAGCTCTACCAGATATTCAACCGCACCTTGGGCAGCGGTTACCTGTTGCCTGAGCACAAGGTGCTAAACATAAACCGCCCCAATAACCGGGGAGTATATTTAGGACGGGTCATTTCCCACCAGGCCGGGTACTTGACTATTAAATTGAGCGAAGAGCTGGCCTTGGGAGACGGCATCGAGGTCTGGGTGGCACAGGGCAAAGGGCCTTCCGCCATCGTCAGAGCCATTCTTGTGGAGGGAACGGCAGTGGCCCAGGCAGGGCGCGGACAGACTGTGACCATCCCGCTTACAGGCCGGGCAGCGCCGGGAGACCGGGTATTTAAGACCCATGATGAGGCCTTAATCAATGCTGCCCAAGCCAGTATTGAGTTGGATAAGGAATTCAAGATCCCGGTTCGGATGAAAGTGCAAATCGAAAGCGGAAAGCCTATGTTGCTGACCCTTGAGGATTTCAAAGGCCACCGGGTGCAAGTGGAAAGCGCCAACACCGCGGTAGCATCTCAGAGGCAGCCCCTACAGGAAGATACTATAATGGAAAAATTGGGTCGCCTGGGGGGGACCCCTCTAGCCCTGCAGGAATACCAACTGGAATACCAGGGCGGGCTAATACTGCCTTTTAGCGACCTGAACGACAGCCGCCGCCGGGCTGTTGAGCAGCTCCTGGATTTGATAATCGACCGCCCTCCTCTCAATATAGATGATCGGCAGCGCTTCGATCAGGAGGTTAAGGCGCATCAGCCCAAGTCCGGCCGAAGGCCTTCACAGGCGGCGCTCCTGAGCATTGCGGTAAGCACCCCGGAAGCGGTCCGTCAAGGGGTGGAGGCTGGTGCTGACCGGGTCTACATCGCCTGGCAGGGGTTGCGTGGCTTTACTGTCGCCAGGGAAGATCTAACCTCGCTGTACCGCTGGGGAAAACAGCGCGGTGCGGAAATAGTGGTGGCCTTGCCCCGTATACAGCAAAACGGTCAGATGGTGCCCGGGAATGATTCAAATTCTGCCGGGTGGGGCAGTTTTCTGGTGGGGAATCTGGGAGCACTAAACTGGGTGAGTCAGGAAAATATAGCCTCATACGGTGATTACGGATTGAATTGTTTCAATCAATACACTTTGGACTGGCTGTTAAACCAGGGCCTGCAGGGAGTCTGCCTGTCCCCGGAGCTGAACCTGGAGCAGCTCCACAGTTTTAGCGATCTAAGCGGTGCTGAACTGCTGATTCACGGTGACCTGACCCTGATGGTTTCGGCCAGCTGTCCCATTAAAGCCGCATTGGGCGGGGAGAAGTGCAGGAACGCCTGCAGTCAAGGCCAATTCTGGCTAAAGGACGAAAAAGGCTACCAATTTCCGGTAGCCACCGACAAAAAATGCCGCTTCTATGTGTTTAATTCCCGGCGTCTGTGCCTGCTGGACGATTTGGACAGCCTGTTTACATTGGGCCTGGCCAGTTTGCGCATCGAGGCCTGGCGTGATCACGCGGCACAAGTTGCTGAAACCGTAGCCGTCTACCGGCGCGCTCTAAATGGGCTTTTACAGGGCAAGAAGGTGGATCTGGTGCTGCTGCGCAAAGTTCTGCAGCAGAAGCAGGGTTTCAACCCCACCAAAGGACATCTGTACAGAGGTGTTTTGTAAAGGTATATTATGATATGTTGACCTATTATCTCACAGAAATGAGTTGAAACCGTGCAAAGTGAAACCCTTAAAAAGTTGGAGTTCGATAAGATACAAGAGCGCCTGGCAAATCTGACCCAGTTTGAGGGGGGGCGCAGCCGAGCTTTTAAAATGAAGCCCTCCCAGGATATTCAGATCATCAGGCAGCGCCTCAATGAGACTCAGGAGGCTATGGAATTCCTGCGTTTTGGCGAGCCAGCATATTTCTATGAACTGAAACTGATAGACCAGGCATTGGCTAAAGCCCGTATCAGAGGCACCCTCAACACCAGCGACCTGCACGACATTTACCTGATTTTGCATGCGGCGCGCCTGGCTGGCAAATCCATGCAATCAGCGAAGTACCCAGCTTTATCACAATTATGCTCCGGCCTTACGGTGATCAATGACCTGGAAACGGAGATTGACCGCTGTATAGGTGAGGACGGCCAGGTGAGAGACAGCGCCTCGCCGCAGCTGCGCAGCATCCGCAGTCAGATTTCCACGCTGCGTTTGCGCATTAAAGAGTACTTGCAGGATTTCATCCGTTCCGGCAACAATCAGAAGTTGCTCCAGGACAGCATCGTCACCGAGCGTGACGGCCGCTATGTGGTGCCGGTGAAGCAGGAGCACCGCCACGAAGTGCGGGGCATCGTCCACGACGAGTCGGCCAGCGGGGCTACAGTATTTATTGAGCCTATAGCGGTGGTGGACAACAATAACCGCATACGGACCCTGCAGGCGGAAGAGAAGCGTGAGATAGAGCGCATCCTGCAGGAACTTTCGGCTGCAGTGGCGGTCTATACTGAGGAACTGGCAGCTAATCAAGAGATCCTCTCCATACTGGACTTTATTTTGGCCCGGGGGCGTCTGGCTTACCGCATGAACGCTTACCGTCCCGATGTAAATCCGTCGGGTATCATGGACATCAGCCGCGGGCAGCATCCTCTGTTGGGGGAAGAGGCTATCCCCATTAATATACAGTTGGGGCAGAGTTTCGATATACTGGTCATCACCGGACCCAATACCGGAGGCAAGACCGTGACTTTGAAAATGGTGGGACTGTTGGCGGTGATGGCCATGAGCGGCCTCTTCATTCCCGCCCGGGAAAACAGCCGTATCCCTATTTATAAAGAGATCTACGTGGACATTGGGGACGAACAGAGTATCGAGCAGTCATTGAGCACTTTCTCTGGCCACATGAAGAACATCATTAATATCATAAATCGAGCTGACCGGCACTCCTTGGTCTTGCTGGATGAATTGGGGGCCGGCACCGACCCGGTGGAAGGGGCCGCACTAGCTCGGGTGGTTCTGGAGGAACTGCTGAATAGACGGGCCCAGGTGATCGTAACCACTCATCAGAGCGAACTGAAGAGTTTTGCTTATCAAAATGAACGGGTCGAAAATGCCTGCGTGGAATTTGACCCTAAAACCTTGAAACCGACTTATGAACTGACCATTGGTATGCCGGGGCAGAGCAACGCCTTCCAGATCGCTTCCCGCTTGGGGCTGGACAAAACACTGGTAGAGAAGGCCAAGAAACTGGTACCGGAACGTGAGGCCGAGGTGGGCAATATGATCCGCGAATTGAAAGCGGGACGCCTTGCCGCACAGAGCGAGGCTGAACAGTTGGCCGTGCTGCGCCGCCAGTTGGAGGAACAGCAGCAGCAGCTCGAAGCCGAGCGTTTGGATTTCGCAGCAGCCCATCGGGAAATACTGGCCAAAGCCCGCCAGGAAGCGTCCCAATACCTGCGTCAGGCCAAGCAGGAATCTGACCAGGCAGTGCAGGAGTTAAAAGAACTGCTAAAAGACAAACAGAACCCGCCGCGCTGGCATGAGGTGGAGGCCAGACGCAAGCGGATCACCCAACTGCCTGCAGAGCTATCCTTACCCGAGCCGAAACGGGAGACAGAACCGGGCCATATCAGTGCCGGGGATCATGTGCTCATCAGCAGCATCAACCAGCGCGGCACGGTATTGAGCGGGCCTGATGCGGAGGGCAGTGTACAGGTGCAAGTCGGTTCCATTAAGCTCACGGTAAAACAATCGGACCTGGTCAAGAGCAAGAAACTGGAAGCAAAGCCCAAAAAGGAACGCGCCACCACCTATTTGGAAAAAGCCCGGGCTATATCCAAGGAAATTGACCTGCGCGGCAAGATGGCCGATGAGGCTTTGATCTTGCTGGACCGTTACCTGGATGATGCCCGTCTGGTAGGACTGGAATCAGTACGGATCATACATGGCAAAGGCACTGGTGCCCTGCGTGCTGCGGTTCGGGAGTACCTCAAGGGCAGTCACTATGTCAAGGCCTTCCGGGATGGACTGCGCGAGGAAGGCGGCTACGGGGTCACAGTAGCAGAACTGTAAAAGTGCCAGGCACCACAATTATTCAGTATTGCACAATAACTGAATAATTGTGGTGCCTGGCACTTTATGGGATATCAATCCCGGCGATTATCCACATCTTTATCCCGGGCGCTCTTTTTGGTTTCCTGATGATCAGCCAGTGGACAGCGTGGTAGTTTTTGTCCCTCCTGTATCACAATACGCTGCCGGTACTGTTCAGGGCAGCCGCCGGTTTCGTTGCGGCCGGGTATATTGGCCTCATACAGGCGGCCATTGTGGCGGGGGTCGCTGCAAATCACCACATCATTACGGAATATTCCGGAAACGCTGAACTCATTGTGCAAATCGCAGGTTTCCGTAGGGACTTTATTTCCAGCCGCACTCTGTGCTTCTGCGATTACCATGGCCCGGGTTTCAGGATGGGGACAGAATACTCCCGCCAGCTTGCCTGAATCGGGACAGATGGTGACCAGTTGATGGCGGTCACATGTTTCGGTAGGAGCCACATTGGCCAGGCAATAGTCGGTTATGATCCGGTCACGAGGACAGATTTCTCCGGGAAGCTTGCCAGAATCCGGGCATACTGAAACCTGGATGATATTGCCGGGCATGGCAGGTTGACCGGGCTTGAAATCCTTATGAGCCTGGGTCAAAATCGAGGAGAACAACCGGGCCGGGATATCACCACCAAAGGCTGTTTCCGATGGATACTGCCGTGGATAGTTACGCAGGGTGTCCTTCTGATCGAATCCCTGCCATACCGCACAAGCATAGCTGGGGGTAAAGCCACAGAACCAGGAGTCTCGGTAATCATCAGTGGTCCCGGTCTTGCCAGCGGTGAAAACCCCCGGGACCTGTCCCCGGGTGCCGGTTCCGGAGGTAACCACAGTGCGCATCATACTGGTCATGAGCCAGGCGGTCTGTTCGGTCATAACCCGCCTGGAATTCGGGCTGTAAGAATAAATCTCGGCGCCCCGGGCATCAACAATGCGGCGTATAAAATGGGGATCGTTGTATACCCCATTATTGGCAAAGGCGGCATAGGCGGATGCCATTTGCACCGGGGTTACCCCTTGAGTTAGTCCTCCCAGAGAAAGCGGAGCCAGGGCCAGATCGTTGGTGCCGGGGGTGTCTAAGAGAGGCAGGCCCAGGGAACGGCCGAAATCGAAGGCGGCACGGATGCCAACCTTATCCAGCATCTGCACAGCATAGGTATTGATTGAGTCCTTCACCGCAGCGCGCATGGAGATAATTCCGCGGAAACGGCCGTCGTAATTTTGGGGTGACCATACCGTGCCCCCGGATTTATAGCTTATGGGTGAATCATCCAGGGCATAAAATGGCATCAGGCCAGCTTCCAGAGCCGGAGCGTATACAGTCAGGGGCTTGATGGCTGAACCTGGTTGACGGTATGCGGCGATGGCGCGGTTAAACTGCCGCTGTGCCTGATAGGTGCGGCCTCCCATGATGGCCTTGACCTCCCCGTTTTCGGCTGCGACTACCGCCATGGCAGATTGCACTGCCTGTCCGCTGGGACTGGTCTGTTTTAGAAAACGGTCAGGGTTTGCGTATAGTTCCTCAGAATACTTCTGCAGATCGGCGTCCAGGGCGGTATAGATTCTGAGACCGGCCCGATATATGGCTGCCTCAGCATCGCTGGTATCCGGATAGGTCTTCTGCGCACTTAAAATATTGATAGCTTCCTCAATAACCGCATCCACATAGTAACCATACTGTTTATTGCCCAGGCCCCCGTTCTTAAAGTTCAAATTGGCTTCATAGGCGGCATCGGCTGTAGCCTGGTCTATATAACCGGCCATGACCATGTTGTTGAGCACATCCCGCTGTCTGGCTTTGGCCCGGTCCAGGTGCTGGTAAGGGTCGTAATAATTCGGACCCTGAGGGAGCCCGGCCAGCAGTGAGCATTCAGCCAGGTTCAGTTCGGAGACATCTTTGCCGAAATAAGTGTTGGCAGCTGCCTGCACCCCATAAGCTCCATTGCCGAAAGGGATGATATTAAGGTAGGCATTCATGATCTCATCCTTGGAATAAACTGATTCCAGTTTAAAGGCGATCAGGATCTCCTTGGCCTTGCGCTCCCAGGTGGTCTCAAGGCTTAGATAGGCGTTGCGGGCCAGTTGCTGGGTTATGGAACTGGCCCCTTCCCCTTTTAGGTCGCCGGAAGTGAGGTTGCGGTAGAGCGCCCTGGCGATGCCACGGAAATTGACCCCGTGGTGCTTGTAGAAATTGCGGTCTTCGGTAGCCACAAAGGCATTTATAAGATCCTGCGGCACCTTGTTCAGTTCAACTTCGGTGCGGTTTTGCCCGGCATGCAGCCCGCTCACCAATTGATCCTGATCATCGTAGATCAAGGTGGTTTTGGCACCGGACAGTTGTCCGGGGTCAAAAGCTGGCAGATCACGGGCAGCAAAAATGAACAAAGCCAGTAAACAGATGAAACCTACTGCTGCCAGGCCGCCAACCGCCATCGCTATCTTTCGAGGCCAGTTGTTGACCTTAAATGAGCGAGGCTTGCTTTTATTATTCTCTGTCATATCGAAAATGAGCCTCCTGGATATAATAATAAGTATTAATTTGACGAAATGCCCCGTTATTCCTGCCGTTTACGCTAAGGGCCGGAAAAACTGGATTTTGTACTATATACGCCTGTACTCTTCTCAATATTGCACATTATTGCGGCATTGTGCTATCATTTTTTTTATGGTAAGGAGGTTATTTTGTGGAAAATGCTATTGAAATACAGGCCGAACAGCAGTTGCAGCAGATTCGCCGCGGAGTGGTAGAGATCGTGCCTGAGGCTGAACTGAAGCAGAAACTGTTGCGCTCACTGCAGAGCGGAAAACCTTTGCGCATAAAACTGGGATTGGACCCGACCGCACCTGATATCCATCTGGGACACACCGTGGTCCTGAACAAATTGCGTCAGTTCCAGGATTTGGGCCATGAGATCCATCTCATCATAGGCGATTTCACTGGGCGCATCGGAGACCCCAGCGGCAAATCCGAAACCCGTAAACAGCTTACCGAAGAACAAATCCAGATCAATGCCAAAACCTATCAGGAGCAGATATTCAAAGTACTCCGGGCTGACAGGACTATTGTGCATTATAACAGCGAATGGCTGATGCCTTTAGACCTCGCCCAGGTCCTGCAGTTGGCCGGCAAATACACCGTAGCCCGCATGCTGGAAAGAGATGATTTTGATAAACGCTACAAGGAAGGTCTGCCCATCGGAGTGCACGAATTCATGTATCCCCTCATGCAGGGTTATGATTCAGTGGTACTAAAAGCCGATGTGGAGATGGGGGGCACCGATCAGAAGTTCAATCTGCTGGTGGGACGGCACCTGTTGAGGGAATACGGGCATGAACCTCAGGTAGCCTTAATGATGCCGATATTGGAAGGCACTGACGGGGTGCAGAAGATGAGCAAGAGCCTGGGCAATTATATCGGGGTCAATGACGAACCCTACGAGATGTTCGGCAAGACCATGTCTATCCCAGACCAGCTCATCTGCCGGTATTTTGAATTACTCACCCGGGTTCCTATGGAAGAGGTTAAGGCCATAGATGAGGCCATGCAGAAGGGCTCTTTAAACCCAAGGGATGCCAAAATCCGTCTGGCCAAAGAGATCATCACCATGTACCACGATGCTAACGAAGCCATAAAAGCCGAAGAACGATTCAAATTGGTATTCAGCCAGGGTGAGATCCCGCAGGATATCCCTGCGGTGACGGTCCCCAGCGGTGAAGTCTGGCTTCCCAAGTTTCTTACCGACAACGGCTTGACCACCTCCACCAGTGAGGGGCGGCGGTCGATCAACCAGGGAGCGGTACGCATCAATGGCGAAAAAGTAGAAGAGGAAAACATCCTCCTCAGCGGTCAAATGGTAATTCAGCTGGGCAAGCGCAAATTCCTGCGCGTTACGGCCGAATAGGCTAATACAAAATTGAATCACGCATGTTAAGGGGTGTGACAGGGGACGGTTCTCCGACAGGTGTGACAGGGGACGGTTCTCCGACACAAGGGGACAGCCGTCCCCTTGTGTCGGAGAACCGTCCCCTGTCACTGTCCTAATGGTCATACACTGTATTCCTTCTAATACAAGTTCAAGTCGGTTGGTTATTGACCCGTCTCCAGGGCTTTTAAGTCCCGGCTCATTTCATCTAAATGGCCTTCGTAAAATATGGCGTAACCTGCTATGTTAGGGTAATCCAGCGATATCAGACGAATAAAAGTAAAGCCCCTTTCCTCCAGGGAAGAGCGGCTTATGTTGCGCAGCAGTTGAGAATCTTTGCTGTTTACTTTGCGGTTCCAGCAGTATATTTCATTGCCTTTGTTATTGGTCATCACTGTAGCCACTAGTGTGCGCACGTGAATCACTCCAGTCATTTTTATTTTAGGTCGCGATACGACATGTTATTAACAAACGATTGGTATAAATGAGGATCTGTAATCCATATGGAATTATGCAAAATAGCAATGCCGTAATAATTCAATGAATCACAAAATAATGCAATAATGAATCATTGTAGCCAGCTGTGCAACAGAAAATCGAAATACATTGTTGGCAAGGATGTCGAAATATAGGTAAATAACGTCGATATTAATCCTATCCGACTGATATGGCACAGTTCTTGCTTGTTTATATGGGCGGTACTCGCATTACTATTACTTACTCCTTATCAGCTATATTTTTTTAACATGCTGCTATTTTATAGTGACAGAGGCTAAACATATTCAGAAACATACCAGTATTCTGACTAACAATCAAGTCAGCATGAAGCCATTATAAAATAGCAGCCCCCTCCTTTTTTCCAAGGTGGGGAGAGCCTGCGCAAGAGATATAATTTTCAATACAGAATGCATTAACACAGAAATGACAATAATAATAGCCAAAGGAGTAGTGTGGCCTAAGTAGTGCTATTGCCATTTGGTGCAGTAAATGCAGCCAGAATCGGGGAACGAAATTTGAAGGTTAGGGTAATGAGGAGGGAAATGTATAATGTTGTATGATCGCTGGAAAGAGGAGTATCAAAAGAAGTTGATTACTGCGGACCAGGCAGCCCAGCTGGTCAAATCCGGGGACTGGATTGAATACGGCTTCGGTATTACCTCGGGACGTGACTTCGACGAAGCCCTGGCAAAGAGGGTAAACGAATTACAGGATGTTAAGATCCGCTGCGACATCGGTGCCTACCAGCACTTTACGGCAGAGGCCAACCCGGAAGGTGACGTTTTCACCTGGAACAGCTGGCATGTGGCCGCACATGACAAAAAGTTCATTGGTCAGAACCTCTACTATATTCCTATGAAATTCCATGAAAATCCCAAAATGACTCGTGAAGACTGTGCGCCGAATGATATTGCGGTGATTCAGTGTACCCCCATGGATAAACATGGCTACTTTAATTTCGGAGCCGGTGCAGTTAACTGCTGGGCTATGATGGAAACCGCCAAGATAACCATTCTGGAAGTTAACACCAAAATGCCCAGGTGCCTGGGTGGCTCACAAGAGAGTGTTCATATCAGCCAGGTTGACTACATTATTGAAAGCAAAAACGGTCCGTTGACCACCATAGCACCTGCCAAAGCCAGCGCGGTGGAAATGGAAATCGCCAAGTTAGTCATGGCCAAACTGCGTGACGGCTCTTGCATTCAGCTCGGTATCGGCGGTCTGCCCAATGCGGTCGGCACCATGGTGGCCGAATCCGACCTCAAGGACATTGGCGTACATACTGAAATGTATGTGGATGCTTATCTGGAAATGTTCAAAGCTGGCAAAATCACCGGTGCTAAGAAAAACATCGATCGCTACAAACAGGTTTATGCCTTTGTCATGGGCAGCGAGGAATTATATGAATATATGGATGACAATCCGGGACTGGCTTCCTACAACGTGGACTATACCAATGATCCCAAGGTCATCTGCCTATTGGATAACTTCGTATCTATCAATGCCTGCGTTGAAGTTGACCTGTTTGGTCAGGTATGTTCGGAATCCTCCGGGGTTCGCCACATTAGCGGAACCGGCGGGCAGCTGGACTTCGTAGAAGGCGCCTATAAATCCAAAGGCGGGCAGAGCTTCGTATGTATGCCCTCAACCTTTACGGCCAAGGACGGCACAGTCAAATCCCGTATTCAGCCTATACTGACTCCGGGGGCCATCGTAACTGACCCGAGAACCGCAGTTCATATGCTGGTTACTGAATACGGCATCGCCAACATGAAAGGCAAGAGCACCTGGGAAAGAGCAGAAGCTCTGGTGAATCTGGCACATCCGGACTTCAGGGAAGAACTGATTCAGAAGGCTACCGAGTTCAAGATCTGGAGAAGAAGCAACAAGATCGACGGCTCTGTAACCGCCGCAGTTGGGGAATAATGGCTGCAAAGCCTTGTTTCAGAGCGCCTTGAAGGAGCGCCAGGTGTCTATGAGTGCCAATGAGCACCGACAGAATGAACGCCTTCGAGCGTCAGCAGAGCGCCTATAAGCGCCCATAGAGCACCATCGAGTGCCCGGTAGACAAAAAAAAGAGCGCCAGGAGCGCCCCATACAACAGAGCGCCTTGAGCGCCCCCCAAGGATATTGAGTACCTTAGAGTACCTACGGCAGATAAGTGACGATTATCTGCCGTTTTCCTTTATTCTTTTATTCCATACTTAGCTGCTTTGCGCACTACCGAAGGTTGACTGATCCCTAAAGCTTTGGCCACCTTGTAGGTGGAATTATGCAACGTAAAGGCCTTTTGCAAGAGGCGCCGTTCTGTCTGCTCAATAGCCATAGGCAAGGGCATCAAGTCAGTATCGATCTCGCCCTGGATATTCGATAATTCCAGGCAGGAATGTACATCATCCTTGGTTATAGTATCATGCAGGTTGGTGACTACCAGGCGTTCGATGAGATTCTCCAGCTCGCGAATATTTCCCGGCCAATCATATATCAGCATGGGCTGAATGGCATCGCTAGACAGTAGTTTGCTCATCTGATGCTTGCGGTTGTAATAATCCAAAAAGTACTTGCTCAAGACTGGGATGTCCTCACGCCTCTCTCTTAATGGGGGCACATATACCGGTATCACATTGAGGCGATAAAACAGGTCCTGACGGAACAACTGTGAAGCCACCATTTGCTGCAAGTTGCGGTTGGTTCCGGCCAGAATTCTGGTATCTACTGAGATGGGTTTGTTTCCACCTATGCGGACGACCTGTTTGTCCTGCAAAACGCGTAGTAATTTAACCTGCAGATCGAGAGGCATCTCGCTGATTTCATCCAGGAACAGGGTGCCTTCATGGGCCAGTTCGAACATGCCCGCCTTGCCGGATTTGCTGGCTCCGGTGAAGGCGCCCGGTTCGTAGCCGAAAAGCTCTGATTCCAAAAGGTTGGCTGGGATAGCGCCGCAGTTCACTTTGATGAAAGGGTGGTCTCTGCGGCCACTGTAGCTGTGCAGGACATCGGCGATGACCTCTTTGCCCACCCCGGATTCGCCCTGTATCAAGACGGTGGAATCAACCGAAGCTACATGGGTTATCATCTGCAAGAGTTCGCGCATTTTGCGGGAATGGGCGATGCAGTTGCGTCGGTTCTGCAGCTTCAAGTGGGTCAGCTCAGCTTGATAGAAACGGCTCAATCCTTCCAGGTGTTCAACTTTGACGTGTAAATCGTTTAATTCGGTCATATCGCGGACATTGGTGACCACCAGGACAATATTGCCCGAATCGTCAAATATGGGGGTGCTGGTTACCAAGGCGGTCTTGCCTGTATTTGACTCCAGGGGTATGGTGACCTGTTCACGGCGCTGCAGTGCCAAAAGCGTACCGGAGCGGGAGAAAACCCCTTCCCTGACTAGGTCAGCCATATTGCGCCCCACCACTTCATCCGCCGAAACCCCAAGTATGCGCTCAAAGGCTTTATTGATTCTAAGGGTGTTGCCCTCGCCGTCACTTATATACAGTCCGTCGAAAGAAGATTCAAAAACGGCTGCCAGTTCTCGCTGACGTCGATCCTCAGAATGTTCCAGCCGCCTTTCCAATTCCGTAAGTTCAGTCATATCACGGACGTTGGTTACTACCAGGATTATATTGCTCTGATCATCAAATATGGGGGTGCTAGTTACCAGGGCTTTCTTGCCGATGTTGGACTGCAGCGGAATGGTGACCCGCTCCCGGCGCTGTAAAGCTAACAGGGTTCCGGAGCGGGAGAAGACCCCTTCCCTGACCAAGTCCGCCATGTTGCGGCCTACCACTTCTGCGGAGGTAACACCCATGATGCGTTCGAAGGCTTTATTAATACGCAGGGTATTGCCCTCTCCGTCACAAATATACAATCCATCGAACGACGATTCAAAAACTGCGTTCAATTCTTTCTGGCGCTGGTCTTCAACCCGCTCCAGCCGTTTTTCCAGTTCTATCAGTTCAGTCATGTCACGGACATTGGTGACCACCATGACTATGTTGCTATCGGCGTCAAAAATCGGCACACTGGTGACCAAAGCGGTTTTGCCGATCCTGGAAGTGAGCGGAATGGTTACCGTCTCGCGGCGCTTTAAGGCCAAAAGGGTGCCGGAACGGGAGAAGACTCCCTCTGCTACCAGATCAGCCATATTGCGGCCTACCACCTCAGCAGAGGTGACGCCCAGTATGCGTTCAAAGGATTTGTTGATGCGCAAGGTTACCCCTTGTCCATCGCAAATATACAAGCCGTCAAAAGAAGATTCAATAATGGCGTCAAGCTGGCTGTTCAGCTGCTGGGTGCTCTCCAGTTCCTGAACCACCTTTTCCAGGTCGGAGGTCTCCTGCAATACCGCCACTGCACCGATAATTTCATTATCAACCACAACCGGGCTGCGTGAAGACAGAAAGGTTCTGCCCACTGTGTCTATGCGGCGTAAGAACTGCGTCTGGCCGCTGCGTACGATATTGGTCAGCTGGCTGTTGTTGAATACTTCTCTGATATCCTTGCCGTAGGCCTGCTTCTGCTCAACCCCGGTAACCTTGGCTGAAGCCTTGTTGAAGATATTGATGCAACCATACTTGTCCACCCCTACGATGGGATTATAGATCCCGTCCAGATAGCCCCGCCAGGCCTTGCGTTCCCGCTTGATCTGTCTCTGGAAATAGTAAAGAGCCCGATCCTTCCAGCCTTCTCGGGGAGCATCCGGTACCTCGGCCTGGAGGCGCTCAGCAAAGGATTCCAGATCCTCTGCATATTGAGCAAATTCCGGATCCTTGTTCATTAAGGTGGCAACCTTGGTTCGCACTGGCGTACCTTCGGCAATGACCTGCAACAGATGCGAACGGGTCAAAGTGCCCACAGTCTCCCCACCCGAAGTTACTTTTACCATGTCCAGATGATGGTCCAGCATAAAACGTGCAGCATGATTGGCGGTAGTGTCGGGGGTGATTTCTAGCGGGAAATGTTGTTCAGCGGTATTGGCACTCATTACTCCCTCTCCCTCTATTCTTCTTCTCTCTCTATCGATTCAATATCCTATTATAATTCACAATTTAATTATAACCTCACTGAAAGAGTTGTCCAATACATATATTTATAAACCGGCAAACTTGCAACAACGATTCAAAAGTGATTTAATTATATTTACTGCACACATGTCATTATTCACGGTTTCGGCGGTCTATTAGGAAGGCAGGTCTGTTAACAGCAAGGGGAGACATTCAGGTTAGTTAAGAGTACCGGCCTAATTTGTTTTGACAATACATTGGCGCTATATTATAATAATCTTCGCGGGTATTTTCCCGAGTTTAGCCGGTTGGTGTAACGGTAGCACGACTGACTCTGGATCAGTTCGTCAGGGTTCGAATCCTTGACCGGCTGCCACTTGGCCCCATCGTCTAGAGGCCTAGGATGCCGCCCTCTCACGGCGGAGACAGGGGTTCGATTCCCCTTGGGGCTACCATATTTAAGCCAAATTATTTAAACCTACCTTTTGGTAGGTTTATGCCATTTCTGGACACTGTTATCTCCCCAAATAGGGCTTTCAAATCTTCGCGGCATCTGATCGGATCAGATGATAAGTTACAATACATTTCGCAAATATAAATAGCGCCCAAGTTGATTAAAAGGACATGGGCGCAGCCACTTGGTAAGATGGGTCTAAGGACTTAAACATGACCTTTTGAACGTAATCATGCAGCATATCTCTTGATATGACCATCCTCGTCTATGCCACTCACTGGAGTTTTCATGATTACATAAGCCACAGCAAGAGAGCCCCAAGCAGTAGTCCGTAGCTGTTATTGAAGCCTATGGTTAGCTTGATTCTGGTCTATCCAGCCCATAGCCTGCTTGATTCGCTCTATGCATCTATCCCGGCCCAGCAACACTGCCACCTCGAATATGCCCGGGCTGTTGGTGCGGCCTGTCAAGGCCAGCCTCAGGGGGTGGATCAGATCCGCAGCTTTGACATTCAAAGCTGAGGCTTTATTCCGCAGCGCAGTTTCCAATGATTGCAGGGTGAAATCCTGGTCGGCCGAGAATACTTCCAGATCAGCTTGCAACAGCTCCATAGAATTTTCGCGGGCAAAGTGCTTCTTGGCGCCCTTCTCGTCATAACCGCTCACCGGTTCAAAGAAGTAGGCTGCTGCGTCAATAAGATCGGGGATCAATTTTGCCCTGCCTTTTATCAATTCCACCACTTCAATTAAATGCCCCATAGTTGAGCTGGACAGCCAGGCTTTGACCCGGTCGGCCCGCATTATCTCCTCTGCCAGCAATTCTGACTGAGCCTGGCTTATATAATAGCCATTCATCCAGGTCAGCTTTTCAAGATCATAGACTGCCGCTGAGCGAGAGACATGGTCAAGATTAAAAAGCGGTATGATGTCATTCACATCCCACAGATCCTGATCGGTGCCGCTGGACCAGCCCAACAGGGCCAGGTAATTGAGCAAGGCCTGGGGCAGATACCCCAGTTCCCGGAATTCCTGCACCGAGGTGGCACCGTGGCGCTTGGAAAGCTTGCTGCGGTCGGGAGCCAGTATCATAGAAACGTGGGCGAACTGAGGCAAAGGCCAGTTCAAGGCCTGGTATATCAGAATCTGGCGGGGGGTGTTGGACAGGTGCTCCTCGGCACGGATCACGTGGCTGATCGCCATCAAATGATCATCGACCACCACTGCAAAATTGTATGTAGGCCAGCCGTCCGATTTGGCTATGATGAAATCATCCATCAAACTGTTGGCGAATTCTACCTCGCCGCGGATAAGATCATCCACTCGGGTAGTACCTGTAGACGGGACCCGCAGGCGGATAACTGCAGCTTCACCGCTTTTTACCCTCTGCAGTGCCTCAGCCCGATCCAGGGAGTCACAGCGGCGCGAATACCTGTATTCGCAGCCTTCTTCACGAGCCCGGGCTTTTTCTGCAGCCAGATCTTGAGTGCTGCAAAAACAGTAATAAGCTGCACCCGAGTCGATCAACTCTTGCAGATACTTCTGATAAATATCCAAACGCTGGCTCTGGCGGTAAGGGCCATAGTTGCCACCTTTGTCAGGACCCTCATCCCAATCGATACCCAGCCAACTTAAACCCTCTAGGATGCCCTGGGCTGAGTCTTGAGTGGAGCGACCCGTGTCGGTATCCTCCAACCTGAGGACAAGATTGCCGCCATAATGTCGGGCATATAGCCAGTTAAACAAAGCGGTTCGGGCTCCTCCGATATGCAAAGCTCCGGTAGGGCTGGGAGCAAAACGCACTCTTATCGATTTCATCTAACAATCTCCCTCGAATATTTATTGTAAGACTATTCTTAACCATTTTATCCGCTTCCTGTTCAATATGCCAGTTTTGCAAGAATGAGAAAATGTACAAACCTGACCTGCCCCTGTTAATAGAGACCATAGAACCTTGATGGGTTTTGGCAGGTGATGATACTCATATATATAATGAACGGTTATGAAATGATCAGTGGTACATTCGAAAAGGCATTCTCAAAAAATTGCATATTATGACCGTTTGAGGAAATACTATGACAAACTCAAAATTTGCTTCATTATTATACATCCCTATTAAAGATAAATAAAAAGGAGTGTTAAATGACAGCAATCGTTTGCCATGCCTATAGCTGCATTTTTAACTATACCCGGGAGCGCTGCGGAGCCGACCAAATCAATGTGGCCGTACAGAATAACCGGGTTTTCTGCAGCACCTACCGCAACCAGGAGGCTTATGACAACTCGGCTGATGACGACAACTTGGGTATGAGCAATGCGGTAACGGTTGCTTCCGACCCCCTGGTGGAGTGTCGGGCGTCCACCTGTTTTTATAATGAAAATATGGCTTGTTATGCGGCGGCTATCGAAGTGCTTGGAGAACATGCCCTGGATTCAACTGAAACGCGCTGCAAAACCTTTCTGCCTCGTGATAGCGATGAGTCTGGCGTCGATGAACGTTTTGAGCTGGAGCGGCATGCTGATTGATCAGGCCTGGATAATGGCAGCATATTCCTGTCAATAATGCTACCCCAGTATGAACCAAACGTACACACCCCTCATAATATAACAGCACGGGGGTGATGTAATGTTGGGGAGGCGATCCGCCAGTCCCTTGCTGATTGTGGTAATAATTGCAGCCTTGTTGGTCAGTTTCTTGGTGTTGGATTTAAAGCTGAAGGCCAGCACCATAGCAATTGCTAGGGCTCAGGCTCAGGTGATTGGGGTAAGACTCATCAACAATATAGTCAACGAAAAGATAGCCAGTCAGGTCAGCTACAATGACTTGGTGATGGTCCACAAAGATAATAACGGGCGTATCGTACTAATTCAGCCCAACACCATAATGTTAAACAAGATCATGGCCACCACCGTGCTAGAGATATCAAACTCTATGGGCCAAATGCAGGGTTCCGCCATAAACATACCCTTAGGGCAATTGTCGGGTTCCAATTTATTAGCCGGATACGGCCCCAAAATTCAGGTAAAAATAATACCAGCGGGGCAGGTGCATGTGGAGGTACACGACAAATTTGAGCAGGCCGGAATCAATCAGACCAGGCATTTGATCTACTTTAATATAAAAGCAGCGATCCAAGTAGCGGTTCCACTCATGAAGGAGAACGTGGAAGTCAACACCACCATTCCCCTGGCGGAAACCATTGTGGTAGGGGATGTCCCCCAGACCTATGTGAACATGACAGGCGGCGGAGAGTTAATATATCCTTATATAAAGAAATAGGTGTTATGGCAACGAAGCAAGTCGATAATCCAAACTGAAAAAGTGCCTCACAAAAAAATTGCCGAATGCTTGACAATAGTTATTCAGGATGATAATATAAGTCTTGCGCGCACGACTGGTAAACGGTTAGCGCGGGGCAGAAAAGCCGGAAAGCGTAAGTGCGAAGGCTCAATGCCAGGCCCCTATAAAGGGGAAAGGTTCTGATAAAACTGAACAGCAAGAAGATAAGTGCGAAAAGATTGGAACTGTATCAAGGAGACTTGATATAAGCCAGTCAAGGCCCTTTTAAAAAAGGGAAAACAAGCCAGAGACGATTTGGCTAGGT
>CAJYDM010000009.1 GCA_913757435.1 Syntrophomonas sp. DTU019
TAAATTTAAATTTAACCCAATTCTGGTATAAGGAACATAATTAGCATTATGGCTAACATTTGCTGTAGTTGACGAAGCTTCACCAGGACGATATTCCATAAAGAAATCAGTTATAGCATCATCAACGTTCTCACCCAGTTTATAACACAAATAGATATAAGCTCCACCAGAATCTTTATTTAAATCGGCATTATAGAGTTGATACCCTGGAGGGCATTTAGCCCTCGCAGACCACTCATTATGACCATAAACAAAACCGACACTTACTACGTATTTCTCCCCCGGCTGCCCCACTTGATCCGATTCCGAATCATTATTGGGCACCTGACTTGGGGCTGTTTCTTGAAAATCTGGCGGTGGCATAAATGATCCTTCTAAGTCTATTGTGTCTAATGAGTCTTGAAAGCCTATTTCAGCCTGCTCTGTCTCGGACAGGACAACTCCGGGTTGTATTATATCTATCGATGGTTTTGCTACTTCAGATCCCGGTTTTTTAGATACCGATGGTGCTGATGTACCTGTTTTAGTAATGGTTACTTTTCTGGTTGCAGGATCCCACTGAACATCACAACCCATATTTTCAGTCACAAATCTAATAGGCAGCATAGTCCTGCCATTGATAATCAGCGGCATCACATTGGGATTATCTGCGTCAATCGCAATAGTATTTCCATTTATCAATGCCTTGCTTTGCCCAATCCATAATTCTAATAAAGTATTATCCAGGGAGACCGTTACCTTCCTATCCGCATCATTCCAGCCAACTTCTGCCCCCAAAGGGGTGGCGGCATATCTGATAGGCAGCATGGTGCGCCCCTCTATAACCACGGGGCTTACATCCATCACAATGAGCTCTCCATTCACCGTGTATGAGCTGTTGTCTATGATAAAAACCATAGTTATTGTCTGGTTTTGAGATGTTTCGGCAGCAGCTGGGGCCAAAGGAAGAAACATCACAAAAAATACTAATGTCCAAATCATTGCTATTACTCGCGCAGACGTCTTCTGCTGCCTTATCCCCGAAAACTTTCCCACTGGTTTCAACCTCCCTCTTTAGGTAAATACTGCATTTAAGAGTTTCCTATTTCCAATTTCAACATATTTTTTTGTTCTCCTCCTAAAATTCAAGGTATTGAAAATTGTCCAACAAATTTTACACACAACAAATTCAATAGCCCCCTTGCCATATCGCAAGGGGCCAACAAAAAGAACCTCCTCCGTTGGTCAAGCCCAATATGCAATATATATTTTACATTATGCAATTTATATGTTATTATAGGCAATGTGGAGGTTGCTTATGAAAAATATAAGGATGAAAGTGGCTCGAATTGAACGGGATATGAAACAAGAGGATTTAGCCCAATTGGTAGGGGTTACCCGTCAAACCATTGGATTGATTGAAGCAGGAAAATATAACCCTTCATTAAAACTGTGCATTGCCATATGCCACGCGTTGGGCAAAACGTTAGATGAATTATTTTGGGAGGAGACGCCATGAGAGACTTAATTCAGGATGAACGGACTGTAGCCCAAAAACGCAAAATCGGCAGCGAAACCTGCAACCTGCTGCTATTGGCATTGTTGGTGGCCATATTGGTGCAGCAGTTTGTATTAAATGTGCCTTTTGCACATTATGCGGCTGAATTTATCTGCTTTTTTGGAGCCTGCTCTTATCTCCTAATCAGGAACTTAACATCAGGAAACGATTTGTACAGCAGGAAAAACACCGGGTTCAAATTGGTTATAATAAATAGCCTGGTTTGTGGTTTTACCATCTGTGTAGTGACAGGAATAGCTAATTATGCCCGCTATGGGGAAAATGCCACGCCTAACCTCTGGCTATTAACTAGCCTAATTACGTTTTTATGGGGAACAGCTGGAGCGTTTCTGAGTTTTTCTTTGTTGCATTATTTGAATAAAAGAAAGCAGCAAAACATAGAAAACGCACTAGATGAGGAAGAAGATAGACTATAATACAGTGCACCTCAACAAAAGTGGTCCTTCCCGATACACTCCACTGAATTGGGCGCGTCATAATTTAGATGTCAAAACGTAATAACGGGTGGTTTTATTTCCACCATGAACATTTGGGATGTTACTTCCTGTCGTGTCTCTCCCCTTGCACCTCCAGGCAGGTCGTTCATCCCTATCCTAAAAAAAGCTAAAATAACCTCCCGTGCTTCTTTTTCCCGTTCTTTTTAAGGAAAAAAGTGAGAATTTTCGATAGCCGGAAAAGCCCTGTATATCGGCTTTTGTACCCAATCATGCCATCTCACGTCTCAGCTTTGCCTCAATTCTGCCACATTTGTGATTTAAAATTGGTACAGTCGAATTCTAAACACACTATTTCACTTTAGTATCACTGCTTTTACTGCACCATAATATTTTTTGCATATTGTTTGTATTTAGGGTTCTGCATTCCGAAAGGAGGGAAGATCCGACGAAGTAATCGCGTTCATTTGATGGTGCCACAAGGTATCATCCGCTGATTTATAAGTCATTGAAATCAAAGATAAAAAATAGGCCGAAGCCTCGGAGTCGAGACACGGGGGAACCATTAAATGGGGCGAGTTTTCATAAACCGTATGCCGGTTTTGTAATAGGGCTAACCCAGGCCCGAGCCCGTCAGCTAACCTCGTAGGCAAGAATGGGGATTCAGATGTTAAGCACGCTGCCCCCCTGCAGCTGCCCTTTATCATCACACCTTTTCTTTTCAATTACGCTTCATATTCATATTTCTCCTTTCTTGAGTTCTCTTCCACTCGGCGTGGTTTCAGGCCGGCAGGAGGTATTCTATGAACACAAGTAAATCTATTTCTGGCCAAATTACAGTTAGACTTTTGCTGTTTTCACTGTTGATTGCATTTGGTTTATTCGCCGTGGGTTGTGGCGGAGGTGGCAGCCCCACCGGCGCTGGAGATCAAAAGGAAAAACTGGTAATGGCCGACGTATCCTGGGATAGCGTCAAAGTGCACAACCGCATCGTGGGCTTTATCCTGCAGCATGGTTACGGCTATCCTGAACCACAGTATACCTTTGGCGAGACTCTGCCTCTGTTGCAGGGTATGAGCAAGGGTGACATTGATATAACTATGGAAGTATGGAAAGACAATTACGAGGAGCCCTGGAATGAGATGGTTGCTAACGGAGCGGTCTTAGATCTGGGGTCAAATTTTCCTGACGCTCCCCAGGGTTGGTATGTGCCCACCTACATGATAAAGGGTGACCCTGAGCGTGGTATTGAAGCAGTAGCACCAGATTTGAAATCGGTCTCGGATCTGCCCCGTTACTGGCAGCTTTTTAAAGACGCTGAGGTACCAACTAAAGGGCGATTACACACCAGTCCTCCCGGTTGGGCAGTAACTGAAATCAATGCAACCAAATTTAAAACCTATGGATTAGAAAAGACATTTAACCTTTTCAGCACTGGTTCCGACACCGCTCTGGCCACTTCGATGCTGACCGCTTATGAAAAAGGTCAGCCCTGGGTCGGCTATTACTGGGAACCTACCTGGGTAATGGGGCTGTTGGATATGACCATGCTGGAAGAGCCTGAATATAGTGCCGAAGTGTACAATGATCCCAATAATCGCGGCTGTGCCTTCCCGGCAGCAGAAGTATTGAAGGGGGTTCACGCCAGTCTAAAGGACAGGGCTCCCGAGGTAGTCGACATGATTGCCAAATACGAGACCACATTGGCTGAAAACAACGATTTCCTGGCCTATATGCAGGAGAACAACACCGAAGCCGAAGAGGCTGCCATCTATTTCTTGAAGAAGTATCCGGAGCGGTGGAAGAGCTGGGTTACCGAGGAAGCTGCCCAGAAAGTGGATCAAGCCCTAAAAGAGGTGAAGTAAAATGGTTAATAACTACAGCCCCAGCACCCTTTTAGAAGTTAATAATCTGTGGAAGGTGTATGGCAAACAGGCCGCAGATCTTGATCTGGAAGATGCGCAATCCCTCGATCAGTTGCAGAATGACGGGGCCGTGGCAGCAGTACGCAATGTGTCATTTAAAGTTAAACAAGGCGAGGTTTTTGTCATCATGGGATTGTCGGGCAGCGGCAAATCCACTCTGATCCGCTGCATCCCCCGCCTGGTAGAACCTACCCAGGGGGAGATCAAGGTAAATGGCCGCAATGTCTTACAGTTGGACAAGAAAGAGCTGATCGATTTTCGCCGTCATGAAACAGCTATGGTATTTCAGCATTATGGTTTGCTGCCCCATCGCAATGTCATTGATAATGTGGCTTTTGGGCTGAAATTGTGCGGGGTACCACCTCGGGAAAGAGAAGATTTGGCCCGGCAGGCCATCGCCCAGGTGGGGTTAGAAGGTTGGGAAAACTATTATCCGGCGCAGCTTTCAGGCGGTATGCGGCAGCGGGTCGGCATCGCCAGGGCGCTGGTTCAAGACAGCGACCTGCTCTTGATGGATGAGCCTTTTAGCGGCCTGGACCCCTTGATCCGCCGGGAGATGCAGGATACTCTTATCAATCTGCAAAGACAGCTCAACCGCACCATTGTGTTCGTGACCCATGACCTGAGTGAGGCGGCTCGCCTGGGAGACACTATGGCGGTTATGAAGAACGGGGAATTCTTGCAGCAAGGCACTCCAGCGGAAGTGATGAGCAATCCCGCTGACGAATACGTAGAGCGTTTCGTTCAAGATGCTAATTCGCTTCTGCCGGGCAGCAGCAAACAGGTGTTTCCCCGGCATAAACGCACCGTCAGGCAGTCCCGCCCCGGTGTGGCAGCGGTTCCGGTGCCTGTACCCACTGGGAGGTGAAAACAATGTTTCCTGAATCATGGCAATATAATTTAGCACCTTACATTGACAGTTCGGTAAAATGGATGGTGAAATCCTGGGGACCTTTCTTTGATGCTGTATCCGCCTTGGTGTTGAGCATGCTGCTTCAAATTGAACACATTTTGAAATGGATGCCATGGTGGGGTTGGATTATCATAGTCACGGCTATCTCCTGGCGCCTCACCAGAAGTTTCTATAAAACTGTCCTGCCCGGAGTGCTCATTTTTAGCATCGGTATGTTCGGGCTGTGGGAAGTGGCTATGGAAACACTGGGCATTGTGGTCGTGGCGGTATTTATTTCATTGCTGGTCGGCATCCCGGTAGGCATCGCTATGTCCAGTTCAGAACGCTTCAACAGCTTAATAACCCCGCTTCTGGATGCCATGCAGACTATGCCCAGCCTGGTCTATCTTATTCCAGCTCTGATGCTGTTCGGTTTGGGCAAAGTACCTGCGGTCTTCGCCACTGTAATCTATGCCCTGCCTCCGGTTGTGAGACTCACCAACCTGGGCATCCGCCAGGTGTCCAATGATATACAGGAGGCCGCCCTGGTGTTTGGCGCCTCGCCATGGCAAATGCTGAAAGAAGTGCGCCTGCCTTTAGCTATGCCCAGTATTATGGCAGGAATCAATCAGACCACTATGCTAGCCCTATCCATGGTGGTAATCGCAAGTATGATAGGAGCCGGAGGTCTGGGAGAAGAAGTGCTCAAGGCCACTAATCGCGTTGCGGCCGGAAAAGGCTTTGAAGCCGGATGGGCCATTGTGGTCCTGGCCATTGTAATCGACCGCATATCCCAGGCCACCGCCAAAAGCTGGGAACCACCGCAGAGATAACAGCGTTGCTTTCGTCAGGTATTACAGCTAATAGTTGCAGGGAGAATCAGTTGGTTCTCCCTGCTTTTTTAAGCTCATAGGGCTCATATGCTAACTCAAAATGAATGACAGGTGGTACGGGTACGAAGGAAGCATGAGAAGCCGCACCGGGATTAAACGAACAACGTCTCCATCATACTCAGGGTTAGTTTGTCCTCATGCCGGGGATTGCAATTTCTGCTTTTTTGTGGACAATATACAAGAGACTCAAACGGAAAAACTGTTTTGGAATCCTACCCTATCCCATGTTCCTGTTGACTGCACATAGAAGGAGCCATTCATTGAACAATACCCAACAGGTAATCGCAATTGTCGAACCTAAATGGGCCAAAGGGCATTTTGCATCCCAGATGCAGCTCCTGCTCTCCATACTGCTGCAGGAAGGCCATCGTGTTATCCTCTTATGCCCTGTGCCGCTGCAGGTTCGGCAGTGGGTTGATAAGGCCCTGCCGGCATGGCATGATCGGGTATGGGCAGTTCCGTTTGCTTTAGATGGCAGGACACTGGGCATCCAATTTAAGAGCGGTTCACTGTGCCACTATATCAGCAGGCTGCTACAGGATGCGGAAAAACAAACTGGCTGGACTGTGGATTTAGTATTCATTACCTGGTTGGATATGTTTGTAAATGATGTCTGGCGGGCTTTGTGGTTCTCAGCCAATCTATCCTATCCATGGGCAGGCATATATTTTCTGCCTACCCACCTGCGTACCCGACTTTCTATCACACAGCGTCTCAGCCGCTGGGTGAGCACCCACATGGTTTTCCATCAGCCTAATTGCCGCGCCATTGCTGTCCTTGACGAGGGTGTGAAGTCGGCTTTAGCAACTACAGTTGGTAACAAACCGGTTCTTATATGGCCAGACGCCACCGAGGAGGGGCTGCCCGAGACTACTTTGGCACCTATCGTCAGTATTAAGCAACAGGCTGGTTTGCGTCCCATTGTCGGACTTATTGGGATGCTGGAGCCTCGCAAAGGTCTTTTGACCTTATTACGTGCCATGGAGTGCATTAATGACGAGGAGTGCTATTTTTTGGTAGCCGGGCATCTGCCCGGTGAGGCTTACTCTGCCAGCCAACGCCAGGAGCTGGAGCGCTTAATAAAGGCGGGTAGTGGTGTAAAAGCGCATTTTGAATTTCGCTATATTGAAGACCCGCTGGAGTTTAACGCCTATGTGGCAGCTTGCGATTTTCTCTATATGGCCTACGAAAATTTTTATCACAGCAGCGGCATCCTGACCAAAGCGGCAGTTTTTGAAAAACCTGTCATTGTCAGTGCCGGTTATTGTATGGCCGAAAGGGTGCGGCACTATGATATGGGATTGGAGATTCAAGGCGGTGATGTTTGCCAGGCCCGCCAGGCCATTCTCCAACTGGCCGACAAGGGTTTTCTCGGTCGGGTTAAGGAGCAAGCCCGGTTCCGAGAATACCATAGTTTTCACAACCGGGAACGACTAAGGCTGGCTTTACGTCAACTTCTGGACATCTCCGGCAATCAATATCACTTTTGAGGAGGCCTGTTCATGAAAATACTGGTAGCTGGTGCCGGAGGGTTTATCGGACACCATCTGGTTAAAAGGCTCAAGGCAGACGGAAACTGGGTATGCGGGGTCGATCTCAAACTGCCTGAATTCGAAGACAGCTCTGCAGACCAGTTTATAATTGGTGACCTGAGGGATCCCCGGGTATGTTCGCAGGCGGTTGTCCCGGAGCTGGATGAGGTCTACCAGCTGGCCGCTGATATGGGGGGTGCCGGGTATGTTTTCACCGGCTGTCATGATGCTGCCATCATGCACAATTCCGCTTTGATCAATTTGAATATGGCGGAAGCCTGTCGTCTAAACGGGGTTCCGCGGATTTTTTACTCCTCTTCAGCTTGCATCTATCCGCAATATAATCAAATGGATCCCGATAATCCCGTATGCAGCGAAGACTCCGCCTACCCTGCCCAGCCCGACAGCGAGTATGGTTGGGAGAAACTGTTCAGTGAGCGCCTCTATCTGGCCTATCATCGCAACTGGGGTTTGGAGGTTCGCATTGCCCGTCTGCATAACATCTTCGGTCCCCTGGGTACCTGGCAGGGAGGCAGGGAAAAAGCCCCCGCAGCCCTGTGCAGAAAAGCCGCTCAGGCCTGTGACGGAGGCACCATAGAAATTTGGGGAGACGGCATGCAGACTCGTACCTTTTTGTACATCGACGAATGTGTGGAGGGGATTCTGCGGCTAATGCGTTCGGATTTTTCTGGTCCGGTAAATATCGGTTCCAGTGAAATGGTGAGTATTAAACAGCTGGCGGAAATGGTGATAGAGATATCGGGTAAAAAGCTGTCATTAAAGTTTGTCCCCGGGCCACAGGGAGTGCGGGGACGCTGCTCCGACAACCGTTTGATTAAGGCCCGACTGGGATGGGCCAGTTCACAATCCCTGGCCCAAGGATTGGCCTTAACTTACCTATGGATTCAACAACAGGTAGTTGAATCCATGGGAGCTGATCTCGGTGCAGCGAAAGCAAACCCCGGTTTATAACAGGTATTTCCACTCACCTGACCCCTTTGACCACATATGCGCCAACAATCAGTCATTCGGCGATGGCCGGAGCAATGCTATCCCTAAAAATAAAAGCCGGGTTAAGGACATCGACATTTGTACCATCATGGCCTGGTGCAGGCTGTACTACCACATAAATGCTGACGGTCTCGGAGACGACTATCATTTTGACCATTAATAAGACCATGTTCTCATCCATTTCTATTTCCCGGTTTATAATGCCGGGAATAAGCAAATAGTTGACTTCAGCCACATTCTGCCCCAATATCGGTTTCAGCCACTCGCGGATACTTTTCTCCACTGTCAGCTTAAGGACACTCTCCTCGATATCATTGAAATCGTTATCATCGGCAAATTCTACATAAGTATCAATTTTGCTTACGATCCTCTTTTGAGGCTTCTCTTGCAGTTGCTGAATCTGTTTTTCCAGAGTATTAAGGTTGTCACGCAAAGACATGTTTTCTATATGCAAGGCATCTATTTGCGAACCGATCATAACCGTGCTCAAAGATGCACCCGCAAGCACCCCCAGGACAAAAACAGCCGCCCAGAAGAGAAATTGTTTCATTTGCCTTTACCTGCCAGGATAAAGATCAGGTAATAGCCGGCCTGAGTACCGATGATGGCAAAAAAAATGTACAGCAGTTGTTTTATCAATGGTCTTACTTCACCCTTAAACAAACCGGATTCTATTATTTCGAAGGTTGAAAAGGTTCCCCCAATGGCTGCCACAATAGCCCAGATCTTGATTTCCCGGGCCAGCTTCAGCATGGTGCTCATAGGGGGTTCCTTAAGCAAAACAGCGGCAAAAGAGCCCAGCAAAGAAGCCCCCAGAATAATGCCCATAGCCGTGAAGAATATAAATATCGACTTGTGGGAGAAAGCAGTCATCTCTTAGCTCCGCTTCGTCTTGTGTCCTGCCTCAATATATTCGGCGACTGGGATTCTAATAACCTTGGCCTGGTCACCGGCATAGGCCTTTTACCGGTTCGAAGCCGAAACCGGGAAAGCACCAGGATTCTTCCAGGAGGTTCCTTGTTAACCAAATACAGGTTAGATTCATAACATATGGATATATCATAAAGAAAGGAGAAATGGTATGTCCAAACTGACACCTGCCCAATTCGTTCAAAAATCGCTTGACCTGCACCTTTTTTTCCTGCGCATCATGAAGGAACACTCATTCTTTCTGGAAGCCGCTTTTGTTGCTAAGAATGCAGATCTGATCGAGCGAGCTGACCAATTCCGGGTTGACTTCGAAGGTCTCCTAAAAGTAGCTGTAGATTTGGCCGACCGCAATGTCAGCAGATGCGTACTACAGTCAGGTGAAGTGGTAACTGATAAGACCATCGAGGCCGAAAAAAGGACCGAATTCCTGTCCGGCATTCCATTTAACACTCGCCTCACCAAAAGGGAGACCATGCTCAGACCGGGTTCGGGAGACCCCGATCTGGAGGAAGTGGTGGAAAGGTTCAATAACCGGGTCATCCGCGAAACCAGAGCTCTGGTAGAACTGAAAACCGAAGTTTTGGAGGGCATGCTGGAATGTTGTCTATTTACCTGGAACTTCCCCTTGTTGATAGAACATATAAGGCGAGAGGCCTTATTCTACATTGCCCACCTGCAGAGGCTGCAAAAGCGCATTGCTCTAGATCCGGCTGAAGAGATCATTGAGGAAAAACGCTTCTGGGATCGGATAATGGCTGAACACTCCTTATTTATCGCCCATCTGCTGGATCCCACCGAAAAAGAACTGATCATGACTGCGGACGAATTTGCCCGTCTGTTCTTTAAGTTGGAGAGACGAGTCCAGCGCATTGAGAAAAAGGATTGCCGCATTCCTCCAAAGCTGATGAAAGATGAGATCGAGGCAGTAAGAGATATCAGGAATTTCAAAGATACCGCAGATGAGCTCATTCTGGCCTGCAAGATCAGGTCAATTATAATCCCCCTGTTGGCTGACCACGTTTTACGCGAAGCCAACCACTTCCTGGCCCTGTTAACTGATTGCCGCAAGCCAGACCATCATCATGACAGTTCCTGCAGAAGGGTCACCGTGTGCAAAAAATGTGAAATTGACTGCTGGTAAACTGGGGATCTGAGCCGGTCGCAAGACCGGCTTTCTTATGACCAAATTTAGGTCCCTGCCCCTCCGGATATTACTGATATATCGATCACATGCCAATAGAGAAAAACCATGCGTCCGATCAAGACGAAAATGACTTGACCGGGGCAAAATTATTGGATTGAAAAAACCATGCCCATTCAAGGAAGAAAAAGCGTGTCCCTATGCTTTTCTCGCCCATATTCTGACAGATTTCTTGCGCTTTACTGTTTATAATTACCCTATAGCATACAAGCTACAGAAATGTCGAACAATGGTGGTTTCGAACTCTGCAAAGAATTCACCTCGGCCCAATAGAAAAAGGATTCTACACCAGTTACTGCTGGCTCTGGGGGCCACATCGAATATCGAAGACGCCCTGGAACTCTGTCTTACCATAGCTTTGGACGTTATTGGGATGGACTGCGGCGGCGTTTATTTAAGAGACGATTGGGGCAATTATAGGCTGGCCTGTGTCAAAGGCCTCTCCCCTGAGTTTGTCAAGAACAACCGTTTTTACCACATAGAATCCGCGCGCATAAAACTGTTGAGCAGAGGGTCTCCCCTGTTCTGGGAATATAAAGAGATTAATGCTGAAAGCGTTGATGATATCCTCCAGGAAGGCATACATTCTGCAGCAGTAATCCCCATCATGTACAAAGGCCAAATGATCAGCATCCTCAACTTTGCTTCCCGCACTCAAGACGTAATATTACCGGCTTGCCGGCGTGAGCTCGAGGCTTTAGCGCCCCATATCGCCAATGTATTGGCCCGAATCCGAGCTGAAGCGCAGTGCCTGTCTGGCCTCGGCGAAATTGGTCAACCTGTACGACGAGCCCTGCCTTATCAGTATAGTAACTGATATTACTGACTTAAAGGAGTATGAAAGCCACCTGAGGCGGTTGGACAGACTCAACCTGGTGGGGGAGATATCTGCAAGCATAGGACATGAGATCAGGAATCCCATGACTACTGTTCGCGGCTTCCTGCAGATGTTGGAAAGCAAAGAGGATTATGCCGGCGACAGGGAATACTTTGACTTGATGATCGAGGAATTGGACCGGGCCAATGCTATACTTACCGAATTTTTGTCACTGGCCAAGAATAAGTCGATTAATTTTAGTAGGAAGAAACTCAATGAAGTAATAGCTACCATCTTCCCCTTAATACAGGCCAATGCACTATCTTATGATGTGAACCTGCACCTTGATCTGGGCAGTATTCCAGACCTTGACATTGATGAGACAGAGATACGCCAGTTAGTGTTGAACCTGACCCAAAACGGCCTTGAGGCCATGGACCCGGGTGGAACTCTCAGCATCACAACCCGCCTGAACTGTGACCGGGTGGCCCTGTCCATAAAGGATCAAGGGCACGGAATCGATGCTCGCCTGCTCGAAGCGCTGGGCACTCCCTTTCAGACCACCAAGGAAAACGGCACCGGCCTGGGATTGGCAGTATGCTACAGCATCGCCGCCCGCCATCATGCGGAAATCCGGGTAGAAACCAGCTCATCGGGGACTAATATAGAGGTTCTTTTCCCTGTGCCCTAGAATCGTTCATCGTATAGAATGAAGTGTCCCGCAGTGGCATTCATATAGAAATCTGCACGTCGACGTTATAATAGGGTTTTAAAAACTCATCATAATCATCCAGAGATATCTCTACCGGAATTATGGTTTCTCCATTCCTTTCGACAGCCAGATCGGAAATCTTCTTGATCCGGCCATGGTATTCCCGGCTGGAATCAGCCACCGGAACAATGCGCACCGCCGCATCCGGTTTAACATCGCCGATAAATTCCTCCGGGATTTCTGCCTCCGCATAGATGGTCTGCAGATCCATGATGCTTAATAGGCTGCGGGCAGGATCAGTAGTCTGACCGGTCTGGCAGTTAAGTTGGTATACCAAACCCTGCCGGAATGGTGATACTAGTGCATTGCCTTTTAGGTGGGGGTTGCCGTACAGCTTATTATTCAGCCGGGTCAATTCACTTTGGGCGGCGGCGATGGAAATCTCCAGGTTTTTTACGGTATTGGCGGCTCCAATAACACTCATTTCAAATTCTTCATATTCCGTATCCGATATTGCTCCAGAATCGAGTAGGGATTGCCTGCGCTGCAGATCTTGTTGCGCTTTTTGGTGCAGTGTTTGCTGCATTTGCAGGTCATTTTGCAGCCGCTGCAGTTCAAATTGCTGTTTTTCTATAGCATTTTTTATATCTCTTAAGTCAAGTGTGACCAGTTTCTCTCCTGCTGTCAGCATTTGTCCGGCTTCCACATGGACTTCCGTTACTTGTGCCGGAAAATCAATCACCAATTCCGAAATGGTTTTTACCGCAATGGTACCGAACGCATCAATAGTTGGGTTTTCCACTGGGGCTACAGCTTCTTCGGTCGGTGGCTCAGTCTTATTACAGCCCAGCGGAAGCATAATAAGGAATAAGAACACTGCCGCCATTGCCATTAGCGCGATTTTTCTCATTATTCCCACACCTTTCCGTCTTTAAGTCTTATTATCCGATGGCTGTATTTAGCCATTTCTTCCGAATGGGTCACCTGCAGGATGGTTTTATTGGTTTCTTGATTGATTTGCTTGAACAGTTCCATGATAGCGTTCCCATTCTTACTGTCCAGGTTTCCTACCGGCTCATCGGCCAATATGATGTCGGGATCATTCATAAGGGCCCGGGCAATGGCCACCCGCTGCTGCTCACCACCGGAAAGCTCCCGGGGGGTGTGCCCTTTTCTGGCGGACAAACCCACGATTGCCAAGACATCTTCTAATCCCTGCTTATAGCTTTTCATTGGTTTACCGTCCAGCAGTACCGGCAACATAATATTATCTTCTATATTTAGGTTGGGAACCAGGTTATAAAATTGGAAAATAAAGCCCATTTCCTGGCGCCGGAAGCGGCTGGCTTCTTTATCACTCATAGTTGACAGTTCTCGCCCTTTAACCTTTATAGTCCCGGAATCAGGCTGATCAAGACCGCCCAGTAGGTACAGCAGGGTGCTTTTGCCGGAACCTGATGGCCCCATCAGGCTGACAAACTCTCCCCGGGCGATACTCAGATTGATGTTTTTAAGAATTTCTATTTTCACATCTCCCAGATAAAAATTCTTATATACCTCAGTTGCTGCAATAATAGGCTCCACCGACACCCCTCCCCATTACTCGTATTTCAGTTCTTTGACAATCTCCAGCCGGGCAGTCTGCCTGGAGGGACCAAGAGAAGCAAGCACTGCGATAAAGGCACCGGCGATGATCGCTTCCATAAATAATCCCGGTGAATAAATGATTCCTATCGGCAGGTTTATTGAGAACATAATGTATTCAGCTTGCACCAAGTAAAGCAGTCCTCCCAGGCTGCTGGTCACTCCTGCGATCAAGCCGCTGGCCAGGGCTTCCACCAACAGGACTTTTACCATCTGCTGCTGGCTCATTCCGATTGAGCGGAAAACGGCCAGGGACCGTTTGCGGGTTAAGAGGCTGACCACAAAATTATTGAATACCCCAAATATCCCAATAAGCATAGTTACCAGCGAAAAACCCTGCAGGAGCACAAATAGCTGGTTATTAGCCTCAGCGTTGCTTTGCCGCAGCTCATCCTTGGTAATGCTAAATACATTATTACGGAGGTATTTTTCTTTTAAAGACTGGCTGACGATGGACGGATCTGTATTGGTATGGATCCACAGATATGTATAATAGCGGAACTGCCAATCACTTTTTACATATTTGGCGGGAATCAAGGCTACGTTTCCATTATTCATCAGGGTTCCGGCAAACCCTACTACACGGTAATCCCTTTCACCGGTTGCCGTTTTCAATTTAAGCGTATCTCCATGCTTCAAGTTAAGTTTCTCTTTTAAAAAGACAGTGGGGATTATGCAACGATCGGAAGAATACTGGTGCAGTGTTTGCTCCACATCCCCCTGCAGCCGGAAGTCAAAATAATCCGTCATGCGATTGCCGTCGATTCCATACACCGTGCCAATTTTTTCGTCCGAGCCCGCGATTTCCACCTGGTTGATCTCGTAAACCCCCAGTGACGATACTATCCCCGGAACTGATCTGATTTGGGATTCCAGACTGCGGTCGGCCTGGGAATGATAAAACCAGACATCGAATTTGAAATCCCGGTATATATCAGTAACAGCCCGCCCCACACTGAAACTAATGGTATTGATCAACAACAGACTGGCCAAGCCTATGGTCAAAAGGGTGATGTTATTGAGCATCTCCCGATTATTGCGGATATTCTTAATGGCCAGTATACCTTCATTCCCAAACATGTAAGGAACGATTTTCTCATAGATACGGACAAGAATCTCGGTGATCGGGGGAATCAGCCAGACAATGGCCAGGGTGCCGATAATGATTCCCACTACATTCAGGATACCGGCGGTCTTACCCGGCAGAAAAGGAGGTATTACGAGGATAAGAACAAGCATGATCAGAGCCGGGACGGTCCTATTACTCTGGCTGCCGCCCCGGTTGTTGTATGTGTTCAGAATAATATCCCGCAGTGATGTATTGGAGATGCTTTTTACCGGTAGCAGAGAACTGCAAACAGATAAAATAACCGCCCCCGCCAGAGATATCCCCAGATAAAGCGGATTATAGGAGAGCTCAACATCAGGGGGGGACGCGTTCCAGGAATTGTTGGACAGGGAGTAGGTCATGATATAGAGAATGCCTATTCCCAGAGCACATCCCAGCACTCCTCCGATTACCCCGTATATGGCGCTTTCAGCCAGCAGGATGCGGTTGGTTGTTCCGCGGGTGGCGCCTACACTCCTAAAAGTGCCCATTACCGGCATCCGCTCTAGAATAATAACCTTAAAAGCAGTATAGATTACGAAAATGCTAATCAAACATACCAGAATCAGCATCAGCATGAAGGGCATACGGATGACATCAGTAAATTCTCTTAATTCACTTTCGGTAATAGTCTTTTCGACTTTATAGCGATTGTACTGTTGGGATAAAGCCTCCAGGGTGGGGTCGATGAGCGCAGGGTTGCTGGTTTTTATGAATATTTGAGATACCCGGCCTTTTTCGCCCATCATCGTGGCCAGGGCTTCTCTGGGCACTACCGCGCTGAACCCTGTCGTTCCTGGAGTCAGCAGCCCTTCGGGGGCTGCAATTGCGGCTATGGTAAAACGACGCAGCTGGCCATTTATTGTAAGATCCAGGTTTTCACCGACCCGGAGTTGATATTTATCAGCGGTTACCCGGCTTATAATTATTTTGCTCCCTTTAAAGGGGTCCAGGCTGTATTGCTGCTGTATGTCTAAGGGATTCATCCTCTGCAGCTCTTCAAGCTTGTAACCCAGCAGATTCACCACTACCTGTTCATTGGCAGCAACTTTATACACTCCGGTCTCACTTACGATTCCTATGATATAATCAAGGTTTTCCCGATATATCTCAGCTCGGTCAGTCCGAAAATAGCGGGAAGGGCTATCTTTGCCGGCATAAACAGTGATTTCGGCATCACCGATCTGGCCGCGGATCTGTTTAAGGTATACCTGAGCAATATTCTGAGATATACCCAGTGATGAAAATAGCAATGCGGTGGAAAGACAAATAGAAAATAAGATCAATAAAGTGCGGAGTTTTTTTTCCCAGATATTCCTGGCTATAAACTTTATGATGATTGCCACATCAGACACATCCCGGCCATATTTTCGCTCTTTCTAAAAATTGATTAATAAGGGAGGTACTTCTCGTTTATTCTATTTTTTTAAAAAATTATCCTTTTTTCGAGATTTTTTGGCAAACAATGGGAACTTATTGACCGATGGGTAGGTTCATGGCTCTCATTCCCGCACATGAGGCAGCACCGAATGAGCATGGGAATGCAGTGAGAAGCGGGCAAGGAAGCAAGACTTACATGAACCTTTGGTTCACATTCTGCTTCCCCCTGCTTGCCATCCTTATACGAATCTGAATATCACCGGGAAGATGAAGGCTACAAAGGCGGTCCAGACCAGGTATACGTAAAAATATTCGGTCTGCCATTTCTCCAGCCGGGCGAAATTTAATCTCTTCCTAAAATACCCCACATACAACCAGGCCAGACCGGCCAGATTGCCCAGAAGCACCAGGTTTTCTCCCAGGGCTGCCGCCTTGTTGGGGGTAATGCCAAAGGCGGAGAGGCGGAATACTATCGCTGATAAGGCCACCGCGTCGATAACCAGGGCGGTCAATATCAGAGCCAGGTTGAGGTAGTCAAACAGGTTGACCGGCTGGTTGACATCGCGGGCGGAGATCACATATAAGACCAGCCCCAATATCATAGCCAGCATAAAATCGAAGGCGATCAAGAATTCCCGCTCCATAAAAGGACTCTGCCCAGTTCCGACCATTATTGCCAGGAAAATGACCATGGTTACCAGGAAAAGCGGGCTGAATATCTTGGCCAGGATGGGCGCAAAGTTTTCCACGATACTCCTCTTGGCGTCGGCCAGGTAGATGCTGATCATAGCCGCCGCACATCCTCCGTAAATAATGAGGTATTCTTCAAAGAACCACTCCGCATCGATGCCGATAGATTCGAAGATAGCTATAGTGAACAATCCTAAGACCATTACTCCCGCCATCACCAAGACCCCATATATAAAGGTCTCCCCGCTGAAGCGGATGAAATTCATACGCCCCTGCCGACCTTGCCAGTCACTGCCGATATAGGCTGCTCCGGTAACCAGCCATAGGAAAAGCGGCAGGTGCAGCCCGCTCAAGGCGGTGGTGTGATAAGGTTCGTAGGCAGGATATAAATTGATGACCACCGCAGCCACAATGAATACGGCGAAAATCCACGTCCAGGTCCTGGATTCTGCCCCCCGTTTGATAAGGAAAAAGGCCGCAATAAAGGGAAGGATAAACAGGCTCAGGTTCCTGACATAGAACACTTCCGACCCTGGGGCGAACAGCTTCCAGCCGAAAAGCCCGGGGAGTTTTATTAAAGTTCCTGCCAGGAAGGCAAACAAGACCACCATGATGATGTCGCGCCTATTCTGCCGTCCGGCTTCAGGGTTAACAGGATCGAGCATGAAATGCTTCCACAGGTTGGCGGTGTTTACTTTGGCGTACTCATTGGAGATGGCATCGGCATTGCCCAGCCTTTTAACACTGATCAAAAAGGCTTCATCAGAAGATAGCCCCAAGCTTATCAAATCATCGATCTCATCACGCAGGTGGCTCTCCAGCTCACTGAGGTCAGTTTCGGTAAAGTTGCCCCGGGCTCTCAAATGGTCGCGCCAGGAATTTATCTGTGTCTCCAAGTCAAACATCTTGACCCTCCTTTAAGAATCGCTGCGGTCGGTCCAGGTTTTGGTCAAAGCCGCCACCACAACTTCCCACTGCTTCTTCTGTACCTCCAACTCCTCCAGGCCTCGCGGCATGATGCGGTAGTACTTGCGCTGCCGCCCGGTCTCCGCCTTATGCCAATAGGATTCGATCAAACCCTGTTCTTCGAGGCGGTGCAGGACCGGGTATAACATCCCCTCCGTCCAAATCAATTCATTGTCAGACATCTCCTTGACCCGCTTGATGATGGCATAGCCATAGCTGTCGCTCTCTTTCAGAATGGCCAAAAGCAGAGGGGTCGCCGATGCGGCGATCAAATCTTTGGATACATTCATGGAATACCCCCTCATACCTAGCAGTTCTATGTATAAATAATACCTAGCAGTACTAGGTATGTCAACAAGAAATATATACAAATTTTATGTGCTTACACGGTCACCAAACACCATCCTGTTTCGCCTGCTCTCAGGAAGCATCATGGTAATCGAAGTGCATTCAGAAAGTCGCGCGTTCGATACGCGTCAGGTCCACCATTTTAGAATGAACCGCAGAGCCCAAAAATCTGCGGTTTTTTATGCCATTAAGCAAGCCGCGAGATATCATAGCATCCCGCGGCTTGCTTGCTTATTATATGCTTTTACTTACCCAGCAGGTTATACAGCACCTGCGCCATTTCCGCTCTGGTGGTCGTGCTCGTCGGAGACAGTTTTCCGGCGTTGCCGCCGACCGTGCCGGTCTCAACCAGCAGTGTCAAGGCTTCCTTCGCCCAGGAGTCAATCTGCCCAGCATCACTGAAATCTGACAGTTCATTACCCGAATCGCCCTGGGGTAGCCGCCCGATGACCTTGAGGGCGTTGTATAGCAGGGTGAACATCTCCTGACGGGTAATCTCTTTACCCGGCGCGTACATGTTGTTGCCTACCCCCGCGGATATGCCGAGTCGTTTGGCCGCCGATAGATACCCGGTGTAGTAGGTATTGCCCGCGTCAGAGAAGTTATCGGCCGGACTCGTATCCGGTGCGATGCCGTAGGCTTTCATCAGCATCACAAGGAAGTCGCCGCGCGTTAAATGTGCGTCAGGGCTGAAATTGCCGCTGCCCGTGCCGCCAGTGATATCTCTGGCTGCGATGAAGGAGACCGCCTCGTAATACCATACGCCGGATTTAACATCGTTGAAGCTCACCGGATTGTAGACCACCGCGTAGTCGCTGAAGTGGGTGACGTCAAACGTAACGGTGCCGGTCGCCGTGTCATAGTGTCCGTTGGGCACGCAGACGAGATTGCCGCTGCCATCAATGTACCATATGACGATGCTTTCAGGGTTCAATAGTTCTTCGGCTGTCGGCGTGTACGGTATTGATGCCGTAACCGGCGCATCGGGATCATTCCATGTGGTCTTTTTCTCGTCTGTGGTTACGGAAATCTCTATCAGCGGCCTGTCGCCGATTACCGCTATTGCCATTTCGGAAAGATCGGTCTTATCGCCCTGCGCGATGCTGATCTCCACATTTGAGCCTTCGCCCGCGATGTCAGAGAGCATATCTGCCGGAAGCATCAGACTGCCCGTATCCGTGTTGAAAATAAGAGTACCTTTCCCGTCGGGTGTAGAGAGGTAAGCGAAAGGTATGTCCAGAGTGTAACTGCTAACGCCTGGAATGGAGGGCATCGTGACGATCACGTTTCCTCCTGCGGAGATGGTATTGCCCTGCTGAGCGCCCATGTTGACGGCTGCGTTGCCTGTACCCGTATTAACGGTGACCGGCAGGGTGGTATCCGCTCCGTTGTCCGTTTTGACGTCCGCGGTGTAGGTCGGCTTGGATGGAGTGCTGCTTGAACCGCCGCCGGAGCTGCTGGAGGACCGTGTCTGTACTGTGACGGTGGGACCGTTCGTGGTCCACTCGCCGTCAGCGTTGCCGGCTTGCACCTGGAACGTATAGCTGGTGGCAGGAGAAAGACCGGTGACCGTGCGGCTGGATACATCCCCTGCGACCGTGGCAATTTCCGCCCCATCCTGATAGAGTTTATAACCGGTGACCGCAGTAATGTCCGCTGCCACCGTCCACGTCAGAGTTGCACCGGTGCGGGTCACGTCGGAAGCGGTCAGGCTGCTCCCGGAAGGCCATGTGGGGGCGATCGCCTGCACGGTGACTGAAACCGTTGCGGTCGTTGAGGCCGTATCGTTGAAAACCACGATAATATCGGTTGTCCCAACGCCGAGTCCGGTGACGGTAACCGCACCCGGCGTGGTAACCTGAGTCTGGCTGACGGAGGCTATGCAGCCGTTAGTCACTGTAATGTCGGCGCTGGTTGCCATACTGGCTCCCTGTCCGAAAGCTATGGTAAAGCTTGCTGTGCTGCCTATGTCAACAGTCAGGGTGCCCGGCAATACAGAGGGGATAAGCGGCTCGACGCCAGTTGTAAAGCTGTGGGTGCTGTCGGCGGTCATCGTATTGCCCGCCACATCCTCTAAACCTTCGATTTTGACGGTATATGCCGTGCTGTAGGAAAGACCTGAGTATGGAATAGTGTAAACGGTATTGCCGGCAGACCAGGCTCCGCCGGACAGAGCCGAACCATAGGTTGTCCCGCCGTCATCGGAAAGATACACTGCGCCAGCCCCTGTGGTATCCATGGCCTCGCTGAACGTAATCACAATATTGCCGCTTACAGGAGCGCTTGTGCCATTAGGCGTTACACCGGTGACGGCGGGAAGGGTGGTATCCGCCGTTGCCGGGAAGGTGATGGTTACTGTTCCCGAATCTGCTGCATTGGTTACGCTTGTTGCTCCTGTGTAGGTGAAGCTGTTTTGTGCTACACCAGTAAATGTATAGCCCGCCTTTGCCGACAGGGTTACTTTAGCTGCATATACTGTTGATTCTGCAAAGCTCCCTGTTACTGCCGTTATTCCATCGGATTCATACCATGCTACCGTTCCGGTATACTGAGCCTGGTTTATTGCCGCTGTGCTTGGCGTTGCTCCCATTACTGGAGCTTGTACCAGTGAATCCAGTGCCAGCGCGTTTACTGTCGTTGCCCATGAAATTTTCTTAATGGCATTGTTCCATTCGTCTGCAACGTAAATATTCCCGCTGCTGTCCACCGCTACAGCACGAGGACCACTGAAACCCGAACCAAGGGTGGTGATATTATTCCCGCTTGCGTCCATTCTCTTAATGGCATTGTTGCCACTGTCTGCAACGTAAATATACCCGCTGCTATCCACCGCTACACCCCAAGGTGAATTGAAGCCCGAACCAAGGGTAGTGATGTTATTACCGCTTGCGTCCATTCTCTTAATTACATTGTTATAAGTGTCTGCAACGTAAATATTCCCACTGTTGTCCACCGCTACGCCAAAAGGCATAAAGAAGCCCGAACCAAGTTCAGTGATATTATTACCGTTTGCGTCCATTCTCTTGATGACATTGTTGTAAACGTCTGCAACGTAAATATTCCCACTGCTATCCACCGCTATACTTTCAGGGTGATCAAAGCCCGAACCAAGGGTAGTGATATTATTCCCGCTTGCGTCCATTCTCTTAATGGCATTGTTTACAGGTTCTCCAACGTAAATATTCCTGCTGCTGTCCACCGCTATACCAAGAGGATAAGTGAAGCCCGAACCAAGAGTGGTAATATTATTCCCGCCTGCGTCCATTCTTTTAATGGCATAGTTATTAGAGTCTGCAACGTAAATATCCCCGCTGCTGTCCACCGCTACACCACAAGGGCCATTGAAGCTTGAACCAAGGGTAGTGACGATCCAGGCGTCTGCATAGGCGGGGGTCGCAGGCATTACCACAATTATTTGCATAATCAGGGCCGCAGCCAGCAAAAATGATACTAATTTTTTTCTCATCATAAGTACTCACCTTTCTCTGTTTTTTCCGGATATCAATTATCCGCGTATGGTGAACAGCATGTTGTCCACCGTCAGGCGCAGGGGCATGATGCTTTTTTCGTCCGGGACCGGCTCAGGCCAGCATATAGCCTTTTCCTCCAGCGTGATGTCTTTGAAGCGGCTTAAATCTTCCAGACTGCTGAAAGGTATGGTCTTTACTATATCGCGCATATTGAAGATGATCTTGTTACCGTGCTCGAATTCCACCAGCAGGGTATAATCATCATTGGGCGTGACCTTGAGTATTTTACTCATCGAGTGAAACCCTCCTTCCTATTTGGAGTACATTTCGGGTATTCGCCGCTCCTTGCCATCCATGGCACCGCGGCATACTTCCCATCCGTGGGAATAAAAAATCCCCCATATTAAGAAGTATGGAGGATGATTTTTGATTCCAGTATCTACCGAACGGTATATTTTGCACGGAAAATTATATAAGCTTCAGCTTTTGCGCCTTTTTCACCGCTGCCGTCCTGCCGCTGACCTCCAGTTTCAGGTAGATATTATGCAGATGGGTCTGCACGGTGCCGGCGGCAACATAAAGTTTTTCGGCAATCTCATTCCTCTTGAAGCCTTCCGCGGCCAGAGTGAGGATTTCAAGCTCTCTAGCCGACAGGGAAGCCGTGCTCCGGGCGGAGTGTTTCAGGCTCTCCATATACTGCCCGCAGGCGGAAAGTACCTCCTTTAGGTATGCGTCCCGTGAATCAGCATGGGCAAGGTGCCTGACCATGTCTATGACGGCGGGCGCATACTCGGAGAAGAGCAGGATGATGTGATCCTCCCGCGCCATGTTGAGGGCTTTCCGCAGAGCGGTGCAGCCTTGCTCCATGCCGTAAAGATGATATTGCGCCGCCGCCCTGAAAATCTGATTGTGCAGAAGGCCGAGTTGGTTGTGGCAAATCGCGAAATAGCGAGCAAATTCATCAGTGAGTATTTCGAGCTTGATGTAATTCTTGGTGAGCAAAAGCGCCTTGCCGTAGACGATATAGTTGAAACCCAGGCCCTGGTAATAAAAATACGCGGGGGACATATCTCCGGTTTGCAGCCACAGGGGGATGCTTTCAAGGCGGTTGAGGCAGCCGTAAACGTATCCTTCCACGATCTCAAGCCCGGTGTTGTAATAGATGTTGTTCGCTCGCGTCACATCCTGCCTGAGCTTCCGCAGAAACTCCAATGCTTCATCGACCTTCCCCTGATAGAGATACAGCCTGATCAAAGCATGATAAGCGCAGATCATAAGACCGACCTGTTCCTTGGTCTGCGCTTTGTAAATGGCTTTGAAGGCATTGAGCTCCGCCGCCTGCCAGTCACCGGTTTCCAGCGCGTATTCGGCCAGAGCCACATAGTCGCAGCCGGTGCCGCAGCCGTCGGCCAGCTCGGCAAAAATCGGAAAATCCGATGCCATCAGCTCCATGAGCTCTTTGAGGCTGCCCGGCTCCCTGTAACAGGTATAGAGAAAATGGGGAGAACCCAAGGTGAACTCGGCCTCCCGCTTTTGCAGGCAGGAAATATCCCCATTAAGCAGGCGCTGTGCCTCCTTCAGGCAAGCGGCCATTTTCTTGGCGTCGTTGAACACGGCAAAAATCCGGGTAAGATAAATTTCCGCGAGGACGCGGTCTCTGCCGTGGGGGATGGGGCCTTGGGCTTGCTCGCAAGCCTCCTGAAGTTCATTTAAGCACCTCACGCCATCCTGAAAAGAGCCGGGATCGCCGCTTGTCAAAATGATGGCGATATACTGCAAATAAGCCAGTGGATATTTAAGCAGCATCTCGCGGGGCAAGGCGGCGAACAAGTCTAAAACGCCGTCAAAAGTGGCAGCATCGCTGGTGACGGTATCCTCATTGTCCAGCAGCGCGAGGATGCGTTCCGTCTCACCCCCGCGGCAGAGATAGCCGTATGCGGTTCTATATTCCCTTCGCGCCAGGTGCCATTCGCCAAGCCGCCGATAGAGCATGGCATATTCTTCGGCATCCTTCTGCTTGCCCCGCAGGAAGTCCAGCAGCACGGCGTGGATTTTATAGACCCCCGTTGCCTCGTCGAAGGTAACAAATGCGTTTTCGCGACGCAACTTTTTAAGGGTCTCCTCTGATTCTTCTTCCTGCGTTACAAACCCAGCCTGCTCCGCCGTGAAGCCGTCCATCACAGAGAGACGCAGTAAAAACCTTTGGATGCCCTCGTCATATGCGTTATAGAGCACCTTCTCCACCAGCTCGTTGATAGCGCCGTTTCGGCCTATGGGGATACCCCTCTCCATACCGAGCATGATAAGATAAATCAATGAAATCCAGCCGCCCGTGTAATCGGTGATTTTTCCTATCCCGCTCTCGCCGGCCGTGAAGCCCATCAGGGCGCAATAGTCCCGAATTTCACTTTCGGTAAAGCGCAGCGTATTTTGCGGCACGACATTGCACAGCCCTTTTACGGAAAGCTCGGTGATATCCAGATTTGTCGTATCACGGGTCAAGATGACAATGTGAAAATCGTCTGGCATTTCCATTACAAAGCGCCTGAAAAGCGCGGTCACCCGCATGCTTCTTGTAAGGTGGAAGTCGTCGATGACAAGAACAGTATTGGGTTTGTAATCCATCTCATTGAGGATGGAAATAATCGCTGCTGTCTGTGGTGTATCGGAAGGAACACCGAGCTTTTGGAGGCTGATCGCCGCTGCCTCGTCAAATTTACCGATTTCGGCCGCAAGCCTTTCCCAAAACCACGACACCGTGTCATCTTCGGATAAAAAGGAAGTCCATATGACGGGAGTGCCTTTTAAAGCAAGGAATTCACGCACTGCCGTGGTTTTCCCATAACCGATGGGAGCCTCCACGATGGTAATTGGATAATCAAAGATACTCTCCAAAGCGCGGTTGACGCGCTCTCGTTTGAGGGCTTTGAGCTTTTTCATTGGTGTTCCTCCTCTCTGCGGGAGTTTGGGTTGGTAAATATACTCGTCCGAAATGTTAAAAACTTGATGTCGTCAGTATACAACAATTTTTTTATAATCTTCAAGAAACGAAGCAAGTATAAGAAAACAGAAGTAATCACCGATAAATTGATAGCTATTCGCAGAAATTGATGGTATTGTATGTCGTTGAAGGAGGCAACCATCCTGACCAATCCAACCTATCTCAGGAAGATTGTCAGCGGGAGGCGACGGGTAAAATCCTTCAAGGAGAAGGAAATCCTGTTCGATGTGAGCCGCAGAGTAAAAGCCTCCGCAAAGATGTACAGGCATCTTATACACCGGCTGAAGCAGGAAACGTCGGGTATGCTGAGGAAACAGGAGCAGCTGGCAGAAAAGGAACTTGCCCAGATGACGGCGCGAATCGACGAGCTGGAGGTTATCATCGGCAGGCTCTATGAGGACAGCGCCCTCGGCAGAATTACGGCAGTGATATTTTTTGGTGGGTTCCTTGATAACGGCTGTAGGTGAGCTTAAAGACTAGGTAGCAACCTATGGTTACAAGCAGTATATCTATAGTGATTCTTAACAAAACATCGATCAAAAACCCGGTAAACAAAAGCGGCATAAAAATAAGAAACACAGCCCAGTTGATTCCAAAAATACAAAATCCAAATACTGCCACATTGCGTTTTAAAGACGTAGTTTGGGCAGCTTGCCCCAAAAGAATATAAACCATTCCTATACCGGCACCCATAAGCAGAGTCCATAGGAATGTATATAATGGGCTGGTTTGCAGTCCTGACTGAATTGCTCCCGTGAAATATGCCAAATACCTGCCCATGACAAAAATCGCTGAGAATACACCTATAGCCAACAGTTTTTGCTTAATAGTAAACCGCACTGACTTATTATGTTGGCCTTTCTTTAATACAAACCAGCCCAATAAAGCTCCCATTACTAGAACAGGTACCGCATCACTGAGGCCAACTACAAACTCATTTATCAATGCATGTCCGAATAAGGGAACCCCCTCCAGCATCGCAAACAGCCACAGCAACGCAATTGCCAACCCATATCTCAACCCTTTATTAAGCCCGCTTCCGGGAATACTGTTCTGGAAGCGACAAAGCACTCCAGCTGCACAGGAAAACGCCAAAAGCGCCCAAAGAATAGCGGTAAGCTCTGTTCCCAACCACATCCCCAATACAGTGTATTGCGCTGTCCCAGGCGTAGTGCTGTATGCGCTTGTTACTATGTGAAGAATAATATCCAACAGAACACAAGCCAATATTATGGCCATAAATTTGATGGGCGGATTAATTTTCATAGGTCATGTCTCCTCCCTATAGGATGCGCTGGCATAGATCAAGGCACCAATCAGCGCTAATCAAAGCATCGGCTTCCCCTGTTGACAGGTGTTGACCCACCTGCGAACAGTCGCCTAGGTATCGGTACCACAACTTTACCCAGCTGGAGGTGTGTAAATATAAGATCAAGCTAAAGGATATTATTGGTTATTATTATACTCTAAGGCAGGTAAAAAATCCCTTTTTACTTATATCATCGCCTGCTTCCCTAAAGGCTAAAGGGCTCTTACCGGCCTGGCCTTAATATATCCATATGACCAATTGCCGGGGCTTTTTGGTCTGTTTGTTATCAAGGGCGGAGATAGGCTTTTCACTCAGGAAATCAATCCCGATCAAAGCTTTATTTTACCGAGCCTAGCCGCTTTGATCATACAGGCAAAAGAAAACCGTCCCCCGCTTCCCTACCATCACCGTTCCGAGCGAGTCCTTTCCACATGTTCCACTACATCATTTACGGTTGTGAAGGTGTGCACATCTTCATCATGAATGGTGATTTTGAATTTCTTCTCACATTCTATTACCAATTTGGCCACGTCAATGGCCATGATCCCGTTACCAGTTGTTAATGCTGTGTCTAGCCCGATGTCTTCAGGGTCCCTGTCAATAATTTCTGACAAAATTTCTGCTACCTTTTTAAAGATCAATTCCGTCACACCAAATCGCCTCCTTATAAAAACCAGGCTGAAATTGTCGGTACCACGCGTTTTCAACGCTTTCCTTTGCCAATACGGAGATCATCACCAGGCGGCTTGTTGACGACAACCGATCCGTATTGGTTATATCTAGTAAAAATGGATGCTGGTCAGCATTCTCAAATAGAGGCGGACCGCTGAAATCACTGCAAACTGGAACACCGAGCTGAAATCGCAATAAGCTGTAATTGCAATAAGCTGGAATCAAAGCAAGTAAAAATTACAGCAATGGGCTGATTTCTCCGCTGTAAAACAGGTTCAGTCGGTGCAGAGCCCTGGTGCTTGCAATGTATAACAGGTTTTTGTCAGCTTCGCTGTTGAAATGGTCTTTATCCACGTCACATATCAACACCGCGTCAAACTCCAGGCCTTTAGCCATATATATGGGCAGGATGAACACTCCCGATAAATCGGCAGCCATACCACTGGTAATCAGCTTAATATCGATCTTATCCTGCAGACGCTCATATAAGGAGGTGGCGTCTCGCCCAGTTTTGCTGATTAGTGCAATGGATCGATAACCCATTTCCTTGCAGGTCATGCATTCAGCTATGATCAGGCGGTCCAGGGCCGATCTGGAGGGGGCGGTAAGAACCTTGGGGATCTCACCTTTTCTGCGGAAATTATGGACTTTGAAGCCCGGGTCGAGAAACTGCGCGCTGAAGGTCAAAATTTCATTGGTGCAGCGAAAGCTTTGCTCTAAAGTCACCAAAGTGGACTTTTTCTTGGCAAATATCTCAGCTATTTGGTCATACAGTGATAAGTCTTCCTGTTTGCCTATGGTTTGGTCGATATCACCTACTACCGTGTAGCGGGCCTTGGGATACATGGCATTCAGTATGGCGTAATGAATGGGATGATAGTCTTGGGCTTCATCGATTACCACCTGTTTAATACCCTGGTAGTCAGTATAACCCTGGGTTTTTAGCCTGAGAAAAGCCAGGGCCAGCGCATCGTCATAATGCACATAGTCCTTTTTGAGGTTTTCACGGGTAAAGTCTAGAATACCCTCGATGTCATCGGGCAATTCGATGCCTTTGGCCAGACTGTAGAAGTAGTCTTTATTGCTGAATAGCCGCCGGTATAGTTCTAAATGGTCAGGCTGGGTAAACCTCCGTATTTGCTTAAGCAAAGCGGTGCTTTCATAGATGGATAACATTCGCGCCTCTGCTTCCACCTCAAATTCGTGTCCAGGCTTAGCAGCAACATGTCTCTCCAATTTCTCTATACGCCGTTTTCGCTCTTGGTGCACCAATTCCAGGATATGCTTTTCCAATTGCTCTAAACGAACACTCAAAAGAGATGCTTTATTGGCCTTTAATATTCTGGCTTTCAATAGTTGCCGGCTGGCAATGTGCCTGCCGTTATAATATACATCGCTGAAATCGAGCCACCGCCTGGGCCAATCCTTGATGAAGCGCTGCAGTATTTCAATAAACTGACTGGAGCCCTTAAAACGCGTGCTGCTCTTTAGTAAATTGCGGTATCCTTCATCAGCGGCAGAGAGCAGTCCCTCCAGAAACTGATTCCTGCTTTGCATAGGCTTGATGGGCAAAACCTGCCGCAGAATCTCTTCAAATATTGTAGAATTTACATTGTTTTCCCCCAGCTCCGGCAATACGCTGGAAATATACTGTTCGAACAGGGTATTGGGCGAGATGACCAGTATATCGTTATGGGACAACCGGGTTGACAGCCCCTGATACATCAGATAGGCCACCCGATGCAGGGCCACCGAGGTCTTGCCGCTTCCTGCCACGCCTTGCACCATCATCAGATCCATCTCCATGTCTCGTATGATGATATCCTGCTCTCTTTGAATGGTTTCCACAATAGTCTTCATTTTGGGGGAGGCGTTCTGGGATAAGAGCTTCCTCAAAAACTCGTCTATGATCTGAACATCGGCATCAAAGAAATATTCCAGTCGGCCTTGCTTGATTTCGTATTGGCGTTTTAGACCGACTTCGCCGCTGATTTTTCCTTTAGGAGCCTCGTAAAAAACCTTCCCCGTTCCGAAGCGGTAAAAAACGCTGGCGATGGGGGATCTCCAATCGTAAACATACATCTCACGAGACTTGTCATCTTTTAAGGAAGAAAGCCCGATATATACATTTCTGACCCCAGGGGTGTCGTCGAACTTGAAGTCAATACGCGCGAAGTAAGGGGATTCAAGCATTTTCTCCAGCAGCAATATCCGGTTGGATTCCATTTCATATTGAGCGATTTTATGTGATACTGGATTTACGTACTGACTCAACTCTACCAGCTGGTGGAAGTTATCCAATGACCACAGGTTGGAGATGGAATGAGAGGTATCATCCATCAGTTCTTTTTTAGCCGCAACGATGGCGGCCAAATTTTTTTGGCTCCTCAGTCGGACAGCAGACAATTGCTCCGTGGCAATAGATATGGTATGGTTTAGACGCTTCTCTTCAAAGTTTCGATCTTGGTGATAACTTTCCACAATGAAGCCTCCTGTGGGGGTTAAATCCTATTCGCATAGTTGTGCATTGTTCCTATGATACACGGATAGAACGGCCATTATAAGACTAATATTAAAATTAGTTTCGTGATATAATATATAGAAACAGGGGATGTTCTTTTTGCTTCCCTTACCAGGAAGCAAAAGAACATCCCCCTGCTTCTTCAACCGCCCGTTCCCGATATGACAGGTAACGTATAAGCAGTACGCCTATTTATTCACGATATACTCAATAAGCCTTCTCAGAACAGTGGTTATCTCTGCTCGCGTCGAGGATGCATGTGGGTCAAACAGGTTGCCCGGCTTGCCGGTTAAAATGCCGGTTTCCCTGAGGGACATGACGCTTTTCCGCGCCCATGAGTCGATCGCATCCGCATCGCTGAATTCTTCGCCGTCGTTTTCAAGTTTAAGTCCCAGGTACTGTATAAATCGGTGCATCATCACGGCCATTTCCTGCCGCGTGACGGCTCTTTCCGGTTCAAATGAGCTTTCCGATACGCCGAATAGAATGCTGTTTTCCCGGGCCCACTTCACATACGGCGCGTAATAGGCGCTTTCCGGCACATCGTTAAAGCTGTACCCGGTATAAAGCGACGGGTCAACCCCATGCATGCGCCCCAGTACGGTCGCAAACATGCCCCTTGTCATGCTGGTTTCAGGTGAAAAAAGCCTTGGCGCAACGCCGATAAACAGCAATCTCGCCGTAGCAAAATCAATATCGTCTTTTGCCCAATGGCCTGAAATATCGTCAAAAGGCTCTCTGTTGTAGATGATCTCATAGTCGCCGGCTCCACGGGAAATGTATTTCATTTTGGAGCCTTCTACAAGGCTCAGACCCAGAATGTGTTCTTCACCCGACGGGTCGGTATAGAGCACTACGTTGCCACTCGTCAGGCCGGTCTCCGGCGCCTCCAACCAGCCGGTTTCTCCAGCCGACGGAAGCAGCAGCGTTGTGAAGCTCACATTTGCCCCATAGGCTGTACCCTCTCTGTTGATGGCGTAGGCGCGCACATAATAGGCAGTATCCGGCACAAGCCCGGTGATCTCCGCCGCGAATTCACCCAGCCCGCCGCCCGTCGTCACCTTGTCGATGTTGCTGCCGTCGATAACAGGATTAGCCGTCGGACCATAGACAAAGCCGCGTTCCGTCACAGTAGCCCCACCGCTTGAATTGACCCTTCCGGAAAGCACTGCGCTGGAAGCGGTGATGCCTGTAACCGAGCCAGTAAAGACCATGGGCCGGTTGTCACCGTCCGGGCCGGACGCAAGCGTGACCGAAAGCGTTGTAAACGTTCTGTCCCCGCCGTAGCTCGTATCTGCTGCATTGGTGGCATAGGCACGCACATGGTAGGTGGTGTTCGCGGAAAGGCTGCTCAGTGCAGCCGAAAATTCGCCTGTGCCGCTGCCCGCCGTCACCTGTATAACGTCCGGGTCACCGATAGTGGGGTTTTCCGCCGTCCCGCAGACAAATCCGCGTTCGGTAACCGTCAATCCCCCGTGATCCGTGACATTTCCACGGAGTGTCGCGCCGGATGAGCTGACGCCTGTCACCGCACCGGTCACCACGACGGGAGGACCGCCTTCAACATCCGGCACCTTTACAAATACGATATCGCCGCCGCTGCTGTAGGTATGGTAACCCGGCAATAGGGTAGGTATTGTCCGGCTCGCCTCGCTACCGTCCTTGACCTCGCCGCCGACGCGGATATAGGTGTCGGAGGTGATAGTGGCATCAATTCGGACGACTGCCATGCCGGATCCAGATCCGAATGCTTCCGCGCCGATTCCGGCATCGTCTGTGACAATGACTCCGCCGTGAATGACAGCCAGGCTGCCGTCATAGCCCGCCTGGGCGCCCAACATAACTGCGCCCACACCGCCCTGCACCTCGACCTGCCCCCCGCTCAGTGCAAGCACGCCCGTGGTTCCCGAAAGGTTTCCGCCCACGGTCACGGTGCTTCCGGTACCCATGGCGGATGCGCCCGCAGCCGATGCCTGCACGTTGCCGTCCACGGCCGCGTGGCCTCCGTTTGTTGCCGTTGCGCCGCCGCCATCGGTGGCCGTCACGCTGCCGTCGACTTGTATGACGCTGTCGTCTCCTTGGACGAGAATGCCACCGCCGCCGTTGACGGTAACGTCTCCTCCGACGTCTACCTCCGCGCTTGCCGAGGCTTGGATGCCCCAGGTTTCGTTAGCCTCAACCGTTACATTGCCTCCGATTGTAATCACGGTATCCGCTCCGGTGGCGACAATGCCGTTGCAGTCGCTCCAGACATTGCCCGTCACCGTCACATTGCCGCCTCCCGTGGCGATAATACCGACGCCGGTGGAATTACTCATTGCCGAGGCGCTGGTGACAGTGGCTACGCCGCCTGGATACGCATACACACCGCATTCATAACCAGTCACGTTGAAGCTGCCCGAGCCGATCAAGACAATGCCACCGTTTGAAACGGAGAGTCCCGTTCCAGAGGTTTCACTGACAATCAGTTCGTACCCATCCAGATCCAGCGTAACGGTCTCACCGCTAATGTTTATGCCAGAATTGTGAGCGATGTCTGCCAGCAGCCGCACCGTATCCCCGTCATTGGCGTCGCCCAGCGCGGCTGCCAGGCTTTCATACTGTGCCCCGCCGTCGATCTCGCAGGTCATCTGCATTTCTACCCAGACGGTACTTTTAATGGGGCTGCCGCCGCTATAGGTGCGGTATCCCGCCTTGGTGGTGGGAAGCGTAACGTCGCCGATCCCCATTTCTGTGGAATCTATACGCACATAGATGTCAGTCGTCTGAATCTCCCCATCGATAATGATCTCCCCGCCATCACCTGCCGCAGCACCTATGCCGCCCGCACCGGTCGCCATGGCATTGCCGCCAATGGTGACGCGGCTAAACTCTCCATAACTCACTACGCCGCATTCCACGCCCTGCGCATCGCCCCAAATGTCGATCGTTCCGCCTTCGGTGTATGCACCGATGCCGCCCGCGCTAGTTGCAGTCGCGTCACCTATGACCCTGACTAGCGCACCGGATTCGGAATATGCCCCTGCGCCGGATACGCTGGTTGCGTGGGCAGCGGTCACGGTCACCGAGGCTCCAAGAACCGCCCTGACGCCCCTTGTTGTGCCGGTTACGATAAATTCACCCCCGCCGGCCGTGTCGGTCATGCCGATGACGGAATTATTGGCAAAAAGTCCATCGCCCGAGCTGTTTTCAACTTTGAGGTCATATCCGTTCAAGTCAAAAGTAATGTCTTTGTCAACAAAGCTCAATCCATGGCTGTAATCAATATTAGCCAGCAGTATGATTGTATCCCCGTCCATTGCCGCAATAAGCGCATCATCCAAATTTATGTATAGTGACGAACCAATCTGGCAAACCTCACCTGCCGCCCACGTGGTCGGAGCAAAGGCCACGGCAAGGCAAAGTGCCAACAGCACCGCCACTATACGGATTCTTCCCGGTTTCAAAAGACCACGTCCTTTCATCGTATATTGATCTTTTTAATCATGAGTCATGGGCATTAAATTGCCATTAAATTTAACAGGGTCGATATTTAAACTGTATTTTGCGACTTAAATTTATGTTAAAATCTGGTAAACAGATAAAATGGAAGGAATGGAGGGTGACATGGAACAAACCGGCAAGCAGCCTATTCCCATACTAAAATCAAAGCTGTTCGCCCCTGAGCCGACCGATAAAGCCCTTTTTACGGAGCGGCTCCGGGCGCTTGGCATCGCGGGAAACCGCTGCACCTTGATCACTGCTCCGGCGGGCAGCGGCAAAACCACCGCCGTTCTGCTTGCGATTGCCGGTGTTGATGCGCAGGTGTGCTGGTACCGGCTGGAGCCCGAGGACAGCCGGTATGCGGTATTTGCCGCTCATTTAGTCCATACGCTTTTCCAAAGCGTTCCTGATCAAAGCCGCATTCAAAGCCCCAATATGCTGACTGCCTTGAATGACCTGAGCCTGTTCAACGCGGTGCTCTGTCAGGATGCCTGGGAGTGTTTCGGCGAAAATAATGCCCCGATCTATCTTGTGCTTGACAATTTTCATCATGCCGTCCGACAGCCCGAGATTATCGAATGCATACGGTACATGCTCTCCAATATGCCGCCCAGCGTGCGCCTGATTATCACCTCGCGGCAGCAAACCGGCCTTGAAGCGGGGCATGCCCTTAAAGAAGGCATTGCCGCCTTCGGAGCGGCTGAACTGCGCTTCACACCCGACGAGACCCGTCTATTCTGTCGGGAAAAGTTCGGCGTTACCGCTGATAAAAACGCCTATCAACGTCTCTACGAGGTTTCCGAAGGCTGGATCGCCGGCATTGTGATGATCCTTGCAGCATTTAAAGCTTCCGGAGTCGCGCATCTGGGCAGCTTCCTTGAGAAGAATATGAACAGTGAGGAGTTGTTCGGTTATTTAACCCGCGAAACCCTGAAGTATGAAGACGACAGCATGGTAAAGATGCTCTTAAAACTTGCGCTGCTTGAGGATTTCGGCGAAGGGGAGCTGTCGGGTATTTTCGGCATTGCCGATACGAAAAGTTACATAAACGCTTTGGCAGTAAAAAACCTTTATCTGACAAAAACTATTACCGGCAGCGGAACTGTTTTCCGCTTTCATTCGCTCTATAAAAACGCTTTGGCCGCCATGGGACGCGACATCTTTGGAACTTCAGGCCTGCATGAGCTTCAGGTTAAAATTGCCGGATACTACTTAGCCTCCGACCAGGTTGACAGGGCAGTCCGGCACTATCTGGCTGCGGGTGAGACGGACAAGGCGGCCGATGTGATTGGAAGGTGCGGAGACCACATGTTAAACGAGGGGGCCACCGAAACCCTTAAAACCATGGTCGGAAGCTTCCCTGAAACTTATCGCGAACATCATCCCTATCTTCTGATGTACGACGGCGTGACCAATAAACGGATTGATTTCAATCAGGCCATACGATGCCTTGATAGAGCCCGGGGGCTATTTGAAGCGGCGGGGAATCATGCCATGCGCATCAAAACCTGCCTGTTCCTTATGATGACCTGCGTCTACCAGAACCGTCTGGACATCGTAACAAAAGTGGTGCAGGAGCTTCAAACCATTCCGGGAGCCATGGAAGATGAGTTATGCAGGCGTTCCCTGATGCTGCTATCGCTTTCCGAAGCCACGCTAAGCGAGAATATTCAAAAAGGGAACGCCTTGTTTTCGGCGCTGAGGAATCTGAGTTTAGACCAGGAGGAACGCTGCGGGGCTTATCTGTACGGATGCGCGCTGCGGCATAGGCAGGGGGATCTCGAAGGCGCGCTTAAGATACTTCATAACCTGTTTACTTCGAATCTCGTCAAGCTCGATTTATACTGGCGTTCTTTTGCGCTGTCGCTGCACGGCCGCGTTTTTCTGCTCAAAGGGGAGTTTTCTGCGGGCGAGGAAAAGGTGCAGGAGCTTTTGGAACTGGGCGAGCGGTATGCACATCATTATTCCAATGCAAACGGCAGGTATTATCTGGCCCTGATCAAATACCTGACGCACGATATGGACAGCGCGGTCCGCCATATCTGCAATGCGCAGCGGGACTATATAGCGTTTGAAAACGGTGCCCGCGCCAATCTGTGCAGGCTTCATTACTATCTGTGGGTTTGCGGAACTGACAATTCCGTGGCGCCATCACAGATTCTTGATGCCTATAACGAGCTCATGGCCATGAATCCGGGACAGGGCGACGATGATCTGGCTGCTTCTCTTGCGGGTGCGGCTTTACGGGAAAGCGGGGAATATGATCAGGCTGAAAAGCTGCTCTTACATTCCTTCGCTAAAAGCACAGAGAAAAACGCCGTGCAATCTGCGGCTGGCACCGCTTTGCATCTGGCCCAGCTCTATTTTGAAACCGGCAACCCCGAAAAAGGCGCGGCATACTTAAGGAAGTCCTTACTGGTCTGTGTCGAAAACGATTATGCGGTGTTTTATGACATGCATTTTCCCACATTTGTAGCTATGTGCGCCCGTGCTGTCAAAGCGAACATTCAGACGGTTTTTCTCCGTTCTATCATCCGGAAATATTTTGGTGCTTCGGCGGAGAAGCATCTGGTTAAGCATGCGGATGCCCTTCATTCCTCAGACGCCGCGAAGAAATTCCTGGGTAAGTTTTCCCACATTGGGAAACAGCCTTCAAGAAAGGATATTTATGTTGAGCTTTTCGGCGGGTTTCGGATCACAGCAGACGGCCTATGCATTGACGAAACCGCCTTTAAGACTCGAAAGATTTCAGGAATCGTCAAGTACCTGCTTCTCAATAAGGGCCTTTACATATCCCGGGAAACGCTTGCCGCTGTTTTTTGGCCGGATTCCGAAAAGAAAGCCGCTTTAAACTCCCTGCGGGTTGCTCTTTGCGAGATCCGCAAGGTCCTGTCCGGCATCGGAGTTTCTTTTGAGGATGCTTCCCCCCTCATTAGCGAAGAGGAACGTGGATTTATCGCTTCAAAAAACTGCAAAACAGATGCCGCTTTATTTATCGAATTATTTCAAAAATCTAAAGCAGGAGATGCGGAAGGGAAAAAGGCCGCGTTGCTTGCGATGATTGACCTGTATCGGGATGGCCTTCTGCCTCAGGATATCTATTACGATTATACGACCATGGATAGAGAATATTTCAGCGCCTTGTTTTACGAAGCGGCACATAATGCGGCGACGCTCTTAATCCGGGAATCAGATTTCAAAGCCGCCGAAATGCTGTTGCTGCGCATCATAAAACTGGATTCCTATAATGAGCACGCCTATAAAACCCTGATCGGACTCTATCGGCAGACCGGACAAAACCAACTGGCAGATTCCGTATCTAAACAATTTGATAAAAGATACCAAAAAGAAATGCGGTAATCGATATAGAGAGCCATAAACGCTCCTTGGGAGGCCAAGGGCCGCTTATGGCTCGCTATGCACAGCAGAGGCAAAGCTTTTCTATGGAATTTTCATACCTGCCGGGGAATTTAATGCTTATTTAATGCGGATGCCTCATAATAAATCTGCATCGTCATGACCGAAATGATGCCAGTGATCTTTTTGTGTTTTGACAGCTTGCAATAAATCATTAAATATGGAAAGGAAGATACTCGATGAAATTTAGAATACTGATTTCATTTATGGTTCTGGCCGCCATGCTTTTTTCAAATTCCGTCGCGTATGCCGCGCCGGAGCCTTCCCTGATTATAACCCCCATCTACAAAATGGCAGCCGTCGAGTCAACGTCCTCGACATTTGTTTCCGAAAGCGCCCCGAGTGAAAATCATGCCAATGATCGCTCTCTCGCCGTGGGTACTGATCAATACGGTAAATTGAGAGTCTCGCTGATACGCTTCCATCCGATCATGGAAGCGGACGGAGGCCCCCTGCCCGACGGCGCCGTGATCGCAGGCGCGTCTATCAGGCTGTACAACACCAATTTGAGTGAGGGGACAGTTATTGCCTGCAGGCTGGGCTTGAGTTTTGACGAAGCCACGGTGACCTGGCAAACCAAGCCAACTTACAAAATGACCGGCGGTGCCACTATGGACATCGGTTCCGTAGATATTGACTCTGATCCCGGGTGGTACAGCATTCCTATCCCGGCTGAATTGGTGGAAAGATGGGCGGGCTCTTCCGAAAAAAACTATGGCGTTGCCATTATCCCCGAATGGAGCGAAGCATCGAATACCATATTCTTCAACAGCGACGATAATACCGAATCTCGGCCTACCCTCCTGATCAACTATACCCTCCCGTCATCCGACACTACCCCGTGTGAGCTCACATACACCGTGAGCCCTGAATACCCAACAGAGGGCGAACTTGTGACCATCACCGCTCGCGCCACCGATAACAAGGCCCTCTCGTATGTGGCTATCATGCGCGGCTCGACCGTACTGGCAAGGGAAGAGGCCGCTGGTACCGAGCCGAGGACACTCACGGTCTCCCATACTGAAACGGCTGCTGCGCCCTCTATGTCTTATACACTGGTCGCCGATGACACCGCTTCCCCGCCTCCCGTCAGCCGGGACATCACGGTCAATGTCGAGCCCGAGCCCGAACCCTTGCGGCCGGACGCATACGATCCCAGTACCGCAAGCAGCTGGGCCGTATCCGAAATTGAGCAGGCGATCGAATCCGGCCTGACAATTGATGAAATTTTGAGCGATTTGCAGAAGGATATTACGCGCCACGAGTTTTGCCAGATCTCGGTGAAACTCTACGAGAAGATGACCGGCAGGACTGCCTCACCGGTCTCCCCAAATCCCTTCAACGACACTAGCGATGCGGAAATTCTCAAGGCCTATAATCTGGGGATCACAGCGGGTGTTGCCCCGGACCGTTTCGCGCCCGATCTGTCCATCACGCGCCAGGAGATCTGCGCGATGCTCACCCGCGCCCTGAAAGCCGCCATACCCTCCCTGAATACCAGTGTGACCAACCCAGCCGTTTTTGCCGACGAATATGCGATAGCGGATTGGGCGATTATATCCGTCCGATATTTGAACAGCAAGGGCATTATGATGGGTGTCGGAGGCAACAGGATAAATCCGCTCGGCAATACCACCAGAGAACAGGCTATTGCCCTAGTGCTGCGAACCTACGAAGCCTTTATCTGATAACGGCTTCAGCATTTAGCCTGAAGTGACACAGACGCAATATATTAAAGTTGTTCCTAATCTTTTTGCCTTGTGACCATAATCCCTGGCAATGGCATTCAAGAGGTCAGGGGTTCGATCCCACTTATTTCCACCTAAAAAACCAAGCCGACAGGCTTGGTTTTTTCAGTTATATTAGCCTGCAGCGAGAGGTATTAGCTGCACCCACCCTGATGAGCCCTGAACAATGATAGTGGTAATGAATCCCCTGTTCTCCCCTCGGCAGCAGTGAAAACCTGGGGTCATCTTCATCGGCCCACCAGAAATCGTAAATGTCTGCATTGTAATTAACCAATACCTGCTAAGAGCGGTGATTTTCGTCTCAAATTCCTCATCCTTGAAAGATTTATCCTTTTCTCCCGGTTATGCGTCCCAGATATTACCTTGATATGGTAAAAAAGTGCTATTATTAAGCTAAATATTATAATCTAACAGGACAAGGAGTGTGACAAATGTGAAGAGGAGAGGACTGTGTGCCGTCCTGGTCTGCTTGATGATGCTGACCATGATCTCAATTTTCCCCGGAACTGCGGCCGCATTACAAGGCCCGAGTATCCAGTTGCCTGACCTGAATTGGCAACCTTCAACCGACCTCAACATTAAAACACCGTCATTACAGCGACCAACTGAAACCTTCAGTATCAAGGCTATACCCCTGTATCGCTGCTGGAACGGCAAGGTGCACTGGTACACTACCAATATCCAGGAGCGCAACAGCTGGTTGTCGTCAGGCTTCTCTGATGAAGGGATTTGCTGCTACATATCCCCGGTGCCGCTGCCTGGCACAGTCCCCCTTTATAAATGCATGCTCTACAATGACATGTACTATGCCATCAGCTCTGCCGAACGGGATGCGGTCATATCAACCTACGGCTTCTCTTACATCGGCATTGAAGGCTATGTCATCCCTAGCGGGAATACCTCCTCAGGTGATGTCAATGTCAACCGCTGGTACCGTCCTGAATCAGACCATTCTGACGGCTGGAACTGGCTTGGTGGTGATCCGTTTGTTAGTGCATCAGACATGGTCAGGCATCATTTTTATCAAGTGCCTGCGGCCAATATCCCCGGCTACAATTATGAAGGTGTGGCTTTCCGAGCCTGGGATTCGGCAAAAGTACTGCAACAGATAAAGGTAACCAAGCCCAATGGCGGAGAAGCCCTGAAAGCCGGAAATGCGCAGAAAATTGACTGGACTTCCACCCTGCCCGGCGGTGAAATGAATCTCTATTACTCCGTTGGTGACCCCGCCACCAATGGATGGATCAAAATCAAGGAAGATCTGCCCAATAACGGCAGTTATATTTGGCAGGTTCCCAATAAGTCCAGTTCCAATATATTGGTCCAGGCGCGCTGGATATATTATGACAATGAAACCGATTCCTGGGCTTATGCCATCGACACCAGCGATTCCGCTTTTAGTATCAGCGGTTCCACTATAGTGCTGCCGGGCACTGAAGCCGAAGAGATTGTTACAAGTTTCTTCCCAGCTGCCCCCACCGGCCTGACGGTAACCCCATACCTTTTCTCCCGCCTGGATCTGGCCTGGAAGGACAATTCCAGCAATGAAACCGGTTTTGTCATTGAAAGAAAGGTCAACGGCGGTACTTATGCCAAAATCGCCGAGGTGGGGGCTAACGTTGCCAAATATTCCGACACCAGTGCCCAGCCCAACACTACCTATTACTACCGGGTAAAAGCCAGAGGATTCTTTGACTCCACTTATTCCAATGAAGCCAAGGGAGTGCTTAATAAAATTGCACTTATGCCCAATATCGATTACGTCCAGCTGATCCCTGCTGCGCCCACAGCTTTGACAGCCCAACTCGTTCCCGGCGACCCCAAAGCAGTGAAACTCACCTGGCAGGCCAGCCCTTCAGCTGATGTTGACGGCTATATTATTGAAAGAAAAACCGGTTCAGCGGATTGGGCCATGAGCTCTACTGTAAGCGCTGATAAAACCACTGTTACCGAGAGCGGCCTTAACACCAACCAACCATACAGTTACCGGGTAAGGGCCTACAATATGTTCCTTAATTCCCAACCCTCCAATACGGTCGTCTATACTCCCACTGCCAGTTCTGGGAGCAGTTCCGGGGGTAGCACAGGGAGCAGTACCGGGGGCAGCGCCAGCAGCCAGCTCACCCTGGATTTCTTCATCGGCAATAACAACTATAATGTCAACGGTACCGCCTCCGCCATGGATGTAAGCCCCATCATCATAGAGGGGCGCACCCTGCTCCCTATCCGTTTTGTCACCGAAGCCATCGGAGCCACCATTGAGTGGTTCGACACCGAAAAGAAAGTTTTGATCAAACAGGGAGGCACCACCATCGAATTGTGGATCGGCAAGAGCCAGGCAAAAATCAACGGTCAGAGCGTTGCTATAGACCGAGACAACGCTGCGGTGATGCCCTTGATCATCAACGGGCGGACCATGATGCCTTTGCGCTTCATTGCTGAGAATCTGGGCTGCGAAGTTGAATGGGTGGGCCAGAACAACCAGGTAATAATCAGGTACAACCAATTGGACCCGCAGCCAGAGCCGCCCATGAATTAAAAAGCTCGGCTTGCTGTCATCAATGATGGTTGTCAAAACCTGAAGTAATTGTATTATTGCAACTAAGTGCCCAATATCAAGGCCGTTCCTGCCGGAACGGCCTAAATTATTGCGAAGCTATCGGATCCAGCCCTTATTAGCCGTACAAGGAAAAAGCAGCTATATATTACAGGGCCCGTACCGGCCGGGCTTCTATATATCCCCGTTCTCCCATCGGCGCCAGTTGGAACCTGGGTCCATCCTCATCGGCCCACCTGAAACCGTAAAGCTCAGGATTGTAATTATCCATCACCTGCCATAAATCGGCGATTGCCATCTCAAATTCCTCATCCTTAAAAGGCGGTCCCTGGAATACCATTACCTTGCATGCCGGCAAGTCAATTATCTCGTAACCCTCCGGCAGTTCGTTCTGATAGTCAAAAGGCACTTCAACCCCTTGGGCATATTTCGACGTTCCGGGCTTCTGTAGGTTTTCCGGCAGCCACATTCCAATAGGTTCGTATAGGGCTTGTTTGATGCTGCACAATTCTCCCCATATATCACAGCCCAACTCCTGGCAGTAATCATAATAGTTGTCTGCATTAAACCCCCTTTTCAAAATCAGCTTTCGCTCAGGCCTTTCCACAACCTGCACAAATACTACCTTGGTATCGCTCTTGGTTTGCATTTTAACTGCTCCTTTCTTCTTAATGAGGTGATATGCACGGATGCTGTTGGGAATAAAAAGTGGTATCATAGGGGTGGTTTTACGGTAATGCTGCGGGGTCATTCCAAACTTATCTGAGAAAGCCCGGGTAAATCCTTCGTGGGAATTAAACGCAAAATCAAGGGCAACGTCTATTACACGTTTGCTGTCATCCCAAAGTCCCAGGGCTGCCCGGGACAGGCGCAGCCGGCGCATGTATTCCAGTGGCGTTTTTCCGGTGTACTCCTTAAATATTCTGGATGTGTACCACGGGGAATAACCAGCTGCCTGACTCAGCATATACAGGGTGATGGGCTCATTGATATGCTCAGCGATATAATCCTGAACCCTTTGTACCGCATTTATGTTCTCCCAATTCTCCAATCCGTCACCTCCTAGCAAAAAGATAGCAGATACTTAAAATACACTCTTGACCTGCTTTGTCAATCTTAAAGTCCTATGTCCGTATTAACGTCTTAGCACCAAAAACAAAAAGACCTTTAAATCTCAGACTTTTAAGGTTTTATTGGTCGTCCTATTATCTGTTGGATGAGGAGATCAGGCCGGGCCGCACGGCTGACTTGACCTCCTTTTTTTTAATTCCGGCAAGGTTTAGGGACAGTGCTGCTCAATCCTGCTCTGGAGAAACATTAGAATCGGCCGTGTTCAGGCGGCCGGATCCCCAATCCCTTTCCCGCTTGGGCGAAATTCCCGTATTTGCATGTGGCCAGATTCAATGATGGGTCGGCGTTGCCTTAGAATAAATCTGCTCTGTAATTGTGGTCAATTTACTTGTCAAAGGCGGAGAAAATCTTTTCGCTAAGCATTAGAGTCTGTTCATCAAAGACCGTCAAGTATACTTCCATATCATGGGTAAGCAGGAATTCGTTGATGGCAGAAATCGCGATTTCTAAGGCCTGTTCTTTTGGATACCCGTAAATCCCGGAAGAGATTAAGGGAAAAGCAATGGAGTGGCATTTATGTTTCAAGGCCAGGGCTAGCGAGTTTTTATAACAGTTGTACAATAATTGGGCTTCATTGCATGAACCGCCCTGCCATATGGGGCCTACGGTATGTATTATATGCCGGGCGGGTAAGGCGTAGCCTCTGGTTATGACACTCTCACCAACCGGGCATTTGCCGATACGATTGCATTCCTCTTGCAGCTGGTCGATCCCGGCTGCGGAGAATATCGCGCCACATACGCCTCCCCCCATTTTCAAATTCACATTGGCCGCATTTACAATGGCATCGACCTGCATCTTGGTGATGTCGGCCTGCATAATCTTTAGCGGCATAGCGTATTCTCCTTTCGGGGATTAAATTAGTACCATTATCGTAGCGGGAAAGCATACAATTTGCTTCCCATTACTCTTTATTGGAACTCCCTGGCCCACCGTTCAATCATGGCATGCAGTTCTTCATGCACTCCATGTCCGATAATGCTCTCCTCGTATTGTTCGAACTTCTCAAACATATCATCCTGCTTGTTTTCGTCCAGCACCTTATCAGCCATCACAAAAAGCACCTGGTTTTCCTTTTCTATGTGGTTTCTTAGGAGGTCGCGATATCCGCTGGCGGCCTGTTTAAATCCAAGCAGATCCTGAGCTTCCAAGGCTTCACTCATGGCGGCTATGTATTTCCTGCCCTCTTCATGTTCTTTGAGCATTACCCCTACAGGTCCGCCTTGATTTGATTGGGGATCCCATGGGCGGTCAATGCGGTGAAAAGATATTGTTCTTCTTTGCCGTGGTGGCATTTATCGGCGAATATTTTGAGGAAGTAAAGCAGTTCACCATAAAACTTCAACATATCCGCTTCGGGCTTGCTACTGGGCATGGCTTTATCCAGTATTTTCAAAACGTGCAGAATAGCATTATGCTCTTCTTTCAGATCCTGAGTGGCTTTTCCCATGTAAATCCCCTCTTTTCATAATAATCTTCGGGCTCATCCCAGCGGTACGGGTTACGCTTTATCAAATCCTTAATAATTGTTGGTATAACTTACCTCTAACATGCCGGGGCACAAAAATCAAGTTATAAGTTTATTCCCCCAGCAAGGGCAGCATTTTAAAGTTAAGGCAATCCACCAGCCCTCGGTTGGTAAGCCGCAGTTCAGGCAATACCGGCAGGGATATTAAAGCCATGGTCATAAAAGGCGAAACCAGGTTACAGCCCAGATCCTTCCAGGCTTGATCCAGCCTGGCAACGTTTTCCGCCACCTCTTCCAGGGGCCGGTCAGACATCAAACCAGCGATGGGCAGGGGCAGCAAGGCTATCACTGCACCGTTTTTGACCGCTATCATGCCGCCGCCAACCTCAGCCAGGGTATTTCCCGCCAGAGCCATGTCTTCGTCATTGGTGCCAACTATCAACAGATTATGGCTGTCATGAGCCACGGTTGAGGCTACCGCCCCGGCCTTTAAGCCAAAGCCCTGCACATATCCTAAACCGTAAGAACCGTCCCCGCCATGCCTTTCCATCACCATCACCTTGGCAATATCACCAGCTTCCCGGTGCAGGGGCTGCCCGTTTTCTACCTTCATTTCAATCAAACGGTGATATGTTCCCACATGGGCTTCGCGTATTTCCATGACATGTGCCTTGACCGTTGCCATACCTGCCGGTGCCTTTATGACAAAATGCTGTGGGGATAACTTTTCCTTGAGACGAACGGAATGCCGCGCCTCCGCAGGATAGGTATAGGAAGGCAGTTCCGTTACCATTTGGCCGTTTTCAGCCACTATTTTCCCGTCCACCATCACCTTGTCGACCCTGACCTCGGCCAGATCGCTGATAAAGTTGATATCCGCGCAGCGCCCCGGCGATATACTTCCCAGATGCCGGTCTACCCGAAAGCACTGGGCGGTATTTATGGTTACCATCTGCACTGCGGTGAGCGGATCGACACCCTGTCTGATGGCCTGGCGCACCACATGATCGAGATGCCCCAGTTCCCGCAGAGTATGGGGGTGAACATCGTCTGTGACCAGAATCGCATAGCGGCTGTCGATACGGTTCTCAGTGATTGCTCGAACGGTCTGCTTTACATCGTGCCAGGCTGAGCCTTCGCGCATTTTGGCATACATCCCCAGCCTCATCCGGGCCAGGGCATCCTCTTTGGTGGTGCTTTCGTGGCAGGACGCTATTCCAGCAGCAGCATAAGCCGGTAGTCCAATTTCCAGGTCAGGGATGGAATAATGTCCGGTGATCGGTTTCCCTGCATCCAAGGTGGCTTTAAGCTCCCCGTGAGCATTTTTGTCGCCGTAAATAATACCGGGGAAATTCATCATCTCCCCTAAACCGATAATGCGATCATCACTCATGGCCGCTTTGACATCATCCGGGCCGAAAACCGCTCCAGCATCTTCAAATCCGGGCGCGGCCGGGACACAGGAAGGCATAGTGGCATAGATTTTCATGGGCATTTGCCGGCCCTCTTCCACCATCATCTGAACCCCCTTCATGCCTAATACATTGGCAATCTCGTGAGGATCCATAAATATAGTGGTGGTCCCTCTGGGCAATGCTGCCCGGGTGAACTCTCTGACCGACATCATGCTGCTTTCAACATGCAGATGCCCGTCCAGGAACCCGGGGACCAGGGTATATCCGGTAGCATCAATTATTTGCGTGTCTTCCCCGATGGTATGGTCAACATTGCCTACGGTAACAATCCTTCCGTGTTTAATAGCAACATCTTTATTCGCCTCGATTTCTCTGGTATTGACATTCACTATACTTGCGCCTCGTATTACCACATCTGCTTTTAAAATACCCATGGCTGTCTGGGCAAGCTCTGCTGTGATTTCATTAAAATTCTTCTCGGTAAGACTGTAAGATACGTTCATTGTCATCCCTCTTTCTGGCTTTAAGCCGAGATGTTAGCCTATAGCAACACTTCAGCATAACTACGCTGGTCCATTACCGGGTCATAGTGAAGCGTTGTCTGAAATTCGCGGCTCCTTATGTCTTTATAAGGATATACGCTCAGGTTTAATTCATAGTATTTGCCCGGTAGGTATTATTCAGCCTTTGTTACTAAAATTATACAGCTTATTGGGCAATAACTCCCAGCCATCTGAAAGCTGGCTTCAGTTAGGGGATGGCGCACGTTGCTGCTTGCAGTCCATTAAAAGCTGTTTTTAGGTAAGTGTTGGTGGTCTTTTTCATGGTAGAATGGCCATAACATAGCTAGTAAGGAGGAGGCTGGTATTATGTTGGATATGGACAAAACCGCCTTGTTGATTGTGGATATTCAGGGGGCCTTGGCCAGGACGGTACATGAGGCCAATCTGATCTATGGTAACTGGCAAAACTTGATTAAGGCTGCTAAGCTTTTTCAACTCCCCATTGTCCTGCTGGAACAGAACCCCCGGGGACTGGGGCCGACCATCCCGGAACTGCGCGAATTGCTGGGGGATCTGCCCGCTATAGAAAAGATGACCTTTAATGCCTGTTTGAATGAAGAGTTTTTGACTAGACTTAGGGAAACAGGAAGAGAGCAGATCCTTGTCGCAGGTATTGAGGCTCATGTCTGTGTTTACCAAACCGTTTGCGGCTTGCTCAAGGAACCTTACCAGATATATGTAGCATCGGATGCCGTGTCCTCGCGCACCTCTTGGAACCGCATGGCAGCATTAGAGCGTATGCGGGAGTTGGGGGCGGTCATCACTACCACCGAAATGGCTCTGTTTGAAATGATGAGGACCTCAGAAGGGAATTTGTTCAGGCAGTTCATTAAAATCGTGAAATGATAAAATTTGGACACGGGCACAAGTTTGACACAACAGAACCATCCGAGGCCACCGGAAAAGTCGTTTTGTCATCCTGAACGTTAATGAAGGATCTTGAAACTGCCGTAATAAAAAGATTCTTCGCCTTTGCCTCAGAATGATATGACAGTATTTCAGTGGCCTCAAACCGTCCGCCTGCGTCCTTCCTATAACGTTATTTCAGCAAGGGGCAGGAACAGCGCAAGCACTTATCATCATTGATGTCGTTTAGGGTCGAGCAGGCGTTGCAGAATATGATGCTGTCCCGTGATTTATCGTATTTTTCGAGGGTGCCCAGCCCTTTGTGCTGACGCACCCGATCGCCAATCTCAAAATAATTGAAAACGGTATCATCATCATCCACCGATCTATTCAGGATTTTGCCCCGGTCGGTTTTGAAGACTACGGTATATAAGGTGTATCTTTCCACATAGTACCGACCGTCTGAGTCTTTGTTGCGCCGGGTCTTTTTCTCAACTTTTTTATCAATGACCACCCCATCCCACTGCTTTACCATGGCACGGCTGATGGTAGACAATAAAGCAATGGTCAGGAACATGCCGCCGATGCCCAGTCCTATATAAAGGGCTTCGGGATTGTCCATTTCAGAACTTGTTTCTCCATAGATAAAAAAACCAACGATCACGATGACAGCAAGGATCCCGGCAAAAATAAATGACCAGGCAGTGGTCTGCCGCCGGTAACTGGCAAAGGCAGGGTCATTAATCCGCTCTGAAAAACCGATCAGGGCTTTATTCCCTACCGGGTCCCTTTCCATGACAGGTTCTGTGGTCTGGTTATCTGCGGCTTGGGGCAGAAGGCTGCCGCATTCCACACAGAACCTAATGCTTTTATCAGAATCATTACCGCAATTTGGACAAATCATTTTTTCCTCCCTCTTCCCCTCTTCCGCATTTATTTTTGGACTTGCCAGACGACAAGCTATGGTGCGGACTAGATAAGGATCCCCACGGCGCACGAGCATTCCCCATGTCGTCCGGGTGGAGCAGAGCCCCACCCCTACAGCGCATGAGCGAATGTTCTGCTGCTACGAGAAGGCCGACAGGTCGTCGACTCCTACAAAACATGGGGGGGCGCCTCGCGCCTCACATCTCACTCCCCACGCCTTACCAATTTTCCCCTTTCCAACTAAAAGTCTATCTTCCTCCGTAACTGCTGCCACCGCCACCTCCGCCGCCACCGCCGGAGAATCCGCCTCCGCCGCCGGAACCGGAAGAAGACTTGCTTACTGCCTTTTGGGCTGATGTCAAAGAACGCTCAAAGGATTCGCCGATCCCATCGAAGGAATTGGTCAGGGCATTCATACCGGAATGATAGGTTCCATACATCATCCATCCAGACCCAAAGCGATAATCTCCATCCTGCATATTGGGAAAGACCACTTCCAGCTGTTTGATGACTTCTTTGGCCACCCCCAAAGTGACCGCATAGACCAGATAATGCTCCCAGATGATGAGGCTGGGGATTTCATGTCGCTGCATCTCTGAGAAGTGTTCCAGAAACTTCTTAAAAGCTGCCCAGCGCACATAATCCTCCTGCCCGATCACGGAACGTCGTTTGAAAAAACGCGGGACGAAGAAAATGATCAGGCTGGCAATGATCATGGCCCAGCCGATGGTTCCAATCCGGGCTGCCAGAACGAAGCCTGCCACAAAGAGCACCGCGCCGCCCAGCACAGTAAAGAGCGACATATTACCGTTGCTGTCAAAGAAGTCGTAGGCCTGGCATTTGGCAATGATGCCGGAAGTCCAACCGCTCCAGAAGGCGTAAAATTCCGGGCCATTTTTTTTGGCGTATTCTTCTATGTCGGTCAAATAGATATAATCCTTGCCGCCGCCGATATCGTTTTTCAAATAATCGATCAGCTCTGCTTCGTGGGGCTTAAGAACTGCTTCTTCCGGTTTTCTTAAGCTAGCCGGCTCAGGTGCGGGCATGAAGCTGAGCAGGAAGGTAGTGACTTCTTTGCTGCCCAGCAGTTTTCGTACCTGTACGGTATCTTCCTCTAAAAAGAGAAATTGCCGCCGGGCCAGGTCCATGATGGTAGCAGTGATATCATTAGCCTTCATGGCTTTGAAATTCCACAAGACACTCAACTCCGCCGGGCTGTAATTGGCCGGCAGGTCCCGGTAATAATCACCGTCAAAAACGGTAGCGTGTTTGCGCCCGTACCTGCGCCACAACATAAAGACGCCTGCCAGTGCTGCCACTACGATACCGATTCCGGCACCCGTCTCCACTCTGGCCATCATGCGTTCTTTATTGGCCTGGTCGGCCCAGCCCTGTTCCTCTGCTAAAATCTTGCTCAGTGCCGGCTGTGTCGTATGGGCTTCCGCAGGCGCACTGGTAAAGAGGCTGGGGGGCATAACCACCCGGCCTTCCATGAAGGTATAGGAAGGCAGGTCGCTGACTTTGAATACCACCCCATTAGAGCCGGCAAATTCGACTTCCCCGTTTAGGGGGCCATGTCCCCAGATGCGGATGTCTTCCCCCTTTTTAAATTTTTCCGCGCCTGGCGGCAGGGTCAGATTAACCTGTACAGAGGAGATGCGATTGCCATTAGCTTCCCCGATAAACTTGCGGTAGAGCTCCGCCACATCGGGATGTATCTTGACGGCATTCACCACCCGGTAAGTTAAATCGAAAGTACGCACCTGATCTTTAGCATTGATGCTCCAGTCAATGAGGATATCACTGCCTTCGCGTTTGATCAGGAAGGTTCCCGGCGCTCCGTATGTGGTACCGGGATTAAAGGCATAAGGCTTCCCGTTTTCACTCACCTTTACGTCTGTAATGGGGGTATCCCCCTGGGGGATTTTCACATAAAAGCCGTTCCACTGCCCGGAAAAGTCCACCTTGATCCTTTCGGTCACCAGCATGGATGCATCCGGCAAGACCTGGGCATCCACAATGATCTGTTCCATGGTCAAAGACCGGTCCGCCAGGGCGGGTGGAGTTATTAAGACCAGGAATAAGAACAAGCCAATAAATAGGCAAAATACCGTGCTTCGGAAATGGCGATAAGGCATTTTTGGTGTCATCTTGGAAACTCCTTTTTAAAACTCCACTTTCACAGCCTGACGAGCATTGGGTTCCCCCTGCAGGGTAAAATAATCCACCATGGCGAATCCCAGCATACCTGCTACCAGGTTGTTGGGGAACAATTCGATCTTGGTGTTGAACTTTTGTACGGTATCATTGTAGAATTGGCGGGAATAAGCAATCTTGCTTTCGGTGTCACTTAGCTCGGATTGCAGCTGCAGAAAATTGGTGTTGGCTTTCAATTCCGGATAAGCCTCAGCCACGGCAAACAGAGAGCGCAAAGCATTGCTGAGCATATTCTCGGCCTCCATCTGCTCCCGGACATTGCCCGCATTCATAGCCATGTTCCTGGCCTGGGTCACGGTTTCCAGAGTCGATTTCTCGTGCTGGGCATAGCCCTTGACGGCATTGACCAGATTAGGAATCAGGTCATAACGCCGCTTCAACTGTACATCCACCTGGGACCAGGAATTTTGCACCCTTTGTCTTAGCTGCACCAGGCTATTGTAGATTCCAATAAGGAATACAACTAATAAGACTACGATTACTCCGAGAATTATTAATCCGACCATTATTGTTGCCTCCTCCAAAAAATATTTTTCAACTATACTTCCCTTCTTCGACTAGCATCTTGTTTATCAGTCACTCGGGTGGAGCAGAGCCCCACCCCTACAGCGCTTCGACTATTATCAGTTTATCAGTCACCCGGGTGGAGCAGAGCCCCACCCCTACAGCGCACGGAGCGGTGGTCGTCTCACTCCTAACGGCCCTTACATAAACATGGAAAATCCCTGGATTTCCTGGTTTTCCTTATAGAATGGCACCCCGGCAGCTTCGATGGCTTCCGGCACCCGGTCAAAATTGTTGATGATCACCCCGCCCATTTGGTCCGAAAACCAGATATAAATCGGTTTGCCGCCGCTGCGGCCTTGAATCCTTAAGCCTCCATAGGACGCTGCAGCTGCCAATAGAGCTGATCCCGCTGGCTGCGGAGAAGAGGCCCGGCCGCTGACCAACGAGATAAAGGCCATGGCCAGGAAGAGTTTGCGGAACCAGCCGGGGTTTCTTAAGACTACCAGATCAACGGCGGTCATCTCATCAAACCGCATTTCTTTTACACCCTTGAAAGTTATCAGATACAAGGCTTGCGGCGTCAGCTCGATCCGGTAAGAGGAGTGCCAGGCATTGCTGTAGAACAAATATATGCTGATTAAGGCCATGAGCCAAATGGCCAGGGTGATGGGCCACAAACCGATGATAGCCTGCACGGTGCCTCCGTTGATCAAAAAGGGCAGTCCATAAAAAGGAGCCAGGAGGATAACCCCTACCAGGTCTCCTGCCACCATGCTGCCGGCCGAATAACTGATGTCCTCGGCTTGTTTTTTCCTTCGGGGCAGAAATATATAAAACAGTAAGCCTAATCCCATCACAACGACGCCAACGGTGCGGAAAGGATGGTAAAGCCATCCCGGAGCAACGCGGTACGGGCTGGACATTGCACCCACGCTGCTCAAGTAATCGTGGTAGTTTAAACGCAGATAATATGTTTCACTGCCGATAGTGGTGCTGATAAATGCGCTTTGACCATCACCTTCCCGCAGCCCCCATTGATAATAGGGCAATTCATTGGGTTTGAAAAACACCTGGACTGGACGCGTTGGCCTCCAGAAGTCATCTTTGTCTTCTTCACTGACCCGGTCTCCAAAGCTGGAACGTTGATACTCTCCCAGGCTGGCCAGTCTCACCTGGACAAAAAAGTCTGACCATTCATCACTGTCGAGGGCCACCACTTTTGCGCCGGTTTTTTCCCGGATATACTCATCCAGGGGCAGTGCATTAAGCCGTTTATCCTCTTTGGTTACCAAGCCGCTGTAAGATTTCAATTCATTAGCTTGTTCCTGTACCCAGTCCACCGCTGTCACACTGACCACAGCCGGTGCCACATAGCAAAACAGTGCCAGACCGATTATAATCCCCAGGACAAGCGATACCCGCCTCCACAGTTCCATCGCACCCGATGCCACTGTCATGTTCCAGTCCTCCTCATGTTCTAATAGCTCTGAGTGCGGTCATCTTTGATATCTTTATAGTTCGGGCACCATTTTATGATGGTGTTGGCTGCTTCAGCCGCATCGATCCTGGTCATTTCCGTCATTTTATAGTATTGAAAAGCTCCGCCGGGATCTATCACATAAACGCAACCCTTCCCCGGTGCATAATAAGTTATGCTCTGAAATCCCGCGGCTTGATTGTTCTCCAAAAGCAACAGACAGTCGTCGAATTTGGCAAAACCTAAATCCAGATCCACACCCATATCCACAACCTTATAATTGGTAGAACCGTACTCCGTGTCATAGCTCCAGGTCTGTCCTACCGTCATATTGTTTTTTAAAACCGGATAAATCTCAAAGGGGGCTTGATCCATGATGTAATAAGTTCCGTCGGCTCGTTCTACATAATGAAAGCCAAAGCCATATTCTTCACCCATATCAATACCCATTTCCACTTCACTTACCCGCACGGATTGGTTGGGGACTGCCTGACCGCTGATCCGGTCAACGATCCCTGACATCCCATCCGGATAATTGACAAAAAAAGTGCACTTCAAGCCTGGCTCGGACAAATAGGTCGACGCCCGGGATAAATCTGGCTGGGGTGCTGTCTGAGCTGGCACGCTGGGCCCATTCTGCCCGCTATTGGCTGCCGGGTTGCTGTTCTGAGTGGCTGTCTGTACCGGAGCTCCGGTGTTTCCTTCCGGATCATCCTTGGAAAGCCACCAGTAGATCCCACCACCAGCCACGAATATAAGGGCCAAGACTGAAATCATGATGATCAGCGCGTTTTTGTTTCCGCCTGGGTTGGTTCCCGGTGGGGCATAATTTCTGCCCGGCATGGGTCCAGCTCCTCCTGCAGGCGGGGACGCTTCAGCATAGGGCCTGGCTGGCGTCTGGGGTGATTGATAGCTGTGCTGCTGCGGTTGATGAGCTGGTGCTGCCGGGGGCGGTGTGGCTGGCCGCTCAGGCGCAGCAGAGGCCCCAGGCTTCCCGGCGATGATATTGATGTCAAAGCCGCATTCACCGCAAAACCTATCTCCTGGTGCCAAGGGCGCTCCACATTCCGGACAAAATTTTAATTCACTCATTGTTCTTCACTTCCTTGTTTAATTAGGTCGTTTTGTCAGATAGCTATTCTAATACTCCCTCTGCTTTAAGAAGCAGATTAGAACGGTACGGCTCCTAAAAACGAATTTCTTCTGGCGGAGTAACAAATCCATCTGACGCTAATAAATCTGTTTAGATCGGTTTCCCGCAGCCGGTACAAAATTTCTTGCCGGGTTTTAGTTCCGCACCACACTGTCCGCAGAACTTCATCGCCGGGGCAGAGGCTTGTTTCTGGGCTTGGGCTTGGGCGGTTTTGGCTGGGGCAGTGCCACCTACTACTTTTTGCAGGGCTTCGATCCATTTCAGCAGGGACTGAATAAGTTCGGGCCGGGTGCTGGCTTGATGCCGAAACCGCGAGCCGCCCCCGCCAATAGTCTCAAAGGAGAAGATATGGTTGGCAAAGGCCGTGGAGGTCAGAAACATCCGGGAAAGGCTCTTTTCCTGTCCATTGACCAAAGCCGTGGCCTGACAGCCGATAGATCCCAGCCAACTGGTGATTATCTCGGTGCCCATGAGCCGTGAACGTTCACCCAAGGTCAGAATATTTTCATTGCTGCTCAAAAACCCTAGTTCTTCCGCCTTTTTAACATGTTCCGGTTTCAAAGCTATACTGCTCCCCTTAAGGCCTGGGGTGGTTTCAAATAGGGTGGGTAAAAGCCAGCGTTTGTCCTGACTGGACAGGGCACGTTTGAGCAGTTCAACAAAGTCCTGAGTGCTGATGGCCAGATTCAGGCCGCCCCGGTAATCCAGCATGCTTTCCATGTAAGAGCGGCGGTAAATATCGATACAGTGCAGGGCACAGACTAGGACTTCCGTTGGCATCACGTCAGGGAACACTGGCTGGTAGGTGCTGTCTGCATTGGCAGCGTAAATATCCGCCCACCATTGCCAGAATGACTCTTCATTATCAAAGAGCAAGAGCAGTATATTGTCTTCACTATCAATAAACTGTACCAGGACATCATTATCCTCCAGGGAAAGAAAAGCATGATAGGTTTCTTCGGCTGCACCGGCTCCGCCGCGGTTGAACTCGAGTTTTACTGCCGGAGTCAATAAATGTCTGGCCACCCGGTTCAAATTCGGGCTCGCGGCCAATTCTTTGAAGAGCTCCGAGGGACTGCTGGTGGCTCCCCGTTCTGCATTATAAGTAAATAACGAAAGCTGGTTGCCACTTAATCCCGAGCGCCTGAATAAATGGTCAATATCACCCGGTGTAAGCTTGTATAAACCAATACTAGTCGTATTATCCTGATTCACTTCCATATTGCCGCCTCCTTTATAAACCATGCTTAATAGGTTTCCCCGCTCCAAACTTCCCCGCGTTCTATGCGCTGCAATTCCTGATTACCCTTAAGTCCGATATAGGGACAATCTTCGACGGCTGACACCAACGTAAGTGATTCATCCCCGGGTTTTATCCAGTGCAGCTTGCCTGCTTCAATCCATCTGCTCAATTCAAAATCATATTCATTTATGTTCAAGTCATAATCACCCCAGCGCACCATGTTTTCCTGATCCAAAAAGGTATATAGCCGAGTGCCCCAGGTGTTGACCCTGACCATATCCTCCGGTGCATCTTCGGCAAAATAGAAAATTACATATCCCTGATGATCGCCGATGGGAAATGAAGAAATTACTGCCTGAATTTCTGGCTGGTTCAACAATCGGGGTAAAACGCCGGGTACCCCGGCACCAGGTTTGCATAAAAACGGGGCTAAATCGATGCTGCCTTTTAGGGTTACAGCTCCGTCCAGGGCAAAATAGGTGGGGGGGAGTTCTTCTGTCCGCCTGACCGGGGCGTCATAATTCCACCACAAACCATCCAACCCAAGTAGATCTATGCAATAATCAACTGTTACACCGCTGAAAGGACAACGGGAAAGAGGCACCACTGGCAGCCAGTTTTCATATTCATCCCTCATTACCGCCAGCTGTTTCTGCAATTCTTCCATTGCGGCTTCCGCTGCTTCGTTTCCATCCTGAAACAGATTCAGGTCATATTCCCGCCATTTTTCCAGTTTGATAAAATATTGCTGTAGAAACTCTTTTCTTTCCCGTGCATTGGTTATCTTCATTGTCTGACTCCTCCTTCCCACCAGTTGGTAAGCCAACCGCCGTTTTCTCCCCGGAGCGGATCATAGGTATTTAGTGCTTCGCCGCCCTCCCCATGGCCGCTTAAGATCTTCCTATCGATAGCTTCAGCTATTTCCCGCGGTGATTGCGCTCCTGGCGTCGCACCGTCAGGGACTTTATCTGATAGTCCCGAATAATCCCAGCCTACATGTTCATTATGCTGAGTTGCCCCTAAAGATTGAAATTCGCGATTGATCTGCTCATTCATCCGCGGTGAGACCGGTTTTCCGCTTACCGCATCAACAATGGCAAAAGTATCATGGTCTCCGCAATAGGGCTTCATAGTTTGCTTGTTGTAGATAATTCCGGTTTTTTGATCCCAAACGATTTTGTCCGCTTTTTCCAGTTGTTTGAGCTTACTGGCCTGATCGGTAAATTCAGTCATCCTCTGCGCATGACGCTTTTGCAGACTATTCCAATGAGCATCTGTCATATCGGAAGGTTTTGCGGCTGGCAGCGGGTCAGGTCTCCTGCAGCCGACTGTGCCAATATTCTCTTTGGGATAACCCAGCTCAACGTCCAGCTCGTTTATGGTTTTTGATTTGATCATCTCTGGTTTAGGGTGAGCTCGGCCGCTTTCCAGCCAGGCTCTTGAATCGGGATTGGTTGGTCTCATGTGAGCTTTCACCCCATATTTATCACAGACCATCCGAATAGCCTTCTGATCACGGGTTGGCATCCCGCGTAAATCAGGAGGCAGCCCCGCTTCTTTAAAGCTGTTCTTGTCAATTTTCAAACCAGGTGTTTCAGCTGATACCGTCTTCAGTGTCGGCTTGCCTGAAGGTTTTGCCACCTGGGTAGTTTTACCGGCAGTTGAGGTGGTTTTAGATGCAGCTTGAGTGCCTGTTGTTGCTGCTTTCCCTCCTGCCTTGACCCCTTGTTTTCCTGACGCTTGCTTTACAAACTTCTCTGCAGCCTCATCGCCGCCGATTTCTACCAATCTCTTGTTGATCTTATCCAAAGCTGATTCGGCTGATTCTTTGCTGATAAAGCCAAGCTTACGGCTCAATTGCTGGTTCAGTGCACTTCCCTTGAGCACTGCCTTTTCAATAAAATCCGCCGCCTTATTGGTAAACACCGGGAACCTTTCCAGCATCGACTTGTTTAAGGCACCAAAACCTTTGCCTGCCAGCCATCCTGCTTGCTCGCCTAATACTAATACACCCAGGGCTTTGGATACTGCTCTGAAATCAGACCCACCTTTATCAATCTCATCCTTGATGCGGTACATTGCTTCCGCCACATTCATAGCCCCGTCCAGGGTTACATAAGTAAGACTCGTACCGCCGGCCAGCCCGCCGGTAGCCCCTATGATCATAATCTTGGCCCCCATGCCCAACCAGGAAGTACTGCCATCAGCCTTTTCTCCAGTGATCACTTCTTTGGCAGTGGCTGCATTGGCTTCCAGTGCCCAGCCCAGGTTCTTGACCCAATCCTCTTCCCATCGTTCCCCGCTATCGGCCGTGGTTTTGCCCAGGATGCGATTGTCGATGACCCGGCGGATCTTATCCATTTTTTCCTGATCCAGCTCTTTACCGGCCAGCATATCATCTTTAAGGCCTTGGATCGCCTTGTCTACGTCACCGGGGCCGCCCGGTTCTCCGATATTGTATTTATCAGCTGCCTTTTGCATTTGCTCCAGCTTGCGCCAATCTTCCAGGTTTTTGTCTATGGCCTTGCTGGTGGCGTCCTCGCGTCTCGCCATCTTTTCCAGATCTATGGCAGCCCGACGCTTGTCTTCAGCCACATCCCGCTGCCAGGATTCGAATCGACTGGGATCAAAATCATTTCCTGTCTCAGTGTTGACCCACTTTCCAGTGACGGCATTGAATTCGATTTCATAAGTCTGACCGTCACCGCTTCCCTCCAGCACTTGCCGGTCTCCATGCCGGGGTCCCATATATCCCGGTTCATATTCATAGGTGGATGTGGTTCCGGTTTCCGGATCCGTATAATCAAAAGTGTTGCCCGGCTGGGTTTCCGGGATTTGATCCCCGGGGAAGCTGTCTTCGGGTTCCGTTCCCGGCCAGTCACTCTGGGGGATATCTTCTTCCGGGATCGGGATGCTGCTGGGCTGATCCTCCGGTACCACATCTCTTCCGTCTCCCACATCATGATTCTTCAAGGTATTCATGGGATCTTCCGGCCCGATCACACCGGTATCCTCAGTGGAAGGTATAGTGGGTTTTTCCGGTTGTGGAGCCGGGATCTCATCATCCCAGGGTTTGGCACCGTATTTTTCTACGGTTCGATGATACGGTTCTCCCAGAGGCGGTTTGGTCGGTTCCCAGGCCTCTCTACGCCCACCAAGGTCAACAATTCCGCCATCAAAAGGATTACGGGTATCTACGTTGAATGGACTTCCCTCTCCGTAGGGGTTATAAGTCCAATGCATCCCGTCTCGGTTGTAGCCGTCAGCATTATAGCCGCTCCAGTGATAACCATCTTTCCCGTATCCCTGTTTGTCGTAACCCCAGGGGTCACGACCGCTGCGGTTGTATCCTTCGAAATCGAAACCTTCCCGATCATACCCATCTCGGTCATAACCGTGCTCATTAAAGCCATTCTTGTCATAACCGTCTGCATCATAACCTTCTTTGGACTGACCTTCCCGGTTATATCCATCCCGGTCGTAACCATCAGCATCATAACCGTTCTTATCGTAGCCTTCCCGGTCCCAGCCATTCTGGTCAAACCCCTTACGATCGTAACCTTCCCGGTCCCATCCGTCCTTATTGAACCCTTCTTTATCAAAGCCCTGTTTATCATAGCCTTGAGCATCAAAACCGCTGCGGTTGAATCCCTTGCGGTCGTAGCCATTAACATCATAGCCTTGCCGATCAAAGCCTTCCGAGTCAAATCCATTGCGGCCGAATCCTTCCCGGTCAAAGCCTTCCTTGTTAAAGCCCTCCCGGTCATAACCTTCGGTGTCAAATCCGGCTTTGTTGAATCCTTCTCGATCAAGCCCTTCCTTATCAAAGCCCTGACGATCGAAGCCCTCCTTGTCAAACCCCGCCTGGTTGAAGCCCTGCCGGTCGTAGCCTTCGGCATCGAAGCCGGATTTGTTGAATCCTTCCTTGTCAAAGCCTGCTTTGTCAAATCCTTCTTTATCGAAGCCTTCGCGGTTGAAACCTGCTTTGTCAAACCCCGCCTGGTTGAAGCCTTCTTTATCATAACCTTCAGCATTAAATCCGTTTTTATCGAAACCTTCCCTGTCGAAACCTTCTTTGTCAAAGCCCTCCCGGTTGAAGCCTGCTTTGTCGAAGCCTTCCTTGTTGAAACCTTCTTTGTCAAAACCTGCCTGGTTAAAGCCCTGCCGGTCATAGCCTTCGGCATCGAAGCCAGATTTGTTGAATCCTTCCCGATCATAGCCGGCCTGGTTATATCCCTGCCGATCAAAGCCTTCAGCATCATAACCATTCCGCCCGAAGCCTTCTCGGTCATAGCCGGTCTTATCAAAGCCATCCCGGTTATAGCCCTCTTCATCAAAACCTAACTGATCGAAACCTTCTTTATCATAACCTTCGGCATTAAATCCCGCCTTATCGAAGCCCTCTTTATCAAATCCATCTTTGTCGAAGCCTTCAGCATCAAAGCCGGTTTTATCAAAGCCCTCCGCATCGAAGCCATTAGCATCAAAACCTTCACGGTCATAACCTTGTGCATTAAATCCATCTTTGTTGAAACCATCTTTGTCAAAGCCGCTTTTATCAAAACCATCCTGGTCATAACCTTGCGAATTATAACCATCTCGGTCATAGTCCGCGCTATTCCTGCCTTCGTGGTCAAAACCGTCCTTATCGTATCCGGCCTTGTCAAAGCCTTCTTGGTTAAAGCCGTCTTTGTCAAAGCCATCTTTATCAAATCCCGCCTGATCAAAGCCTTCGCTGTTGTAGCCAGCTTCGTTGAAACCATCCCGGTCAAAGCCATCACGATCGTAACCCGCCTGGTTGAATCCCTCCCGGTCGAAACCTTCCGCATCATATCCGTTCTGGTCAAAGGTTCCGTCGGCTGCAGTTGCTTCTTCAGATCCAGGACTAGGTTCCGTCCCTCTGCTGTCTTCCCGGGCACCGGAGTCGATGAGGACTTCCCCATCTTCGCTGTCCGTATACAGGCGTTCAGATTGGTCTTCGAGCGGAGCTTCCGAACCGCCTTCAGCAACCGCAAATTGCTCTCCTCCTGCTTCATGTTCTCTGGCATTAAAAACCTGCGGCTTGATATGATCAGCCTCCATATCCCGGTCTGCATTGGCTTTTACAAACAGGGCGGCTTCATCCTCCGTCTCAATAAATATTCCCTTATCACCGGCTGCACCCGCGGCCGGACTTTCTTCAAACATATCCGTAGTATCGATATGGATGCCCGTATCCGTCCCTGTTCCCCCGGTATCAATGGCCTGTTCCTGCATATCGATGGTATCAATAAAGATTTCCGCTCCCGGATCTTGAACCGAGGGTCGGGGCTGCACAAACAGACCGGCCTCATCCTGGGTCTCTATGAAAATACCCTGGCTACCATCACTTCCTGCGATCGGGCTCTCTTCAAACATATCCATAGTATCGATATGGATGCCAGGTTCTCCCCCTGCTTCCCTGATATCAATAGCCTGCTGATTCATATCAACGGTATCGATGAAGATCTCTGGGCCCGGATCATTGATCAAGGGTTCAGGTTGTACGAACAGACCGGCTTCTCTTTCTGTCTCAATATAGATGCCCTGATCTGCTGGAGCTCCCTGGATCGCATTGCCCTGGTACATGTCGGTAGTATCGATCCGAATTTCTTCTTTGCCCCGGCGTCCAATCTGACTGGTAGCCCGGGCTATTCCCGGTGTTCCTCCTCCGCTTCCCGGGATTCCTCCAGCACCGGGCAGTGGTCCTGCGCCAGGGGGATACATAGGCGTTCCGCCTGCCGGAGGTATTCCACCGCCACCCAGGCCGCCTAAAGCCCCTAATGCTGTCGCAATCAATCCCGGAACGACAACACCCGTAACCGCTTCCGTAGTGTTGGCAGGTCCGGGTATACTGCCGACAGACCCAACTCCGGCCGGGCTGTGGCTATGTCCTGCCGGATAGGTTCCCTGTCTGGTTCCGGCACCCCCGGGGGCGGTGCCGGTAATTTCAAAATGGGGCGTTGCCATCACATAGGACATCCCTTTACCGCCCGAATCTCCATTCTGTGACCATGTAGACGGATCGGAGTCGATGATGGTGTAGGTACCGGCGGGAATGACGATATTCGGATACACAAACCAATTGGCATTGGGTACCCCGCCTTGTCCCGGCGTTCCTACCGCCTGCCAGGGACCGTACATCTTCCCGTTCTGGTCCTTTATGCCTATGGTTCCCGGGGATGCTCCCCGGGCGTTGTTCCAGTGATAATTATGGATCTCAGTCACCAAATGGGGAGTGTTGATTATAAAAGTAGTGGGAACCGTGGGTCCATTGTTAACCGCCATGATATTAGTGGTATCGGCTACGCGGACCGGTTCCTCAAGAGGTTCTGCGGTAGCCGGCACAGAGGCTCCCGGCGCGTTACTTGCAGCCGGCTTTTCTTCTGCTGCCGAAGTCCCTGATTCTATATCCGGGGCAGCCTGACTCAAGAGGCCTGCTCTCTCCATTCCGTCCAGGGTCTGCTGGGCAATGCTCTTGGCAGAAGCCAGGTCAGCATTCTTGCTTTGGCCCGTATCCATCGTTTCCACAGTTATGAAATAGTCCGGCAGTATGACCCCTATACCTACCCCGTAATCTGTGTTGTATTCCCTAACTTCACAGCCTTTTAGCTGAGTGGTTTGCATGTAAGATACCTGCGATATACTATCCACATAATCGATCATGATTTGTATTTCATCCGCTTCGGCCGGTCCTAAAACACTAAGCATACACCCGCCGCTGCCGAGATTCCCCATGCCGGCATGAATGGCAAAACCATAGCCGGTAGCTTCTTCCTGCCCGAACTCGAATTCCGCTGAACCGAGGTTGGCATTGGTTACCTGGGTAACTACATCCCCTACTCCCGCAGCTAAAGCAGTTTGAGGCGAACCAGCCATACACATCAGAAAAACAAATGCTGTCATCATGATGGTTATTAAAGAGCTTTTTATATGTTTGCGTCTGGCAGCTAAATAAAGTATCGACAAGCTTTTCACCTCCTCTTGCTTATGGCATAATGCCGGTCAGCATCATCCATACTGTCGAAAGCAGCATTGCTACCAGGGTCGGAATCATTACATTTTTCAATCCCTGGGCCCCTCTTTTCATAGCTTCAGTCCCTGCTGTGGCAGCGGCTGTAGTGATTGCCGCCGAAGCAAAGGGCATCACTGCATTCCACCCCAGTACGGTCAATGCCAGTATGGCCAAAACTGTAAAAGGGATCATAAACAGCATGCCAGTCCCCACCGCTTCCCGGGCAAATCCGCCGTCTGCCTGCCGTGCCGCCGCGTTGCCGCTGTTAAATGCTATGATCAGCAGATTCACCGCCAGTAAACCCATCACTATGGCAGCAATGAGAGAGAATAGTAAAGTAGTGAACTTGAATTCCGGTTTGCTGAATGGCATTAGAATACCGAATATAACGAAACACAGATAAGCCGGCCATAATTTGACCCTGGCCGGTTCTGCTCCCCCTGCATATCCCAATCTCATTTCCACCTTGATCAGCCTCCTAAATGTTCATCAATGAGTTTACGCACCGAATTTGCCTAGCAATGCCCAACCGACCAGGAGAATCGCTCCGCATAGGGTGGTCATGGCTATGCTAAAAGCTACCCGTTCTCCTGACATTTGTTTAATGGTGTACATGGTGGGCCTGAGTGCCCATAAAACCCCGGTAACTCCGAAGGCAACCGCGGTCTTCCAACCAAAGGCCAGGGAGAAAATCAAACCGCTCAAAGCATATACAAAAGTTGCTGAATACCCTAAAGCAAAGGTGGATATAGCCCAATCCATGGTGAGGCCTCGCTGTTCCGCCTGGGATAAGGCCCAGACCATCACGGCCAGCAACGCGATCCCGGCTGTGCCGTATAGGAGTCCCAGCATAGTTATCAGGATCACCGTACTAGTTTCTACCTGACCGTTCCGCAGCAGGTCAAGGCCGGTCTGCAGGAAAAAGAGCGTGAAGGACAAACCGGAGACCATCAGAGAATAAGGCCAGGGGATCTTTATCATCTGGTTCTTAACCACTTCGCCTGGGTTGATAATCATGTTGAGAATTGTTTTCCAGCGAGGTGGTGCTGGTGCTGCTACAGTATTCATAGGTGTGATAGATCCCTCCTGTCTATGTATTTATTAATGATGTCATTGATGTTGGAGTTATCAGGTACAAATCATCCCCAGGCAGGTGAAGAGTACTGCCTGCTCTTAAACCCTGGGGCGGTAATTTCTGAGCATACCATGTATGGCAAGCGTTGGCATGCTTAAAGGTTTCCATGCTGAAAATTAAATTTGTCACCAAATTCCTGGACAAGATGGCTGCTCAGTTCCTTCAGATCATCGGAAGGTGAAATTCTGCCGAGATAAGTATTGGTGGGGGTCCTGATTTCCAAATCTGCGCAGGTCAGGTTACGGCTGATAATGCTAACCAATTTGAGTTCTTCGCGCGCTATTACCAGACGTTCTGTCTCCGAGCTGTCCCGAGGGGTCAAAATGATTTGTTCCCCTGCAATGGTCAAATAATAATCTTGGGTTTTAAAAAACCCTACTTTCAGTTTAATTTCGAAGGTCACAATGTTCACCTCTCTTAAATTTTAGCAATTGCAAGTATTAATGTGATCGCACCGGACAATTTGGCACTGCCAAATTATTGGCACGATTTGTGCCAATAGGATGGAAAATTTATAGAATGGTATTATAATATGTCTTATAAGGAGGGGCGGATTTTGACATTTGATGAAAAACTGGACCTGCTCATGAATATTACCAAAACTTCCAACAGCCTGTTAGCCCGCAATATTGCCCTGGATGCTTCCTTTGTAAGCCGTTTGCGCCGGGGAGTCCGCGCCCCGGTGGAGAGCGCCGGATACATCCCGGCCATGGCCCGGTATTTTTCCCGTATATGCAGTTCCGATTATCAAAAAGCTGCCCTGTTTGAAGCCATTAAAACCAATTCCTCCATTAAGCCTCACGAATCAGACACAATGGAACATTTGATCCTAAACTGGCTGAAGGAAAAAGGGCCTGATAATCCAAATCCGATTGATAGTTTTCTCATGGAAGTGGGACAATTTCAATTTAAAAGGAATGCTCCTGCTGTGGAGGAGGCGGCAGCTCTCATTGATCCCGGTCCCATAAAGGATGTGGAAATGTTTTATGGCGTGGAAGGAAAGCGTAGGGCTGCTTTGTATTTTCTTACGCTGGTGTCTCAGAATAAAACCCCGCAAACCCTGTTACTATACAGCAACGAGGATTTGAGCTGGCTGTCAGATAATCCAGAATATTTTGCCCGCTGGTCAGCCCTTATGTTTCAGGTATTGAAAAATGGCAACCGAATTAAAATAATACATACCATTAACCGTAATTTTGATGAAATGTTGACCGGTATTAGAGGTTGGGTGCCGATTTACATGACTGGGTCCATTGAACCTTATTACTGCCCGAAAACCCGTGATGGCATCTTTCGGCGCACCTTGTTCATCGCTCCTCAAACAGCCGCCGTAACATCTTCCTCGGTACGGGATGATATCAAAAACACCGCCAACTTGCTTTTCACCCGCCAGGAAGCGATTCATGCCCTGCAGAGCGAATATCAAGATTATTTGGCCCTCTGTCGGCCTCTGATGCGTATATTCAACCCTTTCAACCCGGGAAATTATTTGGAAACCCTAGCCGAATTCGAAGCGGAAAAAGGCGATACCATTTTAAAAACAAATTCCCTCAGCAACATAACCATGCCGGCTGAGCTGGTTTCGTACCAGCTAGAGCATCTTCCCAATTCAGCTGCTGAATCGCTTATTGCCTATCAGCAAGAAAAAACCAGCCGCTTTCTCGCTTTGCTGAAAGATCACTGTTTTACCGAAATAATTACCTTGCCAGCGCTGGAAACCATCCTGCAAGGCAGAGTGGTGATGGGTTTTTCAGATATGCCCAATGGAACGCCGGTGTATTACACGCCCCAGGAATACAAAGAGCATCTGAAAAATGTGATCAAACTGCTTAAGACCCATAAAAACTATCACGTGCATTTAACCAGCGACAATCATCTGGACGGCAGCATGGTCTATGTCAAAGAAGGAGTAGGGGTTTTGGTGGGCAAGACTACTTCACCCTCGGTTGTTTTTGCCATCAATGAAAGCAATATGACAGCTGCCTTCTGGGAATACATGAATATCCATCTGCAAAAAATTGCAGGTGATAAATCTGACCGACATGCAACCATTGCCCGTCTGGAAAGCACTGCAGCCCAGCTCAAAGAAGCCGCCAAGTATCGTTCTCGCTGAGCCAACATAGGGACACGTTCTTCTGGTTGGCTCAGTTGACTATCCTGTGTAGTTACAGCGCATCGTTACATTGCTCAATAACACTGGTAACCTCAAGCTTTTTGCGATACCTTAACAAAATGTGATAGAAGGAAGGCCCCAATAAAACGGCAAATGCGACGTTGCCCAGTGCATGCAAGGTATCGAACACCAGGCTGGCCAGGTATGTGGCCAAGAAAGTCTGCAGGTTGAGGGGATATACAAAGCCCACCCAGTGCCATATATTCATCAGCCATCCGAAAAGATAGCCGCAAAATCCCGATAAGGCCGCAAATAGCAGCAATGGAAATTGGTTCGGCCGGGCCGGGAGGAGCCCGGCGAGTAACCCGCACAAGCCCCAAGAAAACATCTGCCATGGAGTCCAGGGTCCCTGGCCCAGAAAGAAATTGGACACCAGGGCGCCCACTGCCCCAACCATAAACCCGGTTTGAGAGCCGAAGACATATCCGGAAATCATAACCACGAATGTGGCTGGTTGAATGCCCGCTATAACCGCAAAAGGGACCCGGACGATGGCTGCCAGAGTAGCCAGGGTGGCTATCAACGCTATTTCCTTGGAGCTAATCCCTTTCTTTTCAAAACGTCGGAATGAAGCTAATAAGCCCAGGCATAGAATAGTCACCGACAACAGGGGCCAGTTCAGGCTGTACAGGGGATTATCCGGAAGCAGGCTCAAAACCAACAAGACCCCCAAGAATATGGCGATAATTGTCAAAGAGTTAATCTTAATTGATATCCCCCATTTCTTCTATAATGCTATGGTCTAGTGTTATTGCTGCAGATGCTGACAGAGCTGCATTATGCTGTAGGCACATTGTACCCTGCTGACAGGGCTTTCAGCCTGAAATCCGGGATAGAGCAAATTATTGTCCCTGGCCTGGGATACATATTTTGAATACCACAAAAAGCCTTCGGGCTCGGCAGTTGCTTCATCACCGGGCAACGCCTTGACCAGAATCGTAGCCAACTGCGCACCGGTTATGTTTCCGGCAGGATCAAACCTACCGTTACCCAGCCCTTCAATAAGGCCTTGTGATGCACAAATAGATATATAGCGATGAGCCCAATATTCAGCGGGCACATCGATGAATGATCTTGCGGTCATGTTTTGGCCATCCTGAAGGGATAAAGCACTGACGACTATTCTGGCAAACTCGGCCCTGCTGATGGAATTGGCGGGTTTAAAACTGCCATCCGGATAACCACTTAAAACACCCCTTTCCACCAGTTTCATGACCGACTCATAACCCCAAGCACCGGCTTTCAAGTCGGTAAACTGGTTTAGACCGGGCGCGGATGTTTCCACTGATTCCGCCCGATTACAGTAATCGATATTTACCGGAAAAGGCTTGCCGGCCATTGCTATCAGAGCATAGGCAGTCATGGTGATTGCTGCCGAATCAAGTCCAGGCTTCCATTTAAAAGCGCCATCTTTGCCCTGCAAGCTCAGCAGGTGGTCCATGGGATTTTTCCCATTAACCCTCCACTTATCAGCCTGCAAATCCTCGCCTGCTGCTATCAAGCCCAGTATCCCCCAGGCATCAGAAGCAGCATTGGATTCACTACCCATCCATTCATCACCACAGCTAAACCCTCCGTCCTGGGTCTGGCATGATTGAAGGTATTTAACCGCCTT
>CAJYDM010000010.1 GCA_913757435.1 Syntrophomonas sp. DTU019
GGGCATACAACGAATCCGTCGCCTCCCTGGAAGGAGGCGCGGACGATGCAAAATAGACAACACAAAATTTTTTACCCTTTCGCACTGGAAAATCTGACCAGGGGAGGAAAGTAAGACCATGAGTAAGCAGCAAAGCGTATGCAAGATATATTATTTCCCCTCGCTTGATGGCGGGGGATTTAAAGAGGTCCCGACAGTGGAGTACCAGCAACCCGAGGAACCCTGCTGGCAGGAGCGGCTGATGGACGTTATAGGCAACATTGTTCTTTGCATAGCCGTGGGTGGCATTGTATCGGCAGCTTTCATTCAGATTGCCAGGTGGATTTGGGGGTGGTAGGGGATGGTGGTTGTAAGGAGGTATTAAATTGAGATTATTAGATTTGTATTGTGGGGCTGGAGGTTGTTCAGTAGGTTATCATAGAGCAGGTTTTGAAGTTGTAGGAGTCGATATAGAGCCGCAACCAAATTATCCATATAAGTTTATACAAATGGACGCAATAGAATTTCTTAAAACACAAGATTTAAGTCAGTTTGATGTAATACATGCGTCACCCCCTTGCCAGAAATTTAGCCGAGTACAATCACTGGGGAAAGCCAGAAATGGTACTTATAAAGAACATCCAGACCTCATTACACCAACAAGAGAATTGTTACAGGCTACAGGTAAGCCTTATGTGATTGAAAATGTTATGGGTGCTCCATTGATAAATCCAATAGTTTTGTGTGGGTCAATGTTTAAAGGATTAAAAGTATATAGACACAGACAATTCGAATCAAATATGCCTTTATACGCTCCAAAACATAAACCTCATAATGATAAAACTCCAAGTGCTGGTAATGGTATAAGCCCTAAAGGATTTATTAGTGTATGTGGTACAGGTGGTGTCAAAGGAATGACTTCTAAAGAAATACTTGAATATTGGAGTATGGCTATGGGCATTAACTGGATGACACGCAAAGAGTTGGCGCAGGCTATACCGCCAGCATATACCGAATGGATTGGTAGACAACTTGCGATGCAATTAATGTTAGCAGCGTAACTAACCACTACGAAAGTTGAATACCCAAAAATAACCGGGGAGGAGGGGGAAGTTTGAACTACTTGCAAGAGCTTCGAGCGTTCAAAGATTGGTGTCTTATAAATCAACCTCCATGCGGGCAAATAGCATTGTGGCATGCCTTGATGATGGTGGCTAATGCTTCTGGCTGGCAGGAGTGGGTTAGTGTGCCTGGTCGAACACTGGAGCTGCTTAGCGGTCTATCTCATAGCGGTATCAACAACGCACGAAAAGGCTTAATTGATCGTGGCCGGTTGGAGTATCGCCCGAGCGATAATCGCAAGAAAGCAAGCAAGTATAAAATAATTCCCTTTTGCCAGTTTTTGACACAGAAAAAGAACGAGTGGGAGAACGAGTCAGAGAATGAGTTAAGGCATGAGTTGGGAAACGAGTGGGAGAACGAGTCAGCGTCACGGCAGAGAACGAGTGAGGGAATGTTATATAAACCAAACAATACTAAACAAAAACAAAATAATAATAATTCCCCTATATCCCCCTTTGAAAATTACACGGATAACCCTGAGCTGAGACAGCGGCTTAAAGACTTCTTGGAAATGCGGAAGGCCATCAAGAAGCCTATGACTGACCGAGCCAAAAAGGAACTGCTTGCCAAACTGGACAAGCTGGCCAGCACTGACGAGGAGAAGATAGCTATCTTAGATCAGTCTATTTTCAACAGTTGGCAGGGCGTTTTTGCCCTGAAGAGGGACAACCTCCCCAAGCCGCAACCCAAACCGCGACAACCGAGTGAAACCGAGTCAGTTCATGCAATCATCGGCGGCGGGTATGAAACATTTAACCCAGATAGGTATTGATGCAAAGGAGGGCGAGAGTTGGACTACATAAGTTTCCTAAAATCGAAAATAGATATTGCCAAAGACGCGGGGTTTGATATTTCACCAGAGGAAATCAACCCCGTTTTACTTCCCCATCAGAAGGACGCTGTAAGATGGGCTATAAAAGGCGGCAGACGGGCGCTTTTTGAAGCATTTGGACTTGGCAAGACCATTCAGCAGTTGGAATATGGCCGGATCGTAACAAAGTACCAAGGAGGTAAAGCCCTTATAGTGTTGCCACTGGGGGTGAAGCAAGAGTTCACCAAAGATGCCATAGACCTTTTAGGCTGGCTATCTGGCCCCGAGTACGTCCGCACCATGGAAGAGGTAAAGACAGCCAAGGGTAATATCCTGGTTACTAATTATGAACGGGTGCGGGATGGAGACATAGACCCGACCTATTTCACAGCTACATCACTTGACGAAGCATCGGTTCTTCGATCATTCGGCAGCAAGACCTACCAGACATTCCTGGATAAGTTTAAGGGTGTTCCGTATAAACTAGTTTGCACAGCCACGCCCAGCCCGAACCGGTATAAAGAACTGATACACTACGCCGGGTACCTGGAGATCATGGACACCGGCCAGGCTCTGACCAGGTTCTTTCAGCGGGATTCAACCAAAGCCAACAACCTTACGCTGTACCCACATAAAGAAACCGAATTCTGGTTATGGGTATCCAGCTGGGCTTTATTTATAACCCGGCCGTCAGACCTGGGATACCCAGATGAGGGTTATGAACTACCGCCGCTGGACATCCGGTACCACGAAGTGCCGGTAAACCATAAAACTGCAGGTACCGAAAGGGACGGCCAGGGTAAACTGTTCCGGGATGCCGCAGCTGGTCTCACTCAGGCGGCCCGGGAAAAGCGGGAAAGCATAGATGCCAGGGTAGCAAAGATGCTAGAGATTATCAACGAATCACCCGACGATCATTTCCTTCTCTGGCATGACCTCGAGGCTGAGAGACACGCGATAGAAGAGGTCTTGCCGTCTACCGAGTACATTCACTGGCAGGAGTATAAGGATGGCCATCCTATAGGGTTAGAGATGTACGAACGCCATTATTCAGCTTACCAGTATGCTGACGGACGGGAACGCAAATTGTTCTGTGGTCCCGGAGAAAAGACGGTCCTAATGACCAGCAACCATGATGCTCTATTCGTCTGGCGCAAATTCATTGATGCTTCTGGTCAAAAAGGCGTGAACTGCGCTGTTTTCCGAAATGAGGGAAATATTCTGTCCTCAGAGTTAATCAAGGAGGCCATGGCCATAGCCTGGATGAGGTGGCCAGGTCAGCGGCTTTATACCTACGTTAACGCCGAAAAGATTAGGTCAACTAATCCCGGTTACTGCTTTTTAAAGGCAGGCTGGCAGAAGTGCGGACATACCCAGGGCGGTCTAATTATACTTGAGGCAGTGCCTGGATGCGAGGTGCCGGATATTAGGCCCATAAGAGCGATGGAGGCCATCTACGGCAGCCAGGACCTCGAGACCCGGGAGCAGAGAGTTGTTGATTTTTCGGAGGGACGTATTAAATACTTCGCAACGAAGAAAGAACTATCCGGGTCAGGGTGCAATTTTCAAAGACATTGCCACCGGGCTATTTTCTTAGGCATCGACTATCAGTTTAATGATTTCATTCAGGCTATACACCGGATATATAGGTTTTTGCAGACCGAGCAGGTACGGATAGACATCATATACACCGAAAGCGAACGTGCCATTCTGGACGTACTGCTCAAGAAGTGGGAGCAGCATGACTACATGGTCCAGAAAATGACTGAGATAGTTAAGAAAAACGGGCTCAGCAATACCTCAATAATTGATAAATTAGCTCGCAGTATAGGAGTGAAAAGAGTGAAAGTTGAAGGTAAGTATTTTACTGCAGTGAATAACGACTGCATACTCGAAGCTACAGAAATGGCCAGCAATAGCGTAGACCTGATTCATACGTCAATACCTTTTGGCAATCACTACGAGTATACAGCCAGTTACAACGACTTTGGCCATAACGAAAATACCTCGAGGTTTTTTGAACAGATGGACTTCTTAACCCCGAACCTACTAAGGATATTAAAACCAGGGAGGGTATTTGCCTGTCATGTAAAAGACCGGGTACTGTTTGGCAATGTAACCGGTACCGGGATGCCAACAATGGAACCATTTCACGCACTATGTATTCAGCACTACATGAAACACGGCTTTCAATACTTCGGGATGATTACGGTTGTTACGGACGTTGTCAGGGAGAATAACCAGACATACCGCCTTGGTTGGTCAGAGCAATGCAAAGACGGAACCAAAATGGGTGTTGGTTGTCCGGAATACATTCTTTTATTCCGCAAACTGCCGAGCGACACCAGCACCGCCTATGCTGATGTGCCAGTAACAAAGACTAAAGAGGAGTATACCCGGGCACAGTGGCAGATTGATGCACACGGCTTCTGGCGTTCATCTGGAGACAGGTTCCTAAGCAAAGACGAATTGATCGCCCTGCCGGTTAGTGACCTGCAGGCTGTTTACCGCAAATACTCGAGAGATTCCGTCTACAGCTATGAAGAACATGTGGCCCTAGCTAAACAGTTAGACGACAAAGGTAAACTACCGGCATCGTTCATGGTAGTTGCACCAGGTAGCTGGACAGATGCAGTTTGGGACGACATAAACCGTATGAAAACACTTAACACCCAGCAGAGCCAAAAGCGGCTGCAAATGCATGTATGCCCCCTCCAGATTGATATTGTGGAGCGCATCATCAACCGCTATTCAAACCCCGGAGAAGTGGTGTCTGACCCCTTTGGTGGGCTGATGACCGTTCCCTATATGGCTATAAAAATGGGCAGGTACGGATATGGCATAGAACTGAATACAGACTATTTCCGGGACGGGGTAGGGTACTGCAAAGCGGCAGAAGCCGAGATAGACATGCCGACGCTGTTTGACTTTGTAGAGGCGATATGAGGGGAGGGCAGAGCGTTGGCTGCAACCGTAACCTATGTTCCCCAGGAGCAAATAGAACGATTCAGAGAACTGCAAAATCTTCCCTATGAAATCAAGGTTCAATACGCGATGGGGAAGGCTCAGGAGTTTTATGATGCCTTAGAAGGAAAGGTATTCTGTTCCGTGGGAGGCCTGGACAGTATTACTCTGCTCCTGTTTCTCAGGGAGCATGTTGATCCGAATATTCGCGGGGTATCCATTTCGGTTCTGGAGGACAAGACAGTTCGGGGCGTGCATAAGCAGCTGGACAATATGGTTTTCCTCAAGCCCTACAAGAGCAAGGTGCAGGTCATCCGTGAGCATGGCTATCCGGTCATATCGAAAGAGAAGGCCGGCAAAATACAACTGCTGCAGAATCCTACGGAGAAAAACGCTACTGTCAGACACGCAATCATGACCGGAGAGACCGGGGCTTACGGAGGATACCGAAAAGGAACGCGAATGAAGCTGCCCAAGAAGTGGCTGGAACTTTTCGCCGGGCCTGAGAATGAAAGGTATGGCACCAACTACCAGACCGCGCCCTTCCGAGTTAGCCCTGACTGCTGTTATTACATGAAGGAAAAACCTGCTGATGACTTCGCGAAGCAAAACGGCTTATACCCATACATGGGTCTCATGGCCAGCGAGGGTGGGCAGAGGGAAAAAGCTCTCATAAAAAACGGTTGTAATTATTACGGCAAAACGGTCACAAGATCATGCCCCTTCGCTATCTTCCAGCGGCAAGATATTCTCCAGCTGGCCCTAGATCTGGAAGCTCCCGTACCAGAGATTTACGGTGAAATTGTTCGGGATTCAGACGGGACCCTGCGGACCACCAAAGCACAACGCACTGGCTGCACGATGTGCGGTTTTGGTATCCACATTGAGCCAAGGCCCCACCGTTTCGACCGACTCAGGGAGACCAACTATAAAGAATGGAAGTTCTGGATGTATGACATGGGCTGGGGCAAGGTGCTGGATTACATCGGAGTCCATTGGGAAAACGAATATGAACCAGGGCCGGAACAGCCCAGTTTGTTTGAGGAAGCTATGTAAGGAGGTGCGCCATGGCAACCATAGCGGAACTCATGCGGGCACGGAACCATATAGCAGTCTGGGAGCAGGAAAACGGTCGGGAAGCCACGCCGGATGACATAATGGTAATCCTGTATAACCAGAAGGTCGAAGAAGAGAGAGCAAAGCGAGAAGCCCGTAAACGGCGTAAACAGAAGCAGCCTAAGAAAAAGGAATATCTGACCAAAAGAGACCGGGAATACATCATCGTAATGGCCGCCTGTAGCCAGGGGCTCCAAAACATCATAGACGAATGGCAGGAACATGACCAGCACCCGTTCCTGCTTCGTTGTCTTAGGACGGCTAATACTTGGATATACAAGGCCATGGACTGGATGTGTAAGGACATGCCGGAGCGGGAACTGATAGGCCTGCTTCGGGATTCGGCATACTATGAAGTCGGAATTATTGAGTATTCAGTGAGAAGAAGGAAGGCGGGATAAAGTGGTATTAAAAGAAGATACCGATAATGATTTTTCTAAAGATAGGCAAGGAACTGGTACTTATGAATGGGCAGATATAAACGCCAACGCGTGTTTAGGATGTCCTCATGGATGCCTTTATTGTTATGCCAGAACCAATGCTTTGAGATATAAACGCATATCGAGTAGGGATGAATGGTTAATTGAAAGACTTAACCTCAAAATACTGGATAAGAAATGGCCGAAATCTAACAAGGTGATTATGTTTCCGACTACCCATGATATTACACCAACCAATCTGGAGCATTGCATTAAAGTGCTTAGAAATATGCTCATTCCTGGCAACAAGGTTTTAATAGTCAGCAAACCGCATTTATCTTGTATTCAGAGGTTATGTTCAGAGCTTGAAGCGTATAAAGACCAAATATTATTCCGGTTCACTATTGGAAGCATTGATGAAGGGATATGTTCTTTTTGGGAACCGGGAGCACCATCACCAGCGGAAAGATACCATGCACTTGAATATGCCTTTAAACAAGGTTTTCAAACTTCGGTGAGTATGGAGCCAATGTTACATGATTGCCATGATGCAATTGTTACTTTTTGGTTCTTAAAAAGATATGTCACTGACACCATTTGGATTGGCAAAATGAATAAACTGCGAACCCGCGTTGATATGTCAAGCCCGGATAATGAATTTATGGTGAAAGACCTTGAAAATAAACAATGCGATAAAGAAATATTGCGATTAGTTGAAAGACTGAAAGATGAGCCAAAAGTAAGATGGAAGGACTCTATTAAGGCTGTTATTAAGCAGTATCCGGAGGTGAGGGCATGAAGACATACAAGGTACTTCCCCTGTTCTCGGGCATCGGCGGTGCTGCCCTGGGGGTTCCAGGAAGCCCGACAGGAATATAGGGGGATGCTGGGACAGTTTGAAACCCTGGCCAGTGCAGTAAAGGAAGAATTCCGGTTGACTGCGGCAGGTATTTGGGTGGTACCGGATGAGAAAGGAGTAGACTATGTTAAATCAATTGCGAGATGAAATCCATCATAACGCTGTTGAACATGGCTGGTGGGAGGAAGAACGGTCATTCGGGGATATTATAGCCTTGTGTCATTCGGAGTTATCTGAGGCTTTAGAGGAATACCGGAATGGGATGCCTATGAAATACAATAAATGTAAAGAACTTTTACAAGAGGATGATCCAAAAGACAGAATTTGCGAACCAATCGATTGTGATCAATGTTGCGAAGGATGCCCTGATTTTATCGATAAACCTGAAGGAATAGCTATTGAACTGGCGGACTGCATAATTCGCATACTGGATTACTGCGGTAAGGCCGGGATTGACATTGAGGAGGCCCTCCGAATTAAGCACGAATACAACAAGACCCGGCCCTACAGACACGGAGGAAAGAAGCTCTAATGGAGGGTAGCCTATGAAGCTAATCATACCTGGCCGACTCCCTGGCCTGAACGACATCACCGATGCGGCCCGGCGCAACCGGTATGAATCGGCCAAGATGAAAAGAGAATACACTAACTTGATAGCCTGGTGCGTAAAACGTGCCAGGCTACCTCACTTACAGAGGGTGGACCGTGATAATCCAAGAGTTGAAGTGGAGTTGATAGATATAAAGGCAAGTTAGGAGGGTTTGCTATGCGTGAGGCCCCTGTATATTGCCAATGCGGACACCGGATGATACCCGGTATCTATACTTACAACAGCAAGAACCGCAAACGAGCCTGGCTTTGCACCCACTGCGGTCGACTTGTCAGATTAATACAGATGAAAGATGGTAAGATCATTCCGGCGCCAATTTGGAAAGGCCGGATCCCGAAACGTAAGAAAGCGATATGAGGGAGGGGATAAGGATTGTGCAATCAGCAGGATATTTTCAGACAGACAGAGGGCAAGCTGTACTGGTTCTATGAGGCCGAACGTAAACTGGAGCTATTAAAGGCAAAAGCAAACCGAACACATGATAATAGATTAAAATTGATGTTCCTACGGAACGAGTATAGAGAAGCCTGCGCCTATCAGGGGGCAAAAACCCAGTACGTCGCTGAACGAGTGCAGGGCAAGAAGTCTATATATAGCAATCCGATTGAACCTGCAATGGAAGCTGCACACGAACTTGACCTTGAAATACTCCTGCTGTGGGAACGAATGTTAAATTTAGAAAATAGAATCGACAAATATGAGCAGGATATACTCGCAATAAAACACGCTATATCATATCTGGCAAAGACGGATCAACAAATATGCCAGTACAAGTATAAACACAAGATGAGCTTTGACGACATAGCTAAGGCTGTCAGCATGTCAAAGTCCGGGGTCCGGCACCGGCGGCGAAAGATAGTAGCCTTCGTTTACAATTATTTGAACGAAATGATATAGAAATATCCTTTATGGTGGTGTATCTTATATATGTCCGATATTTAGAGGGCCGGGGTCATGTGGCGTGACCTCGGCCTTCGTCTTTTCTGTCGGATTCGTATCTATTTCCCGGCTGCCTTGCCATCTATGTAGCTCTCTCCTAATATCCAAGCGACGACCACACCGACAATCCACCCGTACACATCGGAAGGAATGCCCAGGTCCAGTCCCTCATTTAAGACGATAAACAGCGCACTTGCCAGCGACATCAGGAATTTACGGCTTTTCAGCCTCTGCATCCAAGGTCTGGGATTGATGGAGGCTTGCTCCAATATCGCTACGTTTAGTTGTTCTTCCATACTTATTTCCCTCCCAGCGCATTCATGATGACCTGCAACACAAACCACTTGCTGGCCGGTTCGTCCGGATCGTGGTCAATAGTAATCAGCCCGGCAGCCTTTGCCTTTGCTATGATATCGAGCTTCCATTGGTCCACCTGTTTCGCCTCCAGTCTCCGCTTTAAATCGTCCCAGGGAAAATTGCGCCCCGGGCAGGCAGTAGCCATGACATCCTTGTGTCCAATCACAGTCAAATCTCCATACCTGCTTCGCAGCTCATTGATTAGCTCCGCCAGAGCAACCATCTGCGCCGTCGATGGTGCGCCGATCTCAAAATTACCGGTCAGCACTATCCCGATGCTGTCGCCGTTGCCCTGAGGACCGGCGTGGGAACCTATGGTATCCTCTGGCCGACCGCGCTCTATCGTACCATTTGCCCGAATCACAAAATGATAGCCAATGCCTATCCAGCCCTGGCCTTGGTGCCAGCCGTGGATAGTCGCCGCAGACACATCTGCACTGGCTGTGTGATGTAGGATGATCCTGCCGGTCCGAGTGCGCTTCGATGGCGCCCGGCTAAATTGGAGGTTGGTCTCTACTATCTGCATCTCTTCTCACCTTCTCTCTTGTAATCCCGGATAACAGCCACAACTCGCCTGTTGTAAACGCGAACCAGGCCGCTATCAAAGTGGTTGGCTCGGAACTAACTCGTAGAAACGTATACAAAACAGCCCCGGTAAAGCCTGTGTTAAGTAGAATTACCAGGGCTACTATTAGTTTTGAGTATCGCATTTAGTCACCGCCTATCTGGCCAGTTAATGCAGCATAAACCAACAGCCCTATTAAGAACAATGGGCTGAATAAAAAGTACACCGCAAGGGACACAATCTCAACCAGGACGAAACCAGCAAACCTTTTAACCTTAAGATAATGGTCCATAACCTCACCTCGGCAAACTCTGCACGTACCAAATGAAAAAGCCCCCCAACCCTGTAGCCCAAGCCATCAGGAGTGCTTTAATCCAGTTGATTAGGCTGTCCATCTTTTTACATAATTCCTGCACTATCACGGTTTGGGCTGCGAAGCCGGTTTCAAGCGATCGAATCCTATCTGAGTGATCATTGAGCCGGTGCTCGACTCTTTCCAGTTCATTCATCTCCCATCTCCTCCCCGAAATAAAATAACCGCCCTATTCGAGGGGTGCTCCATCTATGGCAGGTACTTTAGCGTACATGATGTCATGCCCTCCTTTCTAGTCCTAGTCAAGTCCCACGACAGGTGAATTGCCCACATCGTAATAAATCCTAAAATTGCGCACCGTTACAGTAGCATCATCAGCTGTTTTAGCCAGCAGTCCTATAACGTCTCCGGCCCTTACTGGGATGTCGTAAGTGAGAGTAGTAAAAGAAGGACTTTGAGAACCGGGATTAATATCGTCAATCGTTACTACGTTGTTTACACATATCGCAAATCTATTGTTAGCATGCAGTGTTGAACGGTTACCTTCCCAAGATAGCCGTATATATCCCGCTACATTCATCTGCACTTCTTTCACAAGTGTGTAGCTTGAAACATCCGTTACTGCTCTCTGTGTGTCAGCAGAGACTCGCAAAGTATTGCTAGCATACGCCAACCTTTCTGGTAGGGTCGCGGTCATGTGGGCCAGTTTGGCATGCAGGCTCCCGGTTGCGTCCGCTGCGTCCGTCCGTAGTCCAACCTGCCGCCGCAGGAAGCCTAGCATTGCCTCGCCTAGTCCAAACATTACAACGTCCCCCCTCTCAAATACTCGCCGCTCCAGCTATACGTCATCACGTCCCTGATGCCCCCGTTGGGACCGTCCGCCGGAGGCAGGTACCGGTACACTTTCGATATGATTTCCCCGGAGTACTCTACGGTGGTGTAGCCGGTCCCGGCATAGATGCTGTGGACCAGCTCGCCAGATTCTCCGGACAGTACCCGGAAATGCAGGGCATTGTTGGCAGTCCACGCTCCGCTCGTTCCGGCCCGGTAATATGCAGGATAACTGCCGTCTTGCGCGGCCTCCCCGACCCAAGAGACATTATTAGTGCTGTCTCCTGCTCGTGTTACGGTTAGAAAATAAACACCATCTGGAGTCAGTCCGGACAGCCCGATTGGTATGGAACAATACGCAGCGGTGGTTGGTATAAACTCCTTCGGGACAACCACTTCCTTGAGCAGGGTACCATCATCCCCGTTGGCCGGGTCCATCCCTGACCTGATCTGCACCACCAGGTCGGCGCCGGCACCATCCTTGTCGAGATGGAGCTCTACCCGCCCAATCGTCGTTGACTCCCATAGTTGGAACCGAGCACAGTACGAATAGTTCGCAATGCTGTTTTCGCTCACCCCAGAGCCGGTCTTTGCGTCTCGTTCGGTGCCCTCGTATATAAGCTGGAAGGGCTGGAGGGCAAGCAGGCTATTTAGGTTGTCCTGATTCAAAATCGTCTGCCCATCTTTAAAAGCGTTCAACGTCATGCACTCACCCCCTGGAATTTAATTCGCACTTCGACGGTCAGGGTCTGGTTCGATGCCTTGCGAATACCACCGCTGGGCAGTATGCGGTTGAGCATGGTACCGCTGTCTGGTATGCCTGTGGCCGCCAGCATAACGCCCATCTCCGACCATTCGCCGTTAGCTTCGCCCGTAGTCAGGAAAAATCTCAGCCGGACCTCATTCAGTTCGCGGGTCTTTGAAGTGAGGGTTTTCCTAAATCCCTCAGCCGCTAGCTTTTTATCGCCGGTGATGGCTTCCGTGGCGCCGGTACCCAGGGCAAGGTAAATTGCATTACTGGCTGGTAGCTCTCCAAGGAAAAGCGCGGCCAACGCTTCCAGGCCGCTCTGAGTTATAAGATTATGTTCTTCCCCGGTCTCCAGTATGTTTCCGTCTTTGTCGCGCCAGACGAATAGCCAGGTGCCGGACACCCCGATGTTTTCTTTCAGGTCCAAAAAAATACCCCCTTTCAAGGGAGGATGTTCTTCAACTATAGCTATTCCGATAGTGTGATAAGGATTACCCCTCAGCTGGCT
>CAJYDM010000011.1 GCA_913757435.1 Syntrophomonas sp. DTU019
AAACCTTACAAAACCTGCCATTAAAATTTGCATCGATCAGAAGCTGAAGGAGTTAGAAGATGCCCGTATTGCTGACGCCAAAGAAGTATTACAATACCTTACCGCCGTCATGCGTGGTGAAGCAGTAGAAGAGATAGTTGGCTTTACAGAGTTTGGAGCAGAGAGGGTAAGGAAATTACCCTATGTAAAAGACAGAGTAAAAGCGGCGGAACTTTTAGCCAAGCGATATGGTTTACTTAACGAAAACATGAACATCAATGCAGAAATGGCCGTTAGGATAGTAGATGATATAGATGATGAAGACTAGGTTATCGAGCCTCATCGCACCATCTTTTCATGATATCCATAGAGACCTTAAGGCCGAGGCTTATGAAGAGTATTGGCTCAAAGGGGGCCGCGGATCAACTAAGTCAACCTTCATCAGCATCGAGATACTTTTAGGACTGATCAAGGATCCAGATGCCAATGCCGTTGTTTTCCGACGGTACCAGAACGAGCTGCGGGACACAGTTTTTGGACAATTCGAGTGGACTGCTGCAAAGATGGGTATAGCCCATCTTTTTAAATTCCAGGTGTCCCCGATGCAGATCGTCTATATCCCCACCGGCCAGAAGATAGTTTTTAAGGCTGCAGACAATCCCCGGAAGATGAAATCCATCAACCTGGGCCGCGGCTATATTAAGTATGCCTGGTTTGAAGAAGTCGACCAGTTTGCCAGCATGGACGAAATACGCAATATTCTACAGTCCCTATTTAGGGGTGAGAATAAAAAGCGCATTTCGTTCTTTTCATACAATCCACCTAAAAGCAGTCGCAGCTGGGTAAACCAAGAGGCAAAAATACCTAAGCCAGGCCGGCGGGTGCATCATTCAGATTATCGGGATGTGCCGCCGGAGTGGCTGGGTGAGCGGTTCCTAGCCGATGCCGAACATCTGAAGAAAACTAACGAGACGGCATATCGACATGAGTACCTCGGCGAAGAAGTCGGTACCGGCCTTGAGATATTTACCAATGTTGAACTAAGGGCCATTACCCAAGACGAGATTGCCGTATTTGACCGTATCCGGCAGGGGCTTGACTTTGGCTATGCAGTGGACCCGCTTTGCTTTGAGCGAATGCATTATGACCGGACCCGCCGGCGGCTTTATTTGTTTGCTGAGATTAGCGGTTTAAACCTGTTTAACCGGCAATTCTGGGAGAAGGCGCAGAGGTATAACGATGTTGTGACCGTTGCCGATAGCGCAGAGCCGAAGAGCATTGCCGAACTCAAATCATGGGGAATGAAAATCAAGGCCGCCAAGAAAGGCCCGGGCTCTGTAGAGTTCGGGATTAAGTTTCTGCAGGACCTTGAGGCCATTATAATTGACCCCGAGCGTTGCCCATTGGCAGCCAAGGAATTTATCAACTATGCCCTGGAAACTGACCGTAACGGGATTATAAAAAGCCAATTTCCCGATAAAGAAAACCATTGCTTAACAGGTGATACAATTATAAACACTGTTGATGGCGACATTCCGATAAGTGCATTAGTAGGAAAAACCGGCATGGTGCATTGCTTTGACTTGAACAAACAAAAAGCAACGACCGGCTTCTTCTATGATGTAAAAAAGACTGGGACTAATCTGGATGTTTACGAAGCCGAATTGGAGGACGGCAGGGTAGTTAGAGCCACAGACTATCACCCCGTTTTAACCAGAAAAGGCTGGAAGCTCATTCGTGACTTAACAGAAGGAGATGAAATATTGGACATATCTAATCACATCTGATACAATAAGGTATGTAATAGAAAGGAAGGTATCAGAATGATTAGGTATGAGCAGGATGGCAAATTCGCTTATTTTAATGGGCTGAAATTTACACGCGACAACAAGACCGGCTATTACCTGAACTCAACAATACGTAAGCGCCTACATCGTTATGTATGGGAATACTTTAACGGACCAATTCCGGCGGGTTGCCATATTCACCACAAAGACGGGGATAAGAACAACAATAACATCGAAAACCTTGTTCTGGTGAAACACTCAAGACATGTGAGTCTCCATGGTATCTTGAACTCTATGGATAATGAATGGCTGGAGTGGGCCAGAGATAATATGAACAAAAAGGCAAGGCCAGCAGCTTCAAAATGGCATGGCTCGGAAGAAGGTAAAGAATGGCACCGCAAGCATTATGACCAAATGAAGGATAAGCTCCACGCAAAAGTGATAAAGATTTGCGATTATTGTGGGAAATATTACGATGGCTTGCCTCGGAAGACCGATAGGTTTTGCTCCAATAAATGCAAATCCGCTTGGAGAAGAAAGGCTGGGTTAGATAATGAAATACGTACATGCGCTTACTGTGGACGAGAGTTTGAAGCAAACAAGTACAGCAAAACAAAGTGTTGCTCTAAATCCTGTTCAAATAGACTTTACCCGCGGCTCCCTCAAATTCGCCAAAGTAAAAACAATTAGATATATAGGCAGGCAAGATGTTTATAACATGGAAGTTAAAGACCACCATAACTTTAGCGTTAATGGTGGCCTTATCGTTCATAATTCAATTGACGCAGCCCGCTATGCCCTCGAGGACGATATGAAAGACCGCAAACTCAAGGCCGCTAAGAGCCTATATTAAGGGGTGAGGAAGTGCAGAACATACTTAAAGTTAATGGCCCTGGACTGGCCAGTCACCAGTGAGAGATAATTGAAGACCTTATCGACGACCACGCGCGATCCGGCCAAGATGCTCAGCTTGTATAACCGATATTGAGACGGATGACCTGCCGATCCTAACAGAGAGTTTGAGGACCCGCAAACAAATTAACCGGAAACTGAATAATAGCTTTGAGTGAGATAGTCGACCAGCTGGTCGGTATTTTGACAGTAATCCTATCTCCTACCAGGTGACCAGGAGCAGCAGGAGCCGAGAAGGTTGACGCTGCCTGGCGGATTTCTCGCCGGGAATAGCATTGATGACTTGGACTCTGGAGACCGTTAAGATGGCCACCATCTGCGTATGCCGCCCGGTCGCCAGTATATCGATCGGACGGGCCTCGAGAGGGCCGCGAATGTTAACCCTGGAGGTCATCCTGGTCTATGACCGCAGCATCAACGAGCCAACGCTCTGCAGATACTATGACGGATCATCAAAGAGGGCAAGGAGGAAAAAACACGGACCGGTGGAGTGGTAATAGATGACCAGTCGGTGACTCACTATATTCAGGGATGATCAAGCGAATATGTGCTGGATATATCGGAACCGTTAACCCGGCAAATTTCACCTATTTGACTTAGTACCGCTGATTGTGTTCCTGAACAACGAGGAGCAGCAGGGGACGCTGAGAAGGTGCTGAACCTGATTGACGCCTACGACCGTACCTCCTGTCGGACGTCAACAGTGAGATCGAGTAGTTCCGGTTAGCTTATGGCATTCTACGGATACGACCCGGACGAAGACGCTTGCCAGCAAGAAAAACAGGAGCCTTTGGCTAGATGAAAAGGGCGAAGTGGTGGGCATCGAGTTCATTACCAAACAGATGAACGATACGGCTATTGAGAACCACCTGAACAGAATGGAAGGTAATATAATGCGGTTTGGCAAGTCAGTTAACATGACTGATGAATCATTCGCCAACAACCTATCAGGGGTGGCCATCCGCTACAAACTAATGGCCTTAGAGAATAAGCATCACCATGAGCGTTAAGATGACCGCTCGACTCCGGCAGAAGTCCGTGTTGGCCACCGTTTGGCAAAGAAAGGCATCCCGGTGGATTATACCAACATATTCTTTCAGTTTAAGCGTAATCTGCCGGTAAACTTGCTAGATGAGGCGCAAACCACTTCCCAGCTGAGAGGCCATGTATCCGAGCGCACCAGGCTGAGCCAACTCTCATTCGTGGATGATGTCGAGTGGGAAATGGAGGAGATGGCCAAGGATGCAGAGGGATTGATAGACCTGGATGAGGGGGATGGGAATGATGTCTAAAGTCGTTCCCCTCTTTGGCTATGCAGTCTATGAGTTTCCTTGGGGTACCGCTGTAAAAGAGAAAAGGACTGGTAAATGGACAACCGTTTTTCTCAAACCAGACGGCCAGAGAATAGATGTATCCAACATCGAGGTCATTCTTCACAACAACGGCATCGAGTTTATATCAGGCGGTGATTTGCATGAGCCTGGATGATAAATTCAAGCAAGGCGAAAAGGCAGCTGAAAAGCTAACTAACCAAGCCGAGAAAGAGCTAATCAAAGCCTACCGGGAGAGCTTGAAAGAGATCCGGGCTGAGCTGGCTCTGGCATATGAGAAATACGCCGTAGCCGGGGCCTTACCTATGGCTGAAATGATGAAATACGGGCGGTTAGTGAAGTTAGAGGAGGCTATTGCCAAAGAGGTTAGTTCGTTGACCGACAAAAAGACCAGAACCACTAAAAAAGCTATTAAAGAGGTTTTCAAGGAGAGCTACTACCGGGTGGCCTGGGCACTGGAAACGGGGGCTGAGGTATCACTTAGCTTTACCTTGCTTAAACATCAAGCGGTGGAAGCGGCCATACTGAATCCCTATGACCTCATAACCTGGCCGGAAAGAATAAAGGATAATGCCCGGCTGCTGGTGCGTCAGATAAGGGAAGAAATAAGCCGGGGCATAGTCCAGGGCTATTCGTACGATAAAACAGCCCGAGCGGTTAAGGAGCGGATGGACATAGGGGCCAGCAAGGCCCTCCGTATAGTCCAGACCGAAACCCACCGGGCGCAGAGCCAGGGGACCCAGGCCGCCTTTGAAAAGGCTGCGGCTAAGGGATTGGTCTTCAAGCGGGTATGGGTGGCTACTCTGGACGGCAGGACCAGAGATAGACATAGAGCACTGGATGGCCAGAAGGTAGAAGCTGACCATCCTTTCAAAATGTCTGGCATGACAGCCATGTATCCGGGCGGCTTTGGCATAGCGTCCATGGACATTAACTGCAGATGCACGGTTCGTGCCGAAATTGAAGGCATGGAACCACAACTCAGGAGAGCCAGGGACGAAAAAACCGGTAAGAATGTGGTAATACCCAACACCACCTATCAGGAATGGTATAATAGTCTCAAATAGGTGTTGGGGGCGGTGGTAGCATTTCCGAGGATAAAATGGATTATGGGGACTTCAAGGAGATGCTTAAGCAGCACGCCCCGGACAATCAGATGCAAAGGCTGGACATCCCGGAAATCAGCATCGTCTTTGACCTGCTGAAACTGTTTCGGCGAATCTACCAGCATGAGTTAACCCCGGAACCGTTAAAGGATTTTATTTATATGGAGGTACGCCGGGCACTGAGGAAAGACCTTGACGTCCGAGGATACCTGGAAGGCCGAACAGAAATTAAATAATACATTTGGAATTAACACTCGCTCAGGCGGGTGTTTTTTGTTACTCAAAAGGGAGGTAAAGCAAGATGGCCAAATACCGCAAAAGGCCAGTAGTTATTGAGGCCATGCAATATCTAAGGGAAGAAAACATTAACAGGATTCAAGACTTTATTGGGAATGGTAGAGAGTTTTTTATAACCCGAATGACAATGAATATTACATTAAAACACTTGAAGGTGATATGAAAGTAAGTAAGGGGGATTATGTTATAAAAGGAATTAAGGGTGAATTCTATCCCTGCAAACCAGATATTTTTGAAACGACTTATGAATTAGCAGAATAACCCTGCACTCCTAGGAGCCATAAGGCGAACTAGCGAGGGCAAACATAAGGAGGAAAAAGGTATGACTTTAGAGGAAATTAAACAATTTTTTGAGCAGAACAAAGATAATGAGGACGTAAAAAACTACCTAGCGGGGTTGAGCCAACCAACACCGGAGGGAGTGAAGGGCTATCTCGACACGGAGGAAGGCAAGAAGATATTACAACCTAGGCTCGATGCTTATTTTACGAAAGGGCTTGAGACATGGAAAGAAAAAACCCTGCCTAACCTCATTGAGGAAGAAATCAAGAAGAAGTTCCCCGGTGAAACCGAGGAGCAAAAACGGCTGCGGAAACTTGAAGAGGAACTGGCACAAGAACGACAGGCCCGCGTCAAGTCCGAGCTGGTAAACAAAGCAACTACACTCGCAACACAGAAGGGGCTGCCGGTTGAGCTGGTATCGTACTTCGTGGGGCAAGACGAAGATACGACTGTAAGCAACTTGACTGCCGTGGAGAGCATATTCCAGACCCATATTCAGAAGGCCGTTGAGGAGAAGTTCAAGGAAAGCGGACGCACCCCACCCAATACCGGTGGTGGCGGCTCCGGCCAAACTAACCCGTGGAAGAAAGACAGTTTCAATTTGACAGAGCAAGGCCGGATCATAAGGGATAATCCCGAGCTGGCCCGGCAGATGATGGCGCAAGCCAAATAATGAAAGAGAGGTAAATAGTTATGACCGTGACCAAAACCATTATCACTGACGTGATTGTCCCTTCAGTTTTTAATCCTTATGTTGTGGAGAGGACCGCTGAACTGTCTGCTTTTTACCAGTCCGGTATTATTGAGCGTTCAGAACAACTGGACGCTCTGGCCAGAGCCGGAGGTAAACTGATCAATATGCCGTACTGGGAAGACCTGGACGGACCCGATGAAGTGCTGGATGATGAAACCGCGCTGACTGTCAGTAAAATTTCAGCAAGTAAGGACGTAGCTGCCCTTCTGGCCCGAGGCCGTGCATGGAGCGTAAACGACTTAGCAAAAGCATTGTCCGGGGACGATCCCATGAAAGCCATAGGCGATTTGGTGGCTTTATATTGGGCCAGACGCTTTCAGTCCGTGTTGATTAGCACCTTGGCTGGTATTTTCGGCGACTCCGCCACCGAAATGGACGGTAATATTCACGACATCTCTGCGGAAGGCACTGCTGCAACTCGCTCGATTTCGGCAGGCACCACTGTAGATGCTCTCTACAAGTTGGGCGACGCCAACCAGCGGTTGACTGGTTTTGCCATGCACAGTGCGACCGTTGCAAAACTGACCAAGGATGATCTGATCGAAACCATCCCAGGTTCAGAAGGCAAACCGACCATTAAATACTTCCTGAGCAAACCCGTGGTGGAAGATGATGGATTGCCCGTAGAAAACGGCGTATATACCACCTACATCTTTGGTCAAGGTGCTTTTGGATGGGGTGAAGGCGCGGCTCCTGTACCGACCGAAATGGACCGTGATTCCTTGGCCGGTGATGATATCCTGATCAACAGAAGACATTTTATTCTCCACCCTCGTGGAGTTGCTTTCCTGAACGTTTCTGTGGACGGTGCTACCCCTTCCAACACCGAGTTGGCCAACTACAGGAATTGGAAGCGGGTATACGAGAGCAAGAACGTCCGTATCGTCCAGTTTAAACACAAATTGGCGTAAGTGGGGTGAGCTAATGAGAATACCTGAATATCTCAAGAGATTCACGTTCACCCCGAATGATTTCTATGACTATATGATAGCCATCGAAAAGGCTATGGCTGGGGATTTGGTATTAGTCCTGACCCCTGCCACTCTGGCTAACTCTGCCGCCGCTGTAAATGCCGCAGTCGGTGGAGCCGCAGAGAAGTTTGTCCGTACTGTTCAGGTTGAGCTGCAGGCTGCCGATGGGACCGTCCATGAGTGGTTTACTGGTGAGTTGGAGGCTGCCGTTGCTGAGACCACCGCGGGTGATGGAACATCGGCGATAGCGGATAGTGCCACAAAAGTATCCCTGGAAAATGGCCAAGGCACTATCGACATCGAGTATACGGGAGCCTGGTCAGGGGGCACCAAACAGGTGGAAACCGCTACCTGCGCTGGTACCATTACAACTGCCGGCAACGCAAAGGTAACTGTTACCGCTGCTGGCATGACCGGATCACCCAAGGCCATCAGCTTTCCTGTTGAACTAAATGATGATGCTGCAGCTATAGCCGCGGCCTGCCGAGCCGCTCTTGCTGCCGATGCTGCCGTGACAGCCTTGTTTGATGTTTCCGGAGAAGGAGCAGACGTTGTCCTGACTCGTAAGCTGGCCGTTGCTAATGACGATACCCTTAATATAGCTATCGCCGATGGAGCAGGCGATGGTGCCTCTGATGGAGTCACTGAAGCCGCTGAATCCACCGCCACTACTGGAGGTGTTGCGGCAGATACGCAGACCTTAACCATTACTGGCGGCACTATTCTTGGCTATACTGTAACCAACAAGACCAGTAAGGATACGCTGGTAGCATAAAAGAGGGGGCTTCTGCCCCCTTGAATACGAGGTGATGAATATGAGCGTAACAGGATTTAATCAACGCCGGAGAGAGCTTGCAGCTCAGCAGGAGGCTGAGGAAGCGGCCAAGCTTGAAGCACAAAAGCAGGAAGCTGATGAGCAAAATCTGGCAGAGGAATTGGAAACTACCCCTGGCGACCTGGACGATATGCCCTACCCCGAACTCCGGGCACTTGCTAAAGAGCGGAAGATTGAGGAATACTACAAGATGAACGCCGAAGAGTTGCGCGAGGCCCTGAAAGAGGGTGAATAACCATGGCTAAAGAAGAACTAAGAACTCGATTAGGTATAGACTTCGATGACTTTAGCCAGGACGGCTTGCTGGACTTGATCATAGGGGATGCCCAAGCATTTTTCAAAGACTATTGCAATCGTGACGATATTCCGGAGGAGGCCGAATCGGTCATTGCCCGGCTGGCTGTGGTGTTGTATAGCCGTAATGCTGACCAGTACAAGCAGGGGGGCGTTGTGGGGGCATATTCAACCACAAACTTTGTTCTGGGGGATGATATCCCCAAGAGCATCAAGAGCCAACTGCGGAAGTACCGGGTGGTGATGTTTACATGACACCACCTTCCAAGCTACCCTACTCTGTTCAGATCCAGGCCAAAACCACTGGGTACGATGATGAAGGGATACCGATTCAAACCTGGGAGACCGTGGCAACCGTCCGGGCTGACATTCAGCCCTTGGGCGGTGAGCTGGCCGAACGGCAGTACGGCATTGTAGAAACTGGTATCACTTCCAGGATGTTTTGTAACCCGTCTAATGCTGTCCAGCTAGCCCGGCGGGTAGTCCATGATGACAAGACCTACGAGATTCGCCATGTAGCCGCCTACCGTGGACACATGGAAGTGCTCTTAAGGCCGGTGATATAAGATGGCTGAAATGAAATGGTATGGTGATAAGGCTATCAAGAGCGTGGAAGATGCTATCAGCAAGGCTCTGGAAGCATCTGCCCTTGTCGTAGAGGGAGACGCTAAGAACCTAGCCCCAGTTGACACCGGTAACCTTCGGAACTCTATCACACATGAGGTGGAGGGGCAGGAAGCCCGGGCCGAAGCAATTAGCCAGCTACAACAGCAACGGGTAGAGATGCAGCAGAAGCTACAGGAAATCCGTGCGTCGGCCAATGAACAACTGGAACTATATCGCGCTGAGTGGGAGAAAAAGAATGCTGAGATCCGCAAGAACGCTGAGGATGAGATGAACCGAATCCAAGAGAAGTTTGAGAGCATAGCCAAGGCCGGGACTACATACGGTGTCAGCCTGGTTGCTAACTTCACCGCTGGCATGGAAAGCCAGTTCGATAACCTGAGACGGACGTTGTTTGAACTGGCCAGCATCGTTGATTCCTATATGCCTCATTCTCCCGCCAAGCGAGGCCCGCTGAGCAAAATTATGGAATGGGGACCGGCATTGGTTAATACTTTTGCTGACGGCATTAGAGCAAGCCTGCCGAAGCTGGAGAACGCTGTGGCTGGTATGGCAGCCTTGACCCCCGCGGCTGTTGGTCCGTCAATGTCCAATAGCACCAGCAACAACTACGGCGGCAATGTCTTTCATATCCATGTATCCGGTGGCAGTAGTCGCGAACAGGCAGAAAACCTGCTGCGCGAGCTACATCGGCGAGGAGTGAGGTTCTAGTGGGCAGACACCTATATGTAGCTGGGGTCGACCGATGGCCCCCGGCAAACGATCAATTAGATATAGAGCAGGCATTGACATATCAGATCGACACATGCTCTTTTCATGTGGCCGGGACGCAACCTTCCGAGGGTGACGAGGTAATTATCGAGGATGATGATATAGGTCGCATGTTTGCTGGCATTATCGTTAAAGTTGAACTGGTGGACAAAGATCTGAAACTGTGGGCAGTGGACTGCGACGACTATACCGCTCTGTTAGACCGCCGCTTGGTGGTGGAAAGCTATGAAAATATGTCGGCCTCAGACATCTTCCTTGACATCGTGGCCAAGTATTGCCCCGGTTTTACGACCAACGGCGTCCGGTCTGGTGCGCCGGTCGTAGAAAGTACAGGCGCAGAGTTCGAATATAAAAGACCTTCTGATTGTTTTAAATGGCTATGCGATTACATTGGATGGCATTGGCAGCCCGATTATTACAAAGACCTGCACTTTTTCAGCGCCGAGGAATTGGCCAGCCCTGCACCGATGGTTTTGCGGCCCGGAGGGAAATTCAGATTTGGCAAACACAGTATTGACACACAGGGCCTACGTAACCGTGTCTATGTCAGAGGCGGGACGATGCTGTCAGATCCACAAGTAGTGGAATGGAAAGCTGATGGTGTAGCGCGGATCTGGACTCTTCCCTGGGGGCCGCATGAAGTGTCTTTGGCCGTGGGTGAAGCCCCCATGACCGTGGGAGTGGAGAACCTGCACGATGAGGCAGACTATGACTATATGATGAGCTTTTCCGAGAAGTACATCAGGTGCTCTGCCCAGACATCCACCCCGGTCGAAGGAACTACAATCAGTCTGACTGCTAGGCAGGATATAGCTGTAATAACCATGGTCGAGGACTATGCTAGCCAGGCAGCTATTGCGGCCGTCCAGGGCGGTGACGGTATCTATGAGCACGTCATTGACGATGACAGCCTGACTACTATCCAGGTGGCTGAGGCTGCAGGTATGGCCGATCTAAAAGAGCATGCCAACCCTCGCGTGAGCGGCAGTTTTGAGACAGAGGTACCCGGTTGGGCGCCAGGGCAGATCGTACCAATCAACCTGCCTGATCGGGGAGTGGTCGGAGAATATCTCGTCCACCGGGTAACCATATCCCCATACTGGTCTAACCCTAGCATATGGACATACCGTGTTGAATACGGTGGCCGCTTGCTGGGCATAGCAGATTTCCTAAAGGCTCTGGTCAGCGCGCAGCAGAAGAAGCAGCTGGCCGAAACGGCAATCCTCAGCAAGTTCGACCGACAGACGGAGACCGCAGGGGTAACGGATACAGTGACCGACACTCCCCGTAACCTGCCGTATGTCTGCGGTGATCCAGACGCGATATGCGGCTTTGTGCAACTGGATAATGGCGGCGACTGGGTGTTCTTAGGACCAATGCCAGTAGCAAGGGGGGATTGGGATTGAATAGCGTAGAGATATTGACAGGTCAAAACACGATAGACCTACCCGGCGGTGGTCTTTTCAGGGTAGTGCTCACTTGGTATTTTCTTGCCCCCAATTTCCCCGTTTGTATATACGAGGAGGTGGAGGTTTGACAACGATAAACATAAAACAAGATGATACTCAGCCGGCCATGAAGGTGAGGCTCAAAGACTCAGCCGGGAATCCGGCAAACCTCACAGGTGCTAGTGTCCAGGTGGCAATACAGCACTATTCAAAACCAGTTATAAAATTCTTTAGATCAGCTTATGTCGCAGATGCAAGCACCGGTGAAGTCTGGCTGATTTGGCAACCTAAAGAAACGCAAGTAACTGGGCTTTACCGGATTGAGTTTAGAGTGACGTACCAGGACGGGACCATAGAGACATTCCCGAATGGCGGGTATTTATTGGTAAATATATTAGAAAGGATTGGTGAGTAAATGGCATTCGACGACAAAACATTAAAACGTGACGGTTCCGGCATCACCCCGGTGCCGCAGCATTTTAACCCCACTGCGGATGATTACGAAGCTATACTTGGTCGTAACGGTGCTAGCAGAGTAGA
>CAJYDM010000012.1 GCA_913757435.1 Syntrophomonas sp. DTU019
TGAATATTACGAGTTTCCAGAGCCACCTAATCTCCTAAAAAAGAGCCACTCAATCTTTTACATAGAGCCACTGTGTTGATGGTGGGAGCCACCCCTTAGGATGGCTCCAGAAGTATGTTCATATTATTCTGGTATTCGTCGTTTTCTCTGACGCATGGAAACATCTCCATCAATTATCATGGTATATGCTGATGGGATGATTCTATCCAGTATGGAATCGGCCAAGGCACCTCCTCCCAGTCTTTCATGCCAACCTTCAGGGACAAACTGAGAACAGATGATAGTAGATGATTGACCGCAACGGGATTCCATCAGTTCGAGCAAATCTCTCTGTTCAGAATCAGAGGTGGGAATCAGCAGGAACTCGTCCAGAATCATCAGGGAGTATTTTTGATACTGCTTCATGAGCTGTTGATACTTCCCCTGGACCCTTGCTGCTTCAAATTCGCTGAACAGTTCAGGTAGGCGGATGTATCTCGTTTTATAACCTGACTGACAGGCATTGACCCCAAGGGCATTGGAAATAAAGGTTTTGCCAGATCCAGTAGCCCCTATGAGGATGACATTGAGACTCTGACGGATAAATTCATTATCGGCCAGACTTTCCAACAGATCACGGTTCAGATGCCGGTCTGGAAGATACTCAATATTTCCAAGAAAAGCGGATGAGTTCACAAATTTGGCATTCTTAATCAGACGCCGGATGTTGTTGTTATGTCTGGAATCATATTCAGCATCTGCTAATAGCGCTAACCTTTCGTGGAAAGACAATGACTGATACTCTATCTCATTCTCAACCTGCTTTTGGTAAGCTTCAGCAAATGCAGGAAGACGCATGTTCTTCAGCTTTCTTAATGTCTCATTCTTCACGGCTTCCACCTCCGTAATAGCCAGCCCCTCTTACGTAGGCATACTTGTTAGATGCTGATGATGAAAAATGTGATTGGGAAGCACCTTTATCCTTTTTGTCTTGACCGGATTCCAATATCAGTCTAATATTTTTATACCGGGGGCTGGGAATCCGGATAAGTGCTATTCTACATGCGTTTTCCAGGCGTTCAGGCGAGTATTTATCTGCCAGTTTCAACAGGGACAGGCAGCCCTTATAGGCCTGTTCCTCTACCCGGTATGAATCAAACAGTTTCTGCACAACATCTTTTGTAGAATCCCCAATGCCTGTAGCCCATTTCAGGAAACGTGCAGAGTCCCACTCACTATATAGCTGATGATTTGCGGGCATATGATCAATGACCGTGGAATACTGCCCACGCATTCCATAAATTCGCTTGTGGCTGCAAATACGGGAACCTTTGTAGAAGACTTCAATCACGTTTTTGGTGTATCTTACATCCACTTTTTTCTTGACGTACTCATAGGGAATCGAGTAGTTCTGGTAATCTACCGCTATGTGGTAATTCAGCTGAACGGTAGCAGTTTTCCATTGTGCAAACTCATACGGGTATTGGGGCAATGGTGGCATGAATGGAAGCTCTTCTTCCATGAATACAGAATACCGGCTACCCTCTCTTTTCTGGAATTCATTGTGATTGAAACGATCCAGTTCTTTCCTAATTGCTGCATTCATCTCATTGATATTAAAGAACTGACGGTTACGCAGTTTGGCAATTATGTGGGATGTAACTTGTCCCGCAGTCCCTTCCACAGCAGCTTTGTCCTTAGGTTTGAGTACTCTGGCAGGAAGAATGGCTGTCTGATAATGATCTGCTAATTCCTGATAAGCACGATTAACGATGGGATCTTCATATTTTTTGTTGCTGAGTATCCCCGTCTTGAGATTATCTGGGATAAGCAATCTGGTGGATGCTCCGAAATACTCATACATGCTAATATGCACATTGATCCAGTCTTCCTCTTTCATGGTAAGACAGGCTTTTGCAAAACAGTACATGCTGAATGGCAGTGTGGCGGCAAACAGATAAACCTTAGAGCTTTTCCCGGTCAACTTGTCGTAAAGAGGCAAGGGTGTACCTACCCAATCCACCATCAGTTTATCTCCAGGTTTATGTTTGATATGCAGGGTAAGACTGTGCTTGTTCACGTATTCCTGGTAAAGTTTGCAGAATTGGGAATACATGTACGGAGGCTTTTCTGAACGGCGGCAGGTATCCACATATTCTTCCCATAGAAGCTTTAATGTTACACCGCTTTTCAGAAGTTCCTTATGGACATAATCGTAATCAGGATTAACAAGAACCGGCACTTGTGATTCCTCTGGGAACAACTGCTGATGAAGTTCCTGATCGTTTAAGGTATTCAAGGAATCCTCGGAAACCGGATGTTTCTCAAATGCCTTAAACACCTTTGCTACTGTGTTTCTGGATACCCTCAAGGTATCTGCAATTCTTCGCTGGCTATAGCCCTTTGTGCGAAGCTGCAAAATTTGTTTTTCCTTGGACATAAATATGTCCTCCCTTCGTAAGTATTACGGCGTTACCGCAATTTCATTGTAATACTTACGATAGTGGCTCTCTATTGCGGATTTCTTTTTGAAAACCAATGGCTCTCAACTTCGGATTATGTGGCTCTACGTATCGGATTCACTGGCTCAAAACCGTCGGAATACTCAGCAAC
>CAJYDM010000013.1 GCA_913757435.1 Syntrophomonas sp. DTU019
AAAAGCAATTACGCCAACGCCTGTTGGCACTTGGCAATATCAGACATCCTTTATAATAGTGGCCCCTGCCAAATCGACCTTATTGGGGAACCAGACCAGTTCTGGGCCACTAAAGACCTCACTCAGGAATTCATGCCCCGTCCTGGTAAGTTTCAAACCGTAGAGCTTTCAATCGAAGGCCCCGACCCAATCCCGACAGAAATAGATATCCCCGAAAAACATAAATCGTTGCGCCGCTTCCGGTTGCCGAAAACACTTTTAGATAAAGTCATCGCATTTCGGGAACGGCAGGAACAAAGACTTACTGGTGAACAAAAGCTCCGCATTCCCCAAAACGTAAACTACATCCCTCAAAACGCGGAAGTCACCTATGCAGTATCAGCCTTGTTGTACGATACTTGGTCGCCGCCCCTCTTGATGGGACCCAAAGGCTCGGGAAAATCCACTCTGGTAGAAGCCTTAGCTGAGATTCTACATCTCCCTATTTGCAGAATCTCCGGCGGTATAGATATTAATGCAGATTATTTGTTAGGCTGCAAGACATTGATTCCAGAAGAAACCGCCCCCGCAAAACTTATCGCCAAGATCGGGGTAAACTGCGCCAAAGTTGGCGAACCCCTGACTGTCGAAGAACTAAGGCAACTCTCTGGCGGAAACGCCACCATGAGGGTAGCCCACGAACCGGGTGTCCTATTAGAAGCCATTACTAACGGTGAATTGATACTCATAGATGAAATCAATGTCTTAATTCCCGAAGTAACTTCCATTCTCCACACCTTATTAGATTGGCAGCGCACCATCACTGTATCAGGTCTGGGCGAAGTAAAAGCCCACCCAGACTTTAGACTGGTTGCAGCTATGAACGTAGGCTACATGGGAACCAGACCTTTAAACAACGCCTTCAGGGACCGTTTCCGTGGCATCCAGGTACAAGGTGTTTCCCGCGAAACCCTTATGGAATTGCTGCAAGAAAGAGTTGCCGAAGATACCGCGAGAAAACTGGCTGATATATACGAGGCATTATACGAATCAGTATACAGCCCCACAGGAGCCACCCTGTCCGAGAACTGTATATCTTTAAGATCACTTCTTAGAGCAGCGGAGGAAATCTCTATGGGGATTGCCTCTCAAAAAGAAATCATCATCTCATGTTTGACTGAATCTTTAGAGAGCGCATCTGAGCGCACCCAGGTTAAGGATTTGATTGAAATGAGATTATAGGAGGTAGTCATGAAGCTAGACCGCCACTTTTTTGAGATTCTCAGGACGCGCATGGAGAACATTCTCCGCGCGCTTTCCGGGAACAGGAAAGCATACATTATCTTTGGCGATAGAATCGCCACTGATATCAAAAACACCGTGACCTTAAATCCTCGGGACAGTATTATTCCGGGAGTGAAGGCCAGCCTCGCTGAACTTTATCTTTTTTATAAGGCTTGCACAGCACACGAAGGCTCGCACATTCGCTACACATCCCTTACAGCCTGGAAAAAAGCTTGCAAGAAAGGACCCATCTTTCAGCATTTAACAAACATCATAGAAGACGGCAGAATCGAAGCTGCCATATCAGAAGTCCTTCCCGGAGCTGGAAGGTGGTTGAAATTCAACAATAACTACATCTTTAATCACCGTAAAGACTACGGGACTGGAAGCCAGGCATTCTTGGGAGGATTGGTCGCTTACTCAGTAGTGGGCCAAATCCCCAAGGTAGACCCCAAGATCACCAGATTGATCAAACTGGCCGCGCCCTATGTCGATATCGGCAAGGCGGCAGCCTCAACCGAGGAAGTTCTTGATGTGGTAGAGGAAATCCTAACGATTCCTGAAATCAAAGAGCTTCTGGAGTCAATGCCGCCAGAACCGGTAGAAGGAGATAAAGGCACACTCAACCCAGAGAAATCAACCCCATCAGTAAAAACCAAATCCCGCGCCGAAAAAGCTTTGACAATCATATCAAAAAGAAAATCCGACAAGAAACCCGATAAACCGGTGGGAGAATCCGGCAAAGAATCTGAAGATACGGTCGGAGAACTCGATAAAATCGGGGAAAGTGGCGGTAAATCATCGAGAAGTCATACAACAGACGAAACTGAGACTTGTTCTAGTAAAACATCTTCGGATAAACTCCTGGCCGATGAATCTTCTTCAGAAGAACCGAGTAAAGAACTAGACGAATCACCAGAAGAACCAAGCAAAGATTCAAAAGAATCCGACGAAAAGCCTTTTCCAGAAGATTCAAAAGAATCAGACGAACCAAGCGAAGATACTCTTAGTGATTCAGGCAGTGAATCTGATTCTGGTCCCGAAGATAAAGACACT
>CAJYDM010000014.1 GCA_913757435.1 Syntrophomonas sp. DTU019
AAAATAATCTCCGTAATTATGTCCATACTGCTGTGGGCTTACGTGGTAAATCAGGGCAGCGCCTCTACCGGCCAGAACCAGGCCGTGGTGCCCCTGGAGTATCGCAATGTACCTGCCGGTTTGAACGCTAAAGGGCCGGAGCAGGTTACCATCAAGCTGTGGGGGATAATTGAAAAGAATGCCGCAGTGAAGGCCTATGTCGATCTCAATGGCTATGAAGCCGGGGTCTATGATGTTGCGGTGCAGGTGGAACCGGGGACCGGAGCCATTCTGACCAGACCTCAGCCACGAACGGTGCAGGTTCTTCTGGCCGGCCAGCAGGAACGTGTTTTCAACATAACTCATCGTGTTACCCGCAACCCTCCTTCAGACTATGAATTGTTAGATATCATGGTCAATCCTGACAAATGCCTGGTCAGGGGGGAGGAAGCCGTTATCAGAAATATCGATCATGTGGTAGCAGAGATAGATTTAAGCCAGACTGCGGATATAACCTCCCAAATGGTGAATCTGTCAGCCCGGGATGTTAATGGCAAGTCGGTAGGTGGCAGTTTCGAGCTTATGCCGCGCCAGGCCAGCATACACGCGGTGGTGGCCCCCCGACAGACCGCCAAAGAGCTGCCGGTTACGGTGGTCACCGGGGGTATCATAGCACCCGGTTTTGAGGTGATCGAGCTGTCAGCTCAACCGGCTGCAGTAAAGGTTATGGGAAAAAGCAGCGTAGTCGATAACCTGGCTTTTATCCCAACGGAGATGGTAGATCTGACTGAAAAGAGCCAATCTTTCCAACAGGAAATAGAGCTTACGGTTCCGCAGGGGATCACTGTGTTTCCTGCCCGGGTTATAGTGAATGTCACCGTAAGAAGCAGCACTGAGGAACAGTCATGAGGATCAGAATAAAAAATGTCAAAGTGCCCCTGGATTATCAGGAAAGCGATCTTAGGGTTGCCGCAGCCAGGGTTTTGAAATTATTGGCCCATCACCTGGGTCGGGTCTGGGTGCTCCGCGAGGCTGTGGACGCCCGCCGCCAGGAGGTGCACTTCAATGTCACCCTGGGGGTGGAACTGCCTGAAGATGTGGTGATTGAAAATAATCCTCAGGTTGCTCCACTGGAGGAATTGGTGCCATGGGTTCCTGTCCCGGGTGAAGCCTCTCTGCGCACTCCCCCAATTATCGTGGGCGGCGGTCCGGCAGGCTTGTTTGCTGCCCGGCTCCTGGCTTACCATGGCTATCGGCCTATATTGATTGAACAGGGAGGAGATGTTGATCGCCGGGTTGATCGGGTTAAAAGATTCTGGCGTGAAGGGATTCTGGATCAACGC
>CAJYDM010000015.1 GCA_913757435.1 Syntrophomonas sp. DTU019
GTGTAAATGGCAATAATCTCCATATAAAACAAAATGGAGGTTATTAAAATGAGACAGTCAAAAAACATTCTTACGGACAAGGAAATGGAATTAGTGAGCCTATTAATGCAGGACTGCCAAAGCACGGGTGACATTCAGTCGAAGCTAAAACGCCTTTTTGCGGGAACAATTGAGCAGATGCTGGAAGCCGAAATGGAAAATCATTTGGGATACGAAAAGCACAGCACCGAAGGAAACAACACTGGTAATTCCCGCAATGGGTATAACCGAAAGACCATCATCAGCGATTACGGCGAGAGTGAAATTGCCGTGCCCCGTGACCGCAACGGAGAATTTGAGCCTAAAATCCTCGAAAAGAGGCAGACACGGACGGATGAAATCGAACATAAAATCATGGCGATGTATTCAAAAGGAATGAGCCAGCGCGACATTGAAGATAATCTACGGGAGATTTACGGGGCAGAAATATCGCAGGCTTTGATTTCTAAGATAACAGATAAAATCCTCCCGGAAGTGAACGAGTGGCAGAATCGGCCGCTGGAGTCGATTTACCCGATCATCTACTTTGACGGGATCGTATTCAAAAGCCGCAAGGACAGTCAGATCATCAACAAATGCGTCTACTCAGTGCTAGGCATTGATATGAGCGGCCAAAAAGACATCCTGGGCATCTGGATCAGCGAGAATGAAAGCGCAAGCTTTTACGCATCCATCTGTTCCGACCTGAAAAAGCGCGGCGTGCAAGACATTTTTATCGCCTGTCATGATAACCTGAGAGGACTTGGCGAAGCCATAAATGCGGTTTTCCCAAGGACAAAGCAACAGCTTTGCATAGTCCATCAGATTCGCAATTCCACTAAATTTGTGCAGTATAAGGATCGAAAAGCAATTTGCGCTGACCTTAAAAAAATCTACGGTGCAGTAAATTTAGACGACGCAGAGTATGCCAAGGAAGAATTCCGGGAAAAATGGGATAGGAAGTATCCCTCCATTTTGCGGTCCTGGGATGCTAATTGGGCAGAACTCACCACGTTTTTCAATTATCCTGAACAGATCCGGCATTTGATTTATACGACAAATGCAGTGGAAGCGTACCACAGGATGGTGCGGAAATTTACGAAG
>CAJYDM010000016.1 GCA_913757435.1 Syntrophomonas sp. DTU019
CAGACTGTGTGAAAACTAGTCCGCAGAAAAAGGAAAAAAACATATAAAAGTCGAATGATAGGGTGATAGCGAGGTGGAATAATGGCCTACATTAAGGGCGAAGACCGCATGCAGATCACCCTTTTTCCTGAAGCGGTCGATGACTATATATCAACTGATAATCCAGTTAGGGTAATTGAAGCATTCGTTAATTCGTTGTACATGAAGGACCTCGGGTTCCAAAAAGCGGAGCCGAAAAATACTGGTAGACCTCCATATGATCCTAGGGACTTGTTAAAGCTCTACTTGTATGGTTATCTAAATCGGGTTAGATCATCTCGGAGGCTAGAGACCGAAGCCGGTCGGAATCTTGAGTTGTTATGGTTATTACGGAAGCTAAAACCCGACTTTAAGACAATAGCTGATTTTAGGAAAGATAACCCCAAAGCCCTAAAAGGAGTCTTCAAACAGTTCACCCTGTTATGCAAAGACTGGGACTTGTATGGCAAAGAGGTCATAGCTATCGATGGTTCCAAGTTCCGAGCCAGCAATTCCAAGCGCAATAATTACAACCAAAAGAAGTTACAAAGACACTTAAAATATATTGACGAAAAAATTAACGGCTACTTTAATGAATTAGATAGCAACGACCAGGACGAAGCCGATATCCATATCCCCAGTGCTGAAGAGATCCAGAGGCGCATAGAAGAACTAGAAAGCCGTAAAGGTAAATATACCGCCATGAAACAGCATATGGAGCAAACCGGGGCTACAGAAGTATCGACCACTGATCCAGATGCTCGGCTAATGGCTGTTAATAATAACGGAGTAGAAGTCAGCTACAATGTACAAACGGCGGTAGACCAAAAGCATAAGCTAGTGGTAGACAGTGAAGTCATAAACAATCCAGCTGACCAAGGGCAGCTAAGCAATATGGCTAAGCAGGCCAAAGAAGTATTGGAAGTAGACCAAATTAAAGTATTGGCCGATAAAGGATACTACTCAACCAATGATCTAATCGAATGCGAGAAAAACCACATAGAGACCTATGTAGCCAAGCA
>CAJYDM010000017.1 GCA_913757435.1 Syntrophomonas sp. DTU019
CAGATCAGCCTGTTTAATGAAGCTGAAGATAGTGCGAACCCCGAGCTTGAAGAGCCGACCGTGGAAACGATCACATATCAGCGCAAGAAAAAGCAGGCCGGTCAGAGAGAAGACAAGCTTAAGGACCTGCCGGTTGAAGTTATCGAATACCGTCTTGAAGAACACGAGCAAGTCTGTCCATGCTGTAAGGGTGCCCTGCATGAGATGAGCACTCAGGTCAGGCAGGAACTTAAGATCATACCGGCCCAGGTTTCAGTCGTCAAACATGTCCAATACATATATGCTTGCCGTCAGTGCGAAACAGATAACATTACGACACCGATAATCAAGGCTGAAATGCCCAAGCCAATATTACCGGGCAGCCTGGCTTCCCCCTCCATATTGGCTTACATAATGGATCAAAAGTACACCAGCAGTCTGCCTTTGTACCGTCAGGAACAGCAGTTTTCGCGTCTGGGTATTGATCTGTCACGCCAGACCATGGCAAATTGGCTGCTAAATGCCGCCGATCCCTGGCTTAAGATAATCTATGACCGAATGCATGAGCAGCTGCTTCAGCGGGATATCCTGCATGCTGACGAGACAACCCTGCAAGTATTGAAAGAACCGGGCCGTTTAGCCGAATCAAAGTCCTACATGTGGCTCTACCGAACTGGAAGGGATGGGCCAGCTATTGTTCTGTATGATTACCAGACAACTAGAGCCAGCAAACATCCGAACAGTTTCTTGTCTGGATTTACGGGCTATCTGCAAACCGATGGCTACAGTGGCTATGG